>CAXXHW010000006.1:0-1105559 GCA_963666265.2 Dehalococcoidia bacterium | reverse complement strand
CGGAAACGAAGCCCCGGCTAACCAATGGAATCTCGTAATAGCGCTGCACGTCCATGTCGTGCAGCTGCTTTACCAGCGCCTCCCGCTCCGAGCCGATTTGGGTTTGCTCCCAGCTGGGCGTAGAGTCTGTCGTACTCCGGATTGCACGAGCGGGCAATGTTCCCCAAGGCCCAGTCATTGCCCTTGGTCGGGATATGTTTGCAGAGGGGGCCGGATAGGGACTGCTGCGGGTCTATGCCGGAACCGGAAGCGTACATCTGCACGTCGGCGAAGAACCTGCGATACGACGCTTCCTTGTTAGCCACGGGGTCGCCGCCGAAAAAGACGCTGGCATCGTGCTGTACCAGCTCCGTCTCGATGCCTATCTTACGCCACCAACCGCGAACGAGGGCCTGCGTGTCCTGTCGAATAGCATTGACCGAGGTCTGGTAAGTGATCCGCAGGGGCACTCCGTTGTATTCACGGACGCCGTCGCCGTCGGTATCGAGGACACCGTTATCGTCCAGCAGCCGGTTGGCGCCCTCGATGTCCTGGGTCAGGCACCCGTCGTTGGCGGTAGAAACATAAATGGGCGGGCCGGTCAACAGATTGCAGGTGGGCTCCGCAGCGAAGCCGTAGAGGTCCTCCGATATGCGGCTGCGGTCTATGGCCAGCGACATGGCCTGGCGAATGGGCTTGAAGGTCAGGAAGGGGTGGGGGTTTTGTCCATCCAGATACTCGGAGCGATTGTCGCCCAAAGCCGGGTCGGGATTCGTCTGATTGACGACGATACGCTCCACCAGGCTGGTGAAGGCGACGACCACTGTGCCCAGTCCCGCTCCTTCCATCCGAGTAAGAATCTCCGGCTCCACTTGTGTGTTCCAGGCGTAGTCGGCTTCGCCCCTTTCCATCACGGCGCGGGCCGCCGAAATCGCATCGCCGCCGCCCTTGAGGACCACCCTGTCGAAATAGGGCGCCGGGCCCCGGTAGAAGGGGTTGCGCTCGTAGACGGCCCCTTCGTTGGTCTTGAAACCGGTGATGCGGTAGGGGCCGGTGCCCATCGGGGCGGTGTTCTGCGCCTCGCAGGTCGTGGCGGCCGCGCCGATGCAGTCGGCAAACTGCGCGCGGCTGATGATGGGCGTTCCGGCGCCAACGAAGGCCCGGTACGGGTAGGGTGTGGGCGCGTCGAAGGCGATTCGGACGGTGAGATTGTCGAGGGCCAGCACGGAGGCGATGCCGTCAAACGAGCTCTCGGCCGTGCATCCCGTATCTTCATCCACGCAATAGAGCCACGTGAAGACAACATCCTCGGCCGTCATGTCGCTGCCATCCGACCACTTCAGGCCCTCTTTCAGCTTCCAGGTAATCGACATCAGGTCCTTGGAAGAGCCTCCGTTCTCGATTGTCGGGATTTGGGCGGCCAGCGCTGGCACGAGGTTGCCGTCTGGGTCGTATTTAGCCAGAGGCTCCAACGTGATTGCTCCGGCATCCAAGTCTTTAGTGCCACCCGACAGGTAGGGTCCAGGCAGAGTTGGAGCCTGCCAATAGAGGATTGTCAGAACTTTCTCCTCTGTTGTGGTTCCTAATGGAGCGATGAAGGCGTAGACGCCGCCGTCCAGGGAGCCCACGTACATAACGCCGTCGGTGACGGTGTAGGAGGGGATGCCATCAAAATAGCCCTTCTGAAACCTCCAGAGCTCTTCCCCGGTTGCCGCATCCAGCGCCCGTAGGTGTCCATCGCTGGACTCTGCATACAGAACGCCGTCGGCCACCATGGGTGACTGCAAGGCCCAGGCCATCGACTCCCGGCTCCAGACAAGCCCGCCGGTGGCGGCGTCAAGGGCGTAGAACCGGCCGGATTCGGAACCCACGTACACGATGCCCCCGGCAGTCACGGGCGCGGTGTTGATCATCATGCCCGCTTCGTATGACCAGAGGATCTCTCCCGTCGCTGTGTCCAGGGCGTAGATGTGTTCGTCCGGCGAGAAGTAGTAGACGTTGTCTGCGACTGCGGCCGGGAAGTCCCTCGCGGGCAACCTCTCCGTCCCGTAGCTCCAGATGAGCGCCCCGGTCGCCTCGTCCAGGGCTTGGGCGGTATTGAAGGCCGTCAGGTATACGATTCCTCCGATGACTGTGGGTGGGGATTCCACGGGGATCCCGGTATTGAAGCTCCAGACCACCTTTCCGGTTGATGCGTCCAGGGCATGGAACTCGCCGAATCCGCCCGGCACGTAGACCTTGTCGCCCGCAACCGTAGGAGTGAACTCAGGGGTGAACGGATACGGCCTTTCGGCAAACCACAGGACTTCTCCGGTCATTGCGTCGAGAGCGTGGACCCTGTGGTCCCCCTCCGCCAGTGCGCCGAGGTAGACCATCCCGCCACTTACGGTAGGGGAGTACTGCGCCCAGTCGCCGGTGTCGTAACTCCACAGCAACCCCCCGGTCTCGGCACCCAGGGCATACATGTGGTTGTCGTTGGACCCTACGTACACCGCCCCGCCGGCCACGGTTGGGGACGACCTTATGACGTCGTCCGTCTCAAAGCGCCACAGCAACTCTCCGGTCTCCGCGTCCAAGGCATACACGTGGTTGTCGTCAGACCCTGCGTAGACCGCGCCGTCGACCACGGTCGGCGCATTGACAACCCAGCCTCCGGTGGGATTGCGCCAGAGCAGGGACACATCCGCCTGCGGTGGGTCGGGGGGGCCGGCATCGCCAGACAATATCTGTTCAGGAACACAGCTCAGGAGGCCGACCGTAAACTTCAAGGCTGCAGTGGCGGCGGCAGGGCTGGCGTCCGGCAGGGTACCGGCAACGATATCAGCCACATCGGCGTCCGCCAGCAACTCTCTCAGGCACCCTTCAGCCTCCTCGGTCAGCCCCTCCATCTGCGCAACAAGGGCGGAGAGGAATAATCCTAAGGCCGTTTCCGGAGCGAGGCAGCCGAATATAGACGCCTCCCACTGCTGCGTGTCGCCTTCGGGCATAGCACGCCGTTCCAGCACGGACTCCAGCAGCTCATCACCCAGTTCGTTTCGGATGCACGACTGTTCGGAGGTGGTGAAGGTGTCGAACAGCTGCCCCCAGAGCGTGCCAGTGTCGATGTCGTACTCACGTATCGCGGGGGCGCCAACCTGCTCCGGCGTTGGGGTCGGTTCGGGTGTGGGAGTCAGCGTGGGGTCTGGTGTCGGCGTTGGCACAGGAGCGGATGTTGGCAGAACTGATGTCGGCGTAGGGGTACTGGTGGCCTGTATAGGCCCGGGCGTTTCCGGAGGCAGGACCGTTGGCGTTGTTGTCGGCCCGTCGTCACATGCCGACAGCAACGCGGCGGCCAGCAAACATAGCAGTCCAACCCATACTATCCGGCATGCGAACCTTCCCAACACACTCTTAACGCGCAAAGTGAACGCCAACTGCTTGCCTCCTTCTTAGGTAGGTCCGCGGCCTCCGAGCTCGTCATATGCCACGTGGGGACGGTAGGGCACGCCCCCGCAGAGTCATCCTGCCACGACGCAGGTTGGCAAATCAGGGCGCGTAGCTGTAGACAACGGGTAGCCCCGCAATGTCGGTGACGCCGGAATCGGTGTGGTGCGCTATTTGTACGCGACCGGTGCCGCAGTCGCCGAACTCGTCACAGGAGATGACCCCGATGATACCCCTGAAGCCGGCAACTCCGGCCAGCGCCTCCCGGAGCCTGGCCCGGTCGATGTACAGCGTATCTCCGTCGACAACAGCGACCTCGTCGATCGCGCGGAGGAGCATCGTGGTCGCGTCGTAGGCGTGGGCCAGATACGCGGATGTGGACGCCTCGCCGTACCGCTCTCGATAGTCGGCGACGAGCGCATCGCCGCTCTTGCCGGTCGCCTCGTTCGTGTTGCCGCCGAAGCTCAACTCCGGACCTGGGAAGTAGACGCCCTCCGACTCGGGGATGGCCAGGAACTCGGAGACCAGCAGGGCCGCGCCGCCAATCAGCGTGACGTCCTCAAGCCCAGCGATCTGGCCGACCTGCCGGATGATGGCAGAGCCTTCTTCCTGGAACAGCGGAAAGAAGAGGCCGTCTGGACTGCCAGCCGCAAGTTGGGTGAGGACGGGGGCCATGTCCGTATCGCCCCTGCTGACAGAGGCGACGGCGACCGAGCCGCCTAGCTCTTCGAATGCGGTGGTGAAGGCGCCGGTGAGGCCGGTAGTGTAGGGGTCACCGTCGTGGATGGCCGCCATCCTGCGCAGGCCGAGATCGTTGTAGGCAAACTGCGCCACCGCGCGCGCCTCATGCAGATCGTTGCTGGAGGTCCGGTAGTAGCCGGGATGATGGTTGGAACCGGCGTTGCCACGAAGGTCGGAGGTCAGCGAAGGGGCCGTATTGGAGGCAGAGATCATCACCAGGCCGGCCTCGCTGAGGATCGGCGAGGCGGCTGTGGCGGCGACCGAGCAGGACGTGCCGATGACGCCGACGACTCGTGGGTCGCCGATCACCGCATCGGCGGCGGCACGCCCGCCTTCCTCGGTGCAGAGTGAGTCGAGCCCGGCGCCCATCGAGACACCGTGCCCTTTGATAGGGCCATAGTCCGCCAAGGCCATCGCCACGCCGCGTTGGCTCGGGGCGCCCAAGTCGCCAAGCCCTGTTAGGACGTGCATCGAACGTATCTGGATAGCCTCGCCTCAGGCCACCTGCACGGCTCCGAGGGGACCGGCTTCGAAGCCCTGTCCCCCGCATGAGACGGCACCCGCCCACAGCAAAGCGACGGCCAGCAAACATAAGCTCGCAACCCATACTGTCCGTCGAGTGGACTCTCCCAAAATACACCTCATACACGCCTCATACACGCGACGAAAGGGCTAACCGCCTGCTCCTTGGCTTCGCCGCAAGGCCCGCCAATCACTCTTAGCCATTATGCGCTCGAAGAGCCTGCTGGAACAAGCTAAGCTAAACCTCGTAACAGTTCAGAGTTGATGTGGTGAATTTGCCGAAGGCCGCTGTCCTGATGAAAACACTAGCGGTTGGAGCGCAGTTGTGGCATAAAAGAACAATGGAACCGGAATTGGACCTGAAGCAGGCGAGCCGGGAAACCCTGCTGGCGGTTATCGCGGAACAGCAGGATACCGTTGCCCAAATGGGAAAGCGGGTAGAGGGCCTGGAAGCCCGGCTGTCCGGCGGTGGCCCGGAGGCCAGGATGCCGGGCCACAAGCCGGCCGCCAAGCGCAAGAAGCCGGCGGAACAGGAGAAGAAGCCGCGCAAAAAGCACCGGTTGAGCTTCGTGCTGAAGCGACCAAAAAAACACCCCCTGAAAGCCAAGGATGAGGAGCGGAAAGCCTTCGTTCTCCAGTACCGCCAAATCCGAAAGGAGGCCCAAAAGAGTGGGGCCAAGATTTTCTTCGTGGACGAAGCCCACTTTCGGGCCGATGCCGACCTGAGAGGGAAATGGGTACTCAAGGGAGAGCCTGCGCTGGTGGACTCTACCAGTCCCCGGTGGGGAGAGAAGGCCTGCTACTACTCGGGAGTTTGTCTGGAAACTGGGGAGGTGGAAGCCATGGAAATAGCTGGAAACAGCAATGCCGAGACCTCCACCGCCTTTTTACAGCAGCTAAGAAAAAATCATCCTGGACCTCTGGTAGTGATTTGGGACAATGGGCCAGCCCACCGAGGAGAAGCGATTCGCAGCTATTTGGCCACTCCTGACTTGCATCTGAGGTTGGTGGCCTTACCGGCCTACAGCCCAGACTTCAATGCCGACGAAGCCGTCTGGGAATGGGCCAGGGAAGAGGTCCCGGCCAACGAATGCCTGGGAACAAAAGCCCAAGTCTACGAGAAGATGAACGCATTCTTCGACGGGCTAACACACCGCAAGGATGAAGTGAGACATCGCTGCCGAACCCTGTTACAGGCCCGAGCCGACGCATTGATGTTTACACCTGCCGTGCCTTTGCCATCGCTCCAAAATGTAGTTCCCACCTTGGCTTTGGTTTAGACTCCCCGGCGTCTTTGAGACGGGCTCCGCCTCAGACCTCCCTGGACCGGAGGGTCAGATGATGATCTCGCCGCTGATGGCGGCTTCGGTCCGGGATCGGTCGTCGGTGGTCAAAGCAATCATCGCATAGCCGCCGCTGCGGTTCAGGATGTGCATGCTCTGGATGTTAATTCCGGCCTGTTTCAGTCTTTCCGCCACCGAGGCCAGGGCGCCGGGTTCGTCTCGGAGTCGGAGGACCAGCACCTCGTCGCCAACGGCTTTGTATCCGGCCTGGTTGAGGACATAGAGCGCGTGGTCGGCATTGTCGGTGGTCAGGATCACCGCTTTCCGCTCGGCGCTCGCCTCCGTGTTGATGGATTCCAGGTTGACGCCGGCGTTGGCCAGAGTCGCCGTTATGTCGGCAATGACACCCACCTCGTTGTTTGCCAGGACAATGATTCGGGTGATCCGGTTGATTCGGTCCATTTTGATGTTCCTTGTGCGGGGTGCTTTTGTTCGTTGTTAAAACAGGCCGTGGTCAGCGGGCGCAGTCGGCGATGAGTTCGTCGATGTGCCCGCGGGTGACGTGAGGCATGGTAATGATGTGGACAATATCTCCCTCGGAGGCGATCTGCCACTTTTGCAGGACCTCCGGCGACGGCCTGGGGAAGACTACGGTGACCGAATTCGCGTGGCGCCAGGCCGGTATCCCGTGCCGGTTGAATTGTTCCACTGCGTACTCCGCAGTGTCCAGCATGCCCGCTACCAACTCGTGGAAACCCTGCTGTCCATACTGGTTCAGGGCGTACCACAGCATCAGCGGAGTCAGGCCGTTGCGCGAGCCGGACAGGGTGGTGTCCTGGATTCCGACGAGCTCGATGGTGCGGCCGACCCGTTCCACGTTGACGCGGCGGGTCAGCACGACACCGCACGGCAGCGGCGCCCCGATCAGCTTGTGGCCGCTCACCGCGATACTGTCGATGCCGGCGTCGAACCCGTAGGCCTGGGGTTCGGGCACGAAGGGCAGGATCATGCCGCTGAGGGCGGCGTCGGCGTGGAGGTAGCTGTGGGTCACTCCCAGGCCGCGGAGGATTTCCTTGATACGTTCAATGTCGTCGACGGCCCCGCGCATGGTCGTGCCGATATTGGCGATGATCACCGCCGGTAGGTCCCGGTTGACCCGCACCATGTCCTGCAGGTCCCGGTAGTCGATCTCCCCATCGTCTTGGCGTTTGATCATCACGTAACGGGCATTGAGCACCCTGAGGTTCTTGAGAACGCTGTAATGGGTTTCCTCGGAGAAGTAGAAGATGCCGTTGGAAAACATTTCCCGGGCGAGGTACAGCCCGTACAGATTGCCCTCGGTCCCGCCGGAGGTGACGTATCCCCAGGCCTCGTCCGGGTCCAGCCGCATGAGACCGGCAAAGCATGCGATGACCTCCCGTTCGATTCCGTGGGTATTGCTCCGGTAGTTGCTCCCATGAAAGGGGTCTCCGACGTTATTCAGCGAGTATTTGAGGAAGGGCAGGAGGGGCGAGTAGTCGAACTTCTGATTGGCGGGATAGCCGATCTGTTGGTCCGAGGTTGACTCGATTTCGGCCAAAAGCCGGTCGAGTTTCTCCTGGACATCCGATTGCGACCAATTGGTCGACGGGTGTAAGTCGGTCATCCTTGGGCCCTCCCTTTGACGTCGCTGCCGAGCGCCGGGCGACCTACGCCAATGTCGGTCTGGCCCTCGCCCGGACGACCCGCTACACCGTGGGCTTTGCCAGCCTGTATGGCCACTATAGTTGGTCGCCTTCGCACGGCTCGGAACCCGGCCATAGGACTGGATTGCTGAGTATATGATACCAAGATGGAACCGCGTAAAGCGACATGCGGAGAGAGCCGCATTTGTCCGCTGCCAGAGAAGAATGCGACGCTCGATGGGAATAAGACAGTCACCCCAGAGTAGAAACCTCGTTCCGCAAACGGGGAGTATGAAACACCCCTGAAACACTGCCATTTCCCCATTTCGGGAGAAGTGTCATAAACGTATACTCCCGGCATGCCACAGATTTACGGCTACATCCGCACCAGTCGGCAGCTCCAGGAAGGCGTCCCGGGGATGGACCCGCCCGACCGGATTCCCCATCCGTCGAAGTGGGCTTCAACGACCTTCTCACGGCCTTTCCGCTGCCCTGGTCCGCATATGTGCGGCTCCTGTCGGTCAGGAACGAGAGCGCCCGCGACTTCTACGAGACCGAGGCGCTGCGAGGCGGATGGTCGGTCCGCCAGCTCGACCGGCAGATAGGCTCCCGGTTCTATGAGCGAACCGCCCTATCGAAGAACAGGGCCGCCATGCTGACAGACGGGCAGAGGAAGCGTCCAGAGGACATCGCCCTCCCCGGCGAGCAGATCAAGGACCCCTTCGTCCTAGAGTTCCTCGACCTCAGGGACGAGTACTCCGAGAGCGACCTCGAAGAGGCCCTCGTCCGCCACCTGGAGACCTTCCTCCTGGAGCTGGGGGACGACTTCTGCTTCATGGGCAGGCAGAGGCGTCTGCGCGTCGGCGGCCGGTGGTACCGCGTGGACCTGCTGTTCTACCACCGGAACCTGAGATGTCTCGTGGTCATCGACCTGAAGATCGGGGCGTTCACCCACGCCGACGCCGGGCAGATGCACTTCTACCTGGACTATGCGCGGGAGCACTGGGCGCGAGAGGGCGAGAACCCGCCCGTCGGCCTGATTCTCTGCTCCGAGAAGGACGAGGCCCTCGCCCGGTACGCCCTTGAGGGCTGTCGAACAACGTGATGGCTGCGGAGTACCGGATCGCCCTGCCCGACGAGAATCTCCTGGCGGCGGAGCTTGACCGGACGAGGCAGGCGATGGAGCAGCGCCCGGACGCTCTTTGACGCCACCCTGTTCAACGCGGTAAAATGGCGGGTAGAAAGTTGGCCCGGCGATGCGTGAACATCCCGGGCCGTGGCGCCACCTGTTGAAGCCAGGTGATGCGAAGTAATTGTACTACTCGCAGACCCGCTCCGACAGGAGGCGGGTCTTTTTTTGTTTCAAGGGATTCGAGAGGAGGAAATCATGGCGATGAGAACCGATAGGAAGGCGGGAACGAAACGGGCGGCCATCTACGCCCGCGTCTCGGACAAGAGCCAGGACACGGAGGAGAAGACCTCCATATCGGAGCAGCTAAGCGACATGGAGGCCCACTGCGAGCGCCGGGGGCTGACCATCACGGCCCGCTACCAGGAGGTGGGCAGGGGATGGTCGAAGAATCGCCCCGAGTTCCAGAGGATGCTGGCCGACGCCAAACGGGGACGCTTCGACACCATAGTCTGCTGGAAGTCAGACCGCCTCAGCCGGGGCATGTACCCCGCAGCCGCCCTCATGGAGGTCATCGAGGCGTACCAGATTGATCTCGAAGCCGTCTTGGACGCCATCGACATGAAGACCTTCGGCCTGATGGCGGCCATCGGCAAGATCGAGCTGGACAACTTCAGGGAGAGGGCCTCGATGGGCAAGCGGGGGACGGCCAAGCAGGGACGGGTGCCCACCGGCGGCCTCCCCTACGGATACCGCATCGGAGACGATGGCAGGCCCGAGGCGATTGAGGAGCAGGCGGAGGTCGTCCGCCGCATCTTTCACATGTATATCCATGAGGGGATGGGGTCCCCGTCGATTGCCGTGCGGCTGACCGACGAGGGAATCCCCACCCAGACCGGCAAGCTGCTGTGGCTTCAGTCCCGCGTGCACCACATCCTGTGTAATGCCACCTACACAGGTACCTGGGTCTACGGAAAGTACCGTCACATCTCCACCGAGGACGGTATGAAGGTCTACGACCAGCCGCGGGACACCTGGATTGAGATCCCGGTCCCGCAAGTGATCGACGACGAGACCTGGGAGCGGGCGCAGGCGCTGAAGAAGCAGCGGAGCAGGAGGGCCAAGAGGAACACGAATGTGCTCTACCTGTTGCAGCACCTTCTGAAATGCGGCGAGTGCGGCCACAATTTCCATGCAAGATGCACCCGGAGCACCACCAACGTTCGCAACGGCAAGAAGTACCGCTACGACCTTCCCACTCCCAACCGATACTACATGTGCAACGGAATGCAGAGTATGCGCCTGCGCTGCCGAGAGCGTCCCTACATCCGGGCTGAGCGATTGGAGGAGCCGATATGGAGCGAGGTGAAGCGGGTAATCCAGAACCCCGACCTGATCGTCGCCGGTATCGACACCCTCGATTCTCCAGAGGGCGGCGGATTGGAGGAGGAGATCGCCCAAGCCGAGCGAGACCTGCGGAGCATCCAGATGGAAGAGGACCGTGCCATCAGGCTGTTCGTGTCGGGGAAGATCACCGAGGCCCAGCTCGACCATCAGCGCAAGTTCATCACCGAGCGGCTTGAGAGCGCCAGGGCGAAGCTGGACGATTACCATGCTCAGGAGGCGGGCGGAGCTGAGAAGCGGCAGCTGATGGAGGCTGTCCTAGCCTGGGCGAGAGAGGTCGGCCAGGGACTGGACGAGTTGACCCCCGAGCAGCGCAAGGAGATTCTCCAGATGATCGTGGAGCAGGTCGTCATCGACAGGGACAACAACGTGGACATCACGCTGGCTATACCCATCGACGGTGATTCCCCTGAGCCTGAGTCCGTCGCAATTGCGTCTAAAGAATCTTCACCTTGAGATTCAGGTTAGCAGTCTGACATTGGCCTTGGGCTAGGAATGCCCTGAGGGTCCCAAGAGAGGAAGCCGCGACGCATGACGGGATGCCCCGCCAACAACTCTCCCATCGCCCGCGCATTGGGGGACGACTTTATCAACCTACACACGGCGGTACGTAAGCACTACTCTGACCCAACGGTGGTTTTGAGTGGGGTCATGGACAGTATCAATGTTAAGACGGCAATCAGGCCAGTAGCATTGCTCTCATACATGCTGTTCCGTGCCCCGGTCCCGCACGGCGGAGAGGATGTTGAATTCACCGTGCACAGCCGAGTCGATGGTTCAGGAGTGATGCATTGGCTCAGGACCTTCTACGGCAGCGACGGCTTTCGTAGGGACGTGACGTTCTCTTCTCACATGGTATTCTCAGGCGACCATAGAATTATCGAAACTACGAGATGGGGTCTGGGGGTAGAGTCGGACTTGCGAGTTGACGACGTAGGAAGCTTGGTCTATGAGATCCGGAAGTACGTGTTGAGGGTGCCCTTTCTTGGGCTGATTATTGGATTCCCCACCTGGGTCTCGCCTTTTGGAGGTGGCTGCACCACCGAAACCGGCGAGAATGAAGCCTGTTTCCGTGTCAACTTTGAGATGACCCATCCGGTATTTGGACGAACTATCGGCTACTCGGGTAGGTGTCGGATGTCGTCCCCCTAGGCTAGCCAAGACTGGGCAGGCGGCAAAAGACATGGCCAAGGGCCAGCCACTGCTGCCGGGGTCGCCGTCGCAACTGCGGGGTTGCAAAGGGTGGGGGCATAACTAGAATTGGGCTATCGCTCGGTCCCTTCGGGCGACATCACCAGGACGAGGCCAAATAGGAATCCGCTAACGATTCTGAGAAACTAATGGTTCAGGCGCTGGGGCAACTGTAAATTCGAGAGGAAAGTCGCTCTCGATGACCTGACGGGCCCGGTCGATCTGTTGCGCCCGGTCAAGCCGCTCAGTGGGTTCAATCCCGACTCCTATTCCTGAGAAATCAGGAAGAGGTCCTGCCTCAGTGACATTGACGCCTGCCCCAGAGAGATCAAGTCCGACAAGCCGCCTTGCCTCCAACTGAAGCTCTACGAGTGAGTAGCGTCTTTCAACTACTCGAACTGGGACGCTGGTCCGCAACGTCCGCACAAGCGCGACCATCCTGTGAGGGACTTGTCCCTTCCAGTAGAGGATTACTTCCCCCTTGTCATTGTCAAACCGCATCCCTGTGAAGCCTTGCAAGCCTTCTCTCTGCCAAAGCTCGTAGATTTGACTCGACGCATCTACTAGAGGCATCTGCCTAACGATCCTAGGGTCTATTGTTGGAGGAGCGGCCTCGTGGGATATCGATTTGTGACCAGTTGCCGATTCGTAACCACCGGTGCCTCGGGCGTACAAGAACCCCGCAGCGGCAATCAACGGCAGCGCTACTACCAGAATTGCAGAGTATGTGAATCTCCGGCTCATACCAACGCTTCTTCGTCTTCACGAATGCAATTACTACAGCAATGTCGTCAAAGCCGACGAACCCTACTAGAATAGAGAGGCATCTAAGTTTCGATTTTACCACGCCGGGGTTTAGCCATCTCAACTCAGGCGCTTCGTAATATCCGGGAGCCCGGTGCACGAAACGTAGTAGCGCTTGGTATGGAGGGACATCTGAGGTCTATCGGCGTAGCGACGGTATCTGCATGGATCGCCCATGCCTTTGCTTGGGCTGCGGGGATCGGGTTTGCGTTCGTGCCGGTGTACGAGGGTGAGTCAGTAGCTCCAGCACTCCCTGGTGAGCCTGGCGGGGAGGTGATTCGGTCTAGCGCTACGACAATAGAAGTGAATGGCCTGCACGTAATCTTGTTGCTGCTAGTGCCTATCCTGTTGACCGCCATCACTTTGTTGGGCCTTCGGCTCCAACAGACGACGATGCGCAAGGTACTCCTCTGGAGCCCCGCCGTCGTGCTTCTGGGATTCTGTTTTGTAGCGATAGCTTCGATCGGCATGTTCTACCTGCCAACAGCCCTCGCGCTCCTTGTTGCAGCCATTGCTGATCTCGGAGGTCAGGAAGGCAATGAGCCGATCTAGTCTCTCGGTCGTCACTGGGGCCTTTGGCTACAGTGGCAAGTACATCGCGCGGCGGTTGCTGGAACAGGGAGCAACTGTAAAGACGTTGACCCGTACTCCTATTTCCCACAGCCCCTTCGGTGATCGGGTGGAGGCTCTACCTCTGGACTTCGGCGACTTTAACGGTTTGGTGGAAAATCTTCGGGGAGCCGCCACTCTGTACAACACCTATTGGATTCGCTTCGCACGAGGCACGGTTACTCATGACGTTGCGGTTCAGAACTCCCGCATCCTGATAGGAGCGGCGGCCGAAGCCGCCGTTAGCCGCATCGTCCATATCAGCATCACCAACCCCTTGGAAGACTCGCCACTTCCTTACTTCCGGGGGAAGGCGCTGGTGGAGAAGGCAATCCACGAGTCTGGGTTGTCCTACGCCATCCTCAGACCCACGGTGCTGTTCAGCCCAGAGGATGTGCTGATAAACAACATCGCCTGGTTCCTGCGGCGGTTTCCGGCGTTCCCCATCGCAGGGTCTGGGGACTATCCGATCCAGCCGGTGTTCGTAGACGACCTGGCGCAACTTGCCGTGAATGCCGCGACGGGAAGTGAAGATGTCGTATTAGACGCGGTGGGTCCAGAAGCATTCACGTTTGAGAAGATGGTACGGCTCATAGCTAGACGAGTGGACAGCCGAGCCCGACTGATTCACGTACGGCCTTCCGTGGCGCTGCTGGCCGCCCGAATGGCGGGTTGGCTGGTGCGGGACGTCGTGCTGACCAGGGATGAAATAGACGGCCTGTTGGCGGGCCATCTGGTTTCGGTTGACCCGCCCACCGCCTCCACCCGGTTCACCGAATGGCTGGAGGCCGAGGGCGCCACGTTGGGACGGCGCTACGCCTCGGAACTGGGCCGCCACTACCGCCGCCCACGACTGGCATTGAAAGCGAACAAATCAAGAGAAGAAACTATGGATTCTTCGTGACGGAGATGCCGCCAAAATGGGATAATTGAGAGGAACAACGAAGGGGAATGGAACGGCGATTCTGCCTGGCTAATTCTAATGGGCTCGGGCTATGGAATCGTCTTTTCCAACTGAGCGTAGATGTGCGGAAGATACAGCCTGATAGCGGACATAGGGGAGCTGCAAGAGCGGTTCGGATTTGACGGCTCTGAACTGACCCACGCTCCCCGCTACAACGTCGCCCCCACGCAGATGGCGCTCACCGTGACCAACGGCAGCGAAAGGCGGGGTTCCTACATGCGGTGGGGACTGATTCCATCCTGGGCCAAGAGCGCATCCGTCGGCAATCGCATGATAAACGCCCGCGCGGAGACGGTCGCCGAAATGCCCAGCTTCCGCACTGCGTTACAGAGACGACGGTGCCTGGTTCTGGCCGATGGCTTCTACGAGTGGCAGGGGAAAGGCTCCAGCAGGAGGCCCATGAGGATCACGATGGAATCGGGTGAGCCCTTCGCCTTCGCGGGTCTGTGGGATACGTGGCGGGACCCGAAGGGCGAGGTCGTCCGCTCCTGCGCCATCATTACCACGTCGGCCAACGAGTCGCTCAGTCCCATCCACGACCGGATGCCGGTCATCCTGCCAAGGGAGCTGGAGTCCCTCTGGCTGGACCACGACATCCAGGATCCGGCTGCCCTCGACGGTATCGTGAGACCTTATCCCGCCGAGGCGATGGAGGTCCATGAGGTCTCCTCCATGGTCAACAGTCCCGCCAACGACGGACCGGAAGTGGTTGTTCCTTTAGGGCAGGTCAGGTCAGGCGACGGCCCTGCTCTGAGGTTGCTATGAGGAGGACGCCGTGACGATTGCTCTTCCCAAAGGGGATTTCTTGGTGACGGCTGGATTTGCCGCTATTACGGGCGCGGGTGTCGCATCGGGTTTCACGGTGCTTAGTACTACGAGCACCTGGCTGCTCATCCTTGCGGCGGACTGCTCGCGGAGTAAGGGAACGTTGGGGCGAAGTGGAGCATTCTGGTGAATAGACTGTTGATGGTGATGGTCATGCTCGCGTTAGGAGCAGTTTTAGCCGCCTGTGGAACAGCAGACGACCCGGAAGTCCCTCCACCCACCTCAACGGAGCTTCCCGCCAGTGCCACCGACGCCCCTAGTGAAGCTCCGCTCAACGCTACGGAGATTCTTGCTCATGCCCAAGAGATGATGGACCAGCAGAGCTTCCGGGGCAGTTTCGCCTTTGCACCTTCGAGGCCCATGCCAACGTTCACCTATGCTCCAGGCCTCACTCTCCTTCAAGACATGGGCGGCGATTGGCCTCCATTCCTCCTCCTCTCCCGTGGGACGGCCTTATCCTCGGAAAGCGGCACACGTTGGCTAACGTCGCCTGACAACTCCAGCTCTGGGCTCTTCTTTGGCGTCATATCAGACCCACGGGTCGCACTGCGCTTCCCCGACGCTCCGGAGATCGTCGGGGAAGAGGCCATCGACGGCCACACCTATCTGGTCGTGTCTACCGGCCTCGACGTAGAGGCCCTCGTGGATACGACACCTCCCCAGGAGCCTCACGTACGGGCTACCTTGAGCTTTTCCTACCCGGAAGGGGCCGACGCCCAAAAGCTTGAGGGGCTGGGCTACGAGGTATTCGGGTACCCTCTGGAAGACTCTGCCGAGTGGGAGGCGTTTAAAGGACCTTACCATCTGAGTTTCTCCGAACGTGCCGACCGTCTAGGTCAGCCGCGAAGCGAATGGGACGTACGAGTCACTGTCATCGTCCAGGGGATCACCACGCTGGAAGCATCGGCCAAGCAAGAACTGCGTGCAGCTTTGGCAGCTTACGGCGCCGACCCGGACCTCGTGGAGAACGCGCGCGTTATGCCCGTTGCTCAGGACGCAAGTGAGTACATGAGTCAGCAGCTACAGGAGGTGAGGGTCCAGCTGTGGATAGACGAGGAGACGGGCCTGGTTCGACGCATGGCTATCGGGCAAGGCTCTTCAAACACGGACGAAGGTGTGGTCGGGTTCTGGGGCTACGGCGAAAACATGCAGCTAGAAGCGCCCACCCAGGTTATGGATTTCCGGCGGGCCGATGCCTTGGATGGGGTAGCTCAGCGGGGCTTTCACGCGCTCAACGAGGCGTTGCAGTATTACGAAGAGCAACACGGCCGCTACCCAGATGCGCTGACGCCGGAGTCGGTGGGGGATGCCCTGGAAGCCCTGAGACTTGTCTGGCCCATCAACCCATTCAGCGGTGCCCCCATGCACCACGCGCCGGACAGCCCTGGGAATTACAGCTACACGAGCTATGGGAACGACTACACGCTCCAGGTCCAGGGCTGGGACCACCCGGTCACATCCAGAACGGCGGTGTCCGGTGAAACAGGGGATGCTCCGAAGGCGGACACGCTGGAGGAGGACCTGGACTACGTAAGATCCTTGGACTTCCCCGTGTTCTGGCTGGGGTTGAAGTCCGGTGCACCGGCCCAAGGCGAAGCGGCGCTACCTCCGCTGACGTTGACCGAGGCTGTCGCATGCCCACCGGAGCCAGCTTGCATTTGGCCCGTCCGCTTCGTCTACGGGACGGCGGAACACGGCTCCAGGCTCTTGTCGTTTTTGGAAAGACCCCGTGGTGCCAGCGATTCCCCGGAAGGCGAGCAAATGGAGATTGCTGGGCTTCATGCGACCGTAGCTATCTCAAAGGAACCCTTGCCTGCCCGCGCCGATCTCTCTGTATGGCAGGCCACCGTCTGGCTGCCGGTGAGCGTCATACGAGTGGTAGCGACCACCATCACGGAGGACCCCGAGGGAAATCCCTTCAATAGCGAGCTTGGCCTCACTGCGACACTAAGCCTGCTGATGGAGTTGCGGTAGAACACCGCTGGCGATGGAAAGGGCATGCGTAAAGTGAGCCGCTGGCAACTATCTGGGGTTCCTATGCTAGGGCTGGCGTCCATCCTGGAGCAAACGGTGAAGAGCCTTCACGAGGCCAACGAGCACCCTTCAACCGACGCCTCCGAGCAGTACACTATCCTGGACGGGCTGAAACTGCTTTCGGATGACAAGTTCAGAAGCAGAGGTGACTAAGTAAGGGAATGGTCGTCCATCTAGAGAATCGAAGGTTGAAGGTCACCGTTGAATCCTGGGTACCGGACTCATGTTCTGCTCTTAAGCCTGAGGAGTCGCGGAACAGATGGGCAGCACAACACCGGTCGTGCTCTAGGAATTCCTGGACCTAACACTGGAGACAGGTCACGTGAGGTCCGGTAGTAAAGGGCTAGCGGTATGGCCCAGCCGCTAGCGAACAACATCATGTCTTTCTTGCAGACCACTCTCGTCAACTGTCGCTCACCACAGCAGTGTAGGGAACCTATCGTCCCAATGGCCTGTATACTCCTAATAAAGGCCGCTGGCGACCAGGAGAGAACGTGATCAACGAGCAGGATGCGGTCCGGCGCTGCCAGAGCGGCGACCGCGAGGCATTCCGTCCGATAGTGGAGTACTACGGGGACGTGCTGATGGGTACGCTCTATCTCATGACACATGACAGGGCGGTCAGCGAAGAGCTCGTCCAAGAGACATTCGTGCGAGCCTGGAAAGGCATAGCAACGTTCCGTCTCGGCGAGCCCGTGAAACCTTGGTTGGTCCGCATCGCGGTCAACCAGGCGCTCAACGTGAAGGCTCGCCGTCAGCTGTCGGTCGAACCGTTACCCGAGGCTGATCAAGGCAGCACGGACCCAGAGTTCGGCTACGTGGACGACAAGGACGAGGTTCGGCGAGCGCTCAGCCAGCTGTCCGACGGTCACCAGCGAGTAGTTGCTCTCCGCTACTTCGCGGACCTATCGACGGGGGAAGTGGCGGATGCCCTCGGCGTCCGTGAGGGAACAGTCAAATCGCGCTTGAGCAGGGCGCTTGAGCACCTGCGAGAGATACTGGCAGACTGCGAGGATGAGACATGAGCGAACAAGACGAGAAGACCGAACGCAGGCTGCGGACGGCGCTCCACGCGGCGGGGAGTGAGGCGCCCGCCCCTGCAGACCTGTGGGTGCGCATCAAGCCGAGGCTGGAGGGATCCACCACAACTTCCACCTGGTGGCAACGGCGATGGGCCTCCCTAGCAGTTGGCGCCGCCGCTACCGTGGTGCTGGCCGTCGGCGCCACTGGTATCGTGCTGGTCGCCGCTGGTCTGACGGCAGGCAACGGCGATGGGCTGCTCGTCGCAGGCGATGAGAACTCATTCAACCTCGCCATCAGATCAGATGACAGCGCTGGACTCTTCGAATACTTAGATGTTGACGATGGAGCAGACACGCTCCTGTCGCAGGCGTTGGAGGAAGAGCAGTCGGGCGCGCTCGTGGTGCCGGCACCGCAGCCCACCGGGACACCAGCGCCGTCGATTGTCTGGGGTCCTGCTGGAAGTCCAGGGCCTGTGGGCACGCGGGGGCCAGCCCCGAGTCCCTCGGGCGACGCCCAGGACTTCCCGGTCTTCAATAGCGAGCGCCAGGTCATCTCGCAGGCGTCGCTGACGGTCGAGGTAGAAGACGTCGGCACGGCCATCACCGAGCTCCGCGCCTTCGTGGAGTCGGTTGGAGGCTTTATCGAGCACGTCTCCACGACAGACGGCCCTCAGCCCGGACGCGGCTCCGCCACCATCCGCGTGCCTGCCGAGCAGTTCAACCACACGATCGACCGCATCGAGGCGTTCGGCGAGGTGCTCGGACAGAGCCTTGGTCAGACCGACGTCACAGGTGACGCCATCGACCTCGCGGCCCAGCTTCGGAGCGAGCGGAGCGCTGAGGCGAGCCTGCTGAAGCTGCTCGACCGGGCCGTATCCGTCAGCGACGTGCTCACCGTGGAGCGGGAACTCGGGCGCGTGCGGGCAAACGTCGAGCGCTTGCAAGGGCAGCTCGACTTCATCGAACGTAGCGTCGCGCTCGCGACGATCACGGTGACCTTTGCGCTCCCTCCCGACCCAACGGCCTCCGCTCCCTCAGCGTCCCTGCGGATCGAAGTGCGCGACGTGGAGCGTTCGGTCAGGCGCATCCGCGACCTGGTCGACCAAGCCGGCGGGACGATGGGTCAGGTGGTAACGGTCTCGACCCAACAGGACGGCCAGGAGGCGTTCCTGAGTTTCCTGGTGCCCGCATCCGCCTTCGACAGCGTCCTCACTTCCCTGGTGGGAGACGGAGTCGTCCTCCACCAGGAGGTGCGGAGCGACGGGCGACTACCCAAGGACAAGCCTGACGAAGATGCACAAGCGAGGATCACCACCGAGCTCCAAAGCCCGGAAGAAGCGAACCCCTGGCGTTCCATCGGGATCCCTGTGGGTGGAGCGCTTGCGGTCCTCAGCCTGGTCGGGGCTCTAACGCTCGCGTTCCGCGCGAGGCGACGGGTCTAGCCAGTTCCGCAACGCTCGGCAATTATGGCCCATGCAGGATTGGGGTGTCGAGCGTATACCCGGCGGAGGCATTAGCGTACGAGTCGTGCAAGGGAGCGTCAGTTCGAATCAACGTTTTCTTGGTTTGAAACGTACTATCAAGTAGGACTTACTTGAACGTGGTGGGAAATCGCCGCAACTGGCACGCCCTCAACTGGGAAACTGACGAGCAGATAGGCAGGAAGCGGAGCGTGGATAAGCGCGGCGCCAAAAGTGATGAGGCCTACGTCCGTGACGTGCTGGACGAGATGGCTCCCGCCCGCAACGTCCTGGTCATCAACGACGAGGCACACCACGCCTGGCGGGTCCCCGCTGAGTCCAAGGTGAAGGGCGTGGCGAAGGCTGACATGGAGGAAGCCGCCAAGTGGGTGGGCGGCCTGGACAGGATTCATCGAGCGAGAGGAATACTCACCTGCTACGACTTCTCGGCTACACCCTTCGCCCCGTCCGGCAAGCGAAGCTCGGAAGAGGCCTTGTTCGACTGGATAGTCAGCGACTTCGGGCTGAACGACGCGATTGAGTCCGGTCTCGTCAAGACGCCGCGAGTCGTGGTCCGGGACGATGCGCTACCCGACGCCAAGACGTACAAGTCGCGCCTGTACGACATCTACAACGACCCGGAGGTGAAAGACGACCTGAACCGCCGGGCCAAGCCAGACGAACCGCTGCCCGATCTCATCGCCAACGGCTACTACCTGCTGGGTTATGACTGGAGCGTGACGGCCAAGGACTGGGCGGAGATGGGGCACAAGACGCCGCCGGTGATGATCACCGTCGCGAACCGCACTGAGACGGCGGCCCGGGTCAAGCACGCCTTTGATCGTAAGCGCATCCTCATAGACGAACTCTGCGATGCCGAACGGACACTCCACATCGACTCAGGGGTGCTGAAGCGGGCTGGGGAGTCTGAGGAACCCATAGCAGAGGTCCGTATAGACGATGAAGATGATTCCGACGACGGTGCGGCCAGCCCAAAGCTCACGGCAGACCAGAGGGCCGAGCAGCTGAGGAAGATGGTCGATACCGTGGGGCGAAAGGGGCAGCCCGGCGAGCAGATACAGAACGTGATTTCGGTAGGAATGCTCTCGGAAGGGTGGGACGCCAAGACCGTGACTCACATCATGGGCCTCAGGGCGTTCACCAGCCAACTGCTGTGTGAAAGAAGGTGGTCGGGCGAGGTCTCAGGCGCACGTCCTGCGAGTTAAACAAGGAGACCGAAATGTTCGACGCCGAGTATGTCAACATTTTCGGCGTGCCGTTCACCTTCCTGCCTCATGAGTCGGACGAGAACGTAGCTCCAAAGCCGACCTCGCTTCCCCCTTGATGGGGGAAGGTTAGGATCGGGGTGACACGTAACGCGATGTCATCCTTGCGCACAACGGTGATCTTTGCCACCAGCTTTGAGGCCGCCAGTTTTGAGATAGTTTCTTAGTAGTGGCCCTTGAAGCCTCGGTATTTCGCGGATGGGCCGGCCCCGACGTTTCTAAATTGAGACCTCCCAGCGAAAAGTTCGCAATTCAGTACGTGCAGGCCCAACATGCCTGGATTCGAACCGTGAGAAATTCCTCGTGCTCTATGAGGGGACTAACTAGATTGACACAACCCAGCGGAAAGTTCGCAGTACAGTACACTCTGGCCCACCACTGCTTTGAGGCGATATTGAAGCCTGGGAGCGCATACCGATGATGTCGGGGTCCCAGGTCCACCACCTACTATCGTCACGCCGGCCTTCGAGCTGTCTGGTTAGTCGCTCCGGGCTATCCCTGAGCCTTCACAGGCGGATAGTGGAGGGCACATGCAGGACATCCGTGGAAAGGTCGCGGTAGTCGGCGTAGGCTACTCGAAGATCTCCCGCGATCCTCACCAGAGCCTTGGCCTGGACACTGTCGAGGCCTGCGCCGCAGCCGTCGCCGACGCCGGGCTCCTGACCGCCGACATCGACGGCGTCTCGACAGCCGCCCTGCAGCCGTTCTCCAACGCGGGGGTGCAGGACGGTCGAGACTTCGTGACGCCGGCCTACCTCGTTCCTGAGCTTGGTCTCACCGACGTCTCGTGGACCAACGACGACCCCGGCAAGATCGGCTCCTCCTTCCTGGCCGCCATCGACGCCGTGGCGGCGGGCGAATGCAAGTACGCCCTGGTATGGCGGGCGCTGAGCTTTCCCAGGGGCGAGCGCTACAGCGGCGTGGACCCCGGTAAGGCCGCCGGCAGCCTCCAGTTCTTCGTGCCTTACGGGTACACGGACGCGGGGCCGCCCGCCTACAGCCACATCTACCGCCGGTACATGGAGCGCTACGGCGCAACCCGCGAGCACATGGCCTCCTTTGTCGTCAACAACCGGACCAACGCACTGATCAACGAGCGGGGGTACTGGCGCAACTATCGCCCCGAGCCTTTGTCGCGGGAGGAGTACCTGAACGGACGGATGATCGCCGACCCGTTTTGCATCCACGACTGCGACCTGCCGGTCCAGGGCTGCGCGGCCTATGTGCTGACCAGCTCCGAACGGGCCAACGCAGGCCCCCACAATCCGGCCTATATTGTGAGCTGCGGGGATGGCGGAGACCCGGCGAGCCTGTATGTCGGGCAGGGGCCACTGGAGGCGTTCCAGGAGTTCGTCAGCCGTGTCGGCAAGAGCCTGTGGGAGAGCTCCGGGCTGGGCCCGCGGGATGTCGCCACCGCGAACCTGTACGATGGATTCTCCTTCGTCGTCTATCTGTACCTGGAGGGGCTGGGGTTCTGCAAGGAAGGGGAGGCCCCGGAGTTCGTCCAGGGCGGGCGCGTCTCGCTGAAGGGGGAGCTGCCCTTGAACACCAGCGGCGGCAACCTGGGTGAAGGAAGGCTGCACGGGGCCGCGCATATCACGGAGGCGGTCCTCCAGGCGATGGGGCGGGCGGGGCCGCGCCAGGTGAAAGACGCCGCGATCACCCTGGCGGCCGTCGGTATCCGTAGCTGGGGACAGGCCGTGCTGTTCTCGAGGGACCCGCCCTAGCCGGCACGGCCAACAATATAAGGAGCGACGTGATGGAATATCGAACACTGGGCCGGACCGGCCTCCGCGTTTCCGAGATCGGTTTCGGGGCCATGACCATCGGCGGAGAGGTCTTCGGGCCCACGGACGACCAGGAATCGCTACGCGCGCTCCACAGGGCCTTGGACCTGGGACTGAACTTCATCGACACTGCCGACGCCTATGGCCGTGGCGCCAGCGAGCGGCTCATTGCCCCGGTGCTCAAGGAACGGCGTCACGACGTGGTCCTCGCCACGAAAGGGGGGAACGAGTTCACGGTCCGCCAGGGGCAGCGAAACTTCGACCCCGATTACATTACCTCCGCCCTCGAGCAAAGCCTGGGCCGCTTGCAGATCGACACTATCGACCTTTATCAGCTTCACAACCCACCCCCCGAGGTGATGCTTCGTGGGGAAATCTTCGAGAGGCTCGACCGTTTCAAGCGCGAGGGTAAGATTCGCTTCTACGGTGTCTCTTTAGAGCGAACAGAGGATGGCGTCACGGCGATCGAGACGGGCAGGCTAGCCATGGAGGTCGTACGTCTCAGGAAGGAACACCGGAAATCGCTCCTTTCACAACGCCAGATCCAGATTCTCGTGCTTGTAGCCAACGGCATCGATTACAGCGAGGTGGCGGCCAGTGTATTTGTCAGCAAGACCACAGTGAGCCGCGAAATGCGCACCATCTTCGAGCGCCTTGGCGTTCGGGATGCGGCCCATGCGGTGAACGAGGCTCACAAAAAAGCGCTCATTTAGCGGGGTGGAGACCTCGCTAAGCATCGCGCCCCAGCGCCGGGTTTTCTTAGCTGCCTTCCGTTGCGCGACCTTCATGGCGTTTAGCTGCCATAAAAGTGAGCCCTAAGCGCTATAACGTTGAAGCCGTCCTCCCTTTATCGCGAGGCAGGATGGATGTATAGCTGAGACCAACATTACGAAACCGAGGGCAGACTTACTATGAGCACCCCCGCTACGAAAACCGACAAGGTCCGGTTATTCCTTGTAGATGACCATCCGCTCGTTCTCGAGGGCCTGCGCCGATTGCTGGAGACGGACGAACGAGTGACGGTTGTTGGCGAAGCCCGGAGCGCCGAGGAGGGGCTCGACCAGCTGCAGACCCTCGAGGCCGACGTCGTGGTATTGGACATCCGCCTGCCCGGCATGGACGGGGTTGAGGCCACAGGCCATTTCAAAGCCCGTCACCCAGAGGTCAAGGTCGTTATCGTTAGCTCATTCGGAGATGAATACCTGATGCCGAGCATCGAGGCGGGGGCCGATGGCTATATGCTGAAGACCTCTCCATCCGCGGGGCTCGTTCAGGGAGTCCTGCAGGCGGCGGCCGGACAGCCGCCGATCGACGCCTCTCTCACCAAGAGGCTTCTTAGCAGGGTCTCTGATGGGTCCAAAGCGGGAGGAAAGCTGAGCCTTTCCCCTCGCCAGCATGAACTATTGGTCCACGTGACCGAAGGCTATGTGTCCAAGGAGATCGCCTCCCGCCTCTGCATTAGCCACGCGACATTGAAGCGAGAGCTAAAGAACATCTTCAACCTCCTGGGCGTGAACGACCGCGCCCATGCCGTTGCCGAGGCCTACCGTCGTCGCATCTTGTAATCTCACCGCGGTATGCTGCGTACACCTGCTCATACCCCTTTCCCCCCCCCCCCCCCGGATGACCCTGCCGGGTTAGGCGGACAGCCCAAAGGGCACTCCCGCCTCGCTAGGTGGTATCATCCCATCGCTACAGTCTCTCCGCAGCGCAGGTACCACGGGCTCTCACCGCTGATACCGCTGGAGCTTGGTTACCGGAGGCCAACCTGCGACGATGGAAGTGAGGATTCTGAATGAGGGGGAGCCGCCATGGTCTCGGGGAAGGCTCGGGCAAGTGGCGATGACACAGCAGCATATCTCGAAGCCCGTCGGGGACTACCAAGGGTCCGGGGCTCGGGCGCCACAGGAGATCGATATATGTCTATCAAGGTGATGGTGGCGGATGATGAGGAAGGTGTCTTGGCGCTGGTGAACGCCTCTTTGCGGGCCGACGGCGACTACGAGATGTTCCTCGCACGGGACGGGGATGAGGCTGTGTCCGTTGCTCAGAAAGAGCGGCCAGATCTGCTCATCCTAGACGTCCTCATGCCCAAGAAAGATGGCTACGAGGTCTGCCTGTTACTGAAAGATGACCCCGCTACGTCGAGCATCAAAGTGATCATGCTCACAGCCCTGGCCCAAGAGACCGACCGGCAAAAGGCCCGTGACGCCGGAGCCGAGGGCTACATTACCAAGCCTTTTAGCCCAACGGCCCTGCGAGAACAGGTCCGGCATGTCTTGGAGATGCGGCCCGACTAGGGAACTGTCCCTGCTCCTTCCGAGGGTAGTGCTGACCCGCGCGCACGCCTTGTGCCCGGCTGGGACCTGGTAGGGCCTGCGACCTTCAGGACCGCTCCTCGAGGACTCCGGGGCGCAATGTCCGACCCCGGGGGGTCACATAGGCTCACCGAAGGGTACACGGCATTGTCCTCTAGAGCCCAAACGTTGGCACCTCCGGGCCTGCCCTTCAAGACCGCGCCATGGCACTATAGGCCCAGGCAACACGGGCTCATTGGAACCTTGCACACCGGAGTTACAGCCATTGGGAAGCGGCACCGACGCTCATAAGAGGGCTATCCCCCAGATAGCGCTAAAAAGTCTCCGCACCAACTTTGTGCTTCAGTTCGCCGTTGCCGCCTTTGCCATGATTCTGGCTCTGGCCATGATCACTTCAGTCACCCTCTCAGCCAGGCCGGCGTACCACCTCGGACTTCTCGCGCTATGTGGCGGGTTGGTGGCGGTAATGTGGGGAGCGACCAGGGCCGTCCGCCGGCATGAAGTGATGCTGGAAGCCAAAAACATTGAGCTTCAGACCCTCAACGCCGAGCTACGGAAAGCGCGAGAGAGAAGTCAGCAGCGGTTGCTGCTCCTCTTGGACTCCGCCGGCGAGGGGTTCTTCGGTCTCGACACAGAGGGGCGCATTACCTTCGTTAATCCGGCTGCCGCCAGAATGACGGGCTATCCGGAAGAGGAGATCATCGGCAATTTGGAGCATGACGTGCTGCACCACTCCCATTACTGCGACAGCAAGGACGGCACTCCATGCGCCATCCAGGCCACATTGGCGGATGGGACCGCCCATCAAGTAGACACCGAGCAGTTCTGGAGTAAGGACGGCACCAGCTTTCCAGTCGAATACATCTGTAACCCGGTCCACGAGCAAGGAGAGATCGTGGGGGCGGTAGTCACGTTCCAGGATGTGACCCAAAAGCGGGAGCTGGACCGCCGGCGCGATACCTTTGTCTCCGTTGCCTCTCACGAGCTGCGGACGCCGATGACAACGATCATGGGGTTTACGGAACTCCTCCTTCAGATGGATCCCGGCCCGGAGCTGCGCTCCGAGTGGCTCAACCGCGTTTACCGCGAGAGTCAGAGGTTGGCTGCCATCGTGAACGACTTCTTCGACGTCTCTCGCGTCAACTCCGGCAAGTTGGAGCTGAAACTCGAAAATCTTTCCATCGGTTCTGTCCTCCGGGATGTCGTAGCCGACCTCGAGACCGTAAGTGAACGGCACGAGGTCATCATTGATGGGGCGCTGGACACTCCGGAGGTGCTGGCAGACAGGGATAAGCTCGCCCAGATTCTGGTGAACCTTCTCGACAACGCCATCAAGTACAGCCCGAACGGCGGGCATGTCAGCGCCTTTGTTACCCATGAGCCGGTGCAGCGGAGGGTAGTTGTCAGCATCACGGACCAGGGCATTGGGATCGGGATAGGGGACAGGGATAGGCTATTTAGTACCTTCCAGCGGATCCGCCGACCGGAGACAGAGGGTATCAGGGGGACTGGCCTGGGTCTCTATATCGTGAAAGGCTTAGTGGGGCTGATGGATGGGGAAGTGTGGATAGAAAGTGAACTGAACCGAGGCACCAAGTTCTCCTTCTCCTTGCCCACGGCCGAAAAAGTATCGGCGTAGGGCACAGCACCCATCGCCTGTATGGTGAACGACCACGTCAACGAGTGCTTTCGGACCCGCGAGCTGGAGGGCCAGGCGGTCAGGCGGACAGCCTTATCCCTAGATCGCGGCATCACCGTCAACCCGGATATCGGCGCCGGCTGAGAGGCTTTGTCTTGGTTGACAGCCGTGCGGGCGGGGGCTACAATTCCAATCACAAAATGACGATGCGGTTATGTCACCTTTGATGGCCGTAAAAAGATAGGAATATACCACTCTACTCATGCTGCGAATTAGACTTCGGCGAATTGGCGCGAAAAAGGCTCCCTGTTACCGGATCGTAGTTGCAGACTCCAGGGCGCCCCGGGATGGGGCCTTTCGCGAGATCATAGGTTTCTACGATCCCATGAAAGACCCACCCGACCTTCGAATTGACGAGGAGAAGGCATTGCGCTGGCTTCGTGTAGGGGCGCAACCCTCAGAGCCGGTCGCCAGAATCCTCGACAAGTTCAGCCTGATGGAGAGGGTGAAGGCCAATGAAGGAACTGGTTGAGTACATCGCCAAGGCCATAGCCGACAACCCTGACGCTGTCGTGGTCACGGAGACGGAAGAGGAGGACCGTATCCTCCTTCGCCTTGAGGTGGCCCCGGAAGACAAAGGGAAAGTGATCGGACGGGAAGGGCGCGTCGTCCAGGCGATTCGGACGCTTCTGCGCGTAGCGGCGGTTAAAAAAGGGGTCCGGGCCAACCTGGAAATTCCTTAGGCCCGACGCCGGCTCCTCAACACAATAGTAGACGTAAAGACACGGATTGCCGCGCAGCCCCTCTAATGACCCGACCCCAGACCAGTTTATTGAGATTGGCCGCGTTTTGCGCCCTTGGGGACTGCTTGGCGATTTGCGAATCCAAGTACTGACGGACTTCCCCGAGCGTTTTCAGCAGCCCAACAGGTTGTATATCCAAGGCGCCTCCTATGTCATTGAGGGAAGCCGCCCACACAAGGGCGCCCTCCTTCTCAAGCTGAAAGGGATCGACTCTCTTGAAGCCGCTGAAGGCCTACGCGGCGCCTTATTCCAAATTCCGGAGGCAGAGGCCCACCCGTTACCCAAGGGTACTTTTTTTCAGTATCAAGTTGTCGGCTTGAGAGTGGTTACAGAAAAGGGAGAGGACCTTGGCGAAGTTGTTGAGGTCCTTTCCACGGGCGGCAACGACGTCTACGTCACCCAGGGTCCTCAGGGCCAGGTGATGGTCCCCGCCATCGAGGATGTCGTGAAAGCGGTGGACCTGGAGAAAGGGGTCATTACCGTCGAAGCGCTCCCAGGCCTCCTGTGAACGGCACCCCAGGTGACTTGCATAAGCCCAGGCTGCGCTTTGCCGCTTGTAGTAACGTGATGCTAGAATAGGCACGTGGCTTTGAAGGAGTAGGATGTCCGGTCATTCCAAATGGTCACAAATAAAAAGGGCTAAAGGCGTAACGGATGCCCGCCGAGGACAGCTGTTTACGAAGCTGGCCCGTGAGATCACCCTTGCGGCCCGCCAGGGGGGTGGTGATCAAACAGCTAATTTCCGGCTGCGGATGGCCGTTCAGAAGAGCCGCGACAATAACATGCCCCTGGACAACATCGACCGAGCCATCAAACGAGGCACCGGCGAGGCTGGGTCCGGCGTTGACCTTGCCGAGGTGACCTACGAAGGGTACGCCCCCGGAGGGGCCGCCATTCTGGTGCAGGCCATGACCGATAATAAAAATCGCGCCCTGGCGGAAGTCCGCAAGGTGTTCAATCATAATTCGGGCACATTGGGTGAGGTTGGCTGCGTCGGTTGGATTTTCGACCCAAAAGGAGTCATTTCTGTTCAAGCCACTGAAGGCGAGAGTGATGATCTGGCGCTGTCGGCCATCGACGCAGGCGCTGAGGATGTAAAGATGGATGGGGACTCGCTGGAGGTCTTCACCAGCCCTGAGAAGATGGAGGAAGTGCGGGGAGTCCTGGAGGAGCAAAAGGCCACGGTCCTCTCCTCAGACGTGCATTTGGTCCCCAACACCACGATGCCCCTGGAAGGCAAGTCCGCTACGCTGGCGCTGCGGCTACTGGACCTTTTGGATGAGCTGGATGACGTTCAAAAGGTCTACAGTAACGCCGATTTCCCAGACGAAGTGCTGGCCGAGGCCGCGGGCTGACCACTGCCCACCTGCGGCGAATCCAAATCCCTGTTTCCCACGTATTCGCGATAGGAGTTCACTCTCCCATGTCTAGACGGCTGCGTTCCGATGCTTAAGCCGTATCGGCGTAAGCCGTTTCGCGTTGTCACGATGGCGATGGCGATTGCGATGACATTGGCAGCCTGCTCAGGAGGAGGTCAGGCAGCTTTGACGCCGAATGGAGGAACGGCCACGCTAGTCCCAACGGCGGTCCCGGCGCCGTCAGCGAACGGCCCGGCCACCAAGAGGATGTCGCGGGTGACGCTTGCTCCATCAAAGGACAACACCCTGTATCAGCATCCCTCGGGTTCCCTGAGCAACGGTTCGGGCAGCTACCTTTTCGTGGGGGCAAACAACAAAGGGGAACGGCGCCGGACCGTCATCGCCTTCGATATCGCCGGCGTGGTGCCTGCCGGCGCCACGATTGCCAGCGCGGTCCTCAGCCTCAACATGTCTCGGACGGAGGCGGGGGCCACCGGTGTTCAGCTTCACAGGGTCCTGGCTGATTGGGGTGAAGGGGATTCGGATGCTCCGAATGAAGAGGGAACTGGGGCCTCCCCTGCTCCGGGAGACGCCACATGGGTGCACCACTTCTTTGACCGTGACCGGTGGGTCACTCTGGGAGGACACGCCTCCGATATCACTAGCGGTGAGACCGTTGTGGACAGCTTAGGGCGCTATTCATGGGGCTCGACGGCTCGAATGGTCGCGGATGTGCAAGTATGGCTGGAGGACACGCCCAGCAACTTCGGCTGGCTGATCCAGGGAAATGAGTCCTCTAAGCAGACGGCGAAACGTTTCGATAGCAAGGAAAACCCTGCAGAACAGAACCGCCCTTTGTTGGTGATAGAATACACCCCGCCTGGCTAGGCAATGAGGAGGAACTGAAAACATGAAAAAGGGATTCATCGTCATTGCCGCCATGGCAGTCGTCGCGCTGGCCGTCGCCGCCTGCGGCGGTGGCGGAGGTGATCCGACCGGCACCTCAGCACCGACGGCGACCTCCGTTCCGGTTGCGCCGACAGCAACATCGGCCCCTGACCTCCCCAGCCCCACGCCGTCGGCGACACAAACGCCTGCGCCGGTCGCTACCGCGACCACCGCCCCAACAGCTGTTCCCGAGCCCGCTACGCTGTAGATCAGGGTAACCAACGCACCACCGGAGGGGGTCACAAAGATTCTAATTACCGCCGTGAACATTGAGGTCAACAACGCGGGAGGGGAGACGGAGAGTGGATGGCGGACCGTCCTGGACGGGCCGATCAGCTTCGACCTCGTAGAGCTCACCGGCGTGGAAGGCGTACTTGGTGATGTCGTGCTGCCCCCAGGCAGATACAATCAGCTCCGGCTAGAAGTGGTCGAGGCCCTCATCACTATCCAGGGCGAGGAGGTCAACGCCACGGTGCCCAGCGGCACGCTGCGATTTACCGGCGGCTTCGACCTCGTCGCCGGGGAGACGACCGTCATCACCATGGACTTCGACGCTGCGAAATCGGTGGTGATACGCGGAAGGATGGACCCCCTGCTGAAGCCGGTCGTGAAGCTGCTCGTCCGCAAGGGCGGCGAGGAGCTGGCCGACGCCAGGCAGATAGATGAGATCGAGGAGACACCCGAGCCCAGCCCCACTGAGACGCCGGAGGCAAGTCCTACGCCGACGCCTGTGCCAACCGCGACGCCCCTGCCGACGGCAACGCCTGTGCCGACGGCAACGCCTGTGCCGACCGCGACGCCCCTGCCGACCGCGACCCCAGACGAGACCGGCGTGACCGTCAACTCGAACATCATGAATTTCAGCCTGGAGAACCTGTCCATCAGCGCAGGCACCACCGTCATCTGGACCAATCTGGACGCCGCCACACACACCTCTACCTCCGGGCAGTCTCCCACCCCCAGCGGTACGTGGGATACCGGCTTCCTCAGCACCGAGCAGGCGGGAGCCGCCGTGACCTTTGACACGCCGGGCACCTTCGCTTACTTCTGTCGGGTCCATCCGACCAGCATGCAGGCCACCGTCATAGTGACCAATTAGACGACGGCGGGCGGCCGCGTGCCGCCGGGTCGATGCCGTATAATGTGCTCGCAACTCATGCGAGTCCTCGGCATCGACCCCGGCACGATCCACATGGGCTATGGCGTGGTTGAAGGGGAGGGGGACGAGGTCGTCTTCGTCGAATGCGGCGTCCTGGAGGCATCGCCTCGGGACCCCATTGAGAAGCGGCTCCTCCGCCTGTTCGGCCTGGTCAATGAGCTTATAGGGCGTTGTGAGCCTCAAGTGGTGGCCGTGGAGGAGCCCTTTGTCGTCCGATCGCCCAGGAAATCGGCGCTGGCCGTAGGCGAGGCTCGTGCTATAGCCTTGCTCGCGGCGGCAGGTGGCGGTCTCCCGGTCTATCAATACACACCATCCAGGGTCCGGCAGACCGTCGCCGGCTATGGCGGCAGCACAAAGGAGCAGATCCGGGATATGCTGGAGCTGTTACTTGAACGCTCCCTGGAGGACCACTCCCTGGATGCCTCCGACGCGCTTGCCGTGGCGATGTGTCACATTCAACAATCTCGGCTCGGCAACCTCATAGCCCAGATGGAGCCCCCCCCGGACGGCCGTCGGGGGAAAGGGCCGCGGTGAAGGAAGAGAGGGCGCTGTGATCTCATCGGTCCAGGGTACCCTGGAGGCCAGAGGCCCCGATTACGCCGTCATCCAAGTCGGCGGCGTGGGGCTTCAGGTGTTCATGCCCTCCCCAACCCTTGGAGATCTCGGCGAGCAGGGCGGACGCGTCCGCCTCCACACCCATCTCTACTTCAAGGAAGATACGCTGGCCCTCTACGGATTCGCGACGGGCGAGGAATTGCGCCTGTTTCAAATGCTCCTGGACGTGGCGGGGATGGGGCCCAGGACGGCTCTCAATGCGCTATCGGTGATGAACCCCTCAGATATGGTCACGGCCATTGTTTCGGAGGATGCCGACGCCCTGGTCAGAATACCGGGGGTGGGACGCAAGACCGCCGCGAGGATCTCTCTGGAGCTCAAAGGGAAGCTTGAGAAGGAATGGGTCGTTGCACCGGGCGTCGGCGTAGGGCCGATTGACGGGGATGCGCTGGCGGCCTTGATGTCCCTGGGTTACGGTCAGGCCGAGGCAAGGTCAGCCCTTGCAGGTGTCGCGGAGATCGAGTCACTACCCCTTGAAGAGAAGGTCCGACAGGCGTTGCAGCGCATTGGCCAGACTTGATTCAGGCTTGCTTCACCGCCCGCCGGTAGAGGCGCCGGGGGCTGCCGCAGCCTCGGCCGGTGTGTCGGTGCTCAACTTCTTGATCTTGACAGCCAGTAGCATCCCCACCAGCGCAACTGCCCCACCGGCCGCACCATCAATGATGTAGTGGTTTGCGGTGAATACAATGGCAGCCAGCATGATGATGGGGCTTGCCACACCGATCGCACGTACTATCGGGTTTCGGGATTCCCGGACCAGGGCAATACAGACGAGGAGGTTCCAGCCGAAGTGCATACTGGGAAAGGCAGCCAGCTGGTTGGTCAACCACGCTGGCTGCAGGACGTGGTATTGACTGGTGTACTGAGTAACCGTATCCACGAAGAGGAGGTCGTTGAACCGGGGCGGCGCCACGGGGTAGAACACGAAGAGCAGGAGGGCGATCCCTCCCGAGACCAGGAGAGCGTTACGGTAAAGGACGTAGCGCTCCACTTTTTTCCGGTACAGCCAGATGCTGACCATGATGATGATGGGCCAGTGGCCCCACAGGTAGGCCCAGTTGGCCAGGTTGATCAGCCACCTGTTTCCGACGATCAGGGCGTTGGCGGTGGGCTCGACGAAGAACCCAAGGTTCTTCTCAAATGCCACGAGGTCTTTAGCGTTGGCAAAGGCCGCGTCAAAACTGCCCTCGGTCAGGGACCGGACGCCGAAATAGGCAAAATATGCGACTGCTATAATCCCGATTTCGCGGGTTAGCCTCGCTGTCGCGATCCGAGCGACCATCGTCGGCGGCTCCAGTCTCCCGTTAAGGATGATGGGCAAAGATGTGAGGCTTCAAGCCCCGGTTGTGTCCTTGGATCACCTGAGAAACGCGTGAAGTCCAAATCGCATGTTAGCATACCTCAACGGCCATTTCCAGAACCTAAAAGCTCGAATATGTGGCCCTTCCAGCGTTGTTGATGCGCGCTCGCGCGTTGGCTGTCGATATAGCGGTTTGGATTCGCCAAAGGCGCGTTGTGCGACAGCACGCGCGTCAGGGCGTCAAGGAGGTAGTGGATGCCAGCCAAGCCAAGACCCTTGCCTCGACCCTTTACGATGCCCTGGGGAAAAGGGCAAATAACTCAGGAGGCCCAGGTCCTACAGCACCACTGGGAACCCACCATCCAGCTCATGGAGTACGAGGACGGCTCCAAGGCGCTACGGTTCTGCTCATACATCCGCGGACGATTCAACCGGAACCCCATGATGCTGGGGGAGGAGGATATCGAGGAGCTGCGCCGGGACCTGGACAATGCACCGGAGATCAAGGCCTTTTTAGCCAGGCTGGTGGGGTGAGCTTATCCGGCCTTCGCCAGGCTATAGCTCGATCTCCTTGAGATCGGGGCTGACGATGAGCTTCGGCTCCGTGACGGCCTGCACACCCTCCGCGGTGTAGCCCGGCGCGATCTCCCTGAGCACGAGTCCTTGCGGGGTCACCTCGACCACCGCCAGGTCGGTCACCACCAGGTCGACGCATTCAAGCCCAGTCAGCGGATAGCTGCATTTGCTCACGATCTTCGGCTCTCCCTCCCTGGTGGTGTGCTCCATCACGGCAACGATCCTCTTGGCGCCGGCTGCCAGGTCCATGGCGCCGCCCACGTTGCCGATCCCCCGGTCCGGCAGCATCCAGTTAGCCAGGTCGCCTCTCTCGGAGACCTGGAGTGCGCCTAGCACTGTCACGTCGATATGACCGCCCCGAATCATGGCGAAGGCGTCCGCAGTGTTGAAAAAGGACATGCCGGGAGTTGGGGCCACGAATTGGCCGCCGGCGTTGATCAGGTCCACGTCCCCCTCATCGTCTTCCACGATGGGGCCATAGCCCAGGACACCGCCCTCGCTATGGAAGATGACCGTGCGCCCCTCCGGTATGAAATTGGAGGCCAGCGTCGGAATGCCGATTCCCAGGTTGACCACGTAGCCGTCCTGGAACTCCCTGGCGGCCCTCATGGCGATGATCTCCCGCTCCAGGGGCTGCTTCATCATCCCTCCCGCGGGCGCAGCACGATGCGCTGGACGAAAATCGCCGGCGTCACAACGGTCTCCGGGTCCAGCTCACCCGGCTCGACAATCTCGTCGACCTCGACGATGGCCACTCTGGCAGCGGTGGCCATGACGGGGTTGAAGTTGCGAGAGCTGCCTTTGTAGACCAGGTTGCCAGTCCTGTCGGCTTTGTGGGCGCTAAGGAGAGCATAGTCGGCCACAAGCGCCCTCTCCAGCACATACTGCTTCCCGTCGAACTCGCGGACTTCCTTGCCTTCGGCCAGCTGTGTGCCGACAGCTGTGGGGGTGTAGAACGCGGGGATGCCTGCGCCCCCGGCCCTGATGCGCTCGACCAGGGTGCCCTGGGGCACTACCTCCAACTCCACCTCCCCCGCCTGCCACGCTTTCTGGAACTCACTGACGCTGGAGGCCGAGCGCGCGACAGGAAAGGACGCTAGCGTCTTGCTCACCTGTTTGTTGGCGAAAAGGACGCTGGTATTGACGAACTCCTGCCCCTGCTTGGCGCCGAAGCCCGACAGCCCAGCGGAGTTACTGATAACGGTGAGGCCCCGGGCTCCATGGTCGCGCAGAGCAAGGATCAAGTGGCTGGGCATCCCGCCGGCCCCGCCGAAACCGTCGATCATGAGAACCGCACCGTCGGGGATGTCGCTGACGGCCTCGGCGAAGCCCGGGAACACCTTGTCGATGGGCATGCGTCCTCCAGCACCCAGAACGGAGTCAGGGCCACATTGTACCCGTGAGGCACGTTCAGGGCTAGCCCTGAGATCAGGTGATGACGCCATCGGCAGCGGTAGGCGGCGGCAGTGCTTGAGCACACTAAAGGTCTTCCTCATTGCCGTTCTACTGGGCTGCCCTCAGGCTCACCGAGGTTGACCAGAGAGTGGAGCGGGGGTATGCTCCCGTCTGTCGTCGGCAAGCCTGCCCAGCGCGAGTCTCTGATTGCCGAGACCCGCTGGCTGGAAAGCGCATGAGGGGGTGATGGACTCATGGTAACGAAGCAAGAGCTGTTCGACCGAAAAGCGCCGCCGCTTTCGCTGGACTACGAGACCATCGATGGGGACGGCCACACCAGCGGCATCGGCCACGAGTGGTGGAAGGCCTATCTCCCCAAGAAGTACTGGCACTGGGCGCCGAAGACCGTGGATGGGGTAACTCACGCCGAGGGACGGGCCTTTCCCCAGCCTCATCCGTTGCCGGGTCGCAGCCTTGGCTACCCGAGCGCGTGGCAGCTCAAGGACCTGAACGAGATCACGCCTGAGGAGTCGCAGAAACTTACCGGCCAGGACCCCAAGGACCGGCTCAAGACTATGACCAAGGACGGGGTCGACATCGCCTATCTCTACCCCTCCGAGCTCCTGGTCATGCCCTGGGCGTTGTCCAGCTCCTCTTTCGCCATCGCCTACTCCGCGGCCCACAATGACTGGCTCCTGGATTACTGCTCCGCGGACCCCCATCGCCTCCGCCCCGTGGCCGTCATCCCGCCCCAGGACATGGTGCTGGCCGTGGAAGAATTGGAGCGATGCGCCAAAAAGGGCTACAAGGTGGTGATGGTGCGGCCCAACACCTGTCTCGGCCTCAATGTCGACCACCCCAACTTCGAACGATTCTGGGCCGTTGCCCAGGACCTGGACATGGCCATCGGCATCCACGAGGGTTTCTCCCAGGGCAGCCCCTACATGCCACGCCTGGGCGACGACCGGACCAACAACTGGATGCAGCTCCACGCCTTCGAGCATCCCGCCGAGCACATGATGGCCTCCATGCTCCTGATCACCGGCGGCGTGCTCCAGCGGTATCCCAAGCTGCGCTTCGGCTTCATGGAGAGCGGCGCTGGTTGGGCCGGCTTCTGGCTCCACCACTTGGACGAGCACCATGAGAAGCTCCATCGCTTCTATCCCGGCCTGGACGAGGAGCCCAGCTTCTATTTCAAGCGACAGTGCTTCCTGGGTGTCGAGCCCGACTACGCCCAGATCCCCTACCTGATCGACTGCGGGCTGGAAGATACGCTGGTCTTCTCCTCTGACTTCCCCCATTACGACGCCATCTACCCCGGCTCCGTCGCGGCGATGGCCGACCGAAAGGACATGACCGACGTTCACAAGCGAAAAGCCCTGCGGGATAACGCCTTACGAATGTACGGAGTGAAAAAGTAGCTGCAGCTCGACCTAACCCCCTGACCCCCCTTCCCTCATAGGGCATGGCCTCGCAGTATAATGGTCTACCGAACCATTCTGCGGAGGAGCGGCCCTGAAAGTCCAAGGTAGATTCTTCGCCCTGTACCGCGAGCGCATAGGAGCCCGCACCCTGGATTTCGAGCTGGACGAGGATGCCTCCGCCGGCGACCTCGTAACCCTCGTGACTCGCCAGTACCCTAATCTCTCACCGGACCCGCCCAGCATCGTCGTCGCGGTTAACCGGGAGTACGTCAAGCACGGCCATGCGCTGAAGGACGGCGACGAGGTGGCCTTTATCCCACCGGTCAGCGGAGGCTCGGCGTGATCGTCCAGGTCACCGAAGATCCCGTGCGCCCGGAAACGGCCATCGACAGCCTCCAGCGGGAGGTCCACGGCGCCGTGGTGACGTTCATGGGGACTGTGCGCCTCTACACCGAGGAGCGCACGGTCCGCTACCTGGACTACGAGGCTTACCCCGAGATGGCCGAGGCGAAGATGCGGGAGATCGCCGCCGAAACAGTCGAGCGCTTCGAGATCGAGGATGTCTCCATCCTCCACCGCATCGGGCGGCTCCACGTGGGGGAGACTAGCCTGGTGGTCGCCGTCGCTTCCCTCCACCGCCGAGAAGGATTTGACGCCTGCCTCCACGTCGTCGAGCGGATCAAAGAAGTGGTCCCCATCTGGAAGAAAGAGGTGTGGGCCGAGGGAGAGATCTGGGTCCGCAGCGAAGGGGCTTGAGGAGCCGGTTACGAAATCCCCCTATGCTTGGCCTTCACCACCTTTCAATCGGACCCTCAATGCATCGGTCACACAGAGCTTCCGTTGAGGCCAAACCCTAGCGGTCCTCATAGCTCCACCCCCTCGCGCCACTTTCCCAAAGCTTGCGGGCCGCTTCGGCCCTACGTGTTATCCTCTAGGCTCCCGCCCCCTGGCCGGATTGCACCCCCACCTTGATCCCAGAGGCTGGCCGTTGTAGCCCCTGAGGGGCTTACCGGTCGAAACGGTCGCGGGGGAAAATAATAGGCACACGAAGACAATTAGGGGGGTGGTCAACGATGATCCACAACTGGAACACTGCCAATAACGTAACATCTGAGAGCCAACGCTCTTCGGCGTACAGGGAATCGGAGCGGGGCCGCTTAGCCGACGATTCGCGTGTAGCCACGGAGTCCAGGAGCTGGTGGGTCCTCCGGACCATGTTGAATAACTCCGGTCCCGGCGTTATTCAGCCCCCACCCATACCGCGCTAGGTCTGGGAGCCGGTTCCACGGAGGCTCAGTTACTCCGGGCGTGCCCCTCACGCACGGGCGTCGCCAAGCTCCGTTATGCCGACGGTGTTCCCGTCCGGATCTGCATAGACGGCGCTGAGTCCCCAGAACTTCCGCTCGGGAGGTTCCACGACTTGAACCCCGGCCGCGACTGCCCTGGCATGGACAGCCCTCACGTCCTTGACACCCAGAGAAAGCCCCACCTTCGTGGACTGTTCATCAGTAGCGGCGGGAAAGATGGCGAAGTGGAAGTAGGGGTCACTCCATGAGCACTCGGCGTACTAACCGTCGCCCCCGCCGTGGTCTTCCTCGTGGAGGGGGACTCTGATGATGCCCCTATAGAACTGCACCACACGCTTATAGTCCCGCACTCTCAAGGCCATAAAAACAGGCCGGCCTTCCTGCATGCTCGCTTCCTCTTTCTACGTGCTTCCCGCCGCTCATGCACAAAGGTTACTACCCTTGCCTGCTGAAGATGACGGCTGCTAGGAAAAATGCGGCGTCCCCGGTTTGTACGGCCCCTGTGACGGTTGTATAATCGGTCACATCCGATCCTCCGAAGGGGGCATGTCTTCATGGACTACAGCAAGTATTCAGCATCAAAAATAGACATTGTGGTCAAAGATAAGATCGCGGTAGCGACCTTCAACAATCCAGAGAAGCGGAACGCTACAGGCGAAGGCCTCCATGAAGCGCTGGAGGAGTTTCTCCACGAAGTGAACTACGACAACGATGTCAACGTCATCGTCATCACCGGGGCAGGTACCGCCTTCTGCGCGGGGGGGGACGTGAAGAGGATGGGAGCAATGGCTAGCGGCCAAACCTTCAGGGACCCGGGCGACATCTTCAGGGGCGCCAAGTTTTTGGTACAGCGGTTCATCAACTGCGAGGTGCCCATCATCGCGGCTATCAATGGCCCCGCCATAGGGTTAGGGGCAACCATCGCCCTGCTGTGCGATGTGACGTTCATGGCGGACACTGCCAGGATTGGCGACAACCACGTCAGGGTCGGTATCGTTGCCGGCGACGGCGGAGCCGTGATCTGGCCAGCCTTGGTAGGACCCCACCGGGCCAAGGAGTTGCTTATGTCTGGTCGGCTGATTAACGGCATTGAGGCCGAGAAGATCGGCCTGGTGAACCACGTTGTCCCGGTTGACAAGGTCATGGACGAGGCCATGGCCTACGCACGGGAGCTCGCCAGCGGCGCCAGGTTTGCGATCCGTTGGACCAAGATGGCCGTCAACAAGCACATCTGGAATAACTTGAACACGGCCATGGACTTTTCCCTGGCCGCAGAGGCATTGACTATGCAAACTCAGGACCACCGAGAGGCTACTACCGCCTTCATAGAGAAACGCGAGCCCAAGTTCACGGGACGATAAGAGCAACCGGCGGGCCAGCTAAGGCCTGACCACCTGAAAAAGCAGTCCCCGGCCCTCTGGCCGGGGACTTGTCTGAAGCAGGGCCGACCCTTATAATTGCCCAAGTCCCTTGCAGGAGCCACCTGTATTGATGTATGCATATTTCCAAGGCGAGATTGTTCCTGTGAGTGAGGCAAAGCTCCCCCTGGCCACTCATGCACTGCACTATGGCACTGCCTGCTTTGAGGGGATCCGGGGCAACTGGAACGATGAGGAGGGCGAGACCTATATCTTCAGGGCACGAGAGCACTTTGAACGGTTACTCAAGAGCGCCCACATCATCAAGATCAAGGTCAAGCTCAGCGTCGACGAGATGTGTGAAATTACCCGCGAGCTGGTGCAGCGGTCCGGTGTGAAAGCCGACCTCTACATCCGGCCCGTTGCTTACAAAAGCGGTGAAGCGGTCGCCAACCTCAAGGCCCATACCATTGAAGACGATTTCTTCATGCTAGTCATTCCCATGGGCAATTACCTGGACCCCAACATAGGGATCCACTGCTGCACCTCCTCCTGGAGGCGCATTGACGACATGAGCATACCCGCCCGGGCCAAGGTCACCGGTCTCTACGTCAACAGCGTCATGGCAAAGACCGAGGCGGTGGAGAGCGGCTTTGACGAGGCGCTGATGCTGAATCAGGACGGTCATGTCTCCGAGGGGACCGGCGAGAACGTCTTCCTCGTCGCCGATGGGAAGCTGATTACCCCCTCGCCTACGGACAACGTCCTCCTGGGAATCACCCGGCAGACGGTCATCGAGCTCTCCCGGGAGGAGATGGGGATCGAGACAGTGGAGCGCAGCGTCGACCGTAGCGAACTGTATATCGCCGATGAGTGCTTCCTGACGGGGACCGCCGCCCACATCACCCCGGTCACCAGGATCGACCATCGCGATGTGGGGGACGCAGAGATCGGGAACATTACCCGTCAGCTCCAAAACCTCTACTTCGATATCGTCCGGGGCAAGAACAAGAAATATGGCCACTGGTGCATGCCTGCCTTCGCCTAGCCGGAGAGAGCCTGGGGCCACAGGGCTGGACCGGCCCAGGTGTCCCGAAGAACCGCCGCATTGATCAGCCTAGCAGCAGACTACTTCATCTTGGTCCTCTGCGTCTGCACAGGCGTCGTGCAGATCGCTTCAGCCTATAGCCGCCTCAACGGCCTCTTGTTTATCCCTGATTCACGCGCCGGCTACCTCATCGGCCTGGCGCTGCCCACCGGCGCTTTCACCTGGTTCGTCCACATCGGCGACGTGGGCATTCCGGGCGACCTGGGGGGTGTCGAAGGCTTCCAGCAGTTCGGCATGTTCCTGGGAGCTGCCGCCGCCGCCACTGGCCTGAGCGCCGTGGTGTCATCACTCACCCAGTACCGTCGAAAGGGCAACCCTGCCCCCGGTCTCGGTATGGACGCCTTGCGAGAGGCTACGGTGCTACAGCTCGTTCAGGCTAGGCTCAAAGAGCGGAGGCGGCGATGATCGAAGCCGACCAGCAGCTTTTCGAGTGGTTCAACGGCTTCGTCGGTACCTGGACATGGTTCGACAATATCATGAAAGTGCTGGTGAGCGACTTTTTCCTGCCGGTCCTCATAGCGGCGGCGGCGTGGTCGCTGTGGTTCGTCGGCAGGACTGGGAGCGAAAGACGGCGGAATCAGCTGGGGTTCATTTACGGGGCCATCGGAGCCGGCTTTTCCAACCTGGCCATCACGCTGGTCAACGGCCACCTGGACCGGGCGAGGCCCTTCATTACCCTGGAGGACGTCAACGTCCTCTTCTACCGGCCAACCGACCCCAGCTTCCCAAGCAACGCCGCTGCCTTTGCTTTCGCTATGGCGGCTGGGGTCTGGGTCACGAACCGGAGGATGGGTATGGCCATCGGCGTTGGCGCCGTGCTCTTCTCCGTGGCCCGGGTCTACGCCGGCATGCATTTTCCGCTGGATGTCGCGGGCGGGGCGCTGGTCGGCATCCTCGTCACCTACGTTTTCTACCGTGCCCTGGGGATGCTTCAGCCGGTGCTGAACTTCGGGTTCTGGCTCTTGCGCCAGGCTTTCCTCGCCTAGCGCCGGTACTCGATCACCCGGAACGCTTCCGCGTACTCCATACCGTCCTCCTCCTCGGCGGCCCGCTTGGCGTTCTCACGCATGAACGCGCCCACATCCCGACCCGCCACCCCGGTCACCTGGCTCTTATGTTTGCCCAGGGCCTCGATCTTCAGTTCCAGAGTGTCCGTGATGTCGATGCGGGTGTTCGCCTCGTCCGATCCCCAGACATATATCTGCCCGACCTTGTGGGTCTCCAGGCCGAGCTCTTTATGCTCCGGGTAGCTCAGGTGGTCACGAGCGTAGGGAAAGACAGCGTCCAGGGTCACCTGACCGGTCATCCGGTGGTCACGATGGTTATAGCCAAACTTCCGGTAAGGGTCCGGCGTCATGACCACATCCGGCTGGTGACGGCGGATCTCGCGGACCAGGTCTCCTCGGAACTCGTAGCTGTCCTCCAGCCCGCCGTCTGGGTGTCGAAGGAACACCACTTCCTTGATACCCATGACCTTGGCAGCCTCGGCCTGCTCCTTCTCCCTGATCTTCGCGAGTTTTTCCGAGGTCATCTCGGGGTCGCCGGAGCCTTTGTCGCCGTTGGTGCAAACGACGAGGACTGCTTCTGCGCCCTCCCTGACCCATTTGGCGACGGTCCCGCCTACAGCGATCTCGCAGTCGTCCGGGTGGGGGGTGGTGATCATGACTTTCTTTGGAACGTAGGGCATGGGTTAACGCGCCTTCCAGTAAGAGTTATGCGACCGATTATGACGGAAATCGGCGCACGTTGCCAAGCGTATCCCTCTCCAACGCTCAACTAACAGGATGCTGCAAAACACCCCCAAACCCCCTCAAGGGGGTTCAAGGTATCCGCCTAAGGCGGATGATTTACAGAAGGGGGACACCCCCTTCGACCCCCGCCAAAGGGGCTCCGCCCCTCTGGACACCCCTTTTTTAGCACCTTGCTAATGAAGGGGCGAGGGCCATGGTGGGGTCCAACGCTATGTCTCGGTTATGCCCCGAACGTTGGCCCGGATGTCATCTGGCGAGGGCTTCGGATCGATCAGCACATCGACCACCGCGGGCCTCTTGGATGCTTGGGCTTCGCGAATCGCGTCCGGCAAGTCGCGGCTGTCCTTCACCCGGACACCGTAGGCCCCAAACCCCTTGGCGATGGCGGCGAAGTCCGTATTCGCGAACTCGGAGGAGATGATCCGGCCGGGCTGGTGGTGCCTGACCATCCCCAGGGCGGAGTCGTTGAAGACGACGCCTACGACAGGGAGATCGTACTGGATTGCAGTGGAGAGGGCGTGAACGGTCATCATGAAGCCGCCATCACCGGAGACGGCGATGACGGGCCTATCCCTGTGGACCAGCTTGACGGCCAACGCCGCGGGGAGGGCCCAGCCCATTCCGGCAATGCCGCCGGGGACGAAGAAAGTGTTGCGTTGCTGGCTCTGGTACATGTGGGCCATCCAGACGCGGTTGTTGCCGGCGTCCAGGGTGAACATGGTAGAGGGGTCCACGGTTTCCTGGATTAGCCTTACCGTTCGCTGAGGGGTGGCCGGCGCCGAGTCCTTGGTCAGGGCAGGATCGTCCGCGTAGTATTCGGCGGCCGATTTGGCTGCCTGAAGGTTCTTACGCCGTTGCTCCGCCTGTTTCGCCTTGCTCCCCGCCAGCGGACGCAAGGCCTCCAGCACCTGGCTGAGCACCGCCTTGGCGTCTCCGACCATGCCCAGCTCGACCGGCAAGGCCCAGCCGGCGTTCAGAGCCTCTATGTCTATCTGAATGAGCTTCTGACGGTGAGGGTTGAAGACCTGCGGGTTCTCTCGGACCGTGTCCTGAGGGGTGAGCTTCGCCCCCACGGCCAATATGACGTCCGCCTCGCCGACGACGGTGTTGGCAGCCTTCAGTCCGTAGACCCCGACCATACCCAGGGCGAGGGGGTGCGTCTCTTCGATAACGCTCTTGCCCTTATATGTGGTCGCAACGGGCATGCCCAACATCTCGGCCAGCTCCAGCACTTGCTCCTCGGCTCCCGACATACGCGCTCCATGGCCGACCACGAGGACAGGGTTCCGAGCCTCCGCCAGAAGCTTGGCCGCCTTCTCGACATCTTCGGGCGGCGCAACCGGCGCGCCGGTGTTCAGGTAGCCGGAGGTGTGGTGAATGAACGGCGGCTGCTCCAGGTTTACCTCGCCGGCGATGGCGCTACTGCGCATCAGCACGCATGTCGGTCCGGGCCTCCCGGTGGTCGCATGCTTGATCGCCAGCTGGGTCCCCATCACCGCTTCTTTCGGGTGGGCCGCCAGCGTCGCATACTTGGTCATGGAACGAAAGATGTTCAGCAGGTCGATGCTGCCGTATTCGCCGGCTCCCGACTGGTTGGCGGGCCGCTGGGCCATGTTGCCGTCCGAGGTGTCCGTGAGCACCACCATCGGCGAGCTGCTCAACGACGCCTCCATAATGCCGAAAGCGGCGTTGGAGCCCATGAACACACCCTGGCCCATGATGACCGCCGGCTTCCCTGTCACCCTGCCGTAGGCGTCGGCCATGATGGCGGCGGTCTGCTCGTGACGGACCAGGATGGTCTGTATCTTGTCCTGGTGATCGAAGAGGGATTGATATATCTGGCCGGTGCCTCCCCCAGGGATACCGAAGACGTACTCGATCCCCGCCTCCACCAGGACCTGCGCTATCATGTCGTTTGCCTTTGGCATCGGTTCTCCTTTTTGGCGGCCCGCCTCCATCCGCCGCTCATACGGGCGGGCCGCGGTCATGAACCTCGATACTTTGCTACAGCATGCTGCCGGTGTCAACGCACCGGCCATCGGAGACTGCCGGTCTTGGCACGGATCGCTATAATAGCGTCCTGTGGCGCGCTGCCTTAGGGGCCCCACAGGGTGAGAAGTCATGCAGCCACTCAAAGGAATCAAGGTCCTGGACCTGACCTGGCACGTCGCCGGGCCGTACGGCACCAAGCTGTTGGCCGATTATGGTGCCGACGTGCTCAAGATCGAGCAGCCGGGCCACGGCGACCCGGCCAGGGCCTACGGCCCTTTCCCCAACGACGAGCCCCACCACGAGCGCTCCGGGACCTTCCTGCACCTGAACACCAACAAGCGCTCCATCACCGTAAACCTGCGGGACGAGGCCGGCAAGCAGATCGTCAAGGAGCTGGTCCAGTGGGCGGACGTGGTGACGGAGAGCTTCGCGCCGGGCGCCCTGGCATCGCTGGGGCTGGACTACGGCTCCCTGCGCGCCATCAACCCGAGCCTGGTCATGTGCTCCATCAGCAACTTCGGCCAGACGGGCCCGTACCGGGACTGGAAGGCCACTGAGTTTACCCTGGCGGCCATGGGGGGGCTGACCATTACGACGGGCGCCGAGGACAGGGAGCCGTTGAAGTCTACGGACCACCTGCAGGAATACCAGGCGGGCTCCATAGCGGCCTTCGCCGTCCTGGGTGCGCTGACGCAGCGGGACCGCGATGGGACCGGCCAGCACATAGACGTCAGTATCCACGAGATCGCCAGCAGCAGCGCGGACCGGCGCAACACCCTGCTCACGGGCTACGCCTACACCGGCCTTATATCCGGGCGGGAGCCGGCGCTGGCCTCCTCCCTTCCCCTGGGGATCTACCCCTGCCAGGACGGCTACATCTGGCTGGTCGTCTCACCCACGGCCAGATGGCCTCGGTTCATGGAAATGTTGGGACGGCCCGACCTCATCGACGACCCGGAGCTGCGCAAACCCGGCTTCTGGACGCAGCCCGAGGCCAAGGACCTGGTCGATTCCCTCCTCTACCCATGGCTCATGGACAGGGCCAAGGAGCAGGTCATGCAAGAGGCCCAGGCGGCGCGCATCGCGGGGACCGGCATGAACTCCATCCCTGAGGTGCTCATGGATGCGCAGCTCAACGCCCGAGGGTTCTGGGTGGAAGCCGACCACCCGGAGGCGGGCCGCTTGCCCTATACCGGCCCCTCATACCGGACCGAGGGAGGGCCCTGGCAGCTCAAAAGCACGGCCCCTCTGCTGGGGCAGCACAATGAGGAGGTCCTCATGGGCAGTCTCGGCTTCTCCTCCGGCGAGCTGGTAATACTGCGCGAGACGGGGGCAATCTAATGGCTGGTCGACCACTTTCAGGCGTGCGTGTCCTTGACTTCACCCTGATCTGGGCCGGGCCATTGGCCTCTATGCTCCTGAGCGACCTGGGGGCCGAAGTGCTCCGCGTAGAATCGTGCCAGCACCACATTATCAATACCCGCGGGTTCATCCCCAAGCCGAGCAAGGAGATGGCAGAGGCGTTGGGCACCCTGGGCGGGGCCTACGCCGACAAGGACCCCGGCGATGCGCCCTGGAACCGTCATGCGTTATTCAACGGCTTGGGGCGGAACAGGCTCGCGATGACGGCGGACCTCAGAAAGCCCGAGGGTCGCCAAATCGTCCATGAGCTGATCAAGATCAGCGACGTGCTTCTTGACAACAACTCCACGGGCCTGCTGGACAGCATGGACCTGGACTATAAGAAAGTCCATGCCCTCAATCCGACCTTGCTGTATGTTCCCATGCCGGTCTTCGGCCTCTCAGGTCCCAACAAGGACTTCATAGGCTTCGGCACCAACGCCGAGGGTCTGGCCGGATTTAGCGCCCTCCGGGGCTATCCCGACAGCGACCCCACAACCATGGGGATTACCTATCACATGGACGCCACCTCGGGCATCGGCGCCTCCTTCGCCATCCTGGCCAGCCTTCGGGAGCGAAGCCGCACCGGCAAGGGGCAGCTGGTCGAGTTCCCGCAGATAGAGCACCTGCTCCAGCAGATCGGCGGGCCGTTGATGGACGCCGCCATGAACGGTCGGGCGCAGACGACCCTGGGCAATCGCGACGCCGTGCGCGCCCCCCAGGGGATCTACCGCTGCAAGGGAGAGGACCGCTGGATCGCCCTGAGCGTCGGCACCGACGAGGAGTGGGCGGCCCTTTGCAAGGCCATCGGCCGCCCCAAGCTCACCGGCGCGCCGGAGTACGAGGGGAACCATGCCCGGCAGCTTCGCCACGACGAGCTGGACGGCTTCATAAGTGAATGGAGCTCCAAGCTAGACAGCATCGAGGCCGCCCAGCTTCTCCAGCAGCACGGCATCCCCGCCGGCCACGTCGCCAACGACAAGGATGTCTATGAGGACCCGCACCTGGAGGCTCGCGGCTATTTCCATTGGATGGAGCACCCCGAGTGTGGACGTCACCGTTACCCCGGCCACCTCTTCAAGTACTCGGAGACGCAGCTGCGGTTTGACACGCCGGCCCCACTATTGGGAGAGCACAACGATCTGGTCTACCGGCAGCTGCTGGGGAAACCCGAGTCCGAGATCGAGCGGCTCACCGAGCTGGGGCATATCGGCACGGCCTACACGGAGGAGGCGCTCTGGTAGGCAACGGTCAGCGTCTTCACCCTCCCTAACCCTCCTCCGCGAGGGTAGAGAAGGGAGGGGCTTCTACCACAAAGACACGAAGGCACAGAAAGCCCATCGAGGGAGAGGGGGCGCGTTCCGCCTGGCGGCGAAGGCTCTCATGTTTTCAACGCGGCCTCATGTCGCCGCCCTCGGTCGGTAGGATGAGACGCATGACACGCTCAAAAAACACGTAGTCCCATGCCCACCCCGTCACTACAAGAAACCGGTTGCGGAACCCGATGAGCTTGAACAGATGGATTCCCAGCCATATGACCCAGGCGAAGAAACCGGTGAAGGCCCAGCGATTGAAGAGGTGGGCTACCGCTGCGTTTCGACCGATCACTGCCATAGTACCGAGGTTTCGGTAGCGGAACGGCTCCAGAGGCTTTCCGGATATCTGCCGACCGATATTCCGGGCGGCTGCCACCCCTTGCTGCACGGCCAGGGGAGCAACCATCGGTAGGGGTTTACCGTCTTCGGTCAAGCTGGCCAGGTCTCCCACCACGTAGGTCTCCGGGAATCCAGGCGCTTGAAGTGTCGGCTGGACGGCTATCCTATTACCTTGTCCCATAGGCAAGCCCCAGGACGCCACCTGGTCGTCGCCGCGCACCCCGCCCGTCCAGACCACGGTCTCAGTAGCAATTGAGTCGCCGCCTGCGAGATGCACGGCTTCCGGCGATACACTGGACACCGTGGCCTCGAGGCGGACCTCGATACGCATACGGCCCACACGCTTCGCCGCATAGCGCCGCAGTCGCTCTGGCAGCACGGAAAGTAGTCCGCCGGAAGCCTCCAACAGCATGACCCGGACCTGTCGGACATCCAGCGTCGGGAAGTCCTTTTTCAACGGACCTTGTACCAGCTCTGATAGCGCGCCGGCGAACTCTACCCCCGTAGGGCCACCCCCCACGATAACAAAGGTTAGCAGGCTACCGCGTCGGTCAGAGTCAGGCTCATGTATAGCCCGCTCGAAACAACCCAGTATGTGGTTGCGCAGGGCAATCCCCTCTTCCAGGGTGCGCAAGGGGAAGCTGTGCTGGGCGGCGCCCGGGACGCCAAAGTAATTGGTCGTGCTCCCGGTCGCCAGAATGAGATAGTCATAGGGAACAGACCCGCCCGATGTCTCCACTACTTTGCCGGTTGGGTCTAGGCCCCTCACCTCTGTCATGCTGAAACGGACGTTCTTGAAATTTCTGAGGATGCTTCGTACCGGGTTCGCGATGTTTTCGGGCTCTAGCTCGGCTGCGGCAACCTGGTACAGGAGGGGGAAGAACGTGTGGTAGTTGTTCCGATCGAGTAGAAGCACGTCTACAGGGGAGTCCCGAAGTGAACGAGCGGCCCACAGGTCGCCGAAACCAGCCCCGACGATCACTACCTGATGGCGTTTCTCCGGCATCTTCCCCAGCCTCTCATGGATACTCGCATCTTTCCTGGGTTACTTTCGCCGGTATTGTACGGCACAACCGTGAGAAGGCAACGTGCTGGGCAGGAGCCCATCCGTCCTTGACACCACTGGGTGCCGGATGACGCCTACCGGGTGCGCGATGCCACGGCGCTGAGTATTGCATCCCACGGCTACTTGCCCGCCCTCGCTGCAGCGGAGGCCGATCTGTCTGTCCCTATCTGGCTGCATACGCATCCTGGGAAAGGCTCATCCCCCCGACCGAGCAAGCGCGACGAGATCGTCGACGAGGAGCTTGCTGACCTCTTTCGGCTCCGTTCGGGAAGCTCATTATACGGTGCAGTCGTCGTCTCCCGAACCGGAGAAGGGCTATGTTTCGCCGGCCACATCGAGTCCGCCACCAAGCGGGCGGACATTGACCGCCTATGGGTAGCCGGTCGACGGTTCGCTTTGGCCCAGAACTGGCTCCACGAGACAACCTCGCCCTCTGACCACTTCGATCGGAACATTCGCGCATTTGGCGGCGAAATCCAAAAAGTCCTCGGGCGCCTGAACGTCGCCGTCGTCGGTTGCGGTGGTACAGGATCGATCGAAGCAATAGCAAATTTTGAAACGTATTACATATTATAATTATGCTGTTCATATCTGTAATACGTCTGATTGGTGTAGCGCGAAACCTGGCCAATGGCTTTCCGGCCAGACTTCTAGGGGAACGAGAACCCCGGAGTTTTCTGTTGCTGCAAGGTCCTAGACTGGCCAAGGCCGCTGGCGTTAGTTCCCTCTGTACGTCCTCCGCCATGGCCACCATCTCCGTGAGCGCCGGGGCTCGGGCCCTGATTCCTCTGGGGCCGGCAGGGCTCTGGACATCCTCTCGATGGTCTGCTGAGCGATGGTCAAGTTGCTCAGAACCTGCTGAAAGCGCAACTCCGACTCCCGCAGCTCCTTCTGGCGGTAATCAGCAATCTCTTGGAGTGACTGCATCTGGTGCTCCAGAGTCATCACGTAGTCAGCAGTAGTGTCACCAGGTCTACCCCCTGCAACTGAGTTCTCATCGAGAAGCACCCAAATGCGCTCTCGGATCCCATAAGGCTCTTTTTCGATGGACAGCTGTCCTCGCTGAATCTGGCGGTCGATGGTGCTGATGCTGACACCAAAGTGCCTCGCTGCTTCAGTCCTGCTGACTCGTGTAACCACAACTCACCTCGCGCTGCATTGCAGTGGTGCATCCGATTTTAGCGACCCTGATGCAGGGGGTGCACCGTGCGGGGATAGCCAGGTTCAGCGAGTTCCGGTTGCCTGGGCGTCGTCATCCATAGGCTTGTGGTTTCGACCGCCAATAGGTTGCCCAGTACCAGCCAGGACGATTGCAAAGTCAAAGAGTTCGTCCGTAGAGCCGGCAATGGTGTTCATGTGGCGGAAGGCGCAGGGTCTGGCTCGCAGGGGCATGGACATTCGGGCTGGAAACCTTATGTCCGCCTGCCCTCGGGGGGCTCGCGGAGTCTGTGGGTTGTCAATGGCGGCGACAAAACGTACCACTCGGCGGCGGAATGATGTCCCACCTACCTAATGACCTCGGGTCCCATGGTTGGAGGTACAAGGGCGCCGTTACGGATGTAGGAAGAGGTAAGGTGAAAAGTAAGGGAATTATATACAAAAGTAGCCAAGCTCCCCCTTTTGCTCCTGCTCCACGTCCTTGAGTGGACGTTGCTTGAGCAACGCCTTGGCAAGGGCCTCCGGGGTTGTTTGCAGCTTAGGCAACACCCGGACGGGCCGCCCGGTGCGCTTCCTCTTGTTTTGTGTCGCCCCCACCATCGTCACCTTCCCCTTTCGTCGTAGCGTGTAGCCCTGGGCCTTCCGCTGGACTCGTTTCTTCTGTGTAGGCATGGCTATGCTCCTAGTGCCAGCTTTGGCGATTAGCGGCGTGTCCGCCCCATCCGCTTCTTGTGCTTTTTCGACATTACGCACTCTCCCTCTACACGATTATGGGGAACGCGGATTGTGGGTTGAGGCCACGTGTGAGCGTGGCAACGTTAGGAATCGCTGATGCGCTTAGCAGGTCGGTCCAACATGCACTACCGTCAGTTGAATGCACAGGGCCGGCGTACAAGCGTAAGTCCGTCGGGTCATCCAAGTTTGCTGAGATGATGTTGACCTCACCCCGTTTCCACTCTAGCGACCTTAACTCCTCAATACGCAGGCCGGTCTTCCTGTTCATGTAATCAACAAGGGCATCCTGCACAACCCATATCGCACAGCCGCCCCAAGCATTCGCAATCTCGGATTTGACAATGAGTTGCGAGGCCATGCGCGCCCACACTTGCCGTGCATTCACTCCCGGTGCATTTCCTTTGTCAGGTCGCAACCCATGAATGTACAGCACGGCGTCACAGAATGCCGATTGCATGTCGGTGCGAATCCGCTTATTCCCCCCGGACGTGGAGGCTGTCATGATCTCCACAATGACGGGTGGTTCGACTCCGCGCCGCAGAACGTAGTCCATGCGATAATTGGTGTCCGTGGAAGTGTCTGACAGTGTGACCTCTGGCCAGACGTTGACTACATCCCCATGACCATATCCGGCAAAGTGCAACACCTGTTGGCGTAGGGTTTGTTGCTCCACTGAGGCGTTTGCGGCTTTGAGAGCCAACAGGCGCCTTGGGCACACAGCCCAGGAGCGCGGCCCAATCTGCACTGAGCATACCCCGCAGGGTATGAAGCCACCGGATGATGCCCCAACGTCAGGGTGGAAGAACGGGGCTAACGGTTGGGCATTGGCTGGCCAGCGCACCATGTCTCGATTGCCCCCGCCGTCACACAACACGCCAGAATGTGGACAGAGCGCCGTCCTGCAAGCGTCTTGATGCTGACCACGGCTGGTTGCCCGTTCTTCTCGCCATTGTTCCGGGGCGGCATACGCGAATAATATGCGACAATTACTACAATATAATAGCGTAGAAAAGTGGTCACCGGGGGTGTCGATGGCGGCGGGATTTGGGACCATCGGGGCGGAGTTGAGTGGCGGAGGGCGGTCCGGGCTGGTGAGCATGGCAACCGCATCGGACGACTGGCCGGAGATGCTGACCGCTGTCGCCCTGGAGGTTCTGGGGCAACCCGAGGAGCGCCGCGGCAATGAGTGGTGCTACGGCCCCCATGGCCCTTGGTGGTGAACGTCGGCGGTTGTTTGACGCCGCGAACATTGGTACCCGCAACTCACACAAAAGCCGGGTTACAGCGTCGATCCAGGCCGATTTTGAAATGTAACAAAAGTGCCCCTTATGTTACCCTTGAGCCCATGAACACCACCGCGCTGAGCACGAGACACCCCCGGGGAATCAACCCCAAAGGGGTCAAATTGCAACAATTACCCCGGAAGAATGGTTTCAAGCTCCCGGAGTACTTGGAGTTCGCCGAGGTCAACGCCCTCATCGCCGCCGGCCCCAACCCAAAGGCCAAGCTGATAATGCTGGAACAGTGGCGGGCCGGCCTTCGGGTGTCCGAGGCCCTGGCCCTGGAAGCACGGGATCTGCACCTGGATTCAGACCGCCCCACTCTGGTCGTTCGGCAAGGCAAGGGACGCAAGCCCCGGGTGCGCCGCTCCGTCACCTCCACCCGCTGCCACCCCTCCGGGGGGGGCGAACAGCATGAAAGGGAAGTGGGACACGGAGTCCGCTGAATAAAATCAGAATCGCCGGAGTTTCTTTGATAAGGAAGGTTTGAATGTTCACTACCTTTTCGCTTTCACTAAAAGCCCTGCTCAATGATGTCCAGAGCGGGAAGATCCAACTCCCAGACTTCCAGCGAGGTTGGGTATGGGACGAAGACAGAATCAAAGGGCTTCTGGCCAGCATTTCTAGAGGGTTCCCAGTGGGCGCCGTGATGACTCTCGCAGCAGGAGGCGACATCAGATTCAAGACCCGCTTGGTCGAGGGAGTCAGTGAAAACGGAACTACTTCACCAGATCGGTTCCTCTTGGATGGTCAGCAGCGGTTGACCTCGTTGTACCAAGCGCTATTGCATCCAGATCCAGTTTCCACTCAGGATACTCGCGGCGAGAAGCGGCTGAGTTGGTTCTACATCGACATGCGGCGAGCAGTATCCGACGCCGCCGACAGAGAAGATGCAGTCATCAGTGTGCCCCAGAACAAGAAGGTCACCCGGGACTTTGGACGCGAGACGGTTTTGGACCTTTCGAACGCTGAGTTCGAGTATCAAGAGCTTATGTTCCCGACGGAGAAGCTATTTGACCCTTTGGAATGGACCCTCAACTACACCAGGTATTGGGGGAGCCGTGCGAGTCTGCATCCAGATGGGGACCCTACTGAATTCTTCAGCAGATTCAATGATGGCGTAATAAAACCATTCGCGGACTATCTGTTGCCTGTCATTCATTTGGAGAAGGAAACTCCGAAGGAGGCCGTCTGCACCGTATTCGAGAAGGTCAACACCGGTGGAGTTCCTCTCAACGTCTTCGAGTTGGCGACCGCTGCATTCGCCGCCGAGTCCGAGGAGTTCTCACTCCGAGACGACTGGCGGGACCGAAGGCAGCGCTTGTACCCCAGCTATGGAGGCGTGCTGCAAGGGATCGAAGGCGAACATTTCTTACAGGCCGTAGCGCTACTCAAGACGCAGGCAGACCGGAGAGAAGCTATCGAGCGAGGCCAACCAGCCAACCGGCTACCTGCTATCAGCTGTAAGAGGCGCGACATACTCAACCTGGATCTCCCCGACTACCAGAAGTGGGCCGACGAGGTTGAGGAGGGCTTTCGCAAGGCAGCAGCGTTTCTGCAGAGCCAGTTTATCTTCGGCCGACATAACGTTCCCTACAATACCCAACTAGTGCCCCTGTCCGCACTGTACGTGGAGTTGGGCGGCGAGTTAGAACCTGCTTTGGCTAGAGAAAAGCTCGCGCGTTGGTACTGGTCCGGCATCTTTGGGGAAGGGTACGGCGGAACCACCGAAACCCAATATGCTCTGGACCTGGCTCAAGTCGCGGAGTATGTCAGAGGGGGTGCCGAGCCTATCCTGATTACCCAGGCCAACTTCATACCTGAGCGACTGCTGACGCTTCGCACCCGCAACAGCGCGGCCTACAAGGGCTTATACGCATTGCTGATGAAGAACGGGGCGAGTGATTGGCGAAGCGATGTACAGTTGTCCTTAGCCACATACAACAACGAAAATATCGATATACACCATGCTTTTCCAGTCGCCTGGTGCAGGAGCACAGAAGGAAAGCCTGCCATCCCTTCGCACCTCTACGATTCAGTCATCAACAAGACCCCGCTTAGTGCAGCCACGAACCGAATCATCGGTGGCCGTGGCCCTGCGGCCTACTTAAAGCGTCTCCAGGAAGACATGGGCAGTGCGAGATTGGAGCAAGCGCTTGAGGCTCACTGGTTGAATCCCCGGCATTTGGAGGCCAATAACTTCCAAGGTTCCTTCGTAGAACGCGGGGAGGCCTTGCCCAAGATGATCGGTCGGGCCATGGGCCGAGATCCCGGCAGCGGGCGTGAGGTTTTCCGGAAGGCGCTCCAGGACGCTTTGTCTTCTGCTGAGTATTTCGAGTCGTTCCAAGTAGAAGAGCCGGAGTACAACCCCCTCGGAGAGGATGCTGCAGACGAGCACGGTGCTGTCGCAAGCGATTAGCGGTCTGACGAAGGATACTTTGCGCCAATTGCTCAACGTGACTGAGAATGAGCCCATGTTTACAAAGCGAATACAACTAAACCAAAGCCAAGGTGGGAACGACATTTCCGAGATGATGAGGGCAGGTTAGCGCCGCCAAGTAAAGCTCTCCCGTCCGCACATTGAAATCAGTTCTCCCCGGTTCGCCGGCTATCCTTCGAATGCGCATTTCACCTTGGCTTTGGTTTAGTAGTCCAACTGCTTTGGATTGAATTGATGAGTAGCTTTTGCAGCGAGGTTCAGAATCAGATGCTTGCGGCACAATCCCGCCAATTAAATCACCCATAATTACAAAGATTTCGCACTACTAGTCATCATGAACCCGCCCTTCACCCGGGACAGCCTGCGTCACGACCAGTTTAGCAGTTCCGACGAGCAGGCCATCAAACGACGTGAAAAGGAGATTCTGGAAGGGCAGCCACACCGAGCCGCAGCCCGGCTTCACTCCTCCGGTGGCGCTTTCACAGTTCTGGCCGAGAAGATGCTCGACCCCGGAACTGGCACCCTCGCGTTAATCCTGCCATCGGTGGTTCCGACCGCGCCGGGCAATCAGGAACTTCGCCGTTACCTGGCCCAGCACTTTCACATCGACACCATCGTCAGCTCTCACGACCCTGGCCGCATATTCTTCTCGGAGAACACCAAGCATCGGCGAGGTGCTGTTGATCTGCCGCCGATGTCATGGCCCAGGTGTTGGAAGACCATCCATTGGTGAAGGCCCTGGCCGCCATGCTGCGACAGGACATCGCGAATGGCAATATCCGGCCTATCGAGCCGGAGATTACCGCCAGGCTTCTCATGGGAATGTATAGAAACGCCCTCATTGAGGCCTTTGTCCTGGGGACCGAAAAGGACGCCGCACAGTTGGAAGAGGCCATTGCGGACCTGGCGATCAACGCCTTGCGGTGTCCGGTTGAACCGAAAGCGTAGTGCACAAATCTGAGCGAAGAACAGGGGACCAGTAACCCCAGAAAGAGCGGACCGCACCCATGCCGTATCCCATCTCTCCCGAGTCTCTTGCCCGCCACAGCGCCAATCGACCGTGGATGGTCGTCGCCTTGTGGATGGTGGCCCTCGTCGCCGCGGTGATCATCGCCTTCAACCTGCTGGGCGACGCATTAACCACCAAGTTCGAAATCACCTCCGACCCCGACTCCGTGCGGGCGGACGAGCTCCTTGAGGACCGGCTTCGTGGCCAAAGGCATACCACTGAGATCGTTGTGGTCACGTCGAACGAGCTTACTGTCAACGACCTTGAGTTCCGGCAGGTCGTCGAAAGCACCTTCGCCAGCATCATGGCTCTCGGGCCGGAGGTCATAGACGGAGGGGTCAATTTCTATAGCACCGGCGACCCCTCCCTGGTCTCTGACGACAGCCATACCACCATCCTTCCCTTCACGATGACCGGAGACCTGGATGACGCTAACGACAACATCGGCTCCGTCCTGGATATCGTCCGGGGGACTGAGGCGCCGGCGGACATCCAGGTACTCATGACCGGCGAGGCCACCATCGGCGACGACTTCCAGACCTTGTCCCAGGAGGACCTGCTGAGGGGAGAGTCCATCGGCATCCTCCTGGCTCTCATCATTCTGGTGATCGTCTTCGGCGCACTCGTTGCGGCCCTGGTGCCTGTCATGCTGGCGCTCCTTTCCATCGCCATCGCTATAGGGCTGGCAGCACTGATCGGGCAAGCCTTTGAGCTGAGCTTCTTCATCACCAACTTCATCACGATGATCGGTCTGGCCGTCGGCATCGATTACTCCCTGTTCATCGTCCAGCGGTTCAGGGAGGAGCGAGACCGGGGTAGAGACAAACAGGCCGCCATTGCTCGGGCCAGCGCCACCGCCGGCCGCGCAGTGCTCTTCAGCGGCACGACGGTGATCCTGGCCCTCGTCGGCATGCTGATCGTGCCTAGCTCCGTGTTCATCAGCCTGGGCCTCGGCGCCATCCTGGTGGTCTTCGTCTCCATCCTCGCATCGATGACGTTGCTACCGGCGTTACTCAGCCTTCTGGGTGATAAGATCAACCGGCTGGCCCTTCCGTTCATAGGTCGGGGCAAAGCAGGGTTCGATGAAGATGCGCCGAGCGGTTTTTGGGATACTGTGGCTCGGGCCGTCATGCGGCGTCCCGCCATTACCTTCGCACTCGGCGCAGGCCTGCTGATCGCGACGGCCATCCCCTACTTTTCCATCAATACCGGCTTCGCCGGGGTGAGCACCTTCCCCGACGACATCGAGTCCAAGCAGGCGTTCCTCATCCTCCAGGATGAGTTCGCCGCCGGCCTGGTCGCCCCCACGGAGATCGTCATCGATGGCGACTTCAGCTCTCCCGCGGTCCAAGAAGGGATCAGCCGGTTGGTCCTGGCCCTGGAAGCGGACGCCGACTTCGCCGAGACAACCGTCGAGGCAGACGAGGCCGGAGACCTGGCGCTGCTTTCCGTCCCCTTGACCGTGCCTGATGACACGGTGCTGGCTTCCAACGCAATCAATAGACTTCGCGACGAGATTATCCCAAAGGCCTTTGACGGTGTACCGGCGGAGGTCCTCGTTACTGGGCTCGTCGCCTTCAACGAGGACTTCTTCGACGTCGCCCGGGATGCGGTCATCCCCGTTTTCGCCTTCGTTCTTGGCATGAGCTTTATCCTGCTCATGGTGGTGTTCCGCTCCATCATCGTGCCGCTGAAGGCGACCCTCCTCAACCTCCTATCGGTGGGAGCGGCCTACGGCCTCCTGGTGCTGGTCTTTCAGAAAGGGTACGGGAACGAGATCTTCGGGTTCCAGCAGGTGGAGGCAATCGAGGCCTGGATACCCCTCTTCCTCTTCTCGGTCCTCTTCGGCCTTTCCATGGACTACCATGTGTTCCTCTTGAGCCGGATCAGGGAGCACTACGACCGGACCGGAGACAACGCCGGCTCGGTGGCCTTCGGCATCCGCTCCACCGGCCGTCTTATCACGGGCGCGGCCCTCATCATGGTGGCGGTGTTCGGCGGCTTCGCCAGCGGCAGGATGTCCAGCCTGGAACAGATGGGATTCGGCCTGGCGACGGCCATCCTGATCGACGCCACCCTGATCAGAACGGTCATGGTCCCCGCTGGAATGAAGCTGCTGGGGAAAGCGAACTGGTGGCTGCCCTCCCAGCTCCAATGGCTCCCGGACCTCCGCGTCGAGGCGGAGCCGCTGGTGATACAGGGCGCCTCCTCCGAGTCCGATACCGACAGCGCTTCGTAGCGACACGCCGGTAACCATTGCACCTCTTGCGAAAGGGGCGGGGCGCCCTCGGGTAGCCCCGCCCCTTCCCTTTTTGCATCATAAAGAGTGTACGCATCTCACCGGGGGTGTAATCCCCTTCGACCGGCTCATCGACCCCGACACGCCTTTCCTGGAGCTGAACGCCCTGGCGGCCTGGGGAATGTACGGTGACGAGGCCCCAGCCGCGGGGCGCGGAGGCTGCGTCCGCAAAAAGAGCCCCTGAGCCAGGAAGCACCCTCACCCCCAACCCTCTCCCATCAAGGGAGAGGGGGCAGCACGTTGCATTTGGGGGTGTATCCTGGTAGAGTGTCGTCGCCACCGACCCTGAGGGCGGTGAGCATGATGGATAGGTACCGTAGAAGAGTCGCTTGGATCTTGAACAGGACCGAGACGGCGCAGATGAGTAGACTTTGCGCGCCTTCTCGGAGACGAGAGGGCGCTTTTTAGTTGGCGCGGGTCCTAAAGGACCCCAGCACGTTAACCTCATCTCCTATGTGGAACGCCATCACGGATGTGCCCGGAATCGCCCTGGGGCACTGGACCGACACCCGGGCCGCTACGGGATGCACCGTGGTGCTATGCGAGGAGGGCGGCGTGGCCGGCGTAGACGTACGCGGCTCGGCTCCAGGAACGCGAGAGACCGACCTGATGCGGCCGATGAACATGGTGGAAGAGGTCCACGCCATCGTTCTCTCGGGCGGTAGCGCCTTCGGCCTCGCATCGGCCGAAGGGGTCATGCGCTTCTTAGAGGAGCGCCTCAAGGGATTTAAGGTAAGGCGCTGGAGGGTCCCTATCGTGGGTGGCGCTGTGCTGATGGACCTGGGGATAGGCAACGGTCGGGTACGGCCCGGGCCGGAGGAGGGCTACGCGGCCTGCCTCGATGCCACCCATGGACCGGTGGAACAGGGCTGCGTCGGGGCCGGCACGGGGGCGACTTTAGGCAAGGCCCTTGGCCGTAAGGGCGTCGTGAAGGGCGGCATCGGGACGGAGAGCGCGCGGATGGAGGACGGGACGGTCGTCGGAGCCGTCGTGGCGGTGAACGCCTTCGGTGAGGTAGTCGAGCATGACACCGGGAGAGTTGTTGCGGGGCCGCGCCTCGAAGAGGGGCAGGGCTTCGCCTCCACCCTGGAAACGTTGATGAAAGGCAAGGCCAAGAAGGCCGCTGCCGGAGAGAGCACCACCCTGGGAGTGGTCGCCACCGACGCGAGACTGTCCAAGGAGCAGGTGAACAAGGTGGCGCAGATGGCGCAGGATGGGCTGGCCATGGCCATTCGGCCGGCCCATACCATGGGGGATGGGGATGTGATCTTCGCCCTGGCGACAGGCCGGCGGGCAGGCAGAGTACCGGGACGCGGCCGGCCCAACGTTACGGCGCTGGGAGCACTGGCCGCAGAGACGGTCGCCCGCGCCATCGTTCGAGGGGTGAAAGAGGCGGAATCGCTGGCCGGTGTGCCGGCGGTAAGGGACCTGACATGACACAGACCGCCAACAAGATAGGCTTCATAGGAGCGGGAAGGGTGGCTACGGCCCTGGCGAGCGCCCTGCAGGCCGGAGGCTACCCCGTTGAAGCGGTATACAGCAGAAGCGGTGCGTCGGCACAGCGGCTGGCGAGCCAGCTTGATGGGGGGGCTATCGCCGTTTGCCCAGAGCCGCAGTCCGTGGCCGATTTATGTGACCTGGTGTTCATCACAACCCCAGACGACGTTATCTCCGACACCGCGGCTACCATCAGATGGAATGAGCGCCACCAGGTGGCACATTGCAGCGGCGCGCTTTCCATTGAGGTGCTGGAGCCTGTCAGACGGGCCGGGGGAAAGGTCGGCGGCTTCCATCCGATGCGGAGCTTCGCCCTGCCCGAGGCGGATAGCCTGCGCGGGGTAACCTTTGCCCTTGAAGGCGATGGGCCACTGTTGGAGACCTTGAAAGAGATGGCAGCCAGCCTGGGTGGCGATTGGGTCGTTGTCCCTTCACAGGACAAGACCCTCTATCACATCAGCGCCGTCCTGGCCTCCAACTACCTCGTGACCCTGCTCAAAGCGGCCACGGAGCTCTGGAAGGGGCTAGACGTGCCGGAGCCCCAGGCCAGAAAAGCCTTGCTGTCGCTGATGTCTGGAACCCTGGACAGCGTAGAGAGCCTCGGCACTTCGGGGAGCCTCACCGGGCCCATCGCCAGGGGAGACTACGACACTATCCGCAGACACCTCGACCGGCTTGAAACAACTTCGCCGACCCTCCGGTCGGCCTACCGGTCTCTGGGGTTGTTGACCATCCCCATCGCCGCCGAAAAAGGGACGCTTGAAGGCGACACGGCCGCGCGTCTCCGCGATTTGCTTACAGACGGAATCAACGCACAAGAGACGGAGCGCCAGCTCGCCCGTTAGGAGGCATAGGATGAGGACCATGCTCAAAGGCAAGATCCACCGGGCCACAGTCACGGACGCCAACGTGGACTACGAGGGAAGCATCAGCCTGGACCCGGTGCTCATGGAGGCGGCTGACATCATGCCTTACGAGCAGGTCCAGGTGCTCGACGTGGACAACGGCGCCCGCCTGGAGACCTACGCGATCGAAGGGGAACCGGGCTCCGGGGAGGTCACCATCAACGGGGCCGCGGCCAGGCTCGTCCACAAGGGGGACACGGTCATCATCCTGGCCTACGAGTCCGTGGACGATGAAGCCGCCCGTCGGGCCAAGCCCCGCCTGGTGTATGTGAACGGCCGTAACGAAATCGTTCCTGGCAAGCCCCACGACGGACGCCGCCGGGGCAACCTCTTGAGCGTTTAGCCACAGGGATCATGGCAGGGGGACTCAAAACTATGCGCACCACCATCGAGCAGATCCAGAAGATGAAACAGGCAGGCGAGAAGATCTCCATGCTTACCGCCTACGACTTCCCCACGGCCAAGTTGCTGGACGAGGCGGGGGTACCCATGCTGTTAGTGGGCGACAGCCTCGGTATGGTGGTGCTTGGTTACGACTCGACTATCCCGGTGACCATGGAGGATATGCTCCACCACATCAAGGCGGTCATGCGCGGCAGCAAAAACGCGCTGGTGGTGGGCGATATGCCCTTTATGTCCTATCAGGCAAGCACTGAGGAGGCGCTGCGCAACGCCGGTCGCCTGCTTCAGGAAGGGGGCTGCCAGGCCGTGAAGCTGGAGGGCGGCAAGCGCAGCGCGGAGGCGGTAGGCCGTATCGTGGAGTCGGGCATCCCGGTCATGGGGCACCTTGGCCTGACACCGCAGTCGGTCAACCAGTTCAGCGGCTTCCGCGTCCAGGGCAAGACGCCCAAGGCAGCGGTCCAGCTCTTGAATGACGCTCACGCCCTGGAAGAGGCGGGCGTGTTCTGCATCGTGCTGGAGTCGGTCCCGGCTCCTCTGGCCCGGATCATCACGGAACGGGTCGGCGTTCCGACCATCGGCATCGGAGCGGGTCCCTATTGCGACGGCCAGGTCCAGGTGCTTCACGACGTGTTGGGTCTCTTTTCAGAGTTCGTGCCCAAGCACGCCAAGGCCTATACGCACATGGCCGAGGCGGTCACCGCGGCTGTACGGCTCTACATGGAAGAGGTCTCCTCGGGGGCCTTCCCAACGCCCAAGGAAAGCTACGGCCTGAACGAGGCGGCCATCGAAAGGATCAAGCAGCTGGTATAAGCCAGCAAGCCGCGCCGGAATCGGACCAAGACGCTGGAGACCATCCACACCATCAGCCAGTTCCGCCAAACCCGCACTCTGGTGAAAGGGAGCCTGGGGTTGGTGCCGACGATGGGGTTTCTCCATGAAGGACACCTCTCCCTGGTGCGCCTCGCCAGCTCCCAAAACGACGCGGTTGCCGTCTCCATCTTTGTAAACCCGACCCAATTCGGTCCCACCGAGGATTTCAAAGACTACCCACGCGACCTCGATCACGACCTCGCCCTGCTGGAAAAGGAAGGGGTCGCCATGGTGTTCAACCCGCCGGTGGAGCAGATATACCCGGCAGGCTTCGAAACATCCATCGACCCGGGCCCGGTCACAGAGCCATTGGAAGGCGCGCACCGCCCGGGCCATTTCCGGGGCGTCGCGACGGTTGTCGCCAAGCTTTTCAACATCGTCCAGCCGGACCGCGCCTATTTCGGGCAAAAGGACGGCCAACAAGTGCAGGTCATCAAAAGAATGGCCGCCGACCTGGACTTCCCTCTGGAGGTCATCGTAGCCCCCACTATCCGAGAACCGGGCGGACTGGCTATGAGCAGCCGCAACGTCTACCTCACCGGGGAGGAGCGCCGTGCAGCCCTGTGCATTTATCGCGGCCTTTCCCTGGCCCATGAGCGTTGGGCCGGTGGGGAGCGTAGCGCCGGCGTCTTGCGACAGACGGTCACCACGATAATCGATGAAGAGTCGTTGGCCCATATCGATTATGTATCCCTCGCCTCCGCCGAGACCCTCAAAGAGGCTTCAGGCCTTGTAGAGTATCCGGCAATGCTTTCCGTGGCCGTTCGCTTCGGCAAGACCAGGCTCATCGACAACGTAGCGCTGGGGTAAAAGTCCGGGCTGGGATGAGGGTGTCTCGTCGTGTGCTACCATGAACAGGCCCCCTTCGTGGCTACACCGTCCAGGTTGAGCCCTCTGCGGGGGAGACAACCTTTGAGGTCAACGTTCACGGTATGAACATCGTCGTGACTAATGATGACGGCCTGCACACGGCGGGAATCTGGGCCTTGGCCGAGGCGGCATCCCAGGTCGGCCACGTAACCGTCGTGGCGCCGGACCGGGAGCAGAGCGGCGTGGGCATGGGGATCAGCCTCCGCAACCCTGTCAAGGTGACCGAAGCCATCCCCCGCATCGAAGGGATCAGGGCGCTGGCGGTGGAGGGAACTCCCGCCGATACCATCCTCCTGGCAGCGCAAGAGATTACCCCCAAGCCCGTCGACCTGGTGCTTTCCGGAGTCAACGAGGGCTCCAATACCGGCATGAACATCCTGGTGTCCGGTACCGTCGGCGCAGCCTTCCAGGCCCATTTTTTCGGCATCCCCGCCATAGCCATCTCGGTAGCCACGGTAAAGGACCCCGTACTGGAGCCAGCGGCCAAAATCGCTCGGGTCATGGCGACGATGTTCAGAGACGGTGTCTTGAGCGGGCCGCTGTTGCTCAACGTCAATCTCCCCAACGTGCCGGTTGAGGAGATCGAAGGTATCGCGATAACGCGGCTGGCTAAGGGGAGGTACGTGGATACCATCGAGAAGATGGACTCCGAGCGCCATACCTACTATTGGATGGCCAGGGGCAAGTCCCAATGGGAGGAAGAGGAGGGGACCGACGTTTGGGCCATCAGAAATAAGCGTATCTCCATCACCCCCCTGCACATCGACTTGACGTCGGATGCGACCGCTCCAATGCTCAACGGCTTCGCTTCGGAGATCTTCAGCCAGCTGAAGTCCTAGAAGGACCCCAGGGCGCCGCAGGTGCTCCAAAGTTCACTCCAGACGATGCTATGATTCTTGCAGAAGCGTCTGCAGCAAAAATTTTTGGCTAAGGAACTTTCAGATCGCCGCGCGATGACTAACGAACGCCCATCAGGCTCCGCTATGGTGGTGTACACCATAGGACATAGCAATCACCCTCCAGAAAAGTTACGGAAGCTCCTGGCGGACAATCGCATCGAGATTCTTATGGATGTTCGGAGCCAACCCGGGAGCAGGCGCGTGCCTCACGCCAATCCACGCAGTCTCCAGCTGCTGGTGGGTCATGCTGGGATGGAGTATCTCGCCATGGGCGACTCTTTGGGCGGTCGACCCAAGGATGAGTCTTGCTACGACCCACAAACCGGCGAGCCCAACTATGTGGCGATACAAGATAAGGACTTTTTCCGGGAGGGTCTGTTCAGGCTCCTAACCCTGGCTTCGGGCCGTAGGGTCTGCATCATGTGCGCTGAGGAAGACCCCAAGCGATGCCATCGCACGCTGCTTATCGGTGAGGCCTTGAAAATAGCGGGTGTGGAGCTGAGGCACATCAGGGGCAGCGGGGAGGTGCAGCCGGATGAGCACCTGAGTGATCGGCGGGTTAAGACTCCGTCTGCTCAGCTACCTTTGCGCCTCGACGACTGCACATGAAGGTCTCTACCATCGGCTTCACGCAGAAGACTGCGCAAGATTTCTTTGAACTTCTGAGAGCCAGCGGCGCAAAGCGCTTACTGGATGTCCGCCTTCACAAGACTTCCTGCGGAGGGGCATGACGGCGCTTCCGTGGACGTTTGGCCTGTTCTTCGGCGTGGCCGTCTTAACGGTAGGGGCGGCCATTGGACTCGCCACCGCAGGCGACGTCATCGCCTCCCGCACCCGGATGGGTCGCCTCTGGGTCGGCACGCTGCTGCTGGCCGGGGCCACATCCCTTCCGGAGCTAGTTACCGCCGTCACCGCGGTCCGCATCGACGCCCCCGATTTGGCGGTCGGCGATGTACTGGGCGCCAATATGCTCAATATGAGCAACCTGGCGCTTCTGATTCTCATTCTGGGCGGCCGGAACTTTTTCGAGAGGATCTTGCCCCAGCAGGTCCTGGTGGCCGGCTTCGCGATCTTCATGACCGTGATTGCGACGGTGTTGCTTCTCTGGGAACCCCAGGCCAAGTGGCTTGGGATGAGTCCGGTCTTCGGCATTATCATCGGGGCCTACCTGGTCGGCGCGTGGCTCCTCAAGAAGTCGACCGGCCAGTCATCGGACTCCGATCAGGCGCCTCCCATGCGGTCCCTTCGATGGGGGTGGATCGTGTTTGGCGTCAGCGCACTGGTCATCTTCGGCTCCGCCCCATTTCTCGCCTCCAGCGCCGAGGACATCGCTGAGCAGACAGGAGTATCCGAGAGCTTTTTCGGCGTCCTGGCGGTGGCCTTCGTCACGACCCTCCCCGAGCTGACCACCAGCGCCGCGGCCCTGCGCCTGGGGGCGCGAGACCTGGCTGTGGCCAACATCTTTGGCACCAACGCTTTCAATATCCTGGTCCTGGGTATTGCTGACCCGTTCTTCACCCAGGGCTCGTTCTTCGCCAGCGTCGATGACAGCCAGCGGATCGCGGGAGGGTTCGCGGTGCTCCTCATGGCGCTGATGCTGACGCCGATAGCCTTGAAACGCCAGCGTCTCGGGCCTTTTCCCTTTGTTGGGGCCGGCACAGCGGTTATCGTGGCGCTGTACCTGCTGGGGCTGTTTCTCGTATTCCAAGCCGGGAACTAGCAGGATGCTGAAGACCCTTCTTGGGTGAGCGCCTCATCGACGCGGCGATCTTGCTGGGAATCGCCCTGGCTGCCGTTCCCTGGCGGTCCCCTCGGGGCATCATAGTATAATGGCGCTGCACCATCATCCCCGCCAAGGAGCGCCATGAGTGAGGCCGCAGACCTCCCCCTGTTTCCCTTGGGAATGGTCCTCTTTCCCAAGCAGTTTCTTCCGCTCCACGTCTTTGAGGAGCGCTACAAGCTCATGATCGGGGAGTGTATGCGGGATAAAAGTGCCTTCGGCGTGGTGCTCATCAAGGAAGGACGGGAGGTGGGGGAGCCTGCCGCCCCGTTCAGTATCGGCACCACTGCCCAGATAGTAGATATGCAGCCACTGGGGCAGGGCAGGATGGGCCTCCGGACCGTGGGTGAGCAGCCATTCCGCATCCTTGAAATTACCCAGAAGCAGCCTTATATGCGGGCGCTTGTCGAGTTTCTAGAGCATGGACCGGGGGAGGGGAGCGACATAGACTCCCTGGCCCATGCCGTTAGAGAGCAGTTTTCCATGCACCTCGACATCCTGGCCAGCCTCTCGGACAAGGACCGCCCAGACCTGGACCTGAACATCGACCCGGAGAGCTTGTCCTATCTCGTTGCAAGTGTCATGTCGATCGAGATGCCAGAGAAGCAGCAACTGCTAGAGCTACGTGGGGTTTTCGAACGGCTCCGCAAGGAGGCCACGATCCTGACGCGGGAGAACCGAGCGTTACAGACCTTTGTCTACCTTCAGGGGCGGCGCCACGACCAGCCGGACCAGGCGGATTTCACTCCTCGCTTCTCACCCAACTAGCGCCCGCCCACCTGGACCATACGACCCCATAGCCTCCCCTGATCTTCGGCGGCCCTTCCAAAAAGGACCACTCCTCATGTTGGCTTACGACGACCATGGAAAGAAAAATGCGGGACACCGATAGAATTCTCCTGGAGGGGTTGCTTTTCTATGGGAAGCACGGGGCGAGCCCGGAGGAAAAGTCCCTGGGTCATCAGTTCCGGGTGGACGTGGAGATCGAGGCTGACCTCTCCACCGCCCGTGTAACCGACGACCTCCGAGATACTATCGACTACGGAGAGGTCTACAACACCATCAAAAGCGTGCTGGAGGGCCCGAGCCGCAATCTTCTGGAGCGCCTGGCGGATGAGATCGCATCCCGGATCATCGCCCAGTTCTCCCCCTTGGCCGTGCGCATCAAGCTAACCAAGCCACGGCTCCCGCTTGGCGGCGGCGTCACCCATGGCGTCTCCGTTGAGGTCTACCAGCGCAAGAGTTAAACTCGCGCAGGACGGTGAAGCTTAAATCCTCGCTGTCAACGCCTTGACGCCCCTCGGGAAACCAGTTGTAATAGGGAAACACCACCAGTCAGCGTCGCATTCACACCAAGTCCTCTCAGGAGCGTTGCATGGCAAAGAAGACCCAGGCCAAGACTCTGGGACAGCTCAGAGACAGCGGCTATCAGGTTCTAACCGTTAAACAAGAGCTAAGGAAGAACCTCATCGAAAAGATCCGGAAAGGGCGGGACCTCTTTCCGGGGATCATAGGGTTTGAAGAAACCGTCATACCTCAAATAGAAAACGCAATCCTCTCCGGTCACGATCTGATCTTTCTGGGCGAACGGGGCCAGGCCAAGTCCCGGCTAATACGCGCCTTGGTGCAACTGCTGGACGATTACGTCCCCATAGTCAAAGGGAGCGAGATCAATGACAGCCCCTACGAGCCTATTTCGAAATATGCCATAGACCTCACGGAGGAGATGGGAGACAAAACTCCCGTTGATTGGATTCCCAGGGAGGTCCGGTACGCCGAGAAGCTCGCCACGCCGGACATCACGGTTGCCGACCTTATCGGAGAGGTTGACCCGATCAAGATCGCCGAAGGTCGTTACCTTTCGGACGAGCTGGCTATCCACTATGGGCTCATCCCCAGGACCAATCGTGGCATCTTCAGCATTAACGAGTTGCCTGACCTGGCGGAGCGAATACAGGTCGGTCTCTTCAACCTGCTAGAGGAGCGGGATATCCAGATCAAAGGATACCGCATCCGGCTTCCCCTGGATGTGTACGTGGTCGCCAGCGCCAACCCGGAGGACTATACCAACCGCGGGCGGATAATCACGCCGTTGAAAGACCGGTATGGCTCCCTGATTCGCACTCACTACCCCAGGACCATCCAGGAAGAGATCGGCATCGTGGACCAGGAGGCCCGCACCGTTCCGGATGAGGAGCCAAGTGTCATCGTCCCGCTTTACATGAAGGAGATCGTGGCCGAGGTGACGGCTCTGGCCCGCAGAAGCCCGGACATTAACCAGCGTTCCGGGGTCAGCGTCCGGGTCTCCATCTGCAACTATGAGACCATAGTAAGCAACGCAGTCCGCCGGGCTATTCGCCTCCACGAAAAGGTTGCGGTGCCCAGGGTTACCGATTTGCCCTCGATGCTCGCCTCGACAGTCGGAAAGGTGGAGCTGGAGAGTGTGGAAGAGGGACGGGAGGCCCGCATCTTAGAGGAGACCGTTAAGAAGGCAGTCTTGACCACTTTCGGACGTTATTTCAACGTCCATGAGCTTGAGCCCCTGGTCCAGAGATTCGACCAGGGCCTGACGGTTGAGGCCTCCGAGGCGAAGCCCTCCGCGGAGTATGTCAAGGGCATACGGGGCGCCGGCGAGCTCGCTCAAGCCCTGGTCAAGCTAGGGACCCAAGAGAACCCGCCCGCCGTCGCCTCAGCCGTGGAGTTCATCCTGGAAGGACTGCACCTCAACCGGCGTCTCAACCGTGATAAAGTGGAAGGGACTTACCGCTACAGGGGATAGTCCATGGCCGAAGCATTCAGGTACTCCCAGTGGGACGGAACCCAGGAGGTCTTTTCCCTGAGTGAAGACGCCCTCATGGACGAGCTGTCAGACCAGCTGCTCGCCAATGGCGACGTGACCTCCGCGCTCCGGAACATCCTTCGCCGTGGGCTCGATAGTCCAACCGGCAAGACCAAAGGCGTCCAAGACCTCTTGGAGGAGCTCCGCAACCGCAAGCAGCGGACCCTGGATACACACGACCTCTCTTCTGTGCTGGATGATATCCGTAAGAAGCTGGAAGACATCCTTCAACACGAGAAGTCAGGGATTGAGAAAGAGCTCGACCGGGCCCGCAGGCTTCAGCAAGAGACCCAGGGTAGCGAGGACTCCGGGCTGGACCAGGAAACCGTCCAAAAGTTGCTCAAGGACTTGGAGCGGCGTGCCTCTTCCAGCCAAGAGTTCTTGCAGGGCATCTCCAGCGACGATACCGCCGGAGCCATCAAAGAGCTCCGTGACTACGAGTTCATGGACGCTCAGGCCAAGCAGGAGTTCGACGAGCTCCTCCAGATGCTTCAGCAGCAGGCCGCCAACTCCCTCTTCAAGGACCTTTCCCAGTCGCTCCAGGATATGTCACAAGACCAGGTCCAGGCGCTGAAGCAAATGGTCCGAGACTTGAACGAGATGCTGCAGCATAAGTTACAAGGTGGGGAGCCGGATTTCCAGCAGTTCATGGACCGGTATGAACCCTTGCTCGGCCCGAATCCGCCCGCTGACCTGGATGATCTCATTGAGGAGATGCGGCGCCGGATGGCCCAGATGCAGTCCTTGATGGATAGCATGTCACCCGATCAGAAGCAGGAACTCCAGGACCTCCTCCGGTCGGCGTTAAACGATCAAGACCTTCAACGGGAGCTGGCCGAGCTGGCGGCGATCATGGATGAGTTGGACCCAATGAGCTCTCTACGTCAGGACTATCCCTTTAGCGGGACTGAAGAGCTCGACCTCTCCGAGGTCATGGAGGTCATGGAACAGCTTCAGCGGATGGACGCGTTAGAAAGGCAGCTGCGCAAGGTCCAGCAGGGTGGCAGCATCGATGAGGTCGACCTGAGTTCCCTGGAGGACCTCCTGGGAGAAGAGGCGCGTCAAGCCCTGGCGCAGCTCGCCAAGATGTCGGAATTCCTTGAGGATGCCGGCTACATCCGCAAGGTCGGGAACCGTTACGAACTGACCCCAAGAGGAATGCGCAAGATCGGACACAGAGCCTTGCAGGAGATCTTCGCCTACATCAAGAAGGACCGGATCGGCTCGCACCAAGCCGACGCAACAGGATATGGAATCGAGTATGCCGACGCGACCAAGAGCTACGAGTTCGGAGACCCTTTCATTCCCCACATGCAGCGCACTATCCTGAACGCCGTCCTCCGTGACTCTGCGGGCACGCCGGTGAAGATACGGCCGGAGGACTTCGAAATATACCGGACGGAGCAGTTGGCTCAGGCCTCTACGGTCCTGATGCTAGACCTGAGCCTCTCCATGGCCATGCGGGGTAATTTCATGGCCGCCAAGAAAGTGGCGCTAGCCATGGACAACCTTATCCGTACCCAGTTTCCACGTGACAAGCTCTTCATCGTAGGTTTCTCCACCTACGCCAGGGAGCTGAAGCCGGAGCAGCTTGCCCACATGACCTGGGACGAGTTCGACCCCTACACCAACATCCAGCACGGACTGCTGCTGGCCCAGAAGCTTCTCTCTCGCACGAAGGGCGGCACCAAGCAGATCATCATGATCTCCGACGGCGAGCCCACGGCACACATGGAGGGTGGCCAAGTATTCCTCCAATACCCACCCAGCCCCAGGACGATCCGCCAGACACTGGCGGAGGTCAGGCGATGCACGCAGCAGAGCATCGTCATCAACACGTTCATGCTCGACCGTAATTCCTTTCTGGTTGATTTCGTGGAACAGCTAACCCGCCTCAACAGAGGCCGGGTCTTCTACACGACGCCGGAACGGCTAGGGCATTACATCCTGGTGGACTACCTGAACTCCCGCAAGAGAAAAATGGTCGTCTAGGCCCCAGCTTCTTGGTCCTTCTTGGCAAGGACTCGAAAGACCTCCCCTTCTTTCCGCAGGTCGTACTCCGGAGCCGGGAAAGCATCGTCGAATGTGAGATAGACAGGACGGCGGCCCAGATGCTCGTTCACCACCGCTTTTACGGCCTCATCGAACTCCTCCGGCAGGCCTTCCGGTAAAAGTCCTGGATGCAGACTGCGAAGGTCCTCCACGTACCAGTCAAACTGCAGGAAGTTCTGGACCACCACGACTACCTCCGAGTCCTCCTCTACCACGAAACTTTGATACCACAGAGAGAAGATATCATTGTCCCCCAAGGCCATGATGACCGCATCAGGCTCGACCGCCCGGAACGCCGCCTCCCCGTAGTCGGTAGCACTCCTATCGCCGCTCAGGTCCAACCTGAAGCCGCCAGACACCGGGTAGTTTCTCAAGGCGCTGAGACCGGGGACGGCTAGAACCATGACCAAAGCGAAGACTCCGAGCGTCCAGGGCGCGTATCGAACAAAGCGGGACCCGGTGATCAGTGGGACGGCAATCTCATCACAATAGAACGAACGCCCAGGGATATCCAGAGTGCGACCATGAGAAGGGCGGGAATCAGAAAAACCAAGGAATCTCCCGTCTCGTAAAACGTGGCGTACGCTGATACGCTCAAGAACGTCAGCCCGAGAGCACCGGCCAACAACCGGTCTCTCCTCCACAGGAGCCACGCCCCCGCGAGGGCGGCCACCAGGCCCGGGGCGAAATGATCGAGCATCACGTCCGCCCACGCGACAAGCCGGTCGTCCCACTCGGCAAATGGTAGTCCGAAGACGAAGTCCCGATAGAAGCCCCCCGTTACCACCCAGAAAAAGCCGGACCAGCTATCGGCCCCACCCCAGTTTACCGGGGGGGTACCGGCAGCGGCGATGGGGAGGTATGCGTAGACTCCCAGGCCCACCAAGGCTCCCAGGGCCATAATGAGCGCGGGGCGGGGGAGGCGAGGCGCATAGGGGCAGCGAGAGGAAGTGGGGACAGCCCCACTTTCTTTGGTTCATGGCAGGAGAGGGGGCGCGGGATGAAGGGTGAATTTCTGATAGCGATCACGCAGCTGGCGGCGGAGCGAAACCTGCCGCGGGAGGTGGTGTTGGAGGCGGTGGAGGGAGCGCTGGTGTCGGCGTTCAAGAAGGATGCGCTGGCGGAGAACGATCTGGCGGTGCGGATCAGCCCGACGACGGGGGACCTGCATGTGTATGTCCGGAAGGTGGTGGTGGAGGGAGAGGTAGAGGATGAGGCGCTGGAGATGGGGATCGAAGAGGCGCGGGGGCTGAAGGAGGATGGGGAGGTGGAGGTAGGGGAGATCATCGAGATCGAGGCGACGCCGGCGAATGCGGGACGGATCGCGGCGCAGACAGCGAAGCAGGTGGTGATGCAGCGGCTGCGGGAGCGGAGCGGGAGCTGGTGTACGCGGAGTATGCGGGAAAAGAGGGGGAGATCGTCAGCGGGGTGGTGCAGCGCTTAGAGGGACGCTCGGTGATCGTGGATATCGGGCGGGCGGAGGCGATCCTGCCGCCGCAGGAGCAGGCGGCGGGGGAGCGGTACCGGAACGGGCAGCGGATGAAGGTGTATATCGTGGAGGTGGGGAAGACGCCGAAGGGGCCGCAGGTGGTGGTATCACGGACGCACAAGGACCTGCTGCGACGGCTGTTCGAGCTGGAGGTGCCGGAGATCTTCAACGGGATCGTGGAGATCAAATCGATAGCGCGGGAGCCGGGGTACCGGAGCAAGGTGGCGGTGGCGGCGCTGCAGGAGCGGGTGGATGCGGATACAGAACATCGTGAATGAGCTGCATGGGGAGAAGATCGACGTGGTGGAATGGGTGGAGGACCGAGGGGGCTTCATCGCGAAGGCGCTGGGGCCGGCGCAGGTGATGAAGGTGCTGCTGAACGAGGAGGCGGGGATCGCGACGGCGGTGGTGCCGGAGCGGCAACTGTCGCTGGCGATCGGGCGGGAGGGGCAGAACGCGCGGCTGGCGGCGAAGCTGACGGGGTGGCGGATCGATATCAAGAGCACGACGGAGGCGGAGGCGGAGCAGCTGGGGAGGCCGGCGCCGCCACCGGCGGAGATACAGGAGCGGGAGAAGGCGGCGGCAGAATCGGCGGCGGTCGCGGAGCCCGAGGCGCCTTCGACAAGCTCAGGACAGGCGCCGGTGGCCCAGGAGCCTGTAGTGGCGGAGGCCGCGGAGACCGTAGCGGAGGAGAGCGCGCCTGTGGCAGAGGCGCCTGGTGCGGAGACCGCAGCCGAAGAGACCGCGGTGGAACCTGAGGTGGAGGAGACGGTCGAGGGGGTCGAGGAGGTGCCTTCGACAAGCCCAGAGCAGGCGGCGGAGGTAGAGGCGCCGTCGCTGAAGGAGGCATTGGCGAGGGAGGAGACGTGGCAGGTGCCGCAGACGGCGGTATCGCGCTCGCCGATCCGCTTTGCGGAAGATATAGCGGAGTACCGCGGAGGAGGAGGACGTGGGCGAGGACGGCGAGGAGACAATGCGCCGCCTCAGGGCAAGAAGGGGCGCAAGGGACGCGCAGCGCCGTCAGACTCACCGACCCCACCGCCACGGGAGTAGGGACATAGTTTTATGCTTGCTGAAAAGGGGCTTGCTGACAAGAGCGGCGCTACAGTCCCGTACCGGATGAGAAAGAAAGGGAGCTAGGGATGGCACGAAGGCGGCCCCCGGGGAGGGGGTTTCGGGGAGGAAGACGGCGGCGGCGCGTGGGCGGCGGGACGACACAGCCGCAGCGGACGGGGCTGCCGCCGGGGAGCGAGGTGGAGCTGCCGGAGATGCTGGGGGTGCAGGATCTGGCGGACCGGCTGGACCTGACGGGTATCGACGTGATCAAGCAGCTGATGCGCGACGGGGTGATGGCGAATCTGACGCAGGCGGTGGACTACGAGACGGCGGCGATGGTGACGACGGACCTGGGGTACCGGCCACGGCCGATGGTGAAGGAGCAGGCTGGGGCGACGGGGCCGGGGCGTGGCGCGTCGGCGGAGAAGGGGGAGGGAATCGAGACGCGGCCGCCGGTGGTGACGATCCTGGGGCATGTGGACCACGGCAAGACGACGCTTTTGGACACGATCCGGCAGAGCAAGGTGGCGGAGGGGGAGACGGGGGGGATCACCCAGCACATCGGGGCCTACCAGGTAGAGGTGGCTGTGGGGGAGGAGAGCAAGAAGCGGATCACCTTTCTGGACACGCCGGGGCACGAGGCGTTCACGGCGATGCGGGCGCGGGGAGCGCGGGTGACGGACATCGCGGTGCTGGTGGTGGCGGCGGATGACGGGGTGATGCCGCAGACGGTCGAGGCGATGGACCACGCCAAGGCGGCGGGGGTGCCGGTGGTGGTGGCGATCAACAAGGTAGACCAGGCGGATGCCAACGTGGAGCGGGTGAAGGCGCAGCTCCTGGAGCGGGGGCTGGTGCTGGAGGAGCTGGGGGGAGATGTGATCGCGGTGCCGGTATCGGCGAAGACGGGAGCGGGGGTGGAGGATCTCTTGGAGAACCTGCTGGTGGTGGCGGAGGTGGGCGAGCTGACGGCGGAGCCGGAGCGGCTGGCGGAGGGGGTGGTGATCGAGGCGAGGATAGACCGGGCCCGGGGGGCCGGTGGCGACGGTGCTGGTGCAGAACGGGACGCTGCATGTGGGGGAGCCGGTGGTGGCGGGAGAGGCGTGGGGACGGGTCAAGGCGATGGCGGACGACGGAGGGCGGCCGGTCCGGGAGGCGGGGCCCTCGCAGCCGGTGGAGATCCTGGGGCTGGACCGGGCGCCGCATCCCGGAGACACGGTGATGGCGTTCTCGGAAGACCACACGGCGCGGGAGTATGTGCAAGAGCAAGAGCGGCAGCGAGAGCGGCTGCCCACGTCGGTGATGCGGGCGCCGTCGCTGGAGGATATCTCGGGGCAGATCGGGTCGGGACAGACCCAGGAGCTGCGGGTGATCGTGAAGGCGGACGTGCAGGGGAGCGTGGAGCCGGTGCGGGACTCGCTGGAGGGGATGGGACGCGAGGGAGCGCGGGTGCGGCTGCTTCATGCGGCGGCGGGGAGCATCAACGAGAGCGACGTGCTGCTGGCGACGGCCTCGGGGGCGATGATCATCGGGTTCAACGTGGAGGCGGAGCCGGGGGCGAAGAGGCTGGCGGAGGACCGGGGTGTGGAGATCCGCAGCTACAAGGTGATCTACGCGCTGCTGGAGGAGGTCGGGAAGGCGCTGGAGGGGGTGCTGGAGCCGGTGGAGCAGGAGGTGGTGGAGGGACACGGCGAGGTGCGGGCGGTCTTCAGCGTGGGACGGCGGACCAAGGTAGCGGGCCTGTATATCACGGACGGCCGGGCCAGCCGAGGGGCGCGGGGGCGAGTGCTCCGCGGGGGCGAGCAGCTGTGCGAGGGGGCGGTCACCACCCTGAAGCGGTTCAAGGATGACGCCCGAGAGGTCACCGCCGGGCTGGAGTGCGGCGTCACTATCGACGGCTGCACCGACTTCCAGGAGGGCGATACCTTCGAGTTCTACCGCACCCAGACCGTCTCTCCCGTCTAGGGCTTTCCCTACCGGGCAAGCCTCCGGAGCCAGGCCGAGACCAGGTCCACTCCTACCACCAGGACCAGGTACCACATCAGAACCAGGGCCACCCTGGTGAACTGGAAGTGGCTCATGCTTAGCCGAAACTCCAGCCCCAGACCGCCGGCCGCCACGAAGCCCACCACGATCGTGGTCCGGATGATGACCTCCCACCGATAGAGCAAGTAGGTAATGAACCTCGGCAGCGCCTGGGGCAGGACCCCGTAGGCCAGCACCTGAAACCGGCCCGCTCCGGCTGATTGCAGGGCGCGCATCGGCGCCGGGTCCATCCCTTCGACGACCTCCGACGATAGCTTGCCCAGAATGCCCGCATTGTGCAGCCCGAGGGCGATGGCCCCCGGCAGAATGCCGGGCGAAAAGACGAAGACGATCAACAACGCCCAGACCAGCTCAGGAACGCCCCTGGTAAATACGAAGAAGGCCCGGGTCACGAAAAATCCGGCACGCCACACCCACGAGCCATACGGCGCCAGCTTGCCGGTCATGACGTTCCGAGCCCCGAACATGAACGTCGCGAGGGCAATTCCCCCGGCGATACCGATCCCCATCACGCTCATCGCCAGCGTCTGGTAAGCCAGGGTGCCGGTGCGCCGCCATTCCTCCCACTCGGCGAAGGCCGGCCTCGTGCCGGAGCCAACGCCGAACAGCTCCTTCACAAACTCTCCGGCGTTGACGAACGCCTGAACCGAGAAGAATGGCACGGCCTGGGTCCGGTCCTGGGTGAGAACGAAAACCCAGGAGCCCACTACCAGCGCCAGGACAGCCAGCATCGACACCCTCACGAAAGTGATCCGCGGCCTCCCGACTACCCCACGTCGGGGCATCGGCTTCACCTGGTTCATGCGCTCACCCTTCGCCGGAGCATGCTGCTCCAGACGTCGACGATGGCGATCAGGGCGATGAGAAACAGAATGAAGGTCCAAGCCCTGGTGTAGTCCAGGTCGTCCAGGGATAGCTGGATCTGGTTCCCCAGACCTCCGAGCCCTACGAAACTCATAATCGCCGCGGCCCGAATCCCGCACTCCAGCCGGTAGAAGGTGTAGCTGAGCATATCGGGCAGGGCCATGGGCAGCCGCCCATAAAGCATCACCCGCCACTCAGAGGCCCCGGCGCTCCGAAGCGCTCGCAGGGGCTCCTCAGGGACATCCTGCAAGAGCTCCGAATAGATGCGGCCAAGGATGCCGCCGTATGGTATGGCAAGGGCCAGAACCGCTACTATGGGAGAGAGGCCGAAGGCGGCCACGAATAGCCAGGCCCAGACAAGCTCATGGACCGACCGGAAAAACGCCAGAACAAGCCGAACGACGGCCGAGCTGGTGCGCTGCTCCCAAACCCTCCTCGCCAGCACCCCGGAGGCGACTATACCCAGAGGAATCCCGATGAACAGCGCCAGGGTGAGCCCGGCGGAGGCGTAGGCTATGGTCCGCCAGGACTCCTGAAAAGCGTCCTTCAGCACCTCCGCCGAAAGGTCAGGGCGCACAATGGCGCCGGCTATCTCGCCCAAGGCGCCGAGTCCACCCTTGTGTACCAGGTCCGATCCCCACTGGACGTTGTACAGACTCCAAGCAAAGGCCCCCACCAGCACCAGGGTCAGAAGCTGTCGGCTCTCCAGGAGCCTACTGACCATTCCGCAGACCTTGTAGATCGTAGAGTTCGTGCAGCACCTGGTCGGTCACCTCGTCGGCGGGAAGGTCGAACTTCACCTCGCCGTTCCGGAGGCCTATCAGCCGCTGGAAGTGAGCCTTTGCCAGGTCCACCGAGTGCAAGCTGCTGACCAGTGTCTTCCCGTTCTCCGTGGCCACCGATACTAGAAGCCGGACGACCTCTTCTGAGCGCGCCGGGTCCAGGGAAGAGACCGGCTCGTCGGCCACGACCACCGCAGGGTCCTGGACCAGCAGCCGGGCGATGGCGACCCGCTGTTGCTCGCCGCCGGAGAGCCGCCCAGCGCCCAGGTAGGCGCGGTCCGCCACGCCGACTCTATCCAGGGCCGCCATCCCCATGTTGCGCTCTTGGGGCCAAACCAGAGAGGCCATGGACTTCAAGAAGCTCCAAGAGCCCAACCGCCCCACCAGTACGTTGTGTAGAGCCGATAAGTTAGGCACCAGGTCGAACTGCTGATGGATCATTCCCACAAGGCGGGCTAGCCCCTCGCCAGGCCGCATCGTCGAGAGATCGACGCCGTGGAGCGAAGCCCGGCCTCCGGAGGGCTCGAGCTCCCCGGCAAGCATCATCAGCAGCGTTGTTTTCCCGCCGCCGCTGGGGCCCAACACCGCCACCGTCTCGCCCTGCCGCACTATCAGCGAGACAGGCGCCACCGCCTGAAGCCGGCCGTAGCGCTTCTCGACCGCCTCCAGCGTCACCGCCGGGGCCAGGTCCGGCTGCGCCTTACTTGATGATGTCGAGTCTTCGAGCGACACGTTCTATAGCCTCATAATCGTCGTTATCCGCCTCGATGAACCGCTCCGCCTGGAACGCCTCCATAATCCGCTGCTGCTCGCCGGCGCTGGCCGCGTCGATCTTGAGCAGCGCGTCCCGGAGCCGGGCTGCGGCGCCATCGCCGAATTTCTCATCGACGTCGCCGCTGAGCACCCAGTGATAATCAAAATAGGCCGGGGTCGTCCAGAAGACCTCAACCTTGTCCAGGTCCACGTCGCCCTTGCCGACGCGGTCTCGCCAGACGTTGGCGTTCAGCGCCCCGGCCTCAAAGGCCCCGGCCTCCACGAGCTTCCAGGTCTTGTCGTGGGAGCCGCTGAAGTTGACGGCGTCTAAGTCCCTGTCCGGGTCCAGACCGGCCTCGGTGATGTAGAACAGGGGCATCAGGTAGCCGGAGGTGGAGCTTTCGCTGCCGAAGGTGATCGTCTTCCCTTTCAGGTCCTCCAGGGATGCTATCCCGGACCCCTTGCGGGCAATGAAGACCGAGCGAAAGGACTCATCGGTGGAGCGCTGGGCGATGGCTTGAGCATTCGGTACGGCCAGCCGCGCCTGGACGCCGGTTAGGCCCCCGAACCAAGCTAGCTGGATGCTCCCCTGCTTGAACCCCGTCACCACCGCCGCGTAGCTGGTAGAGGGAAGGTATTTCACCTTCAGGCCCGTCTCGCCGCTCAGGTAGTCGGCCAGCCCGTCAAAGCGTTCCTGTAGAACGGAAGCGTCCTGGTCCGGGATGCCGCCGATGAACAGCGTCTTGCCGCCCCCGGAAGAGCACGCGGTCACCGCAGCCAGCAGCAGCGCCAGGATAGCAGTCGTGATTACTCGATGTCTGTGTCTCATCCTCACCGTGGTCCCTCGTGAACAGCGCCGTCACACACAGAGGTACCACTCGGGAGAGAGGGAAGGCTACGGGCAACACGTCAATGGCGACAACGCACGCGACGCGGCCTACAGGTTGGGCTTGGGGAAGTGTCTAGGAGTCGGGGCAATAGCCCGCCCGCCACTCAGTCCCGGAGTGGTAAGCGAGCTCCTCAGGTAAAGCCGGTTTTCGGTGAAGAGACCATAGCCAGTTGGCCCGAATAATCACACAGGGCTGCAGCCCTGTCAAGGTGGGGTGGATTTTTTATCGCGGCAGTAGGTGCGCAGCTCTTGAGGTACTGCAGAGACTCTTCGACCCGTCGCGTCCGAGAAGATCACCAAGACCCAACCCATCGCCCTAGAAGGAGGCTGAAATACACCCCCAAACCCCCTCAAGGGGGTTCAAGGTATCCGCCTAAGGCGGATGATTTACAGAAGGGGGACACCCCCTTCGACCCCCGCCAAAGGGGCTCTGCCCCTCTGAACACCCCTACTTCAGCATGTTGCTAGCGCCGGTACTCGGGCAGGGGCCGAATCTGATAGTCGACCGATGCGTCCCGTGTGGCGGAGCGGACCGCGGCCATAGCGGTGTCCAACGAGGTGAAGCACGGCATCCGCCGCTCGACGGCTGCGCGACGGATATGAAAGCCGTCCCGCAGGGGCGCTTTGCCGCCGCCGGAGATGGTATTGATGACTCCGTGGACGGCGCCTTCCTGGATCACGTCGACGACGTTGGGGTGCCCTTCTTGGAGCTTCTTGGGGATGACACTAGCCGAAAGCCCCAGGTCCTGGACCATGGCGGCGGTGCCCTCGGTGGCGTAGAGCCGGTAGCCGGCGCCCGCCAGCATCTTGATGAGAGGGACCGCTTCGGGCTTGTCGCGGTCGGCGATGCTCAGGAGAATTCCCCCTACGGCAGGCAGGGTCATTCCCGCTGCGAGCAACGCCTTCGCCAGAGCACCGGTGAAGTTGGCGTCCACCCCCATGACCTCGCCCGTCGACTTCATCTCGGGCCCCAGGAAGGTATCCACTCCGGCCAGCTTGGACATGGAGAAGACCGGCGCTTTCACCGCCACCAGGGGCCGGTTTGGGGCCAGGCCGCTGTTGTGGCCCTGCTCCTCCAGGCTGTGGCCCAGCATCACCTTGGTCGCGATGTTCACCAGGGGGATACCGGTAACTTTGGAAATGAATGGCACGGTGCGGCTGGAGCGGGGGTTCACCTCCAGCACGTAGACCAAGGGCGCCCAGGGGTCCTCGCCCGGCATGACGATGAACTGGACGTTCATCAGTCCCTTGAAGCCCATCTCCAGGGCGATCCGCTGGGTGTACCGGCCGATCGCTTCGGCCTCGGCGCCCGTCAGGGTCTGGGAGGGGTAGACGCACATGGCGTCGCCGCTGTGGACCCCGGCCCGCTCGATGTGCTCCATGATCCCCGGGATCAGCACACGCTCTCCGTCCGAAACGGCGTCGACCTCTACTTCCTTCCCCTGCATATATTTATCGACGAGCACCGGGTGACCTCCGCTAGCCTCCATGGCCAGCTCCAGGAACCGGGCCAGGTCCTCCTCATCGTAGGCGATCTCCATGGCGCGTCCGCCCAGGACATAGCTGGGACGGACCAGCACCGGGTAGCCGATAAGCTCGGCGACGTTCCGCCCGTCCCGGAGGTTGTTCACAGCCCCACCGGGGGGCTGAGGTATGCCGAGGCGGGTCAGGAAGTCTTCAAAGCGGCCCCGGTCCTCCGCCAGGTCCAGGGCCTCAGCCCCCGAGCCCAGGAACGGTGCGCCGGCTCGGGCCAGGGGTCCGGCCAGGTTGACGGCCGTCTGTCCACCGAACTGGACGCATGCCGGTGGAAGCTCCGGCGCTCCCGATTCATCAAAAACCTGCTCATTCTCCAGAATATCCCGAACGCTCTCCTCATCCAGCGGCTCGAAGTAAAGGCGATGGGTCGTGTCGAAGTCGGTGGAGACCGTTTCCGGGTTGGAGTTGATCATGATACTTTTGACACCGGCCTCCTCCAGAGCCCAGGCGGCGTGGACGCTGCAATAGTCGAACTCGATGCCCTGGCCGATACGTATCGGGCCGCTGCCCAGCACAGCCGCCCTGGGACCGGTGACCGGCTCAGCCTCGTTCTCCGTCTCGTAGGTGCTGTAGAAATACGGGGTCTGGGCCGAGAACTCGGCGGCGCACGTGTCAACGGTCTTGAATACCGGCGTGATCTCCCACCGCTTCCTTAGGTCACGGACCTGCTCCGGAAGCCAGTCGGCGAGGGTCCCGATGCTCTCGTCGGAGAAGCCCATGCGCTTGGCCTCTCGAAGCAACTCAGGGCTAAGACTTTCGGAGAGGAGCCGTTTCTCCAGAGTGATAAGTCTCTCAAGGGCTTTGATAAACCAGGGGTCGATGCCCGTCTGCGCGGCCAGATCTTCGGGCCCTCGGCCACGACGCAGCGCAGCCAGCAAGCCCCACAGCCTGAAATCACTGGGGTGCACTGGGGGCCACGACTCCACAGGGCCTTCTTCTTTGAGCCACCTGGGGTCCTCCCACAGGATCGACCTCCCGCCGTTCTCCAACGAGCGTACGGCTTTCTGCAACGCCGCCTCGAAGGTGCGGTCGATCGCCATCACCTCCCCCGTTGCCTTCATCTGGGTACCGATAGTACGGTCCCCATCGGCGAACTTGTCGAAAGGCCATCGGGGGATCTTCACGACACAGTAGTCCAGGGCTGGCTCGAAGGCGGCCACCGTCTCGCCGGTGACGGCATTGGGTATCTGGTCCAGCCGCTTGCCGATGGCGATCTTGGCCGCGACCCGAGCTATAGGGTAGCCGGTGGCCTTGCTGGCAAGGGCCGAGCTGCGGCTAACCCGAGGGTTCACCTCGATCACAAAATAGTCTCGTCCCGCGGTTATCGCGCCCTTGGCCACAACGGGATGGGGAGCCAGGGCGAACTGGACGTTGCAGCCGCCTTCGACGCCCAGCGCCCGGATGATCTTGATGCTGGCGGAGCGGAGCATCTGGTATTCGTGGTCGGAAAGGGTCTGGCTGGGAGCGACGACAATGCTGTCGCCGGTGTGCACCCCCATGGGGTCCATATTCTCCATATTGCAGACGGTGATGCAATTGTCCGCGCCGTCCCGCATCACCTCATATTCGATCTCCTTCCAGCCCACCAGGCTCCGCTCGATCAGTACCTGGTCTATGGGGCTGGCGGCGATCCCTCCCGCTGCAACCTCGACGAACTCCTCCCAGCTTTCAGCGATACCACCACCGGTACCGCCCAGGGTGTAGGCGGGCCGGACGACGAGGGGCAGCCCCATGAGACGCCCGATCTCCTCCGCTTCCTTAAGATTTGTCGCCGTCGCGCTCTCGGGTGTCGGCTCGCCAATTTCCGCCAGCATCGTCTTGAATAGCTGCCGGTCCTCGGCGCGCCGTATCGTCTCCAGGGAGGTCCCCAGCATCTTGACCTTGTACTTTTTGAGGACACCAGCCTCGGCCAGCTCAACAGCGAGGTTGAGACCCGTCTGGCCGCCCAGAGTCGGCAGCAGCCCCTTGGGGCGCTCCCGTTCTATGATCCGGGTCACCGCCTCCACGGTCAGTGGCTCTATGTAGACGATGTCCGCGATCCCCTCATCGGTCATGATGGTGGCCGGGTTAGAGTTCACCAGGACCGAGGTCACCCCCTCCTCACGCAGGGCCTTGCATGCCTGGGCGCCGGCGTAGTCGAACTCGGCGGCCTGACCGATAACGATAGGGCCGGAGCCGATCACCAGGACTTTAGAAGGCTTAGCCACGGTTTTGCCTTTTCCCCTCAAGCTTCCGCGGCCCCGTCATTCTGAAGGAGCGGGAGCGACCGAAGAATCTCGCTCCCTGGGACGGCTCTGATTCCTGTCTCCGAAGAGCCCCACTCTGCACTCAGGTCCTCCCATCGCGGATTCAAGGAGGCAATCAACGCTATCTTCCTCTTCCTCAGCCAGCCCTTTATCTGCTTCTCGCGGGCGAAAGCCGATTCAACCGACGGTGTGGATTCGTAGTAAACCAGTCCCAGAGCGGTTCGTCATGATATACACGCAATACTCTGCCATCAGACCGCTCACGGCAGCACAACACGGCCGCCCAGGCGAGATTCTTCGCTTCGCTCAGAATGGCCCATAGGAATGCCTAGGGGGACTCGCGGCCGGTCCAGTCCACCTCCGGGTCCGCCTTCAGGATCTCCTTCAACGCTTGATAGTCCATCACCTGCTGGTCAAAGGGGCGGTGGACCATCGCACGAGCGCTGGGATGGTACAGTGGCACGACCTTCACCCCACGCCAGTCCACCGCCGAGGCCACGTGACCTTTGAGAGTCATGCCGTGGGGCTCGATCACGTGCAGGACGTCCAGCCCCTTCTGCCCCAGGGCCACCACGTAACGCGGCTGAATGAGGTCCACGGTCTCCCGCTGATATTCGGCGCAATTGCCGATCTCGGTAGCGGTGGGCCGGTCATTGCGCCCCTGCTCATCCTTAGGGTTACAGAGCACCGCGTTGGTGATGAAGACTTCCTCTCGGACGAGGCCGGCATGGGGAAGCAGCTTTTCAAAATTCTCACCGCTGCGGTCGCCGTGGAAGGGGACTCGGGTGGCCGCCGATCCAAAGCGGCCCGGCGCCTCGCCGACGAAGACCACGCGCGCCTCCAGGCGGCCGTTCAGCGGCCCCAGAACAGCGGTATTGGGCTCCATGCGAGGGCACCTGACGCAGTCATAGGCGCGCTGCGCCAGGTCGCGAAACCAGATGTACTGCTCCTCCGTCGCCGCCGGCATGTCTCTACCCCCGTGCCCGACAAAAGGGCGAGTCTCGACTCGCCCTACGCACCGTGCATATCGCTCACCATCTCCAAGAAGCGGTCGAACATATAGCCGTTGTCCCTCGGGCCGGGCGCGGCCTCCGAGTGGTACTGGATCGAGACGATGGGCAGGCCCGCGTGCCGCATTCCCTCGACTGCGCCGTCGTTGAGGCTGACGTGGCTGACGCTGGCGTCGGACGGCAGGCTGTCAGGGTCAACGGCATAGCCGTGATTCTGGGCGGTGATATGCACCCTGTCCGTCTCGACATCTCGCACCGGATGGTTGCCCCCGCGATGACCGAACTTGAGCTTGTAGGTGCTGCCCCCCAGGGCGTGGGCGAGTATCTGGTGGCCCATGCATATCCCCATGATGGGGACCCGGCCCAGCAGCCCCCGAGCGGTCCGTATCACATACTCCAACGTCGCCGGGTCGCCAGGTCCTGGTGAGAGGAGCACCCCGTCAGGCTCCGCCGCCATCACCGCCTCAGCCGAGACCCAAGCCGGCACCACCAGCACTCGGCAGCCCTTTCCCGCCAGTATACGGAGGATGTTGCGCTTTAACCCCAGGTCCAGCACGGTAATCCGATAAGGCGGTCCGGTCTTCAGGCCGGGCTCCTCTTCCGTCCACTCATAGGCCCGTTCTGTGCTGACCTGCTTCACCAGGTCCACCTCGCCGTAGCGGGGCAGGCCTTTGAGCCTCTCAAGTGCCTCCTCAGGCGAGCCCTCGCGGGTCAAGATGCCCATCATGGTCCCTTGGGAACGAAGCTTTCGCGTGATGGCGCGAGTATCCACCTCGCTGATTCCGGGGATGCGCTGAGCTTCCAGAAACTCGTGAAGCGTCTGGCCCGCTTGCCAATGGCTTGGCGTCGTGGAGTGTTGGCGCACCACGAAGCCCCGGACCTGGACCTTCTCCGACTCGAAATCCTCAGGGTTGATGCCGTAATTCCCCACCATGGGGTAGGTGGGCATGACGATCTGGCCGGCGTAGGACGGGTCTGTGAGGACCTCCTGGTAGCCGGTCATGCCGGTGTTGAACACGACCTCCCCGTAACTCTCTACCGCCGCTCCGAAGGCCTCTCCTTCATAGGAAGAGCCGTCTTCCAGGACCAAGAGCGCCTTATCGGCCATCCGTGACCGCCTCCCGCGAGCCTTCGAAGACAACGGACCCGTTAAAGACCGTGGCGACGACCCCCCCTTTGAGTCGCCGTCCGTGTAAAGGGGAATTTCTCCCCTTGGAGCTAAACCGCTCCACATCGACGACCCACTCTATATCAGGGTCGAAGACGGTGACGTCGCCAGGAGCTCCGACGGACAAGGTGCCCAACCCCAGGCCGCCATGATCGATGATGCCGGCGGGGCCGACCGTCAGGCGCGCCACCAGCGTGGGCAGGTCTATACGTCCCTGGTGGAACAGCGACAGGACGCTTCCCAGTCCGGTCTCGAGGACGCTTATGCCGAAGGCCGCCTCGTCGTAGGGACACAGCTTTTCGACGATGGTGTGCGGCGCGTGGTCCGTGGCGATGGCGTCGATGATGCCTTCCCGCAGGGCCTCCACCATGACGTCGACATCCGCCGACTCTCTGAGTGGAGGGTTTACCTTGGTGTTGGTGTCGTATGGATAACCCGTGTTGGCCGCGGGCTGCTGTGCCTCCGTCGTACCGTCGCCGGTGATCCACTCATGGGTCAGGGTAAGGTGATGGGGGGTAACCTCGGCGGTAACCGGCAGGCCCTTCGCTTTCGCCCGGCGGACCAGCTCCACGGAGCCGGCAGCGCTGATGTGGGCGATGTGAACGGACCCTCCCGTCAGCTCCGCCAGAAGGATGTCTCTTGCCACCATACTCTCCTCGGCGGCGGCGGGGATCCCTCGCAGCCCCAGGCGCGTGGACACCTTGCCTTCATGCATGACCCCGCCGGAGAGGGACGGGTCCTCGCAGTGGTCCATGACCGGCAGACCCAAGGGTCGAGTGTAGGTGAGGGCACTGCGCATCAGGCGGGGGTCGGCGACGGGATCGCCATCATCCGAGAAGCCCACGGCGCCAGCCTCCGCCAGCTCTCCCATCTCCACCAGCTGGCCTCCGGTGCGCCCCTTGGTCACCGCCGCCACGGGCAGCACCCGGACCGCTCCTTCCGAGCGGGCCTTTGCCAGGATGAAATCGACGGTGGCGCGGGTATCGATCGCCGGCTGGGTATTGGGCATGCAGCATACCGTTGTGAAACCGCCACGGGCGGCGGCCAACGTCCCAGTCGCAATGGTCTCTTTCTCCTCGAACCCTGGCTCCCTCAGGTGGCAATGCAGGTCCACGAAACCCGGCGAGACCACAAGCCCTCGGGCGTTCAAGACCAGCGTCCCTTCCGGCGCGGCCAGGGCTTTGCCGACCTCCGCCACCTTGCCCTCCAGGATCAGCAGATCGCTCACGGCGTCCATGCCGTTGCGCGGGTCGATGATCCTCCCGTCTTTGATCAAGATGGACCGGCTCATTCGTTTTCGCTCCCGGCGGCAAGCATATACAGAAGGGCCATGCGTATCGCCACCCCGTTGGTGACCTGTGCCTCGACCAGAGAGCGCGCGCCGTGGGCCAGGGTCGGGCTGATCTCGATGCCTTCGTTCATGGGGCCGGGATGCATCACCAGGGCGTTCTCCTTGGCCATGGCCATCCGCTCCTCGTTGACCTGGTAGTAACGCACGTACTCCCGCTGGCTGGGCAGCAGTCCCGATTCCTGACGCTCTTTCTGTATCCTGAGCGCCATCACCACGTCGGCGTCTCGTATGGCGGTGTCCAGGTTGACCTCCACCGAGAGCCCTTCGAGGCCGAAGGCGCCGGCAACGTCCGCTGGCAGCAAGGTGGGAGGGCCGCACAGGACCACGTGCGCCCCCATTTTCCGTAGGCCCCAGATATTGGAGCGCGCCACCCGGCTGTGGAGGATATCTCCGACGATGACGACCTTGATCCCGTGCAAGCTGCCGAAACGTTGCTGGATCGTGTAGATATCCAGCAAGGCCTGGCTTGGATGGGCATGAAAGCCGTCACCCGCGTTGATAACCGCCAAGTCGGTATGCCGCGCTACCAGGTGGGCGGACCCGGACATCGGGTGCCGTAAGACGAGGACATCGGTCCCCATTGCTTGGAAGGTGCGAGCGGTGTCGATCAGCGACTCCCCCTTTTCAATGCTGCTCATGGAGGCCGTCATGTTGATGACGTCGGCGCTGATGATTTTCCCGGCTTGCTCGAAGGAGGCCCGGGTGCGGGTGCTGGCCTCGTAAAACAGGGTGATAATGGTCTTCCCCCTCAGGGTCGGCACCTTCCGGATCGGGCGGGCCAGGACCTCCCGCATCGCCTCGGCGGTGCCCAGGACCTCCTCGATCTCTTCCGGGCTGAAGTCTTCCAGGTCCAGCACATGCCGTCGCCTCAGATTCCCCGAGGGAACGGCCCTCAACGTAGCGGCCGGCTGCTCCACCGCGCGTGCCAGATTCACAGATCACCTCCCGGCGCCTTCGCCTTGGCCTCTTCGTCTTCTCGGATCACCACGATATCCTCGTCATCGACCTCCGCCAGCCTGACCCGCACCTGCTCCGCCAGGGAGGTTGGGACGTTTTTCCCCACGTAATCGGGGCGTATCGGCAACTCTCGGAATCCTCGGTCCACCAATACAGCCAACTGGATCGATTGAGGCCTTCCAAAGTCCATAAGCGCGTCCATAGCGGCCCGGATGCTACGCCCCGTAAACAGGACGTCGTCCACCAGGACAACGCGCTTGCCGTCGAGATTGAAGGAGATATCCGTCTTTCGGACGGTGTAGACAGCCCCAAGGCCCCTTCCTACATCATCCCTGTAAAGGCCGATGTCCAGGGAGCCCACCGGCGTCTCAACGCCTTCGAACTCCCGTATGTGCCCGGATAACCGGCGGGCCATCGGCAGGCCCCGAGTGAGGATGCCTACGAATAGCACATCCTCCACCCCCCGGTTGCGCTCCACCACCTCGTGAGCGATGCGGACCAGGGCGCGCCTCACGTCCTCCGCCGCCATGATGACCTTTTCGCGCATAAGAAAAAGCCCCTCGCTTCAAAGCAAGAGGCTTGCCTCACCTGGCTCGCTATTGTGGTGCCGGAAGACGCCTTCCGGCCCGGACATACGCTGCATCTTGCTCCTTGTCAGCCTCACAGGACTGACTTAAAGGCCGCTTCGATATCGTAGGGAATTGTAGCACCGGCCCTCCACCGGCGCAAGTCCATCAGGCTAGAACGTCACCACCTTGTCTACAGTAGCGCACAGATCCGGCGAGCTACTGACAGCAAAGCCTGAGCCAACAGATCTGCGGGCTCCCTACCTAGGTTGAAATGACGTTGTCGGCCGCAGCCGTTAGATCAGCCGACTCTTTTGGATTGGTGAACCTGGCATTCTTGCCTTCAAGGTCGGCTTCAGTGACCCCACGGGCCGTTGATCAGCCACCTCAGACATAGATGGGGGTCTTGTTCTTGATGGTTGTGGCCATCATATCCTTCAGCGGCGGCCAGCCGACGGGGACGATGCTGTTAGCCACCGCATCCTTCATCACCACAACCGCGTCCCCGAAAAGGACGATCTGGGCCTCATGCCCGGCCTCCACAGCCCCATTGGCTCCCAGGAAGGGGAGCACGGCCTTGGTCGGACTCTCAGAACCGTTGGTGCTGAAATACAACAGCTTTGCCATTTCGTCCTCCTTGAAATAGCCTGCATGTCATGCGAGGCGGGGACACTATAGCATAAGAAGGTAGCTACCGGGTCGTGGCTGAGCAACCGCCTCTCCTCCAGCTGCCGGCCAACCCCCCATATGTGCATAATGGCCTCAAACCACTTGCCTTATGCCGACCTGTACCATGCCCTCACAGCAGAGCCAGCCTTATCCACCCGATTTCTTCCGACGCCAGGACGAGTCCGACGACCAACTGTTCTACGCCCAGCCGCGGCTGGTGGTCCACATCGCCTATGGCGCCATCGCCGCCATAGGCGAGTATCTGGGCCGGGAGCTGCCTTCGCAGGGGACTGTCCTGGACCTGATGAGCAGCTGGCGCTCCCACCTGCCAGAGGACCACAACGTCGGCAGGCTGGTTGGGCTGGGCATGAACGCGGTAGAGATGGCGGAGAACCCCCAGCTCGATGGCCACGTCGTTCACGACCTCAACGCGAACCCCCGTATGCCCTTCGACGACAACTCCTTCGATGCCGCCGTGGTAACGGTCTCTATTCAGTACATGACCCGCCCGGTTGAGATCTTCAGCGATGTACGAAGGGTATTGAAACAGGGCGCCGCCTTTCACGTGATCTACTCGGACCGGCTATTCCCCACGAAGTCGGTGGCGGTCTGGCAGACGCTGAATGCGCCGCGACGTGCGGAGCTTATCGCCAGCTACTTTCAGAACTCCGGCGGGTGGGAGGCGCCACGGGCGCTGGACGCCAGCCGCCGCGAGAGCGTCTACACCGACCCGGTCTACGTCGTCACGGCGAAGAAGGCTTCCAGCGATGCCAACGAGGAGCGCTGAGAGGCGCTAACGGCAGGAAAAAGGGGCCTATGCCGGTGCGGCATAAGCCCCTTTTTCCCTTCGAGAGGGGTCGGCTGTCGTCTAGCTTTTGGTCTTGCTCTCGATGGCCTCAATCACGGAAGCAGGCGTTATCGGTAGATTCGGCATCCGGACGCCGATGGCGTGGCTGACTGCGTTGGCGACAGCGGACAGAGGCGGGACGATGCCTACCTCTCCCACGCCCCGCAGGCCGAAGGGATGGCCGGGGTTTGGCACTTCAACGACCACCACCTCGATCATGGGCAGGTCCAGGCTGGTCGGAATCCGGTAGTCCAGGAAACTGGAGTTCTGCATGGCGCCGTCTTTGGAAAAGAAGTACTCCTCGTTCAGCGCCCAGCCGATCCCCTGCACCAGGCCACCTTGCATCTGGCCTTCCACGTAACTGGGGTGGGCGGCTGTGCCCACGTCCTGGACGATGGTCGCCCTCGTAACATCTACCTTTCCGGTCTCGGGGTCAACCTCGACGTCGACGATCACGCCAGCGTAGGCAGGGCCCACGCCTTTTGGATCAGAGGTGGCGGAGGCGGTAACCAGACCGCCCGTTCCAGGAAGTTTCCCGGCGAGCTCCTTGAAAGTGATCTTGTCCTGGGGATTCTTCATGGAGGTAAAGACTCCGTCGGCGTACTCCACCTCCTCCGGCTGAGTCTCCCAGATCTTGGCTGCCCGCTGGACCATCTGGAGGTTGATATCCTCCGCGGCGTTGATGACGGCAATCCCCGTCGAGAAAGTCGTACGGCTTCCCCCGGTGACTCCTGTGTAGCCGATGCCGTCCGTATCAGCCACGCTGGGGTGTATATCCTCCGCTTTCAGGCCCAACACCTCCGCAGCCTGCATCGCCAGAGAGGCGCGAGAGCCCCCGATGTCCACCGAGCCGGTGATGAGGCTCACCCCACCGTCCGACGTGACATTGACCGTCGCGGAGGACTGCATACCGGCATTGAACCAGTAGCCCATGGCGACACCCCGGCCTCGGTTGGGGCCGCCCAAGAGGGACTTGTAATGGTCGGTGGCCTTGATGGCCTCTTCGACCTCGATGCAGCCGATGACGGGGAAGGGAATTCCAGTAATTTGCCTATCCCCTTCTTTGGGGGCATTCTTGCGCCGGAACTCCAAGGGGTCCATGCCCAGCTTGTCAGCCAGCTCGTCGATGGCCGATTCGATGGCGAAGGCTCCCTGTGGGGCTCCGGGAGCGCGGTAGGCCGCTACCTTGGGTTTGTTCACGACGACGTCGTAGCCATCGATCTGGAAGTTCTCAACATTGTAGGGGGCCGGAGCGCACATGGCGGCGGCGCCAACGGATGAGCCGGAGAAGGCCCCCGCCTCGAATGCATAGTAGGCCTGGAGGGCGGTGATGCGCCCGTCCTTGTTCGCGCCGATCTTCGCCCGCATGAACGTTCCGGAGGCGGGGCCGCTGCCCTCGAAGACCTCTTTGCGGCTCATCACCAGCTTGACCGGATATCCCGTTTTTTTTGATAACAGCGCGGCCACGGGGTCCAGATAGGTGGTGATCTTGCCACCGAAGCCTCCCCCGATCTCCATGGGGACGACCTTGATCGTGGAGGCAGGGATCCCCAGGATCGCCGCCACCTGCGCGCGCACCACAAAGGGGCCCTGGGTGCTTTTCCAGATGGTCAGGTTCCCATCCGGGGCCCACCAGGCGGTCGAATTGTGGGGCTCGATGTACCCCTGGTGAACAGGCTTGGTGGTGTACTCTCGCTCCACGACGACATCGGCTTCTTTGAAGCCGGCGTCGATGTCCCCGCCTTTGAATTGGCTATGCGCGGCGATGTTGCTGGGCTTGAGCTTGGAGTCACCTTCGACCCTCGAGGCGGTCATCTGGCCCTCGTGGAGCAGGGTAGCGTCTTCCTTCATCGCCTCCCGGACATCCAGGACCGCCGGCAGGACTTCGTAATCGACGTTGATCAGCTTGACCGCCGCTTCGGCGATATGCGGGCTGGTAGCGGCCACGGCGGCAATGGCGTGCCCTTTGTACAGCGCTTTGCTCTTGGCCAGGACGTTCTCGGCAAGCGTTTGGGGGTTCCCCATGGTCTCACCCAGATTGATCGGTTGCCCGCTGGCCGACGGTATATCATTGGCCGTCACAACGGCTTTGACGCCTTCAAACGCCTCAGCCTTAGACGTGTCAATTTTTTTGATGCGGGCGTGGGCGTGGGGGCTCCGCAAGATAGCGCCGTGCAGCAGGCCGCCCATCTGGACGTCGGCTCCGTACTTGGCCCTCCCTGTCACCTTGTCGAGGCCATCGGGGCGGATAGGCCGGGTACCTATAACTTTGTACTTAGCCGGTCCAGTCTTACCTTTGCCAACGGTGGTGGTCATCGCAGTCTCCCTTTGCTAGTTTGCCGCCATGTCGACGGCATGTGGGCCCATATCTGTTGACGAAAAGCAGTGTAGCAGTAGCCCCAAACCGAGTCAACGGTAACGGATGCGAATATCTCTCCGGCGAGGGACGCTGCCTCTTCTCGTCTTCAGCCACCTGTTGCCGCCATTTTCGGATGCATGCATTTAGTCGTTATGGTAGCATAGAGGATGCCGGACATAGTTGACGCCAACAGTTAAGAGTGGCCCAAGCTTACAGATAATAATAGCGGCCGGAAGGCCCTCGGGGGGGATATGGTTGATCAGGTACAGCAGTTCCTGGAGTTCCTAACCGCGGAGAAGGGATTTTCAAAGAACACTCGGGACGCCTACCAAAACGATCTGAGCCAGCTCACCGAGTATCTAACGTCCATAAATGGCGGACAACCGAATTCCCACGGATGGGGAAATGTTTCCCGCAATACCCTATCCGCATACACCATGAGCCTGCGGGAGCGGGACTATGCTCCGACCACCGTTGCCAGGAAGGTGGCGGCGGTTAAGTCTTTTTTCAGCTTCCTTTCCGACGAAGGCGTCATTCAGGCCGACCCCACGGAGGAGCTCGCCTCACCGAAGGTCGGCCGGCCCCTTCCGAAGTACCTCACCAACGAAGAGGTGGAACTGTTGCTGGAGCAGCCCGGTAAGAAGGGCAATGTGCCTGAGGCCCGGCGGGACAAGGCCCTTTTGGAGATGTCTTATGCCACCGGGATGCGCGTAACAGAGCTGATCTCCCTCAACGTCGGTGACGTTAACCTGGATGCTCGCACCGTGCGCTGCACGGGAAAAGGCTCCAAGGAGAGGCTTATCCCCATCCACCAGCGGGCCGCCAATGCCGTGGAAGCCTATCTTTCTGGCGGGCGGCCTGCGGTGGTACGCCGCGTCGCCGAAAAAGCCCTGTTCCTGAACCGCAGGGGCGACCGGTTAACCCGCCAGGGTTTCTGGTTGATCCTGAAAAATTACGCTCGCCAGGCCCCCATCGACTCCCAGATAACCCCGCACATCCTTCGACATAGCTTTGCAACTCATATGCTTCGAGGTGGCGCTCCCCTGCGGAACGTCCAGGAGATGCTGGGTCATGCAAACATCGCCACCACTCAGGTCTATACCCACCTCACCAGCGACCACGTCCGAGAGGAGTACGCCAAGGCTCACCCCAGAGCCAAGTAACCCCGTTCTTGGAGCAACTCCTTGGATGCTGAAAAAGTGGTGTCCAGAGGGACTCCGCCCCGGCGCCTGTCCAGAGCGAGGCCGAAGGGGCGGGGGTCGAAGGGCTCCGATTTTATCGAGAGTCCTCGGCCTGAGCCGGGAGGTGTTCCTCTTCTCTGAATCATCCCCGGAGGGGATACCTTGAACCCCCTTGGGGGGTTGGGGGCGTTTCCAGGACCCCGATAGGCTGGACCATCAAGGAGCTAGGACGGGGCGGAATTGCCAAAGCGTCAGAAGCCCATCGCTATAGGCAGTGACGAACGCACGCCCTTGACCGATAGCGTCATGGGAAGTCTGCGAAAGCGTGGCTACGAGCTCACGCCTATGGGCGCACTCGGGGCCGGCGACCCTCAGTGGCCGGCAGTGGCCCGGAAGGTGGCAGAGGAGGTCGTTTCCGAGGCCAGCGGTCTGGGGATCCTTTTCTGCTGGACCGGAACGGGGGTCTCGATGGCTGCCAACAAGGTCCCGGGAGCTCGCGCCGCTTTGTGTGCGGACGCCGAAACCGCAAGAGGGGCACGTAAGTGGAACGACGCCAATGTGCTTTGCTTCAGCCTCCGGCTCACCTCAGCTGTCGTTGCTGAGGAGATCCTGGAAGCATGGCTCACAACGGGGTTCGACGAGAGCGAACGAGGGAACATCCAAACCGTCCAAAAGATGGATGGCGGTCCGGCCCAAAACGTCATGAAGGAGCGGCGGAAGGATGCTAGCACGGTCAAGGGGGATGCTTGACTAGCGTGGGGCATCGTGTACACTTGGCGGAACCTCGGGAAGGGCGCGTTCAAAGCGGTATTTTAGAAGCTACGAAATCGGGGAAAGGCGCGCAATAGAAGGAAGGGGATGTGCGATGCCCATCGTTACCCTAACCGGCCGGATAGGAGCCCCTGCAAGTCCGTTGGGGCTGGAGGTGGCGCACCAGCTGGGCGCCGACTACATAGACAACCAAATCATGGCAGAGGCCTCCCGCAGATCAGGCGCCTCGCTGGAAGCTGTGAGCCAACGTGACGAGAGGACCCCAAAGGTAAGCGAGCGCCTGGCCCGTTTCTTTCAAAAATTCTTGGAAAAGTCAGCGGCTGCAGGCTCCGCCGGTGACCCGTTCCTGGGGCCTACGGGAGTCGAGGTGCTACTTTCCCGAAGCTTGTCCGAAGCCGCGCAGCCGGCTACCAGCCAGGACCAGGAGCTGGACGACAAGCGGTACATCGAGATCATCACTTCTGTCATCCAAGACCTGGCCCGCGGCGGCAACGTGGTGATTATCGGCAGGGGGAGCCACGTCGTCCTGCGAGAAATGCCCAACGCGCTGCATGTTTACCTGGTCTCCAACCTGGAAAACCGCACCCGCCACATCCAACAGCGAGATGGAGTTACCTTGGAGGCCGCGGAAAAGTTCATCAAAGACGAGGACCCGCAGCGTGTCGCCTATTACAAGAAACTCTTCAAGGTCGCCGCGGAGGACCCTGAGCTGTTCCACCTCTTTCTCAATGTCGACAACCTGGGAATGGAACACTCGGTTACGATCATCGCACAAGCGGCCAGGGAAATGGACCGGCAAGGAGCGACGGTTTAGGCTCATACTCCATTCTTGCGTGGCAGTCCGGCCACCCGCTATACTGAAATGCAGATTGCACAGGTGAGGGCGAATGCCGAAAGGCTCCAAGCGGGTGGCGGCCAGACAAGCCGCACTAAGCAAAAAGAAGAAGCGGAGCGCTCCCCGGCCGGCTGGAAGCTTTGAGGATGCGCCGGCTCGGGTCGCGCAGCCCTTGAGGGCCCGAACTCCGACGGTTTCCGATGGTGGCGTTGGCCTAGACCTTCCCGAGCTTCAGGCCCCCCAAACAGAGGAAAGGCCCTCCCCTTCACCCCGAGTCGCAACTCTTCAGGCTGCAGGACCTACGGCAGCTTCCGTTCGTCGACCACTTCCACAGCTGCCACACCTCAAGACTGACCTGAAGACCAGCGGCGTGCTGGCCCTGGGCGTCATTGCTATCCTCATCATCTTGAGCTTCTTCGTCGGTTAGACCTCTCTCCATATTGATCTCAGGTCGTTACCGCTTCGGCCCGCCCTCTTGTCCATGCTAGAATCCACTTGATATGGAAGCCTCTAAGGCTGCACAAATGCTGGCGTCCACCTCCACAAAGCCTGGCGTCTACCTCATGAAGGACGCCAAAGCGGCAGTGATTTATGTGGGGAAGGCCGCCAGCCTCCGTCACCGGCTTCGCTCCTACTTCGGCTCGGCCGCCGATATCACCCGAAAGCTGTATGGCATGATGCCCAGGGTGGCCGACTTCGAATATATCGTCACCGACTCTGAGGCAGAGGCGCTTCTTTTAGAGAACAACCTTATAAAGCGCCACCAGCCTCGGTTCAACATTCGTCTCAAAGACGATAAAACCTACCCCTACATCAAGATAGATGTGCAGCAGGACTGGCCCCGGGTAGACATCGCAAGGAGGGTCTACGACGACGGCGCCCGTTACTTTGGCCCCTTCGCCAGCGCCAGCTCTTTGCGAAAAATGATGGCGCTCCTCAAGCGGCTGTTCCCTTACCGGTCCTGCACCAAAAACATCACGGGCAAGGACCCTCGCCCATGCCTTGAGTACTACATCCATCGTTGTGTCGCCCCGTGCGTCAGCCTGGTAGACCGGGAGCAATACCACCGGGTAATCGACCAGGTCATCCTTTTCCTTGAGGGCAGGCATGAGACGGTGCTCGGTCACTTACGCTCAGAGATGGACCAAGCCGCCACAGACTTGAAGTTTGAGCGGGCTGCTGTCCTCCGCGACCAGATACGCGCAATAGAACGCGTCGCCCAGGAGCAGAAAGCGGTCTCCAGGACACGCCAGGATGAGGACATCATCGCCCTGGCCCAAGGCGAGGATGAGGCCTGGGTGGAGCTCTTCTTCGTCCGGCAAGGCAAGCTCACTGGGCGGGACCACTTCATCATGCAGGGAACGCGCGACGAAAGCCCAGCCGCTATCACCGGCCAGTTCCTCAAGCAGTTCTACCTCACGGCCTCCTTCGTGCCGGGCGAGATCTTGTGCCAATACGAACCGGAGGACCTGGAGAACATAACGCGCCTTGTCGAAGAGCGCCGGGGCAAGCGGGTCAGCCTCAAGGTCCCCGTCCGTGGAGAACGCCGCCGGCTGGTGGCGCTGGTGGCCAAGAACGCCCAGGAAGGGCTGGAGCAACGGCGGGCTAAATGGCTCGCCGACCGGGACAAGGTCTCGATGGCCCTGGAGGAGTTGCAAGAGCATCTCAGCCTGGAAGCTCCGCCGATGAGGGTTGAGACCTACGACATATCCAACATTCAAGGCAGCAACGCCGTCGGCAGCATGGTGGTCTTCGAAGAAGGGCGGGCCAAGCCCTCTTCCTATCGCCGCTTCAAGATCCGTGCGGTCCAGGGGATCGACGACTACTCGATGATGCAAGAGATGCTACGAAGGCGCTTCGGCAGGATGGGGAAGGGGCAGCCTGAAACGAACGGCGGGACTCAAGGCGGAGGATCAAAGGGACGCGCCGATAAGGACTGGGGCACGGTCCCCGACCTGGTCTTGATCGATGGCGGCAAGGGGCATCTGAACGCCGCCTTGGAGGTGATGCTGGAGCTGGGGCTAGCTTCCGTCCCACTAACCAGCATCGCAAAGAAAGAAGAGGAGCTGTTCATCCCGGAGATGGCGGACCCGGTGTTACTGCCGCGCAACTCCCAGGGGCTCTACCTGGTCCAACGCATGCGGGATGAGGCCCACCGTTTCGCCATTACTTATCACCGCAACCTGCGCTCCAAGAATAGCATCGGCTCAGCGGTGGACGATATACCAGGGATCGGCCCCAAGCGCAAAAAAGCCCTTATGCAGCGCTTCGGCTCAGTCCAGGGGCTGCGGGATGCCCCGGTCGAGGAGATGTCGACGGTCGTTGGAATGACCCGGTCACTGGCGGATAAGGTCAAGGCGTCGCTCTAGGGCTAACCAGCTCCTTTCCGTTAGCTGACCCGTGTTCACCAGTGTCTATCGCCGGTTTTACCTCGCCACGCGGCGGACGTGCTTGGCGATGGAGTGGGCGGGTTTCAAGAAGTCGGCGACCTGGCGCGCCCGCATGGTGATTGCCGGGTGGATGGAGACGAGCTCCCGTCCTTCCGGCCAGACGGTGACATCGGTAAAGCCGGACGAGACCAGCAGGTCCACCAGAAACGGGTCTTGGTTGAGCTCCTTGGCGAGATCGGGGCCCTTCCACTCATAGCCTGCAATGCCGCCCAGGCCGAAGAGACCTTTCCGCTTGGGTCTCAGCTGCGCGAAGGCGATGGGGGAGGCCTCGACGTCTCCCACCATGTACTGGGCCAGATAGGCATCTTCCTCGGCGGAGCCGACGACGTGAAGGAGGTCCACCTCTTCACCGAGCAGCTTGATCCAGCCCTGGGCGCCGCCCATGACCATAGGAGACAATTCCGGGTAGTCGGAGGGTGTCAACAGCTCCGCGTTGACACCCTTTGCGTCGAGGGCGTCGACAACGCGCTGCAGCATTCCTGTATCACCGGGGCCTAGGTGGTCACCGGGGTCCGCCATTGCGTTGCCTCCCGGCCAGTGCCGTCGTCTAGCAGCCCTTTTTGAAGCGCCACGGGCGCTTACCGGAAACGCGGGCTCTGCGTCATGCCGTCGGCGATTGGCTCGTTCTGATAGACGTCGCCGTTTCGAATCTTAATGTTAAAGCCGCAATCGGGGTTTGTGCAAACCCAAGCCTTCCAGTGAATAGGTGCGCCCTGGCTTCCGAAATCCGAAAGGGGCACGAGATCGCCGCTGGCGCACTTTTGGCACTTGGGAAACTCCATGGAAAGCCCACCTCCACCGCTTACTTTACCCTGAAGGGTTGAAACACAGTGCGGAAGTATACAGCAGGGCCGTTCCCTTGACAAGAGCATGTGCTCGTTCAGTACATATGAGTCAGCCTGGCAACGGAGCCAGCCTTGCCGTCACGTTACAGCGAGACCCGCCGAACAGCCGTTACAGGCTGCTACAGGCCGGGTTCGGCGCCAGGTGAGGCCCGAGGACCGGCCTGATGTCATTGGACAGGGCCCTCACGGCGTTGCACAGCACCGTGCCGGATTCCCGGAACTGTAGCTGCTGGGCCTGGACGTCGCGGTCCTCGGCGGCCTTGGTGATAGCCTGGGCGACGCCCAGTATCTCCTCGAGAAAGGTCACGATGGCGGCATGGTCTGCCTGGTACTCAGGAGGTGGCTGCAGTGCCCGTACCTTTTGGCCCGCCTCCGCCAGGACCTCCTCGATCTCCCGGTTGATCAACAGTATCCCCTCGAAGACCTCATCCTGGGTCAGTCCCAGCGGGAAGCTGGTAACCCTGGGGCCGAATTCCACGGTCAAATAGAAGTTCAGGGCCTCACGGAGCTGGTCGCCGTATTCACCGCCGGCTCCCGAGGGGTTGCAGATGGTCTCGCCGAAGTCCGCGGCGGCATTGCAGAACGACCGGCTTGACGAGTGAGCCAGCCTGCGGTAGCCCAGGAGGAGGTCTCTCCTATTGATGGTGACCCGGAGAAGGTCGCCGGCGTCCAACGCCGCCTGCGTGTCATGAGTCGCAAAGAACCCACTCAGGAACTGCACGAGGTTGGAGTGCTCCTCCCGAAAAAGGTCCGGCGGAGTTAGCCCCTGGAGGGTGTCCAGCAGCCTCCGCGTCGCGCCATCTACGTCCGCCTCTTCGATGGCCAGCACCAGTGCGCCCCGGGTAGGGAAGACCCGTGACAACGCCAGGCCGATGCTTGCATTGGCATCATTGATCTCGGCAACGGCCTTGGCCAGGGTGTCCAGGTATTCAGCCTCGGCGGCGGTCAAGGCAACGCCTTCGGTAAATGACGGCGGCAACAGAAAGGCCAGGAGCGGCCTGAAGTCGGGGGAGAGCGCCCGTCCAAGGCTGTCGAAATAGAGGTTGGCCTGCCGGACCCCCGAAAACAAGGCCTCCAGGTCCTCCGCCTCCGCCGCGTCCAGGATCGCCTGGGCCGTTGCCAGCGTTTCTTCAAGGAACTGCTCCAGGCGACCCGTGGTCTCGGCTGATTGAATCCGGCGGCTCCAACGCTCTGGCTGAGACCAAGACGCTCTCAAGGCTCTCGATCAATGCCGGCTGCACCATCAAAACGGCCTGGACCAGCTCCTCAGGTCTCAAGGCGGGGAACAGGACCCCTCCCCGCCTGACCTCAGACCCAAAACTCACGGCCAAATCGTGGACTTGACTGCCATATTCACCGTAGGGGAGGGCGATGTCGTCGTGACAGATCGTCGCTCCCGCCGGAACTCCCAGCGCGCCGCAGTAGACCGATGACACCGTCGCCAGCAGTCTGAATCGGGGCACATCGTACTTGGCAAAGGCCACAGCCACGCCGACGACGTCGCCATCCCTGGCTTTGCCGGCCAATTCACGGCTCAAGGGGACACCGGCCTCCCGAAGCCATTCAAGATAGCTCTGGTGATCTTCCTGGAAACGCTCCGGGGGCTGGAGTCCTTCGGCGGCGGCAAGCTCCGCCTCGCGGCCCCATCCAAACCCTATCTCGACGATCCTGGCCAGGGTATCGTCTCTGGCCTGGGGTCCTTCCACCAGCTGATTCCGTATCTCCAGCTCCGCATCGCTTGATGCTCCCGCGATGGTAGCGAGCCGGGCCAGGAATTGGGACTCGGCATCCACGGAGCTGAGCTGCTCCGGCGTCTGAGTCGGATCGTCGCCTCCGCACGCGACAACGGCCACCAATGCCGCTACCACCATCGCGCCAAACCCGAATATCCCACGGCGGTTTCGTAACATCTTCCCTCCGAGGCAGGGCAGCAAAGTACGTCAGCCCGCCGCATCGGCGGCCGATCCCCCCGTTAAGATGGACTGAGCGTTTTTTTGGATTCACGCCGGGGGTTCAGGATGGCGCTGGAAGATATTCCAAAAAAACCGAACTGCCAGATTTGTTCCGCCCTCACCCTAGCCCTCTCCCAGGACTCTTCGGAGGCAAGGCCCCATGAAGGGAGAGCGATTTTGGCATAGCCTCTCTGCGCCGGCAGCATCGTGGCGTCTCAACGGACCGGAAAACTTCTTATTGGACGCGCCCGGTCTGGGGAAGATTTTTGAGACCATCCCTGAAGATTTCCTGGGCCTCCTCGCTTCCCACCATGAGATTGGTGCGCCGCTTCATCTGCCAGCGGCCGTCGTGGCGCTCCAGGTTGATCCGGTTATACGCCAGCCGCCACGTACCGACCTGGTCGCCCGTTTTGAGGTAGGTCCGAGAGTAGCCGTAAGCGACGGCTTTATCGCCGTCGAACTTCAGCGCCAGGGGGCCGACTGTGTGTCCCAGGTTAGGTAGACGCGACTGATGGCTCTCCCCCAGGATCATGCCGTGCACGGCCTCACGGCCGTCCATGAGCTCACCCGAGTCACCGACGTCATAAACGCCGTCTTCGGTGAACATCGCCGCCAGCCGGGGCGCGTCCCCAGTGTCGGCGGCCATCCCGTAGCAGACAAACATGTCCCGAATCTCCAGCTCATCCTCCAACCTGCGCACCCGCTGCTCCAGGGCGGCGAACTTCTCTTCCACGTTAGCCATCATCACACCTCCTCGGGAAATTAACGTCACTATACTCGCCGGGGGCAGACTATGCCCGAATCAGCCTGGTCCACGCAGGGGACCTGCGTCAAAGGGGAAGCCCCCGGACTCTTCGGCGAGCTCCAGGGGCTTCTTCTCATGTTGCCACCTCTGCGGCAACGGAGCTTGACGTTGCTGGTTAGTTGCTGAGGAATTTGGCCAGGTTATCGCGCATGATCGCCTTGACGACCGGCTCGGGCCGGCCCTTGAGCTGGGCGAGGTACTGGACGGGGTCCGGAATCCCCTCCGAGTGGGGGAAGTCGGAGCCGAAGACCAGGCCCTCGTGACCGACGACCTCGATGGGCCGCTGGACGTTCTCCTCAGGGAAGGGCGCGACCACGAAGCGGGCCTTGAACAACTCGCTGGGGCGCATCGGGAGCTTGCCGCCCCACTTCGGATTACGGCCGAGCATGTGCGCATGGTCCATCTTGCGGACGAGGTAGGGCAGCCAAGGCGTGCCGAACTCGGCGATAAGGAAGTTGATGTCGGGGAACCGAGTCAGGAAGCCGTGGAAGAAGAGCATCCCTATCGTCTCCATGATTGGGAAGTCGCTCCAGAAGAAGAGCCACTGGAAGCCGTTGAACTGTGCGTACTGGGCGTCGGGGTCCTCGCTCCACTCGGCGCCTCGATGCGCGAGGGGGCCGCTGAGGTGGATGACGACGCGGAGCTTGGCCTCGTTGACGCGCGACCAGAACGGGTCGAAATAGGGATCGGCGGGCGAGCGTCCATGGCTCCCTCCCGCACTGAGGCCGATGAGCCTAGCCCCCTCGTTCATGCACCGCTCGAGCTCATCCACCGCCAGGTCGATGTCGATAAGAGGGATGTAGGCCGGTGTGTAAATGCGTTCCTTGTAGTTGAAGCCCCAGTCTTCGTTGATGTAGCGGTTCATTGCCCGGGCGGCCGCGTAGCCGGCTGAGACGTCGCCCCGCGAAAACGCGCTCCCACCACCGCCACCGGCGTGGATGATGGCGGCCTGGACGCCCTGGGCATCCATAAGCTTGAGACGCAAGTCGCGATTCTCGAACGCCGGCTCCATGTCCCGGTACAGCTGGACGAGCTTCTCGCGGCCATCCTTGTCAAGGTTCTGCATCGCGTTGAGCCTGTTGAGCATCGCCCCTGGGACCGGGATATCCCCCTTCATCTCGGGAATCGCAAGCGGGTCGACGCCCGCGTGCTGGCCCACCGTGTGGAAGCCGAGGGTCTTGGCTTTGTGCTCGTCCCCCCCTATGGCTTCGGTGGTACCCCTGTGGGTCTTGCCGGTCGGGAAAACGCGATCGACGTACTTTTTCTCGAGGTGGCGGACCGCTGCATCCTCCGGGGGATAGATATGGTTGTCCGCGTCGTACACCATGTACGGCAGCTTCTCCTCGACTCCCTCTTGGTAGACGCCCCTGGTACCCATTCGCGTACTCGCCATGACGACCTCCTCACTAGCTCCAGCTTCCGGCACTATTACTACCGCTCTGAGCACTATACTACAACTTCAGCCGTTGTTTTTGGAGTCTCCTGCGCGCGATCCGGTGGAAAGGACAGCATCCACAACACCTGTTGGAGGCGACGGGCGGGATCGAACCGCCGAATAGAGGTTTTGCAGACCTCCGCCTTACCACTTGGCTACGTCGCCTTCATCTGTAGGATAGCAAAGGGGAGGGTTGCTTGGCAAACGTCTAACAGGGTCGACTGAGCATCCTTGACGGCCCCTCCACCGACACCATATAATAAGGGGTAGGCGGCCTAGTCGGAACACTGCCCACTCACTGCCAAAATCGGTCTAGATGGAAGTCAAAAAATATGACGCAAGCAGCCACAAAAACACCGATCGTCCAGATTACGGAGAAAGCAGCCTCCCAGGTTAGGAAGCTGTCCAGCAAGGAAGGGCAGACTGAGCCGGGCCTCCGCGTCGCGGTCCAGGGTGGAGGCTGCTCCGGCCTGACGTACAAGCTCTCTTTCAACATCGACGAGCGCCAGGGGGACAAGGTCTTCGAGGAGCACGGTGTCAAGCTGCTGGTCGATAACAAGAGTCTTATCTACCTGGTCGGCACGGAGCTTGACTTCTCTGACGGCCTCAACGGGAAGGGCTTCGTCTTCGCCAATCCCAACGCCAAGAAGACCTGCGGCTGCGGGACCTCATTCTCCACGTAGCAGCGGACCGTAGCACAGGCGACCACGATAGGGTGAAGGCGCGAGCGCCTTCACCCTAGTTTTTTGTAGCGCCCGGACACGGATATCAAAGCACGAAATGACCACCATCGATAGCCGGATAGAGCAGGAGTACTGGTCGGCCCGCAAGGGTGTCGCCATGATCGATCGCTCGCACCTGGGACGGCTGGAGATGTCTGGGACCGACGCCCTAGACCTGCTGCATCGGTTGAGCACCCAGGACCTGGCAGGCCTGGAGGCCGGACAGGGCGCGTTGACCGTCTTGACTAGCGAGAAGGGACGGATCATCGACCTGGTGGCGGTCCATCACCTGGGGGACCGACTGCTGCTGGTGACGGCGCCCAATAACCAAGATTCCGTCGCCGGGTGGCTGGATAAATACACCATCATCGAGGACTGCACGACGTCGGATGTCACTGACGATACGGCGCTGTTGGCGGTCCTGGGGCCTAAGGCTCCTCAGCTCGCCGAGCGGCTCGCCGGCCGCCCCGTGACAGACCTGCCGCCATTTCACCACGTTCCAGGCCAGGTGAACGGCATCCGCTTCCATTTGGCCCGGGCCTCCGAGCCAGCCGACGGCGGCTTCCACCTGATCCTCGACAACCGGGCCGAACTCGCCCGGCTCCAAGCATCTGTTCTGGAGGCTGGCCACGACCTGGGAGTCCGGGCCATTGGCGAGGCGGCGTATGCAACGCTACGCATCGAGGCCGGCCTTCCCGCCTTTGGCACAGAGATGGACGAACGCTTCAACCCACTTGAGGCGGGGCTTCAACCGTTCATCAGCTTCGATAAGGGCTGCTACATCGGCCAGGAGGTGGTGGCCCGGCTGGACACGTACGACAAGGTCCAGAAGCGGCTGATGGGGCTGTTGCTGCCGGCGGGCTCTCCCGCCGACGATGGCACCCGGCTGTTCGCCGAAGGAAAAGAGGCCGGATTCGTGACCTCGGCCGCCCTTGCGCCGTCCAGGGACCGCCCTATCGCGCTGGGCTATATCCGCAGCCGCTACGCCGAGGCTGGGACTCTCCTCTCCCTGGAAAGCGACAGTGCCCAGGCAGAGGCCGAGGTCGTCGAGCTTCCTTTCGGTAAGTAGCCGGCCCCGAGGGATAGCCCTACTGCGTCTTGTATTTCTGGATCAAGTTTCGGGCTATGACGATCTTCTGGATCTCGTTGGTCCCTTCACCGATAATCATCAGCGGTGCGTCTCTATAGTAGCGCTCAACGGTATAGTCCTTGAAGTAGCCGTAACCGCCATGAATCCTCATCGCGTCCATGGCCACCTCGCCGCAGGTCTCGCTGGCGAAGAGCTTGGCGGCTCCGGCCTCCAGGTCGCACCGTTCCCCTCGGTCCTTCATCTCAGCCGCCTGGCGGGTGAGCAGCCGCGAAGCTTCGATCTTGGTGTACATGTCCGCTAGCTTGATCTGGATCGCCTGGTGCTGGTTGATCGGCACGCCGAAGGTATGCCGCTGCTGGGCGTAGGCGATAGCCTTCTCGAACGCCGCAGTCGCCACGCCGACGGCTCGGGCCGCGATGTTGATGCGGCCAACCTCCAGCCCGCTCATCATCTGCTGGAAGCCGCGGCCCTCCTCCTCGCCGATCAGGCTGGTGATCGGGGTATGGAAGTCCTCGAAAATGAGCTCTGAGGTATCGACTCCTCGGTATCCCAGCTTGTCCAGGTGGCGCCCCGAACGGAAGCCGGGCCCCTTCTCCATGATGAAGCAGCCGATCCCTTTATAGGGAGGGCTTGCATTCTTATCGGTCTTCGCCAGAACGGCGAAGACCGTCCCCTTCTCCCCGTTGGTGGTCATCATCTTGTTGCCGTTGACGACGTAGTGGTCACCGCTTCGAACTGCGGAGGTCTCCAGAGCCGCTACGTCGCTGCCGGTATTGGGCTCAGTCAGGGCGATGCCGCCACGCTTCTCGCCACTGCACATCGCGGGAAGCCAGGCGCGCTTCTGGTCCTCTGTCCCGAAGGTCTCCACGATGTAGGCCATGATGAGGTGGGAGTTGATAATGCCGGACACGCTCATCCACCCTTTACATATCTCCTCTATCACCATGGCGTAGGTTGTGTAGCTGAGCCCCATCCCGCCATATTCCTCGGAGATGATGCAGCCGAAGAGACCCAATCCCTTCATCTTGTCCACAACTTGTTGGGGGTAGATGTCGTCGTGCTCCATCTCGGCGGCGGCTGGCTCGACATCACGCTTCACGAAGTCGCGGATCATCGCGACGATTTGCTTCTGCTCTTCTGTCATAGTTTGGGTTGTCACGGGGCGCCTCCTCGCGTCGTCTCTTAGGGCCGGATCACCGTTTCTTCGGGCCGGATACATAAACAGGGGGTATCGTAGCAGTGGGACGGCAAATTGACAACGGAGCACCGAGGCCGTGTTAGACTATATGAAGACAATGTGGAGGGCGGCGATGACTACAGATTATCTGTTCGAGGACCCGGAACACTTCGAGGAAGGGCTGGTCCACCTGGTGGACATGCTCGAGCTGGCAGACCCCCGCCGCGAGCAGTCTACGAAAGGCCAGGCGAAGGTCCAGGATTCCGGAGTGACGGTGCCCGTGGGAGGCACCTTGGAGGAGTGGAAAACGTTCTGTCTCGATATTACGACGCGGCTCAAGGCCACCCGACCGAAGATTCCCGTAGAGACCGGCCGCGCCCACATTGACGCCGCCATCGACCGCATCGAGCTCATGCTGGAAGGCTAACCCCTTCTCTCAACTCCCTCCGGCTTGACACAATATAGTGATAACTCGTGTTTCACCCTGAGCGAAGTCGAAGGGTCTGGGGAGGTGGGGGCTTTCTGTCGAGTCTGCCCCACCCTTGATTCTGAGTCCCGACGTGTCGGGACTCAGAATCACATTTTGTGCAAGGCCGGGGAGGGTTAGCGCGTGGGCGCCAACAAGCCCTTACTCTTTCTTACCGAACCATCTCCGAATCCGGTTGCGCCAACTTGAGGGCGTCCTGACATCCATCGGCTGCCCACGCCAGCTCTTGTCGTACCCGGTTGTCTGTTCGAAGGTCCTGCTCCCCCTGAAGAGGGAGAGGAGGTAGGCGCCCAGCAACAACGCCAGGGCGATCAGCACGAAGTAGGGTTGCCGGGCGAACATTCCGACAACAAGAAGGATCGCGCCGGCCGCCCCAACTCGAGTCGGGGTAATCCAGCGAAAGATACTCGGAAGCTGGAGACTGAAGCCTTCCTTAAATCTCTGTTGGAAGTCCTTGAAGACCTCGCTCAGGGGAGTACGGGGGCCAATATCCTTCCCCGTCTTCTCCATGATTTCTTCGATCTCGCGTTCAAACTTGTCGGACATCCGCTCCTCCTTGCCCAGGCAGAGCCTCCACCGCCTGAACTAACCGAGGTGGCCACCAAACCCTGTGCCAATGTGGCCGGCTCGCTCCAGCTCAGTATAGTCCTCTCCGCTCACCGCTAACAGCTTTTTGTACACATACTCGTTGTGCTCACCCAGCCGGCATGGGGGCGTCCGCAGCCGGTTCGGCGTGTTTTTCGCCGTCCACATGAGGCCGGGGTAGCTATGGGTCCCTGCGTCTTCGTGCACGAGCTCCTGAAAATACTCCTGCGCTTGCATATGCGGGTCCTGGTATATGTCTCGGTCGTCAAGGACCGCTCCGGCTGCGACGCCGTGGGCCTGTAACACCCCCATCGTCTCCTCACCTGAACGCTCACCCGTCCAGGATGCGATGTATCCGTCCAGTAGTTCCTGCTGCTTCCAGCGGCCAAGGCCGGTGGCGAACCTGGACTCGTGACACCACTCCGGGTCGCCCATCGCCCGGCAGAGACCCCGCCACTCCTCGTCGCTGCCTACCGCTATGGTAACCCACCGGTCTTCACCCTGGCAACGGTAAACCCCGTGGGGAGCCATAAACCGGTGCCGATTGCCCAGGGGTCCCTGGATACGACCGTTCATAGTGTAGTCGAGGATCGTCTCCCCGAGGTAGGGTAGAAAGTTCTCCGCCTGGGGAAGCTCGATGAGCTGTCCCTTACCGGTGCGTCGCCGGTGGCGCAGGGCCAGCATCACCGCAAAGGCACCGCTCACGCCTCCTGCGGCATCCCCCATGTAGACATCGTCGAGGTGCGACGGGTCCATGTCCGCATAGCCGCGGAGCCAGGTGTGTCCCGCGGTGCACTCAAGCTGCGTCCCGAAGGAGCGATAGTTTTTGTAGGGGCCATCCAGGCCATAGGCGGGCATGCGCAGCATGATGAGGTCTGGCCGTTCCTTTATGAGCTCCTGGTAGGTCAGCCCCAGCTTTTCGATAGTCTCCGGCACGTTGTTCTCGATGAACACGTCCGATACTTGCAGCAACCGGTGAAATATCTCCACTCCCTCCGGGCGGCGTAGGTCGACGGTCATGCTCAGCTTATTGCGGGCGTGGCTTTGAAAGATCGCGAAGCGGTTCCAGTGGCGCTCCCCAGGCTCACCATCAGGGTAGGCGTTGCTCCATCCGCTGTTACGGCCGGCGAGATCGCGGGGCACATTGACCAAGCGGCCTCGCGTGTTGGGCTGTATCACTTGGGTTGACTCGACGCGGACCACCTCGGCGCCCCAGTCGGCCAGGAGCTGCGTGGCGTGGGGCCCGGCCCACACGACGGTCAGGTCCAATACACGGACACCCTCCAGCGGCAGTCTTCCAGGGCGTGCTGTCAAATCACACCACCTTGCCGCAGCCGCCCGATCTCCTCCGCGGTCAAGCCCAAAAGACCGGACAGCACCTCCCGGTTATGCTCCCCCAGGCGAGGAGCTGCCCTCTCTCTCCGCCAGGGCGTCCGCTCCATAATGAAGGGCCGTCCCGCGTCCACAATGGGACCCGTGGCCGGATGCGCGACGGTGTCCCAGACACCGCGGTCCCTGAAGTTCGTCTCCTCCAGCACGTCATCTGCACTGTTGATGGGACCTGAAGGAATACGGTGGTTCTGAGCTTTAAGGAACGCCTCTCGCTTCGTTCGCTCCAGCATCCACGGAATGAGGTACTCGTCGAACTCCTCGCCACGACCGGGGACCGCCCTGTCGGCAGGCTCCTTGAACCTCGGGTCCTCCAGTAGCTCCGGCTGGCCTATCATTTCAACGATCAGCGGAAAACGAGCGTGATCGCCGATCAAGTGGAGATAGCCATCTGAGCAAGGGCGCACCCCGGAAGCGAGGCGCTGCGCCACCTGCCCCCTTCTCTTGCAGACCTCGCCCGTGTACTGATAGGCGATCATCATGGTGGTCCTGCGGTCCTGGTTGGAGGCCTGAACACGCATCAGCGAGAGGTCCAGGTGCTCTCCCACCCCTGTTTCCTCCGCGGTCCAGTGAGCGATGGCCGTGGCTGCGGCAGCGGCGGCGCCAGCCTGGTACTGAAGGATATTTCCGCCCAGCTTCATCGGCTCTCGTTCGGCAAGTCCCGTCGCATACATGGGGCCGCCCATGGCATAGGTCACGATCTCAGCGGAGCTGAAGTCACGGTACGGCCCTGTCTGCCCGAAGTTAGAGATGGAAGCGACGATCAGTGCTGGGTTCACCTCGCGCAGACGCTCGTAATCCAGGCCAAGGGACTGCATCGCCGTGGGGGGGAAGCTCTCCACCACGACATCGACCTCTTCCACCAGCCGTAAAAACAATCGCCTGCCAGCGGCGCTGCGTAGGTCCAGGGCCACGCTCCGCTTATTGGCGTTCAGGTGAAGAAAGAGGCCGCCTTTGTCCGGGTGAGGCTCGTCATGAAAGAATGGGCCTAACCGGCGTGACGCGTCCCCGGTCCCGGGCCGCTCCACCTTAATGACCTCTGCCCCGTAATCGGCGAGGAGCCTACCGCAGTACGGCCCGGCGATGTTCTCGCTCAGATCGAGGACGGTGACTCCGGTCAGGGCTGTTTCGGGTTGCGCCATCAGCTTAGCCGCCTCCAACATCCACCCTCTCCTGGCGGGAGAGAAGCAGGGGGAGGGAGAACCCCCTTAGTACTCCGTGGCGCCGGTGAAGGCCCACCGGCCGACCTTGATGGCCGGCACCCGGTTGGCCGCGAAGAACTCTCTCACCAATTTGGTCTCTTTCCCGATGAGGTCGACGTTGTTCAGCGCCTCCAGGTAGCTCTGGGTAAAGCGCAGGTTCTTCACAGGCCCAACGACCTCCCCTTTCTCGATGAGGAAAGCGCCGTCGCGGGTCATGCCGGTCATGTGGACGGTCAAAGGGTGCACCACGCGGGTGTACCAGAACCGCGTTACCAGTATGCCTCGTTGGACGGAGGCGATCATCTCCTCCTTGCTCGCATGGCCCGGCTGAAGGAACAGGTTCATGGGCAAGGGACCGATAACGGAGCCGGCGGGCAGCGCATGCCCGGTGGAGCTGCCGCCCTCCCGAGCCGCGGTACGCCTATCGTGGACGGGCGACGCCGCCACGCCTTCCACGATCAAGCCTACGGGTTGCTTTGGGTAGCCCTCGAAGTCGAATGGGCGTACCATGCCTGTCGGATCCATCCCATCATCCCGTATCGTAATATTGGAGCCCATCACCTGCTGGCCGATCTTCCCGGACATGAAGCTCCGCCCCTCGTGGACCGCCTGAGCCCCGAACCCCAGATAGGCCAGAAAATCCAGCATGTCGCTGACGGCGTACTCCTCCAGCACCACCTCATACTCTCCCGGGTCGACGGACTTCGGGCCTCTGCCTCGCTCCGCCTTCCCGACAGCCTCAAGCGCCACCGCCTCCGGGTCTATCCTGGTGACGTCCGTGGAGATCTGCCCGGAGTGGCCCGAGCTATCCACGGACATGGCCACGGCCAGAAGCTCGGCGCTGGTGGACTCGTGGTGGGCGTATAGCCCCTGAGAGTTTGCGACGGTGATCCCGTCTATGTCTACCTTAAACGCCCCTGCTGCCGTAAGCCCCTTCTCGCTGGCTAACTCGCAGATCACCCGGACCCCGGCGGCCCGTTGCAGCGGACCAAACTCCGCGCGGTCAGCTATCGAAAAGCCGTCCACCTTCGCAATCCCTTGCGGCTCCAGAGGCGGAAGGAACTCTTCCATATCAGGCATCGCCCGTGCGATGGAGATGGCCTGGTCAACGGCTCCTTGAAGCCCCGCGTCGCTCAGGTCGTTGGTTGCCCCCACGCCGTACCTTTTACCGACGGAGGCCCGCACCACTACGCTGGCATCCCTTTGAGCGACGTTCTGATGTATCGCGTTGTCGGCGAAGCGCGTCAGGGAAGAGTCCTCCGTGAACACCGAAACCTCGGTGTGCTCGGCTGCGGAGAGCCTGAGCACCCGTTCCGCAAGCGTCCGAGCCTCTTTTTCGTTCAGCACGGGCCGCCCCTCCCTCGTGCAGGTCAAATTCCAGCGGGAGGGTAGCAACGCGCCTGGCCTACTGTCAAGGAGGGCCACGGTAGCTTCTGCCTCACCCCAGGTCTCCGGTCTCCATGGTCTTTCACGACCACCGGGAGGGAATGGCCTCTTATGGGAACTGCGAGATACGTCGCCCCGATCGCACCGGGACTCAGCATGACGGGCCGGCTCACCTTCCTGCCCCGCACCGAGCCGTTGCGGACGGAACAGCTTGAAGGCCCCGGTGTCGCAGGCTGGTCCGGAGGGTTGTATAATTGCGCGCAGCCGAGAGCGCAGGCGGGCTGACGATGTCCAGGGTCCACGTGGTAGCCATAGACGGACCAGGAGCATCGGGCAAAACGGTCGTGGGACTCGGGCTAGCGAAGAGACTCGGCTGCCGGTTCATAGATACCGGCGCCATGTATCGGGTCGTAACCTGGCTGGCACTGGAGCAGCGCATCTCACTGAACGACCAACAAGCCCTAGGCCGATTGGCAGCCATCATCTCCATTGAGTTTACCGACTCTGACGACTCAGCCGGTCCACCCCGACCGTTCGTGAACGGTCGGGACCTTTCCGAAGAGATTCGCGCCCCCGAGGTAGACCGGGCTGTATCCAAGGTGTCCATGGTCCCAGGTGTCCGGGAGTCTCTGGTCGGCTTGCAACGCGCCCTGGCCGGGCAAGGCACCGTCGTGATGGCCGGCAGGGACATCGGCACCGTTGTCCTCCCAGACGCTCAGCTTAAAATCTTCCTGCAGGCCTCCCCTGAAGAGCGTGCCCGCCGGCGTTACGAGGAGCTGCGCAACGGAGGCATCGCCGTGGAGTACGAAGAGGTGCTGGCCGACCTCAACCGGAGGGACACGCTGGACTCTGGGCGGGCCCTCTCACCCCTGGTCCCAGCCCGCGATGCGGAGCAGATCGTAACCGATCGCCATACGATAGAGCAGGTGATTGAGGAGATATGGCAGCTTACGGAGAGGCGCTAAGCCCCTGGTATTTCGCGATGACCAACTCGATGCGAATCGCGTTGATCGTCCTCACGCGCTGGAAGGTGCTCGGAAAAGAGGCCGTCCCACCCCACGGCCCCCTGATCATCGTGAGTAACCACCTCAGCGGCATCGACCCCCCCCTGCTCGCGGCCAGCGTTCCCAGGAGGATATCGTTCCTGGCCAAGCGCGAGCTGTTCCGGCACACTATATTCGGCCCCATGATCAAGGCCTATGGCGCCCTGCCGATTAACCGCAACCAGGGCTATCGCGACAGCCTTGACCAGCTCCTCTCCATGCTGGGCCGCGACAAGGCAGTGGGCATGTTCCCCGAGGGCACCCGGGGCATCGGCCGGCTCCGCAAGGCAAAGCCCGGGGTCGCCCTGGTTGCCTCACGCTCCGGCGCCCCGATTCTTCCCGTCGGCATCGCCGGTTCGGAGAGGATCAAAGGGCCGCGCGGCGTCTTTACACGTCCAGAGATAACTGTTAGCATAGGTCAGCCTTTTACCCTGCCAGTCCTGGAGGGGCCGCTCGGACGGGCACAGCTGACTTCGCTGACTGACATGTTGATGCAGCGGATCGTGGCGCAGCTCCCGCCCGGCTATCACGGGGAGTATGCGTCGAAGAACCCAGCGCCCGTACCGATGCCCTAGGTGAGCTTCAGGACCTGCGCCGCCACCCGCGGCAACGCCTTCGCCTTTCCCAAAGCCAGGAGGAGAGACAGGTTGTGCGGCATCATCGGCTATGCCGGCTCCCGGCCAGCATTGCCAATCCTCTTCGACGGATTGAAACGCCTGGAATATCGGGGCTACGATAGCTCCGGAGTAGCCATCCTGGACTCTGAGGGCGGTCTCTTTCTCCACAAAGACGCCGGAAAGCTGGCGGATCTTTTGGCAGGCCTCGAAGATCCCTCGGAGGGCCGTGTAGGCTTCGGGCATACCCGCTGGGCTACTCACGGGAAGCCGACCTTGGAAAACGCCCATCCTCACACCGATTGCACCGGCGACGTCGCCGTAGCTCACAACGGGATCGTAGAGAACCACCGTCACTTGAGGGAGGAGCTGGTGGCGGAGGGCCACACCTTCTTATCGACGACGGACACCGAGGTCATCCCTCACCTGATAGAAGGCCACCTTGCCCGGGGCGCCACATTGGAAGAGGCTGTCCGTCAAACAGCCGGCAGGTTGGCGGGTGCCCAGGCGATCGTGGCGTTGAGCCGCCAAGAGCCGGACAGGCTCGTCGGAGTGCGCATCGGCCATGCCGGCGGCATGGCCGTCGGCTATGGGGAGGATGAACTCTTGCTGGCCAGTGACCTGCCGGCCATGGTAACCCGGGCCAAGTCCGTCACCTACCTTGCCGACCGAGAAATGGCCGTCATCACCCGCCACAAAGCGCAGGTGACCACCCTGGAGGGCGCTCGCGTGTCCAGAAAGCCTCTGCCTGTGACGGACGACGGCGCTGGCGCCGTCAAGGGGCCATACCGGCACTTCATGCTCAAGGAGATCATGGAGCAACCCGAAAGCCTGATGGGGGCGCTCAGCGACCGGATGGACCTGGAACGAATGCAGGTCACCCTCCCCGGTTTACCTTATACCGCGGAGCAGGTCAACGCGCTGGAGCGGGTCGTCATCGTTGGTATGGGGACCAGCTACCATTCCGCTTTGGTCGGGCGCGAGATGATCGAGACCATGAGCCGCATTCCGACCCAGGCGGAGAACGCTTCAGAGTTCAGGTACAGGGACCCCGTCATCGATAACAAGACCCTGGTGATATCCATCGCCCAGTCGGGGGAGACGGTGGACACGCTCGCGGCCATGGTGGAAGCGAAGGCGCGGGGAGCACTCCAGATCACCATCTGCAACGTGCTGGGCTCCGAGGCCACCCGCCTGGCCGATTACACTCTGTACATCAACGCCGGACCTGAGATCGCCGTCGCCAGCACCAAGACCCTGACCGGCTCTATGGTCTGCCTGTACTTGCTGGCTATCTTCTTGGGGCAGCATCGCGGAACGCTGGACCAGGGCGCGTTGCAAGACATCCTGGGCGAGCTCGCGCACCTCCCCAAGATCGTGGGTGAGGTGGTTGACCGTGGGCCTCACTATGAGGCGTTGGCCCGCAAGTACTTCCACGCGGCGGATTTCATGGTCTTGGGCCGTGGGGTAAACTACCCGGTAGCCCTGGAAGGAGCCCTGAAGCTTAAGGAGATCAGCTATATCCATGCAGAGGGGTACCAGGCCGGGGAGATGAAGCACGGGCCCATAGCGCTGGTTGATGAGAAAATGCCCGTGGTCGCCATCGCCCTGAAGGACAAACTGCATGAAAAAATGCTGGGCAATATCGAGGAGGTAAAGGCCAGGGACGGAAAGGTCATCGTGGTCGCAACCGAGGGGGACGATGCCACCGCGCACGCCGGCGATGACGTTATCACCGTACCGGAGGTATCCTACCTCTTATCCCCTATCCTGGTGTTGGCGCCGCTGCAGATGCTGGCCTATTACATCGCCGTCCGGCGGGGTTGCGACGTGGACCAACCTAGAAACCTGGCAAAGACAGTCACGGTAGAGTGAGCTACGACGGGTGCGCCCTCAGACCGGCTCAGGGTGCACAGAAGATTGCGCCGTTCACTTCGTGGTGAGCTCGCAGGGCCACGATGTGCAGTGAAGATCAGAAAGGAAGAAGGAGGCAATATGGTCCAGGAGCAGCAGAAAAAGTTCGGGATATACCTGAACGCCAAGGAGCACACGGTAGTCCGCATCAACTCGCCTTACTGGTTCCCTCCGGAGCCCGATTGGGTTCTTGTCACCAATGAGGTGAACATGACTCTGCTCAAGATCCGTGAGTTGTCGGGAGAGAAAAAGCTCCACTCGGATACCGGCAAGATCCAGTGGGGCTCCATCCCCGTTCTGGACTAGCTCTTCCTCGAGCGTCTCTGCCGGGCGTTGACGTCCGGAGCTTCCAAAAGAGAAGGGAGTATAAGCCGTTATGGGTGTCCTGACACGGAAGGCAGCGATCGTGGGGGCGTACGAGCACCCCGGACGTCGCATCCCCGGCACCAGCATGAACCAAATCCAGGCGGAGTGCTGCCGAGAGGCGTTGGACCAGGCCGGCCTTTCCATCAACGACGTCGACGGGATCATGAGCGCGTCCGGTGGGGGGTTCGATACCTTCCACCTGGCCGAGTACATGGGCATCAACCCGAAGGTCCTCGACTCAACGCAGATCGGAGGCTCTTCCTACCTGCTCCATACGCTGCGGGCAGCCGCCGCCATCGCGGCCGGACAGGCCGAGTGCATTCTCATCACCTACGCCAGTATCGCCCGCTCAGCGGCCCGAGCAATCGGCACTGGCGGCGCCTCCTCGGGGCGTCTTGCCGCCTGGCCGGACAGCTTCGAGGCTCCCTACGGCCCGATCCTCGCCGGCCTTTACGCAACCGTAGCATCCCGTCATATGTTCGAGTTCGGGACAACATCGGAGCAGCTGGCCAACATCTCCGTCATAACCCGCCAACACGCGTCTATGAATCCAGACGCCATGTATCGGGACCCTATTTCCAAGGAAGACGTCCTCAACTCCCGATTGATCTCCTGGCCGCTCCACTTGCTGGAATGCTGCGTCATCTCGGACGGCGGCGGGGCCATAGTCGTTACCAGTGCGGACCTAGCGCGCAACGTAAAGACCAAGCCGGTCTGGTTCCTGGGCGCCGGCGAGGGGTACGACCATCTCAGCGGCGGCCACCGTGACTTTACCAGCATCGCTTCCGCCCGCTCCGGTCCCCGGGCCTTTGAAATGGCCGGGGTAACCCAAAAAGATATCGACATGGCGATGGTCTACGACTCCTTCACTATCACGGTCCTCACGGCCCTGGAGGGCCTTGGGTTCTGCAAGAAGGGTGAGGGCGGGGCCTTCGTCGAGGGGGACCGCCTGTCCATCGGCGGTGAACTGCCGCTCAACACGGACGGCGGAGGTCTCTCCTCCAATCACCCTGGCCAACGCGGCATCTTTTTGATCATCGAAGCCACCAGACAACTACGGGGCGACTACGAGGGGACTCCTCGGCAGGTCAAAGACTGCAAGGTCGCCCTGTGCCACGGCACCGGCGGGAACATCGGCGCCCGGCACAGCGGCATTACCATGATCCTTGGGAGAGACTAACCATGGCAGATTACGTTAAGCCGGTACCCACCATCGATAGCGATACCGAGAAGTTCTGGGAGGGCTGCAAGGCCCATGAGCTGCGGCTACCCCGCTGTAAGGCCTGTAATCACCTCTTCTACCCGCCTCAGGCCCTGTGCCCTCGGTGCCTGTCCGGCGACCTGGACTACACCAAAACTTCCGGCAAGGGCAAGATCTACAGCTTTACCTTAGTGCACCAGAACGGCTCGCCGGGGTTCAAGGAAGAGACACCTTACGTGATGGCCTATATCACCCTGGATGAAGGGGTGCAGATGCTCACCAACGTCGTCGGCAGCGACCCCGATACCGTCAAGGTGGACATGCCCGTAGAGGTCACCTTTGAGGACATCACCGAGGCGATCAGCCTCCCCAAGTTCAAGCTTGCCAAGTAGCCCGGTAAACACAAGCGCACGATAAAGCGGGGATGGCTGTACCCATCCCCGCTTTATCGTGCGCTTCAATAATCCAAAAGTCAGGCGGCCAGCAGCCGCTCGAACTTGGCCCGGCTACGCAAGGGGCCCACGATGGCCAGGTGTTGGGGGGCCGTCTCGGACGCCATGACCTCCTTCGCGACCCGTTGGAGGTCGTCGGCGGTAATGGCGTCGATGATGTCGATCACCTCGTCAATGGTCTTGACCTCTCCCAGGAGCAGCTCTTGCGCCCCGACCCATCCACCCATGCTTCTTGAGTCCTCGGTACGAAGCAGCAACCGACCCTTGGTCATCGCTTTGACCTTGTCCAGCTCGTCATCCGGGACTCGCTCTCTCAATCGCTCCACCTCCGCCAGCGCCATCTGAACGGCGTCGTAGGTATTTCGTGGCTCGACCCCCGCGTAGATGGTGACCGAGCCATCGTCGAGGAAGTGGCTCACGGCGCTGTGCACGTCATAGGCCATGCCGTGCTTCTCACGAAGCTCCAGAAAGAGCCGGCTGCTCATGCCCTCTCCGAGAACGACGTTGAGAAGGTCCAAGGCGTAGCGGTCCGGGTGGCGGCTGGAGAGGCCGGGGAGAGCCAGGCAGAAGTGTGACTGCTCCGTCTTTCGACTCTCCATAGCTACCACGGGAGTCACCTGACCGTTTAACGAGGGTATCCATGGCTGTGGGGTCCCGGCGGACCAGCCGGCCACTTCTTTTTCCACGGCTGCAACCACCTCGTCATGCTCCACGGCGCCGGCTATGGCGACGACGGCGTTGCTCGGGGTGTATTGCGCCGCCTTATAGTCCAGGGTCATCTGCCGGGTGATGCCGAGGACGGACTCCCGTGTCCCCGCAACATCCCTCCCCAGCGGCTGACCCGGCCACACCGTCTCATCGATAAGGAGCTCGACCTTTTGCTGGGGGGAGTCGTTCACCGAGGCCAGCTCCTCCAGAATAACCCTCCGCTCCTTCTCCATTTCCTCCGCGTCATGCAGGGAGTTGAGCAGCATGTCCATCAGGAGATCGAGAGTAATCAAGAAGTAAGGCGCCGCCACCTTCGCCCAGTAGACCGTCACCTCCCGGTCCGTAGCTGCGTTCATGAAGCCGCCCACTCGCTCGATACATTCGGATATCTCCTGGGACTGCGGCCGCTTGTGGGTCCCCTTGAAGCTCATGTGCTCCAGGAAATGGGAGATGCCAGCCACATCGTCGCTTTCGTAGCGCGATCCCGCTCCCAGGAAGACGGAGATAGAGACACTACGGACATGCGGCACGGGCACCGTCATAACCCGTAGCCCGTTGGGCAGGGTTGTCTTTCTGTACATCAGGCCTCCTCGCCTAGTATGGGTGCTGAAATACACCCCCAAACCCCCTCAAGGGGGTTCAAGGTACCCCCTTCGGGGGATGATTTACAGAAGGGGGGCGCCCCCTTCGACCCCCGCCTCCTTCGGCTTCGCTCAGGGCAGGCACCGGGGCTCTACCCTTCTGGACACCCCCTCTTCAGCATCATGTTTGATACACAAGATCAAAAATGCTCACCGGGCCGTCCTGTCCGCAACACTTCCAGCTTCTACTTCCCAAGGGACCATCCGGCGCTAGGCTTCCGTCCAGATCACGCTTCCGGAGAGGTCCTTGCGGGTCGGGCGCATCTTGAACTGAAGGTACAGGTCCTTCTCCCTTCCCAGGACCGTGCTGGCGCCGTGTCCCGGGTAGACATTCAGGTTGTCGGGCAAGACGAAAATCCGCTCCTCCAGCCCCTTTATGAGCTGCTGGAAATTTTCGGGTGAGGTCGTCCTCCCAGGTCCGTTGGGGAACAAGGTGTCGCCGGAAAACAGGTGGTCCCCCCATGCCAGGGAGGTGCCGCCGGTGGTGTGGCCGGGTACGTGAATCGCTCTCAGGGTCAGGGTGCCGAAGGTGATCTCACCGCCGTGCTGGAAGTAGTGCTCCGGTGAAAGGGGCAGCTGATCAGCCTCGCTCTCGTGCACCCACACGGGCGCCCCGGTCGCCTCCTTGATCTCCCTGTGCCCCAATATGTGGTCCATGTGGCAATGGGTGATCAGGATCCCCTTCACGTCAGTCCCCTCGGTCAAGGCCAGGATTTTCTCCGGCTCGGCTGGCGTATCGATAATGACGCTCTCCTTGGTCGAGGGGCAAACGAGGATATAGGTATTGTTGTCGTAGGGGCCGGTGTTGATCGTGCGAATCTCGATGCCGCTGCTATGAATGACCGGCATGGCCTCACCTGCTTTACAGATTTGTTCCGTACCCCAAGGATAACAAAGACAGCGGCTCCATGCAAAGGCGGACCAGCGGCCGTGCCACCATACCCGACCTTTCCACCTCCGCAGCCCCTGGGATACAATAGCCGACGGGATGGCTCCATGCCTTTTGCACCTCTGAGCGGCGTCCGGGTCCACTACGAGGTGGCCGGCGCGGGCCACCCTGTGATCTTTCTTCACGGCCACGCCATCGACAGTCGCCTGTGGCGGGGGCAGATAGGCCCCATTGCCCGCTCCTACACGGTCATCACCTATGACCTCCGAGGCCACGGCGATTCCGACGCGCCCGCCACCGGCTATTCCAGGACCCATTACGCAGAGGAGCTCCAGGGCCTGATCAAGCACCTGGGCGTCACCAGACCCTCTCTGGTGGGACACTCGCTGGGGGGCGGGGTCGCGATGGAGTACGCTCTGAGCAATCCTGGACGCCTCTCGGCCCTGGTGCTGGTCGATAGCGGCCTTGACGGCTTCTCCTACTCGGGAAGTTTCTCGGGAGCCGTCCTCAAACAGCGTGCCCTCTTGCGACAAGAAGGTGTCAGCCGGAAATTCGTGCGCGCGGCTATGGTGAGCCCCCTTTTTGCTGGGGTGCGGAAGCAGCCGGAGCTCCAGGGCCTGGTAAAGACGATGCTATCCGGATGGTCCGGGGCGAGCTGGCTGGACGGGACCGAGTACCCGGCGGCTGCGGCTTCGCACCTACAGCGCCTGGGATCGCTCCGCCTCCCCACTCTCGTGGTCGTCGGCGAGAGCGATCTACCAGGCTTTCATGAGGTTGCCAACGAATTGACCAAAAGGATACTGGTCGTCCGGACGGCCATCGTCCCCGAGGCCGGCCATCTGGCCCCACTGGAGAGCCCGGAAGCGTTTAACGACATCCTGCTGGACTTCCTGGGCGGCGCCGTGGGCAAGGCCCTCATCTAGCGGGGGGTAAAAAACACCCCCAAACCCCCTCAAGGGGGTTCAAGGTATCCCCTTCGGGGATGATTTATAGAAGGGGGGACACCCCCTGCGCCCCCGCCAAAGGGGCTTTGCCCCTCTGGACACCCCTTCTTCAGCGTCCTGTAAGTCAGCCGCGGCCAACTCACCAAGTCTGTCGCCCCAGGGTTGTGCTAGAATGCCCCTGCCTTCGACCGTACCCACCCGCCCTGAGTGTGTCTAAGACGGGGTGCGGCTAGCGCTGAAAAAGAGGAGGAAACGCGATGGCGAACATCAACGGTGGGGAAATTCTTACCAAGCAGCTGAAGATAGAGGGCGTCGACGTTATCTTTAACATGCCCGGTGACCCAATGACCGAGATCAACACCAGCGCGCGCCAAGAGGGCGTCCGCCTTATCAATTTCCGCCACGAGCAGGCCTGCGCCCTGGCGGCCCAAGCCTACAGCTACATTACCCGCCGACCGGGCGTGGCCATGGTCCCCTCCGGCCCCGCTATGACCAACGCCATAACGGGACTGGAGACGGCACGCTCCAATTGCTGGCCGTTGTTGCTCATCGGGGGCAACGGGGACCTCCACCGCCGTTTTCGTGGTGACTTTCAGGAGGCCCCCCAGGTCGAAGCCGCCACACCCTTCTGCAAGTGGTCAGTCGCGGTCGAGCACCCCCGCCAGATCCCGTATTACGTCCACACCGCAGTGCAGAAGACGCTCAACGGGCGGCCCCTTCCCGTGTACCTGGACCTGCCGTCCAACGTCATCTCCAGTACCGTCGATGAGGGAGAGGTCACCTTTTATCCGCCCGCGCCGCCTATCGCTCGGCCTCTGGCGGACCCAGATATGGTCAAGGATGCCATCAAGCTGATCCTAGGAGCGGAACGGCCCTTACTGCTGGTTGGGAAAGGCCTAGCCTGGTCCGACGCCGCCGAAGAGGCCCGGCAGCTGGCAGACCGCCTCCAGGTGCCCTTTGTGCCTTCTCCCATGGGCAAAGGCGTCATCCCGGACGACCACCCACTGAACGCTCAAGGCGCCCGCAGTTACGCGCTGCGGAACGCGGACCTGATCATCCTGGCCGGCGCCAGATTCAACTGGACATTTCACTTCGGCGAGCCGCCGCGGTTCGCGCCTGACGTCAAGGTGGTCCAGATCGACATCGATCCTTCCGAGATCGGCAACGGCGTGCCTGCGGCCGTAGGCCTGGTGGGCGACGCCAAAGGGGTGCTCAACCAGATGATCCAGGAGGTCGGGCAGATCCAACGGCCTTCAGAAACGCCCTGGCTCCAGTCGCTGGAGACGGAGAAGCTCAAAAACGCCGAGGCGGTCGCAGAATTCATCAACTCTGACCGGTCTCTCCTGAACATGTACCAGATGTATGCGGAAACGGTGAGGGTGATGGACCGTGACGCCATCGTCACCGCCGACGGCGAGAACGCCATGGCCATCTCCCGCGTGATGGTCCCCAATTACCTGCCTCGCCACCGGCTTGACGCGGGGACCAGCGGGTGCATGGGGGTCTCCGTCCCCTACGGTATCGGCGCTAAGGTCGCAACCCCCGGCAAGCAGGTCTTCTCTTTCAACGGCGACTACGCCTTTGGCTGGAATGGGTTTGAGGCGGAAACGGCGGTGCGGAACAAGCTGCCAGTGGTGTTCGTCGTGGCAAACAATGCGACTGTTGGCGGGCCTCAGACAATGGAGCTGGGCAGCCGTGGCCCCGATGGGGAGCAGCCGGAAGGCATCCGCTACGACAGGGTCATGGAGGCCTTCGGCGGCCATGGCGAGCATGTCGAGCGGCCCGAGGAGCTTCGCCCAGCGCTGGAGCGCTCCTTGGCTTCCGGCAAGGCAGCCCTCGTCAACGTGGTGATAGACAAGCAGCCCGCCCGCAAGAAGCAGCCCTTTGACTGGATGACCGGCCGGAAGACGCGCATGAACTATTAGCAATGTCTTCACGGGAGAAGGGTACGATGCCTCAACAGTGGCAAGATGGGCGTCACCCTGAGGAGTGGCGGCCCATCCTGCACGCCGGCCCTTCCCCAGATTCCGGTCAAGGCAGGGGAAGGCAAAGAAGGTGGTGATCTGTAGCACCCCTGGCGCGATAGGTGTGGCTCTGCGGTGAAGTGGCGCATGTTGTTTCGCCTGGTCATGCTGGCCGCCGCCGGGGTCCTGGTCTGGTCTACCCTTACGCCGCAAGGGCGCACCTTTTCCAAGTCGGCCCTCTTCATCCCCAGCCTCATCCCCGGCTCGCCGATTGAGCCCATCAAGCTCTTCACGAAATCGCCGACCAGGAGTGACGTTACCTTCTCCGACGGAGAAACGACCTGGTTCGGGGACCTTTATGTGCCGCCCTCCAATGGCCCTCATCCGGGTATCGTCGTGGCCCTCGGCGTCAATCCTCTAGGGCGTCAGGACGAGCGGATTGTCCGGTTAGGGGAGGGCCTGGCCAGAATGGGTGTCGCCGCCCTTATTCCGGCCTCGGACAACCTCGCCAACAAACGGCTCACCGCCGGCGAGGTAGACTTCATGGTGGCAGCCTACCAGTTTCTGGAGGGCCGGCCAGAGGTAGACCCAGAGAGAGTCGGCTTCCTGGGAGTCTGTGTAGGCTCATCGCTGTCGCTGCTGGCCGCGCAGGATGAACGGATCGGCGATCGAGTCAACTTCGTCAGCTGGTTCGGGGGGTACTACAGCTTGGAGGAGCTGATCGTCTCCGTGGCGACTCACACCTATGAGTTGCGGGGCAGTCGGGTCCCTTGGAACCCCGACAGCCTCACGGACGAGGTCGCCAAGATACAAGCCATTGAGTTCGTTGAGGAGGAGTCCGACCGACGGCTGTTGCACCGATCCCTGGTGGACCGCGCTCCCCTGAGCCTGGCCGAGCGCGCAAGCCTTTCTCCCACGGGCGCGCTGGTGGAGGAGCTCTTCCAGAACGCTACTCCTGACCGGGCCTACGAGATCATCGCCTCGCTGCCGCCTGAGGCCCGTGATCTTATGCGGGTACTCTCACCGGCCACAAACCTCGACAGGGTTACCGCTCGAGTCTTCATTATGGATGACACCAGCGACACCCTGCTCCCCTACATTCACAGCCGGCAGATGTCGGAGGAGCTGGATGACGCGCTGCTCGCTCGCCACACCAAGTTCAGCGTGTTCTCTCACGCCGACCTGGACAAGCTGGGCAACCCCATCCGCACCCTGCCGGAAATTTGGGCCTTGCTGCGTCACATCGACCATATCTTTCAATCGATACGGTGATGCAGCCGCTCGACGTTGCTAGAACGTATTTCAAAAATCGACTCGTCAGATTGGTTTCACCCTCACCCTAGCCCTCTCCCATCAAGGGAGAGGGGATTTTGGAATAGCTTCCATGTGTTGTCATCCGCCGGGGCGTAGAATAGCGAGAACGCTGTAAAGGAGGGAGCCATGGCGTATCAGACCATATTGACAGAGGTCCGAGACAGGGTCTTGCACATTACCTTCAACCGGCCGGAGAAGCTCAATGCGCTGTCCCCGGAGCTCCTGGACGAGTTCTTCGACGCCGTCACCTCGGCGGAGGAGGACCCGGATATCGGCGCGACGGTCATCAAGGGGGCCGGCCGATCCTTCAGCACGGGCTACGACATCACTCCCAGTCCTGGTCGCGGAGACTCGTTCAACAGACCTATCCGAGAGGACATCATCGGCATGGAGTCCCGGGGACGGCGGTGGGCCCTGCTCTGGAACCTGAACAAGCCCACCATCGCCCAGGTCCACGGCCACTGCCTGGCCGGGGGTACGGACCTGGCGCAGCATTGTGACTTCATCATCGCAGCCGAGGACGCCGAGTTCGGCTTCCCGGCGGTGCGCTCAATGGGATCGCCGTCCACTCACATGTGGACCTACAACGTGGGGCCTCAATGGGCCAAGTACATGCTCCTCACCGGTGACTCAATGGATGGGAGAACAGCGGCCCAGGTCGGCCTCGCGCTGAAGGCCGTGCCCGCCGATGCCCTGGAGGAGACCGCGCACACCCTCGCCAAGCGGATAGCGATGATCGCGCCCGACCTCCTGGCCGCCAACAAGTCCATCGTGAATAAGGCGGTCGAGCTCATGGGCCGGACGATGCTGCAGCAGATGGCCCGGGAATCGGACGCCGTCGCCCACAAGTCTCCGGCGGTGGCGGAGTTCGGAAAGATATCCAGGGAGCAGGGACTAAAAGCGGCCCTGGCCTGGCGGGACGACAAGTTCCGGACATAGAGCCCCGGCCTGGCGGCGTGGGCGGGCGGCGCCCGCGAAGAATCTGCGGCGAAGCGCGGCTACGACGCCCCCTCGCCTTGGTCCTGGACGGCCTGGGGGAGGGTGAAAGAGACCACCGAGCCCTCCTCCAGCACGCTTTCGGCCCATATGGAGCCGCCCTGGGCCTGTACCAGGTGCTTTGCGATGGCGAGGCCGAGTCCTACGCCGTCCGGTGCGCGCGAGCGGTCCGCCTTGTAGAAGCGCTCAAAAACATGGGGCAGATGGTCTGGATGGATTCCCTCACCCGTGTCCCGGACGGAAACCTCCACCATGCCTTCGGAGGGCTTGGCCGTCAGACGCACAGTCCCTCCCGCGGGGGTGAACTTGACGGCGTTCCCCAGCAGGTTGCCCAGCACCTCACTTGTGGAAGCGCGGTCAGCCATGACCTCTGGCAGGGGATCGGGGAATTCGCTGGAGAGGACCAGCCCACTTTTTTCCGCCTGAGGACGAAGGCGATCCATCACCTCGGCGATGACCTGCCTCACGTCCAGGGGGATCATCACCAGGCCGGCACGCCCGGTCTCCACTCTCGAAAGGTCCAGGAGTCGTTGGACGAGCATCGTGAGCTCGTCTACCTCAACGATCACACGCTCCAGAAATTCCTGCCCCAGCTCCTTGTCCTCCATCGCGCCGCCCTGCAGGGCCTCGACGGCGGCCCTGATCGAGGCCAGCGGGGTCCGGATTTCATGAGACACGTTGGCGACGAACTCCCGCCGCATGCCCTCTAAACGTTGGACCGCGGTCAGGTCCTGGATAATCACCAGAACCGATGGCCGCTCCCGCATCTCGATGGGAGTAGCTACTACCCGAAGGGTCCTGAGCTCCGTACCGAAGACCACCTCTCCGGTCTGGCTATGCCCAGCATCCAGCGCCTTCCGCAGTACCTCTCCCATCTCGTGGTCACGGACTAGTTCAATAAACGACTTACCGATTGCCTCCGATGGGGTCAGATCGAACATTTCAGCGGCAGACGGATTGACCAGGGTCACCGATCCGGTATCGTCGGTCACGAGGAGGGCATCGGCCATGGTGTCAATAACCGCACCGAAGGTATCTCGCTGCTCAAAGCTGGCGCGCACCTGCGTCTCCAGCCCCTCCGCCATCTGGTTGATGGCCTCGGAGAGCTCTCGGGCCTCCAGGATGCCGGACTCCTCGACCCGCTCATGAAGGGAGCCTGCCGCCAACCTGCGGGCCACGGCGCTGAGCCGTCCCAGGGAAGCGATCAGGGAGTTGGTCAGGAACAGGCCCAGGATTACCGTCGACACCCCGGAAACCGCGCCCACGATACCTAAAGGGAACCAGACCCGGCTCACGGCGTCACGCAGCTCCCGTCTGGAGGCCGTCACGCGGACTACCCCTACCACATCGCCGCCATCGACGATCGGCACCGCGAGATTGAGCTCTGAGCCCCCCTGCTGCGGATCGGGCCGGACCGCCGATGAGATCCCACCGGCCAGGGCGTTTCGGACCTCCGGCGCATCAAGCGACATTCCTGCAGCGGCGTCAGGAGAGGCATACAAGACTGCCCCGCCGGCGCGGAGGATAACTATCTCGGTACCGGCGGAGGCAACGGCGCTAGCCAGCATCTCCAGCTCGGCGGCCGGCGCAGCTAGATATATCAGGGCGATGCTGCTGGCAGCCAATGCCTTTGCCTCTGTCGTGAGCCGCGTCTCCAGCCCTTGCGAGGCGTCGCGTCGCGCCCGTCCCGCCAACACGAACCCAAGGACAAGCAGGGTTACCAGGAACAAGGTGAGAAAGGAAAGGAGTATCCGCCAGCGCATGCTCGCAAGCATGTTATCCCTCGAGCTTGTAGCCGACGCCTCTGACGGTCATCAAGCGCCGTGGCTGGCTGGGGTCCTCTTCGATCTTCTCCCTCAGCCATCGGACGTGAACGTCTACAGTGCGGCTGTCGCCCGCGTAATCGTATCCCCATACCCTATCCAGCAAGGTATCCCTGGAATAAACGATCCCTTGGCCCTGTAGAAGAAAGGCCAGGAGGTCGAACTCTTTTGGGCGGAGCTGCACAAGCTGCCGGTTGAAGGAAAGAGTCCGCCGGGCTACGTCCATCTCTAGCCCATCCGAGACCAGGAGCTCCGGAACGGGAGGCTGGGCGTTATCCGTCCGGTCCATCTCAACCCGCCGAAGCAGCGCCTTCACCCGTGCCAGCAGCTCCCGCATGCTGAAGGGCTTCGTCAGGTAGTCGTCGGCCCCCAGCTCAAGGCCGACGATCTTGTCGACCTCGTCAACCTTGGCCGTCAGCAAAAGAATGGGGAGGTTCATCTCTTTCCGAAGGATACGGCAGACCTCGAAGCCATCCATGGTGGGGAGCATGATGTCCAACAAAAGCAGGTCAGGACGGGCCTCTCTAGCCATCGCCAGCCCCTGCGCTCCATCGGAGGCGGTCAGGACCCCATACCCTTCCTTCCCAAGGGAATACTCCAGCGCCCGAGAGAGGGTCTCTTCGTCCTCGACTAGAAGGATCGTCCGCAGGTCCATGGTGCAATCGCTCCTGGCCCCTCAATTATACATGGCTTAACGGCGCCTAAAGGAAACCGGAAGGGGGGCCAAAGAATATCAGGAGATTATCGTCGCTCTGTCGCAGCCCTGGAGCGAACGTACCGGCCCACCACCTCCCGCGTGGCGGCGGAGATCAGCGGCTCGGGGCAATCCAGCGCGTCCTGCTCGGACGAGGCGTGCGACAGCAACGTTTCGACGTCGAGGATTCCTTTCTCCAACAGGTTGGGGGTGTCATCCCCAAGCTGTCCGACCACAGCGACGGCCGGTACTCCGGCCCGGCGAGCCCTGGCGGCCAGGGCGGCAGGCCCCTTACCCCAGAACGTGTTGGCGTCCATGCGCCCTTCCCCGATGACGATCAGGTCAACTTGGGATATGCGCCCCTCCATACCCGCGGCCTCCAGCACCAGGTCAGGTCCGGACACCAGGACCGCGCCGATCAGGGCGTGCAGGCCACCGGATAGACCCCCCGCTGGGCCGGCCAAGGACATGTCCCGCAAGTCCACGCCCCGGGATTCCGCGACCACGGAGCCGAAGCGCTCCATGGCCCGGGCCAGCTGCTCTTGCTGCTCCGGACCGGCGCCTTTCTGGGCTGCGAACCTCCAGGCGCCGCGCGGCCCGCAGAGGGGGATGTCAACGTCGCAGGCGATCCGAATATCACAGTCTCCTAAACGGGGGTCCAGGGAACTGAGGTCAATGCTCTCCAGCCGTGCAAGCGCGGCGCCTCCGGAGGGCAGGTCCTGCCCCGCAGCATCACTGAAGCACGCTCCCAGCGCCCTGGCCGCGCCGGTCCCCGCGTCAACGGTGGCGCTGCCTCCCACCCCCAAGATGATCTTCCGAAATCCCTCATCCAACGCGGCGCGAATAAGCTGCCCGGTGCCTATCGTGCTACTGTTGAGGGGATCGCGCTGGGCTTGGGTAATCAGGCGGATACCCGACGCCTCCGCCATCTCAATGGCCGCCGTTTCACCATCCCCAAGGACGCCCCATCGTGCGTTCACCGGGAGGCCGGTAGGACCCGTCACCTCGGCAGAGCGATAGTGGCCCCTGGTGGCCTCAACCAGCACATTCAACGTGTCGTCGCCCCCGTCGGCCATGGGCAGCACCGCCACCTTAGCCTTCGGCAGTGCCTGCCGGACTCCAACAGCCATGGCCCTCGCGACGTCAAAGGCTTTGAGGGTGCCTTTGAACGCCTGGGGCATGCAGAGAACTTTCATGTTTTCGATTCGATCTAGGGAGTGCTGAGAAACACCCCCAAACCCCCTCAAGGGGGTTCAAGGTATCCGCCTTAGGCGGATGATTTATAGAAGGGGGGCACCCCCTTCAGCCCCCACCAAAGGGGCTCCGCCCCTCTGGACACCCCTTGTTCGGCATACTGCCATGGGGCTTCTAGGCGCTGCGGGCGGGCCCAGATACCCTGACCGGATCGCCAACCGCTATGCGCCCCTCTCCTTGCAGGCCGGACACCCGAGCGAGCATGCCTCGCCTTCCGACCAGAGTTTCCCGGAAATCCTCAACGTCCGGGCGGTCCAACAGGCCGCCGATATGCGTACAGGGGTCGCACGGGCCAATAATCTCCAGCACCGCTTCGCCTATCGCCAGCAACGATCCAGGAGGGGCGTTCATCAGTCCGGGCATGCTGACCGTGATCTGCTCGCGCAAGTCGCCGGGCTCCAACCCGAGGGTTGACAGGTCGCCCGCATCCACCAGCAATACCTGCCGGGCCTTACCGGGAAGGCCATCGCTGTGGAGGTCCCCTTCAAGCCCCCTGTCCACAAGGGCCTTGACGTCCGTGACGGGCCTCGGCCTGCTCCCATGGGCTGTCATCTGGAACAGGGCGACGACCTGCCCCCGCGTCGCGTTGGACTCCAACGTCACGGCACGTTCCCCTTCCCGAGGCCCTCGTAATAGTCGTACTGCTTGGCGCGGATCCCCAGGGGCTGCAGGTTGGCCCCTACGGCATCGCGGAACCCCTTGCGGATCTCGTCCAGGGACCATCCTTTATCGTTCACCGCAGGTGAGGTCGGCTTGGGGTGGGAGGTGATGGCCAGGGCGTTTCTGTCCAGCCGTACTACCTGTCCGGTTATATACGCGGCTTCATCGCTGGCCAGGAAAACGGCCAGGGGGGCTACGTTCTCCGGCGGCGGTCCCGCGCCGGGTTCCTGGTTTGCGGACATGCGGGTCTGGCCGATGGGGGAGAGGGCATTGACCCGGATATTGTGCTCGGCCATCTCAATCGCCAGGGCGTAGGTAAACCCCGCCACCGCGGCCTTGGTCGTCCCGTATACCGCCAGGCCCGCCATGCCGGACTGGGCTCCCGAGGTGACGTTTATGATGCAGCCTTGCTTCCTGGGAATCATGTGGTCCAGGGCGTGCCTGGTGGTAATGAGCGTCCCCTTCACGTTCACCGCCAGGAAGGCGTCGACCACCTCTTCAGTCTCCTGGCTGAAGCCGGTCACATGGTGAAGCGCGGCGTTGTTGACCAGGACGTCGATCCGGCCGAACTCCTTGACGCACTGGTCGATGAGTCGTCGGGAGGCCTGCCAATCGGCGACGCTGTCCCCGCTGGCGACGGCCGTGCCGCCTCGGGCATTGATCTCGGCGGCGGCCTCCGCCGCCAGATCGGCGTCGATATCGTTCACGACGACGCGTCCACCCTCGGCCGCCATGGCGATGGCGTAGGCGCGACCCAGGCCCCTGCCTGATCCGGTCACAACGATGGCTTTGCCGTCAAGCACGCCCATGTCAACCCTCCTCACTCTCCTTATCGGCGGGGGGGAGTATAGCAGAGTTGGTGGCACTTTTCACGGTGCCGGTAGCGCTATGAATTGCCCCTGCGCGAGCCCAAAGCTATAATCGTTTCACCATGGCCGGCAAAACCAAACAAAGGAATATCCTGGACGCCCTGAAGGAGATCGTCGGTGCGGAGGCGGTCCTTCACGACCCAGAAGACCTGCTGGTTTTCGAGTATGACGCCTCCATAGACCGGGCCATCCCCCAGGCCGTCGTCCTCCCGGCCAACACCGAGCAGGTCTCGAAGGTCGTGAAGCTGGCCAACGCCCACGGCGTCCCGGTCGTTCCCCGGGGCGCCGGTACAGGACTGAGCGGTGGGGCCCTGGCGGTCAAAGGCGGCATCGTGCTCGGCACCAACCGGATGGACCGGGTGCTGGAGATCGACACCGTCAACCGGACCGCCATCGTCGAACCGGGGCTGATCAACCTGAAGCTGAGCCAGAAGACGGCCGAGTACGGCCTCCACTATGTCCCGGACCCTTCCAGCCAGAAGACCTGCACCATAGGCGGCAATGTCGCCGAGAACTCTGGCGGGCCCCACTGCCTGGCCTACGGGGTGACCACGAACCATGTCCTGGGGCTGGAGGTCGTCATCGCGGACGGCGAGGTCTTATGGCTGGGTGGTAAGAACCAGGACAGACCAGGGTACGATCTGACGGGAATTTTCGTGGGCTCCGAGGGCACCCTTGGGGTCGTCACCAAAGTGATCGTGAAGCTGACGCGGGACCCAGAGACCGTCGGCACGATGATCGCTGTCTTCGAGGAGATGGAGCAGGCGACTACCGCCGTCTCTACCATCATCGCCAGCGGCATGGTCCCGGCGGCGCTGGAAATGATAGATAAGGTCGCCATCGAGGCGGTCAGCCCCGCGATTCAGGCGGGCTTTCCGGACGATGCAGGGGCGGTCCTGCTGGTGGAAGTAGATGGACTTCCGGAGACGGTTGCCGAGGAGCTGGAAGCGGTCCAGGCGGTGTGCCATGAACTGGGCGCCCGGGAGATCCGGGTGGCCGAAACGCCGAAGGAGCGTGAGCGTCTTTGGGCGGCTCGGAAGGGCGCCTTCGGCGCTCTGGGTCGGATAGCCCCCAACTACTACGTCCTGGACGGCGTGGTGCCCCGCAGCCATCTGCCTGAGGTGTTGCGCATCGTCGCCGATATCGGCGAGCGCTACAACTTCCGCATCGCCAACGTCTTTCACGCCGGAGACGGCAACCTGCACCCCTGCATCGCCTTCGATGAGCGTATCCCCGGAGAGAACCTCCGCGTGCTGGAGGCCGGGGCCGAGGTCATGCACGCTTGCATCGAGGCCGGCGGCACCATTACGGGAGAACACGGCGTCGGCCTTGAAAAGAGAGACTTCATGAGCCTGATCTTTTCGGAGGAAGACCTGAAGGCCCAGGAGAAGCTCCGGGACGCCTTCAACGACTCGGACATCTTCAACCCCTGCAAGATCTTCCCATCCCGCGCCGGCTGCGGAGAGGGATGGCGGCTGCCCAAGCTGCCGGACCTGGGGCCGGACATCTACATCTAGCCTCACCCCAAAAAAGCTAGCAGCACGCCGTCACACCGGCCCTTTGTCCGTATGAGCGTCGTACGCTGCATGCCCATCGGCAGTAGCTAGATGTCGCTGGCGAGACCCACTAGGTGAGCGTCGTCGCCAATCCGCCAGAGCACCGCGTAACGTGGAGCGCCGCCCCGGGTCCTACCGCGGGGGAAAAACTCTATCTCCGTGACCGAGGCGTTGGTGATGTCGAACTCGTGCTGCCAGGGGTTGCTCGGCGAATTCCCAGGGACCACCTTATGGTGGCGTCGATGGTCCCGCTGTGAGACACGAGCGCCACCCGCTCTCTTAGGTGGCGCTCTACGACCTCCTCGCAGAAGGCAGCGACCCGTTCGGAGAACTGGTGAAGGGTCTCTCCATCCTGGACCCCCTGATGCTCCGGGTGCCAAAGGAGCAGGTCGGGCCTCTCTTTGGCAGTCTCAAGGGAGTAGCTTGCAAGCTCGAACTCAGCAAGCCGAGAATCAACGAGGGCCTGGACGCCGAGGATAGCGCAAAGAGGCTCCGCCGTCTCCAAAGCTCTGGGAAGGGGGCTCGCATACACCACCGTCGGCGGTGTCGCGGAGGCAAGGTTGCCGGCTGTGGCGGCAGCCTGCCGGCGGCCGATCTCGCTCAGGGGCGTATCCATGTCATATGAGCCGTCATCCGCCCTCGCCTGAGCGTGCCGTACCAGGATGAGCGTTGTGGAGGGATACTCTTCGGACATCATGCCTCCGTGATATCGGCTACCGAGCCCCTCCAAGGACCAGGCTAAAATCCGCCGGAAGAGGCGCCCGTCCCGTCAGGGCCAGTGCGACGGTTGGCCCATTACCCCGTCGTACGGCCGTTCTTCCAAGCGTGTCCAGGGTCTCCACCATGGGCCTCTCTGGGGCTGTCACCTCCAACCCGGCGGCCCTCGCGATATCCAGGGAGTGGATCGTCAGCTCGAGGACTCGTGTCGGAAGATAATCACCGAAGAGGACGGTACCGAATGGGGTCTCGACAGGAAAGTCGTCCGGTACCGTCGGGAGCTTGGCTAACACCCGCTCCGCTATCTCGCGGACAGCCACCGATGGCTCCTCCCCCAACGCCTTTCCGGCTTCCCTTCCCCGCTCTACTACACTCTTCGCGACCTCATTCGGGTCATTGTTGGTCGCCGTAACGTTGTACCCGGTCACCGACTTCTGAGAGGGTTTATTCGTATACATATCGACCGTGAGCATGGCCCTGGACGCATGCCCCACCAGGTCACGGAGGCTCCACTCACCGAGTCCGTGGTCTCCCCACCTACTTTCAGGGATTTGGTCGACCATCGACACGAAATATCGGACGATCTCCTCATAGTTCTCTCGGGACATTCTCAACCCTCCTTTCTCCCGGACTCCGGGGCCCCATCGCCGGGTCAAGTCTACTACCGAAGGCTTCTCCTTGACACTCCTCACGCCGCTCTTACAATAGGCCTCACCCCCTCCCCCGTTTCATCCTGATGGAGAGGGGGGTAAGGCAGGAGGCATAGCATGGTCGCAACAAGCAGCTCTCCGTCACAGAAGGCCCGGACGCACATGAAGCACCCGGTTATCGACTCGGACGGACACGTCCTGGAGATGGGTCCGCTGCTCATGGACTACGTCCGGGACGTTGGCGGCGGGGAGATGGTGAAGCGGCTCAACGCTCGGAACGCCTCCGGCGGCTACTGGAGTATGTCCCCCAAGGAGCGACGGGACAAATGGATGGGCGCCTCCACCTTTTGGGTCAACACCGGCAACACCGTCGACCGGGCGACCGCCTCCCTGCCGCGCCTGCTGCACAGTCGCATGGATGAGCTCGGCATGGACTTTACCGTCCTGTATCCCACGCTGGGTCTTAGCTGGCAGAGGATACCTGAGGATGATGACCTGCGCCGGGTGCTGTGCCGAGCCCTCAATACCTACCACGCCGATATTTACCGGGAATACTCAGACCGTTTGACCCCGGCGGCGGCCATCCCCATGCAAACGCCTACCGAAGCGATCGAGGAGCTTGAGCATTCCATCAAGGTCCTAGGGCTCAAGGCTGCCATGCTCAACGGCTACGCGGAGCGGCCCGTCTCCTGGGTCAACGCCGACACCGCCCCCGCCGAGATGTCGGGCAGGATGGACACCTTCGGGATCGACAGCGACTACGATTACGACCAGGTGTGGGCCAAGTGCGTCGAGTTAGGGGTGGCGCCGACCTTCCATACCGGGAGTCAGCGCTTCGGCACCCGCCGGTCCTACTCCAACTACATGTGTAACCAGATAGGGCACTTCGCCGCTGCTGCCGACTCCCTGTGTAAGTCCCTGTTCATGGGCGGCGTCACCCGGCGCTTCCCAACCCTGAAGTTTGGCTTCCTGGAGTGCGGCGTCGGCTGGGCCTGCACCCTCTATTCCGACCTGATAAGCCACTGGCGGAAACGGAATGGGAAGGTCATCAACTGGCTTGACCCCCAACGCATGGACCGGGAGGAGCTCAAGGGTCTTATCGCCGAGTATGGCGACGACAGCATCTCCGACAAGCATGAGGCGCTCCTGGACCATTTCACCAGGAAGGAGCCGGTACCCGACGAGCTGGACAACTGGGCGCCGTGCCTGATCGACAAGGCCGAGGACATCCGCGACCTTTTCGTACCGAACTTCTTCTTCGGTTGCGAGGCCGACGACCCTATCAACGCCTGGGCCTTCAACGACAAGATCAACCCCTTCGGGGCGCGGCTTCGGGCGATCTTCAGCTCCGACATCAGCCACTGGGACGTACCGGATATGCGGGACACGGTGGCGGAGGCCTACGAGCTGGTGGAGCATGGCCTCATAACGGATGACGACCTGCGGGACTTCACCTTCACCAACCCTGTCGCCCTTTTCGGCGGCATGAACCCCGACTTCTTCAAGGGGACTCGCGTCGAAGCTGAGGTGGCCAAGCTCCTCAAGGCCGGAGCCTAGCTAGGCCTCGATGCCCACCCCGGACCTGGAAGAATCCCTGGCCGCGGCTGTCGGAGCCGGCAACCGGGCACGAGCTCAAGAGCTCCCGGCCCTGGCCGTCGACGGCGTGACGCCCCAGGGCGCGGCCTTCCCAGCCTCTGCCGAAGAGACGGCCCAGGTAATGAAACTCGCGGCCGCCGAAAGCTTGGCGGTAGTGCCCAAAGGCGGAGGCACCGCCCTCTCCCTCGGCAACCCGCCCGAGCGTGCCGACATCATCCTTGGCACACGCCGCATGGACCATATCGTCGACCACGCTGCGGCGGACCTGACCGCCACCGTGGGGGCGGGCATTACCGTCCAGCGCCTGAACGAGGCCCTGGCAGAGCAAGGTCAGGGCGTCTTGCTTGACGCCCCCCTGGCAGAGCGGGCGACGATCGGAGGGGTGCTGGCATCCGACACTGTCGGGCCACGCCGCCTCGGCTTCGGCGGTCCCAGAGACCGCCTCATCGGCATCCGGGTAGCGGATGCCGCCGGTAACCTGATCAAAGGCGGCGGGCGGGTCGTCAAAAACGTCGCCGGCTACGATTTGAACAAGCTGTTTGTCGGGTCTCATGGCACCCTGGGAGTGATCGTGGAGGCGACCTTCAAACTGGCCCCGTTGCCGAACACCCGGGCCGCCATGGTCGGCGGCTTCTCCACGCTGGAGGATGCGATGGCCGCCGCGGCGGAGCTTCGTGCTGGATGGCTGCGGCCCCTGGCCCTGGAGCTTCTGAACGGGACCGCGTACGGCCTCATATCGGCCCGCACCAGCACGCCCGGCATGGCCGACCGCCCGTATATCCTCGTCGTCGACCTGGGGGGAGGGCCTGCCGCGGTGGAAAGACAGAAGCGCGATTGCCACAAGGCCATCGTGGAAACCGGGGGCATATCCATGGCCGTTGAAGGCCATCAGTATTACCCTGCTTTCTGGAAGGCCCTCCTCGATCTTGGCCGACGCGATGACGGGCCGGCATCGATGATTACCCGTTGCTCCGTCCAATTCGGCCAGGTCCTCCCACTGGTCCACGGACACGAAGCGATGGCCGAGGGCGGGAAGCTGGAGATCGGCATCGACGTCCACCTGGCCAGCGGGACCATCCGCGGTTTCTGGTGGGGGGAGAAGAAAGGGATGGCCGACCACGACACGCTGGCGGACACAGTCCCGACTCTTCGGACGGCCGCCGGACATGTTGGCGGCGCCTTCGTCGTGGAGAGCTGCCCCCTTCCGGTCAAGCGTAAACTTGACGTGTGGGGCCCGGTAGGCCCCGAGCTCGCGATCATGAAAAGACTCAAGCAGCAGTTCGACCCCGAGAGGATACTGAGCCCCGGCCGTTTCGTGGGAGGCATTTGATGGCGACCGATAAACTTATCGGCTTCGCCGGCCCGAACGCGCCCGCCGAGGCGGACCTGTATAAATGCATCCATTGCGGCCTATGCCTCCAGTCCTGCCCCACGTATGTCGAGACGGGTTTGGAGACGGAGTCCCCACGGGGGCGTATCGCCTTCATGAAGGCGGTCCACGAGAAGCGCCTCGGGCTGAGTGACAGGGTGGTGGAGCACATCGACCTGTGTCTCCAATGCCGCGCCTGTGAGGATGTGTGTCCCTCGGGGGTGCCTTTTGGAAGGGTGATGGAGGCCACCAGGGCGCAGATCGTCGCCAACAGGCCAATGGGGCGGCGGGGGCGGCTTGCTCGCTGGCTGGTCTTTCGCGTGCTGCTTCCCCGTCTTGGTCTGGTGCGCGCGCTGGCCTGGTCATTGAAGTCTTACCAACGCCTTGGCGTGCAATGGGCGGTCCGGGAGTTTCGCGTTCTGAAGCCACTACGGGCGCTGGACCACCTGGAGCAGCAGCTGCCTCACCTTCCCAAATTTTTTCGGGGACCGGGCTCGCAGGTTGTCCCGGCCGTGGGGGACAAGACCCACAGGGTGGCGATGCTCTCCGGCTGCGTCATGCCCCTGGTCTATGGGCCGGTGAACGAGGCCACGGTCAGGGTCCTGGCCCGCAACGGCTGCGAGGTCGTCGTGCCCGCATCGCAAGGCTGCTGCGGCTCCCTGAGCGTCCACAGCGGCGAACGCGAATCGGCGAAGGCCCTGGCCAGAAAGAACATCGACGTATTCCTGGAGGCGAACGTAGATTCCGTCATCGTCAACTCGGCGGGGTGCAGCTCGGTCATGAAGGAATATGGAGAGCTGTTGAAGGACGACCCGGACTACGCCGAGAAGGCCCACCGCGTCGGCGGGATGGTCAGGGACGTCAACGAGTACCTGGCCTCTTTACCCCTTAGACCACCCTTGGGACAGGTCCAGGCACGGGTCACCTACCAGGACTCCTGCCACCTCGCCCATGCCCAACGGATCACCGACGCCCCTCGGCAGCTCATGAACGCCATCCCTGGGTTGAAGCTTGTCGAGATGGAGTCCTCAGACATGTGCTGCGGCGCCGCTGGCGTGTACAACATCACCCATAGCGAGATGTCTGAGCGCATCCTGGACAGCAAGATGGAGCACGCATGCGCCACAAATCCTGATATCATCGCTACGGCCAACCCCGGCTGTATGTTACAGCTGGAGATGGGGCTGCGGGGACGGGGGCTCAAAAAGCGAGTGGCCCACGTGGTGGAGCTTCTGGACGAGGCCTACAGCAAGGAATGATCGCCGGCTACAGACAACGGCGGACCATGTTTTGTCGTATGGCCGCTTCGACGCATCTATGGCGTAGACGTACAGCAGGTGTCGAAGCTGGCCGGTAACGGGCTCCGTGGCCAGAAGGTGTGTGCACGCAATGATTCATACTGAGCCTTTGACTGCGTTAAGTTTGACCGACCTTAAGCGCGTGGCAAGCGGTTATTCTTCTGACAGCAAATATGTTGTCGCCTACACAGAAAAGGAAGGCTGCGCTTCTTTTGACCTTCGACTTGTCCCCCTCGACAAACCCTACGTCAAGGCGTACGACCACTTCGATGATGAGACAATTCGGCAATATGAAAAGGTTCTCAACGGGGGATATTCGTTTGGCGCATACGATGGCGATTTGCTTGTGGGTCTTGTCGTTGCTAAGGTGCAAGAATGGAATCGCAGCGTATCGGTATTGGAGTTTCACGTAGCGGAGGAGTATCGCAATACAGGCATTGGAAGACGCTTGATGGAATGCCCTGCCGAAAAAGCCAGGCGTGCAGGTTTTCGGACCATCGTTTGCGAGACGCAGAATACGAATGCGACCGCTATCAAAATCTATCGCAAGCTGGGTTTTAGACTTGAAGGAATCGACATTTCCTACTACTCGAACAACGACTACCCTGATGGGGAAATAGCGGTTTTTATGAAACGCAGGTTGCACTAGTCGCCTAGCAGCGCCGCAGGAGGGATAGCCATGAAGTTCGGCACCGGCATACCCGGGCTCGTGAAGATGCCATCGACGGCGGAGCCCTGGCATGACCACATCACCCATCAAGACATCGTACGGATCGCCCAGAAGGCCGACGATCTGGGGTACGACTCGATCTCCGTGCCCGACCACGTCATAGCCCTCAAGGAAGAGCTGGGCTACCTTGGCCCCCGCTGGCCGGACGCCATTTCAACGGTCGCCTTCCTGGCGGGGGCGACGAAGAGGATTGGCATCCAGAATAGCGTCCTCGTGTTGCCTTATTACAACCCGGTGATCTGCGCCAAGGCCTTCGCCACCATGGATTACCTTTCGGGTGGGCGGGTGACCTTGAGCGTGGGCGTGGGGCACCTCGAGCGGGAGTCCGCCATTCTCAACGTCCCGTACAGCGAACGGGGAGCCATGACCGATGAGTACTTACGGGCTATAAAGGAACTCTGGACCAGCGACGCGCCCACATTCCATGGCCGCTTCGTGCAGTTCGAGGACATCGCGTTCGAGCCGAAGCCTGTCCAAAAGCCGCATCCACCTATATTAATCGGGGGGAACTCGAGGCGGGCCGTGCGCCGGGCCGCTGAGCTTGGGGATGGCTGGGTCCCGTTTATGCTAAAGCCGGACGAGATCAGAGACCGCATGGACTATCTCCATGAGCATCCGGCCTATCAGGGCCGGACCCGTCCCTTTGACATCAGCCTCCCCGTGACCCCTTACCGGCTTAAAGAGTCCGGCTACCGCCAGCAGGATGACGCCACTTCCTCCCAATCTAAAGATGCGCTGATTGACGCTATCGGGAAGGTCCGGGAGCTGGGGGCCACCATGGCCGGAGCCTCGTTCATCCGGCGCCCCTCGTCGGTGGACGAGCACCTGGAGCAGCTGGAGTGGTTCGCCAGCGAAGTCATGCCGGCCCTCAAAGACTGACCGGCCTGGCTATGCCCCCGACATCGCGGTCTCCGCAGCCACGATGCCGACGGCCCTGGCTACCTCGAAGCCCTGCTTCGGGAGAAGCTGCTCCAGGGCGTTCAGTAGGGCGATGATGTTCTCTGGCCGGGAGCTGTAGCCCATCAGGCCGATGCGCCATGCTGTGCCCTTGAACGGCCCCAGCCCTCCGCCGATCTCGATGCCGAAGTCCTGTAAAAGCGCTCCCCTGACCGCCGCGTCGTCCACCCCTTCGGGGATCTGCACCGTGGTGATGGGCGTGGCCCGGTACTCTGCCGGCACCAGGAGCTTCAGCCCCATAGCCTCCAACCCAGCCCAGAGGCCGACCGCATGCCGGCGGTGACGCTCGATGCGCTCCTTCAACCCCTCTTCCTGGATAATTCGAAGGGCCTCGCGCAGGGAGTAGATCATCGATATCGGGGCCGTATGGTGATAGACGCGGTCGCCACCCCAATACATTTGCAAGAGGGAAAGGTCCAGGTACCAGCTGGTGACCTTGGACTTCCGGGAGTCCAGCACCCCTGCGGCCCTCCGGCTGAAGGTAAGTGGGGAGAGCCCCGGCGGAGCGCCAATGCATTTCTGGGTGCCACCGTAACAAATGTCGATGCCCCATTCGTCGACCCGCGTATCCACTCCGCCGAGCGAGGTCACCGCGTCCACCAGGAAAAGGGCGTCCTTGTCCCGGGCGAGCCGGCCGATCTCCTCCAGGGGCTGCAACACGCCGGTAGAGGTCTCAGCATGCACCACCGCCACCACCTTCACCTTTGGGAGGCCCTTGAGCACCCTCTCAAACTCTTCAGGCTCGATGGGCCTCCCCCATTCTCCTTCCAGGGGGACCACGTTGGCGCCGTACCGGGAGGCGACCTCGGCCATGCGCTGTCCGAACACCCCTTTCACCCCAACGACGACGGTGTCGCCGGGCTCGACGACGTTGCAGATGGCGGCCTCCATCCCAGCCGATCCGGTGCCGGAGATGGGGATGGTGAGCTGGTTCTCTGTTCTAAACGTGTCTCGGAGCAGCGTGACGGTCTCGTCCATGAGCTCCAGGAATGCTGGGTCCAGGTGGCCCAGGAGTGGCGTCGACAGGGCATGGAGGACTCGCGGGTGTAGGGTGGCGGGGCCGGGACCGAGAAGAATCCGACCCGGAGGGTTCAGCTCGCCAACGGTTTTTTGGGACATGAGAGGCTCCGGGGTGACGGATTCTTGCGGCGATTAGCCTATCAGGAGGCCGCGCCGACAGTCAAGGGAGTGGGCCGTCAGGCTGTGTATAGTCCCGTCATGAGCGAGCCCAAAGAGGCGGCCATACCCTATAACCTCGTCCTCCGACATGCTCAGGACGAACGGATTACCCCCGGCTCGTGGTGAGCTACCCTGTGTCCTCCTGGATGGCCCGTATACGTTCCATCAGGTAGGGCAGCGCCTCCCCGGAGGGGCCGCGGAGGAGGATGTCACACGATGAAGACAGGGCCGTCTCCAAGGGGTTGAGCTCAATGAGGTAGGCTCCCCGCTGCTGCGCGCGGAGGGGAAATCCCGCGGCCGGGTAGACCACCGCCGAGGTCCCCAACAGCAGCATGCAGTCGCACAGCATCGTCTGCTCCTGGCACACCTCCAGGACATCCGCCGGAATCGACTCGCCGAACATGACGCCGTCACCTTTCACGATGCCCTGGCAATGCGGACACCGAGGCGGCAGCTTCTCCAGCGAGACCTCATCTTGCGGGAATCGAGCGCTGCAATTAACGCACCGCAGCTTGAACCGGTTGCCGTGGATCTCGGCGACGTTGACGCTCCCTGCTTTCTGGTGAAGGTTATCGACGTTTTGGGTGATGGTGTGCTTCAGCAGTCCTGACTTCTCCATCTCCGCGAGGGTGTAATGCCCAGGGTTGGGCTCAGCGGCCTCGATGGCCGCGTTGAACTCGGCCAGGTCCGGGTGTGTCGGCTTCAGCCTGTTCTCCCACCAGCTCTTTGGGTCCTCAAGGAACCGATCGTAGCCGCGCATGTCCGGCTCACCCATCTTGGTCCACAGCCCGCCGGGGCCGCGGAAGGTCGGGATGCCGCTCTCCGCCGACATCCCGGCGCCGATGAAGGCCACGACGTATCGCGCCTGCAGGACGACCCGGGCGGCATCATCGAAGGCCCTGCGCTGTTCGCCGGTCATGTCCATGTCACGTCACCGCCTTCGTAGTCGGGATACGCAGCAAGCGGCGCCCCTACCTCGGAACGGCTGCACCGCCCACCAGCTCCACCATGGTGGCCCCCGCCAGCACCTCCTGACCGATACTATCCGGATCAGCGGTCGTCATAATGGTCTGCTCCCATCCCGCGGTCCGGGCCTGGAGGTAGCTCCGCCGATGTCCGTCGAGCTCGGAGAAGGCGTCGTCGAGCAGGAGCACCGGTGACTGGCCGGTACAGTCCGTGATGAACTGGGCCTCCGCGAGCTTCAGGGCAAGGGCCGCCGTCCTTTGCTGGCCGCGTGAGCCGAAGGCCCCCATGTCGTGACCACCCATCAGGAACTGGAAATCGTCCTTGTGGGGTCCCACCAGGGAAACTCCCTGCAGCAACTCCTTCTCCCGTGCCGCCGCCAGTCCCGCCTCGAAGGCGGCGGGAACATCACTCGGCGAGGCGGACACGGACGGCAAGTACCGTAGCTCGATCTCTTCCCCGTGGGTCAGCTCATTGTGGGCAGCCTTCGTCAGCACATTGAGGCTTTCGAAGGCCTCCATCCTGCGTGAGACGATAAACGATCCCGCCTCCACCAGCTCCCGGTCCCAGAAGGGCAGCTCATCGGGGCCCGCCCTCCGGTCGCGGATCGCCCTCAGAAGGCTGTTCCGCTGAGGAAGTACCCGGGCGTAGCGTTGCAGCTCTCGGAACAGGGACCGGTCGACCTGGGAGAGGGTCATGTCGAGGTAGCGGCGGCGTCCGGATGGGGAGCCGTGCACAAGCTCCAGGTCCTGCGGAGCAAACAGGACGGCGGTCATCTGGCCCAAAAGGTCGCCGGCGCGGCGCGGTACTCCATTGACACGCACCCGCTTCTGAAGCTGCCCGGAGTCGTTTCGGCCGGAGAGTCCATCCGCGATCTGGCCTCGTGCTAGCTGAACGACGATCTCCAGGCGGACTGCCCCGTCGGCCCGGTCGACCTCCCCCCGTACCCTGGCGAAGGGGATCTCCTCTTCCAAGGCCTCCCATTTGATAATCTCCCGCTCGTGGGTGGCTCGTGTTGAGCGGGCTGTGGCGAGCATGTAGGTGGCCTCGAGAACGTTCGTTTTGCCTTGAGCGTTCCCGCCATAGAGCACCGTCCTTCCAGGACAAAGCTCCATATCCAGGTCGGCGAAGTTCCGAAAGTTCTGAAGGGTTAGTCGGCTGACGTGCACTGCCACCACCCATACTTCACCCTCGCCCCTACGCCGGATGCACGAACCCCTCTCCAGGCTGAAGCGGGGGACAAGGGAGAGGATGTGGAACGCATTATAGGAGCCACGACCAGACTCGCCGCAGGCTTAATCCCGCGGGCCCGTCTCGTCCAGCACCCGCCCTTCCTTGAGCGAATCGATGCCCCTTCGGGCGGTCGTCAGCAAAGCGCTTAGCTCCTGCTCCAGGCGGGCCAACACCTCGGTAGCATAGCTATCGGCGCCCTCTACCTTGGCGGCGGCCTGTTTTTCCGCCTCCGCCAGTATGTCCTGCCTATCCTGCTCGGCTTCCCTTTTGACCGTCTCCGCAGCCGCCTGTGCGTCCTTGACGACCTTCGCCTCAGACACCCTTTGCAGCGAGGACTGCTCAGCCTCGGCCCGTATCCTGGCTGCTTCGGCCTGGGCCTGTGAGACGAGGGTATCCCGGTAACGGATGATCTGCAGGGCCTCGTTGATATCGGAAGGGAGCACGTTTCTCAGCTGCGCGACCAGGTCCTGGAGGTCGCGCGGGTTGATCACCGCCCTTTTGGTCAACGGCAGCTTGGTGGCAGAGCCAGTGACCGCCTCCATGCGCTCCAGGACAGCCATGATCTCCAGCTTCCGGTCTAGCCGAGGAACTCCGTCTGCCATCCCATCACCCCTCCCTGGGGCCGTCACCCCGAAACTTCTCCGCCAGGGCCTTCTCCACGTGCTTGGGGACCAGACTGCTAACCTCACCGCCCAGCTGAATTACCTCTTTCAGAAGGGTGGCGCTCAGGAACTGGTATTCGAGCCTGGTCATCATGCAGACGACGTCAACCTCCGGCTGGAGCTTCCGGTTCATCATCGCCATCTCGAACTCATACTCGAAGTCGGAGATGGCACGGAGCCCCCGGACGATGACCGATGCGTTGCTATTCTTGGCAAAGTGCACCGTGAGGCCGGAGTAGGCCACAACCTCGATGTTACGTACTTCTACGACGGCCTTCGCGAAAAGGTCCACCCGCTCGTCCGTCTCGAAAAGCAGCCGCTTGGGCGGGGCGTCGTACACCGCAACGATGAGCCGCTCGAAAACGCTGGCGGCGCGCATGGCGATATCGACATGGCCGTTGGTGACGGGGTCAAAAGTCCCAGGATATACGGCGATGGTCATCCTCTGTTCTCCCGATGGTAGATGGTTACGGCTGTGTCCCCGTAGCGGTGAGTCCTGTGCAAGGTCATCTCCCCAGCCGTGTCCGGGAAGCTGGTGCGCCAGGCGTGCTCGACCACCACCACTGCGTCCTCCATCAACAGGCCCGCCGATGCAATGCCTGCGACGATGTCTACGACGCCGTTCTCAGCATAGGGAGGGTCCATCAAAACCACGTTGTACGGCTCCGCGAGAAAGCCCAGCGCCTTCTTCACCGTTGTGCAGTAGACGTGAGCGGCCTCCCCAAGACCCGCCGCCTTTACGTTTTCCCTGATGAGCCGGCAGAGGGCCTGGTCCCGCTCGACGAAGTCCACCCAGCTAGCGCCGTGGCTCAGCCCCTCAATGCCCAAGGCACCTGTCCCCGCATAGGCGTCAAGGACTCTGGCCCCTTCCAAGAGCCTGGCCGGGAGAATGTTGAAGATGGCGTTCCTGACTCTGGAGGAGGTTGGGCGGGTTGCTTTTCCTCGGGGGCCCTTGAGCCTCAACCCCTTCGCCTGACCGGCAAGGACTCGCACCTGATCGCCATCCTATCCTTCTGTTGTCTTCCAGAAGGGGGGGTGGCCTTCATCATAGTGAAGAAGCCCGCCGCCCGTCAATAGAGCAGCCATTTTACCATCTCCTTGACCTTCCACCCGAGAGGAAGGTTTATACTATGCCCGACTACCTTCGGGGGGTGATCCCAATGAAAATTGGAGAGCTGGCCGGGGCCACGGGGCTCACGGCAAAGACGATCAGGTTTTACGAAGGGGCAGGGCTCTTGCCTCCCCCAGCCCGTACAGCCTCCGGCTACCGGGCCTACGGTAGCGCGGACCTTGAGCGGGTGGACTTCATACGAAAAGCAAAGCAGATGGGCCTGTCTCTGGACGAGATAAAGGAAATTCTAGGGGTTCACCACCGGAACGAGCCTACCTGTGAACACGTCCGAAGCCTCCTGGATGCGAAGCTGCTTCAGGTTGATAACATCCTCAAAAACCTTCAAGGGTTTCGCAGGGAGCTGGCCGGTCTACGCGAGCGGGTTGAGGCGATCGCGGACTGCCGTCCTAGCGGAGGCAGAATCTGCGGCATCATCGGGGACAGCTCCTTTGGGTCTTCAGGAGAGGCGCTAACCCGGATTCGCTCCAGCGTCCGAGTCGGCAAATAACGTACCGGTGAACCCTCCATTCGAAGGAACGGTCATCTCATGTAGAGGAGCACATCGCCCAGCGCGGATGGCGTTTCATCTCACTGGTCGTTTGTGCAATTCAACTGGCAGCAAGGGGTAGACATGAAAATCGAAATCCTGTATTCCGACGACTGCCCGAACTGGCATCTGACCAAGGGCGAGCTTGAAAGCGTGCTACAAGAGCTTGACGTCACAGCGCCTATCGACCTTGTCACGGTGAAAAGCAACGCCGCCGCCGAGACACTCCGGTTCGTGGGCTCTCCATCGGTCCGCATCAATGAGGAAGACGTGGGCCCAGGGACGCCGACCGATGGCTTTAACCTGGAGTGTCGACTCTACTGGGTTGATGGGAGGCCGATGGGTACACCTCCACGCGATATGATCACGCGGGCGGTGGCGAGAGCAGCGGCCCAGTCCCGAGGTAGCGCAAGCAGTCGACATGCATACCAGCGACAAGACACTAGCAGTGCCCTATGAGGACAACGAGACGACAATCACCGTCGCCGCCAGCCAACAAGCGCTGGGGAGCGTCGGCTACGGGAGGTCAGCCGCATGAAAAGCCGGATCGGTCGGCTCACGCGTATCGAAGCTCTTTTGGTGCCCCTGAACGGGCTGCTGCCCCTGCCCTGGTGATGAGTCGTTCCTGGCCTGCTTGGCCTGCTGGGTAGCAGCGGTGCCGGGCTCGCCGTGGCGCCCGCGTTGCGGGTGCTGACCTTCCCCCTGCTGGCCTTGACCCTGGCGTCACTGGGTCGAGGCTGGTACCTGCAAACCCGGGGACACTTCGGAACGCCTTGGCGCTCCAGGAGCCGCCTGGTGCTGATCGCCTCGACGGCCCTGGCCTCCGTACTCTGGTCGCTGCGCTTCGCCGGGCTCTTGGGTGGTGGGGGCATCTAACGCCCCCCTCCACTCCCCCTCCTTGACTGCGCGGTCCCTTACGGGCGCTAATAGTTTAGCAACTACGCAGATATTGAGGTGATGCCGTGGTTCTTTCGTCGCACCCTGAAACACTGCAGGACCAGTGTGATCTCAGGACGGTGCACCCTGACCGGGTCCAAGAGGCCCGGGCCAAGCTGATGGGCGACCATGTCTATGCCGAGCTGGCCGAGACCTTCTCGGCCCTGGCGGACTCCAACCGCGCCAAGATCATCTACAGCCTCATGGGGGGTGAGCTTTGCGTATGCGCTCTGGCCGCTGTCCTCGGGGTATCGGAATCCGCCGTCTCCCAACATCTGCGCATTCTGCGCAACCTCCGGTGGGTGCGCAACCGCAAGCACGGCAGAGTCGTTTACTACTCCTTGGATGACGAGCACATCAAGGCGCTTTTGGAGCTGAGCCTGGCCCATGCGGCGGGCCGGTAGTCTCCGCGGAGACCCTGGAGGCCAGCAGCTTTGCACGTAGTCCCTTCCTCACCCGACAACACGCCCACGGGCGGTGAGCAGGCACGACCCCGCCGGGCGCTCGCCTTCGCCCTCCTGATTACCCTCGCCTTTCTGGTGGTCGAGGTCGTTGGGGGATTCCTGACCAACAGCCTCGCGCTGCTGGCCGACGCCGGGCATATGGTGACCGACGTGGCCGCTCTGGGGCTGGCGCTCCTCGCAGCATGGTTCGCTCAGCGGCCCCATAGCGCCAGCCGTAGCTATGGCTACCACAGGGTGGAAATCCTCGCAACCCTCTTGAGCGGGGTCGCCCTATGGGCCATTGCCGGTTATATCTTCGTGGAGGCGTCCGGGCGGTTCGCCCACGCCCCGGAGGTCCGAAGCGGCCCCATGCTGGCCGTCGCGAGCGTCGGCCTTGTGGCAAACCTCGTCAGCGCCCGCGTGTTGCTAGGAAGCGGCTCACGCGGCCTCAACATTCGGGCGGCCTTCACCCACGTCCTTGGAGACGCCCTGGGCTCCGTCGGCGCTATCCTGGCGGGCATATTGATGTTGGCGTTCGGCTGGTTCCTGGCCGACCCTATCATAAGCGTGCTCATTGGCGTCATTCTTCTCGCCAGCTCGGCGAGGCTTATCTGGCCCGCGATACACATCCTGCTAGAAGGCACCCCGGAGGGGCTGGACCTGGTTGAGCTGGAACGGTCTATTCAAGGCGCTCCCGGCGTCCTTCGGGTCCACGATATCCATGCCTGGGCGTTGACCTCCGGCTACAACGCCGTCACCGCCCATGTCGTCCTCTCTGAGGACGCCACTCCGGGAAGGCACGAAGCGGTCCTCGACCATTTACGGCACCTTCTCCCAGCGCGCTTTCCTGTTCGCCACCTCACCATCCAGCTCGAGGAGTCCTCCAACTGTTGTAACGAGGCCCACCTCCCCGAGAAGGAAACAGCCGCCCCTGCGGGAAAGGACACGCATACGGCGACACTCAGGGGAGGAAAGGGCTGAGCCGGCCCGATATTTCAGCGCCGTGGCGTGTCGTGTTCACGGCGTCCGGGGGCCTGGCCTTGATTGCAGCCTTGGCTCTAGCCTCGCTCATAACCACCGCCGCAGTCCTGGCCCAGGTCCCGCCGCCCGACGGCCTCGCCCGCGAGATCATCGGGCCCTACGAGATCACCGTCACCGCGCGGCCTCTTCTCCCCACGGAAGGGCTGGGGGCCCCTCGGATCATCGTGGGCGTAACCGCCTTCCCTTCAGGAGATCCCGTTACCGATGCGGAGATCGTCATAGCCATGGACCGGCCGGACGGGACCTTCGCCGGCCAGGCCCCCCTGATTCAAAGCCCCGTAGACCCTCAGTTCTATGAGGCGCGTGTGACCCTGGACGAGCCAGGCTCGTGGAACTGGACGGTGGGTATCGCCAGCCCTTTAGGGGAGGAGTCGGTCAACGGATTTATACAGGTGCGAGCTGGGCCCTCATCGGGCTCCATCGGCACCTTTTTTTGGCTCACCATGCTGGGCGCCCTGGCCTTGCTGGCGTTCTTGGCCTGGCGCTCCCTCCGGCCAAAGCGCCAGCGGGAATAGCGACCCTGAACGGGGCTGGCCCGCTGACGACTCCGATGCCGCCAAGGTTTTTGACCAGTCCTTGAACAGGTTTGAGACTGTGACACTGTGGCCCTTCCATTTTCCCCGGAAATATGCTACAATAACAACAGATATGCGACCCCCCGGTACTCTTTCCCTGCTCCGCCCCTTCGGCGGCCCAATTCTCAAGCTTGCGAACATGGTGTAACTCATGTCAGCACAAAAAATAGATGCGTCCAGGACCGGCGGATATACATCAGAGGACATCCAGGTCCTAGAGGGACTTGAAGCGGTCCGTAAGCGGCCCGGCATGTACATCGGCAGCACCGATGAACGGGGCCTGCACCACCTGGTCTATGAGATCGTCGACAACTCCGTAGACGAGGCGATGGCCGGCTACTGTACGCTGATTATCGTCAAGTTAGAACGGGGCGGCACCGTGTTTGTCCAGGACAACGGTCGGGGCCTCCCCATCGACATCCACCCCACCACCGGATTGACCGGCCTCGAGACGGCCATGACCATGCTGCACGCAGGCGCCAAGTTCGGCGGCGGCGGCTACAAGGTCTCCGGCGGGCTTCACGGCGTGGGCGCTCACGTCGTCAACGCTCTCTCCTCCAAAATGCGGGTCGAGGTGCAACGCGACGGGAGGTCGGTCGTCCAGGAGTATTCTCGCGGCAGGGTCACCTGCCCGGTCACGGACATGCTGCCCATGGGCGGCCAGGGCACTACGACAACCTTCAAGGCCGATACCCAAATCTTTGGTGACGTCTCGTATGACTTCAACACCCTGGCCCAGCGGTTCCGGGAGATGGCCTATCTGAACAGGGGGTTGGAGATCCGTATCTCCGACGAGCGTAATGATAAGCATGCCACCTTCCTCTACGAAGGGGGCATCTCCAGCTTCGTCAGCCAGCTTGACGCCAACCGCCATGCCTTGATTGAGAAGCCCTTCTACGTCTCCCAGGACGTGAACGACGCCAACGTTGAGGTAGCCCTCCAATATAACGACGGCTTTTCCGAGACGGTACTTTGCTTCGCCAACTGCATCAATACCGTCGACGGTGGCACCCACCAGACCGGATTCCGGGCGGCGCTGACCCGCGTCCTGAACGATTACGGCCGCCGGCAGAAATTCCTCAAGGATGATACGGCCAACCTCTCAGGCGAGGATGTTCGTGAAGGGCTGACCGCGGTAATCTCCGTTCGATTGACCGATCCCCAGTTCGAAGGACAGACCAAAGGCAAACTGGGCAACCCGGAAATCAAAGGCTACGTCGAGACGTCGGTTGCCGGTGCCTTCGGCGCATGGCTGAGCGAGCACCCGTCAGACGCCCGCCGCATCATGGACAAGTGCCTCACGGCGGCAAGAGCCCGCGAGGCCGCTCGAAAGGCCCGCGACCTGGTCCTCCGGAAAACGGCCATGGAGGGGGGCATGCTTCCGGGTAAGCTGGCCGACTGCTCCGAGAGGGACCCGGAAAACACCGAGATCTACCTCGTCGAGGGTGAGTCAGCCGGCGGCTCCGCCAAAATGGGGCGGGACCGGCGCTTCCAGGCCATTCTTCCCCTCAAGGGCAAGATCCTGAACGTGGAGAAGGCCCGGCTTGACCGCATGCTGGGTCATGAGGAGATCCGCGCCCTTATCACCGCCCTCGGCACCGGCATCGGTGAGACCTTTACACTGGACAAGCTCCGCTACCACCGTGTCATTATCATGACCGACGCCGACGTGGACGGCTCCCATATCCGGACCCTTCTGCTGACCTTCTTCTTCCGGCATATGCACGACTTAATCTCTCACGATAACCTCTACATCGCCCAACCACCCCTGTACCGTCTCGGCGTCGGCAAGGAAGCCCACTGGGCCTACAACGACCGAGACAAGGACCGCATTCTTCAGGACCTGGCCCTCAGGGACCTCACGCTGGAGACGACTGGAACCAAGGCGGACAAGCTGAAGCCTTCCGACGTGAAGGACCGGCTGGCGCAGGTCAACGATCTCAGGCAGGTCCTGGCGGACCTGGAAGGCCGTGGCTACCCCAGGGACCTCCTCTTCGCCCTGGTCAAGCATCTGGACCTGGAAGAGCTGGACGGGCTGGACTTCTCCGACCAGAGCGACGCCCAGCGTCTGGACGAGCTGGTAATGGGGACGGGGCTTTTCAAGGAGTCCAAGATCCGCGGTAATGAGGAGAGCTCCTTTAGCCTGACCGTCCGCGACGGCAAGGCATGGGGGAAGGTGCAGCTGGACTCGAGCCTCCTTCAGGGCGGCGGCCTACGGCGACTCGACGACGCGTTCAAGAAGCTGGACACCTTCAAAGGAGGCGCCCACAAGGTTACCCGAAGGGACCGGGACCTGGGGACGGTGGACTCTGTACCTGCATTCGTCGAGCTGGTCGACGGCCTCGTGCAGGCCGGCGTTCGGGGTCTTTCCCTGCAGCGCTACAAAGGGCTCGGCGAGATGAGCGCGGGGCAGCTCTGGGAGAGCACCATGAATCCGGAGACGCGGACCCTCCTGCGGGTCGACATCGAGGATGCGATGACCGTGGAAACCGTGTTCCAGACCCTGATGGGTGACGAAGTCCCGCCGCGCAAGGCCTTTATCCAGGAATACGCCAAGAGCGTCAAGAACCTGGATATCTAGGCGGGCTCGGGTCCGTCGCGTCATGCTACGGCAGGGTCAGGGAGCGATGATCTTATCCCCGTCGGCGTCCAGCAGCGCTTCAACGTCGTAGCCGCCCGCGCGGAGGCTCTCGACACCTCCCTGGCGCCGGTCCACCACGACCACGACTTTGCCGACCCGGTAGCCCTCCGCCTCCACCGCCTCGATGGCCCGACGCAGTGAGCCTCCCGTGGTGACAGAGTCCTCTACGATGGCCACCGCGGCGCCGGGGGTTGATGGCAGGGTCCCTTCTATCAGCTTCCCCGTGCCGTACTGTTTCCGTTCCGGCCGTACAAAGAAGCCGTCCAGGGGCTGATGCGCTCTGTGTGAGGCGATAAGGGTTGCCGTTATGATGGGGTTTGCACCCACCGAGGGGCCGCCTACAGCATCCACGCCGGCCCCTTGCAGTATCTCCTGTACCAGCTCCCCGATCAGCGTGATGCCTTCAGCGTCGTGCGTGACCAGCCGTCCGTCGAAGTAATAGGGGCTCTTCTTCCCCGACGTCAAGGTGAAATCGCCATGGAGGATGGCCTTTTGCTCCAGCAATTCCTTCAGGCGAACTAGCCTGGGATCGACACTTGCCATGGCGCCTCCAAGTCCGGGCCGGCCCTATGCATAGAGGCCGTGCTCCTGTATATACGCCTCCACCTCTTTCGGGACAAGGCCCCCGATCGAGCTGCCTTCCTTGCAGCGGCGCCGGATGTCGGTGGAGCTGATATCGATCTTTAGCCCTTCCATGAAATCAATCCGCTCCATCACCCCGGGGAGTTCCCTGCTCACCGCAGCAACGGCCTTTTCCATATCGACGTGAGGCCTCGTGACCACGGCCACCCTGCACAAGCCTAGCATTTTGGCCGGCTCCTTCCACATTGGGAGCAATAAAAGCGCGTCCATACCCATGATGAACCGGTAATCGGAAGTGTCTGGGAATTCCTTCATCAAGTCGCCCAGCGTATCGATCGCGTAGGACGGACCGGGGCGCTCGATATCCACCCGCGATGCCACCAGAGCCGGGTCGTGGGCCGTTGCCCGGAGCACCATCTCCCATCGATTCTCCGTTGGGGCCAGCTCATCGTCTTGCTTCATCCACGGCTCTCCCGCCGGCACCAGGATGACCTCAGTCAAGCCTAACCTGGACCTGGCCTCTTCGGCCACCATAACATGCCCATTGTGTACCGGATTGAACGTTCCCCCCAGGACTCCCCGCTTCATCGATTACCACTCCAGCTCAATATCGCCGAATCTCACCGTATCGCCGGGCTGGATCCCAGCGGCTTCCGCCGCCTGCGTCACGCCCAACTTGTCCAGGTGTACCTTCACCTGGGCCCGCCCTGCCCATCGGCCAAGGTCGCTACCGGCAACCAGTCGTACGGCCTGGTCATTCAGCACGACATATACCCCATCCTCTACCAGTACCACTGGTTGACCCTGGCTCCCCTCCGGTTGAGCTTCCAAGGCAGCCACAGGCAGCGGTTTTGGTTTCTCCACCGCGAGCAGCACCTCTGCAGCCTTCGCCAGCACGGGCTCTATCCCCGTCTGCGCCGCCGCCGAGATGAAGTACACCGGCCACTCCACCTCGCTTAGGTCCTTCGCAATATCCTCTCTCCGCGATGCCACCTCCGGCAGGTCATCCTTGTTGACGACAATGATCTGGGGCTTTTGGTCCAAGCCTCCCCCATAGGCTTTCAGTTCCTCATTCACATCTCGTAACGCTCCAGCAACATCCTCGACCGACCCGTCAACGAGGTGGACCAGGACCTGTGTCCGTGTAGCATGCCGCAGGAACTCGTGTCCTAGCCCGATCCCCAGGTGGGCGCCTTCGAGAAGACCCGGAATTTCAGTCATGATGAAGGTTCTCCACCCTACCGACACAACACCTAACTGTGGCTCCGTCGTCGTGAAAGGATAGGCACCTACTTTAGGTCTTGCAGCCGACGCGGCGCTCAGCAGCGTTGACTTACCCGCGTTTGGCTTGCCTATAATCCCCACATCCGCAAGTAGCCGCAACTCCAATCGGTATGTCCCCTCCTGTCCTTTGCTGCCCCTCTCAGCTACGTATGGTGTTCTTTGAATGGCAGTCGCGAACGCGGCGTTACCAAGTCCTCCCCCCCCCCCCTGGGCCACTAGAAGCCTCTGTCCGTCGTCAAGCACCTCCCCCATCGTCTCCAGGCCTATCTTTCCTCTATGGCGTGATACAACACAACCACAGGGAACAGCAATATCAAGGTTAGCGCCACTTTTCCCGTGCTGGTCTTTACCTCGGCCATTCTCTCCGCGCGCTGCGTGATACTCACGTTTATGCTTAAAGGCCGCCAGCATAGCCATGGACGAAGATCCCACCAGGAACACGCTGCCACCGTTGCCCCCATCTCCGCCATCCGGGCCTCCTTTTGGGACACCCTTTTCTCTACGAAAGCTCACCATGCCGTCACCACCGTCTCCTGCTCTTACTGTTATGTCTGTAATGTCAATCATAGAAATACTTTAGTACTAGTAGTAATTGTAATCATACTAGTCTTGTTCAGTCAGTGCGTTACCCGGGCGGACTCCTGTATTTATCGCGTAGCCGCGATGTGCGCGAGGGGTTTCTTTATACGAGAGACTGCGTCCAGATGTGTTTAGGTGGCTGCATTGGGGAGGACCGGTTTATCAGTAGCGCACAGCAGCAGTGAGTTGCGCACAATAAGGCACTAGTTACGCACAGCCGCTGAGAAGGGTAAACGTTTAAACAACGTGATCTGGCAGGGACTCGATGGGCTAAGCTGACTCCAAGTGGCGCTCTTCAAGGGTAGTGCGCATCTCGGCGATCTCGTGACGCAAGGTGGAGTTGACGTTGAGGTCAGCCGCAACCTTGGCATGGGACCGGAGCACCGTTGTATGACCACGTTCGCCCAGGAGCTTCCCAATATCGGCGAGGGAGTGTGAAGTCTCTTCCCGAAGAAGGTAGGCGGTGACCTGTCTGGCCCGGACAATCTCTTTTTTGCGGCTCGGGCTGGTCAAGGCCTCTAGGGAGATGCCGTAAAAAGCAGCGACTGCTTGGAGCACAGCGGGGGGAACGAAATGAGTCCTACGAGGGGAGGAGGATGGGATGTCCGCGATAGCCTGCTGAGCGAGCTCCATGTCGATGGGTCGGTTGGTGAGCCGCGCTGCTGCCAGCAGCCGGTTCAGGGCCCCCTCCAGCTCGCGGACGTTACGTAAGACCTTACGGGCGATGAAGTTGGCGACATCGGCCCCCAGACGCAGGCCCGCTTGAGCCGCCTTGACATCCAGGATGGCAAGCCTGGTCTCCAGCTCAGGGGCCTGGATATCGGCGATCAGGCCCCCCTCGAACCGCGACGTTAGCCGCTCCTCCACGAGAGGTATGGACTTAGGCCGGCTGTCCGCCGTGATGACGATCTGTTTGTTGGCCGCGTGGAGGTCGTTGAACGTATGGAAGAAGCTCTCCCTGGAGTGGTCCTTACCCGCGATAAACTGGATGTCGTCGATGAGGAGAACGTCAATGGTCCGGTACTTGTTGCGGAAGGCCTCAGCTTTGTTATCGCGAAGGGCCGAGACGAAGTCATTGGTGAACTGCTCGGCGCTGACGTAGAGAAACTCAAGGTTTTTCTCTCTGATGGTGTGGCCGATGGCATGGATCAGGTGCGTTTTGCCAAGGCCAACACCAGCGTGTATGAAGAGCGGGTTGTAGCTTTGGCCAGGATTTTCAGCCACTGCCATGGCGGCCGCATGGGCGAAACGGTTGGATTTGCCCACGACAAAGGAGGAAAAGGTGTAGCGGGGGTTGAGGGGCGACCGGTGAAGTACGACCCTGGGCTTTGGCTGTGCGGCAGGCTCTGGGCTACCTTGGCCGATGAGCTCAGGGGCGGCCATGGTCCCGGCTTGATGTACCTGGTACTGGACTTCAACGCTACGCTGCGCCACGCCGGACACGGTCTTTTTGATGAGGGGCGCCAGCCGTTTCTCCAGGCATTCGGCCACGAATGCGTTGGGGACCCCGACGGTCAATGCTGAGTCTTGCCATTCCAGCCCGACCGTGTTCCTAAGCCAGGTGTCGTAATTGTGGCGGGTGACCTCCATCTGCAGTGAGCCCAAACATGACTCCCAGAGCTCTTTTGCGGAACCTGTACCCATCGGCGGCATCCTCCTCTTGGTAACAAAAAAGAACGATAAAAGACGGTGGGGGCGGGCAGTGCTCCCCGGGTACAAGCCCCCGCTTGACCTAGTTTCGGGGCGGCTCGTGGCCTTCGGCGTCGCTCACCGCGGGAGCTAGCTCCGGCGATGACCACAGCAACTAAGCTACGCAGAGCCGGGGGGTGGGTCAAGGGCCTTGTGGGGCAGATTCTGACCAATTGTTGGAGGTATCACGAAACCACAAACAGGTTAGTAACCTGGTAATTTGTCGGGTGCCGTGGAAAGCAAAGTGGCCGTTGCGGGGGGTGTGAAAGGGCCCTATAATCGGCGTGCCGTGGCCAAAATCGTGTTCATGGGGACCCCGGAGTTCGCCGTGCCAGCGCTGCAAGCGCTGGTGCAAGCGGGCCATGCCGTCGTTGGTGTGTATACGCAGCCGGACAAGCCCGCCGGCCGTGGCCGAAAGGTTGCCCCGTCTCCCGTCAAGGGCTGGGCGCTGGAACGCGGGTTGGCCGTGTTCCAGCCGCCTTCCTTCGCCTCCAGGGCCGCTGTCGATGAGTTGGCCTCCCTGCGGCCGGAGAGCATAGCGGTTGCCGCCTACGGGAAGATACTGCCTCAACGTGTGCTCGATATCCCGGCGAAAGGAGCTGTGAACATCCACCCTTCCTTGTTGCCGAAGTTCCGCGGCCCCTCCCCGGTCGCGACGGCCATCCTGGCGGGCGAGAAGGGCACGGGTGTCACGATCATGCTGCTCGATGCGGGTATGGACAGCGGGCCGATCCTGGCGCGGCGGGCGGAGACGATCGGACCGCTTGACACGACGGAGAGTCTTGAGCGCAGGCTGGCGAGCCTAGGGGCCGCGCTACTGGTAGAGACGCTTCCTCTCTGGTTAGAGGGCATGGTGACGGCCTCGCCGCAGGACGAGGACGCGGCGACGTACTCGAAGCTCTTGAGGAAAGCGGATGGGGAGATCGATTGGGACAGCCCTGCTGAGGAGTTGGCGAGGAAGGTCCGTGCGTTCCAGCCGTGGCCGGGCTGCTATACGTCGTGGCACGGCAACAGGGTCGAGATACTGGAAGGGCTGGAGATGCAAGGGCTGGACCATGAGGCGGGGACCGTGGTGCGGGTGCGTCATGGAGCAGCGCGAGGGCAGGAAGGTGACGCGATAGGCGTTGCGACGGGACGGGGGATACTGCTATTGATGAAGGTCAGACCGGCGGGCCGGAGAACCATGACGGCCCGTGAGTTCGTCGCGGGCCGTGGGGACTTCGTAGGAGCGAAGCTTCCCAGCTGAGGCGGGTCGTCACCCCTCCGCCGACTCCGAAGCTGAAGAGTCCACCGGCGCGGCTGCTCCCTAGGCTGGCGCCGCCTCCTCCCCAGGTGCGGCGGCCTCCCCTTCCTCCTCTTCCGGCTCGGGCTCGGCCAGCACCGTGATCACCGTGACTCTGGCTATCACGCCCTCGGGGTCCGTAAGCAGCGTCACTTTGTCACTGATCGCGACAGAAGCCAGCCGAACCTCGTCGTCGATCTCATTGAGGGCGGAGCAGTCCACCTCGAAGGAGGTGGGAAGGTCCAAGGGCAAGGTCTCTACCGAGACCGAGTTTATGAACTGGGTGACGCGTTTGTCGAGCTTCTCCAGGTCCGGGTCGACGCCCACCAAAACCAGTGGCACATCCGCGCGCATGCGGCGCGTCGCTTCGACGTGGTACAGGTCTATGTGGAGAACCTGGTCCGTGATGGGGTCACGCTGGGTTTTCCAGATGAACGCCGTTCGGGGCTCTGCCTCTCCCAGGATGCTAATCTGAACGGGGGTGTTTCTTGAGGTGGTCGCCATCACCTGCTGGAGCGCCCGAGAGTCTATCTGAATAGCGATGGACTCGACGCCCGCGCCGTACAGGTTCGCGGGGGTGATGCCGCTGCGCCGGAGATACCGACATTTTTTGCCGAGTAACGCGCGCGGCCGGGATTCCAGGGAGACGACGTCCATAGACCTTACTTTTCTATCGGGAAGCTCTCGTTAGGATACCCGAAACATGATCGACCTGCAACCGAGTCGTGGTCGTTCAAACGGTTAGCCGGAAGCTGCTCGGCCAAGAACGAACTCGGCCAACCGAGTATATACGGCCCCCGCCGGGCGCAAGTCGCTCCTCATGAGGCTGACCCGCTCGACCGTTTGTCCCAGCTCCGCCACATCGGGCGGCGTTCCGAGGCGGTCCGGGTCCAGGACGGCCTTGGTAGAGCCTTGTTGCCGCACCCGACCCAGCGTCAGGTGCGGCTGGAAGCCACGCTCCTCCGCGGGAAGGCCGACGCTGATAACCTCCGCCTCCACCCGCCGCTGGAGCTCCACGAGCGCAGCGACATCCCCGCTCAAGCCAACCCAGAGTACCCGAGGCCGTCCTAACGTGGGAAAGCCTCCCAGCTCGCCCAGGGAGATATGCAGTGGTTGAGAGCCTGTGGAGGCCCTCGTCAGAGCCTCCCGGATCTTGTCTAGGTCGCCGTCGGAGACGTCGCCCAGGAACTTGAGGGTCAAGTGGATGCCTTCGGGCCTGACCCACCCCACCGGGAACGCCACGGATTCCTTGAGTCGGCGCTGTAGAGCGTCGAGGCCCGTTCGCATGGCCCCGTCCAGCTCAATCGCTATGAAGGCCCTGACCTTCTCCATCACTCTTCCTTAATGTCCACCGCCATGCCTCTGAGCTCCTTCATCCACCGCACGATTTCCACCAGGGGCACTCTGGCATTGGCCGGACTGGTGGAGGGCAGGACGAAGACCTTCGCGTGGCCGATACGCCGCTCCTGGAGGCCTGGGACAGACTTGCCGGGCACACCCTCGGTGTATCTCAAGAAGTTGTTGTATCCGCTGATCCCATTGAAGCAAACGAGCCTCGGCTGAAATCCAAGCAGCTTTTTCAGAAGAACCTCCGCCCCCTCGTTGAACTCCGCAGCTTTCAGCTCGGACATGCTCCGGGTCGGACGCTTCACCACGTCGGTAAAGCCGATGCCGTACCGGAGGACCTGGTCGTCGGTCTCAGGGCCGAGGGGTACAGGAGTCATTTCGGCGGCGTTGAACGCGGGCCAGAACCGGTTTCTGCCAGTGGCGAAATAATGGCCGACCTCCGCCGAATGGAAACCGGGGTTGATGCCGACAAAGATGATGTCCAGTCCCGGCTGGAGGTAGGCTGGAAGGGTTTTGACGGGATCATCCGATAAGAGCGCTAGTCCGGCGCCAGTCCCAGCATCCTGGCCGCGTTCCCTCCCAGGATGGCCTCCTGCGCCTCATCCGCCAGGCCCGACTCGGTCACCTGACGCAGCAGCCGCTCCTGTTTGATGAGGGGAAAGTCTGTGCCGAAGAGGATCTTCTGAGGGCCGACCAGGGCCGTGACCCGCTCGAACACCTCCGGCTCGTACAGGAATGCAGAGGCTGCGGTATCGAAAGAGACGTTGACCATGGCCTGCCGCACCTCTGGCATCAGCGCGTAGAAGGGAAGGCCTCCCCCCCAATGGGCGCAGATGATACGCGCCTCCGGGAAGTTGGTAATGAAGCGATACAGGACGTGCGGCGTCACCAAGCCTTTGCCCGCGTAAGCGTGCCCTACCGGCTCCGACGCGTGGGTGAGCACGGGCAGCCCGTACTGGGCGGCAGCTTCCATGACCGGGCCCATCACCGTGGGGTCCCCAAGATCGAAGCCCTGGGTGTCCGGGTGCAGCTCCCCGATGCCGCAAGCCCCGCGCCGGGCGCAACGCTCGACCTCCTCCACCGCCTGGGTCCCGGCCAGGGGGTTTACGCTGCAAAAGGCGCTTAGCCGAGACGGCCAGCGCTGGGCCGATTCCAAAAGGTACTCGTTGCTCTCCCGGCACAGCTCCTGGGTGGTCCAGCCGATGTTCACCAGCACCGCCCGGTCGATGCCGCAGCGGTCCATACTGTCCAGCAGTTCCTCGGTTGAACCGGTCCTGGCTTTGGGCTCTCTGTACAGAGACCGGAAGGTTAAATCCCGGTCCAGGTACCGGTCCCGTTCGGTGACGACAGCGGGAGAAAAGACGTGAACATGCGCGTCTATCTTCATGACGACCCATGATAGCAGACGGGCGGGCAGCGCCCGCAGGCATTCCGCCTGGCGGCGAGGGAGCTGGAGGGAGGGGGGCTTGCCAGCCACCACCGGACTCGCCTCAGGGTCTTTAGGTATCCTCGGCGTCCCAGCGCCTTACCCACGTAGACATGGGGCTCGGGCCGTAGGTATAATCTAAAGCCACGATGTCTGCGCTGCCAATCCCTTAACTTGGGGCTCTCCAAGTCGGCTGGCCCAAACCAATCGTCCGCTTATACAGCGACAAAAGGCGCATCTACGGTGCCACTGAAACCGGTACGAGAGCGACTTGAAAAACGGGAAGAGGCCCTCTCCCCCTACGCCGCCAGGGGTGCGGCCTCCCGCGGACGACAACGGACCGAGCCGCCACACCCGTTCAAGATTCCATTCCAGGAAGACCGGGACAGGATCGTCCGCTCCAAAGCCTTCCGTCGCCTGAAGCACAAGACTCAGGTCTTTCTATCGCCCCTGGGCGACCATTATCTGACCAGGCTGACCCATACCATGGAGGTCTCCCTGATCGCGCGTACGGTGACGCGGGCCCTGAATCTCAACGAGGACCTGACCGAGGCCATCTGCAAGGGGCATGACCTTGGGCACGCCCCCTTCGGCCACCTGGGCGAGGCGACCCTGGCGGAGCTAGTCCCAGGAGGCTTTCGGCACAACCGCCAGAGCCTGCGGGTGGTGGAGGTCCTGGAGAACGACGGCGCGGGACTCAACCTTACCTGGGAGGTAAGGCAGGGCATTCTCCGCCACTCCAAGGGCAGGTCCGGCATCGAAGGGACCACCAACCCGGAGATCGATACGCTGGAGGCCCAGGCCGCTAAGATCGCCGATGCCCTGGCCTATATCAATCACGACACGGACGATGCGATCCGCGCGGGGCTGATCCGAGAAGAGGACTTGCCTGAGTCGGCCGCAGCCGTCCTGGGGATTGGCAGCCACAATCGCGTGGAGGCGCTGACAGCAGATATCATTACCGCGTCGTGGGCGGCCTCAGGCGACGTTCCCGTCGCCAAAGATGAGCACCCGGTCATTCGCATGAGCCCCCAGGTCAGCGCGGCCGCCAACACCATCCGAGATTTTCTATTTGAGCGTGTCTACACACCCGCCAGCCGCACCGAACAGGCTGAACGCGCCAGACAGCTCATACGGCTTCTGTACCAGCACTTCCTGGACCATCCCGATCAGATACCGGAGGGCTACAGCATCCAGGGGGAGGCGCCGGAGCGCATGGCACTGGACTACATCGCCGGCATGACCGACGTCTACGCCCTGCGGGTGGGAGAGGCGGTCATGCCGGGCATCACCGAAGGCTTCATGGAGCAGGGTGTCCCCATCTCCCTGCCGATCGCTAGCGAGTCGTAAACGCTGGCGCGGGGCCCGGCGGCTGGGATAGACTACCCAGCGTGATGTCCTGGAAGTTCGCCGCATAGGTCATTCTGAGCGTGAGCGAAGAATCTAGGGTGGGGGAATACCTCCCCACCAGAGGCTTCACTTCATTCAGCATGACAGGCTGTGGCGCCCGTTGTTCGACGGATTAACAACTCAGGACGCTGGAGCCCCATCCTCGCCAGGACCAACCGGCCTGGCCGTCGGTAGGGAAAAAGGACGATGACTCAGACAGAAGAGATCAAGCAAAAAGTCGACATCGTAGACCTGGTAAGCGAGCAGGTCCCGCTGAAGGCGTCAGGACGCAATTTCAAGGCCAACTGCCCCTTCCATAACGAGCGCACACCTTCCTTCTACGTATTTCCGGACCGGCAGTCATGGCACTGCTTTGGCGCCTGCGCCGCGGGTGGTGACGTTTTTACCTTTGTCATGCGGCGGGACGGCGCCCAGTTCGGGGAGGCGCTGAAGACCCTTGCCGATCGCGCCGGAGTGACCCTGGCGCCCCCGAAGGCGTCCAGGGAACGGTCCGACCGCATGGTGCGCATGAAGGAGTTAAACCGTGACGCCGCCCTCTTCTATCACGAAACTCTTTTGAAGTCGGATGAGGCAGCAGGGGCACGACAGTACCTTCAAACCAGGGGGCTACTGCCGGAGACGATCGAGGACTTCCGTCTGGGATACAGCCCCGAGGGGGTTGGCCTCTTGCAACGGCGCCTCCAAGGGCACGGCTACACTGAGCCAGAGCTGCATGCAGCGGGGCTGGTCAGACAACGAGATGACGGCTCGGGCTCCTTTGCCTTCTTCCGCGGCCGCCTCATGATTCCCATCCAGGATGCTCGGTCCGACTATCTGGGCTTTGGCGCGAGAGCCCTGGACAGCTCCAACCCCAAATACATCAACTCCCCCCAGAGCGAGCTGTTCGACAAGGGCTCCATCCTGTACGGGCTGCATCGCTCCGCAGAGGGGATCAAGCATGAGGGCATGGCGGTTATCGTCGAGGGCTACATGGACGTGCTGACGGCCCATCAGAACGGCTTTACCAATGTCGTCGCTTCCATGGGCACCGCCTTAACGGAACGGCATGTGGCCTCCCTCAAGCGTTTGGTGGGCACCTTCGTGCTGGCGCTGGACCCGGACGCGGCGGGGGAGGAGGCGACCCTCCGTAGTCTTGAAAGCTCCTGGAGGATCATGGACCGCCCGTCCGGGCAGGCCGTCTCGTCGGCGCGCCTTACTGGCCCCGACGCAACTCGCGAGCTCACATTACGCGTCATGGACCTCCCACGGGGTCAGGACCCTGACCTGCTTATCCGCGAGCAGCCGGATACGTGGCGGGAGCTGATCGGCTCTGCAACGGATGTGATCGATTATGTGTTTCAGGCCGCCGCCGCCCGGTTCGATATTGCCACGACGCGGGGCAAGGATTCGTTGACCCAGAGGCTCGCTCCGTTTATCCACAATGCCCCGAACATCTTCGAACAGAATGAAAGAATCAAAAAACTTGCGCAAGTGCTCAAAGAAGAGGAAAATGTAATAAGGGTGGCTGTTGGCGGGCCAAAACGTTTAGGGTCGCGTCGCGGAGGTCGCAGGGAGCGGCCTGAGCAGGGACCCGCGCAGCTAGCTAAAGCAGTCCACGACCCCATGGAGGCGTGGTACGTGGCCACACTACTGCGCTACCCCGAGCATCTAGGCATAGCTTCCCCCCTCAGCCCCGAGCATTTCTCGGAAGCCCACACGCAGGAGATTTTTCGGTTCCTTTCCGCGGGGCGTCACGTGGAAGAGTTGAAGGAAGAGCTGGACCCGGAGCTGTATCACCAGGTGGATGCCCTTCTCGAGTACCCGCTTCCCGCCGCAAACTACGCCGACAGAGAGCACGGGCTTAAGGAGTGTAACGGGAGATTTGTGACGCGACTGACCAACTTGAAAGTTGAAGCGCTTTCGGAGCAGTACGCGGCCGGGATGATATCTATGGAGCAGGGGTCAATCTTGGCCGAAGAGCTGAAAGCAAAACGAGTCGCCGTGGACCGAGGCGAATAGACAGGTAGATAAGGAATAGCGTTGGACTGCGCTCGAAGGCAGGCCAGCTAAAAGCGCGGAGAGGCTGGATTAGGATATGGCTCAAAGAAGACGCGGAAAAGCCGCAGACGATATTTTGGGGCTGATGGACGAGGAAAACCAGGAGGAGTCAGCTAGGTCTGAGGCTCTCTCGAAGACCCTGTCCGAAAGCGGGATCAGCATCGTAGAGCCGGAGAGAGACCAGGAAGGCTGGTCTCCACCTCCTCCTGTGAGTGTCGAGGTCGTGGAAGAGGAAGGGTCTGAGGACGCTGAGCCTGAAGAGCAGAAGAGCAGCGACGTCGAAGAGGAGGACATGCTGGACGATCCCGTCCGGATGTACCTCCGAGAGATCGGTCGCGTCACACTGCTCACCGCCAAGGACGAACGGACGCTGGCCAAGAAGATGGAGGCCCGCAAGCGTATCCAGCGTCTGGATAACGTACTGGCCGAGGAGCTGGCGGCCTCTCCCAGGTCCTCCGATATCGTGATACGGATGATCGAGGCGCTGGACGCCTCTCATCCCTTGTTCCGCTTCCTCGCCCCACGATACGAGATGCCACCCGACCCCGCCTTCTCCACGCTGGTCTTCGATGAGACGCTCCGTGGTCGTCTGGATGGGGACCTGCAACCTGAGTGGATGGAGGCCCTCGTCGAAGATATCGGCAACGCTCTCGGTGAAGAGTACAGTGCCCGAGAGGGCATCCTGGACCTCTCCGCCGATAGCCGCACCATGCCCCCGGACGCCGTGAAGATCATTGGAGAAGAGGTGCCGATGAGTCACCTCCGGGAGCGGCTCAACGAGGCGGGGGTCCGAGACCGCCTCCGTGACCACGAATTCCGGTTCAGGAGCTATCTCTCTGGAATACGCGAGGACGGCCAGCGGTCACAACGTCACCTGACGGAGGCCAACCTTCGGCTGGTGGTCAGCGTCGCCAAGAGATACATCGGGAGAGGCATGTCTCTTCTGGACCTGATCCAGGAAGGGAATATCGGACTCATCCGCGCCGTGGAGAAGTTCGACTATCGAAAGGGCTACAAGTTCAGCACCTACGCTACCTGGTGGATACGGCAAGCCATCACTCGGGCCATCGCGGACCAGGCTCGGACTATCCGCATCCCAGTCCACATGGTGGAGACGATCAACAAGCTCCTTCGGGTGAGTCGCCGCCTGGTGCAGGAGTACGGCCGAGAGCCCACCAACGACGAGATCAGCGAAGGCATGGAGATCTCCCCGGAGAAGGTGCGCGAGATCATCAAGATATCACAGGAGCCGGTCTCCCTGGAGACGCCGATAGGTGAGGAGGAGGACTCCCATCTTGGGGACTTCATCGAAGACCGCAGTGCTCTGGCACCGGCCGACGCCGCCTCCCATCAGCTCCTGAAGGAGCAGGTGGAGAGGGTGCTCGATACCTTGCATGACAGGGAGCAGCGGGTCTTGCAGCTCCGCTTCGGCCTGGAGGACGGCCGCAGCCGCACGCTGGAAGAGGTGGGCCGAGAATTCGGAGTAACCCGTGAGCGGATACGCCAGATCGAGGCCAAGGCCCTCAGAAAGCTGCGACATCCCAGCCGCAGCAAGAAGCTCAAGGACTTCCTGGATTAGGCGAGCCGGTCAATACAACAAGGGAGTCACGTACTCGATCAATAGAGAAGCCCCCTGCGTCTGACGCAGGGGGCTTCTTCGTTAACCGAACAGGTCGCGCGCGCCGCCAAAGGGCCCTCTGGCCTTACCCGTGGACATGCGCTTGAACATCTTTCGCATCTGTTCGAATTGGCCCAACAGACGATTCACGTCGCCCGGGTTCGTGCCGCTTCCCCTGGCGATCCTCTTCCTCCGGCTGCCGCCGATAATCTCGGGACGCTGGCGTTCCTTGGGCGTCATGGAGAGAATCATGGCCTCCGTCTTTGCGAGCTGACGGTCATCCACCCCCTGGGTAGGGAGCCGTTTCGCCAGAGCGCCGAGGCCCGGGACCATTTCCAGCATCTGCGTCAGAGAGCCCATCTTGCTGATCTGTCGCAATTGCCCGAGCATGTCCTCCAGGTCGAAGGTCGCGGTGCGCATCTTCTTTTCGAGAACCTTCGCCTCAGCTTCATCGACGGCGGCCTCTGCCTTTTCCACGAGGGTCGCCATATCACCCATACCCAGTATCCGCGAGGCAAGCCGGTCGGGATGATAGACCTCCAGTGCCTCCACCTTTTCACCGACGCCCATGAACTTGATGGGGATGCCCGTGAAAGAATTGATAGACAACGCCGCGCCACCCCTGGCGTCGCCGTCCATCTTGGTCAGGACCAGACCGGTTAGGGGCACCTTCTCGTTGAACTCAGTGGCAGCGTTGACGGCGTCCTGGCCGGTCATGGCGTCGACCACGAGCAGGACCTCGTGGGGCTTTACCTGCTTCTTGATCTCCACCAGCTCCGACATCATCTCTTCATCGACGTGGAGCCGCCCGGAAGTATCCAGGATTACCCAGGACGCCCCCAGCTCTTTGGCGCGGCCCATGGCATGCTTGCAGACATCCGTGCCGGAGGAGGAGGTCCCCTCTTCATACACCGCGATGCCGGTCTGCTTGCCCAAGGAGACCAGCTGGTCAACGGCCGCCGGTCGCTTCACGTCGGCGGCTACCAGTAACGGACGCTGGCCCTGGCCCTTTAGGTTTAGCCCCAGCTTTGCCGCAGCGGTGGTCTTGCCGGAGCCCTGAAGGCCGATGAGCATGACGACGGTGGGCGGCTGGCTGGCGGCCGTGAGCTTGCTCTGGGCGCCGCCCAGTACCGTCGTCAACTCCTCGTTGACGATGCTGAGGACACGTTGAGCGGGGGTCAGGCTCTCCAGGACTTCCACTTTGAGGGCCCGCTCCTTCACTCTGGCGACGAACTCTCGGGCAACCTTGAAGTTGACGTCGGCCTCCAAAAAGGCGACGCGGACCTCCCGAAGGGCCTCATCGACATCTTTTTCCGTGAGCCGGCCTCTGCGACCCAGCTTTTGGAAAACACCGTTGAGCTTGTCTGAAAGCGCCTGGAACATCTGCCTCTCCCTTGGAGCCTCTCCCCCGCCCTTCCATGGAAGGGCCTGACCCCATTCTAAGGGCGGCCCAACTACCGGGTCAACGATCCCTTGGACGGGAAGCGGCTCTGCGCTACAATCCACCCGAGCCAATGATTCCTTACAAGCTGAAGATCCGCAACTTCATGTGCTACCAGGACGACGTGCCCCCCTTGCTGCTGGACGGGGTGCACGTGGCTTGCCTGTGCGGAGACAACGGGGCCGGAAAGTCGGCCCTGCTGGACGCCATCACCTGGGCCCTGTGGGGCCTGGCCGCCCGCACCCGCTCCACTGACGACCTGATTCATGTGGGCCGTGACGAAATGGAGGTGGAGCTGGAGTTCCTGGTGGCGGGGGACCTGTACCGGGTCCTGCGCAAGCGGGCGAAGGTCGCAGGCCGCCGCGCCGGACGCAGCGTCCTGGAGCTTGCCCTGTCCACCGGCGATGACTTCCTGCCGATAACCGCCAACACCATCCCGGAAACTCAGCGGAAGATCAACCAGCTTCTCCACATGGACTTCGACACCTTCGTCAACACCGCGTTCCTGGTGCAGGGTCGGGCTGATGAGTTTACCATCAAGTCGCCGGACAAGCGCAAGGAGGTCCTCGCCGAGATCCTCAACCTCGGTTATTACGACACCCTGGAGGAGCGAGCCCGAGAGGAGGCCAGACGATGCCGGGAGAGCCGCAAGGCGCTGGAGATGGCCATTGAGGAGCTCGGCCGAGAGCTTGGCCGGCGTGAGGAGTATAGGACGGAGCTCGAAGCCGTGAAAGCCGCCCTTACGGAGCGGGAGGCTAGCCTCCAGTCCCAAGAGTCGGAGACGCAGCGGCTGCGGCTGGAGCGCCAGCTTCTGGAGATCAAAGAAGGTCAGCGCGAAGAGGCGCTGCTGCGCCTCGGGCAGCGGGAGGCCGAGCTGTCCCGGATACGTCAAAGGAGCGATGCTCTTCAGAAGGAGATCACTGAGGACGAGGCGGTGGTCGGCGACGCAGCGGAGATCGTCCCCGCCTACCAACGCCTGCAGGAGGCGTCCGCCCGAAGGGAAGACCTGGACGCCAAGGCCGGCGAGTTCATGCGTTTGAGCCAGAGTCAGACCGAGCTAGAAAGGGCCATAGACCGGGCGAGAACGGAGGTGGAATCGAAGCAGCGGATCGCCGCTGAGAGATTGCAGGGCCTGCGCTCTCGCTCGGATGGTCTGGAGACGGCCGCGGCGGACCTTGCAGCGGCGGACGAGTCCCTCAAGACATTGGATAACCTTGACAGCGAGGCAGAGACCGCCCGCGCCGAGCTCCAATCGTTATCCGGCGAAAGCGCCGGCAGGAAGAGCGTCAACGGGCGTCTCCGCGAGGAGATGGATGAGATAAGGGCCCAGATGGAGCGGCTACGGGCAGGGGAGGGGACCTGTCCCCTGTGCGGCACGGAGCTGGGACTGGACCGGTGCGAAGATGTGCTCAACGATTATGACGCCCGAGGCACGGCAAAGAGGGATGCCTTCCGAGAGAACGAGGTGGAGGTAGCCCGCCTTGAGCAGCGGGAACAGGACACGAGGAAGCGACTCGCCGGTGTGGAGGGCCGTCTCAAGAGCGATCGGGCGCCCCTCATGCAGAAAGCCGGCGCCCTGCGGCTGACCCTGGACCAGGCCACCCTCGCGGCCAAGGAAACTCCCGATGCCGAGGCCTCCCTGGCCCTCGTGGAACAGAGCTTGAAGGAGCGTGCCTACGCAGAGGAGGCGCAGGCAGCCCTGTCACCTTTGGCCGCCGCCATAGAGCAGCTCAACTACGATCAGGAGGCCCACACGGCGGTCCGCGAGACGTACGCGGAGCTGCGGCCTGTGGAGGCGCGGCACCGGCGGCTGGAAGAGGCGCAGGCCCGCCTGCCCCTGGCCCGGGAGCGACTGGAGGAGAGCCAAAAGGAGCAGGGCTCCCTGGAGAGGGATGTGACCGGGGAACGCCAAGGGCTCGAAGGGCTCGGTCGAGACCTGGAGTCCCTTCCCCATGTCCTGAAGAATCTGGCTGACAAGGAACAGGCAAGCCGCTCGCTGGGAGCCGACGCAGACCGCCTTCGACAAGAGGTTGGCGCCGCGCAGCGTGACCTGGCCCGCCTGGACGAGCTAGAGGGCAGCCGCAACGAGAAGCGGAAGACGTTGACCCAGGCGGCGGAGGAGCTCTCGATCTTTGACGATTTGGCCGTCGCGTTTGGGCGCAGAGGGATTCAGGCGTTGATCATCGAGTCTGCTCTCCCGGAAATCGAGGAGGAGGCCAACAGTCTGCTGGGGCGCATGACCGACAACCGAATGCACCTCAAGCTTGAGACCCAGACCGCCCTCCGCTCCCGAGACGCGGTCCAGGAGACGCTGGAGATACTCGTCTCGGACGAGCTGGGCCCGAGAAGCTACGAGACCTACAGCGGTGGCGAGAATTTCCGCATCAACGTCGCTCTGCGCATCGCCCTGTCGCGGCTGCTGGCGAGACGGGCCGGAGCGCCGCTTCCTACCCTGTTCATCGATGAGGGGTTCGGCACCCAGGATGTTCTCGGAAGAGACAAGATCGTCGATGCCATTCGCGCGATCCAGGACGATTTCGAGCGGATCATCGTCATCACGCACATCGAGGAGCTGAAAGAGCAGTTCCCCGTGCGCATCGAGGTGCAGCGAACGGAAAACGGCTCCACCTTCCGGCTTTCCTGACCAGAAGGTGGAGCCGTTTTGAGGTATCCAAAATCTCCTCTCCCTTGATGAGAGAGGAGATTTTGGAATGGCCTTTAGTACCCTTCGTTGGGATCGCCCGAAACCACGTTGGCTGTCTTCTGCTCCACCGTCACTTTAGCTTTCATCGACGTCGGGTGGATACGACAGAAGTAGACGAACTCACCCGCAGTGTCAAAGGTTTGAGTAAACGTCTGGCCTTGCGTCAGAACGGCGCTGTTCCAGATGCCATCAGACTCAGGGGAGGCCCCGGAGGTGGTGGTATGCCCAGCGTTGTCCTGGTTGGTCCAGGTCACCGTAGTTCCAACCGCGACCGTCAGGTCCTCGAGCGCGAATCCGGCGATGTCCGACGCTACCGCGCCGCCTCTATCGCCGTCGTCCATCATTGCTCCGTCGCCCGCAGTGATGTCCCCGCAAGCGGTATAGACGGCGATCTCATCGGCGGACTTGTGCAGGTTGATGGCGAAGTCGCCACTTTTCAGCGACTCAAGTGAGGCGTCCACCGTCGTCGTGGAGGCGCCGCCATCTACATTGGTCAGGGCGTGGACCACGCCGCCCAGCGTGCTGCACGTGCCGGCGTGGATGTGGATGGGCTGCGCTATCCCGGCCGCTCCCGGCGAAACCGAGACCACCACCTCTGTCTGCTCGCCTTTGGCAGTCAGCGTCGCCGTGCCGGATTGGCCGGAGTCGTTCAGGACTCCCAGGTCGATGACCAGGCTACCATCGTCGTCCATCATCGCTCCGCCGTCCATCATCGCTCCGTCACCCGCTGTGATGTTCCCACAAGCGGTATAGACGGCGATCTCATCGGCGGACTTGTGCAGGTTAATGGCGAAGTCGCCACTCTTCAGCGACGCCAGGGAGACGTCCACCGTCGTCGTGGAATTGCCACCCTCTACGTTGGTCAGGGCGTGGACCACGCCGCCCAGCGTGCTGCACGTGCCGGCGTGGATGTGGATGGGCTGGGCTATCCCGGCCGCTCCCGCAGAAACCGAGACCACCACCTCTGTCTGCTCGCCTTTGGCGGTCAGCGTCGCCGTGCCGGATTGGCCGGAGTCGTTCAGGACTCCCAGGTCGATGACCAGGCTATCACTGTCGTCCATCATTGCATCGCCCGACGGCTCGGGCGTAGCTGTCGGCACCTCGGTGGCAGTGGGCGCCGGTGTCGCCGTCGGGTCGCTTCCGCTGCAGGCGGCAAGCACCAGCACCAGAACGCCCAGTCCAAGAGCGCCAATGGTCAACCGTAACCTCGGCCGTAGGGCTCCAAACATCGTGATCCCCCTCATATCGTGAATTGTCGATCACCATATATACGAGCAACCCTGCCGCCGGGATGCATGATTCGCAACGGGGGATAGCAGGGCCTCGTGACGATGGTATGGCAACTTTCCTGGGGTAGCCGCCGCCCGTTGGTCACCTGCTCGGACCGCCATCCTCTCCGCAGATAAAGAAAGGATGGGACCCCGTGCTATAATCCTACAGTGTTGGCGGCATATGCGGCGGCTTTTGAGGTGGCCCTGGAAAGTGGAGAAGCTTAGAGCCGGGGCACAACGCATGGGGCTTACGCTCGGACCGCAACAAATCGGCGGTTTCGAGCTGTACTTCAAAGAGCTGGTCGCGTGGAACCATCGTGTAAACCTGACAGCCATAACGGATAGGGACCGAGTCCAGACCCTCCATTTCTTGGACTCTTTAACTGTCGCATTGGCCCTGGACGGTGCACCTCAGGCATCGATACGGGTGCTCGATGTGGGCAGCGGGGGCGGACTACCGGGAATTCCCCTGAAGCTTCTGTATCCGGACATTCGTCTCACACTGGTGGAAGCTACTATGAAAAAGGCACGGTTCCTCACCCACGTTGCCGATGCTCTGGAGACGGAGATCGAGGTGCTCTGCACGCGGGCCGAGGTACTGGGGCACGATCCCGAACATCGCGAGGGTTACGACCTGGTGCTGGCGCGCGCAGTGGCGCCACTGCCGACCCTCGTGGAGCTCACCCTGCCCTTCTGCAGGACGGGAGGCATGGCGATAGCGCTCAAAAAAGGAGACATCGAGCCCGAGATGCTGGCGGCCGCGGCTGCCATCGACATGCTCGGTGGAACTATCAGGGAGCCCCGGCGCCTATCCCTCCTCGAGCTCGGCGACGACCGGTGCCTGATCATCATAGACAAGGTGGCTCCAACGCCCTTGCGGTACCCTCGGCGAACCGGCATACCTAAGAAGCGCCCATTGAAAGCAGCCGCCTGAGCACACCGTGACCTCTGAGCAACAGAGCACCGAGCCTCCACCGCAGGCGGGTCAACGCTTTTCCCTGCGTCGCCGGTCCCTGGCTATTCCGACCATCATCTCCTTCATCCTCGCGGTAGCCTTTATCGCCTTTCTGCTCACCAGGTCCGACATCGATCTCTCGGCGACCTGGGGACACGTCAAAAGGAGCCAACCTGGCTTTCTCGTGCTCGCCTTTTTCCTGTATTACCTCTCCTTTCCGCTCAGGGGCTATCGATGGCTGATACTCCTTGGCAACGTGGGTACGTTTCGCGAGGGCGCGAAGAAACCCTCTCTACCCAATGCCAGCTCCATGATCTTGATGAACTGGCTCGTCAACTCTGTGGCCTGGTTCCGCCTCGGAGACGCGTACAGGGCGTATCTGGTTACGGGGCGGTCGCGCGCCAGCTTTGCCAGGACCGTGGGGACGGTGGCTGCGGAGCGCGTCATGGACGTCGGAGTGGTCTTCGCCCTGCTGCTCGTGGCGAGCATCGGCCTTCTGCGGGATGAGACAAGCGATACCGCCAAATCAGTCATCCTGGGGGCTTCAATCCTGGCTGCACTGGGAGCGGCTGTCCTGCTTGCTATGCGCATCTTTGGCATGCGTCTTGCACGGTTTATTCCGACGGCTTTGCAGCACGTCTACGGCAGGTTTCAAGAAGGGACTCTCGGCAGTTTCCATCGGCTTCCGCTGCTTATCCTGCTGAGTGCTGGGATATGGTTCCTGGAAGCGGCACGCCTTTACTTCGTCGTTGAGGGGCTGGGGTTCGAATTGAGCCTGTCCCTTATCCTTTTCGCAGCTCTTGCCGCCTCCCTGCTCACCACCATCCCTCTCACACCGGGCGGACTGGGATTCGTAGAAGGAGGGCTTACGGGGCTTCTGGTCCTTTCGCTGACCAGAGATCAGGCCGTGGGGGTTACCCTCCTGGACCGGTCGATCACCTACTTGAGCATCCTGATCATCGGGGGGTTGGTCTTTGGCATACGCCAGGCCTTCGCGCTGCGCCGCCCTCCGTCAGGCCAGCCGGAGACTGAGCCGGGATAGGTACATGGAGACATAGAACCCAGGGGCGTAACGGGAAAGGTCAACGTCGCGTACTCCGTCCAAAGACATAGCCATAAGTGAGCTTCCTCATAGGGGCAGGTAGGTTGGGGGGAAGTAGAGAATCCGGCCGGAGAGCGGTCAACGATATCGGTGCGAAGCAGCTAGCTGCCTCGGCTCAGCATCTCCCGGGGGTTGATGCGGCGGAGCAGCCGCCTGACCAGGGATTTCCGTATCCCTCGCCACGCCCGCTCGATCTCGTCTCTTTCCTCGGAGCTCGGCTGATGGGCTCCGTAGCGACTCCGCATAAAGCCCAGGGCAATCGCCCGTGTACGATCGGACCTTAGCGCGGCAGTGGAAGCCAACGCCGTCGCGTACTCCATAGGGGTTTCAGTACGGTGAGGCGCTCTCCACCCTAAAGCTCCCAGCTTCGTCATGCGCGAGTACATGCCGGGCCCGTAGGGAAGGCCGATGAAGTTGACCTGCCACAGGGCCGCAAACAAGAGCATAATCGTGACAACGGCCCCAAGGAGGCTGCCGATGGCGAGGCCGATCTTGATGCCTATGGATCCAACGAAGTCCGCCAACGGCTCGGATGTTAGAGGGAGCAGGTCATCCGGCAGGAACTCTTCCTCGTCAAAGAGGATGTCGTCGAGAATATCCTCGATATCCTCATCGGAGAGCGTATCAGGAGCTCCGCCCACCTCCGCCAACGGGCCCCTGTTGATAGGCGCCTTGCTGGGAGAAGGCTCAAAGGCGATCCATCCATACGTCGGAAAGAAGACCTCGGGCCAGCTATGGGCGTCTGAGACCCGGACCGTGAACGCGCTGCTCTCCGGGTCCCACTCACCGGTGGAGTACCCGCTGGCGAGTCTAGTCGGAACTCCGGTCGCCCTCAGGAGCACCGCCGTAGCGGAGGCGAAGTAGTCACTATACCCGGCCCTTATCGAGAAGAGAAAGTAGTCGACCGCATCGACGTTCAAAGGCGGCGCCTCAATATTGAACGTCTCTTCGAAGCCACGGAGGAAGTCCACGATGGCCACACCCTTTTCGTAGGGACTATCCAACCCCTCCGTCAGGTCCAAAGCCAGCTGCCTGGTCCTGTCCGGCAGCCCATCAGGCAATTGCAGATAGTTGTCCGTGACCCACTTGGGATAAACATCGCCTGCGGAGCGTAGCTCCCGCTCTGTGGCCACGGATATTGAGGAGAGAGCCTGGTAAGAGCTATCGGCTTTCAGCCTCTTTGCGCTTTTTACGGACAACACGTCGGGGACCTGCGGGGAGTGCCGGGTGAGCAGCAAAGTTCCCTCTGTTTCCCTCACGACGGTAGTCTCGGACGGGATGAACTCGGACAGCTCCTCTAAGCTGAGCCGAGAGCTGAGAAGCTGGGCGGCAACCTCAGCGAGGTCCTGGGGAAGGTCCCCATTTTCATCCGGTCTGTCGAAGTCAATCTCGAAGATCTGAGGGATCGCAATCTCCACCTCCGTAGGGACACTAACCTCGATGGGCTGGCCACCGGCGAAGATAATCGGTGATTCCGAGGAAAGCCTCACCTCCTGCGCGATAACCTCCCGCTTCCGGTACCCGGCATCATCGTAGGCCGCAGCGACCTCCTCCGCAGCGAAGCTTTCACGCTGGTCCTGGTTTGCGATCCAGCCACGCCCCTCGTAAAAATCGTAGCTCTGAGCGCGCCAATAGGCAGGGAAGTCCGTGGTAACCAGAAAGACCTCTTGTGTTCCCAGGCTCACCCTACCGCGCAACGGCAGCGAATCGCCAAAGCTATGCAGAGGGGAGCCTTTCTTGGACTCGATGCCGGCGAAGACCCGCTCAAAGTCATCCTCCAGCTCGACCCAAGGACTTCGGGCGGTACGATAACCATCTTCCAGGAACCCAACGGTGATCCGCTGCGTGGGCACGACCCAGGCAACAGCGAGCACCACGCTGGTGAGGATCAGCGCGTTGACCACGTGCGCTCGCCTGGGGGTCTTCTCCGTCAAACGCTGGACCCGCCACTGGGTTGTCCGCTGGAGGAAATGCATCCTGCTCATGAAAAGAATGGCGAAGAGCAGGAAGAAGGACAGTGGGACTGGATATCGGGAGGAGGGCAGATAGGTCATGTTCGTCATGAGAGCAAAGGCTGCGGGGATAAGGGCAAGCCACGGCCAGCGGAACTTGAAAGTGAACCACGCAGCAAGATACATCATCATCCAGGTTGAGGCGGCCAGGAAGAAGGAGAAGGGCAGTCGGTCGTTACTGATCCCTTGTCCGCCCACGGCGCTAAACCAAACATCCAGTCTGGTGAACAACTCGTCAAATTTGGCGCTCGCACTTCCATCGAGGAGGTTGGCTGTTTCCACCAGGGCGACGCCGAAGCCCAAGCCCAAGACCAGGACATGCGCCAGCCCTTGAAAGAATACCGGCCCCCGAATTTTCGCCAGCCCCAATCCGGCAGCCATCGCGAGGCTGCCAACGAGCCAGAGCCGGGGCATCGGCGTTACCCATTCCGAGTCCTGAACGGTAAAGATCACAACGAGGTTCATGGCCAGAAGGAGGGCCACGGTTATCCAACCCTCGCTGGGGGTCAGCAGAGAGTCCTTCGCATCGAATATGCGCGGCAGCCAGTGCCGCTTATACCCAAGTGTCCGGGCTGCGCTATCCGCCTGTTCAGGAGCCGTCTGGTCCATAGGTTGCCCTACCTGATGGCGGCGGGGGAGGTCGGCCTCCCCGGCGCCTGGGCGGCCGCGTTCAGAGGAACAAGGCCGGTAGCCGCGAAAGAACCTCGTTTTACCGTATATGTTGGGACGCCAAGGCTAGCGGCTTCATAGGCCGACTCGGGCTCCGTTTCCTTGCTCAGATCACCATCAACCACGACCACCGTGATCCTCGTCTTCCGGTCCAAAAGGTGCCTGACTCCGGCCAGCCATCCGGGGTTGGCGGCAGGGGTAACCAGGGCCACCGAGGTATACCGACCAGCCCGGCTCTGGAGGTCACCTATCAGGTCCAACATAGAAAGATTCCCCTGAGCGCGTAGAGCCGCCAGAGCGTCCATGATCAGCACCATCATCCCGGCCCCTCGTTGGGCCGGGATGACAAATCGCTCGTTCCCATCCGCCATAAAGCCAACTGGGTAATTGGAGTCCAGGTACCGTTTGCATATAGAGGCCGCCACGGATATGGCGGTCTCCTCCGTGCCCTCGTCTCCGGAGCCAGTATGGGCCCGTCTCTCCATATCTACGAGGACCCAGGTCGTGTTGGCTGGCTCTACCTCGAACTCCTTCACCATCAGGGCATTGTGATGGGCGGTGGCCTTCCAAGAGATCCGGTTAAGGCTGTCCCCGAACTGATAGTCGCGGATACCGAAGGCGCTGGTCGTCACGCTCTGGCTGCGTAGATGGCGAGCGCCCTCGCCGGGCAGCTCCGCCGGTAGGATATGGAACCCGGGCAGCTCCAGCGTGTCCGGGTGAACGATCACCTTGTGCGACTCGCCCACGCTTCGCCGAAGCCGGAACAACCCGAAGGGATCGGAGCCCGCGACCTGGATTGGCCCCACCTTGAAGATGCCCCGGCGAGGGCACGGCACTTTTAAGTCGAGTGCCGTCATGTCGGCGCTTCCCATGCTGATCACCGCGCCGGGAGGCGCAATGGACATATCGGTCTGCTCTTGAATCTCCACGAAGCCCCGTAGGAATGGGTTACGGCGATACACCGTGATCTTCTCCTCGATCTCTCCGCCGGCCCTGCTGCGCAAGACAGGGCGGCGCACGTCAACGTGGATGCCCTGTACCAGGAGCCAGACCCAGAGAGCCGAAAAGATAAGAAGCAGCCCAAACACATAGTAGGCCCGGTGGAACATAGGAAAGCCCGTCGATAAGGCGAAAGCGACGATAACCATCGTCAGAGCAAGCATGACCCAAGCGCGCTGCACCGGCTTTGCCTCCCCCGGTTAACTCTCAGGAACGATCGAAGCGGATTCTAAAGTGTTGCGGCCAATCTTACCACTTTACTCTACCATCTCCCTCGTACGAACCCAAGACGAGATAGGATTCAGGATGCGCAAGCGCCCTAACACAGACAGCCGGGTTGTGTCTCCTCAATGCTGTATCGGTCCGGACCCTTCCCGTTTTCGCCGAAGGAGCACTAGAATGGTTTGCGCCCCATCGGCTGAGGAAGGCGCCGGTTGGAAGAAACGAAAGAAAAGGAGGGGCAGTTGGAATTCAACGCAGCGCGCGCATTCATGGAGAATGAGCACAAGAGCATCATCACGACCTACCGCCGTGACGGCGCGGCGCAGATGAGTATCGTCGTCTCCGGGCCGCACAACGGCCACGTAGTCTTCGTCGTGAGGGGAGATACAGCCAAGCTAGCGAACCTCCGAAGAGACCCCCGCTGCACGGTGTTGAATGTCAGGCCGGACTGGTCCGCCTACGCCGTTGTCGAAGGCAATGCGACGCTCCACACCTGGGAGAATACGGAGAAGCCCTTGTTGCAGCCGCTCTTGCGCGACGCTTTTCGAGCTTGCGGAGGCGGCGAGCATTCGGACTGGGAAGAGTATGACCGGGTCATGGAAGAGGAGCGTCGTGCCGTAGTCATGGTAAGCCCGGACCGGGTCTATGGCTTCGGGAGACCTGCGTGACCGATACGATATCGTGCTTTTAGGGCCAGGTTCACTCCATGATGTCTGTTGGCTCAAACCATACCAACAGGTAGGAATTGCACTGCTTCGAAAGGGCATGCTATAATTTTTTCTGTGATCAGCGACCACCGTTAGAGGACTTCCGTCTCCTGGGTAAACGAGGGCAGACTGGAGTCCGGGCGCCACGAATCCCGTAGCGAGCCCTGAACATTCAGACATCAGGGAGAAGAAAAGTCCGGGTGGCCTGATCTGCCCACCCGGACTTTTCTTCTCCCTGAGCCAAGCAGGTGCACACGGTGTCTGAACGCAGACCGACAATCGGGATCATTGCCTCCAAAGAGGAGCCGGTCGGACCCTACGCCGAGGCCCTGGAGGCTGCCGGTGGTGAGGCCGTCATTTTGGATGTGGCTGCTCCGGAGGCCACGAACGCGGCCTTCTCGTCTATCGAGGGGCTCATGCTTACGGGTGGGGCGGATGTAGACCCGGCCCTGTATGGAGAAACGCCGGACCCGGACGCCAACGTCAGGATTCGGCCTCAGCGAGACGCCGTCGAGCTCCCCCTGATTCGCGCGGCCCTAGACCGTGACCTGCCCATCCTGGCGATATGCCGAGGGATGCAGGCCCTCAACGTCGTGATGGGGGGAGGCCTCGTCCAGGACCTGCCGGGGCACAAATCCCCGGACCCGAATGTTGCGGTGAAGCATGAGGTCTTTGTACCGCCGGGAGCCCGGATGACCGCGATCCTGGGCTTCGGCGGCCTCATGAAGGTCAACAGCCTTCATCATCAGGGCATCAATTGGGCGCATAAAGCCCCTGACGTCCTGGTATCGGCTTACTCCTTAAAAGATGGTATAATTGAGGCAATAGAAAGCCCTCATCACCGCTGGGTTGTGGGGGTCCAATGGCACCCTGAGCGTAGGGACGAATTGCCAAAGGTGTTCCAAAACCTCTTTCTAAAATTCGTTCTGGCGGCCCAAGAAGGTCTCAACCCGGCGAAAAGCCCCAAATCTCCGCAGGTCTCACAAATTCGGAGCGGCAAGCATTCCAAGCATGAGAAAAACAGCCCATAGACGCCTGTCGATCGGTCCCGTCTTGTTCGACAGGTCTCCAAGAGCTATTTCCTCTGTGATCGATCTGCGGACAGCTCCCCTCAAGACTCCACCAACGTTGAGCTACTCACTCTGCTACGCCTATGGTGAGATAGGCGCGGCGGGCGTTTCCGGATAGCTGGAGGCTATCTTTTCCCGAAGGAGGGGGTCGTGGCGACCGACAACATTGGAATAATACGGCCGATCAATCTAGAAGAAGAGATGCGCAGCTCGTACCTGGACTACGCGATGAGCGTCATCGTGTCTCGAGCGCTGCCAGACGCCCGAGACGGCCTCAAGCCGGTGCAGCGCCGAATCCTGTATGCCATGGACGAGCTGGCGATGCGCCCAAATAACCCCTATAAGAAAAGCGCTCGACTCGTCGGCGAGGTGCTCGGGAAGTACCACCCTCATGGCGATACCGCGGTCTACGACGCCATGGTCCGCATGGCCCAGGACTTCTCCATCCGCTACCCGCTCGTTGACGGCCAGGGAAACTTCGGCAGCGTAGACAACGATCCCCCGGCGGCCATGCGTTATACCGAGGCCCGCCTGACACCCGTCGCCGAGGAGATGCTGGTAGACCTGGACCGAGAGACCGTCGACTTTGCCGAGAATTTCGACAACTCCTTACGCGAGCCCAGCGTCCTGCCGGCCCGATTGCCAAACCTGTTGGTCAATGGCGCATCCGGTATCGCCGTTGGCATGGCCACCAACATTCCCCCGCATAACCTGAGTGAGGTCTGCGACGGCATCATCAACGTCATCGACAACCCGGACATCAGCATCGATGAGTTGCTGGTGTACGTCAAAGGGCCGGACTTCCCTACCCACGGGATCATCATGGGACGGGAAGGCATCTGGAATGCCTATCACACGGGACACGGAAAGATCGTCGTGCGGGCCAGAGCCGAAGTGCAGTCCCTCAAGAGTGGTCGCGAGCAGATCGTCGTTACTGAGATTCCGTACCAGATCAACAAGGCTGCTATGGTCGAAAAGATCGCCGAGCTCATCAAGGATAGGCGGCTCGACGGCATCAGCGAGATCAGAGATGAGTCTGACCGAGAGGGGATGCGCGTCGTTATGGAGCTCCGCAGAGACTCCACCGGCGAGCAGGTCCTGAATAGCCTCTACCAGCACACGGCGATGCAGTCATCCTTCCACGTCAATATGCTGGCCCTGGTAGATGGTCAGCCGCGGGTGTTGGACCTACGGCAGGCGTTGGGGCAGTACGTCGACTTTCGCCGAGAGGTGGTCACCAGACGCTCCCAATATGACCTGAATAAAGCCCGAGAACGGGCCCATGTCCTGGAAGGACTTATCAAGGCCCTGGACCGCCTGGATGAGGTCATCCAAACGATTCGCCAATCGGATGATGTGGACGCAGCCAGGACTGCGCTGATAGAAGGATATGACCTCTCCCAGATCCAGGCCCAAGCGATCCTGGAGATGCAGCTTCGGCGTTTGGCCGCCCTTGAGCGCCAGCGCATTCAAGACGAATTCGCGGAGCTTCAGGAGAGTATCGCCTTCCTTGAAGACCTCCTCGGAGACCCGGCAAAGATCGTTGCCGTCGTCCGAGAAGAGACCGTCACGCTCAAGGAGGAGTTCGGCGACGAACGGTTCTCCGAGATCAGCGACGAGGAAGCGAGGGGCTTTACCAATGAGGACCTGATACCTCACCTGGATGTGGTGATCTCTATCAGTATCCGCAACTACGCCAAGAGACTCCCCGTTGACGCCTATCGAATACAACGGCGCGGAGGGCAGGGTGTCCGAGGTATGATCACTCGGGAGCAGGATGTCGTCCATCACCTGCTGATGGCCGATACCCACGACCACCTGCTCTTCTTCACCAACAGAGGACGGGTTGTTCACACCAAGACCTATCGCGTTCCGCAAGAGCAGACCAGGACAGCCAAGGGTACACCCCTCGTGAACCTGATCCCTCTCGGTACTGATGAGGTTGTGACCGCCGTGGTAGCGACCACCGATTTTGACCACGATAGCTACCTGATGCTGGTTACCCGAAACGGTCGTGTCAAACGGACCCAAATTAAAGAGTTCGCCTCTGTCATCGCACGGACCGGCGGCATCATCGCCATGAACCTGCAGGCCTCCGACGAGCTGGTCTCCGTCCGCGTCGTCGAAAAAGAAGACCACGTGGTCATCGTTACCGAGCAAGGGCAAGCGATCAGATTCCCTTCTGCAGATGTTCGAGCGCAGCACCGCACCGCCGGCGGCGTGCGCGGCATACGCCTGGCAAAAAGCGACCGCGTCATAGACCTGGAGCGGGTCAAGGAAGGGGCCTTCCTCCTGGTTGTGAGTGAAAAGGGGCTGGGTAAGCTCACAAAGCTGGAAAACTACCCCGTACACCACCGGGGAGGCAAGGGAGTCAAGACCATCAACATCACCCAGCGGACCGGCCCCGTAGCCGCAGCTCGGGCGGTTGAGCCCACCCAAGAGCTGATGATCATCAGCAAAGAGGGGATCATGCTCCGCACTACTCTACAACAAGTTCGCGTCACCGGGAGGGCGGCCCAGGGTGTCCGCGTGATGAACGTCGACGAAAACGACACCGTCGCCTCCATCGCTTGCTTCGAGGCCCAGAAAGACGAAGAGAATGGGAATGGGAGCGGGGCATCTCCTCCCAAAACTGACTCACCTCCCGCCCCAGTGCAACTGAAAGCCTCGGCTCCTGAAGAGAAGGCGGCGCCGGAGCCCGAAGCGGATGAGGACCTTGTGGAAGCGGAAGAGGATATTTCCGATTCCTCCAGCGAGGAGGAGGAGTAGCCGCCAGGCCGCCAGCCCCTCGGTGAGCGGAGCAGTCTCTAGCGGCTAACTCACTGCCGGAGCGATGCCCAAGAACTTGCCTTCGTAGAAGACGAGAGGCTCGCCGCCGTGGAACTCGATCTCCTCGACCTCGCCGACGAAGATCGTATGGTCCCCGGCGGGATGCTTGTCCATGATCCTGCATTCCAGGTGAGCCAGACAGCCCTCCAGTACCGGTACACCGTGAGCGCTTCGACTGAAGGTGAACGGCGGCTCCCCCTCTGTGTCGCTCCTGGCAAAGTGCATGCACGCCTCTTCCTGTCCTTTAGACAAGAAATTCATGACGAACCGATCGCTTTTGCTCAGGATGGGAAAGCTCTGGGCCTTGTGGTCAATGCACACGAGGACCATGAGCGGTTCAAGGGAGACGGAGCAAACGGCATTGGCCGTCAGGCCGTGCACCGCGCCACCCTCCTCATAAAAGGTGATCACGCTCACACCGCTGGGGAAGTTGCCCCAGGCTTTGAGGAATATTTCCTTTGTCACTGGTTGACTCATAGTCTGGTAGCCCCGTGTCCCGCTGGTGAATGTTCCAGCCGGTCTGCTTCGCGCCGTCCATCATAGCCCCAGGTAGACACGTTGACAATGTTGGTCTGGGCACCGCGACGCTACGGGACCCTTCGGCCTCGGCAAACGATGCCTCAGGATTACGACCAGTGAAACCTGGGGTAAAGCCCCCACTGTTGACAACTACTTGGCCATAGTTTATAATACTTTCAAAACCTATTTCAATTATATGGCCGGGCTCCCATGCCGGCGCTTCCCACCCAGAGGGCTTAGGGTGAGCATTCATGGCCCTCGTGTAAGGAGACGGCAATGATCCTCGAACAAGACCACGAAAACGATCCCATGGAAGGAATCGGCACCGCCCGAATCAAGGTGATCGGTGTCGGCGGAGGCGGAGTCAACGCCGTCGGTCGGATGGCCAACACCGCCATTCCCGGTGTTGAGCTGCTAGGCGTCAACACCGACGTTATGTCCCTACAAAGCATACCGAACATTGAGACGATCGTCATTGGTGAGGAGGCGACGAAGGGCCTTGGCACTGGGGGGAACCCTACGATCGGCCGTCAGGCGGCCGAAGAAGCCGAGGAGCGGCTCCGGTCTTATCTCCAGGGCGCAGACCTGGTCTTTATCGCTGCCGGATTGGGCGGTGGAACCGGGACCGGAGCCGCTCCCGTTGTCGCATCCTTGGCCAGAGAGGCCGGCGCCGTAACCGTCGGCGTTGTGACGATCCCCTTCGATTTCGAAGGCTCCAGGCGCAAGAGCGTCGCCACCGAAGGCCTGGAGCCCCTGCGGGACTCCATCGACACCATATTGGCCGTCAGTAACGAACGGCTCGTTACCATGGTCAACCGTAATACGCCGATCAAGGAAGCCTTCGCCATTGCTGATGAGGTGATGGTCCAGGCTATCCAGGCCGTATCACGGGCCATCAACCTGCCGGCCGACATCAACGTGGACTTCGCCGATGTCAAAGCCGTGCTGAGCAACGGGGGCACGGGCCTCATCGGCATAGGTCATGGCGTTGGTGAGCGGCGCGTCTTGAAGGCCGCCAAAGATGCACTTTCCAACCCTATGCTTGATGTCAGTCCGGACGGCGCGGGGGCCGTCCTCTTCGTCGTCAATGGCGGACCGGATGTGACCCTCAGCGAGATGAGCGAGGCAGGCTCCTACATCTCCGGCTTCTCCCACCCGGATGCCGAGATTTTCTTCGGCATGCAGCTTGAAGAGGCCAAGGGGGAGGATGCCGAGGTTGAGCTGATTATGATCGCCACCAGGCTTCCTAAGCAGATCGTGGAGGAGGAGAAGGAGTCGGAGGAGATAGCCCGCCTTCGCAAGACCATCCCAATCTACGAGGCCGATGCGGAGCTCCCTCCATTTCTTCGCCGGGGATGGACGGCCAATGAGGGCCCTTCACCCGAGTCCTTTAACGATTTCAGGAACTGGACCAATAGGCTTTCGTAAGGTCCGGTCCACCGCAAAGCTCCTCCGGGCGGTTTCTCAAGAAGGAAGACCGCCCGCCCATCGTTGCCACCGCGCTTTCTTGGTTGGTATACTGCACTTCCATGCTTGCTGCTCCTGAATGACGCGTTACGGGGGTAAGTCAGGCCTGGAATTGCGGAGCAATCCCTCTGAATCCCTGATCTCCACGGAGAACCCTTACCGCCCATGGCCTTGATCGTGCAGAAGTACGGCGGCACCTCCGTCGCCAACGCGGAGAAGATCCGTAACGTCGCTCGGCGTATCGCCGATGCCCAGAGCCGGGGCGACCAGGTTGTTGCAGTCGTCTCCGCCATGGGAGGCACAACGGATGCCCTGATAGAGCTGGCCGGCCAGGTGTGCGACCAGCCGGATGATCGTGAGCTGGACCTGTTGCTCTCCACCGGCGAGATCGTCTCAAGCGCTTTGCTTGCCATGGCGTTGCGCCAAATAGGGCATGAAGCAGTAAGTCTGAGCGGCTCCCAAGCCGGTATACGGACCGAGCGTAGCCATGGCCGGGCGCGGATCACCGCCGTCCAGCCTGGCCGTATCCAGAAAGAGCTCGCCAAATCCCGCGTGGTTATCGTCGCTGGTTTCCAAGGGGTAACGGAGGAGATGGATGTCACCACCTTCGGCCGCGGCGGCTCGGATATCACCCCCGTCGCCCTCGCCGTACAGCTTCGGGCCGCCCGATGCGAGATTTTCACCGACGTGGAGGGAGTGTATACCGCAGACCCAAGGGTGGTCTCCAACGCCAGGAAGCTCAAGCATATCCGCTACGAGGAGATGCTTGAGCTTGCCAGCCATGGCGCCAAAGTGATGCACCCCAGGGCGATAGAGCTTGGCGCGGAGTTCAAGGTCCCGATTCTCGTAGCCTCCAGCTTCAGCGACGCTCCCGGCACCTTGATTGACGGGGGTGAACCCGAAAAAGAGGCGAGGCAGGTGATGGGCATCGCCCACGACATCGATGTGGCGAAGGTCACCGTCCGCGGCGTGCCGGACCACCCGGGCCTGGCGGCCAAACTGTTTGCCCCTCTCAGTGAGGCTGGAATCCGGCTCGATACGGTAGTCCAGAACGCCAGTGTAGAAGGGAAGGCGGATATCACCTTTACGGTGTCATATCAGGACCTGAAGCGCGCCTCCGACATAGTGGGTCCGACCGTCCTAGAGATCGGGGCCCATGGGTGGGTTTCGGACCCCAATCTCGGCAAGGTCAGCATAGTGGGCTCGGGGATGCAGAGTGGCGCCGGCTATGCGGCGGACATGTTCAAGGCCCTGCACGAGGCGGAGGTCAACATAGAGCTCATCACCACCTCAGGCATCAGGACGACGTGCATCGTCGATGAAGCCAAGGTGCCGGAGGCCGTACGCGCCCTTCACGATGCCTTTTCCTTGGAAGTAGAGGAATAGCCGCTCAGGGTGGACCCAATTGAACGAGCCGTTCCTTTCTATTATCGTTCCCGCCTATAACGAGGAGAGCCGTATCCTTCAGTCCCTGCAGCGGCTCCTGGAGCACTTGAAGAGCCAAAGCTACGCTGGGGAGGTCCTGGTCGTCAGTGACGGGAGCACGGACGACACATCGCGCATCACCAATGAGTTAGCGGAAGCCCATCCGAACCTTCGGCTCATTGAGCGGGAGCACAGGGGCAAGGGGCACGCCGTGAAGGTGGGCATGCTGGAGGCCCGTGGGGCCTACCGGCTGCTCTGCGACGCCGATCTGGCGATGCCCGTGGAGGAGATCCCTAAATTTCTCCCCCCTGTCCGCTCCGACGTCGACGTGGCCATCGGATCTCGGGAGGTCGCCGGGGCGCGTCGTTTTAACGAGCCGGCCCTCCGCCACTTGATGGGCCGCTTCTTTAACTGGATCGTTCGAGCGGTGGTCCTTCCAGGCATCAAAGACTCCCAGTGTGGGTTCAAGTGCTTTACCGCCAGGGCGGCGACGGACCTCTTTTCCGTGCAGCGTATCGATGGGTTCGGGTTCGATGTGGAGGTCCTGTTCCTGGCGCGAAAGAGCGGCCTACGGGTCGCCGAGGTGCCCATCGACTGGTATTATCAGACTGAAAGCAAGATCAGGCCGGTACGGGACACCTTCCGCATGCTGGCCGACGTGCTATCGGTGCGGTGGAACTCCCTTTTGGGCAACTATCGCCGGGCTTCTAGTGTGGATGAGCGGCCAGAGGGCTCCCAGGAATCGGACCGGTAACGGGGACACCATCGATGCGGACACCGGAGCAGATCCTCAGAGAGAGCAAGACGATCGCCGTCGTGGGGCTCTCGCCCCGTCCGGAACGGGATAGCCACTCCGTCGCCCAGTATCTTCAAGAGCAGGGATACAGGATTATCCCCGTAAACCCGAATCTGGAGGAGGTGCTGGGCGTGAAGTGCTACCCGTCATTGATCTCCGTGCCAGAGGAAATAGACCTTGTCGACGTCTTTCGCCGGTCGGAAGAGATGCTGCCGATAGCCCGGGAGGCCGTCGCCATCAAGGCCAAGGCCCTTTGGATGCAGCTGGGCGTCGTGAACGCTGAGGCCGCCGAGTTAGCCGAAGCGGCAGGCCTGGACGTCGTCATGGACGACTGCACGATGCGGCTTCACGCGCGTCTCAGGCAAGCGGGGAGCATGTAGCGTCCTGGGCAGCAAAGGTGTAGAGCCGTGAGCTCTCAGTCCAGTCCCCAGAGCACAGAGGTGAGCCGCGCCCCCACGCCCAAAACTATCATCGTCATCCCAACGTATAACGAGGCGACGAACCTGGAAGAGCTGCTGGACCGTATCATGGCCCAGCCGCTGGGGAACCTGGAAGTCCTCTTTGTCGATGACAACTCTCCCGACGGGACGGCGGACCTCGCTGAGCGGCTGTCAGAGAAGTACGATGGCCGTGTAGGCGTCCTTCGCCGCCCCGCCAAGATGGGGCTGGGCACCGCTTACATCGCCGGATTCACCCGAGCCGTTGAGCAGGGCGCCGACTATATCGTCCAGATGGACGCTGATCTTTCCCACGCACCGGAATACCTGCCCCACCTTTTATCGCGGATGAAGGACTTGGATGTGGCAGTAGGCTCCCGTTGGAGCAGGGGTGGTGGGGCAGACCCGGAGTGGGGAGCAGCCCGACGGCTTCTCAGCCGCGGCGCATCGCTTTACTCGCGACTACTCCTTGGGCTACAGGTAAAAGACGCCACCACCGGGTTCAAGTGCTTTCATCGCCAGGCTCTGGAGGGGTTGGGCCTGAATCGGATGAGGAGCCAGGGCTTTGCCTTCCAGGTTGAGGTAGCCTACGCCTGCAAGAGTAATGGGTATCGCGTCGCCGAGGTTCCCATCATCTTCAAAAGCCGCGCTCGGGGGCGTTCCAAGATGTCTCTCCGGATCATCCTGGAGGCTTTCTGGCGGGTTCTGGCGATACGCACCGCCTCTTGGAAGCGATAGCTCCGAATGGACATCAAAACTAATGACAAAATTGGCTCAAAAACCTATTGCCTTGTTTCAAATCATGTATGACAATGGTACTAATTCGGCCCGTCGTGGATTGGCGGGCGGCCCTGGCTGTAGGCCACCGGCCGGCCAGTAGGAGTGAAAAACAACGCCTGGGGCGTTCAAAAATTGGCTCGCTCGAACTTGACGAAATACGTCATCCTTCCTATACTCCATCCGTTGGGGAGAGGTCATGATGATCCAGCACACAGATACGAACACCAAGATGAAGAGGGAGAGGTCCAAGCAGGCCGTGGTCTTGGCCATGGAAAGCCGTTGGGAGGAGGCGGTCTCCGTCAACCGGGAGGTTCTTGACATCTTCCCCGATGACGTCGAGTCCCTGAACCGCCTAGGAAAGGCGCTCAGTGAGCTGGGCCACTATTCGGATGCGAGGCAGGCTTTTCAGAAAGCCGTCGATATCTCGCCCAGCAACACCATAGCGAAGAAAAACTTAGAACGTATCGCCAGCCTGGGAGATGACAGCCCCCAGCGCCCTCCGCGACATGGGGGGGTCCCTCCCCACTTCTTCATCGAAGAGACGGGAAAAACGGGAATTACGGTCCTGGTGGACAAGGCCTCCAAACAGGTGCTTGCCAGGGTGGCCGCGGGAGACCCGGTCTTCTTGGAGTCCAGTGGGAACACGCTGCTGGCCAAAAACAATCTAGGGGAGAACCTGGGCGCCGTCGAGCCCAAGCTGGGAATGAGGCTGCTTCGGTTGATGCGGGGCGGTAACAAGTATGAGGCCGCCACTACCAAGATAGACCAGCAGTGCATCCAGGTCATCATCAAAGAGGTTTACCAACATCCAAGCCAGATCGGCCGACTCTCCTTCCCTCCCAAAGGCCACGACAGCTTTCGGCCCTATGTGTGGGAGGGGGCCTTCCATTATGGCGCTGAGGATGACGATGCCGGGTCCCGAAACCAGCCGGACGACTGGGGTGACGTTCGGAATCAGGCATAGATGACGCCCTGGTACCTCGCCGAGCCGTAGGCCGACCCCGCCGGAAAACCGCCGTTGAAGAAGATGGCGAGCTCTAAGGGATTTTTTGCCGCCGCAGGCTAGTGCAGGCACGTCCGCGGGCATCCCCTGGCCCTACCCCAATGCTCTGGCAGCGCATGTCCGTCCGTTCTGACGGAGGCCAAGTCCACCGCTTGCCCTTCTGTACCTAGGCACCAACACTGTCCCAGAGGCGTCCGAGGAGGCCCTATTGAGCCCCTGGCTTTTCCGACAGGTGCTATAATTCAGCGCGATGAGCATCGTTACCAAGCATGGAGACAAAGGGGAAACCGGTCTGCTGTATGGGGGCCGTGTCCCCAAGAATCACCCTCGGGTGGAGACCTATGGAACGGTCGACGAGGCGGTCTCCGCACTGGGTCTGGCCCGCGCTCTTTCCGCCTCATCACGGGTGAAGGAGGTGCTTCTGGCAGTCCAGAAGGAGCTCTTTATCCTGGGTGCCGAGCTCGCCACCGACACGAAAGAGTACGATAAGTTCGACTCCCATTTCAGCCGGATCACCGCTGAACAGGTAGAACAGCTGGAACGGTCCGTCCAGGAGATCGAAGCCGAGATTTCCATGCCCCCTACGTTTATCGTGCCAGGGGCTACGGCGGCCTCAGCCGCCCTTGACTTGGGGCGGACCATAGTCCGCCGCGCCGAGCGCAGAGCCGTTGACCTACAACGCACCGGGATGCTCGAGAACCCTGAGATTATTCGCTACCTGAATCGATTATCAGACCTGGTCTACACTCTGGCACGTTATGAAAACAAGGATGCCGATCCCGAGGTACTGGTTGGCCGGAAGGCGTAAGGGACCGGCCCTTTTGGGCCTCCTCCTATCCGTACTGCTCATGGTCTCTGCATGCTCGTCGAGCTCCGGGGGGGGAGGTTTCCCCATATCAATAGTGGCAGACGACGGGCTGCTTCTTCAAGGCCGATTCCACGGTCAGGGCGTGCCCGGCGTTATCCTGGTCCACGACTTCGACTCAAACCAGCGCGCCTGGTCAAATTTCGCAGATGTCCTTGTGGCCCGTGGCTTTCTGGTATTGACCTATGACATGCGCGGGCATAGCAACTCCCCTGGCGATAAAGACATCAGTAAGACCAACGCCGATTTATCGGCGGCTGTGCGGTCCATGCGCACCAATCTTAACCGGCCGCTACTCTTCATTATTGGCGAGGGGCTGGGCGGCATAGCCGCCTTGAACGTCGCCTCCTTGGAGAAGGTCTTGGGGGTCGTCACCATCTCCTCCCCGGCCGCCTTCAGGGGACTCGACGCCCTCGGAGCAGTATCCCGAACCGACTCCCCAAAGCTCTTCCTCGCCGCTGAGAATGACGCCGAAGGGGCCGATAGCGCCCGCGTCCTTCTTAACAGAGCCCTCGATCCCAAAGAGATACAACTCTTTGGCGGCGAGCGAGAGGGAGCGGACCTGGTCAATCTCAACTCCGGGGCGCGAGACCGTATCGTCCAGTTCCTGGATGAGAATAAGCCTTAGCCCAGGAGCTACCGGTGAAACTCCCCAACATCTCCATTATCGATTACGGAGCGGGAAATCTCCGTAACGTTGCCAGGGCATTCGAGGCTATTGGCTTTCCCGCTGTGGTCACCACCGACCCAAAGACCGTGGCCCAAGCTGACGCCGTTATTCTGCCTGGGGTAGGCGCTGCGGGCGACACTGTGGACAGCCTGACCACTCGTGGGATCGCGCAGGTGGTCCAGGAGACTATAGCCCGAGACCGCCCCTTCTTCGGCGTCTGTGTCGGGCTCCAGGTCCTTTTCCAACGCACAGAGGAAGGGGGCGCTGAGTGTCTCGGCATCCTGCCCGGCGAGGTACGGCGACTTCCATCGACGGTGAAAATCCCCCACATCGGCTGGAACCAGGTCAACCTGACAGAGCGTCACCCCCTCTTCGAAGGCGTTGAGGACAACTCCGACTTCTATTTCGTCCACAGCTACTACGCAGAGCCGCAGGAGCGGGAGACCGTAGCCGGACAGACCGATTACGGCACGTCATTCTGCAGCTTCATGGCTAAAGGCAACCTGGTGGCAACCCAATTCCACCCGGAGAAAAGTGGCACCCGGGGACTGCGTCTCTACGAGAATTTTGTGAAGCTGGTGGTCGGCGCGGGCAGCTAGCTTTCCGCACAGATGGGAGCGTCAGGCGCTCCAGGCCACAACGGCATCGCACGAAAGGACCGGACCGTGGGCTTTGAAGTGATCCCCTCCATCGACATTCGCGGCGGAAACCAAGTCCGGCTCTATCAGGGCGACTTCGATCGCGAGAGCGTCTTCTCTGAAGATCCGGTGGCGGTAGCGAGGCAATGGGACGCCGCGGGAGCTACCAGGCTGCACGTTGTGGACCTGGACGGCGCCGCCACCGGTGAGCCCGCCCACGCAGCCATTATCAGTGACATCGTCGCCGCGATATCCATGCCGGTCCAGCTTGGAGGCGGCATCCGGGGGCTGGAGGGTATCTACCGGTATCTGTCTATGGGAGTCCAACGCGTGGTGCTCGGAACTGCGGCAGTGGAGGAACCCGACCTTCTCCAGCAGGCCTGCGACCGGTTCGAGGATAGTATTGTCGTCAGCATCGACGCCCGTGACGGCCTGGTCGCGACCCACGGATGGAAACAGTCCCAACAGATCACAGCCCTCGAACTCCTGACCAGGGTGGAAGCCGCCGGCGTCCAGCGCGTCATCTACACGGACATCGCCCAGGACGGCGCCATGGCCGGCCCCAACTTCCAGTCGATCGGTACACTGTTAAGCCAGAGCAAGGCCAAGGTCATCGCGGCCGGTGGTGTATCGTCGATCCACTACCTCCAGCAATTGGCGGAGATGGGTCTGGAGGGGGCTATCATAGGCCGGGCCCTCTACACCGGGGATATCGACCTGGCCGAAGCCATTACAGCGACCCAAGCCCCTGGGACGTAAGGACAGCCCCTGAGCGCGGCCCGCCGGGTCGCGGAGCATACAGATGGAAGAGCTGCTGCGAGACCTAACAAAAGTGGAGGGTATGACTTGGGTGGTGGGCAGTGGAAAGCTTGTCAGCGAGAACGCCTCCAGGGGCATCAAAGAGCCCGAGTTCACCGACGGATGGGCCAACGTGGAGGCCGAGAATTGGCACTTCCACCTCCGCCTCGGAACGGTGAGCGAGGTGCAAATCATCGAGGATGAGTCGGATAGCGGCGTGCCGTTGAGCTACTACGTTCGCTTCGTTGGTCCCGAGGATGAGACGCTTCTCCGCTGCTACTTTCCTAGCCCCGACCGGGATGGCGACGGGCGGCTTGCCGAGTCCCAGACTCAGGGGCTGAAGCTGTTCGAGGAGTTCCGAGACAGGCACGCGGGCCGCCAGCGCGTCACCGCCGTCAAACGGCGCAGGCCGGCCACGGGCTGAGGGCTAACCCCCCTGGTGTTAAGATAGGCATACGACGAGTGCTTGCCGAATACTATGCTCACCACACGCATCATCCCCTGCCTGGACGTGAAGGCCGGCCGGGTGGTCAAAGGAGTCCGTTTCCGCGACCACCGGGATGCCGGCGACCCGGTGGAGCTTGCGGCCTTTTACGACCGCGAGGGGGCCGACGAGCTGGTGTTCTATGACATCACCGCCAGCCACGAGGGCCGGGCCATCATGGTTGACGTGGTCGCCCGCACGGCGGGGCAGGTGTTCATCCCCCTCACCGTAGGCGGGGGTCTGCGCACCGTCGATGACATCGCCCTGATGCTTCGTGAAGGCGCGGACAAGGTCTCCCTCAATACCGCGGCGGTGGAGAACCCGCGGCTGATCGAGGAAGGGGCGCATCGCTTCGGCAGCCAGTGCATCGTGCTGGGCCTGGATGCCCTGCGGGTACCTGGGAGCGATCCCCTACGCTGGGAGGTCCGTATCCGCACCGGCCATGATGGAGGGGTCGAGACAGGCCTGGACGCCATCGAGTGGGCCGCGAGAGCGGTGGAGCTGGGCGCTGGGGAGGTCGTGGCCAACAGCATGGACAGCGACGGCACCCAGGACGGCTACGACCTGGAGCTCCTGCGCAGCCTGTCCGAAAGCATCACGGTCCCGGTGGTGGCCAGCGGCGGCGCAGGTACTCTGTCGCACTTCCACGAAGGGGCCACCCAGGGCAAAGCGGATGCACTGCTGGCCGCCAGCGTCTTCCACTACGGCACGTACCGCATCGCAGAGGTCAAAGACTACTTGGCCGATCATGGGGTACCGGTCCGCCGATGAACCTCCGCTCGATGGCGGTCAGCTTTCCAGACCGAGGTTGAAGTCCTCTCAAAGAATCCCGCCTGTCCGTGTATGACGCCGCCTACCTTGCGGCAGCTCGGTTGACGGGCGCTCATCTCATCACGTTCGATGACCGGCTTCAGGCCGCGATCCAGGCGGGGCCTTAGCGACGCACTCACGCCATCTAGCCGATCGCCGGCTTGAGATCCCGGGCGATCACCTCCATAGACCTCAGGAAGAGATCGACATTCCCCCCTACCGCCCGCGGGTCCAGGATCATGTGACCGACCCCCATGTCCTTAAATGCCCGCAGGTCTTGCGTAATCTGCTCCAGGTCCCCCACCAGGGGCATGGTCCGCTCCGATTCAGGCAGCGGCGCCTCGCTCACCTTGAACGTGGACCTGATCGAAAGGGCGACATCTTCCATGGGGCGCTCTACCTGAGCGCAGACCTGCCGAAACTCACCCAAGAGCCGCTCAAGCTCCCGAGGAGTCAGGTCGATGAGGTTGATGCCGTCCCCAAGCCTGGCGGCGCGCCGCATGGCGGGCCGGGTGTTGCCGCCTATCCAAATAGGGATCGTATGGGACGGCTTGGGCAGGAAGGTCATGTAGGAAAATTCGTAGAACCTCCCGTGGAACTCCGGGCGCTCCTGATACCAGACCTCCCTGAAATAGCGTATCTGCTCGTCTGTGAGGGCGCCTCGCTTCTCATACGCGACACCGAGGGTATCGAACTCCTCGGCCAGCCAGCCAACCCCCACGCCGAGGATGATCCGTCCCCCCGAAAGCTCGTCCATAGAGGCAATCATCTTGGCGGTCACCAAGGGGTGCCGGTAGGGGAGGATGAGCACGCTGACGCCGATGCGAAGCCGCTTCGTCCGGCCTACGGCGGCCGCCATGATCACCAAGGGGTCTAGAACGGGAGTATCGGCGGCGTAGGGCCTGGGCTTTCCACGGGAGTAGGGATACGGAAACCGTGGGGCGTAGGGGAAGGCGAGATGATCGCCGGTCCAGATGGAGTCCAGGCCCAGCTCCTCGGCCCGATCGATGATCGCGAGCATCGCTTCTCTGGTGGCGAAGGGTCCGATGTTGGGCAGGGCCAGGCCGATTTCCATCGATCGTCTCCGGATGACACGATTTGCATCAGTCTACCGGGGCCGGGACAGCCCGGCAACACCGCGGTGCCGGCATGACGCAAGGGGAGCGGCCTCACGGACCTTAGCATCATGGGCCGTGTCGAATATCGCCGGTGTTATCGACGATATTCGACACAAAAACGCCTCACTGGATAGTGGTTGACAACAAACGGCGGTGAAGGTATTCTCACCCTGGAAGTTTCCACTCTCCAGGTTCCCCGGTTGATAAGGAGGATGCCGTGAAACGCCTTACCGCATTGGTGAGTCTTGCAGTAATCGTCGGCCTGGTCATTTCGGCATGCGGCGGGGGCGGCGACCCCACGGCCACGCCGATCTCCACGGCCACGCCACAGCTCACGGCAACACCGATTCCCGGCCAAGCCACAGCGACGCCGGCACCCACGCCGACGGCCCAGCCCACGGCGACGCCCCAGCCCACCCCCACGCGAATACCCACGGTGACGCCGGTCCCTCCGCCGAGTAAGTACGGCGGCGTGGTGACGCAAGGTGACTTTGACGGAACGGCCAGCATGTCCTTCCAACTCGGCATCAGGAATCCCGAGCTCGGGCCGGCGCACTCGCTGTCCGCTCGCCTCATCTACCAGCCTCTGTTCCAGTTCAACTCCTACAAAGGGAACAACCTCACAGGCGTTCTGGCCGAGAGTTGGAATTTCAGCGATTCTGCGGACCGGGTGACAGTCCAGATCGACCCCGCAGCCGTCTGGGCGGATGATAATCCCGTCACGGCGCAGGACGTCACGACTAGCCTGGACCAATACATCAACCCTCCCGAAAAGTTCGCGGCCACCGGCCCCGCCCGCGGCGCCGCCGTGGCCATGGAGTCCGTGGACATCATCGACGAAAGGACCGTGCGTATAACCCTGAAGTCGCCGGACGTCTCCTTCCTTGCCAACCTGGCCTCTCCTGACAGCGTCATCCGGCCCTCCTACCGAACACTGGAGCAGTCGGCCAACGACCCGATCGGCTCCAACGCATTCGAGATCATCGATGTCGATACGGACGTGAAATTCACGTTCGTCAAGAACCCTAGCTACTGGATGGTTGACGACGACGGTAGCACGCTGCCGTACCTGGACAGCGTCGAGACCATTGTCAACCTGAGCGAGACCCGAGCCTTCGCCGCTGTGATCACGGGGCAGGTTGGCGTGCTCAACACCAACTGGTCCTTTGGAGGCAAGAGCGAGGACGAGTTCACCAGCCGGATGCCTTCCTCCAGAAGAAATTCGGCGCGAACTTCGGGTGGGGCTTCAGAAACACCGCTCCCTTTAATGATTCTCGGGTGCAGCAGGCGATGAGCCTCATCACCAATCGCCTGGCCCTCATGGAGCTGGGCTGGTCAGGCCAGGGTATGTACGACGGGACAGCCGTCATGCCCGCCAGCAGCGGCAACCCCTGGTCCCTCACCGCAGACGAGATCCTCAGCACGCCGGGGTGGCGCACGCTGAACAAGAACACCGGCGAGCTGGAAACCGACATGTTCAAGATCAGAGAGGGTCTCTCGAACGTCTACGAGAAAGACCCCGCCGATACCGAGGCGGGGCTGGCGCTCCTGAGAGAGGCCGGGCTGGATCCCTCGAACGGACAGTTCCCAAGCTTTTCCATGGCCTCGGCCACCAACTGGGAAGGCCACGCCATCGTCTACGCCCAGACGTTGAGGGAAGTCGGCATCGATGTCGAGCTGGATGTCACGGACTTCACCACGTTCAACGAGAAGAGGAATAACGGCACCTTCGAAAGTATCCAGTTCGCCATCTTCCCCAGCGGCCTGGAGCCCAGCGAAAACATGAAATGGTGGACCACGGACCTGCACTTCTGGAACCACGGCTTCGAAGTGCCGGAGCTGGACGCCTTGTTCGACCAGCAAAAGCGGGAGACTGACGCTGCGAAACGGCTACAGCTGGTGACCCAGTTCCAACGAAAGATTATGGAAGGCGTCCACCAGACCTCTGGCACGTTCTTCAATGGCATCGCCGGAGTCATCCGGGAGTGGGTCAAGAACTTCCCTCCGCCCGCGGTATCGACGAGCTATGTCTACTCCTTCGACCGCGTGTGGTTCGATCCAAGGGAGAAATAGTCGGCCCCTTTCGAGCGAAGGAACCGGCGTCCCGATTCGAATCGGGGCGCCGGTTCCTTGAAAGGCCGGAACGGGCTCGGCTGGGTCAAGAGGAGGTGGCGACATCAAGGAGATACTCGGAAAGCAGGTCTTCGACTCGATGGATGAGGTCGTCGACCCCAAACACACGGCGCTCGTCGTGATCGATATGCAGAACGACTTTTGCTCCACCGACGGCCTCTTCGCCAAGTCCGGCAAGGATGTCTCCATGCTGGAAGAGCTGATGCCCCGGCTGAGCGCCTTCGTGAAGGTGGCCAGAAGGGCAGGCGTCATGGTGCTGCACACCCAGAACACGACGCTCCCCAACGGCCGCAGCGACTCACCGGCATGGGTCCGAACCAAGGCGATGGCCTGCCACGACCCGGAGTACACGCTGGAAGGCAGCTGGGGGCAGGCGTTCTGCAGCGGCATGGAGCCTCGTAAAGGTGAGCCGGTCATCAAGAAGCACCGGTCCAGCGGTTTTGTAGAGACCAATATGGACATGGTGCTCCGCTCCTCCGGCATCCAGTCTCTTATCGTCACTGGATGCCTCAGCGACGGCTGCGTGCTGGCAACGGCGCTGCAAGCAAGGTTCTTGAACTACTACGTCGTCGTCCCAGGGGATTGCATAGGGAGCACCAACCGAGAGCGCCACGAGGCGGCGGTGAAACTCCTGGGCACGGTTGGGTCCGAGGAGATCCTGAAAGGGTGGCCGTCCTCCAGCTCATCGGGGGAAGCCGCCTTCACGCGATCCTCACGGGCCGTTCATGGGCCTACAGCATCCTGAGGCAGCGGCTGCGATCTCCGTAAGTTCTTGTATACGTGATACATTGCCCGCTCAGCGAATTTCCCGACGCCATGTGACGTGATACCATTGTTCGAGCAAAATCACCGTGTGGATAAGAGGAGGCAGGCATGAAGTTCGGATTGCTCTACGAGTTGGAGATGCCCAAGCCCTGGGACCCCAAAAAGGAACGCGAGATTTTCCACGAGGCCCTGGAGCAGATCGTCCTGGCGGAGGAGATGGGCTTCGAATACGTCTGGATGGTGGAGCATCACTTCCTCACCGAGTTCGCCCACTCCTCGGCCCCTGAGGTCTTCCTGGGCGCCCTGACCCAGCGGACCTCCAAGATGCGCTTGGGTCATGGCGTGGTGCTGCTGCCGGTGAACCACCCTATTCGCGTCGCGGAGTATGTCGCCACCCTGGACATCATGAGCAACGGTCGGGTCGAGTTCGGCACGGGGCGCTCCGGCACTCCCTACCAGCTCACCCCCTTTGGCGCGGAGCTCAAGGACTCGCGGCCCATGTGGGAGGAGGCCCTGGATATCATCCCCCGTATGTGGACGGAGGAGGTCTTCTCCCACAAGGGGACGTATTACGACATATCCCCACGAGAGATCATCCCCAAGCCGGTACAGGACCCCCATCCCCCCATCTGGGTCGCCGCCTCCCAGGTGGAAACCTTCAAGATGGCGGGTGAGAAGGGGATCGGCACCCTGTGCTTCACCCTCGGAGACCCGGAACAGCTAGGTGAGCGGGTCGACACCTACAAGGACGCCATCAAGACCGCCAAGCCGGTGGGCAAGTTCGTCAACGACCACATCGGCGGCTTCACCGTGGCCTATTGCGACGAGAACAACAAGAAGGGGCGAGAGATCGCTCTGGAGGCGGGCAATGGTACCTGGGTACCGCAGCCAAGCGCTACTCCAACGAATGGGCCGGCGTGGACCCGTCCTCGATTCCCGAGGACTACAAATACCATAACCCTCACATGCGCCAGCGCCCAACGCAGATCGGCCATGGGATCGAGGTGGCTCCCGGAGACACGAACCCGGAAACGATGCTGGACAACGGCACCTTCTGCGGCGGCGATCCGGATGCCTGCATCCGTACCGCTGAGAAGTACGAGTCCCAGGGGATCGATCAGTTCCTGCCCCTCTTTCAGGCAGGCAACATCCCCCACGACAAGATCATGAGCTCTATCCGGCTTTTCGGAAAGTACGTCATCCCCCACTTCCAGGAGAAGGCGAAGAAAGAAGCGAAGGCGGCAAAACCCGCATAGACAGCGTGTCCCGCTACAGGCTTTTTACAAAACGGGGCCGGCTAGACCATGTAGTCGGCCCCGTTGGCGTGCAGGACCTGTCCCGAAAGGGCGTGACTCTTGCTCGTGGCGGCGTAGATCACCACGTCTGCCACCTCTTCCGGGCGCAGACCTCGTCCGAAAGGAGAGCCGGTGCCTGGGGCTTCGAAGTCCTCTGGGGACGGGCCTCCCTGCTGGCCCATCGAGGTCACCATGTAGCCTGAGGCCACGGTTACGACGATGATTTCGTCCTGGGCAACCTCCGTGGCCAGGGCCTTGCCGAAGGACACCACCCCCGCTTTTGAGGCGCCGTAGATGCCGAGCCCGGCTCGTGGCTGCCATCCACTGCGAGAGGCCACGATGACGATTCTCCCGCCACCCTGGTTTCGCATGTGAGGGACCACCGCCTGGCAGAGGAACATCACCCCCCGCAGGTTGATGTTGATCATCCGATCAAAAGCCTCCTCGGTTATCTGGCCGACGGGGTGGAAGGATACGACACCTGCGATGTTGGCCAGCACGTCTATGCGCCCCATGTCCCTCATGGTTCGGTCGACCGCGGCCTCGATGCTGGCCAGCTTGGAGACATCCGTCTCGACATAGATGGCGTTTCGGCCGGTCTCGTCCTTAATGGCCTTGACGGCCTCTTCGCCCCAGTCCTCGCGGATGTCGGCGACAACGATGTCCATTCCCCTTTTGGCAAGTCCGACGGCGCTGGCGCGGCCCAGGCCCCAGGGCCTGGCAGCGCCGGTGATGAATGCTACCTTTTTGTCAGATGTCATCGTCCTGCGCCTCCTCTTGGTGATTACCGCAAGGCCATTGGTGAAATTCGTCGGCTCAGCATTTGGCCGAGATCTCCGGAGAGTCCCCGTCGGAGTAAGCGGTTTGAAATGCCAGATCGCCCCCGTGCAGCTCTAGCGCCATAGGCCGGCCGGGGTTGGGTCTACCCGTCGTGTGACCCAGAAGCAGGACTTCGGCCCGCAGTCTGCCCGGTGTTACCTCCAGCAAGCCGACGGTCCCGAGTCGCAGGTCCTTGTTCCTGGGAAAAGTGATGCTTCCACTGTTGAGCAGCACCACTCCATCCCGGTAGTCTAGCCTTTCAAGGTGGTTATGGCCGGCGATCATGACATCCACGGGAGAAAGAAACGGCTCCTGCAGTTGGTCCATTGGCCTGGACTCTGGGACGAGGCTATGGACCATGCCGATCCTCCACCCCTCTGCTTCGAACCTTTGTACATCCTCGGTCCGCCCGTCGGGCAAGGGATCGTTATTGCCCCTGGAACAGCGCACCGGCGCGAACTGCTCCAGCCAGTCCAGCACGCTGGGCGCCGTCACATCCCCGGAGTGAAGGATCAGGTCCACCGTCGAGAAAAAGTCGGCGGGCTCCGGCCCCAGGGCTCCAAAGTCGCGGACCAGGCCGGGCAGATGGCTGTCAGAGAGAATACCAATACGCACCAGGGCATACTACTCTCCCACCCAGGGGGCTTCAAGCCCCCGGACCCCTGCGTTGACTCCCATGCCGCCCTGTGCTACCGTCCGACCCGGCTCCCATTCCAACCGTTGGCTAAGGAGGAGGCCCATGCCCCAGCGGCGAGAGGCTGCTATCGTCGGGCTTCACGAATATCCGCTTCGAGTCGTTGGGCCGGGAACCAGCGCCCTGCAGATCAAAGCGGAATCAGCGGCGGAGGCCCTGGAGGATGCAGGACTGTCCTGGTCGGACGTGGATGCCGTCTACGACAACGGCTCCGCCCAAGGCATAGGAGGGCTGGGCATCTCGGAGTACTTCGGCCTCAAGCCCACGGTCATCGACACCACCTCCGTGGGAGGGTCCTCGTATGAGTTCCACGCCAATCACGCCCTGCAGATGATCGCCGCGGGCAAATGCAACGTGGCCCTCCTGACCTACGGCTCCACCGCTCACACGGACGCCCGGGCTATCGGCACCGCCGGAGGGACCTCGGCCGGGCCGGCGACGCCCGGTGGCAATATGGAGGACCCCTGGGGACAGACCTTGATCGCCAACTACGCCATGGTCAAGTCCCGCCATCAATACCAGTACGGGACCACCGACGAGCAGTTCGCCGCCATATCCGTCGCCACCCGCCACCACGCCATGCGGAACCCGGAGGCGGTGAAGGCCATGACCGACCTGGGCTTCATAGACATCCGTGAGATCACCACCGAAGACGTGATCGACTCGCGGACCATCGCCTATCCGCTCCATCTGCTGGAGTGCTGCATGGTCTCGGACGGCGGCGGAGCCGTCGTCATCGCGTCACCGGAGGTCGCCCGGAATAGCCGGAAAAAGCCGGTGTGGATCATCGGCACAGGCGAGGCCACCAAGTACCGTGAGAACGGGGGAGACATTACCGTTAGCGCCGGCGGCCAGTCGGGCCCCATCGCCTTCGCCGACGCCGGAGTCAAGCCGTCGGAGATCGACGTCTTGATGGCCTATGATTCCTTTACCATAACGGTCATGTGTCTGACCGAGGACCTGGGTTTCTGCAAGAAGGGAGAGGGGGGAGCCTTCTACGGCGACGGGCATACGGTCTTCGACGATCCCCGCAAGCCCGCCGTGAATACCGACGGCGGCGGCCTCTCTTCCAACCACCCGGGGGAGCGTGGCATCTACCTCCTGCTGGAGGCGACCCGGCAGCTCCGGGGAGAATCAACCTCTCAGGTCAAGGACGCCAAGCTAGCCGTGGCCGTCGGCAACGGCGGCATGTTGGGCTCGCAGCATGCCACCGGCGTCACGGTCCTGGCCGCCGACTAAGAACCCCCCCTCTAACTCCCCCCCACCAGGGGAGGGAGTATGTATCCCCTCTCCCTTGAAGCCTGTCCTGGGCAAGTAGAAGGGGGAGAGGTCCCGATGAGGAATCGGGACTCGCGACAAAGTCGGAGGCTGGGGTGAGGATGAAAAACGACGGAAGGAGAACGATAAAAACCATGGCGACTCTCAGGCCGCAGCCACGTTTTCCAGAGCCCGACAGCCAGCCTTTTTGGGATGCCACCAAGCGACACGACCTCACGTACCAGACCTGCAACGGGTGCGGCACGGTTATCTTTTATCCTCGCCGCCATTGCACCGCCTGCGGCTCCATTGAGACCACGTGGCTGTCCTCTAAGGGTGAGGGCTCTGTGTACACCTACAGCGTCGTCATGCAGAGCAGGCATCCGGCCTTCAAGGACCTGGGCGCCTACGCGCTGGCCTACGTCGACCTGGACGAGGGCTTCCGTATCATGACCAACATCGTCGGCGTCCAGGACCCAACCACGGACATCCAGTGCGGCATGCGTGTGAAGGTTCGGTGGGAGGACCAGGGTGAGGGTGGTGTCTCCCTCCCCATGTTCGAGCCGGCGTAACGAGGCCTAGCCGGAGGATCACCCGATGGTCAGAACTCGAGACTCCCGATCGCTGAGAGTCCGTTCGCGGCTCAGCCATCCGGTCATCGACGCCGACGGCCACATCCTGGAGCTGACTCCCGTTCTGTTGGACTACGTCCGGGATGTGGGCGGCAGCCGAATGGCGGAGCGGTACGCCAGGCCCCGAAGCGGCCGGGACAGCTTCAGCGGTGGAAGTTTCGGCGCCGCCGAGGAGCGTCGCGACGGATGGCTTCGCATGTATTCCTGGTGGATATCCTGCAAGGACACCCTGGACCGGGCGACGGCCATGATGCCACGGCTGCTCAACGAGCGGCTGGAGGAGTTCGGCATCGATTTCGCCGTACTCTACCCAACCGAGGGGCTTGGGACGCCGGCTATCGAAGACCCGGAGCTGCGCCAGGTCGCCTGCCGGGCCCTGAACTCCTACATGGCCGACATGGTCCGAGTACTCTCGGACCGTATGACCCCAACGGCGATGGTCCCACTGGATAGCCCTGAGGAGGCGATCCGGGAGCTGGAGTACGCGGTCACCGTTCTGGGGTTCAAATCGATAGCCTTCCAGGGATCGGTGCGCCGGCCTATCCCCAGGCTGCAACGGGAGCATCCGGAGGCTTCGGGCTTTGCCGGCAGGTTGGAGCTCTTTGCCCTGGACAGCGACTACGACTACGATCCCGTCTGGGCCAAGTGCCTGGAGCTCAAGGTGGCGGCGACCTTCCACAGCCTCATCCAGGCGATGGGCACCCACTCCATCTCCAACTACGTCTACAACCCCATCGGCATTCTCGCCGGGGGCCATGCGGGGCTGTGCAAGGCCCTGTTCCTGGGCGGCGTCACCAGACGCTTTCCAAAGATGCGGTTCGCTTTCCTGGAGGGCGGCGTGTCCTGGGCCTGCGCCCTTTTCTCCGACCTGGTCGGTCACTGGGAGAAGCGCAACGGCACGGCGATACTGGAGCTGGACCCCGCCAGGCTGGACCAGGACCTTTTGGCCCGGATGGTGCGGGAATATGGTAACGCCCGGACGGCCGCCAGGGCCGCCGAGCTTGAGGATTACCTTCGCCGCGACCAGCCCAGGCCGCACGACACGGATGACTTCGCGGCCTGTAAGATTACCAGGGCGGAGGAGGTCTCGGATCTCTTCGTTCCCTCGTTCTATTTCGGCTGCGAGGCCGACGACCCGATGAACGCAACGGCGTTCCACACTGCTGACAACCCCTTTAGCGCTCGGCTTCGAGCTATCTTCGGCTCCGACCTGGGCCATTGGGATGTGCCGGTCATGAGCGACGTTCTCTATGAAGCGTACGAATCGGTGGAGCGGGGAGCCATCACCCAGGAGGACTTCCGCGACTTTACCTTCACCAACGCGGTGCGCCTTCACACAGATGTAAACCCTGACTTCTTCAAGGGCACTCGGATCGAGGGTGAGGTCGCCGAGATGCTGAAAAGCTGAGATTCACCACAGAGGGGAGCATGGACCTGACCGTCGGCCAAAAAGCGCACCGCGAGATGACCGTGACGCCGGCCATGGTCCAGGCCTACGCCGAGATCACCGGCGATTACAATCCGCGCCACTTCGACGCCGATTTCACCGGCAGGACCAGGTTCAAACGGCTCATGGCCCAGGGCGGCATCGCTACCGGACTTCTGCATGCCCTGGTCGCCATGGACATGCCCGGCGCCGGCGCCGTCTTCACCAGCCAGGCATGGGCCTTTCCACGTCCTGTCTATATCGGGGACACCATTCGCGCCGAGGCGATGGTGGCGTCGGTCCACAAGAGGCTCCCGGTGGCCGACCTGGAGTTCAAGGTCACCAACCAGGACGGCGAAGAGGTCCTGACCGGACAGGCGACGGTCTATCAAGCGTAGTCGGCATAGCTCGCTGTGCGCTCGGCAGGCGTGCCCCGGTCAGCGCGATTACTCACCCGCAGGTATAGGCATCGCCAGCAAGGCTTTGGCTACTGCCTGGTAGCAATCCCATGTTGGCCCAAGACGGGACGCTCTAATCCATTTCGCCAGTTCGCCCTCGGTCATTTCATTTTCCATCTCCCAACTACCCTCGCCACCGTCGGCGCTGATCTCCACATCAATGCCAGCGTTCGTTATCGCTTCCACTATGGTTTTGTCCTTACTGAGATGATCGGCGATGACTGAGCCAACACCCTCGCCAAACCACCCCCCCCATCGCACTCCTTTCACCTTTCCGAACAGAGGAAACGATTTCACGCGGACCGATCTGATCCCTACGAGCTCGAAGTCCGGCCCTATGCGTGAGTCCGGCACGCTGCACGTAATCACGTATTCTTTCACTTCATCTTCAAATGTGTATACAAACACAAAACGTATCGGACCCTCAGCTATCCCGATAGTGTCCGATTCCAAATCGGATATGCGTGCGTCTATGCCAAGGTCTTGAAGGGCGCAGCAAACGTCCATCGTAATGTTTGTCGGCGGTGGCTTGGTGGCCGGTCCAACTGGTGGGATGGTCGGAGCCAGCTCTGCGGTACGCCTAATGACCGAAGCGTCTGTTGGCATGTCCTTTCGTTTTGGAGTCCCGCCTTTGTAGCCGACAAGGGCTCCACAATGAGGGCAAGCGATGGCCTGCGTGCTGACTTCCGTCTTGCATTCTATGCATGGGACTACTGCCATCAATTACCTCGAACGCGCGTCCTGCCCGTCCTTAGACCCCTTTGTAGTTGACGATCTGGTGCAGCGTGTGGCTGATCGCCACCAGGTCCTTCTGGTCTTCCATGACCTGATCGATGTCCTTGTAGGCATCGGGGTGCTCGTCAAGGAGGGCCTGTGGATTGTCTCGATTCCACGCCTTGCCCGCCATGCGTTCTACCAGAGACTCAACCGACAGCTCCCGCTTGGCCTGCTTGCGGCTCATGCGCCGCCCCGCCCCGTGGGCGCAGGAGTTATAGGAGGCCGGGTTGCCCAGCCCCTCCACGATATAGGACTTGGTGCCCATCGAGCCGGGGATGATACCAAGGTCTCCCTTCTGGGCTCGGATGGCGCCCTTCCGGGTGATCCAGGTCGAGCGCCCATCGTGCTCTTCTCGCACCGCGAAGTTGTGGTGGCAGTTAATGCGGCTGACCTCCTGGCCCTTGCCAATAAGAGCAAAGACATCTTTGAGGGCCGCGTCCATCATGAACTCTCGGTTGGCCAGGGCGTAGTCCTGAGACCAGAGCATGTCGCCGACGTAGCGGTTAAATTCATCGGAGCCTTCCAGGAAATAGGCGAGGTCAGGGTCCTCGAGGGCGATTTTCATGAGGCGGATAGTGTCCTTGGCAACCCGGATATGCTGCGTAGCCAGGATGTTCCCGACTCCACGGGAGCCCGAGTGGATCACGACCCAGACCTTGTCCCGTTCGTCCAGGCAGACCTCCAGGAAGTGATTCCCGCTCCCAAGACTGCCTAGTTGCTCCAACGCCCTGGATTGTAGCTTGTCCTCCAGCTCGTGAGGGTTCGACTCCATCCATTTGGCCGCGGCCTGCGTGGACAAGCCGTGCCCCCTTCCGACTCCAGCGGGGACCGAGGCCCCGAACGCCGGGACAAGGGGCTGCAAAGAGTCGGGGAGGTCGTTGGCGGTAGGGTCAGTCTCGGTGCCGATCATACCGCACCCGATGTCCACGCCTACCGCCGACGGGATGATCGCCCCTTCCGTGGGGATGACGCTCCCGATGGTTGCGCCCATGCCGACGTGCGCGTCCGGCATGAGGGCCACGTGGCCGGACACGACGGGGCACCGGGACAGCCGCTCTGCTTGAAGCCGAGTACCCTCTTCAATATCGGACACCCACGATTTCACTTCGCCCATGTCATGCCTCCTCGGCTTCAAGGCTAAACAGCCCGCTATCGGATCCCTTCGATCTCCCTGATCTCAAGCTCGTCCAGCAAACGCTTGATCTCTTCTTGTCCCGCCTGGTCCGGTGTCAGGTAGGGCCGGCGTGGATACCTGCCAGGTAGGCCCAGGATGTTCAGGGCAGCCTTGATACCGGTGGGGTTCTGGAACTTGCCGGTGCCCGCCTGGAGCTTGAGCAGCTTCTGGAAGAGCTCCGCGGCGCGGGCCGCATCTCCCGACCGAAAGGCGTCAAAGAGGGTCGTGCAGAGGCGGGGGGCCACGTTAGCCTCGATGGAGAGGGCGCCGTCCCCTCCCACCGCCAGGCTACCGAGCAGGTTAGGCGTGATGACCTCCAGCACCGAGGCCTTGGATCCAACGGCCTCGATGAGCCTCTGAGAGTAGGACAGGCTGAAGTCGGCGTCGCAGATGCCGATGACCTGGTCGTGATGGTTGACGCAGTCAGCGAAGATATCGACCGGAACGGAGTAGCCGATGATGAAGGGGTTGTTGGCCAGGTGGACAGGGTACTTGACACCCTCCAGCAGCTCCTTGAAGTAGCCCTCTACCTCCGGCCTTCCCTGGGGGACCGGGGACGGCAGCGGCCGGGGCGGGTAGAGGTATATCCCGTCGACACCAGTCGCTCCTGCCTCATTGGCAAGCTCGATGGTGTAGGCGGTATCGAAAGGGCCGATGCCGCAGGCGTAGACGGGCACCTTGCCTTTCAGCTGCTCGACGCCGATTTCCCATACCCTCCTGATCTCCTTCTCTCGCATCAGCTGGGCCTCACCGGTACCCACCAGGGGCAGGAACACCCCGACTTTGGCTGAAGCCAGGTAATCCAGGTGCGCCCGTAAGGCCCCTTCGTCGACCGCTCCGTCCTGACTGAACGGCGTGATACTCGCTGTGTAGATTCCCGGCGGTGCTGCGTTCAAAGCTATCTCCTTTTCACTGTCGGCACTACAGCTGAGGCCGCCGCTTGTGCCACTCGGTGTGTCGCTCGAAGGTGTACGCCACGCGCAAGACCGTCCCTTCGCCGAAGGGCCTGCCGGCCACCTGAAGCCCAATGGGGAGCCCATCGCTGGTGAAGCCGCAGGGCACCGTTATCGCCGGCATCCCGGTCTGATTGAAAGGCCGGGTAAAGGCGCCCAGGGCGTAGGACGGGGTCACCGGCTTGCCCTGGATAGCATAGCTGCTCTGGTCCAGTGGAGGGGCCGGTATCGCGGTCGTCGGGGTCACGATAACGTCTACTTTTGTCAGCGCATCCAGGAACTGGCAGCGAAGCACCCGCCGAAGCCGCTGGGCCTTAATGTAGTCCGTCGCCAGCGTGAACTTCCGTGCGCGAAGCTGGGCCAGGAACGCCTGCCCGTACTTCTCAGGGCTCTGGGCCATAGCATCCTCGTGGATGGCCACAGCCTCGGTGCGCATGAATAACCTGCCCGAACTCCTCTACCTCTGTGACCAGGGGGACCGAGACCTCACGAACGGAGGCCCCCAGGCCCTGCAAGAGCTTGACCCCATCGTTCACAGCTTGTTTGGCCTCTGGGTCCACCAGGTCAAAAAACAGCTCCCTGGGAATGCCGAGACGCAGTCCCTTGACCCCGCCCCGGAGCGCCCGAACGTAGCTGGAAACCTTGGCCCTGCTGGAAGTGGGGTCTTTCGGGTCGTAGCCGGCGATGGCGGCCAGGGTCAGGGCGGCATCCTCCACCGACCGGGTGAGGGGTCCGGGATGGTCCAGGGACCAGGCCAGAGGCAGCACCCCATGCCGGCTGACCCTGCCGTAGGTCTGCTTCAGACCGACGACGCCGCACAGGGCAGCAGGGATGCGTGTCGAGCCGCCGGTGTCGTGTCCCATGGCAATCGGACACATGGAGGCCGCCACCGCAACGCCTGAGCCGCAGCTGGAGCCGCCCGGCGAGCGGTCCAAGCCCCAGGGGTTGCGGACCTCGCCCAGGACGACGGGTCCCAGGGCGAACTCGTTCAGGTGCGTCTTCCCGATAATCACGGCCCCGGCCTCTCGAAGGCGCTCAACCACCGTCGCGTCCCTATCGGGAACATTGTCTTCCAACACTCGCGACCCGGCGGTCGTGCGCACGCCCTTGGTCTCGTAGTTGTCCTTGAGGGCGATAGGGACGCCGTGCAAGAGCCCCAGGCTTGCCTTTCGGGCTACCGCGGTCTCGGCCCGCTGTGCATCCGCCGTGGCCTGCTCGTTCATGACGGTAATGAAGGCTCCCAGCCTGTCGTTGAGCAGCCCGATGCGGGCAAACGTCGCCTCCAGTAACTCCACCGGAGACAGTTTGCCCTTCCTGATGAGCCGCGCCTGATCGGTGGCTGTTAGCAACGCCGGGTCGGCCATCATTCGCCGTCCTGGGGAAGAAAGACCTGGTCGGGCTCCACGGCGCTGTCCACTTTCAAATCGCGAAGCCTCTGGGACTGCCGGAACTGTGCCTCGATCAGGGGAAGAAGGGCTGCAAGCTCATCGGGACTCACGTCGAGTCCGACGAGCTTGGCTACCTCGGCCGCGACCTCCTTGGACACCATCGGAACATCCTCGTTGGCCATGGCTTCACCTCCGGCGGGACAGAACGTGGCGGCCTCTGGACGATTGCCAGGGTAGCGACCCCCACCGGGGTAGTCAACCGCTATGGCTCTTACTTCGACACAGAAGGGGTTGAAACGGCGGAGGGGCGGGGGTATGCTACCCTACAGTCGAATTCTTTGCCCATGGCTACGAGACCATGACGGAGGAGGCAGCGTAATGGCTAAAGCGGCAACAGCAATCGCGGAGGATGTCGGCAATATCCTTTCCATGGAGCACGTCAACGTATTCGTGCCGGACCAGCGGATGGCCGAGGTTTTTTACATTCAAGGGCTCGGGTTCACCCGCGACCCATTCATCATATTCGGCCCCGGCAACATGTGGGTGAACGTAGGCGAACAGCAATTCCACCTGCCAAACCGCGGGGTCCAGGTTATCCCCGGCCATACCGGCATCGTCACGCCGGACCTGGAGGCGCTGAAACGCCGCCTGAAGGCCGTGGAGGAGCCATTGGCCGATACCAAGTTCGCCTGGTCGGCGGAGAAGGGCCACGTCGCCGTTACCTGCCCGTGGGGGAACCGGTTCCACTGCTACGCGCCGAATGGAAAGTTCGGACAGATGGCCCTGGGTATCCCCTACGTCGAGTTCATGGTCAAGCCCGGCACAGCTGACGGCATCGCGCTGTTTTACCAGCAGGTCCTCCGGGCCCCAGCCAAGGTCAATCGGGGGACGGACGGCAAGGTCGCCCGAGTGGGAATTGGCCTGCACCAGGAGCTGCTCTTCCGGGAGACGACGCAGAAGCTGCCCGATTACGACGGCCACCACATCGCCATCTATATCGCCAACTTCTCGGAGCCCTATGAGTTCTTCAAGAGCCGAAACATCGTCATGCAAGAGCTGGCGATGAGCCAGTTCAGGTTCAAAGAGATAGTGCACCCCAAGACCGGAGAGCTGCTTTTGGAGCTAGAGCACGAGGTGCGCAGCCTTCGCCACCCCATGTTCCGGCGAGACCTCTTAAACCGGGACCCAGCCCAGGGCTTCATGACCTACGTCCGCGGCCATGACACGTTGCACCCGCTGGCGCGTTAGCACCGCTGGTCGCCTGCGGCGCTCCTTAGCATGACATTTGGGGCAATCCCCCTTGAGGGGGTTTGGGGGTGTTTTTCAGCACCCTGCTAAGGGCTGCCTTCTGAACGGTATCGCCATACATCGCGCCACTTAAGTCCTCCGGCCACCACCACCCCCGCCGCCACCGCGCCACCAAGGAGCAGGGTGCCGCCGGCTCCAATCGCGCCCGCCACGAAACCTGCCTCCATTGACCCAAGGGCGTTGCCCAGAATGGCGAAACTGTTGCTGTAGCTGGCCGCCCTTCCCCGAAGCCGGTCTGGAGCGAGCGTTTGAGTGAGGGTAGTGCGGACCACCACACTCAAAGAGTCCGTGTAACCTAAAGCGCCAGCGGCCAGCAATGCCATCCAGTACCACGACGAGACCCCCAACAGGGCGAGGCTGGCCGCGTACATCAGCACGGAAACCAGGAACAGCACGCCCTTTCGCTGGACCTCACCCAGCAACAGGAGCGTGCTGGAGCCCAGGACGGAGCCGACCGCCGGGGCCGCAAAAAGAACACCAAGGGCGCCAGGACCCACATGGAAGACGTCCGCCGCCAGGATCGGCAGCAAGGGCCGGTAGAAGCCTACGATGACGACGCCGAAGTCCATCAGGAACATCGGCAGCAGGACCCGCTCCCGCCACACGAACTGTGCCCCCTCCAGGACCACCCGCAAGGAGACTCCCTGCCGGGGACTCTCGGGAGCTCCGGAGGTCCGCATGGCGACCAGGGCGATCATACCCGGCACGAAGAGAAATGCGTTCACCAGAAACGTGGTCCCGGGGGATACCCATTCGAGGAGGAACCCGGCGAAGATAGGGCCGAAGAAAAAGGCCCCCTCGCTGAGCGCCGTGTTCAAGGTAATGGCGTTCATCAGGTGAGTCCTTGGCACCAGCCGAGAGGTCAGGGAAACCCGAGCCGGCCCCCCAACAATCATCGACGCGGAAGATAGACTGGTGAAGGCAAAGATGTGCCAAACCTGTAGCGTATCGGTGTACGAAAGAACCGCAAGGCCCACCGCGGTCAGCAAGCCGGAGGCCTGGACCAGGAACAGCAGCTTTCTTCTATCGAAGACGTCCGCCAGGGCTCCGGCAAAGACTCCCAGGAACAAAACAGGAATCGCCTGGAAGAGGCCGGTCAACCCGAGCTGAACAGGGGAGCCGGTAAGCTGGAAAATCAGCCAGAGGTTGACCACCTGCCGCATCTGCATGGCAGTGGCGCTACCAAAACTGGACCCCCACATGAGGCGGTAGTCCCTGTAGGCCAGCGATGCCCACGGCCGGATGGCTCCGGACCCTGGCGCTCTCGGTCGACCCTCCGGGTCTTGCTCCTTCATACGACACCCTCTCGTACAACACTATGGGGGTCCACGGGCTCCTGCCCCGGGCAGCTAGCCGTTTGTTGACGGTGACGGCTTTCCCGACTACACTCCCATCGTTCTCGGCGCTGCGCTGAGAGAGGCCGTGACTCCGGCATAGTCGAGAGGAGGAAAGGCAGATGGCGAGAATCAGGCACATAGCCATAGCGACCCAGGACGCGGACAAGACCGCGAAGTTTTTCAAAGACGTGTTCGGGCTCAAGGAACTACGAACGACGGAGCGAGACACCCACTACGGCCACATCCTGACCGACGGCTACCTTAATCTGGCCATCCTTGACTTCAAGACAGATGGCGCGGCCGGATCGGAGTTCGGGGTTGGGTTCAGCGGGCTCCACCACATTGGCATCCATGTCGAAGATATAGCTGAGACCTCTCAGAAGCTTATCGCCGCCGACAAGGCGCCTAGGGACGACATCAACGAGGCCCTTGGCATGAAGGCGGAGGGGGGCCATGAGTTCAAGTGGTCCGGGCCCGACGGCATCCTTTTTGACATCTCCGAGCGGGGTTGGGACACCGGCGGCGATTAGACCTCCCGCCATCCTCATCGGTGCGTGGGGGGTCACTTTGCGGCGCTCCAACTCCCCCATGAGGTCTTGGTCCACCAGCCCCTCGTCCAGGCCGACGCCCAGCGCATCGGCCAGGCGGCACATCAGGTTGTAGTAGCTGATGATCAGGGTGATATCCAGTATCTCCCGATCGCTCCAGCCGGCGTTCCGGAGGTCGGCCGCGTTGTCTTCGGTCATCGTGCTGGCCGTCAGGCTCACTGTCTCGGCGAACTCCAGCATCGCCCGCTCGTTGTCAGGCAGCTCCAGGCCGCGCCAATCGTCCGCTAGCTGAGCCACGAAACCGGTCGCCCCCTCTTCCGCGACGCCCCTGCGGAGAAACTCCCCGTGGTTGAACGTTCAGTACTGGCACCTGTTGATCACAGACGTAACGACGGCCAGCATCTCCCGATGGCGGTGGGAGATCGGGCTATTCTCTCGGAACGAGGCGCCCAGGGAGTCCAGCGCCCTGATCGCTGACGGGTTCAGGCTCGCCGCTTTCCGCACATTGGATATGAAACGGCCTTGCTCTGTAGCCTCCCGGTAGATGTCGGCCATCTCGCCGGTCGCCTCACTCTCTTCGACGACATGTATCCAGGTCATGCTCGCATCCTCCGTAGGCACCTCTGAGTCCTAGAACTTTATCGGCTTACCGTTCAAGGTCGTCGAGTCCTCCGTCGCCACGGGCTCGGCCAGAGCCGCGCGTACGAAGCAGCCGTTGCGGGCCGCCCTGAGCAGGGCCGCGACCTTGGACTCCTCAGCCGGGGACTCGATCTGATAGTTGGTCACGACCTTGGGAACGGTGGCCTTCACCGTTCCTGCCAGCACGGAGCCCGTCCGCACGATTTCGACTCCGACGCTGGCGCGGATCTTGGTAATCTCTACCTTCAGCATATGGGAGGACCTCCCAATCTGAGTCATCTCTCAGAACAGGACCGCAGCCGCGAAGTAGCCCATCGGAGGAGGATCGACGCTTCCCTCTCCCTCGTCGGAGTACATGGTGAAGCCGCCGTAGGCGTCGGACCACGCCTTTTTTCGCAGCCCTTCCAGCGACTCGGCGTCAACCTCGATGGTGACGCGCCGTTCGGTGACCCCCGGCGGAAGGATATCTTGGGGCTCCTGTCGTTTCACCGTCATGTTCGGACCTCCTGGGTTTGCAGCCTCACGAAGTTTACCACGACCTCCCCAGCGCCCTCGAAGGCAATAAGCAAGGCCCGCTTTGAAAATCGCGGGCCTCGCTTATTGCTCCTCGGGCCACGCACCGTGAACTCGCAGGTGGCCTGCTCGCTTTTACGCCTTGACGGGGTCCGGCAGGGCGCTCTTGAGGACCAGGTTGTCGTGGTCCGGGGCGTCCACACCCATCGCCGAGCCGTAACGGTGCGGGATGTTGAAGTACAGGGCCGTCCAGCAGATCTCAATGATCTCTGCCTCTGTGAAAACTCGCTTCAGCTCCTCCATCACACCATCGGGCGTGCTCTGGGGAGCCGCGATCAGGTATTCGGTGAAGATCATCGCCGCCCTCTCCCGGTCGGTCAGGTCGGAGTTCTCCGGATCGGCGATCTGGGCGATCTTCTCTTCGGTAAGTCCCTCTTGCTGAGCCTCAGCAAGGCGAACGTGGCTTCAGTGGTTGCAATGGGCCAGCTCGGCCGATTTCAGCCGCAGCAGCTCCCGCAGGGGGGCATCGAGCTGCCCCTCGGTCCACATCTTGTAGCCCATCTCTTTGTAGGAGCTCCAGAAACCTGGCATCTTCTCCATGAATTCGGCCATGCCGGAGCCTGAGATTTTTGGCATATGGGACCCCTTTCTCGAAGGTTGCTCGTTCCCGAACCTTAGCAGCGCACCATCAAACCTGTCAACGTGCGTGGCCGGTTACACCCCCTGCCGCTCAACATCGGCCCCTATGCTACCTTCCTCAACTTGGGCATACCACGCCAAAGCCCACCGCTCCAACGCCACATCCTTACACCCTGGGGACCTTCGAGCCGAGCCGGCTCGTGGTCATGCCGCCGATTATTCGTCGGATGCTTCAATCCTGCTTAGTGCTCCAAAGCCGCCCATACCGCGGCACGATAGGAGTCTCGCGCGGTGGAGACGGCGACTGTATCTGCTTCGTTCCCATGTGCGAAGGTATCTCTAAGTCCCTCCAGGATCCTGGTGAGAGGCTCACTAAGACGACCTGTTATCTCTGCTGGCGCTCCCCCCGGCCGGGTGAGGCGGGTGAGCTCATTGGTCATATCGCCGTTCCCGCCGTCTGCGAACACCACGTCATATGGTCCAGTCAGCGTTGGAAGGACCTTCATCGCATCGCCGCGTAGAACGCGGACTCTATCAGAGAGGCCTCTTTTCGCAAGCGCTGCTTCCACTCGGTCCGCGTGATCGGCATCGATTTCGATGGTATCCACCTGCGACCCGGGTCCGCCGGCGTCTGCCATGAGAGCCGTAGTAAACCCCATGGCGGTGCCGACCTCCAGGAAACGTTTTGCCCCGATCTTGTCCGCTATGAGTCGCCAGACCGGAGCGCGGTAGGGAGGACTGGGCCAAGCAGTACACGGCCCATCGTCGTTTCCCCCGTTGTGGTCTCGCCGGTGAGCATGTGTGAGCTCGTACAGGTCGTGGTGCAGATCGATCATGTGCTCGAATAGCCTTTCGAGCAGTGGCTGATGCCACTCCGCATAGACCTCACGGTCGAACTCGTCGGCGAATTCAGTTCCCATCAGTCATCCTCCCTGGTTACAGGGTTGCCACCAATAAGCAGTGGCGAGTTCAAGGCTACCCCGCTCCCTGCCGCTCGAAGGCGCCAACTTCGATGACGCGAGCGTAGTCCGGCGCCATTGCTTGGGGGGCGCGACGGGCCACCTCGGCGGCCAGGGACTCGGCATCCGCCCCAGCCGACTCGTACAGGGCCAGGAACCGGAGACCAGAGGGGGCTTCCAGCGCCTGCTGCGCCCCAGTCGACTCGTTGACGGTGCCTGTATGGTACAGACCCAGACCCAATACTTCAGGCACCGCGACCTCGGCCAGCCACTGGCTAAGATCCTCGGCGCGGGCTGGCTCCGGGCAATCTATGCGTACCGCCAGGAGGCCTCGGGACTGTTTCTGAGCATCCTCCGTAAAGAGCCGCTTGCGCACGCGGTAAATGCCACGGGACGCGCTCCTGGTAGCCTTCTGACGGTCGAAGTCCTGGCGGAGATGTCCGGAGCCCTTCGAAAACTCCTCCATCGCCTCGGCAATATCCGCCCGGTAGAGCTCGTACATGGCCAGAAAGCGGTCCTCGCCCGGAGCCAGGACGGCCTTGGCGTTGTGAAACATCAGGGGGTTCGCCAGAATGCCAAGCTTCACCACGTCCACAAAGTGGACCTCCTGGTACCACTTGCTGAAGGCGGCCTCCCTGGCCGGGACCTCCTGGTTGGCGGTCACATAGGCCACCCCCAACGGCTCTCTTCCATCCATATCGGTCTCCTAGCCGTCCCGCACCGAGCTCATGGCGATGGAGCGGCCTCCGTCCATGATCAGCAGGACTCCCGTGATGTAGTCCGCCTCTTCGGAGGCGAGAAATATGATGCTATTGGCGACGTCGACGGGCTGGCCTCCGCGGCCCAGGGGGACGATCCTGCCCATGACGTCGCTTTGCGGGCCCGAAGGCTCGCCGCCCCCACCCGCGATGTTGGTGTTTATGGTCCCCGGCCCCACGGCGTTGACGTTGATCTTATGGGGCGCCAGCTCCAGGGCGCAGGCTCTGGTAAACTGCCTCCCGCCGCCCTTCGACGTCACGTAGTGGGCCAGCCCTGTAGCGCCCATCTCCGACGTGACGGAGCCCAGGTTTATGATCTTGCCCGGCCGTCCGTTCTGCACCCAGTAGCGCGCCGCCTCCTGGGTGCACAGGTACATGCTGCGCAGGTTGACCCGCATGACCCTGTCCCACTCCTCCTCTTCCAGGTCCAGGATAGAAGCGTGGCTCAGGACCCCGGCGTTATTGACGAGGATGTCGTAGCCGCCGAACCGCTCCTGGGCTGTCCCGAACATCTTCCGCACGACGGCCCTCTCCGTGACATCGGCTATGACGGCCACGGCTTCTCCACCCTGCTTGGCCACCAGGGACACCGTCTCGTCGGCCCAAGCCTGGTTGAGGTCATCGACCACCACCCTGGCCCCCTCTTCAGCGAAGCGAAGCGCAGTGGCACGACCGATGCCGCTCCCGCCGCCGGTCAAGACTGCTACTTTGTTCTGCAAGCGCATGCTGTCTCCTCCTAGCGCAACGGTGGCTCGACGGGACTACCTTCTCTTCCCATCCGTAACGTCAACCGGCTCCGACCGCTCCCAGTCCACCACATGCTGGCGGCTCGCCACCAACCAATTTCCGTCGACGCGGACCAGGTCGTCGACGTAGCGGAGGCCCCGCGTCCGGAGCATGTCTTTGCCGTCAGAGGTGAACACGACGTGGGCGGTGGCATAGGTCTCGGATTTCGCCTGGTCGCCGTTCACCTCAACGGTCTGGTGCCCCATGTGGTGGGTGCTCCGCTTGGAGTTTTGCAGCCCTCTGACATGGGCTATGATCTTGTCGATGCCGGGGCCTACGGCGACTCCGCTATACACGGCCAGGGCATCCTGCGTGAACGTGCTTGCCACCAGGTCGAAGTCTCGCCGGTCCAGGCCGGCGGCGTAGCGTATCATGAGGTCGCGGATCGCCGCTCGTTCCCTCAATTCAGCTAACGCATCGGTCTTGTCGGCCATATCTTCCCTAGTACCTTTAAAAGACCGCGATAGGGTTGACGGGTGACCCGGTGCCGTACTGGATGCGAAGGGGCCCCATGGTGAACATGAACTCCCAACGCTGGCGTTCCTCGCAGGCGGCGGCCAGCTCTTCCAGGTTGCAGTAGTCGAGCAGCCAGAGCCCCAGGGCGACGATGCCGACCTGGTGGATGGCGCTGAAGACCGTCTTGTACTCAGGACTCCGCGCGTCACTGCCATCGCGGCCCAGGACGGCGACGCCCCGGTCGTGGAGGAAGGGGATACAGTTGGCGTGCATCCCTGCGCTACGGTTCTCTCTGAAGGTGTTCCACGGCCCCTCTTCATTGCGCCGACGAAGAAACCCGGTCCGCACCAGTAGCACGTCGCCGGGCTCCACCTTGACTCCCTGGGCCGCCTCCGCCGCCTCAAGCTCTTCCGCATAGATGTCCTCGCCCGGCTCCGGCCACTTCACCCCTCTGAGCCTGGGAATATCCAGAAGCACCCCTCGGCTCACCACCCCATCCTTGGCCACGTCTACGGACTCGACCGTGGCCCCCTGGACGGAGGTCACGCTGGACGACGGGAAGCCGTTGTACATCTTTCCGTCCCAAAAGACGTGGCCGACGGCGTCCAGGTGGGTGATCAACGGGCCGTGAAACGGCACGCCGAAGTAGTCCAGGCAGGCCTGCAATACACCTGGCTTGCTGGGGACGCCGGCGAACTGCTCGCCGCTCTGGATGATGAAATGGGTCGGCTGAGGATGATGCGGGGGATGGGTATCCGCCGTTACCTCCGTGGTCAGCAGCCTGGAGCAAGAGACCGCTGCTCCGTCCTTGATCAGCGCCCCGGCCTGCACCCTCTTTTCGGGCGTTATAAGATTGAGAGTGCCTGCCTGGTCTTCCTTACCCCACCGTCCCCAGTTACGGTACTTCTGGAAGTATCCCAGCACTTCATCCTCGGAAGGGATTCGTGGAGCCATCTGATCACCCTCAGCAAATGGTTTGCTTTCATGTACAGAGCATCCTCACGTCGCGGTGGCCTCATACTACCAGCGCCCACCCGTTCGTCAAGATAGCGGAAGGGTTGCTCGCCTATGAGCTATTCCAAAAAACGACACGCCAGATTGGTTTCACCCTCACCCTAGCCCTCTCCCATCAAGGGAGAGGGGATCTTAGCGCCTAGCGGCAGGCGGGCATGATCTCCTCCGCGAACCATTGGAGTCGTTCCAGCGACTCCTCCATGCTTCCGGCGCGGCCCGTGGAGGGGCCGGTGTGGGTTACCCCAACCTCCTTCAACATGCTGAACCGTTGGATGAGGGCGTCGCGACCATCGGTCCCGCCTGTCGGCGTGTCACCTGCTGCCGCGGAGGGCATGACGATGTCAAAGGGGCGGCTGCGGTTTTGGTAGCCGGGCTGATCACGAATATAGTCCAGGCAGGGGGGCAGCTCCGCAAGCGATATCGTAGAAAAGGGCTGCCAGCCGTCGGCCAGGTTCGCGGCGCGGCGCATGGAGGCCTTGGAATGACCCCCTACCCAGATAGGTGGATAGGGCCTCTGCCCCGGCTTGGGGTCGAAGACGATGTCATCAAACTGGACGAAGCGCCCGTTGAACGATGGGTTATCCGCCGTCCATAGCTCCTTGATGGCCCTGATGTATTCATCACCCCTTGCGCCGCGTTCGCTGAACGGGACATTGAGGATGGCAAATTCCCTTTCCAGGTGTCCAACCCCCACGCCTAGCGTGACTCGCCCTCCCGAGAGGTAGTCCAGGGTGGCAATTCCCTTAGCCAGGACCACCGGGTTCCGGTAAGGGAGCACCAGGACGCCGGTGACGAAGCGAATGCGGCTGGTGGCGCCGGCCAGAAAGGCCATGGTGACTACAGGCTCCGGCCACCTGGTCCCCATGGACCCCTCCAGCTCCCGGGGCATAATGACATGCTCAGGGATGGAGATGTAATCGTAGCCCAGCTCATCCACCCTCTGCGCGTAGCGTACCATGTCGGCCGGCGTCATCCGGACATGCCACGGCTCGGTAACGCGTGGGTACAGGAACAGTCCGGGCACTGATACGATGAACTTCATAGGCCGCTCTTGCCGGCGGACTCTAGCCGACCTGTTCTTTCACCTTGAAGCCAAGCTCCACGCCGAGCATCTTCGCCAGGTTCTCCCCCATGAGCTTTTTGACGATGTCGTCGGGAACGTCGTGGCTTTGCAAGGCCTCCATGCCCTCCCAGGCGGTGTAGGTATCGTGGTTGGGGTAGAAGGAGCCCCACACGCCGATATCCTCGAAGAGATCGGGCATGTCCCAGATAGCAGACTCCCCGCTATCGAAATTAAGCAGCATGGACCGGTCAAAGAAGATGTGGTCCGGGCGCAGACTTACCGGCTCCGCCTGCAGCGATAGCCACAGGTACCCCTCGATCTTCTCCAGGAACACGTGCACCCAGGAAGCCTTGGAGTGAGCAAAATAGAGCTTGATCTTGGGGTATTTCTCCAGCAGCCCATCCGACATCATGCCCAGCAGCAGCGCCCCCTGGTCCATGGTAGGCGCGATCACCTCCGCCACCGGGTGCCCGATATTGAGGTGGGCCGACACACGTTCCACAAAGGGGGAGCTGGCGTCCAGCTCTTTGGCGTTGGTGCCGACGGAGGAGTGGCTGGAAAACAGGACCCCCATCTCCTGGAGCTCCTTCCACAAAGGGTAGTAGTAGGCCTGATGCGGAAACTGCCCCCTGGCAAACACAGGGCGGATGAAGACCGCTTTGAAGCCAAGTTTCCCTACCCTACGGAGCTCTCTCAGGGTCGCGTTGATCTCCTGCATCGGCAGGACGGCCACCGGAAAGAGCCTATCAGGAGCGGCCTGGCAGAAATCGAGGATCCAGTTGTTGTAGGCCCTGGCCAGGGCATCTGCCACGTCGGGGTTCTCTACCAGGGGAAAGTACTCAGCGAAGTAGGTGGGAAAGAGCAGCGCCTGGTCTATCCCCATCACGTCCATGTGCTGCAAGCGGACCATGGGGTCGCTGCCGCCGGGGTTCACGGTGTGACGCTGGGCTGGATCCAATCCGCCGATCTCCTCGACGGTCATGCCGGGACGCCAGACCCCCTCTCGGGGAATGTTCATGGCCGGGGCCTCGGGCACAAACGGCTCATGCGCGACCCGTCCGTTTAAGATCGTTACCGGTCGGACCTCACCCTCGTCGCGCCAGAAAACGGAGCGAGCGGCAACGCGGTGTTCTGGGTCCAGGTACTGTTCCCAGATAGCCGGGGGCTCCAGCGCATGGCTATCCCCATCGAAAACCGGAAACGTCTTCGTTGGCATAGGGAAGACCTCTCGTGTCCTGACTCGTTAATTCGTCGAACAATGGCCGCCACAGTCTGTCATGCTGAACCCTTCGGCTTCGCTCAGGGCAGGCTCCGTGAAGCATCTGGCGGGGAGGTATTCCCCCACCCCAGATTCTTCGCTGACGCTCAGAATGACATATGCCGCGAACTTCAAGGACGCCACACTAGCTGAGGTTGTACACTCGGGCTGCGTTCCCGGCCAGAATCTTGTGCTTCTCGTCGTCCGGGACCCCTTGAAACTCAGAGTCGATAATCTCCCAGGCGTTGGGCCATACACAGGTGCCGTGGGGGAAATCGCTGGACCACATGATCTGGTCCACCCCGGTGTCGTGCCGGTATCTTACGCCCAAAGCGTCTGCCACGATGGTGTAGAAAAGGTTCCGTTCGAAGTACTCGCTGGGGCGCAGCTTGAATTCCGGGCGGTCAGCCCTGTTCTGCCGCGAGTACCTGTCGTCTAGCTGCTCCTTCACGTAGGGGACCCAGGCGCAGTCTACCTCAGCGAAAACGATCATGAGCTTGGGAAACCGGTCGAACACCTTGTTGTAGATCAGGTCCTGGGCGCGGATGGATACGTCCGCAAACCGGAGAGCGCCGGTGAACGCACCGAAAAACGGCGCGGGGTGATTAGCCACCCGCACTCCGGGCGGGGGATCGGTGGCCAGCCCCACGTGGATATTCACGGGGATATTGGCGTCCTGAGCGGCGGCCCAGAAGGGATCATCCTCAGGCGTTATGGCTAGGGAGCCGTTGGGGAACTTGCCCAGCAGGACGCCCTTCATGCCGGGGAGCTTGGCAATCCGCTGCATCTCCGCTACGGCGGTATCGACCCCGATCGTAGGCATGAGGGCCAGCCCTATCAAGCGCTCTGGGTCGTGGCCGCAGAGCTCCGCCATCCAATCGTTATAACCCCGGATCATCGCCAGATGGTATTCCGGGTCCTCCCTGGTAGTAAAGACGTTATTCCCTATGCGCGGCGATGGGTACAGGACTTCGGCATCGACGCCGCCCTCATCTTGAAGGAGCAGTCGAGGCCCCGGCAGGTAACCCCCCTGCCGGACATCCTTCCACTTGACCCAGGACACATAGTGCTCCTCGCCCAGGCCGCCACACGCGTTCAGCCCAAAGTTGATGGGGTCGGCCGCGCCCTCCATGATCCAGGCGCTACCCTGCTCCAGCGACACCATTCGCGGCGCCCGGTCCTTGAACTTGGCTGGGACCCTGTCCGCCCACAGGTCAGGGGGCTCATTGATGTGCGAATCTCCGGAAATCAGCTTGTACTCGCGCATGGATTCCTCGCATTCCAGGTCTTGAAAAAATAGCCACAGACGGAGCGTCCGCATGTGGTCGTGTGTCGTTACAGAGCGAAGGCTAGTCTACTACCTTGCGCCTAGACCGCGCAAACAGTTTCGCTAGAAGTTATTCCAAAAACCGACATGCCAGGTTGGTTTTCACCCTCACCCTAGCCCTCTCCCATCAAGGGAGAGGGGATTTTGGAATAGCCTCTACTGTCCTTGTCCTAAAGGGCCGACCGGGTGTGCTAGAATGCCATCGCTTGAGCCCTGTTGCTCGGTACGTTGCCAGCCCATGGGAAGGAGCGACTATGGCCCACTATTTTTGGGGGAAAGAGATACCGGACTCGTTAGAGGAGACGGTGGAGCCCTCCGGAACAGCGGTGGTAGCCGTGGACCTTCAAAACGACTTCACCCACCCTGACGGGTTCTCGGGATCGAGAGGCGATATCTCTCGCGCCGCCGCCGTCATGGGGCCCAACCAGAGACTCCTCGGGGCCGCCAGAGAGGCCGGCATCCTGGTTTGCTATACCCAGCAGGTTCGACGGCTTGACGGCTCCCTGGACACGGCGGGCTTCCTTGCCAAGATCACGGAGAGTCTGGGTGGAGCCGAGCCCCGCATGTGCATCGAGGGCACCTGGGGCATGGAGATAGACGAGACGGTGGCGGTTACCCCCCAGGATGTGGTCGTCCAGAAGCACCGGCGCAGCGGCTTCGCGGGGACGAACCTCGACACGATCCTCCGGGGTAAGAACGTCCGAACAGTGGTCATCACGGGGTTGGCCCTCTCCGGCTGCGTCGAGGCCACGGTCAGGGACGCCATCGAGCTGGGCTACTTCGTCGTGGTGCCCCGGGACTGCGTTGCCGACTACGGTGAGGAGCGCCACGTAGAGGGGTTGAAGGCCTTCGAGCGCATCCTGATCAAGGGCAACCTGACGAGCTCCGACACGCTGGTGGGTCTGTGGGAGGGCGTGCAGCCGCCCAGCCAGGCTGCCGACAGGGCCGAGCGGGCCAGTTCCGGCTGACCACACAGCCGCTCCCCTACCGCCAAGCGTATTACCCGCGCGAGCTCCGCACCCCCTCCCTCTAACTCCCTCCCGCCAGGGGAGGGAGGACTTACCCCCTCTCCCTTGAAGGGAGAGGGTCGGGGTGAGGGTGACCATCTCCACCGCTCCGCGCGCCAGCACGCGCTGCCTACGCCCTAGCAGGTTGCTGAAAAACACCCCCAAACCCCCTCAAGGGAGCGTTGCATCAAAAGTGACAAGATAGGTGGGCAGGCGCCGGGGCCCCGCCCCTCTGGACACCCCTTTTTCAGCATCCTGCTACAGCTCGTCGATCTCGGAAATGTTGAGGCTTTTCAGCTCGTCGCGGAGCTCCGCTTCGACGGCCTCGCCCAGAGCCAGGTAAGGCCGGCGCATCTCACCCCCGGCGGGCAAGCCGATGGCCCGCATGGCAGCCTTGATCGTCCGAGGGTTCTGGTACTTGAGCAGGACGGGCGAAAGGTGCAACAGCAGGGTGTAGGCCTTTAGCGACGCGGCATAATCGCCTTGTCGATACGAATCGACGATGGAGCGACAGAGCCTGGGCGCGACGTTGGGCTCCAGGGAAAAAGCGCCGTGGCCACCCAGGCACAGGGTCGTCATCAGGTCACCGGTGGCTGAGGTCACCGCTACCTTGTCGGCCACGGCGTCGATGAGCCGCATCATGTAGGTAGGGCTGGGGGCCATGCTGACGGCGACGCCGACAATCTGGGGGTAGCTCTGTAAAAGCCGCTGGATCATCTCGACCGGGACCTCAACGGGGATCACGAACATGTTGACCGAGAGAATGACCGGGGTGGTGATGGCCTCCAGCGTGTCCTGATAGTAGCGCTCCAGCTCCTGCACGGTGGCGCTGGGGCGTAGTCCGGGAGGCCCCGGACGGGGCGGAGCGAGGGTGACGACATCCACGCCGATGGCGGCGGCTTGCTTGGCCCGCTGAATGACGTGCTCGGTGTTTGCGGGTTCCATGCCCGCATAGACCAACGTTTTACCCCGTAGCTCCTCCACGCTAATCTCGTAAATCCGGTCAACCTCGGCGTCGCTCAGGAGGTAGCCCTCACCCGTCCCGCCGCTGGCCGGGTACACGTTAAGGCCCGCCGCTCCGATGCGCTGCAGGTGCGCACGAAGGGCTCCTTCATCCACGTTCCCCTGCTTGTCGAAGGGGGTGACGCTGACGCAGCAGAACCCGGCGTACTGGGTGTCCATCGAATACGCTCCTGGCCGAGACTATAACCTACCCGCCGTTCCGCTCCTCCTGGAGCAGCTTGTCGACCGCCCCTTCGACCCGGGTCCCCTTAAAGAAGTCCGGGTTCATGCCGATGTGAAGGCTTGCCGGATTCGTAAAGGTGAAATCTCGGAAGTCGGCGTCTGTGATCGCGCCCTGCTCGACAAGCTCGTAGGCCTCCTCCACGACCCGGTTCATCACCGGGACGTCCCAGTGGCCGATGTCCGAGCCGAAGACCGTTCGCAGGCGCGCCCCGAAGGGATTCGCCCTCTGGTTGTAGGCCATGGCGTTCATGGGGTCATCGGCCTCACAGCCGAAATAGAACGACGACACGAAAAGGTCGCGAATATCCTCGGCCTTCTCGATCCCGCACGCGGCGAAGTCGTCCAGTACTTCGGGCCTCGGAGCGGCCCTTTCAAAAGACTGGAAGAGCTCTCCAATCTTGTCCCTGGTCTTTTCGTCCCCGTACTCTTTGAGCAGCTGGATGATTGCCTTCCGGTCCAGACGGCTGGGGTCATACTGGTGGATCGCCTTGCTGTTGCGCTTTTCCCAGTGACCGATCAGGTCGGCATACAGCCCGCAGGCCCAGCTTACACCGCCCTCCAGAAAGGCGAACTTGAGGTCTGGGAAACGGCGGGTGACGCCGCCCATGAAGAGCGCTTTGCAGAGCTTCAAGTGGCCCATACCCATAAGGCCGATGTGGTTATAGACATAGTTGGAGATAGAGTCGTCGTTCCCCCTGCCCAGGACGCTCCCATGGGATGTGGGCGTCACTTTGAGCTCCAGGCACTTGGCCCATACGGGGTCGTAGTCATAGTCGCTGTCCATGGCGAAGAGCTCCATGCGGGCGAAGAGGCCCGCCGCCTCAGGGAACTCCCGCTGCACACAGGGGATAGCGCGGCGTACGGAGCTTCCTAGCACCACCGCCTTGAACCCCAGGTTGTTGACGGCGTGCTCCAGCTCCTCGATCGCCTCTTGAGGGGTATTCATCGGTATAGCCGCCACGGGGGTCATCCGGTCCTCGTAGCCGCTCATGAGGTCTGCGGCATAGGTATTGAAGGCGCGGCAGGCGACCCGCCGCAGCTCGTCATCTTCGATGGTGTACGTAAAGAGCCCCTGGCTGGGGTAGAGGATGGTGTAATCGATGCCGAATTCATCGAGCCGCTCGTTGAGCAGCCTGGGGACCATCACCGTTGCACGGTCCCGGGCATCGTTGGGAGCGCCCCACCACGGCCCCATGGGCACCCATCCGTCACGGCGCTCCTCATGAGAACCGACGAGTACGCCCCGAGCCTGTGATGCCTTTACGTCCGGGGCGAGGTGTAGCGCTCCGCCATGCCGCCGCCGCCGATCTGCCGGATGTAGTCCACCAGCACAGGGGTTAGCTCGGAGATGTGCCCGTCGGCGTCGATGACCGGGTGGTCCAGGCTCGCACGGATCTTCGCGGACCTGGACTTTTGCGTTGTAGCCATCGTCCCTGCCTCCATTGGTTTGGGTTGGCAACGGCTTAGCAGGGTGCTGGAAAACACCCCCCAACCCCCTCAAGGGGGTTGGCGGGCAGCGCCCGCTGGCACATGCGCCTGGCGGCGCGGGAGAGAAGGACAATCCCCTTCGACCCCCGTCAAAGGGGCTCCGCCCCCTCTGGACACCCCTTCTTCAGCATCCTGCTAGACGGCGCTTGTGAACGCCCGGCTAAGCGCGACCAGCCCTGGGCTCGCCTGCCGTCGCGAACTCCCGCTCCACATCCTCCTCGTTGGGGAACCAATCGGGCCTTGGATAGCGGGCAGGCTCCTCGGTGGTGAAGAGCTTGACCCTGTCCTCGAGGCCGTAGAAGCGGCGGGCGTTGCCCCCCATCATCTTTGCCTGGCTCTCCACCGGCACTTTCGCCTTCTCCATCCGCCGGACCGCCTCCCAGGCATCCGCGCCGTCGCCGTGGTAGGCGTCCGACGACCATATCGCGATGTCCGCGAAGTACCGGTGGCGCCGGAAAACCCAGTCTTCGTCAGACTCGAAGGCGATCAGGCACCTGCGGCGGAACGTTTCGCTGGGCAGCTCCTTGACCTTCGGCAGGCGCTGGCTTCCGTAAAGGTGATAGAGGCGGTCGCAGCCTTCCAGGACCATGGGGAGCCAGGTCGCGTTGGACTCGAAGATACACATCTTGACTCCCGGATAGCGCTCCAGGAAGCCGGAGAGAAGGATCCCCGTTATCCAGGTCATCGCCTCGTAGATGAAACCGAAGGTCTGGCCCGCACCCTGGATCTGCCGCTCCACGGACACGCGGTCCAGTATTTGGGTGGGGGAGAACTGCCCCTGCTGCTGCTGGCCGGCCATATTCTGATGCATGCCGCAGACGACCCCGGTCTCTTCAAACGCGCGCCACAAGGGATCGAATATCCGCTGGTTGGGATACTTGCCCAGGGCGTCGATAGGCCGGATGGAGGCGACGGGAAAGCCCAGCTTGGCGATCCGGCGCAGCTCCGCCGCCGCCGTGCTGGGGTCCTGGGGGGCCAGCATGCCGCAGGGGAACAGGCGGTCCGGAGCCGCGTCACAGTAGTCTTGCTTGGACCAATCGTTATAGGCGCGAGCGACGATGGCCGCGGCGCGAGCGTTCTCGATCCATTGCAGCGTCCAGGTAAGGATGATTGGGATGACCAGTACCTGGTCGATCCCCATCATGTCCATGTCTTTCACCCGCGGCAGCGGCTCCAGGGAGCCGAGATGCCCCACGTCCCGCAGCTGCTCTACGGTGAGGTCCATCTCGCTGACCTTGCGCCACAGCTGCTTCGTCATGCCGGGCCCGGAAAAATCGGTAAAGGCCGGCATGGGGCCGCCGTTGTTGTTGCTTCTCCCGGGGAAAATCCACCATTTGTCCTTGGGCCGTGAGATGCGAATAGTCCGGCCATTGATCAGGTGGTAGTCGTCATAGTTCCAGTAATAGTCCTTCAGCAGGTCACGCTCGCTCTCGCTGTAGTGCTTCTCCCACTGCATGTGATAGTCGTTGATGTGCGCGTCGCAATCAAAGACCGGATAGCTCTTGGTCGCGGGCTTTTTTGCCATCGTCGCCTCCTTGAAAGGGACGGTACCTGCCCTACCGAATTACGGCCGGCGCAAGGCTCTGTGTAGCATACATCATACAAGGCGTCAAGCCGCTAGAAGGTGATCTGCATGGGAAGGCCGAACCTGTCGAGCGGCGGCGGATCGGGCACACGGCATGCCTCACCGCGGACCAGGCGGCGGGCTGTTTCCAGGAGAGCCAGGGCATCGTGCAGGTCGTCCAAGGCCAGACCTTTGAGCCGAGATGCCGCCAGCTCCAACCGCTCCAGTTCCGGCCCGTAAAGCCTTGACAGGAGATTGCGGCGCTCCAGTAGGCCGAAGCCGTTGTGCTTGGAATGCCCCGGGGCTTTCCATCGTTCATGTTGACGAAGGCCAGCTCCGGAAAGGCCTCCCAGACATGATCGGCCTTACGGGCTCGGAGTTCCTCGTCGACCTCCCTGATCTTGGGCACCAGGGCGAATGACTGGCGGCTGAGCCCTTTGCCGTTCACCTGCCTGGTCAGGGCGTTGGCCTCTTCGTACCGGTCCAGCGCTAGCACTGGGCGAATGGGCGCCGGGAAGACGATGGAGCCGCGGCCGGGCACAAGCGACCGGGCTTCCAGGTCGCACGCTCGGTCCCCGGCCTCGAGCAAGCCAATGGGCATGTCGACCGCCACGACGGTAGGCCGTTGGTCACTGTCCAGGAGGCCGGCGAAGGTGTCGAAGACGCCGCACTGGAGACGCTCGGTTTCCAGGTCGCGGAAGGCAGCGACCCATCCTCGCTTGCAGCCGTCGACCCCGGCGATCCAGGACATGGGCCTCCTTTCTGTCCTTGAACGTGGCAGGCAGCCCAGTCTAGGCTTTGGGGCCCGGCTCGGTCAATCCATCGCCCGCGCCCGCGATTCCGGCGTGACCGAGCGTTTCGGATATAATGGGCCGGCAACAATCCCAGGAGGTACCCCATGGACGATGCAGCCAAGAAAACGGCGCTGCGAATGATCCCTTACGGCATGTTTGTCCTCACCAGCAAGGGTAAGGATGGCTCCCAGGTAGGAGCCGCGACGGTCAACTGGATCACGCAGGCCTCCTTTCAGCCACCTTTGATCGCGGTTGGAGTGAAGGCGGACTCCGGTTCTCATGCCCATATCAAAGAGACGGGCACCTTTGCTCTCAACGTGATCGGCAAAGACCAGAAGGACATGGCCTTCAACTTTTTCAAGTCCCACGAGCCCGAGGAGAACAGCGTGGGTGGTGAGCGTTACGAGACGGGGAAAGAGACCGGCTGCGCCCTGCTACTCAGCTCCCCGGCGTGGTGGGAGTGCAAGGTGGTCGGCGAGGTGGCGCAAGGTGACCACACCCTGTTCGTGGGTGAGGTGCTGGAAGCCGGTGTCCGGCGAGAGGACCAGACGATCCTCATGCGGGACCACAATCTCAACTACGGCGGCTAGCTACGAGGCAAAAAGAGAGGGACCCGGAGGCGTATTAAAATCCGGGTCCCTCTCTTTTTTGACTTTATTTGAGTTAGCGGGTTGCCGGAACGACCGCTGGCGCCAGGTAGCCCAGCTCTTCCAGCCGCGCAATAATCTTGTCAAGGCTCTCTTCCACGGTCTCTTTGTCGCTTTCCACCAATACCTCAGGAGTCAGGGGCTCCTCGTAAGGGTCGGAGACCCCCGTGAAGTTCTTGATCTCGCCGCGTAACGCCTTTTCGTAAAGGCCTTTCACGTCCCGCTTCACCAACTCGTCGATGTGGCACTTGACGAAGATTTCGGCGAAGTCACCGATGCTTTTCCGCACTTCGTCTCTGACATCCCGGTAGGGAGAGATGGCCGAGGCGATGGCGACAACGCCATTGCGAGTGAGCAGATCACAAACGAAGCCGATACGTCGTATGTTGGTGTCCCTGTCCTCTTTGCTAAAACCGAGGCCCTTGCTGAGATTGGTCCTGATGACGTCGCCGTCCAGCAGCTCGACGTTGAGCCCGCGTTCTTGCAGCGCCGGCCCCAGCCTCTCCGCCAGAGTGCTTTTTCCTGCCCCAGACAGGCCCGTGAACCAGACCGTAAACCCCTTACTCACCGTAGTTCATCCTCCGTAGTGTGCCTTAGGTATGGAGCCCGCACTCTGTCTTGTCGGTCCCAACCCAACGGCCGTCCCGATCATCCGCATCCCCCCCTACAGGGCTGGTGCAGTATGTGCATCCAATGCTTTTGTATCCTTGGTCCAGCAAGGCGTTGTAGGGTACGTTGTTGGCCAAGATGTAATCCCAGACCTCTTTCTTCCCCCAGTGCGCCACCGGGTTCACCTTGACCAGGCCGAACTTCTCGTCCCATTCGACGATACCGACGACCTTGCGCCCAAGGTTCTGGTCTCTTCGTATGCCGGTGATCCAGGCGTCCAGTCCAGCCATGGCCTTCCGGTTAGGCTGGACCTTGCGGAGATCGCAGCAGAGGTCCGGGTCACGACTCCATAGTGCGGCGCCGTGCTTTGCGCTCTGCTCATCAGGCGTCAGGTCCGATTTGTACGCGACGGGGGTGATACCGTAGCGTTGAGAGCTCTCCTTGATGAGTTCGTAGGTCTCCGGGAACAGGAAGTCCGTGTCCAGATAGAAGACGTTGACGTCTGAGGTGATCTTGGCTGCCATGTCCAAGATGACGGCGCCGGAAGCGCCCCCGAAACTGCTGGCCAACCCCACCTTATTTCCAAAGGTCTGGAAAGCCCAGCGCAGTACCTCTTCGGGGCGCTTGCCCTCGAAGCTCTCGCTAATCCTCTGAAGTTCCTCCACGCCGAACCCGGTGTGTGTCCTCATCGCCACGCCTACGTCCTTTTCCTCTTAACAGACACAAAAAGAGACAGCCTTCCGGGGAAGCGACATCGCTCTCCTGGGGGGCTGTCTTTTCCTAGCTACAGGTGCAGGTCACGGGTACTGCCAGCTTCGATATGCCTTTACGAGGCTGCCTATCAAAATTTTCTATCATCAGCATCAACATTCTAACAGTAAGTCGTTTTTTGTCAAGGGAACTTGTTCTGTCGGGCTGCTACTTTACTCTTCGTCGGCCTCAAGAGAACGGGGCTACCTTCCGCCGAGCACCCGGTCCCGCTGGTCTTCTCTGGGCATGAAGATAGAGCCTTCTTCAAGCTGGAGGGGAGCCACGGTACCGGCGCTCCGCCGCAGGCGGCGTCCCAAGACGGTGCCCAGACCCGCGACCGCTGCCAGACCGACAGCGGCCTTGAACAAGAACTGCCGTCGGTTAGTCCCCCCCTGGGACTTCATCGCTCCGGCCATCGGGTTACTCGTCTCGCTCGTCATCCCTTGCGGCCTCCTCAGCCCTGTTGCTCCGCCAAATATCGAAGGTAGTGGACGAGGGACCACCGTCCATCCTCGCTGATCAAGGGGCCGAATCTAGGCATGACCACCACGCCGTTGGAGATGGTCCAGAAGATCTGACCGTCAGGCTGGCTTTGCGTCGCGTCCCGTACCAGTGCTGGAGGACGGACATAACCATCCCGCTCCAGCATCACTCCAACCGTCCCATCCCCCAGCCCCTGCGTACCATGGCATATGGAGCAGTTCACCCGGTAAAGCTCGGCGGCGCCCTCGAGTACTTCTTGCGTTACCGGTAGAGGATTGGCGGTTTCGATAGCCGTGGCGAAGTCCAGCGCCACCTCACGCCCGGTGATGGGGACCGCCCCCTCGGGTGGGTCCAACCGCGGCGGCTCCTGCCTCTTGAGCGACTGGTTGTAGTGCATCTCCGGGAAGATATCCACCTGGTAAGTGCCCTTGGTGCAGCCGGCCACGACAAGACCCAGGACGACCGCGAATGCCAGTAGCCGGCCCTTGGCAAGCCAGTTCGCGCCCCTCGTCTTTTTCAGTCCACCATGGATCATGATCGTTTGACTACCACCCGGCATCAGCCGAGTCTATTCAGGCTGCCCTTCGTGCTTGACATCCTCGGCGCCCGACTGCCGGAACGCCAGGTCGGCTGCCGCCAATCGCTCCTCAGGACAGGTCAGTGCGATACCGATATACCCCTCGGTGATTCGGGTATCGTAGAGGCCCAGGAAAGGCCGAGGAAGCCGGGACTCGAACAAGATGCCCAAGATCGTGAACAGGATGGCCCCGAGCATCGTCCCTTCATAGGAGATGATGGCTATTGGCGGGATCGCCAGGATGGGTTTGCCGCCGGTAACCACGGGGTAGGAGATCTGGGTACCCGCGGTGATCAGGATCGCCACGGCCAAGCCGCAGGCCGCCCCGATGAAGGGCCAGGCGTAGAGCCGGTGTTTGGGCAGCTCTTCGCCGAAAGCGCCTTCAGGATACGGGCTCCCGGTCAAAACCTGATAGCTCTTGTTGTCAAAGCCTGCATCTTGCAAACGGTCCGTAGCCAGGGCCGCCCTTTCCGCATCGCCGAAAAGTCCAAGTATTTGTTTATTGGCCATCGTGACACCTCATAGACTTCTACTCCTCCCGCATTACCGCCGGGATGCGTTTTTTCCCGATTATGATCTCATCCTTCAGGATCTCGCCCTCTTTAATGTCGTAGATCGGGATCAGCGGGAAGACCTTCGCGAACAGGAGCACCAACATCGCCACGAAGGAAAAGCCGCCGATGATGATCAGAATCTCGATGACGCTGGGGTGATAGGTGCTCCAGTTAAAGGAAAGCGCCTGCTTGCGGGCAAGGCTGGGGACGATGATCAAGAAGCGCTCCAGCCACATGCCGATATTCACGGAAATGGTCGTGATAGCCATCCAGAAGAAACTCCTCCGCACGCCTTTGAAGAGCCACATGGGCGCCGGGAAGCCATATGCCGCTATGATGAAGATCAGGAACAGCAAGCTGTAGGGCCAGCGGAAGATCTGAAGGGTCCGTAGCGCCAGCTCCGAATTCTCCCGGGCGTAGAGGCCGAACAGGATTTCCAAGGCAAGGAAGAAGAACCAAGCGGTGGCGACGACAAGAAGGAGCCGCCCCAGGTTATCTATAGTTTTGGGGAGGATATACCTCTCCCAATGAAAGATGTACCGGAAGATAATCAAAGCCGTCACCACAGCCGAGACGCCGGAGTGGACGGCGCCGATGACGAAATACGGTGCGAAGATAGTGGAGTGGAAACCCTCGACCGATTGAGTCACGGCAAAGTCCCAGGAGACGATGCTGTGGACGGAGACGAAAACCGGCAGGATCAAGGCCGATAGCAGGATCCCGGCGATCATCTGCAACCGCCACTGCATAGGGTAGCCACGCCAACCCATGGCCAGGAGGCTATAGCCGGCCTTGACGATGCCTTTGGTCCGGTCCCGGGCTACCGCCAGGTCCGGAATCAGCGCCACATAGACGAACAAGATGCTGGAGGTCAGGTAGGTGCCAATGGCCGCGGGGTCCCAGACCAGGGGAGACCGGACGTTGGGCCAAATGCTCCGCGCGAAGTCCCAGGGAAAGATCCACAGGAAGCGCCACGGCCTGCCCATGTGCATCAGCGGCATAGTCAGGGCCAGGAGCAGTGAGAAGATCGTTACTACTTCGGCGGCCCGTGTGGCCGGCCGCCGCCATTCGGCCTGGGAGAGACGGAGGATGGCCGAGAGCATGACTCCGGCATGGCTGATGCCGATCCAGAACACGAAGTTGGTGATGAAGAAGGCCCACATAACCGGGCGGTTGAGTCCGGTAACCCCGAGACCATTGACGAACATGTAGCCGGCGGCGCCGGCGCCCATGGCGGTGACCAGCGCGAGAAATCCAACGAGCATCCAATACCTCGACGGGGTCTTGAACATGCTGCTCGTCAGATCGTCGTTGATCCTCCGGTCGATCTCCGGGGTTGTGTGCCGTCTCAGTACCGCAGGTTCATGCATAGGCTACTCCGGCTTGCCCATCACCATAATCTCTGTTTTCAGATACTTTCGGCGGCGCCGATACAACATCCCCTCTTTGATCTCCCATATGGAGACGGGGGGGATCAGCTTTATCGCCAGGAGATAGAGGAAGATCGCGCCGCCGATGGTGCCCAGAATCATCATCACGTCTGGAGCGCCGGGCAGCACGGCTCGGGGAACAGCGCTCAGGGCCTCCGGTTCCAGGCTGGTCAACCCGTCCGGTCTCATATCGGCGATGGAGAATGAGGCCACATATATCCGAATGCGGTCGAACAGCGCCCCGAACAGGATCAGCGTTGCTACGATCGTCGGACCCAAGATAGTCTTCCTAACGAAGTTCCACATCACGATCAGGAAGGGAACGACGAAGCTCAGCATGACGCCCAGAAGGAACGGGACCAGGTAGGCCTCGAACATAAACGTTCGCAGTATCGTCTGCTCCACCGGCTGCCGACCGTACCAGTAGACGATGAAGCCGGAGAACCAGAAATACATCCACAGTAGGCAGAGGGGGAGCAACAGCTTACTGGCGGCCCAGAACTGGTCGACGGCTATGTAGTCCTTGTACCCTCCAAACTTGTACAGCAAGAAAAGGGCGACGACGGTGGATGCCACCGCGGACTGGAAGCCGGACAGCACATGAAACGCCGGGAAGATGGCATCTTTCCAGCCCGGTACCAGCGCCTCGGCGAAGTCCGAGGCGATAATGGTATGCACGAGGACCAGGAACAGAAAATACAGAGCGCCCAAGACCCTCAAGCTGGCTCGATGGACCGCCCACTGCCTCTCGGTGCCTTTCCAGTTCACTATCACGATGCGGTCCAATATCTTGCGGCGGGTGCCGGTGGCGTGAAGCCGGCTCACGGCCAGGTCAGGCAGCGCCGCCACGTAGAGCAACACGATCCCCAGGACGGCGAGGAAGACCACGGCCAGCGTATCGCTGTAGAGAGGGGTGCCGGGCCACTCGAACCAGATCGACCTCCGGCCCGCAGACGAAGGCAGCAGCGCGATCATCGGGATAAACATCAAGGTGCTCAGCACGCCGACAACGCCGAACATCTCGGAGGCGCGGGCCATGGGCCTCCGCCAGTGGCTATGAACCATACGTTGGCTGATAGAGAAGAGCGGCGCCGTCGAGGCCGTGGTGAGCAGAAAGGCGTAACCGGCCATGAAGTAGCCCCAGGGCCGGAAATCATTGAATCCGGCATCCACGGCCCGGATGATAAAGCCGATAATCCCCAGCAACAAGAGCAGCCCGAAGAACACCACCGCCTTCTTGTACCCTGGGCCCATGGTGTGGGTGATAGCCAGGATCTCTCGGGTGACCTCCTGGTTACTCTTTGTTATTATCTGGGGCTCTACTCTACTCATTGTGTTCACGCTCGACGTAGTGCGGGTCAACTTTCTTCAGGTAGACCAGGTTGGGCTCGGTCCCCTGTACCTCCAAAAGCCGGTAGCGCCGCTCGTTGGCGGCCTTCCTGGAGACCTTGGACTCAGGGTCTTTGATATCTCCGAATACCAGCGCATCCGTGGGGCAGGCCTGAACGCAGGCGGGCTGCATTTCGCCGTCCGCGGGCAGGCGACCTTCCTTCTTGGCGGTCAGCTCAGTGCGTCTGATCCTCTGCACGCAATAGGTGCACTTCTCCATGATCCCGCGGCTACGCACCGTGACGTCCGGGTTCAGCTGGTTCTGCAGGCTCTCTGGCCAGACCGGCTCCCAGAAATTGAACATACGCACGTTATAGGGGCAGTTATTGGCGCAGAACCGGGTGCCGACGCAACGGTTATAGACCTGTATGTTGAGCCCCTCATTGTTGTGATAGGTGGCGAAGACCGGGCACACGGGCTCGCAGGGAGCATTCTCGCAGTGCTGGCACAGCACGGGCAGGAAACGGGCTTTGACCTTGGATGGGTCACCCGTAGCCTCCGCCTCTTCGATCCCTTCCCAATAACGCTCGATCCGTATCCATTCCATCACTCGTTTCTGCCGATAAATGTCCGCCGTATTTATGGGGACATTGTTCTCCGCCTGGCAAGCCACAACGCAGGCCTGACAGCCGGTGCACCTATCGGAGTCCACCACCATAGTCCACTTGGCGTGATGCGCTTGCGTTGTCATGCCACTCCCTCAGTCTTTGGTTGCCTAGCCCCGCGTGATCTTCACGTTGTTGTCGAAATCGATGGGGATGACTACCCCTTCGTATTTGGGTAGCCTGATGCGCCGATCCGTCTTGGTCATCTTTACCCTAGTGGCGCCCCAGGCCAGCGCCCCAGTTTCCTTGTCGCTGAGCAACCCCAGCACATTGAAGGGGTTAGCCCCTCGGCCCTCCGCATATCGGCCGTAAGCCTTGTGGCCCTGGCCCAGGGGAATCGCCAGCACACCCCGCGGCATGGCTGGGTTTGGATATAAGGCAGCTTCGATACTCCACCCAGTCTCCGACTGAAGCCGCAGCATATCCCCCTCGCGGAGATCGAGCTCTTTCGCATCCATGGAGTTTAACTCCACCCATGTCTCCCAGGCCGCTGTGGTGATGGGATCCGGCGTCGCCTGCATCCATGGGAGGTGCGCTCCCCGGCCGTCTGTCAGCGAGACAGAAGCAAAGGGGACCAGGTGGAAAGGGAACTCATCCTCTGAGCCCAAGAACGTGGGCTCAGCGTCGCCTAAATCCAGTCTCTGCACGGAGATGTCGCCATCGGCCCTTGCTCCCTCATCCCACCATCCGCCTAGCTGCAGAAGGTTGTTCCAATAGGCCTCGAACGAGATCCCGGACACGTTGCCGCGATTGAGCTGCCGAAGCTTCTGGGCCCCCTCTCGCAAGACCTCACGGAAGCTCGTCCAGGGCAGCTCCTGCTCCATCTCCAGCTCCTGGCTCAACGTCAGAAGAAGGTCACCGAAGCCACGGGTCTCGTGGAAGGGCCTCACCACGGGCTGCTGGAACCCAATCGCCTGGAAGCCTGGGCCGGGGTTGGGGCTCTTGTCTCCCCAGTCCTCCAGTGGCAAATGCGTGGGCAGGACCAGGTCCGCCATAGCGGTGGTATCGTCCAAAAAGCTGGAGAAGCTGGCAATGAAGGGGACCAGCCCCAGCCCTTCTCGAAAGCCCAGGGCTGAGGGCAAGCCGTGAAGGGGATTGGCGTTCCGGACCAGCAGCACGCTGACCTCCCCGGCCTGCATGGACTGTGTTATATCTCGCCAGCCTTCCAGCGGGGTTACGGAATATCGATCGAAGGAAGCGCCGTCCTTGAAGGTAGGGTCGCTGGCGAAGGGACTGGCCGGGTTGAGTATCACGCCTCCGGGCTTCCCGACGTTGCCCACCAGTTGGTTGAGCGCGAAGATCGCCGTAAGGTTGAAGAGACCGTTGGTCTGAGCCCCGGCGGTGCCTCCGCCGATGGCGATGCCCCGCTGTTTGGCGAACTCCAGGGCGATCTCCTCGATCTTTTGGGGCGACACCCCCGTCGCCTCGGCGACAAGCTCTGGTCTGAACCCCTCCAGCGCGCTCACCAATGGGGCTGGGCCGAACAGCGCCTCGGCCGCCTGCCCATCTGCAAGGTCCGCTCGGATGATGACGTAGGCGATGCTCAGGGCCAGCTTCCCCTCCATGCCAGGCTTGACGATGATCCAATCATCAGCGTTGGCAGCCGTGGCCGAGAAGCGCGTGTCCACGTGAACAAAGGTGCCACGAGCAGATCCCTCTCCCTGCCGCAACTCGCCATAGCCCCTGGAGTGGCGGACCTGAGATATCCAACCCATCAGGAAGTCGGCGCTGAAAGAAAGCAGGTAGCGGGAGTTTGTCAGATCGAAGTCCGGGACCAGGTTGGCGCCGAAGACCTTCTCCATCGCCGCGTTCAGGACCGTGACGTCCATGGGCTCATAGGAAGCCTGGACAGCGCCGAATGCGTTGGCGAATCGGCTCACGACCATACCAAGGTGACCGCTGATAGGCTCAGTGACCAGCACCACCTTGTTCCTATCGCCATCAGGAGCGGCTACGCCCTTTAACTCACGGAGCTGGCCTAGCAGTGTATCCAGCGCCTCGTCCCAAGATATCTCTCGGAACTCCCCGGAGCCCCTGGCTCCAACCGCCTTAAGGGGTCGCCGGATGCGGTCAGGGTGGTAGACGGCCTGGACGCTTCCCTGGCCACGTACGCAGAGCTTGCCGGCGTTTAAGGGGTGCTTGGGGTTACCCTCTATCTTCTTCGCTCGCCCCTCCACCACCCGGGCGATGACTCCGCAGCCCGCGCCACATTCATGACACACACTGGCATACCAGTTATCGACGCCTGTAACCAGGTCCTCGGGCATCCTAACGGGACTCTGGGCAAGGAACTCCTTCACCGCCGGGCGGCAGGCAGCCAGGATAGCCGCCCCAGCGCCGGAGCCTCCTACCAGCTTTAGAAATTTTCTTCTTGAAAGCGCCATGGATTCCTAAACAGACCCTAGTAGTGGCACGCCGCGCAATCAGTCGGCGGACCCTTGAGTCTTCCCTCTTCAACCTCTGTTTCGACGCGATCCCTGGCCTCGTCCGTCAGATATGAAAGGTAGCCGCTTCGATGGCAGTCCACGCAGTCCCCCATCTTGAGGCTTCGGACCTGCTCGGCGACCTTCATGGTCTGCACTTCGCCATGGCAGATAGAGCATGCTTGAGAGGGGGCGATATTGTTCTGCTCGGAGAAGAAGAGGATATGCGCCTCATGGACGAATTGGACGTGGTCTGGCAGACGGTGAACCCGCACCCAGTTGATCGGCTGGTCGGTTTCCGCCGCGGTAATCAGTTTTGCAACCTCCGGGGAGTCCTTTTTCACTACCTGGTGACAGAATAGGCACTGCTGCACAGCGGGGAAGCTCGCAGCCTCGTCCGTGTTGACCGTGCGGTGGCAGAACAGACAGTCGATCCCGGCTCCAACGACATCTCCAACCCCAGCCGCCGGCTGGATCACCAGGGCGTCATCCAGACTAATCTGGCTAGCCGGGTCCGTGACGTCTCCGTCAACCACGACCCGTGGATCAGATGTGTGGGCATCGTGCGGGAATTGGATTGGCTGGGTGGCGTCCACGCGCAGGGGACCGAACGGCAGGCCCCACCACGCTTTGATAACCCCCACGCCTACGACGACGCTGGCAAGAACCAGCACCAGGGTCACGAGCGCGCCAGCGATCATTACGGCCAGGGGAATCTTTGGGAGTTCGATCTTTGGCATCTACGTCTCTAGCCGATAGCGTGAGCAGGCCGCCGTAATCATATCCAGTCCCTGGGCCAGAAACGTTCGATCTCATGGGCCGAATTGGTGGCAAAGGCCAGCCATACACAGATCATGCCTAGAGCGAGTAGGGCTCCCAAATACAACGGGGCCCGCTGCTTACGGACGATGCTCCTGAAGCCCTCTGGGATATGTCCGGTTTCCAGCAGAGATGGAATCACTGCATGGGCCATGAGCATGAGGCCGCCGAAGATCACGACGAAGATAACGAATAGCCAGATAAAAAGGAGGATAGACCCTGTGTCACTCCAGTTCACAAATGTAAGCCGACTCGGGTCCATCATTTCTCCAGGTCAACTGAGGCAGGCCGGAGTCCTGAAAGAGGATGACACTGATTAGAACCCCGGATTCCGGGCGCTTTGAGATTACATTCACAAATGGCCTGTGTCAAGCCGAAAGGCCGGTCATTTTCGATGAAAATCGGGGCTGTGACCCGACTGCTCACCCCCTGCCTGCCCAAGGTACACTCGCACGGCTGGGCCTTGATGGAAGGGCATGCCTGTGCCACAATGCCTCCGTCATGAGAGATGTCCAGTCCGGCCGCGTTGTCCTTGGGGTAGAAGCGGCCATAGGCAACACGCCGCTAGCCCGGCTTCAGCGCCTGGCGCCGGAGAACTCTGCCGAGCTGTTCGCAAAGCTCGAGATGTTGAACCCCAGCGGCAGTATCAAAGACAGGGTAGCCCTGGCGGCGGTCCTGGATGCTGAAGATCGGGGCCTCCTGCGCCCCGGCGCCGCCGTGGTGGAGGCCACCAGCGGGAATGCGGGTCCTGCCCTGGCCATGGTGGGCGCCGCCAGGGGTTATCGAGCTATCATTGTCATGCCGTCCGACGTGCCCGATGACGCCAAGCGACGTGTCCAATCCTACGGCGCCGAAGTCGTCCAGAGCCCGTCGATCCGGGGCATGATCGGCGCGACGGAGCGGGCGCAGGAACTCGTGCGGGACATCTCGGGCGCTTTTCTCATGGACCAGTTCTCAAATCCGGCCTGTCTTCGAGCACACCAGGACGGCACCGGACAAGAGATCCTGGACGCTTTCGGGGACCGGACCGTCGATGCCTTTGTCGCAGCGGTCGGCACTGGGGCGACACTCATGGGGGTCGGGCAGGCGTTGAAGGGGAAAAATCCCTCGACCGCTGTCATAGCCATAGAGCCGAGCCGCTCGATGGTGCTGTCCCAGGGTGTCTCCGGGCCTCATCGTATCGTCGGCATCGGGGCCGACTTCGTCCCAGCCCATATCCGGCGGGAGCTGATCGACGAGATCCTGCAGGTGTCCGACGATGAGGCCTTCGAGATGGCCGGTCTTTTAGCCTCCAAGGAAGGGCTTTTCGTGGGCCCCTCCTCCGGAGCCAACGTGGCGATCGCCATAGGTGTGGCAAAAAGGCTGGGCCCCGGACGGTGTGTGGTGACGGTGTTGCCGGATGTCGGAGACCGTTACGTCCGCGCTTCCAGGTAAAGTCGCCCCCGAGAACCTTTTCTCCTGATCGTTCATCTCAAGCTATAAGACTTTATAATGTGCGCTATAATATTCTACGATAACGCAGATGCCCCGACGAAGGGCCGGAAAAAGGAGGAAGGATGCCAGCCGGTGAACAGGTAAAGCTGACCACCTTGGCAAAATCCGGAGGCTGAGCTGCCAAGTACGGTCCGGGTGACCTGAACGACCTCCGGAGGCATTTGCCGACCATCGTTGACCCCAACGTTTTGGTGGGGATCAGCACGGGTGACGACGCCGCGGTGTACCGGATGAGCGACGATCTCGCTCTGGTGCAAACGGTGGACTTCTTTCCTCCGGTAGTGGACGACCCGTATCAGTTTGGCAGCGTCTCCGCGGCCAACGCCCTCAGTGACGTGTATGCCATGGGAGCCAAGCCCCTCATCGGTCTGAACATCGTGGCTTTTCCGAGCGATCAGCCCAGGAGCGCTCTCAACGAGATTCTGAAGGGCGGGGCGGACAAGGCCATGGAGGCCGGGATGCCGATCGTAGGCGGCCACACCATCGACGATCACGAGCCCAAGTACGGCATGGCGATCACCGGAGTGGTAAAGCCAGGTGAACAGTGGAGCAACGCAGGGGCTCAACCCGGCGACGCCCTGATTTTGACCAAGCCTCTGGGTTCTGGCATCATCACCACCGCCGGCAAGCGTGGTGAGGCCGAGGACGCCGTGCTCCAGGCGGCTATCCAACACATGGCGACCCTCAACGCGGCAGCCTCCCAGGCCGGCCGGGAGGTCGACATCAACGCCTGCACTGACATCACCGGGTACGCGTTTCTCGGCCATTTGAGGACCATGCTTGAGGCCAGCGGCGCCAGCGCGCGTATCTACTACGCCCAGGTCCCGCAGATGGCCGGCGCCTGGGACCTGGCCACCGAACGCGAGATATTCCCCAGTGGGATGCAACGCAACCGTACCTACCATGACCACGGCGTGACCTGGGACAAGGGCATTCACCCTCTGGCACATCGTATCCTTTATGACCCACAGACTTCCGGGGGACTGCTCCTTTCCACTCCGCAGGCCCAAGCCGGACGGCTGATGGAGGCCCTTGGCCGGCAAGGGGTGGGGCATGCCGCCGTAGTCGGCGAGATTGTGGCGGACGGTAGGGGAAATGTACACGTTGTGAACTAGTCGGAAGCGCTTCATCAGACCGTAATCTTCACGCCCCTCACTCTATGCGCGGGGCGTTGCTGCAACAACGGAGACTGCACAGGTGGAACCCTTGAAGATTCCCGCTCTCATTGCCCAAAAGATGATCGATCACGCCCGAAGGGACACCCCCAACGAATGCTGCGGCATCCTGGCTGGCAAGGACGGATTGGTCGCCGCCGTCTACCCCACAACCAACATCGACCATAGCCCCGTGAAATACACCATCGACCCGGCGGAAATGCCCGGCATCTTTCGTGACGCGGAGCAGAGCGGACACGACGTCTTGGCCTTCTACCACTCCCACACCTCAAGCGAGGCCTACCCGTCTGTCACCGATATCAAGTTGGTCCCCCCGGCCGACCTCTTTGACTACCTGTACGTTATCGTCTCTTTGGCGCAGGAGACCTCGCCGGTCATCCGTTCCTTTCACATCGTCGACAAAAAGGTAGAAGAGACCGGCGTCGACCTCCTGGACTGACACCAAGGCAGGCAAAGACTGCACCTCCCGGCTGTATCCGCCCCTTGATCATCCCGGTGCCGGTTTGCGTTTCAGGGGGATAGGAACCTTTCTCGGCATCCATCGTTATACCTCCTGGAATGGAAGCTGAATACGAAGGTCCCTGGTTTGGCAACGGGGGGCCCAACGGATATGCGCGGAGGTATGCTGCATGAAGACTAGGCGTTTGGGCTCTATGGGCCTGATGGTCGGTATCGTCGCGTTGGTTGTAGCGGCGTGCGGCGGTGATGGCGAACCTTCGGAATCGGAAGGGCAGATCGTCGATGTCGAACGAGGCACCATACAGATTGCGGTCACAGCCACCGGTAATGTGAGCCTCCCGCATCAGGCCTCCTTAACTTTCGGCAGCGCCGGAGACGTGACTAGCGTGGCCGTTGAGGTCGGCGATAGTGTCAGAGAAGGAGCCGTTCTTGCTGCGTTGGACACGGATGCCCTCGTCCTTGCCCTGGCGCGAGCTGAATCCAGCCTCATCGCCGCTCAGGACGCCCTGGCCAGCCTCACCTCCAGTGCTGAGCTGGCGAAGCGCGAGGAGTCGGTCGCCAGCGCCCGCTCCCAGCTTCAGGCTGCTGAAAAGGCCCTGCTTGCCGCCGAGACGCCCTTCAGTGACCTGGACCTGAAAAAGCAGACCGAGGCGGTCGCAGACGCCGAGTTCAAACTCCAGGCCGCCCAGGATGCCCTGGACAACCTTACCAGCGCCTCTGAAAGCGCGAAGCGAGAGGACGCCAGTCGCCAATGCCCGCTTGCAGCTCCAGGCCGCCCAAGAGGCCCTGGACAACCTCACCAGCCCATCTGAACGGGTGAAGCGGGAGGACGCGGTCACCAGCGCTCGCGCCCAACTTCTGTCCGCCCAAGACGCCCTGGATACCGCTCAGGCTTCTTTCACGGCCACCGAGATCGCCTCGTCAGAGGCAGCCGTTCTGCGGGCTCAGGAGACCCTGGCCAACAACCAGGCTCAGGTGATCGTGACAGAGAGGACGCAGGCCGACCTTGTCTCTGCCGCATCAACCGCACTTGAAGGCGGCAAGCTATTCTATAGACAGGAGCTTCTGGACAAATATGGCCTGCCCGTCGCCCTGATACCAGACAGCGACATCCTCCTGGAGCCGACCGCTATCCTTGCTCTTTATCCCGAAAGGAACGGGGCCAACGTCGGCGACCCACAGGCGGCCTGGGAGGCATTGATCGGTGTACGGGACAGGCTGGACGCGGCCGTTAACCAGGAGGCCATATCCCTTACCGCCACCCGCAAGGCGGTGACCCAGGCCGAAGACTCCCTGCGCGCCGCCGAGGAGACACTCGCGGCGATGATAGCCGGGCCTGACCTGACGAATGTCGCCCTCAGGGAGGTCCAGGTCGCCACAGCCCAGAGCAATCTGACCGATGCTGAACAGTCCCTAACGGAGTTTCAGGCTGGCCCAGACCCCACCGACGTTGCCGTCAAAGAGGCTCGCATCGCCACCGCACAGGCTGATCTGGCCGACGCCGACTCTCTGGAGTCAGCCCTCAAGGAGGCTCAACTGGAGACCGCGCGGGCCAATCTGGCCGACGCCGAGCAGGCGCTATCGGATGTTCTGGCCGGCGGCGATCCATTAGAGGTCGCCCTCATGGAGGCGCGCGTCGTCACTGCCCAGGCCAACCTGGACGACGCACAGCGCTTCCTTCAGGAGATACAAGCTGGAGGAGACCCGGTGCTCATGGGCCAGCGCACGGTCCAGGTCCTGGAGGCGGAGCAGTCCCTGGCGGATGCCAAGGAGAGCCTGGGAAAAGCTACGATCACGGCGCCCTTCTCCGGGGTGATCGCCAACGTGAACGTGGAGGAAGGGGATACCGTCGGGGCCAACGCCCCGGCTATCGTCCTCGTAGACCCCACCGACATCGAGATCACCGCCTCGGTAGACGAGATCGACGTCCTTTCCGTGCGGGAAGGGCAGCAAGTGGTGGTGTCATTACAGTCCGTCTCAGGGGTTGAGTTCGTCGGCACCGTTAAAAGTGTCGGAGTGCTGGCGAACAGGGCCCAGGGCATTATCAGTTACCCCATCACCATTACGGTCTCCGGCCCGCTGCTGCCTGGAGGCGCCGGAGGCCTGGGTGGAGACGGGCAGTTGGGAGATGGCGCACCTCCCGGTGGTCGTTTCGGCGGCGGTCAGGGTGAGGACGGCGCACCTCCCGGCGGTCGTTTCGGCGGCGGTCAGGGTGAGGATGGCGCACCTCCGGGCGGTCGTTTCGGCGGCGGTCAGGGTGAGGACGGCGCACCTCCGGGCGGTCGCTTCGGCGGCGGTCAGGGTGAGGACGGCGCACCTCCGGGCGGTCGATTCGGCGGCGCAGGCCAGGACGGCTTACCGACCGACGGTCGCTTCGGCGGCGCAGGCCAGGTCGGAGCCCAGTTCGGCGGTAATCAGGGGGCCACTCTTCTCCTCAGAGAGGGCCTCTCCGCCCTGCTAACCATCATCCAGCAAGAGCAAGCAGACGTGTTAACCGTCCCGGTGAGAGCCATCATGCTCAGTGGCGCCGAGAGGGTTGTGAATGTCGTGCAGGAGGACGGCACAACGGAGGAACGCCCGGTCCAGCTTGGGCTCTCCGATGGCACGGTAGTACAGGTCCTGGAGGGTCTCGCAGAGGGCGAGCGGGTGCTCGTGCCCTCAAGAGGCCAGACAGGGCAGGCCGCTTTCATCCCCGGCGTCGGCGGCAACTTCGGTGGCGGTGGCGGATTTGGTGGTGGCGGCGGATTTGGTGGTGGCGGCGGCTTCCGGCCAGGCCAATAGGGAGGGGACCGTTGAGCAACACTAACGGTAAAGCTATCATCGAGTTCCAGGAAGTGACGAAGGTCTATCACATGGGGCAGGTAGAGGTCAACGCCCTTCAGGGAGTGTCCTTCCAGATCAAAGAGGGGGAGCTGGTTGCCATCGTTGGTCCATCCGGCTCGGGAAAGTCATCCGTGATGAATATCCTGGGCTGTTTAGACCACCCAAGCTCGGGGACCTACACCCTGGACGGTCAAAAGGTCGGCGACCTGAACGACAACCAGCTCGCCGAGATCAGGAGGGGCCGGGTAGGTTTCGTCTTCCAGACCTTCAACCTCCTGGGGAGGATGAGCGCGTTGGAGAATGTCACCCTGCCTTTGATCTATAGCCGAGGGGCCAACCGGAGGGCCAGGGCGCTGGAAGCGCTGGACCGGGTAGGGCTTTCCCAACGGGCGAACCACAAGCCCACGGAGCTGTCAGGGGGAGAGCAGCAGCGTGTCGCCATCGCCCGGGCCCTCATCAACAACCCCTCGCTCATTCTGGCCGATGAGCCAACGGGCAACCTGGACTCGAAGGTTGGCAGCGAGATTATGACCCTGTCCCACGAGCTGAACAAAGAACAAGGAATCACCGTGATCCTTGTCACCCGCGACACGGAGGTAAGCGGCCAAGCCCGCCGTATCATAACCATGCGCGACGGCCTGATCGTCGGCGACGAAGCGAAAGACCAGGACAAGCCATGAGCCCCACCGACGTTTTCTTGATCGCCATCCGGGGACTGGCCGGCAACAAGTTACGGGCCGTCCTGACCCTGCTGGGCGTCGTCATCGGTGTCGGCGCCGTCATCTCCGTCATGGCCATAGGGCGCGGAAGCTCGGCCGCCATCACGGAGCAGATCGAGTCGATAGGCACCAACCTGATCTTCGTACGGGCCGGAGCCAGCACTGACCAGGGGGTCAGGGGCGCCCAGGGAAGCGCCGCCACCCTGACGCTGAGCGACGCTGAGGCGTTGGAGGACCCATTCCTGGCCCCCGGACATCCTCGCCGTGGCCCCGGACATCACAACCTTCGCCCAGGTCCAGGCGGGACGGGAAAATGTCAACACGCGTATCCTGGGAGTCACGCCCGCGTATGAGGACGTGCGGAACTTTCCCGTCATCGAGGGACGGTTCATATCGGACCAGGACATATCCGCCAGGGCGCTGAACGCCGTGATCGGCAGCAATGTCGCGGATTCCCTGTTCGGGGGGATAAGCCCCATCGGCCAGGTCATACAGATCAACCAGCGCCCTTTCAGAGTGGTGGGACTGTTGGAAAGCAAGGGGGGCACCGGCCTCGGCAACGAGGACGACCTGATCCTCGCCCCAATCACGACGGTACAGACCCGCCTGATCTCTCAAAGGACCGCCCAGGGACTCGAGCGGGTCCAAACGATCAGCGTGCAGGTCGCCGACGAGGACAGGCTTGACGCGGCAAAAGATCAGGTCGCCGAGATCCTGCGGGACCGGCACCGGATCATAGGCGAGGATGACTTCACCCTGACCAGCCAGGATGACATTATTGAGGCGCGGACCGAGGTCACCAACGTCCTGACCATCTTCCTGGGGAGTATCGCCGGCATCTCGCTGCTCGTCGGCGGGATCGGGATAATGAACATCATGCTGGTGACGGTGACGGAGCGCACCAGGGAGATCGGGCTGCGCAAGGCCATCGGGGCGAAGCGCCGGGACATCCTGGCCCAGTTTCTCACGGAGGCGACGTTGCTCAGCTTCGGCGGAGGCGGGCTCGGCGTCCTGGCGGGATGGGGCGTCTCTCAGCTCCTGGAGGGGATTACCCTCAGCGGCCAACAGGTCGAGACGGTGCTGTCGGCGGACATCGCGATCCTGGCGCTAGCCGTGTCAGTGGGGATCGGTCTGTTTTTCGGCATCTATCCGGCGGTGCGCGCTTCGGCCCTCGATCCTATCGAGGCGCTCCGGTACGAATAGGGGTAGAGAATCCTACCACCAAGGTACGAAGGACACCAAGCAAGCCAGAAGTCATCCCAAAATGCCCTCTCCCTTGATGGGAGAGGGCTAGGGCACGCCGTCCCTACGGAGTCCGCGGACTGTACTTCAACAGCCAGTATTCCAGACTGTCCACTAATGCCCACCAGCTGGCCTCAATGATGTTGGCTGAGCAGCCTACGGTCCGCCAGTGCTGGTGCCCATCCGTGGATTCGATAACCACACGAACGATGGCCTCGGTCCCTTCGGTCTCATCGACGATTCGGACCTTGTAGTCCACCAGCTTGACCACCGCCAGGTCAGGGTAGAACTGCACCAGGGCCCTTCGCAGCGCCTCGTCCAGGGCGTTGACCGGCCCGTTGCCCTCGGCGGCTGTGTGGATAGTGGCGCCGTCGACGCTAACCTTCACCGTCGCTTCGGAGAGGGTCTCCCCGTCACCGACGGCGGAGACGCGACGCCCTTTTTCCACCAACGCCATGAAGTCAACGAGCTCAAAGGGGCAACGATAGTCGGGCATGAGGCGGCGGACCAGCATCTCGAACGATGCCTCGGCCCCCTCGTAGACGTAGCCTCTGCTCTCGAGCTCCTTTACCTGCTCCAGGGCCTTTTTCGTAACAGCGCCGTTAACCGGCAGGTCGATTCCCAGCTCCTTTGCCTTGGAGACGATGTTGCTCCGTCCCGAAAGCTCGGAGACGACGACCCGTTTGATGTTGCCGACCTTTTCCGGCGGGATATGCTGGTAGCTGCGCTCCACCTTGGCCACGGCCGCCGCATGCAGGCCGCCCTTGTGAGAAAAGGCGCTCTCTCCCACGTACGGTTGGAAGGGGTCCGGAGCCAGGTTGGCGGTCTCGCTGACAAAGGTGGATACTTCCTTCAGCTTGGCGAGCTGCTCATCGTCGACACAGTCGATGCCCATCTTTAGCTTCAGGTTGGCGATGACGGAGACGAGGTTCGCGTTGCCGCAGCGCTCCCCGATGCCGTTTATGGTCCCCTGGACCTGGACTGCGCCGGCGGAGACGGCTGCGAGGCTGTTGGCGACGGCCAACTCGGAGTCGTTGTGACAGTGGACTCCCAGGCGTGTGTCGACGGCCTTACTCACCTCCTCGACGATAGCCCGGACCTCGTGAGGGAGGGAGCCGCCGTTGGTGTCGCATAACACGATGCAGTCGGCGCCGGCCCGCTCCGCCGCCTGAACGCTCTGGAGGGCGTATTCTCGGTTGGCCCGGAAACCGTCAAAGAAGTGCTCGGCGTCGAAGAATACACCCAGCCCTTTGGATTTCAAATAGGAGATTGAGTCGGCGATCATATTCAGGTTCTCTTCGAGGCTGGTCTCCAATACCCCGGTCACGTGAAGGTCCCAGCTCTTGCCCACCAAGGTGACCACCTTGGCCCCCGAGTCCAGGACCGCCGCCATGCCGGGGTCCTTGTCGACATCGACACCGGCCCTTCGGGTACTGGAGAAGGCGACGATAGTGGCCTGCTTCAGATCGAGCCGCTTCGCCCTCTCGAAGAACTCGACATCCTTGGGGTTGGAGCCCGGGTAGCCCCCCTCGATGTAGCGGACCCCCATCTCGTCCAGCCTCTGGGCGATCCTGACCTTGTCCTCGACGGACAGGGATATTCCCTCCGCTTGGGTCCCGTCTCGGAGAGTGGTGTCATAGATCTCTGTTACCGGGGTCGCCATGGTGTCCTTCGTTCCGTCCTCTGCTTCGGCGTGAGTGCTGTCTTCAGTATAGCCCCAGGGTGGTGTTCCCTTCAACGACGGTGCAACGCGGCCTTGTCGGGGGCGAGGCAGACAATGTCTCGGTGTGTCCCTTGTGCCCGTGCGACCCCCATGCTACCATCGCGGCAACCTGCCATCAGGAGGCCCAAGGGTGAGCACGAGGACATCGGTGAAAGGGAAACGGGCGTCCGAAAAGGTGAAGGTCCTGGGCCGGATCACTGGCGTAAACCACCTGGTCCTCGTCTCCAGAGATATGGCCGAGACGGTCCACTTCTACCAGGACATTCTGGGGCTCAAGGCCAAGGCGACAACCTTCGGGGCGCAACAGGCCACAGGCCTAAGCCGCGACAAGCGCCCGGTTGAGATCGCCCCCGGCAGCATCTACTTCTTCGAGCTGGGCAACGGGGATACCATCGGCTTCACGGCCCTCCCCGGCGTGGACACCACGGCCAACGCCTCTTTCTTCGATATTCTCTGGCCTGAAGGGGGCAAGACCGGCGCCTTCCCCAGGGGGATGGACCATCTCGCCCTGAACGTGGACACTCGCGAAGATCTGGAGGCGGTGCACCGGCGTCTCCAGGACCATGGCATCGCTGTCTCGAAGATCAGCGACCCCCATGGGTCACCCTTTACCCACTCATTTTACACCTACGACCCCAACGGCGTTCCCCTGGAGTTCGCGACCTTCGACTACGGCGCCCCGGCGTGGAAGGAGCGCACGGCCGCCGACATGTTCCGTGACCCGAACCCGGTGACCTCTCTCAAGATGGAGTAGCGGCTTAAGGAATCGCCTTGGACTGGGGCGTTACGGGAATGCTACCAGGCAGTGTCCCTGACCCCTGAACCTCGTTCTGGCCAAGATAGAGATGGAAAAAATGGTAACAGCACTTCACGGCCAATATCGACCGCATTCCATCGAGGCTATCATTTTCGGCACGGACTCCCTCGCCTCTTTGCCTGACGAGATAGACCGCTTGGGTCGCAGCCGCGCCTTCATCGTCACCGGTAACAGCGTCGCCACGAAAACGAGTGTCCTACACCGCGTTCAGGAGGTTTTGGGCCCACGCGATTGCGGTGTGTACCCCGGCATCAGGGAACGTGCTCCTGTGCAGGGCATCATTGATGGAGTCGCTGAGGCGCGTGCAGCGAAAGCCGACATCATCATCGGTCTTGGCGGCAGCTCAGCCACCGACGCGGCCAAGATAGTCGGTTTTATGCTCAGCGAAGGGCTCTCCACGCAAGAGGATTTCGAGCATCACCGTCCTGGAGCCCAAGCTCCCCGGGTCTCCGTGGCACCTCCCACTGGAGCACCAACGCCCACCATCCTCATCCCGACGACGCTTTCGGCGGGCGAGTTCACCAACGCCGCTGGCGCCAACGACGAGGCCTCCGGCCGCAGGCTCGGCATCATTGACGAGGGCGTGGCTCCCAAGGCCATCATCCTCGATCCCTCCCTGGCGGTCGAGACACCGGACCAGCTCTGGTGCTCCACGGGCATCAAGGCGCTCGACCACGCCATCGAGATGATCTGCTCCCTCCGCCATCAGCCCGCGACCGACGGCGCTGCCCTGACGGCGATCCCCATGCTCTTCCGGTACCTGCCTCCGTCTCACGCAAACCCGAGCGATACCGTCGCCAAGGGACAGTGCCAGGTGGCGGCGTGGCTATCTATCTGGGGCAACAACAATACCTTTTTCGGCCTCAGCCATGCCATCGGCCACAGCCTCGGTACGCGTTTTGGTGTACCGCATGGCGTGACTTCCTGCATTACCCTGCCGCACGTCATGCGCTACAACCTTCCGCAGGCTGAAGACCGGCTGAGCCTAGTGGCATCGGCTATCACGGGGAGACCTACTCCAGGCAAGGACGCCCCGGATCTCGTCGAAGAGTTGATTACCAGCCTGGGCTTGCCCTTCCGCATGCGAGATGTCGGTATCGAACGGAAGCTGCTGCCGGAAATCCCCAGGGGCCTAACGAACGACCGCAGCTTCAAGACGAACCCCCGCAGACCCGCGTCAGAGGAGGATACCCTCAGCCTGCTACATGCGGCGTGGTGAGCTTATTTTTGATTCCACCGAGACGACCTCGCTTCCCCCACCCTGGTATACTCTTCTCCAAATTCGACTTTGATGGACGCGTACCAGGCGGCGCGATCCGGCAGCCAGGCGTATGGCATATACTCAGACCCGCACGCCGAACGGAGAGTAAAGCGTGGAACCATTAAAGGGCATCCGAATAACGGATTTTTCCAGGATGGTAGCAGGCTCGGCAGCGACGCGTATCCTGGCAGGATTCGGCGCCGAGTCGATCCGGCTCGAGTGGCCGGACCCTCCCGCGTTCGATTCGGGCCGCGAGATCCACTGGAATTGCGACAAGCTCAGCCTTTCCCTGAACATGCGGCACCCGAAGGCGCTGGACTTAGCGAAGCGCGTGGTGGCGAGCTCGGACATCTTCACCGAGAGCATGCGGCCCGGCACCATCGGCAACCTGGGGCTTGACTATGAGACTGTTCGTGCCGTGAAGCCGAACATCATCTATCTCTCGATGTCAGGCTGGGGCCAGGACGGGCCGCACAGGGACTGGGGGTCATATGGGGCTTCTTCCGCGGCCCACAGCGGGCTGGCCTTTCTCGGCGGGATGCCGGACCTTCCACCCTGCGGCTTGCCCGTCGCGTACGCCGACGAAAGCCCGCCGTGGCTGGCCGCCAGCGCCATACTCATGGCCTTGCACCACCGCCGACGCACCGGGGAAGGCATGCACATTGACATGGCCCAGACCCAGGTGGCGGCGACCTTCACGCGGCACTTCCACCTGGACCGCTCCGTAAACGGACGGAGCGCCCGCCGGGAGGGCTTCCCGGCGGGAAACACCCGCGAGTACCCGCCATCCGCGCCGCACAACGCCTTCCCCTGCCGGGGCAACGACACCTGGTGCGTGATCGCGGTGACCAGGGACGAGGAGTGGGAGGGCCTGAAAGAGGCCATGGGCAACGCCTCGTCGGCCGCGGACCCAAAGTATGACTCGGCCGAGGGTCGCTTCAAGCACCGCCGGGAGCTGGAGGGATTACTGGCCGAGTGGACCAGGACCTTTGAACGGTTCCATCTCGCCGCTGTCCTTCAAGATCACGGCGTTCCCGCCGGGCCTGTGGAGTCGGCCTTCGATCTGGCGGAGTTCGACGTCCAGCTGGCCCATCGGGGGACCTTCCATCTCTACCCGAACCCGGACCGAGGACCTGGACGGCATAAGATCTCGGTTCCCCGGCTATTGAAGACGCCCCATCAGCCCAAGCGCGGCATCCCTAACATCGGCCAGGACAACGCGTATGTCCTGCACACCCTGCTTGGCCTTTCCAACGCCGACATTGACGCCCTTGCGGCGGACGGGGTCATCCGGTTCCCCGAACGCAGTGGCGTGGCGGGAGGTGTCTAAGATGACCAAAAGCACCTCAACCGTACCTGAGCAATGTTTGGATGACCTCTTGGTGCTCGAGCTAGGGGACGAAGGGACCCAATACTGCGGCCAGCTCCTCGCGGATATGGGCGCGCGAGTGCTCAAGATCGAGCCTCCGAAAGGCGCAGGCGCCCGCCATCGGGGGCCGTTCAAGGACGACAAGCCCGATCCCAACTGCAGCCTCTACTTCTGGGCTTATAACACCAACAAGGAGAGCCTCACGCTGGACCTTTCGGCGGAGGCCGACCGAAGAAAACTCAAACGACTGGCGCAGAAGGCGGACATCATCCTGGAGGACTTCAGCCCCGGCTATCTGGAGACCCTGGGCCTGGGTTACGATCAGCTATCCGCCACAAACCCCGGCCTGATCATGACCTCGGTGACGCCTTTCGGCCAGACGGGGCCGCTCAAGGACTGGAAGGGGTCTGACCTCGTCTACTGGGCCATGGGCGGCATCCTCGCCGGGGGTGGATATTCGGACGCGTCGACGCCCCCGCTGGCCGCGCAGGCCGAGCTCTCCTACCTCGCGGCTGGGCACTGGTCCTTCGTCGGGACGTTGATGGCGCTGGCGGGGCGGGACATATCGGGTGAGGGGCAGCAGGTCGACACGTCGATCCACGAGGCCTGCTCCTACGTGAACCGCGGCTCTATCACCAGCTTCCCGATCCAGTTCGACGCTAAGGTCGCGCCCAGCCGAGGGAGTGCGGCGAACACGTCTATCCGCTGCAAGGACGGCAAGTACTTCATCCCCCAGATGACCTTCACCAATCCGACCCACTGGGGCAGGTTGGTGGAGTGGCTCAAGGAAGAGGGAGTAGCAAGGCCGTCGTGGGACGAGGACCTGAAACGGTTGACCGAGGAGAAGGCGGTGACTCAATTCATGGCGCCCCTCGAGGGCATCATGGAGGCCATCGGCGAGGTAGCTGCCAGAATGACCGTCGAGGAGATATGTCCCATCGGCCAGAAGATGGGTTTAACCTGGATGGTCTTCAATGCCCCGGACGAGCTCGTTGAGGATGAGCAGCTGAAGTATCGGGGCTTCTTCCAGGAGGTCCAACACCCGGAGCACAACACTTCCTACACCTATGCCGGCGAGCCGTACAGGTTCAGCAAGGCAGGCTGGAAGATCCGCCGCCGGCCGCCCCTTTTGGGAGAGGACAACTCTCGGCTGAACGAGCTGATCGGCGGGCGGCACGGCTGATAGGCCCTCCGCCCTAGTAGATAAAGAAAGAGGCGGGCCAGCAGCCCGCCTCTTTTGCGTCTTCCGTAATGAGCGCTGTATGCAACGCCCCTACACGGCGCACTCACCCTCGCCGCGCTCCAGCTTATAAGGAATGGTCTTCCCCCAGTCCATGTAGGTGTCAATCGTCTCTTTGTTGAGCGCGCCCACTTCCTTGTACTTGGCCAGGATAGGCTCGAAGCTCTTGACGCCGACACGGTCGACGAAGCGGTTGAAGGCCTCCCCCTCACGCCGCTCGGCGGTGTAGAAGGCCAGGAGTTCCTTCAGAAACGCTGGCGCTCTCTTGGCAGGGACCCGGCCTGAGACGCGCTCGCCGATACGAATGGCCTCTCGGTCACCGTCGGTGTTGCCGCCGAGGTATACCTCATAGGCTGGGACCTGCTGGCCGCCGGCGCCCTTGATCGCCGCCCCGTGGAAGCCGACGTTGGCGACGTGATGCAGGCCGCAGCCGTTGGGGCAGCCGCTGATCTTCACGTGCATCTTGCGGATCTCGGGGTCGTCGATCTTCATGTCCAGCAGAGTATCCCGCATGGAATTTCCGAGTCCCATCGAGGAGGTAATCCCCAGCTTGCAGCTATCGGTGCCAGGGCAAGAGGTGACATCCGTGATCTCGTTGTAACCGGGCTCGACCAGGCCCAGCGCCTGCAGCTCCTCCCAGACCTTGAAGACCGCCGTTTCGGGCACCCACCTCAAGATCAGGTCCTGCTGCTGCGTGGTGCGCACCCTGCCCCCGGCATGCTTCCTGGCGATCTCCGCCAGGCCGGCGAACTGCGCCGGGCTGAGGTCTCCCTGGGGGACCGTCACGTAAAGCATCCGATAGCCCGGCTGCTTCTGCGGCACGGTGTTGGTGGAGGCCCATCGCTCGAACTCCGGGGAATGGTGGCCGTTGGAGGCGGCGTGGCCGTTAGACGAGACCGGTGGGGCCTCGGCCAACTCGTCGTCCTCGAACAGCAGCGGCGTGGGGTCGATCTCCTGCTGGGCCCACGGCTCCTTGAGCTCCTCCTCCACCAGCTTTCGAAACTCATCGATGCCCAGGCGGTTCACCATGAACTTGATCCTGGCCTTCATCCGGTTCTTCCGCTCTATATCGGAACGGTTGAAGACACGGAGCGCCGCTTCGACGACCTTCAGGAACTCTTCAACCGGCACAAAGTCATAGAGCGTGGGGGCAATGCGAGGCATGATTGAGGTGCCGCCGCCGACCACCACCTTGAAACCCTTCCTGGGAACGCCGTCGACCTCCTGGATCTTGGAGATGAACCCGAAGTCATGGATGGCGGTCATTGCGCAGTCGTCTTCGCAGCCTGAGAACGCGCTCTTGACCTTTCGCGGCATCAGCTGCGTAACGGGGTGACGCACAAAGTAGCGGGCATAGGCCCCGGCATAGGGTGTGGGGTCGAAGGTCTCTCCGGAGCAGCAGCCGGCCTTGGGGCACCCGACGACGTTTCGCATAGTGTTTCCGCAGGCCTCGCGGGTCGATAGCCCAACGTCGCCAAGGACCCGGAGAAACTCAGGGGTCTCTGCCAGCGGTACATGGTGAAACTGCATGTTCTCTCGGGTCGTGATGTGTCCCTTTTTCAACGGGGTGTACGTTTCCGCTGTTTGCCCCATGGCCTCCATCTGGTCCGCCGTAAGCCCGCCGAAAGGGATCTTGACTCGGATCATCTGAACGTCAGCCTGGCGCTGGCCATATACCCCTTGCTTCAAACGAAAGCCGACGAAGTCAGCCTCGGGAATGTCGCCACCCTGAAACCGCTTCACTCCGCTTTCAAAGTAATCCAGCTCTTCCGGCAGCGTCGGTATAACGCCTTTGGCCTTTTTGGCCTCTTTGGCGGTGGTCATGCTTTCCATACCTCACTAGTGGTTCGTGCCGTACCAAAAAATCACCTGCTATGGCTAGGGTACCGATTCATAACTTTAATATGGCGCATAGGATTCGTCAATGACGTCGGGCCTGGCGCAGGACTACATGTCGAGCCTCCGCAACAGGAACCGCCATCCCAGCCATACAGCCAAGAAGGTGACCGCGAAAAAGGACACGAGCAGGACGAGCATCACGCCATAGCCCGGGATGGATGGAAATATGACCTTAACCAGGACCGTGCTCCCGACAACCAGGCCGATGGCGAGGGCGGCGAAGAGCACGGTGCCGGCGAACCAGCCGAGCCCAACGAAGGTGTCTACGATACCCCTGAACAAACTCCGCGCCAGCCGCACCCGGCACCTCCTCCGTCCATGTCCAGTGTATCAGCCGCCTGCCGTCACGCACAACGGACAGGGCCGTTCAGCGCTCTGGGGGCGGTTGCTCGAAGAGCTCCTTGGCGCGGCGATAATCCTCCGGTGTATTGAGGTTGGTCAGCACGATGGCCGACGCCATGGGCACGTCCCGAAGAGCGTCCCGGTGCCGCTCTATCACCTCCCGAATTCCCAGACGCTCCTCGGCGATTTCCAGGAGCTCGGGCACCAGGGAGGCATCGAACAACGGCGGATGGCCGTGTTTACCCTCATGGCTTGGCACCGAGATCAGGCTGCCGCCGTGCAGGTGCTCATCGACTAGCTGTTGGAGCAGATGGCTGGGCCGGGGCTGGTCTACCGCCAGCTGCATGACCGCCGTTGGATTTGAGGCAAGGCCCCTCAGCCCGGCTTTGATGGAGGTTGTCTTACCCTGCTGGTAGTCCGGATTGATAACTGGGTGCAACCTGGAGGTGTCCGCAAGGCCTTCCGTGAGTGGAAGCAGCTCAGCCGCCCTGTGCCCGAGGACGACGACGATCTCGGATACGGAGGTCTCAAGAAGCTGCTTGATCTGGTACTGAAGCAACGGCAGGCCGCACCACTCCAGCAAGGGCTTCGGCTGCTCCATTCTGGACGATTCTCCCGCCGCTAACAGAAGCGCCGCGACGCCGTCTTTCTCATGTGTGTGCCGCTCGGTCATAGTTGTCGTCCGTGGCGCACGGTGTTCAGCGATCGGGCAACGACGGAATCGAAAATGCCCGCGAGATTTTCGCGACCGGAGGGGGTCGGGACTCGCGCTGAGGCGGCGGAGACCCTCAAAGCCCCGCGACGACGGGCGCCTTTCTCTGCGGCTTAGAGGCAAGCTGCTGGGCCTTTTCCAGCATTCCAGAGTCCAAGGACATGGGTGTGCCGCCGCCGCCATATCTCAGCGCTAGGATCTCCGCCATGACACTCATGGCGATCTCCTCAGGCGTTCTGCCCCCCAGGTCTAAGCCCACGGGCGCCCTGATCTCGGCGATGCGTTCCAGAGGGATGCCCTGCCGGATCAGGTCCCGGTAGATCATGACCGCCTTGCGCTTGCTTCCCAGGAGGCCTACGTATCCCGCCCGAGATCGCGCCGCCTCGGCGAGGGCGATGTCGTCAAGCTTATGGCCCCGCGTCGCGACGATGACGTGGCAGTTGGGGGTCAGGTCCAGCCCGCGCAACCCACGGTCGTACTCATCTATCACGATGGCATCCGCCTCGGGAAATCGTTCCTTGTTGGCGTACATGGGCCTGTCGTCAACGATAATGACCTTGAACTCCAGGAACTTGGCCAGGGTGTAGAGCGCCTTCCCCACATGGCCGCCGCCCGCTACCACCAGCGTCGGGGGTGTGGTGAAGCTCTCCACGAAGAGCTTGCCTTCCTTGGTCTCGATCCAGCGGTCGCGCCCTTTGGGCATCATCTCCAGGGCGGCCTCGACGGCCTTCTGTTCCAGAGCCTCGTCGCCCAGCGTCCCAACGGTGGTTCCGTCGGCCTTGATAAACAGCTTGGCCCCGTTTTTAACCTTCCCCTTGCCCATCACCAGCGTTGCGAGAGCGCGATCCCCCTTACCCTGGTAAGCGGCCAGTATCTCCTCTATTAATAGGCTCGACTCTGGCTGCTGCTCCAACGGGTCTATGAGGATATCCATGTTGCCGCCGCAGACCAGGCCGTCCTTGGCGGCGATCTCTTCGTTGAGAAAGAAGCTGCGTACCTGAGGCCCGCCTTTCTCCTCCAGAATCTCCTTGGCCTCCGCCCACACATCGGCCTCGATGCAGCCGCCGCCAAGAGTGCCAACGGCGCTGCCGTCGCTGCGGACCAAGAGCTTGGCCCCCGGCTTCTGGGGCGTCGAGCCTCTGGTACGCACGACCGTTGCCAGGACGAAGGGCTCTCCCTTGCCCAACAGCCTCCGCGCTTCCTTGAATATCGGCTGCATCTCGCCTCCACGGCCGGGCGGTCTTCCCCAGCATCTCGCCTTAGTATACCGGAGCCGCCCCTGATGGGTGAACGAGCGCCCAGCTTTTGCCGCGTTAGACGTCCTCCGGGACCACCTGGACGAGGGGGACCCGCTCGGCCGTGCGGCGCCACAGCCACCAGCCGCTGTCCCGTCCCACCGGGGCCGGGACGTCCAACGCCTCCATGAGGGTGGTGACCGTGACATCCGGCTCGACCGATTTCCTCTGCTTCTCTTCTTTTCGGCGGACCCAGATCGCCGAAATTCCCGCCTTCGTCGCCGGACCGATGTCGTTGACCAGGCTGTCGCCGATAACCAGAGCCTCCCTCGGCGCCACGCCGAGCTTTTGGAGGGCCTGATCGAAGTAGGCCCTCTTGCCCTTGCCCACGCCCAGGACGCCTTCGTCAAAGGTCCAGTCAAAGTAGACTCTGCCGCCCTGACGCTCAATGGCGTCGGCCTTCTGCCTGGCGTAGTCGCCGGTGGCGATGTGCAGCGTGTGCCCCGCGTCCTTGACGCGGTTGAGGAAAGGAATTGCCTCTTCAAACAGCTCTGTGGCGTCCCAGCACTCCTCTTGCGCTGCCCTGATGCGCTTCTTGAGCTCCTCTTTCATCGTCTCCGGGTCTTCCTTGCGCCACCGCTCCAGCATGAGCTCGTAGTGATGGTCCAGGTCCTCATGCTTCTCACGAGGCTCCTTCGCCAAAATCCTCCGGTGGATCTCCTCCCAATGCTGCAGCACCTCTTGACCGGATAGGCCGAAAAAGCCGTCCAGATTCTTCTCGTACACATAGTCCGAGTCGTTCAGGGTACGGTCGAAATCCAGGAGAAGGTGTCGAATCATCGTGGCGACGCTGTCGTTTCTCTCCGGAGAGGGTGCCGAATTCAACGCCATTATAGCGATGGCGAAGTTTGGCTAGCAACACGAGCATGGTCAGCGCGCCAGCATCGAAAGTCCTTGCGGCGCCTCCACGCCCGTCGTACACTGGGCGAATCCGGTAGGGGGTGACGTCATGACGCAGGGCAGGGCCAATGCCTATTTTTACGGCGAATCGCAGCAGACCCGCAGGCCGGCGGTGATGGGGGTCCGAGGCGTCGTCGCCTCGGGGCACTACCTGGCCTCCCAGGCCGGGATGCGGATACTGCAGGCCGGCGGGAACGCCACCGACGCGGGGGTGGCCGCCGGGCTCTGCATCAACGTCCTGCTCCCGTTCCTTACCAACCTGGGCGGGGTTGCCCCCATCATTCTCTATTCAGCCAAAACCCGACGGGTCACCACCATCAGCGGCCTGGGGCGCTGGCCCAGGGCCGCTTCTATCGACGTCATGAAGGAGCGTGGCAACGCAGAGATACCTCCTGGCCTCCTCCGTTGCGTCACCCCGGCGGCACTGGACGCCTGGGTGATGGCCCTATCCCGTTACGGCCGCCTCACGTTCGCCCAGGTGGCGGAGCCGGCGCTGGAGCTGGCCGAAGGGGGCTTCGCGGCCGATTCCTCAATCGCCGCCGCCCTTGCTAACAGTCACGAGCGCGTTGCCGGGTGGCCGTCGACTCTGAAGACCTTCTACCCATTGGGCAGGGCTCCCGGCCCCGGGGAGGTCATCAAGCAGCCGGACCTGGCAAAGACGTTCAAGGCCCTCATGGCCGCCGAGTCCTCCAGCAGCGGCAAGACGAGGGAGGACCGACTCCGAGCAGTACGAGACCTCTTTTACAAGGGTGACATCGCCAGGCAGATGGCCGAGTTCCACCGTTCTGAGGGCGGGCTCATGACCCGGGAGGACCTGGCCGACTTCGAGGTGCGCGAGGAGCCTCCGGTCTCCATCAGCTACAAAGGCTACGATGTCTACGCCTGCGGGCCATGGTGCCAGGGGCCAATGGTGCCCCAGGTGCTGAAGCTGCTGGAAGGGGTCGACCTCGCCGGCATGGGACACAACAACCCCGCCTATCTGCATCACGTGGCGGAGGCGATCAAGCTCACCTATGCCGATAGGGACCGCTACTATGGCGACCCGGACTTCGTCTCTGTGCCCACGGACTCCCTCCTCTCCGCGGAGTATGCGCAGGTGCGTAGGCCCATGATCGATCCCGCCAAGGCCTGGCCGGAAATGCCGCCCTACGGCGATCCACGAGCGATAGCCGGGCCTCAGCCTGTAGGAGCGACGCTGGCCCCCCCCAAAGCATCGTCCGGCGAGCAGGAGGGGGATACAAGCTACGTCTGCGTCGTTGACGCCGAAGGCAACGGCTTCTCAGTTACCCCCAGCGATTTCATGGGCGACGTGCCGGTGGTGCCGGGACTCGGCTTCATCATCTCCGGTCGCGGTTCTCAAAGCTGGCTGGACCCGGAGCACGCCTCCTCCCTGCAGCCTTGGAAGCGGCCGAGACTAACCCCGAACCCGGGCCTGGTCATGCGCGACGGCGAGCTATTCATGGTCTTCGGCACCCCCGGAGGAGACCAGCAGCCGCAGGGGATGGTCCAGTTCTTCCTGAACGTCACGGAGTTCGGCATGTCGCCTCAGGTGGCCGTGGAGCAGCCGCGCGTCGGCAGCGAGAGCTTTCCGGGTACCTTCTGGCCCCACGCCTATTTCCCGGGACGGCTCAACATGGAGGCCCGTTTTCCGGCTGAGACGCAAAAGGCCATGGCGGTGCTGGGGCACCAGGTGCACCCGTGGGTCGCATTTGAGCCAAGGGCGGGCCACCTCTGCGCCGTTCTGAAAGACCGCGATACGGGCGTGCTCCACGGGGCTGCCGACCCCCGTTTTACAGCTTACGCCATCGCCTGGTAGCGACGTAGGCCCAATGCCTTCAACCTCCGCCCGTCAGGTTCTCCTGACCGGTCGGACACACCTTTAAAAGGGGGCAGCCCGAGCAGAGCGGTCTCTTCCGGCAGACCCTTTTTCCAAGGTCTACCAGCAGGGCGTGGTACTCGTTGAAGAGGTCAGCGTCCGCTGCGAGGTGTCCTGCGAAGAGGGCCTGGTAGGAGAGATAGGTGTTCACGCGTGGAGCGATACCGAGGCGGGCCACGATTCGGCGGGTGTAGGCGTCGATGACAAAGGAGGGCTGCCCGGCGGCGTACAGGATGATCGAGTCGGCGGTCTCCTCCCCTATACCGTAGATGCCCAAGAGCTCCCGGCGTAAGGGCTGGACATCCTGAGCGAACAGCCGGTCCAGGTCATCATCGTACTGCTCCATATGCCGGACAAAGGCCTTGAGCTTGGCGGCCTTGGCGTTGTAGTAGCCTGATGGGAAAACGAGGCGGGCCAGCTCGTCGTCGGGAAGGCGCCGTATTGCCTGGGGCGACAGGGCTCCGGCCTCTTTCAGGTTGCGGATGGCCTTTTCGACGTTGCCCCAGGCCGCCGATTGCGTGAGAATGGCCCCGACGATGATCTCGAAGGGAGTATCACCCGGCCACCAGTGTCGCGGGCCGTAGGCGTGGTAGAGCAGCCGGTACACCTTCAGAAGCCGTGCCTCCATGGCGTACACCTTGGGGCCTCGTGCTCCGGCTGCGGGGGTTGTCTTCACGGAGCGGATGATAACACCAACCCAGGGCGGTTAGAGATGCGTCTTCCAGAAAACCTTCTTCCAGCTACCTTTGTATCGCGCCCGAACCGTTTCACTGCCACGGTACGGTTGCAGCAGGGCGAAGTGCTCGCCCACGTGGCCAACTCGGGCCGCCTGCGGGAGCTTTTCCAGCCCGGACAGCCGGTCCTTCTGGCGCCTCGACAAGGGGAGCACCGGAAAACGGCTTTCGACCTGACGCTGGTAAAGCTGCCCCAGGGGCTCGTCTCGGCAGACGCTCGTCTCCCGAACGCCCTGGTGCACGAGGCTTTCCTGGAGGGACGCCTTCTCCCGTTCAGCCAGTTCACTACAGCCCGCCGAGAGGTGCGCTACGGCCACAGCCGCCTGGACCTCCTCCTCTCCGGCGAAGGCGCGGACTGCATCATCGAGGTCAAGTCGGTCACGCTGGTGGAGGACGGCCGCGCGCTCTTCCCCGACGCCCCTACCGAACGAGGCCGCAGGCACCTGGGAGAGCTGGCCCATCCCGTGGGACAGGGTACGCGGGCCGCTGTGGTCTTCGTTATCCAGCGAGCGGACGCCACCGGCTTCTCTCCCCATGCCAAGGCCGACCCGACTTCGCTCGGGTCCTTCGCGACGTCCATCGGGCCGGCGTGGAGGTCTATGCCTACCGTTGCCGCGTTACAGCCGAGGAGATAGCCATCACCGACCCCGTACCCCTGATCCTGTAGAGGCGCTGCTTCCGGTGTTCGCTGCGAGAGCAGGGCAAGCACTGCCCCCTAAGAAACGTCCCGCTGCATCCAAACGTGAACAAACCGCTGGCCCGCCGTCATGAACGAAAGGACCGCCAGGAGGTAGAGCGGCACTAACAGGTAGCCGGCGAGGAGCCCGATAGCTAAGAGGATCACCCGTTCCGGGCGGGTGAAGAAGCCAACGCTGCAAGAGAGCCCCAGCCCTTCTGCTCGGGCTTTGACGTAGCTCACCAGGAAGGAGCCCGCGACTACAAGAAATATCAACAGTATTTCTTGGGTAGCATCCTGCCGGGCAAAGTGGACCAGCAGCCCGAAAAGGATGGCCCCTTCCGAGACCCGGTCCATGATGGAGTCGAGGAAAGCGCCCCGCGAGGAAGAGCGCTGGGTAGCCCTGGCCAGGGCGCCGTCCATGAGGTCGAAGAGGCCGCCCACCAATACCAGCAAGCCGGCTATGATGAGGTGATCGGTAGCCGCCAGCGCTGCGGCTCCGCCGGCGATGGCCAGTCCCATCAGCGTCACATGGTTAGGCGTTAACCCCGTGGCGACCAGGACCGGTACGACGGGCCTGATAAACGCCCCCGAGATGCCCCTGCGAAGTCGGGAGAGCCTGCCGTCCTTGACGGGAGCCTCCATCATTCCTCCCGAAGAATCCGTCCCGGCTCCCGTGCCTCCAAAAGACCCTGGTAGTAGTCCAGCACCTGTGCCGAAACCCGAGGCCAGGAATAGCTCTCGGCGTGAGTCCGGCCCCGTGCGCCCATCTGCTGGCGTAGTTGCGGGTTGTTGATCAGCTCCAACAGCGCGGCTGCCAGCGCCTGGTCGTCTTTGGGCTTGACCAACAGCCCCTGTGCCCCGTCCTCCACTACCGTCGCGTAGCCCGCGATGTCGGAGGCGACTATGGGTTTCCCCGCTGACATGGCTTCCAGGAGAACGATGCCCAGGGACTCGAAGCCGGTGGCGGGCGAGCAATAGATATCCGCGACCCGGTAGTACCGGGGTAAATCGTTATAAGACACCGGGCCCACCATCTCTACGTCCTGGAGCGCCCGCTCTCCTATGATCCTCTCCGACGTTGCATCGAGCTTTCCCGGTCCCACCACGATCAAACGCACCTGGGGGTATTCCCACTTGATGCGGGCGTAGGCAGCCAGCAGGTGTGGCAGCCCCTTTCGCTTTTCAAGACGGCCAAGAAAGAGAATGTTGAGCTTCCCGTCGTTAAACCGCTCGATGGGCTCGCAGGCCGCGGAGAAGTGCTCTGTGTCGATGCCGTTGGGGATGATCTTGTAGTAGCCGGGGAAGTACCTGCTCACAAGCTCCATCGCCGGTTTGGATACGGCGATCTTGCCGTGCAGATTTCGGAACCAACGCCTTAGCAAAGGACGGAAATACCGATAGCCCCGGCTCCGCCGCCTGTAGGCGTGGAACGTCCCCACATTGACGCTTTTGGAGTTGCGCAGGACCGTAACCGGCAGGTGCGGAAAGAAGGGCTCGTGCATGTGTACTACATCGAACTCCTCATCCTCCAGGAGGGCTTTCACTCTCCCTGTCCTGTGGAAGGAGAGGCTAACCCGGGCGTAGGAGCCTGCGATAGGGACCGGAATCGGCTTGCCGATGACGACCAGGTTCGGGGTGTCCAGCTCCTCCGGAGGCTTGGACGACGGCGCGATGATGGTTACCTGGTGGCCCTTCCTCGTGAACTCCCTTGACAAGCGGTCGACGTGCACCGTTACACCGCCTGGATAGGCCCAATCGTAAGGGGAGACCAGTCCGATCTTCATCCGCCGTTGCCTCCACGCCAAAGCGGATGGAACAGCATCCACTGCTCCGGGTTCCGACGAATGTGTGGCTCCATAGCGGAGATAATTTCATCGACCAGGAGACGCACATCCTCCCGGGTGTGGCCGCCGCCATTGGAGCCGACAAAGATCGGCGGCTCTATGGCGATCCGGTAACGGTCACGTCCGGTGCGCGTGCTGAATATCGGCATCACCGCCGCTCCGGTCCTGAGAGCGAGCTCAGCCGCTCCCGTTGGCATCACCGCTGACTCTCCCATGAAAGTGGTGGTAACCGTGTTTCCTTGCACTGATCGGTCGCACGCTATACCCACCAGCTCGTTCCGCTTAAGAGCTCGATAGGCGGCCCTGACCCCTTGAGGCCCTGCTGGGTGAAAAGCCATCCCTTGATGGGCGCGGAGCTTCATCCAGTAATCCCATAACCGCTCGGACTGGAGGCGCTCCACCAGGATCGTCAGCGGGATGGACATGGCAAGCGTCACCTGGCCTATCAGGTCCCAGCTTCCCAGGTGCGCCGTAGCCGCGATCACGCCGCGCCCTCCGGCTCTCGCCTGCTCCACATACTCCAGCCCCTCGAACTCTACCCGCCGGTACGTCTCCTCCGGCGACAGTTTGGGAACTCTGAGCAGATCGAAATAGTTTCGGGAGAGGTTGCGGAAAGCCTCACGAGTCAGCCGGCGCAGCGCCCTCTGCTCTACGTCACCACCCACAACATGCTTGAGGTTCTGTTCCAAGTTGGACCGGGACTTACGGCCAAAGAAGTAACCGCAGTCTCCGAAGAAGTTGGCTACCCGGTATCCTACCGGTGATGGAAGGGGAGCAATCAGCGTATTCGCCAGCCTCATCAAGTAATACTTCCAGTTGGGCAGACCCATGGGCTCTGGTGACCGACCTGTTCCCTTCTTTCAGACTTCCGGATCAGGTTACACAGCGCACGCTCGGTTCGTCAATCATGACTCTTTGCCGCCGCTTTCGGCGCGATGTAGAATGGTCTCCATCTGGGGTGGGCTCTCGCCCCTCTTTTAGGAGTTTCGGTGACAGACGGCGACGGCCCTCGCATCTCGCAGCGTGTCAGCAGCCTGGCGCCCTCTGGCATCCGGAAGTTCTTCGACCTGATCCAGAGTATGGATGACGTCATATCTCTGGGCGTCGGCGAGCCGGACTTTTCGACTCCTTGGAGGGTCCGAGAGGCGGCCATTCACTCCGTTGAAAAGGGGCACACCCATTACACCTCCAACTATGGGCTGATAGAGCTCCGAGAAAAAATCGCCGACGACTTATCGGCCCGTTACGGCGTCAACTACGAGCCGGCTGACCAGGTCCTCGTGACGGTGGGGGTGAGCGAGGGGCTGGACCTGGCCATGCGGACACTTCTGGACCCCGGTGACGAGGTCATCATCCCCGAGCCCACGTATGTCTCTTACGTCCCCTGCGTTATTCTGGCAGGCGGCGTTCCCGTTCCTGTGCCCACAACCGAAGAGGAGGAGTTCAAGGTCCGGCCCTCTGACATCGAGGCTCGCGTCACCCCCAGGACCAGGGCCATCATGATCGGCTATCCCAACAACCCCACCGGGGCGGTCCTGGAGCGCCGGGAGCTTCAGGCTATTGCGGATGTCGCCGGTCGGCACGACCTCACGGTTGTCTCCGACGAAGTCTACGATCGCCTGGTCTATGGCCATGCCCATGTGTGTTTCTCGGCGCTCGATGGAGCACAGGAGCGGACGGTCCATCTGGGAGGCTTTTCGAAGGACTTCGCCATGACCGGCTGGCGTGTGGGCTACGCAGCAGGGCAGCCTCAAGTCATCGAGGCGATGATGAAGGTGCACCAATATACGATGATGTGCGCCCCCACTATGAGCCAGATGGCGGCTCTGGAGGCCATGTCCACAGGCGGACCGGAGGTCGAGAGCATGGTAGAGGCCTACGACCAGCGCCGCCGCCTCATGGTCAAGGGTCTCAACGAGATCGGGTTACCCTGCCTCATGCCCAAAGGCGCCTTCTACACCTTCCCATCGATCAAATCGACAGGCCTGACCTCCGAGGAGTTCGCAGAGGGCCTTCTCAGAGAGGAAAAGGTAGCGGTCGTGCCTGGCACGGCCTTCGGCCTCTCCGGTGAGGGGCACGTCCGTTGTTGCTATGCGGTCTCTGTCGGGGAGATCGAGGAGGCCCTGGAGAGGATCGGCCGGTTTGTCAAACGTCATCTACACCAGGGGGCCCGGCGCCCGGTTAGCCGATGACCGGCCAGCGGCCCCTGCCTCCGGCGACGACCTTACCCTCCAGGTCTTGAGTGTCGACGCCGAGCCTGAGGAGAAGGGTCGGCACCGGCTCGCCATCAAGACCTCCAAAGGGGAGATTCCCGGCATCTTGCACCCCTGTGACGGCGGACGTGGGGCCATCGTCTGGGTCTGCGGCGCGGTTGGGGGGTTCGATGGCCCCGCCGGAGGTATCTATGCCGACCTCGGTGAGGCCCTGGTCAAGGACGGCCTGACGTCGCTGCGCCTGAATTACCGCCTTCCCAACAACCTACAGGAGTGCGTGCTAGACACCCTGGGCGGCGTATCCGTCCTGAAGGGGATTGGGGCGGAGAAGGTCGCCCTGGTCGGGCATTCCTTCGGTGGGGCCGTGGTCATCGCCGCGGGGGGGCTGAGCCCCATCGTGAGCACAGTGGTGGGACTCAGCAGCCAGACCCACGGCGCAACCGGAGCTGGACGATTGGCTCCCAGGTCCCTGTTGTTGGTCCATGGCAAGGAGGACACCCGCCTGGCCCCCGCCTGCTCGGAGCAGATTTACGAATGGGCCCAGGACCCCAAGGAACTTGTCCTAATACCCGGCGCGGGTCACGGACTTCGGGAGTGTCGCGACCTGCTCTTCGACCTGCTCAGCGCATGGCTGGTAGACAAGCTCCGATAGTCTCTGGGCGGTATGCCGTTGAGCCTAACTGCTGCCCCGCCACCTCAACCCCTTGGTCCGTTCCAGGAAGTCGGCGTGGATGGCCGGATTGGAGATGATGATGCTCCGGTCTTGCGTGAACCTGATCGGCTGGTTGTCCCGGTTGGTGACCACCGCGCCTGCCTCCAGTCCCATCAGGACGCCGGCCGCGAGGTCCCACGGCGATAGCAGGTGATGGACATAGATATCGACGCGCCCCGCGGCAGTGTAGGCCAGCCCCAGTGCGGCTGAACCGAGAATCCGGATCGCCTGGACGCCGGGCCACAGGGCGTCCAGCAGCCCCAAGACGTACCGGCCCATCTCATCGTCGTAGCCCATGTCCAGGCCGATGACCGATGCCTGAACAGACGGCCTCCGGGAGACCGCCATCGGCACGTCGTTGGCGAAGGCGCCGCCTCCCTTTTCCGCCCGGAACAGCTCTTTGCGCATGGGATCATACGTGAGTCCCAGCAGCACCTCATCATCCCTGGCGAGGGCGATAGTCACGGCATACAGCGGCACGCCAGAGGCATAGTTCCTGGTGCCATCCACGGGGTCGATGATCCAGGTGTACTCGCCATCGCCGCTGGCCCCTGATTCCTCGGCCAGGATGCCGCACTGGGGGAACTCCTCCTTGAGCTTGCTCTTTATCAGCTTTTCCGCCAGGATGTCGACGTCCGTCACGATGTTGCCGCGCCCCTTCTCCTCGATCTTCTTCTCCGTCCCAAACCTGCTCTCCAGCAGCCGACCGGCTTCCTGGACAATCTCTCGGCCGATTTCATAGGCGCTCCTGCCGCTGGTGGACGTAGGTAGTTCAGACATCGGGACAGGGCCTCCGGCATTCTGGGGTTACGACGGGATGGTGAGCCGAAGCGGAGTGTAGCATAGCCCAAAAGGCCGCCACAACCGGGAAGGGACCAGTCCGCAGATTTCGCAGATCACGCCAGAGGAACGCCGGGCCGGTGATAGGGCCAGTGCAAGCCATCGGTTACAATGACCCCACCATGCCCTCCCCTGGCAGAGGCAATGCCCTCGTCATGCAGTCGGGCGGTCCCACACCCGTCATCAACCAGAGCCTCGCCGGCGTGGTCCGGGAGGCGATGGAGCACCGGCAGTTCGGCGAGTTGTATGGGGCCGTTCACGGACTGGAAGGCGTTCTGGGCGAGAACTTCCTGGACCTGCGCCGGCAGTCCAAAGCGGCCTGGTCGCGAGTCGCCCGGACCCCCGGCGCCGCGCTGGGGTCGGCCCGCCGAAAGCTGCAACCCGAAGAGGTACCCGCCGTCCTTCGGACCCTGGCGGAGCGCGGTATTACCTACTTCTTCCCCATCGGCGGAAACGACTCGGCGGAGACGGCCCACACCCTGGAGGCCGCCGCCCGCGCTTCAGGCCAGCCCCTGACCGTTATCGCGGTGCCCAAGACCGTCGACAACGACCTGCCCGAGACGCCGAGTCCATGGCCCAAGCGGCGCCCATCACTGTCCTCGAGGTCATGGGGCGCAACGCCGGCTGGCTGGCGGCCTCATCGGTCCTGGGGAGACGGGAGGAGCGCGACCCACCCCACGTGCTGTGCCTGCCGGAGAGGCTCTTCGACGAGGGCCGCTTTCTGGGAAGCATGGAGGAGGCCTACAGGCGCTGGGGCTTCGCTGTGGCCGTCTTAGCGAGAATCTGCGGGGCCCCGAGGGCCCCGTGGGGCACCGGGGCGAACCGCTGCACGTCGACGACTTCGGCCATCGCTACTACCAGAGTCCGGGCCAGTACCTGGCCCACCGGCTGAGCGGCGTCCTGGGCGTGCGGGTCCGGAGCGAGAAGCCGGGGACGGTCCAGCGATCCATGGCGGCGTGCGTCTCGACTGTGGACGCCGCCGAGGCTGCCCTGGCGGGCCGGATGGCGGTGCGCTACGCCACGGAGGGTCACTCAGACGTCATGGTCACGCTGCTGCGCGAGCCTGGCAAGCGCTACCGGTGCGTCACCGGGCTGGCCCCGCTGGAGGCCGTCGGCGGGAAGGAGCGCCTGATGCCCTCTGACTACATCGACGACGCCTCGGGCCTGGCCAACCATCACTTCGTGGAGTATGCCCGGCCGCTCATCGGCGGGCCGCTGCCCAGGTTCGGCCGCCTGACGTGACACGAGCGCCACTATGATCGAAGCCGTCATTTTCGATATCGACGGCACCCTGCACGACTGGGAGCTCTCTATCAGCCTGGCATTGCGGGACCTTCTTCCGGAGGTCCCGGCTGAGCACAGGGAAGGCCTTGAAGGGCGTCTGCAGGCGGCGACCGTTGAGCACTTCTTCGTTGAGCGCGACGGCCTGGTGGTCGACCGCAAGCACTGGATGTACCTCGTCGATCCACTCTCGCCCTGGCGGACGGCCCTGGCCGGGGCCAATAGCGCGACGGTCGACCGCATCGCCCAGCGCTTCCGGTCGCTCCTGGAGGCTGTCTCTTTCGCCGACGTGCCGCCGACTATCGAGGCTCTCTCGCAGGAGTACAGCCTGGGGGCGTTCAGCAACAACCCCAGCGCCGTCGACATCGTGGGCAGACTGGGACTGCGTCATTACTTCGGCGAGGTGGTCGTCGCTTCCGAGCCCTCGAAAAAGCCCGCTCCGGAGGGGTTTTTGAAGGCCTGCGAGGCGCTGGGCGTTGTACCAGGGGAGACGGCCTACGTGGGGGACAGCATCTACAACGACGTGGAAGGGGCCCTTGGCGCGGGGCTGGTCCCTGTCTGGCTGGACCGCTACGGGGACCCCTACCCGCTGCCCGCGGGAGTCCACCGCGTCCAGTCGCTGGACGAGTTGCCGGGGCTGTTGCGCGGGCTCACGGAAGGCGGCTGAGCCGCTGGCGACGCAGAAACCACAGCCTTGCCGGAACTAGGTGCAAGGTCTGTCGATCGTCCCCGGCCGCCTGCTACTTGCCGGTGGCCTTAACCTTCGCCCTGACGATCGCGCCGGGCGCGCTGGCGCCGGGACACTGACGCCCTCGCCGATCACCCTCACCCTGTCTGTGATCGGGGACTTTACGCTCCTCCGACCCGTTCGGTGTATCGAACTGCCTGCCGCACCACAGGCACTGGACCACGACGTTCCCCATCTCCCGCCTCCGGCCACTACTTGCCCCGTGTGCTCGTCTTGCCTCCTACCTGTTGCCGCGCCGCGCTCCGTAGCTTCCCCTGGGCGGTCCCACCCGGCCGCCTTCAGTCGGCGTATGCGCTCTGACGACGCCCGGCTATTATACTCCGGCTCGGTACGCCGAGCACCCGCAAGCGCTGCTGTCCAGCGGCGTTACATGCTGAAGCACGGGAAGGCGCTAATAGAGCTCGGATGGCGGCTCGGCGTCGTTGACGAATGGTTGGATGGGTCCGAAGGCATAGTGGCATTGGCGGCATGAAAGTAGGGAACGTGACACTATGAAGATTCTTATTCAGGGACGCGTCATAGTTTCCTGCCCGAAACCCGGGGGGGGGGGGGGGGGGGAGGGCGGGTGCCATATGGAGCCCGCAAATCGCAAGGTCCCCCTTACCTGGGCGTCACATCACGATTGACCGCAACGGGAGGCGGCGCTATAGTTCAGCCCATCACCGGCGCCCCGTCAATCAGGGTGCCATCAGCCTGAAATAGGAACTGTCAATTTAACCTTTTGCACATTTGGGCAACAGCGACTGCCGCCTTGGATTCACGGGTCGGGCCCCCCTTTTATCCGCAGCCTGCCAGTCTACCGGCTATCAAGGAGAGGCGCCTACTTTGACAGCAAGTCGGTAGATAGGGAAATTCCGGCTAAAGGCAAGGAGGATGTCATGGCGGATCCGGTAACACTTGGGATCGCTGGCTTTGCACTCCACGTCGGGAAAAAGTTTTCGACCGATGGTGGAATAGCCGTGGGTCGAATGAGAGAGCCTTGCAGGTGCACTCTGGTCAAGAGGTGAACGCCCTGGCCCCTCCCACTGCGGGGTATCTGTTGCTTCCGTCTCCAGTTTATGAAGAGGATGACACAGAAGAAGTTTCGCCGGTCGCCTTGGCTTGTACGTTTATGTTCGATGATTGGAGTTACGAGAATCTGAGACTAAAACAGGATGGGGTCGTACTTCTTCTTATCGTCGATCATGATGTGGAACCTGACCCCGAGGTTTACCTCCTCGAAAGCGAGTGGCACGGCTTCGAAGTAGCACTATGGCCTGGAAATTACTCTTTTGTCGTGTTCGTTCTCGATGAGGACGCCCCCACGATTACCGACGCAACAATCTGGGCCTTTGGTCACCCCATAGACGAGCAAGAGGGAAACATTAACCCCGTAAGTATCGAAGACGATTCTGTAATGGTGATGTATATCCAAGACGCTGACGAGTTTAATGACCTCCCAGCAGTATTCGGAGAGGTGTTCGGTCTCGGCGAGGAATCGATACATGGCGGTGCTGACTTTTTGGCCGAGAGCTTGGACGAACTGTTGGCGAACAACTTCACTTCTGAACAGATCGCGGACAAACTGAGAGAACTTTATTTGCCGGTGTCCGGTACCAAGTCCGAGAGAATCCAAAGGCTTGTGAGCGAAGGAGGTTCTGCCTCCGACATTCTTGAATCGTTCAGAGTGCCGGAGCTGCAACAGCTTTGTGGGTACGCTGAGGTCCGTTCGGGCCGAAAGGTGGACATGGTAGAGAGGCTAATCGAGTGGATGAGCGAAGGGTCGGAATATGATGACCAAGATTGATGAGCGTGAACACGTGCCAACTGGCACAGAAGCTCACTTCGTACAGGATGCCAAAAGCGGCCAGGAAGCCTATCGCCATCGTGATCGGTGGCGGCGCTATAGCGTCGTCTAGCTGGCGGCAGTGTCGGTTATATCCACCTGAGTCGTGTCGAGCCACGCGTGTCCAAGTAGTTGCTGTTCCGCCACGAGGTTAGCTCCGCGATCGACCAGCTTGGTGGCGAAGTAGTGACGGAAGCAGCGGGCCAGCAGATGCAGGTTGTGACAGGGCTGGAGCGGGCGATGGGATTCGAACCCACGGCCTTTTGCTTGGGAAGCAAACACTCTACCACTAAGTTACCCCTGCTCCGCCAGGCTGTGTACGGCCGCCTTGCCGGCTACGAGGACACCAACGACGCTGAACGGCTGGTCGGACCCGGCTCTGCCTGTTTATCGTTGGACGACGAGTCCCGGATCAGGCGACCCAGACCGTACACTCGGGAGCAGGGGCTGGCGGTCCTCTCGGGATAAGAGGGTTGCATAGGGACCGAGGGAACGCTCGTACTGGTGGTGATAGAACTCCGGCAGGGCCTGTGACTCGCCTTCGTGAAATGCCCTTAGCTGCCGATCGGTCCTTATAGCCTCAGCAATACGTTGAATCGCCTTGAGCGCTCGGCGCTCGCTCAGGGTTCTCAGCAGGTACGAGAAGCGAATCCTGCCGGAGGTGGACCGTAGTCTTTTGAGCAACATGCTCCCGGATGTCATGTGGGAGAACATCTCAATAAGTTTCTGATAGTAGGTCACGGGGTTGTAGTTCTTCACCGTAGTCACCAGGTAGGGTGCGTAATAAAAGGCGAACGGCATGGACGTCAGCACCCGGCCTTCATCCACATACTGGTCATAGAGAGGCGTCCCGCCGAAAGGGGTTGGGATATTGACGGTAGGCCAGGCGAAAGGGGCTCTAGTCATGAATTCTTTGGTCAGCTCAACGGGGTCGTCTCCTTCGTCCACATCAAGCCCAAAGATGAAATTGGCCTGGGTGCCCGGTACGTGCTCATGGAGGAGATGGAAATGCTCCACTACCTCGTCCAGCTTCTGCCGAGCGCCCGCCGCCGGCCCTACGCCAGACTTATTCGAGTACGCTCTCCACGACTCGACCCCCGGAGCGACGAACAGACACCCCGTATCCTGAATTCGCTTTAGTCGAGGCCCTCGCAAGATGGAGAGGGAGCTTTCCATGAAATACCATCTGCGCCGTTGGGGCGGCAATTTCTCCAGGATGTCAAATACCTGATCGAACTTCACGGCGAAGTTTGGGTCATGGAAGGCCACCAAGATCCCGGGGAATTTCTGGTGGAGAAAGCGCAGGTCCGCTTCCAGCCGGTCCAGCGGCAGAAGGGAGTAGGGATTGTTCCAGTCTACGCAGAAGTCACACGCGTACGGACACCCGACACTGGTCAGCATGGGGACACAGGAAGCGGGGTAAGGTCTGCCTCGCAAAAAGGCAGACGCCCGGATCTCCGGCATGCGCTCTTCCACGCTCGGGACATCCTTGAGCATGCGGCCGCTGGTGACGATTTCTTCGTGGGGGGCGCTCCCCAAGATGTCGGCGATCAAGGCCTTGTCGCACTCCCGCACCACAACGTCAAAGAAGCGGAGGCAGTCCTCGGGGAACGCCTTGGAGTGAGGTCCGCCTATGACCGTCAGGGTCTTCTCCTGCCGGTAGAGCTTGGCCAGCGCATACGCCAATGCGCTCGCCTGCGTATAGGCCGAGATGAACACCACGTCCAGGTCATTCGGCAGCAGTTGCTTAGGGTCCTTCTGGCCGAAATAGGTGGCATAGAACACTTGATGGCCCAGTTCGCGGCACCATACACTTACCGCTTGGGGCATGACGCTAGAGTATTGCCGGATGACCAGGTTCGCATAGGCCGTGTTAGCCCAACCCGCGCTCCTCTTCACCGTCAGTATTTCGAGGATCCCTATTCTCACGTGTCGTCTCCCCGGAGCTCCCCTAGGTCAAAATGGGTTCTCCCAAAAGACCGCACTATAGGCTCAGGGTTGTTGATGGGATTATCCGTGGCGCGCCAGAATTTTTGCATGTCAAATCAAGCGATTCGTTTGGGGGTAGCGTCCTGATTTGATTCAGGCTGACACAGGTCAGCAGGGAGGTGCTCGTAACATTCGCAGGCAAAGATCACGGTTGCTTCGTCACTCAATGAAAATATGTACTGGAGCGGGCGATGGGATTCGAACCCACGACCTTTTGCTTGGGAAGCAAACACTCTACCACTGAGTTACGCCCGCTCGTGACGTGAGGAGTATAGCACCGTTGTCGCTTTCCGTCAGCCGCTGTCCAGACCCGCTTCTGGTACAATACAGGGTTGTGAGGCACGTGAGTTTTTTTGGCGGTGTGATTCGAGATGAACCTAGCGCGATTCACGGAGGAAGCGCGGGCCTTGATGGCCCAGGCCCACCAGGCCGCCTGTGCGGCCAGGGCCGACGCCGTCGAGCCTGAGCACCTGTTCCTGGCCGTGCTGGATGACAGCGGCGCCGCCCGGTCCCTGTCCCAGCAGGCCATCGAGGTCGAAGGCGTCCGGGCCGCCATGAACGGCAGTAAGCCGGTGGGGCGTCGTGCGCCGTCACGCCACAGCCAGGGGCTGGAGCCCTCCCCCGCATTGGAAAGCATGCTTGCCGATGTGTGGGAGCGGGTCAAGGACGGCCTCCGACACCAGATCCACCTGACGGATATCGCCCACGGTCTGCTGGACGAAGAGTCGGCCTCCCCCGTGCGCCGCAAGCTCGAGGGCGCGGGAGTCAAAATCGCCGTCCTGGAGCGGGCCCTGCTGGACCACACCTCCGGCAACGCCTCGGGGGACGGGGCGCCAAGGTTCCGCAATCTGCGTAACTTCAGCCGGTGCCTCACCGACATGGCCCGCCAGGGGTTGCTGGACCCGGTTATCGGTCGGCATGAAGAGGTGCGGCGCCTGATGCAGGTGCTCTGCCGCCGGGTCAAGAACAACCCGGTCCTCATCGGGCAGCCGGGAATCGGCAAGACCGCCATCGTCGAGGCGCTGGCGCAGCGCATCGCCCAGGGCGACGTGCCGGAGAACCTCCGGGGCAAGGAGCTTTTCACCCTGGACGTCAATACGCTGGCGGCCGGGGCCGAGTACCGGGGCATCCTGGAGGAGCGCACCAAGGGCGTCATGAGCGACATTCGGGGCGCCCGGGGTGATGTCATCGTCTTCATCGACGAGCTCCCCGCCATCGTTCGGGGCAGCGGCCCCATGGACCTTGGCAGTATGCTGAAGCCCGCCCTGGCCACCGGCGAGCTTCGGTGCATCGGCGTCACCAGCCTGGACGAATACCGCAACCACATCGAAAAGGACAGCGCCCTCGAACGGCGCTTCCAGCCTATCCTGATCAACGAGCCGACGGTCGACCAGACCGTCAGCATCCTCCGCGGCATCAAGAGCCGTTACGAGGCCTACCATGATCTCAGCATCTCGGACGACGCCCTGGTGGCCGCCGCTAACCTAAGCCACCGCTTCATGCCCGACCGGTCGCTGCCGGATAAGGCGATCGACCTTATCGACGAGGCCGCGGCAAAGGTCCGGATCGAGTGGGACAGCATGCCCGTATCCTTGGACTCGGCGGGGCGGCGGATCACGCAGATGGAATCTGAGATGCGAGGGATGCCCACCGGCCAGGGCTCTCGAGAAGAGCAGCACAGGCGTATGGGGGATAGGATCGACGAGATTCGGGCCGGAGTCGAGGAGGCCAGCGCCGGCTGGGAGGTCCAGGGAGCCCTGGCGCGCCGAATACGGGCCGACCGAGAGCGCGTCGCCTGGCACGTGTTCATCGGGCAGAACGGATCGGCGAAGGGGCCGTCGAGCGTCTTGACACGCCTGCGCCGCAGCTTGGCCGCCAGCGAAGGGAAGCTGGCTGAGCTCCAGCGGGTACGCCGCCTGTGCAAGGTGGAGATCGATGAGGAGGACGTGGCGGAGGTCGTCGCCACCGGCACCGGCATCCCCCTGAGCAAGCTGATGGAGGACGAACGCGGCAGGCTCCTCCACATGGAGGACACCCTGCGCCAACGGGTGGTCGGCCAGGACTCCTCCATCCGCACCGTGTCTAACGCGGTGCGTCTCGCACGGGTTGGGATGAAGGACCCGAACCGGCCTGTCGGCAGCTTCCTGTTTCTTGGGCCCACGGGGGTGGGCAAGACGGAGCTCTCCCGGGCCCTGGCCGAGTTCCTGTTCGACGACGAGGCGGCCATGGTGCGCATCGATATGTCCGAGTACATGGACAAGCACACCGTCTCCCGCCTGACCGGCGCGCCGCCCGGCTACATCGGCTACGACGAGAGCGGCCAGCTCACCGAGACGGTGCGCCGCAGGCCTTACTCTTTGATACTCTTCGACGAGGTCGAGAAGGCCCACCCTGACGTCTTCAATATCCTGCTACAGATCATGGACGATGGCCGCCTGACCGACGGCCACGGCCGGACGGTCGACTTCAAGAACACGATTATTACCATGACCAGCAACGTCGGCGGCCACCTGTACAGGGAGAATCCGGGTAAAGGGACCATTGCGCTGCAAGACCAGCTAGCGGAAGAGCTGCGCGCTCACTTCAAGCCCGAGTTCCTGAACCGGGTCGACGCCATCGTCTATTTCGACCTCCTGCGGGAGCGGCAGATCAAGGAGGTCGTCGACATCCAGATCGGCATGGTCAACCGGCGCATGGCCGAAGGTGGTATACAGCTTGAGGTGGCGGAGCCGGTGAAGGTCTATCTGGCCGAGGAGGGCTTTGACCTGCTGCAAGGGGCGCGTCCCCTGAAGCGGCTTATCCAGCAGAAGGTGCTGGAGCCGCTGGCCCTCAATGTTCTCCAAGGCAGGTTCAGGGACGGCGACACCATCTTCGTGACGAAGGGTGCGGGCCGCAAGCAAACCGACCTGTCGTTCAAGCGCAAGTCCAGGTCGGCCAAGGGCGGGACCGCTCAGGGCAGCCCGTAGCGTTTCCTGCCTAGCGGCCCGTAAATACCGGCTGCCGCTTCTCCAGGAACGCATTGACCCCTTCTTCGTAATCCTGCGTGGTCCGGCAGAGCTTTTGCGCCATCACTTCCAGGTGGGTCTGCGTCGCCAGGTCCGAGTCCATGCCACTGCGGAGGTTCCTCTTGGCGTGGCCCATGGCGATGGGCGGGAAGCCGGCGATGGTCCGGGCCATCTCCATGGCCGTCGGCATCAGCTCCTCCGGTGGGACCACCTGATTGACCAGCCCCATCTCCTTGGCCTCCGCCGCCCCGATAATCCTGGCGGTAAAGACCATCTCGGTGGCTTTTCCCATGCCCACCAGCCTGACCAGGTTGTAGGTCGAGCCGAACTCCGGCGTGAGTCCCAGCTTGACGAAAACGGCCCCAAATGTCGCCGCCTCGGATGCGATGCGGATATCGCAGGCGATGGAGAGGGTGAGCCCGAACCCAATGGCCGGGCCGTTCACGGCGGCGATGATGGGTGTGGAGGTCTCCGCGAGCCTGACGGCGAAGTTGTCCAGCAGCGCCGGGTTAATACTCTCCGTCACCCGGCCCAGGCGCTTGGATTCTTCCATGGCTTCCTTGAAGGCGTTCAGGTCAGCTCCGGCGCTAAAGCCCCTTCCGGAGCCGGTGATGACGATCGCGCGCGTCTCCGGGTCGGAGTCCCCTTCTATGACGGCGGCCCGAAGCTCGATCAGCATGTCGTTGATCAGGGCGTTCAGCCTTTCGGGCCGGTTCAAGGTGATGGTCAGGACGTGGTCTTGCTGGTCCAGGAGAACGTGTTTGGGGCTCATGCCGGCCTCCGGGGGTCAGTTTTCGTGCAATGGTAACGGCTGAGTCTATCGGGCGCCAGTCCCAAAAGCGATACGGAAGACATGCTAAGGACTCCGCCAGGGTTTCCTTGACACCCGCCGAAGGAGGGCCATACCATGAGGCGAGGTGCCTCGCCCATGCCCGAACGGATCATCTCGGCCAAACCCCGGCCCGAGGAGGCCGCTATCGAAACCAGCCTCCGGCCCAAGAGGCTGGAGGAGTATATCGGGCAGGAAAAGGTCAAGGAGAATCTCAAAATCTCCATCATGGCCGCCCAGAAACGCGGCGAGGCCCTTGACCACATCCTCCTCTACGGCCCTCCAGGCCTCGGCAAGACTACCCTGGCCAACATCATCGGCGCTGAAATGGGGGTCAACGTTCGGATCACCTCCGGCCCGGCTGTCGAGCGGCCCGGCGATATGGCCGCTATTCTGACCAACCTCAAGCCGGGAGAGGTCCTGTTCGTCGACGAGGTGCACCGTCTCAGCCGCACGGTGGAGGAAATACTCTACCCCGCTCTGGAGGAATTCGCCCTGGACATAGTGGTGGGCAAGGGGCCGACGGCCAGGAGTATTCGGTTGAAAATACCGCGCTTCACCCTCATCGGCGCGACAACCCGATACGCGATGGTCAGCGCGCCTTTGCGCGACCGGTTCGGCTCCGTGTACCGGCTGGATTTCTATACCCAGGAGGCGGTCCGGCAGATCATCGCCCGGGCGGCTGGCATCCTGGCGGTGGAGGCGGACGAGGCCGGGGTGAGGGAGATCAGCCAGCGGGCCCGGGGGACGCCGCGGGTCGCCAACCGCCTCCTGAAACGGGTCCGGGACTATGCCGAAGTCATGGCCGACGGCAGGATAAACCAGGTGGTCGCCCAGGAAGCGCTCGGAAAGATGGATGTGGACCCCCTGGGGCTGGACGAGATGGACCACAAAGTTCTGAGGGCCATTATCGAAAAGTTTGACGGTGGGCCCGTGGGGCTGGACACCATCGCTATGGCCATCGGCGAGGAAGCGGACACCATAATGGATGTGTACGAGCCCTATCTCCTTCAGCTGGGTTTCCTGGGACGAACACCGCGGGGCCGCACCGCCACTCGCCACGCTTACGAGTACTTAGGGATCCCTTTTAAGGAGCGACCCAGTGGGGAGACGCCGCAGGGGACCCTGTGGGAAACATGATCTGCGAGGCGTCACCGGCGCCTCCGCGAGGATTCACCATCGCGCTCACGGCGCTTAACCCCCACACGTGAAGGAGAGCTTTCGATGCCCGTTCAGCCGCCGCCGACCGGAGTCTCCCGCGAGGAAGAGTTCAAGACAGAGCCGGGCATGGGTGTGACCCACATCGGTCCCGTGGAGATGCTTTCCACCCCCACTATGATCGGCTTTATGGAACGCACATGCTTGCTACTGCTTCAGGAATATCAGGACGCGTCCGAGCGCTCTGTGGGGGCTCGAGTCGACGTGCGCCACCTGGCCCCCGCGCCGGTCGGTACCATGGTGAGGGTCAAGGCGACCTTCCTCCGGACTGAGGGACGGCGTTACATCTTTGAGGTGCAGGCCTTCGCGGGGGACAAGAAGATCGGCGACGGGATTCACGAGCGGGCCGTGGTGGACCCGAGCCGGTTCCAAAGCCGCGACTAGGCGGCCTCCCCTACCAGCCCTTCACGCACGGCGATGACCGCCGCCTGAACGCGGTCCCTAGCGTTCAGTTTGCCAATGATCCGCTGGACATGCTTTTTCACCGTTGGCTCGCTGATCCCCATCTCGGCGGCGATGCTCTTGTTGGGTCGCCCTTCCACCACAAGTCCGAGCACCTGCGTCTTTCTTCTGCTGAGTCCCTTCCTTCCCACCTCTGTGTTGAGGGGTCTTACGCCAGGTCGGCCGTTGCTGCCTCGCCCCTCCAGAAGGTCTGCCACGACGCGAAGCACCCGCTCCCAAGATACGGGCTTGCTCAGCTCTACGAACGCGGCTGGGCCACGCGGCCACGCTGGACGCCGGGAAGCTATCGGAGCGAGTACCACTGTCGGCACGGTAACTTCCTGGGCCAATCGCGTCCACTCCCCGCCGTTGCTCACACGGCCCTCAGGCATGTCCACCAGTAATAGGCTTATCGGCCTCTCTTCCAACTGCTTCACGGCCTGTTTGATTGTCTTTACATGCGTCGCGGAGGCGCCGTTCTTCAGCAAGGACCGTACCGCGGCCCCAGCCATCGCGCTGTTCTGACATAAAAAAAGCACCTTGGGCGCCAGGTTCATCGCTCTCGCCCTTTCTTGCACTGCCATATCGGCCGGCAGCCCGGTAGTCACCCTATCGCCGGGTCGGACACAGGGTCAAGCCCTCGCTGTCCGTGCCCCAGGGTCTTTCGGTTATCTGGATGTCTGGAAAGCCTGCGGAGGCAGGAAGCTACTGCGGCGACAAGCGCATGACCTGCTTCCGCCCCCGCGCTGTCTTATATGTACTCAACGAGCACACCGGTTTGACCACCTGTTGGCCCCTGTTTATACTCGCACCTGCCGTTGCAAGACGTGCCTTCGTTAAGATGCAGGAGTGAATACCGTGTCGACCAGTCCAACGGTCCACCTTGACCTTGACGACCGCGGCGAAGCTGGCCGTGTCGCTCGGATTACCATAGACCACGAGGCCAAGCTCAACGTGCTGGGGTCACCCCTCAGCGAACAGCTCTGGCGGACCATCGAAGGCATGAGGAGCGACGAACGGCTAAGAGTCGTAGTGCTGACCGGCGCTGGTGACCGGGCCTTCTGTGGGGGGGCCGACATCAATGAGCTGGCCGGCATCGCCTCACCCGAGGAAGCCGTCAGGTTCATCACCGGCGTTCATAGAGTCTGCGGGGCTCTGCGTTCCCTTCCGGTGCCGGTCATCGCCCGAATCCGCGGGCATTGCTTGGGAGCAGGGCTGGAGGTTGCCGCCGCCTGCGACATGAGGGTCGCGACGGAGGATTCCCGCTTCGGCATGCCCGAGGTAGCCGTCGGGCTCCCCTCCGTCGTCGAGGCCGCGCTGTTGCCTCGGCTGGTCGGATGGGGCAAGGCCAGGGAGATGGTGTACACCGGCAGGGTCATCGATGCGGGGGAGGCCCTGAGGTCCGGTCTGGTCGAGCGTGTCGTCGACCGGCAAGAGTTGGACGCCAGCGTAGAAGAATGGGTGACAGCGGTCCTGAGAGCGGGGCCCAGGGCTATACGGCTTCAGAAGGAGCTTATTCGTGAGTGGGAGCGCCTCCCTTTGGAGCAGGCCATCGACAAAGGGATAGAGTCCTTTGCGGAGGCTTATCGGACGAGCGAGCCCGTCTCCCTTTTACAGGGCTTTCTCAATCGGCCGAGGGGCTAAGGACTTAATAAGGGTTCGCGCCACGAGAGGACGCGGTCGGAGGAGGGATATGGTAGCCAAAATCACCCAGCCTGTCGCTGAGGACGTAGACCTGGTCGAGTGGTACTACGAGCAGGGCTTTTCCGACGGGCTCCCCGTCGTTCCGCCCACGCCCGAGAAGCCCTCGGCGGTATTGGCGGCGCTGGGGGGCGAGCCCGACCTGGTCGAGTGCCGTGTACCGCCGCGCTGGGGAAACCTCACGCGGGAAGTCCTCGCGGTTAATATCGTGATGGCCGGGTGCAAGCCGGAGTACGCCCCGGTGGTGCGAGCGGCGATGCTGGCCCTCTCCGGCCCGGCCTTTAACCTGAACGGCGTCCAGGCCACCACCCACATGGCAAGTCCGCTGATTGTGGTCAACGGCCCGGTGCGGAACGAGATTGGCATGAACGCCGGCGCCAACGTTTTCGGTTCCGGAAATAGGGCGAATGCGACCATCGGCCGGGCGGTGCGCCTGATTTTGCTGAACGTCGGTGGTGGCCGTCCTGGCGAGCTCGACAAGAGCACCCTGGGCCATCCCAGCAAGTACACCTACTGCATCGCTGAGAACGAGGAGGCCAGCCCCTGGGCCCCCTACCACGTGGAACAGGGGTATGAGGCCGAGGACAGCACCGTCTTCGCCATTGCGGCCGAAGCGCCTCACAGCGTGACCAACCACATCGCCAACGACCCCGAAGGAGTCCTGGACAGCGTCGTCTCGGCCATGAGCACCATTGCCCACAACAACGCCGTGAGCAGCGGGGCATGCGTCGTGGTGATCGGGCCCGAGCACGGCGCCACCATCGCATCCAAGGGCTGGACCCGTAGCGATGTACGCAGCTATCTGTGGATGAACACCAAGAATACCTTCGCGGATGTCAGCTTTAACCATCGCTATGGCACCGTCTACAACCGCAACCTGCCCCGATGGTATGGACGAGCACCCGAGTCCCGAACCCCCATCGTTCCCAGTCCTAACGAGATCCACTTATTCGTAGCTGGCGGGGAGGCGGGCCGCTTTTCAGCGTTCATCCCCGGCTGGGGGCACATGACAAGTCCTGTCATTCGGGCCATTGACGGGAGGCCGCCGGCATCAGGACCGGTCTGCGTGGATGGAACGTGCGCTCTTTGAGCGGACGGCCAAGAAGCTCGAACAATACGGAGGAAGAGATGAGCACCAGGGCAACGCGAAGGGAGCGGACCGTCTACGACCCCAGAGGGGTGGTGGAGGCTGAGCCACGCTCGATAGCCCCCCGGCTCGAGGCTGGGAGCGCCATCCGGCTCGGAGTCCTGGACAACACCAAGTGGAATGCTCGCAAGCTCCTCCAAGCGACGGTTGCGGAGCTCGAAAGTGGCGGCGCTATCGGCGAGGTCCGCTATTACAAGAAGGAGACGTTTTCGAAAAACGCGGCCCCAGACTTGATCCGGCAGATCGCACAGGAAAATGACGCCGTCCTGACAGCCGTGGGAGACTGAGGCTCGTGCACCTCGTGCTGTATGCACGATGCAACGGTACTGGAGGAAATGGGGCTGCCCACGGCGGCCATTGTCACCGAGGCATTTTTAGACGAGGCACGGTCACAGGTTGTCGCGTTGGGAATGGAACGCCTCGAACCGGTGGTCATCGAGCACCCGCTGAGCACGCTAACCATGGAGGAAATCCATGCTCGCGCCCGCCATGCGGCACCGGGTGTACGGAAAGCCCTGTGGGGAGACAACGAATGAGACAGAGGTAAGTATTGGATTGCCCACAACGCTGAAGTCAGAGAGGGGGCCGCGCCGGACGCGATGGCAAGAGGGGATTGGAGAGAAAACGGGCTGGCGGCCGGACTCCGGATTGGCCAGGCCGCCGCAAAACGCTAGCCTGTGCCTTTCAAAACCATTAGGTCGCGTCGGATGTCGCCGATAATCGCCAGGGCGGCCTGGACTATCCAGGGCTCGGATGTATTGCCGTTTTGAGCGGTTTGGGCAAGCGCTCTCGCGTTGTCAAACAGCTCGGTGAACTTGTCGAGCGTTTGCTGCGATATGCTCAGGGCGAGCGCCGAGGTCTGGGCCCGGGTACGGCTTTGAAGCAGTTGCCTGTACACGTCTACGTGGTCGATCTGCTGGCTCCCATTGGGCAGAAACTCTGCGAGGTGAACAAGCTCGAGATGCCTCGAGGCGGCGTCCAGGAACTCCTCCATACGGGAGATCTCCCTCATCCGCTCGGTCTGTATCCGCTCCTCGCGCTCCGCCTCTCGCTGCCGGTACCAGAGGGCCTCCTCACGGTCTCTTGCCCAGCCGTTCAGAAGAATCGCCATGAGGATAGCGCCGGCGATCCCGGCTCCTCCGACGGCTGATGCGGCGACGACCGCGACCCATGTATCGACCATCTGCTCCTGACTTTTCGGCGGTGAGGGCAATGGGATGTTGTCAGTACCCACCTTTTCAGGCTGACATGCTACCATACTTCCTAAACGCCCGTAGGACTTGTGTAAATGGCGGCGCTGCGGCATGGGCGGAAGCAGCCGAGAACGAGGCCACGTTCATGGATAAGCAACTGGACTTTACCTTGTTCAGACTCTCACCCCATTCCCGATGGGGTGGCGTTGAGGCGATGGGGGAGGCTGCCCGCTTAGCGGACGAGCTTGGCTTTTTCGGGATAAATTTAACAGAGCATATCGTCATGCCGGGGCGGCCCGGCGGACCTTCACCGGGGGCTCTCTGGTACGACAACTTTGTGCTGGCCTCCTACCTCGCCACCGTCACCAGGCGCATCAAGCTCATCTTCTACACACTGGTAGTCCCGTACAGGCCACCGGTTCAGACGGCCAAGATGCTGGCGACGTTGGATGTGGTCTCCGGCGGTCGGATAATATGCGGGGTTGGTACCGGGTGGCTTCCCGAGGAGTTCAGCATTCTCGGCATTCCCTTCAAGGAGCGAGGGGCCTTGACCGATGAGTATGTCAGGGCGATGAAGGTCCTGTGGACTGAAGAGGAGCCCGCCTTCCGAGGGAAATACGCGACCTTCTCCAACGTGGGCTTCCTGCCAAAGTGCCTGCAAAAGCCGCACCTTCCCATCTGGATCGGTGGCGAAAGCCCGCGGGCCTTGCGTAGGGCTGTCGAGCTCGGCGACGGCTGGGTGGTGCCCATGGCCAGTAACCAGGAAGACCTGCCGGGGAAGGTCGCGTGGATTAAGGAGCAGCTGGAGGCCCTGGGACGAGACCCTGACCGGTTCAGGTTCTCTCACAGCTTGGAGGTTGGGGACCGGGAGGTGTCCACCCCATTTACGACCACGACGGACCGGACGCACCATGCTAACGTGCGAAGCCTCTCGGAGGGGTTGCCGTACGAGGCGGAGGCCGTGATCGAGGCTATTGAACGGCAGCGAGACGCCGGATTCAGTCACCTGTACATCCGGTTCAATTGGGAAAAGCCCAGCGATCTGATGCGCCACATGGAGTGGTTCGCCGCCAAGGTGATGCCGGCGTTTGCAGGATAGCGGTCCCAGGGGTAAGGATGAGCGCTGAGGGAGGGCGTCATGCCTGTAATAAGCTTCGACCACGTGGCCATACCGACCGCAGACTCTGAGCGGTTCCTGGAATTCTACAAGCGTATCGGCTTCAGATTCCTGAAGGAAGAGGAATGGCGGCAGGGCAAGAGTGCCATCTTCATGGTCCAGGTGGGGCCCAACAACATTATCAATGTCCACCCGGCCGGCCTTGTAGCAAACCTTAGAGGAGAGAGCGCCGAGCCAGGCTGCGGCGATCTCTGCTTCGTCTGGGAGGGGACCGTCGACCAGGTAGTTGAAATGCTCAAAGGGGCAGGGGTGCAGGTCCTGGAGGGGCCGGTCCAACGGCGGGGTGGGAGAGGCGCCGGTGCTGTACCTTCCCAAAGCGTGTACATCCGAGACCCAGACGGAAACCTGCTAGAATTTATGGTCTATGACCGGTAGTCGCCAGGCCTGCCGATGGCGGTTTTTCCTTGACACTAAAACCGCTCGAATGGTAGAGTACCGTTGCCCCGCACACCCGTTGCGGGTTACGTATGTCAAACGATATTGGCTTCGGGAAAGGACCTCGGTGAGTTGATGAGGATCATCGTTTTTGTCAAGCAGGTGATGGACCCTGAGACCCCCCAGGCGAGCTTCAAGATAGACGAGGCCGCTATCAAGGTGGTACCGGTGCCCGGGATCCCCCCCGTAGTCAACGGCTTCGATGAGCAGGCCACCGAGGCGGCGTTGCAGCTGAAGGAGCAGCACGATGCCACGGTAACGGTTATCAGCATGGGTAAAGGTCTGGTCATGGACGTGATCAAGAAGCCCCTTTCCATGGGCGCTGACGAGCTGATCCTTCTCCAGGATGACGCCTTCGAGGACGGCGATGCCTACTCGACCGCCTATGCCCTGGCCATGGCCGTCAAAAAGGTCGGCGATTTTGATCTGATCATCTGCGGCCGACAGGCCTCGGACACGGACCGTAGCCTGGTGGGACCCGGCGTTGCCGATATGCTGGGGGTGCCGTGTATAACCATCGGCAAGAGCGTGGCCATCAAGGACGGTAAGGTGCTGGTGGAGCGTGTGCGGACGGACGGCACCGAGCTGGTCGAGGCCCCGCTACCCGCGCTGGTGACCGTCAGCAACGAGCTCGGTGAGCCCCGCTACCCGACGCTGAGAGGGATCATGCAGGCCAGCCGCAAGCAGCCTACGGTTTGGGGGCCGGCGGACATCGGAGCCGACCCCGCGATGTTAGGTGCGGCGGGCCGGCGAATTCATATGACCAGGCTGTTCATCCCCACGACTGAAAAGGAATGCGAGTTCATCGAAGGTGACAATGGCGCCGACGCCGGTCGTAAGTTGGCCCTGAAGCTTCGAGAAGACAAGCTGATCTAACCAAGGAGCCTTCGAGGCGAAAGGAGACCCGGATTCATGGCAGATTCTCAAGGAGTCCTTGTCTTTGCCGAAGTGAACAACGGTAAACTAACGGCTGCGGCCAAAGAGTCCCTGGGCGTCGGGACCCGGTTGGGCGGCGGCGTCTCAGCCGTTGTTATTGGGAAGGGCACAGAGGCGGTGGCCAAAGAGCTGGTAGCCTTTGGGGCCGACAAGGTCTACACCTATGAGGATGGGGAGATGGCCGGTTACCAGCCGGACGCTTATCTTCAGCTTCTGCAGCACGCGATTGAGGCTGACACTCCGCAGGTTGTGCTGATGGGCCATACCGACGCCACGAAGGACCTGGCGCCCAAGCTAGCCTTCCGGCTAAAGGCCGGGGTGGTGATGGACTGCGTCGAGCTCGAGCAGGACCCCAGCAAAGGGCTCATCGCCACCAAGCCGGTGTACGGCGGAAACGCTCTGGCCGTTTCAGAGACCAATACCGATGTGCGCGTGGCGACGGTCAGGGCCAAAGCCTTTGAGCCCTTGGAACGAGATGACTCGCGGGCGGGATCGGTCACCCCACTGGACGTAACCATCGATCCAGGCAGCCTGAAGGTCAAGGTCCTTGAGGTGCGGAAGGAGGAGTCCACCGGCATGCGGCTTGAGGATGCTCCTGTGGTGGTCTCAGGAGGCCGAGGACTTGGAGGGCCGGAGCCCTTCGAGCAGCTTGAGGACCTGGCCAAGATCCTGGGCGGCGCCGTGGGTGCCAGCCGCGCCGTCTGCGACGCTGGATGGCTGCCGCACTCCTTCCAGGTGGGACTTACAGGCAAGACTGTCACGCCGAACCTGTACATATCGGTGGCTATCTCCGGAGCCAGCCAGCATATGGCGGGCTGCTCCGGATCGAAGACCATCGTCGCCATCAATAAGGACAAGGACTGCACCATGTTCAAGGAGGCCCGGTACGGCGTGGAAGGGGACTGGCAAGAAGTCCTGCCAGCGTTCATCGAGATGTGCCGAGAGTTACGGGGAGCGTAGCGTACGCGGCCAATCCGCTGAGGGTTTGGAAGAGGAGACTGGTAGATGAACAGCGATTACCGCATGGATATGGACGAGATCAGCAGGAACATCCAGCGGGCCGAAGTGGTCTGCTTCTACTTTCCGCTGTTGAGGAAGACCCTGGTAGTAGACCTCCGAACGGACGTGGAGGACCCTCCCGTCGTGCGGCTGCTGCCCATGGTCAACTCCATTGAGGAACGGGTAAGGAGCCTCAAGAAGCTACGGCCGCGTTTCCCTCAGCCCGAGAAGCTTGCGATCCTCCCATGGCCCAAGTATGTAGACAGCCTGGTGCGTATGGGCATTTGGGACATGCTCGTTGAGCGATGCGCCGCCACAGGCGACAAGGGTAGCGTGAAGTCTTGCGCCGACGCCCTGGATGAGCTGCGCAAACTTGAGAAAGAGGAAATGGCCGCCGTTATCACCGGCGACCAGTACCATACTATCTGGCAGGCCCCCGCTACGTAGGCGGCAACGCAGGCCAGCTGCGAGGGACACCGCGCGGTGTCCCTCAGGGACGGTACCCCGGCGCCTGCGAAGCGCTCGTTACTGAATTTGTAGGCGCCCTTCTGATGCGGCACACGAATCACCCGTCATGATGACGCGTGTTGCTTTGTCTCTTCCGCCACCTTCTGCGCGAGGTTAGCCGGTACCTCTTCGTAGCGGCTGAAGTCCATGGTGTAGCTGCCGCGCCCCTGGGTCATGGAGCGCAGGTCTGTTGCGTAGCGCTGCATCTCCGATAACGGGACATGAGCCTCCACGAGAGTGGCCCCGTTGTGGGGTGTGGTGCCCGATACACGTCCTCGCTTCCCATTCAGGTCTCCCATGATGTCGCCGGTATAGGTGTCCGGCACGGTCACCCCCACCCGCATGATGGGCTCCAGGAGAACCGAAGCGCCGTCTTGCAGCCCCTTCTTTAGCGCTTGACTTCCAGCTATCTGGAACGCCATGTTGGAAGAATCCACGGAGTGGGAGCTCCCATCGACCAGGGTGACTTTGACATCCACGACCGGGTTGCCTGAGATCACTCCCTGATGGGCTGCCTCCATCACCCCCTTCTCCACCGCAGGGATGTACTCCTTGGGGACGGACCCGCCGACCACCTTGTTACCGAACTCGACGCCGCTCCCGCGGGGCGTGGGCTCGAGCTCGAGGTAGACATGGGCGTATTGACCGTGCCCGCCCGATTGCTTCTTGTGCTTGTACTCGGTCCTGATCTTTGTCTTGATCGTTTCCCGGTAGGGGATTGACGGTGTGGCGGTCAGCACATCTACCTGGAATTTCCTCTTCATTTTCTTGCAAGCTACATCGACATGGGCTTCGCCAAGGCCCGAGAGCACGGTTTCGCTGATAGCCTGGTCCCTGGTGACCTGGAGGCTTGGGTCCTCCTCTATTAGTCTGGTCAGGGAAGTGCCCATCTTGTCCATGTCCGTCTTGGTCTTGGGGGAGATGGCGATGCTGTGTGCAGGGCTGGGGAACTCGAACTTGGGGAACGTCACCGTCTTGTCCTTCTGGACCAAGGTGTCGCCAGTGCCTGTGTGTTGAAGTTTGGCTACGGCGCCGATATCCCCCGATGCCAGGGAGGGCACCCCATCCTGGACCTTGCCGCGAGGCACAAAGAGCTGGGCTACTCGTTCGGTCTGCCCCTTGTTGACGTTCCAAACCTGGGTGTCGCTTTTAAGAGGAGCACCCACCACTCGTAAGAAGGACAGCTTGCCGACGTAAGGGTCGGCGGTCGTCTTGAAGACCTTTACCGCCAAAGGTGCATCATCCCCCGGTGTTATCTGCACGGAGTCGCCAGACGCGTTCTTGGCCTCCGTTGCGGGCCTGTCCAACGGTGACGGCGCGTACTCCGCGATGAAGTCCAGGAGCTGAGTGATGCCCACCTCTTGGGTTGCCGAGGTCGCCAGAACGGGAAAAAGGGAGCCGGCCGCGATGCCGATCTTCAGCCCCTGTACCAGCTCTTCTTGAGAGAGGTCCCCTTCCTCAAGGTATTTCTCCGTCAGGGAGTCTTCCGCCTCGGCGGCCGCCTCTACCAGCGCTTCGTGGAACTCGGCGAACCGGGGGTGTTGGTCGGAGGCGGAGGGGTCCAACAGGTCTACTACTCCCTCGAAGGCGCCGGTGCCCTTGGGCAGTTGGACCGGGATGCACCTGCGGCCGAATTTCCCCTGGATGGTCTCGAGAGACTGCAAAAAGTCCGCATTCTCCCTGTCCAGCTTGTTGATCACGACGATTCTAGGCAGCCCCAGCCCCTCGGCCCGCTGCCAGGTTGCCTCGGTCCCGACCTCTACGCCATCGACCGCGCTGACCAACACTACCCCGCAGTCCACGGCCTCGAGAGCTGAGACAACCTCCCCAGCAAAATCTGCGTAGCCTGGTGTGTCCAGCACATTGATCTTCTTGCCTTGCCATTCGCAAGGAACGATAGTGGTTTGGATACTGCCCTGGCGCTCGATCTCCTCGGGCTCATGGTCCGATGCGGTGTTGCCTTCGGTTATCTGCCCCAGACGGTTGATTGCTCCGGAAGAGAAGAGCATCGCCTCCGAAAGCGCGGTCTTGCCGGCGCCACTGTGGGAGAGAAGGGCTAGATTCCTTATCGACTCCGTGTTGTAGATCTGCATGCGACTGGTGCCTCCTGTAAACAGTAAACCTGATCACAACAGAAAACCTGACCCATTGTAGGCGAGGTATCCGGGCTCTGCAAATCATCCCGGCTTCACCCCATTCCAGGGCTGCATTACAGCTAGTATCGTACTACAGGAAGTATCGTACTATTTGAAAGGGACGTCTCTCTTCCGTCCGTTCCCGTGAGGTATCCTGAACCCGGAGGTATGCTGGCGGAATGAAGCGAAGGCGGGTTGCGAAGGGAATTTGGACTTTTCTTCTGGTGCTCTCGGTAGTCTTCCTTAGCGGGGACACCTTCGGGGCTGGCAGCCCCATCCTCCAGATTGCTCGTCCGCACCTGTTCAGTGTCGCCGGATGGGAGATCGGAAATTTTCCCAGGAAATGGATACACACCTTCCAGGAGCTGTTCCCCGGCTCCTCGAGCCAGGAGGAGGATGTCCAGGAGGTGCGGCGTTACTTCGAGCTAACCAAGATGATCAACCGGGAGAAGGATGGCCTTCGTGGTGTCCTGGCTGGACTGGACGGTGAGGCGGACAGGGTTACGCTGGAGAATCGCGTGAAGGAGCTCGAAAGCCGCCGGAACAAGCTGGAAAGCTCGGTGGAGCGGACCATGGAAGGTATGATCTCGCGTGTCCTGAAAGACGAGGGGATCTCCAGTACATTCCTGTTCGCCGGGCTTCTGTGGCCTCCGGTCGACCTTCGTCTGGCCGAGGTCCCTCGGCTCCTCATCGTCTCTCCTAGAGACAGGATCGAGTTGCAGGAGACCCATCTCTTGGACCCGGATATCAACGCTGATGAAATTGTGGCCCTGGAGGAGACCATCGATCTGCGCGACCTGTCGAGTCTGGTGTCCGGGATCGCGGGCGTAGCCACTTACCCAAGCCTGGTGCCGGATGACCGGTCGCTGAGGTCGGTCCTGACCACAGCCGCTCACGAGTGGGTCCACCATTACTTGTTCTTCCACCCCCTGGGCAGAAGCTACTGGGCCAGCGGGGATATGACGACCGTCAACGAGACCGTCGCCGACATCGTGGGCCAAGAGATCGGCCTGGAGGTGTACCGGCGCTTCTTTGCCCAACCAGAGGAGGAGAACCTGGCGGAGCCGGGACCCGATCCTCCGCCCGCCGATAGCGAAGGGCCAGAGTTCGACTTCGATCTGGAGATGCGGGAGACCCGGCTTATGGCTGACCGGCTCCTGGGGCAGGGACTGATCGAGGAGGCTGAGGCCTACATGGAGCAACGGCGCCTCTTCATGGCGGAGAACGGATTTGTCTTCAGAAAACTGAACCAGGCGTTCTTCGCCTTCAACGGCACCTACGCTGAGAGGCCGGGCTCAGTCAGTCCCATAGGAGAACAGATGCGGGGACTTCGGGAAAGTAGCGACAGTCTGAGCGATTTCCTTTTCACCATCGCCGGCTACGCCAGCTATGGGTCCATACTGCGGGACCTGGGGCTGGGAAGCTAGCAGCCTCGCAGGCCCTGGTTAGCCCAGGGTGTTATAGTATGTAGGCCATGTCGGAACAGTTGATCAACACCGTTGAGAACGGCACCGTCACGTCGGCGCGGGGCTTCACCGCCGGCTCCACCTATGCCGGTCTTAAGACATACGGCCAGGACAAGCTGGACCTCGGGATCCTCGCTTCGGATAAGCCCTCCGCCGTGGCGGGGGTCTTCACCAGGAGCAAGATCGTCTCCTCCACGGTCACTCTTACCCGTCAGCGAGTGCAGTCCGGGCGTGCCCAAGCGGTGATCGTCAACAGCGGTTGCGCGAATGCTTGTGTCGGTCCCCAGGGGATGGTGGACGCGATGGAGATGGCCTCGCTGGCTGCTGACAAGCTTGGGATGGCCCAGGAGTCGGTGCTGGTGGCCAGCACAGGGGTCATAGGCGTCGAGATACCCATGTCCCTGATCCGGCCCGCCATCGACAAGATCGAGATGTCCCCGGACGGCGGCCACTCCTTTGCCGGGGCAATCATGACGACGGACACCCACCCAAAAGAAGTGGCCGTGAGCTTTGAAATCGACGGGAAGCGCTGCACGCTGGGGGCCGCGGCCAAAGGTGTGGGGATGATCCATCCGGACATGGCCACGATGCTCTGTTTCGTCGGTACCGACGCCGCGGTGGAGCCAGGCTTTCTTCAGTCCACGCTGGGGGCGGCGGCCGACAGCAGTTTCAATATGCTCACGATAGATGGGGACACCAGCACCAATGACCTGCTCGTCGTGCTGGCGAACGGAGATGCTGGGAACAAGCCTATCAGGGCTGAGACGCCGGAGGCAGAGCTTTTTCAGCAGGCCTTGAGCGATGTCTGCCAGACCCTGGCACGGATGATAGCGCGGGATGGCGAAGGAGCCACCAAGCTCATAGACGTAACGGTGGAAGGGGCTGCCAGCGCCCAGGATGCTCGGAAGGTGGCCCGAACGGTCGTGAGCTCCCCCTTGGTCAAGACGGCCGTCCACGGCGCCGATCCAAACTGGGGCCGGCTTATGATGGCCATCGGAAGAAGCGGGGCAGAGGTCCAGGAGGACATGCTGGCCCTGTACCTCAATGGGATCTGTATGTTCGACGCCGGCGCGCCGATACCCTTTCATAAAGACCTCGCCGTTCTCTCCATGAAAGAGAGTGACGTGAAGATTATCGTCCGCCTGGGTCTCGGGGAGCATTCGGCTACGGCCTGGGGCTGCGACCTTACTGAAGAGTATGTTCGATTCAACAGTGAGTACACGACATGACCGGGGCTCGAATGCAGCCGTTGTATACCATGCCCACGCTCCCCGCGTGGCCTCCCTGCTGTTCGTAAGCAGCACCCGCGCTTATTCGCGCCAGCCGAGGGAACTTGACGGATAAACGAATCGTAGTCAAGATTGGCGGAAGCACTCTGGGGCAGCACGACACCACCCTCGAGGACCTGGTGTGGCTGCAGCGCGAGGGCGTCCAGGTTGTGGTCGTCCACGGTGGTGGGAAAACCATCACCCAATGGCTGGAGCGGTTGGGAGTCTCCAGCCGCTTTGTCGACGGCCTCCGAGTGACCGATGCCGAAAGTATAGACGTGGTGGTGGCAACCCTGGCCGGTCTAGTGAACAAACAGTTGGTGGCTTCCCTTAGCGCCTTAGGAGGCCGTGCCGTAGGGCTTTCCGGAGCTGACGGCGCCGCGGTGCGCGCCCGGATCAAAGACCCAGCCCTGGGCAGGGTGGGGGAGCCCACAAACGTTGATGCGCAGGTGATCGAAACGCTGCTCGATGCCGGCTACTTACCGGTGATCGCGCCCATCGGTCTGCTGGAGGAAGGCTCCGGCCCCATGGGAGCGTTGCTCAATATCAACGCTGACACCTTCGCCGCGGAGATCGGCGGCGCGATCAATGCGGAGCGGTTCATATTCCTGACCGACGTGCCTGGCGTCCGTGACGAGAGCGGGGCCGTGTTCCCAGCGCTCTCGGCGGACAGAGCACGTGCCCTTATGGTAGCGGGAACTATTGCAGGAGGTATGGTGCCGAAGGTGGAAGCCTGCTTGAGGGCTCTCCGTCACGGTCCCTCCTCCGTCATCGCGGACGGGCGAACCTCTCACGCCCTGCGAGATTCCATCCTCGGACAAGCCATCGGAACAAGAATCGAGATGGACTCCTAATGGCCTCTAACGGCGACCCCAACGGCCGTCCTCCTCAATTTCCCGGGGACTTCCTTTCGCGTCCTAACTTCCCGTACAGGCGAGTTATCAAGTGGTCGTTGATCGGGATAGGCATCATCATATTGTTCGTGATGCTCAATATCGCCAAGAACGTCTACACGGAATGGCTATGGTACGACTCCCTGGGTTACGGGGCGGTATACACCAAAGGGCTGCTCACCAGGGTCTGGCTCTACTTCGCCGGTGCGGGGCTTTTCTCCGCGGTCTTTTTGGGCAACATCGTCTTGGCCCAACGGCTAGCCCGGCGTGACGAGCCCGCGATCCTGCCACCGGAGACCATCGTCCTCATCAAGGGGCTGACGAGGATCGGGATCATCGTTGTTACCCTGATCCTGGGCCTCATAATGGGCGTCGTTGCCATGGACCAATGGGATAATTTCCTACGGTTTACCAACTCGACGGCCTTCGTGAATGGCCAGGGAGTGTCTATAGCAGACCCCCTAAACGGGCACAACCCATCCTTCTACATCTTCTCTATACCCCTGTTGAGGTTCATCCAGACATGGACGATAGGGTTGACGATCCTGTCAATACTGGGGGTCATCTCGATCTATGGCGTCGGGTACAGCTTGCGGGGATTCAAATGGACCTTCACCAGGGCGGTCAAGCTTCACGTCGCGACCCTGTTTGCGGTGCTGGCCCTCCTGGTTGCCTGGAGCTACTGGTTTGACGCTAAGGAACTGGTGCTGTCGTCCCGGGGTCTCAATGGGACCCTGTTCGGAGCCAATTACGCCGACGTGACGGCCAAGCTGTTTGCCCTTCGGTTCATGATGGGGATTAGTGTCGCGGTTGGAATTGCGGCAGTCTTCAGCGCGTATCGGAGGGGCATAGTTCTGCCGATCTCCGCCTTTGGCGTATGGGTAGTGTCCGTCATTGTTGTTTTGGTTATCTATCCGGCTGCGGTCCAGCGGTTCAGTGTCGAGCCAAGCGAGTTGGAACGGGAGACCCCGTATATTGAGCGGAACATCGCGATGACCCGAGAAGCCTATGGCCTGAACGAGATCGAGATCAGACCCTTTGGCACCTCCGACGAGATGCCCTCGGAAGAGATTGTGAAGAACCCGGCCCTGGTCGATAACCTACGTCTCTGGGACCACAGGCCGTTACGAGACACCCTGAACCAGATCCAGTTTTTCCGCCCTTATTACGACTTTCTGGATGTGGATGTGGACCGGTACGAGATCGATGGAAAGATCCGGCAAGTGATGCTTTCTGCCAGAGAGATTACGCCCGAGAGGCTTCCGGAGGAGGCCCAGAGCTGGGTGGCCAAGCGGCTTCAATACACCCATGGCTACGGAATCACAATGAGTCCCGTCAACGAGTTCACGGAAGAGGGCCGTCCTGAATTCTTTCTGAAGGACATACCTCCCGAGGGCATTTTTGACATCCAACAGCCGGAGATCTATTTCGGCGAACAGGCCGACCGCTACGTCATCGTCAACACCAAAGAAGAGGAGTTTGACTTTCCTACGGAGCAGGACACGCCGGAGTTCACAACCTATGTCGGCACTGGGGGCGTCAAGCTCGACTCTCTTGTCAAGAGGGTTGCCTTCGCATGGCGGAAGGCGGACTTCAACCTGCTCATCAGCGGTCAGATAACCTCCGACAGCAAAATCATGCTGAACCGGCAGATTACGGAGCGGGTGCGGCGTATCGCACCGTTTCTCTCGCTGGACCCGGACCCCTATCTGGTGGTGGCGGACGGTCGACTGTTCTGGCTTCAGGACGCCTTCACGACCACTGAGCGGTATCCCTACTCCCAGCCATTTCGGGACAGGTTCAACTACATCCGAAACAGCGTCAAGGTGGTCGTGGACGCGTTCAATGGGACCGTTGATTTCTACATAATAGAACCTGACGACGCCATCGTGAACACCTACGCCGGCATCTATCCAGACCTGTTTAAGCCCATAGAGGACATGCCTTCCGAGATCCGGGAGCATATCCGATATCCAGAAGATCTGTTTAATGTCCAGGAGACGATGTTTCGTACCTATCACATCACCGACGAAAGGGTGTTTTTCGCCAAAGAGGACCTCTGGAGCCGCCCCGCCGAGTTATTCTACAGCAGCTCCCAGCCGATGGAAGCCTATTACGTCATTATGCCGTTGCCGGGCGAGGTGGAGCCCGAGTTCCTGTTGCTGCTTCCGTTCACTCCGTTGAACAGGCCGAACCTCATTGCCTGGCTTGCCGCCCGGAGCGACGGCGACCACTATGGCGAGCTCATCGCCTTTACTTTCCCCAAGGATAAGCAGGTAGACGGCCCCGCCCAGGTTGAGGCGCGCATTGACAACGATGTCCTGATCTCCCAGCAGTTCACTCTCTGGGGCGAGACAGGATCGGAGATCATACGGGGGAACCTGCTCGTCTTACCCATAGGCGAGACCATCCTGTACGTGGAGCCGATCTATCTGCAGGCCGAATCCCTCAGGTTCCCGGAGCTGAAACGGATAGTAGTCGCCATCGGCGCCAACAGCCCGGTCATGGAGCCGACGTTGGAACGGGCCTTAGACGTCGCGTTGGGCAAGCTGGAGCCCTCGCCACCGTTGGGCGGTCTGCTCCCCGGGACGACTCCACAACCGGACGCGACGCCCACGCCGTCGGTCGCCACTCCAACACCGCCAGGCCCTAGGCCCACGCCGTCCGAATTTGACCTGGACGCGCTCATCGATCAGCTCCAAAAGCTCCTCGACGAGCTGGAGAGGGCTCGCCAGGCACAGTCCCAATAAGCGCCCTTAAGCGCTCAGTCTAGACGCCCTAGATTGCTTCGTGACTGTACTCCTGGCAACAACAAGCTCTGTGTTTGGGCTTGCTCCGCTAGCCGTGCAAAGGCCATGACGGCCACCGCCAACACATCTGATGGGCTATAATGGTGGGCACCCTCTTTCGTTGGAGCCCTTAACAGTCAGGAGCCGTAGATGACCCAGTGGCGGGAGCTGGAACAACGCTATTACATGACGACGGGTAAGCGGACCCCGCTTACTCTCGTGCGCGGAGAGGGCCAGCGTGTTTGGGACGACGAGGACAGGTCTTATCTAGACTTCGTGGCTGGCTGGGCCGTTGATACCCTCGGCCACTGCCACCCGGTCATGATCGAGGCGTTGGAAAAGCAGGGCCGAACCCTGATCCAGACATCAAATCAGTTCTACACCATTCCGCAGCTACAGCTCGCGGAGACCCTGATCGAGAATAGCTGTATGAGCCGCCTGTTCTTGAGTAACAGCGGCGCCGAGGCCAATGAAGGGGCCGTCAAGCTGGCCCGAAAGTATGGTAAGGTCAACCGAGATGGCGCATACGAGGTCGTTACCGCCCTGGACTCCTTCCACGGGCGGACCCTCGGTATGGTGGCCGCTACCGGCCAGACCCATTACCAGGAGCCCTATCTGCCCATGCCCGAGGGGTTCGTCCACGTGCCCTACGACGATATCGAGGCGATCAAGGGAGCGACGACCGCCAAAACCTGCGCGATCATGCTGGAGCCTGTCCAGGGAGAGGGCGGTGTGATTGTTCCCAACCAGAACTATCTTGAGCTGGTCCGCCAATGGTGCGACGAGCAGGGCCTGCTCCTGATCCTGGACGAGATCCAGACGGGCATCGGGCGGCTTGGGACCCTGTTCGGCTACCAGATACCCGCGGTCGAGCCGGATGTCATGACCCTGGCCAAGGGCTTGGGGGGTGGAGTGCCCATCGGCGCTTTCCTGGCGAAAGAACAGGCCGCCGTGATGACGCCGGGAGACCACGGGTCCACCTATGGGGGTAACCCGTTGACCTGCGCCGTGGCCAACGCCGTGGTGAAGTACGTCATTGAGCATCACGTCCTCGCCAACGTGCGTAAACAAGGCGACCGGCTGGCGGCGGGGCTCCGGAAACTGGAGGCCGACTTCACCTGCGTAAACCAGGTAAGGGGACTCGGTCTGCTGCAAGCCATACAGTTCACCCACGACATCTCTGGCGATGTGCTCACGGCATGTCTTGAGCAAGGCCTGCTCGTCAACGCCGTCCGCCCCAACGCCTTGCGTTTCATGCCGGCCCTGGTTGTCACCGAGGCCGAGATAGACGAGGCCCTCGACAAGCTCCGGCGCGGCCTGGAAAAGGTCGTCTCGGAGAAGGGCCTCTCCTGAGGGGCAGACGCTATGGCTGAGAAGGTAGTGCTAGCTTACAGCGGCGGCCTCGATACGGCGGTCGCTATCCGGTGGCTTCAGGAGAACTACGGCATGGACGTCGTGACCCTGACAGCCGATCTGGGTGAGGGCCCCGGGGGCTTGGACGAAGTCAAGGAGCGAGCCTTGCGGACAGGGGCTATCAACGCCTACCTGGAGGACGCTTCGGAGCTCTTCGTCCGTCACTTCGTTTTTCCGGCCCTCCAGGCCAACGCTGTGTATGAGGGGGTCTATCCGCTGGCGACGGCCCTCGGCAGGCCGCTCATCGCCTGGCTTCTGGTGGAGACAGCCAGAAAAGAGGGGGCCACCGCCGTCGCTCACGGCTGCACCGGCAAAGGCAACGACCAGGTACGCTTCGAGGTCAGTGTCCAAGCCCTGGCGCCGGATCTCAAGGTGATTGCTCCGGCCAGAGAGTGGGATATGACTGATCGCAACGTGGAGATCGCCTACGCTGAGAAACACGATATCCCCATCCCGGTCACCAGGGCCAAGCCCTTCTCGGTTGATGCCAACATCTGGGGGCGGAGCATCGAAGGCGGCGTCCTGGAGGACCCCTGGAACGAGCCGCCGGAGGAGGTCTACGCCTGGACGAAGTCCATCACGGATACCCCGGCCAACCCCACCTACGTCGAGATCGGCTTCAAGAAAGGGCTCCCCGTAAGCCTCGATGGTAAGCAACTGGACGGAGTGACCCTCATAAGGAAGCTCAACACCCTGGCGGGGAAGTACGGAGTCGGACGGATAGACCATCTGGAAAACCGGTTGGTGGGCATCAAATCGCGGGAGGTCTACGAGGCTCCGGCAGCGGTGGTGCTGTTACAGGCGCATCAGGCGTTGGAGGCGATGAGCCTCGGCAAGGACCAGCTCCGGTTCAAGGCCAGGGTGGCCCAGGAGTATGCAGACCTGATCTACAACGGGTTGTGGTTTACCGCCCAGCACCAGGACCTGGCCGCCTACGTGCGGAGCACCCAGCGCCACGTGACGGGGACGGTCCGTATTCGGCTGCACAGGGGGACGGCGGTAGTTGCAGGGAGAGAGTCCCCATCCTCGCTGTACCAGCATGGGCTCTCAACCTACGGCGACGGGGATGCCTTCGATCATGAAGCCGCTGCTGGCTTTATTCACCTATGGGGACTGCCGGTCAAGGTCCAGGCCCAGGCACAGCTTCTGGCCCAGCCGGAGTACCCGCTGCGTCTGACCGGACCCATAGACAATGAGTAGGGTAGAGCCGCCTCCTGCGTCAGCCGACCAGGGCCGTTCACGGTAGCAACCCATTCCAAGAGGAGATGCCAGCACCATGGAGCACGACTTTCGGGACAGGTTTGGACGCTATTTCGGGGAGTTTGAGGTTGGAGACGTGTACAAACACTGGCCCGGCAAGACTATCAACGAGCACGATAACGACCTGTTCTGTCTCTTGACCATGAACCACATGCCGTTGCATATCGACGCGAAATACGCCTCTGAGAGCCAGCATGGGCAGCGCCTGGTGGTGGGTCTCCTGGTGCTGAGCATCGCCGTCGGCATGAGCGTCGTGGACACCAGCGGCAAGGCCATCGCCGCCCTGGACTACGAAGAGGTGAAGCACCTGAAGCCCACGTTCATCGGCGACACCATTTATGCAAAGACCACCGTCCTGGACAAGCGCCTTTCCCAGAGCCGCCCGGACCGCGGCATCGTGCGAGTGGAGACCGTCGTGACGAACCAGAAAGAGGAAGAGATCATGAGCTTGAAGCGCAGCTTCATGGTGGTGACGAAGCCGAACGGCTCATAGACTACCCTCACCCCAGCCCTCTCCCACAAAGGGAGAGGGGGAAGAAGTCCTCCCTCGCCTGGCGGGAGGGAGCTAGAGGGACGGGGTTTGCGTAAAGATCAGAGACAATCCGCCTCTGCTCGCGAGCCCCGCCTGAGCCGGACCGGCGCTGAAAGAAACCTAGATGAAACCGACACGCTCCAGATTACAAAAGCCGATGGCTGAGGCGGTGCAACGCTACACCGCTTCGATCGCCTACGACCGGCGCCTGGCTCCCTACGACATCGCCGGGAGCATCGCCCATGCCCGCATGCTTGGCAAACAGGGCATCATCCCCAAGGAAGAGGCCGAGGTTATCGTGGCGGGGCTGGTCTCCATCCTGAAGGAGATAGAGGAAGGCTCCTTCCAGTTCTTGGAGGAGCTGGAAGATATTCACATGAACGTGGAGGCGCGGCTTGCCGAATGCATCGGCGACGTCGCCGGAAAGCTGCATACGGGCCGGTCGAGGAACGACCAGGTAGCCCTGGACATGCGCCTCTTCGCCAAGGACGCGGTGGCCGATATCGTCAAGGGCCTGCGAGGGCTTCAGGCGGCCGTCGTCGACCAGGCCGAGTCCCATCAGGAGACCATCGTTCCCGGCTACACCCACCTGCAACGCGCCCAGCCGGTCCTTCTCGCGCACCACCTTCTTGCCTACTTCGAAATGCTGCAGCGGGATGTCGAGCGGTTCGGTGATTGCCTGAAGCGGGCCGATGTCATGCCCCTTGGCAGCGGCGCCCTGGCTGGCTCCCCCTACCCCCTGGACCGGGAGTCCGTAGCCAGGGAGCTGGGGTTCAGCCGCGTCAGCGCCAACAGCATGGACGCCGTCGCAGACCGGGACTTCGTCATCGAGCTCCACGCCGCGGCCAGCATCACGATGATGCACCTTTCCCGCCTGGCGGAAGAGATCGTGTTGTGGTCCACCGCCGAGTTCGGCTTTCTGGAGCTGGACGACGCCTACGCCACCGGAAGCAGCCTGATGCCGCAGAAGAAAAACGCCGACGTGGCAGAGCTTGCCAGGGCCAGGACCGGCCGGGTCTATGGCGGTCTTGTTTCGGTGCTGACGGTAATGAAGGCGTTGCCGCTGGCATATAACCGCGACCTGCAAGAGGACAAGCGCCCCCTGTTCGATACGGTGGATACACTGACCTCGACCCTGGAGGTCTTTACCGGTATGCTGGCTTCGGTCAAAATCGACGCCGATCGGGCCCGTAAGGCCGCAACCGGTGGCTATTCTCTAGCCACGGACCTGGCGGACTATCTCGCCAAGAAGGGGGTCCCGTTTAGAGACGCCCATCGAGTCGTGGGGGAGGTGGTCCATTATGCTTTGGAAAAGGGCAAGGAGCTGTCGGAGCTAAGTCTGGAGGAGTATCGCCGGTTCTCTCCAGACTTCGACCAGGACGTGGAGGCCATTAGCCTGGAAACCTCCGTTGCCTCTCGGTCCCTCCACGGAGGTACCGCCCCCTCCGAGGTGGCCAAGGCCATCAGCGCGGCGCGAAAGGCACTGGGTAGCAGACGTGGTTAACGACGTGCGGATCAAGCTGGCGCCCTCCATCCTGTCGGCCGATTTCGGCCGATTGGCGGAGCAGGTTGCCGAGGCCGAGGAAGCCGGGGCCGACTATATCCACGTCGACGTCATGGACGGCCATTTCGTTCCAAACCTCACCGTCGGCCCCCTGGTCGTCGAGGCGCTGCGGCCCCGGACCAGCCTTCCCCTGGATGTCCACCTGATGGTGGTGGAGCCGGAGCGGGTCATCGCTGACTTTGCCTCAGCCGGGGCCAGCATCCTCACGGTCCACGCCGAGGCGACCCCTCACCTGCACCGTGCCGTCCAGACGATCAAAGACCGAGGAGTCAAGGCCGGGATCTCGATAACTCCCAGCACTTCGCCTATCGTCATTCAGGAGATGCTGCCGGAGCTGGACCTGGTGCTGGTCATGTCTGTCAACCCGGGGTTCGGGGGGCAGAGCTTCATTCCGGCCTCCCTGGCGAAGATACAAAAGCTGCGCCGAATGCTGGACGCCGGGGGCTTCAAGGCGGAGCTGGAGGTGGACGGTGGCGTCAACGCCGATACGGCTGGCTCGGTGGTGCAGGCCGGCGCAAGAGTGCTCGTCGCGGGATCGGCGGTCTTCAATGGCAAGGAGAGCGTCGCCAAGGCCATCGCCAGGTTGAGGAAGAGCTTTCAATAAAAAGGCGGCCCGTTGGCCGCCTTGGACGTACGTTGTCTCTTTGCCCTACTTTTGCTTCTGTGTCTTGTGTTGCGTTCGCAGGCAGCGGGTGCAGATGCGCACCTTCTTGGCTTTCCCGTCCACGTAGATCGTCGCTGGTTGGATATTGGGCTGCCACGTACGCTTCGTGTGCCGCTTGGAGTGGCTTACGTTATAGCCGAATGCCGGGCCTTTGTGGCAAAGTTCGCAGGTCGCCATGAAAGAGTCCTTTTGACGCGGTAATAGACGTCCTCTAGAATACCAGGTGTGAACGCCCCCTGCAAGAAGTGCTGCCATGTCTAGACTCTTTACCGGAGCCTCTACCACCCTGGGAGCCGGGGAGGTGCGGGAGATGTTCGCATTGGCCTTGGCACACCTGGAGAGCCAGGTCGAGGCGATCAACGCCCTGAACGTCTTCCCCGTGCCCGATGGTGACACGGGCATTAACATGGCGCTGACCATGCGGGACGCTCTGGCCGAGGCCCAACGGTCTGAGGCCGAAGCGGGGGCCGGTGGCGTGTTCGAAGCTCTCGCGCGGGGCGCTCTGCTGGGCGCCCGTGGGAACAGCGGCGTGATCCTTTCTCAGATACTGAAGGGGCTGAATCGAGGCGTCCAGAGCGAAAAAGATGTCGGCGGTCCCGACCTGGCGCGGGCTTTCCAGGCGGCGTCGGAAGCTGCCTATCAAGCCGTGGGAAATCCAGTTGAGGGGACAATCCTCACCGTGATTCGAGCGGTGGCGGAGGCGGTGCGTAAGGAGGCCCACGGCGATGTGGCGCCTGCGACAGTCATGGAGGATGCCTCCTCCACCGCTAAAGCGGCGGTGGCCCGAACGGTACTCCAACTGGATGTGCTGCGGGAGCATGGCGTCGTAGACGCCGGAGGGCAGGGGTTGTCCGTGCTGCTGGAAGGCATGGCGGCGTACCTGAGGGGCGAGACCGCCACCCCGGAACTGGTTCCGGCTGGAGCGTCGGCCTTTATTCCTACCGTGGAGCACGGGCCGGGCGGTATCGCCTATGGATTCTGCACGGAGTTCTTTATCGAAGGCGGCGAAGCCGATGCGGAGCAGCTCCGGCCGGGGTTCGAGTCTCTGGGCCAGTCCGTCCTGGTGGTCGGCGACCCCGGGCTCGTCAAGGTGCACTTACACACCCTGGAGCTGGAGGAGGTGCTCGGTTTCGCCCGCTCGCTGGGGGCGGTTACCCGCGTAAAGGTCGACAACATTGACCACCAACATCAGGACTTCTCGGCAAAGCAGTCCATCGTACCCATGGGCGAGGTTGGGGTTGTGGCCGTGGTAGTAGGCGATGGGCTGTGTCAGCTCTTTCGAAGCCTGGGAGTGGCCGCCATCGTGCCTGGAGGGCAGAGCATGAACCCCAGCGCCGAGGAGATGCTGCGGGCCGCCGAGGGGCTGCCCTGTCCCAAGGTTGTGCTTCTCCCCAACAACCGGAACGTTGTTCCGGCGGCCAGACAAGCCGGACAGCTTTCCACCGGCAAGGAGATATATGTGCTACCAACCGAGGACCTGCAACAGGGGGTCTCCGCGATGATGGCGTTCATTTACGAGCTGGATGCGAAGAGCAACCTTGCAGCCATGGAGGAGGCGCGGAAGAAGGTCAAGACCGGCGAGCTCACCCTGGCGGTCCGCGGGACCACCGTAAACGGTGTCAGGGTTGGAAAGGGACAGCCCATAGGTCTCAGCCGGGGCTCACTTGTGGTGGCTAACCCTGACATGGAGATTACGCTGGAGCGGCTGTTGGAGCACGTGGGGGTGGAGGATGACTCCGCCATTACCCTCTATTACGGCATGGATGTTTCGGCGCCGCAGGCGGAGGAGGTCCAGCGCTTCGTGCAGGTGAGTTTTCCAAGGGCGGAGGTTGACCTGTTCCACGGCGGACAGCCTCATTACCACTATCTTTTTTCGGTTGAGTAACCATGACACTGCGCATAGTCACAGATAGCTCCTGCGACCTCCCGCAAGGGATCGTGGAGTCTTTGAACATCACGGTCGTGCCTTGTAACGTGCACTTTGGAGCCGACGTCTATCGGGACGGCGTCGATATCGAAAGGGCGGAGTTCTACCGCAGACTGTCCACCGGCGGCGTGCACCCCACGACCTCTCAGCCATCCGTTGGAGCCTTCGTCGATGTTTACCAGAGCCTTGGCGCTCCAGGGGACGAAGTCCTGTCAATCCACCTCTCCTCCACTCTCAGCGTTACGCACCACTCCGCCACCCTGGCAAAGGAAGAGATCAAGGACGGCCCGCGGATCGAGGTGGTGGACTCCCTGCAGGTGTCGCTGGGACTGGGCCTCATGGTCATGGAGATGGCCAGCATCGCCCGTGATGGGGGCTCTCTGGCGGATGCCATGGCATTCCTCGATAAAGAGAAGGCCTCGTTTATGAGTTATTGCTCCGTGGACACTCTCGTCTACCTGGTCAAGGGCGGTCGCGCCAGCCGTCTACAGGGCTTCTTCGGCTCCCTCCTGGATATCAAACCGGTCCTCCAGGTGAAAGATGGAGAGATCCATCCGGTGGGCCGAGTACGGACGCGGAAGCGGATGGTACAGCGGCTGGCCGATGTCGCGGGGTCGCATGGAAAGCCCCGAGCCCTGGGCCTCCTTCATAGCGCCTCCTCGGAAGAGGCCGACGCCCTGGCGGAGCTGTGCGTCCCGCACTTTCCTCGCGAGAGGATGATCGTCTCGGAGTTCTCCGCCGTCATGGGGGCGCACCTGGGGCCGCGTGCCCTGGGTATTGCTCTATGGAGCGGCGGCTGAGGGCGGGCCGGTGGCTCAAGAGACCCTCCAGGACCCAGCCGAGGCGATGAAGCTCGACCAGCTTCGAAAGGTCCTGGCGCTGGAGCGGAGCAAAGGCTTTTCTGACGGCGCCGTCGTCGGCGGTCTGGACGGATTCGTCAAGCGTTGGGCCCAGGAGGCCCATAGGGCCGTCCCCCACCCAATGGTCAGGTCAGGCCTGAGCAGGATGGGGATGTTGGAACCCCAGTATGAAGCGATGGCCCCCCAGGAGCGGGCCGGTTGGGTGGAGCGGGTACTGGCCTGGAGTAACGGCTTAGGCACTCTGCCACCCGTCGAGGCGAAGCCCGACGCCACTCCGGCGCCCTCTCCCACCAGCCGCAAGGCCGCACCGCCCCGTAAGGCCCCGCGCCCATCTCAGTCCGGGCCCGGGGGCCAATTTCTGGCGGCCGGACAGGGACTGGAGACGCCACTGGGGCAGATCAGGGGGTTCACGCCGGCCCTCCTTAAACTGCTGGAGCGTCTGGGTATCACCATCGTTCGCGACCTGTTGTTTCACTTTCCCAGACGGCACATCGATTTCACCAACACCCAGCCCATCGGCTCCCTGGAAATTGGGAAGGAGCAGACCGCCGTCGGGACGGTCTGGGAGGTCAAGGAGCTTCGGTTCGCAAGGGGCCGGCGCGGATCGGCCGAGGCCGTGATTGGTGACGACTCAGGCAACGTCCGGGCGATATGGTTCAACGGACCGCACATGGCGAGAGTTCTAAAGCGAGGCTCCCAAGTAGCGCTGAGCGGTCGTGTCGGCATCTTCAAGGGACGCAAGGTCTTCCAGAACCCTGAGTACGAGGAGGCCGGGAACCAGGAGTCGGTGCATACAGCCAGGCTGGTGCCCGTGTACCCCAAGACAGAGGGGCTCACGTCCAGGAGAATACGGGGTATCGTGAAGGGGGCTCTGGACGGCGCGTCGCACCTGCTGGCCGAGTTCCTCCCGTCCGAGCAGCGCAGGCGGCTGGGCATGGCGGAGCTTCCGTGGGCCGTTCGCGAGGCCCATTTCCCCTCCTCGGACGAGGACAAGGACCGCTCGCGCCGCAGGCTGGCTTACGACGAGCTGTTCCTGATCCAGCTGGGTGTGCTGGCCCGGAAACGGGCGTGGAAAGAGGGCATGCCGGGGCACCCGCTGCGGGTCGACGCCCCCATGTTCGACGCGTTCCTGGGCTCGCTACCCTTCACCCTGACGGGAGCCCAGAAGCGGGTCCTGGATGAGGTCTTGACCGATCTTGGGAAATCAATACCCATGAGCCGGCTCATCCAGGGCGAAGTTGGCAGCGGCAAGACCGTGATCGCCCTGGCCGCCATGCTGGTGGCGGTCGCCAACGGTCAGCAGACTGCCTTCATGGCCCCCACCGAGGTGCTGGCCGAGCAGCACTTCCGCACGATCTCGACGCTCCTGGGCGGAGGGGGCCGGCCTCACTATCGGGGCGCCTCGCCCATGCTGGAAGGGATGCCGGTCCCCAGTGAAGCCGCGGAGATCGCCTCGTTTACCCTTGACGGTCATACGAAGCCCATCACCGTGGGGCTGCTGACCGGAAGCATGCCGAGGAAGCGGAAACAAGAGGTCCAGGAGATGACGGCGCGGGGAGAGATCGACGTGGTGGTGGGAACGCATGCCCTGATTCAGAAAGAGGCGGTGTTCGTGAACCTGGCCCTTGCCATCGTCGACGAGCAGCACCGGTTCGGCGTTATGCAGCGCTCGGAGCTGCGGCAAAAGGGGTACAATCCCCACCTGCTGGCGATGACCGCCACGCCGATACCCCGCACCCTCTCGCTCACCCTGTACGGCGACCTGGACATCTCCACCATCGGGGAGCTTCCGCCCGGCCGCCAGGAGATCCGGACAAAGTGGCTGGACGCCTCCGAGCGAGGCCGGGCCTACGGCTTCGTCGCGCGAGAGGTCGCGGAGAGGCGTCAGGCCTTCATCGTCTACCCCCTCGTCGAGGAGTCGGAGAATTTAGACGTAGCGGCCGCGACCGAGGAGTACGAGCGGCTCAGCCGTGACATCTTTCCCGACCTGCGGCTGGGGCTGCTTCACGGACGAATGAAAGCTTCCGAAAAGGAGTCGGTCATGCGGGCCTTTCGTGAGAGGGAGACGGACGTCCTTATCACGACCGCCGTCGTGGAGGTGGGGATCGACATTCCCAACGCCACCGTGATGCTCGTCGAAGGAGCGGACCGGTTCGGGCTCGCCCAGCTTCACCAGTTCCGAGGCCGCGTCGGCAGGGGGGAGCACCCCAGCTACTGTATCCTCATCGCGGAGGCCCCGTCGCCCGAGGCCGGCGAGCGGCTTGGTGTCGTCGAAAGGACTCACGACGGCTTTGTGCTGGCCGAGGAGGACCTGCGCCTGCGTGGCCCCGGCGAGTTCTTCGGCACCCGCCAGAGCGGTCTGCCGGACCTGCGGATGGCGCGCCTTTCGGACGTGCCGCTGCTGGAACTCGCCCGCGCCGAGGCGACGGCCCTCTTCGAGCAGGACCCCGGCCTGGAGAAGCCCGAGCATCACGCCCTGGCCCAGGAGGTCGCCCGGTGGTGGGAGCACCGCACCCTGCTCGTCGGCGAGGCCTAGCAGGGTGCTGAAAAACACCCCCCAACCCCCTCAAGGGGGTTCAGGTATCCGCCTAAGGCGGATGATTTACGGAAAGGGGGACACCCCCTTCGACCCCCGCCCCTTCGGCTTCGCTCAGGGCAGGCGCCGGGCTCCGCCCCTCTGGACACCCCTTGCTCAGCTCCTGCTAGAGGCCATTCCAATATCCCCTCTCCCTTGATGGGAGAGGGCTAGGGTGAGGGTGAAACCAACCTGGCATGCTTCGCAAGAGACTGGGCCGTGATTGACCGCCACCGCTTACCCGAACTGCCATCTGTGATACAATCCGGCACAATCAGGGGAGCTAACCGGTCTGCATCGTCAAGAGGTTACAATGCGTCGTCTCGCCTTTGGGTTCGTGGTCCTGCTGTTTATCGTCACGGCATGTTCCGGGGGTGGACCAAGTACTCCGCCTCCCACTTTCCTGCTGCAGTGGGGGCTGTCAGGCACCGGTGAAGGCCAGTTCGACGGTCCCCGGGGCCTGGCGGTTGACCCTCAGGGGAACGTCTACGTGGCTGACATTAACAACAGCCGGATCCAGAAGTTCGCCGCCGACGGGGCCTTCCTGGCGCGGTGGGAGCAGTCAGGCAGCGGTGAGGGACAGTTTGCCTTCCCCGCAGGCGTCGCTGTGGGCGGCCAGGGGAACGTCTACGTGGCTGATTCCGGCAACAGCCGGATCCAGAAGTTTACCGACGGCGGAGTCTTCCTAGCCGGTTGGGAGGGGGCCGGCTCCGGTGACAGCCAGTTCGACACCACCGCAGGTATCGCCGTGGACCGCGGGGGGAGCGTCTACGTGGCAGATGCCGGCAACCACCGCATCCAGAAGTTCACCATCGATGGGGCCTTTCTGGCCCAGTGGGGGCAGCGAGGCAGCGGTGAGGGCCAGTTTAACGCGCCCGTAAGCGTCGCCGTGGATCACGAGGGGAACGTGTACGTAGCGGATTCCGGCAACCATCGTATCCAGATGTTCACCACCGACGGGGTCTTTGTGGTCCAGTGGGGGAGAGAGGGTACCGGTGGCGGGGAGTTCAGATTCCCCCCTGGCGTCGCCGTAGACAGCCAGGGGAATGTCTACGTGGCTGACGCCGGCAACTACCGTATCCAGAAGTTCGGGGCGCCTGAATCAGAATGACAACGGCGCTCCCTTCAGTCGCTCGGCGGAGCGACTGACTGCCCAGGCCGGTGCTGTCCGACCCTCCGCGGCTGTCGTTCAGGGCCGTCAGTACTCCTAGGCCCCTTCTGTTACAATGGGTGCGGTGGCCCCAGGCCACCCGAAATTCTCTCACCTGGAAGGCCATGGAACCGGTACGGCACAGGCTGGCGCGATTGGTAGAAGAGTCCGTCAAGCGCGCCCAGGCGGCAGGCGCTCTCCCCCAGGTCGCCCTGCCGGAGATCACCATCGAGCGCCCCCACAATCCGGACCACGGCGACTATGCCACGGGGCTCCCCCTGAAGCTGGCCCGGAGCGCCGGTATGAACCCCGTCGATATCGCTCAGCGACTGGTCGAACACACCGCCGCCGCCGAGGAGATAGACCCGCCGGAGGTGGCGCCGCCCGGCTTCGTCAACTTCCGCCTGAGCGCCGGCTGGCTGAAGGAGCAGGTCGGGACGGTCCTGGCCGAGGGGGAGCATTTCGGCGACGTCGCTGTTGGGAATGGCGAGAGCGTTCAGGTGGAGTTCGTGAGCGTGAACCCTACCGGCCCCGTGCACATCGGCCATGGCCGCGGAGCGGTGCTGGGCAGCACCATCGCCAACATCCTCCAGGCCGCCGGGTACGACGTGCAGCGGGAGTACTACGTCAACGACGCCGGCAATCAGATGGACTCCTTCTACCGCTCCCTCTACACCCGTGTCGCCCAGGCCCTGGGACACGACGTCGAGATGCCGGAGGACGGCTACCAGGGCGCGTACATGATAGAGCTTGCCCAGGAGGTCATCGCCGAGAGCCCGGTGGAGTCGCTGGTCATGGAGCGCAAGGAGGAGGCCACCAGGGAGCTTGGCGCCAGGGGCCTCGACAAGATGCTGGCTGCCATCCGGGACGACCTGGGCTCTCTGGGCGTGCATTTCGATTTATGGTTTAGCGAGCAGACCCTCTTCGACACGGGGCAGTACGAAGAGGCCATGGAGGTGCTTAAGAAGGAGGGATATCTGGTCCAGCGTGAGGGGGCGACGTGGCTGGCTTCGACCAGTCTCGGTGAGGACAAGGACAACGTGCTGGTCAGGAGCACCGGCGTTCCCACCTACTTCGCGTCGGATATCGCCTACCACCGCAACAAGTTCGTGGAGCGAGGCTTTCAACGGGTTATCGACGTCTGGGGCTCCGACCACCAGGGTCACGTCCCGCGACTGAAGGCTGCCGTCGGCGCTTTGGGGATCGACCCTGACCGCCTGACGATTCTGCTCTCGCAGCTGGTAACCCTTCGAAGGGGAGGCGAGATCGTGCGCTTATCCAAGCGGACGGGGGAGATCATAACGCTGCAAGAGGTCATCGACGAGGTAGGGGCAGACGTGTGCCGCTTCTACCTGCTCTCGCGCTCCGCGGATAGCCAGATGGACTTCGACCTGGAGCTTGCCAAGACCGAGTCCCAGGACAATCCGGTCTATTACGTGCAGTACGCCCATGCCCGCATCGCCAGCATCCTCCGGCTCGCAACCGAGCGGGGCATCGACTTCTCGAACGGTGATATCTCCTTGCTGGACCACGAAGCTGAGCAGGCGCTGATTCGCCGGATGCTCCAGCTTCCGGAGCTGGTGGAGACCATGGCCGAAAACCTGGAGCCTCATCACCTCCCCCATTACGCCCAGGAGCTGGCGACGGCCTTCCATTGGTTTTACAAACAATGCCGTGTCATTTCAGACAGCCATCCGGAGCTGACGGCGGCCCGCCTGAAGCTCGTCGATGCCTCACGGACCGCCCTGGCCCGGACCCTCCACCTCATGGGCATGACCGCACCGGAGCGGATGTAGGGAGGCATAGCCTCGACGAACTTGCTAGAAGCTGGTTTCACCCTTACCCTAGCCCTCTCCCGTCAAGGGAGAGGGGATTTTGGAACACATAGGAGCGCAGGTTGTAACATGCTGGATTTCTATCAAACGTTGGAGATGTTCACCCCCGAGGAGCGGCAGGTCCAGAGCAGCACGCGTCAGTTCCTGGAGGCGGAGGCGCTGCCTCACATCCAGGAGTGGTGGGAGGAGGGGGTCTTCCCGGAGCATCTGGCCACACGCTTTGGGGAAATGGGCTATATGGGAGCCACGCTGCCCGCCGAATACGGTGGGTCAGGCCTGAGCAACGTCGCCTATGGCCTCATCTGTTACGAGCTGGAGCGGATCGACTCGGGACTGCGCAGCTTCATCAGCGTCACTGGTGGGCTGGTCATGTATCCCATCGTAACCTTCGGCTCCGAGGAGCAGAAGAAACAGTACCTGCCCCAGCTGGCCTCGGGGGAGATTATCGGCTGTTTCGGCCTGACGGAGCATGACGGAGGCTCGGACCCGGCCGCCATGAAGATGCGGGCCCACAAGGACGGCGACGACTATGTGCTGAACGGCGTCAAGATGTGGATCAGCGATGGCCACATCGCCGACATCGCCATTGTGTGGGCCAAGGATGATGAAGGGGCTGTGCGAGGCTTTATCGTTCCCACGGACCTCCCCGGCTTCACCGCCAATCCCATCAAACACAAGATGAGCATGCGCGCTTCGGCCACAAGCGAGCTGGTGCTGGATGACGTTCGGGTCCCGGCCAGGCAGATGCTGCCGGAGAGCAAGGGGATGCGCGGTCCCCTGTCCACGTTGACCCAGGCCCGGTTCGGCATTTGCTGGGGGGCGCTGGGGGTCATTGAGGACGTCTATACGGAGGCGCTTCGGTTCGCCCAGAACCGGGTCACCTTCGGCCAGCCCATCGCCTCCCGCCAGCTGGTCCAGGCCAAGCTGGCGGATATTCTGGCCGACCACACCAAGGGACTGCTGCTGGCCTGGCGCATGGGGAAGCTCAAGGATGCCGGCAGCCTTACCCCGGTGCACGTCTCTCTGGCCAAACGCGAAAACGTTCGCGCCGCCCTGAAGGCTGCTCGGTCTGCCCGGGATATCCTGGGAGGGAGCGGCATCACGCTGGAGTACCACTCCATCCGGCACATGCTGAACATGGAGACCGTGGACACCTATGAGGGGACCTACGATATCCACACCCTGATCCTGGGCCGCGAGATCACCGGCGTCAACGCGCTGTAGGAAGTTGGTGAGCTGCCTGGAAGAACACGGGATGGCTCAGTCCATCAGGAGGCATCGATGATTACAGATCGCTTGAGGCTGGACGGAAAGACCGCGATCGTGGCCGGAGGCGGTGGAGGGGGGATCGGCACGGCGACCTCGTTGGCCCTCGCCGAGGTCGGTGCCCAGGTCGTCGCCGTCGACATCATCCCGGAGCGTGTCAAGGATACCGAGGAGCGGATCGCCGCCATGGGAGGCCGCTGCCACGGCATCGTCGCCGACGTGCGGGAGAAGGAGGCGGTGCAGCGCATCGTGAAGGAGACCGTCAAGGAGTTCGGAACGATCGACTGCCTGGCTAATATCGCCGGCGGCTCCCAGCCGGGACAGATGATGCCTGCGTTGGACTGCCCCGACGAGGTATTCGATGACATAATGAACCTGAATCTTCGCTACGTTTTCTTGCTCTCCAAGGAGGCGGCCCAGGTGATGGTCAAGAACGAGAACGGCGGAAGCATTGTCAATGTCGCCACGATCGGAGGGCTATCCTCCTGCCCGAACCAGGTGGCCTACGGCGCGGCTAAAGCCGGAGTCATGTCCTTGACGCGGACCATGGCGATAGAATTGGCGCCCAAGGGGGTCCGGGTCAACGCCGTGGCGCCGGGCGTGGTGCTGACCCCCCGCAGCGCGGGGGCCGAGCGTCTGTCGGGGATGATCCCCATCGGCCGGATCAACCAGCCTGAGGAGATCGCCAGCGGGATGCTCTTCCTGCTCACCGAGATGGGGAGCGGCGTCACGGGCCACACCCTCGTCGTCGACGGCGGCGCGACGGTCAAGTTCGCCCTCTGGTGATCTAGGCCGGGTAGGCGCACCATTCATCAACCTTGTCCGAGGGCAAAGAAGCGGAACAGCCCCAGCCATTGGTCGAAGGACAGGGCCGATGGGGGCAGAGCGGGGTCCGAAGCGGAGGTCGCGCGCCAGGCGCCCCATCTGCCGGCCCGTCAACGCCCTGCGAAGGCACTGACGCACCGTCCTCCCGCTGCCGAAAGCCGTCGCCACAAAATTGTGATACAGGGCCTGCTGCCGGGTTTCGATGATCGGCGGCTGGCGCCGGGCCATCCAGAGCAGGACGGCGTCGACCGAGGGCGGGGGTTCGAAATTGGTCCGGTGGAGCAGGCGCAGAACCTCGACGTGCCACCAGGGCTTCAGCAGCAGAGACGAGCGGCTCTCCGGGGCATATGGCCCTCCCACATAGCGCTCCGCGTCCTGGCGCCGGACTATGAGGTAGGCCTCCTGCGGCGGCGAGGGGGCTTCCACCAGCTTACCGATGATGGCGGCTGTCTGGTTGAAGGGGATATGCGCGAAGACTTTGTAAAGGGTCGCGGGGAGGGGGAACCTGAGGAAGTCCTCGTTGACCAGCTCGACATGCGACGCTGCCCGGAACTCCGTCTGGAGGTCGCGCAGCAGCGTAAGGTCCAGCTCTACGCCGATCAGCTGACGGCAACGCCGGGCCAGCTCGCGGGTGAGCGCGCCGCGTCCGGGTCCGATCTCCACGACGATGTCCTGCCGGGAGATGGTCGAGTGCGCGACGAGGCTAGCTGCGAGCGCGCGGCTCCGCAAGAAGTGCTGGGAGAGCTCCGCTCGTCTCTGTGGCCGGTATCGCTGCCCGGACACGGATGGCCGCCATGCACATAGGGGACTCCTCTGAGGGCTATAGCCTTACGGGAAGCTGCTTGATATACAGGTGTAAGAGAGCCGATCATACAAGGCCGCCGCCAGGAGTGTCAATCGCTCAGGACGCGGTAGGGGTACATGTCTGAAACCGCCGACCGGGGAGGGTGCTGAAGAAGGGGAGCCCGGTGTCCTTTTCTCCTACGCCGCCAGGCGCAATGCCAGTGGGCGCTGCCCGCCTGCTACGGCAGCTATGGACCAGCGTGGGCCAGGGAGCGGGTGCTGAGCTGTACCGCGGTCTCGATGGCACGGACGAGGCTTTTCGGGTTGGCGATGCCCTTGCCGGCAATGTCGAAAGCCGTGCCGTGGTCTACTGAGGTGCGAATGAAGGGGATACCCATGGTGACGGTGACGCTGTCCTCGAAATCGTGCACCTTGATGGCGATATGGCCCTGGTCATGGTACATGGCCAGCACAGCGTCGAACTCGCCTTCGAGGGCCCGGTAAAAGACCGAGTCCCCGGGGAAGGGCCCCAGGGCCCGGATACCTTGCTGTTGAGCCTCCTCCACCGCCGGCGCGATCTCGTCGATCTCCTCCCGGCCCAGTAGCCCCCCATCGCCCCCGTGGGGGTTTAGGGCTGCGACGGCGATGCGAGGCCGGTCGATTCCCCAGGCCGTCATCGATTCCTGGGTGAGGCGCAGCTTCGCCAGGATGTTCTCTTTCCGCACATAGTCGCATGCGAGCTTCAGGGGCTTGTGTGTGCTGAGGTGAGCGACCCGTAGCCCCTGGGTCATGAGCATGGTAGCGGTTAACGTGGCCTGGGTCATGCGGGCCAGGATTTCCTGGTGGCCGATGTCACCGTGAAAGCCGGCCAGGTGCACGGCCTCCTTATTGATGGGGCAGGTGACGATGCCCTGGACGCGGCCGTCCATCGCCAGGCGCGCGGCCTCCTCGATGCACTCCACGGCCGCTCTCCCGGAGGATGCGGATAGCTCTCCAAGCTTGACATCGTTGGCGCTGAGGTTTCCCAGGTCCAGCACCTCGATAACACCGAACTCCCCCTTTGCTTGCTCCGCACGAGCGACGGTCTCGACTTGGACCTGCGCCTTGGCTATGCGGACGCCGTCCTGGACCGCCCATGCCAGCCCCAACACCAGGGGCCGGCATAGATCGTAAACATGCCTCTCCCCCAGCGCTTTGGCAACGATCTCGGGGCCTATGCCTGCGGCGTCCCCCATAGTAATGGCGAGGAGCGGCCGAGTGTTCATGTGTAACCTCCGTCGTTTCGTGAAGGAGTGACGCGGGCCCCGTTCGATGCTCCGGGACACGGTGGGCCACATCTCTCCCTTTCCGCCAGCCCCGGTCCCGCAAGGCTTACCAGGCGCCCTTGCGGCGGGCGTGAAAATGGCGGTGGTCCGCTATCAGGCGCTCGTGCTTGTCTACGTAGTAGTTCTCAGGGCCAAGGATGCCGTCGGCCACCTCTCGCAGCCGCTCCTCCATCAAGCTGTCCAAGGCTTCTGGCACCGGAACGTTGTGCTGCTTGGCAACGACCATGGGAACGGAGCATATCATACAATCGACGATGATGAGTTGGTCGTCTTCAAACCGCAGCGTTGTGATGATCTCGCGCTTTTCGTAAATGCGGCAGAGGTCGCAGTCCCAAAGGGATATCCTCCGCCACTGTCGTTAAGTTTCGCCGCCGCCAGTTAGAACGAAGCCGCTCATGTTGAGCGGCTTCGTTGGAAGCTTTACAGGAACGGGCAGGCGCCCACGCCTCGTGTCTGTTAGTCGGGCTCGAAGAGGCGCTGCTCCCGATGCTCAACGGGGGCGGTCTCATCGTCCTCGCCGGGAACAGCATTGATTTCGGCTACCTGCTGGATCTCTTCCAAGACGCTCTCCAGGTTATCTGACTCTACAGCGCTGGTCTGATCGGGCTGGGACATCTCGAGGAAGTCCCGGAGCGCCTGATCATCCTCCCCGCCTTTCCCAAGCCGTATTATCTCGCCGTCGGGGCCAATGGTGTCAATCAGCGGTATAGGCCTCGGCTTGGCCAGCTCGTCCGTGACCTCCTGAGAGCGTGCTGGGATGAGCCTGCCAATGATCACGTTCTCTTTTGGCCCCATTAGACGATCGACGGAGCCGTTCACGGCAGCCTCGGTGAGGACTCGGGTTGTCTCCTGGAACGATGCCGCCGCCAGGAAGCTTTCCGTGTTCAAAGAGGCCTTGGTCACGCCCAGGAGTATTGGCTGCGCCGTAGAGGGCTCGCCGCCTTCCGCGACTACCTTCGCGTTGAGGTCCTCGAAAGTAAACCGGTCGATGAGATGGCCGGGCAAAAGCTCGGTGTCTCCAGGAGCGTCCACGCGGACCTTCCGTAGCATCTGCCGGACTATGATCTCGATGTGCTTGTCGTGGATGGTCACTCCCTGGGTCCTATAGACCTTTTGGACCTCCTCGGCAAGGTACTCTTCCACGCGCTCGCGCCCTTGTACCCGGAGAATGTCATGTGGATTGATTGGGCCATCCACAAGCCGGTCTCCGGCGCTGATCCTGTCGCCCGTCTTCACGATAATGCGGGCGGCGTGGGGCACCAAATACTGGCGCTCGTCTCGCTCTTCGTATGAGATCACGAGCTTGGTCTTGTCTTTGGAGACCTGGCCCGCCATGCGAGCCGTAATCGTTAGCTCGTCCAGGGCGAGTTCGGCGCCTTTCTTCGGTTTCTTTGCCTGAACCGCCTGGGCAAGGGGGGTGCCGACCTCTACTAGAGAGCCGTCCTCTACGAGAGTCCGATACTTTTTGGGTATCGCGTACTCGTCTGAGTAGGTCTCCGTGCTAACAATGGAGATCCATCGGCCGTCTTCGCCTTCCCGGATCTCCACCTGTCCATCGATTTCAGAGATGGTTGCCTGCCCCTTGGGCGATCGGGCCTCGAACAGCTCCTCGACCCTGGGAAGGCCGCTGGTGATGTCCAGGCCGGCAATGCCGCCGGTATGGAACGTCCTCATGGTGAGCTGAGTTCCGGGCTCGCCGATGCTCTGGGCGGCGATGATGCCCACCGCCTCTCCCTGCGCCGCGAGCCGGCCTCGGGCCAGGCTCCTACCGTAGCATTTCTGGCAGATACCCCGGCGGGCCAGGCAGGTAAGCGGAGATCGGACGTGCACACGGTGCGCTTCCATATTGATGGCAGCGTATGCTTTTTCCTCAGTGTGCCCCTTGCGCTCCATCAGGTAACGGACACTTTCCATCCAGTTGGACGCAGCGGAGACAAGATCGTCGGCAGGGACCCGAGCCTTCTTTAATTGTTGCAAGCGATGGTCGTGCAACGCCTCCACCAGCGTGAAGGCCACCTGCTCGTCGATTTCCTCGTTCTGTTCAACAAGGATTTCGCCGGTGGTGGGGTGTGCTATGGGGCCAGCTGCGCAGCGCCCGATGATTCGCTCCTCCAACTTGGCGAGAAGCTGTTTGTCCGGCCTGTCAGTGATCCATACACCCAAGGCACTCTCGCAGTCATCGATCATGACGATGACGTCCTGACAGACATCGATGAGCCGCCGGGTAAGGTAACCGCTGTCCGCCGTTCGGAGAGCCGTGTCGGCCAGCCCTTTCCGCGCCCCATGTGTCGAGATGAAGTACTCCAGAACGGAGAGGCCTTCTCGGAAACTCGACCTGATGGGCAACGGGATGATCCGCCCCCGCGGGTCTGTCATTAATCCACGCATGCCGGCCATCTGTTTGATCTGAGCGATGTTACCTTTGGCGCCTGATATCGCCATCAAGGAGATAGAGCCGTAGGTGGACATCCTGTCTCGGATCGCCTGCTCCATCGTTTCAGAGGCAGTGGTCCAGATGTCCACTGCTTGCCGGTAGCGTTCATCCGGGGTAATCAAGCCACGCTGGAACTGCCGGTCTATCGACACGATCTGCCCATCGGCCTTTTCCAGCACCGATGCCTTGATTTCAGGCACCTCCACATCGTGGATCGCTATGGTTGCGCCAGACTTGGTAGCGTAACGGAATCCGAGGTTCTTGATCGCGTCCAGGACCTCCGCGGTCTCGTGGTTCCCCAAGGCGTGGTAGCACTCCGACACCACGTCCTTGAGGTTCTTCTTGTCCATCACCTCGTTGCGGTACCGGAACTCTTCTCCCTGAGGCAGAATGTCATTGAAAATGACCCGACCCACGGTGGTCTTGGTGAACTCGCCCGGCGCTTCCAGCCCTCTGATTTCGATCTCCGCTTGCAGGTCGATGGCCCCCACCTCGTAGGCGAGCCGGGCGTCATGAGGGTTACCGAAGCGCTTGCCTTCCCCGGTGACTCCTGGTCGTGTCATGGTGAGGTAATAGCAGCCCAGGACCATGTCCAACGTTGGAGCGACGGTGGGCTCGCCTGAACTGGGAGAGAGCATGCTGTAGGTGCTCAACATGAGCATGCGGGCTTCCATAACGGCTGCCCTGGAAAGTGGAACGTGGACCGCCATCTGGTCACCATCAAAATCTGCGTTGAAGGCCGTACATACCAGAGGATGGATCTGGATAGCGCTGCCCTCGATCAGCACCGGCTGGAATGCCTGAATGCCAAGGCGGTGGAGTGTCGGGGCCCGGTTCAGCAGGACGGGACGGTCCTTAACGACCTCCTCGAGGACGTCCCATACCTCTGGCTGTACCCGCTCAATCATGCGCTTGGCACTCTTGATGTTGTGAGCAAGTCCCTGGGCGACCAGGTGATGCATGACGAAAGGCTTGAAGAGCTCGAGCGCCATCTTCTTGGGCAGCCCGCATTGGTCCAGCTTGAGCTCCGGGCCGACGATGATCACGGACCGGCCGCTATAGTCGACCCGCTTGCCCAGGAGGTTTTGCCGGAACCTCCCCTGTTTCCCTCTAAGCATGTCCGAGAGCGATTTAAGCTTATGGTTGTGACTACCGGCGATCGCTCGGCCCCTCCGGCCATTATCAATGAGGGCGTCGATCGCTTCCTGAAGCATGCGCTTCTCGTTACGAATGATAATCTCCGGCGCGCCTAGCTCCAGAAGCCGTCGTAGACGGTTGTTGCGGTTAATCACGCGTCGGTAAAGGTCATTAAGGTCACTGGTTGCGAAGCGTCCTCCGTCAAGCTGCACCATGGGCCGCAGGTCCGGGGGCAGCACGGGAAGGACGTTCAGGATCATCCACCGAGGATCGTTGCCGCTCTTGCGGAAAGCCTCTACCACCCTAAGGGTCTTGGCGGCTTTTTTCCGCCGCTGCCCTGACGTTGAGTGGATCTCTTGGAGGAGGACCTCCCGAAGAGCCTCGAGGTCCACCCCTTCCAGGCAAGCATAGACCGCTTCAGCGCCCATGCCCGCCGAGAAGAATGGCCCGTATTTTTCTCGAAGCTCGCGGTATCGGTTTTCGGGGAGCAGCATCCGGGGGCGGACCTCTTCCACCTCGCCGGTTAAGGTCTGCGTCTCTTCCTCCGCCTGTTTACGGACCTGGTCCAGCTGACGCTGCAACTGGTTGATCTGCTCCACCGTCTGGTCACGCAGCTGCTCGATCTCTGCATCGATAGGGTCGGTGCGGTTAGACCGGACCTCGACAAACTGTGACTGTATCCCCTCCAGCCGCGCCGCCTTCCGGGACTCGACATCCTCTCGATGGCCCTCTTTTACGGTGGTCCCTTTCTCCACCAGCCGCTCATCGTAAAGGGAGACCTCCGCCTCAGTCTTCTTACCGATGAGGTCAGAGATAGCCTCGAGGGCCTGGGATGCAGCCTGCTCTGCTTCGGCCAACGCGGCGGCAAGCTCTGCGTCAACCTCCTGGTCGGCCGCCTGCCGCTTCTGTTGCAATTCGGCGACCGGCTCGTCCTGAGTCTTTTGGACCTCTTCGGTCTTTGCGGCGATCTCCCGTTCCGATTCCTCTATGCGGCTTGTCACATCGCCGCGTAGTTCCTCCAAGATTCTGTCCCGCTCTTCAGTCTCGACGCTGGTGACGATGTACTGGGAAAAATAGAGGACGCGCTCCAGGGCCCGGGGCGATAAGTCCAAGAGGAGGCCCATGCGGCTCGGAGTTCCCTTGGCAAACCATAAATGGCTCACTGGAGCGGCCAGCTCGATATGGGCCATACGCTCCCGACGGACCTTGGAGCGGGCGACCTCCACCCCACAGCGATCGCAGACAATCCCTTTGTACCGGACACGCTTGTACTTACCGCAGTAGCACTCGAAGTCTTTGGTCGGCCCGAAGATACGCTCGCAGAACAGGCCGTCCTTCTCCGGTTTCAGGGTCCGATAGTTGATCGTCTCGGGTTTTGTTACCTCGCCGTAAGACCAGTTCTTGATCTGTTCCGGCGACGCCAGGGAGATTCGTATTGCGTTAAAGTCGTTCGTTTCAGGCATCTATTACTCCCCTTGCTTCAATTTCTCTGTCTTCTGGAGGCTTTCCCTGCCGAGCTTCTCCAGGGTCTGGTCGAAGTCCGTGATGTCCTCTGAGAGGTCATCCAGTAACATGACCTGCTCCTCATCCTCGTTCAGGAGCTCGACGCCGAGCCCCAAGCTCTGAAGCTCTTTCAGCAGGACGTGAAATGACTCAGGCACGCCGGGCTGGGCGACATCCTCGCCCTTTACGATGGCTTCATAGGTCTTGACGCGCCCAACTACATCGTCGGATTTAACCGTCAGCATCTCCTGAAGGTTGTAGGCGGCGCTGTACGCTTCCAGCGCCCAGACCTCCATCTCTCCGAACCGCTGGCCGCCGAATTGGGCCTTACCGCCCAATGGCTGTTGGGTAATCAGAGAGTAGGGTCCGGTAGAGCGGGCATGAATCTTGTCCTCCACTAAGTGGATCAGCTTCATCATGTAGATGTAGCCTACTGTAACCGGCTCATCGAACGGCTCGCCGGCCCGACCGTCATAAAGGAGGGTCTTTCCGAAGATCGGGGGCGCGAGCCGTTGCTCTTGATTGGCCTTCCTGGCGGCGGCCGCCAGCGCTGTATCATCCATCCCTTTGATAGAGATGCCGGCCTCTTCCTTGAGCCATATTTTCAAGCAGACTCGGCTGGCCTCTCCAGGATGTTCGTCGCTGAAGATATGTTCTGCGGCATAGCCCTTTGCCTTGACCCACGCGGCTGCCTTGTCCTCAAGGATATGCGTACCTCCGTTAGTGCCGACTATCGCCCCGCTCATGTTTGCGATCCATGCCCTGGACAGGCTGTCTTCGATTGAGATGTCGTGAGCGCCATCGAACACGGGTGTGCTCACGGTGAAGCCAAGGTTTCCGGCGGCCCACCCCAAGTGGGTCTCCAGCACCTGTCCAAGGTTCATCCGGGAGGGCACGCCGATGGGGTTGAAGATGATGTCTACCGGGGTGCCATCCGGAAGGTACGGCATGTCTTCTACCGGCATGATGCGGGCAACCACGCCTTTATTTCCATGGCGACCGGCCATCTTGTCGCCTTCTGCGATCTTCCGCGTCTGGGCGATCCATACCCGGACCAGTCGGTTTACGCCAGGGGAAAGCTCGTCATGGTCCTCCTGGGAAAAGACCCGCACGTTAATGACGGTGCCGCGCTCCCCGTGGGGTACACGCAAGGAGGTGTCCTTTACCTCGCGGGCCTTCTCTCCGAAGATTGCGCGGAGGAGCTTCTCTTCGGCGGTGAGCTCCGTCTCTCCCTTGGGAGTGATCTTGCCGACAAGAATGTCCCCGGGGCTTACCTGGGCCCCGATCCTCACGATACCCATCTCGTCCAGGTCTCTCAGGTTCTCCTCGCCTACATTGGGGATGTCCCGAGTGATCTCTTCAGGGCCCAGCTTGGTGTCTCGGGCATCCGCTTCATGCTTTTCTATATGCATCGAGGTGAACCGGTCTTCTTGGACCAGCCTCTCGCTGATGATGATGGCGTCCTCGAAGTTATAGCCCTCCCAGCTCATGAAAGCACAGAGGATATTCTGCCCCAGGGCCAGCTCACCCTTGTCCGTCGAGGAGCTATCGGCCAGTGGCTGTCCCTTGGCGACGACGTCGCCCTTCCGGACTATGGGCCGCTGGTTGATGCAGGTGCCCTGGTTGCTCCGAACAAACTTTTGGAGGCGGCTAAGGTGCTCCTCCCCACCGTTGTCTCGGACGATGATCTCTTTTGAGTTCACGGATGACACGACCCCATCCGCCTCGCTAAGGGTCACTTGGCCGCTATCGCGGGCCACCCGCTCCTCCATGCCGGTCCCGATAACCGGAGCTTCCGGGCGAAGCAGAGGCACTGCCTGCCGCTGCATGTTGGCGCCCATCAGTGCTCGGTTGGCATCGTCGTGCTCTAAGAAAGGGATGAGAGCCGTTGAAACGCTGACGATTTGCTTGGGCGAGACGTCCATGAAGCTGACGTTGACGGGGCTCTCCAAGGCGAAGTCGCGTCCTCGCCGGATCTCCACCTTGTCATCTGTGAACTGCATCTTGTCGTCCAGGGCCGCGTTGGCTTGGGCTATGGCGAACTCCTCCTCTTGGTCGGCGGAAAGGTACTCCATCTCCCTAGAGGCAAAGGGGGCCACCTTGACCGAGTCGATCTTGAGCCTACCGATGCGCTGGGCGATCTGCTCCGTTACAACGGTCCCCTCTTCGGCCACGACCTGACCGTTGGCAGTGGTGACGCGCTCACGGATCTTTCGTCCGATGAGGTCCTCCTTATGGTTGGGGACCTCCTTCCAGACCCGGCGGTACGGGGTCTCGATGAAGCCGTAAGGGTTGACGAGAGCGTAGGTGGCCAGCGAGCCCAGAAGGCCGATGTTCGGCCCCTCCGGAGTCTCGATAGGGCAGATTCGCCCGTAATGAGAGTGGTGAACATCCCGAACGTCGAACCCCGCTCGCTCCCTTGAGAGACCGCCAGGCCCTAGGGCCGAAAGCCTGCGCTTATGGGTCAGCTCCGCCAGCGGGTTTGTCTGGTCCATGAACTGGGATAGCTGCGACCCGCCGAAGAACTCCTTCACCGCCGCCACAACCGGGCGGATGTTAATAAATGCGCTGGGGGTAGCCTGCTCCGGGTCGATCAGGGTCATGCGTTCCTTGACGACCCGCTCCATCCGCAGAAGCCCGATGCGCATCTGGTTCTGGGTTAGCTCTCCCACTGCCCGGATCCGCCGGTTGCCCAGGTGGTCGATGTCGTCGGCGTGATCCTGACCGTTGTTGATTTGGATAACGCGCTTGAGGATGGCGATGAGGTCCTCTTTGGAGAGGGTGCGCTGAGTCAAGGGGATATCCAAGCCTAAGCGTCTCTGCAGCTTGTAGCGTCCTACCCTTCCCAGGTCGTACCGGCGAAAATCGAAGAAGAGCGCTGAGAGGAGGTTCCGCGCATTGTCTAGGCCTGGAAGCTCACCGGGTCGCAGCTTTCGGTAAAAGTCCACCAGCGCCTCATCCTGGGAACGGACGGAGGGTTCCCGCTCTAGTGTGGCTCGGATGTACTGATGGTCGGGGTTAGTGTCGACATCGGCAAAGGCCTCCAGGAGCTCTTCGTCGGTCCCCAGGCCGATAGCCCGCATGAGGGTGGTCGCGGGTAGCTTGCGCTTGCGGTCGAGCTTGACGGAGAGGATACCGCGGCTGCTGGTCTCGAACTCCAGCCACGCCCCCCTGTTCGGGATAAGTTTTGCGAAGCACAAGCCGCTGCCGCTGCTGAGGTCTTCCTCTATAGTGAAATAAACACCTGGAGACCTGACGAGCTGGCTTACCACCACGCGCTCGGCTCCGTTCACGATGAACGTGCCTTTTTCCGTCATCTCAGGCAGGTCGCCCATGAATATACGCTGCTCGATCTTCTCCCCTTCGCCGGGGCCGGACTTCTTTTCCAGCTCGACTATGACGTAGAGGGGGACCGAGTAGGTCTTGTCTCGTTCGCGGCATTCATCCTGGGAGTACTTGGGCTGCCCGAACTCGTACTCTCGAAATCTGAGCTCGTACCGCCCGCCAGTGAAGTCCTGGATGGGGGAGATCTCGTCCAGAAGCTCGCGTATCCCTTCCTTCTTCAACCATTCATAGGAGTTGAGCTGGATCTGGATGAGGTTGGGCACCTCCATCACTTCTGGAATGCTGGCATAGGACTTCCGCGGCTGGTTTGTATCACGGGACAAGGACACCGGAGACGCCATTACTTCACGCTCCTCGAACAGTCAGTGTGAGCCTCGGGGGTTACAGCGGACGCAAAAAGGCCAGGGGCCAAGGGGAGAGCAATGGAATAAAGATTCCGGAAGGCATAAGTAGACAGTCTTAAGGCTACTACCTAATAGGCACTTTTGTCAAGATGCTAGGATTAGGGAAAGGGCCTCTCCGCCACGCGAACTTTTATGAAACAGGAAACCGTCGCATGCTGGTTGGATATTTATGAGGAAGCAAGCCGTTATTCTGGACATGGACGGCGTGTTGACCGATAGCGAGCCCCTGTACGCCGAAGCCGTCAACGTGGCGCTTCACGAAACCGGGTTCACGATGAGCTCAACCGACCACCAGGCGATCATGGGCAGCAGCATAGACTACACATGGGAGTGGGTCGTAGACCGGTTCGGCCTGGACCGTGACCTGGCGTATTGGAAGGCGAGATACGAGAAGGCCGTGTTGCGGCTACTTACCGAAAGGGCGCCTCCAATGCCGGGCATATACCGCTTGCTGGACCGGCTGGAGGAGCGTGGCCTTAAGCTGGGCCTGGCAAGCTCCTCTCAGGCGAACTGGGTTGAGGCGGTATTGTCCAGGCTGGGAATTACGGACCGGTTTGGCTCCGTTGCGGCGTGCGACATGGTGCAGCACGCGAAGCCGGCGCCGGACCTTTACCTCCTGGCAGCCCGCAAATTGGACGTGGCGCCTGCTGCCTGTGTGGCGATCGAAGACAGCCCCCGCGGAGTCCAGGCCGCTAAGAGCGCCGGCATGGTGGCTGTGGCGCTTCGTTCGGCCACAATGCCCCACATGGACCTCTCGGCCGCCGATCACGTCAGCGACTCTTTAGACGACTTTGACTTCTCGTGGCTTGACTAATGCGAGTAAGAGAAAAAAAGGGTCGTACCCTGGAGCGCGTGCTATAATACCGCTGTTAGGGCTGGGGTAAACCAGAGGCAGCCCCGGATGCAGCTAGGTGGGGGAAAGCGATGAAATGGTTAAAAACGTTTAGCCTCTTGATTATCATGAGTGCTCTTGTGGTGGTCGCAGGAGCTCTGGCGGGAGGCCTGCCGGGCCTGATTATGGCGGGGGTCTTTGCCTTTTTCATGAACTTCTTCGCCTACTGGTTCAGCGACAAAATGGCGCTGCGCATGGCGGGGGCAAAAGAGGTCTCAGAAGCGGAGGAGCCCAGGCTGCATTTCATTGTTAGCGAGGTGTCACGCCTGGCCAACATGCCCATGCCGAGGGTTGCCCTCATCCAGAACGACTCGCCCAACGCCTTCGCCACGGGCCGTAACGCGAAGAAGGCAGTGGTGGCCGTCACCACGGGTCTGCGGCGGCTCCTCAACGAGCAGGAGCTGCGTGGAGTCATAGCCCATGAGATGGCCCACGTCAAAAATAAGGACATGCTCATCATGAGCATGGTTGCGGTGATGGCTGGGGTGATCTCCTTTTTAGGGGTGATGGCCTACTGGGGCATGCTCTTTGGCGGCATGGGCCGAGGGGGGCGAGGTGGAGGTGGTGGCTACGGGATGATCGTCGGCATCGTTGGCCTGCTAGTCCTGATTATCGTCATGCCCATGGTGGCCGGTATCGTGAGGTTCGCCATCTCGCGGACCCGAGAATACGCCGCCGATGAGACCGGCGCCCGGATCATCAGAGACCCCAATTCACTGGCCAACGCCCTGCAAAAGCTGGAAGCAGGCGTTCATGCTCGCCCGATGCCGGCGACGAAGTCCAATGAGGCAACAGCACACTTGTTCATCGTGAACCCGCTGGGCGCCGCGTCATCGCACGCCAAGGAGACCGGCGCCCAGTTCGTTGGCCTCTTCTCCACCCACCCGCCGATGGCCGAGAGGGTGCGGCGGCTTAGAGATATGGTGCTGTATTAGCCAGACCCGGTAACGCCCAACAAGGTAGCGAAAGAAGGCTGCTTTGGGTGTTGCCTCTGAACCACAGCGGCTGGTAGTATCCGAAAATACAGTTGTGTAAGGGGGGCTTCTCATGGACAAGCGCGTCTCCGTGGATGTCTATTTCGACTTTATGTGACCTCACGTCTATGAGGCAGCAGTTTGGCTGCGCAAGGTCAAAGAGGTGCACGGTGACAAGCTCCAGGTCAACTGGAAGAACTTCTCGCTGGAGCAGACGAACAACAAGGAGGGAGAGGACTGGCGGATCTGGGAACAACCCGATGACTATCCCAGCCGGGGGCTGCCGGCCTTCCGCGCGGCGGAGGCTGCACGTCTCCAGGGCGAAGAGGCCTATGAGCGCATGCACTTCGCTCTTCTCGAAGGCCGCCACGAGAACCGGAAAGACTTTACGGACCCAAAGGACATCGAGGAGCTTGCCCGTAACTCCGGCCTAGATATGAAGCGTTTCTCCAAGGACATAGCAGACCGAGACCTGCTGAAGCGTGTCGCGGAAGACCACATGGAGGCTGGGCGCTACGGGACGTTTGGCACCCCTACCTTCGTCTTTGAGGATAGCGAGCCTTTCTTTATGAGGATCAAGGCTCACGCAGATGCGGCGGATGCGGCCAAAGCCTTTGACCACGTATACGCGATGATGGTCGAGGCCCCCAACATCAACGAGATCAAACGTCCGAGAAAGCCTCAAGACTAGAGGCTATTCCGAAATCCCCTCTCCCTTGATAGGAGAGGGCTAAGGTGGGGGTGAGGGAGTATCAACCCTACCCTGCGGCAGCGTCGGCCTCGGCCACCACGTCCGCCGGAAGGGAGATCCCCAGCCGATCGGCTGTCTTGGCGTTGATTGAAAGCCGATAGACCGTCTCTACTGAGACGGGAAGCCTTGCGGGACTCTCCCCATTCAAGACCTTGAGCGCCAGCTGCCCTGCCCGGCGGCCGTTCTCCCCGTAGTCCACCTCATAGGATGCCAGCGCCCCTTTTCGGGTTAACTTCTCCCTGGTGGTGAAGACCGGTACCCCGGCCTCGTCGGCTATCTGCATGACAACCGTGAACTCCTCCGCAAGCAGATTCGAAGGGGTCACGTAGAGCGCCTCGGCCCCGGCTGCGAGCAGCTGGCGGGTTGAGGCCGCTACACCCACCGTCATCTCGACAGACATCGCCGTGACGCCTAGGCCCGCCTCTGTGGCTGCGTCGACGGCCTGTGTCTTACTGAATATGGAGTCGGGCTCGGACGAGACGAACAGTATTCCAAGGGTCGTTATCTCGGGTAACAGCCGACCCACCAGCCTTATGACGCTGGCCTCTGGAGGTAAAGCCGCGGCGCCGGTGACCCGCGCCCACTTCTCAGGGGCTACCGCAGCCTGTACCGCGGCGGGGTCGCCGCTCATGGCGAAAACGATTGGGGTGTCGATTACCACGGAGCTGTCTTCCGGGGCCGAAAGCGCGGCGCCCAATGCCTCTGTGGACAGCGCCAACAGTAATGCCACCTCATCGTCTCTATAGAACGCTTGGGCCAACTCTTGCAATGGTTTATCGCGTATATCGGCGTTGCGACGCAAGAAGCGGGCATTCTCCCCGGCCTTGTAGCCGCCATCCAGGAGCGTTTCCAGGAATCCGGTCCGGGTCTCCTCCATGGGGTCAGAGACCTGGACCTCCAGGATACCGATGACGGTGACGTCTCGGCCACAAGCGGCGAGGAGGAGGCTGAGGATGACGGCGAGGGACAGGATACTGAAAGGCCCAGGAAGCAGCGGCCGGCCCGGATGGGGCCTCGTGGCGTCGATGTGATGAAGCGGTGAGGACCGCCTGGCGTGCCGCAGTGAGAAGAGCACGGTTAATTGAACGTAATCGGAGCCGGAACGTTGTCGACCCTTACGGGCCCAACGGGCAGAACAATAGAGAAGGTGGAGCCGCGACCCAGGCCGCTCTCGACCAGCACGGCTCCACCCATGAGTTCGACTAGCTCCTTCACTACGTAGAGTCCGAGACCTGTCCCCCGGATTCCTTCGGTCGCCGGTTGCCGGATGCGATGAAAAGGAGTGAAGATCTCCTCCAGGTGCTCCGAGGAGATGCCAATACCGGAGTCCGCTACCGCAATGGTGACACGCTCTCGACTCGTATCGTACTTGGCGGTAACGCTGATGCTTCCACCATCGGGACTGTACTTTATTGCGTTGTCCAGAAGATTGGTGAAGACCTGGATCAGCTTCTCCCGGTCCAGGGTCAAATCGGGAATGTCGTGAGCGACGTTGGAGGAGATGAAATGTTTGCCCGAGTCTTTATCCACATCGCCCAAGACCTCTTCAAGAACGTCTTGGAGCGACAGGCGCTGCTGCCGTATAGCCAGATTGCCTGACTGGATCCGGGAAACGTTCAGCAGGTCGTCTACGATAGTAGCGAAGCGCCGCGTGCCCTGATAGATATGTTGTAGCCATCTTCGCTTACGGCGCTCCGGAGGATCTCTGCGGACCAGCATCTCACTGTAGCCCATCATAGCGGCCAGAGGGTTCCGAAGCTCGTGAGATGCGACGGAGACAAAGGTGTTGCGGCGCCTTTCGACCTCCCTCTCGGTCGTCACGTCTCGTATCAAGACTCCGGCCATGCTGGAGGCGCTCTCCAGAGCTATCGGGAAGACAGTCAGATCTAGCTCTTTGGCCTGGTCGCCGTTGAGGGTAAGCTTGTGTGTTCTGGGGGCCGCTGGGGCCGGGCGCTCCAGGGAGAGCAGCATAGACTCGGCGGCGTCTGGTGGATCAAATGTCCCTTTTGCGGCGTGGATGAAGTCCCTCGCTGCCATCCCCCGAGCTTCATCCTCAGCGACTCCCATGATCGCTTGAGCCGCGTTGTTTATCTGGAGAACATGGCCGGTGGAATCGAACACCACAATACCTTCAGTCATGCTGGACTGGATCGCCTTCAGGGTCTCGGCATTCTGCCGGGAGCGCTCTTCGCTTTCCCGCAGCGCCCTTTCTACTCGCTTCCGCTCCATGTTCTCGTTCGCCAACTCGTCGATGCGGTCGTGGAGCATCTGCTGCTGAGTCCGGATCCGTTCGACAAGACCCTGGTACTGGTTGGCCACGAACCCGACGAATAAAGCCCCACCGAGGATCGCACCGACGTTTGCCGCATCAAGCAGAATGCCTGAGCGGCCTCCGTTCAGGTCAAGGAGATGTATCGGGCCCACCCGCGCCAACCCTCCGACGACGCCGGCCAGCATGTAGATGCCGTAGGACAGCGCCAGGGCTCGTGACGGCTCTGAGTACAGGCGCGTGGGGACCAACACCCGGCCTACGGTGGCAATGGCGACCGTAGCGACCACAGCGGAGAAGTTGGCCAATTGCCACTTTCCGATATCGGCCCATAGGCCAGAGCCTGGGGCCGAGTCCCGAAGGCCCGCTACTATCGCCGCGGAGATGGCAAGCGCTATAGCCCCGATCGCCAAGAATCTCGGCGAAGGGGGCTTCGCGGTGCGGAGCACCTGAATAAGACTGGTGTTACCGGTTGACCAGGTCGCCATGATGACACTCTAGAATACCATGATTCGAGAGGCGGTTTCTTGGAGGACAGAGCGTAAGACGGTAACGGTCGTGAAGAGCCCTACCGGCTTCACGAATGAGCATCGGCCGTCGTGCCCCAAGGCCGCTGTAGCGTTTGCCGGTGGGTTTACACCAGGCGGGGGTTGACCGTTGACTGAAGAACCCGCAAAAGGTACGCTGCCGTGCAGCGGTCCAATTCGACACTGATACGGAGGCACCGTGGGGCATGGCGGCGGTCGGGGTTCTATAGCTGATCACTTTCTGGGAGCCTTGCAGCATCGGGACTTTCGGACGCTGTGGGTCGCCAATGTCTCGGGCGGTGCTGCGGCCTGGGCGCTCATCGTGGCCCGAGGCTGGGAGGCATTCTCCCTCTCCGGCTCTTCGGTGTGGGTGGGACTCGTCACCTTCGCCGCCATGATCCCGTTATTCCTGGTGCCCCCTATTGCCGGGCTGCTGGCGGACCGTATAGACCGGCGGACCCTGCTGGCGGCTTCATTCGGAATAAACCTGGCCCATATCCTGGCGCTGGCTGCCCTGGCCCTGGTTGGGTCGCTGGAGCTCTGGCACCTGGTGGTGCTTGGCTTCATCAACGGAGTAGGTCGCTCGATCCAGATGCCTGCTACCCAGGCCCTACTCCCCAATCTGGTGCCGCGAGAGCGCCTGCTCAACGCCATTGCCCTGAACCAGGCCACCCAACACGGCTCACGCCTGACGGGGCCGCTCCTCATTTTGCCCCTCTTGGCCACGGTGGGGGTCTCCGGGGCCTTCATCGCGTGCACGGTCTTTTACCTGGTTGGGCTAACTATGGTGCTTCGCATACGGACTTCATCTACCGGGGTAATCGACCCTGAAAAGAGTGGCATTGGCAATCTTTTGGAAGGCGCCGCTTACGTGTACCGTGACCGGCTATTGCGTTCTCTCTGCACTCTGGTTGTACTCCACTGTCTCTTGACCATGTCGTTTGAGTCGATGCTCCCCGTGCTATCCCAGGAGAAGCTGGGGGCGGGGAACGATGGAGTCAGGTTCAGCCTTCTCATGATGGGCATCGGGGCTGGAGCCCTCGTTGTCGTCCTGGCTCTCGCGGGAACTCGGGGTGACCTAGCGCGGGGGAGGCTGCTCCTTGTGCTGGGGGTCGCCAGCGGCCTGGCGCCAATAGGGCTGGCCGTTTCTCCCAACCTGTCGATGGCCCTCTTGTTCGCGGTGATCATGGGGGGGACGCAGGCTGGCTTCATGACCATTACCGGTACCATCGTGCAGTCTGTGGTACCTGACGCCATTCGCGGGAGGGTCATGAGCCTCTATCTTTGGCACATTGGCGGTGTCATGGCGGTGGCCAACCTGGCCTATGGCTCCCTGGCGGATTCGGTTGGTGCGCCGGTTGTCTTGACCGTGACGGGAGCCATCTTCGCGGCCGTCGGTGTGGCCAGCGTCATGAGGGTCCCGCTGCGGGAGCTGTACCTTCGCGGCGCACCGGCGGGAGCGGTTGCCGGTTGAGACAGCTTCCTACAGTTCCCGGGCAAAGGTCAGGCCCCATACGGATACCGCCCCGGCGTCCTTGAGCGCCCGCCCGCATGTTTCCAGCGTGGCCCCCGTCGTGTAGACGTCGTCGACCAGGAGCACCCTGCGGCCGTCTAACCGGCGAGCAGCTTCGAAAGCTCCTTGGACCGCGGCCCAGCGATCATCCACGCCGGAGGAGCGGGCCTGGGGCGTCCCGTGGCTCACCCGCTGTGCCGCCTCGGCGTCGGCAGGGAGGTCCAGGCCGTTGGCGACATGCCTGGCCAGTAGCTCCGCCTGGTTGTAGCCCCGCTCGCGGAGGCGTTTCCGGTGGAGAGGTGCCGGTACCACCGTGTCCGCCACGACGCCGCTTCGCCTGGCCCGCTCCGCCATGAGGGTACCCATGACCTGCGCGATGGCCCGCAGACCCCGGTACTTCAGATGGTGCACCGCCTCCCGCGCCGTGCCCTCCATGACGAAGCACGATACTACCCCTTCCAGGGCGCCGGGCTCCGCCGGCAGTGCGCCGGCCATGGCTGTATCAGGGTTGTAAGCAACGTCCAGGGGGCGTGCCCCGTCGAGGCACGGCCCGCAGAGGTACGATCCCTCCCGCTGGCACCCGACGCATCGGGGTGTGAACAGGAAATCCAGGACTCTTTCGCCGAATGCCCGCCAGTCGACCGCCGGCATAGGTGCCTCCGCCTTTCTTCCGTCCTTCGACAGGTCCATTCTTGTCACGTTTGCCAGACCACGGGGGGCCCATGCGCCATGTTACAATGGCCCCGCCACTCTGACCACGCCTTTCCTCGCATCCATGATCAAAGCCGTCTTTTTTGACCTTTACAACACCCTTGCGACCTTCGCGCCGCCCCGAGAGGTGCTGCAAATGGAGGCCGCTCGCGAGTTCGGCCTGGAGCTGGACCCAGCGGGCATTCCCAGGGGATACGTCGAGGCCGATGATCTCATGACCGAGCAGAATGCGGTGCGGCATATCGTCCAGCTCTCTCGGGAGGAGCGGCGGGCCTTCTTCGCCCGGTATGAGCGACTGATTCTCCAGGGCGCGGGTGTGGACGCCTCTGAAGAGCTGGCTGACAAGGTCTGGGGCCGTGTACGTAAGCTCCCGCAAAAGCTTGCACTCTTCGACGACGCGCTTCCGGCCCTGCGGGGGCTCAAAAAGGTCAGCCTGATCATCGGGGTCATCTCCAACATGTACCAGGACCTGGAGGAGAGCTGCCGCGACCTCGGCATGGGGGACCTGGTGGATGTCGCCGTCTCCTCACAAAGCGCCGGCGCGGAGAAACCCCACGCCAAGATATTTCAGACGGCCCTGGATATGGCCGGGGTCGAGCCCCAGGAGGCCCTCCACGTCGGCGACCAGTACCACGGCGACGTCGTCGGCGCGCGGGGGGTAGGCATCCATCCCGTGCTGTTGGACCGCGACGGCCTCCTGACCTCCTTCGACGACGTGGACCGCATCGGCGGCCTCGATGAGGTGGTAAGGTTTGTGGGCTGAGGGGGTTCTTCGCGTTCGTCGGCTGCGCGACCCTGAGTGGCTTAAAGGGCATAAGAGCGCTTAGGCCCTACGCCCCATCCCCCACGCGGCTCAGCATGCGCTGCAGCACGTTGCGCCAGCGGTTGCCCAAGCGCTTGATATCCAGGCGCACCCTGGTATGGCCGATGCGCACGCCGTCGCCGAAGGGACGCTGCACGCCCAGCAGGCCAACCCACGTCTTCTCGTCGCCGGCCAAGACCAGCTCTCCGGTCTGGTGAGAGATGCTCAGGACGCCGGCCTTGGCCGCCAGCAGCTTCACTTTCAGCATGAACAGCAGGTTCTCCACCGGCTCCGGCCACGGGCCGAACCGGTCTTTGAGCTCCTCCGCCAGGGCGTCGATCTCCGTCGGCTCCCGTACCCTGGCCATGCGCTGATAGAGGCCAAGGCGGGCGGTCAAGTTGGTCACGTAACTGTCCGGCAGATGGGCCGGCATCGGCAGGTCGATGGAGGGCGCGGGCCGTAACAGGTCCGGAGGGGCAACGCCCCCGTCCGCCGCGGCCTTGAGTTCCTCGACGGCCTGGGCGAGCAGCCGAACGTACAGGTCCAGCCCCACGGCGGCGATCTGGCCGTGCTGCTCCACCCCCAGCATATTGCCCGCGCCTCTAATTTCCAGGTCGCGCATGGCGATGCGGAACCCCGCACCCAGCTCGGTGGCTGACAGGATCGTCTTGAGCCGCTTCTCCGCCGTCTCCGTCAGGACCTTGTCGGCTTTATAGAGGAAATAGGCGTAGGCACGGTTGGCCCCCCGCCCGATCCGCCCGCGTAGTTGGTAGAGCTGCGCCAGGCCGAAACGATCAGCGTCGTTGATGATCATGGTGTTGACATTTGGCAGGTCCAGGCCCGACTCGATGATCGTCGTCGAGACCAGGATGTCCGCCTCTCCCTGGGAGAACTTCAGCATGACCGATTCTAGCGTCTCCTCGGGCATCTGCCCGTGTCCTATGAGCACCGTCGCCTCCGGGACCAGGCGGGTGAGGCGCTCGGCGATGAGGCCGATGCTGTACACGCGGTTGTGGACAAAGAAGACCTGCCCGCCGCGCTCCAGTTCCCGCAGGACCGCCTCGCGAATCAGCTTCTCGTCGTATTGGGCCACGTAGGTCTTGATGGGCAGACGTTCCTCCGGCGGCGTCTCCATGACGCTCATATCGCGGACCCCGGCCATGGCCATGTACAGCGTCCGGGGTATGGGGGTGGCGCTCATGCTCAGCACGTCCACCTCTTTGCGCATCTCCTTGAGACGCTCCTTGTGGGCCACGCCGAACCGCTGCTCCTCATCCACGATGACGAGCCCCAGGTTCTTGAAGCCTATGTCCTTCTGCAGCAGCCGGTGGGTCCCGATGCAGATATCCACCGATCCGGCGTTCAGCCCCTCGACCACCTGCTCCTGCTCCTTATCGGAGCGAAAACGGCTCAGCATCTCCACGTTGACCGGGAAGGGCGCCAGCCGGTCACGGAACGTATTGAAGTGCTGCTGCGCCAGCACGGTGGTGGGCACCAGAACGGCCACCTGCATACCCTCCATCACCGCCTTGAAGGCGGCCCTCAGGGCGACCTCCGTTTTTCCGTACCCCACGTCGCCGGCGACGAGCCGGTCCATGGGCTTGGCCCGGCCCATGTCCTCCTTGACCTCGGCGATGGTCCGGAGCTGGTCTGGGGTCTCGACGTAGGGGAACGAGGCCTCCATTTCTTGCTGCCACGGAGTATCCTCGCCAAAGGCGTGACCGACGACGACCTCCCGGGCGGCATAGATGCTCAGAAGGTCCCTGGCTACCGTCTCCGTCGAGGCCCTGACCCGCTGCTTGAGCCGATTCCACTCCTGGGTCCCCAACCGAGTCAGCGCTGGAGGCCGGTCGCTGGAGCCGACGTACGGGCCGACCCGGTCTATCTGGTCCGTGGGCACCATCAAGCGATCGTCGGCCGCGTATTCCAGGACCATGTACTCCCGTTCCCGGTCCTCCACGCTGCGGAGCGTGGTGCCGACGAAGCGGCCCACCCCGTGGTCCACGTGAACGATGTAGTCGCCCACGGCCAGGTCCGATACGAAGGGCTGCCGCTTGACGACCCGTCGCCGCATGTAACGCCGCTGCTTGTTGATCCCGAAGATCTCCGCGTCGGTCAGTAAGACCGTCTGCTCCTGGGGCAGTACCCATCCCTCTGTCAGGGAGCCGTGGACAACCGTGAGAGACCCCAGGGGCGGCATCGATTCGACGGCCTCGGCTTGCTGGAAGGGTACCGTAGCCTCCCCCAGCAGCTCGGCGAGGCGAGGCGCCTGCTGGCTCACGAGGATGACCCGCTGCCCGGCACTGAGCATCTGCCGTATCTCGTCCAACAGGACCCGGGTGCGGCCGGCATATGCAGGAGCGCCCGAGAACGGAAAGGTGCCTTTCCCTTCTCCAAAGGACTCCAGCCTGAGGAGGTGGGGAAACTCTGCGACCCGTCGCTCCATCTCTTTGGCGTCGTGCAGTGGGCTGGGAAAGATCCGGGGTAACTCTCGCTTGGCTACCAGGTCTGCCTTGAGCTCGGCTGCCTGGGCCGAGATATCCTCCAGGACCTGCCGGATCGTCTGTGGCTCGTCCAGGACCAGGAGCGATTCCTTGGGCAGGTAGTCCACGACCCAACCCTCGTTGAGAAGGGGGGCGTAGAACTCCATCTCCTCGAATTTCTCCCCCGCCGCGAGCATGCGAAGCTCCTCGGCGATGCGCTCTCGCGCCTCCTCGTTGCAGCCGCGCAGGGGCAGCTTCTCCGGGAGGTCGCTCCTGCCAGCGGCCAGCATCTCCACCGCCGGGGTGACGGTGATGGACTGCGCCTGCTCTGCCGAGCGCTGGGTGGCGGGATCGAAAAAGCGGAGGCTCTCGATGTTGTCGCCGAAGAGCTCGACCCTGACCGGTTGTTGATATGTGGGTGGGTAGATATCCAGGATACCGCCCCTGCGACTCATCGAGCCGGGAACCTCAACGGCATCCTCCATCTCGTAGCCCAGGGCCTGCCAGCGGCGCAGCAGTTCCAGGAGCGAGACCCTGTCCCCTCGCGACACGGTGACGGTGCTCTCCCTGAATCGGACAGGATCGACCGTCCTGGACGCGACGGCGTAGGCCGAGGCGATGACCAGGGGTGACGGACCCGAAACGACCCCCACCAGTCCGGCCAGAACCTCGATCCGTTGCTGGACCGTTGTCCTATCCGACACCAGGCGCTCATAGGGCAAGAAGTCGGGTTCGGGCAAGAGCTGGACCGCCTGGTCGTCCCCGTAGTGGAGGGAGATCTGGTCGTAAAGCTGGCGGGCCGATTCGGGCCGGGCCGTGACCACCATGACCGGGCGTTGGGCCTCCTGCCACAGCGTGGTCAGCAGCAGCGGCTTCGCGGCGTCGGCCAGGGTCGCCGTTACAGCACCGCTTTCTCCGTTAAGCAATGTCCGCTTCAGGCTGCCATATTCAGGCAGCCCGTCTAGCAGCGGGATCAGGCCAGTCAGCTTCAACCTTTGCTCCAACACCAAGAAGGGCTAGTCACTGACGACTACCCCGTGCGGCCATTCTAACAGGTTAGAGGTCAGTTCGAAACGTGGCCCCATGCTATAATTGGCTCTCTGCTCTAAAGAGAGGTATCGTGGCAAAGGTTACCGGTCTTCCCTACTCCCGGATCGTCGCCAAGCTGGGCACGAACCTGCTTACGGGCGGCGGCGAAGGACTCGATCTCACCCTGGTCAGATCCCTGGTCGGACAGCTCGCGGGGCTGCACCGGCAGGGGGTCCAGGTCATCGTCGTTACCTCCGGCGCCATCGCGGTGGGCCGGCAAGTCCTGGGGCTGTCCAGGGTCCGGAAGGATGTGCCGTTCAAGCAGGTACTGGCGGCGGTGGGGCAGGGCAGATTGATGCAGACATACCAGGAGTTTTTTGGGGCTCATGACGTCAAAGTGGCCCAGGCCCTTATCGCCAACTCGGACCTGGACGACCGGGAAGGATACCTGAACGTCCGGAATACGTTGAACGGGCTCCTGGAGCTGGGGGTGGTCCCCATCGTTAACGAGAACGACGTGGTAGCGATTCAGGAGATCGGCCCGGTGGTCTTCGGCGATAACGACCATCTGTCCGCCATGATTGCAAACCTGGTGGATGCGGACCTGCTGGCGATCCTGAGCGACATCGACGGCCTTTACACCTCGGACCCCAGGCGGAACCCTCACGCGGAGCTGCTGTCCAGGGTGGAGCAGATCGACCGTCGCATCGAGGGGCTGGCCGGCGGCAAGGGCTCCAATCGCGGCAGGGGGGGAATGGTGACAAAGCTGCAAGCCGCCAAGACCGCCACCTCGTCGGGGGTCGTCGTCGCGGTCGCCAACGGCCGCGTCCCGGACGTTCTTCCGCGCCTCGCCACGGGCGAGGCGATCGGCACTTTGTTCGAGCCGACGGCGACCAGGCTGGACAGCCGGCGGCGGTGGATGCTCAGCGGCGCAGGCTCCAGAGGGCGGATCGTCGTCGACGCCGGCGCCGCCTACGCCTTGACGACCGACCATCGGAGCCTGCTTCCGGCGGGTATTCTCAGCGTCCACGGTGATTTCGGCCGGGGTGATCTGGTAGAGATATGTGACGAGGGCGGCGGCCAGGTAGGATGCGGCCTGACCAACTACAGCGCCCTGGAGCTAGGGAAGATCAAGGGGCTCAAGACGGGGGAGGCGGAGAAGCTGTTGGGATACAAGTACAGCGACGAGGTGGTGCACCGCAACGACATGGTGCTTATCGAGCCGTCAACGAGCACCGGCTGATGGTGCAATGGCCATGCTGCCTGGATTCTCAGAGGCCCCACCCAGATTCTTCGTTCCACTCAGAATGACAAGCAGGCCACTCAGAAGGACAAGCAGGCAACCCAGAAGGACGGGTAGGCGGCTCGGAACGACAAGCAGGCAGGCGTGATGCCAACGAAGGACGCAGCTAAAGAGCTCAGAAAACAGGCCGAGGCCGCCAAGGCTGCTTCGCGGGTGCTTGCCAGGCTCTCCACGCAAGTGAAGGACCGGGCCCTCCTGGCCATCGCCAATGCCATACAGCAGCGCCAGGATGAGATCCTCTCCGCCAACCAAAGGGACTATAAGCAGGGGAAGCAAGGCGGCCTCACTGATGTTGTGCTTGACCGGCTGCTTCTGTCGCCCGAGCGGCTGGAGGGGGTGGCCAATGACGTCCGCACCGTCGCGGACCTTCCCGACCCGGTCGGGGAGTCCTTCGACGTGCGGCTCCTGCCCAACGGCCTTCAGGTAGGCAAGCGGCGGGTGCCCCTGGGCGTCATCGGCGCGATCTTCGAGAGCCGCCCCAACGTGGGGGTGGATATAGCCAGCCTGTGCATCAAGTCGGGGAACGCCGTGGTGCTGCGGGGCGGCAAGGAGGCGTTCAACTCCAATCAGGTCCTGTCATCCCTGGTCCGCGATGCTCTTGCGGATGCGGGTGGGCCGCGGGATGCGGTGAAGTTTGTGGCCTCCACGGACCGGCGGCTGGTCGATGAGATGCTGGCTATGCGGGGGCTCATCGACCTGATGGTGCCCCGAGGCGGGGCTGACCTCATCCGGCACGTGGCGGAGAACGCCAAAATGCCGGTCCTCACAGGCGGCATCGGCGTCTGCCACACCTATGTGGACCGGACCGCCGACCTGGATAAGGCCGTGGGCGTGGTCAACAACGCCAAGACCCGTAGGTTCAGCATTTGCAACGCCCTGGACACCGTGATTGTACACAGGGATGTCGCCGAGGCGTTTCTGCCGGCCCTGGCCCGGGTCTGGGCCCCGTCTGGGGTGGAGATGCGGTGTGACGAGGCCAGTCTGGGAGTCTTGCGAGGGCAAGCGATACCGAGGTTAAAGCTCTTGGCGGCCTCACCCGATGATTTCGGCAAGGAGTTCCTGGCGCTGGCGGCCGCCGTGAAGGTTGTGGCCTCCCTAGACGAGGCCATGGAGCACGTCTTCCGCTTCGGCACGGGGCATTCGGACGCCATTATTACCGAGGACTACTCGGCGGCCATGCGCTTCGTCGACGAGGTCGATACCGCCGTCGTGTACGTCAATGCCAGCACCCAGTTTACCGACGGTGCCCAGTTCGGCCTGGGTGGCGAGATCATCGATTCGACCCAGAAGACGATCGCCCGCGGGCCCGTGGGCCTTCGGGAGATCACCACATACAAGTGGACCGTTCTGGGCAGCGGTCAGACCAGGCCCTGAGGCGCCAAAGAAGACTTTCCGCCTCTGTTATACTGGGTTCCGTGGATAGCGGGTAACCAGACGCTCCCTCGCCGGCGCACCGATAGGTCGCGGTAGGCGATCGAAAACCCCGGAGGATGCCGATGGCTGAGTACCGCTTTGAGCGAGAATGCAGGACCCCCAGCTCGGAAGCGTATATCATCCTGGACGGAGAGGACCCTGTCGGCAGGGTGGACCTGCACTTCACTCCCTCAATCGTTCATGGGACCCTGAACGTCACCGAGAGTATCACCCAGGAAGAGGTCCAGGACATGATCGAGGCCATAGACCAGGAGCTGGTCATGTCCGCCGACGCCTCTTGCGAGGACTTCGTGGTTGTGGTGTACCAGGGCAGGGAGGTCGGCACCTTCAGCGCGCAGGACTTCGAGGAAGAAGAGGAAGAGGAGGAGGCTGAAGGCAAGGCCGGATGGTGAGCGGCATGTGGCCTCAAGGCCTGGTCGCGGCGGCGCCCTTGCGCCGGACGACGTCGCGAACGGACTTCTCGATATCCGCGGCGGTCAGGTGATACCGCTCCAGGAGCTGGTCCGGCTTGCCGGACTGGGCGTAGCCGTCCGGTATAGCGACGAGGCTCATGGGGACCGGACAGTTCTGGACCACCACCGTCGAGACGGTGCTGCCAAGCCCTCCGTGGGGTAGATGCTCTTCAGCGGTGACGATCGCGCCGGTCTCGTTGGCTGCGCGAATGATGGCCTCGCTGTCCACGGGGCGGACGGTCGCCATGTTGAGCACGCGGCATTGGACTCCGGCGGCGGCCAGGAACTCGGCGGCCTTCAACGCCGCCGAGGTCATGATCCCACAGGCTATGATAGTGGCGTCCTTACCCTCCCTGAGCACCGCTGCCTTGCCCAGCTGAAACTTGTAGTCTTCAGGGAGGATGAGCTCCGTAACCGGCCGGCACAGGCGAATGTACATGGGACCGGTGGTCTGGGCCGCCGTCCGTACCGCCTGCTCGGTCTCCAGCGCGTCCGCTGGAACGACGACGCTGAAAGAGGGCAACGCGCACATCAGGGACAGGTCCTCTATGGACTGGGCTGAGATGCCGTCCTCACCGGTGACGAGCCCCGCGTGGGTCGCCACCACTTTGACGTTCAGATTGGGCTGGGATACGCCAACCCGGAGCTGATCGAAAGCACGTCCGGTGGCGAAAACAGCGAAGGTGCTCACGAATGGGATCTTGCCACTTGAGGCCAGGCCCGCGGCGACGGCCACCATGTTCTGCTCGGCCGCCCCCATGTCGAAGAAACGGTCGGGGTACTTCTTGCCAAAGGGCGCGGTGCAGACCGAAATGTTCAGGTCTCCGCCCACGACAACAATGTCCGGGTTCTCTTCCCCAAGCTGTACCAAGACCTCGCCGTACCGCTCCCGCGTTGAAGCTGTGGCCGTCATGCCTGGGAGATCTCCTTTAGGGCAATCTCCAGCTCCTCCGCATTGGCGGCCTTGCCGTGAAAGGCAGGGTTGTTCTCCATGAAGCTGACACCCTTGCCCTTGACGGTCTTGGCGATAACCACCGTGGGTCCCGCCATGCTGCGGACCCGCTCCAGCGTTTTGACCACCGCTTCCATATCGTGGCCGTCTACGTGCTCGACATTCCAGCGGAACGACCGCCATTTGTCGGCCAGCGGCTCAAGTTCCATGGCCAGGTCGGTGGGACGGTCATTCTGGATGCCGTTGCGATCGACGATAGCGACGATGTTGCCCAGCTTGTGATGGGCCGCGGCCATTGCCGCTTCCCAGACCTCTCCTTCATCGCACTCGCCGTCGCCCATCATGACGTAGATCTTGTGTGTACCCCCGTTTAGTCGTGCGGCCAGGGCGACACCGATGCCGAAGGATAGGCCCTGTCCCAACGAGCCGGAGGACATCTCCACCCCGGGGGTCCTGATGTGGGCGTGCCCCTGTAGCAGACTATCGATCTTGCGGAAGGTCATCAGCTCCTCCACGGGGAAGTAGCCGGCCTCGGCAAGAACGGCGTAGAGGGCGGGGCAGCAGTGGCCCTTGCTGAGGATAAAGCGGTCGCGGTCCTCCCAGCGGGGGTTGAGGGGGTCGTGACGCATGACCCTGAAGTACAGGGCTGCCATGACGTCTATCGCTGAAAGGGAACCTCCGGGGTGGCCGCTATTCGCCGCCGACGTCATCGTGACGATATGCTGCCGGAGGACCTTGGACTTGTCTCGGAGTTCGTCTACGGATAAGGGGGACACTCTGGCCTGTTTCCCAACATGCGGACTCGAGCTTTCGAGTGCCGACACTCGCCGTCCGCCTGCATTTCTAGTCTGTGAGGACTGGCTCAATGGCCCAATCTGCGTTTACTGCCATGATTATAAAGGGCGCCCCATGCCATGTCTACGGATATTGCCGAGGCGTGGGCCGAAAAAAACGTTCCCGAGCTTTTGCTCGGGAGCGTTACCTTCATCCTTTCCCACCCGGTTCTCCAACTAGCCTGGCATATTGCCAGAAGCTCCTGCGCCTTCGGTCCTTGAGCCCCAGGGTGGTTTTCCGGTGGCCCGCCGGCCTTCCTCCCCGTTATCTTCTACCGCTTTATCGGCCAGCGGACTTTCGGTAGGGGTAGTGCCAGAAACAGAAAAGAGCTTGTACCTTCTCCACCTCCTTACAATACCGCTCACTGCCGAGTCTAGCACGCCTTCTTACTGGAATCGAGGGTCATCCTCCCAAGGCCAATACTTCGGAGGGCCGCGGCGTCTGGGCCAAAGGGGTTCCTTCCAGAGCAGGACCTTAAAAGCGACAGCGGCCAGCAGGCCTGCGCCAAAGCCGCCGATATGAGCCCAGTACGCGGTCCCGCCCGATTGGGCTGAAGGCCCTAAATCGCCGATGCCGCTGACGAACTGCAGCAGCAGCCAGAAGCCCAGCAGCAACGCCGCTGGGATGCGCACAAAGGTGATGAAGAAGAAGAATATCATCGTCCGGATCTTGCTGAGGGGGTAGAGCAGCAGATAGGCCCCCAGCACCGCGGCGATAGCTCCACTGGCGCCGATAAGGGGAACTTCAGCGTTCGGGAATATCGCGATCTGAGTCCACGTGGCGGCCAGTCCTCCGCCCAGGTAGAACAACAGGTACTTCAGGTGCCCCATGCGGTCCTCTATGTTATCGCCAAAGACCCACAGGAAGAGCATGTTGAAGGCGAAATGGAAGAAATCCGCGTGAATGAACATGGAGGTGAATACGGTCCCCCAGGTGGGGATTGGGGACTCAATATCGAGGAGGGCGCCGCCGTCGGCCCGGATCACCTCAAAGCTAATCCCCTCGGTAATCTCTCTCGCGATGAGCCCATAGCGATAGAAGAAGAGGGACCTTTCCGTTGGACCGAGGGCCAGCTCGTAGAGGAAGATGAGGCCGGTGATGGAGATGAGGGCTATATTGACATACGGCCGTGAGCGGCGCTGAAGGTCCGGATCGGAGATAGGGATCACGCCAGGTCCCCGAGGCTCATCCCGAGTCTTTCAGCCTGTCTGCGATGAGGCTGCCCATCTCTCGTGTGCCGACAATCTTGACGCGCTCTTCCAGGACCGCCTTGCCGTCGGCGATGTCGGGCGTGCGAAACCCGCCGTCGAGGACCTCGCGCACCGCCGCCTCCACCATGCCGGCCTCGCGATGAAGGCCAAGGGAGAAGCGGAGCATCATGGCGATGCTGAGGATCGTCGCCATGGGATTCGCCTTGTTCTGCCCTGCGATGTCGGGCGCGCTTCCATGGATGGGCTCGTAGAGGCCGAAGCCGCGTCCGCTCCCCCGGGTCCAACGCTTGGTCAGAGCCGCTCCGCCAAGGCTGGCGGAGGGCAGCATGCCCATCGAGCCGGCAAGCACCGCTGCCTCGTCGGTGAGGATGTCGCCAAAGGTGTTCTCCGTGACGATGACGTCAAAGTCGGCGGGGTTGCGTATCAGGGCCATGGCGCAGGTATCCACCAACATATGGCGCAGCTCCACCTCCGGGTACTCAGGAGAAAGCTCCATGGCGATCTCCCTCCACAAGCGGGAGGTCTCCAGCACGTTGGCTTTATCAACGGACGTGAGCTTTCCCCTCCGGCCCTGGGCCAGGCCGAAGCCGACACGCAAGACCCGCTCTACCTCCGATTCGGTGTAGGAGAGGGTGTCGACGGCCCGTCTGCCACGGCTGCTCTGCCACCGCTGTTTAGGCTTGCCGAAGTAGAGGCCTCCGGTCAGCTCTCGGATGACGACCATGTCCACGTTCTCCACCAGCTCCGGCTTGAGGGGGGTCGAATCTACCAGCTGGGGGAAGGTCTTGATAGGTCGTAGATTGGCGAAGAGCTTGAGCTCGCGGCGAAGCCGCAACAACCCGTCCTCAGGGCGGATGGTGGCCTGCGGGCTATCCCATTGGGGGCCGCCCACTGCCCCCAGCAACACCGCGTCGCTACCGCGGCACATCGCCAGAGTATCGTCATCAAGAGGCGTTCCCAGTTTGTCTATGGCCCCGCCGCCGATAATACCGTGATGGAAGTCAAAGCGATGACCGCAACGCTTACCCAGCACCTCTAAGAGTCTCGTACCTTGGCCAACGACTTCGGGGCCAATGCCGTCGCCGGGCAATACAGCTATGCGGAATTCCATGGTGCCTCGCTCACCCTCCGATCGACGGTCGTTGTGCCCCACACGGATGCGGGGCCCTCAACGGGGAAAAAGTCGCCGTATTATACACCAGCCGTCACCCGTGGAAGCAACGGTACAACTACTGACTCACCGTCACGGTCCGACGGTCTCAACACAAACGGCGAGTTATCCGCTCGTCCGCCGAAGGACGAAGAGGCGGCCTGCCACCACGGTGTCCTTGCCCGGCCACGTCAAAGCATGAAGTTCATCTCTGCTACGATTCTCTCCCCCAAAGCTTGCTCTCCCGCTATGCGGACCTTGCCCGACTCCAGGGCCTTGCCAGGCTCCCATCGACCGCAGCCCAGGCATGAGAGCGTCTCCAAGTCCATCGTGAGATGCACGGTAGGTCCATCAGTGAACGAGCTGATCTCCTGGGCGCGTCCTCCGCTGACGCCGATGGCCATAGTGCCCGCGGTTGGTCCCGTGATCTCGAACATCACGGTCGAGCCATCGGGCGCTTGGGCCTTTTTTCCGACGACAAAAGGCATCGCCATGGTTACCCTTCCCATGGAGTGCTCCGCCACCGGCCCGGTCATGTGACCTGGCCTTCCGACGGCGCGGCGAATGTCCTGCTCATGTACCCAGGCGTCAAAGACCCGTATAGCCAGCAGGTCTCGAACGGCCCCAGGCCCGATGGGGGTCTGGGTCTTCTCCGAGAATTCGTCGGGGCTCATGTCCTGCAGGGTCTTCAGGCGCTCCCCGGTGACCTCTTTAAACTCCTGAAACACCCTTTCACCCGGCCAAGGCCGTCGCAGGTCAACCACCACCTCGTTTCGCTCTCCGATATCGTTTCTCACCCAGTCAAAATGGGGCGGCGTGTGCTCCGGAGCTGCATGGCCCGCGTAACGAGCTTCGCTGCCAGCCAGGTGAGACAGGTGGTCCTGCGCCGACCATCCGGGACAGTCGGTGGCTTTCTTCCAGTCCTGCTCGCTGAATGTCGAACAGAGGTCCGCCAACGACGCCCATACCTGTTCCAGCTTTTGTACGAGATGCTGGTCACTCACTGCAAGCCTCCTTGCTTAGTCTGACCGTTAAACGTCGTCGCGGCGCCGGGGTCAGCCGCTAAGAACTCTTCCGCAGATGAGGGAGCACCTCGCCCGCGAAGAGCTCCATCGATTGCATCACCTGTGCATGAGGCATTCCAGCAAGCTGAAGCTGGACGATAACATAGCTCGGGGCCAGGCCGCCACTTCTTCGGGCGATAACCTCCGTCAGTCTTTCCCGCCAATGGGCCGGGTCTCCCACGATAAAGTCCCTCTCCAGGTCGTTCCGGAAAATCCTGGTATCGCCATGCTGCCACAGCCAGGCCCGATATTCCCGGTGAATGTGGGCAGCGTGGGGCTCGGCCTCCGCCCAGGCCGCTTCGCGGTCCCGGTGGACGTGGCCGAAGAGCAGGACCTGGCCTTGGGCCTTGGGTTTGTTCCCGTACTCCTCACAGTGTTGCAGGTAACGCTGATAGTTTTCGTCGTTGGGGGCGTCGGCGAAGCCCTCCAGGTCGAAGCGGGCGACCCGGCGCACCCCCGCCTTGCCCGCCCGGCCAACCCAGATCGGAGGCCGGGGCCTCTGCGCCGGCTTGGGAGTCATGGAGACCTCTTGGAAGTTGAAGAACTCGCCCTGGAAACTGAACCGCTCCTCCGTCCAGGCCCGTATAAGTACCTCCAGGGCCTCGTCCATGATCCGGCCCGAACGCTTCTTTGGGATGCCGAAGCCCTGGAATTCCTCGGCACGGTATCCCAGCCCCATCCCCAGTATCAGGCGTCCGTTAGAGATGATATCCACGGTGGCTGCGTCTTCGGCCAGCCGAAGCGGGTTTTGAAGACAGAGCAGCAAGACGAAGGAACCGATATTGACCCGCTGCGTCCTGGCGGCCCAGGCTGCTTCGATAGGCATGATCGCGGGGGAGTAGCCCTCTTCCGTAAAATGGTGCTCGGTGGTGAAGACGCCGTCGAAGCCCAGCTGTTCGGCGAAGAGCACCTGCTCCATCGTCTCCGCATAGAGCTGGTGCCACGGAATCTCCCACGGGGCCGGGTTACGATGGGAGAACAGAAGTCCGACCTTCATCCAGCGCTCCAGCACATGGGAAATAGGCCGTTCAGGATACAGCCCCGGAGACCACCGCCTCAGTGATGTCATCCTCCGACATGCCCAGGACCTCCCGGAGGACGGCCTCATTGTGCTGGCCGAGGGTGGGCGAGGCCCAGCGCGGGCCGTTGTCATAGCCAGCGATGCGAAACTGATGGCCGGCGTAGGGGACAACGCCCATCTCCCCGTGTTCCAGGTAACGGTGGAAACCTCGGTGGGCCAGCTGAGGGTCCTGAAGCAAGTCGCTGCTCCTCTGCACGACCCCTGAGGGCACTCCGACGGACTGGAGCCGTTGCAGGACCTCTTGTGGCGTCATCGTCTTGGTCCAGCTGCTCATGTCGCGGTCGAGCTCATCCTGGTTTTCCAGGCGGCCGGAGGCCGCCTGGAACTTGCTGTTCTCCGACCACGCCGGGCCCCCCATGGCCTGTCGCAACGCCTTCCATTGCGCCTCGGACTCTACCGCAATGGCGCACCATTGGTCCTCCCCTTTACAGGGGTAGACCGCGTGAGGGGCGGCTGAATCCGACCGGTTTCCGTTACGGGTCGCCAGGCGTCCACTCACGCTGAAATCGATGATCTGGGGCGCCAGGAAATGAAGGGCCATCTCTATTTGGGCTGCGTCGATATACTGACCCTCTCCCGTCCTGCGGCGATGGTCCAGGGCGGCCATGACCGTCGCCGTCAGAAACCGCGGAGCGACCGTATCGGTGTAGGCCATCCAGGGGCCATCAGGTGGCAGGTCGGGCCAGCCGGTTACCTCGTAAAAACCGGCGACCGCTCCAGCGTGGTAGCCGTAGCCGGCGAAGGCTGCCGCGGGGCCGGTCTGCCCCATCAGGCAGGTGCTGACCATGATGATGCCGGGGTTCAGGCTCCGGGCCGTATCGTAGCCTATCCCCAGCTCGTCCATTGTGCCGGCGGTAAAGCTTTCGATGTACAGGTCTGACCACGCGATGAGGCGGTAAGCGATCTCTCTTCCCGCCGGGTTCTTCAAGTCCAAGGTCACGCCCAGCTTGCTGCTGTTGAAATCGGCAAAGAACTGGGACCGGTCTATTCCGGCGACCCCGTCCTTGAACGGACCGACGACGCGAAGGCGGTCTATAGAGCTTTCCGATTCCACTCGGACAACTGTGGCCCCGTGATCGCCCAGGGCCTTCGCGGTTATGGGGCCGACGCCGATCCAGGAAAAGTCGGCAACTTTGAGCCCATCGAACGGTAACGCGTCACTCATCGTTGTTCCTGTGCCCCCAAGATTTCCAGGTTGTGCTCTCCAAGCTTCGGCGGCCATCGCCGGACGCTCATGGGGGTCTTCGTGAGGCGGGCAAAGACGCCTGGTACAGGGGCCTGGCCTCCATTTGACAGGGGCGCTTGGAGCCAGTAGCCGCGTTCCTCCAACTGTCTGAAACGGGCCACATCTTCCATGGTGCTTACCGGCGCTATGGTAACCCCTTCTCGTAGACCTCGCTCCAGGAGATCTCGTTTGGTGTATGGCCGGACGTAGCGCCGAATCGCTTCAGTGACCTCTTCCAGACTGTACCGTATCGGCTGCTGACTAAAAAGCCGCACGTCCCACGTTTGCCACTCCTCACCGTCGATCCATTCAGGAGGCACTATCCCATCCCCCACCAGCCAAGGCATCATTTTTGCCAGGACGGGGCCAGTGCCGAACACCAACACGTAGCCATCGGCGCACTCATTGATGACGGGGACGTTCAGGCTTCCCATTTGAAGCACAGGTCCGTTGCGGTTGGTGTCCGCTCCGTGAATGGCGTGGGCCACCATGGCGTTCAGCATCGTCCAGACCATGACGGTCTGCGCGGAGATGTCGACGAATTGGGCTTCGCCGGTCTTCAGCATCCGGGCGTGGGCCGTCAGCGCACCTACGGCGGCCTCCACGGAGACATGGCTCCATACCTGGGGGACGGTAACCCGCACCGGCGGACGCTCCGGGTCTCCTTGCAGGCTCATGGGCCCGCCCATGGCGGCCAGGGTCAGGTCGCTGGCCGCGAATTCGGCGTATGGGCCGTCCTGCCCGTAGGGAGTGATGGCGACATAGATAATGCGGGGGTTGGCTTTACGAAGGGCTTCGAAGCCCAGGCCCATCGCCGCCATCTCCCCCGGACGCGCCGATTCGATGATGGAATCGGCCTTCTGGGCGAGACGCAGCAAGGCGCGGCGCCCGCCTTCCTCGCGGAGGTCCAGCGTGACCCCGTGCTTGTTCCGGTTGTAGGCGAAGAAGTGGAGGCTGCGCTCCGGCTCCGGCGCGTCCTCCAGGAATGGCCCCGTCCGGCGGCTTGTCGAACCCTCCGGCGGCTCGATCTTGATAACGTCGGCGCCCAGGTCTCCCAGGACCATGCTTGCCAGCTCGCCGCGGTCGTCCGTCAGGTCCAGGACCGTGTACGGGCTCAGCATCTGTGCCTCCAGTCGAGTCCTGTAGGTCGATCAGCCTTGATGGCAAAGCGCTGGAACGGGAGTCATTTCCCCCGGTACTCCGGGCGTCGGATAACCTGGCCGGTCATGCTTTTGGCGTCTTGCACGGCCATGTGAGCCGCCACGGGGCCGACCTCTATCGGCTCGACCCATCCAGCCCAGTCGAAATCCCGTGGGCGGGTGAACACAGCTCCCTCCGTCTTGACCCCTCCGGGGTCGAGACAGTTCACGGCGATGTTGTACTCCTTGACCTCCGCAGCCAGACCGACGCACAGGCGCTCCAGGGCCGATTTGGTGGAGCCGTAATGGGTGCCGCCTGGGGTGATGTTGGTAGCGGCCCTGGAGGTGAGCTGGATGATACTTCCACGGCGTCGCTCTATCATGTGGGGGAGGACCGCCTTGGTGACAAGGAAGGCGCCGTGGACATTGACGCGATAGAGCAGGTCCCAGCGCTTAAACGTGGTGTCGATAATCTTGTCGAACAGAATGACCGCGGCGCTATTGACCATGATGTCTACTGAGCCGAACTCTCCAAGGACCGTGCCGACCATGGCCTCCACATCCGCCTCGTCGGTGATATCGCAGCGGACTCCGATGGCAACGCCCCCAGCCGCCCTGATCTCATCCACCGTCTCGCCGATGGTGCCGGCCAGCTTCCCAGGGGTCTCGGTGCGGGCAATCACGGCGACGCGCGCCCCCTCACGGGCATAGTACCTGGCGATCCCCTTCCCGATGCCGCGACTGCTGCCGAAGACGATGGCGTTCCTTCCGTCCAGCTTTCCCACGGGAGTCTCCCTTCTTTCCACACAGACCGTCGCCGGCTCATAGGTAGCACGATGCTACCAAAAAGGCCTCCGGCTGGCTAGCTATAAGCAAGAGACCTCGCACAGCCGGTGCGCTGTCATCTTTCCCCGTCAGGCGGTAAGCTATCCGCTGCGGGAAAAGCCGCCGACACCAAAGGAATCGAGGGGGCCGTCATGGCTGGACCGACCTCGGCGCTGGATGGACTGGAAGGTTTTGTAAACGGGGTGCGAAAAGAGTTCGAGGGGATGCTGGGTCATCTCGTCGAGATACCCACCGTCAGCGCCGACCCGGAGGCTCGGGCCCAGGTGAGGAAGGGGGCCGAGCTGGCCGCCCAGTACCTGCGGGCCTTCGGCGCTCATGCGGAGATCGTGGAGACGCCGGGGAATCCCGTTGTGCTGGGGAAGCTGACGACTGCCACGGGAAATCCAACGGTAACTATTTACAACCACCTGGACGTGCAGCCTGCCCAGGAGCCGGAGTGGACGCGCGACCCCTTCGCCTTCGCCGTTGAGGACGGTCGCTACCTTGGCCGTGGCAGCACCGATGACAAGGGGCCGGCCCTCTCCGCCCTGTTCGCGGCCCGCTACGCTGTGGAGAACGGGGTCCCCATCAATGTGCAGTTTCTATGGGAGCTGGAGGAGGAGATCGGCAGCCCCAGCTTCGACGACTTTGTCGCGGGTATGGGGACCGCCCTCAAGACCGACTCCGTCCTGGTCTCCGACACGGTCTGGATCTCCAGGGAAGTCCCGGCAGTCCCCTACGCGCTTCGGGGCATGCAGGCCGCCAGGCTGCTACTGGAGACCGGGGAGCGGGACGCTCACTCGGGCCTCACCGGCGGCGCGGCGCGCAACCCTGTCGGCGAGCTGTGCCAGGTCATCGACCGCTGTTACGACGCCGCTACCGGCGAGGTGAAAATTCCCGGCTTTTACGACAAGGTCGTCGACGTGACCGACGAGGAGATGAGGAGCTTCCTCTCTTCGGGTTTCGCCGTGGAGGAGTTCAAGCGCGGGCACGGGCTCCGTAGTCTGAGGACGCAGGACCCCGGCGAGGTCATCCGAAGGATCTGGTGCTTGCCGACCTTCGAGGTCCACGGCATCACCGGCGGTTACGGCGGTCCCGGCGTGAAGACGGTGGTCCCCCCCAGGGCCGAGGCCAAGGTCAGCATGCGCCTGGTGCCGGATCAGGACGCCGAGGCTGTGTTCGGCCTGCTGGAGAAGTTTGTCAGAGAAATCAACCCGGACATTCAAGTGGAAAGCGCGGGGTCGCTGCAGCCATATGTAGGGCAGCTCAGCGGCCCCTACGCGGAGGCCGCATCCAGCGCCATCCGGTCCGCCTTCGGCAAGGCGCCTGCCTTCATCCGCGAGGGTGGCTCCATCGGCGCGGTCGTGACCATGCAGAAGCGACTGGGCGTGCCGATCATGTTCCTCGGGCTGAGCCTTCCGGAGCACGGCTACCATGCCCCCAACGAGTACTTCGATTGGGGCCAGGCCTCCGGAGGGATGAAGGCCATCGCCACGTACCTGGACGAGGTGTCGCGGATAGAGGGTTGAGCGTCGGTGCGAGCAAAATGGCGATTAAGGTCAAGTACACGCCACATTGTCGGTGAGCGTGCTTCAAGCTCAGGAGTTGGCTACAGGTTCTAGGGCTTCGGTGCGGAAAGTGGCCTGACGATTCACCCCAAAAGGTAGCGCCTTTTCTGGGTCTGAATCGGACGTCTTTATCTCCCAGACCTCCCACACCATGCGTGAACCCTCGCCCCCGGTACCACTTGTCGTCGCGACTGGCAACGGTGGCTCAACCTTCTTCTCAAGAAGCGCGGAAAGGTAGAGTTCCCTCGCCTCTGTTAGACGATCAATTGCCTCACTTGGCGTATCTCCATGGCTCATACACCCTAGAAGTTCTGGATTTGACGCTACGTATATCAAGCGGTCTTCGGCGTCCACCTCGGGCACAACTTGAACAGCATACGGAAGGCTGACGTAAATCTCTAGTTCACTCATGACAAACCCCTTAACGCTTCTAACCGTTGCACCAGGCTCACGAGGTGCTTGACGTAGCTCGGTGGCAATGAACGGGAACGGGTCACTGAAGCCACCAAGTCTGGAAATTCCGGGTGGATATATACAGTATGATCGCCCTTATCTCTAATTTCAAATCCGAGGTATTGATAGACCCTCCTTATCTCTTGAGACGTGAACCCCATCGGGGTACGCCGCATTCGAGCAAGGAGGTTTTTTGCACTAGCCACCTTGAGATTGTCCTAGCCCTCGGGTGGCGCTGCCTCCCGTTGGACCACCTTAAAATTAATCTGGCCCCTTTCGTCGTCTCCTATCAATATCCGGAAGGAATAATCGCCAGATTTCTCAAACCTGACATTACTCAGGCCGAGAATCGTGACGATGCTGATCTCGTCCATGCCCGGGCGATCAGGCACAGCCAAGTCCCCAGTCACACTCAGAAGCTCGTCACCATCTGCGTCTAGAAGCTTAAGCGTGGACTTCCGCGTCGTATTACGTTCCGCCGGGGTCGCCGTGAACTTAATTACAATCTGCATACTCGGGTGAGAGGCTGGAAAAGACCGGGCGTGAATAATGTTGAACGACCCCAAGATGTTTAATTTGCCGTCTTGGGTAACGTTTGCTGCGTCTGCCAGAACTGCTAGTGAGACTTCCACGGGAGGAAGAATACCACAGCGCGGCATGCTTGGCGTTTTCACACCGCCCGGGCAGATATGCATAACGCTCATGTATGGCGTATTGTCGAACGCCATGTAAGCGACCGTCAGCCTCCGTTCATATACATGGTTTACCTCGAGCGCACTGTCCGCAACGCTTCCCTCTAAGAGGTGTGCATAACGCTCATTCTGGACAACCCGCGCCCGCCTCCCTACAATCGGGGCACCCTTGCAGAGAGGTGGTGGTGAGCGGCGGTCGGTCCCGCTGCTACCGTCATCGAGAAAGCGAGCGTTATGGCCGAACGGGCCCTGCCCGACATCTCCGTGCTGGACCTGAGCCTGGAGATCGGCGGCGTCTACTGCACGAAGCTTCTGGCGGACCTGGGGGCTGTCGTGACGATGGTCGAGCCGGTCGAAGGCGGACATCCCCTGCGCCACCTCGGCCCCTTCAAGGACGGAGCGGAGGGACCGGATGGCGGCGGCCTCTTTCACTACCTGTGCGCCAACAAGCGAAGCGTCGCTCTGGACTTGGGCAGTCCGAAAGGCCGGGCCGAGGCCCAGGAGCTGGCGAGCCAGGCCGACCTGGTCGTGGAGAGCTTCCCGCCGGGACGTATGGCTTCGCTAGGGCTGGGTTACGAGGCGTTGAGGGTATCGAACCCCAGGGTCGTCCTGACCTCGGTGAGCTATTTCGGGCAGACGGGGCCCTACCGGGACTGGCAGGGCGGTGAGATCGTGGAGCAGGCACTGGGCGGTTACATGTACTTCGGAGGTCACCCGGACCGGGAGCCGCTGATGGTGCCCAATAACCAGCCCCAGCTTCACGCCGGCATGCAGGCGGCCATCGCCTCAATGGCGGCACTCCAGTGGGCGCGGAGCTCCGGTAAGGGGCAGCATGTGGATGTCTCAGCGGTGGAGGCGATGCTCTCGGCCCATTGCTGGACCTCCACTTCCTGGAGCCACATGGGGCAGGTGGTGCGTCGAGCGGAGCCGGACTGCATCCCCTGCAAGGACGGCTACATCTTCATCATGGGGCTGCGCCACAACCCGGACCTGTTCCTTATGCTCGAACGGCCCGAGCTCATAGATGACCTTCGTTTCAGGGACCGGGAGTCCTGGACGAAAAACATGAACGACCTCTGGGGCATCGTCCGGGAATGGTGCCTGGAGCACACCAAGGAGGAGATATTTCATGGCGGGCAGGAGCTGCTCCTTCCGGTGACGCCCGTATACAACGCCGCGGACCTCACTCGGTCGGCGCAGCTTGAAGCCCGCAAGTGGTTCCTGGACGTCGAGCATCCGGTGGTCGGAACAACAACGTTGCCGGGCTATCCTTACAAGTTCAGCGAGACCCCTCCGTTGGTCTATCGCCCAGCTCCGGCGCTGGGGCAAGACGCCGGGCCCCCGCCGCCGCGCGCGAAGCCGCCTGCGCCGTCGCGGAAACGTCCTCCCCTGGTCACGGAATCAGGCGACGGCCCCGATCTGTCCCTTTCCGGTATTCGCATCCTGGAGGTCACGGCCAACTGGGCTGGGCCTCTGGCCGGCCGCCACCTGGCCGACCTGGGCGCCGAGCATATCAAGGTCGAGCCCTCGGACCGCCTCATGAGCCGTCGGGACCACTACGCCGGCGACCAGCCTGTGCGGTATTTCTACAACCGCTCTGCCTACTTCAACAAGCTGAACCGGAACAAGTACGGTGTCACGCTACACCTCTCCTCGCCGCGGGGCCGGGAGCTCTTCCTCCGCATGGTCAAGGAAGCCGACGTAGTGCTGGAAAACAATAGCCCCAGGGTCATGCGCAACTTTGACCTGGAGTACCCTGTAATGAAGGAAGTCAACCCGAAGATCATCATGCTCTCCATATCCGGCTTCGGCCATGACGGGCCCCACCGGGACTACGTGGCCTACGGCGCGAACATCGAGGCCTCGTGCGGCCTGGCAGCCGTTACCGGCTACGCCGACGATGACCGCCCCTATCGCACCGGCATGTTCTACGCCGATCCTGTGACGGCGGGTCACGCGTCCTTCGCCATCCTTGCGGCCCTATCCCACCGGGCGCGTACCGGACAGGGCCAGCATATCGAGATGACGCTGCAAGAGGCCGGGATGACCTTCTTTCCCGAGGCCCTTCTGGAGTATACCTACACTGGACGGCTATCCAGGCGTCGAGGGAATCGCCATAGCCGCTATGCGCCCCAGGGATGCTACCCATCCCAGGGGAACGACATGTGGCTGGCCCTTAGTGTCCGCTCCGACGAGGAGTGGCTCCGTTTCTGCCGGGCCGTCGGCAGGCAGGAGTGGGACCATGACCGTTTTCGCTCGGAAGAGGGTCGCACGGCGTATCATGACGAGCTGGACCGCCTTGTTTCGGACTGGACGTCTCTCTATGATCATCACGAGGCAGCCGCTATTCTCCAGGCGGCGGGCGTTCCAGCGGCGCCGGTGCTGGCCAACTGGGAGATGTTGAGCAATCATCACTTTCACGATCGAGGCTTCTACATCCCCATCGCTCACCCGGAAATGGGGGTCTTCCCCTACCCCGGCATGCCGTGGAAGCTGTCCGATACCCCCGGCGTCGTTCGCAGGGCCTCTCCCACCTACGGAGAGCACAACGACCTGGTCTTCCGCAAACTGCTGAAGCTCGGAGATGACGAGATTCGGGAGCTCTACGAAAAGGGAATAGCGGCGCACGCCCCGCCGGAGGGCACCCCCCTCTGAGCTTTAAAACAGGGGACCAGAAATTTCGAGGAGGGCACGATGGCCGAAGAAGCCCCCAACATGCTGGATTACGAGACGACCCGCCGGGAGTTTACTCTGGAGGCGCCCGAGTACTTCAACTTCGGGTTCGACGTGGTGGACCGTTGGGCCGAAGAGCCCGGTAAGCTGGCGTTGGTATCCGTGAGGGCCGATGGGGAGCAGGCCCAAAGGCATACTTTCGGGGACATGAAGTCCCTCTCCAATAAGTTCGCCAACCTGCTGTTGGGCCTGGGCGTGACCAAGGGCGAGCGCGCCTTCATCATGGCGCCAAGGATCCCGGAGTGGTACGTGACCATGGTCGGCATGATGAAGCTGGGAGTCATCCCCATGCCCGCCACGACTCTGTGCACCACCCACGATATCGAGTACCGCCTGAATCGCGCTGAGGCCAGCATCGCGATTACCGACCTCGAGAATGCCGCCAAAATAGAGGAGGAGGTGGCGAGCTGCCCGTCCCTGAAGCACATCATCCTGGTGGGCGGGACCAAAAAGGGCTGGGTCAACTATGACGACGAGATGCCCCGGATGCCCGAAAATCTCGACGAGGTAGAGCGGACACGCAGTGATGACTCGCTGCTGATCTACTTCACCTCCGGCACCGTCGGCCAGCCCAAGATGGTGCTGCATACCCAGGCCTCTTACGGCATCGGCCATATCATCACCGCCGAGTTCTGGCACGACTTGAAGCCCACCGACCTTCACTGGGCGATTTCCGATACGGGCTGGGCAAAGTCCGCCTACGGCAAGCTCTTCGGGCAGTGGACGCTGGGGGCCGCAGTCCTTCAGCATAACGCCACCGGCAGGTTCGATGGGGCCCTGACCCTGCGAGTCCTGCAAAAGTACGGCGTGACCTCCTTCTGCGCTCCCCCAACTGCCTTCCGCATGATCGTGTTGGAAGACCTCCACAAGTACGACTTCAAGGCGCTGCGCCACTGCACGGCGGCCGGCGAGCCCCTGAACCCGGAAGTCATGAAGGTCTGGGAAGAGGGAACGGGGCTGACCATCTACGATGGCTACGGCCAGACGGAGACGGTCCTCCTTGTAGGTAACTATCGTTGCCTCCCGGTGAAGCCGGGCTCCATGGGCAAGCCGACTCCGGGCTTTGAGGTGAGCATTGTCAACGAGGATGGCACGGAGCTGGCGCATGGGGAGGAGGGACAGATCGCCGTCCGGGTCAAGCCGGAACGCCCGCTGGGGTTGATGAAGGAGTACTGGATGGACCCGGAGGCTATGCAGGGCTCTTTCTTTGGCGACTGGTATTTCACCGGGGATAAGGCGTACAAAGACGAAGATGGCTACTTCTGGTTCGTCGGGCGGGCCGACGACGTCATCATTTCGGCGGGCTATCGCATCGGCCCCTTCGAGGTGGAGAGCGCCCTGCTGGAGCATCCGGCGGTAGCCGAGTCCGCCGTGGTGGCCAGCCCCGATCCGATGCGCGGCAATATCGTCAAGGCCTTTGTCATACTGGCGCCCGGGCACGTGCCCTCCGATGAGCTTACGCTGAGCATTCAGGAGCACGTACGGCGTGTCACCGCGCCTTTCAAGTACCCCAGGGCCGTCGAGTACGTCACCGAGCTTCCAAAGACGATCAGTGGTAAGATTCGCCGGGTTGAGCTTCGGGAAAATGAGATCGCGCGGGGGGCGGCATGAAATTCGGACTCTTCTATCAGCTTCAGGTCCCCAAGCCCTGGCATGATCGCAGCGACTACGATATCTATCGCAATGCCATCGACCAGGTGGTGCAGGCGGAGCAATCGGGTTTCGACTACGTCTGGCTGGCGGAGCACCACTTTCTGGAAGAGGTCTCCCACTCCCCGGCGCCGGACCTCATCATGGCGGCCATGGCGGAGCGCACCTCCACGATCCGGCTCGGTCATGGCGTCGTCCTGCTGCCCAGTCCGCTGAACCACCCCCTGCGCGTCGCCGAGCGGGTCGCGACCCTGGACGTGCTGAGCAACGGCCGCATCGAGCTGGGGACGGGCCGCTCCAGCACCCCCTACCAGCTCACGCCCTTTGGCATCGATCCCGAAGATAGCCGCGCTATGTGGGAGGAGGCCGTGAGAATCATCCCCAGGATGTGGACGGAGGAGGTCTTCGAGCACCACGGCCGGTTCTTCGACATCCCCCAGCGCAACGTCATCCCCAAGCCGTTGCAGCAGCCGCATCCTCCCCTATGGGTCGCCTGTACTCAAAACGACACCGTGGAGATGGCGGGGCGCATGGGTCTGGGCACCTTGTTCCAGACATCCCGAGGACCGGACGTGCTCGGCGAAGGCATAAGGATTTACCGGGAAGCCCTGAAAGAGGCCAAGCCGGTTGGCCTGCAGCTGAACGACAGCGTTGCGGTCTTCGCCTTCGGCTTTTGTGGCGAGCGGGACGCCGAAGCCCGCGCCCTGGCGGGGCCCGAGGCCCTGTGGTACAGGGAAACTATCGGGGCCATTTTCAACAAGGCTTGGGAGACCGAAGCCAGCGTTCCGGACTCCTACAAGTACTACGCGCGGATTCGGGACAGCGCCCAGGCGGTCAGGAACGTCGACTACAACCCCCTGGTGGACAACGGCACCTTCTGCATGGGCGACCCCGATTCCTGTATTCGCACCATGGAAAAGTATGCGGCGCTGGAGCCTCAGCAGATCGTCATCATCATGCAGGCCGGCAAGCTGCCCCACGACAAGATCATGGAGTCCATCCGCCTCTTCGGGAAGTATGTCCTGCCGGAATTCAAGCGACGGGAAAAGACAGGCGCCGCCGGCCAGCCTGGCTAGTAGGCTCAATACCGTAGTGTATTCGGTCCGAGCAGGATAGCGTGGAGCAGAATACACTCCTCACAATAACGGTGGGCTGTTGGACCAAGGACGCGGGAGGGAGACATGGCCAAGAACGGGTTCAAGATCATCGACAGCGACATGCACATCATGGAGCCGGCCGACCTGTGGGATCGGTATATCGATCCCAAGTTCCGAGACCGAGCCCCCGAAAAACAGCCCTTGCCTGATGGCGGGGTGCCTCTGTGGCACAGCGACGGCAAGGTGTTTCCGGCCTTTTCCGACCACCCAGAGCGTGGCGCCCTGAATCGCGCCCGGCAGCAGAGGGGCGCTCAGAACTTCCAGCGCTATGCGGAGGCGCGGGACCGCAACTATGACGCCGTGTCCCAGCTGAATGGTATGGACGTCGAGGGGATCGACGTTGCCGTCAGCTTCCGCACCTCAGCCAGTCACCTGATAGCCGTCGACGGGATGGACCCCGAGCTTTCGGCGGCGATCTGCAGGGGCTTCAATCGCTGGTTTCGAGACCATTGCGATGAAGACCCCTCGCGGCTTAAGGTGTCCGCCATCGTTCCCCTGCAGGACATGAAGCTGGCCGCGGAGGAGGCGAGGCACGCCGTCAGCGAGCTGGGCGCCGTGGCCATCGTGCTTCAGTCCCACCCAGTCGACAGGCGGCCGTTTTACGACACCTATTTCGACCCGTTGTGGTCGGTCGCCCAGGAGCTGGGGGTGCCCGTCGCCTTCCATGGCATCCACGCCGCCTACCAGGAGCACGTCGGCAACCGCTTTCTCGCCAATCTGACGCTGGCCCACTCGGCTGCCCACCCCATCGAGCTCATGCTGTCCCTTGGCGCGATGTTGTGCGGCGGCGTGTTCGAGCGCTTCCCCGGCCTCACGGCCGCCTACCTCGAAGGGACCTGTGCCTGGACGCCGTGGTGGCTCTGGCGGCTGGACGAGGAATGGGGGAAATTCGGTCCCGGGGAGAAAGTCCAGCTTCAAGGACTCCCCAGCGACTATTTCAAGCGCCAATGCTACGTTTCCGTGGACCCCAGTGAGAAGCTGGTTACCCAGGTCGTCGACGTGCTCGGCGACGAACAGATCGTGATCTCCACTGACTGGCCCCACGACGACTCGGGTTACCCCGAGGCGATCAACGACTTCCTGGCCATTGAGGGGCTGAGCGCCGAGTCCAAGCGCAAGATTCTCTGGGACAACTGCGCCCGGCTCTACGGAATAGCCTTGCCGTGAAGTTCGGCGCCAACCTGATCCCAGCCGACCTGGAGCAGCTACGCCGAGCGGCCGCATTGGCCGAGGAAGTCGGGTTCGACTACCTGGGCATCGCCGACTCCCAGTCCCTCTATCGGGAGCTGTACGTGAGCCTAACGGTGGCGGCGCTGGCCACCAGCCGCGTCAGGCTGGGGCCCACCGTGACCAACGTCCTGACCCGCCACCCGGCCGTGGCGGCCTCCGCGGTCTCGACGCTGAACGAGCTCTCCGGCGGACGCGCCTTCCTGGGCGTCGGCAGCGGCGACAGCGCCGTGCTGAGCCTGGGCCTTCGCCCGGCCAAGCTGACACAGCTCCGTGAATACCTGACGTTGGTGCGGGCCTTCCTTTCCGGGGAGAGCGCCACCTGCCAGGGCTCCGAGGGGCACGTCCGGTGGAGCAAGGGAGATGTGCCGATCTTAATGGTGGCCGAGGGGCCCAAGACCCTCCGGCTGGCGGGGGAGCTGGCGGACATCGCCCTCCTTCATGCGGGCCTGACGCCGCAGGTGCTGCGGGAGTCCATCGAGCGGGTGCGTGACGGGGAGCGCGCCGCCGGCAAGAGGGCGGGCGCGGTCGAGATCTGGGCCTTCGCCAAGTGCAACGTCGCCGACACCCGGGAGGAGGCCCTGGAGGATATCAAGATGGGGCTGGCCGCCAGCGGCCACCACGCCTACAGGTCCACCCTGGAGGGGAAGCACGTCCCGGAGGAGCTGCGCGAGGCCGTCATGACCTTGCAGCGGGAGTATCTCACTACTGAGCACGAGAAGATCGGACCCACCCGGAACGCGACCCTGTCCGACGAGCTGGGGCTGACGGACTTCCTGGCCGAGCGCTTCGGCGTCGCCGGCACGCCTGAGGAATGCGTCGAAAAGAGCCGGGCCATCCAGGCGGAAGGGGTGGACGTCTTGCTGATCACCGCCATCGGCCCTCGACCGGAGGAGATCATCCGCCGCTTCGGGCGTGAGGTCATCCCGAAGATTTGACCGGCCGCAGAACAATGGCATGTCAATGGCTCTGGACGAGACTGGTTGCGAACCCACCCTCGATAATTCCTCAGCGCAGACGCCCCGCGGCTACTTCTCCAGCGCTGCTTTGAGCTTATCCCAGTAGTGCTCATGCCACCCGTTGGCCAGCTCGTCGTAGAGGTCGTCGGGGACGCCCTGCTGGAAAAAGCGGAGGCGCGTCCCGTCCTCGTCGGCATCTAGCATGAAGGTGACGGAGGAGTAGTGGCCCTGCTTGAGCGTTTCGTCTACGGCGCTGCGCCGGGCCTGGCTTTGAAACTGGTCGCCGTTCCATTGCAGCACCAGCAGCTTGTCTTGCAACAGCTCGGTGATCATCCCGGTGATGTAGCCGTCGTAGGCGCTGAACTGTCCACCGGCCCTGGGCTCGATACTGGCAGGAGCCCCGGTAAACGCGGCGTGCTTTTCGGAGTCCACCAGGGCTGCGAAGACCTCGCTGGGGGATGCTTTAATCCGCACGAGCTGCGATATGTTTTTCGCCATCCTTCCACTCCTACACACCCTTAGCAGGGTACTGGAAATCACCCCCAAACCCCCTCAAGGGGGTTCAAGGTATCCGCCTAAGGCGGATGATGTATAGAGAGGGGGTGTCCCCCTCTCTAACTCTCCCTCATCGAGGTGGCAGAGGACAAGAAAGGGTGGAAAGCCCTCACCGGCTCAGAATCGGGGCTACGTCCCTATTAGGCTACGCTCAGCGCAGGCCCTCTGGACACCCTTTTTCAGCAATTGCTAGGCCTTGGCCGAGACCGCCGACGTCTCCAGCTTTTGTATCTCGGGCAGCACCTTCTCGGAGAAGAGGCGCATGCTCTTCTCGGCGGCCTCCAAAGGCATGCCGCCGTACCGGAAAACGCCGATGAACTCGGAGGCGCTGGTGGTGTCCTGGATCACCTTGAGCTTCTGGACGCACTGCTCCGGAGTGCCGTAGACCTGGGAGTCCGCGAACTCCTGGTTCTGCTCTTTCTTTCGCTGGGCCTCCTCCTCGGCCATCTTGTTGTAATGCTCGTAGCCCTTGACGTCCTTGAAGGCCTGGGGGTCGGCGAAGCCGTAGTGCCGGCCCGCGCTGTCCCAGTAGTTGCCCATGTACTCGCGCCCCGTGGCGACGGCGTCGGCCTCGTCTTCGGAACAGTAGACCCACGCCACCACCTTGGGCTGCACGGGCTTCCAGCCGTTGGACTCTCGGATGGCGTTGAAGTCCTGCACGTCCTGCCGGTACTCCTCCCAGGACTTCATGGGGATAAACAGCATGCCCAGTCCGGCGTTGGCGGCGATGGCCAGCGTCTGCGGGCTGCCCCACGCGCAGTACAGGTTATCGGTTATGCTGCTGGAGCGGGGCCGAGGGCGGACCGAGGTCTCGGAAATGTTCCAGTACTTGCCCTGGTGGGAGAAGCGCTCCTGGGTCAGCGCCTTCCGCACGATCTCCAGCGACTCCATGAAGCGCTCCCGCGACTCTTCCATCGGCTGCCCGAGGGGCTTGAACTCTTTGGCCGATGCGCCGCGCCCGAAGCCGACGATGAACTCCCGCCCTTCGCCCAGCAAGTGGTCCAGCAAAGAGATGTTCTCCGCGACGTGGAGCGGGTTGTGCCACGGAAGCACCATAACCATGGTGCCCATGTTGACGCGGCTGGTCTTACCGGCGAAGTAGCTCAGCAGCTGGGTCGGGTCCGGGATCATGGTGTAGGGCGTGTGATGATGCTCCACGGCCCAGATCGAGTCGAACCCCAACGGCTCGATGAGGCCTCCCAGGTAGAGCTCCTCTTCGTAGATCTGAGCGTCCGTGATCTGGGGCGGCTCGTCGAACCGCTTGGCGTCATAGCGGTCCCAGTCGTAGTAGTTCTGATAAAACAGCGCCACGCCAACCTTCATGGTCAACTCCCCTTTGCTGCAGCTAGCGCTTCTCCTTGGGGCGATACCGGTGGATGGTAACACCGTGAGCGGACAAGCTCAACCGCTGAAAGCGGTTGCCACCGGCTGTGGGAACCGCGACAATAGTCCGGCCCCCGGCGAGGAGGCCACGTCACCCCGCGAAGGAGAGCCATATGACCCAGGACAGAGTCCGCATAGGCATCGTAGGAGCCGGGGCCAATACCCGCCTTCGGCACATCCCCGGATTTCAGGCCATTGAGGGGGTCGAGGTGGTGAGTGTGAGCAACCGCAACCGGGAGTCCGGCCAGCGGGTCGCCGACGAGTTCGGCATACCCAAGGTCTATGACCACTGGACCGAAGTGATCTCCGACGCAGAGACCGACGCGATATGCATCGGGACGTGGCCCTACCTCCACTGCCCCATCACCGTCGCGGCCCTGGAGGCGGGGAAGCACGTGATGACCGAGGCCCGCATGGCCATGGATGCAACTCAGGCCCGGAGCATGTCGGACGCGTCCCGAAGGCGGCCGGACCTGGTCGCCCAGATCGTCCCATCTCCCATGACCTTGAAGTTTGACATGACGATCAAAGAGCTTATCGCCGAAGGCTATCTCGGCGAGGTGCTTGCCATCGAAGTCCGGGGGCCGGCAGGCGCCTTTGCCGAGAATGACGGCAAGCTGCACTGGAGGCACGACCGCGGGCTGAGCGGCTACAACGTCCTGACGATGGGGATCTGGTATGAGGCGCTGATGCGCTGGGTCGGCCCGGCGACGACGGTCATGGCGATGACCGCCATCAACGTGGCCCAGAGGCGGAACGGCGAGGGCCGCCTGGAGGCGGTGAGCGTCCCGGACCACGTGGACGTCCTCTGCAAGATGGCCTGCGGCGCCCAGGCCCACCTGAGTTTCAGCTCCGTAACCGGGCTGGCGCGCGTTCCGGAGGTCTGGCTTTTTGGGAGCGAGGGCACCATCCACCTGGATGGGACTGCGGGGGGCACGGTGCTGCGCGGCGGACGGCGCGGAGACAAGAAGCTGGAGGAGATCGACGTCCTTCCCGAAAAGCAGAGGGGCTGGCGGGTCGAGGAGGAGTTCGTTAACGCTATCCGAGGCGTCGAAAAGATCAGTCACACCACCTTCGGGGACGGGGCCGCGTACATGGAGTTCACCGAGGCGGTCACCCGAAGCGCTCAAGCGGGCAGCGCCGTCTCCTTGCCCCTATAGGACCTTCTGGGGATTATCCTTTAAACTCAAGTACGACGTTTAACTCGCGAAACATCTCGAACAGGGAAATGGTTGCTACGTTAAAGGCTTGACAGACATTTGGTATTTTGACCTCTTGGGCTATAAGGCTATTCTTTGTTTCGTGTGAAACTACCTTACCGTGGCTAACTAGTGCATGGGCTATTAGCCATGGGTCTGCGCCTCCTAGGAATTCCTGTGCGCGATGCTGGCGGTAATTAGTCATTACATAGCTCGCAACTTGAGTGTAGGCAGCCTGAACCTGTTGATCCGGGTCTACGAAAAGATTAGAGAACTTGCGTGCATCAACCCAGGCTGTGAGGGGGTCTCTTCGGCGTATTAACTCGTTACATACCATTCTGGTGATTGAAAGAACTCCTTGGTTGGCCTTGTCCTCGAGTAGTTTCCAAAACGTAGGAGCCAAGTCCAAGCTGTAGTAGCCCTGCTGGTTGGGCGATATGAACACCATTGTGTCGAGCCAGTAGGCAACCATCAGCGATTATTTGTTACCACAAACTCCATGAAGTTCCTAAATGTAGGAATCTGTATGTTGAGAAGGCTGGCCCCTATCTGATCACTCACCCTGCCTTGCAGGACAGCTCCCACAACTGCCGTTGCCAGCGTCCGACTGTTGCGGACCAATAGATTGCGGTAGAAGTTACCACCCCCACCGCGCTCAGTGCCCGGTCCGCTCAATCCAAGATAGTAATCTTGGTATTCGTCGTAAGAGATTCTCTCTAACCCGTAGGCCCTCCGGAGAACTACGACACGACTCACCTTATAGCGTTGCGTAAGGCGATCTATGTTGAACTGCAAAGGGGCGTTAGCGTCCCACCAGGCGAGGAAGTCATGTTCCGGAACTAACAATTGGGCGGCGATGCTATCACAGACTCGCTCAATTTCATGTGTTTGATCAACTGCACGCCTGCGATAGTCGGGGTTGGAAATCCCGCTTTGTCCTACCCAGAGATGAGCCAATTCATGCGCCAAAGTAAATATCTGAGCAGACTTGGCATCAGACCCATTCAAGAAGATCAATGGGGCGATCTCGTCGCTAATAACGAAGCCCCTGAACTCGTCTACGCTAAGAGGTCTATGTGTGTTATTGCCGACAACGCTACTCCTCAGCACCAGGACACCAATCTCCTCGACTTGCGTAATGAAGTCCTTCAAGAACTCTTCCCAGTTGTCGGCCTTCCTGCGAATTTCTTCAGAGAGTCCCATGGTATTGTCAATTTCAGAGGCAATCATGTGAACAGAGTGATTTGGTGTGAATTGTCCAATAAACGGTAACGGTTTTGTCCCTTCGCTCTCAAGATAGGCCCTATACCACTCTTGCTTTCGTAAGGCATCGTTGAGTACGTCATAGAATTCCGGGGTGAACTCACGGAGTGGAGCGCCGTTAACGGTTCTCAGGTCTGGCAAGGGTATCTCAAGCAACGGCGGCTCTGGCAAAAAGAGGAAGCCGAATGGGATATGAAGGACGTGTGCCAGTCCCTCGGCCTTACGGAAAGTAGGTCGAGCGTCGCCACGCTCCCAATCAGCCAATCGCGTCTGTGGTATCTGGAGCCGCTTTGCCGCGTCTACTTGTGTTAGGCCAGAGCGGCGAAGCGCCCAAGTGACCAACTGGGGGTTGATGAAAGCTTCGGTTGTCATGCCATTCTTTTCTATAACCCTCTGCGAGTTGCAGACACACCCCTAGCGGTGTTTACCCTAGATTTAAACGAACCTTCGGGTAAACCCCTTCATGTCGTAGAAAAAACGCAGAAGGATCAGGCATCAAGAGGGTCAGCGGCCCGGCTAACACCGTTGGCCAAGGCAGGATTCGAGCGGTTCTTACGCATGGTGAACCCGTCCTATCCGGAGCCGGAGCAGGAACCTGAGCCAGGAAAGCTTCTAAATAGGCTGCTCCGCTTCGCGCCGATTATATCTAAAAGTATACTCGTATAGGTCTTTAGATAATTGGCGCTGGCAGTATGATTGACTCCGCCGATTCGGCGCATCACGCGGGCCCCTAGACCATGTGCATGCCGCCGTTGAAATGGATCGTCTGGCCGGTGATGTAGGAGGCCGCCTGCGACGCTAGAAAAATGCAGACGCCGGCGAGCTCCTCTGACTGTGCGATCCTGTTGACGGGCTGCCCATCGAGCCGTTCCTGGGACGGAGGCCAGCCGGGGTAGTTCTCCAGGGGGCGGGTGGTGTCGATCATGCCGGGCGCTATCAGGTTGACGTTGATCCCCGCATGACCGAACTCCAGCGCCATAGCCTTGGTCAGCCCCTGGAGTCCCGCCTTGGATGCAACGGTGTGGGCTCGGTTCGCCAGCCCCATGGAGCCGCACACGCCGCCGATGATGACGATCCGGCCCCAGCCGCGGCTCATCATTGTGGGGACTAAGGCCCTGGTTAAATAAAAGGTCGCGGACAGGTCCGTCCGAATGACCCGGTCCCAGTCCTCCACGGTAATGTCCATGAAGGGCTGGTGGGGGCGCGAGGCTGCGTTGTTGACTACGATGTCGACGGCCCCGAACCGCTCCAGCGCCTGGCGGGCCATCTCGCCGACCTGGTCCGAGTCCCCCACATCCGCCGCGATGGCGATGGCTTCGACGCCAAGGGCGCGGGCCTCCTCGGCCACCCCCTCACCCTCGTCCCGATTGCTGCGGTAGTTCACCACCACGTTGGCGCCCTCCTGGGCGAAGGCCAGTATCGTGGCTCGGCCGATGTTTCGTCCCGCGCCAGTCACGAGGGCCGTCTTGCCTGTGAATTCCCCTGCCATGCCTTACCCCTTAACCCGGTGTCCGGACCGGCTCCTCACGGAACTTTGGCATGACTTCCTTTGCGAACATTTCGATGGAACGCAGTATTTTTTCGTGGGGTAGGCCGGGAAAGCCGAAGAAGCCGAACACATGGTTGATCCCCTGCTCCCGGACCTGCTCCAGGCGCTCCGCCACCACCTCCGGCGTGCCGCGGAGCGTGCGGCTCCGGCTCTCGATGGCCAGATCGCGGTCTTTCTGGCGATTGGCCCAATTTTCGTAGCCCTTGGGTACCGTGCCGTCCGCGGCGATGGGGGAGCCGATCTTGGCGAGTATCTTGGCCGAGAAGTCGGCCCTTCCCACGGCATCCTCCTCGGCTTCTTCCACAGTCGGCGCGACGTGGATGTCCATGGCGACGGGAGGGTCTATGTGGGCGTGAGGATGGCCGAACCGCTCCATCTGCTCCCGCCAAGTCTTCAGGGCCTGGGGTGACGTTCCCATGGTGGCCGTCGGCCCACCGAGAATGATCGGCAATGCTTGGCTGGCGGCGAACTCGATGCTGCTGGGGGTCGTGCTGACCGCGATGTACAGGGGTGGATGGGGCATTTGGAGGGGCTTGGGCATCACTTCCAGGTCGTCAACGTGGGTGTACTTGCCGTGGAAGGTCAGCCTCTCTTCCGTCCATGCCTTCCGGATGACGTCTACGGACTCACGAAAGCGCTCGCGGCTCTCTTCTATGTCGACACCCAATCCGTCGAACTCCTGCCGCTGGTAGCCGGAGCCAACGCCCAGGTCCAGACGCCCGCCGCTGAGGATGTCCAGCATACCTGCCTCTTCCGCGACGAGGATCGGGTTGTGAAGGGGCGTCACGACCACCGCGGTCCCTATGCGTATCCGCTTGGTCCTCGCGGCAACGTGCCCTGCGAAGGTGGACAGCGCGGAGAGAAGACCGTGCCTGGAAAAGTGATGCTCCCCCAGCCACACCCCGTCCATGCCGAGGCGGTCGGCCAGCTCGATCTGCTCCAATGCCTCTTGAAGCGCTTGCTGCTGGGTGCGGTTTTCATGCCACTGGACGATGTAGAACAGGCCGAACTTCATGGCAACGCTCCTTCTCCCTCTCATCCTCAAGGGGTCTCTGCCGTTGGCCCCGCTACTATAGCCCATTAGCCGCCGTTCGTGAACTTTGCCAGGAAACCTTCAATCCTGGCGACGCACTGGCGCTTGAAATCGTCAGACCTGTCGGAGGTGAGAAACTCAAGGTGGCTGCCCAGGTCCACGAGCTCTGCCCGCTCGTGCCAATCTTCGGGGAGAGTCATTCCGCTAGCTTCCAGCCCCAGCTTGATATCGCCGTGATAGGCCTGGTCGGTGTTCCGGAGAAGATTGCCGATATCCATGTAGGGGGTGCCGGAATGGCAGTACTCCCAGTCCAGTATTCCACTGACGGCGCCGTCGTGGACCAGGATGTTGGTGGGGTTGAAGTCACCGTGCACCAGGCGGCTCTCGGCGGCCATCTCTGCGTGCAGCGGCTCCTCGCGTTTCTCGATAGCGATGATGGCCTCCGCCGCCTCTTCTCCGATCCATCCTCGAACGTCTGAGCGTGCCAACATTTCATCGGTGAATCCCTCGTGTCCGCCAAAGGAAAACGGCGTGACGGAGCCATCAGCGTTGACCCATCCTTGGGAATCGAACGACACCGAGGATATTCTCGCCAGCGCTTCAGCCGCCTGACCCGAATGCTCGGGCACACTTTCGAGGCGCTCCCCCTCCAGAAATGTGAACACCGACCAACCGTCTCCACGATCGAGTTCGAGGGGGACCGGAACGAGCTCTCTCACCAGCCCCATGGCGTGGGTCTCCCGCGCGGCGTCTCCACCACTGTAAAGCCGCAGCACGCAGAGATCGCCGCCGCTCAAGGTGAGCTTGTAATTGCTGTTGTTCTTGCCGGCGGTAAGGAGATCGACCGATAAGATATCTCGCCCGTGGAGGAATCCCTCGATAAGGGATCGATCAAACGGTTTGTGGGGATTTCGTCTGTCCATGGCCCCCTCGCCGCTCACCACTGCTCGAAGTATACGCGGGAATCGGGGACGCCCAGCCCCTGGACCAGGGCCGCCATGTCACCGATCATGGCTGGCGGGCCGCACAGGTAGAACAGGGCCTCCCGGTCTATGCCGTGCCGGTCCATGAACGAGCGGTCGATCCTCCCGGTGTGGCCCGTCCACGACTCGTCACCGGACCGCGTTACCGTAGACAAGCACCGGATGCGACTGTTGCGGCGGGCCATGGCTTCGAGCTGCTCCCGGAACAGCATCTCCTCGGGGGTGCCGACGCTATACAGCAGGGTGGCGGAGACCTCGGGCGCCGCCTCATCGACATAACGCAGGATGCTCATGATGGGGGTAATGCCTATCCCCCCGGCGATCAGGACCAGGGACTCGCTCATGCCCCTGGTGAAGATGAAATCCCCCTGACCGCCGTCGATATCGACGAGGTCTCCTTCCCGCGCCCTTTCGTGGAGGAAGTGGGTGACCGGGTTGTCCCCCACCAGCTTGACGGCCAGCTCAATCTGCTTTGTCACCAGAGAAGATGAGGTCATCGAGTAGCCCGCTATTTCCACCGTGCCGCCGACCTCCGCATAGAAGTCCACCCATTGGCCCGGCAGGAACTGAAACTCCTGCTGTCCCACGTCCAGGGTAAGGGACTTGACGGTGGGGGTCTCTTGCCGGATGGCGGCGATTCTGGCTGGAATTTTCATGGAGCTATCACCCACTTGTCATTGCGAGGAGTCCGCCTGAGGCGGACGACGAAGCAATTTCGGTCCAGGTGAGATTGCCACGTCCCGATAGAATGGGGACTCGCAATGATAGACTGCCGCCTAGCGCCGGTCGCGACCATCACACCTTGGAGTACTTGGGCGTCGCCGTCCGTGTACCGTCGGGCAGCTCCTCGACGGTGAAGTCGCCAAAGAGCAGCGGCGCCTCCTCCCGAAGGAGGTCCAGCACCATCAGGGCCAGCCGCCGTATCTCCCAGTCGGCGAAGACGGCAGAGCGCATCTCGATGAAGTGCCTCCACGACCGCACGTTACCCGTGACGAAAATCTTCGTCTCGGTGGCGTTGGGCAGCACCGACCTGGCGGCCTGGCGGATGGCCTTTCTCCAATCGGTAGCCGCGGGAAACATGTCGCGGGGCAGGGCCTTCTGCAGCGCCTCCACCAGCTCCTGGTAACTGACCGATGCCTTGTCCAACGCCGCCGTGAGGGCCGAGCCGGCGGCCTGAATACCCTCGTCTGGGCGCTCGAAAGCCGGGGGTAGCACGAAGGACGAGTCCCCTTCATCCACGTACCGCTGGGAGCGCTGGCTATAGGCGAAGCCGGCCCGGTGCCTGACCAGCTCGTGGGTAAGGCTGCGGGAGACGCCGGTAAAGACAAAGCCGTAGTTCACATGCTCAAAAACGCTTCCGTCCTTGGAAGAGAGCAGGTTGTTGATAAACTCCTCGATGTCCCGACGACCTTTTCCAAAGCTCATGTAGCACAGCCGGGCGGAGATCTCCACCACGGCCGATGAGTCCTCGTCGCCGGCGCGAATACTGTCCGGTATCGGCGGCAGCCCCTCGTCTTCCAGGAATGCAGCGACCTGTGCCCAATCGACCGAGGGCTTGCTGACAAGATAGACTCGGGGCTCTTTGAAATGCGGCATGGCACCTATCCCTTTGGTTGGAGGGGGTGGACGCTGTTCCTGCGAAAACGGTTCTCGGCATGCCGAGGGCCGTCCATATTTTCGTCGTATACCGGGCGTTCGTAAAGGTACGCTCAAGAGCGCGACGTTGCGTCCCCTGCACACGGCAGTATAATGCTTCATCGGCCAAGCAGGATGCCTTGAGAGAGGAGAAGGAGATGGTCAAGACGCACGTCTCCCGATCGGCTACGGTGCGTGCTCGCCTCAGCCACCCTGTGATCGACGCTGACGGGCACTTTCTGGAGGTCACGCCCATCCTCATGGACTACCTCGAAAAGGTCGGCGGCGCGGACATGGTGAAACGGTACACATCCAGGGGCTTTGGCCCTAATCCATTCCAGATGTCCATTGCGGAGCGCCGCGACAACGGCACGCACGTGAGGGCCTGGTGGTACATGCCGGGAAACACGCGAGACAGGGCCACCGCTTCCCTTCCACGCCTCTTGAACGAGCGTATGGAAGAGCTGGGGATGGATTTCTCGGTCCTCTATGGGACCATCGGCCTGGCGGCATCCTCCCTGCGTGACGACGATCTCCGGCGTGCCTTCTGCCGGGCCGTCAATATCTATCAGGCCGACCTGTTCCGTGAGTTCGCCGACCGGATGACCCCGGTCGCCATTATCCCCATGCACACTCCGGAGGAGGCTATCGACGAGCTGGAGTATGTCGTCCACACGCTGGGGCTCAAGGCGGCTGTGATTTCGGCATCGGTGCTGCGCCCCGTGCCGGCGGTGCACAGGGCGCACCCCGACCTCGACGGCTACGCCTACAAGCTGGACACCTTCGGCCTGGACAGCGAGTACGACTACGATCCGTTCTGGGCGAAGTGCGTGGAGCTCAGGGTGCCCATCTCCTCCCACGCCAACGGCCACGGCTGGGGGAGCCGCCAGTCCCCTTCAAACTATGTGTATAACCAGATAGGCAAGTTCGCCGTCTTTGGCGACGCTTTTTGTAAGGCGCTGTTTCTCGGCGGAGTCACCCGGCGCTTTCCCACCCTCAACTTCGCCTTCATGGAGGGCGGCGTCGGATGGGCATGCACCCTGTACTCGGAGCTGTTGAGTAAATGGACCAAAAGAGGTGGAAGCTCCATTCGGGACTTGGACCCTCTGAATATGGACAGAGAATTGATGAGCGAGCTCGTGACCCGTTATGGGGAGGAAGGTCTCCAGACAAGGATGGACGAGGTCCTCACGGACATTCTCCGAGAGCAGCCGCACCCTGAGCCGCTGGACGACTTTTCCGCCTGCGGCATCGAGAGGGCCGAGCAGGTCCGTGACCTGTTCGTGCCCCGTTTCTACTTTGGCTGCGAGGGGGACGACCCCATGGCCGCGTGGGCCTTCAACGCCAAGGCCAACCCCTTCGGGGCCCGCCTGGGAGCGCTCTTCGGCTCGGATATAGGCCATTGGGATGTGCCGGATATGGCCGACACCGTGGGGGAGGCGTACGAGATGGTAGAGAAGGAGCTGATAAGCGAAGAGGATTTCCGGGACTTCTCCTTTGCCAACTGCGTCAGGCTCTACGGCGAGATGAACCCGGACTTTTACAAGGGCACCCGCGTCGAAGCCGAGGCTGCCAGGGAGCTCGGAACGAGCGGCGCATGACCGGTTGGGCGTAGGTTCGAACCCTGCCTGGCCCCACCAGTGTTAACCTTTCGAAACTTAGGGCCGATGGCTTACAACGAAAAGCCATATCTGATACAGTTCAAATAGCAATCAAATAGTTGCTGCTAGTTGTGGAACAGCATCGCAACGAGTATCCCAAGAGGAGATTTACTCTTGACGGCCGTTTGGTGGGCGATTTAGGGGAGGTCCTCGTCGAGGGCGAATACGATGTTGAGCTTTTCGAAGGCCTGGTGAAACATCACGACGCGATGACTCACGACGGACGGCAGCCACAGATAAAGGCAACGATGCAAACCGGTCTCACCTTCCCCGTAGACAATGTACCGGACTACTACTTAGGAATAAAGATTCACCCTGACGGGACGTTTACAGAGATATTCAACGGACGGACCAGCGAAGGCTGTTAAAAACCGATCTGCAGCGAAGGCTGTTAAAGAACCGAGCGGATGAACCAAGGGGAGTCAAGCTAGACGAATCTGCACTACATTACAATCAACGCTCTGAAGTTGCTGAGCGAAGAAGTTCAAGAGAGCGACCGAATACCAAGGCGGATGAACTAAAAACCTTCGCCGAAGGGGAGTCACGCAGCTAAACCTACATCAGCATTCGCAACGTTGGTCTCGTGGTTCGACAAGCTCACCACGAACGGACATGACGCCTGCTCCCAAAGAAAAACGGTAGGATGGGTGGGCGGGCCACAACTCTTTGGTGGAGAAACGAGCGCGAGATCGTGTATGACCCGATAAACAGCAGAGGACAAAACGCACGGGAGGAGCCATGGGAAACGTACAGATGTCGATGGAGGAGATGCTCCAACGAGTAGCGCGATTCAGCGATTTGAAGCCCTTCAAGCAGGCCTTCGTCGATAGTCTCATCCCGGGACACGAACGGGAGAACTTTCGAGTGATCGGTCCTGGGGTGTCGGAGAATCCTGACATGAAGCCGCCGATCGCCGACGCTCACGGGTTCAGCTTTGGGGGGATCAGGGCCATGCCCGGGAAAGGGGCCGCCCTTCACAGCCATTCCACTATTGAGGTCTTTGTCCCTTTCTCCGGTGAGTGGGCCATTTATTGGGGAGACAAGGGGGAGAACGAGATAGTTCTGGGGCCGCTGGACACATTCTCCGTACCTGTCGGTGTGATGCGGGGCTTCCGAAACGTCGGCAAGGAGGAGGCCTACCTGATGGTCATCATGGACGGCGCTGATCCCGGCCGGGTCACCTGGTCGCAAGACGTCCTCGACAAGGCAGTGGAAGGCGGGGTAGCGCTGAACGAAAAGGGCGACCTTCCTGTGTCCAGGTAGACAGGTGTGTCGTGCGCCGCTCCTGGCGGCCTTGGCTCAGATTCCGTCCTGAAGCATGCGGTCCACATCCGCCTCGACCCGCGTCCCTTTGAAGAACATCGGGTTCATCCCGGCATGGAAGCGCACCGGGTTACCAAACGTGTAGTCCCGGAAGTCCGACTCCGACATCGTGCTGTCTTCGACCATGTCGTACGCCTCCGCCAGCACCTCGTTCATCACCGGCACGTCCCAGTGGCCGATGTCAGAGCCGAAGAGTGTCTGCAGCGCTGCGCCAAAGGGGTTGGTCTTCCGGTTGTAGGCCGAGGCGTTGGTGGGGTCGTCGGCCTCGCAGCCGAAGAAGAATGACGGAACGAACAGGTCACGGACCTGCTCGGCCCGCTCGGCGCCGCACGCCGTGAAGTCGTTGGGCCCCTCCGGCCTGGGCTGGGAACGACTGAAGAAGTCCTGAAGCCGGTCTGCCATCGCTCTTGTACGGTCGTCGCCGTAGTCCGCCACGAGATTCATCATGAACTCCCGGTCCAGGTTGGCCGGGTCGAGATTCTCAATCGCCTTCTCGTTGCGCTTCTCCCAGTGGCTCACCAGGTCCGCGTAGAGGGCGCAGGCCCACAGCACGCCGCCTTCAAGGAACGCGAACCGGAGGTCGGGAAACCTCCGCGTCACGCCGCCGAGGAAGAGCGCCTTGCAGACCGCCATGTGGGAGCCGGCCAGCAGGCCGATGTGATTGTAGCTGTAATTGGAGATGGAGTCCGTTCCCATGCCCTGCACCATGCTGTGGAAGGCGCCCGGCACGTTCAACTCCACGCACTTGGCCCAGACGGCATCGTAGTCATAGTCGCTGTCCAGGGCAAAAAGCTCCAGGCGCGCGACGAGGTCAGCCACCTCCGGGTGCTCGCGCTGGACCCGGGCGATGGGCCTGCGTATGGAGCCTTGAAAGGTCACCGCCTTGAAGCCCAGGGTCTTAACGGCGTACTCAAGCTCGTCGACGGCCTCCTGGGGCGTGTGCATGGGAATAGAGGCCACCGGCGCCATGCGGTCGGCATACTCACGCACCAGGTCGGCGGCGTAGGTGTTATAGGCCCGGCAGGCAACCCGGCGTAGCTCATCGTCGTCGATCGCCGCCGCGCCGAGCCCGGCGCTGGGGTACAGGACCACGAAGTCGGTGCCCAATTCATCCAGCCGCTCGTTCAAAAGGCTGGGCATCATCGATGTCGCGCGGTCCAGGGTGCTCTTGGGCGCACCCCAGCCGCCCATGGGGACCCAGTTGTCCCGGCGCTCTGCCACGGAGCTCCCGCCGAACCCTCGATGGTGGCCGGAATAGCCCTTCATCCCTCGAGGCTGGCTGTAGCGCTCCGCCATCTGGCCACCACCTACCTGGCGTATATAGTCGACGAAGACGGGGGCAAGCTCGACGATGTGCCCGTCGGCGTCGATGACGGGATGGCTGAGGCGTGAGCGGACCTTGGCTGCGGGGGACTCTTGCGTTATCGCCATGAGCGCTCCTTTCCGTGGACTGGCGGGACGCTGGGATCAGGAAGCGGCCTTGGCCTTTGAGGGCGGCTTCGTGCCCAGCACACCGGCGATGTTCCCCCCCAAGAGCCGTTCGATGGTGACGGGGGGCACGCCGCCGGATTCCAGGTCTCGTATCGCCTCCCACGCCGTGGTGGTGGCCTGGTTAGGGTAGCGGGAGCCCCAAGCGCCGACGCTCTCGTAGACCGATGGCATGTGCCGCACGCTGGTGTCACCCGCGCAGAAAGAGACAAGGTTTTGCCGACTGTAAAAGACCCCTGCCGGGTCCAGGCTGACCGGCTCCGCCTGGTTGCAGATCCACAGATAGGTCTCGGTCTTTTCCAACGCCAGGGGTAGCCAGGCTGAGCCCGAGTGAGCGAAGTGAAGCTTGAGCTTGGGGAACTTCTCCATGAGGCCGTCGGCCAGCATGGCGATGAGGAGGGTTGCGGTGTCCATGGAGGGAGCGATGACCTCGGCCACCGGGTGCCCCAGCCGCAGGTTCGACGTGACGCGCTCGACGAAGGGGGCGTTGGCGTCCAGCTCCGCCGCCGCGGGCCCCGCCGAGGGGTGAGCGCAGGCCAGGAGCCCCAGGGCCTCCAACTCGCCCCAGAGGGGCCGGTAGTAGACATCGGCCGGAAAACGGTTGTTGAAGAACACCGGTCTGATGAAGGCCGCCTTGAAGCCCGCGGCTGCCGCTCGGCGGGCCTCCCGAACGGCGAAGTTCACGTCCTGCATGGGCAGCACCGCCACAGGAATGAGCCGCTTCGAATCCGCCCCGCAAAAGTCCATGAGCCAATCGTTGTAGGCCCGAGCCAGGGCGTGGGCCACGTCCGGGTTCTCCACCAGCGGAAAGTATTCGGCAAAGAGAGTGGGGAAAATCAAGGCCTGATCGACCCCCATCTCGTCCATGTCCCGCAGCCGTGCCGACGGGTCGGTGGCGCCGGGACTCATGGGGTGCTGCTGGCCGGGGTCCATCTCGCCGATCTGCTCAAGGGTCATCCCAGGCTGCCAGATCGCGTACCGTGGCATGGTGGCGGTGGACAGCTCGGGGGCCGGCCTGCCGTTGAGGACCGTATGGGGACCTATCTCGTCCCGCTCGTGCCAGAATGACGACCGGGCAACGACGCGGTACTCGGGCTCCAGGTAGTGTTCCCAGATAGCCTGGGGCTCGACGACGTGGCTGTCGGCGTCGATGACGGGGAAGCTCTTTTGTACGCTCGAGGATGTCGCCATCGACGCCTCCCAGGAATTTCGGTCCCTCCACGGTCACCCTGAGCGAAGCGGAAGGGTCTGGGGTGGCGGGGGTACTTTTTTATCCGCCACCCCAGACCCAGATTCTTCCTCGCTCCGCTCGTCAGAATGACACTTTTTAGGGCAAAGCCCTCAAGGGGGAGAGTGACATGGGGGTAAAAACCCTGCTGCTACCTTCTTGCCGTGAGGTGGGCGAACTCCTTCTCGACCTCATCCATCTTCGGGTACCAGTCTGGGCGGGGGTATGACTCCGGCTCTCGCGTGGTGAAGAGTTTGGGCTCGATGCCGTACATTCGGCAGGCGTTGGCGCCCATAAGCTTCGCCTGGACATCCTCGGGGACGGCTTCCTTCTCCATCTGCCGGATGGCGGTCCATGCGTCGGCGCCGTCGTGATGATAGACATCCGAGGACCAGATTCCGATATCCTCGAAGAGGGGGGTCTGCCGGTACACGGGACTCTCATCCCCCTCGAAGGCGGTGAAGCAGCGCTCAGGGAAAATCTCGCTGGGTAGACGGGTGACCTTGGCGGCTCGCTGCCTCTTGTAGAGGTGAAAGGCCTTATCGCACTCCTGCAGGATCATGGGCAGCCAGGAGGCGTTGGACTCCATGATCGCCAGGGTCGTCCGCGTGTGCCGCTCCAGGAAGCCGGAGAGCAGGACGTTGGTCAGCCAGGTCATCGCCTCGTGGACGAAGCCCAGGGTCTGGGATGCGCCGCCGATCTGCCGGGGATTGATCGCCCGGTCCTGGAACTGACCCGGGCTCCACTGTTTTCCCGTGGGGTTCGGCAGGTCCCGGGTGGAGAGGGAGTGCAGCCCTGTCACCAGGCCGGTCTCATCGAAGGTATCCCAGAGCACCTCGCGCCCCGGCTGGTTGGGGTAGCCGTCCTGAACGTCCGCGGCCCGGACCGCCGCCACCTTGAACCCCTTCTTGGCGATGCGCCGAAGCTCCTCGGCAGCCATGATAGGGCTCTGGAGGGGCAGGGCGCCGCAGGGGAATAGCCGGTCCGGGGCTACCGAGCACCAGTCCCACGCCCAATCGTTGTAGGCCCTGGCCATCAGGGCGGCGGCGTGATGGTTTTCCATGAAAAGGAAGCTGGAGAACATCATCAGCGGGATGACGACGACCTGGTCGATCCCCTGGAGGTCCATGTCAGCGATGCGGGCCCTGGGCTCCCGCGCGCCCTTGTGGTCCACGTAGTCGCACTGCTCCTCGGTTAGCTGCATGGAGCGGATCTTACGGATGAGCTTTTTATTGACCCCCGGCCCGCTCAGCTCGCCAGCGGCTGGAGTGCGCCCGCCGTTGACCGGCTTCACGCCGGGAAAGCCGAAGGTCAGCCCGATCCGGCCGTGGCCGAAGGCGTCATAGGTCAGACGGTTCCCATTGAGGATCAGCCACGGCCCCTCCGGCCAAAACCAGGGCTTGACCACCTCCTTCTCCTTCTCGGAGAGGTAGTCCCATATCTCCGTCAGTTCAGTAAGGTGGCTGTCGCAGTCGAAGACGGGATAGCGCTTCACCATGGCCATACCGTCACTTCCTTCCAGGGCCGTCGGAGCCGTGAATCTCAAACCGTTCGCATGGAGGCAGCCTAGCAAGGGCCGGGAGCCCCGTCAAGGCATCGCGGGCAGGCTCCCATCCAGGCCGGAGAGTTAGAGAGGGGGTAAGTGCCTAGCAGCTAATCCAAAAATCGACATGTCGGATTGGTTTCACCCTCACCCTAGCCCTCTCCCATCAAGGGAGAGGGGATTATCGGATAGCCTCAAACAGGAGACCTTGATCCCTAGCATGCCCAGGACTCTTGACGGATGTGGCCTAGGACAAGGGAGTGAGCGGCATCCTACTCTCCTTAGCGGCCAGGCGCAACGCCAGCGGGCGCTGCCCGCCTACGAGACCCCGGTCCTGCGCTCGAAGGCGTCGATCTTGTCCTCGTGCTGGAGGGTCATGGCGATCTCGTCCAGGCCGTTGATCAGGCAATGCCGGCGAAACTCGTGAGTCGCCGGGTCCCTGTGCACGGCGAAGGAGAAGCACAGCTCATCCTCGTCCCGCAGCTCGCAGGCCTCCAGGTCGACGGTCAGGCGATAGCCGGGGTTCTGCCGCGCCTTCTCCGTAAGGGTGGCGACCTGCTCATCCGAGAGGAGGACCGGGACCAGGCCGTTCTCGAAGCAGTTCTTGTGGAAGATGTCGGCCAGGGTTGGGGCGATGACCGCCTTGATCCCAGCGTCGGTGATGGCCCAGACGGCGTGTTCCCTGGAGGAGCCACTGCCGAAGTTGCGGCCCGTGACCAGGATGCTGGCGTCCTTGTAGCCGGGGGCGTTTAGCTCGAACTCCGGGTTCGGCGTGCCGTCGGGCAGGTAGCGCCAGGCGAAAAAGAGGAAGGGGCCGAAGCCCGTCTTCTCGATTCGCTTCAGGTACTTGGCGGGAATAATCTGGTCCGTGTCTACGTTGACCCGGTCCAGCGGTCCCACGATCCCCGTATGTGTCGAGAATGGATTCATGGCCAGTGCCTTTCTAAGAGCAACAAAACTAGCGATAGATATCAACCGCTGCACGTTTGCTCGGGGCTCGTATTAGGTCCCCTCGGCCGCTTTGCGGGCCTGTTGAGCCCGAAGGGCCAGGTACAGCCCGGAGACGACGAGGAATATCGCCAGCGGGATGTGGATAATCTCGAACCAGCTGACATCCTCAATTCCAAAGCCGAAGACGTGGACCTGAATGTTCCACAGGATGCCCCAGGCGAGAGCCCACCAGCCGACGCGAAGCTCCCGGGGGAACCGGGCCACGAAGGCAAGGGGGATCAGCACGACGACGGCGATGTACCCGGATATCTCTCCCCCCCACTGATGGGCGTCGATCAAGCCGGACTCACCCTCAGAGTAGAAACCAGCAAAGAGACCACCCTGAATAAAAACGATTGTTGCCACGAGGGCGGTAAGCCACACATACGCCTGGGCCACGCGCGGTCGTCCTATGGTTTGCATCAGCCGCTCCTTGAGACTCTAGGTTTCGCCCGTATATTACCATCCCCGGATACCGCCGAAGCCGCCCCCGTTACCGCTAAGAGCCCTCCCGCGACGGTAGATGGACCACCGCGGAGCCGACGACGGGTTGGCTCCCGTCGTCACGCTCAATGTAGACGTCGCACTCTACCAGGCCGGTGTCCTGGGTCACCTGGCGGACGACGCCCCTGGCGGTGAGCTTCTGGCCCGGGTAGGCGTAAGCGCGGCTCATAGTCGACAGCTTCCGAATCGCAAACGGATGGCCGGTCCAGCTATTGAGCATCCGGGTGACCAGGGAAAGCAACAAGGAGGCGGTGACCAGCACGTCATCATACCCCTCGGACCGGGCCCACTCCTTGTCGTAGTGGATGCGGTGGGCCGTCCAGTAAGCGACCCCGAAGAGGAACACCGATACCGTTGTGTGGGTCCTGGTCAGGGGAGGAATAGTCGTTCCCGTCTTGACATCCTCGATATAGATTTGCTTGGATTCCATGGCGTCACCGGAAGATAAGTGTTGTGCTTTCGACGGCCAGCAGCCGGCTGTCCTGGTCCGTGAATCGCGTCTCCCTTAACTGGAAGACGAGCGTGCCGCTTCTTCCTTCCTTGACCCAGACATCCTTCAGCTGGGAACGTGAAGTGACGATGTCCCCTACCCGGACAGGGTTGTGGAGCTCCAAAGCCGCGCCGCCGTGCAGGGAGCGTCCTTCAACGCCCGGCGCGGCCATGCCCTTGTGCTGCCCATCTTCCAACAGGCTTGATTCCGGGACCACCTTCCGGAGCGGGGCGGCATAAAAGAGGGGTGGCGCGATGATCTCACCGTAAGGGCCCTGGCGTGCGGCCTCCTCATCGTAATAGAGAGGGTCCCAATCGTCGGTGCCCGCCAGGAACTCCTTGATCTGCCGGAGCGACACCGGGTCGCTGACCGCGACGGTCTCGTCACCAATCCGCTCGCGGGCCTTCTCCACCATCGCTTCTGCTTCTTGCCTGTTCATGGATGCGTCCCCGGACTACCAATCGCGGATATCGACGAAGTGGCCTGCAATGGCTGCGGCTGCCGCCATGGCGGGGCTGACCAGGTGGGTGCGCCCGCCGGGTCCCTGGCGACCCTCAAAATTGCGGTTGGAGGTCGAGGCGCTCCGCTCGCCGGGCTGAAGAACGTCTGGGTTCATCGCCAGGCACATGGAGCAGCCGGCCTCCCGCCAATCGAGGTTGGCATCCTGAAAAATTCGGTCCAACCCCTCCTTTTCCGCCTGCTGCTTGATAGCCCATGAGCCGGGCACCACCATCGCCTTGACCTTGGGGTTCACCGTATGCCCCCTGACGACGGCCGCGGCGGCCCGCAGGTCTTCGATACGGGAGTTGGTGCAGGAGCCGATAAAGACGCGGTCTATGGCGATATCCTGAATCGGCGTGCCGGGCTCCAGCGCCATGTACTCCAGGGCACGCGCCGCGGAGTCACGGTCTGTCCCCGCCTCGAAGGAGCTGAGCTCGGGCACCCGGCCGGTCACGGGAGCGACCATGCCGGGGTTGGTGCCCCAGGAAACGTAAGGGGCCAGCGCCGAGGCATCGATCTCCACCACCTGGTCGACCTTGGCTCCGGGGTCCGTGGGGAGCTGTTTCCAGCGCTCCACCGCCGCCTCGAAGGCCTTTCCCTGGGGGGCCTCGGTCCTGCCTCGCAGATAGTCGAAGGTAGTCTGATCGGGGGCGATCATGCCGACGCGGGCCCCGGCCTCGATGGACATGTTGCACAGGGTCATGCGCCCTTCCATGGTCAGTGACCGAATCGCCTCGCCGGTGTACTCGACTGCGTAGCCGGAAGCGCCGTCGACTCCTATCTGGCCGATGATCGTCAGGACCAGGTCTTTGGCGGTGACGCCTTTGGCCAGGGAGCCCTTCACGCGGATCTCCATGCTTTTTAGCCTGGCCTGGACCAGGCACTGCGTAGCCAGGACATGCTCGACCTGGGAGGTGCCGATGGGCATCGCCAGGGCGCCGAAGGCGCCGTGCGTCGAGGTGTGGCTATCGCCACACACGATGACCTTTCCCGGCTGGGTGTAGCCCTGCTCCGGGCCGATGATGTGCACGATCCCCTGGCGAGGGCTGTTGATGTCGTAGAGGGTGATGCCGAACTCAGCCGCGTTCTTAGACATCGCCTCTAGCTGCTTTCGGGAGACCTCGTCGGCGATGGGCAAGGAACGGTCGGAAGTTGGGACGTTGTGGTCCGCCGTGGCGACGGTGAGATCGGGGCGTCGCACCTTGCGGCCCGACATGCGCAGACCGTCAAAGGCCTGGGGGGAGGTCACCTCATGGATCAGGTGGAGGTCCACGTACAAGATCGCCGGCTCGCCCGGCTCCTCGTGGACCAGGTGGGCGTCCCAAATCTTCTCGAACATGGTTTTCGGAGGCACTGGTACCCTCTTTCTAGTTGGGGCGGGGTGACACCCCGGTCCCGGCCTTCCCTTTTTCGATGGGGCAGGGGTCGTCCTCTCTCTCTTGATTGGGGAGAGTTGGAGTTGGGGTGAGTCGTTACGGCCCGATCTGGGCGGTCTTGGGGAGGTCGCGGTTGGCGATGAGCCGGTTCAAGGCGTTCACGTAGGCCTTGGCGCTGGCCACGATGATATCCGTTGAGGCGCCTCGACCGACGTACGTCATCCCATCGCTCTCCACCCGTACCATCACCTCGCCGATGGCGTCGATCCCTTCGGTGATGGACTGGATGGCGAACTCTTCCAGCGTGCTAGGCACCCCGATTATCTGGTCGATGGCCTTATAGACGGCACCGACCGGCCCCGTGCCCGTACCGGACTTCTCTAAGGACTTCCCCTCCGGACCGTTGATGCGCACGGTAGCGGTGGACGTCTCTTCGCTGCCGGCGGTCACATGGACGTGGTCGAGCTGGTAGGTCTCGGCGGTGGAGCGCCGCTCCTGGGCGACCAGGCTTTCAAGGTCCAGGTCGTTGACCTCTTTCTTCTTCTCAGCCAGCTCCTTGAACTCTTCGAACGCCCTGTTCAGCTCCTCGTCGTTCAGGGGGTAGCCCAACTCTTCGAGACGCTTGCGGAAGGCGTGGCGGCCGCTGAGCTTGCCCAACACCAGGGAGGTCCCGGCGAGTCCTACACTGGCAGGGTCCATGATCTCGTAGGTGCTGCGCTCTTTGAGGATGCCGTCCTGGTGGATGCCCGACGCGTGCCGGAAGGCGTTTTTGCCCACGATTGCCTTGTTAGGCTGAACGGCGAAGCCGGTGTGCTCGCTGACCAGCCGGCTTGTCCGAATGAGGTGGGTGCTGTCGACGTCGGAGCTGACTCCGTAGCTATCGCTGCGGGTGTTCAGGGCCATGACGATCTCCTCGAGGGAGGCGTTGCCGGCCCGCTCGCCGATGCCGTTGATGGTGCACTCCACCTGCCGGGCTCCGGCCCGCACCGCGGCCAGACTGTTGGCCACAGCCATTCCCAGGTCATTGTGGCAATGAACGCTGATGCGCGCCTTGTCAATGTTCCTGACGTTCTCCTTGATACCGGTGATCAAATTGAAGAACTCCTCGGGCGTCGTGTAGCCGACGGTGTCCGGGATATTAATGGTCGTCGCTCCGGCGTCGATGGCCGCCTCCAGAAGGCGGAAGACATATTCGGGGTCGCTCCGGGTGGCGTCCATGGGAGAGAACTCCACGTCCTCGCAGTAGCCACGCGCCCTTGCCACGTTGTCTACGGCCATTCCCAGGACCTCTTCCCGGTCCTTCCGAAGCTGGTGGAACATGTGGATTTCCGACGTAGATAGGAAGACGTGGATTCGGGGACGCTCGGCTCCTTTGACCCCTTCCCAGGCGGCGTCCACGGCTGCGTTGCTGGCGTGGGCCAGCCCACAGATGATGGGGCGCCGCACCTCTGCAGCGATGCGTTGCACCGAAGCCATTTCGCCGGGGGAGCTGATGGGAAAGCCGGCCTCGATGACGTCGACCCCCAGCCGGTCAAGCTGGTGGGCGATCTCCACCTTCTGCTCGGCCGTCATGGTGGCCCCGGCGCCTTGCTCGCCGTCCCGGAGCGTCGTGTCGAAAATCAATACCTTGTCTTCCATCGGCTTCTCCTCGTCTAGGCTGGGCTTCTTACCCCCGGCTTAGCCACCCCTTCTCCATCGCCGATGGAGAGGGACAGGGGGCGAGGCTACGCGTTCCTCGGCTTCTCCAGCCAGGGCATCATGGAGCGGAGCTCCTCACCCACCTTCTCCAGTTGGTGGTCATGGTCCTTCTTGCGCATGGCGTTGAAGTTCTCGGCTCCCTCTCCCCACTCCGCGATCCACTCCCGAGCAAAGGTGCCGTCCTGGATCTCTACCAGAATCTTCCGCATCTCCGTCCGGACGCTTTCGTTGATGATCCTGGGGCCGCGGGAATAGTCCCCATACTCGGCGGTGTCGCTTACCGAGTACCGCATATAGTTCAGGCCGCCCTGGTACATCAGGTCCACGATCAGCTTCAGCTCGTGCAGCGTCTCGAAATAGGCCAGCTCCGGCTGATAACCGGCCTCGACCAGCGTCTCGAAGGCGGTCTTGACCAGGGATGACACGCCGCCGCACAGGACGGTCTGCTCCCCGAAAAGGTCGGTTTCCGTCTCCTCCAGGAAAGTGGTCTCCAGGACTCCGGCTCTGGTGCAGCCGACGCCTCGCGCGTAAGCCAGCGCCATCTCCTTGGCCTTGCCGGAGGGGTTCTGCTCTACCGCCAGCAACGCCGGGACGCCTGACCCCTCCGTGAAGACCTCCCTCATGCGATGGCCGGGGGCCTTGGGGGCGATCATGCTGACGTCAACGTCCTTCGGCGGCACCACCTGCTTGTAATGAATGTTAAAGCCGTGCCCGAACATCAAGGTCTTGCCCGGCTTGAGCCCTGGCTTGATCTCTGCCTCATAGACGCTCCGTTGTATCGTGTCAGGAAGAAGGATCATGATGATATCGGCGGCCTTGGATGCCTCGGATACCGTCTGTACCTGGAGACCATCCTCTTCCGCCTTGGCCCAGCTCTTGCTCCCGTCATAAAGGCCGACGACGACGTCGTGGCCGCTATCCTTCAAGTTCTGGGAATGAGCATGGCCCTGGCTGCCGTAACCGATGACGGCGATCTTCTTGCCCGCCAGCAAAGAGATGTCGGCATCGTCGTCGTAGTAAACCTTTGCCATTTGTGCGCTCCTTGCGTGTTTTATCGCTGAACTGTTTAGCCGCTCTGCCTACCCGCTGCTGGGCCCATCTTTGGCCTTGGCCGTGGTCGTTTTCAGGGGTGTTTTCCGCCCACGGGCGATGGCTACTCTCCCTGTTCGCATTACCTCCTGGACACCGAAGCCCCGAAGCAGCATCAGGATCGACTCGATCTTGTCCTGGTCCCCGGTAACCTCGATGGTGACCGACTCGGCGGCGACGTCTACCACCCTGGCCCTGAACAGCTCCACCACCTGGATAATCTCCGACCTGGCGGCGGCGGAGCTGGCCTTCACCTTGATGAGGGCTAGCTCTCGGGCCACGATGTCCTCTGCGCTCAGGTCGGTGACCTTGACAACCTCCACAATCTTACGGAGCTGCTTGGTGACCTGCTCCACCACGTCGTCCTGGTTGGTGTTGACCACGAAGGTCATGCGGGAGAGGCCGAAGGTCTCGCTCTGTCCTACCGCCAGGCTCGCGATGTTGAAGCCGCGCCGCCGGAACATGCTGGCGATTCGCGTCAGCACACCAGGATGGTCCTGCACCAGGGCCACGATGGTATGCAAGTGTCGATGGTTGTCGTTCATGTAGAAGCGTCCTTCGATTCCACCAGAGTGGTCCCCGGAGGTCTCTCCAGCATATCTTTCACGGAAGTGCCCGCGGGAATCATGGGGAACACATTTTCCTCAGCATCGACCACGAAATCGATCAGCACGGGGCCCTTCACCTTCATGGCCTCCTCGATAGTGGGGCGGACATCCGCCTTGCTTTCCACCCTGAAGCCCTTGATGCCATAGGCGTCGGCGAGCTTGACGAAATCAGGGTTGAAGAACTTGGTGGCGACATAGTCCTTCTGGTAGAAGAACTCCTGCCACTGGCGCACCATGCCATGGAACCCGTTGTTGAAGATGGCGAACTTGACGTCTATCTGGTTCTCCGCAATGGTGCCCAGCTCTTGCAGGGTCATCTGGAATCCCCCATCTCCACAGAAGGCCCAGACCGTCTCTTTGGGCTTACCGATCTTGGCGCCCATCGCCGCCGGCACCTCGAACCCCATGGTGCCCAGCCCTCCCGAGGTGATGAAGGTGCACGGCTTTGTATAGAAGAAGTGCTGGGCGGCCCACATCTGATGCTGGCCCACGCCGGTCACGATGATGGCGTCGCCCCCGGTAGCCTCCCAGACCTGCCGGATCACATAGGGCGATGCAATGCCCTCCGATTCGGGGACCAGGTGGGAGGGGTGCTCCTGTTTCAGCTGCTCGATCTCTTTGACCCACTCCACGTGGGTTATGGGCTCGACCTGGCGGTTTAAAGCGGCCAGCACACGCTTGGCCTCCCCCACCAGGGGCACCGTCGTTTTTACATTCTTGTCGATCTCGGCCGGGTCGATATCGATGTGGATGATCTGGGCGTTCGGGGCAAAGTCGGAGACGCGCCCCGTTATCCGGTCGTCGAAGCGCATCCCGATAGCGATGAGCAAGTCGGACCTATCGATGGCGATATTGGCGTAGGCCATGCCGTGCATGCCCGGCATGCCGACCGAAAGGACATGATTCTCCGGGAAGCAGCTCAGTCCCAGCAGTGTTGTGATCACGGGGATCTGGGCCTGCTCCGCCAGCTCCTTGAGCTCTGAATAGGCCTTGGAGAGAATCACCCCGTGGCCTGCCACGATGATGGGCCTCTTGGCCTCCGCAATGAGCTTGGCCGCTTTCTTAATCTGCGTCGGATGTCCGGACAGGTGGGGGTTGTAACCGGGCAGGTTGACCTTCTCTGGATATCTGAACTCTGCCACTTCCTGCTGCACGTCCTTGGGGATATCGACCAGGACGGGGCCTGGCCTGCCGGTCCTTGCCAGGTGGAAAGCCTCCTTGAGGACCACCCCAATGTCCTTGGGGTCCATGACCAGGTAGTTGTGCTTGGTGACCGGGAGACTGACTCCCGTGACATCCGTCTCTTGGAAGGCATCCTTGCCAATGGCGGCGCGCGGTACCTGGCCTGTAATCGCTACCATGGGGACCGAGTCCATCAGGGCGTTGGCCAGCCCTGTAACCAGGTTCGTGGCCCCCGGCCCGGAGGTGGCAAAGCATACGCCGACCTTTCCGGTGGCCCGGGCGTAACCATCGGCGGCGTGGGCGCCGCACTGCTCGTGGCGTACCAGGATGTGCCGCACCTGGGGGTACTCGGGAAGGGTCTGGTAGATGGGGAGAATCGCTCCCCCCGGAACACCAAAGACCACGTCGACTCCCTCATTGATCAGTGATTCGAAGACCATCTGCGCGCCGGTACGCTTCATCACTTCCTCTTCCTTACCGCTTGACCAGAGCGATTCACTCCGGTTGGCTGCGCTCCATCATGCCCGCAACGAACAAAAAAACCCGCCCCTCAAGGGACGGGATGCATTCCCGCGGTACCACCCTTGTTCCCCGCCGTTTTTTTTCGGCGGAACACTCTGCTGCTGTAACGGGCAGTCCCGCCCGAGCCTATTTTTCCCTCCTGAGAAGGATGTTCAGCCCGGTCGCTCAGGGGCGAGTTCGAGGGCCTTGCCGTCGGGTCGCACCAACCCCCGACTCTCTGAAGGCTCAGCTTGCTCTACTACTCCCCGTCAACGCGTTTCCGTACAAACCGGAACTTTACCATAAGTGAGGCTGACCTGTCAATCGCTCCACCACCCTGCTAGAGCTGGCGAAGGCGGCTGACGGCAAACGAGCCTGCAATGATCGCCGCGAGGAAGCGGAACAGGGTGATGTCGAAAGTGTGGTCCAGGGCCACGGAGAGGCCGAAATCGGTAAAGAAGAGGTAGAGGAACACGTTGCCTAAAAAGTAGCTTACGATGGCGCTGGCGCCCGCCATAACCTGAAGGCTGGTAGCACGCTTGCGGTTGGTCGCGTAGCTGAGCCCTTCACTTATGGCGTAGCCCAAGCCAAATCCGGTAGCAACGATGAGGAAAAGAAAGCCTACCCGTTCGATAACCGCCCATCCGACTCCTGCGGCCACGGTCAAAGCAATGGTGGCCCCCAACGCCTGAAGGGTCTCCAGCGTCGTCAGCGTGAAGGCGGGGAGCTTGCGTACCTGGGCGCACTCCGGGCAACGGAACCCTACCGGTGTTTGCACCATGCACCGGTAGCAAATCGCCTTGTCGCATTTGTTGCAACTCGTAAATGTCTCGACCTGTGGATGGGTGTCACACTGCATGGTTGGTTAACTCAAGCTCTGTCATGTGCCTGCTTGTTAGATGGACCCCTCGCGGCTAAGGGTTCTGGTCAGCTTGGTCTGGGTCCCTGCGGCGAACCCATTCCAGGCGGTCTCTAGTATCTCTATCGTACAGGAACCGGTACAGCAGCACCTGGGCCTTGCCTTCCTTCGGCAGGCTGTCCAGCTTGTTGCCGGCGAGCCTTTTGGCGAGGATCAGAAGGACGATGATGCCGGTCCCCCAGATGATATGAGCGTCCTCTCTCAACACCGTGGCCCAAACCGGGACCAGCGCAATGGAAAACCCCATCACCAGGGGGACGTTTTTGAGGAAGGCTACGAAGAATAAGGCGACGAAGCTGAACAGCAAGAACTCCACCGGGGCCGCGGCTAACAGTACCCCGATGGCGGTGGCGAGACCCCTTCCGCCTTGAAAGCGGAGATAGATGGACCAATTGTGGCCGGCGATGGCGGCCAGCCCGACGGTCATTCTCTCGGCCCCGCCGAGGTCCAGGGCCCAGGCGGCCCAGACCGGGCCGGCCCCCTTGAGGATGTCGGCGATACCCGAGGTAACGACCGCCCATTTCCCCAGCAGCTCGCCGGCGTTGGAGCTGGTGACCGCACCCGAGCCGTAATTGCGGAGGTCTACCCGCTTGAACGCCAGGGCCAGCACGTTAGCCGTAGGGATGGCGCCGAAGAAATAGGCGCCTATCGCGAGGAGGACGGCGTCCGTCATGCAGTGTTTATCCAGACGGTATTGGGTAGGGCGACGAAAGGCCTCGTGGTCATTGCGAGTCCTTCCTCAGAAGGGCCTGGCGGTACCATGCGCCCCCGACACATATCGGAACTTCTCGCAAGAACAGTCGAGAACCGTATGGGGCGCCGGCATGGCCCGTCTCTAGCCGGTGTCGGCAGAGACCAGGGCGAAAGTGAGCTCACCCTCTCCAACCACGGCGCCATCGACCAAGGCCTTGGCCGATCCCTTCCCCACCGATCCGCGCGTCTTGGTCAACGTGACTTCCAGGTTTACAGAGTCCCCTGGAACTACCGGCTTCCTGAACCTGAAGGAGTCGATTCCCGCGAAGTACGGGATCTTGCCCTTGTTCTCTGGAAGGGTCAGGATCGCGATCGAGCCTACCTGCGCCAGCGCCTCCACAACCAGGACGCCGGGCACCACCGGGTTGCCTGGGAAATGGCCCTGGAAAAAGGGCTCGTTGATGGTGAAGTGCTTGACCCCAACCGCCCTGACACCCTGCTCCAGCTCGAGGATACGGTCGACCAACAGAAAGGGCCACCGATGAGGGATGATCTCTTGAATCTGCCGGACGTCCAAGACCATGGTTAGCGGCTGCTGAGCGGGAGCGCCGCTTTGAGCGCCGCCAGTCGGTCGATTGTGGAGGTTGGTGGACCCGCAAAGCCGGGCTGTACCTCGTCCACGTAGCCCTGGGCGTGGTAATCGCTACCACCGCACGGCACCAGGTCATAGGCCTCAGCCAGCACTTTGAAAGACTCGATCTGCGCCTCGTCGTAATCGCCGTAGTAGACCTCCATACCCACCAGGCCTGCTTCGATCATCGATGGCAGCTTGTTCTCTACATCCTTGACGTAGCTAGGATGGGCCAGGACGGGAAGCGCGCCTACCCGGACGGCGAGGGTGATAGCCTCTTCTGGGGTCATCTTCTCGCGATCGGCGTATGCTGGGCCATTGCGGCCGATGTACTTATCGAAGGCCTCCTTTATGGAGGCGACATAGCCTCTTTCGAGGAGCGCTCGGGCCACGTGGGGCCGCCCCACCGCGCCATCCTGCGCCAGCTCCAAAACACGGTCAAAGGAGACCGGCATCCCCAGAGCCGCCAGCTTTTCAACCATGCGCTGGCCGCGCCCGAGCCGGGCGTCTCGGAATCGCTCCAGGGTGTTCTGGAAATCGGGATCGAAGCGGTCGACGTAATAGGCCAGGATGTGCACTTCGCCATCGGGAACGTCGGTGCTCATTTCCACGCCGGGGATGAGGGTAAGGTCAGGGTATTTCGTGGCGGCCTCGAACGCCTCGTCGAGCCCTTCGGTGGAATCGTGGTCGGTGATGGAGACGAACCGGAGTCCCCGCGATGCCAACAGGTCAATCATCTCCGTTGGCGTAAGGCGGCCGTCAGAGTGGACGGTGTGCATATGCAGGTCAACGCGGAACATTGCTCAGGTAACTTCCCGGTCGACCCGTTCGATACTACGGGCCTTGCCGGTGCTCTCGTCAATGTCGATTAACACCGAATGTAGCCGCACCGGACCCGTAGCTACGGACAGTTTATTGTTGATTTGGGTGAGGAAGCGCTGGAGCACATCCTCCACAGTGTCGCCGATAATAGAATTCCAGGGGCCGACCATGCCGATGTCGGTCACGTAGGCTGTGCCTTGGGGGAGGACGCGTGTGTCAACGGTCCCGACGTGGGTATGGGTACCGACGACGGCGCTAACGCGTCCATCCAGATACCAGCCCATCGCTCCCTTTTCCGAGGTCGCCTCCCCGTGGAAGTCAACGACGATCACGGCGACCTGGTCCCGGAACTGATCGATGACACGGTCCATGGCGCGGAACGGGTCATCGTAGCTGCCCAGAAAAACGCGTCCAACAACGTTGACGATCAGAACGTCTCGGTGAACGATGTAGCCCCTGCCGGGAGTGTCTGGTGGGAAGTTCAGGGGACGTAACATGGGGAGCTCCCCCTCCATGTAGGGGATGATCTCCCTTTTGGCCCACGCGTGGTTGCCACTGGTCAGGACATCCACTTCGGCCTCGAACAGCTCCTGGGCGGTTTCCGGAGTAAGCCCCAGGCCGCCTGCGGCGTTTTCGGCATTGGCGATGACCATGTCAATGTCCAGCTCACTCTTCAGCCCAGGCACAAGCTGCCGTATAGCTCGCCGGCCCGGCTTTCCCACAATATCGCCTAACATGAGCAAACGCATCGACGTGCCGTTCTCCTTCACTGCCGCCGCCATATTATAGGTCGCTGGAGGGCCGCTGGAAAGGCTAAACAAAGCAGCGAGGGCTATCGGGCCCCCGCTGCTTTGTTTGGCCGCAACGGCTGTGGGCTACTTGGCGTAGTCTACAGCCCTGGTCTCTCGAATGACGGTAACCTTGATCTGACCTGGGTACACCAGGGTGTCATGGATCTTCTGGGAAACGTCGTGGGCCAGTTTCGCCGCCTTTATATCGTCGATCACGTTCGGTTTCACCATGATTCGGACCTCTCGGCCCGCCTGGATGGCGAAGGATTTTTCTACGCCGTCGAAGCTGTTGGCGCACTCCTCCAAGCCCTGCAGCCGTTTGACGTAGAACTCGACGGTATCCCTGCGGGCCCCCGGCCTGCCGCCACTGATGGCGTCGGCCGCGGCCACCAGAAAGGCCTCGACATTGACCCTGTCGTCCTCGTGGTGGTCCTCAATGGCTGTGGCGATCTCCGAGCGAATCCCATACTTGCGGGCGATCTCGCCACCGATCTCCGCATGGCCGCCCTCCATCTCATGGCTGACGGCTTTGCCCAGGTCGTGGAGCAACGCAGCGGCCTTGCAGACCTGGATGTCGGCTCCGGCTTCAGACGCCATCATCCCAGCCAGGTGCGCCACCTCGATACTATGCTTGAGGACGTTTTGACCGTAACTGTACCGATACTTCAAGCGCCCTAGCAGCTCCACCACCTCTCGGCTTAATCCCAGGACTCCGGAATCGATTACCGCTTCCTCTCCGGCTTTGCGGGTACTCTCGTTGACTTCTTCTTGGGCCTTTTTTACCATCTCTTCGATGCGGGCAGGGTGGATCCGACCGTCCAGCATGAGCTTAGTGACGGCGACACGGCAGACCTCCCGCCGGATTGGGTCGTAGCCGGAAATGGTCACCGCCTCCGGAGTGTCATCGATGATCAGGTCGACTCCGGTTGCATGTTCCAGGGCGCGGATGTTACGCCCTTCTCGTCCAATCAGACGACCTTTCATGTCATCTGAAGGCAGCGGAATGACCGTTACAGTTGTCTCGGATACAACGTCGCTGGTCAGCCGTTGGATGGCTAAAGCGATGGCCTTGCGGGCCTTCATATCCGCGTCGTCGCGGATACGCTGATCTATCTCGTGGATCTTCTTGGCTGCTTCATGCTCCAGCTTATCCTCTACGCCCTTGAAGAGTTGGGCCAGAGCATCTTCGCTTGAGAGTCCGGATACGCGTTCCAGCTCGGCAACCTGCTTTTGTTTGAATTCCTCCGCCTCTTTGTCCAGTGCTTGGAGCCGCTGCTCCTTCTCTTGCAGGTCCTGCTCTCGCCGCTCCAGGCTATCCAGCTTCCGCTCTAAGTTGTCTTCCTTCTGCGTTAGCCGGCGCTCGGAGCGCTGCGTCTCTGCCCTCCGCTCCCGATACTCGGACTCTGCCGATGCTCGGGTACGGTTGGCTTCCTCTCGACTCTCTTTTTGCAGCTGTCGCTGCTTCTCTTCAGCCTCTCGGATGATCCTTTGAGCTTCTGCTGTTGCAGCGTCTACTCGCTTTGCCAGTCCACCGGTCACCAGCGCCACTAAAGCGGAAAAGGCGCGGGCTATTGGGTTGGACAATACACTACCCCTTTCTTGGATTCCCCTTTCAGGCCCCCCGAGAATTAAGGGTTGACCTGGCGCAATCGTACCGTTGAACGCCGTGGAATGTCAAGTGAACGCCGTGGAATGTCAAGCTATCTTCCCTGTATAACGCCGCCTGGCGGGCGTGAGTGAGGAGTTGTGAAAAGGGAGTACTCTACCGGCCACCCGGCGCTGATGCGGCATACCGCATATGCATGCTACCCCGCAGGGCAGTCCAGCCGGTCGTGTATAATATTTGCCAACTGGTAGCGGAGGGGACCCCTGTTCATCGCGATCTTTGCATCCGCCCTGGTCTCCGCCTGGGTTTATACCAGCTTCCTTGAATGGGCCTTCCACCGGTTTGTCATGCACCGCTCAGCAGGGCCTCTCCGGCATATCTTTATAGGTCATGCAAAGGTCCATCATGGGATCTATCGGGGTGACCGGAGCTACGTCACCGGTGATCGGGAGCCAGACGAGGTAACCTTTGGCTGGTGGCTTATGCCCTTCCCGATGCTGGCTCATGTTCCCGCCGCGGCCGGGATTTACCTCCTGATAGGTCTCGCTCCCGCTGCCGGCTTTATGACGGGTCTCTTCCTTTATCAGGTGACCTACGAGTATTTCCACTTCTGCATGCATGTCCCTCAGGGACGCTGGTTAGAGCGGAGGTGGGCGTTCAAATGGGTGAACGACCACCACCTCCAACATCACCGTAAGCCGTTCACGAACCTGAATGTCTTCTTTCCGGTGGCTGACTTTGTCCTCCGATCCCGCCGTTCCTGCGCTCCTCCAATATCGGCAGCCATCACCAGAGAAGTAGGCCTCCTTCCAGCCTACCGAAGGCATCCCCGGAGCAGGTTTTTCAAGAAAGCCGTCCAGGAATCGGTGTCGCTGATGGGTACGGTTACCAGGAGGGTCCTCCGCTAGCAGGATGCGTCATCCCAGAAGGGCCTGCGGGCGCTGCCCGCCCGCTAGTCCTCCCAGATCATCTGTACCATACGGCGGAACGCCTCCGCCACATCCCTCTTCACGGTGATCGCGCTGATACCCAGGGCGCTTGCGGTCCGGTCCTGACCGAGACTCCCGCGACCGAGCCACAACCGGAGAATCTGCTGTTGGCGTTGGGTGCAACGGCCCAGGGCACACGCCAGTTCCCCGGCGTCGATAGCCTCATCCGTGTACTGGCGCCCGGTGCCCGAAGCCTCTCTGGAGTTCAGCCTGTAGACTCGGCTCGGATGCCGGTAAAGGTAACGGAGGCGGTCCTTTAAGGTCGTAATCTTGTCGCGTCGGCTCAGCCCTTTTTCCGTCCCTATGACTTCCATGTTCCTGCCCTGGCGGCCATGCGCCGGTCATCGTCAACTTCTCGCCATGGGGGCTCTTGCCGCCGTCGCTGAGGCTCAATGGCAGGGCTCTTACAAGCCCGGAGGGTCATCCCAGAACACCAGATCCGGCCGCTCACCCTGCGCGCGCCGGCGTGCACGGACCAGCACCTTTTCGACTGGGTCTCGAACATCCCATTCGAAGCAGCACATGTAACATTTGCAGGTCGTCCCATCTCGCCAGTATTGACCCTGGCATTTGGGACAGTGGTCGTAGAGTGCGGTCTGACGATGGCTTCCAGACGGGTTATGCATCCGCGCTTTCCTGTGTATCGACGCTGGTCGAGCTCGGCGGGTCTGGACCTGGTGCCTTGTGGGGTCTCTTGAAAGCAATGTACGACCTTATTACGTACACAGGCAACGGGCATATGGCGGACTTCTTCTAGCAGCTTTCCCAGGCATCGTTATTGACCCGGTTGGGTCAAACGGCGCAGGCCTTGCTATACTTGGGCCGTTATGGGTAGCTGGCTTGGGGATCAGTTAAAGAGAGTTCGGGCCGCAAGAGGGCTTAGTATTCGAGAGCTCGCCCAATGGGCTGGGATTCCCCATATGACCTACGTTGCCTATGAGCAGGGCAAGGCCGCTCCCCCGAAGAATAAGCGTCCTGATCTGGCACGAGCCCTGGGAATAAGCGTCCAGGTGCTGGACGAAATGGTTGACGATGACGAGTACGAGGTCTTTCTACGGTCAAGGCCGTTGAGCGAGGCTGGGAAGGCATCGATACGGGACTTTGTTCGCCTTGTTCGTGAGAGAGAGAGACCACCCAAGGACGTCGAGTAGCAGCGCACTCAAAAGTGCAGGAAGCGCGGCGGACCTGGTCCGCTACTAGGGTACTGCGGAGTCGGGTTGGCCGCTAGTACTTTCCTTCAAGTGCGGGCACAGTGCAGGCCGAGGGGTCGATATCGGGCCGCAAGGCCAGAAATATCGGGAAACGAAGGTGGCCGGCCTCCGTGAGCTCCCCGTACTTCACCTGCATCACCAGGAGGGGCCTGCACCAGTACAGCAGTCGGTCTACCTGGGGCGCGTTAAAAAACGGACAGTCCTCGCTCTGGAGCTGAGTCAGCATTTTGTGAGTCAGCTCCATCTCGTCCTTGGCGAACCCTCCCCCAACGCTGCCCAGGAACCGTAAACCTTTTCGATCGTGGACACCCAGGAGGACGCTGCCGAACATCTCTTTCCGGTTACCGCCGCCGATGGTGTAGCCGCCCACGACCAGGTTCGCTGTCTTGGTCGCCTTAACTTTCAGCCAGCTCCGGCTCCGCTTCCCCGGCTGATAGAGGCTGTTCTTGAGCTTTGCAACCATCCCCTCGAGTCCCAGGTCCGTAGCACCTTGGAAAAACGTGGTTCCCTCTCCTTCAACGAAGTGGCACAGCTGGACAGCGCCCGCTGCGCCCACCGTCTGACTCAGCAGGCGCTTTCGCTGCATCAGTGGCTCCCGCATGAGAGAACGGTAATCCTTATACAGGATGTCGAAGATCTGGTAGCTGACAGGAGGCTTTGGGGCCAGGCTGCCCTGTTCATGGATACGCTGCATTACCTTAGGCAGATGGGGCAGCCCTTTCTTGTCCAGGGATACCAGCTCGCCATCGAGCACGACACCGTCAGAGTGGATGGCATACGCAAGCTCTGCGGCCACGTCTGAAAAAGGGCCGGTAATTTCTTTGAGATTGCGGCTCTGAAGGCGGGCTCGGCCCTTGGAGATGAATGCCAGGGCGCGGATCCCGTCCCACTTCACCTCGAAGATGCGGTCTGGAGCGTCGAAGGGCTCTGGCGCCGGTACGGCAAGCATCGGCTCCAGCCGCTGTGGGAGGACTCCCTTTGGGCTAGGCTCCGATGTGCCTCCAGCCGCCATCTACCCCGCCTTTCGCGCTCGCTTCTTGGACTGGGAGTCCTGCTTGGGCGAGGCGAGCGTGGAGCGCTCCTGTTTAGCCGCCTCGATGCTTGCCTTGAACGCGTCCATCAGGTCACGGACCTGCCCGGTCGGTGTTGGCGCCGAAGCGACGACCGGCTGCGCCGTCCCCAGCTTCTCCTCAATGGCCCGCTCCAGCGCTGCGCGGTACTCGTCCTGATAGTGCTCCGGCTCGAAAGCGCCCGTGAACTGGTCCACCAGGGAGGTGGCCATGCTGAGCTCTTGGGAGGTTATGGTGACCTCCTCCTCAGGCAGGTTGAGCTCGTCTGTTCGACGTATCTCGTCGGAGTGGTACATCGTCTCCATGACGATGCCGTGTCCGTAGGGCCGCAGGCAGCAGAGATGCTCTTTCTGCCGAAGGGAGACCTTACCGATGGCGACGCGGCCCGTCTTCTCCAGTACCTGCTTCAGCAGGTAGAAAGGCTTCAGACCGACCCCATCCGGCTCCAGGGTATAGCTTCGCTCAAAATAGATCGGGTCTATGCTGGGAAGCTCGACGAACTGGGAGATTTCGATAGTGTGGGTGGATTTTACCGGCAGCCCCTCAAAGTCCGATTCGTCCATGACGATGTACTGGTCCTTAGCGTACTGGTAGCCGCGGACCACCTCGTCCTGCTCCACGTCCATCTCGTGATACGGGCAGTACCGTTTCTGCCTGAGACGGTTGTTACACGTGCTGTGCAGGGTCACGAAAGAAAAGTCTTTGCTCTCGGTGGCTATGTAGAGTTTGATGGGGATGGCCACCATGCCGAAGCTGATGGCCCCCTTCCAGATCGCCCTTGGCGGCATCGCTCACCTCCTGCTATTCTCCGCCGGGCTTGTGGCGCCTCCACCACAAGTCAGAAGTCGCGTCGGCTCCCACGGTCGGCAGCAACGTTGACTCGCGGACAGTATACCACGAAACTTTGAACTGAGTTTTAGACCGGACGCAGCGCCAATGCGCGATTCCCCTAGTAGGACGCTTCAAAAATGGGGCGTCCATCGAGGGTCTTCACCCTTCCCTGTCCTCTCCCTTCGATGGGGGAGAGTTACAGAGGGGGTGAGTGCCCGGTATCCTTCTCTCCTACGCCGTCAGGCGCAATGCCCGCGGGCGCTGCCCGCCTCGGCACTCGGTGGGATGCAGCGTCCCCGCGGGTTAGCGATTACCTGTCCTTGCCGAAGCCGTAGACTCTGACGGCGTTTCCCGCCAGGATTTTGCCTTTCTCTTGATCGGGAACCCCCTGGAAATGACGCTCGATAGTCTCCCAGGACCGGGGCCAGTCCGCCCCGGTATGAGGATAATCGCTGGACCACATGATTTGATCGATGCCTATGAGATGTCGATTGGCGATTCCGTAGGTATCCGTGATGTAGACGAAAAACAGGTTGCGATCGTAGTACTGGCTGGGAAGCAGCTTGATTCGGGGACGGGTGTTGGGGTCGGCGCGCTTGAACCTTTCGTCCATCTGCTCCTTCACGTAGGGCACCCACCCGCAGTCCACCTCCACGAAGCCGACCTGCAGGTCAGGAAAACGGTCCAGCACCCCGCTGTTGATGAGCTCCCGGGCCCGTATCGGGGCGTCAAAGAACCTGAACTCGCCGGTCACGACGGGTCCCTCCCGATAATCTCCCTGAGGCCCCATGGCGAAGGAGACGTGGACGGTGATCGGCAACCCCCCCTGCTCCGCTTCGGCGAAGAAGGAGTCATCCTCCGGCGAGATGGCAAGGCCGCCCGCCGGCCACTGACCCAGCATCACACAACGAATCCCTGGCAGGTCCTTCACTCGCCGATATTCTCGGATGGTCTCCTGCAACCCGCCGGTGGGCATCATAGCGGCCCCTCCAAGCCTATCCGTGTCCCGACTGCAATAATCAGAAAGCCAGTCGTTGTAGGCCCGGATAAGGGATGTGTGGAACTCTTGGTCGGTGTTGTTCCAGAATATCGAGTTATAGATTCGAGGAGTTGGGTACATGAGCTCGGCATCCACGCCGTCCTGCTCCATCTCCTCAATACGGGCCGCCGGGTCGTACCCTCCCTTTCGGACCTCCTCCCACCGTATCCACGATGGCCGTTTATCGGCGGGGACTCCGTTGTTGGCGTTGTGCCCAAAGTTTATGGGACCAGTGGCCCCTTCGATAATCCAGGCGTCCCCGCGCTCCAGCCGCTCCATGCGTGGGGCCCGGTCCTTGAATTTCGCCGGCACGCGGCCCTGCCATAGCTCGGGCGGCTCATTGATGTGGGAATCCGCCGATATGAGCCTGTAATCGCGCATCGCGGCGCCCCTGTCTAAGAAGTAACGTTTACACGGTAGCCCGCCCGCAACATAGATCAGCGGCGGGCAGCAGCAGATCGTACCACACTGAAGGTTGGGCCGTCGGAGAGGGCAATGCTGCCTAAGAGGCCGGCTCCACACCGTACACGCCGGTATTGGGGAGAGACGAGAACCAGCCAAACCAGTAGGATGGCTGACCTACCACCCTTGGCAATCGGACAGCCGGGTCGTCCAGCCGGAAAATGCTGTCCTCAGCAAGCCTCCATAACCCGCCTTCCTGGTCCTTGATCGTTATTGTACGGTTCTCGCCCCTGGTCGCCTCTTCCAGGGTAAATTCGTGATCGCCACGCTCGTACGCCCTGGCGCTGCCGACGGAGCCCCTAGTGACAATGACGATGTTCACCCCTCCCAGGGTATCGTTAATGACCTCATTCACGAATAACTGCAAGGGTGGGTAAGCCCTGGCCTGGCCGTTGATGCTCAGGCCAAAGATCTGCGTCTTATCGGAGAGGATGTCATCCACTTCGCCGACAGGATAGGCGGTGGCCCCGCTCGCCCGATAGTTGAAATAAGCCGACGTTTCGTCATCCTCGGACAGATAAGCCGATTTCGGGTAGAGGCCTGTAAAGACATCGAGGACGGTCGTATTCGGATGCTCCTGGATCCACTCGCCCCAGCTTGTGAGGATCACGGGGAACGACCGCAGCTTGATGCCGCTGTCTGCCAGCTCGCCGACCACCGGCTCGCCCAAGAACTGGCGCCACAATGTATTCGTTTTACGGTCATACATCAGCTTATTGCTGAGGTAGAGCAACCCCGACGTGCCGAACTCGACCGCCTCGCCATTGATGACCCGCTCGTAGACGATGCCCGCGCCGCAAAGAGTGCAGTATGTGAAGGCGATGGGGATGCCGCCAAGGGTGTCGTTGGCCATCTCGTGGAGGTTCATGATACGCAGGGGATAAGCGCGGTGCTCGCCGTTGATCGAGACGCCGAAGATGCGGTCCGGCGGCTCCAGAAAGTCGACCAAGTCGGCTGTTATTATTCCGGGATCGATGAGGTCGGGGATGCCGTCTCTGGCCACGCCGCCCCAAACGATCTGCTCTAACGGGATTCGGGCCGTGACATTCTCCGGGAAGAAAATCCCGAGATTCGGGTTCACGACGGTGGAAAGAAGAAGCCCTTTCCACTGGGCGAATTCCACCGGTGGCCGTACCTCCGGATTCTTACTCAGCCAGTCGATCCAATACCGCCAGCCTCGCTGCTCTAGGGTGAGCTCTTCGAAGCTCTGGCCGCTCATCTGCGCCAGGCTGCTGAACATGGCCTTCTCCACATCGGAGTCCAACAGCCAGGGGAACCGAAGAAGCTCAATGAGAAACGGCATGAACGAGGGGTCGCCGTTGGCGCCGATCTTCTCGACGATGCTCGTCTCGTCTCGTTCAGTGACAGCGACGATCAGGTCATCGAGCTCCTGGCGAGTGGGGGGCTCGGCTGGCGCTTGCGACGTCGGCGAAGGGGGCTGGGAGGTCACGCCATCTTCCGGCCCTGACGTTGAAGTGCCCGTTGTCGCGCTGCCGCAGGCTGCCACGATCAGGATGGTCGCCCCGGCGATCAAATACCAGCGCCATATTCTTGTCGTGCGCCACTTGCTCATGTGGGCCATCCTTATGCCGACTGCTTCATCCGCGTGGCTGCCCGGGGCGACCGTGAGCCGACCATGTACGCTCCCTTATTTATCGGTACGCAGAGCCCCGGATAAGTGGATTGGCGACACGTTGACTGACAGAGCCCATCGACCTGAATATTGGATGCGACATCGGCGTTAAAGGTTCGGCAACAGCTGGCGTGACTGAGACAGGCCGGCGGCAACGTCCCCCATCTCGGCCACCCTCTGGAACATGCTGCCCAGGGTAAACTGCCGGGGCCGGAGATGTCCCGAGGCGACCTCTTCCCAGGTCACCGGCGCAGACACAGGAGCCCCCGGCAGAGGCCGTATGCTGTAGATCGAAACAGTCGACTGACCATAGCGGATCTGGTTGTGGTCCAGCAACACCTTGGAGACCCTGCGGCTCTTGGCGTAGTCCACGGTAAAGATATCACGTCGGTGCTCCGCCAGGGCCCTGGCAACGCCTAAGGCCCACGCATGCACATCGTCGAAGGTGTACCGAGGCTCGATTCCCACCAGGACGTGGAGACCGGCTGAGCCGCTGGTCTTGACCCAGCACTCGATACCCAGGCCGGTCAGCGCCTCCCTGAGCACGAGGGCGGCCTCACAGGTTTGCTGAAAGGTCACCTGAGAGCCGGGGTCCAGGTCGAACAGCAGGGTGTCCGGGTGATGGGGGTTTTCCCTCCGGGAGAGCCAGGGGTGCAGCTCGATGGAGTCCTGGTTGGCTACCCACAGCAGGTCTCCCTCATCCTCGATCACCGGAGCCGACCCCTCCTGCGTCTCCATCCGGGAGAGCCAGGGGGGCACGTGGGCCTCCAGCTTGCGCCGGTAATAGGGACGTCCCTTGATGCCGTGGGGCCATGCTTTGAGGATGACGGGCCGCCCCCTGAGATGGGGCAACAGCACGGGGGCAATGTGCAGGTAATACTGGAGCACCTCCGCCTTAGTAACGCCATCGTCTGGGAAGAGCAGCTTGGAGGGGTGGGTAATCCGGACGGGCTTTCCCGCCACCTGAAAAACGCTGGGCAACTCATCCCTCTTCATTCTGTTATCCAGACAGGCCCAGCACGTCCGCCAGGTCGAAGCTTCGGTCAAAGGGGTTCGTAAACCGCACTCCTTCGGTCAGGGTGCCTGGGGAGAAATCTTCGCTGAGGAGGTTGGGAACCTGATTCAGCTTGGCCGAGGCCCAGATCATGGAGTCCCAGAAAGAGAAGCCGTGGGCTTCGACACCCCGGATCGCCTCGAGCACCGTCCACTGGGTGACGCCGAGGACGGTCCAGGCCCTGGTAAAAGCGGTCACACTGCGTTCAGCCTCCCTATGGGTCAAAGGCGTGGGGATCTTTCGTGTAACCACCCTGTAAAACTCACCCAAGACCTGAGACGTGACGACCCCGGACTCCCTGGAGGCCAGGGCCTCGAGCACGCCTTGCGCGACCGCTCGCTTGCCCGGGTCCCTGGGGTCATACGCATAGACAAGAACATTGGTGTCCACCAGGAACAGGCCCATCAGAGGCGCTCGTCATACAGGTCATCGCGGGTCCAGCGGACTCCATCGGTCTCCGTGGTGGAGAGCCTGGCGCGGTCGGCCATGAAGGCCATCTCCTCCTCCCAGGCCGTCTGGTCTGCCCGCGAACGCCTCCCAAGGAGTGCCTCCAGGCCCTTTTCCAGTGATTCGTACATCTCATCTCCTGCCTTGACGTCTCCTGTTACATACGCCGTGGCGGTCTCACGGAGTATCCGCGCTCGTGGCTGCTCGGTACGGCCCAGGGTGACGTCACGTTCTCCCTCTCGGAAGAGGCGGTCCAATGCCAAGCGGATGAACTCCGCCTCAGAGGCGCCGGAGGCCTTGGCCCTCCGTTTGAGCTCTTCGTCTTGCCGCGCCTCCAGATAAACCTGCTTGCGCACCATTTTTTCCACGACTACGCTCTCCACGGCCATGTATACAGCGCAGTATACATCATCGAAAGTCTACCCATCAAGCCGGAAGGGGAGGATGAAAGACAGAGGCGTGGTAAGGCCTTCGGGAGGCTGCCTCTGAAGGCCCAGGCTGCCGGGCTACCGGCGTCCCCAGCCGCCTCGGCGGCCACCACGGCGCCTGGACGACGGCGACGAGTCGGCGGGCTGGCCGCCATCGCCATGGGTCAGACTCACGGGTTCGCCTCTCTCGAAAGCATGGGCATCCTCGTCCAGCACCATTATCTTGCGCAGGTCGACGATCCTGTCCCGTAACGCCGCGGCCTTCTCGAATTCCAGGTCCTTGGAGGCCCGCTTCATCTGGGACTCTAGGTCCTTGATGAGACGAGCGATCTCGTCGCGAGGCAACTCCCCGGTTACCATATACGGGGCCCTCTCCTCGGCGATGGCGCGAACCCTGTCCGTGATGTCCTTGATCGACTTCTTGATGCCCTGTGGCACGATGCCGTGGGCCTCGTTAAAATCGCCCTGGATCTCCCGCCTCCGGTAGGTTTCGTCGATGGCATTCCGCATGGAGTCGGTCATGATGTCGGCGTACATGATCACATGGCCGTTTTCGTGGCGGGCGGCCCGCCCGACGGTCTGCACCAGAGAGCTCTGCGAACGCAAGAAGCCCTCCTTATCGGCGTCTAGGATCGCCACCAGGCTCACTTCTGGTAGGTCCAGCCCTTCACGCAACAGGTTGATCCCCACCACAACATCGTAGACCCCCAGCCGCAGGTCCCGCAGGGTCTCGCTGCGCTCCAGGACATCCATCTCCGAATGCAAGTGATGGACCTTGATCCCCATCTCTTTCAGATAGTCGGCCAGCTCCTCCGCCATCCGCTTGGTCAGGGTGGTTACCAGGGCGCGCTCCCCCTCCTGGACCCGCAGCTTGATCTGGTGCAGCAGGTCGTCGATCTGGTGCTCCGTCCCTTTGACCTCGATCGTCGGATCGATGAGCCCGGTGGGCCTGATAACTTGCTCAACGACTTGACGGCTCACCTGGAGCTCGTAGGATGCGGGGGTGGCGGAGACGAAGATTACCTGGTGGATATGCTCCTCGAACTCCTCGAAATTCCAGGGCCGGTTGTCCAGGGCCGAGGGTAGTCTGAAGCCGAAGTCCACCAGGGTTTCCTTGCGGGAACGGTCCCCGTGGTACATGCCGTGAAGCTGAGGGATCGTCATGTGCGACTCATCGATGAACAGGAGGAAATCGTCCGGGAAATAGTCTAGGAGTGTTGACGGGCGGCTGCCGGCTGGGCGGCGTGCCAGGTGGCGGGAGTAGTTCTCGATGCCTGAGCAATAGCCGACCTCACGGAGCATCTCCATGTCGTATCGAGTCCGTTGCTCCAGGCGGGCCGCCTCCAATACCTTGCCCTCGTCGCGAAGCGTGGTCAGCCGCTCGCTCAGCTCCGTCTCGGTATCGGCGAGGGCGGCGTGTAGCTTCTCCTGGGAGGTGACGAAGTGCTTGGCGGGGTAAATCTCCACCGTCTCCCGCTCCGCCAAGAGCTCGCCTGTGAGCGGGTCCATCTCTACGATCCGCTCGATCTCATCGCCCCAGAACTGGACCCGTATGGCCAGGTCCTCGTAGGCCGGCTGGATCTCCAGCGTATCCCCCCGCACCCGAAAGCGGCCCCGGGTGAAGTCCAGGTCATTGCGCTCATACTGCATGTCAATAAGCTGGCGCAGGACCTTGTCCCGCCGCACGGTCTCCCCCCGGTTGAGCGCTATGCGAAAGTTCTGGTACTCCTCCGGCGAGCCCAGGCCGTAAATACACGAGACGGATGCGACAATCAGCACGTCGCGCCGGGTCAGCAGTGCGCGGGTCGCGGCGTGGCGCAGCTTATCTATCTCCTCATTGATGCTGGAATCCTTCTCGATGTAGGTATCGGTCCGGGGGATGTAGGCTTCGGGCTGATAGTAGTCGTAATAAGAGACAAAGTACTCGACGGCGTTCTCGGGAAGGAACTCCCTGAACTCCGTAGCCAGCTGAGCGGCCAGGGTCTTATTGTGGGCGACGACCAGGGTGGGACGCTGGACCCTGGCGGCGATGTTGGCCATGGTGAAGGTCTTCCCGGAGCCCGTGACCCCCAAGAGGGTCTGGAAACGGTGCTCTTTTTGAAGCCCATCGACCAGCCGGTCGACCGCTTCGGGCTGGTCGCCCGTCATCTTGAAATCGGAGACGATCTTGAACTCAGGCATGGCTATCGAATCATACCATTTGGAATAGCCAAATCAATCAGTCCTTGGTCACCATCACCGATGTAGCCTTGACCATGGCGACGGCCTGGTCGCCGATCTTCAGGCCCATCTCTCGGGCCGCCTCGGCGCTGATCAAGGCGACCATATGGTTGTCTCCGACCTTGAGCTCGATCTGGGCCATCAAGCCTTCGATCTTGACCTCGGTAACCGTCCCCGGCAGCCTGTTGCGAGCGCTTGCTTTCATCCATCTTCTCCTTCGTCGAGCATAGGCTCCAGCATTGAAGGGTCGGCCAGGGTGAAGGCCACCAGGAGCAGAAGCCTGGAGCGCCCGTCCCGAGGGTCGATGCCGGAGAGGTCGTGTATGCGCTGTAGCCTGTAGGTGACGCTGTTGCGGTGCAAGAAGAGGCGGTCGGCGGTGGTGGCGAGGTTGCCTCCGCACTCGACGTATACCCGAAGCGTTCGTGAGAGGTCCGAGCGAGTGCGGGCGTCATAATCGTGGACCGGCGCCAGGATGCGGCAGAGGGTCCCGGCGACCTCGGCCCTCCCTCCGACCTCTCTCAGCGCCCGCGAAAGCTCTGGAAGCCCTTGCTCCTTCATGGCCCCATACTAGCATGCTGCTAGCAGCCGTTCCAAAGTCCCCTCTCCCTTGATGCCTGCCCTGAGCGGAGCCGAAGGGGGAGAGGTCCGATTTCATCGGACTCGCGACAAAGTCGGAGGCTAGGGTGAGGGTGAAAACCGATCTGGCATGTCGATTTTTGGAATAGCTGCCAGCAGACGGGCGCTTTTGGGGGCGCTTTTTTGTGCAGAGTGCACGAAGGCAAGTGAGCCGCCGCACGCTACACTCACCCGACGGAGGAACGTGACATTGCTCCTCGCCACAGTCGTGTTGTTGCTGACCCTTTTGCTGAGCGCCTGTGGCGGATCGGGCGTCGGGGAACAGAGGTTGACCGTCTTCGCGGCATCCTCGCTGACCGACGTCTTCACGGACCTGGCGGAGGCCTTCGAAGAGTCACAGGGGGATGCTCGGATTATCCTGAACTTTGCGGCGACCTCCACCCTGAGGGTCCAGTTGGAGCAGGGCGCTAGGGCTGACGTGTTCGCCTCTGCGGACGAGGTCCAGATGCGGTTGGCCCAGGAGGCCGGACTCCTGGACGGAGGGCCGGTACTCTTCGCCGCAAACCGGCTGGCGATCCTGGTCCCTGTTGAGAGTGAGAAAATCGCCACCCTTCAAGACCTGGGGGAGCCGGGGCTGAAACTGGTCCTTGGAGCCCCTCAGACGCCCATCGGCACCTACACCGAAGGTATCTTGGAAAGGATCGCCGCCGACTCCGATTACGGTCCTGAGTTCGTTCAGCGAGTGCGGGATAACGTCGTGTCGTTCGGGCTGAACGCCAGGCAGGCCGTCGCCGCCGTCCAGCTGGGCGAGGCGGACGCCGCCATAGCGTATGTGACCGACGCACGAGCGGGAAAGGCGATTGGTCTTCGGGCGGTCCCGCTGCCGTCTGAACTGGCCGGTATCGCTTTGTACCCGGTCGCCGTCATCGATGGCTCCTCCGCACCCGCCCTTGCGCAGAGATTTCTCGACTTCCTCCGCTCGGAAAAGGGGGTTGAGGTGCTGGAGAAGCACGGATTCGGGAGGCCGTAGGTGGAGCGATCGAAGCAAGGTGGAGTCAGGGGGGCCCCGGGCAGCGCGGGGTGGCTGGCGGTTGGCGGGCTGCCCACGGCGCTGTTCATCCTGTTCATCGGCCTGCCCTTGCTGGCGTTGTTTATACGGGGGTTCGGCCAGGACGGATTTTGGGCGAGCTTGGGACAGGACACCGTGCTCGACGCCCTTCGGCTCTCCTTTATTACCAGCCTCATCGCCGTGGCCGTCGTGGCCGTGGTTGGGACGCCCATGGCCTACTTCCTGGCCCGTTCAAGGTTCAAGGGGCGGGGCCTCTTGGATGCCCTCATCGAGCTGCCCATCGTCGTCCCGCCCGTGGTGGCCGGACTGGCGATGCTGATGGCCTTCGGAAGGAACGGCCTGATCGGCGGGGCATTGGACTCCATCGGCGTCTCGTTGCCCTTCACGATGACTGCGGTCATCTTCGCCCAGATTTTCGTCGGCGCTCCTTTCTACATCCGCTCGGCCAAGCTGGGATTTGAGGCCGTCGACCCCGGCCTGGAGGAGATCGCCCAGACTTTGGGGCGCTCGCCCTTACAGACCTTTTTCCGGGTCACTATGCCCCTGGCGTCCAGGGCGATGATCGGCGGGCTGGTGCTGTGCTGGGCCCGGGCCATCTCCGAGTTTGGCGCCACGATCATGTTCGCCGGAAACCTGCCCGGGCGCACCCAGACGATGCCCCTGGCGATCCTGTCCGCCCTGGAATCGGACCTGGGCTCCGCGCTGGCCCTTTCCGTTATCCTCGTCCTGATCTCCCTGGCGGTGCTTGTAGCGGTCAGGCTGGCCCTGCGCCGGAGTTGGGAGCTTGGGACATGACCCATTCGACAGGCTCAGGGCAGGCCCCTTTGGCAACCTCGGGACGGGCGGAAGGCTGGGTGCGCTACCGGAGGGACACCTTCTCCCTGGACGTGGCCTGGTCAGTCGCCTCCGGCGAAGTGCTGAGCCTGTACGGCCCCTCAGGCTCGGGGAAGAGCACCACGCTTCGGCTCATCGCGGGGCTTCTTCGCCCACGGGAGGGCCGCATCGTCGTCGGCGACGATGAGGTCTTCAATGGCGAGCGGGCGGTATGGGTCTCGCCGCACCGAAGGCGGGTAGGCTACATGCCCCAGCAGTACGGCCTTTTCCCACACCTTTCGGTCTACCGGAACGTTGCTTTCGGCCTTTCGGGGGGGGACAAAGGTGACAAGACTCGGCGGGTCATGGAGGTCCTCGGGCAGCTCCGTGTCGAAGATCTGGCCGAGCGCTATCCTGCCCAGATCTCAGCGGGGCAGCAGCAGCGGGTGGCGCTGGCGAGGGCGCTGGCCCCTCAGCCTCGGCTGCTCCTGCTGGATGAGCCTTTTTCGGCCCTGGACCAGGAGCTTCGGGTCCAGTTGAGAGGGGAGCTGAAGGGGGTCGCGGCTCAGGTCGGCATCCCCATGATCGTTGTGACCCATGACTGGGCCGACGTCCTTTCCCTCAGCGACCGGGTCTTGGCCCTGGACCAGGGAAAGGTCGTCGCCGACGGGCCACCCTTGGAGCTCTTCGAACGGCCCTCCGCAGAGGTACTGTCCCGTCTTACCGAGGTGGAGAACGTCTTTGCGGGGCGGGTGACCTCCCTGGACCGGGCCGCAGGTGTGATGAGCTGCGACCTGGGCGGGGTGTCGCTGGCGGTCCCCTTCGTCGCGCTGGAGGCTGGGGCGACGGTGCGTGTAGGAGTGCGGGCTGGGGACATTCTGCTAGCCACCGAGCCTCCGAAGGGACTTTCAGCGCGGAACGTCATCGCAGGCAAGGTCGTCACCGTCGAGGGCCGGCGGTTCGAGACCGAGGTGCTTGTGGACTGCGGACGACGGTTCCGAGTGGAGGTGACCCCCGGGGCCGTGGAAAGCCTCGGGATCGCGCCGGGCCGGGAGGTCTGGCTGGTTATCAAGAGCAATTCGTGCTTCTTGATCGAGTGACCTCTCCCCTTGCCCCCTCTCCGATGCGGAGAGGGGGTGGCTTCGACGCAGTCGGGGCCGGGGGTGAGGCTATGCCGGTTTGGTGGCTTTGATCGAGAACGTTATCGGGAGGTCGCCGCCTTCAGGCGACCTCCACCATCCGTCCTCGTCCAGCTTCATGGATGGGAAGGCCCTCCAGGCGCACACCGGGAATTCGTGAAGGAATTCTATGCGCAGCCCGGCGCCGATCAGCGAGTACACGATGTCACCAAGGCTGTGGGTCCACTCATACGTTGGGGGGGTAAGCTCTGCGTTCTCGCCAGTATAGTCCTCCGACTCGTCCCTCACAGGTTCAGGCGTGTGAAAATATGGCTCAGTCCCTCTTGATTGAGGGTCTGCGTCAGAATACCAGATCACGTTAAGGAGGGGATGGCCATCGACGATGTAGAAAGTCCCGCTCGGTTTCAGAAAGCGAGCGATGATCTCGCCCCATTTCTCGAGGTTTGAGAGCCAGATCAGGACACCGTAGGAGGTGAAGACGATGTCGAACTCGCCGGTCAGGTTGTTGGGAAGTTCGTAGAGCTCGCTTTCGACGAAGGTCGCCGGTATTCCTAGCTCGGCGCTCAAGGAGCGGGCCAGGTCGATGGCCTTGTCCGACATATCGATGCCGGTTACCGTTGCCCCTTTTCTCGCCCAGGACAGGGTGTCCAGCCCGAAGTGACACTGGAGGTGTAGCAGAGTTTTCCCGGATACGTCCCTCAGCTCTTCCAGTTCGATGGACTTGAGCGAGCTGTTTCCTCGTCGGAACCCGGCGACATCGTAGAAGGCCGACCGCTCATGGACCGGGGTCACCTCGTTCCAATGCTTCAGGTTCGCTTTTACGTAATCGTCCATCGTTGCCCCGCCTCTTCTACGCCGGTCTGGCGGCACTCTCAGTGTATACTCGGCCCACATCTCGCGAATAGTCCCAGCGACTGAGGTTTCCATGACAAAAGGGCTATATGTCGCCTTCACGAACTGCTCAGACCCAGCACGCCATGAGGAGTACAACCGCTGGTACAGCCATACCCACATACCTGACCTGAGCGGCGCCCGTGGACTCCTGAGGGCGAACCGGTTCGTGAACTTGCAACCCAGCAACGGCAGCGGTCAGTATCTGGTGATCTACGAATTTGAGGGCGGCGACGTACCAACGTTGGTGGAGGCCATGCGCAGGACGGGAAGAGAGGCCGTCGCCCAGGGCCGTTTCATCGATTGCCTGGAGGGCACCGGCCGCTATATCTGCCGCGAGATCGACCCTGCGGGCTACCTGCCCCTGGACGTCGTCGACTACCCGACCCGGCCGTCATCGATACCCAGCGACCTCTCCCCTGAGGGCCAGTCGATAGCTTCGACGCTGCAGAGGGCCGTGCTGCTCGTCTTCACCGCATGTACGGACCCGGACCGGGACGAGGAGTTCAATCGCTGGTACAGCCATACCCATCTCCCCGATCTCAAATCGTCGATGGGACTGGTGAGGGCCACCCGCTATCGCAACGTAAAACCCGGTGATGCCCCGTCGACCTATCTGGCTATCTACGAATTCGAGGGGGATGACCTCTGGCGCTGCCGGGAGGACTTCCTTCGACTGGCCGGCGACACCTTTGACCGCCGTCATATCGACTGCTTCAGCAGCCGCGGCGGCCGTTTCTTCCAACAGATCGATGCCGGAGCATACAGGCCGTTGGACGTTCACGACTATCCGCGCTCCCGGGACTTCTAGCGGGATGCTGAAGAAGGGGTGTCCAGAGGGGCGGAGCGCCGGCATCCTTCTCTCCTCGCCGCCAGGCGCAATGCCTGCGGGCGCTGCCCGCGAACCCCCCGGAGGGGGTTTGGGGGTGTTTTTTAGGCACCCGCCTAGTGCATACGGTAACCGCCGTCCACGTCGATAGCCTGGCCGTTGATGTTGCGGGCCCGCTCCGATGCCAGGAACGCGGCCAGATCACCGATATCCTCCGGCGTCTGTCCTCTCTTCATGGGAATATGCCGGACCCTTCTCGCAAACAGCTCTTCATCGTCCGCATCGCCCTGACCGGGGTCTATGAGCTTCCCCCGGTCCTGGATCCCCTTCATCATGTCCGTCAGCAGCAGGCCTGGGAGAATGGCGTTCACGTTGATATTGTGGCGTCCCAGCTGCAGCGCCAGGGACTGGGTGTAGTTGATGTCCGCCGCCTTGCTGGCGCAGTAGTGGGCCAGGGTCTCTCCACCCTGGAGCCCTCCGATAGAGGCTATGTTGATGATCTTGCCGTACCCGCGCTCTTTCATGTACGGCGCCGCCGCCTCTGAGCAAAAGACTCGCGACATAAGGTTTACCCGCAGGACTTCGGCCCAGTCCTCGTCGCTGGGCTCAGATCGTTGCTGCCAGCCCGGGGCGCCCACCACTCCGGCGTTGTTGACCAGGATGTCGATCTTGCCGAAGGCGCTCAGGGCGGCCTCGATCAGCTACCTGGCGCCATCTCTGCTACCGACGTCGCAGACCAGGGAGACCGCGTTGCGCTCCATCTCGTGAATCTCCGCCGTCACCGCCTTGGCGTTGGCGTCGTTGACGTCGGCTATGAGCACCTCGGCTCCGTCTCGGGCCAGGCACAGGGCTATCCCCCGCCCTATGCCACGTCCGGCTCCCGTCACGATGGCTGAGCGCCCTTCGAGAAGCGGCTCCATGGCTTTGCCTCCTGCAGCGGCTGAATCGTCCGCGCCAATGTACCACCCCGGGATCGGGCTAAGCAAGGGTGTCCCCGTTGTATAATTCCGAGAAATCCTCAGGGGTAGACAATGAATCGAAGCCCAGCATGCTCCCGTTAAAACAGCTTGCCTCCCGCACAGCGCGGCTGCCGGCCGTCGCCTTGCTGGCATAGCGCTATGAGCTTTGGCCGTATGCTCCCTCACATGGTCGTGCCCCCGCCGGGGCCTCGATCAAGGGCCTTGTGCGACGAGCTGGCCCGTTTTGAGTCGCCCGGCGTCTCCACCATGGTCACCGGCGACATTCCCATCGTCTGGGAGCGGGCCAAGGGCTCCAACGTCATGGATGCCGATGGCAACGTCTACGTTGACCTCACGGGAGCGTTCGGCGTCGCTAGCCTGGGGCATAGCGACCGGCGGGTGACGGCTGCTTTGGGACGCCAGGCACGAGTGCTCCAGCATGGTCTGGGAGATGTTCACCCCCATGTCGGGCGAGTCGCCCTGGCCCGCCGTCTGGCGGAGCTGGCCCCCGGCCGGAATAACAAAGTCATTCTGTGCAGCACCGGCGCCGAGGCGGTTGAGGTAGCGATGAAAACCGCTGCTTTGTACACCGGGCGGACCGGGCTCCTGGCCTTTCAAGGGGCGTTCCACGGCCAGACCTATGGCGCCCTTGCCGTCACGTCGCGAGAGCGATTTCGCAAGCCTTTCGCAGGGCAAATTTTCCAGGGAGTGGCGCGGGCCCCGTACGCCTACTGCTACCGATGTCCTATAGGTCTCACCTATCCAGGGTGCGACACCGCCTGCCTTGGGGCCGTCCGGGACCTGCTGGACCATCCTCCGGAATCCGTGGGCCCCATCGGCGCGGTCATTGTGGAGCCGGTCCAGGGCCGGGAGGGTGAGATTGTGCCCCCGCCGGAATGGCTGCCGGGGCTCAAAGCGCTGTGCGCGGAGCGGGGAGTGCTCCTCATTGCGGATGAGATCGTCACCGGTTTCGGCAGGACAGGAAAGTGGTTCGCGGTAGAGCATGGGAACGTGGAGCCGGACATCATGTGTGTTGGCAAAGCCATGGGCAACGGCATGCCCATCTCCGCGTGTATCGCGCGGGAAGAGGTCATGGACGACTGGCGGTTCGAAGAGGGCGAGGCCCCGTACTCCAGCACATTCATGGCGCACCCGATGTCATGCGCCGCGGCGCTGGCCGCCATCGATGAGCTGGAGAGGAGGAGCCTCCTCCGGAGGGCTGCCAAATCGGGAGCGCATGCCCTGCGGCGGCTGCGGGGTATGAAGGCCCGGCTACCTCTCATTGGTGATGTCAGAGGCGTGGGGTTGATGGTCGGGGTAGAGCTGGTTAAGGACCATGTTGCGGGGGAACCGGCGACAGCGGAGGCGGCCCAGGTGACCCGTCTTGCCCTCGAGAAGGGGGTCATCGTCCTCCGAGGCGGGCCCGATGGCAACATCCTGTCGCTGACACCTCCTCTGGTCATAACCCGCATGCAGATGGACTTCGCTTTAGACGTTTTGGAAAGTGCTATGAATTTGGCCGGTCCGCGAAATTAACCCACGAAAGGGTTGACAGAATGGGACGGCTTGTGATAAAACGTGCGCACCGTGTCGCAGAAAGGAACTCAAAACTGGAGGAAACATCGATGAAACGCCTTCGTTCCAAACTGTTCAGCATGACGGTGCTGGTCGGGATTGTGGCGCTGGTTGTTGCCGCCTGCGGAGGGGGTGACCCAACGGCCACACCCCGGCCCACAGCAGCCCCCCCCACGGCGACCCCGGTGCCGGCAAAGCCAACGGCAACGCCTGTACCAGCACCACCGACGGCTACACCAGAGGCCATGGTAGGAGGAGTCCCAGACTTCCCCGATGCCAAGTTCGGCGGCACACTCATCAGGGCCAAACCCTCTGAAGGGCCTGGCTGGGACGGCCACCGCGAGCGGACCGAAAATACCCAGGACATCATCGACCCCGTCTACGACCAGATCATCATGGTCGACCCTCATAACCAGACTGGTGGGATGGTCAATCAGCTGGCCGATTCCTGGGAAATCAGTGCTGATGGCTTGACCTACATCTTCAATATCCATCCAGGGGTCAAGTTCCACAACGGGAACGCGTTGACGGCTTCGGACTTCAAGTTCACCTTCGAGGACGTCATCCTGGATCCCCCGGAGGGAATAGCCAGCATTCAACAGGGCCTCTTCTCCAGCGTCGATTCCGTGCTCGCCCCGGATGACACCACGGTGGTCGTTCGTCTCAGCGGGCCCGACGCCGCCTTCATGGCCATTATCGGCTTCGGTCGGATCCTCATCTTCGACGAGCAGTTCATCGAGGCTGAAGGACGCGAGCGCATGCAGGAATGGCCCCCGATGGGCACCGGCCCGTTCATGGGCGAAGCAGGGGCATGGGACAAAGGCGTCTCAGTTGAGATCGTCAAGAACCCTAACTACTTCGTGGAGGGAAGGCCCTTCCTGGATGGCATGAAGTTCTTCTTCATACCGGACAAGGGCACCAGAATTGCCGCTTTTCTCACCGGGCAGCTGAACTTCGGCGTTCGCCCGAACAATAACGAGGCTGCGGAGCTAAATTCGAAGCTGGGAGACGAGGTCTTCATCCAGAGGGCCAGCACCCTGACCTGGTGGGACTTTAACCTGGACACCAAGAACCCTCCATTCAACGACGTACGCGTACGAGAGGCCGTCGCGTGGGCCATGGACAAGCAGGGCTTCATCCTGGGAATACAACAAGGTAATGGTATTCTCGGAGGCACCATCGCCCCCGGGACTGGATGGGAGATTCCAGAGTCGGAGCTGCTAACCTTCGCCGGCTACACTGGCACCCGAGCGGAGAATGTAGCCAAGGCGAAGGCGCTCCTGGCTGAAGCCGGCTTCCCGAACGGGCTTGAGGCCGACGTCTGGACCAGGCAGCACCCTTCGTACGAGCCTGTCGCCACCCTTGCTCGGGCGATGCTGGATGAGGTCGGCATCACCGGCGCGCTCATCTTCGCCGAGCAGGCCGTGTACTTCGGGGAACAGCGCAACCTGGACGTGTGGGATATTCAGGCCGCGGGTCACCGGTTCAACGGTACGGACCCCAACTTCATGCTCAAGGATTACTGGCTCGAGGGCGGGCAGCGGAACGTCTCGCAGTTTTCCCCACCAGAGATAAACGCTCTGTTCGCTGAGCAAAACGCGGAGGCAGACCCGGCCAAGCGGCTGCAGCTCATCAATGAGATTGAGCGCATCACCTTGGCGGGCTACGCGAACCCGATCCAGTACTTCACCATCGGTCAGTACGCCTGGTACTCCTACGTGAAGAATTACTTCACCCACACCGCGTACAAGGCGAACCAGCAGTTCCGAGACGTATGGATCGACAAAGGGTAAGAGGGCCTGTCGGACCCAAAACAGACCACAAGACGTATAGGGCGCGATAACAGCCCGCAGAGAGAGATGGGAGGGCGCCTGGGCATAAAAGACCCAGGCGCCCTCCCTCTCTGAGCCCATGGTCTACCCGCAGGGTAGGCATGGGCTAGTCAGAATGAGGACCGCGGAGACGGTTTGCCGTGAGAGCGTACGCCACAAGAAGGATTCTCGCTATGATACCCCTCCTCTTTGGGGTATCTATCGTCATTTTCCTGGTGATGCGCATTCTGCCGGGGGACGTGGCCGCCTCCATTGCGTCTCGTGGCGACGAGACCGCAACACCGACTGAACAGGAGATCGAGGCGGTCAGGGTGGCCTTGAAGCTGGACAGGCCGGTCTACGAGCAGTATTGGGACTGGATCAGTCACGCCGTCATCCTGGATTTCGGTAAATCCTTTCGCACGACCGGTCGGGAATCGGTTGCGGCCGATTTGAAGCGAAAAATCCCTGTGTCGGTAGAGCTCGGGGTCATGGCCATGCTCATAGGATGGATGATAGCCCTGCCGGTGGGGATCATCTCGGCAATCAGACAGGACACGTGGATGGACTACGTGGGCAGGTCCTTCGCAACATCGGGGCTAGCCATGCCTACTTTCTGGGCCGCGGCGCTGATCATCCTGTTCCTTTCGAGGGTGTTCGAGTGGCTCCCACCGCTGGGCTATAAGGACCTTTGGGAGGACCCCGAGGCGAACTTGAAGCAGCTGATCTTTCCGGCGCTGCCCCTGGGGTGGACCCTGTCTTCCACGCTGGCGAGGATGATCCGCTCCGCGATGCTTGAGGTCCTGCGCGAGGACTACATTACGACGGCTCGCGCTAAAGGCCTCAGGGAGTTTGTCGTCATCAACCGGCACGCATTGAAGAACGCCCTCATACCTGTCATCACCCTGGCGGGTTTTCAGATAGGCCTGCTGATCGGAGGAACAGTTCTCGTCGAGCAGATATTCACCATCCCCGGGATGGGGAGGCTACTGGTCACCGCCCTGGCCGATCGGGACTTCCCCGTTATCCAGGCGATAGTCTTGATCATTACCTTTGCCTTCGCGGGGATGAACCTGATCATCGACCTGATGTACGGGCTCCTGGACCCTCGGATACGGTATGCCTAAGGATAAGACGTGGCCACCGGCGACATAGCAATAATCTCTAAAGGCATACGCCGCACCGCCGGGGCCGCGCTGAGCTCTACCTGGAGGGGGTCTTGGCATTTCATCAGGAGCAAGCCCCTGGGCGCCTTCGGCGCTTTAACCCTGATTATCATGATCACCCTGGCCGTTTTCGCTGAGCTGGTGGCCAAACATGACCCGCTGAGCGTGAACGTGATTCCGCCGAATGATGCCATCTTCAACGGCCCCGGCGCGACCTTCTTCTTCGGTACGGACAATTTAGGGAGGGACGTTTTCAGCCGCATCGTCTTCGGCTCGCAGATATCGTTGAGGATCGGGTTTTTATCGGTGATATTAGGGACGACGGCAGGCGGGCTTTTGGGCCTCTTCAGTGGGTACGTTTTGGGGCCCCTCGACATGGTCTTGCAGCGCGTTATGGATGCCCTGATGGCCTTCCCCGGCCTCATTCTCGCGCTTATGGTGGCAGCCTTGCTGGGGCGTAGCGAGTTCAACGTGATCCTCGCGATAGCCCTCATCACCCTTCCCAATGCCAACAGGGTATTGAGGTCACAATGCCTGTCAATAAAGGCGAGGCCTTACGTGGACGCGGCCAAGTCCATAGGCGCTTCTGACGGCCGCATTATCATGAGGCATATATTGCCCAACTCGATGGCCCCGTATCTCATCATCGCCACGTCAGGGCTGGGAGCGGCGATCCTGATCGAGTCCTCGTTGGCCTTCCTGGGCTTTGGCGTTCCTCCCCCAGCCCCTTCGTGGGGCGGCATGCTCAGTGGAAGCGTTATAACCTTCGCCCGTCAGGCGTGGTGGGTAGCGGTGGCTCCGGGGCTGGCGATTACCATAGCCGTGTTCGGCTTCAACGTCCTCGGCGACGCCCTTCGGGATGTCCTCGACCCACGGCTCAGAGGCGCCAACTAACCGGTAGTCCGCCGGTTTCCGCGATCTTCGCTTGGCAGCATGGCCTTTGGGCTGAAATCATCGCCCATCGGCGCGTTGCCCACCGCCTCTGCCCTGCCATTGTCCCAACAGAAGTGTATGCTATACTGACACATATCGACACGTTTCCGTGGAGAGGCGAACGTAGTGGCTGAGCGCAGGCTTCCCCCCTGGTTCAAAGTACCGTTTCCAGGCGGTAGCAACTATCTTCGTCTCAAGAACCTGATCTCCCGGCAAGGCCTCCATACCATCTGTGAAGAGGCCCGCTGCCCTAACGTCGGCGAATGCTGGGAGTATGGGACCGCTACCTTCCTGATCCTGGGAGACACCTGCACCCGCGCCTGCGCCTATTGCGCGGTTACCAGCGGCCGCCCCGCCCCGCCGGACTGGTCAGAGCCGTTGCGCGTCGCTCGGGCAGTCAAGACCCTTGGATTGAGCTACGCGGTGGTCACCTCTCCGAATAGGGACGACCTGTCTGACGGTGGCGCGGAGCTCTTCGCCCAGACCATTCAGCGGATCAAAGCGAGATCGCCGGAGTGCAAAGTGGAGGTGCTGGTGCCGGACTTCATGGGCTCTTGGGAGGCCCTGAAAACGGTGCTGAATGCAGAGCCGGATGTCCTGAACCATAACATAGAAAGCGTGACGCGGCTGTTTCCCAGGGTGCGTCCGAAGGGTAGATATGATCGCTCCATCGAATTGCTGGCGGAGGTCAAGCAGTTGAGCACGGGGATAGTCACCAAGTCAGGGATCATCCTGGGTATGGGCGAGACGAAGGACGAGGTGCTGGAGACGATGGAGGACCTCAGGGAGGCGGAGGTTGAAGTACTCACGTTGGGCCAGTACCTGCGGCCCACGGAAAAGCACATGTCGGTGGACCGCTTCTGGCGGCCGGAAGAGTTTGCCGAGCTGAAGGTGGAAGGGAAGAGGATGGGTTTCACTCACGTCGAGTCGGGCCCCCTCGTCAGGAGCTCATACCACGCTCATGAGCAGGTGAGCGTCTAGCTGCGGGTAGCAAGGATACCGCGGTAGGCCTTGCTTGAAAGGAGACAGGGTTGTCCTCCGATTACGACGTAGTCGTCCTCGGCTCCGGCCCCGGAGGCTATATCGCTGCGATACGGGCCGCTCAGCTTGGCCTGAAGGCAGCCGTCGTCGAGAAGGAGGAGGTCGGCGGGGTGTGCTTGAACTGGGGGTGCATTCCCAGCAAGGCTCTGTTGCGCAATGCGGAGGTGCTGAACCTCTTTCGCGATCCTGCCAAGTGGGGAGTCTCTTTCGATAACATGACCTATGACATGGGGGCTGCAATAGACCGGAGCAGGCGCGTTGTTGACCGCGTGGTCAAAGGCGTTCAGTCCCTGTTCAAGAAACATAACATTGATCTGTACAGGGGCACAGGGAGGCTGGCAAGCCAGGGTGTCGTGGCCATCGACTCCTTGGGAAAGAAACTTAAAGCGGCCAACATCATACTGGCCACCGGGACCCGCGCCCGGAGCCTTCCGGGCCTTAAGGTGGATGGCGAGACCGTCGTCACCAGCCGGAACGCCCTGGAGAGCAGGGAGACCCCGGCCACCATCGTCATAGTCGGTGGCGGCGCAGTGGGCGTCGAGTTCGCTTATTTTTATCGCTCCTATGGCAGTGAAGTCACCATCGTTGAGATGTTGCCCCGGCTACTCCCCGGCGAGGATGAAGAAGTGAGCCAGCACCTGGAGCGAGCGCTAAAACGGCAGGGCATCCAGATCATGACCGGCTCGACCGTTGAGAAGCTGGCTCGGTCCAAAGGACGGGCGAAGGTGACGATATCACCCGGGGCGGAGGTCATCGAGTGCGACCGGGTGCTTTTGGGCGTGGGCGTCCAGCCTAATACGGAAGAGCTGGGGCTCGAAGGGCTTGGCGTGGAAATGGAAAATGGCTTTATCAAGATCGACGACCGCATGGCGGCCAACGTGCCGGGCGTCTACGCCATTGGCGACGTGACCGGGAAAATGCCCCTGGCCCACGTGGCCTCCGCACAGGGGGTCCTGGCCGCCGAAGTGATCGCCGAGCGGGAGCCTGCGCCTCTGGATTACAGCCAGATGCCCAGGGCTATCTACTGCCAGCCTCAGGTGGCGAGCATGGGACTCACAGAGCAGGCCGCTCGCGAAAAAGGCCACGAAGTCAAGATCGGCAGGTTTCCCTTTGCTGCTAATGGGAAAGCCGTCGCTCTGGGGCTCCCGGACGGCTTCGTCAAGCTTGTCGCGGACGCTCGTTATGGGGAGATTCTGGGCGCCCATCTTATAGGTCACGATGTCACTGATCTGCTGGCGGAGATCTCCACGGCCAGGATGTTGGAGGGGACCGCGCTGGAGATCGGCAGATCGGTGCATGCGCACCCGTCCCTTTCCGAGGCGATCATGGAGGCTGGCCTGGGAGTCTTTGACGAGAGTTTGAACATTTAAAAACGTAAGGTGTATCCTTGATTGGGTTCATGACGCGGAGGTAGACCAAATGGCGATGACGCTAAAGGAAATGACGCTGGAGGTCCCTGCCGCCCTGGATCTCTACCGCAGGATGGTGCTCATCCGCCGGTTCGAAGAGAAGGCGGCGGAGATGTATGGACGGGCAAAGATCGGCGGCTTTCTGCACCTCTATATCGGAGAGGAGGCGGTGGCCGCGGGAGCGATCCCATTGCTGGAGGACCGGGACTACATCGTGACGCATTACCGGGACCATGGGCACGCTATTGCCAGGGGGTTGGACACCAACAGGCTCATGGCCGAGCTGTTCGGTAAGGCCACCGGTACCAGTCGTGGTAAGGGCGGCTCCATGCACATCTTCGACGTCACGAAGGGCTTTCTGGGAGGCTACGCTATCGTGGGGGCCATGATGCCCATTGCCGTCGGTCTCGCCCAAGCAAGCCGCTATTTGGATGATGGCCGAGTGTGCGTGTGTATCTTCGGAGACGGCGCGGTTAACGAGGGCGAGTTCCACGAGTCTTTGAACCTGGCGGCCCTCTGGAAGCTGCCGGTGGTATTTTTGTTGGAAAACAATGGCTTCGGCATGGGCACGCGGGTGGAGCGGGCCCACGCAGGGCTGGACATGGCGCACCTGGCCGATGCGTTCTGCATCCCAAGTGAGCAGGTGGATGGCATGGACCTTCTGGCTGTTCGCGAGGCCGCGGGCCGGGCCATTGACCATGCCCGCTCCGGAGAGGGGCCATTCTTCCTGGAGGCGCTCACCTATCGCTTCCGAGGCCATTCCATGGCCGATCCGATGCAGTACCGTGACAAAGAGGAGGAGGAGCATTGGCGACGCCGCGACCCTATCCTCCTGTTCAGACAGCGTCTCGAGCTCGAAGGGTTGACGGAGGAGGCTTTCGACGAGATAGACCGGGGGGTTGATCAGGAGGTGGAGGAGGCGGTCCGATACGCGGAGGAGAGCCCGGCCCTTCCGGTGGAGGGGCTTTTCGAAGATATCTACGAGGAGTAGCCGATATTATGCGGGAGATGACCTATCGCGATGCCATTCGAGAGACGCTCAGAGACGCGCTCAGGCAGGATGAGCGCGTTTTTCTGATGGGAGAGGACATCGGGGCTTACGGCGGCGCCTATGCAGTCACGAAGGGACTGCTGGATGAGTTTGGTGAAAGGCGGGTAAAGGACACCCCCATCGCCGAGTCCGTTCTGGCCGGGGCAGGTGTCGGAGCGGCCGCGGCCGGCCTAAGACCTGTGGTAGAGATGATGTCCATCAATTTCACCTTGCTCGCCTCAGATCAGATCATCAACAACGCAGCCAAATTGCTCTACATGTCCGGTGGTCAGATTCCTGTGCCCTTGATCATCCGCATGGTCAGCGGAGGTGGCAGTCAGCTCGCTGCTACTCATTCCCAAAGTCTGGAAGGCTGGTATGCTCAGGTGCCGGGGTTAAAGGTTGTGACCCCCGCCACCCCCTACGACGCCCGGGGCCTTTTGAAAAGCGCCTTCAAGGACAATAACCCGGTTATGTTCATTGAACACTCCCTTTTGTATGGCCTGACAGGGCCGGTCCCGGAGGAGGACTACACGGTGCCCATTGGGTCGGCGGATATCAAACGGGAAGGGAAAGATGTCACGATCATTGCCTACCTGCGGATGGTGCATGTGGCCTTAGAGGCCGCGGAGGCGTTGGCCGGGGATGGTATCGATGCTGAGGTTGTGGACTTGAGGTCTCTGAGACCTCTGGACATGGACACCGTAGTCCAATCGGTGCGCAGAACGCACAAGGCAGTGATGGTTGAGGAGGGGTGGAAGACCGGCGGCTTTGGCGCCGAGGTTGCGTCTGGTATCATGAGCCAGGCTTTCGACGACTTGGATGGGCCGGTGGAACGGGTAGCCGGAAAAGAGGTGCCCATGCCCTATAATCGGGAGCTGGAGCAGGCGGCCATACCGACCTACCTCGATGTGGTTCAAACGGTAAAATCCTTGTTATAAGGCCGTAGGTATGAGCTTTGGACATGGTGTCATTGCCAGGAGCGTAGCGATGGGGCGATATGTGTTACGAAAATCGCTACGCCCTTCCAAAGAAGGACACGCGATGCTCCAGGGGGGCGTGGGACGTCTTGTCGAACGTGCCGGTATACCTACCTCGTCCAGCAGACCCTCGTCTGATATCTCTTCGAGAAGGAGTTAACCTCGTTGGCCACTGAAGTCATCATGCCCCAGATGGGGTTCGACATGAAAGAGGGAACCCTCGTCAAGTGGATGAAGGCCGTGGGGGACCAGGTATCCAAAGGCGAGCCATTGGCCGAGATAGAGACGGATAAGGCCGTTGTTGAGATCGAGGCCTATGCGGCGGGTCAGCTGCGGAAGATCGTCATAGGCGAAGGGACCACGGTGCCGGTTGGCCAGGTGATCGGCATTATCGGCACTGCGGACGAGGACATCTCCGAAGTCCAGTCGGCGCCGGTCCCCGTTCCGACGGAGGCATCTCCCAGAGCGGATGCCCCTGAGAAGAAACCGGCTGAGGCGGTTGTCACAGGGCCGAAGGCAGAGGGTGAGCGGACCAAAGCATCACCGCTGGCACGCAAGGAGGCCGAGCAGCGTGGCATTGACATCGCCCTGGTCAACGGTACGGGGCCCGCCGGCAGGGTGACGAAAGATGACGTCATCGCCTATTCCCAGGATGTATCTCAGGGCAAGGAGGCCGCTCCCGTCCCCGTCGCCGCTGCGCCCGCCCCTGTGACCGATGAGGTCGTACCCCTCTCCCGGATGCGGCAGGCTATAGCCCGCAATATGGCCCGGAGCAAGGGGGAGATTCCCCACTTCTATGCGACGGTTGACGTAGATATGACATTGGCTGTGAAGCTGCGGGTGGAGTTAAACGAAGCCCTGGGCGGAGATATCCGTGTCAGCATCAACGATATGGTGATCAAGGCCGCCGCCAAGGCCCTTTCTCATCACCTGATGTTTAATGCCAGTTTTACCGAGGCAGGCGTCCATCTCAAGAAAGCGATCAACATCGGTGTGGCCATCGCCCTTGACGAAGGCCTTATAGCGCCGGCGATTCTAGACTGTGCCGGCAAAAGCCTGTCGGAAATCGGTGCGGCCAGCAGCCGGTTGGTGGAGCGGGCCCGTTCAGGCGTCCTAAGTGTCGACGAATACACCAACGCCACCTTCAATGTCACCAACCTTGGGATGTATGACGTGGAGAGCTTTACCGCCATTATCACCCCTCCTCAGAGCGCCGCTCTTGCCGTCGGCTCGGTGACCCAGGTGCCGATCGTCAAGGACGGGGAGGTTACCGTCGCTAATAGGATGAAACTTACCCTTTCTATAGACCATCGCGTCGCCGATGGCGCTCAGGCCGCTCTTTTCCTTGCCGAAGTCAGAGGGATCCTAGAGAGGCCAATGGGGCTGTTAGCCTAACCCTGAAAAGGGATTCGCCAAAATTGGCCTATTATTCTCTTTACAGGGGTTGGAACATGTGCTAGCATGGGGCCTATTCTAGTCCGATATGGTGGACCAACAGAGAAGAAGGGGGTCGCATGGCGTACCAGGTCAAGAGCGATAAATCCGGTAAGACTTATCATCTCCATATGAAGGATGTCACTTTGAAGGGCGGGCAGAAGCAGCGGATCTACTACTTTGCCGGCAACCCTGGCCCTAACACTTGTGACATGCCTGCCGGATATGTGAAGACGGAGAACCCTCGGACCGGGCTGCCTCTCTTAAAGAAAGGGTAGCCCTCAGGAGTTCCGGCGGCCCAACGGCACTGTTCATAGAAGGTACTCTAAGGTTTTTGCCGGTGGGTCTTATGCTCCAGTAGGCGCTAGTGGCGGAGCGGCGTGCCAGGGACCTGCCGCAAGCGGTGGTGGACGGACGCGTGTGGGCGTCGCTGGGTGGAAAGCGGCAGGCGTGAGGCAAGTAATCTGGGTGTCTGGAACCAACGTCGCTGACCTTTCCACTTGCCGCTTCAGAGGCCTGTTGCTATAATCGCCGCAATGTAACGTGGGCCTTACGATGTGGGCGGCGGACTACCCCCGCATGGACAGCGCCTTCCCCAACTCCCGAGAGATGCATGACTTTCTCTTCGAGGGAGTTCCCGAGGCTGATAAACATAAGATCATCGCTGCCAACGCTACGGCCTTCTACGGGTTTGCATAACCGAACGCGCTGGCTTGACACATCGAGAACCCGATATGCTCCAACGCTATGAACCTACGGCCATCGAGGCCAAGTGGCAGGGGCGTTGGGCGGCTGACGACCTGTATCACGTTGCCGACGATGACCCGCGGCCCAAGTGGTACGAGCTGGTTATGTTTCCCTACCCTTCGGGGGACCTGCACATCGGCCACTGGTTCCAGTACGCTCCCTATGATGCCCGGGTCCGGTTCATGCGCATGCGGGGCTACAACGTCCTGGCGCCCATGGGTTTCGACGCCTTCGGCCTCCCTGCTGAGAACGCCGCCATACAGCATGGTATTCACCCTTATGTGTGGACCATGGACAATATCGAGCGCATGCGGGGGCAATTCAAAAGCATCGGAGCCGTCTTCGACTGGAAGCGCGAGATCATATCGTGTCTCCCCGAGTACTACCGTTGGAACCAATGGTTCTTCCTGCAGCTTTATAGGAAAGGGTTGGCCTATAGGGCCAACGCTCCCACCAACTGGTGCCCTTCCTGTCAGACCGTTCTCGCCAACGAACAGGTGATCAATGGTCGGTGCGAGAGGTGCGACAGTCCCGTGGAACGGCGGGACCTGGAACAGTGGTTCCTGCGTATCACCGACTATGCCGACGAGCTCCTGGACTTCAGCAAAGTCGTGGACTGGCCCGAGAGGATCAAGACCATGCAGCGCAACTGGATTGGGCGCAGCGTGGGTGTGGAACTATCCTTCGATATTGCAGACCATGGGCTGGAAGAGAAGGAGATCAAGGTCTTTACCACCCGGCCCGACACCGTTCACGGTGTCACGTTCTTGCTCTTGGCTCCGGAGCACCCCCTGGTTGAGCGGCTAACCTCTCCCGGCCGGAAGGCTGCGGTCCAGGAGTATGTGGCCCAAGCCCGTATGGCAACAGAGATAGAGCGTCTGTCGACCGATCGGCCCAAGACCGGTGTCCCCATCGGGACAACATGCATCAACCCCTTCAACGGAGAACAGGTGCCCATCTTCATCGCCGACTACGTCCTTGCAGGCTACGGGACCGGCGCAGTGATGGCGGTCCCGGCCCATGACGAGCGAGACTTCGAGTTCGCTACGGAGCAGGGACTACCCATCAAAGTGGTTATCACCCCGCCTGAGTGGGACGGTGGAGGCCTGTCGGAGGCCTACACAGGTCAGGGAACAATGGTCAATTCAGGCCAGTTCGACGGCACTCCGGGCGACAAGGCTTTCGATGCAGCGGCCGGCTACGCTGAAGAGCACGGCATTGGCCGGCGAACGGTCTCTTACAGGATGCGCGACTGGCTGATCTCCCGTCAGCGCTACTGGGGTACCCCCATACCCATCATCTACTGTCCCAAGCACGGCGCGGTGCCCGTTCCGGAAGAGCAGCTGCCGGTCCTGTTGCCTGAGGACGCCCAGTTCCAGCCTACCGGCGAATCGCCGTTGAAGAGACACGAGGGCTTCCTCCACACTCACTGCCCGGTGTGCGGTGAGCCAGCCCATCGCGAGACCGATACCATGGACGGCTTCGTCGATAATTCGTGGTATTTCTTGCGCTTTATGAGCCCCCACTACGCCGAGGGTCTCGTCGATCCGGCCGCCGCTCGTAAGTGGGCGCCCGTGGACCAGTACGTTGGCGGAGCCGAACACGCCGTGGGGCACCTGCTCTATTCCCGGTTCTTCATCAAAGCCCTCAGAGATGTAGGCCTCTTGAAGCTCGACGAGCCCTTCCTGCGCCTTTTCAACCAGGGCATCCTGCTTGGCGAGGACCATGAAAAGATGAGCAAGAGCCGCGGCAACGCGGTGAACCCGGACGACTTCGTCGGCACGCTAGGGGCGGACGCGGTGCGGGTCTTCCTTATGTTTATAGGGCCATGGGAGCAGGGAGGAAGCTGGAGCAATACAGGGATCCAGGGCGTCTCACGCTGGCTCAACCGCCTGTGGGCACTCGGGACCAAGGACCTGTCCGGGTTGGACGGTGACGTAGACCGGGTAGCCGTGCGAGAACTCGAGCGGGTCACCCATAAGACCCTGAAAAAGGTTACCGCTGATCTGGAGGGTTTCCAGTTCAACACGATGGTGGCGTCCCTGATGGAGATGTCCAACCACCTGGGTCGAGCCTGGGATTCCGGCTCCATCGATGCCGGCTCCTGGCGGGATGCCGTGGAGACCCTCATCTTGATGGTGGCGCCCGCGGCGCCGCATCTTGCTGAGGAGCTGTGGGGGCTCACCGGCCATGAATATAGTGTCCACCGCCAGCCGTGGCCGGTCTGGAGCGAAGAGCTCGCCCAAGATGACGAGGTGACCCTCATCGTTCAGGTCAATGGCAAGCTGCGGGATAGGCTCAACGTCTCTCTTGAGATCACAGAGACCGAGGCTCGGGAGCTCGCCTTGAACAGTGAGCGGGTCGCCCCCTACCTGGACGGCAAACAGGTGCGCCGGGTCATCTATGTCCCCGGCAAGCTCGTCAACATCGTCGTCTAGCGGGCAGCGCCCGCAGGCATTGCGCCTGGCGGCGACGAGAGAAGGATGAGCCAGGCCAAATTTGCGAAATAGTTCAAAACCTTGTATGATAACCATTGGATCATTCGAGTATTTTATTCCGAGCGAATCGAGAGGGGACCGAAATGGGACTGTTTGGATTTGGCAAGAAGCAGTCGTCGGAGCGCCAGGCCGCTGGGTGTAGCCACCCAATAAGTCACCAGATCACATTGTATGAAGAGCCCGGCAACGCTCGAAAGGCGACCGGTGTGAAGTACACCCAGTGCGGGGAAGCACTGACGGCTACGCTGCGCTGACCGGCTAGCGCTCCATCCTCTCGCCTTCACCGGTAGACCGCGGGCGTTGCCTTCTGACCGCCCGCCGGGGCGACCGAGTTCCGGTCCGCCTCCGTGTTCGGTCTGCCGTCACCTGCTGGCCATGCCGCCGCCGTCCACGGGGATAATCGCGCCGGTCACGTAGGATGCTTCGTCGGACGCGAGGAAGAGGGCTACGTTGGCCACCTCTTCCGGGCTGCCTATCCTCCGTAGCGGCCGTCCCTGTCCCACTGAATCCCTCCAGTTGGCGTCCCGGTAGAGGCTCATGAACCGCTCCACCCGTTCCGACTCGAAGATGCCTGGACAGATAGCGTTGACCCGGACTCCGTGGGGGCCGTAGTCCACCGCCATGGCCTTGGTAAGGCCGACGAGGCCGTGCTTGGATGCGACGTAGGCGGACTGGTTGGCGTTGGCCGTGAGGCCCTGGGTGGAGGCGACGTTGATGACCACCCCGCTACCCGCCTTCACCATGTGCTGTATGGCGTATTTGGAACAGTAGAAGCACCCGCTAAGGTTGACGCCCATCGTGGCCTCCCACCACTCCTCAGGCATCTCCGTGACCCGTTCAGTCACCGATTCCTCTGGCCGGTTCATGGCCGCGTTGTTGACCAGAATGTCCAGCCGCCCAAAGGTTTCCACAGCCTTGGCGATCATCGCCTTGACCTGTTCGACGTCGGAGACATCGCAGGGAGCGGCGAGACCCAGTCCTCCTGCTGCTTCGACCAGCCGTACACTCTCGTCCAGGCGTGACGCGGTCTGGCCCACGACGACGCACCGGGCCCCCTCGCGAGCAAACCTGACGGCGGTGGCGCGACCCAGCCCGGACCCTCCGCCCGTGATTACCGCGACTCTGTCCCGCAACATCATGTCAGTGAGCCTATCCTCCATGTTCAGGCCGGCGTAGGGTGTCTGGAGAATCGGGAGATATTGAGCGATGGGGAGAGCCTAGCCGTTGCCCGCGCCGCGCCGAAGCCCTTCCAGCTTAGGAAACGGAGCTGCCCGTACGCAGGTGCGAAAACCGCTCTTCCACGGCGCTGCAGGAGCACGCCTCCCAGACTCGTTGCAATGCATCCGGCAGCTTGGAGGCGTTTCCCATACCCAGCCTGCCCAGCTCGGCGCACACCGTACTCTGGGCGACTGCGATCTCGCGGTCTTTACCGGACGAGTCCAGACTGGGATCTTTCAACGCCTTGAGAAGCAGATTACGTGCCCTCTCCACGTTGGCCCCTACGACATCGAGGGTGGAGGGGCCCGCCACCCACAGCAGGGTTGTGGTTCCCTCGTCCAACTTCTGACGTTTCCCTAAGATACGGTCCAGACTTCTGGGTGTTTTCTGTTTACCTTCTCGCCTTGATACCTGCCACTCAGTGATCAATCTGGCGAGGGAGGATATCATCCCCGCTACCGCCTTTGGCTCATAAACCATGACAATCTCCTCACGCAACTCTGACGCCTCACACTGGATAGTCAGCGTACCACAGGTCTGCAAACCTGTCACAGAGACCCTCGGGTTGATGGGTTCTTGAGCGGTTACCGCTCGAAGTAGCTCCGCGGACATCCCAAACAAGAGGAAGGCAGCCTAAACCTGTTAGAATATATATGGCGAGGTGACGGAACTGCAGACGCGACGGACTTTGATCGCCTTCTAGTGGAAGGGCACCCGCTCGCCGGCATAGGGACACTGGACGAAGCCCTATCATGAATGGTGGTGCCCTGCACTTCGGTCACCGAAGTCAGCCCATAGGATTCTACTGCAATCTTTGTAGCGCCAGGCGACGCTCTGGGGTTTCGAGGGTTGGCGGGACAAAATACTCGGAGGATCATGGCGAACCGGACCAGCGAAAATATTCGTAATCTTGCGATCATCGCCCACGTAGACCACGGGAAGACTACGTTGGTCGATGCTTTGCTGAAGCAAGGCCAGGTCTTTCGGGCCAACCAACAGGTCGGCGAGCTGATCATGGACACCAACCCCCTGGAGCGGGAGCGGGGCATCACCATCCTGGCCAAGAACACCGCGGTAACCTACAAAGGTGTGAAGATCAACATCATCGACACCCCCGGCCATGCCGACTTTAGCGGTGAGGTCGAACGGATCATGAACATGGCCGATGGATGCTTGCTGCTTGTAGATGCTGTCGATGGCCCTATGCCTCAAACCCACTATGTTTTGAAGCAGGCTTTGCAGAAGAATGTGACTCCGGTGGTTGTCATCAACAAAATCGACCGTCCCGACGCCCGGGTACCCGAGGTGGTCGAGATGGTGCAGGACCTGTTCCTCGAGCTCGCCATAACATCCGAGCAGCTGGATTATCCGGTCCTGCTGGCATCGGCGAAGCTGGGCTATGCTGTAGTGGACCTGGAGTCTCCAGAGCAGGATATGAAGCCTTTGTTCGACACCATCCTCCGGGCTGTACCAGCCCCCTCCGGAGACCCGGATGCAGCATTGCAGATGCTGGTAGCCGCCCTGGATTACGACAACTACCTGGGACAAATCGCCATCGGCCGGGTGTTTCGAGGGAGTATCAGGGCGAAACAGCCGGTGGTTCTGCTGGGAAAAGGTGGACAGACCCAAGCCTACAGCGTCGAAAAGGTTTTCGTTTTTCGGGGACTGGAGCGTTTGGAAGTGGCCGAAGCCCCGGCTGGCGAGATCGTTGCCATCTGTGGCATCGAAAATGTTTCCATCGGCGACACGGTAGCAGCCTGTGACCAGCCTGAAGCGTTGCCCACCATCAACATCGACGAGCCAACGATGAAGATGACCTTCGGGGTCAACACTTCGCCCTTCATGGGTCGAGAAGGTGCCAACTGTACCTCCCGGGTCCTGCACGAACGCCTGCTCAAGGAGCTTCGGGTCAATGTAAGCCTTCGTGTCGAGACCACTTCAACCCCTGACGAATTTCAGGTCTCTGGCAGGGGCGAATTGCAGCTGGCTATCCTGGTGGAAACATTGAGGCGGGAGCAGTTCGAGTTCCAGGTTTCCAGGCCGGAGCCGGTAACCAAGTACGTCGATGGCCGGCTGCACGAGCCTTATGAGCACCTTATCATCAACACCCACGAAGAATATATCGGACTGCTCACCGAGAACCTGTCCGGCCGGCTGGCTGAGCTGACGGATATGGTCTACGACGGTTCCGGCAACGTACGCCTCGAATACAATATTCCCACCAGGGGACTGATCGGGTTTGGCTCTTTCTTCTTACGTACCACCCGGGGCAACGGTAGCAAAGACAGCGTATTCACGGGGTACAGACCGATGGAAGGTGAAGTAAAAGATTCGGTCAACGGGGTCCTGGTAGCTTCGGAAAATGGAATTGCGGTCACATTCGGACTGATCAATGCCCAGGGTCGGGGTGAAACCTTTATCGAGCCCGGAACATCGGTGTATGAAGGTATGATCATTGGCTCGCATCGTCGAGATGAAGAAATCGCTATAAACGTCTGCAAAGAAAAGAAGCTGACCAACATGCGGGCATCGACTGCCGATATTACCAAGCGGTTGAGCCCCCATGTGAAGATGAGCTTGGAAGAAGCCCTGGATTTCATAGCCACCGATGAGTTGCTTGAGGCGACTCCCAAGAGTCTTCGTCTGCGAAAGAGGGAGCTGTCCGCCACGGTCCGGCTCCGTCAGAAACATCGTTCTCAAAGGGTCAGAGAGCGGAAGCATTCCGCCTGATTCCAACACCGAGCCGGCAGCACCCGACCTGTTAGAATGCACGCGGGCCGAGGTGGCGGAATGGCAGACGCGACGGACTTAAAATAGTCGGCCCAACAGGTTGAACAGTAGCAGGTCTGTTAAGCGTAACAGAAGTAGTGGTGTAACCAGTGTAACCACTCGTGAGGTGGTTGTACTTCCCCACAAGCTCAGGTGGTAAGCTCCGTTTTCCCTGCCGCCAGAGCGAGAGCAGGGTGTGGCTAACCCCCAGCTGGCGGGCTATCTCCCGCAGTGATGGTGCGGTTGCTGGTTGGTTGGTCATCCTAATGGCCCCCACTTCTTCATCTGCTCACGGACCTCACGCATCGTCTCAGCAAATGGGGTTGAGGGGTTTACCTTCAGGTGGTGTTGGCGAAGTATCGCGAAATGCCCTCTTATCCTGCGCTCATGAGACCGGCGGCTTCCTTTAGGGATGCTCATAAGCTCGTTCTTCACTTGTTGCTGTAGTGCTGGCACTTTCTCCCGCATCTTCCACCCCCTGCCTATCTATTTGGTCCCCAGTGATCACGCAGCTGCTCAAGATGATCCTGAATGTTGAGCTTATTAATGACTCCATCATCCTCCAGAAACGCAGTCAGGTCTTCTCGCGCCTCCTCTGACATCTCTCGCTCTTCTAAGCCCTCCAGGATACTCCCGAAAAGCATGTAGTTGAGAGCGGTGGAGTAGGTCGCCTCATACCCCTCGTCTATCAGCATGGCCCACGTCTTCCTAATGCAGGTGTCCATGATGGGGTGGAGTATTACTGTCTTCTTTATAGGGCCTGATGTGTCTACCTTAGGCAAGTGGTTCTCCCGCGTCTCATCTTCTCAGACGCTGAGAATATCAGGCGCAACTCCATGTTGTCAATAACCTTTCCCAAGTCCGCCGTTCGGCTATGGACATCCCGCGGGTGTTCTGGCACCCTAATCACAATTGAGTCGCAGTGCTCATTAATCGACAGCCAGCGACATGGAGGGCGCGCTTGGCCCAGCTATCAGTTTTGGAATTATGCGCCGGTGGTGGCGGGCAGGCGTTAGGTCTTGAGGCCGCTGGTTTCCAAGTAGCGGAGCTTGAGGCGGCATGGCGCGAAGGCTTCAGGCCTGCGCTTGAGGATACCGGTTATCTACCGATTAGAATCGACCAACAGCATTTTAATGAGAAGATCGATGATCGAATCATCGCTGAGATACGTAAGAGCGGTCTCTTGGTGGCAGACTTTACCGGAAATCGCGGGGGTGTCTACTTCGAAGCTGGCTTCGCTAAGGGGCTAGGCATCGACATCATTTTCACGTGCCGTGATGGAGACGAAGAGGTTCTGCACTTCGGCACCAGGCAATACAACCACATATTGTGGAAGGATGCCGCTGACCTCAAACAAAAGCTGATAAACAGAATCGAAGCGACGAGTTCCAGGCGGATAGGAACTTAGACATGCCAGCTAAGTCCGGATTTTCGGGTGTTTCTGTTTGAAAAACCCCCAGAGTAGATCGTGTGTAAATCACCTATTATTACGGATATTCGAGGGGGGTGATTAAAAAACGCCGGTACCCCCCGGTAGCCCTCCCAACAGGTGTATCAGACCCGAGAATCTAAGGTTTAGGGTCTGAACTCAACTGTGTTATCCGCTGGGTGTTGAGAGAGCGTGCATGAAGGACTCTACGATAGTTATAGACTGTCATGTGAACTGGGAATCATGCGGGCTGAGACCGTAGGTGTGGCTGGCTCCCAACTGGTGGGGTGCCCGGTCATGAGTTGGGAGGTAATGGGATCATGAATAAGGTTTTTGTGCTTGGGGCTGGGTTTACTAAGGCGTTTGCACCGGACGCTCCTCTCATGATCGACGACTACTGTGGGAGGGAGCTTCATGAAAAGTACGCACACTTCCCCGCAGCTAAAAAATTGATAGATGCTGGGATGGAGCGAAACGGTGGCCTGATCGACATAGAAAGGGTACTAACCCGACTTGACGCCCGTATGCCGTACGACTTCGAGCAGGGGGTCGGGGACGAACTTGGATTACTTTTGTCAGACTTCAAGAGTTGCCTGGTTGACAAGATATCAGCTGCACTCGCGAAAGATGTAGAAAAGGGGGGACTTAGACCGTATCGCGAGATACTGCGTTGATAATGGCGTGACTTGCCTGACCTTTAACTATGATGACCTATTTGATCGATCCCTGTGGGAAGTGAAAAAGATGGTAGAGGTCCCAGACGAGTCTACGAACAAATATTGGCATCCAGATGGTGGCTACGGATTCTTCTGCCTGAATTCCGGAACCATGGCGGTAGATGCTTATGAGCCTATCACCATGGATGAGACTTCCATGTTGCTGCTAAAGCTGCATGGATCACTCAATTGGCGGGTGAAAAGAGGCTACCACGAGCCATATTCAATAGATGCGTTAGTACATGACGAAACCTGGATAAAGGATGAAACCTTCGAGGATATTTCCAAGCGCATGAGAGAACTACACTTGGAGCGTAGTCCTTTCATCATCCCCCCGGTATTGGTAAAAACGGCTCTGACCCAACAGCCGATTCTGCGCTTGATATGGGACAGGGCTTATCAGGCCCTTTCGACGGCGAACGAAGTTACATTCGTCGGGTATTCGCTGCCAGCGACAGACATAGCCTCTCGATTTCTGTTTGGTGAGGCGGTCGGACCGAAGAGAGCCAAGAACGTTAAGGTCGTTAACCTGGCTAAGAACGATGCGCAAGCAGAGGACTTGAAGGCTGGGTACCGACAGGTCTTTCCGGGTCTGACTGAAGAGCAGTTCGATTTCGGCGGGGCACTAGGTTGGGGACGAAGGTTGCCGGTTGCGGGGCGTCGGCGTAGGAGTTAGAAATATGGCTGCGTGTTGTCTCATTCTGAAGTAGGCAATTGAGGTAAGCCGTACGCCTGCTGATATTTACGGCCCACCAAGCACGCGGACAACCCTCATAATCAACTGGGCAGCTTGGCTCACGCTGGTGCCCACTACGAGTGATGCGGAACTTGGCGTCGTCGGTACTGCGGAAGGTGTGCTGCTGTAAGAGCGTGGCGATCTCGTGATCTTCTGGCACCCGGCGCTCACGCTTGGGCACAGGTATGCCCTCTAGGTGCGCTACGGGATTGGTGGGCCACAAGCCCTGTGTGTGCAGGAAGTCGAAAAACGAGCGTAGGGCATTCCTAATCATCTTGACGCGTGCGGGGCTAACCCGCTCTAGCTCCTCCGCAAACCGCTGTTCCACACTGAGGTGGGTTGGCATGGGATCGCGTTCGAGGCAGGCACGAAGAGCCCGCCTGTAGCTATCGATAGTGGCCGGGCTCCTCCGCTTCCGCTTGAGGTGAATGATCCACATGTCCATACCCTCAGCCGGGACATTCAGCCCGCGTGTCCCCATAGGCGTTACGTTAATGCCTTCTCGCTGGGCCAGCTGGTTGACTGTGGATACAACCAGGTCTTGGCTTGAGGGGGACAGCTGGGAGATGGTGCTGAATATGTAGCTCAGCGGGTCCTCGTGACCGTGGGTGGTTTGCTGCTCCAAAATTGGCGTCGCTTGGTGGGTCATCGTCATCTCCTTTTTAAGGTGTCTGGGCTCACCCCAGGGCAACTAAAGGCCACTGGGGTGGCTCAGACTGCTAGCCTCACTAACTAGCGGGCTGGTAACCGACCATCTCCGCAAACCTTTTGAGGCCCCACTCGTTTATCGAAACCCCTTCACGCTTGGCCGCTGCCTCGACCCTCGCGTATAGCTCTGGTGTTACGTCAATTACCATGTCCACCAACTCTTCTTCTGGCATCTCATTTCTCCTTTTGACTGATGGCTTCCTGGTTGTTTCTAAACCCCTTCCAGAATGGCTATCTGTGAGTATCACCTCCTTTCAAACGCCGCTCTGCGGGCGTCCTGACGGCTCCTATACCTCTTCACATCACGACTGGGCGGTAGTGTTTGATAGCGTCTTCCGAGTTCACCATTTCCGCATAGACCCGCGTCATAGTGAGGTCGGCATGGCCTAGTAGGCTCTGCACGTGGAAAAGGTTCATCCCGTTCCGTACGGACTCACAAGCAAACGTCCGTCTGAAGCTGTGGGCGTTACACTTAATGCCGGTTCGCTGGCCCAGCTGGTAGAGCATCCAAGCCATACCCGAGCGGGTGAGGTCAAACAGCTGCTCTTGGTCCGGCTGTGGGGAATGTGCGGTTAGGTACTCAGCAGTCCGCGGGCCGTATCGAACTACCCGCTGACGCGCACCTTTTCCCCATAACTTAATGACGCATTCTTGGGGGTCGATGTCCGCAAGCTTGATGCTCACCAACTCTCCGAGCCTGAGCCCGGTGTCAGCAAGCATCGAGACGATGAGGCGGTCACGGATGCACAGGCAAGCTTCAAGAAGTGTGGATATGTCTTGAGCCCGCACGGCATAGCGCAGGGGCTTGGGAACCTTTACCGAGAGGCGGTGACAGGGGCTCTTAAAGATGAGGCCCCTGTCTTCCGCCCAGCTGTAGAAGGTTCTTAGTGCTCGAAGGTACGCCATCCTGCCCGCGGGCGCTGTTGGGAGGGCAGCGAGTAGTCGCAACAGGTCGTCTTTAGTGAGGTCGGTCAGAGCTTGAGATAGGCTCTGGCTGAAGCGAATTAAGTAGCCCTGATAGAATGTGATAGTCTGCGGCGAAAGTCCCCGGTGCTCCCGGTCAATTAGGAAGGCTTCGATGAGTTCAGAGTTGTAACCACTCTTGAAGGGAGTGGTTACAAAACGGGCCCGCTTAGACGACCGAGTTTTAGGCTTCGGGGAAGGTTTTACAGGTTTGGAGGCACGCGGGCCGAGGTGGCGGAATGGCAGACGCGACGGACTTAAAATCCGTTGGGGAGACCCGTGTGGGTTCGACTCCCACCCTCGGCACCAACAGGACTAAAATGCCCGTTGGGCGGGGCTTAAGCTAATCGCCCCCATAGCTTCTGCCCATCGTCCATGCCACTGAGCATGGGAGTCACGACGCCGGCCAGGCAACAGAGGGATGTCAGACTCCCACGGTTGCGTCTCGTGTTATCCATTCGGATCGGGCCTACGACCCTATCCGGAGATGCCGAAGAGCTTGGCGGCGTTGTCCCAGAGGACCGCTTTCTTCTGGTCCTCGGTCAGCAGCTTTTCATTGACGATGGTATCCAACTCGTTGGGGAAGAATGGCGCGACTTCAGGGAACGGATACTGGCTGCCCCAAACGATCGTGCTCTCACCGCATTCCTCAAGCACCTCGGGAAGGGTTTTCTCCCAGGGGTCAGCCGAGGCGAAGCCCTGAGTCTTGAAAAGCAGGCTGGGCGCCTGGGTACTTTGAGCGTCGGAACCGAAGAAACCGCCCCAGTGCTCATCCACGCGATCGAGCCAGTAGGGGATCCATCCGACACCAGCCCCAAGGTAACCGATGTTCAGGTTCGGGAACCGTTCAAGGACGTTTTGTCCCATGAACGACGTGAAGGCAAGCATCATTTCAAATGGGTCGAGAACGGCCTCCTGGGTGAAGAAGGTATCGAACCTGTCGACTCCGATCTGGTGTAGGACGGAGCCGCCTAATTCGCTCAAGACGATGGGCACGCCTAGGGATTCGGCTTCGGCGTAGATCACGTCGTAGGAGGGATCGTGGAGCCTTCTACCGAGGAGAGGGTTCGGCCGCATGAACGCCGCCACGAAGCCCAGGCTCTTCACGGCACGCCTCAGCTCTTCCACGGCGCTCGACGGCTCCTGAATCGGCAGCAGGGCGATGCCCTTCAGCCTCTTGGAGTCAGTTTGGCAGTACTCGCTCAGCCAGTCGTTATAGGCGATGCACATCGCGGAGGCCAAAGTGCCGTCGACGTGGTCCGCCCAGACCGCGTGCAGACCGTGAGTCGGCAGCAGAATCGCTACGTCAACACCCTCCTTGTCCATGTCGGCGAGGTTGGACTTGGCGCTGAAGCCGGCCTTGATGGCGTCCGCATATGCCTTCTGGTAGAGGGGGGCCGACATGACGTTGGAGCGGGACTTGTTTACCGGGCGTCCGTTGACGGTGATAATACCTGATGCCTGGTCGACCTGGACGATCCCGGTTCCCGTATAGGGCTTCCCGATCTTTTTGTCCCATAGGTCCGCGGGTTCTACGACATGACGTGTTGTATCGATGACTTTGAGCGATCCTCGCATAGGTACCTCCGCCACCAAACGTTAGTCGCCGCCGTGCCAGGCCGGTGCAGCGGCCTCCGGGCGTCGTAGTGGCGCCATATGGTACGGGACAGCGGATTTCCGGTCAAGCCGTTGAGCAGCGACCGTGGCTGATCTCATGGGTTGACACCGGGGGAACACCTCTGTAGCATCCCATTCAGCACAATCGTGTGTATCGTTACAAGATCACGCGGGCGGGAGGAGTCGGACATGAGAAACGGCCTCAAGATCATGGATTGTGACCGGCACGTGATGGAGCCGGGAGACCTCTGGGACAAATACCTGGAGCCGGCCTACCGGCATCATGGAGTGAAGATGACCGGATGGTACGGCTTCGGGACGACCATCGACTCGGTCGCTTCAAGCCGCGGCGGACCTGGTGGTCTCGTCGATGCGGCGTCTCCTACCCCCCACACGGGCATGGCTAAATTCCCTGCCTGGCGCGGCAAGTTCAAGGAATCGATGTTCCGCAAGTTCGACAACGTAGCGTATATCAATGACCTGGACCGAGAGAACATCGATGTAGCCGTGTTGTTTACGAGCATAGGGCTGTACGCTACCTACCGTAATGACATGCCTGGCGACCTGGCCGCCGCGATGAGCCGTGCCTATAATAACTGGCTTCATGACTACTGCTCGCTGGACCCAAAGCGTATGAAAGGGATTTGCCTGCTTCCTTTCCAGGACGTGGACCTCGCCGTGCAGGAACTGCGGCGGGCAGTCACAGAGCTGGGGATGGTCGGTATTTTCTGGCGCCCCAATCCAGTCCTCTCTCGCAGGGTGTCAGATCGGGCCTACGACCCGCTCTTCGCGGCCTGCGAGGAACTCAATGTCTCTATGGGGTCTCACGAGGGCCAGCAGGAGATGCTCCCTTATTTTGCCCAGGCTCGTTCAGACCAGAAGGTGTTCGTCAGGCATGCGACGAGCCACCCAATGGAGCAGATGGGCTCCTTCCTGGCCCTGGCGTCTGATGGCGTGTTCGATAGGTTCCCGAAATTCCGGGCGGCCTTCCTTGAGTCTGGTAGCGGCTGGCTGCCTTACTGGCTGGAGAGGCTGGACGTCATGCATGCCAACCCTATCTTCAAGGATGGGTACAAGGGCAAAGAGAAGCCATCTGACTACTTCGCTAGACTACAGTGCTATATTTCCTGTGAGTCCCGCGAGGAGACCATTCCGCTCCTTGGCCGTCTTGTGGGTGAAGACTGTCTGATGTGGGCGTCCGATTACCCGCACCCAGACGACATGGAGCACTTCCCGGATACAGTAGGGGGCATCTTCGAGAACGAGCATATCTCCCCTGAGTTCCAGAGGAAGATTCTGTGGGATAACCCGGCCAGATTCTACAATTTCAACAACTAGGACTTCGACCCTAGCCTGAGAAATATGGAAGGCGTCCCGATCATAAGGGCTGTGTGTTCACCCGTATTGACGGGACTCCGATAGACCCCGACGATGCTGCCTGTGAGTTTGCCAACGTGGTCAAGCAGGCCGGACTGTCTCCTCGTGTCATAGCTACCTATCGTTGATGCCCAGGATGCCCGAGACGCGGTGCCGGTTGGCGGCGAAAAGGCGGTAGAAGGGCTCGGCAGCCAGGCTTAGGGGCGCCAGGGCCATGACCCGTCCAAGGGCGCCCAGGGGACCCGGCAGCAGCCGCAGGGACTCGAAGACGGCCCGGGCGCCGCCGTAGCGGAGACCCCGCTCCGTCAGGATGTACATGGCACTGGTGGCCATGGCCTCGGTAAGGCCCGGCGACAGGCGCTCCAGGTCCGCCGTCTGGAAGGGCAGGAACTCCAGCCTCTCGAACCTGTCCCGACGGACCACGGCGTCCGCGAAGGCCTGGCAGACCCCGCAGGAGCCGTCGTAGACCACAATGGCCCGCCCGTCCCTCATGGCTGAGACTCTCCGGCTCCGGCGACTCGATGGTAGTAGGCCGCCTCGCCCTCGAAGTACTCGATGTGGCTAGAGCTACATGGGTCTGGAGCCACCGCCGAGGAAACCGTCGAGCGACAGGACCTCCGAAATGGCATGGGCCGGGGTAGCTCCGCTACGAAGGCTTGAACGCTTTCTCCAGTTGAATCATAGACTCTACCAACGTTCTCTTTCAAACCGGATTCCCAGTAACCCTATGTCAGGCGCGTAGGTAGTTCGTTGCCAGTGTACACCTCGTGGGAACTCCCTTGGGCTTACGCACACCGTCAATAGACTACTTCCCGAGGGGCTGTAAGCCGAAGGCCGCGGCGATGAGCTCGTAGGAGCGGACCCGCGCCTCGAAGCTGTAGCAGTTGGTGACGATGCCCACGTCGGTGGTGCCGTAGCGGTCCGCGATCTCCAGGATGCGCTCACGGACCTGCTTCGGGTCGCCATCGGCGCTGCTCCTGCTCAAGTTCAACATGTGTTGCTTGGCTTGAGCGTTCAAGGGGTAGCTGGCGGCCTCTTCAGGCGGTAGCAGCCCCGGAGGAATTCCCAGACGCCAGTACCGATTGGCCCGCATGAGGTTACGGCTGGAGGCGATGAAGAGCGCCTCCTCCTCAGTCGGAGCGCAGAGGGCTTGCACCGTCACGTTGACCTTGGGCTCAGAACGATACATGGAGGGTTGGAACTCGTTCCGGTAGAGCTCGGTCATCAGATGGCCGTACTCCATCTCCGGGCCGAAGAAGTCGGCGAAGGAGAAAGGCAGCCCCATGCTGGCGGCCAGCCGGGCGCTGAATTCGCTGGAGCCCAGGAGCCAGACCTCGGGGGTCGTTTCCGGGACCGGGCCCGGCTGGGCACGGATGTCGGCGAAGGGATGGCTGGAGTCCAGCTCCCCGGATAGGAAACCGAGCAAGTCGGTGACCTGCCGGGAAAACTCGCGGATGTCCGCCTCCGGGCGGGGGTCGACCAGCGCGGCGGCGGTCTTCCTGTCGCTGCCTGGGGCGCGGCCGATCCCCAGGTCGATGCGCCCCGGATAGAAGGCGTTGAGAACCCGGAACTGCTCGGCAACTTTCAGCGCTGAGTAATGGGGGAGCATCACCCCGCCGCTGCCGACTCGAATGCGCTCCGTCGCCGCGGCGATCTGGCCGATCAGTATCTCCGGGCTGGTCCCCGAGAAGGAACCGGTGTTGTGATGTTCGGCGACCCAGTACCTGCGGTAGCCGAAGCGCTCCGCCGCCTGGGCCAGCTTGACTGACTCGGCGAGGGCCTCCGCGGCCGTCCCCCCGGAACGCACCGGAGACTGATCGACGACGCTGAGCGTCACCTCATCCTTCATATCCAAGGCGGCTTCCTTTCAAAGGGTTTATGGACCTACGCCAGTGGGGGCAACAATGGCGACCCTGATCGCCGGTACGGCGCGCTTGGCCCCGTGCCCGTCTTATTATAGGTAGCTCTACACCGGAGCGGCCACGTCAAGCTGTACAATGATACGGCCGTCTGAGTGAGGTTGGCCGGGACCGGGTATCGTGCCCCGGCAACGATCATGGAAAGGCCTGGCGAGAAAGGGCGAACGTACGGATGGTAAGACCAACCTGGTTCGAAGAGCACCCACCGGCTTGCACCTGCTCGACGTGCCAGGAAAAACGGGCGATTCGCCAGGATCATGGCAAGGTTGGCCGTAACGACAAATGTCCCTGTGGCAGCGGCAAGAAGTTCAAGAAGTGCCACGGACAGTGAACCAGCGCCATAGGTCTGAACGGACCCCGCCCCGTCCCGCAATACAATAATAGGGGTAGCCGTTTGGTTCAGTGGGCTTCGGGTCCTCATTTCCGCGCTCAGGTACGATCTCAATGAACCCGGCCGCTTCCCTTATGCCTCTAATAAGTAGGAGGAGGCGCACGGCATGACGACGAAACCGGTGACGAAACCCGCTCAGGACCCGGCCTACGCCATTGCGCTGGCCCAGTTCCATGCCACTGCCGACAAGTTGGGCCTGGACGACGGCATGCGAGACCTTTTGAGCAAGGCCAAACGAGAGCTCACCACCCACTTCCCTGTAAGGATGGACGACGGCTCGGTCCGCACCTTCACCGGCTACCGTATTCAGCACAACCTGGCTCGGGGCCCGGCCAAGGGGGGCATACGCTACCACCCCTCCGTCAATCTCGAAGAGGTGCGGGCGCTGGCGATGTGGATGACCTGGAAGAGCGCTGTGGTAAACCTTCCGTACGGCGGGGCCAAAGGCGGAGTAGCCTGTGACGTCAAAGAGCTGTCAATCGGGGAGCTGGAGCGGCTTACCAGACGCTACGCCAGTGAGATAGCTATCGTTATCGGCCCGGAAGCTGATATACCCGCCCCGGACCTGAACACCAATGCCCAGATAATGGCGTGGATATTGGACACCTACAGTATGAACGTGGGCCACTCGGTGCCCGGCGTCGTCACGGGCAAGCCCCTGGAGCTGGGCGGCAGTCAGGGCCGGGAAGAGGCCACGGGGAGAGGGGTCGCCATCGTGGTGGGCGAGGCGATGCGGCATCTCGGCCGGTCTCTGGAGGGAGCCCGAGTCGTGGTCCAGGGACATGGCAACGTTGGCTCCAACGCCTGCCGTATTCTGGAGGGGATGGGCGCAACCATCGTGGGCCTCAGCGACTCGTCGGGCGGCGTCTACGATCCTAAGGGGTTGGACCTTGCCGCCGCCGAGGAATTCCGGTCCACCGGCGGCCGGTATTGTGATTACCCGGATGCCAGCTGCATGACCAACGCTGAGCTGCTGGAGCAACCCTGCGATATTCTGGTCCCCGCCGCGGTGGAGAACCAGATCACGGCCGGCAACGCCGCGCAGGTGCGGGCGTCATTGATCGTGGAGGGGGCGAACGGGCCGACGACGCCGGAGGCGGATGCCGTGCTGCGGGACAGGGGAGTGCTGATCGTGCCGGATATCCTGGCCAACGCCGGGGGCGTGGTTGTCTCCTACTTCGAGTGGACTCAGGGCCTGCAGCACTACTTCTGGGAAGCTTCCGAGGTCATCGGAAAGCTGGAGCGTGTCATGAAGACAGGCTTCGCCGAAGTGCTGGACCGCAGCCAGCGGGAGAAGGCGACCATGCGGGAGGCAGCGCTCCTTCAGGGAGTGGAACGCGTTGCAAGAGCCATGCGGCTGCGCGGCGTCTACCCTTAGGCCGGTCCTGGTTCCAGACTAGCGAGGCAGTCCGAGGCCTCGCTGGGCGATGATGTTCCTCTGGATCTCCTGCGAGCCGCCGCCAACGGTGCATGCCGCTCCTAGATAGCCGCGCATGATTCTGCCCTGCATAGGCGCCCACCTGGAGCCGCGGTCCAGCTGACCCAGCATGCCGATGATTTCCATGGACGAAAGGATCAAGCCACGGCTCGAATCGGTCGAGAAGAGCTTGGCCACGGACGCCTCCATGTTGGGGACCCTGCCCTCGTTTTGTATTGTCACGACCCGGTAGGACAGCATCTTGGAGACCTCGACGTTGATGGCGGCGGTCGCCAGTCGGTTGCGGACTCGTGGGTAGGTTATCAGCGGCTTGCCGAGATACTTAACCTCTCGGCACATCTCCACCATCTCCTCCAGGGACCGTTGCGTACCGGCGGCTCCCGAAATGTTGGAGCGCTCGAAGTCCAGGGTGGTCGTCGCCACGTACCAGCCGCGGTTCAACTCGCCAAACAGGGAGTCTTTGGGGATGACGACGTTGTCGAAGTAGACTTCGTTGAAGCCCTCGCCTCCGGTCATCTGCTGGATCGGTTTGATGGTGATTCCGGGAACGCCTCTCATGTCATACAAGAAATAAGAGATGCCCCGATGCTTGGGAGCGTCGGGGTCTGTTCTGGCTAACAGGTGCATGTAATCGGCGATGTGGGCGCCGGAGGTCCAGATCTTCTGGCCGTTGATGCGCCAGCCGTCGCCTATATCTTCGGCGCGCGTCTGAAGGCTGGCCAGGTCGGAGCCTGCGTCGGGCTCTGAGAAGCCCTGGCACCAGGAAGCCTCGGCCCGGGCGATGGTGCCCAGGTACTTTTTCTTCTGCTCTTCGCTGCCGTGCATGATGATGGATGGACCAAGCTGATAGGCCTGGGGGTCGATCCCCGGACAGCGCCAGTAGGCCATCTCCTCTTTGAAGATGACCTGCATGTTGAGGGTGGCGCCCATGCCGCCGTATTCCTTGGGCCACGCAATGGCAATCCAGTTACGGTCCGCCAGCTTTTTACGAAGCTCCTTGATCCGCCCCTGCCCTGCTGTGGAGAACCAGGCGCCCTCTCCCCCTCCGTCCGCAGTGCTCGCTTGCTGGTCGAGCCACTCAGTCTTAATAAAATCACGGACTTCCCCACGGAAGGCCTCTTCTTCAGTGGTGAATCGCAGATCCATAGACGACACTCCGTTGCACAGGCTATAACGGGGCACATTATAGCACTGCGTGTATTTTTACGCCCGTACGCAGACCTGGATAGCCGCGTGTATATACTGATCGTTGACCATGATGGGTGAAAGGCGGGAGAAGTGGCCGATTCTGCGGGCGTCGAAGAGGGTCCTTGGGACCCGTTGCTCCACGAAAGCAAGCACTCCTTCGTGTGGGAGGCTGCGTCGGGCCTTGTCGAGCTTTTGGCCCCCCAGCCGAAAGAGCGGGTGCTGGACTTGGGCTGCGGCACGGGACAGCTTACAGCCCAGATCGCGGATGCAGGCGCCGAGGTTGTCGGCCTGGACTCAGCCGCCGCAATGATCGAGCGGGCGCGCGCTAACTACCCCGCTCTACGACTCGAAGTAGGCGATGCTCGGAACTTCCATTTCGATGAGCCTTTTGACGCCGTCTTCTCCAATGCCGTCCTCCACTGGGTGCCTGAGGCGGAACGAGTTGTGGCGTGCGTTTGGGAGGCGCTGAAGCCGAGCGGCCGCTTCGTGGCAGAGTTCGGAGGCAAGGGTAACGTCAAGAAGATTGTCGCAGCGCTGCGTAAGGCTTTGGTGGACATAGGAGCGTTAGAGCGCGCCGAGGAGAACCCTTGGTATTACCCAAGCGTGGCCCAGTACAGCGCAGTGCTGGAGCGTCAGGGATTCTCGGTAACGTACGCGCATCTCTTCCCACGGCCTACCCCCCTGGAGGGCGGCGACAAGGGGTTACGGAGCTGGATCAACATGTTTGACGGCGGGTTTCTTGCCGGCCTTTCCGAACAAGAGGTGAAAGAGGTCGTCGGGAGCGTGGAAAAACAGCTGCATGCTCACCTCTATCGTCATGGTCGATGGGTGGCAGACTACAGGCGGCTACGCATCGTCGCTTTGCGGGAACCGGACCGTCAGGGAGAATAGCCGTTGCGCCGTCAGCCGCGGCGCCTACCCTAGACCCAGGGACAGGTCACCGTGGAGGTGACGCCGGGTATAGGCCGGATCTTGCTATGGAGAATGGAGGTAATATCCTCGGTGCTGTCCGCCTCCAGCTCGACAATGATGTCGTACGGCCCCAAGACTTCCGTGACGAGTGCTCTTTGGATCGTCTTGAGCCGCTCGAGGACGGCCTGAGTCTGGGCCGGAGCTACGGTGAGCAACACATAGGCGTTGGCAGTCATCGCTTATCTCCCCCGGTCCTCCCTTATAGGGCCAACGGTCCTCCTGGCTTCAGGTTCCCTGAGCTCCAGTATAGTCCGGCCCGCTGCCGGCGGGCAATTGAGGGGCCTCCTTGGTCGCGCCCTGACAGGCCACTGATGGAGTGATCGGCATCCTTTTCTCCTACGTCGCCAGGCGTGATGCCGGCGGGCACTGCCCGCGCTAAAGCAGTAGGACAGGTCGGCGTCACAAAAGGTTCTGGTATAATAAGCCGCCGCGGAAACCATATCCCTGGCGTGGTGGGTCGCGGGCCCGCCGTTGACGCTATCACATCAGGAGGAGCTTGGGTGGGAGAGTACCAAAAGGTTGCGAAGGTGAATGACGTGCCGGTCGGAGAGATTATCGGAGTTGATATAGCGGGGAACAAGGTGGCAATCGTCAACGTGGATGGCGAGTTCTACGCCTTTGATTCCGAGTGTAGTCATGCCGCCGGGTGGCTCCATCTGGGATTCCTGGAGGGCCTCAACGTCCAGTGTCCGGTACACTTCGCGGAGTTCGATATCAGGACAGGCAAGCCCATGGAGCCTCCCGCCTCCGATCCCATCGCCACCTACCCCGTGCGGGTACAGGGAGATGACCTGGAGGTCGAATACCCTTCCTAGCCCCGCCGGTGCGAGCGATGAAGATCGCCCAAATTACCAGCACCTACCTTTCGGTCCCGCCGCGCAGTCACGGTGGCACCGAGTTGATGGTCTATCACCTGGTGGAGGGGTTGGTGGCCCGAGGGCACGAGGTCGAGCTCTTCGCATCCGGGGATTCCAAGGTCAGCGCAAGGCTCAACGCTGTGGTGGATGTGGCTACAAGCTACGACGACCAGTGCACGACCTACCTGGACAAGGAGATGGAGACCCGCAACACCTATAACCTTTATCGCCAAGGGGACCGCTTTGATGTCATACATTCCCACTGGCCCACCCTGGCCCCCTACTTTTCTTCCTTGACGCGCGTTCCCACCATCGTTACTTACGCCTACATAGAAAAGCATCTCCACGAATATTACCGGTCTCATTTCCCCAACGTCCATCCGGTGTGTATAGGACGAAGACAGGCCGAAATGCTGGGGGATGACGACTTGCCGGTCATCCATAACGGCATCGATGTTTCCAGGGTGCCGTTCAACGGGTCTCCGGAGGACTTCCTTGTCATTGTTGGGCGCATCGTGCCCAATAAGGGCATCGCGGAGGCCATACGCATAGCCAAGGCAGCGGGGGAGCGCCTGGTGATCGTCGGTGACGTGACCCGCTATTTGCCCTGGAGCCAGGCATACTATGAAGCCGAGGTGATGCCCCACGTCGATGGCGACCAGATACGGCAGATCACCCATCTGGCCAATGACGAGGTGGTCTCGTTGGTCGGGCGGGCCAAGGCGTTCTTGTTCCCACTCCAGTGGGAGGAGCCTTTTGGTCTTGCGGTCGTTGAAGCAATGGCTGCCGGCACCCCTGTGATTACCTACCCCAAGGGCTCCATGCCGGAGCTGGTCCGAGATGGTGAGACTGGTTTTTTGGTAGACACAGAGGCGGCGGCGGTGGGGGCAATTTCAAGGGTCGGCTCTCTCGACCGTCTCGCGTGCCGCCGCTGGGTCGAGGAACGCTTCACAATCCAAGGGATGGTGGCCGGCTACGAAGCGCTCTATGAGAGCCTTGTGGCCTAAGGGGAGGATGGCGCTCTATGGCAGAGGATGATTCCAGCCGACTTCTCGAGCTCACGGAGGCTGGAGCTTATTGGAAGTACAAGGTGACTCTTACCGCGGTGAAGCTGGACCTTTTTAGCGTGCTCACCTATGGCCCGATGGAAGCTGGGGAGATTGCCGGCCGGTTTCATGGGAACACGGATGCATTCTGCGTGTTCCTGAACGCGCTGGCCGCTCTGGGCCTTCTGCGGCGGGAGAGCGACCTGTACTCCAACTCCGCCTTCGCCGAGACCCACCTGGTGCGGGGACGAGAGCGCTACAGGGGCGACCAGCTCGCTGTGGATAACACCTACTGGGGGTTATGGGACAGGCTAGAGGAGGCGCTGCTGACCGGCTCCAGTCCAATGGAGGGCTCCCTTTTTCAGACCGATCCGGAAAGCACTGAGCGGCTGGTCCTTGGGATACACCGGGACTCCGTGGGCATCGCCCAGCAGATGGCGGAACTTGTCACACTGAACGAGACCGGGAGCCTGCTCGACCTGGGTGGTGGGGCCGGCACCTACGCTATCGCCTTTTCGCGGCGCTATCCTGAGCTGGCTGTAACGGTGTTCGACCTTCCCAATACCACCAGGGTGACCAGGTCCGTGCTGAAGGACCATGGCATGGAAGGGCGTATCCAGGTGATCGAGGGCGACTTTTTAGTAGACCCCATTGGCTCTGACTACGACACTGTCCTAATGAGCGACGTGCTGCATGGACAGGGGCTCCAGGACAACCTGGCCCTCTTCCGCAAAGTATACGGGGCGTTATCGCCCGGCGGCGCCGTTATCGTGCGAGATGTCGTTATGGGTAAAGGACTGGACTCGCCGCAGTGGGGAGCTGTCTTTGCCGTCAACATGCTTCTCCACACGGGAAAGGGCCGCTGTTACTCCTTTAACGAGATCGCCGAGCGCCTTGCTGAAGCGGGGTTCGTGGAGGTCCGCGAGGCCGCGCCCAACGAGGTAGTGACCGCACGAAAGCCGGGTTAATTTTATTTGGGGGGTATGTCGATGAGGTTAGAGGGCAAGGTAGCTTTGATCACCGGAGCGGCTTCGGGTATCGGCCGGGCCACCGCTATCCTCTTCGCGAAGGAAGGGGCCAAGGTCGCCGTGGTGGACATGGATGAGCTCGGCGGGCAGCGGACGGCCTCCATTGTCGGGGAAGGAGGAGGTGGCGCACGATTTATCAAGGCCAACGTTACCGATGTCGCCGACATCCAGAACACCATCAAGGAGACGGTTCAGGCCTTCGGGGCCCTGCACATCCTGTACAACAACGCCGGTATCGGGGCTAATCAGTATGGCGCGACGCTGGAAAATGTTGATGAGGAGGAATGGGACAGAATTCTCGGCACGAACCTGAAAGGCGTCATCCTCTGCTCGAAATATGCCGTGCCCGAGATCAAGCGAAGTGGCGGCGGGGCCATCGTCAACACAGCCTCCATAGCCGGAATAGTGTCGCTGCCTACCCATGCCTATAGCGCCGCCAAAGCAGGAGTCATCCAGATCACCAAGACGTCGGCCATAGAGCTCTCCAAAAGCAACATCCGGGTCAACGCCGTAGCCCCTGGGTTTATCGACACGCCTCTCTTGCGGGGGGTCCGGTCCGGTCGCGGGCAGAAGGAGCAGGAGAACGTCATCGCCACTTATGCGAGGCGAACGCCGATTGGCAGAATAGGCGTCCCGGAGGATATCGCCAAGGCGGTGCTCTTCCTATCGTCGGACGAGGCCTCCTTTGTTACCGGACATACTCTGGTCGTAGATGGGGGCTACACTGTTCCGTGACGCTGCACCGCGAGGAGCCCATCGGGTCGCCGTTGCTTCATTCTTAGGTTGATAACGCTATGCCGTTTCCCAGGCGATGCAGTCGCCGCTGTTATGAGAAAGGACTTTTCAGGATGAGTGGCCGTCAACACATTGTTGGGCGTGAAGCAGGTAACGTCGTCCGCAGCCGTATGGGGCTGTCGCCAGAGCTGGCCCGGCTGCTTAGGGAGGGGTTGTAGGATGGAAACCAGCACGGTCCTCTTGATGATCTTGATCCTTGTAAGCATCGCGGCTGTGGCGTTCTTTAGCAGCTCCGAGGCCAGTCTTATCTCTGTCAACAAGATACGCATTCGTCACATGGCGGAGCAGGAGGGGGACCCGGGCGCTCAAGCGGTGAACCGAGTGGTCCACCAGCACGAAAAGTTCTTCGCCACCATTCTGCTCACTGAGAACGTCTTTATCATTCTCTCCTCCGTATTGGCGGAGCGGCTGGCCAGCAATCTGTTGAACGATTCCGGGTACAGCATCCTTATCGCCACCGGGGTCATGACCGTGCTCGTGGTGGCGTTCGGCGAGATCACCCCCAAATCGCTGGCGGCGCAGCGGGCGGTCTCATGGTCGGTGGTCATTGCGCGCCCTATCGAGATCATCATGATGCTGGAGACGGCGATCATTTACGTTTTTACCTTGTTGCCCCGAGCATTGTCTCGACTCATGGGCGGCGAGAGTGCGCTCCGTTCCCAGACCGTCACGGAGGCGGAGCTGCGCATGCTCATCGACATCAGTGAGGCTGAGGGGGCCGTAGAGCCGCAAGAAGCCGAGCTGATGCAAAAGGCGTTCCGTCTCGGCGACCTGCGCGCCGATACGATCATGACCCCAAGGACTGAGATCGTATGGGTGGAGAAGGATGCCACGCTTTCAGATTTCCTGGGCATCTACGCAAAAGAGACGCATACCAGGTTCCCGGTCCATGGCGAAGAGGTTGATGACGTGCTGGGAGTCCTCTATGTCAAGGATGTGTTGAAAGCCTTTGTGGACAAGAGTCTCGGTGATCAGGACCCGGTTGCCCAGCTTGCCCGCCCAGCCTTTTTCTATCCCGAAAGCAAGCAAGTGGACCGGCTATTCCTGGAGATGCGCACCGAGGGTGCCCAGATGGTCATGCTGGTAGACGAGCATGGGGGCATTGCCGGACTGCTGACCTTGAAGCGCATCGTGGGCGAGGTGGTCGGCGCCTTTTCGGGCGACGAAGAAGGGGAGGAACCCGAGTTCCAGACGATCGACGAACAGACCATCCAGGTCGACGGCGGCATGCGTGTGGAGGAGGTCAACGAGAGGTTTGACCTGGAGCTCCCCGAAGGGGAATACGACACACTAGCCGGCTTCATCCTCGACAGCCTGGGGCACATTCTACGGGAGGGGGAGATGGTCAGGCACCAGGGCCTGTTGCTAACCGTTACCGAGATGAACGGTGTGAAGATAGAGACGGTCCTGGTGAGAAAGGGCTGAGATGGCGACCCAGAGGATCCGCGCCAAGTATGGCAGGAGCGGCCCCCTAGCCTATATCTCGCACCTGGACATGATGCGGATGTGGCAGCGGGCCTTCCGTCGCGCCGAGATCCCCGTTGCCATCTCAACCGGCCAGTTCCATCGGCCCCGGTTTTCGCTGGGCGCTCCGCTTCCCGTTGGAGTCACGGCTGAAGGGGAGCTGATGGACGTATTCTTGAAGCGGCGGATGTCGCCTTTCTACTTCATGAAACAATTGGGCCCGCGGCTGCCTGACGGCCTGGAAGTAACGGAGGCCTATGACGTGCCGCTGGACTGGCCCTCTTTGCAGTCCCAGGTGTCGAAGGCGGAATACCTGGTCGTTGTCGAGGCCGAGCCCGGCGCGGCGATCATCCAGGAGGCCGTGGGGTCGTTCATGGATAAGGAAAGCCTCCCCTGGGAGCACCAGCGCGATAAGGAGGTCCGCCGCTACGACATTCGCGCCCAGGTGCACGCGCTGCGGCTGGTCGACTCGACCGATGACCTTGCCACCCTGGAAATGACCCTGAAGTGCGACCCCAGCGGCAGCGGCAGGCCGGAGCAGGTTGTCGCCGCCCTGGGTCTGCAGCTACCACCCAGATCAATCCACCGGAAAGGGCTGTCGCTGGCAGCCCCTCCAGAGAAGGCACGGTCTCGGCGTTAGCCTGCCGAGCCGCCGCCCCCTTATCCCCGGCCGCTACTTGCCGTTCCCCAGCCCGTAGACCCGGGCTGCGTTGCCGGCCAGGATATCGTGCTTCTCATCCTCCGGCACACCTTCGTAGTTGTCGTTGATGGTCTTCCAGGAATTCGGCCAGTCGGTCACGATGTGGGCGAAATCGTTGCTCCACATGAACTGGCTTATCTTTATGTGGTAGCGGTTGATGATGGCGTACTTGTCAATGACGTAGGTGGTAAAGATGTTTTCATCGAAGTAGGCGCTGGGGAGCCGCTTGATGTCGGGGCGGATCTTCGAGCTGTGCCGGAGGAAGCGGTCGTCAAACTGCTCCTTGACATAGGGTATCCAAGAAGAATCGCACTCGGCGAAGACCACGTGGAGCTTGGGAAAGCGGTCGAACACGCCGCTATTGATCAGCTCGAGACAGTTGCCAGGTGTAGCGATGTGGCGCAGCTCTCCCCTGGCGCCGGGAAGACGCCGGTCTGGGTCCGGTGGCGCCGGGCTGCCGACGCCAGATGATACGCTGACATGGATGCTAACAGGGACGCCCATCTCCTCTGCCGCAGCCCAGAACTTGTCATCCTCCGGGTCTATGTAAGGTCCGGCTGAGGGCCACCGCCCCAGATAGGGGGTCCTGATCCCTGGGAGCTTCATGGCCCGTTCCATCTCCTCAACGGCGGTCTCCGCATCCAGGGTGGGGATCATGGCAGCGCCGATGAGCCGGTCGGGATCTACATTGCACGTCTCGGAGAGCCAGTCGTTGTAGGCGCGGATACATGCCAGGTGAAACTCGGGGTCTGTGTTGTTACCAAAGATGGTCGCGGAGGGGCGCGGCTGCGGGTACAGGACCTCGGCGTCGACGCCATCCTCGTCCTGCGCGGCGATCCGGGCCTTCGGCTCGTAATTCCGGGGATGGATATCCTCCCACCGGACCCAGGGCCGGATATCTTCAGAGGGGGTACCTGCACAGGTGTTGTACCCGAAGTTGATCGGGTTGGGCGAACCCTCCATGACCCATGCATCCCCTTGCTCGAAACGCTCCATGCGAGGGGCCCGGTCCTGGAACTTCTTGGCCAGACGGTCCGTCCACAGGTTCGGGGGCTCGCTGATATGTCCGTCCGCCGATATCAATCGATACTCTCGCATAGTGCTCTCCTCTCTGACCGAGTGGCGAGACGTGCGTCCGCCATGCTACGGCCGAGTCGTTTTGCGATGACAAGATGATAGCAGGGTATGACCGCGGGGTGAAATGAGCAGAGGCCGGACAGGAAGGCCCTGTGAACGGAAAAGGGCTTAAGCCGGCCACGGCGTGTTCGCTTGACTGCCTTAACAGGGCCCCAATACAATCGCTCTGCTCGGTTTCGGCACCCTGCACAAACAGTGAAAAGAAGGCCTGAGGGGGTAAGCGCATGCAACCTGGGATACTGGATGGGGTGAAGGTCCTCGACTTCAGCGTGGGGGTGGCGGGGCCGCTGTGCAGCCGCATCATGGCCGACATGGGCGCGGAGGTCATCAAGGTGGAGCGCCCCACAGGCGATCCGGAGCGGTTCGCTCCGGATGCCATACGGAAGGGTGGAGTCGAGGTCCTGTTTCTCCATTGCAACGGTGGGAAGAAATCTGTATGCATCGACTTGAAGCAGCCACGAGGGCCGGAGCTGTTTCGCTCGCTGGCCAGCCAGGTGGACGTGGTGGTGGAGAACTACACTCCCCAGGTGCTGGCCGGTTACGGACTGGACTATCAGAGCCTCAGGCAAGTGAACCCTGGGGTTGTCATGCTCTCCACGACCGGGTACGGGCAGCAGGGGCTGGACGGCAACCCGCGCCTCCCCTGCACCGATCCGGTGGCGCAGGCCATGGGCGGGCTCAGCAACATCACCGGGGAGCGGGATGGCGCGCCGTACACTATCGGAGGCGCCATCGGTGACAGCATTACCGCCATCCAGGGCGCTATGGCCGTCGGCTACGCCCTGTACCACCGCCAGCGGACCGGGGTCGGACAGCACATCGATCTGTCAATGATCGAAGGCTGTCTCTTTGCTGACTCCTTAGTCATGCCTCATGTGGCCGCCACGAAAGGGGAAAATATCTACTTCCGAAACGGAAAGCAGAACACCTACTCCTTCCCCATGGGCGTTCTCAAGTCCAAGGAGGGCTATCTTGTCATACACGCTGATGGAGAGGGGCCGGAGAGCCCTTGGGCGAGACTTTGCGGGGCCATCGGGCGGCGGGATATGATCGAGGACCCGCGATATGCAAGCCCTCGGGCCCGCGTAGAGCGGACTCAGGAAGTGATCGACATCCTGGAGGGATGGCTTCAGACTGTCTCCGACGACGAGGCGGCACTGACCGTGCTGGCGGAGGCCCGCGTCTCCTCAGGGCCGGTCCTGTCCCAGGAAGAGATATTTCGACACTCTCACTTTCGGGACCGGGGGGCCTTCCAGACCATCGATTATCCTGAGCTTGGACCCATTGAGGTCGTGTCCCCGCCCTACAAGTTTTCCGAGACGCCGGCCCGCGTGCGAGGCCCGTCACCGCAGCTTGGCGAACACAACTATGACGTTCTCGGCAGATACCTGGGGCTCTCGTCTGAAGAAGTTGAGGGCCTTGCTGAGCAGGGGGTCCTGCTCAGAAGGTCTTCAAGGAATCGCTAGCCGTCCATGAAAAACGGCCGGGCGGCCAGTTCGTTGGGGCCGCTTACTTCTTCGACTCGACGATGATGGCGTAGGTGTCCGACGTGCCAACGTTCTCGACGGTGTGGGTCCAGGGACCGTTCCACATGACATGGCCGTTGGGAATATCGGCATCGACGACGCCGCCATCCTCGAGATAGATCTTCACCTTGCCGCCGTTGACAAAGTAGACGGTCTCTGACGGATGGGAATGCTGCGTGTCTTTGTCGCCTGCTTTGAGGCTCATCTCTAGAACGCGGACATCGTCATTCTCAAGCAGCACCTTGTACTGTTTCGAGCTCACCTTCACCGGATCGATATACGTCATCATTCCTCCTGCCTTATGAAATGTGGGCAGACAGACCGAAAGCCGGGCTGAAAACCGCTGGCATGCTACGCCCAATTCAGGATCAACGCAAGGGCTTACTTCAAAGGTGAATAGGCGGTAGGCCTCAAGATGCTGTTTGTGGCTCGTACCAGCAGCGGGCCGTCACGTTCGCTTTCGACGACCACCTGGCGAAACCCGTCGTCGGCTCTGAACGCCGCCCACTTCTTCTCTCGGTCCGCCATGTCCTCAAAGGCCAACATGTAGGAAAGCCGGTTACTGGTACCGATCTCCTCTGTCCAGAACCCCACCATCTCCATCCCGTATTTTTCAAAGTAGCCAACGGCGTGATTAGCGAATCGTTCGTTCAACTTGGGAAGCTTGCCGGGCGCCGCTTCATATACTCGTAGCTCGTAGATCAAGTCAGGCCTCCAGGGGTGTTTTTCCTTCCAGGCGTATTGTATCGCGGAGGAGCGTTTAATTGAACGCCCGTACCGGGGCCCTTGAGGGGCTGCGGAACAAGGCCTGCCCTGAGCGGAGTCGAAGGGAGTGTCCTTCAGCACCCCCCTTGCGGGCTGCTACAATGTCCCTGAGTTCCTCGCCCGTCTCTGAAATGAAGGCGCTGGGACGTTGAGGTGTTCGTGATGCGGAGCCGCTCTGCCAGACCAGCCGTTGACCTCATCCCAGGGAGACTCTCGGCCTTCCTGACTGAGCATGGGATGGCGGATTCAAAGGCCCCGCTGCTTATCGCCGTATCAGGCGGGCCAGACTCAGTCTGCCTGCTCCACGCCTTGGCCGGTCTTCGCGATAGCCTACCGCTGGGACTTCACGCCGCCCACTTGGACCACCAATTACGGGGCCGGGAGTCCACAGCCGACGCCGCCTACGTGAAGGTCCTGTGCGGGCGCCTGGCGATTCCGGTGAGCATGGATGCGTTGGACGTGGAGGCGTACCGTAAAGGCCGGAGGATGTCGGTCGAAGAGGCGGCCCGCCGGTGCAGGTACGAATTTTTCGCGGCCGTGGCGAAAGCTACCGGGGCCCAGGCCGTGTTTCTGGGACATACCGCCGACGACCAGGCGGAGACGATACTGATGCACGTCCTGCGGGGTTCCGGACTTTCAGGGTTTAGAGGCATGGAGCGTTTGGCGCGTGCGTACACGGACGGGCAGCCCCTGGCCCTCGGTCGACCGCTGCTGGGGACGTGGCGCCGTGAAACTGAGGCCTATTGCCGAGAGTCCGGATTGGAGCCCAGGGTCGACTCCTCCAACCTTGCTCGCGAGCATACCCGAAACAGGGTGCGCCTTGACCTGTTGCCGCTCCTGCGCCAGTTCAATCCCAGGGTGGAAGAGGCCCTTTTGCGGCTGGGGGAGAGCGTCGGGCAGGCGGAGGAGTTCCTGGAGGCCGAGACGGCGAAGGAATGGAAGCGTCTTGTCAGGCAAGGCCCGGATAGGCTAACGATCGATCAGAGGGGGCTGCTGGCCCTGGACCCGGCCCTGGCGGTGCACCTGCTACGTCGCGCTGTGCGCGACGTCCGGGGAGACCTCAAAGGAATCGGCTCCACACATCTTCAGCGGATGCTCAGCCTCGCAGCGGGCCCCACGGGCAAGACCATGCGCCTCCCCGGTGGCCTGACCGTGAGCAAGGTCTACGAGCATCTGGTCCTGGGTGGCACCACACCGGAGCAGGCCCCGGCGCTTGGCGGGGACCTTCCCTTGAGCGTGCCCGGCTTGACCGTGCTCCCGGGCTGGCGTGTCCATGTCCAGCTGCTATCACGGGACGAAACGAACGATGCGCCGGGGGAAGACCCCCATACCGCGGTAATGGACGGAGCGCTGGGGCATCGCCCCCTCTGGGTCCGTTCCCGAAAGGCGGGCGACCGCTTCCAGCCCCTGGGCATGAGATCGGCGAAGAAGTTACAGGACTTCATGGTGGATGCCAAAATCCCCAGATCATCCAGGGAGCAGGTGCCCTTGCTGTGTGACCGTAAGGGTATCCTGTGGGTCGTAGGACACAGGATCGACGAGCGGGCGAAGGCTAGGCCGGACAGCGAGCGGGTCCTTCGGGTCGAGTTCTCGATGCAGGGGTAGACTTGGCACGTTCTGGGGCTCGCAGGGTGCTGAAGAGGACGTGTCCTGAGATCGTCAAAGGGGGTTCAAGGCACCCCCTTGTGACCTAACCCCCTCCCCTTTTAGGGAAGGGCTAGGGAGAGATCGGCATCCTTTCTCCCCTACGCCGCCAGGCGCAATGCCTGCGGCTGCCCGCCCCGCTAGAGGCGGTCTCGTCCGGTCGGCGGTCCTTCGTCGGGCTTGGGCCGGGTCGATCTAAGCCAGAACATCGTCACGAGCGCAGCGATGATGGCGAGGACGATGTTCGTCAACATGAAGACGACCAGTATCACCACCACCTGGACGAGAGTCTCGAAAAGGACCCGCTTCAATGAGGGCATATGCCTGCGGGGCCGCATCACTTGCCGCTCCCGTATTCCATGGCCAACCTCCTTCTCAAGCTATCGTATAGGTGACCCAGCGAAGGGTTGAATCAAGACCCGGACGGTGCCGTTGGCCTCCTTGCGCTGAGTAACCAGGCGGTGGCCGGCCTCTTTGGCCCACTCGATAAGATCGTAGATGTTCAGCGCATCGGCCATAAGGGCCTCAACGAAGGAGCTAGGGTCACTTTCGATCTGGCCGGTCAGAGCTGCGATGACTCCGGCGCAGTTCTTGCCGCGCCCGTCCACGATCACCCAGCCGCTGCCAGAGCCGTTGTTGCTGTTGGCAGGAGTTGCGTGAACGTCGATCTCACCCCTCTTTCGTCGGTCCAGCTCTTGCTTGAAAGCGGCGACCGCCTCCCAGGCCACACTACGGTCACGGTCCCCCGTCGCGCATACGGCCCCGCGAACACCGACGATGTCTGGATTGATGCGGGCCAGCTCGTCCAGATTGTCCAGGCGGAGGTGGCCAGAAAGAGATGTGCTCATCCCCAGCTGTTTACCCTGCAGGACTATCTCCCTGAGCTTGGGCTCCGGAATAAAATCGAACAGATTCCGGCCATCCTTGGTCAGCGTGTCTATCAGGAAGCCGTCGCACTCACTCTCAGAGGCCAGCTGCACCATGCGATGGGGATCAAGCCCTTCATACAGATCATTGTCCGCGAAGAGAGAGCCGATAAGCTTGGTCTCCGAGCCTGCAAGGGCCCGGCGAGACTCTCGCAGCACTTCCAACGCGGTGTTGTAGTCGGTATTGACGAAGCCGACCTTCACGGAAGCGGCATTGAGCCCGGCCGCGGCATAGACGGCCATCGCTACCGTTCCGGCCTGATTCGGTACCACACCCAGGGTTACACTGACGTGCTTCTCCGCGGGAATAACCTCCCGCAGCTCCTTCACCAGCAGCGGGTGGCCCGAGCCCACCAGCGCCTCCTGGAGGTTTTTCACGTCGATAATGTCGGCGCCGCCCCGGTCAGCCTCTAACGCCTCTTGGGTATTCTGCACACTCACCATCAGCATCATTCCAGATGAGCCGAATGTGCGCTGTACCCAGGAATGAGGAGCGCTCTCCACGGAGGTCGAGGGGGCGGCGAGATGGCTCGCAACGCGCATCGGGGATTGAGGCCCCGCTTGGGCGTGGCCATTGGCCTTGGTCTTCGCCTCGCCGGCCAGGGGCCGTAACGCCGCCAGCTCCGTCTGAAGCTCGTCCTTTTCAGCGTTGCTGAGCTCTGCCAGGGGTGGGCGAACGTGCCCCATCCGAAGCCCCATCAGCTCCCCCCAGTACTTCACCATAGGCACCGGCAACGCGCCGCCGAACTTCTTGACCGTGGCCCCCCACCACTTGTCAGAGAGGCCCTTTATGGCCTTCAAGTGAGTGTCATAGAATTGCTGGTCCAGATCACCCTGGGTGGCCCGGTTCACGAACTGGACGTAGTGGTTCGCCTCCGGGGTGTCGAAACGCCAGTCGGAAGTGTTGGCGAACATGACCTGCTGATGGAAGCCAAGCTCCTTCGCCTTGGAGAAGATCCACTCGTCCGGTGTGCTGATAATCGACTGTTTGCCGAGGAGCAGGTGGCTCTCGATGGAGGTCTGTTGGTTAAAGCTCGCTTCCTTGACCCCTACCACGTTCGGTATAGCGCAGATACGCTTGAGCCCCTGAGGGCTCATGACGACGCCGAACTGGGGAGAGTTGTAGAACATGATCGCCAGCGGGGTGTGAGAAGCGAGCAGCCCAACGTACTCGATGACTTGCTCTTCGGTCTTGGTCACCATGTACGGAGCGGCTACGACAAGAAGGTCGAACCCCACCGCCTCGGCATGGTCCGCCAGGAAAAGCATCTCCCGGGAAGAGGTGTGGGAGACATGCGCCGCGATGGGCCACTGGCCGCCCGCCTCGTCGGCGACGATGTCCATGACCTGAAGCCGCTCCTCCCTGGTCAGGCTCCAGAACTCGCCCATGCCCCAGGTACAGCCCGCTCCGGCGCTTCCCAGGCTGCGAATGTGCCGGATGTTGCGCCGTAACGCCGGCTCGTCCACCTCATCCTCTGGTGTGAATGGGGTAGGCAGTGTGCTCCACTGCGCTCGCAGATGCGTCCATGCCCAATCCTGGGCCTCATGTTTACCGTACCCTGCCATGCATCCCCCTTCTTCAGCCCCCTCCGGATTGCTCATCGCCTCGCCGGAGGTAGTCTAGGCTTACCCTGGCCTTCAGTCAACAGTTCCGGACCAAGTCGACCGGTGGGACCGTCCCTGTCTGACCTGCGCTGGAAACCCACCATCGGATGCCTTGGTGCATCAATATGTGCCGCGAGGTAAGTGGCATTGCCTGCTGGCGCTACCCGCCTGGACGCGAATACCGGGTAGGGCCGATTGGCTGAGCTTGACCGAAAGGGGCCGGCTTCGTACAATCGCCCCGTCGCATTCTGATATTCTGACGGTTACTTACTTCTGAGGAGGAACGACCATGGGAAAAATTATGGGCCACGAGCTGGCTGTGAAGGCGCTGGTGGAGGAGGGGATAGATACGGCGTTCTGGATCTGGGGTGGGCCCATGACGGGAGTTGGCTCCTCATGTGTCAAGTATGGCCTGAAGGCTATAGACATGCGACACGAGCAGGCTGCGGCCATGGCCGCTCACGCCTATGCCCGCGTGTCCGGCAAACCGGCGGTCTGCTTCGCCGCCTCCGGCCCAGGGGTCACTAACCTGATTACCGGAGTCGCCGTCGCCCAATCGGACCGGTGCCCCCTCATTGTCTTCGGCGGCGCGAGTGCCGTCAACGAGTCCAACACGGACGCATTCCAGGAGATGGATACGCTGGCCATGATGAAGCCCATAACGAAATGGGCTGAGCGGATCGTGCACGTGAGACGCATCCCGTTGATGGTAAGCGTGGCGTTGCGTCACGCACTCTCTGGCTCGCCATCACCGGTGTATCTGGATTTCCCGGCGGATATCGTGAATGGGTCATGCGAGGAGGATGAGGTCGAGTACCCCCATAACTACCGGCCCACGTCCAAGCCCCACGGCGATCCGGATTCCATCTCTCGGGCAGTGGAGATGCTGTCCAAAGCGGAGCGCCCGATCATCGTGACCGGCAACGGGGTTATGTGGGCGGAGGCGCACCAGGACCTGCAAGACCTGGTTCACCAGACCGGAATTCCGTTCTACACGACTCCGCTGGGTAGGGGCGTGATCCCCGAGGACGACCCCTTGTGCTTCATCGCTGCTCGCTCCACCGCGTTCAAAGAAGCAGACGTTGCCCTGGTAGTGGGCACCCGCCCCAACTATGTTATTGGCTCGCTGAAGCCACCGAGGTGGTCGCCTGACCTGAAGGTCATCATGTCCAACATCGAGCCAAATGACATCGGTCTGAACCGAGGGGTTGATGTCGATATCCTGGGCGACGCCAAGATGGTTCTCCAGCAGCTTGTGCAGGCGTCAAAAGGTAAGATCGATAGCGCGCGTTACCACCCGTGGGTGGATGAGCTGAGGAAGCAGGACGCATCCCGTCGCGAGCAGCAGGAGATCATCGAAAACTCTGACCAGACCCCGATTCATCCTCTGAGGCTCTGCAAGGAAATCCGAGACTTTATGCCAAGGGATGGCATTTTGGTGGTAGACGGAAATGAGACCCTGAGCTTCGCCCGCCAGTCTATCCCCACGTACTTTCCACGGCACCGCCTCAACTCCACCCACTCGGGTTGCATGGGCGTCGGAACTCCTTTCGCTCTTGGCGCCGCGGTGGCGAAGCCGGATGCGATGGTCGTCAGCCTCCACGGTGACGGCTCCTTCGGCATGAATGGCATGGAGCTAGACACAGCCGTAAGAAACAACCTCCCGTTCCTTACGGTGATCCTGAATAACGGAGGATGGGCGGCGCGTGTCGAAGGAGGCGTGAACCTGGGACAAGATCTGGGCTTCACCCACTACGAGAAAATGTTCGAGCCCCTGGGGGTCCACCCAGAGTACGTCGAGAAGCCGGATGATATCCGGCCCGCCCTGGACCGCGCCGCCGCGGCGGTTAAAGCCGGCAAGCCGGCGTTGGTGAACGTGATTTGCGATCAGTACGCCCGTTCCTCGACGGTAAGGTTTTCCACCGGCGGTGGAGGGGCTGGGTAACGTGCCACTGGACCGCTGAGTCCCGAACAGTCGAAGAAAGAGGGGGCGTCCATGTGGACGCCCCCTCTTTCTTTTGAGTAACTTCTCGGCTTCTGTCATGGATTCTTCATTGAAGATTGTCGGCCCGAGTGGTAGGATGCACTCAGGCCTGTGATATCAGCGCAGGCGCAATATTTCGTGTTTTCGCTGTAGTTCCTCGGATCGTGGTAGCGCTTGTCGGCGGTCGCTCTTTTCGTGTCGGTCCCGCGGGCGGTGCCATCGACGCAGGCATGGCGGCGGGAGTGACGGGGGGTGATGTTATGGGGCGGATCCTTTCTTTTGCCTATTGGCGGCGGCGGTTCAGGGGCTCCAAATCAGTAGATTCCCATGCTCAGGTCACGACGGATGGCTGCCGTTCGATGCTGTTCATCGATGAGCCAAACGTGGCCCGTTCCCTGGGGCACGTGCGTTCCCAGGGCAAGGACCTGGATTACAAGAAGCTCAAGGAGTACTTTAGCGCTCAACGCCCGTTGGCCGGCGCATTCTTCTATACCGGATACAAGGAGAGCCAGATCGGGATGAGGGGCTTCTTTTCGAGGCTGAAAAGCTTCGGGTACGAGGTGGTCCTGGTCAGGAGCAAGCGCTATCGGGACGGGACGGTCAAGAATGCCGATCCGGATATCAAGATAGTCACCGACCTGTTCACCAAGTTTAACCAGTACGACGAGGCGGTACTGGTCAGCGGCGACGGCGATTTCGCCGATGCGGTGCAGCAGCTGATGATGCATGGCAAACGAGTCAAAGTCGTCAGCATGAGGGGCCGGCTCGCCCAGGAATTACGAGAGAGCGGCGCCGACGTGATTTTCCTGGAGAACATCCTGCCTCAGCTGCTCATGGACCGGCAGATGCGGTCTCGTCCCGCCAGGCAGGCATCCTAGGAGCTATTCCAAAATCCCCTCTCCCTTGATGCCCGCCCTGAGCGGGGCCGAAGGGGAAAGGTCCCGATGAGGAATCGGGACTTGCGACAAAGTCGAGGGCCAGGGAGAGGGTGGCCGCCTAGTTCATTGGTTCCGGCGTTGGAACGTTCCCTTGCCACCTGCTCTTCCATTACAATGGGCTGACCGCTCGACCATGAGGTGTGGACCGTGAGCATGCAATCTGCGAGAAAATGGGCCCTTATTCTGGGGGCGTCCAGCGGCTTCGGTGGCGCAACGGCTTTAGAGCTTGCCCGGAGCGGCTTCAGCATCATTGGCGTTCACCTGGACAGGCGCTCAACGCTGCCCAACGCGGAAGCGATCGCTGATGGCGTTCGCCACCAGGGTGGGGAAGCGCTCTTTTTCAACATCAACGCCGCCGACCCGGAGAAGCGAGCGGAGGTGCTGGACCAGGTCAAGAGCCATCTCGGGGCCGGTGGTTTCGTCAACGTGCTCATGCATTCCCTGGCGTTTGGGACCCTGAGGTCCTATGTCTCCGACTCCACGGACGGTTCGGTGACCCAGAAGCAGATGGAGATGACGTTAGATGTCATGGCCCACAGTCTGGTCTATTGGGTGCAGGACATGGTGGCCCGGGAATTGCTCAGGAAGGGGAGTAAGGCCTTCGCGATGACCAGCTCAGGCTCCACCAGGGTCTGGCCGACCTACGGTCCTGTCTCAGCGGCGAAAACTGCCCTGGAATCACATATCAGGCAGCTTGCCTTTGAATTGGCCCCAAAAGGGGTAGCCATAAACGCTATCCGAGCGGGGGTAACGCACACACCGGCCCTGGACAAAATTCCCGGCCACGAAGCGCTGTTGGAGGGGGCCCTGAGCCGTAACCCCAGCGGCCGTCTCACGAGACCTGAGGACGTTGCCTGCGCCATCGCTGCTCTCAGCGACGACCGGACGTACTGGATGACAGGGAACGTCATCGGTGTCGACGGAGGAGAAGACATCGTCGGATAGCCCTCAGGCTCCCACTGATGCTGGCCCCGTCATTCGATCAATGGCCGCCACTGCGGCCATTGATTGTGCGAGCCAACCGTGTAAGATTGTCCGTAAACTGCTACCCGGGCGTAGAGATAGCGCCCAGGAACGGGAGGCTGTCATGGATGTCGGGTTCGTTGGTCTCGGGAACATGGGTGGATTCATGGCGAAGAATGTGCTCAAAGCGGGGCACTCAATGGGGGTATCCGATATTCTTCCAGAGGCTGCGAAAGGTCTGGTTTCTGGGGGGGCGCGACTGGTGAGCACGCCGAAGGAAGTCGCGGAGGCCTCTGAGGTTGTCTTCACTTCGCTTCCTGGCCCCCGGCAAGTTGAAGAGGTTGCCTTAGGGCCCCAGGGGCTTAAAGCGGGGCTTCATAAAGGGATGGTGTACGCAGACCTATCGACCAGCACCCCGGAATTGATCCGAGCCATAGGCCGGGAGTTTCAGGCTTATGGAGTCGATGTCCTGGATGCGCCGGTAAGCGGGGGAGCCTCTGGAGCCGAGAAGGGTACCCTGGCTGTCTGGGTGGGCGGAGATGAGCCGATATATCAGCGTGTGGAGCCGCTGCTCAAGACGATAGGCGATAAGCTCCTGTACTGTGGCCCCCTGGGCTCCGGCTTGGTCTGCAAGCTCTGCAACAACCTCATTTCAGTGGGTCTCATCGCGTTCTTGCCTGAGGTGTTTACGGCCGGGGTAAAAGCGGGAGTTTCGGGAAAAACCCTGTTCGATGCTATTTGCTCTGGCAGCGGAGATACGTGGATGATGCGGCAGTCTATTCCAGCAACCCTTAAGCGTGTGTTCGGGTCAGGTGTTGGGTCGGGAATTATCCTCAAGGACATGGAGCTGGGGTTGCAGCTGGGTGAGGCCAACGGAGTTCCCATGGAGATCGCGCAAACTATGGTTAAAAAGCTTCGTGAGGCGACGGACCATGGCCATGGAGACCATCCACTGCTGTGGCAGGAGCAACAGTCCGGAGTGGAAGTCCGTTAGTAGAGGCTAGTTCAATAATCTGTATGCTAGATTGGTTTCACCCTCACCCTAGCCCTCTCCCATTAAGGGAGAGGGGATTTTGATGTGACCTGCCTCATGCTGGATACCGCCATCAATCAGCGCCGCGCTCTTACCCGGCGGGTTAAGGCCCTGGCGCGCGGCCTGGGCTTTGACCCCGTCGGCGTGACCTCGGCAGAGCCGTTTCTTGACACGGAGAAGGCTGTTGTCGAACGGATAGGCGCGGGGCTCATGGATGGGCTTCCCTGGTACAACGAGGCGCGAGCGCGTCGTGGCTGTCACCCAGAGCGTATCCTCCCTGCGGCCAGGTCTATTATCGCCCTGGGATTGGACTATCAAACGCCGCAGCCGCATGTTCCCGATGATGGGAGGCTTCGAGGCCGGGTGTCACGGTACGCCTGGAGCCGTGACTATCACCGGGTTTTCGAATCCAGGATCAAAGAGCTTCTTTCGCGGCTCCGAGAGATGGGAGGCGTGGAGGCCAGGTTCTACGTGGACTACGGCCCCATGCCGGACCGGGCCATCGCCGCCCGCGCGGGCCTGGGATGGCACGGTAAGAATAGCAACCTGCTCACGACCAAGAAGGGTTCCTGGATCTTTCTGGCGGAGGTGCTGACCGACCTGGAACTGGAGCCGGACAGGCCGTTAAAGAAGAGCTGCGGCCGCTGTATCGCCTGCATCCCGTCCTGTCCCACGGGCGCCATCGTTTCGCCGTATGTCATAGACAACACTCTGTGCATCTCCTATCACACCATCGAGAACCGGGGTGTGGTCCCACGCGATTTGCGTCCTCTCATGGGCGATTGGGTCTTTGGCTGCGATATTTGTCAGGACGTGTGCCCCGTGAACCACCAGGCCGATGCTGGGGGAGACCGAGAGTTCGAGGCCCGGTCGGCGGAGCACGCATTCCCGGACCTGTTGCGGATATTGGAGATGACGGACGAGGAGTTCCAGGCGCGGTACCGGGGGAGCCCGATACGCCGGGCCAAACGGGCTGGACTGCAGCGTAACGCATGCATCGCCCTGGGGAACTCCGGCAGTCCGGCGGCCGTGGCGCCCCTGGCGGGTGCCCTGCGCAGCACCGAGCCCCTCGTCCGTGGTCATGCCGCCTGGGCTCTGGGACGGATAGGAGGCATGACGGCCCGGCGCTCCCTGAGCGAGGCTCTTCAAACGGAGAACGACCCGGAGGTGGTCGACGAGATCAGGATGGCGCTGAAGGAGATGGGTCCGGTTTCGCCGGCGGTGTGACCATGCTCCGGGCTTGATCGAGCGGTTCAGCCTCGGCGCTTCTGAAGCCCTTCAGCCTTCTAAAATTCGCCAGGGTGTAAAAGAGCAGGAAGAAGGCGGCCAGAAGCTCTGGGAACTCCGATCCCCCCGGCATGGACGGCAGGTAGCCCTTTATCGTACCGGCGGGCGGCCCTTCGGCCGTCCATATGCCCACCAACAGCAACATCGGGGCGAGTACAAGGGAAGGCAGCACAAAGTCGGCCGTCGTCACCCGTCGATAATGGTGCAGCACCGACCTCACGCCTGCTCCGGCCAATGCAATCCAGGACCCCCACAAAGGGAACGAGTAGAGGACGCTGCTAAACCCGGTAATGTTGTGGAAGTTCGTCTCGTCCTGCTCGTTGACGCTGCCGACTGCTTCCGGCGTCGACCAGCCGAAGAGCCGTTGGCCCCAGCTCACCTCCTCCAGCACCACGAGAATGAGAGCGACGCCAACGATAAGATGGAACGCGCCCAGGCGCGGATGTCCTCCGCGAAGGAGTGCCCGTCCGGTGGCTCCGGCCAGCACCGCCGCTAAGAGGAACATGGACACCGAAGCCCATTCCAGGGCGCCGTCCTCTCGGGCTAACCAGTCGACATCCCAATACTCCCTCATCAGCCAGTAGGTTAACGCCGCGAAGGCCAGCACGCCGCCAAGGCTGACGAGAAATCTGAGGTTGAACTGATCGGACTTCAGGCCCAGGGGTTCAAAGCGACGCTCAGAGGTCTCGATGAGTTTGGAAACGAAGAGAGCGCCCAGGCGGCGCGGTCTTAGCCATGATCCCGCTACGGCTGGGAGGCTCGTCATCCGCTCCAACGCTGTTCCCCTTTTCCTCCGGTCATTAACCCGGGATTCTCAGCTTGTCCACAACTGCATTGGCCCTCGCAGGCGATGAACGTTCATGGGGGAGATGGCGCTCCTTTAACCCACAGACGCTTGTCGAAGTCCTGATCGAGGGACTGACATATAGCCTTGGATATCCTGCCGGTATAAAACCTTCCAGCCCGGTCCCGGTAATAGACTGACCTCAAGTCTATCGGCCGCTTGCCGTCTTTCTCCAGGAAGCCGAAAAGTCTGCCCACTTCAATAAAGTGATTAATGGAGTCTTTACGACGGATGTCCTTGGGCAGACCCCATCCAAGCTCCAAAGCTGCGGTGGAAGGGAGGTAGGCATGTCTGGTCCGCTTTTTCCCGCCGATAACGTAACCGAACTCTACGACGGTTGTGGCACGCCGGCTGATGTTAGAAGCCTTGATGTAGAAGAGCTGCTGCCCCTGGAAATCCGGAACATCGTCCATCGACCCCAGCCTCGCCGTGATCTTCAGTCTGGGTTGGTCCGCACGACGCTCTAGCCAGACCTTCGCCACCACCGCCAACACTATGAGGGTGACCCCGCCCAGCGATCCACCGAATACAGCCCAAAATAACATGGTTGTGTCTTAATGCTCCGCCTTTAACGGTAGATGTTCTGTAAACCGGCCCCCCAGGGTCAGGCTCGCCGGTTCGTTCTTTGGGGTGTGAGACTCCATATTCCTACCAGCCCCCACCATATCAAAGATGCCAGGCCAACGTGGAGTATCCGAAGCTCCCCGGGCACGTCCAGGGCTATGGCGGATGTCCCCACGGCTATCTGGGCCGCGATCAGCAGGCTTACGGCGGCGGTCACATGAAACAAGGTGTCTCTATCTCCCCGACGCCATAGCCTTACAGACATGATAACGCTGGCAAGAAAGACTGCCACCCCCAGCACGCGGTGGGTGCCGTGAAGGGAAGAGGCCATGGAAGACTCTCCTCCGCAGAATGGCAAGGCGGAGCAATCGAAGGTGGTCTGGGTCGCGACGATGGAGCCGCCGACCATGATGACCCCCGCCCCGGCCAGCAGGAGATGCCATCCACGCCGCTTCGAGGGTCTGATGGTTGTATCAGCGTTGAGAAGAGCGACCCCTGCAAGGGTCAAAAGGCCGATGATGGTCATGGCCAGCGCCAGGTGCACCAGGCGGACCAACGGATGAAGATCGGTTAAGACCACCACGCCGCCCAGAGCCGCCTGGACGAGGATCGCGGCGGCGGATGCCATGAGAATACGGGATGCCCACCTGTACTCCCTCCGGTGAAAGAAACCCAGGACCGCCGTAGCGGCGAGCAGCAACATCACGAAACCGGCGAACCATCGATGGCCCGACTCTATGACGGCGGCTCGACCCGTGGGCACAAAGCCGTCGTCACACAAAGGCCAGTCTGGGCACCCCAGTCCCGATGCCGATACGCGCACCCAGGCGCCATACGCGACTAGCCCCACGGTAAGGGCGGCCACGGCCAATGCCAGCCAGCCAACACTTTGGGGAGAGATACTCCGTACCCTGACGAGGGCGCGCTCGGCGGGAGATACGCTCATACGGACTCGCTTTGATCCCTGGTCACAGAGCGCTGTCTATGATGATGAACAAGAACAGCAGGGTCAGATAAAGCAATGAGTAGAGATACAGGTGGAGGGCGGCCCGTTTCGTTCCAGCCAAAAGGAGGCGCCATGCGCCGAAGAGGAAGGGAAGGCCCAGTCCCAAAGCTCCGGCGAGATAGAGCCATCCAAGCCCCTCTACGGTAAAAAAGAGAACGGACACGGTGATCAGCGTGAAGGAATGCAGGAGGATGCTCCGGGCGGTCGCCTGCGTCCCCATTACCACCGGAAGCATGGGAATACCAGCCCTTGCATAGTCATCCTTGATAATCAGGGAAAGAGCCCAGAAATGGGGGGGGGTCCAGAAGAACACCAGGGCGAATAGGTACAGGGCTGAAAGGTCAAGACCGCCGGTGACGGCCGTCCACCCTACCACGGGGGGCACGGCGCCCGCCGCGCCACCGATGACAATGTTTTGTGTTGATGAGCGCTTGAGCCACGCGGTGTAGACCAGGATGTAAAAGAGTGTGGCGCTCGCCGTCAGAACGGCGCTCAAAACGTTTACCCAGATCGCGAGGATGGCGAAGGCCGCAACGTTGAGCAGCACCCCGAACGCCAGCGCTTGCCGCGGCTCTATGCGGTGGCTGGGCAGGGGCCTTTTCTGCGTGCGTCCCATGCGCAGGTCGATGTCCCTGTCAAGGTAATGATTCAGGGCGTTGGCCCCACCCGCTCCCAGGCTACCACCAAGGAAGACCAGGGCAATTAAGGAAAGGGAGGGAACGCCGCCCGCCGCGAGAAACATCCCTCCTAGGGCCGTCACAAGGAGCAGGGAGATAATGCGCGGCTTGGTCAGCGCAAGGTAGTCTGAGGTGAGGGACAGGAGGTGACTTGCGCCTTCGCCCTTGAGGAGGCCTTCAGGGTTGAGTGCAGCACGAATATCAGAGCGCATGAGCCCGTTCGCGGGGGGAGAGATTCGGGTGTGAATTATAGCACATGGGTCTCGTAGGCACGACCGCTTCCGCTCCCCCCATGCATACCGCGGGAGCCGCGCCTAAGAGGGAACCGGCAAAAAAAAGTTTGTGAATGCGGGAACAAACTATTGACACGCCAGTTCCAGAGTGCTAGCATGCGGCACGTTTGATAGCTTCCCCATCAGCGTGGTCGGGAGAGGCTTGAGCGGCGGTTGGTAACTGTAGAAAGCAAATGTCCTTTCGCAGCATTATCTCTCGACTACGATACGGCATACCAGCCGGCCTCCTTATGCTCTTCCTGGCGGCATGCGATAGTGACCGCCCCCAGTCCACCTTCGGTCCTCAGGGTCCCGTAGCGGACAGACAGCTCAGCCTTTTCTGGATTATCTTCTGGATAGCGGTGGTGGTATTCATCCTCGTGGAGGGGATGCTGGTCTACCTGATCGTTCGGTACCGAAGGCGGCCCGACCAGGAAGGGATCCCGCCGCAGATCCACGGGAACACCCGCCTGGAGATTGTCTGGACGGTTATCCCGGCTATCATTATCGTTGGTATAGCCGTACCTACCTATATCACCATCGCCGATCAGAACAGTCCTCCGGATGGCGAAGTGCTTGACGTAACCGTTGTGGCCCATCAATGGTGGTGGGAGTTTCAATACCCGGGGCTGGGCGTGATTACGGCCAATGAGCTGGTGGTGCCTGTGAATGTTCCAGTGAGCCTGACGTTGCTGTCGCAAGACGTAATCCACAGCTTCTGGATCCCCAAGCTGGCGGGCAAGGTCGATGTAGTCCCCAATAACGCTAATCAGATGTGGTTCGTAGCCCCGGAGCCGGATGAATTCTTCGGGCAGTGCGCCGAGCTGTGTGGGATAGCTCACGCCCATATGCGTTTCCGAGTCAGATCGGAGACCCAGGCGGACTTCGATCTATGGGTGCGGGGCCAGCTGTCGCCTCCCAAAGCGCCGGAGACCCAGCTGGCTGCCCAGGGCCGGCAAGTTTTCGGCGCCAAAGGCTGTCTGGTCTGCCACACCGCCAATGGACCGGAGCCTGCAGGCGTGCAGCAGAGCCGCATGGACGGCTTCCTCAGCGGCGCGGCCCTGTTCCCCGCGCCAAATCTGACCTCCTTTGGGATTCGTGGCATGATGGCTGGCGGCATCGTCGAAAACAATACCGAAAATCTCCTGAGGTGGGTCAAGGACCCGAACGAGGTCAAGCCGGGGAACCGTATGGCACAGCTTGCCGGCGCCTACCAGGACCCGGAAAACCCGATTACCGACGAGGAGGCGCAGGCCCTTGTAGCGTACCTCCAGAGCCTCAAGCCCGACCTGGAGGCGCCTTCGGCGACCCCCACGCCTTCGCCCGCGGCCACTCCAACGCCGCCGGACGGAGCGCCCACCCCCATGCCGACGCCGACACTCACGGGTCCCCCACCCCCAGTCCGGCTCGAGATCGAGTCCGTGGAGAACCAGAACTTCTTCGACAAGGACTCCTTGGTGATCAGGCCGGGCTCTCAGGTGACCGTGGCCTTCACCAACAAGGCGAGCATCAAGGAGATACAGCACAACTGGGTGCTGGTGCAGGCTGGCATGGAGAACTCGGTGGCGGCGGCCGGGCTGGCGGCGGGCCCCGGCAGCGGCTGGGTCCCCGAGGACGACCCCGATGTTCTATCCTACGTGCGGCTACTCGACGGGGGTGATTCAGACGAGGTGAGCTTCTCAGCGCCGCCGCCTGGGACCTACGCCTTCATTTGCACCTTCCCAGGGCACGCGGCCACCATGCACGGGGTCTTTGAGGTATCGGAATGATGGAGGCTGCCGTTATTGACTGCCTGCCACAGGGATTGCTACCCTATCCGGTGGAAATTCCCGAGGCTTACGCTAGCCCCCACAGCCACCGGGGGGCTTTAACTACTATCCCGTTCTCGGCTCCTAGGTTGGGAGGCTAACGATGGCAACGTTAACCGGCACGCTTACCGGCGCTCTGCGGAGCCCCGCGCGAGCTCTGCGCAGACCGATGAGCATAGAAGGGGTCTGGGGCTGGATCACCACCGTAGACGCCAAGAGGGTCGGCATCCTCTACGGCGTCACCGCGTTGGTTTTTATGATCAGCGGCGGCGCCGAGGCGATGATCATCCGCATTCAGCTTGCTCGGGCCGACGCCTCCATCGTCTCTCCCGATACATTCAATCAGCTCTTCACGATGCACGGCACAGTCATGATATTCCTTGTGATCATGCCGTTGAACGCTGCCTTTACCAACTTTATCATGCCGTTGATGATTGGAGCGCGTGACGTTGCCTTCCCGCGTTTGAATGCCTTGAGCTACTGGATCTTTCTAGCTGCCGGGCTCTTTATCCATCTCAGCTTCGTCACGGGAGGCGCGCCAGACGCCGGGTGGTTCTCCTACGCAAATCTGACCGGCGATGCCTTCTCCGTGACCCGCGGGATCGACTACTGGATTCTCGCTCTTCTCATGCTGGGTATCGCGTCGGTCCTCTCTGCCCTGAACTTTATCGTTACCGTCGTCAACATGCGGGCGCCGGGAATGAGCTTCATGCGTTTGCCCATGTTTGTCTGGATGGTCATCATCGTGTCCTTCCTGATCATTCTGGCGTTTCCGATCATAACGGTTGCCCTGATCCTTCTTCTCTTGGACCGAATCGCTGGGACCAGCTTCTTCGTGACCAGCGGCGGCGGTGATCCCGTGCTGTGGCAGCACCTGTTCTGGATCTTCGGCCATCCGGAGGTCTACATTCTGATCCTTCCGGCCATGGGCATCGTCTCCGAGATCCTGCCGACCTTTGCACGGAAGCCCCTTTTTGGCTATAAGACGATGGTCCTTTCGGGCCTGTTTATCGGCGTCACCGGCTTCGCTGTGTGGAGCCACCACATGTTCTCGGTGGGGCTTGGCCCGGTGACTAACGCCTTCTTCACCACCACCACGATGGCCATAGCCATACCCACGGGCGTCAAGATCTTTAACTGGCTGGGCACCCTTTGGGGTGGACAGCTAAAGCTCCAGACACCCATGCTGTTCGCCCTGGGGTTCATAGCTATGTTCGTCATTGGCGGACTCAGCGGCGTCATGCACGCGTCGCCGCCATCGGACCTGCAGCAGACCGATACCTATTTCATCGTCGCTCACTTACATTACGTCCTGTTCGGAGGGTCCCTGTTTGGTATCTTTGCCGGTATCTACTATTGGTTCCCCAAAGTCACCGGCAGATTGTTAAACGAGGGGTTGGGCAAGCTCCACTTTGCCCTGTTCTTCATCGGCGGCAATTTGACCTTCTTTCCCATGCATTTTCTGGGCATGGACGGGATGCCCAGGAGGATATACACCTATTCGAACGACCTGGGCCTGGAGTGGTTAAACACGATGGTCACGGCGGGAGCCTTCGTTATTAGCCTCTCGATCCTGATCTTCTTCTACAATGTATTCAAGACGATGTCCCAGCCTCAGACGGGAGAGAAGGACCCCTGGGACGGTCAGACCCTGGAGTGGACCGTTCCCTCGCCGCCCCCGCTACATAACTTCGACCGGATTCCCACGGTGCGTAGCGTTCGCCCGCTATGGGACGAGAAGCATCCTGAGGCAGCCGAGCATGGACCGCCGCCAGCCAATCACGAAGAGCATGCAGGCCACAATGGGCATGGCCATGGTCATATCCACCTGCCCAGTCCGTCCTACTGGCCCATCGTTATGGCGATCGGTATGACGATAGTCTTGTTCGGCCTTCTGTATTCTGGGGAGGTTATCTCCATGGGGCTGCTGGTGGCCGGTGGGGGAGCCACCGTCTTGATAAGTATGTTTGGCTGGATCCTCGAGCCGGTCACATCTGAGTCGGAGCATTCGCCTGAGTCGGGGCATTAGGGAAGAAGACATGGCCGAACACAGCGCAGCTCCAACCATCGAAATCCCGGAGCATCACCGGACGACAACCGGGCAAAGCCACCGGAAGGTGCTGATGTGGGCCTTCTTGGGCTCTGAGACGATGCTGTTCGGGGCGCTCATCGGCACCTTTATGGTGTACCACAACAACACCGGTGGAGGGCCTATTCGCCAGGATGTCCTGTCCAGCCTATGGCTGGTGAGCGGCATGGCCTTTGTCCTCCTGATCTCAAGCTTCACCATGGTGCTGGGTTTGAACGCGGCGCGCAAGGGCGACCAGACGGGCATGACGGTATTCCTGCTTGCTACCGCCTTTTTAGGCCTGTTCTTCATCGGCTCCCAGGGCTTTGAGTTCTATAGTTTTGCCAACCACCATCATGCCGTCTACGACACCGTCAGGTGCCAGGAGTTGGCGGCGCAGGGGGTGGCCTGCACGGTAGATAACGGAGGCATCCTCGGCCACACAGGTCTGACACCCAGAGTAAACCTCTTCGGAGGAGCGTTTATGACCCTGACCGGATTCCACGGGGCCCACGTCACCGCGGGCATCCTCTGGCTCACATCCGTCGTCTTCATGGTGAGAGTCAACCCGAGTAAGCCTCGGCTGCCGTTCAAGGCCGTAGCTATCATCGGCGGCTTCATGGGGACCGTGGTGTTTGGGGGGATGGTCGCCATCCTGTGGCGAGAGATCGGGTGGTGGTCGGTTGGCTCCGCATTACCAGCCGGCGTTGTCGCCTTCGGCGTGGTCGTGACGGGATTCACCCTGAAGTACCTGCGCGACGCACGTGCCGAAACGCCGCCCGAGCTCAAGCAGTCGTTGCTGTCCACCGCTATTTCCCGAGTCTCCCAATTCCTTTCGGGTGTCCCAGGGCGGGCTGGCGATCAGCAGGCAGAGGGCAAGGACCGGCACCGGCGTTACACCGCCTTCCTGAGAGAAGAAGGACGGGCACCGGCGGCTACAGCCGAAGATGCAACGGTCCTTGCAATGGAGGAGTACGAGGAGCATCGCCTGACCGAAGAGCGGGTGCTGAACGTTGAGATACTCGGTCTCTACTGGCACTTCGTCGATGTGGTATGGATCGTCATCTTCACCGTGGTATACCTGCTGCAAGGCGAGCACCCTTTCAAGTAGCGATGCGCGTAGAATATCGACATAACTGCAACGAGTGCGGCCACGAAAACCAGCCGGGTGCTAAATTCTGCTCTTCCTGCGGGGCCGGTCTGCGGGCCTTTTGCGGCCAGTGTGACACCGACGTTCTTGAGCCTGAGGCAAAGTTCTGTAACCAGTGTGGGACGGGCCTACAAGAGGGCGAGGAGGCTCCGCCTCCGCCCGCAGTAGCGCCCCCGCCACCGCCGCCCCCGCCACCGCCGCCCCCGCCACCGCCGCCCCCACCACCACCACCGCCTGCGCCTGCACCATCGCCCGCGCCTGCGCCACCGCCACCACCGCCTGCGCCTGCGCCGCCTGCGCCACCACCACCACCTCCTGCGCCTGCACCATCGCCCGCGCCGGCCGCCGTTCACGATACGACCGGATTCCCGCCACAGGAGATCCTCGCCCATGGTGCGCATCGATCCACGGCGTTTTACGTGGGAATCTTTTTGCTCCTTGCAGTCATCACCATCATAGAAATTGGGATATTCTACGTCGATCAGGCGGGAGCCAGGATTTCCAGCCTGCTCCTGCTCTCCGCGATAAAGTTTGCCTTGGTGATCATGTTCTTCATGCACTTGAAGGGCGACCGTCGGTTCTTCTCCGCATTGTTCGTAGCGCCAGTGTTTCTTGGGGCCGCCGTCCTCATTGCCTTAATCGCCCTGTTTGATAACTTTTAATATGAACAGGATTTTGTTCAGCGGACGATTTGGTACACGCGTTTTGTTGGGTCTGATTGCCCTGGGGGCGGCGCTTTTGTTGTCCGCCTGCAGCGATGACTCCTCCGGAACGGCCACCCCCTTCTCCCTCGGCGGTGGCTCTCAGATCATCGGCTTCACGCCGACCCCGACCGCCTCGACGGGGAGGGCGCCTCCTGTCGACACGCCGACGGAGCAACCGACCACTTCACCGGATGTGACACCGGCCACAACGACGCCTAGGTCGCCGGGATTGCAGGTCTTTCTTCAGTCCGGCTGCGTCGCCTGCCACACGATCGCTGGTGTGGAGGGCGCAATAGGCCAGATCGGCCCCGAGCTCACCAACGTCGCCAGCCAGGCGGGGAGCCGCGTGCCCGGCCTCAGCGCGGAGCAGTACTTACGGCAATCGGTCTTGGAACCCGCGAGCTTCGTGGTAGACGGCTTCGCTCCGTTGATGACGCCTGGCCTGGTGGCCGAGGGGCCTGACCTTGACGCTTTGATCGAGTATCTGCTCACGCTCCAATAGCGGAGACGCTTCAGAAGAAGCGCCGCGCCAGCCCCAGGACGCCCTGTTTCCAGACCGTTCTGTGCGAGACCCCTGAGCTCCCCCGGAAACGGGACAGGTTCTCCACGTACCAACGGTAGTTCCGCAGCAACGCCTCCTTGTTGGAGAACCTGGGGGCGTAGCCCAAGACGCGCTCCGCCTTCTCTATCGACACGAAGGAGTCCTTGGATGCCGTCTCATAGACCCATTTATAGAGCGGAGATAGGTGAAACATCTCCAGTGCCCGTAAAATCAGGATCACCGGCCCGGCAGGCAGCCCCCGTATCTTCTTGCCGGCGCCCACGCAGTCCAGCACCGCCTGGTAGTCCTCCCGCATGGTGGTGAACTCCTTGGCGCCAATGTTAAAGGTGTCGTTGACCTTCTCCCGGTCCCCGGTGGCCGCCAGCAGGATCGCCTCACAGAGGTCCTCCACGTCCAGAAGCTGGTAGCGGTTGTTTCCGCTGCCAATCATGGGAAAGGACCTCCCTTCCCGGGCCCACTCATAGAAAAGGGCAAAGACCCCAAGCCGTTCCGGCCCCACGAAGGACTTGGGCCTCAGGATGGGCACACACATGCCGCTCTCCCGGAACGCGGCGCAGGTCTCTTCGGCGGCAATCTTCGCCTTGCCGTAGGTGCCGACTCCATGCAGCCTGTCCTCTTCGTTGATGGGATGATGGTCCGGGATGCCGTATACGGCGGTGCTGGAGATGTGAACTACCCGGTCCACGTGACGACGGTGGGCCGATTCCAGGACGTTCCTGCTGCCGTCGATGTCGGTGGTGAGGATGTCCCTCTTTTTGTAGAGAGGAAGCGCCGCGGCCGTGTGCACCACCACGTCAGCTCCCTCCATGGCCCGGTCGACAGCGGCTGTATCCCGAATATCTCCCTGGACGGTTCGCACCCTGTCCCTGACATCGTCGTACTGGAACGCAACAATGTCTAACGAGGTGGCCTCGTGGCCTTTGGCCAGGAGGAACCTGATGAGGTTGATGCCGAGGAATCCGGCCCCGCCGGTTATCAGAAATCTGGCCATTCGCGTCTCACATGCCTATTTTGGTGTAGTAGTATCGCCTTGCAACGGACAATGCCCGGAACCGAAGCCGGGACAACCTTCAAGAGGGGCCGGGACCCCCCGGACGCAGCTCGGAGGAGCCTGAGGACATCGAGGCGGCCATCAAAGCATCCATTTTTGCCTCCTCCTTCCTGCTCCGCTTTTCCTCCCTGTCTAGCCAGATGGCCGTGGTAATAAGCAGTGCCGTCATGATCATCATGGTGCCTATGATCCACATGACCAGCCCTCCCGCCTGCTGGTCGCTCAAAGGGCTGATGTCCCAGAGGCGGGCGCGGGTTTCGTAGTAAGGGTACAGGGTGCTTGTCTGAAAGGTGATGCCCGCGCCCAGCGCCACGTTCTGGAACATGGTAACACCCAGGAATATAAGGCGCAGGGGGTAGGGTATTCGGGAGCGTAGCGGCCGGGGGTCGATGACAACCCACCAGAACAGCGTCGCTGTGGTGATGAAGGTCCAGTGCATGAAGATGTGGAGCGCCGCGTTCTGAGTCGCCCGCTCGTAGGCGCCGCCATAGAAGTGCCAGGCCCACATGTTGATGGAGAAGAGGACCCATACCGTCCCCGCGTAGGTCAGAAAACGGTAGGAGCTCCGCACTTCTTGATTCCGCATCAAAGGCGCTACGACTCCTTTAAGGACGAACTTCGGCACTCCCCGCAGCAACGGCGTCGTGGGGGCTCCGAGGAGCAGCAGGGGCGGCGCGACCATCACCATCAACAGGTGTTGGATCATGTGCATGAAAAAGAGGTCGTCGGACAGGGCGTCGATAGGAGAGACCAGGGCGATGACCAGGAAGGCGAGGCCGGCGTAGAAGAAGTATGGCCGCCAGGGCTTCATGGGCCGCGGGTGAGGCCAGTTGCGAAGCCCGCGGGCATAGAGGATACCCACAGCTAAGATCACCAGGAGCGTTGGTTCCTTCCAGGTCCAAGACGCAAGAATCCCGATGCCGGGGTCGAGGTCTCCGCCTGCCGAGTGGGCGTAGATGCTGGGCAGCAGCGCTCCCTCAAGCATGGGCGATTACTTCCCGCAGCGCCTTGAGAACATCTGCAGTTGCCGGCCGGTCCGCGATACCTTCGCTCCTATGCTCCCAGACTATGACGCCCCGGTCCACGATAAAGGTTGCTGGAATCGCGACCTTGTTACGGTATCCCAGCACCTCGTAGCTCTCTATCACGGTCGGCTGCTCGTCCGACATCGCAGGGAACTCGGGCATAACTACGCATGTCCGCCATCCCCCATGCCTCAGGTGTGAGGCCGCCTCAAACGGCCTCACGGCCCTGACGGTCGCCCGCCCTTGTCCACAATTTCTCTGAGGTCATCGATCTCTGACTCGATCTCCCGCTGCCTTCTGGATAGGAGGAAGATATAGCCGAAGATGCTAGCGAAAACGATGGCGAAAACTACATAGACTACCGTAATACCGCTCATGCCTCCCGCTCCTCCATGATGCTGCGCAGCTCGTAAAGCTGCTCCCTGGCATGGTCCAGGCGGATACGATGAATCAACAGATACGCAAAGAGGAGGACGAAGGCCGCGATGGCGACGATGAGAGTCACCGCCATGGCTTGCGGCATCCCCGCCGGCTCCGGGTGGATGCCCCGCCATAGGTACACGGAGGCAAAGATCAGCGGCACATCGGCGAAGCCGATGATCCCCAGGACCGCGGCGTACCGAGCCATCCGGTCCTGGTCGTCCGAGGCGTTCCTGAGCATGAGGTAGGAGACGTAGATGAGCCAGAGGATAAAGGTGAAGGTCAATCGAGGTTCCCACTGCCAGAACGTTCCCCAGGTCGCCTGACCCCACAGACCGCCGCTGACGATCACCAGGGTGGTAAACAGCACCCCTATCTCCGCCGCCGACCTGGCAACGATGTCATACTTGATATCCCGCTTCCATAAGTACAGGGTGCTGGCTACGAACACGATGGCGAAGGAGATATAGGACACCACCACCATGGGTAAGTGGGCGTAGAAAATGCGCTGAGGCTCGCCCTGGATGAGCTCGGTCGGAGCATAGAACATCGCCATACAGAAGGCCACGGCCAGGAGTGCTAGGGCTGCTGCTCCCAACATATCCAAGCGGCGGACCCGTATCCGCCTTACCGGTGGCAGGGCGACTGGGCTTGCTACGCTCATCTCTTCGTCTTCTCCACTGTCCGCCTCACCATTACCCCCAGTCCTCGATCACGAACTCGTAGAGGATAAACGAGACCACCAGATAGACTACGTCGAAAGCGATCAATAGGTTGACCCAGGTCCACACCTCCGACCAGGGCTGCCCGTCCATCAACAGACCGGTCGCTTTGACGGCCCCGATGATGAGCGGAATAAGGATAGGCAGCAATAGGACTGGGAGCATCACCTCCCGAGCCCTGGTGTTCACCGCCATGGCGCCGAATATGGACCCGACGGCGGCGAACCCAACGGTCCCTAGAAGTATGATTCCGATGACACCGGGCTTCAAGGCCGATACGTCGAAAAATGCGGAGAAGACGGGAAGGAGCACGATCTCCAATAGCCCAAGAAAGACAAGATTGGTGAGGAGTTTCGCCACGAAGATGGCGCTCCTGTCGCCCGGACAGAGTAAGAGCCCCTCCAGCGAGCCGCTCTCTCGCTCGTGGCTGTACGAGCGTCCAAGGCCCAGGGTCCCGGCGAAAAGGATCGCCACCCAGAGCACTCCGGGAGAAACCAGCAGGACGCTTTCCGCCCGCAGGTCGAAGGCGAAGGTGAACACCGTGAGGGTAAGCAGTCCGAAAACCAGCATCGAGGCCAGGACATCCTTGGTCCGTAGCTCTATGAGCAGGTCCTTCCAAAACAGGGCGCCGATCTGGCGGCCATAGGCGCGCAGCCAGTCCCAGCCATAGCCAGTCCAGCCTGCGGAGTTGGCTTCTGCCGGGGCCTCGAACCCCTTATTCAACGTGGCCTGTCTAATTGGCTGACGCATGGTTCCTGTAGAGCTCCTCGATCTGCTCTGTCTTTAGACCGTCCGTCCTACCCTCGTATGCCACTTTACCGTTGGACAGGATGACAAATCGGTTGCAGTGAGCGCCCCCCAATCGAAGGTTGTGCGTCGCCATCACAAGGCTGCGCCGCTTGCCGTGGTCGTGCTCCAGGAACTCGGAGATATGGTCCGAGGCCTCCTGGTCCAGCCCCGTGTCGGGCTCGTCCAGCAAAAGGAGGTCCGGGTCATGGAGGGTGGCGCGCGCCAGGGCCAGCCGCTGCTGCATGCCTCGGGAGAGGGTGCGGACCTTGTCACGGCTGCGGCGCTTTATCCCGGAACGGTCGAGAGCGCGCTCGACGCTCTGGGCCAGGTCTTCGATGCCGTACATACGCCCGTAGAAGAGCAGGTTCTCCTCGCCGGTGAGGTCGTCGTACAGGTAAGGATGGTGGGAGACGACCCCGATTCGCCGGCGGATTTTGGAGCCATCCTGCTTGTAGTCCATGCCGTCAATTTGCAGGCTCCCCTTGGTGGGGCGCAGCAGGCCGGCTAGCACCTTGAGCAGGGTGGTCTTCCCGGATCCGTTTGGACCGAATACGGCGATCTGCTCTCCCTGCATCAGGTCCAGGTCGACCCCTCGCAGGGCCGCTGTTCGGCCGTAGCGTTTGGTGAGGCCCCGTACCTTGATGGCTTCCGACGCGCTCACCGCTCCTCCGCCGACCCTTTTATCAAGAGCATCACATCCACAAGTCGTTGCCTGCGTCGTCGCCGCGTCGATTGGTACGATTCATGGGCTAATCGGCCAGCCTCAAATTGGTCGTCAAGGTCCGCCATCGATGCGATGAGGGCCAGACGCTCTTCCTCCAGCGCGTGAAGCTGCCGCAGCTCACTCCCAACCGGGACGAGCCGTCGATTCCTGCCCCGTACAGTATAAAGGGTCACACCAGCGAAAAGGGCTGCTATCGCCGCTATGCCGACGCTGCGTAGGACGGTCTCCAGGCTGACGCCTCCGTCTCCCGCCCCCGGAGGCAGCAGCTGAGGCAGACCTGAGAGGACAACCGCCAACGGCTCACCGGCCTGGATGTTCCGGCCTGATAACGAGAAGTTCTGATCGCCGTTAATGTTCACCGTCTGGACGTCGGTAAGGACCATGCTGGAGGGGCGCGGGCCGGAGGTGGAGATAAGGAAAGTAGCCTTCTCCACGGTGTAGGCGTAGAACTTGACAATGGCGCTTGCCTCATCGACAAAGGGCAGTTTGTAAGCGTAGACCGTATTAAAATCCCCCGGCGGCACGGGCGAGCGTCCAAGCATGCCGTCGGGAGCGGGGAGCGGGTCGTCATCGCCGAAGCCCTGGCCCAGCTCGATGTCCAGGCTGCCCGGCGGCAAGTGGAGCCTAAGGACCCCACCGTTCTCCGGATCGGTGAAGAGCTGACCAACATAGGTCCTATCCCCTCGGTTGACGAAGGTTATCACCTCGAGGACCTGGATGAGGCCGGTGGTCGCGTCGACGCTCGGAATAGCCATGCTGGCGCTCAAGATCGAGATATCGTCGTCCACCGTAGTGGTCTCATAAACGACCAGGTGAAAGGGAGCAGACGGCCCGGTTAGGGAGGCCGGCTGGGTGGTGTAGTCTACTCCCCGGTAGTTGGTGCTGACCACGTAGCTCATACCCGGAGACGGGTCCAGGCTATCGAATCCGAACCGTCCTTCGGCGTCGGCGACCGCCTCTAGCGACTCTACCGGAACGGTATCTCTGAAGACCGTCAGCGTAACCGTCACACCTTCGACAAAGCCATTGGTCGTGCCGTTGGTTACCACCCCCTCGATTTCACCGATTTCTTGAGCCCGAGCGTCCTGGCCGATGAGCAACAGCGGCGTTACCAGGGCCAGGAGCACGGCTCTCCCCCACCAGCGGCTCATGACGCCCTGGGCTCTTTTTGAAAACCGCAGATGGGGCAGGACCCTTGCCGCCGTTCCCCTGGGGAACCGCATTGCGGGCAGGAGCTTTCAGGAGCTGCCGGCGCTGCATCTTCCGTTGAGTGAAGGCGCAGCGCTTTGACCTCCTCCTCGATCTCCTCTACCAGGCCGTTGGCGCTTTCGTCCAACGCTCGCATCACCGCAATGGCCTGGAGCTCATACTCCTCGCGCACGGCGCGGTACTTGTCCTCCGCGATGTTTCCCAGGGCTTTATCGTTCTCCAGCTCTCTCAGGGCGTTCACCAGAGCTTCTCGCTCGTCCAGCAGCACCTGGAGGCGGCTTGTGGCGTGAGTTTCCAAGGGCTCGGGCTGGCGGCCGGAGCGATTCAAGATGGGATACAAGACCGCCGCGACAGCCAGTATCGCGATTATGATGGCCACCGCCGCGGCCATCAGGGTCCTCCCTGCTCCAGGTCTCGGAGACGCTCTCGATACCGTTCCAGCTCGCTCGGAGAGAGCGCAGCTGCTCTCTTCCGCGCAGCCGGCGACGCGCTGGGGCGGCCCGGCGTGGCAGGGACCGGTTGCCGGCGACTTCTGATCACTCCGTAGATAATCGCCGCACCGAACAGCAATGCGACTCCGGGCACGTACCAGACGGCGGAGACGAGCCCGGTGGTGGGAGGCTCTCGAAGCACCCCCTGGCCGTAGCTATCCACGAAGGAACTGATGATCTCGGACTCCGATTCCCCGGCGGCAAGCTTGGTGCGGATGATCTCCCGCATATCCTCCGCTATCTGGGAACGGGAATCGGATACGGACGTTCCATCGCACACCGGGCATTGGAGCTTGTCTCCGATGCTGCGCGTGGTTGGCTCGTGGCTGACCGCCCATGCGGTCTCGGGGCCGCCGTGGGTCGCCGGAGCGGCCCACAGAAGAAGGCCCGCGGCCAGGACCAACCCGCAAAGCGCTGCCAGCGAGAGCCTGGCGTTCATCGCGCTATGCATCACGCTGCACCGTCCCTCGTGCCGGACGCCTGACCGGCGCCCTGGCAGGCTCCCACTCCGGCCACATAACGACCACTGTGCCGAAGAGAAAGACTCCACCGCCGATCCAGATCCACATGACCAAGGGGTTGATGAAGATCACGAAGGTCGCGACATTCTGGTCGAAGGCGGCGAGGAAGATGTAGATGTCCTCGACGGGGTTGGTGCGTATACCGATTTTCGTTGAGGGCTGATTTTCGAAGTTGACGAAAATGGAGTTGCGGGGCCTCAATATCGAGACGACCTTGTCGCCACGGGCGACTTCGATCTCCGCCTCGATGATCCGCTCGTCGGGTTTGATCCTCTCCTCCAGCCCCCGGAACGTAAAGGTGTAGGCGCCCAGGCTTGTCTGCCCTCCGGGCGCCAGCGTTACCTGTTGCTCTTTCTGGTGGAGGTTGGAGCCGATGACCCCGATAGCGATCAAGAGTATGGCGATGTGGACGATGTAGCCGCCATAGCGCTGCCGGTTTCTCGATACCAGCGAGCCGAGGGCTTGAGGAATCGCTTCGCCGGTATTCTTCCTCCGAAGGCGCACCCCCCGGGTGTACTCCAGGACTACCGTGCCGAAGGCGAACGTGCTGCCGGAGACCCCGGCGAGGGTCCACCAGTTTCGGATATCCAGCACGCCGACCATGATAACGGTCCACAGAAGGGCGGCGGCGAGGGGCCAGCGGAAGCTCCGCTTCATCCCCTCCCATGAAGACTTGCGCCAGGCTAGTAACGGGCCGATTCCCATGAGGACTATCAGTCCCAGGAAGATGGGGCCGTTGACCTTCTCGTAGAAGGGCGCCCCCACCGTGATCCTGGAACCGTCATAGGCCTCGGTCAGCAGTGGGAAGATGCTGCCCCAGAAGGTGGCAAAGGCGATACCGACCAGCAGCAGGTTGTTGAGCAGGAAGGCGGATTCTTTGGAGATGACGGAGTCGAACTGCTGGTCAGACCTGAGCAAGGGGCCTCTTTTGAAGAAGAAAGCCAGGCTCACCAGGAGGACGAAACCCAGGAAGGCCAGGAAGGCTGGACCCAGGGCCGAGGTGGCGAAGTTGTGCACTGACGAAAGCAACCCCCCTCGGACAACCAGAGTGCCGAAGATTGCCAGAGAGAAGGTGATAATGATCAGCAGGATATTCCATTTCTTCAGCATGCCCCGCCTCTCCTGGACCATGACAGAGTGGAGGAAGGCGGTGCCGGTAAGCCAGGGAAGAAGGGCGACGTTCTCCACCGGGTCCCAGCCCCAATAGCCGCCCCAACCCAGCACGTGGTAGGCCCACCAGGCTCCCAGGAGCAGCCCGGTGCCCTGAATCGCCCAGGCGAGCAGCAGCCACGGCCTGGCTGCCTTGAGCCACTGGCTGTCCAGCCTGCCGCTGATGAGGGCTCCCATGGCGAAGGCGAAAGGGATGGACCAGCTCATGTAGCCGCTCAGCAGGAACGGCGGGTGGAACAGCATACCGGGGTCTCTGAGTAAGGGGTTGAGTCCCTGCCCGTCCGCCAGGGGTACAGCCAACCGATCGAAGGGGTTGGACAGGAACACCAGCACTATCAGGAAAAACAGCTGGATGGTCATGAGAGTCGCCATCGTATAGGGCATGATGGCGGGATGGCGTCGCCGGTTCACCCACACGGCGATGCCGCTGAACACTCCAAGCCCGGTTGCCCACACCAACAGGGAGCCGGCCTGACCGCCATAGAACGCCGAGAGATTGAAGTACCAGGGCTGGGCCAGGCTGGAGTGTCTGGCGACGTACTCGACGCCGAAGTCATGGGTTGCGAAGGAGTAGAGCAGCACCGCCGATGTGGTAAGCATGAGACCCGTAACGACCCAGACGCCGTGGCGGGCGCTGGCCACCAGCTCTCCCATGCCCTGCCGGTGTCCCAGAACGGCCGCGAAGATCACGTAGGCAGCGACCACCAAAGCCAGGATAAGCGCTACAAAGCCGATGTCAGAGGCGGCCATGAGTCTATGCTCTCCTTCAAGACCTGCGTATTAGGCAGGACCCCTTTCCCCGTGACGGGGGAAGGCCACACAATGTCATTCTGAGGAGTCCGCCTGAGGCGGATGACGAAAGAATCTCTGGGGTGGGAAGACTCAACGGAAACCCCCCACCTCCCCAGACTTCCGACTCTGTCGCGAGTCCGATAAAATCGGACCCTCGGCTTCGCTCAGGGTGACATGTTGCTGCGGTTTTCTGACTCACCACATTGGAGGCTATTGCAAAAATCGGCATGCCAGATTGGTTTCACCCTCACCCTAGACCTCTCCCATCAAGGGAGAGGGGATTTTGGAACTGCTGCTAGGACGTAACACGGGGCAGGCTCCTTGCTCATGGCGACGTGGACGGCGAGCGGTCCCCCACCGGGTCGTGGGGCTTGCCGGGTTCCGCCACTTTGAACTCGGGCGGGTGTTGTGCCAGCAGGTTCGTGGCGTAAAAAATACCATCCGCGCTGCTCCATTGGCCCTCGACGATGACGTCGGCCTTGTCCTGATAGAAGAGGTCCGGCACGATGCCGTTATACCGAACAGGCAACGTGTTGGAGGTCTGATCGTGGAAGATGATGAAACTCAAGTTGTTGCCGCCGTCCAGTTGGATGGTCTCCGCCATGACGCGCCCGCCCACCCTCACCCGTTCGCCGTAGGCCTCGGCCCCTTCGGCCTTGAGTTCGTCCACGGTAACGTAGTAGGTAAGAGCCCCACGTATTTGGGTAGCGATGAGTGAGCCGACGGCTATGACAACGATAATCACGCCAATGATGACCTTTTTATTGGCCCTCTTGGTCCAGCTGTCGGCCCCACCGTTATTTGGTGAAGCCTGCTCCAAGGCATCCCCTCACTTTCCGTTTGGAGGTCAAGGGTTCCCGACGTCGTTCTCGAAGACCATCACCAGAAGCATGGAAAGGAAGAATGCTACAAGCCCGAGGAGCATGACCATGCGCGAGGGGGACAGCCACCTTCGCAGCTGGCTACCCCGCTCGGAAGATTCTGTGAGCGAAGGCTCGGTAATGGTATCGCCTGGTGTCTGTTTCGCGCCCAGCAGCCGTCCGAGTCTCGTACCCAGGTCCCTGGCGAGCAGGAACATGGCGAGCGCCGTCGTGATCTTCAGCCCCAGGACGATATAGTAGGCGGTTGTGATAGGGGCGGAGGAGAGCCGGTCAAAAGTGATGACGACGCCAGTCACGATCAGGGCGATGATGGAAATATCGACGACGTCGCGGAATCCCCGATTGATGGCCGTTTCCAACGGCTTCGAGGAGGAGCCGTTTGCAAGAGCCGGTCGAAGCACCGTCAGGTAGAAAATACTCCCTCCTACCCAAGCAACCGCCGCAATAGCGTGAATCCAGCGCACCGCCGCGCGGACGAAGTCCAAGCCGTCCAAAAGCCCCCTCAGCCACTAAGGCGCGGCCTCTCTGCACCTGTTGGCAGCCTCCAATGTTACATCTTTCACATAGTAACCGTCAAGAGAAAAACAGCTCATGCTATGAGGCTGAGGCCGGCCCGGGACCAGGATCACGCCGGTGCTACAATTGTTGGGTCAACACTTCTGTCATGCCACCGGAGGCCTCTCCATGACGCTCCGCCCTTTTCGCTGGAACGACCTATCGCTGTATACATCGATCGTGAGGGAGGCGAGGAAAGCGGATGGGGCGGACTCCGCGTTCACGGAGGAGACCGCAGGGGAGTATCTCCGGCAGCCGAACCTGACCCCCGAGCGCGACTGCTTTCTGGCGGAGGTCGATGGCGACGTGGCCGGCTTCACTCTGGTCGTGCCGGAGCTCGATATCGGGAGGACCATCATCGAAGGCGCTGTGCGGCCGGCGCACCGGCGGCGGGGCATCGGCGCGATGCTGATGGAGAGGGCAATCGAGCATAGCAAAGGGCTGGGGGCGGGCCTTGCCCACGCCTCGACGACGCTCCAGGGAGTAGCCGTCCAGCGGCTTCTGGAGGGCACCGGGTTTGTGGAGGCGAGCCGCCAGTGGCAGATGCGTCTGGAGCTCGCCGACCTCATCCGCGGCAGGGCCGTGGAGAGCTATGAGATACGGCACATGGCCGCCGGCCAGGAGGAAGTGCTCACCGAGCTTCAAAATCGCGCATTCACCGGCAGCTGGGGGTTTGCTCCTAACGTGACCAAAGAGACGGTCTACCGTACGCGCATGGGGGGAGGCAGGCCGGAAGATACCTTGTTCCTCGTCGCCGATGGCCGGCCCGTCGCCTATTGCTGGACCAAGATGCTGGTACAGGATGGCGTGCGGGTGGGCATCGTCTGGATGATCGGCGCCGTCCCGGAGATACGAGGCCGCGGGTTCGGCAGGGCGATGCTGCTGGAGAGCATCGATTTCCTGGCAGCGCAAGGGGCAAAGGCCGTCGAGCTCACCGTCTACCAGGACAACGCGCCGGCGGTAGAGCTGTATAAAGCGACGGGATTTCGTCCCAAAGGCGAGTACATCTGGTACGAGCTCCGGTTGTAGGGTCTGCTCCGGAACGCCTTGTAGAAGTTATTCCAAAAATCGGGATGCCAAATCGGTTTCACCCTCACCCTAGCCCTCTCCCATCCAAGGGAGAGGGGGCGGGCAGCGCCCGCTGGCAATGCGCCGGGCGGCGGAGTCCATCTAGTCCGCCCCCAATTAGATGGAACGTCGGAGTAATGCCGATATCTGTGCCCCGCTGTTTGTGTAGAAATGTCATTCACTTAACAGGATGCTGAAGAAGGGGTGTCCAGTGGGGTGGAGCCCCGTTGGCGGGGGTCGAAGGGCTCCGATTTTATCGAGAGTCCTCGACCTGACTCGGGAGGTGTCCCCCTTCTGTAAATCATCCCCGAAGGGGTTACCTTGAATCCCCTTGAGGGGGTTTGGGGGTGTTTTTCATCACCCCTGCTACAGACTCAGGCGCACGGCACAAGTTGAAGGGCCCACCGAGGCACCCCCAGGGCCTCTCCGTAGACGTCCAGCAGACTGTCCACGACGAAGGGCCAGGTCAGTCCTTCAACTGACTCGAGAGCCGCCTTCCCGAAGCTGGCCCGCAAGACGTCATTTCCCAGGATCGTTTCCAGGCGCTCGGCATAGGGCTCTGGGCAGTGCCACGGTACCAGGTAGCCGGTCTTGCCGTCGGCGATGGTGGCCCGCAGGCCGCCCACCCTGGCAGCCACCACCGGCGTTCCACAGGCCATAGCCTCCACCGCCACCAGGCCGAAGGTCTCGTAGTAGGAAGGGACAACGCACACATCCGCCGCGCTGTAGTACATCGGCAGGTTTTCCTGAGGGACAGAGCCGAGGAAGAGCAGATGCTTCTCGATTCCCAGCTCCAGGCCCAGATCGCGAAGAATCGACACTTCGGCGTCACCCTGCCCCCCGCCGATGATCACGATCTTCAGGTCCTCTCGTTCCTCCATAGCGGCGACGGCTCGCAGAAGGATGTCCACTCCTTTGAGCCGGGTCATCCTGCCCACAAAGAGGACGATCTTAGAGCCATCCAGGCCCAAAGCCCTTCTCGCCTCGGTCTTGTTCATGGGCCGGAACATCTGGTGGTCGAACCCGCAGGGGACCACGTGGGTCTTTTCAGGTGATGCCTGGTAGTGGCGGACCAGCTGCTCCCGCTCGTCTGGGCTACCGGCGATGAGCCAGTCCGCCTCCGCGACGACCCGGCATTCCGTCTTGATGCGGTGCTCTGAATCGGTCTCACCCGCCTGGACGAGCTGCTGCACTTTTCCAAGAGAATGGAAGCTGGAAACGGCGGGGATATGCAACCGCTCTTTCAAGCCCAGGGCCATCGGTCCGGAAAGCCAGTAGTGGCCGTGGGCTAGGTCATACTCGAGGCCGAAGGTCTCTATAAAGTCATACAGGTTCTGGGCAAACTCCGGAAGGTGATCGAAAAGGGCCCGCTTCGGTTCATCGGGAGGGCCGGCGGCGAGGTGGATAACCCGCGCGTTCTCTCCCAGGCTGACGATCATCGGCTCGTCAGGGTCGTGGCGGCGCGTGTAGACATCCATGCAGATGCCTCGGCGGCCAAGCTCTCGGGCCGTCTCACGGAGATAGACGTTCATCCCCCCGGTATCATTCTGGCCCAGTTCAGCCAGCGGGCAGGTATGAACACTAACGAAGGCGATTCTCAATGGCTACCTTCCGTCCTTGATGACATGAAATTGAGCTCTATCATTTGTTGCGCCGTCTGCGCTGGGGATTCCTTGTCAACGGCGAATCACCAGTTTATAGACCCCCTGGTCTTTGCCGCCAAGATCGTACTTGTAACCCTCCGGTCCTCGCAGCAGGTCGAACTCCCTCTTGCCCTGCTCTATGGCGTCTTGCAGGCACAGGGCTTTCAGAAGAAGTCCAACGCTTAAGAAGCCATAGTTCACATCATACCCGCTATTGTAGAGGTAATAAGCGTCCTTGTAATCGAACAGGAACGAGGCCGCGACCCGGGCACCGTCCAGCTCCAAGAAGAACAGCTTGAGATAGCCCTCCTGGGACATAGCGGCCGCCATGGTGTGGAAGAACTGCTCACGCTCAGGCGTGAGGAACGCCGCCTTGGCCTCACCGCTGTTTCTCAACAATTCCAGCAGCGATGATACATCCTGGGTCAGGGCCCCGGCGTCAGAAACAGCATAGCAAGACGTTTCTCCGGCGCCGGTCAGCCGTCGGAGCTTGCGCCTGAGCTCATGCCGGTCCTTTTTTCTCAGGCTGCCCTGATATTCTTCCCAGGTGGAGGGCAACGAGACCTTGGGGCTCACCTCCTCAAGCGTCTGCTCGACGTATAAGCCTCGCTGTCTCGCAAGGTCCGGTAAGTGTTTCAGTGTAGGAGAGTCCTCTGTCAGGCCGTCCAGCTCCAGGGTTCGCCAGTCCGTGGTTATAAGCTCGTCCACGAGGCAGGGGTAAAACTCCGCCTCAGTGCCGTCGGCCAAAAGAAACTCATGGTAGTCGCACAGGTCCGAGTGGCCGATGAACTGGACGGTGTCGCCTGCACGCATCAAGGGGGCGATGCCTTTGGCTTCACCCCCCGTTCGAAACGACAGCAAGAGCAGTTCTTCGGAGCTTCTACAGCTTTCCCACCAGGCCCGTTGCCAGGCCGGTGTACCGAAGACCGAACCTGCGGTCGAGGCGGCCGCCAGGTCGCGCCATTCGTCGGTGATGGAGTCGAAGCTCTCTTCCTGAACGTCGATGGTCAACTTTTGCTCTGGATGAGAGAGAGAAACTCGGACCGGGTCACTTCGCTCTTTTGAAAACGGCCTCTCATGGCGGAGGTCATGATGGTGGTCCCGGGCTTCTTGATGCCGCGCATCGTGATGCAAAAGTGCTCGGCTCGGATGACGGTGGCGACTCCCTGCGGCTGCAGGGCGGAGGAGATAGTCTCCGCGATGGAGGTTGTCAGCCGTTCCTGGAGCTGAGGGCGCTTGGCGAATATCTCCACCACCCGGGCTATTTTGCTGATCCCCACAACGCGCCCATTGGGGATATAGCCCACGTGGGCTACACCGAAAAAGGGCAAGAAGTGATGCTCGCACATCGAAGAGAAGGGGATATCCTTCAGGATCACCATCTCCCGGTGGCCCTCTTCAAACCCTACCGTGAGCTCTTCGACAGGGTCTGCATCAATCCCTGAGAAGAGCTCGGCGTACATCTCGGCGATGCGCCTGGGAGTATCCCGCAGGCCTTCCCGGCCGGAGTCCTCTCCGACGGCTTGAATGATCTCCACCATCGCCTTCTCGATTACCTCTTTTTTTACCACCGAACGCTCCTCGCTAACACGGCGATATCAGCCGGTCATCCGCTAGGGGAAATGTGAAGAGACCGCAAAAAACTTTACCAGAAGAGAACTGCCTTCACAAGGGCGGTTGCCGGGGTCATGGCCGCGGGGTTAGGTTCTGGGTGGGCCGACAGCTTCCCTGGCAGGACCCCTATCAGAGTTCTAGTAGACGCTCCGCCACGTCGGGGTCCGGTGGAATTTCGATCACGTCCGCCTGCTCGTCCTGCGTGGCAGCCTCCAGGTCTTTGAGCCCGGTCCCGGTGACGATGCACACGACCACCTTGTCTGAAAGGTCCGCTCCTTCCGCCGCGATCTTTCTGAGGCCGGCGACCGAAGCCGCTGAGGCGGGCTCCCCGAAGATCCCTTCGCGAGAGGCCAGGATATGATAAGCTTCTAGGATCTCCTCGTCGCTGACGGCTTCGATGATGCCTCCGGACTCCTCCTTCGCTTGAAGGGCCCCCTGCCAGCTTGCAGGATTGCCGATACGAATCGCGGTCGCCACCGTCATCGGCATCTCGACCGGCGTTCCCGTGACGATAGGGGCCGACCCAGCGGCCTGGAATCCCATCATGCGGGGTGTTTTGCCGGCCCGGCTCGCGCTGCGGTATTCAACAAACCCTTTCCAATACGCGCAGATGTTCCCAGCGTTGCCGACGGGTATGCAAAGGAGGTCCGGGGCGTCGCCCAGGTCGTCCACGATCTCGAAGGAGGCAGTCTTTTGCCCCTCGATCCTGTGGGGGTTGACTGAATTTACCAGGGTTATGGGGTGACGCTCTGCCACCGTGCGCACGATGCGGAGGGCCTGATCGAAGTTGCCGTCTACGATGGCGACGCGGGCCCCGTAGGCCAGCGCCTGGCTGAACTTTCCCAGTGCCACGCTTCCTTTGGGGACGACGACGACTGTCTTGAGGCCGCCGCGGGCTCCATAGGCGGCAGCGGAGGCGCTGGTATTGCCCGTGGATGCGCAGATGATGGTGGTGCTACCCGCCTCCATGGCCTTGGCTACGGCGACGACCATACCGCGGTCCTTGAAGGAGCCCGTAGGGTTGCAGCCCTCCAGCTTGAAGTAGAGCCGGCCGCAACCGATCTCCTTTTCCAGATGTGCGGACCGGACGAGGGGTGTATTACCCTCACCCAGAGTAAGGGAGGGCGTATCCGCCGTGAGCGGCAAGAAGTCTCGGTAGGCGTCGAGTACGCCTTCGGGCTTGGCCCGATTCACCGCTGAAATACCCGGTTCGTCGCCCAAAACGCCCTGTATCCCCCAGTGTTATTCGGCGCGCCACGGCACCGGCCTAATCCACGGAAACCGGTCTGGGGCTTTACTACCCTTGGCCCGCGGCCCGGTCCGCCGCCTGACTCGTAGCCGTGGCGTTTGCTTGAACCTTCGTCTGGGAGAGGTCATTGATCTCCCCCAAGGCCCTGGTCACCTTGACGCTGCCGAAGCAATTGTCCTGCCCCCCAGGACAATAGTTTACGATATTTTGGTCCCACTCTCGGCGAAGCCAGTCATCGAGGGCCCGCGATTTCAGAACAGCCAAGGAATTTTCGACGATCTCCCGGGCCGGCGTGCGCTCCTTGACCATGAGGAAAAAGGTGCCGCCCGTGGAGGAGACGGGTCCAAATGACTCACCTAGAGCGATTCCCCGGATAAATTTGTCGAAGAGACCATCGTGGTCTCCCGGAGCCACGAGTCCCAGGTCACCGGCGTTGGCCTGAAGCTCTGGATCGATAGAGAACCTTGTCGATAGCTCACTGAAGCTGATGCCGGAGTCGAACAGGTTCTCAACCTCCCTGGCGGTCCGAAGGTCCTCCACCAGGATAACCTCGAGCCGGCCTCGGTCATTCACTCGTTCGATCAGCTTGACCAGGTAGACCCCATCGTCAGTCCGCAGGGGCTGGCTGACCTGCCCTTCACGAAGGCCGAAAAGCTCTGTATCGAAATCTTGAAAGACCAGTCGAGGCACCCAGCCTATCTCTCCTCCATCGACACCACTTTCGTCTATCGACAACCTTCTGGCTACCGTTGCGAAATCCTCATCGTCGGCGAGAAGACGCTCAATTTGACCGACGTTATCCGTTTGAGAGCTACTCTGAGGATCGTCGCCCTGGATCAGGTGGAGGAAGACGTGGGGCTGTACCCTGGGAATGAGCGACGTGTCTCCAAGCTTGTCTCGAAGCTGCGATCGGAGCAAGGCCACCTCTACGAGCTCCTTGTAGTCCCCTTTGCTGAACTGAACGGCGGTGAGGTAGTTGTTCAGGCGGACCGTGAACTCGCGGTCGATTTGGTTGGCGCCGCCAAGCTCCTCAGGTTTGTCGACTAGCCGTTGGATCATCTCCTGGCGAATTTCCTCGTCGGATACTCTCAACCCCTCGCGAAGGGCGGCCTGGCGTACGAGCTCGTTCTCCGCCATGCTCTGAATGAGTACATAAGGCTCGCGTCCGGCGTCGAACCTTCCGCCCAGGGTCTCCGTCCCTAGTTTTTGGAACCTGATCATTCCCACGTAATCGTTCCAGGTAAACACTCGGCTGTTCACCTGCAGGAACGGCTCATCTCCGGGGCGTTTGACTGAGAACCAATAGTTGGTTACGACAAGGGTGACGATAGCTATGAGAAAGACGCTGCCGATCACGAAGACTGCCCTTGGTATTTTCCGAGCGCCTTGGTTAGGCCTGCGCCTTCGTGGCGGAGGCGCCCCCGCCTGCTCAACACTTTCGCTTCTTACGGACTGCCTGCGAGCGCTACGTCGTCTTTGTGCCAAAGATCACCTCACCCCTACTATCAGCCAATCGGGTTTTTTTACCGTAAACCAAACAAGGGAGTATTCCGTATTGATCGCTGATACCCTGCAGGACAGTGTCTAAGGGATCGGCAGCGCCGTTCGATCGCCGGCCTCTCTAACATGTTCCGGGGTGAAAGGCAGGAGGGCCAGATGGCGGGCCCGTTTTAGCGCCTCGGCGAGCACCCGCTGATGTTTGGCACAGGTCCCGGTCTTTCGCCTGGGCTCGATCCTCCCCCTCTCGGAGATGTAGCGCCGGAGCAGTGGAACGGACTTGTAATTAATAGTTTTCACGTGCTCTACGCAGAAGGAGCAGACCTTTCTGCGGGGCATGAACCTGCCTCTGCGTCCACCCCCACCACGTCTCGGTCCTCCGCTGCTGCCACCACCGCCACCTCCACTTCGGCCTGCCGAACCGCCAGAACGTACCATGCTTTCCTTTCCCTATCCCTTCTTCATCCGCGTCGCTTAAAAGGGAAGGTCCTCCGGCTCGACCGCCCCCGCTGCTACATCCACGGGAGCCTCGTCGTCTCCGAGTCCCGCTGTGGGCTGCCGGTCCAAGAACACAACTTCGTTGGCTGTAATCTCGTTACTGAATCGAGTCTTGCCGTCCTGCCCATCCCAAGAGCGTCCGCGAAGCCGACCTTCGACGTAGACCTTCTGTCCTTTTGTCAGGTACTGGCTCACCCGCTCCGCTAATTGGCGGAAGGTAATAACGGAGAACCACTCCGTCTCGTCATGGCGCTCTCCATCCCGGGTAGTATACGTCCGATTGGTTGCGACCCTGAATGAAGTCATCGCGTCCCCACTGGCCGTGTAGCGCATCTCCGGATCTGCCCCCAGATTGCCGATGATCATCATCTTATTCAGACCAGCCACGGTGCCAACCATCCTTCCAGGCTATGCCTCGGCTTTCGCACTTTCCGTGCCGCTCGCCACCCGCTCATCCCTTAACAATAGGTGGCGTATAACATCCTCGGATATGGTCAGTGTACTCTCCAACTCCCGGGTATGGCTGGCGTCCATGGAGAAGTTCGTCTGGATATAGGTGGCCTCCTCGAAGTCTCCGATGTGGTAGGCCATGCGCCGCCTTCCCCATGGTTTTACTTCGGCAATCGACCCGCCTCGTTCGGTAACGAAGCCTGTCACCCGGTCCACAATCCCGGAGACATCCTCGTCAGCCACTTGAGGACTAATTAGGATAACAAGCTCATAATCGCGCAAAACGTCGGTTCTCCTTGTACTCACCGTGGTGCGAAGCACCCAACATTATAGCATGTGCCCTTCCGGCGACAACGGGGTTATGGCACGGAGCGTTCTAACCGTCGAGTCCTGGCACGGGGTGGCTTCCCGCCATCTCTCTCGCCTCGTTCCGGACCCGGTCGAGAACCCCTTTGTCCTGGATATGGGTGACGCATGTGGCGATAAGGGCCGCTACGGTGCGCATTTCATCCTGGCTGAATCCCCTGCTGGTCACCGCGGGTGTTCCCAGCCGTAGTCCGCTGGTGACCCTCGGCGGTTTTGTATCGAAAGGAATCGCGTTCTTGTTCGCCGTGATGCTCACCGATTCCAGCGCCTCCTCCGCCTGCTGCCCTGTGACTCCGATCGTGCTCAGGTCTATCAGGACCAGGTGTGTGTCGGTCCCTCCTGAAACAATACGCAGTCCTTGGCGCTGAAGTTCTTCCGCCAGAGTCCGCGCATTCTCAAGGACGGCGCTCTGGTATTCGGCGAAGGCCGGCTTCAGCGCCTCCCCGAACCCCACGGCCTTGGCAGCGATGACGTGCATCAACGGCCCGCCCTGGGCCCTGGGAAAGACCCCCCGGTCCACGGCCGCCGCCATGTCTCCAGTTGAGAGAATCAGGCCGCCGCGCGGGCCTCGCAGGGTCTTGTGGGTGGAGGAGGTAACCACGTGAGCGTGGGTCACCGGAGAGGGAAGCAGCCCCGCCGCGATAATGCCCGCAGGGTGGGCGATATCCGCCATAAACATCGAGCCGGCATCGTCGGCGATGGCCCGGAATCGAGCGTAGTCGATCTGCCGGGGGTATGCCGTGGCGCCCGCTACGATGAGCTTCGGCCGGTGTTCTTTGGCCAGCCGGTGGACCTCCTCATAGTCCAATTGCTCCGTTTCCCGGTCGACGCCGTAGGACACGAAGTTGTAGAGCCTACCGGAGAAATTCACGGGGCTGCCGTGGGTCAGGTGGCCGCCCTGGTCCAACCGCATACCGAGCACTGTATCGCCATAGTCCAGAAGCCCCAGGTAGACGCCCATGTTGGCCTGGGCGCCGCTGTGGGGCTGGACGTTGGCGTGATCGGCACCAAACAGACGCTTGGCGCGATCGATGGCCAGTTGCTCCCCGACGTCTACAAACTCGCAGCCGCCGTAGTACCGCTTGCCAGGATAACCTTCGGCATACTTGTTGGTGAGGGGGGACCCCGTAGCCTCCAGCACAGCCTTGCTGGCATAGTTTTCCGAGGCGATGAGGACAATGTTCCGTCGCTGACGTTCTTCTTCCTGAGCAATCGCCCCGGCTATCTCCGGGTCTAGTTGCGCCAAACTGGTCGGTATATTAGCCATACTTTGGGTCTCTCCCCCGCCTACGAAAAAGAGCCACGCAGACACGCTGGGTGGCTCCCAAGGTCACTGTGGCGTACCCGCCGTCAACAGTGTAGCCAAGGCGCTGCGTCGTTGTCAATGAGGATTGCTCATTTTGATGCATGGCGGTGGGGCTGGCTTACCATCGGCAAGCATTCTAAGAGGGGTGTCGGAGGCAGCGTTTCATTGACACGTGTCCGAGGCGGCAAGTATCCTGCCGCCATGAGCCGGAAGCCGCACTCCGGAGTGACGTTGGGATATGCTCTTATAGCGCGGGCTCGGCGCTCTGCGTTTTTTCCTGCCTCCTTGATGTTGGTCATTCCCCTCATCGTCGTGGCGTGCAGTAGCGGCGACCCAGTGCCTACCGCCCAGCCCTCCCGTCCGGTGGAGGAGACTATCGTGCCAGGGATGGCTACGCCGTCCCCCGCTCCGACGCCGACACCCATCGCTAAGGAACCATCCGGCCCGGTCAAGCGAGGCGGCGTGCTCAAACAGGGGGACCGTCCTACCGCCAGGGAATCCTTTCAGACCGGCATCCGGAACACGGACCTTGGCACCGCCCATCCCGTGGCGAGCCGGCTCATCTTTCAGACGCTGTTCAAACATGATCCGTATAACGACAATGTCTTTACCGGCCTTCTCGCGGATGAATGGCAGTTCACCGACGACGCCCGAAGCCTCAGCGTCCATGTAGAGCCAACCGCCCGTTGGGCCGACGGCCTCCCGGTTACCGCGGAGGATGTGAAGTTCTCCCTGGACCACTATGCTGATCCTCCCCAGGACTTTACCGTCAATGGGGCCGCCCGCAGTGTTGGAAGGACCATAGAACACGTAGAGATCGTGGACAGGGACACGGTGTCGATAGTTCTCAGCATCCCGGATGTATCGATACTGGTCCTCCTGGCGGACCCGGACGTGCCGATAAGACCGGCCCATAGAACGCTGGAGCAATCAGCCGGGGACCCAATCGGCTCCGGCCCGTACCGCTTCAGCGATGTCGAAGCGGATATCAAATTCGAGTTCGAGAGAAATCCTAACTATTGGGTCCGCGACGACCAGGGAGGTCGGCTGCCCTACCTGGACGGGGTGGAGAACTTGATAGTCTCCGACGGGAACCGGGCCTTCGCATCGATTCTGTTAGGCCAGATTGATGTGCTCAATGCCAACTGGGTCTCGACAGTGCTTGGAGAGGAGGGGGAGATCAAAAGGCGGATGCCGGGCGCCTTTGTGCAAAAGCTGTTCGTCGTGAGCGTCGGATGGGGGGTCAAGAACATTCCCCCTTTTAACAACCCATTAGTCATACAGGCGCTCAGTATCTTGACCGACAGGCTGGCGGTCGTCGAGATCGACTTCACTGGGTTCGGCGCGATCGACGGCGCCGGCGTGACTCCCGCCAGCAGCGGAAATCTGTGGGGTCTGCCGACAGCGGAGGTCCTGAGTCATCCCGGCTGGCGCTACGTCCACCGAGAGACGGGTGAGCTTGAAACAGACATGTTCAAGCTCCAGGCCGGCCTCTCAGACGTCTACCGGAAGGACCCTGGGGACATTGAGCTTGGGAAGCGGCTGCTCCGGGAGGCCGGCCTCGACCCGGACAGGGGGGAGTTCCCCAAGATCTCCCTGACGGTGTCAGGCCGATATGAAGCACACTCCGTGATTCTCAGCGGGACCCTCTCGGAGTACTTGGGTGTCCGGCTCCCTGTCGACTTACGAGACCCCGCCACGGTCTTTCAATTGATGGGCGAGGGCCGGTTCGAGGCGGTTGTCTCATCGATTTACCCGGCTACGCTGGAACCCAGCGAGACCCTGAAGGTCTTCACTACGGGAGGAGGGCCCTGGAAGCACGGGTTTGAGGTCCCTGAGCTTGACGCCCTATTTGCCCGGCAACGCCAAGAGGTGGATCCTGCGAAGAGACGGGACATCGTCTGGGAATTTCAGCGCAGGTTCTTGGACTCGGCCCACGTGATACCGGAAGCAACCTCATTTACCCCCGTGGGTCTCATACGAGAGTGGGTGCGTGACTTCCCGGTCCCGGTGGGCCGGCAAAGCAACGTCTACGATCTGGAGCGGGTCTGGCTGGACACATAGTGGTATTACGGGACCCGATTGGCGTCCGGAAGGGTGGTCGGAGGACCGAGCAGCCTGGTACACTTGGTTAGCTAGGACAGACAGATGCGACGTATCGCTATAACAGGCGTTTCCGGCTACGTCGGAGGCCTACTCCTCAACCGGCTTGATGCTCATCCCGAGGTCGAGTCAATTATTGGAATCGACAACCGGCCCACCAAGGTCTCTTCCAAAAAGCTTCGCTTCTTCCTCCGAGATGTATCTACCCCCTTTACTGATCTCTTCGCCCGCGAGGGCGTGGACGCCGCCGTGCATCTGGCCTTCGTTGTGAGGCCCGCACGGGGCCATAGGCGGGTGCGGCAGGTCAACGTGCAAGGGACGGTGCATTTTATCGAAGCCTGCGAAAGAGCAGGCGTGCAGCACATTCTGTATTTCGGGAGCACGTCCGCTTACGGCGCCCATCCGGACAATCCGGCGCTGTTGACGGAGGACTCTCCCCTGCGCCCCAACCTTCGGTTTCAGTACTCGAAAGAGAAGGCGGAGACCGATCGGATGGTCGCCGGCTATGCCGCGGCGGGAAATGGGTTTGGGGTCACGCTGCTCCGGGGCTGCGTCGTCTTAGGGCCTCAGGCCGACAGCTCTATTGGCAGCAGGCTGTTTCAACCGATCATGCTTCGGGTTGGAGGATTTGACCCCCAGGTACAGTATGTGCACGAAGAGGACGTGATCGATTTGATGGTGGGGGCGCTGGAAACGCGGTTGGCCGGAGTGTTCAACGTGGCGGGGGATGGAGTTCTTCGGTATTCAGAGGTCGCTCGTCTGGCCAGGCGGCCCATGCTCGCTCTTCCCCGCTCGACACTGGCAACAATCATGGACGTGACGTGGGCATGTCGCCTCCAGGGCGGCTCCACTTCAGCCGGCCTCGACTTTATCACCTATCCGTGGGTGGCTAGCAACGAGCGCCTGAAAAAAGAGACAGGATTCTCTTTCCGGTACTCCTCGGAGGACGCAATAATCGCCTACTTGGGCCGGGGCCGGGAGTAACGGCGGCCCGGACCCTTCAGGGCGGCGTGCTTTGCTTTAGCAGGAGGCTTCAAGCGACGAAGAATCTGGGGTAGGGCTTGCCTTCACCCCCATCCTAACCTTCCCCCCTTCAAGGAGGAAGGGAATCATCCCCAGACCCTCGGCTTCGGTAGTGTCTCAGTTTGAATTTCAAACTGAGACACTACCGAAGCTTCGCTCAGGTTGACATCTTGAGCTCTTTTCAGGGGACACCCTGCCAGAAGCTATTCCAAAAAATGACATGCCAGATTGGTTTCACCCTCACCCTAGCCTCCGACTTTGTCGCGAGTCCCGATTCCTTATCGGGACCTCTCCTCCCTTCGACTACGCTCAGGGCGGGCATCAAGGGAGAGGGGACGTTTGTTCACCCTCACCCTAGCCTCCGACTTGTCGCGAGTCCCGATTCCTTATCGGGACCTCTCCCCCCTTCGACTACGCTCAGGGCGGGCATCAAGGGAGAGGGGACGTTTGTTCACCCTCACCCTAGCCCTCTCCCATCAAGGGAGAGGGGACGTTTGTTCACCCTCACCCTAGCCCTTTCCCATCAAGGGAGAGGGGACGTTTGTTCACCCTCACCCTAGCCCTTTCCCATCAAGGGAGAAGGGACGTTTGTTCACCCTCACCCCAGCCTCCGACTTTGTCGCGAGTCCCGATTCCTTATCGGGACCTCTCCCCCTTCGACTACGCTCAGGGCGGGCATCAAGGGAGAGGGGATTTTGGAATAGCCTCTAGGGGTACTGCCGGAAGAACTCGATTACCGTGGGGTTGAAGACCTCCGGCTGCTCGAAATAGACCGAGTGGCCGGCCTGGGGCACCTTGCGCAAGGTGGCGTTGGGAAAGAGCCGGTAGACCGCCTCCACCTGGTGGGGCGGACAGATCCGGTCCCCTTCCCCTACGAGAAGCAGGACAGGCGTCATCATCTCAGCCAGCTCCTCTGGAACGGTCCCGGGCTGGTTGTCGCGCCAGAGGAAGTGCCGGGGCCTATCAGGGTTGCGCTGCCGGACTAGCTTATAGAGGTATCCGATATGGGGGCGCTCCTCCCATACGCGGCTCGCCAGCGCCGCTTCCAAGCGGTCTGGCAGCGCGGCGCTGGTTTCGCGCCGCATCACGTCCAGCTCCGGCGTCCGGATATTGGCGACGCTCCCCGCCATGACGAAGGCCTTGGTCCGTTGGGGGAAGCGCTTGGCGAAGTTCAGGACCGTTCGTCCACCCATCGACTGCCCGACCAGGAAGGCCTCTTGGACGTTCAAGTGATCAAGGAGCTCCGCCAGGTCGGTGGCAAATGCCTCGGCCCCGACCCCGTCCGATGTATTGGGAGAGAGGGCGAAGCCCCGGTGGTCGAAGGTGATGCACAGGAACTGGCGAGAGAACTCGGGGACCTGCTGCCACCAGCTCAGGTGGTTGCCGCCCACTCCGTGACAGAACACGACGGCCGGGCCCTCGCCCTCCATTTCGTAGTACAGATCTATGCCGTTGACCCTGGCTGTGGGCAAGGTGAGCCTCCCGCGGTGCTGGCAGAAACTATATCGGCGCGGCGCCGCGGGTGTCAAAGCCCATCCGTGGACCATCCGCAGATCGCACAGATTATGCAGATTGGGGGGATGGAAAGGAAGAGGATATTCTTCATCTCCCCTGCCTTCCCCATCTGTGCTATCTGCGTAATCTGCGGACTCTCCTAGGGACCCATGGTAGGATAGCTCCGGTCATGAGAGTGCATGTAGTACCACATACCCGTGCCCTGAAACGCCGGGATTTATCGGCATGGACCGTGGTAGTCATCGACGCAGTGCGGGCCACATCCACCATCGCACAGGCCGTCGCCAGTGGCTGCCGGACGGTAGTGCCGGTTGCCAGCATCGCTGCTGCCCGAGCGTACAAGCGGGCCCATAAGGGAGATGCGCCGCTTCTTGGCGGAGAGCGTGGCGGGCTAAAAATAGCCGGATTCGATCTGGGCAACTCTCCGGAGGAATATCACCGCGAGGCCGTAGCCGGCCGGACGGTCGTGCTCACCACCACCAATGGCACCAGGGCGTTGGAGGCCAGCCGCGACGCTCGGGAGACGCTGGCCGGCGCCTTTCTGAACCTCCCGGTCATCGTGCGCTATCTGGCCGGCGAGGGGCACGACGTGCTGCTTGCTCCGGCGGGCCGCCAAGACGCACCGGTGCTGGATGACGTGGTCTGCGCCGGCATGTTCGTCGACGGTTTGCTGGAAAGCGGGGAGGCTGCCCTAACTTCGGAGGCGCATCTGGCCCACATGGCCTACCGTGGTTACCGAGGGCGGATAGAGCAGGCCCTGCGGGAGTCGGCCTCCGGGCAGGCCCTGGCGCGAATAGGGCTGGGCTCGGACCTGGCCTATTGTGCTCAGGTCGGTTTGCTGGACGTGGTGCCTCGCCTCATTGATGGGGAGATACGCGCGAAAGAAAGAGGCTGACCTGATGGTCAGCCTCTTTCATCTGGTTACCGTTCTTAAGACGGTGTCTGTGTTAAGAGGAGTGTCCGTTTCCCAGGAGTAGCTCGATAACCTCCGGCAAGGCCTTTTTCGCCCGGTCCTCGACCTGCTCCTCGGTCAGCCTTCCCAGGGGATGGGGGAGGGCGACGAAGGGGTAGTCGGCTATGCCCTGGATACGAGCCATGCTCTTGGCCGTGGGAATGAAAGGCTCGGTGCAGAGAACGGCGGCTGGAATCCCACGCTTCTCGAAGGTGATCCCGTCGAGCAAACTGCTCGACGAACAGGAACCTCAATCTCCTATCGCGGTTATCACCACGTCGCACTGGGCGGCCAGATCGTCCACGATCTCTTCTGGGCACGGACGGCTGACGTCCATCTTGGAGCGTCGTACCACTTTGGCGAACTCGTAGCGCTCGGACAGCAGGTCCTGGACCTTGTCCAGCAGGTCGGATGCGTTGCGTTTGTGATTGTCCAGCAATCCAAGCACCTTGCCGTTAAGGCTTTCCGGGCGCCCGGCCATGCGGGCGTCGATGGGAAGGGGTGGCGCGGTGGGGTCGAGGACTGTCAGGACTGGCTTCGTCGCCTCAACTACCATGGGAGCCTCCTTTCCTCGTCTCCTAAACTCGTGTACCTGGTTGGATTATAACGGGAGGCGCAAGGGATGGCTAGCAGCTATTCCAAATATCGACATGCCAGATTGGTTTTCACCCTCACCCTAGCCTCCGACTTTGTCGCGAGTCCCGATTCCTTATCGGGACCTCTCCCCCTTCGACTACGCTCAGGGCGGGCATCAAGGGAGAGGGGATTTAGGAATGATGGCTAGCAAAGCGTTTCCATAAGCCCCAAAATCGGTAGGTGATTGAATTTGAATATGGCCTATCAGAAGACCGCGATGGGGTTCACGGGGGAGGCGGTCCCCCGGAGGAGTTTGAGGGGTGCGATGGTCAGCAGGAACTCCCACCGTTCTCGCTGAGCGCAGGCGTCACCCAAGGGCTCGAATTGGCAGTTGTCTATGAGGAGCATGCCCATGGCGGGGAGGGCGAGGAGGTGCACCGGAAGCCGGCCGCTTTCCAGGGGGGAAGGAAAGACATCACTGACCCCGTCTGAGCCGAGAACAGCGACCCCACGCTGGTGCAGCCAGGGGCCGCAAGACACGTCCAGGCCCGCCAACCCATCCATAAGACCCCAATCTTTCACATGCTCAAGACGACGGTGCCGCCCGGTACGCACCAGGAGAATATCCCCCTCTTCCACACGGACGTTGGCCGCCTCCTCTGCCGCCTCCAGGTCAGCCGGGTAGATGGCCTCCCGAGGCTCCAGCCATTCGATTCCCTTCAGCCGCGGAATATCCAGCAATACACCCCTGCTTACGATCCCGTCCTGAGCTGTCTCGATGGAGTTGACGGTAGCGCCCCTGGAAGTAGCCATGGAGGCGGGCCGACCGTTGTACATCTCGCGTCGGTAGAAATAGTGGCAAAGGGCGTCCAGATGCGTATGAAAGAGCCCGTGAGGGGCGATGGCGAAGTAGTCTGAGGAGCTATGGGCCTCCTCCATGTCGCCGGCTTGCACCATCAGGTGGACGACGGGGGCGTGATTCCATGGACCAGGCTCCGTCGCCAGCGGCAGGGCTGCGCTGACGGTAACACCCTCCTGGACCAGGCTGGCGGCCTGGCGCCGCTTCTCCGGCGTGATGAGATTCAGGGTGCCGTGCTGGTCATCGGCGCCCCAGCGGCCCCAGTTCTTGACCTGTTCGAATATCACGTGAAACTCGTCCAACGTCATCGGCTTCGGCTGTGGGCTCATGGCTCCTCCTCAGTCCTCTTCCGGCTAGCTTAGAACATGGCGAGGGGGTTCACCGGTGAGGCGGTACCCTTGACCAGCTTCAACGGCGCGACAACGAACAGGAACTCCCATCGGGCCTTCTCCTCGCATGCTTTGGCCAGGGGCTCCAGGTCGCAGTTGTCGATCAGGTGCAGCCCCATGCCGGGGATCGCCACGGTGTGAATGGGCACCCCGCCGCCTTCAACGCCTGAAGGGATAACGTCGCTGACGCCGTCGCATCCCAGCGCCGCCACCCCACGGCTGTGCAGCCAGGGCATGCACGTGCCATGCATCCCGGCCAGCCCGGAGGTGGGACTCCATCCTCCCAGCTGCGCCCGACGGCGGAAGCGGCCCGTGCGGACCAGCAAGATGTCACCCTCTTCAACACGCACGTTTTGCGCCGCCTCCGCCTTTTCGAGGTCTTCGATGTAGATCGCCTCGCCGGGCTCCAGCCAGTCTCGCCCCAGTGCCCTGGCCACATCCAGCAGCACGCCCCTTCCGACCATTCGGTCCAGGGCGACCTCGATAGAGTTGGCCTCCGCACCCCTGGAGGTAACTTTAGAGGCCGGGACGCCGTTGTACATCTTGCCGTGGTAGAAATAGTGGCAAAGGGCATCCAGGTGGGTGTTGGCCATACCGTGGGGAGCGATGGCGAAATAATCGGCGCAGCTGTCCCCAGGCAGGTCGCCGGCCCGGACCATGTAATGACCCACGGGGCTGGGGTTCTCCGGGGCAAGCTGCGTCGCCAGGGGAAGGGCGGCGCTGACCACGTCTCCGTCCTGCATGAGAGCGCTCGCTTTGCGCCGTTTCTCCGGCGTTATCAAGTTCAACGCGCCCCGCTCATCGCCTTCGCCCCAACGGCCCCAGTTGTTGACCTGCTCGAAGAGGTCATCCAGCTCCTTCAGGCTTATCGGCTTTGGATCTCCGCTCATCGCACTCCTTTTTCTCTCGGTTTTAGCCGGGGCTTAACTGCGGAGGAGGCCGCGCACTTCGGAGACGTGATTCAGGATGTTGTCGGGAGGCTGGTCGGTGTAGGGCCAGGACCGGCCTCGGTGCAGCCAGGCGGTGCACATCCCCGCTTCTGCCGCCCCCATGATATCAACGCTGGGGTTGTCTCCCACGAAGATGGTAACAGAGGCATCCGCGCCGATCTCCGCCAGGGCCCGCTTGAAGATCTCCGGGTCCGGTTTCCTGAAACCGAGCTCTCCCGAGATGACGATGGTGGAGGTCAGTCCGTCCAGTCCAAGAACTTGGAACTTTACACGCTGTGTATCTGCGCCTCCGTTGGTCACGATTCCCCAGGGGGTGTTCCTGGAGCGCAGGTACTGGAGTAGCTGCTTCGTCGCGGAGTCCAAAGAGACCCTTTGAGCGTACGAGGCGGCGTACGCCCGGACCGCCTCCTCGACGTCCTGATAGACCTCGGGCCATTGGCGGATGATATCAGCGAAAAGGTCTCTCCTGGAACGCTCTCCGGCATCATCGAGCTCCACCATAAGGGCCACCGCCTGTTCCTCGGTATGGGTACGGCTTATGGCAGCGTTCTCCTGGAACAGGCTTCGGCAAAAGCTCTGGAAGGCCGCATCCCGGTCATGCAAGGTGTTGTCCAGATCGAAGAGGACGGCGGAGGCAATTGGGCTCTGAGACACGGCAGGGATGGCCTTTACAGGTGAAGGCGCTCGACCCGCACGCCTCCGCGCGGGTCCAGGGTGACCAGGTTGGCGCTATCGATACCGGCGCCCGCCTCCGACGGTGAGCCCGAGTAGAAGGCGGCGACTCCATTGGCGCTCAGGTCCATGAACCTGTGCCAGTGACCCAGGGCCAGGTAGTCGCACTCCAGGCCGGCAATTTCGTGCTCGTGGATTGGGGAGGAGCGATAGGACTCTTCAGAGCCTGGCACATAGTGTCCATGGGTCAGGACGACTCGCCAATAATCATCTTCGCTGTTTGGCTCATATCCTTCGAGGGGACGATGACCCGGGTGATGCTCCTCAATACCCCTGGCCCAGACAGCAAGCCGCAGCTCAGGGAAAAGCAAGTGTTCTCCACCGACAGCGCCTGCGAAGTGTATGTGGTTGCCGGCATCTTGAAGTCGCACCCGCTCGTAGATCGAATGATCTCCGACACAATCGTGGTTGCCTGGGATGATAATCGTGGGCATGCTGAGCCTTGAGAGCTCCTGAAGGACGGGTTGTACCGCTTCATCGCGGACGCGGGAATGGTCGAAAAGGTCGCCGGCCATGAGGACCACGTCGACCGAGTGCTCCAAGGCGAGGTCGACGACGCCCCTGAGTCCCGATTGGCGACCGCCAGGATCGATGTCGTCTCCGACGTGAAGATCGGAGGTGTGAAGCAGTCGCACGGCAGGTCGCTCGGATGGCATAAGGCGATGCTATTCTAGGGGGTCTTACCCACGAAGATGTTGGCGCCGCGGCGCGGTCACCACGGCTTCATGCTATGCAGACATGGAGGGGATGTCAAACTCCCGGTTGGGGTCCGCGCGGCGGGTCGGCCCTTGTTTTTGACCGTGACTCCCGCCTGCGGTAGCCTTATGGGCTGACGTCGCACGAACGAAGGGACGAGAGGAGGCGGGCCCCGTATGCTGCTGGTGATACTTCTTTCAGTCTTGGGGGCCGTACTCCTCGTGGTGGGGTACGCGCACTTTATCGAGCCGAATTGGCTTAGGCTCCGGCATCGGGTGCTCCACCTGGAGAACTGGGACCCGGCCCTCGATGGCCTGACGATCCTGCACATCTCAGACCTGCACGTGGGGATGCGGCCCTCCATGGTCGAGAGGTTTCTGGAACGCGCCCGTGAAGTGGAGGCGGACCTGGTGGCGATCACCGGCGATTTTGTGACGAGGCCCGAGGCGATGGGCCGTTGTACCGAGGCGCTTCAGGGCTTCGCGGATCGGCGCGCCGTCTTCGCGGTGCCCGGCAACCATGAGCATGCCATCTACGGCCCAACCTGGCCTCTCAAGCGGAAGTTCCGACTACGCCGTCGTATCGATAGCGGCGCCATGGTGCGGTCCCTGGAGCAGTGCGGGCTCACGGTCCTGGTGAACAGCAGCGTCAGAGTCCCTCACAACGGCGCGCAAGTGACCATCGTGGGCATCGACGATATGTTCAACGAGGCTGCGGACCTCGATCAGGCCCTGGCTGGAGTGGACTCGGTGGGGTCGACGGTGCTGCTATCGCACTCCCCCGACATCCTGGAAGAGGCAGCGGCCCGAGGGATACCGCTGGCGCTGAGCGGCCATACTCATGGTGGGCAGGTACGCCTGCCGCCCTTCGGGACACCAACGACCGCCACCAAGACGCCGATGGAAAGGCCGTCAGGGGCGATATCAAAGGGTCGCACCGTGATGCACGTCAGCCCTGGGCTTGGCCTCAGCTTTCCGCCGGTCCGGTTCTTTGCACGCCCGGAGATAACGGTGCTGGAGCTCCGGTCTCGAACAGCCGCCTCTCATGCCGGCGGCTGTTCGTCCAGAGTGTATCCTGTGGCGTGGATAGCGCACCGATTCGGGTGGGTGGAGACGAACTCGTAAGCGGAGGTGGCTGCGATCGCCCCTTGCGCCGCGGCGGTGATGGTCTGTTTGAGCTCTCCTGAGGCGTCGGTGATGTCGCCGGCGGCGAACAGGCCTTCCACCGTCGTCCGCATTCCCTTGTCTACGACGATCTCGTCCTGGTCGTTCACGGCCGCGCCCTGGGATTGGGCCATTTGGCTGTTTGGGTCGGCTCCGATCTCAATGAAGATGCCGTCTACCTGCAGAGGGCGATTTCCGCCGTCGTGGTACTGGACCCCGACCTCGGAGAGGCTGCCCTCGCCGCGCAGTTCAATCACCTGAGCGTTGAAAAGGGCCTCGATGTTGGGGGTTGTTTCAACCTGGTCGACGGCAATGGGCTCCGGTCGAACGAACTTTTCGCCTCGGTAAACGATGAAGACGTGGCTAGCGTATTTGGCCAGGAGCAGCGCCCCTTTAACAGCGGAGTCCCCACCTCCGACGACGACGGCGCGTTTGTCGCGGTACAGGGGGGCGTCGCAGGTGGAGCAATAAGAGACGCCCTTGCCCACCAGCTCATCCTCTCTGGGGATGCCGAGCTTCCGCCGCTCACGCCCTACGGCCAGGATGACGGCAGACCCCTGATACCACTCGTCACCGGCGAGCACTTCCCAGCAGTCGCTCTGGTGTCGTAGCTCCGTCACGTTCTGCTGAATGATGGGTACCTCCAGGGCGTCCACCTGCTCCTTCATTTTCAACATGAGATCGTAGCCATCGATCTGCGGGGCGCCGGGGTAGTTTTCGATGACACCCCCGACGGCCGTTTCGCCCCCGAAGAGTCCGCCGAACATGGCCGTAGAAACCCTATAACGGGCTGCATAGAGGGCTGCTCCGAAAGCGGCAGCGCCCTGCCCCAGGATCAACACGTCGAAATATTTACGATCCTGCACCATGGAAACCATGGCCTCCTAGTTCTGCTTTGGGATGATGGCTACCTAAACTATACCGCACACAGTTGGATGCGAAAAGCCCTCGCGCGGATGCGAATTTGAGACTTTTGGTTTGACTCCATTTTTTTCGGCGTGCTACTATTTCGGCGAGATTCTCAGTGGAGGTAGTTAATGAAACAGGGCCCCATCGGCATCATCGGTGCGGGGACCATGGGATCGGGTATTGCGCAGGTGGTGGCCCAGGCGGATAAGAAGGTACTGCTGGTGGACCGCTCCACGGAGCTTGTCGAGCAGGCAGTTACGGCCCTGGCCGGACGGCTTTCTAAACGGGTCGAGCAGCAAAAGATGGCCCAGGCTGAGATGGACACTATCCTGGGCAACATCCACCCGGCGGGAAGCCTTAAGGAGCTTCAAGACGCCTCGGTGATTATAGAAGCGGTGTTCGAGGACCCCGAGGTCAAGATGGCGATGTTCCGCGAGCTGGAGGGGGCCTACGACCGTGAGACTCTGGTAGCCACCAACACCTCCGGCATCCCGGTCACCCTTCTCGCCACGTCGGTGAAATATCCGGAGCGATTCGTGGGGATGCACTTCTTCAACCCCGCGCCGGCGATGAGGCTTGTTGAGGTAGTAAAGGGTTACTTGAGTGGCGACGATGCCGTGGAGCAGGCCGTGTCCTTGACCCAGGCCATCGGCAAGACCCCGGTTGTGGTCAAAGACTCCCCCGGCTTCGTGGCGAACCGCATCCTCGGGCCCATGATCAACGAAGCGGTACTACTCCTATCCGAGGGGATAGCATCCCGCGATCATATCGATATCGTCATGAAGCTGGGCGCCAACCATCCCATGGGGCCGCTAGAGCTGGCGGACCTTATAGGTCTGGACATCTGCCTGCACGAGATCGAGACGTTGCACGCTGAATTCGGCGACTCTAAATATCGCGCCGCGCCGCTCCTCAAGCAAATGGTGACGGCAGGCAACCTGGGTCGAAAGACCGGCAAGGGGTTCTACGATTACAGCTAGCCGGACCCCGGCCCCGGAAAGTTGCCCGCTGTGGAAGTGATACGAGCCGAGGGTCTGACAAAACTGTTCGGTCGCTTTGTGGCGCTTCAGGGGCTTGACCTTAGCATCGAGCAGGGGTCCATCTTCGGCTTTTTGGGGCCCAACGGCGCGGGCAAGACCACGACCCTCAGGCTTCTGGCGGGCCTGACGCGGCCGACTTCCGGCCGAGTCTGGGTCGAGGGCAGGGAGGTGTCTGGTAACTCCTTGGAGCTACGTTCCTTCATCGGCTACCTGCCGGAAGCTCCTGCCTTCTATACCTGGATGACCGGGCGCGAATTCTTGACGTTCACCGGGGGGCTGTACGGCCTTGATCGCGGTATCGCCAGCTCTCGCGCCGACGAGCTGCTGGTCCAGGTCGACCTGGACTCCGCCGCCGATAGGAGGGTCCAAGGCTATTCACGCGGGATGCTCCAGCGGCTGGGGTTGGCCCAGTCCCTCGTGAGCCATCCTCGGGTGCTGCTCCTGGACGAGCCGGCTTCGGCCCTGGACCCCATGGGCCGCCGCGACATGCTGGAGACAATACGGGCCCTGCGGGGAGAGACGACGGTCTTCCTTTCTACCCACATCCTGGCAGATGTCGAGCGGCTTTGCGACAGGGTCGCGATCATCGACAAGGGGGCCCTGGTGGCGTTAGGGGGCATCGACGAGATCCGCACCCAAGGCAGGCAGGCGAAGTTCGAGGTGGAGGTCGAAGAGGACCTGACGCCCGTTCTCCGACGGCTTGAAGGACTGCCGTGGGTGCGCTCCATGACTATCGCCAAGCAGTCCGGACGGGATGTGTTGCAGGTGGAAGCGAGTGATCTGGAGCTCGCGAAAAGGGAGTTGCCGAAGCTCCTGGTCGAGGAAGGCTTGACCCTGCTGCGGTACGAGCTTGTCTCCGCCAGCCTGGAGGAGATCTTCGTGGAGATGGTTGGTGGGGAGGGAGAGGCCCAATGACCGGCTTTTGGGTGCTGCTCCGCAAGGAGGTCCTGGAGCAGCGCCGGACCTGGAAATTCGTCGCCATGGCCGCCGTCCTTTCGCTGTCGGCCGTATTAGGCCCTACCATTTTCGCCATCGTTACCCGTGTCCGTGATGAACCCCATGGCGTCGTGCAGGCCGTCGAGGCCCTGGAAGGCATCGCCGTCACCATGACTTTCCTGGGTACCTTCATCGCCATCGTCATCAGCATGGGTGTCCTGGCCACGGAGCGGGCTACCGGGACTGCCGCCATGACCCTGAGCAAGCCGGTTACGCGGTCGGCATTCGTCGCCGCCAAGGCGCTGGGCCTCCTGGCGTCTATCGCCATTGGCGTGATCGTCGCATCCACCGTAGGCTACGTGCTCATCCTCATCCTGTTTGCAGACGGTGGCCTGGGCAGGTTTGCCACCGGGATGGTAATCAACGGCGCCGCCCTCTTGTTCATCGCCTTCATCGCTATGTTCTGGAGCGCGATGTTCACCCGGCAGCTACTGGCGGGCGGCCTCGCCTTCGCGACCTTCATAGTCCTCAACACCCTTCGGGCTGTCCCTGACACGGACCGCTACCTGCCAATTGTTGCCCCGGATTGGGCCGCCAGCATCATTCGAGCGGAGACGTCCAATGAGTGGCCGGCTTTCGGCATCCTCTGCGGCTGCCTGGTGCTACTGCCGCTGGCGGCGTGGGTCATTTTTCGTCGGAAAGAGCTCTAAAATGTATTCCAAAAACGACATGCCAGCTTGGTTCCACCCTCACCCTAGCCCTCTCCCATCAGGGGAGAGGGGATGTTGGTAGAGCCTCTAAGAAAAGCTATCATGGACTAGGGCTGCAACGAGGATAACCTGCTTTTATGAAGAGACGCTTCCTGATCATCGCGGGCTTGGCGGGCTTGGCGGCCTTGGCTGTCCTGGCACTGGCGGCCTGCGACTCGTTGAACGAGACCATTGCCGGCTCCGGTAACGTCGTCGATCGGGAGGAACGGGTTGCCGACTTCGCGGCGGTGGAAGCGGGAAGCGCCTTTGGGCTGACCATTACCCGGTCAGCGGTCTTTTCGGTCATCGTCTCCGCCGACGACAATATCCTGGACCGCATCGAGGTTGTCCGGTCGGGTGACAGACTCGTGATCCGGTTGGAAAGCGGACTGTCGGTAAGCTCCGCGACCCTTCGGGTGGAGATCGAGATGCCGGAGCTGCGGGGGTTGCGGCTCAGCGGGGCCTCCCGTGCCACCGTCACCGATTTTCAATCTTCCGATAATCTGGATATCGGTCTCTCCGGGGCCAGCAGGTTGGAGGGAGACATCGGGGCAGGGGACGCGGACATCGACCTGTCCGGGGCCAGCAGGATCACTCTGGATGGATCGGCTAGGAGGATCAAGGTCAGACTCTCTGGCGCGAGTACCCTCGACTTTACGGATTTCCCCGTGGACCGGGCGGAGCTGACCCTCAGCGGCGCCAGCGCCGCCACGGTAGATGTTCGGAAAGAGCTGGGACCGGTCAGGCTCAGCGGCGCCTCCCGGCTGACCTACTTTGGCAACCCCACCATCAAGAACCTGAACTCCTCCGGGGCTTCCACCATCGAGTCTCGTTAGCGTTTGACACCGCCGCGGCGTGTCACTACACTCGCCGACACGCCCGGACTCGTTTGAGAGAGTCGTACCCCCAGGAGTGATCGGTGAAATTCGGACTGTTCTTTCAGCTTCAAGTACCGAGGCCCTGGCATGCGCGGAGCGAATACGACATCTACCGGCAGGCCATCGATCAGACGGCGCTGGCGGAGCAAGAGGGCTTCGACTATACCTGGGTCGCGGAGCATCATTTCCTGGAAGAGGTCTCTCACGCCGCCGCGTCGGACCTGTTGCTGGCGGCCATGGCCGAGCGCACCTCCACCATGCGGCTGGGCTACGGCGTTGTCCTCACCTCCAGCCCCATGAACCACCCGCTGCGCGTCGCCGAGCGAGTCGCCACCCTCGATGTCCTGAGCGGCGGGCGTGTCGAGTTTGGGACCGGACGCTCCTCTACGCCATACCAGCTCTCGCCCTTCGGTGTCGCTCTGGAGGACACCCGCCCGATGTGGGAAGAGGCGATCGAGATCATCCCGAAGATGTGGACGCAGGATGCTTTCGAGCACCATGGGCGCTATTACGATCTTCCACTGCGGAACGTCATCCCCAAACCGATCCAGAAGCCGCACCCTCCCATGTGGGTGGCGTGCACCCAGCAGGAGACGGCGGCGCTGGCCGGCAAGAGGGGCATTGGAGCCCTCTTCATGACCGTTACCGGCCCGGATAGGCTGATCGACTACGCGAGGGTCTACCGAGAGGGTCTCAAACAGGCATCGCCGGTGGGGGCTCAGGTCAGTAATCGGATCGCCGTCTTCTCCTTCGCCTTCTGCGCGGAGCGGGATGCCGAGGCCCGCGCCATCGGTGGCCCCGAAGCCCTGTGGTACCGCGAGACGATCTCCGAAATCTTCAGCAAGTCATGGGAGGGCCTGGACAGCGTTCCGGACTCGTACCAGTACCATGCCCGGGTACGCCGTCGGTTGGAAGAGCTCAAGAAGGCCGACCACACCCCCTTGATCGATGACGGCACCTTTTGCATGGGGGACCCGGACGCATGCATCCGCACCATCGAAAAGTATGCGGCGGTGGACCCGGAGCAGGTCGTCCTCATCATGCAGGCCGGGAAGCTCCCCCATGAAAAGATCATGGAATCGATCCGGCTCTTTGGGAAGTACGTCCTGCCGGAGTTCAAGCGGCGCGACAGGGCTTCGGTGAAGGCGTAAGCCGGACCCGGCCAAGTGCCGCGCAGACCTGAGTACCTGACCGGAGATTCTTGCCAATACGCCCGAATGCTCTCTGGGTCATTGGGAGTCCCGATGAAATCGGGACGTGGCAAACTCATCACCACGCGTGATTGCTTCGTCATACCGAAAGCGTCGGTACTCCTCGCAATGACCCACCGTCCTTGGTCTAGCCCCCGTGAAACAAAGGCGCCACTTCACGGGCGAGGCGCTCGTTCTGGGCTAGGGTCATCTCCGGCGGGCAGGTGGCCCTGAGCACGAACTTCGATGCTCCGTGGGTGACGTAGTCCCTGACCACCCGCGCGATATCCTCGGCCGTTCCCAGGCCGCAATAGGACTCGGGCGGAATGTCGGTGCGTAGCCGCAAGAGGTAGGGCTGCGCCAGCTTGTAAGCCTCTTCGGTGCTGTCCGCAAAGCAATAATTGATGATGATGCCGTAGTGGTCATCGTCGACGGAGCGGCCCGCCTCCGTGGCATACTCCCGGATGCGCTGTATCCCATGGCCGACCTCCTGCGGGTCCAGGAACGAGGTGAGCCACCCGTCGCCCACGCGCCCCACCCTGCGGTAAGCGGCCTCCGTCCGGCCGCCGATCCAGATAGGCGGTGGCTGCTGGACCGGTTTGGGCGTGACCGTCGCCTCCGTGGTCTGGTAGAACCTGCCCTTGAAGGTGACGTTATCCTCCGTCCACAGCCGCCGCATGAGATCGATGGCCTCGTCGGTGCGGGGTCCGCGCTGCTTCATCTCTATACCGCAGGCCTCGTACTCGTTGGGGTTGTCCGTGCCCAGCCCGACGGCCGGCAGCATGCGGCCACCGGACAAGAAATCCACGGTGGCGATCTCTTTGGCCAGGACAACAGGGTTGCGCAGCGGCAGGGCCAGGACGCTGTTGCCGAATTTCATCCGCTTGGTCCTGGCGGCAAGGGCGGCCATGAAGGTCATCGACTCCAGGCTGATTGCGTTGGACACGATCCGGTCTGCCAGCCAGATGGAATCCAGCCCGAGATCCTCGGACATGTCGATGAACTCCCAGGCGTAGCTGGCCTCAACCTTGGGAAAGGGCCAACCGATGAACCCGGTGCCTATGCGCACTTTCATGGTGTCGCTCCCTCCCGCCGCAACGGGAAAGGCCCGGCCTCTGGGCCGGGCCCTGTGGGGGTCGTTATCTCTTCTTCTCGGGCGGCTCGACAGCCTTCACCCCTTCATACCAAGCGTAGGGGGGCTTGCCCAGGCCGTAAGGCTCCAGCCTGCCGAAGAAAACTTGACGGAACTGCTCTCTGATCTTGTCGACGGTCCAGCCTCCCGGCATGACCATGCTCAGGCCATACTTGGGCTGCTCCATGATGGCGATGCTTTCCCCGGCCATGCGGAAGACCTGGCCGTGCACCCAGTCGGCCTCGTCACTGGCCAGGAAAACAGCGGCCTGCGCCGCCATATCGGCTGAGTTGATGGCTGGCCCGCCGCTACCGGTCCGATCGGGCCGCTCGGGGATGGAGCCGGACATGCGGGTCTGGGCGGCGGGGGCCAGGCAGTTGACGCGGATGCCGCGGCTGGGGAGCTCCAGCGCCCAGGTGTAGGTCATGGAGGCGATGGCGCCCTTGGAACCGGCGTAGTTGGTCTGGCCGAAGTTGCCGTGGTGGGCGCCGGAGGTCACATTCAGGATGACGCCGTGACCCTGGTCCCGCATGAGACGCATGGCGTGCTGCCCGCAATAGAATGTGCCCTTGATATGGACGTTGGTGACATCGTCGAACTCCTCGACGGTCATGTTGAGGGCGGTGCGGTCCCGAAGGTTGCCCGCGTTGTTGATCAGGATGTCGATGGAGCCGAAGCTGTCGACGCAGGCCTGGATAATCTTGCCCGCGGAGTCGTACGGAAAGACGCTGTCGCCGTTGGCTACGGCAGCGCCGCCGGCGGCTTTGATCTCCGCGGCTACACTTTCGGCCTCCTCTTTGTCAACATCGTTGACGACGACCTTGGCGCCTGCCGCGGTGAAGGCCAGGGCATAGGCACGGCCCAGCCCGCGGCCCGATCCTGTAATGACCGCGTTCTTACCATCGAGTAATCCCATAGGTTCCTCCTTTGCTTGCGAACCACATCGGAGCGTATAGCCTCGCCGGCCGATATTTTTCTCGGGTAGCTCTGCTCGATGCAGCCAGCGACGTGGAAGGGCCTCTCGAGGCATAAATAGGGCAGGGGGCGCAGCCCTGGCTATTATACAGTGACTATAAGGGAGGTCAAAGGTATTCGGGAAGGTAGCAGGGGATACGGCGGGGTCCAGAGAGGCATGAAGAAACGCGCCCTATTCCAGGGCGCGTTTCTTCATGCCTCTCACCTCTTGTCGCGTTAGGCTGCGGCTGCTGCTGTGGGGGTCTGCCTTTCCTGGACGACCTCCACGAGATGGTCCTCGCGATCGGGCATCGTCCGGGCGTTCAGCCTGGCGCGAAGGGCTATAGTGTGTACCTGGTTGGCTGCGCGGTCGGCGTCCTTCTTGCTGTCCCAGAGGGATACTCGCCACAGGGCGTCATCTTCACCTTTTGCCTCGTAGCCTGAGATGAAGCCAGGCTGCTGTGACAGGTACCCTCCGAGTTCGCCAAGGAGGTCCGAGACCTCATCCCGACGACCCTTGAGAGGGTGTACGATGGTAGTGCGTAAGACTTTCAACTTCTCTCCTCCAAAAACGGCTTAATGCAATCATATCATTTCGATTAGAGTTTGAACAAGCCCAAGACAAAACCAAAAAACGACGATAAGTGGACATGCATGTGCCTTTTCGTCAGCCTTTCGTAGGGAGCTGTAATGACGAATTCCGTAATACGTTGCGATATTCGTCATTACGTGACGAGGGTCACTGACCGGATTTCGGGCGTTCTGCGGGCTCAGGGTGGCGTTAGCAGAATGTTGAAGGAGGAGCTCACCCTTTTTTAGAGCACTCGCAGAGCTAGCCATCCCGACGCCAGGGCGATGACAGCCCCTGTGAGGGCCTGGAGCGCGGCTTCCGGCGCTTGTACGAGACTTTCCGGGCCGATACGCTCCTCGGTGCCATCCGTATAGACGATGGAGCCGCTGACGCTCTCGGCCCGCCGGCGGATTGACCGGACCTGGGTGCTCAGCTTGCGCTGGACAAGGCTCAGGCCGAAGCACCCGGCGGCCAGAAGACCAGCACCGGCGCTGAAGCTCGTGGCGCTGGCCCAGTAGGCAACGATAAAGGGGAACGCGCCCCAGGACAGAGCAAACCAGAAATCTGAATGGAACCGGCCTCCCATGATCTCCAGGTTATAGGCAAACAGGACAAACATGCCGGCGCCGATGAAAAGGAGGAGCCAAGCAGAGACGTTGACGACGCCGTAGATGCCGATAGCCAGGGCGCCGACGGCCGAGAGAGCCGCCAGGGACTGCAAGGTCAAGGTCGGGATGCGCGTTTTTAGGGGGCGGCCCTGGAGCTCGTCCAGGGCGTGGGCTCCGATGCCGACGGCGAGAAAGAAGGCGCCCAACGTCCATCCCAACAACCCAAGGTCCAGGTCGGGAGCGGCTGCTGCGCCCAGGACGACGTAACTCAAATGCCACAGGGTATAGGGCGGATGCAGAAGCGTGAGATAGTCCCGCCAAGCGCCTGAGGGCAGAGCGTAGAACGCCGGTCGCAGGTTGCCGCCCATTCCTAGGCGCCCTTTGTGCCCCACATGATAACGGCGCCCCCCAGTGACATTCTCTGGAGGCCCACCTCACGCATGCCCACCCGCTTCCAGGTCTCGGTGAGCTCTTTTAGCGGATAGCGCTGATAGAAGGCGGAGATGCTGGGGCCGAGGAACCGCCCGACACGCCGCCAGCCGGAGGATATGGGCAAGGCGGCGACCGGCAACACGATACGGGTGTACAGGAGCCACAGCGCTCGCACCGCTCGGTTGTCCGGGACCGAGAATTCCAGCGAGAGCAGCCTGCCACCTGGCCTTAACACCCGGACCAGCTCCTGTAGCACGTCCTCGGGGTCTTGGACATACCGGAGCAGGAAGGTAAACACGACGGCGTCGAAGGAGGCGTCTGGAAAGGGCAATGCTTCAGCTCGCGCTTGTGCCAATCGCACCTTGTCCTCTAACCCGCGCTGCTGTACGACGGCCACCCCGGCCCCCAGCATCTTGCGACTGAGGTCGACCCCTACGACCCGGCGGCCACCCGCGGCTGCCATCTCCATCGCGACTCCAGCCGGCCCGGTGCAGACATCCAGTAACAGCCCCTCCTGGGCCGTTCCTAACCGGGACACCAGATGCCTCCGCCATTTGCGGTACTGGAATAGGCCCAGCGTCTGGGCCCAGAGCTCATACGAGCCGGCGACCGGGTCGAAGATTCGTCGCGCCGAGATGGCTTCTTGCGCCGTTGTACCGGAGCTTTTCAGCGTGACCACCATGGGCTCCTCTCCCCTCTTGCGCCGTCGTTCGATCTGTTGGTGGTGGGAGGATTTTGGCGGGAGTGTAGCAACGGCCCTGGGGCGTGTCAACGCGGCAACGGAAAGAGCGGTCATGGGACCGCCCTTTTTGGCTGAAACGGGATGGGGGGATCGGTAGGAAAGGCTACGCAGGGGCGGTGGAAGCACCGGCCCTACTTGAACGGCTTCTCGCCTAGCAGTACCTCCATCGGGATGACCTTCGGGCGGTTACTGCGATTTGCCTTGGCCTGGGATATACCACCGCGCTTCGCGCCACGGTGCTTCTTGGCGCCCTTCATCTGGGCCTTGTGTGACATGGTTCCACTCCAATGGGTCTGCAAGCCTGCCCAACAGTATAGCAGCCGTACCGATCTCTCAGCAAGAGAGATCACCCAAGAGCCCCGCTGAGCTGCCTACCCCCCAGCACGTGCATATGCAGGTGTTCCACGGTCTGGCCCCCCTCGATGCCGCAATTGATGGCCAGGCGGTAGCCTTTTTCCGCCAGACCCTGTTGGGCTGCGGCCCTGTTGGCTACCAGCACCATGCGGCTGATGAGCTCTCCATCGGCCTCCCCGAGGTCGGCCACCGAAGAGATGTGCCGGAAGGGAAGGACCAAGAGGTGCACCGGGGCCTGGGGGTGCAGGTCGTTGAGCACCAGGACCATGTCGTCGTGGTCCAGCACATCACCCTTGATCTCTCCTGTACCTATTTTGCAGAAAATGCAGTCGTCTGGCATGAGCTACTCCAGAAAGCGAAAAAGGGCTGACCCCGAATTCGAGGCCAACCCTTTTTTTGCTATGGCTGTCTTAGAATCCCAGCTGCTGGGCTACAAGCTCTCGATGGTAGTCTCCATCGCCGAAGGCCAGCTCCGCGGCTTTGGCCCGGCGATAATAGAGCTGCATGTCATGCTCTTTCGTGAAGCCGATGCCGCCATGGATCTGGTGGCCCAGGGCACAGACTCGCCGGTAGGCATCGCTGGTCCATGCCTTGGCCATGGAGACTTCCTTGGCCGAATCCAACCCTTCGCTGATTCGCCAGATCGCCTCGAAAGTTATGTAGCGGGAGCCGTCCACGTCCGTCACCATGTTGGCGCAGTGGTGCTGAATGGCCTGGAAGCTGCCGATGGGCCGCCCGAACTGCACGCGTTGCTTGGCGTAGTCCACGCTCATCTCCAGCACACGCTGAGCTCCGCCCACCATCTCGGCGCATTTGCCCGCCGCTCCCAGGGCGTCGATTCGCTCCACGATCTTCCAGCCTTCGTTGGCCTTGCCCAGGATATTTGCAGCGGGGATTTTGACATCCTTGAACACCACCTCGCTCTGGTGGTCAGTCGCTATCGTCTTCAGCGGCTCGTAGCTAATTCCGGCGCTCTTGCCGTCGACGAGGAACAACGTAATGCCATCTTCCGGTTTCCCCCCGTCCTTCGTTCTGGCCACGACCAAAAGGTAATCCGCAATATGGGCCGAAGTGATGAACAGCTTGGTGCCGTTTAGGGTGTAGCTGTCGCCTTGAGCTGTAGCTTTAAGTTCCACTCCGGAGGCTTCCCACGTGGCGGTGGGCTCTGTCTGGGCGAAGGCCATGATGCGGTTGCCATCGGCGATACTGGGGAGATGCTCTTCCTTCTGCGCTTCGGTCCCAAACTCGGCAATGGGAATTCCGCAGAGGACGATGGTTGAGAAAAAGGGGCCTGGCAGCAGGGCTCTTCCCTGCTCCTCGATAAGGACGCACAGGTCCGTGAAGCTGTTCTCAGTGCCTCCGTATTTCTCTTCGAAGACCAGACCCATCCAGCCCAGGGCCGCCATCTTTTTCCAAAGCTCTGGGGAGTAACCTTTCTCGTCCTCCTCTATCGCCCTCACCAGGCTCTTGGGGCATTCTTTGTCAAGAAAGTCCCGTGAGGTGGTCTTGATCATCTCCTGTTCTTCGCTCAGTCCCAGGTCCACGCCTTGCCTCCTATTATCTTTGTGGGCTGTTGCTCACCCTCAGCCTCTTCGACGGATTTGAGTTAAGGAAGCGACACTGCCAGGCAGGTCACGGTCCTCACGACCCCGGGCACCGTATGTATGCGCCCCGTAACGACATCCCCAACCGCGCTGAGGTCCGGCGCCTCAAGGATGGCGATGATGTCGTAGGGCCCCGTGACGGCGTCCACTGACGCGACCTCGCTCACTCCCCGGACGATGGCAACCACATCCCTGGTCTTTCCCACTCCGGTCTCGATCAGCACGAAGGCTCGAGTTGGCATTCGCCCCCCTCCTCACTGATTGGGCCATACAGAAGTCCTCGGTTGGGGTGGCCGAGAAATCGCGGCTCATTGTATACACCGCCTCGAAGACTGTCAACGACGGAGACACGAGAGGGACTGCGGCTGTGGTACGAGCCCCCACCTCAATGAGTTTACGAAAGCGCGAGTTAGCCGAATGGCATGGCTGACTCGTCCCGCCTATGAGCCAAACGGTCCACTCGGCACTGGCCGATTGGCCTGTGATGTTTGGCACCAAGCGGTGCTTGATGGAGGTAGTTGCCTGAAATACGATCAATCTCGGGTCACACGAGTGTTAGGGGATGTACCCGCAAATCTCCAGGTGAAGAGCGCGCTCTCTGCGCCTGGAAGCCCATGCACAGTGGACCCTGGGAGATTCGCCGGAGGCAACAGCCCTGCCGGCTAACGATAGGAGGCCAACCAGACGACAAGCGGGGCTGTTGAACTGAAGCGAAATGGGGACCGGCATTGCCGGGTTTCGCACAGTGCATCTGTATTCATGGGGAATTTGAAAAGGAGCAAATGATATGGGCGTGTTTCTCAATCGCAGCATCAGCTTCAAGCTTCTCGCCGGGTACGCATTCGCCGCGTTGGCGATGATCGTTCTTGCGATCATGCTGCTCACCAACATGAACACCTTGAACAACAAGTTCGACATTCTCGTGCACCACGACACACCGGTGCTCACCAATGCCCAAAAGCTGGCGGGCCTGATGGCGGATATGGAGACCGGCCTGCGGGGATACCTGGTAACCGGTGAAGAGGAATTCCTGGAGCCTTACAACGACGGCCGGGTCCACTTTGACGAGGTCATGGCGGAGGAGCTAGAGCTCGTGTCCGATTTTCCGGAAGCGGTAGCCAGCCTAAACGAGCTCTCTCACGATAAGGATCAGTGGCTCACCTTGCACGCGGAGCCGGCGATCGCCTTGAGGGAAAAAGTAGAAGTGGGACAAGAAGCCCACGACCACTTTGACGAGATATCGGCCAGGACCGTGGGTAAGGAGAAATTCGACGCTATTCGAGCGTTGCTGGCGGGCATCGACGCCAAATTCGCGGCTGCCCATGACTTTGAAGGGGAATTCCTGGTTGAGGTCATTACGCTGGATGTGGTCGATATGGAAGCCGGACAGCGTGGATTCCTGCTCACCGGCGACGATGCCTCTCTTGAGCAGTTCATAGACGGACAAGCCATATTGACAGCCGATATCGCGAAGCTGAGTGAGCTGCACCATGAAGAAGCCGGCGTCACCGCGGCGGAAATCAATGCCATACAGCCCGCGGTGACAAGCTGGATAGAGGCGGCTGCTCAACCCGAGATTGACGCCCGCATCGAGATCCTCGACCATCCAGAAACAATGAAGGATGTGATCGCTCTGGTCGACCGGGGTGTCGGGAAAGAAAGCATGGATGTAATCCGCGCCGATCTCGACGCGTTTTTCGTTTCTCAGATCGCCCTGCAAGAAGAGCGGGCCCTCGCGGTTGCGGCAACGGCTAACTCGTCACAGACGATGGGCATCGGCATAACGGCAGGCGCCATTATCACTAATGCTGGCGCTGGGCTTCCTCCTGTCGCGGATGATCTCCAAGGGCGTCAGCGAGGTAGCCGGGGCGATGAAGCAGATCGCCGTTGGCGACCTCACCGCCAAGGTGGAGGTGAAGTCGTCCGATGAGATCGGTGAGATGGCCAAGTCCTACGGCGACATGCAGAGCTACATACAGGATATAACCCGGGTCACTGAGACCATCGCCGATGGCGACCTATCCGTCACCGCCAAGGCCGCTTCGGAGAAGGACGTCCTGGGCAACGAGGTGGTCCGGATGCTGGATAGCCTCAAGACCCTCATCGGCCGGGTCCGAGGCACCGCTGTCGACCTGACGGATGCCAGCGGCCAGCTGGCCAGCGCCTCCGACGAGGCCGGGAAGGCCACCAGCGGCATTGCCTCCACCAGCCAAGCGGTGGCCCAGGGGGCGACGTCGCAGGTGGAGAGCGTGGACCAGGCTCGAGGCGCCATGGGAGAGCTGACCAGGGCGATCGAGCACATCGCGCAGGGCAGCCAGGAGCAGGCGGCCGGCGTGGCGCAGACCGTCTCCATCATGAACCAGGTATCCGGCGCCGCCGCTGAAGTCGCCAAGAATGCTCAGGAGGCGGCGGACGGCTCGCGCGAAGCGAATGAGGCTGCCCAACAGGGCGCCCAGATGGTGGACAAGAACGTGGAAGGCATGGGCCGTATCAAGGCGGCTGTGGAGCTGTCGTCGGAGCAGATCAACAAGCTCGGCGGACAGTCCCAGGAGATCGGCAAGATCGTGGCGGTGATCGACGATATCGCCGCCCAGACCAACCTGCTGGCCCTCAACGCGGCCATCGAGGCTGCGCGGGCCGGGGAGCAAGGCCGCGGGTTTGCCGTGGTGGCGGACGAGGTCAGGAAGCTGGCCGAGCGGGTCACCGACGCCACCAAGGAGATCGCCAGCCTGATCGACAGCATTCAGACCAGCGTGGCTGAGTCCATCAAGGCCACGGAAGAGCAGGCCAAGGAGGTGGAGGAGGGGGCGCAGATGACCGACGAGGCGGGCAAGGCCCTGGGCCAGATCCTGGACGCCGTCAGCAAGGTTGCCGCGCAGATCGAGCAGATCTCCGCCGGCGCCGAGGAGATGGCCGCCTCCGCCGATGAAGGCGTGAAGGCCGTCGACGGTGTGAACACCATCGTGGAGCAAAACACGGCGGCGACGCAGCAGATGGCGGCCAACAGCAACCAGGTGAATGACGCGATCCAGTCCGTCGCCGCGGCGTCGGAGCAGAGCAGCTCAGGCGCTCAGGAGGCATCCGCCGCAGCGGAGGAGATCAGCGCGCAGGTGCAGCAGGTCGTGGCTTCCTCCCAGTCCCTGGCCGATCTGGCCAAGACACTGGACGAGGCATCCGCTCAGTTCAAGCTCGATGGTCGAGAGAGCGAGACAACCGCGAGGTAGCGTTGGTTCTACTCATCGCGAGATAGCCCTTCCTCGTCGTCGTCGAGCCGATCAGGAGCGGTTGTTGCCTGTGCTACACTGTGAGCCACGAAACAGGTCGAGCGCCGGCGCCGATGCCCAGGTCCGTCAAAGCAGCCAGGGTGGGAGAGGTCCAACCCGGTACGGGAAAGCTGGCGGGTTGGCTCAAGAAAGGGTTGAAGGGCTGATGACTGAGGCTTCGTTGACGAAGAGTTTCGAGTTCTCGTCCTCCCATCGCTACTACCTCCCGGAGTGGTCGGAGGCGGAGAACCTCAGGGTCTTCGGCAAGTGCGCCTCCACTAACGGCCACGGCCATAATTACCTACTTGAAGTGACCGTTCGAGGCCCCGTTGACCCGATTACCGGGATGGTCATCAATCTCGTGGATATCAAGGCGGTCGTGGAAGGGGTTCTCGACGAGTTCGAGCACAAGCATCTGAATGAGGACACAGCCTACTTCAAGGAACGAATCCCAACGACTGAGAACCTGGCGGTAACCTTATTCGAGCTCGTCCAGGCGCGGCTCCCGGATGGCGCCAGGCTGGCAGGGGTCCGACTTCACGAGGACGAGGACTTGTACGTGGAGCATGACGGGGGTTCATGATGGGAAGCCCTCACGGCAGAGTCTACCTTTCGCGCCGGTACCGCTTCGCAGCCTCCCATCGTCTTTTTTCCTCGATGCTTTCCGAGGCCGAGAATCAAGCGGTCTTCGGCAAGTGCGCTAACGCCAACGGGCATGGCCACAACTATCAGCTGTTCGTCACGGTCGCGGGCGAGGTGGACCCGAAAACCGGCATGTGCTTCGACCTGGGGCTGCTCGATGCCATCGTGCAGCAACAGGTGGTGGAGCGGTATGACCACAAACATCTGAACCTGGACGTGGAGGACTACCTGGAGATGGTCCCCACTGGTGAAAATATCGTTCGCCAGGTGTGGAGCCTCCTCCGGGATGCGATTCCGGACCGAAAGCTTCACAGGCTAAGGCTGGTGGAGACTCGGGACAATAGCTTCGAATATGCCGGAGAAAAGGAAGAGGGCCGTGCTGTCCCTTAAAGGTAAAGCCTGTATCGTAACCGGGGCCTCCAGCGGCATCGGCCTGGCGATCGCGAGACGGCTTGCACAGGAGGGGGTCAAGCTCTGCTTGGTAGCGCGCTCGGAGGACAAGCTTCGAGCCATCGCCGACGACCTGCGCAACGATGGTGAGAAGCCTCTGATCGCCCCCGCGGATGTAGCGCAGGAGGAGCCAGTCCGTCGCGCAGTCCAGAGCGCGGTGAGCGCGTTCGGAGGCGTAGACATCCTGGTGAACAGCGCCGGGTCCGTGTACTTTACTCCGATTGGGGAGACCGCCTTGGAGCAGTGGGACCAGGTGGTGGACTCGAACCTCAAGGGGGTCTTCCTCTGCTGCAGGCAAGTGGTACCGCATATGCTCGAGAGGGGCAGGGGAGACATCGTCAATATCGCTTCGATAGCCGCTCATCAAGGGTTCGAGAACTCGACGGCATATTGTGCAGCCAAGCATGGGGTTCTCGGCTTCTCTCGGGCCTTGGCCTTGGAGGTGCGAAAACAAGGGCTCAGGGTTATTACCGTGTCACCGGGGTCGGTGGACACGCCACTCTGGGACCCGATGGAGTGGACTCCGGACAGGGCCAAGATGCTGCGGCCCGAAGATGTGGCCGAGTCCGTGGTAGCCACCCTGACGATCTCATCGACGGCGGCGGTCGATGAGATCGTGGTGATGCCACAAGAAGGCGTGCTGTAAGGCGTAACACCTGCTCCTGCTATGGCTGGTAGTCGAGAGAAGGAGAGGCATATGACTTCCCAAAGGAAGGTGGCTATCGTTACCGGGGCTGCCCGGCCCTGGGGCATGGGACGAGCAACCGCCCTGGGTCTGGCCGAGCATGGCATGGATATCGTGATAGCCGACGTTCGGGATGACTGGGGCCAGGAGGCGGTGACGGCGGTTAAGGAGAAAACCGGAAAAGACGCCATCTATGTGCAGACGGATATCTCCCAGCGCGCCAACGTTGAGGCCATGGTGGAGCGGGCCGTAAAGGAGTTCGGGCGCATTGATGTCCTGGCGAACATCGCAGGCATTGTAGAGATGGCCGGCATTGACGATATTACCGACGAGCACTTCGACAGGCTCATCAACGTCAATCTGCGCGGCACCATTCTCACCTGCCAGGCGGTTGTCCCCTACATGCGGAAGCAAGGTGGTGGACGGATCGTGAACACAGCCTCGGGCGGGGCCTTTCAGCCGTTGAAGGGCGGCCTGGGGGTCTACGGGGCCTCGAAGGCCGGGGTGGTTATCTTCAGCAAAAACCTTGCGCTGGAGCTGGCACCCGATAACATCAGTGTCATCACGGTGGCGCCCGGCCCTACCAATACCGCAATGGGCGCTGAACAAGGGCCGTCCGAACCGGCGGAGGGGATGCAGGCTCGCTCGACTCCCTTCAACCGATCCTTAGCAGCCGAAGAGGTGGCCGAAGTTATGATCTATGCGGCCATCTCCGAAAGCAACGCCCTCTCCGGCCAGACCCTCCACGCCAACCTCGGCACCCATATGGTGTAGCGCGGGCCGAAGGCACCCAGAAGGGCAGTGCCGCGTCCTCTACATGCCTCCCGCCTTCTCGGCAGCCGGCTTTTTCAGTGCGTCGTCCCAGGACCGGGCTCCGTCCTGCTCCCGGTTGGCGTCGTAAAGCAGTCGGGTCCAGGCTTGTTGGCTTGTATTTCGTTGGGGATATCCTGGAGGAGTAGTAGGCTTCGCAACAGGGCTTGCTACGTTCGCAAATGAGACTTGACATGGATTGGAGTGAAAGGTAACCTCCATGCCGTAAGGGGTGGAGATTCGAGGTAACTCACGGTTCCGGCTGGCTCGGATTGCTCGTTACATGCGGCGCGAGGCTACGCGAAAATTACCCCATTCCCTGGCGTCGGTGCTGAGTTCTAGACATGGTGGCTGTGATGAGCAGCGGGACCGCCGAGACGGCCCGGAAACGCGAGTCGTGTGTGTAGCATGCTAACTGTCGAGTTTGGGAGCTAATGATGAGTGGACTTCTTATACGAGGCGGGACCGTCGTGGATGGTACAGGGGCGCCGCGGTATCAGGCGGATCTCCTTGTTAATGGCGGCAAGATCGTGGCGATGGGGGACCACCTGGACGGCGCGGAACAGGTGATTGACGCAACGGGACTGATCGTCTCGCCGGGGATCGTAGACCCTCACACCCATTTGGACGGGCAGCTGCTGTTTGAGCCGAAGGGCACCCCATCGTCCTGGCACGGGGTTACCACGGTCATGACCGGCTTATGCGGCTACAGCCTGGCGCCGTGCCTCCCGGAGAATCGGGAGTACCTGATCCACATGTTCGGCCGGGTTGAGGAGATGCCTATGGAGCTCCTGAGGACCGGCCTGCCCTGGTCCTGGGTCTCGTTCAAGGAGTACTTGGACACCCTGGACCGCGGGTTAGGACTCAACGTCGTGGCCATGGTCGGCCACTCCTCCCTTCGGTACCACGTCATGGGGGCCGATTCGCTAGAGAGGGAGGCTACCGCGGATGAAATCGATGCCATGTGCGCCGATCTCCGCGATAGCATCGCCGGCGGCGCCTTTGGCTTTACCTCGTCTAGGGCCCCCAGCCACTACGACTGGGAGGTGAGACCGGTCCCCAGCCGCCAGGCTGCTCCAGAGGAGCTGATCAGGCTGGCCGGCGAGCTACGCAACTTACCCGCCACTTCTATGGGACTCATTCCCAGTGGGGTCTTTGGAGGCATGTCGCAGGAGGACAAAGACTTAATCCTGCAGATGACGGACGCTGCTCGGAAGCCCATTCAACTTAACGGCTTTGGCGGGGGAGACGCCTGGGAGTTCATGGGCGCCTCCACGGCCAAGGGTGCGGACATCTGGGGTGTGTCGAGCCCGCAGCCCTTCTACAAGTACGTCAGCCTGTACGGCGGGACGACCCATTTCAACAGCATGGATACCTGGATGAGCATCATGGACAAACCCGCTGAGGAGCGCCAAGGATTGTTCGCCTCACCAGAGCTACGACAAAAGCTTCGGGACGAGGTGGACGCCGAGGCGGAGATGAACGGGAAGGTCATGCGCCGGCCACGAATCAATTGGGACGTGCTCGGCATCCACCAGGTCCAGCGGGAAGAGAACCGCCAATTCGAAGGACTCAGCGTTCGAGAGATCGCGACGAAGCGGGGCAAGCACCTGGCGGATGCATTGCTGGACTTGTCGCTTTCCGAGGACCTCAAAACCGTGCTGCTGACCCGGCTTCAGCCAGCGTCCGACTGGTTCGACGAAGCCAAGGCAAGGGTCTATAGCAACCCCCATTGCGTCCCGATGACCTCCGACGCCGGCGCCCATCTCGGGGCTGAATGCAAAGCCGGCGAAGGGACCTACTTCCTTCGCCGATGGGTGCTGGACAAGGCCATCATGAGCCTGGAAGAAGGCGTCAAGAAGATCACCTCGGTGCCTGCGCGTTTCCTTGGTTTGGCCGACAGGGGCACTCTCCGCGTGAGCGCCGCGGCGGACATCATGGTCTTCGATCCCGCCAGCCTCGACGCTCTCGACAAAGAACCTGCAAACGATTTCCCCGGAGGGCTGACCCGCTGGATCCAGAAAGCCACGGGGGTGCAGTACGTCATCGTCAACGGACAACCTACTATCTGGGAAGGGAACGAAGTAGGCGTCCTACCCGGCAAAGTGCTCAGGAGCGGCTGGTACCGGTAAGACCTGGCCGGTTGTCAGGTCCGGCTACAGGCCGTACAGTCGGGCGGCATTCCCGCCGATGATCTGCCGCTTCTCGTCCTCAGGGACGCCCTGGAAGTCCGCCTCTATAGCCTGTTGCGAGTGGGGCCATGTGCTATCGGCGTGGGGGTAGTCAGTGGACCACATGATGTTCTCGACTCCGATGACGTGGCGCTCTCTCACCCCTACTTCATCCTCGATGAAGGTGCCCAGTACCTGGCGATGGAAATAGAAGCTGGGCGTCTCCTTCAGCGGACTTTCTGTCCAGTACCGGTGCTTCTCCCAGACCTTGTCCATCCACGGGACTGTGAAGGCCATCCAACCGATGCCTGACTCCACCGAGACAATTTTGAGCTTGGGGTGCCTCTCCAGAGCCCCGGAGGCGATCAGGCTGGCGATGGGCTCCATCATCATCGCCTTGTTGCAGGTGACTGAGACAATGAGATTGCTCGCCAGGCCGTTGGTGAGGGGCCTGGCCCCCAGGTGCATGTGGGCGGGCATCTCCAGGTCCGCCAGGCAGCTCCAGAGGGGATCGTACCAGGAGTCGGTGTATGGACGGTCGGCCGGAGTGGACCAGGACCCCTCGATCCCAGGGATAGCCGGAATGAGCACGCCGCGGAGACCGTTCTTGCGGATGCGCGTGGCCTCGGCGATGGCCAGGTCCGTGTCGTAGGTAGGGATCTCGGCGATGCCGACGAGCCGGTCCGGGTACGCTTTGCAGAAGTCCGCCAACCAGTCGTTGTAGGCCTGCATGAGGGCGACCCGGAGATCGCGGTCGTCCGTTTGCAGGTTCACGGTGCCGCCGTAGAGGACCTCGGCGTCCACGCTGTCCAGGTCCATGTCCTCAACGCGCGCATGGGGGTCGAAGCCGCCCTTGCGCCCCACGTCGAAGGTCTTGGCCTGAATTTTGTAATCCTTGTACTTTGTGCCGGCTATCGAAGAGAGCCCGGTGGCGCCGGACTCCCTCCCATCGAAGACCATGACCTGCCGATCGCCCCTCTGCTCGACGCGAGGAGCGCGATCTCTGAACTTCGCCGGCGTGTATTCCTGAAAGATGGTCGGCAGCGGGTTCACGTGGGAGTCCGCTGAAATAACACGGTGCTCTTTTGCCATCGGGACAGCCCCCTTTGATCCAGGAGTCACGCTTTCAAGTTGCCTCCGCCCGACGGAGGCAACCCCTTACAAGGGGCGAGTGTACATCCGGTCTATTGCGCCGTCAACAAGGTCGATACGGTGGTGGGACCTGTGCCTGGCTTTCTCTTTATCACCGAGGTGTATGATGGGGCCGGGGCGGCTCCCGGTCTCGCGCCCCGATTTGCGATAAAGGGGGAGACGATGTCCGGCTTGACCATTGAGAACCTGGACGACATTCCTTGGCAAGAAGTGAGGCCCCAGATGCAAGGGGGCAAAAGGGTCGCTGTACATATAAGACAAATCCAGCGGACTCCTGATCGGGTCGTCCTTTACACGCGGTACGACCCTGGCCTCGTTCTGGAGAGGCATAGCCACACGGGGGATGAGGTGATCCACATCCTTGAAGGAGACCTCCTTGTGGGGGATGTCCCGTGCCTGCCGGGGTCCACGATCATTCTGGAGAAGGGGACTCCCTTCGGCCCCCTCATCGCGGGGAAACAGGGCACGACCATTCTCGAGGTCTTCATCGGTCCCAACGGGACTGGCGTAACGCCGACGGACTCGGAGGGGTTCAAGCGACTGTTGGATGCCAAGGGGATTACGCTTCTACCCGAGCCTTCGCGGTCTGCCCCTTTGGGCAGCCAGTCATGAAGAACGCGCACGTATAGTCGACATACAAACGTTACGAAACAATAAGGGGGCTGTCACCGTGACAGCCCCCTTATTGTTTCGTAGCGCTCAACCGGCCCCATGTCTTGACTTACATGATGAGAGCCGGTGAGGAATCTTGGTCCAGTGCTACCGCTCCGCCAGCCAGGTCCGATCGAGGGAGTAGGTATTGCTTCCTGTAACGACCGGCTGAGCGACGTTCCGGACCCACTCTCGAGCTAGTCCGCCGGGGCCACGAGAGTTGACCACGGGAATCCGGGCGCTTTCCCCTTCCATGATTCGCCGCTGGAACTCAAAGATGATTTCCTTGCGCTCGGCTGGATCGATTGCCGATTTCTGTGCAACGTGAAGAGCGTCCAGGGCAGACGTGTCGAACCCATGGTCCCAGAACCCTCCGTCAGAAAGGAACTGACCCAGGGATATGCTCGGCTCTGCTGTACCGGTGTGGACGAGCCAGACAACGACGTCGAAGTTACCCGCTCGGATCCTTTGTATGTTGCTGGAAATGTCCACGATGTCCAGGGTGACTTTGTTCCCCAACAGCTCCTGGAGCATCCCGGCGATAACCACGGCGCGAGGCTCGAAGATGTTATCTGAGGCTATCGTTATGTCCGGGAATGGGATCAACCCCACTTCATCCAAGAGCTGCATCGCCGTTGCAATGTCTGCAGGGTCCTTCTCGTAGACCGTGTCGCCCCCCTCCTGGACCTTGAACACGTCGAGCTCCAGCTCGCCGGTGTTCCTGTTCAGGTAGCGCCAACCGGGGGTGCTCATTATCTCATCCATGGGGAGGGCCCACGGCAGACCGCTGCTGGCAGGCATCGCCCCCGCCCCGTCGATCACGGCGAACCCGGCAAAAGCCAGCTCTACCATGAGCAAACGGTCGGTGATGATGTTCAGCGCCTTCGTTACCCGTAGATCAGTGAACGGAGCCTTATTCCTGACCCCCCACCCGTGGCTCCCGCCAACCAGGAATTGCTGGGTGGCCGTTGGCATACGCCTGTTGATATCGTCTATCTTGGAGACGATCGTCGTGCGCCAGATGGTGTTCAGCATGTCGAGCTGGCCCGTCAAAATGGCGGCATAAGCCCGGCTTGGGTCAGGGATGATGATGTTCTCAACACCGTTCAGGTAGGGCAGCTGGCCGCCCTCACTGTCCTTCAGCCAGTAACGCGGGTTGTTGATAAAGGTGAACTTGACGCCATCCTGGATGTCTATGAGCTCGAATGCGCCGGATCCCATGGGCTCCCTGGCCGATTGCTCAAGTGTCCGGTGCGCCGGTCGGATGAGGGCCGATGGCTCCGCCACAAACGAAAGGAAGGAAACGTCAGGCCCATTAAGGGTTATCTCTAGCGACCTTTCATCGATAACCGCGGTGCTGGCTACGGATGTCCTGATGTTCCTGCCGGAGGTGAACTCTTCGGGCGGGTTGACTATGGTATCGATGGTGAACTTTACGTCCTGGGCAATGACCGGCATGCCATCCGCCCATATAGCTTCCGGCTTGAGCTGGATGGTGAGCTTGTCGGCGCTTGCGCTGAACACCCATGTATCGACCAGGATGCCCTCAAAGACGTTGTTGTTGTAGGGGTCATTATGGAACAGTGTCTGGTAGACGAGGCGGGAGCTTACTCCGTTGGCCGGGCCCCAAAGCGGATTTCTTATGCCGTCCTGGAAGGAGTTGATAGCCAGGGCGCCGCCGACGCCATCGCCCTGGACCAGCACGCCACCTCGCTGGATGATCCCTTCAGGCGTCGGCGTAATCGTTGGAGGCACCGTCGCCGTGGGCACGGGCGTTATCGTTGGCTGCGGTGTGGACGTTGGCGCGGGCGTTGAGGTAGGTTGGCCCGGCACTGGGGTTGCTGTCGGCTGCGGCGTTGCCGTGGGAGCCGGAGTCGCTGTAGGATCGCCACCCCCTCCGCACGCGGCGATGAGAAGAGCTACGACCAATCCAACAGTTGTCAGAGTCACGAACCGTTTCATGATACGGCCTCCCTTGGGCACGCTACCTTATCAGGGCGTTATCCCAGTACTCACCTGGTATGCGCCGGAGGATAGTGACCTTTGTAGATATTGTCAACCCCTCTTATATACAGGGACGAAACGATGACGAATATCGTCATAGACTGGATGCTTGCTCGCTCCAGAAGTTACCCTTGAGGCGTTCAGAGATAAGCCGTCCCTCGGGCCTGCGTCATCGGGCGAAACACAGCCCTCCTAGCCCAATGCGGGCATGATACGGGTGGCAAAAGTTTCCGCGTCTCGGAGGTAGTCCTCTGGCGTGTCGCCGGTGAACTTGACAGAGAAGTTAGTGACGCCGGCCTCCTTGAAAGCGGCGAACTCCTCCAAAAGCTCATCTGGCGTACCCCGGGAGGTGAAATAGGTGACATCCTTGCGGGAGCGGGGAGGTCCCTTCTGAGGCTTATCTAAGAACGTCAGGGGAATACCCGCGCCCGCCGCACATTCCAGGGGGGGCTTGCCGAGGGCCTTGCGCTGCTCGTTGGCCCAGGCCAGCTCTTCCTTGACATCGCCCGCCGTGACAGCGCCTCGAAGACGGGTCCCGGTAACCACAGGGCGGGGGACCCCTTCTTCCGGCGGAAAACTGAACGCGGTCGGCGCCCAGACATCGCCCACCCTTATGGCTCGGCGGAGGGCTGCCCGAGTTCCGCCGCCTATCCAAATCGGCGGCCGGGGTTGCTGGACGGGTCGCACGGTGAGGTTCACGTTTTCGAAGCTGTAGTAACGGCCCGAGTATGTAGCCTTTGGGTTGGTCCACAGCTCAATGATGATGTCCAGCCATTCGTCAGCCATTTTGCCCCGCTCCTCCCGTGGGACTCCAAGGAGCTGGAACTCACTCTCTCTGGCCCCGACCCCCGCTCCAAAGACCAGCCGTCCGCCCGAAAGGGAGTCGATGGAGGCCAGGCTGTGGGCCAGATCGACTGGTTTCCTATAGGGCAGGACCATGACCCACGGAATAAGCTTGGCTGTCCTGGAAACGGCGGCAAGGTAGCTCAGCATGGAGATCGGGTCCCCGTAGCGCCAGTTAACGAGCTCGCCGCCCGCGTGCCCCATCGCCGATAGGCCCGGGTCGGAAATGTGATGGGAGACGGTAAGACCCCAGTAACCCATATCCTCCACCTCGCGGACGACGGTGGCGATGGTCTCTGGTTTCCCTTGCCGCGCGTCTCGAATGAACATGTGAAACGGCATCCCTATGCAGAAGTTCATCAAGCCCTCCTGGACCACCTTTGAGGCTGTGGTCGTGCTAACCTCTGGGAAGACCCCAATTGCTCGGCGCATGAGAACGCGGCAACGTCGCCGGGTCTACCAAACCGTGGGCGACGGCGAATTCCGGGGCATCCACCTGCTTGCCGGAGAAGAACATAGGGTGCGGACAGGTAGCCAGAAAGGCACAGACCGCCCCTGGGACATCGACGCTGAGCCCTGCGTTGACGTCAAAGCCGAAAGCCCCCATATCGAAGGCCATGCGCTCAGTCGCCACGAAGCCCGGCTCCAGGTTGATGATCGAGATATTGTGCTGGCGGAGCTCCTTGGCCATCCCGGGCCCTGCGCGGTTGAACCCAGCCTTGCTGATCGAGTAGCCAAGGCCCCACCCTCCTTCGCCAGGCAGGGCCGCTGTCTCGTGCTGGCCTGAACCCGAGGTCAGGTTGATGACGACCCCGCCACCCTGTTCGATCATCGCCGGCACAACGAGCTTGGTGAGGTAGATGGGGGCGATGGTGTTGGCCATGACATGCTTCTCCAGTATGTCTATGGGGGTGTCCATGAGCAGGTCCATATGACCCGGCCCGATGTATCGTCCGTTGTTCACCAGCACGTCGACGCGGCCAAATTCATGGAGCGTTTGCTCCACGGCCTGCTCCAGGTCTGCTTTTTCCAGCAGGTCCATCTTGATCGATAGGACCTTCACCCCATGGGCCTCCAACTCCGCCGCCGTCTCCTCCAAACTTCCGGGCAGCGGCCTTGTATCTGACTTTTTGACCGTGGATGAATGCTCGAAGGCCTGCCCTTTTTTCACGGTGCGAGCGCACAGGACCACGTCCAATCCCCTTTTGGCTAGATGGATCGCGCAGCCCCTGCCGATCCCGCGGCTGGCTCCTGTAATCAGGGCTACTTTCCTCTGCTGGCTCATGCTCCCCCCTTGGCTGTGATCCCGGCGGCTGTATCGAATCGCCCTGCTTGAATTCTCGGGCCGCGCCTCCCTACTGCTCTTTCACGACGCAATGGCCCAAGGCTTTATCGCCAAAGCGGCTGGATTGTACTGCGGGCTCGGAATACCAGTCAACGAAATGCCGCCAGGCCGCCGGATAGTTGCTTTCGAAAGGCGTAGTTTCTTGTCACCCCTTCGGCAAGCTCAGGGCAGGCTCTGAGCGAAGCCGAAGGGTCTAGGGCGGCGGGGGTTCCTCTTTTGTCCGCCATCCCCACCCCAGATTCTTCCTCGCTCCGCTCGTCAGGATGACATTTTTGGGCAAAGCCCCCACAGCTAGTTGGGCGACGGTATAATCGACGTTAGCGGGCCACCTGCATTATCGGAGCAATCAATGGAGTATCGCCGTCTCGGAGCGTCGGGTCTAGAAGTTTCCGTCCTTGGGCTGGGAGGGAATAACTTCGGGATGGACCTGGGTGTTTCTGGCATGCCTATAAGGGCGAATCAAGAGGAGAGCATAAGAGTCATCGACAAAGCGCTCGACCTCGGCATCAATTTCATCGATACGGCGAATGAGTACGGGGACTCCGAGCTCTTCATCGGGAAAGCTTTGAAGGGCAAACGCGACAAGGTCATTCTCGCTACCAAGTTCGGCAATAAGATCGGCGATGGTCCCAACGCCCAGGGCGGCTCCCGTAAGCATGTGATGGAAGAAGTTGAGAAGAGCTTGCGCCGTGCTCAGACTGACTATATCGACCTTTATCAGATGCACCGACCGGACCCTGGCACCCCTATCGAGGAGACCTTACGGGCGTTAGATGACTTGATTCACCAGGGTAAAGTCCGCTACATCGGCTGTTCGAACTTTGAAAGTTGGCAGTTGTGCGAGGCCATCTGGACATCTCGCGCCTTCAACCTCAATTCCTTTGTGTCAGTCCAGCCCGAGTACAACCTGCTGCGGCGGGGCATGGAACGTGACCTTCTGCCCTGTTGTCGGGCCTACGACATCGGCGTCATTCCGTACTGGCCTCTCGCCTCGGGTTTACTCACGGGCAAATATCGGTCCGGTGAACGTCTGCCTCCAGACTCCCGGCTGGCGGGTATGCCGAAGGAGCTGACCTCCCAAATGCTGAGCGAGCGGAGGATGAAGACGATCATCGACTTGGAGAGGTTTGCCCAGGAACGAGGACGTACGATCGGCGAGCTGGCCATTGCTTGGCTCGTGGCAAACCCCCGCGTGAGCACCATCATTGCCGGGGCCACCAAGCCAGAGCAGGTGGAGGCCAACTCCAAGGGCGCCGATTGGAAATTGACCGAAAACGAGCTTGTGGAGATCGATACAATCTCACCGGCGCGTTAGCTGGGGTCGCGGACGCGGTTCATCACCTCGTCTTTGCGTCGTAAGCACCAAGCCCCTCCCGCTGGCCTCACCCGCTTGGAGACTCCTCGGGTGGCTGGTCGAGCTGCAAGAGACTGGCCATGCGCTTCTTGTGATAGATCGCGTCGCCCAGGTAATGCTGAAGGGTCCGGGCCTTCTTGGTGTACTGGACCAGGCCGTAGGCGAAATCGGTCCCGACCCCTGCGTGCACGTGGTGAGATTCCTCACACGCCTGGGGGAACCCCACGCTGGCCGCCGCCTTCGCCATCGAAACGCTCACCGGGGCATCGGACTTTCCTTCATCCAGCTTCCAGAGGGCCTCGTAGGCGGACCATTTTATAGCGTCAGCATGGTTGACCCCAAGGATGACGTGGTCCTGCACTCGCTGGAAGGTGCCGATCGGGACCCCGTACAAAATCCGGGATTTGCTGTACTCGATGGCCATGTCCATAACACGCCGAGCACCCCCGGCCATATAGAGTGAAAGAACGGCAGTGGCTCGGTCGCGGGCGCGCTCTATGGCTCCCCAGGCGCCTCCAACTTCGCCGATAACGGCGGAGGCCGGAACAGAGACGTTCGACAGCTCGATTTCGGAGAGGTTTTCACTCATCCAACCAACATGGCGTCGAACGGAAACACCCGATGCCTTGCGGTCGACCAGGAAAACGCTGATGCCGTTCTCGGGAGACCCTTGGGAGGAGGTCCTGGCGACGACGAGCAACTGGTCGGCGATATTGGCATCGGCGACGAACAGCTTCGTCCCGTTCAGGACGTAGTCGCCATTGCTGCGGTTGGCTGAGAGACGAATGTGTTCGGGTTCCCATCCGTACTCCGGCTCGGTGTAGCAAAAGGAAAGCACGTGTCCTGTCTTCGCGATGGAAGAGAGGAGGTCCTTATGTTGTGCCGCGGCGCCGGTCTCCAGAATCACCTGGGAACAGAGGACCGTGGAGAGGTGCGGGCTGGGGCAACAGGCCTCGCCGAGGGCCTCGTAGATGACCCCGAGATCGGTCCACGAGTTCCCTGTCCCACCGAACTCCTCGGGAATGGCCATCCCCGTCCATTCCATGCGGACCATCTGTCGCCAGAGCTCTTCTGAGAAACCGTTCGGGCTCTCGTCGATCTCCAGCACCCGCTCCTTGGGCACCTCACTCTTCAGGAAGTTGACCGCCAAGGTCTGGAGCATAGTCTGTTCTTCGCTGAGGCTCAGGTCCATGGTCTTCCCTCTTGTGAGCTAGCCTGCTCCCGCCTGCGCCACAGCTCCAGCCTGAGAGAAGCCGGTGTATTCAGCAGCGCTCGGCCACGCCCCTTCGCGATTTTCGGCCCAAACAAATCCCAGGCCATGGGCCATCGCCGCGGAAGCCTCCTCGGCTGTTATCCCGTCCCGGCCTAACTCCAGGACCGCCTGTTGCCAGTACGCACCGAAGACGCCGCCAAGGGGCGCGCAAGGGTCTTCGCCGCCCAGGAGGGCAAAGGGTCCCACGACGTCGTGAATAAATCCGGCCACGCGCAACGCCGATTTCTTGGTCCAAAGAGTGTACTGCGCCGTCTCGTACGTCAGCTCCTGACCGGCTAGCTTCATCCGCTCGTTCCGCTCTTCGAAGAGCCGTCCTATCTCGCAGTCGATAAAGGCGTCAAGAAGGCGTTCCTGGACCAGGGCATCCTCGCTGAGCGCCCTTCCTTCCCGTCTCGTGTCACGAGCGTATGCGAAAAGGTCTTGAACAACGCGGTGTTGTCCTCCCATGGTCGTTGCCCGCCCGAGGACATCCTCTTTGGTGGAGAGCTCGGTGGCTTGCCGGGGGGGAATCGCCTCGGGCATCTCTGGCCCACTCCTTTATGCAGTGATGCCTGCGGCCGTAGCGGGCGTTGGCGCTGCCCGTTCTTGGGTCCGGCTGAGCCCGAGACGCCTGGCGATGATGACCTTTTGGACCTCGAGAGTGCCACCTGGATGAAGGGCCACCAGGCTGTTGCGCTGCTGAATCTCCGGTTTGCCCTGGAATGGCGCACGAGGGTCCCCGTGCTTGAGAAGAGCGTAAGGGCCCATCACATCCCGGACCCTATCGGCGTTACGTACGCTCGTTTCCTTCCGAAGCACGACAGTCTGCGAGCCCTCGTAGGACATCTCCTGTTTGTTGTTATACATCGAATAGTTTCGCATGCCAAGCAGCGCGTTGAGGTGGCTCTCAATGTAGAAATCGACGACGCGTTCCTGGACGAGGGGGTCCTTCCCGAGGACATTGCCGTTAGTCTGTGTTGAGCGAACAAAGTGGTAGAAATCATTCGCGCTTTCGTTGAATGGCGCCGATTGGCCCCGGCCGCCGTGCTCCGCCTCCAACACTGTCTGAGCCACCTGCCAACCCTGGTGATCATCACCTATCAGGTGGTCGTGCGGAACGCGGACGTTATCCATGATCACCGTGTGCTGATTACGGCCGTTCAGCAGGTTGAGAGGGATGAGCGTCACCCCTGGGGTCTTGGCGGGAACAAGGAAATAGCCCAGGTTGTGGTGCCGAGGGGCCTCCGGATCAGTCATCATGGGGCCGAACAGGAGGTCGGCTCGTCCAGGGCCACCGCCGCTGACGAAGGTCTTCTCACCGTTGATGATCCAATCATCGCCATCCCGCACCGCTCGGCACTTGATGTTGGCAAGGTCCGAGCCCCCCTGGGGCTCCGTGAAGTTCTGGAAACATATGATCTTCCCGGAGAAGATCCCTGGAAGGAATTTCTGCTTCTGCTCTTCAGTACCCCAAACGAGAATCGAGGGGAGGATAAGATCATTGCTGAAAATCGTGGGTGGGTTGCGTCTTCGCAGCTCCTCCCAGATGATAGCCCCATGCTGCGGGGTGAGGCCGCCACCTCCGTATTGCTTGGAATAGGATGGGTAAAGCCAGTTCTTTTTTTCAGCAAGCTTGATGCGCAGCTGGACCCCAAACTCGTAGAGATCGTCTGGCATATCCTCGGAGTCCACAGGGGCCTTGATCTCCGGAGGAATATTCCCTTCCATCCAGGTCCTGACCTCTTTCCTGAAATCTTCAAGCTCCGGGGTATAATTTGGTCGGTATTCGAAGTCCATCCTCAACTCCCTTCAGCGTTGTGCCATGGAGTCGTGCCGGAAGGCCAAGGGGCTGCCCTTAGAGCTGCCTACCAGTGAGCGCGATCATCTTGTCTTGAAGGCTGGCGTTGGCCGCGGGGTCTTTGGGCGCTGCGAACGCGGGGCCAGGACCTCGTTGGGCGATGCCCTCCACGATGGGCATGATGAACTCGACCACCGCGGGGTCGAGGCGGGTGTCCTGCCCCGTGGCCTTCGCCAGGTCCCAGGTGTGGACCGTCACGTCCATGCACGCGCCACTCATCACCTGAGCGGCGGGGACTTCGCCCTGCCGGCCCTGCACCTTCTTGTCCAATCCGCCGGGGGACTTCAGGGCCGTGAGGGCCGCGGAGACCGCGGCATCGAAGCTCTCCAGCGGCGTGGCGCCAGCCGCCACCTGGCTTCCGGAAACGGTGCTCGCGGAGCCGGTCTGCGCCCTGACCATGTGCTCTATTAACGCCGCGACATCCCAATCGGCGCACGGAGTCGGCAGGTTCATTTGATCCGGTTTTACGCCGGCGATGATACTCCGGGCCCCTCGTGTTGCCGTGTCATATATCTGAGGTGTGTCTCCTGAGGCAAACGGACTAACCCCTGGCAGCCGTCGCGGCCTTCGCCTTCCGGTCCTTCTCGCGGAAGTGCGGGATGACATACTTTCCGAACAAGCGGATGGAGCTCATGATCTTTTCATGAGGTATCCGTCCTGCCTGGAACAGGGGGAGGAATTGGTCTACGCCCTGCTCTTCGTAGAGCTCCGTCGTCCGGATGCAGGCGTCGGGGTTGCCGCCGCAGAAGGTGCCGTTGTCCAGAAGCGCCCCGGGGTCCATCTGCTGCGGCGCCTCCAGCTGTCCCGCTAACTGACCCCCGTCTGCGCTATAGGGATTGTGGTACTTGTAGTCCTCGGGGACCGAGCCCGGCTCCACGCCTGCCCATTCGTTGGAGTAGCGTGTCCGGGCGGTGCCGATGTACCATGCCCCGGCCTCAGACGCGATCTCCCTGCCCTTTTTGTCGTTCTCATCGCAGTAGGCCACGGTAAAGGCGCCGATATGGTTGTTGATGAACTTGCCCACCGGCTTGGCATTGGCGATGCCCTCCCTGTAGGTCTGTACCCGTTGCCCCAGAGCGCCGGGTTCTCCCAGGGTGAAGCACAGGGCGCCGATCCCCTTCTCACCCGCCATCTTGAAGGTTTCCACTTGGGAGGCGGCGACCCAGATGGGGGGATGGGGGTCCTGTACCGGCTTGGGGATGATCTCCCGTGGGGCGATGTTGTAGTACGTCCCCTGGTGGGAGAAGACCTCCTCCGTCCACATGCGGGGGATGATATCCAGGGCCTCCTCCCACATGGGCCGCGTGTCCTTGAGCTCCGTGCCGAAGGGGGTGAGCTGGTAGGGAGTGCCGGAGCGCCCCGTGCCGAACTCGACCCGACCGTTGCTCATGATGTCCAGGGTGGCGACATACTCCGCGACGCGAATAGGGTGGTTCACCGGCAGCAGCACCACACCATGACCCAAGCGCATCTTTGAGGTCCGCTGGGTCAGGGCGCCCAGGAAGACCTCAGGGGCCGAGGAGTGGGCAAACTCAGTGAGGAAGTGATGCTCCACCATCCAGACGTATTCGAAGCCCATCTCCTCCGCCAGGACGATCTGCTCCAGGGCCTCGTGAAAAATCTCGCGTTCCTTTTTGGGGTCCCAGGGCTTGGGCATCTCTAATTCGTAGAGCAATCCGAACTTCATGGTGTCTTCCTTCGCTTCGTTGGACTGGTTTTGTGGATACGCCTTGAGGGCATGACGGGATTATACGCTGGCCGGTGAACGACGACCAGTCTTGGGGTCAATCTAGTTGAGACGGTAAACCCTGGCGGCATTGCCTCCAGAGATCTTGGCTTTCTCCTCCTCATTGCAGCCCGCCAGGATCTGCTCCAGGACCTGCTGGCTTCTAGGCCAGGTAGATTCTACATGGGGATAGTCGTTGCCCCATAAGAGATTGTCTACCCCTATGACGTCACGAAGTCTTATCCCTAGATCATCCTCCTGAAAACTGAAAAATACATTGCGATGCACGAAATCGCTGGGAAGGGCCCCACCTTTGAACCGCTTCATTGTTGCCCTCATTGGAGATTGAGTGCACATATAATCCATGCGTCGAATAAAGAAGGGAGCCCAGCCTAGCTCTACCTCCACAGACCCCGCCTTAAGGTTGGGATAACGTTCAAAGACGCCGCCAAATATCATGTCGCCCAAGGACTCTCGAACAAAGCTGTCCATGGAGCTCGCACCATAGCCCTTCCCAGGAGGGAAACTGGGGAAAAGACTTTTGACATCAGGTGGAAGTTGCCCAGTGCGCGTGGTAGAGGTGTGAAGACTCAAAGGTATCTGGAGGTCTTGGGCCGCTGCCCAAAGGGACTCGTAGACGGGCGAGTCATAGGGTCTGTCTTGGAGCGGCCGAATGGGGATCATGACCCCCACCAGCCCCAGGTTAGCGCACCGCTCAAGCTCCTTGACAGCAGTTGGCACGCCATCTGTGTTGAGCATACCAATACCCTTGAGGCGCGTAGGGATGGCTGTGCAGAACTCTGCGACCCAGTCGTTGTAGGTTCTGCAGATGGCCGTCAAAAGCTCGCCGTTCGGTACCCGGTAGAGTGCGACCCCTGGGGTGGGATAGAGAATGTTTACATCTACCGCGTCGATGTCCATATCTTTGACGTGTTCCTCCGGAATATAGCCGCCGCGCCGCACCTCCTCAAATCTGGTATCGGTTCTTAATTGTTCAGGGTCTACAAATCGTAACCCAGGCTGGGCGCCGCCAAAGACCCCTGTGACCCGTAAACCGTCGCAGTGCTACCAGTCGCCATCCTCCGCACTCACGATACGAGGAGCTCGGTCCCTGAACTTGGATTCTATTCTGCTGGTCCACAGGTCATGTGGCTCGAAAACATGGCTGTCACTTGAGATGATCCTACGATTTGCCATTGTGAATCTAACCCCCATAGAGAGGTTCACGGCTGTACATCGCTGCCTTACCCTAGCTTTACGCCGCTACGAAGTCAACGACTGATGAGGACGCGAGCACAGACACGCCCTTGCCGTAACAGCTATTCCAAAAAAACGACATGCCAGATTGGTTTCACCCTCACCCTAGCCTCTTGGAGTTTGTCATTGCGAACCTTCCCTCTTCGTGCTTTCGTGTCTTTGTGGTGAATGTCTCCATGATGAGGTTTCCGCGTCCCGATAGGATCGGGACTCGCAATGACCACGGCGTATGGGGGACAACAGCGCATAGGCGCTAGCCCATGCGTACCTGGTGGCCTATTCAGGAGTGGCGGACAGCAGCTGGCCGTACCCATCTCCGCCGATGTTCCGGCGCTTCCGCTCTTTGATCAGCCACCTGCCGTCGACCTTCTTCATCGTCCATTGGTTGTTGCCGGCGGTGGAGATGATGACCCCGTCGCCACGGCGCAGCAGTAGCATGTTGTAGCTGTTCACTATCGCCTCGCCGTCGCCGATGTGGGCCACCATGGCGTTGCCCATCAGGTGCATGCAGCTCCCCTCGATTGCCTTGTGACCGTCGGGGTTGGTGATGAACCGCATGATCTCGTCCTTGCCCTCCCACAGCTGCATTCCCCCGGTTAACCCCAGGTCTACCACGCCGTCATCCGTGTAGAGGTCCACGTAGGCCTGGTCTCGACCCATGTCGGCGTTATAGCCATAGCGGGAGAGGACCTCTCGGATGTCCCGCTCGTCCTCCAGCTCGGTTACCCGATTTTGAAGGGCCTCGATCTTCGTTTCTAGTTGCTCCAGTGTCGCCATGACAGGTCACCTCCCAGCCCATGGTGGGAGCATTATAGCGCTGGGATTAAAGCCCCATCTCGTCCAGGTCCTCGTCGCTGATGCCGACGTGATGGGCGAGCTCGTGCACCACCGTTTCGCGGACCTCCTGGGCGAGCTCTTCATCGGAGCTGCAAGCTGCCTCCAGGGGGCCTTTGAAGATCGTGATCTTGTCGGGGAGGACCATGCCGTAGCCGCTGCCGCGCTCGGTCAAAGGGGTACCCTCATAGAGGCCCAGCAGATCGTATTTGGTCGAGAGGCCGTTGGCGCGGATCTGCTCTCTGGTCGGGAACTGGGCGACCACCACGGAGATGTTTTCCAGCACATCGACAATGGCCTTGGGAAGATCGTCCAGGGCGTTGCTGACCAGATCCTCGAAATCGCGCAATCTCAACGTAGCGCTCTCCTCGACCCTGAAATTGGCGTCCTGCAGCGGGCTGCCGACCCCATCATAAGTATTGCAGGGTGGACAGCATATCTACAACCAGCGTGGACCACCCGAAGTTCCTGGCCCCGTATCCCTCGCCAGTCAAGGGGTTGTAGAACTCGCGGAACCCCGATTTCAGCACAAGCTCCGCAGACCTTTGGACGATGACCCTCGCAGCCTCAGCGTAGCCGTGCCGTTGCAACCCCTTCGCGATCAGCCAATTCGTGTTGATCCACGTCCCACCCCGCCAGATCACCATCCTCTCCGCAGCCCGGAAGGAAGGCTCCGAGAGGGCGACGGATGGTAGAGGATATGGTAACCAGAATTCATCCTCGTTGAGGATATGCCGTTCTACAATCCGCTCGATAAGCTCCGGCTCGATGGACTCCAGGATTACCGGAAGCAAGCTCGTGATGGTCGATACTTTGAGGGGGCGCTCATCCCTGGAAGCGAGACTCCAGAAGATGCCGGACTCGGCGTCATAGCACTTGGCAAGGATGGACCTCTCGGTGCGCTCAGCCATTCGTGTGAAGGAGTCGCATGTAGCCTCGTCCCCCGCCATGCGGCACATGGTGGAGATGGCGCGCAACCCCTGGGCGTAGACGCAATTGACCAGGAGATCTTCAACGGTGAACCGGTCTCGTTTGAAGATAACGTCCAGGTCATAATTGCGGCCCAGCACGAGGTTTTGTAGGTCCAGGGTCCTGTCGCGGAAGTGGAGACCCAGGCGAGAGGGGTTCCGAAGGCCCAGCGCCTCATCGTAGGCGGGGAGCTGGTCCATGCCCGTCTCGTAGGGGCTGATGACGGAGATCAGGAAGTCGCCGTCCGGGTCTCGATACTCGCGGAGCCAAAGGTAGTAGCGCTTGACCTTATCCAAGGACTCGGCAAGGAACCTTGCGTCCTGGCTTCTCTCGGCAACTTGAAGGACGGCCTGGGCCAGGACCGGCGGTTGTATCAGTTCCGTGGATTTTGGCCGCAGGGCCAGCTTGCTCTGCCAGTACGCGGGGGGATCGGCGATAAACCGGGCTCCCCAGTGAATGACGTGGGGGATAAAGCCGTCCGCCCTCTGGACGGACATCAGGGTATTGAGCTCGCTCCTGGCCAGATTCGTGTCGAAATGGGAAAGGACGATGGCGTGGAAGCATGAGTCCCAGAACCATTGCCAGGGGTAGCTCCGGAGGGATGGGCAGACGTAGGCATAGTCGCGCCGATACTTTGGGTCGGAGCCTTTTTTGAGGTTTCCCAGCAGGACGGTTTGGGCGCCGTCCCAAATGCCGTCGATTTCGCCCTGGCTAAGAGAACGGGCTGAATTCACGGTTACTTATCAGTCAGAATTAGCTGCCGTACCGCTCTCTGACATTGTACCAGCAGCGCTTCCATTTGGTGGCCATTCCCGTTACCAGCCGTCGTCGGCGGGGTGGATATTGGTGCAGCGGTGAGCGACCGTCGGTTTGTCGAGCACGACTTCGCTGGCCTCTCGCCACCGCAGGAGGTGCGGCGTGCGGGTGTGGGCCTCGAAGGCCGCCTCGTCACGATACACCTCGGTCAGGTGGAACTGGTTGGGGTCGTTGTTGTCCTGCATCACGTCAAACCGGAGACAGCCCGGCTCGTCGCGTACGGAGGCGGTAGCATCCTCGGTGATCGCCGCTATAAAGGCCTCTCGTTTCTCCGGCTTCGCGTGCATGGTGACCAGCAGGATGAACATCACGCCTCCTTGTTCGAGCCCGTTGGGTTTCTTTATTCCGTGGAACCCTTGACGGCGTGGCCGCCGAAGATCTTCCGAAGCTTGGCGAGCAGCCGGTAGGAAAGTGAGTCGGGGGTTCGAGAGCGAAAACGCTCATACAGCGAGAGGGTGATAACGGGCGCTGGGATGCCCATGTCCACCATCTCCTTGACGGTCCAGCGCCCCTCGCCGGTGTCCTCCACGTAGCCCTTCACGTCCCTGACCCTCGGATCGTCCCGAAGGGCCATGACGCACCGTTCCAGAAGCCATGAGCTGACGACGCTGCCATGGCTCCAGATACGGCCGATATCGGCAAGGTCCAGGCCGAACTCCTCTTTGGAGGCCAGCAGCTCGAACCCCTCCGCATAGGCCTGCATCAGTGCGTATTCAACGCCGTTGTGCACCATTTTGGTAAAGTGGCCGGCCCCGTTTGGCCCTACGCGCCCATATCCCCTGTCCGCCGCCGGCGCCAGCGTCTGAAAGATGGGCTCTAGCCGCTTGAAGTGCTCGAGGTCGCCCCCCACCATCAGACTATAGCCATCCTCGAGCCCCCAAATGCCGCCGCTGGTGCCGACATCCATGAACCCGATCCCGGCCGCCTGGAAGGCTGGGACTCTTCTCAGCGTATCCCGATAATTGGCGTTGCCCCCGTCCAGGACCAGGTCCCCCCTGTCCAGCATGGGTACCAGGGAGTGGACCGTGGATTCCGTGATTTCGCCCTGGGGCAGCATCATCCACACGGCCCTGGGCTGCTTCAGCTTGCCGACCAGGTCCTGAAGGCTTGCCGCGCCCTCAGCCCCCTCAGCCGTGAGCGTTTGTACCGCTTTCGGGTCCGTGTCGTAGGCGACTATCCGATGGCCACCCCGTAATAAGCGTTGGGCCATGTTGCCGCCCATGCGGCCCAGGCCGATGAGCCCCAATTCCATGGTGGGTATTAGCTCCTTCCGTGTGGCTCGGCGGGTTCAGGAGCGTGGCCGCCGGTTGTCCTGGCTTCGATGGCCTTGACCTTGCCCAGCCGCCGGACGTGTCGCTCCTCGCCCGTGAAGCGGGCCGCGAGAAAGGCGGTGACAAGCTCTCGGGCTAGCTCGATGCCGATGACGCGGGATCCGAGGCACAGGACATTCACATCGTCGTGCTCCACGCCCTGGTGAGCTGAGTAGGTGTCGTGGCACATGCCGGCGCGGACCCCGGGGACCTTGTTGGCCGCGACGCTTGTTCCGACTCCGCTCCCGCACACCAGGACCCCCCGCTCGTTCCGGCCGGATGCGACCGAATCGGCCAGCGCAGCGGCGAAATCAGGGTAGTCATCCTCGGCGTCGTACGTGTGGGCGCCCAGGTCCGTGACCTCGTGGCCGTTCTTTCGCAGGAACCCGCCGAGCTCGTTTTTTAGATCGAATCCGGCGTGATCACCGGCCAGAGCGATGCGCATGGCGGGCCCCTTTCTCAGCGAGGGTATGTCTCTTCCCACAGGCCACGCAAACGGCGATTCGGCTTTAGGCCGACGTGTCCGGCGTGACGGATAGTACCGTCACCGGGCTACGGATCGGAGCAATCTCGGGTGTAGCCGCAGTTGAAGCAGCGCAGCTTACACTGGATCTCCTGCAGCGGGCTGCCGCAGAGGTCGCATACCGGCTGCGCAGTGTCTCTAGGGGTCATGGGGTAGTCCCTGACCATGATCCTATCATGCTAGCCTGCCCACGCGGCAGGCGCAAGTCCCGGTCCCGGCGTGCTACCATGGGTGGCGAGACCGCTGAGGATCGCCATGGGGAGAGGATGAACAAGATCAAGTCGGGCTTCTTCGCTGTCGCCGAAGTCGACGACCCCGAGGGGCACGCCGAGTATAACTGGTTTCACAGCAGCGATCACATACCCGAGAATCTTGCCCTGGACGGCGTGATTCTCGCCGCACGGTGGGCCGCTCCGCAGCGCTATATGGATGCGCGGCTGGCGGTCCATCCGTCCTTCGCCACCTCCCAATACCTCATCCACTACCTCATGACCGAGCCCCTGGAAGAGGCCTTCCAGCAGTTCGCTGAGCTTTCCGGTCGCACCAGGTCTTTGGGGCGGTACTTCGAGCCTCGTACGATTCACGCATCCGGTCACTATAACCTGCTCAAGGCCTACGTCGCGCCCAGGCTTCCGATATCTCCCGAGGCGGTCCCATTCAGGCCTCATCGTGGTGTGTTTGTGGTCATGAAAGACCTGCTGGACTTGAGCAAACGGCAAGAGCTGGCCCAGTGGCATGACCAGGTCCATGTGCCGGACGTCCTCACCGTAAAGGGGGTTACCGGCTGCTACTGGTTTGAGAGCTGGACCAGGGAGCGGGCTCCGAGCTCCGGGCCGGGCCATCCGGAACAGCGCTGGGTCTTTCTGTATTATTTAGATGAGGACCCTTTGGAGATGATGGCGGACCTGCCGAAGAAGCAGGCTGAGTGGAGGGCCGCCGGTCGAGCATACGACGCGAGCCAATCGATGGAGGTGGTCTTGGCCGGGCCATACCAGACCATCGACGACCCAGAGCGCTATGATTGGAGAGCGAAATGACCCCCAGGGGGTATTCCGCCGTGAGCAACAGAGCCTCTATCTGGAGCTAGGAATCGGAGGAGACGAGGTGGCCCAACCCAAAAGTGTCGACGTGCAGCCCGATTCAATCCGTATCGAGTGGGATGACGGGCATGTCAGCACCTTCTCCCCGAGGTACCTTAGAGGCGAGTGCCGGTGTGCCGGCTGCGTCAACGAGCTCACTGGAAGGCGTGAGGTCGGTTATGATAATGTGGCCGAGGATGTCCAGGCGCTGGACTGGATGACGGTGGGCCGCTACGCCCTCCAGTTTCTGTGGAGCGACGCCCACGACACGGGTATCTACCCCTACGCCGCCCTTCGGGACGAGCTGTGCCCCTGCGACCAGTGCGTGGGTGAACGCGCCTGAGGTGGCCCTATACAAAGCCGTCCTGCTCGACGCGGTCGCCTCAGTGTCCTCCACATGCCATAAGCCAGTGATGGCCGCGCTGGGCTAGTAGAGTGTCGGCGGCGTCGGGTCCCCAGGACCCCTTCTTGTAGGACTGGGGAGGCAGCAGCTTTTCGTCCAAGAGGGGCTCGACGATACGCCATGCCTCCTCGATCTGGTCGTTTCTGATGAAGAGGGCGGCGTCTCCCTCCAGGGCGTCCTGGAGCAATCGCTCGTAGGCCTCGGGGATAGGCTCGCTTCCGAAGGCCTGCTCGTAATGGAATTCCATGTCCACGGAACGAGTCTCCATACCCTGATCGGGGACCTTGGCCTCGAACCTCAAATGGGCCCCTTCATCAGGCTGAATACAGAGGGACAGGACGTTGGAACCCAGGCGCCCCTGGGGTTCCGGCGAGAAGAGCGTGTGCGGCGGGCAGCGGAACTGCACGACAACCTCGGACCGCTTGTCCGCCAGGGCCTTGCCTGTGCGGAGGTAGAAAGGCACCCCCTGCCACCGCCAGTTGTCTATCTGGAGGCGCAGGGCCACGTACGTCGACGTGCGAGATTCTGGGGCCACGCCCTTTTCTTGCAGGTATCCCTCGTACTGGCCGCAGACTCCGTATTGTGGCGCCTCCTCCGGAGACCAGCGACGAATGGCTTTGAGGACATCTACTTTCTTGCTCCTCAAGGACTCGGCGTCCATGGCGCTGGGGGGTTCCATGGCAACCATGGTCAAGAGCTGAAGCAGGTGATTTTGCAGCATGTCCCTCACGACGCCGGACTGGTCGTAGTAGCCGGCCCTATCGCCGACGGGCACGCTCTCGGCCACCGTGATCTGGACGTTTTCTACATAGTTGCGGTTCCAGATCGGCTCGAAGATCGCGTTGGCGAATCGGAAGACCAGCAAGTTCTGCACCGTCTCCTTGCCGAGGTAGTGGTCAATCCGGTAGACCTGGGTTTCGCTGAAGACCGGGTGTAAGACCCCGTTTAAATCGTTGGCGGAGGCGAGGTCGCTCCCGAAGGGCTTTTCGATGACGATGCGCCGCCAGCCAGTGTCGGCCTGGGCAAGCCCGGAGGCCCCGAGGTTGATGATTGCCGATGAGTACAGGTTTGGTGCGATGGAAAGGTAGAAGAGCCGGTTGGCTGGCTGGCCTTGCCCCTCTAGCTCCTCCAGCCGTTCCTTGACTCGGTTAATCTGCTCTAAGGACTCTGCGGAGGCGCTGATGTAGAAGAGTTGGCGGGCGAAGGGGTCCCATTCCTCCTGGCTGATCGTCAGCCCCCCAAGCTCCCGAGCACCCTTCAGGGCATATCCCCTGAATTCCTGGTCGGTATACGGAGAGCGAGAGACCCCGAGGATCCGTAGCCCCTCCGGCAGACGCCCCTTGATCCGCAGGCTGTACAGGGCTGGCAGAAGCTTTCGTCTCGTCAGATCCCCCGATGCGCCGAGGATGACTATGGTGGCTATCTGCTCTGCCATAGCCCTCCCTTATGGTGGTCCGTCTGCCCGGCCTGGAGGTTTACGCCTAAGGGACGCTTGGGTCCGAGGGCATTACCCCCCATTGTGATAACTAATATCAGGGGTCAGAGGATCTGCCTCCAACGACGACTGCGCTCCGTATTTTACTTTCTTAGAGAGCCATTGGGTCGCGGATTCTTCATAGGAGTATTTCCCATCCGCGTCCATTTTGATGTTTTGGGTCCGGCTCAGGGCCGTACTGATCGCCCGATGGATCGTTGCATCCGGCAACCCTAGCCCCCCGGAGCGCAACGCTTCAACGATCTGATCAACGGGCATGCTCCCTTGCCCCTCGCTCAGAGCAGCGATGACGGCGTCTTCAGGGCTCATGTGGATGAACCGGTAAGGACCACGGAGGTCGCCTCGGACCACGGACGGGGGCCACCTGAACCCTTTGCGGTAAGGACTGTGGTCAAAGTGCTCCCGCACCATATCCCGAACAGCCGCATACCTTCGCGTCGCCACAGTCCAATTGGCTTGAGCCTCGCGCCATGCCTCCCCTGCCTGGTCCACGGAGCGTTCCTCCAGGGCAAGTTCCGCTAATAGCTTTTCCCCTACCGGATCCTTCGCGCTCACGCTTCACCTCCTGGTGAACACCCCCCGATGTACAACGGCGAATGGTAAACAATGCCCCGCAAGCAAACTTCTAGCCGAAATGAAGCACTACGATAGCACGAGGTGAGCTCATTTTCTAGTGCCAATCACACCGAAGCACAATGTATTGCTCACGATGATTTGCGCGAAGGCCGGTGCTGGGGTTAGCCAAGCTCAGCCAGGACGCGTCTGGCCTCCTCAGCCATCCTTTGTGGCGTCAGTCCGAATTTTTCGTAGAGAACGCCATAGGGTGCGGAGGCGCCGAAACGCGGGACCCCCATGGCGACTCCGTCCAGCCCCACGTAGCGCTCCCACCCCAACGGAATTCCCGCCTCCATGGAGACTCGCGCTCGGTTCTTTGGCGGCAAGACGCTGTCCCGATATTCTTTGCTTTGGGCCTCGAAAAGCTCCCATGATGGCATGGACACCACGCGCGCGGTGACCCCCTGGTCTTGAAGTTGCCTGCCCGCGTCCAGGGCAATGTGCACCTCTGAGCCGGTGCCGATCAAGATCACCTGAGGCTCTGGAGAGGCCTCCCAAAGGATATACCCGCCCATGTGCACGCCATCGGCCGGCTCCAGGACGCGTCTATCGATGATCGGCAGGTTTTGACGGCTCAAGACCAGGGCGGTGGGGCCATGGCGTCTTTCGAGCGCCGCCTTCCAAGCCTCGACAGTCTCCGTTGCGTCCGCGGGCCGCAGCACGACCAGGCCGGGCACGGACCGCAGGCCCATGAGCTGCTCCACCGGCTGATGGGTCGGGCCGTCTTCACCCATGCCTATGGAGTCGTGGGTGAAGATGTAGACTACCCGCTGCTCCATCAAGGCTCCCAGACGGATGGGGGGGCGCATATAGTCGGAGAAGATAAGGAAGGTAGCAGTGTACGGTATCATGCCACGGTGCAGGGACATGCCGTTGGCGATGGCCCCCATGGCGTGCTCTCTGACCCCGAAGTGCATATTGTTGCCGCAGTAGTCCTCGAAGCCGTAGTGGCCGTGGTCCTTCAAGAGGGTTTTGGTCGACGGCGCCAAATCGGCTGAGCCGCCGAGAAAGGTTCCCACGCGGTCGGAGATGGCATTCATCACCCGGCCGGAGGCTTCCCGGGTGGCGATGGGCTTCTCGCCCGGGCCGAAGAGGTCGCCCAGGTGCTGGTCCCAATCTTTGGGGAGGTCGCCTGCCAGCGCCTCCTCAAACCTGGCAGTGTCCTCCGGGTAGGCCTTACGGTAAGCTGATAACTGCTTCTCCCACTCCGCCTGCCTGCCCTTGCCGCGCTCTACGGCTTGCCGAAAATGGTCCAGGGCTTCCGGCGGGATGAAAAATGGCTCTTTGTAGGGCCAGCCCAAGTGCTCCTTTGTAAGTCTCACCTCATCCTCACCCAGGGCCTCGCCGTGGGCGGCTGCCGTGCCCGCCTTGTTGGGACTCCCGTAGCCGATGATCGTGCGGCAGATAATCAGCGTCGGGCGGCTGGAGTCCGCCCGGGCCTGTCTGATGGCCGCGTCCACACAGGCGGGGTCCATGCCGTCGATGGGGCCGATGACGTGCCAGCCATAGCCTTGAAAACGCTGGGCTACGTTTTCCGCGAAGGCGATATCCGTGTGACCTTCGATAGAGACGTCATTGTCGTCGTACAGGTAGATCAGCTTCCCCAGCCGCAGCGTGCCGGCCAGAGACCCCGCCTCCGAGGCGACGCCTTCTTGCAGGTCTCCGTCGGAGACGATGCCGTAGGTGTAGTGGTCGATGATAACGTGGTCCGGCCTGTTGAAGTGATGGCCCAGCCACTGCTCGGCTATGGCCATGCCCACGCCGTGGGCAAAACCCTGGCCCAGAGGTCCCGTGGTGACCTCCACCCCGGCTGTGAGGCCGTATTCGGGATGTCCGGGCGTTTTGCTCCCCCATTGGCGGAACTGTTTGATCTCCTCCAGGGAAAGGTCATATCCCGTGAGGTGGAGCAAGGAGTACAGCATAGTAGAGGCATGCCCCGGCGAGAGAATGAAACGGTCCCGATCGGGCCAGGTAGGATCGCTTGGGCTGTGTTTGAGAAAGCGGTCCCATAAGACGTAGGCCATGGCGGCCGCCCCCATGGGAGTTCCGGGGTGGCCGGAGCTGGCTTTCTGCACCGTATCCGCCGCCAGCAGCCGCATGGTATTGATGCACAATTGGTCAAGGGCGGTATCAGCCATCTTTCGCACCCCTATCCGTGCCGCATAACTGGCGGCGCCTGCCCGTATTCCGAGAAATGTGCCGGATGTCCCATCGTTCGTTGTAGTAGTCGCGCCTGAGCCTGCCTACTATACCCTAGTAACTCACCAGCTTCTATATGCCCACAAGGGATTCCCGTGGGGCCGGATACCCGTCTGCCTGGTCATGGGAGACAAGAGGCCAGCCTTCCCTGTCGGTCTTACACCTGAAGGAAAGCAGGGCGGAGGAAGGTCAGATGTATTTAAGGCGTCGGAGGGGTTCCGCCGCCAGAAATATATCCACACTGTACCCTGAGGCCGGGAAACTCATCTAACCGATGTAAGATTGACAGCTCGGATCACGAGGTAGACGCAGAAGGGGGCATCGCATGGTTGCCCGGCACAAGACGCCGCTAACCTTATTGGCTCTGGCTGCGATGGTCATCGCGGCCATCATAGGAGGGTTCTCCTTGGGTGGATCACAAGGACCGCAAGGAAGTTTTGCTAGCGATGCGACGGGAATCGACGACAGGCTTCTCGTGAGTCCGATAAGTGCTGACGGTGTCGTTGCGCCGGACCCCAATTTTCAGGAAGCGCTGAAGGCGGGCAGGTTCTCCACCAGGGGGTGGGACACGGATTTTAGCCTGCACATCGTCCCGTACTCAGACATCTTCTCCGGTGGCCCTGGAAAGGATGGGATACCGGCTATCGACAAGCCCCAGTTCACGACACCGGAAGACGCTGCGGACTGGCTGGGGAGTCGTGAGCCGGTCATCTTCTTTGAGATCAACGGTGATGCCAGGGCCTACCCTCTTCAGATCCTCATCTGGCACGAGATAGCGAACGACGTTGTGGGCAGCGTGCCGGTTACGGTGACCTTCTGCCCCCTCTGCAACTCGGCTCTCGTATTCGATAGGAGACTGGACGGCCAGGTCCTGGACTTCGGGGTGTCAGGGAACTTGCGATTCTCAGACCTGATCATGTTTGACCGACAGACAGAGACATGGTGGCAGCAGTTCACCGGCGACGCTATTGTGGGGAGTCTGACTGGTAAGGCCCTGACCGCGCTCCCCGCCTCCATCATCTCTTTCGAGGATTTCGTGGCCTCCAACCCGGATGGAAAGGTGCTCTCCAGGAAGACCGGCTTCAACCGCTCTTACGGCAGCAATCCCTACGCGGGCTACGACCAGATCGACAGCAATCCCTTCCTGTTCCGAGGTGAATTGAACGGGCAGCTTCTGCCCAAGGAGCGGGTGTCGGCGATCACCATTGGGGAAGAGGACGCCGCCTTCCCCTTCACGATCTTGAAGCGTGAAAAAGTGGTCAACTATACCGTGGGTGGTACAGACGTGGCGGTATTCCTCACGGAAGGTACCCTCTCGGCCCTGGACCGCAGCTCCATTGACAAGTCCAGAGACATCGGCGCCACCGGCGTCTTTGAGGCTGAGCTGGACGGACGTACATTGACGTTCCGTTCGGAGCAGGACCTCATCGTGGATAACGAGACTGGCAGCGTTTGGAACATCCTCGGACGGGCCACGGAAGGACCGCTGGCGGGGGCTCAGCTGACACCCATCGTGCATGGCGATCACTTCTGGTTTGCCTGGGCGGCATTCAAGCCGGACACGAAGGTCTACCAGGGAGCTTCCTAGCAGGCTCTTCCAAAATCCCCTCTCCCTTGACGGGAGAGGGCCGGGGGCGGGTCCGACTTTGTCGAGACTCGCGATGCAATCGGAGCTCAGAATGACATGTGGGCAAACCCCCTTGAGGGGATTTTGGGGTGTTTTTCAGCATCCTCCTTGGAGAGAACCTGCTAGACTGTCGGGGCCGGGCGAAGAGGAGTCCCCCTTCCGGCCCCGACAGAGCGGACATCCGTCCGCATCGTTTCTTGACAGCTAGCAGGGAGGAATCGATGAGCAACCCTATTCAGCAGGTCCAACAATTGGGCCAGTCCATATGGTATGACAACATGCGCCGAGGGCTGCTGGCCTCCGGCGAGCTGGAACGCTTGATAGAGCAGGGTATCAGCGGCCTGACCTCCAACCCTACAATCTTCGAGAAGGCCATCGCCGGAAGCACTGATTACGACGATGCGCTGCTGGCCCTGGCCCGTGCCGGTACAGGGGTGGACCAGATCTACGAGTCGCTAGTGGTGGAGGATATCCAGGCTGCAGCCGATCTGTTGCGCCCGACCTTTGACCGCTCCGGGGGGGCCGACGGCCATGCCAGCCTGGAGGTGAGCCCCGCCCTCGCTCATGATGCCGATGGTACGGTTACCGAGGCCCGGCGGTTGTTTGCCGCGGTGGCAAGGCCCAACGCGATGATCAAGGTGCCGGGGACCCCGGAGGGCATGGGGGCCTTTCGCCGCCTGATAGCCGAGGGGATCAACATCAACGTTACCCTCATCTTTTCATTGCAGGCCTACGCCGGTGTTCGCGAGGCCTACGTTTCGGGGCTTGAGGAGCTGGTCGCCAACGGCGGCGATCCCGAGAAGGTGGCTTCCGTGGCCTCCTTTTTTGTCAGCCGGGTGGACACCGCTGTTGATAGCGCTCTCGATGCGCTGATAAGCGCAGGAGGCCCAGTACATTTGAAGGGCCTTCAGGGGAAAGCAGGGATAGCCAACGCCAGGCTGGCCTACCAGGCGTTCAAGGACACCTTCAAGGGGGAACACTTTGCAGCGCTCCGGGAGCGCGGCGCTCGGGTCCAACGCCCTCTCTGGGCCAGCACCGGCACCAAGAACCCTGCGTTGAGCGACGTCCTGTATCTGGAGGCCCTGATAGGCCGCGATACAGTCAATACGGTGCCGCCTGCCACCCTGACCGCGTTTCTCGATCACGGGCGCCCAGGGCCAAGGCTCGAGCAAGAGGGGCAGGAGTCTGAGATGGTTATGGCATCCCTGGAGGAGGCGGGTGTTCGTATGGAGGCCGTCACCGACAAGCTTCTGGCGGCTGGGCTCAAGTCCTTTGCCGAGTCTTTTGACATGCTCATGGAGAACATCGAGGACAAGAAAACGAAACTCCTGGCCAGCGAGCACGCCCATCCGGGGGTGAGCCTTGGGGACCTGCTTCCGGAGGTCGAGTCCACACTGGCCCGAATGCAGCGGGATGAGGTGATGTCTCGAATATGGCGCAAGGACCACACTGTCTGGCAAGAAGAGCCCACGGAGGTCGTCGACCGCTTGGGCTGGCTGCATATTTCGGAAGCCATGGCGGAGCAAGCCCCGGCGCTAAGGGAGTTCGCAGAGGAGGCGCGGAATGCGGGCTTCCATCACGCCGTCTTGTTGGGCATGGGTGGGAGCAGCCTCGGCCCAGAGGTGCTGCGCCAGACCTTCGGCAAGGCCGACGGTTTTTTGGAGCTGATCGTCCTGGACTCGACGCTCCCCGGCGCCGTTCGGGCCGTGACCGAGTCAATCGACCCGGCGCATACCTTGTTCATCGTCTCCTCGAAGTCCGGGGGCACCATCGAGCCGCTATCTTTCTATAGGCACTTCAGGGGCCTTGTGGAGCAAGCGGTGGGTAAGGAAAAGGCGGGGCAGAGCTTCGTTGCCATCACTGACCCGGGGACCTCCCTGGAGGCGTTGGCGAACGCCCAGGGGTTCAGGCGTGTCTTCACTAATGCCACCGATATCGGCGGCCGCTATTCCGTCCTCTCCTACTTCGGTCTAGTCCCAGCCGCCCTCATGGGGATGGATGTAGTGACACTACTGGAACGGGCAGACCGGATGCTGGAGGGCTCTCAGTCCTGCGTGCCTGCCCACGACAACCCCGGCGCATGGCTGGGGAGTGTTCTGGGAGTCGCCGCCCTTCGGGGGCGCGACAAGCTCACCCTGGTCACGTCGCCGACCTTGGGCGGCTTTGGCCTCTGGGTCGAGCAGCTAATAGCCGAAAGCACAGGCAAGCAAGGGAAAGGGATAGTCCCGATAGCGGGTGAGCCCTTGCTCGGGCCTGAACATTATGGGGATGACCGCATTTTCGTGTACGCGAGGCTTGATCAGGACGATAACGGGGCCACCGACGCTGCCGTTCAGCGGCTGCAAGAGTCGGGGCAGCCGGTCGTGCGCCTGGGCCTGCGCGACCGTTACGACCTGGGGGCGGAGTTCTTCCGATGGGAGTTTGCCACCTCCGTGGCCGGAGCCATTCTGGGAATTCAGCCCTTTGATCAACCCAACGTCCAGCAGGCTAAGGACCTAACGGCACGAGTACTGAAAGAACATCAGGCGTCGGGAGCCCTCCCGAAGGTCGAGGTCGCTAACTCCCTCAAGGGTCTGCTTGCCGGCGCCGTGCCTGGGGACTATGTGGCGATCATGGCCTACGTTCCCGAGACGGCGCAGCTGGACAGCGCGTTCGATGACCTGCGCCGCCACGTCATGGAGCACCACCGGGTCGCCACCACCATGGGCTACGGACCGAGATTCCTCCACTCTACCGGGCAGCTCCACAAGGGTGGGCCGGGAACGGGGCTTTATCTGCAGATTACCGCCGCCAACGGAAACGACCTCTCTATACCGGGCGCACCATATTCCTTCGGCCTCCTGGCGGCGGCCCAGGCGCTGGGCGACCTTCAAGCCTTGCAGGAAGCCGGGCGCCGCGTGGTAAGGGTCCAGCTGGACGGCGAACACGTGGAAGCGATCCGATCGTTGACCAGGGAGCTTGGCTAGGCGGACGTGGGGTAAGGCGAGGGAGTGATCGGCATCTTTCTCTCCTACGCCGTCAGGCGCCCGCCTCAGGCGGGCCTGCGGGCGCTGCCCGCGGTGTTTTCAGCACCCTGTTGGTAAAGAAAGGAGCGAGCCATGGAGATGGGAATGATCGGCCTGGGCCGCATGGGCGGCAATATGGTGCAGCGCCTGCTCGAGGGGGGACACCGTCTCGTGGCTTACGCCCTAGCGCAGGAGGCTGTCCAGGCGTCGGTAAAGCAAGGGGCATCGGGCGCCTCTTCGCTGCCGGACCTGGTCGGACAGCTAACAGCTCCCAGGGCGGTATGGGTCATGGTGCCCGCAGGCCGGGCGACGGAAGAGACCATCGACTCCTTGGCTGGGCTTCTGTCTGAAGGAGATGTCGTGATCGATGGCGGCAACGCCTACTACAAAGACAGCATTCGGCGGGCAGCCGCCCTGAAAGAGCGCGGTATCGCGTTCATGGATGCTGGCACCAGCGGCGGCGTCTGGGGGCTCAAAGAGGGGTACAGCCTGATGGTCGGCGGAGACGCTGAGGTGTTCAAAAGGCTGGAGCCGATTTTCCAGACGCTGGCCCCCGCCGCTGACAAGGGGTATGGCCACGTGGGGCCTGCGGGGGCGGGCCACTTCGTCAAGATGGTCCATAACGGCATCGAGTACGGCATGATGCAGTCATTCGCCGAAGGCTTCGAGTTGATGGAGGCCAAGCATGAGTTCGGCCTTGACCTTGCGCAGATCTCGGAGATCTGGAGGGACGGCAGTGTCGTGCGCTCCTGGCTTTTGGACCTTGCCGCTGCTGCTTTGAAGGAAGACGCCACGCTGGAAATGCTACAGGCCTACGTAGATGACTCGGGCGAGGGCCGCTGGACCGTCCAGGAGGGCATCGAGCTCGCCGTGCCAACGCCGGTCATCTCCCAATCGCTCCAGGCACGGTTCCGGTCACGCCAGGACCAGCCCTTCGGTCCTCGGCTGCTGGCGGCTCTGAGGAACCAGTTCGGCGGCCACGCCGTCAAGTCGGCGGAGTGAGGCCGGTGACCCCTGCCCTCCTCTAGCAGGATGCTCAAGAAGGGGTGTTCAGAGGGCCTGCCCTGAGCGTACCCGAAAGGAGCGGAGCCACGGCATCCTTCTTTCCTCGCCGCCAGGCGCAATGCCTGCGGGCGCTGCCCGCTAGACGACCTCGTCCACGACGTAGTCCAGGTAGACCTCCTCCGAAAGTCCCAGCATCTCCCGCAGCACGTGCTCCGTATGCTCGCTCAGAATCGGACCCGCCGTTCGGACCTCCAGGCGCTTCCCGTCCATCACGATGGGGCACTGGACGATGGGCACTTCGCCCAGCTCAGGGTGAGGCAACCGGGCAATCGTATCCCGCGCCTTGAGATGCTCGTCAACCTCGGTGAGGTCATGGCCGCTGGAGACCACGCCCGCGGCGACTCCGGCTTTTTGCAGGGAGCGAAAAGCGTCCCACGACCTCTTGTCTGACGTCCATGCCGCGATGGCCTTTTCCAGCTCCGGTACCGAATCATATTGTGCAGCGCCGATAGCCTTGGCCAGGGTGGCCAGCGCCGGCTCGTCAGCCGCGGTGACAACGATCCACTGGTCGTCGCCCGCGCACCGGTAACAGCCCTGAAGGGCCGCCCCCAGCGCTCCGGCGCGGTTACCCTCGCCGACGGCCTCATGGCTGTTCACCGTCCAGTCCATAAGCTGTGTGCCAACGAGGTTGACGCCGCTTTCCAGGAACGAGATGTCGACCTGGTCCCCTTCGCCCGTCAGCTCGCGGCGCAGCAGGCCGTCCATGACCCCTATGGCCCCGATGTACCCTGAGATATAGTCCATGTAGGAGTTGCCGAACCCCATGGGCCCGCCGCCCTCGTAGGTGAAGATGTCAACCAGTCCCGCCAGAGAGGCGACGGTGGGATGGAAGGTCGGCCAGCCGCGCCGAGGCCCCATCTGGCCGTAGCCGGTAAGACTCCCGACCACCACGCGAGGATTGATCTCGGACATCTTGTCGTAACCGACCCCCAGGCGGTCCATGGTGCCGGCGGTGAAGTTCTCCACCACGACGTCGGCCCATGCAGCCAGCTTGAGCGCCAGTCCTGCGGCCTTGGGGTGCTTCATATCCGCGGTGACGCTGAGCTTGTTCCGGTTCAGGTCCTGAAAGGTATAGCTCCGGTTGGCGCCGGGGGTCCGGCCGGGGAAGGCCGGTAGCATTCTACTGGGGGCTCCAGCCTTCGGCTCCAGCTTGACGGTCGTGGTCCCCAGGTCTGCGAGGACCCGGCCCATCGTTGGGCCGGCGATGTTCCAGCAGAAGTCTAGGACATTGACCCCTTCCAGGGGAAGCGCCCGCTCCGGCTCCACAGGCTCCGGCCATGCTCTTCCGGGTGATGACCATTCCCGCGTCACCTCTTCGGTGTGCTGGCCGGCCTTTGGCGCGGGGGTCGCGTGACGTTTCCACGGCCCTTTTCGGCTTCGGAACGGCAGCCCCGGATGGGGATACTGGGCGCCCGTCTTTTGCTCCCTCGGGTCCGCCACAGTATTGAAAAAGTCCCTGAAGACCAGCTGATCGTCATCCAAGACCGCCTTGACCTTGCGGACAGGGGCATTGGGCATGCCACGTTGGGCTCCCTGGACGAAGAGATCTTCACCCGTTACGAGAAGTGCAAACTCGCCGACGGCCTTGTTCACCTTGTCCCGGTTCCCCATGCGCCCCAGGGGTGTCTCAAGGTCCGGGTCGCGCATCTTCTCCATGTCCATGTTGAGGCTGTCCATCCAGTCAAGTATCTGCGGCCACTGGCCGCAGACAAAGGCGTAGCCGTCCTTGGACTTGAACGTGCGGAAGGGGCAAGCCAGCGGGTGGTCGCCGGCCATACGTACCACCGTCTCCTTGTTGGCCATGTAGTAGGTGTGAGCGGTCTCGGACATATCAAAGGCGGTCTCTTGCAGGGAAAGGTCGATCCTGGCTCCCTGGCCGGTCTTGAGCCGCCTGTAGATAGCGGCCAGCAACGCGATCGTCGCCCACAAGGAGCCGACCTGATAGCCCTGCATAGCGGGCGCAGTCAAAGGCTCCCTTGTAGGGTCACCTGAGAGGCTCATCATCCCGCTCATGGCCCACGCGACGATATCGGACGAGCCGAAGTCACGGAAAGGACCGGTCTGGCCGAAGCCGGTAAGAGACAGCAGAACGACACGGGGATTGGCCCCCATGATGGTCGCATCGTCCAGGCCCAGCGAGGCTAGATGGCCTGGCTGAAAGGGGTCTAGGAGGACGTCGGTCCTCTTGACCAGGCCCAGGAAGGCCTCACGGCCGCTGGGCTGGCTAAGGTCCAGAGCGACGGAGCGCTTGCCCGAATAGGCGAACCAGAAGAGAAGGCTCTGGTCCGTGGCGTCGGCGTGGGGCGGGACGGTGCGGATCGGGGCGCCCTCCGGCGGCTCGACCAGCACGACGTCGGCCCCCATATCCGCCAGCAGCTTGCTGCACAGCGCCGTCTTGGGGTCCGGGAACTCCAGAACACGGACCCCGTCCAGGCCCTGTTTCCCAGGCGCCCGCTCATTCCCTGTCTGCATTGGCGCTGTCTGCATTCGACCCTCCGTCTGGGTGAGAGATAACTAACCGTCGGCATTATACCCTCCGACAGGCAAGCCGGAGGGCGCGGACATACGGTGACAGGGCCAATGCGGCTCATGCGCCGCGGCGTCTCTTTACGGAAGATTATAAAAGCGGGCAGCGTTGCCGCCCATGATTTTCGCCTTCTCTTCCTCGGGCACGTCCTTGAAAAGCCGGTCCAGCACCTCCTTGGTATGGGGAAAGGTGCCGTCCGGGTGAGGGTAGTCAGAGCCCCACATCATGTTCTCCACGCCGATCAAGGAACGCAGCTCGACACCCAGCCGGTCGTCCTGGAAGGTTACCGCGATGTTGCTGTGGAAAAAGTCGCTGGGAAGAGCGCCGTTTTTGAAGATTCGCCAGGTCGGGCTCCATTGCTTGTGCTTGTAGACACGGTCCATGTTGTACACAAAGATAGAGGCCCACGCCACGTCTTGCTCCACGACCGCGACCTTCAGGCCCGGATAACGCTCGAAAACTCCAGCGAAGATCATCTGCCCAAGGGACCGCTCTGTCCAATGGACCCTGGCAACGTGAACGTCGGCACCCCATGTCCTGAGCTGGTCCAATGACGCCGGGGGACGCTCCGTTGCCAGGTGGAGGCTCAGGGGCATTGCCAGCTCCTGGGCCGCCTCCCACAACGGCTCGTAAGCCGCGTGGCCGTAGGGCTGCTCTTCGGGCGGATAAACGGTGATCATTGCGGTCCGGAGCCCCAGCTTCGAGGCGCGGCGAAGCTCCTCGGCAGCGGCCTTGGGGTCGGCGACGTCGATCATGGCGACTGCCAGGATCCGATCGGGAAACTCACCGCAGAACTCCCCGGCCCAATCGTTATAGGCCCGGCAGATGGCTGCGAACAGAGCGTTGTCGCGGACGAGGTAGAAGTGCCGAAGGCCGATGGTCGGATACACGACACCGGCGGAGATGCCGTCAATGTCCAGGTCCTTCGCGAATTCCACGGGTACATAGGCGCCGGGGCGGACATCTTCCCAGCGGGCCTGGTAGGTGCGGAATCTCCAGTCTTCCGACTCCGGGCGGTACTTGATTCCCGCGAAAGCACCGGCTGCGACGGAGATCAGCCGCTCTCCGTCCACATGCCACCAGTCACCCTCGTCCCCGGATACCAGCCTTGGCCCTCTTTCGGCAAACTCGGCGTCAATGCGCTTTTCCCACAGGTCAGGAGGCTCCAGAATATGCATGTCCGCCGACACGATCTTGCTTGTCGTCCCCATGGCATCCTCCGTTTCGACAGAGTCGTCCCTGCAGTTGTCCGACCGATTTCAGACGACTGCGGGCATTCCCTTGGCCTTGTACTCCTGGAGCGCCATCTTCGCCCAGGCCAGATCGTCATGCTCAGCGGCGTGACGGGCTTTCTCCACATCGATGCCGTAGACCCGGGCGGCGTTCAGCCCCAGGATCTTCTCCTTTACGATGGGCGTCAGCTCCGGATAGCCGTACTTCTCTCTGTAATCCTCCGGAATCTGGAATGCGCGGAAGGCGTCGATCTCGGGCTGCGGCGTGCCGTACCAGATGGAGTCGGTGCCCCACAGGACGTGGTCCTCGCCAACAGCAAGGAGCAGCTTGCCCAGCACGTGGGCGGCCTCCCTAGGCCGGCGTAACGAGAGGAACCATGTGCTGCCCAGCTCGGCATAGACGTTGGAGCCGGGCTTGATGCCGGCGTCCAGGAGACTTTTCACCAGCCGGTTGGTCCCCAGATGAGCGACCTCTTCACTGTAAGGCCCTTCTTCTTCCGGACCCGTCGGTATCTCGTACCCCGAGTGGTAGACGAGGAACTCAACGTCCGGGAAGGAGCGTGCGGCGGGCCCGATGTCCTCCGGCGACGCCGTGGGGGCCAGCCCCGCGATACCTTTGTGGACACATATCCTCGGCACGCCCAGGTTCCGAACACGTTCCAGGAGGGGCCCGCCGCAGGTCTCGTCGTCCAGCATCCAACCTTTGCCATCGCCCATCCAACCCTCTTCGCCGTGCATGGTGTAGAGTTTCCATCCCACCGGATGGTACTTATCGCGCAGCGTCTCCATCTCGTCCAGCTCTCCGGGTGCGTTGGGATGGACTATCGTGTGGTTCAGCAGGCGGCCGGTCCCGGCAAACCGGTCTATCAGCTCACGGGCGCCGGCGATCTCGTGATTGGGCAGATAGTTGATGCTTTTCTCACCCGGCGCCGAGGTCAAGATGGCCACCGCCGTTTCACTCTCCAGGTAGACCAGCCGTATCATCTCTGCCAGGGTATAGCCGGTGACGCTGTCCGTCCCCTTGAAGCGGTCCGGCGCGACCTGCTCCATGTACTGTTTGACCCGAATGGCGAACTGAGACTGCTCGCGGCCGTCTCCCATGAAGTGGACCTGGACGTCGATGACCAGCTCATCGCCGCCCAGGGCGGCGTCGGCGGTTTCCTGGTCCGCGGTGGCCTCCTTGGGCACGGTGTAGAACTCATGCCCCCAGGCGTCATTGAGCGCGCGTAACGCGGATGCGGTGCCGAGCCTGCTGGCCCAGTAGTCGGCCAGCGTGCGGTTTGCCCGGCGGGCGGCGTCCAGACCTTCATTCTTCACCCGAGCCACAACACGTCGTTCGAGAGGAGTGTAGAGCGGTGGCGTGAACTCGTCGGTGCTGAGCCGTCTCAAGAAAGACGGCAGCTGGGGCGGGGGGTAGATCAGCTTACTTCCCATGAAACCTGCTCCTTCCGGCGAGTGCTGTTCGCCGGCCCCGATGGTAACCCTCGATAAACGGAGCAATAATCCGATGTTCATCGAATGAGGCAGGCGTCATGGTATCCCCAGCTTTGGACACCGTCAAGACAGTCCGCTTGCCGTAAGGCCGGCTACTCCCAGGTACTGCGAAGCAGCCGTCCTCCCAGATCGCCCGTGTCCTGGTCCCCCTGACGCACGACGACGCCGTTGACCATCACGCTCTCAATCCCCGAGGCATACTGGACCAGGCGGCGAGAGCCTCCTGGCAGATCGCTCTGGAAGACCCGCTCGCCATCCATCACCTTGTCCAGGTCAAAGAGCACAATATCCGCCGCCTGACCGGGCAAGAGGCGGCCCCTATCGGTGATGCCGACCTCGTCCGCGGGGCGGGCCGAGAGGATGTTGACCGCCTCTTCGATCGTTATAAGTCCTCGCTCTCGGCCCCAGTAGCCCAGGAGGTGGGTGGGGAAGCCGGTATCGACCTGGGTCAGGCCGTGGGCTCCCGAGTCCGACATGCCGATGACCATGTGGGGAGCCTTCAAAATCTCGGGCAGAATGTCCTCGTTGGGGTACCGGGTGTCCCGCACGGTGAAGTGGCTTTTGAGCTCCTCATCCAGTGCGATGTCGAGTATTGCGTCCAGGGGGTCCTTCCCGAGCTCGTCGGCTATCTCCGGCGCGGTCTTTCCGACCAGTCTTTGCCAGCGCCCCGTCGGCGATTCAACCAGGGTGACCAGGCTCCAATCGAATGGCAAGACTGGGAGGGGATCATGCTCCATCTCCCTCCGCAGCCGGTCTCGAAGGTCTGGGTCGCGCATCATGACCATGCGGGCTGGAACAGGCTCGGTCATCAGCTTCTGCCACTCCATCCAGCGATCGAAGACGTTGGTGTTGTCGAAGGACATCTCGAACTGTCGGCGGTTCACCGGGGCCATGCCGAAGGTGCGGCCGGTCTCGATCTCTCGCTGGACGTCATCCAGTTTGCCTTTCCACGCATCCGGCTCTTCTGTGACAACCTGGGTGAGCGGCGGATAAAGATAGGGGCGGCCCATGATCTCCGTGAGCTCCTGGCTGAAGGCCGAGTCTCCAATACCGTGGATGAACCCGCACTTGATGCCTTTCATCTGGCAGGCCAGCGTCTTGAGCTCGTCCGTTGTCGCGAGACGGCTGGGCACAGGCTGCCCCTCCCCGTCCCAGTGCGTACGGGAGCGAGAGCTGGTGAAGCCGAACCCCCCCGCCCTTAACGCCTCTGCGACAATGCGTCGCATCGTCTCGACCTCTTCCTCGTCTGCCTCACGTTGGGATGCTTCCGGGCCCAGGACGTATCGGCGGACCGCGGAGTGGCCCACCATCGCCATAACGTTGATGCCAACGTTACCGTCCAGGAGGTCGAGGTAATCACCGAAGCTCTCAAAGGTCCAGGGCAGGGTTTCCATGAGGGCTGCTTGGTCCATCCCCTCCACCCGCGCCAGGGAGCGGACGGTGTACTCCTGGTCCTCGGGCCGGACCGGAGCGATGCCGAAGCCGCAGTTCCCTATGACGATGCTGGTCGTTCCGTGCCATACCGACGATGAGGCGAGGGGGTCCCACAGAAGCTGAGCGTCATAGTGGGTATGTACGTCCCAAAAGCCGGGGGCTGCCACAAGACCGGCAGCGTTTACCACCCTGGAGGCGCTCTCCGCCGTCTTCCCGACGGCGACGATTGATCCCTCCTTGATGGCGATATCGCCCTGGTAACGGGGCCGCCCGGTCCCATCGACGATGGTCGCGCCCTGTATCAGAATGTCGAGAGCCATGTTCACCTCCTGGACCGCGGGAAGGAAAACCGGGATCACACGACCCCTTTACAACAGCCATGACCTCGGGTCGGTAAACGCCCGCGGCGGTGTGAACGTACACCACTCGTTTTCTCGCTGTCAAGGCGCGATCGCTCCCGGCTCGTTGATAGTGCATTGTCCGCGGGATTTTATCAGGATAGACCGTCATGCGTGCGCTGAACACATCGTGTAATATGGAGCGCGGAAACCGCGAGCGGCTCCCACGGGAGCTGAACAGGAGGTGCGCCGTGCGTGAGTACAAATTGATCTCCGCTGACGGGCATATCATCGAGCCGCCCGATCTCTGGACGGAGCGTTTGCCGGAGAAGTTCAAAAGCAGAGCCCCTCACCAGGTGAGCCTCGAACAAGGGGACGCCTGGATCCTGGAGGGGGCCCGCGACCCCATAAACTTCGGTGCTGTCACATCCGGTGGGCGGCCCGTGGAAGAGGTCACGCCGTGGAGACGATGGGACGAGGTCCGGAAGAGCGGGTACGATCCCGCGGCCCGGCTTGTCGATCAGGACACTGACGGCGTCGACGCCGAAGTCCTGTATCCATCGCCGCGTCCTTCCGCGTCCCTCTTTAACAACCCTGACCCGGAGTTCCAGGTCGCCCTGATCCGGGCCTACAACGACTGGCTATCCGAGTACTGCAGCCACGCTCCCGACCGGCTCATCGGCGCCGCGATGATGCCTACCGTCAGCGTGGACGCCGCCATCGATGAGATGCACCGTACCATGGAGATGCCGGGCCTGGGGTCGGCCCTTCTGGGTAAGTACCCCTCCGCCGGCCCCACGGTCATGCCCGAAGACGACAAGTTCTGGGCCGCAGCCCAGGAAATGGGCATTCCCATCAGCATTCACGTCGGCCTCTCCTCCGGCGCTCCAGGCGATATGAGCCGGAGCACCCAGGGCGGGGGCGAGCTGAGGATGCTGGACGCGCCGTTGCGGACCTTTCAGCTCATCTATGCCGGGATATTCGACCGCTTCCCCAACCTTAAGGTGGTCTTCGCGGAGACGGATTGCGCGTGGATCCCGTGTGTGAAGGAGCAGATGGACAACCGCGTGAGGCGGGCCAACCCCGAGAGGCGCCCCAAGATCGCGATGAAGCCTAGTGAGTACTTTGACGACCACCTGTACTACACGTACATCACGGATACCCAGGCCGTCATCTTCCGGCACCACGTCGGAATAAAGTCCATGATGTGGTCCAGCGACTTCCCACACACGGGGACGGACTGGCCCAACTCCTGGAAGGTGATCGAAGAGGACTACGCCGGGGTGGCCGAGAATGAGAAGCATGCGATTCTTGCCGGCAACGCCGTGGGGGTCTATAAGCTGGGGAACGGCGCGTAGCCTGACACCCTTTGCCAAATTGCTGATATGAGGTGGCTATGACGACCGCACTTGAGGGGCTTCGGGTTCTTGAGATTAGTGCCGGCATGCCCAGCGCCATGGCCGGAATGGTCCTGGCGGAAAACGGGGCCGAGGTGATAAAAATAGAGCCCCCGGCGGGCGATCCGGTCCGTGGACAGCCTGCATTCCTGTTTCGGCATCGGGGCAAGAAGAGCGTGGTGCTGAATCTCAAGACTGACGATGGCGTGGAGAACCTCAAGCGCCTCATCCCGACGGTGGACGCGCTCATCGAGGACCTCGCTCCAAGGGTCGCCGAGCGCATGGGCATCGGCTACGAGACCCTCTCCGCGATCAATCCCCGGCTCGTGTATACCGCCATTACCGGCTTCGGCGAGCGTGGCCCGTTGCGAAACCTTCCCGGCTACGAGGCGATCGTCGCTGCCAAGACGGGGCGCATGTCCTCTCAGCAGGGATTTCGGCCCGGCCCCATTTACACTCCCACCCCCATCGAGTCGTATGGAGCTGGAATGCTGGCCGCCCAGGGAACGTTGGCGGCCCTGTTGGCCCGGGAAAAGACGGGGCGAGGCGAGCGCGTCCACACAAGCCTTCTCCACGCCCTGATCGCGTATGACATGGGTGGTTTCATGTTTCGTCCAGGACAAGCCGGCTCCTCCGGAAAGGTTTCAGGAGTCATGCTGGCGTTCCTGACTCCCGAATGCGCTGACGGTCGCTATATTCAAATGTGCAGCCGTCAGCCCCACCTGTTCAGGAACTGGATGAAGGCTATCGGCCTGGAACGCCTGTACGATAACCCGGAATTGCAGCATATGCCGGACGTCTTCCCCTCCAGGGAGGAGCTTGAAACCGTAAGTAACGTCATCGCCGAGAAGATGCGCGAGAAAACGATGGACGAGTGGCTAGAGCTCTTCACCGCGTCTGATGTGGGCGGAGACCCGTTCCTGACTGCGAAGGAGTTTTTGGACAGCCCCCAGACCGTCGCTAACGGTCGGCGCTCTATCGTCGTCGATCCGGTGGTCGGTGAGACCGTCCAGGTCGGGCCCCTGGGCAACTTTTCGGACACCCCCTCGGTTATCGGGACGCCTGCGCCGGCGCTGGGCCAGCATACAAGCGAGGTGCTGGGGGCCCTGCGTGCCAACGGAAAGCCTGCCGCACCGCCCCCGTCGCAGCCTGTGTCGTTGAAGCACCCCCTGGAAGGCGTGACCGTGATCGACGCCGCTTTCTTCTACGCGGCCCCCTTCGCCGCGACCCTTCTGGGCCAGATGGGGGCTCGGGTGATCAAAGTTGAGCCTCCCACCGGTGATCCAACACGCCGGAATTGGAACTCCTATTACACCAAGGGTATGACCGGCAAGGAGAGCATCGTTCTGGACCTGAAAACCCCCGAAGGACTGAAGATCCTCCACGAGCTGGCGGGTAAGGCGGACATCTTCTTGCACAACTTCCGGCCCGGCACCACTGAGCGGCTCGGTATCGATTACAAGGCGCTGAGTGCCCTGAACCCGAGGCTGATCTATATCTACGGTTCGTGTTATGGGACCAACGGGCCGTGGGCGCACCGCGCCGGCTTTCACTCCACTCCCAACGCCCTCGCGGGCTCCGGCGTTATCGAGTCCGGGCGCGGCAACCCCCCCAGGGACCGCTCCTTCCCCGACCCGGCGGGAGCGCTGGGCGTCGCTACCTGCGCCATGATCGGGCTTCATGCCCGAGAGCGCACCGGCAAGGGCCAATACCTGGAGACGACGATGATAACCTCAATGGGCTACGTCGTAGCCCATTGGAGCCTTCAGTACAAGGGCAAGCCCGAGGACATCATGCCCGATAAAGGCCAGCATGGTTATGACGCCCTGCATCGCTTGTACGAAACCAAGGACGGATGGCTGTTTGTGATGTGTCCCAAACAGGAGCAGTGGGAGGCCCTTGCCAAGAGCCTGAGCATCGACAGCCTGGTCAAGGATGCGCGGTTCGGCGTCCAGGAGGCCAGGTCCCGGAACGACGATGCGCTGTGTGAGGCTATCGGAATGGCGCTGCGAAATCGCACGGCTGACGATTGGGAGAGCACGCTGGTGAAAGCCGGTGTACCGGCGGTGCGGGCCGATGGGATCAACCATTCCGACTTTATGCTGAACAGCCCCCAGGTAAGAGAGAACGGCATGGCGGTGGAGGACGAAATCCCGGGCATCGGGCGGTTCTGGCGCAGCGCCGGTTGCGTGGAGTTCTCCGAGCTGTCATCAAGAATGGCAAGCCCAATCCCCATGGGAGGGGCTGCCAGCGACATCCTCAGTGAGCTTGGGTACACTGAGCGTCAGATCGACGAGCTCTCCGAGAAGGGTGTTACCAAAGGGGTTGGGCACGGCCTACCCACGGCGTAGGCTGGGGCGGCTCCTGAGGCGCCTGGGTATCAGGCCCGCTACAGCTCGAACGGCTCGACCTGGGTGGGCCGGTGCAAGCTTTCTCGGGCCGTGGGTCTCCAGCCGATGACGTTGGTTCGCTCGGCCTGGCTCATCAGGATGTGCATGAAGTCGGCGCCCCGCACGAGCCCAAGTCCGCCCCGAGCGGCTACACGCTCGCTGAACGTCGAGACATCGTCTCGGAGCGCGTTGCGGCCAACGATCATGAGGGGCACGGGCTCTCCGGAGTGCTGGTCATGTATATCCCCCGGCGCCGGCTGGGCCGCCACGACGCTGGGCGTTGAATGGTCGGAGGACAATGCCACGACGAGCTCTCGGTCCGGCAGGATCTCCTTTACCAGGTAACCAAGCCCTCGGTCCAACGCCTCTATCTCCGCCATCTTGCGCTTCGGTTCAGCGTAATGGGCGATAAGGTCCGGCTGCTTGGTGTGGACGTGAACGAAGTCGTACTCGCCGGCCAGAAAGCCCCGGGCCATGCTCAACCGCATGACCATGTCCTCCTCCGTGGCTTCCTTCTCCTCTATTCTTGTCTCAACGCCTAGCTCGTGCATGACACCACGAAGCACCTCTTCCGAGGTAATGCTGACGGCCTTGAATCCAAATCTTTCTTGGAATGGCTGCATGGGCGTTCGCCTGGCGGTCCATTTTGCCAGGAGAAAGTTGGCGGAGGGATGGCCCTCCCTCTCCCGCCGAGCGTTTACAGGATGCTCTCTGAGGACCGTATGAGCCCAGCGGAGATACTGATTCAAAGCCTCGGCGGTCCCTGAAGCTGCCTCGGGATCACTCGCCCGCTCCATGGGCTCTGCCTTAATGACGGGCAGGTCCATGCCGATAGGGTCACAGTCTGTAATCTCGTCGCTGACAGTGCCGCGCAGAAACAGGACTCCTTCTCCGTGGCCGGTGTAGGCTAGCTCCATTTCCACGCCATCCACGGACCTCTTCCTGATCGCCTCTGCCAGAGAGGCAAAGTCCTCCTCCGGGCCGTGGAGCACCCTGTGGAGGAGGCGTACCCCCTGCGGTGTTGGCTGGACGTTGGCGAAGCGGGCGAGACAGATGACATCCTCTGGGGGTGGCACGATTCCCCGGGCCACGGAGTGGAACATAGCCCGCCCCGGCAGCTCATTCAGGTGGTATCCGAACAGCAGCGCGTGGGCGGTGGGTGTGCCTGCGGGGATGCCGGGAGCGACGGCTGTAAGGAGGCCGTTGATGCCCGCAGCCGCCAGGGAGTCCATGTGGGGTGTGTGCGCGACTTCGAGGGGCGTCCGGCCGTCGAACTCCGGCACCGGCCTATCCCCGAGGCCGTCCAGGGTAATGAAGAGGACCTTCAAGGCCTTATGCTCCTTCTCATTGGGCGCAAAAAGCGGGAGCATTGTACCCCATGCCCCCGCTTTTCAGAAACCGGTTTGGCTTTAGAGCCTACTGTTCGTTAGACGCCTCAGACTGCACCGGAGACGCCTCAGGCTGAACCGGTTGCATGAGACCGTTGGCCTCATCGCCGACACCTGCGCTGACGCAGTCCATATAGGTTGAATAGAGAGCCCGGGACAGCAGCCTCAAGGCCTCCTTGTCAGAGGAGTCTGTCTTGAGCTGCTCAACCAGCTGCCCTAGCCTCGCCAGGAAATGCTCCTGAAGACGGCTGCGGGTTTTCTTTCGCTCGACCGGAGCGCTGTCTTCTATCCGCTGGGGTTGGACTTGATCGAGTTGTTTCATCGGTCCACCTTCGTTGATCGGACGTTAATCGTATCGTGCATCTATTATATCCGAGGGCGTCTACCTATGCCACCGAAAGCTGTCACCAGGTTGCGGCTCTCACTGGTGGCTAGACCTCACGGAACTCCCCCTCCACGGCATCCGCGTCTTCGGGTGGAGGAGCGCCGGCATCGTCGGCGGGCTTAGGGCCATCGGCTTCACCGGGGGCGCCGGTCTGACTAGAGACCTGCTGACCTATAGCTTGGAGCGACTGCTGAAGGTCGTCGACGGCGCTTTTCAGGGCCACGCTGTCCTCTGCCTGTAGGGCCGAACGCACAGCCGCGATCTTGCCCTCGGCCTCCGTCTTCATCTCCTCAGGGATGTTCTCCCCTTGCTCGCTGATCATCTTTTCCCCGTTATAGGCCAGGCTATCGGCCATGTTCCGTAGTTCGACATTCTCCCGCTTCTTGCGGTCATCCTCAGCGTGACTCTCCGCCGCTTTCACAAGACGCTCTACCTCGTCCTTATCCAGGCCGGAGCTGGCTTCGATCTTGATCGATTGCCCCTTGTTGGTGCCCTTGTCTTTAGCAGAGACCTGGAGGATGCCGTTGGCGTCGATATCGAAGGTGACCTCGATTTGCGGCATACCCCTGGGGGCCGGCAGGATACCGTCCAGGATGAACTTGCCGATCGACTTGTTGTCCCGCGATTCGGTCCGCTCACCCTGGAGAACGTGAATCTCCACCTGGGGCTGGCTGTCGCTGGCGGTGCTAAAGGTCTCGGACTTGGCAGATGGGATCGTGGTATTGCGGGGGATCAACGGGGTCGTGACTCCACCCAGCGTCTCAATTCCCAGCGTCAACGGCGTGACATCCAAAAGCAGGACGTCGCGGACATCCCCTTTCAGGACCCCTGCTTGAATGGCGGCGCCGATGGCTACCACCTCATCCGGATTAACCCCCCGATGGGGGTCTTTGCCGAAGGCCTGCTTAACCCGCTCGATGACCAATGGCATGCGGGTCTGGCCGCCCACAAGGATCACCTCGTTTACGTCGTTGGCGCTGATTTTCGAATCCTCGATGGCCTGGCGGACCGACTCGAAGCTCTTGTCGACGAGATCGCCCACAAGCTGCTCCAGCTTGCTGCGGGTAAGGGTCATGATCAGATGCTTGGGGCCGCTGCTGTCGGCGGTAATAAAGGGGAGGTTCACCTCAGTCTGCATCGTGGAAGAGAGCTCGATTTTCGCCTTCTCGGCCGCCTCCTTGAGCCGTTGGAGGGCCAGACGGTCCTGCCGGAGATCGATGCCCTGCTCTTTCTTGAACTCATCGGCAAGCCATCCGATGACCCTCTGGTCGAAGTCGTCACCGCCCAGATGCGTATTGCCGTTGGTGGCCTTCACCTGAAAGGTGCCGCCGCCGATATCCAGGATAGAGATATCGAAAGTGCCGCCACCAAGGTCGTAGACGGCGATAACCTCCTCTTCCTTCTTATCGAGTCCGTAGGCGAGGGCGGCCGCCGTGGGCTCATTGATGATGCGCAAGACCTCCAGGCCGGCGATTTTTCCGGCATCCTTCGTGGCCTGGCGCTGAGAGTCGTTGAAGTAGGCCGGTACAGTAATGACCGCCTCAGTGATCTTCTCTCCAAGCTTGGCCTCGGCATCCTCTTTGAGCTTGCGCAGGATCATCCCCGAGATCTCCGGCGGGGAGTAGCTCTTACCTGCCATCTGAACGCTGGCGTCCCCGTTGCTCGCCCTTTCGACCTTGAACGGGACTGATTTCTGATCGTCCTGGACCTCGGGGTCGTCGAACTTGCGCCCCATGAAGCGCTTGACGGAGAAGATGGTGTTCTCCGGGTTGGTGATGGCCTGCCGCTTAGCCAGCTGGCCTACATAGCGCTCGTCGGTCTTGGCGTTGGTCGCCGCGACGGAGGGGATGGTCCTGCCACCTTCGGTGCTCTCGATCACGGACGGCTCTCCTGCCTCCATTACCGCCATGCAGGAGTTGGTCGTTCCCAGATCGATCCCTAGAACCTTTGCCATGAAATACTACCTCCTGTAATGCCTCACCTGGAAGCCGCGGATTGGTCCGGCGGCGATCAGTATAGATCGAATGAATGTGTCTTAGCGCTCCCTGAGCGATAGCACATGAGCGATGCGAACGCGGCCCCGCCGCTCTCGCGGGGGCTCCCGCTCCTGCGCGGGGCCGGGCCTCACCGAGCCCTCATCGGCCACACGGAACCCCATTTTTAGCAGCATCTCGTCGATGTCTCGTAGCGTCTCGGCGTCGGATGGCTCCTGTCCGTCTTTGCCCCCGAGCTTCGAGCGGAGGGCTAAAAGCTTGGCGGTAAGGTCTAGGGCCAGCTCCACGCCTGAAAGGTTCAGCCCCAGGTCCTCTACCAGGTGTTTGATGAGGCGCAGGCGGGTGATGTCCTCTTCCGAATACAGACGAAGCGTGCCCATGCGGGGTGGCACGATGAAGCCCGCCCGCTCGTACTTGCGCAGGGTCTGGGGATGCATCTCCAGGATTTGCGCGGCCACACTAATGATGTACAGGCCTTGTACCTTGTTCACAGCGCTGGATTCCCCCTTCCGACCCGCTTTTTTGCCTTAACGTATGTATAGCACCATATCAATCTGTTGTCAAGTGCTATATCATCCTGTTCTGTAACATATTATAGATGGCTTGACATAGAGTGTATCAATACGTATACTCCGAAGTAGCTCAGGGAGGTGGCTGCCGCCGATGCAGCCCCCAGAAAAATAACGTAGAGGAGTAAAGAACATGACGACATTGGTACGGTGGGAGCCAGTTACCAGGCCGAGGCCTTTCTTCAGGGCCTTCGACCGGTTCTTCGACGACCCGTTCTGGCCAAGCCCGACGGTAAAAAGCGTCAACGGTGGACCCAGAACCCCCACCCTCGATATGTACGAGGCGGACGAGGAGGTGGTGGTCAGGACCGCCCTTCCCGGAGTAACACCTGAGGATGTCCAGATCACCATCGAGGACGGCTACCTGGAGATACGGGCCCAGATTTCCAGCGAGGTGGTGGATGAGAAGGCCCGGTGGGTCCGCCGAGAGCTATTGAGCGGCGATTACGGCAGGAAGGTGGCCCTCCCTACCGGTCTGGAGCATGACCGCGCGGAGGCCAGCTATGACCACGGCATCCTCACCCTGCGCATTCCCAAGGCCGAATCAGCCCGGCCCAAGCAAATCAAGATCAGCGCTAAAAGCAAGTAAGGCACACCATTTAACCGGCGCCACCTCCCTGTAAAGGCGTCTTGATTAATGGGAAAAAGGGCAAGGCTTGACAAAACTAAAAAAGCCGTTTATTGTTTTAGACAAGTTTTGAACTTAGCAGAAAGCGGTTAAGAGGGAACCTTTTGTAGGGTACCGACGTTATCCATAGAGAGAGCCTGGAACCTAAAGTACCCAACAGGCATCAAATAACTACATCAAGATGCCCTCACTGACGCAAGAGGGGCCAATGAAGGAGCAAGGACCATGATGGAACTCAAGAGCTGCCCCAAGTGCCACGGAGATATGTTCCTTGATAGGGACAACTACGGTGCCTTCCGGCAGTGCCTTCAGTGTGGACTCATCAAGGACCTGGTTGACCCGTCCGCGATTGTGACGCAGCCCATGCAGCCTAAGGCGAAGAAGCAGGCTGGGGCCAAAGCTACAGCCAAAAAGGTCGCAGCCTAGATGTGGCGGGACGCGGTCCTCGGGGACCGCACGGCGAAGCCTGGTCCCAAAGGGCTAACAGGCCATATGATGTAGCCTGGTCTCAAAGATTATCGACCTGTTTTCAGAGCGGACGCCCTTGCGAGCGTCCGCTCTGTGTGCGCTGGAGCCTGGGCGCTGGATGAATTCCCGTTCATGGTTTGGTTAGTACATGGAACAGATGACTCCAGAAGATACCGATAGGCCCAAAACGCCCCTGGAAGCCGTGAGGGACCTCTTGCACCGGGGCCAGGACGTCCCGGCCGCCGCGGCTGTCGAGGAGCAGCATCCTGCCGACGGAGCGTCTCTCCTTGTCCATCTGACCGAAGAGGAGCGGCAAGCGATCGTCCGCTGCCTTTCTCCACCGGCCGTGGCCGCCGTCCTGGAAGAGTTGGACATAGATCTGGCCGTTGCCCTCTTGGCCTCGTTAGAGCCTGGAGCGGCCTCCGAAATCCTGGACCTTGCCAGCCCAGACGTAGCCGCCGACATGCTCAGGGCGCTCCCTCCTGAAAGAGTTGAAGGTGTCATCGGTGGCATGGTGACGGCCGACGATGTCTCGTCCCTCCTCCAGTATGACGACAAGACCGCTGGGGGCCTCATGCTACCCGAGCCCGCGGCCCTCCGGGAATGGATGACCGCCGAGGAGGCGATAGGGTACCTGCGCGGTACCAAACCAAGGTCCGAGAGTTCCAACTATCTTTTTGTCCTGGACGGTCGGAACGGCCTATCGGGAGTGGTGGGGCTGCGGGACCTGGCGCTGGCCTCCGCTCAGACCATGGTCCGGGACTTGATGGCCCGGGATGTCCACAGCGTCCCCACCAGCATGGACCAGGAGGAGTGCGCGCGGCTCATGCAGCGCTATGACCTGGTGCAGATTCCCGTTGTGGATGACGGAAATCACGTCCTGGGGGTAATTCTGTCCGAGGACATCATGGATGTCATCGAGGAGGAGGCCACCGAAGACATGCTTTGCTTGGCTGCGGTCTCGGGATCGGAACGGGTCCTGAACCCCTTCCCACGAGCTTTTCGGGACCGGGCGCCGTGGCTGGTCCTGAACCTGGTAACGGTCCTGATGGCCGCCCTGATTATCAATATATTCGAGTCCACCATAGCCGGTGCGGCGTTCCTGGTGGTGTTCCTGCCGATGGTCGCCAGTCAGGGTGGCGTAGCCGGCTCGCAGACGCTGACGCTGATAATTCGCGGGTTGGCCCTGGGGGATCTGGCCCTTTCCGACGCCCGGCGGGTCCTGGTGAAGGAGGTGGCCTTGGGCCTCGCCAACGGCATCATTATCGGATTGATCGCCGGACTGCTGGCCTACCTCTGGAAGGATAACGTGACCCTGGGCCTGGTGGTGGGTGCAGCCATGCTGCTGAACCTGCTCGTCGCAGGTCTGTTCGGTGTGCTGGTGCCCCTGGGCATGAAAGTCTTGCGGTTGGACCCCGCTCTGGGTTCTATCGTGGTGGTGACGACCGTCACGGACATGGCCGGATTCGGCTTCGTCCTGGCTCTCGCCGCCTGGTGGCTTTCTTAACCGTCGCTCCCAGGCACAATGCCTGCGGCTCTGCCCATCTAGTCCATCTAGTCCGAGAAACGCTCCTCGCTCCACGGGTCGGCGTCATTATGGTAGCCGTGCATCTCCCAGAAGCCGGGCCGGTCCTCTGCCATAAACTCCAGCCCCCGGACCCACTTGGCGCTCTTCCACGCATACCGCTTGGGCACGATCAGTCTCAGCGGCCAGCCATGCTCCGGGGGGAGGTTCTGCCCGTCGTGCTTGTGGGCCAGGATCACGTCGTCGTCGAGCAGATTTTCCAGAGGCAGGTTGGTGGTGTAGCCCCCATCGCAAAAGATCATGGCGAACTTGGCCCCCGGCTTCAACGTGACCAGTTTCATGATCTCATGAATACTGACCCCCTCCCACAGGTTGTCGAGCCGGCTCCACTGCGTCACGCAATGGAAATCAGCCGTGAGCTTGGTCTGGGGAAGGCTCATAAACTGGTCATAGGACAGCTCGACCGCTTGATCGATGAGCCCAATAAGGTTAAAAGACCACGCATTGCTGTCGAACTTGGGGGTGGCTCCGTACGTGAGCACCGGGAACTTGTCGGTGACGAACTGTCCAGGGGGAACCTTGGATCTGTCGGCCATGCTCTCGCTCCAATCTGACTAGGGCTGTAACGATGGGGGTGAAATCCCCTGTCGCCTAGACGCTATCCTCTCCCCAGGCATCATTTCCGATCAAAGGTACGAAGGCGCAGCCGCCCATGCCTCTAATGGATAGACGGTCTTCCTGCCTGGTCAGCTTCAGAAGCTGCTGCTGTTGGCGACCTCCTGTGGGGACCACCATGCGCCCGCCGTCCGCCAGCTGGCGGGCCAGGCTGCGGGGGATCTCGGGTGCGCCGGCGCTTACGATGATAGCATCGTAGGGCGCGCCCGGCTGCCACCCTATATCGTCGGTTGCTTGGTGGAGCTCCACGTTGGGGATCTCCAGAAGCGCAAGCCGGCGTCGGGCTGACGTCAGCAGCCCCGCTTTTCGCTCAACCGAAATGACGTGTCGAGCCAGGCGGGCCAGCACAGCGGCCTGGTAGCCGCTGCCGGCGCCCACCTCCAGTACCTTTTCGTGGCCCTGGAGACCCAACGCCTGGGTCATTAACGCCACGATGAGCGGCTGCGAGATGGTCTGCCCTTCTCCGATAGGAAGTGGTCCATCCTCATAGGCATGACTGAAATACTCAGCGGGGACGAAGAACTCGCGGGGGACCGCTTCCATGGCTTTGAGCGTGCGGCGGTCCCCAATGTTCCGTCGCAGGCTGGCGAAGAGCCGGCTCTTCGCCTCGGCCTGCGATGACCATTCATGGGCCGGAGCCTTCGGCTCCCTCTTTCTCGAAGGTGCCGTCTCCGGGTTCTGGTATAGGAAGTGCCACTGACGCATCCGCTTTACCTCACCGCCTATAGTATACTGCCGGGTCTAACCGTATTTCTACAGTCTGTTGGAGAGCTCGTCTTACATCTCCATAAGTCGTGTTGACCTTCACAAGTTCTCATGGTAACCTATGGACGCTGCCAGAGAAGCCACAAGATTCTCCTAGATTTACATAGATTTTATCCGATGACGCAGACGAAAGAAGACCGCTGGCTGTCGCTTGGCAGGGCCTGTCGGATTCTTGGGGTTAACGAGTCGACCCTGAGGCAGTGGGCCAATGACGGTCGTATCCGGACCTTTCGGACCGTGGGAGGCCATCGTCGCTTTCCCAGGGATGAGGTCTATGCCCTGCTGGAGGCGCCGCCTCGGGGAAACGAGGAGGCGACGGCAGAAGCTTCTACCAAATCGGCCCTGGACCGTATGCGCCGCCGGATCCAACGCCGGAAGGGTCAGCCGGAGCAGTGGATGGAGCATTTCGACGAAGAAGGCAAGGCCCGGATGCGGATGCTGGGACGGCGGTTGGTCTCCCTGGCTACCGAGTATCGGACTCAGAAGCGGCGTCGTGGAGAGGTGAGCGAGGAGGCGCGATACCTTGGCCTGGACTATGGCCGTGAGCTGGCATCTCGCGAGGTCCGCTTGGGCGACGCCATTTCCGCCTTCATATTTTTCAGAAACTCCTTGCACGACTCTATGAGGCAGACCTCTGGGGGCGATGCCAGGGAATGGGCCGAGTCGAGGTCCGACGTCATGGCGTTAGAGGACATTGTGCTCTTGGGGCTGACCGAGGCCTATGATCGGGCGTAGGGATTTCTTAGACGTGGTCGCCCCGTTGAGGGCGGCCTAGCGAGGGGCTTGGCTATGGACAAGAGCTACTACCCCCTGTTCCTGGATATAGAAGAGCGGACGTGCGTTGTGATCGGCGGCGGTGATGTGGCCGAGCGAAAGGCCGAGGGTCTTCAAAAGGCCGGAGCGCGGGTGACTATAGTAAGTCCGAAACTGAACGCTTCTCTGTCGCGGAAGGCCAAAAGCGGCGCGCTGCATTGGGTACGGCGGGAATATCGAGCCGGCGACCTGCAAGACGCCACGATGGCCTTCGCGGCCACCAACGACCGCGGAGTCAACCGGGCCATCGCGAAAGAAGCCGAGGAGCGCCGGGTCTTGTTGAACGTAGCTGATGATCCGGAGCTCTGCTCCTTTATCGCTCCCGCGGTGGTTGAGCGGGATGGTCTCAGCATCGCTGTCTCCACGGGAGGGAAGAGCCCCGCGATGGCGCGAAAAGTCAGAGAAGAGCTGGAGCGTCTTGTACCACCCGAGTACGGTCTCCTCTTGGAGATTGCGGCGCAGGTCCGCGAAGAGCTGCGGGAGCAGGGGGGCCGGGTCCCTGGGGACGTATGGCAGCAGGCCCTCTCACCGGGGGTCCTGACCCTGGTGCGTAAGGGGCGGACAGCGGAGGCCAAAGGGAAGCTGCTACGGAGTTTGAGCGTCGGCGCCGACGCGGCCTAAGGAATCAAAAGTGCATATAGTCGGTATCGGAATCAACCATAAGAGCGCCCCGGTCGAGGTACGGGAGCGGATAGCGCTGCTGGAAGAGGAGCTTCCTTCCGCTCTCGCTCACCTACGGCGATACGTCGCCGAGGGGGCGATTCTTTCGACCTGCAACCGGACCGAGGTCTACGCTACCGCGCCGGATGGCCCATCGGGGCTTGAGGCGCTCGTGTCGTTTTTGGCGGAGAATCGCGGCATAACGCCTGGCGAGATGACCCCGCACATGTACACCCACACCCAGGAGGATGTAGCCCGCCATCTCTTTGCCGTCGCCTCGGGCATTGACTCGATGATCCTGGGCGAGACCGAAATCTTGGGCCAGGTAAGAGAAGCGTTGACGGAAGCCTCCAGGGCGGAGGCTATCGGACTTCCCCTCTCTCGGCTGTTCCATTGGGCCCTGCGCACGGGCCGCATGGCGCGGGAGCGCACCGCCATTAGCCGCCACTCCGTGTCCGTTAGCTATGCTGCCGTCCAGATGGCCCGCCAGGTGTTCGGCGGCTTGAAGCAATGCCGCGTGCTGGTCATCAGCGCTGGAGAAGCTGGCAAGCTTACCGCCAGGTCGCTCAAGGATACCGGCGCTTCCGAGATAGCAGTGGCAAACCGCACCTACTCAAAGGCCGTTGCGCTGGCGTCGGAGCTTGGCGGGCGCCCGTTGGACTTCGAGCGCATTCCCGAGGCGCTGGTCGATTTTGATATCGTCATTAGCGCCACCGCCTCGGCCCGATACGTGCTGCCAACTGAGATGGTGGCACAGGCCATGAGCCGGCGGGATGGGCGTCCCCTGTGTCTGATTGACATCGCCGTGCCTCGCGACATCGACCCGGAGAGCCGTCTCATCGACAACGTGTATCTGTACGACATCGATGATCTGGAGGCGGTCTCCCTGGCGAACATGGCGGAGCGAAAGAAGGCGGTCGGCCGGGTCCAGGAGATCGTCGACGGCGAGGCCCAAAAGTTCATGCAGTGGCTGCTGTCCTTAGAAGCCGTACCGGTGATCAAGTCCCTTCGAAGTAAGGCCGAGAGCATTCGACAACGGGAGGCCCGCAAGAGCATGGCAAAACTGCGGCACCTCTCGTCGGAAGACCTCGAACGTGTAGAGGCGCTGACCAAGGCCATTGCCAAGGGTCTCCTGCATGACCCCATCGTCTCCCTGAAAGCCCAGGGCGAGAGCAAGGGTTACATCGAAGCCGCCCGAGAGCTTTTCCGCCTAGAACAGGAGTGAGCCGAGAGCTCGGCTACGCCCCCGCGGGCTTCCTTACCGGCGAAGCCAATCCTCATCTCCTTTGTATACTGGTCTAAGCAGCTATTTCCGAAACCCCCTCTCTCTTGATGGTAGAGGGCCAGGGTGAGGGTGAGTGCCCGGTATCCTTCTCTCCTACACCGTCAGGCGCAATGCCCGCAGGCGCTGCCCGCGGTAGAATCCCCATAAGCTATGGCACATATCACGGCACAACAGAGACCCGCATGCGAGTAGTGCTAGGGACCAGGGGAAGCCCTTTGGCCTTGGCCCAGACGGGGCAGGTCCTGAAGGCTATGCAGGGCCGGCACCCGGACGTGGAGTTCGTGGTCAAAGAGGTGAGGACCCAGGGGGACATCGCTGGCGAAGCTCCCCTGGCGACACTTCCCAGGGGTCTGTTCGCAAAAGAGCTGGAGCTTGCCCTGGAGCGAGGCGATATCGATATTGCAGTACACAGCTTCAAAGACTTGCAGACCGAGCCCTCCCCAGGGTTTGAGATCGCGGCGATCAGCCGTCGCGAAGACCCTCGGGATGTGCTGGTGACGCCCCAGAGTACGCCTCTGAAGGAACTTCCCAAGGGAGCGCGCCTCGGCACGAGCAGCCCCCGGCGCACGGCCCAGATCAGGGCCTACCGGCCAGACCTGGAGCTGCTGCCTATCCGGGGCAACGTCGGGACAAGGATCACCAAGGCCCATGGGCCCGACTTTGATGGCGTCATTGTCGCCGCCGCGGGGGTCCGCCGACTGGGACTAGAAGAGCAGGTGACGGAGTATATTTCCATCGACATCTGCCTGCCCGCCGTCGGGCAGGGAGCGCTGGCGGTGCAGGTGAGGGCTGGAGACGGGCCGATGAAGCGGCTTGCGGAGATCATGGAGGACCCAGATGCGAGGACTGCGGTGACCGCCGAGTCGGCGGTCTTACACCGTCTGGGTGGCGGCTGCAGGGTCCCTATTGCCGCTTTTGCCGAGCTCCACGGCGATGAGCTGTTCCTCAAGGGAATGGTCGCCTCCGCCACCGGCGACCGCCTGCTTAAAGCGGAGTACACTGGCTCTTCGGCCCGGCCAGGCGAGGCCGGTCTTGGGTTGGCTGAGCGTCTTCTGGAGTTGGGAGCGGGCCCGTTGCTGGAGGAGGGCGCATGAGTCCGGCGCGGGGAAAGGCGTACATCGTGGGGGCCGGCCCTGGCGATCCCGGCCTCATCACGGTCAAGGGGCTGGAGGCGATCCAACGGGCAGACGTCATCATCTACGACCGCCTCATGAATCCCTATTTGCTATCCCACGCGCCGGCCGGGGCCGAGTGGGTCTACGCCGGCAAGTCTGCAAGCGGCAGGGTCATGGAGCAGGTGGAGATCGAGCGCTTACTGGTGGAGAAGACCCGCCAGGGTAAGATCGTCGTCCGGCTCAAGGGTGGGGACCCGATGGTCTTCGGTCGAGGCGGCGAGGAGGCAGAGGCCCTAGCGGAGCAGGGGTTGGACTTCGAGATCGTGCCGGGGATCAGCTCGGCCGTCGCTGCTCCGGCCTACGCCGGAATTCCGCTGACCCACCGCGCCCTTTCCTCGTCCTTCGCCGTCGTCACTGGGCGAGAGGACCCGTCCAAAGAATGGCCGCACGTTCCCTGGGACAAGCTTATCGGCGGTGTGGGGACGCTGACGGTCTTGATGGGGGCGGAAAGTCTTCCGCGGGTCGTCGAGCGATTGGTCGAGGGCGGGCTGGCCGTGGAGATGCCGGTGGCGGCGATTCAGTGGGGGACCGACCCGCGGCAACGGACGGTCGTGGGCACTATCCAGAATATCGTTGAGCTCGTCGAAGCCGCGGAGATCGGTGCGCCCTCGGTGCTCGTTGTGGGAGAGGTGGTGCGGCTGCGCGACCGGCTGCGGTGGTTCGACAAGAAGCCGCTGTTCGGGAAGCGGGTGCTGGTGACCCGATCGCGCGATCAGGCAAGCGCCCTCTCCCGTCTCCTGGAGGAGGCCGGCGCCGAGCCGGTGGAGCTTCCCGTCATCGATATCCGGCCCCCGAAGGACTGGGGGCCCCTGGATGCGGCGCTGGGAAAACTTTCCGAGTATGACTGGGCTATCTTTACCAGCGTGAATCCGGTCAGGATGGTTTGGGATCGGTTGCGAGTGGCGGGCCTGGACGCCAGGGCATTCAGCGGCGTGAGCCTGTGCGCCGTTGGCGCAGCCACCGCGCAGGCCTTGCGCGGCCACGGTCTGGAGCCGGACTTCGTCCCGGAGCGGTATACCGGGGAGGATATGGTGAAAGGGCTGGGCGAAGAGGCCCTCCGCGGGCGGCGGGTGCTGCTCCCCAGGACCGACATCGCTCCCCAGGAGCTTGTGGGCGAGCTGGAAAGCGCCGGCGCTCGTGTCGACCAGGTGGTAGCCTACCGGACCGCTACCCCGGTGAAGTCCCGAAAGAAGGTCAAGGAGCTTCTCACCCGCGGCCAGGTCGACATCGTCACCTTCAGCAGCTCGTCGACGGTACAGAACTTGGTGCGGCTTATGGGCGACGACGCCCCATCCATGCTGGGCGGGCTGACCATTGCTTGCATCGGTCCCGTGACCGCTCGGGCGGCGGAGAAGAACGGACTGCACGTGGCGATCACGGCCAAAGAGCACACGATTCCCGGACTGGTCTCCTCCATCGTGGAGGCCTTCTCGACTGACAAGGAGGGCGGCTGACATGACAGCCAGTTTTCCCGCTGTACGCATGCGGAGACTCAGGCGAAGCGAGCCGGTCAGAGACCTGGTGCGAGAGACGACCCTGTCGGCTCGTGATTTCATCTACCCGATGTTCGTGGTGCCCGGTCATGGTGTTCGCAAGGAGATAGCCTCTATGCCGGGCTGCTTTCACCTATCGCCGGACGAGGCGGTCCGCGAGTCTGAGGAGGTCCTGGGGCTGGGGGTGCCGTCGGTGCTGCTCTTCGGCCTGCCCGCATCAAAGGACGCCGTGGGGTCAGAGGCCTATGCCGAGAATGGCATTGTGCAGGAAGCGGTCAGGGCGATCAAGGAATCGGTACCAGAGCTCATCGTCGTCACCGACGTCTGCCTGTGCGAGTACACCGACCACGGCCATTGCGGCGTCATCGTCGGTGAGGAGATCGACAACGACAAAAGCCTGGAGCTCATCTCAAGGACCGCGGTGTCTCACGCTATGGCGGGGGCCGACATCGTCGCCCCGTCGGATATGATGGACGGTCGGGTGAAGGCGATACGGGAGCAGCTGGACGCCAACAATCTGGCCCAAACGCCGATCATGTCCTATGCCGCTAAATATGCCTCCGCGTTTTTCGGGCCTTTCCGCGTGGCCGCCGAGTCGGCGCCGCAATTTGGGGACCGGCGAGGCTATCAAATGGACCCGGCCAACGCTCGCGAGGCGCTACGGGAGATCGAGCTGGATATCGAAGAAGGGGCCGACATCATCATGGTGAAGCCGGCTCTGGCCTACCTGGACGTGCTCTATCGGGCGCGCCAGAGCTTCAATCTTCCGCTGGCCGCCTATAACGTCAGCGGCGAGTACGCCATGGTCAAGGCCGCGGCCCAGAACGGCTGGCTGGAGGAGCGCAGGGTAGTCCTGGAGACCTTGACCGCTATCAAGCGGGCCGGGGCCGACATCGTCCTGACCTATCACGCCAAGGACGCCGCCCGGTGGCTGCGGGAGTGACTCTTTCACTCCCCTGAGTTGCTGATCGCAGCGGTTGAGCCTGCGTTCCTTCCCGGCGGGGCAGCCCAACGCCGCCGCGGCGCAGGCATGGTCGTAGTTGCCAATGGGAGCATCCGTCGGCTACGCTTGTGTTGACAAGGGGAAAAGAGAGGTGGGGGCGCGATGAAAAGAGAATTCGAGACGATCATAGAAAAACGTGGCAAATGGTATGTGGGCTATGTCCCCGAAGTTCCCGGAGCTAATACCCAGGGGAGGACACTAAAAGAGGTGTCCGAAATCCTTGAGGAGGCTTTGGTGCTGGTCCTGGAGGCACACAAGGAGCTTGGTCAGCCAGCGAAGGTATACAAACGCTCCCCCACGCCGACCGCGACACCGCATCCAATCTCTCGCAGCAGCGGCTGAGCGGCCATTGATGAATCTACTAATTTCGTAGTATAGTAACTGGTGCACATTGCTAGGGCAGAGCGGTTCAAACGGGCGTACCGGCGCCTCTCCCAGCGGGAGATGGAGCAGGCCCGGAAGGCCATCGAGATGCTGGTGAGGGACTTTCGCTATCCCTCGCTGCGCATGAAGCGGATCAGGGGCACGGCGCAGATCTGGGAGGCGCGTGTCAGCCGGGGCTGCCTCATGACCTTCCAGATTCAAGGGGACATGATCGTCCTCAGGAACATAGGTGAACACGATGGAACGCTCAAGAACCCGTAAAAAGGGGCCACCCAGCATACGAGAGGCGACAGCCACCTACGCTGTTCCCTCGCTGACCAAGGTGACTCGCCACGGCCAGATCACTCTACCGTCGGATGTCCGGCGGGCCATGGGCATCGAGGAGGGAGACCTGATCGAGGTGCGGGTACAGGAGGACAATGTGGTGCTAACCCCAAAGCGGCTGGTGGACAAGAGCCAAGCCTACTTCTGGACGAAGGAGTGGCAGGCTGCCGAGGCTGAGGCCGAGGCGGACATCAAGGCGGGCCGGGTGAAGAGCTTCGACTTACCGGAAGCCCTTTTCGAGGACCTCAATGCATAGCCAGATTTCTCTTCCCGCTCTCTCTCCGCGAGTGGAGAGGGTGCCGGGGGGTGAGGCTTGAGCCGCTCCGAAGAGCTCTACAAGGAAGCGCAGCAGCTGCTACCCGGAGGGGTGAACAGCCCCGTACGCGCTTACCGAGCGGTTGGCGGCACGCCCCCATTCATCGCCAGGGGCAGCGGCTCGAGGATCTACGACGAAGACGGTAACGAGTACATCGACTACGTGGGCTCCTGGGGGCCCCTGGTCATGGGGCACGCTCACCCGAGAATCGTAGCGGCCATCCAGGACGTGGCAGAGCGGGGGACCAGCTTCGGCGCGCCCACAGAACTGGAAACGCGCTTGGCCAAGATGGTCACCGCCGCTATCCCATCTCTGGAGATGCTGCGGTTTGTGAGCTCCGGCACAGAGGCGTGCATGAGCGCGATTCGGGTCGCCAGGGCCTTCACCAGCCGTGACAAGATCTTGAAATTCGCTGGCTGCTATCACGGCCACGCCGACGGCCTTCTGGTCAAGGCTGGCTCCGGGGCGGCTACCTTCGCAGTGCCGGACAGCGCCGGAGTTCCCGAAAGCTACGCAAACCTCACCCTGGTGGCCGACTACAACGATCTCGAGTCTGTGTCCGGCTTGCTGCAGGCCAATGCGGGACAGGTCGCTGCCATCATCGTCGAGCCGGTGGCGGCCAACATGGGGGTCGTGCCCCCGCGGTCCGGCTTCCTCCAGGCATTGCGCGACATGGCCGAAGCGCATGGCGCCCTGCTCATCTTCGACGAGGTCATCACCGGTTTCCGAGTCTCCTACGGTGGCGCACAAGAGCTCTATGGCGTAAGGCCGGACATGACCTGCCTGGGCAAGGTCATCGGTGGTGGGCTCCCTGTTGCGGCTTATGGCGGCAGACGGGAGATCATGGAGTCGGTGTCCCCCCTCGGGGGCGCCTATCAGGCCGGGACTCTCTCGGGCAACCCCCTGGCCATGACCGCAGGCATTGAGATGCTGACCCTTCTCTCCGAGTCAGGGGTGTACGCGCAGCTTGACCAGGGAGGCCGGAGGCTGGAGGCGGGACTGGTGAATGCCGCTAAGAGGGCTCGTCGGGCTGTGACGATCGCTCGGGTCGGTTCTCTGCTAACCCTGTTTTTTAACGCCGTGCCGGCCACCGACTTTGCCTCTGCATCCGGGTCTGACAGGGATCAGTTCGCCGCCTACTTTCATCGGATGCTGGAACAGGGTGTCTACTTGCCCCCATCCCAGTTCGAGGCGATGTTCGTTTCGACTGCTCACAGCGACGCGGATATCGATGCCACCGTAGAGGCCGCGACGAAGGCATTGGCGGACTAGCGTCGGGCCGTAGCCGCACCTCTGGCCCACAATCTCCAGCGGCGTCTTGAGGGGTGCTCACCAGATGTTGTATACTAGGCAACCACTCTTATGCGGAGCACGCTATGAAGCTCTCATGCATGCAAGAAAACCTGAGTAAAGCCCTCGGCATCGTGAGTCGGGCCGTCGCCACGAGGACGACTCTCCCCATCACCAACAATGTGCTGCTGGCGACCGAAGACGGGCGCCTCAAGCTAGCCGCGACCAATCTCGAGATCGCCATCACCCACTGGATCGGGGCCAAGATCGAGGATGAAGGCGCCATTACGGTACCTGCCCGGCTGCTCAATGAGTTCGTGAACTCGCTCCCCAACGACAAGGTCGAGATAGAATTTCTGCCCAAACTTCGAAGTCTTGAGCTCAAGTGCGCCCGGTTCGAAGCGCGTATCAGCGGTATGGACGCCGAGGACTTTCCGCCGATTCCTGAGATCGACCAGGGTATATCGGTGCAGATTGACGCCAATGCACTGCGGCAGTCCATTAACCGGGTCGCCTTCGCCGCGGCCACTGAAGACTCGCGGCCTGTCCTTACCGGAGTCAACACGGAGATCGAAGAATCTACCTTGACGATGGCGGCTGCCGACGGCTTTCGCCTGTCGGTGGATAAGATGGCGTTGTCAGCAGCCGTCGAAGAGAAAGTGACCGTGATCATACCAGCCCGCGCTTTGCAGGAGGTCAATCGTCTCATCGGCGAAGGTCAAGAGCCGGTGGTCCTCACGGTCAATCCGGCCAAAAGCCAGGTACTGTTCAAGATGGACAACATCCGGCTCACCTCCCAGCTGATTCAGGGAAGCTTCCCCAATTACTCACAGCTCATTCCTACCGAGCACTCAACCCGGACCGTCGTGGATGTGGAGGACTTCTTGCGCGCTACGCGGGCGGCGGCGATCTTCGCCAGGGACGCCAGTGGCATCGTGCGTCTGCAGGTCGGCAGTGGCGCCGACGGTGACGGAGCGGGAAAGCTGTCCGTCTCGGCCAGGTCGGAGGAGGTCGGCGATGACTTCGGCGAGATCGACGCCCAGGTCCATGGTGAGGATGCCAAGGTAGCCTTCAATGCCAGGTATCTCACAGACCTGCTTGCCGTGATTGGGAAAGGCGATATCACCCTGGAGATGAATGACCCCTCCAAGCCTGGGCTGTTCCGTCCCGTCGGTGAGGACAACTTCCTCCATGTCGTCATGCCAATGTACGTCCAATGGTGAGTAAGTCCTCGTAAGCTTCGTTTGCACCGCATCGTCATCTCGGCCCCTGAACCGCTCATGAGCCTTATCCCTTGATTACGCTCTCCCCGGAACCGCTGTTAGACAGCCTGACCTTTCCCGAAGGCCCTCGCTGGCATGGCGGCAAGCTCTGGTTCTCCGATCAGCACGCTCATCGGGTAATGACCGTCGATCTGGCTGGCCATGCAGAGGTCGTCGTCACCACTGTTGAGCGACCCTCCGGCCTCGGTTTCCTCCCGGACGGCTCGCTGTTCATCGTATCGATGCCCGACCGCATGCTGCTGCGGGTGGATGGCGACGAACTGCATGCCGTCGCTGACCTCAAGGGGTTCGGCGGCCACTTCGCCAACGACATGGTCACCGACCACCTGGGCCGGTCCTACGTGGGTATTCGAGATGACGAACCCCAGCCCAACGGCCGTATCGTGCTGGTGGAGCCCGACGGCCGTGCGCGGGTCGTCGCCGACGCTGTCTCATCACCCAACGGCACGGCTATTACCGCCGATGGAAAGACGCTGGTCCTGGCGGAGACGGCGGCCAACGTCCTGACGGCCTACGACGTCGCTGGAGACGGCTCTCTATCCCGTCGGCGGCCCTTCGCTGACCTCGGACACCGTCACGCCGACGGCATATGCGTCGACGCTGAAGGCGCGGTGTGGTACGGCTCTCCGGGTAGCGGCGAATACATCCGGGTCCGGGAAGGGGGAGAGGTAACTCACCGGATCAAGTACTCGGACAGATGGGGTGTCGCCCCGGCCCTGGGCGGAGAGGACAGGCGGACTCTCTTCCTGTGCAGCTCCCGCACCACCAATGAGAACATGCAACGGATCATGACCTTTAAGGACGACGACACCAGCGACGCGATAGGGTGGATCGACACGGTACGCGTCGATGTGCCCGGCGTCGGCTGGCCTTAGCGCAACGCGCTGTGGTCAGCGCCGCCAGTACTGCAATGGTGGGAGCAGTCGTCAGCTACAGGGTCCGACGTCGCCCCAAAATGCCAAAGCGGCGCTTTGCTTTATCAGGCGCGGGCTTGCCTGGTACGGTACCCACGATCTTGTCGCATGCCGGGCAGCTCAGTATGAGTACAGGGGAGCCCCCCGATAACACCTCGTTGCCATAGGGGCGGTCAATGGGCCGCTCGCAGTGTGGGCACTTCACCAAGTCACCTCCATGGCTCGAGTGTATCTCCCGCTTTGGGTAACATCCCTGATAAGTCCCCTTTCTATCATGTAGGGTACCCAGCCGCAGTCCACCTCGGAGAAGACCAGGTTCAGGTCCGGGAACCTGTCGAAGACGCCCGAGCGCATAAATTGCAACACCCTGTTGGGGGCGTCCAGGAACCGGAACTCTCCGCTGACCCTTAGTCGGTGGTGCTCGCCGGGCGCTTCCGTCGCGAAGGAGACGTGGATATTTACCGATGACTCCGCCTCTTGCGCCGCGGCCCAGAACCGGTCGTCGTCCGGGGATATTTCCAGGCCGCCATGGGGATACTGCCCTATGTTCACACCGGAAATCCCCGGCAGCTTCAACGCACGATGCATCTCCGCGATGGCTGCGTCGACGCCGACGTTTGGCATGGTGGCGAGGCCTCGCAGCCTGTCTGGTGCGTAGCTGCAAAACTCGGACAGCCAGCCGTTATACGCACGGATCATGGCGATATGGAACTCGGGATCGATACGGTTCCACCACAGCGATAGGCCGACCCTGGGTGTGGGATAGAGGATCTCGATGTCGACCTTGTCCTGGTCGATCTCTTGCAGGCGGGCGGCGGGGTCATGACCCCCTTTTCGACAGTCCTCCCACCGTATCCAGGGCGATCGCTCCTCAGCCGGCAGGCCACCGCACTGGTTCAAGCCGAAATTGATCGGGTCCATGGCGCCTTCGATAATCCATGCGTCACCCTGCTCCAGGCTGATCATCCTCGGCGCCCGGCCCTTGAACTTTTCGGGCACCCGGCTGAGCCAGAGGTCGGGAGGCTCCAGGACGTGAGAGTCCGCGGAGATCAGTTTCGCTTCCGGCATCGCTCCACCTCTTTCGATTCGTCCGGCATGTGGCCTTTTAGCGCCGCACTGATTGCGAGTGTAGCAAAAACGGCCCCAGCGTCAAGCCTGTGTCCCAGTGCGATTGACGGGCCAACGGCGTCGCGGGTATGTTTGAGGCCGCGTCCAGCATAATGCTGAAGGCTGCGCCGGTGAGGGCTATCACCCCCATCCTAACCTTCCCCCCTCAAGGGGGAAGGGACTTGTCCTCTCCCCCATCGATGGGGGAGAGTTAGAGAGAGGGTGAATGCCTGGCATCCTTCTCTCTGACGCCGCCAGGCGCAATGCCAGCGGGCGCTGCCCGCCGACCTGCTCTTCATGCTGGACGGGGAAGAGGTGATGGTGAAAGCCGGGGAGACGCTGCGCATACCGTCCAACACGGAGCACAGCGCCGAGGCCCTGGAGGAGACGGACGAGATTGACAGCTTCAGCCCCATTCGCAGCGACTGGCTGGATGGCTCAGACTCCTACCTTCGAGAGGAGTCTTCCGGAGGCTCGTAGTCCGGCGCGCCGCCTCTCGCTACGGAAATCCCGCGCCGGGCACCTCCACACGCACGGTCTCAACCCAGCCCACGGACTGGCTGTCGTCGTCGCGGTCGTGGCGGGAGATACGCGCCAATTCTTCGCCCGTGGTTTGCGCGTTCATCAGGAAGAGGGTGCGCCGGTCATCTCCCCCGAGTATGCAAGCCAGGGGCCATTTGCCTGGGCAGTGGACTCGATGGGTCACCTCTCCACCCTCCAGGACCCGGGCGCACTCCGCCGTCTGTGGGGAGCCGATCCACACAGCTCCTTCGGCGTCCAGGCAGATGCCGTCCGCCATTCTTCCCTCCAATCGGGCGAAAGTACGTCTGTTCGACAGTGAGCCGTCCGACTCGATATCGAAGGCGGTAAGGGCCCGGCCGGCGGTCTCCGCGACGATCAAGGTCTTGCCGTCCGGAGTGATCACCGTCCCGTTGGGGCCGTCCAGCCCATCGGCCACGGCCCGTGTCTCGCCGTCGGGGGAGACCAGCACGATCACTCCCGTGGGGGGGTCTGATTCGGCGCGTCTGACGTTCCGGGCGCCCACGTAGGCGTTGCCATGGGCGTCTACCACCATGTCATTTATGAAATCGTCGGCGAACTCCTTCAGGTCTGCAATGACCTTGGGGCCGTCCGGCTCCAGGCAGTGGACCAGCTTGTCGCGCATGGTGTTGATCAGCAACCGGCCGTCAGGAAGGAACCCGAGGCCCGCGGCCCGGTGAGGAAAGGTGGCCTTCACCTCCGCGTTCCCCTGCAAGTCCACCGTCATAACCTTGTGGGCGTGCATGTCCGAGAACCAGAGCTTGCCGTCTCGCCAACGGGGGCACTCCGGGAACTTGAGGCCGTCGAGCAGGACTTCCGAGGTTAAGGTGATCATCGTTTCCTCCTCCATCGTTCGATATAGGTCACGGTCCGGTACCGGCGCTCCTGAGGGTGCTATGAAAGGGGTGGACGGAGAGTAACATCCATGACCCGCTCACACAACCGGACCACGCGGGGATACACACAGAGTCAGGTGATGATTTTCCCATAAGTGCCTCCATAGCGCCATCGGCAACGCCAACGCACGACACGGGGCAGGTGAAACCTCCGTCGCCAGTTAGCCGGAGACCCGCTTCTTCGCGGCCTACTCCCCGGCCTGAATGCGGCGGGCGCGACGGATGGCGTAGAAAGAGAGGCCGATTCCGAGGACCACGGGGATGATGAGCCAGTAGAGAAAGATGGCGAAGGCCATGCTCCCTGATGTGACCAGGACTGCACCAAGCATGGGGGCCTTCCGCATGGACCAGAACCCGCCCGTGATGGCAGCCAGACTTACTGGGCCGAAGGTAGCGGCGATGTAGACCCAATCGAACGGGGATTCTGTCTGCCGCTGGAACGCGACCTCTGTGGCGACGACATAAACGACCAACGCTATGAGTAGCAGCGCCGCGACCACTCCGGTAACGACGGTCAACGTCTTGTAGTCCCTTGCCTGGACCATTGAACCCTCCTTAGTGTCTGCGTCTTTCGTGCGGATGTGGGCCAACCGCCACAGCAGGTCATCGGGCAGGCCCAGCAGCCAGCGGAGCAGCAGGTGTGTTGCCAGCGGCAGGCCGTCACTCAGCCCCGTCTCTGCTTCCTTCGCCTGCTCCCAGAGAGCGGCGTCGATCTCCTCGCGGCGGGAGTCGCGGAGGCCCGGTGGCAGCCCCGCGGTGTAAAGGAGCACCCAGGCGCGCACGAAACCAATGGCGCGGGGCATGACCCTGGTGTTACTCATGGGATGCCTCGCTCGGCGCGCAGGCTCGGCGCGGTGGGCGCCCGCTCCATGTTGTGCTTGCTGAGCGCCGTCTCGCCAGCCATGGTCACCTTGTAGAAGCGGCGACGTGGCCGGGCTTCATCAGCGGCGATCTGCGGGTCCTCCCAAAAGCTTTCGAGGAAACCCGCCCTCTCCAGTCGCTCCAGGGCCTTGTAGAGGGTGCCGTAGGCGGTGAGTAGCCGGGCGCCGGCCCAGTCCTGCATCTCCTTGGCGAGGAGAAAGCCATGGGCAGACTCAAGGCCTCGCCGTCGCAGGTCGAGGCTAGCCTCCAGAATGGAGGCTTCGAGGGGTACGATAGTGCCTGCTTTTCTTCGCATGCTGGAATAATAGGAAGATATAGTCCCGTTTGTCAAGCCCCTGGGATCGGGGGTCATTGAAGCCGGCTCCTGAGGGCGCTACGGAAGGGTTGGACGGAGGTTAACGTCCAGGACCCGTTCACACCACCGGGCCGCGGCCAAAAGCCGCCCTTCCTGCCGGGGGCCGGCCGCCAGCTGGACGGCCAGAGGCAGTCCGGATTCGCTCAAGCCCGACGGGAGGCTCAGCGACGGGAATCCCAGGAGCGTCCAGGGCATCTGCATGGAGGCGTCTCCCGTTCTGGTGAGGTCGCGCGGCGCCGGACCGGTGGCCCCCGGCGTCAGCACGGCGTCCAGCCGGCCCATAACAGGCTCCATGTCCGCCTGCTGGCGCAAACGGGCCTGAATGGCTTCTGCGTAGCGGACGCCCGTTGTTTCCATGCCTGTTTCTATGGCCTGGCGCACTCTGGGACCATAGTCATCCTTCCGCGATGCGAACATGTCCCGGTGATAGGAGGCGCAGTCGGTATAGCCAATGGCGGCCCAGGTCCCCGGTATGGTGGCGAAGCTGGCGGGCAGGGGGGTCTCCACGACCTCCGCCCCAGCCTGGCGCAATCGGTCTACGGTCTCATCAAGATGGCGCAGCATCTCCTCATCGGCACGCTCGAAGAAGTAGTCGCGCGCCAACCCCAGGCGGGGGGGAGCTACCTGGCCGGTCATCTCCGCCGCGTAGTCCGGGACAGGCTCCGCGAGGGAGTAGGGGTCTCGCGGGTTGTACCCCGAGGCAGCGTGAAGGACCAGGGCGGCGTCTTCAACCGACCGGGTGAGGATGCCGACATGGTCCATGGCCCAGCTGATGGGCACCACCCCATGGGCGCTGATCCGGCCATGCTGGGGCTTGAGTCCCACAATGCCGTTGTAGGCGGCGGGGCGGAGGGTTGACCCGCCGGTCTGCGTGCCCAGAGCGGCCAGGCACATGCTGGCGGCAACGGCGGCTGCGGAGCCGCTGCTCGATCCACCGGGCGTGTGTTCGAGGTCCCAGGGATTGCGGGTGGGAGCCGGGTCCGCGAAGGCGAACTCTGTCGTGTGGGTCTTCCCCACGATGATCGCTCCTGCCGCTCGCAGCCGGGAGACGCTGGCGGCATCGTACGAGGGGACGAAACTCTTCCATGTCCGCGAGCCCGCCTCCGTCCGCATTCCAGCAGTGAAGATGATGTCCTTGAGCCCCACCGGAATGCCGTGGAGAGGCCCCCGCGTTTCACCGCGCGACAACTCCTGGGAGCAGTACCGTGCCCTCGCCAGCGCTCCCTCTCTGTCGATCAGCACCCATGCCTGGATGTCCGCTTCACACGTGTCGATGCGGTCCAAGCAAGACTCCACAAGCTCCACCGGCGATAACCGCCGAGACGCTAGAAGCGCCGCCGCTTCGGCTATCGACATCTCACACGGTTTCGTAGCAGTCGGCAAGGCCTGCCTCCGGACGGCAATTGTTTGGCTTGGTCCCTCTACCGACTCTCTAGCAAGTGGCTGGTGGTCTCGGCCCCTTTCCATGGGCTGGCCAGCTCCTCCGAGGTCATGAGGCCCATCTCTTCGACCAGCTGCCTGGAGACCACGGTCTTGCCGGTGAAGGCCAACGGGTTGCGGCACGTGGCTACATACGCGGCAGCCCGCGCGGGGACCACCACCGTGTGGGTGTTGGACCGGTCTACTCCGGCGTTGGATACCGCAGCCCCGCCCTCCGGGGCCACGTGCCGTTCCGTGAGTGTATGGCCTGGGTCCAGGTTGACCACCGAGATGCCGTGTTGCCGGACCTCCTTCGCCAGCGTCTGGGCGATTCGGAGCGCCGCCGCCTTGGTGACGGGGTAACCCATGCCGGTGCCTCCCTGGCCTGGCATGTGCGGGCTTTCGCGGGTCGCCTCCCCGGTGGTGAGGTTGATGATGACGCCGCCACCCTGGTCGACCATCACGGGTAGGCAAAGCTTGTGGAGCAGCAGAACGGCGCGAAGGTTGGTGCTGATCATCTGATCGAGCGCCTCCCAGCTCGTGTCCAAAAACATCGCCACGTAACCCTCGCCGACGTAGCGGGCGTCGTTCACCAGGACGTCGATGCGACCGAACTCCTTCATGGTGGCGTCCACGACGTTCCGGACGTCTTCCATGCTGGTCAGGTCCAGCCGTATCGGCAGCGCAGAGCCGCCGGCCTTGTTGATCTCCTCCGCTGTTTCATGGATGGTGCCCGGCCACGGCGTCACCTCCTTGTGCGTGGTAGATCGGGCAGCGACGACGACGGCGTAGCCATGCTGGGCCAGCTCAATGGAGATAGCCTTTCCAATGCCCCTGCTGGCCCCCGTCACGATGGCGACCTTCTTCCTTTGCGTCATCTCTCTCTCCTTCCAGGGTGGACCTGATAGAGTTTCATGCGAAGCGTTCGTCAGGGCGCGAAATTAACTCTCTACCGCCAGTAGCTTGTCGACGTCTGCCTCAACCCGCGTGCCTTTGAAAAAGTCTCGATTGAGGCTTGCGTGAAGCTTGACCGGGTTGCTGAAGGTAAACTGCTTGAACTGCTCCAGGTCGATTGCCTCGTGCTCTACGAGCTCCCATGCCTCTTTCAGCACCTCGTTCAACACCGGCACGTCCCAATGGCCTATGTCGCTCCCGAAGATGATCTGAAGGGTTGCCCCAAAGGGGTTGAGCTTGGTGTTATAGGCTGCGGCGTTGACCGGGTCGTCGGCCTCGCATCCGAAATAGAAGTTCGGGACAAAGAGGTCCCGCAGCTCTTCGGCGGTCTCGATCTCGCACGCCGCGAAGTCGTCTATAACCTCCGGGTGAGGAGAGCCCGCGTCGAACAAGGCGCGAATCTCCACGGCCCGTGCCCTGGTCGTGTCGTCCCCATACTGCTCCACCAGCGCCATGAATCGCTCTCGGTCCAGAAGGTCCGGATTCAAGGTATGGATCGTCTTCCCGTTGCGTTTCTCCCAGTGGCCCACCAGGTCGGACAAAAGCTGGACGGCCCAGCCGACGCCACCCTCCAGGAAGGCGAATTTGAGGGTCGGAAAGCGCCTGGTCACCCCTCCCATGAGCAGTGCCTTGCACATCTGGGAGTTCCCTTTGGCCAGTCCACCGATGTGGTTGAAGATATAGTTAGAGTATGAGGCACTGCCCGCTGACCCGATGCCGCCGTGGAAGGTGACGGCGACTTTGAGCTCGACGCACTTGGCCCACAGCTTGTCATAGTCATGATCGCTGTCGATGGCGAAGAGCTCCATGCGGCCGGCCAGGTAGGCGGCCTCGGGGTGCTCCCGCTCGGCCTTGGCGATGGGCCGCCGTACAGATGCGGAGAAGACCGCCGCCTTGAGGCCCAGGTCATTCATGGAATACTCTAGCTCCCCGACTGCCTCCTCAGGGGTGATCATGGGGGCGATGGCGACACCGGTCATGCGGTCCGAATACTCGCTCAGGACATCCGCGGTGTACTTGTTGTAAGCGCGGCAACAGACCCGGCGCAGCTCCGGGTCCTCGATGCTGGAGATGAACAGCCCCTCGCTGGGGTACAGGGTCGTGAAGTCGATGCCGAACTCCTCCAAACGCTCGTTCAGCAATCGAGGCATCGCGACGGTCGCCCGGTCGAGGGTGTCCACGGGCTGGCTCCACCAGTGTCCCATAGTGGACCACATATCCCGGCGCTCCTCGGCTGGCCTGGCGACGTTCCCCCGGTGATAGAACTCCCGGATTCTCGGGGCCTGCAGATAGGCCTCCGCCATCTTGCCGCCGCCTACCTGGGTAATGAACTCCAGGATCACCGGCGTCAGCTCCACGACGTGGCCGTCGACATCGACAATTGGGTGATCGAGCTTTGAACGTATCCTCGCGGAATCAGACATCTTCGCCGTTGCCATCTCTTGGCCTCCTTCTCATCGGAGAGCGCCTGTCGTGACGCTGCCCCGAGAGTATAACGCCTGGCCACGGCGCGCGGAACTCGTGAGGATGTTGGAGGTCGGCAACGGGGCTAGCAGGATCCTGGAGAAGGGGTGTCCAGAGGGCTGCCCTGAGCGTAGCCGGATGGGGACACCTTAAGCCCAGGCGTCATCAGGACTCTTGACGGACGTGGGCAACAGCGAGGGAGTGATCGGCATCCTTCTCTCCTCGCCGTCAGGCGCAATGCCTGCGGGCGCTGCCCGCGAACCCCCATCCTAACCCTCCCCCCTCAAGGGGGAAGGGACTCATTCCCAGACCTCCGACTCTGTCGAGAGTCCGATAAAATCGGACCTTGGGATTCGCTCAGGGTGACATATGCTGCGAACTTCAAGGGCGCCATACCAGAGCAGGGAGCCGTCAGGTGCGCAGGGGTATCTTCCGCTCAACGGGCTTGGTGGAGACGATGTGACGGGGCATGTTGAGCTCCTTGGGGGTCAGCCCAAACGCGAGCCCGATGACCTGGGGGAGGTGTAGGATCGGGAGGTTGATCTCTCGGTCCGTCTGCCGCGCGGCCCGCGGCTGGTTCCCGTCGAGGTTCAGGTGGCATAGGGGACAGGGGGTGACCATGCCATCAGCGCCCTTTCCCTTGGCCTCGCTGGTGTGGTCCCCCGCCATCTGGAGGGAGTTCCGCTCGTTTTTCATGAGGATGGGGAAGCCGCAACACTTGCTTTTGCCGCTGGTCTCCACCACCTCGGCGCCGACGGCCTCGATGATATCCTCCAGGTATCTCTTCCGGCCCTCGTAGGGCTCGGGCGCCATGACGTCGGTGGGCCGGCGCAGGTAACAGCCGTAGAAGGCGGAGAGCCGCAGCCCCTCCAGGGGGTTCACTACCTGATCCTTGAACGCGTCGAGGCCCACATCCTCGATGATCGCCCAGAGCATGTGCTTGATCTCCGTGGTGCCGCCGTATTCCAGCCCCTCCTCGGCCAGAAACTCCTCGTTGATGCGCTGTCGGTACTCGGCGTCCTCTTGAAGTCGAAGGTTTGCCTGGGACATGACGCCCTGGCATGTGGAGCAAAGGGTGAGGATAGGAAGCCCCATCTTCTCAGCCTTGGCGAAGGTCCGGGCGTTGATGGGGTCGGAGACCTCGCTGGAGAGAGCGCCCGCTCCGGTGCACCCCACATCCTTGAGCTCCTCCAGATCCAGCCCCAGGCGCTCCGCCACCTTGATCGCCGCCGGGTACAGCTCTGGGCACCCCCCGCGGGAAACGCAGCCGGGGTAAAAGGCGTATTTCATAAGGCTACTTCCTCTCTACCTTCTCGAAGATGCGTTTGATCCGGTCTGCTCCCGGCCGTTTCTTGTGGAGATAGGGCAGAGGAGCTTTGCCTCTTCTGATTGCCCGCAACGCCGTGGGCAGAAATTTCATCAGGCCCCAAATATTGGTCCAGCCTATCCCGGAGATTGCCAGGTGCCCCTCGTCAACCCAGCCGCTCCTCTTGACCGAGGAGGTGAAGCTTTCGTGATAACGGGCCGCGGCTTTGTTCTTGATCCCGCGCTCCATAAGCATTTCCCGCACCGCCAAAATCCGGTAGGTCGGGTTGATCTCCTTTTTCGGGCAATGGCCGTTCGCCTCGTAGCAATGGGTGCAGTCCCACACGCCGTGGGGTTTCTCCATCAGATCCAGCTCCAGCCCTGCGGCGGAGTTTCGGGGGTCCTTCACCGTCCGATAGGCCTTGGTCAGAGCTGCAGGCCCCAGGAACTTGGAGTCGACTGTGATCACGGTGCAACCCTCGTCGCAGAGGCCGCACATGACGCAGCTCATGACGGTCTGCAGGTCCTCTACGACTGCTGGCTCCATCAGCGCCTCTTGAGCCGGCGGGGTATCGGGAGCCGTCAGGCCGGGCCGCACCGCCTTCACCTTGTCCCAAAGGAAGGGGTCCAGGTCGTACACCAGGTCCCTCAGCAGGCCGATGTGTCGCACCGGCTCGATATTGACGGCCCCCTCCTTCGCCACCTTGGCGATGGGGGTGAGGCAGGCCAGATCGCCGGTGCCGCTTATTCGGTAGGCGCAGTCGCCGCAAAAGCCCCGGAGGCAGCCGGCCCGGAAGCCCAGGCCGCCGTCCTGCTCGTCGCGGACCTGGAGCATAGCGTCCATAACCGTGGCATCCTCCGCGGTGTCGACGGAATAGGACTGGAAGGAGGCTTCCGCTGGAGCCCCCGCCGCTTGTCGCATGATGTTGAGTGTTATGTGCACCGGGCTACTCCGTGTTCAATAGACCCTTGGCTCGGGAGCCCACTTGGTGATGGTTACATCGGCCGTGTCGGCCCTGGGGCGCTCACCGTCCAGGCTGACCAGGGTATGTTTGAGCCAGCGCTTGTCGTCCCGGTCCGGGCGATCCGTGCGAGCGTGGGCCCCTCGGCTCTCGGTCCGCTCCCGAGCCGAGAGGACCACCGCTTCGGCGCAGCGTAACAGATGACCCGCTTCATAATAACCCAAAAGGCTGGTGTTGAAGACCGCTCCAGTGTTCGGAACGCCGACGCGGCTGAGCCGTTCGTTGAGGCTCTGAATGTTTTCCTGCGCGTTTTGTAATCCGGCGGCGTCCCGATGGACCCCCACATGCCGCTCCATGGTCTCCTGGAGATCGGAGCGAATGGCGGAGGGGCTGTCTTCCCCAACGGTACGGTCAAAAGACTCCGTCGCGAGCTTCTGGGCGTCAGCTGCCAGGGCCTCCGGGACCGGCTTCGCCGGGGCCGTCGCCGCGTACCGGGCCGCTGCGGAGCCGGCCCGCCTGCCAAATACCAGGGCCTCTGTGAGGGTGTTGCCGCCCAGCCTGTTGGCCCCATGGACCCCGGCGCAGGCGCACTCTCCCGCGGCATACAGCCCCGGCAGCGTGGTCGAGCCCTCCAGGTCCGTCCGGATACCGCCCATCTGCCGATGCATGGCGGGTCTTACGGGCACCGGCTCCTTCAGCAGGTCCAGCCCCTGGAGGGCCAGCAGCAGCTCCCGCGTATGCTTGAGGCCCTTGGACGCTCTGGCGGGATCGATGCCCGTGGCGTCCAGTAATACGGAGCCGTCGCCGTTGCGCGCCCCTATTTCGAGCTCGATCGCCCTGGCTGTGACGTCCCGGGGGGACATCTCCGCTGCTGCCGGGGCATAACGCGCCATGAATGCCGTCCCGTCAGCGGAGCGGAGGACGGCCCCTTCCGCCAGCACGGCTTCGGTCACCAGGACCCCCTTACCGGGCAGGACCGTGGGATGGAACTGGACCATCTCCATATCCATGAGCTGCGCGCCGGCCTGGTAGGCCAGGGAGATGCCGTCGCCGGTGCAGCTCAGCGACGCTGTAGTGCGGCGGTAGACCCGGCCGAGGCCGCCGGTCGCCAGTACCACCGCCCGGGCGCCGATGTTGAAAAAGCGGCCTTCCCGCAGGTCATAGGCGATGACGCCGTGGCACGTCCCGTCCGTTATCGCAAGGGCCTGTATGACGGCCTCGTCGTAGGTGACGATGCCGGCCATGAGGAGCTGCTCGTAGAGGGTGTGCAAAATAGTCTGGCCGGTAATGTCCCCTGCAAAGACGGCCCTCGCATGGGATGCGCCGGGGAGTTTTCGCACGTCGAACCGGCCATCGGCCTGCCGGCTGAAAGGCGCCCCCATCGCGTCCATCTCCAGGACCGCTTCCGAGGCCTCTCGGCAGAGGATCTCCACGGCGGGCTGTTCGTTAAGGTAATCGCCTGCCTTGACCGTGTCCGCCGCAAACGAGTCTGCTGAATCGTCAGGCTTGAGCGCCGCGTTGATCCCTGCCTGAGCGGTGCAGGAATGGCTTCTCAGTGGGTGGGTCTTGGAGAGCAGGGCTGTGTTCAGCCCCTGCCGGTGCGCCTCCATCGCCGATCGCATTCCGGCGATGCCGCCGCCAACAATGAGAACATCGTGTTCGGGCACAGCACCTTCCTCTGGAATAATCTCCAGGGCAACAGGAGGACATAGTAGCAAATGGACGGCTGAAGGGCAACGATCCCAGGGGGAGTGAGGCAGGGTCTTTCGGTTATCTGGATGTCTGGCCAGTCTGCGGTAGTGGCCTCACCCCCCCGGCCCCCTCTCCACACTTGTGGAGATGGGGTGGTCGCAAGACCGGGGGTGAGGCAGGAAGCTACCTCGGCGATAATCGAACGATCTCAGTGGTGGGGCTCTTGGATACTCCCCGACGGTCCGGAGCGCTATCCGGGCCGGGCGCCCAGCGTGATCTCGGAGGATTCCCGGCCTGCCCCCCTGAAGTATTCGACCTCGACCGTCATGCCAGGCAGGTTCTCCAGGAGGACCCGCTCTAGATCGGCAAGGTTGTTGATCTCAACACCTGCCAGACTCACGATGATGTCACCCTCACTGAGTCCCGCCCGATTGGCCGGGGAGCCTGGGTCCACGGAGACGATGAGGAGCCCCTCATCGACCGCCAACCCCTGGTTCATCGCCAACGCCTCCGTGATATTGGCTATGGAGACACCCAGAAAGCCGCGCTCTACCCGTCCGTTTTCGATCAGCTGGTCGATGAGTGCCAGGGACGGGTCCAGGGCGATGGCGAAGCCTATGCCGTCGGCGCCGGGGGTCTTAGCCGTATTGATCCCGATCATCTCCCCCCGGATATTGACCAGGGGGCCGCCGCTGTTGCCGGGGTTTATCGCAGCGTCGGTTTGGATCAGGTGCCGGATGGTCACGGTTGGCGAGATGTCGATGGACCGTTCCAGGGCGCTGACAAGGCCTCCGGTAACCGTCGGGCCGCCGGGCAGGTCGAGGGCGTGACCGATGGCGATGACCGGGTCGCCGATCCGCAGGTCGGAAGACCGTCCGAACTTGATGGGAACGAGATTGTCGGCGTCTATTTGGATCACCGCCAGGTCCGTTGCCGGGTCTCGTCCAATGATGCGGGCCTCGAAGACCCGGTCGTCTCGCAGGGTCACGATGATCCTCTGAGCACCCTCCACCACATGGTTGTTGGTGAGGATATAACCTTTCACGTCGATGATCTCACCGGTGCCGACGCCGCCCGCCGGTATGGGCCGGTTGAAGGCGTCGATCTGCACCGCCTCTGTTTGGATATGCACCACCGACGGGCTGAGCAATTCGACGATCTCCGGGATGCTTTTATCCGCCGTGGATGCGACGACCACGACCGGTGGTGACACGGTGGCCGGGGGTGCCGGCGGAGGCTCGGCGGCCGTTGGGGCCGGCGCGACCGTGGCAGTGGGGGCGGGGGAGGGGCTGGCCGGGTCCGAGCTTGGGGTGCTGCTCACCGCTCCTTGACAGGAGGCGGCTACCAGGGCCAGGGTAGCTAACAGAGAGATGAGAACGATCTTTCCGCGGAAGCGGCGTAGCATCGGCATAGGAGCCTCCAGCGCCGTGTTGGTTTCATGTATGAATACGACGTGGGGGTGGCAGACGATTGTTCTTCCCTGTTGGAGCTCGCCATATGCCGGGAACCCATCTCGTATAATGGCTCCGGCAAGGCAAGGCCTATGAGGACGCTAAAGAAAGGGAGTCCCCCCTTTTTACCCGATGGAATCGGGATATCCGTAGAGGGCACCTCGTTTTTCAGAACCCTGCTAGTGGTGGCTTCGAGCAAGGAGACGGCTATGTCTGACACGATTCTTTACGAGATCAAAGACCGGGTGGCGTATATCACGTTGAACCGGCCTGAAGTCCTCAACGCCCAGAGTCTTGAGCTTCGAGCACGCCTGAAAGAGGTACTGGCCGACTTCGACAGTGACCCGGAGCCGCTGGTCGGAATCATGACCGGCGCGGGAGACCGGGCGTTTAGCACGGGCGCCGACCTGAAAGAGCGAGCAGATCTCAACAGCATCGGGGACCGGAGCTCACCACCTGCCTACGAGCCGCCGACGGTGAAGCCGCTCATCGCCGCTATCCAGGGCTATTGTGTCGCGGCAGGGCTCGAGCTCGCCATGCGCTGCGACATTCGTATTGCCACTCCTGACTCCCAGTTCGGCCTGCCGGAGCCCCGGCGGAGCTTGCTAGCCGGCTACGGCCTCCATAACCTGAACCGGATCATCCCCCTGGGCGAGGCACTCCACATGCAGCTTACGGGCGATTTCATATCCGCCGAGCGGGCCTACCAGATCGGTCTCATCCAGCGGCTCGTTCCAAGAGACCAGCTGATGGCGGAGGCCCAAAAGGTGGCGGACTCGGTGCTCCTGTGCGCCCCGCTGGCTGTCCAGGCCATCAAAGACATCGTGATGACGGGCCGGAACATGCCCGTCGAGCAGGCCTGGGAGTACGCTGACCCGATCGCGAGAAGAATTACTCTGACCGAGGATGCGTTGGAAGGGCCGAAAGCCTTCGCCGAGAACAGACCGCCGCATTGGAAGAGCCGCTGAGGGCGGCCATCGAGAGCTACCGCCGGGCGAGCAGGACTTTCGAGGCCTCATCGACATCCTTGGGGCTGTCGATGGACATCCAGAAGCTATCGGGGTACATGGCGGTCGTCAGCTTGCGCTCTGTCGCCAGCAAGGGAAAGACCTCCGTCTCCAGGCTCCCCCTCTCCGGCAGGTAGCGTGCGATGGAGGAGTCCAGGCAATAGACGCCGGGATTGATCCAATAGTCGGAAAGCCGGGGCTTCTCTACGAACGCGGTAATGTAATCATCGTCGTCGGTGTGGATCACGCCGTAGGGGCAGGGAAGTGGGACCAGGGCCAGGGCTCCTACCGCACCGGTTTCCTCGCGCTTGGCCCGGAGCGAGCTCAGGTCTATGTCCGTCAAATTATCCCCGTTCAGGGAGAAAAAGGACTCTCCTTTGGGGAAATACGGTAAGGCGTTTCGCAGGGCGCCCGCGGTCCCCAGCGGCTCCTCTTCTACGACGTAGTCCACCCTGACGCCTAGGCTGCCGCCGTCCCCGAAAAATTCTTGCACTCGCTCCTTCAAGTAGCCGATGCAGAGGACGAATTCGCTCACGCCGCAGCCCTTGAGCCATTCAATCTGCCATTGCAAGGTGGGCTTGCCCGCCACCTGGACCATTGGCTTGGGAACGGAATCGGTGAGGGGCTTCATACGCTTCCCCACGCCGCCGGCCAAGATGATCGCCTTCATGCGGTCCCCCCTTTACGCGCTGCTCATGCTAGGGGCGAGGATTCCTGGTGTCAAACCTCCCTCGGCCATTTGCGACCGGCGCGTCGGGTCTGGGTGGTTGACCCATCCCGCCGAGACGCTACACTAGCATGGTGCTTCAGAAAGGGGGCACCTCCCGACTCAGGTCGAGGACTCTCGATAAAACCGGAGCCTTTTTTCAGCACCCTGCCAGGTCCCTGGCGGCATGACCCATGACCAAGGAAGGACGAAAACCCAATGCTTTCTGACAAGGTTAAGGAGTTCCTGGCGGAGAACCACCTCTCAGTCCTCACGACCTTTCGGGCCGATGGCGGGGCCCAAATGAGCATCGTCACCTGCGGCCTCTACCGGGACGGCGTTGCCTTCACCACGCCCGGTGGGAGAGCAAAGCTCGTGAACCTGAAACGGAACCAGCGCTGCTCATTGCTGGTCTCCAAGGATTCGTGGTGGGGGTATGTGGTGCTGGAGGGGCGGGCCAAGCTGCTCTCACCAGGGGACACCGATGCGGAGGAGCTGAAGACAGCCCTGCGGGATGTATTTGTCGTCGCCGCCGGTAAGCAGCACCCGGACTGGGAGGAATACGATCAGGCGATGCGGGACGAACGCCGCTCAGTCGTGATCGTCGAGGGGCAGAAGGTCTACGGGCCTGCGGCGTGAGGCTGGAGGCCGGCCATGGCCGAAAAAACGGGCGGGATGAGAGGTAGCAGATGGATATCAAGGGTATTTCCGTAGGGTTCACCGATTGCGATCCCGAGTTTGCGGAAGAGTTCAACCGCTGGTACGACTTTGACCACGTGCCGGAGAACATCGCGTTGACGGAGCTCCTGACCGCCCGCCGATACGTGGCGACGACTGAGCTCAAGGCCGCGAGGGGGACCGTGGAGGTCCCGGAGCTTGCGGACGGCGCCGGCTCTTACCTGGCGACCTATTGGGCCGGGACCGATGACCTCCAGAAGATGGCTGACACAATGGGGGCGCTATTCCGAGAGCTGCTGCCCAAGAAGCGGATCTTTCGGCAAGCGCGGATCGTTTTCAGCGGCCGTTACCGCCTGGTGGGAAGCTACATCAGCCAGGACATCCCCCAGGTAGCCACCGGCGCCATTCCGTATCTACCTCACCGAGGCATGCAGGTCGTCATCAGCGACGTTCCTGACGCCGCTCTGCGGGGGGATGTCGCCCGATGGTACACAGAGGTCCATATTCCAGACGTACTCTCGGTGCCGGCCATCGTCGCCGCCTTGAGGTTTGAGGACGTTGACCCGGAACACGAGGGGCGGACCTTGCACCTCTTTCTGACGCAAGAGGACCCTGGCGCAGCGGTGCGAGAAATCCAGGAGCATCGGCCACGCTGGGTCGAGCAGGGGCGGACGCCCTATCCCGACGGTGCTAGCCGGACGCTTTTCGCAGGACCTTACCGGCTGATCACCCCGCTCCAGTACGACTTCCAGACGTAGCGGCGGGGGTCGGGTGGTGACGATAATTTTACGATCCCTTCGCCATGCCCGGACAGTATTGCCGAACTTTCGAAAGAAAGTAGCTTGTCACTGAGCTCGCGCTGCAGCAACGTTATACATCATCCCCACTGACAACAAGGTCCGCGCTTTCAATAGTCCTGATATTCTCTAGGTACCAGTCTTCCGCCGCCATCCACGATTCAAGCCAAAGTCTGTGCTCCTCTTTCCTGACCGGCCCGAACCCAGCTGGTGCTCTATTCAGGCTTCGTCGTAACCTGATGTCTCTGGGGAGGTCAACGAAGATGGCAAAGGAATAGAATTGCCGAATCTCAGGCCGAAATGAGTAGACCCCTTCTATCATGACAACGTCTCGAGGGGTCACTTCAGCCCATTTCCCAGGTTGCATCTTTTCCCAGTCAAAGCGCCTGAAGCGACAGGTTCGACCCTGGAGGAGAGGATGTAATACCTCATCCCTTAGCCGTTCCCACTCAAAGTGCCGATGGTAGCCCTGCTCGGGGGTGAGGTTAGCCATTGCCTCGGAGTCGATATGACGATAGAAATCATCAACATGGACGATCGGGTAGCTCGGTCGATGGTTCAGGATGTGCTCAGCCAGGGTGGTCTTCCCCGCTGAGCTCGCCCCATCAATAGCCACCAGGCATGTAGCAGCAGTCGGCCTCTCATCGATGGCAGACAGGACCCGACGAATCCTTTCATCGTTAGCCATCGTTTGCCCTGATTGCACGTTGCCGCGCTGGAGCCAATTAAATTCGCAGGGCGTCAGCCATCCGCTGGCCGAGCGTTTCCAGCGGACGTGGCCCAAAGACCGGCGACCTCTACCTGCGTCCTACTTGGCAGGCTTGCGGAACTGCCAGAAATTGGGCGTCCGCTTTTCGAAGAAAGCCTGCTGGGCTTCCTTGGTCGCCGGGTTTTTGAAGTGATCGGGGAAGAGCTGCATCGATATCTTTCCGTGCACCCCGGTAGCCTCGTCCGTCATGCGGATGTCCGCGTCGAAGGCAGCCTTCAGTACCTGGATGCAATCAGGGTTGAGGGCGAGAATCTCCTCGCACCACCTGTCCACTTCGTTGTCAAGCTCCGCCAGCGGCACGACGGTGTTGACCAGTCCCATTTCCAGTGCCTGTTGGGCGTTATAACGCCGGCAGAGCATCCACAGCTCCCGGGCCTTCTTTGTGCCGACGACGCGGGTGAGGTACGGGACATACGTGCCGTCCGCCGGACTGCCGATCCTGGGGCCGTTCTGCCCGAAAATGGCGTTGTCCGCGGCGATGGTGAAGTCGCAGTGGTAAGCCATGTGGTTACCCCCGCCGATGGCGTAACCGCGCACGGCTGCGATGATCGGCTTGATGCAGCCCCGCGGCACCCCGCGGTGCCCCTCCCTGCCGCCGCCGGACCGCTCCCCGTAGGTCTCTCCATAGTCTGCGGAAGCCTCCCACGAGACGTCGCCACCGCTGGAGAATGCCCGATCGCCCATGCCTTGTACAACCAGGACGCCGATCATGTTATCGCCGTTGGTATCGTCAACGGCGACCGCCATCTCCTGGCCGGTCTCGCCTCGGATCGCGTTGAGGGTCTCGGGCCGGTTGATGGTGATACGGGCTACTCCCGCGCTGCTTTCCTCCAGGTACTTCTTCTCATAGATGATGTCTTCGAAATCTCTGACTTTCTCCCATGCGCTCCAGGTCATAACCCCTCCCATCTGTTCTTTCCACGCTTTATCGTCATGCCGGTCGGGACCGACCGGCCGTAGCTCGTGCGGCCGCCTTCTCCGCATCGCGCTCGTCGCACATCGTTCTGAGCGCGATGATCTTCTTCGCCAGCTCGTGGAAAGGCCGCTCCACAAACCGGCCATCGCCGAAAGGCACGGCCCCTCTGCCGATCGCCAGGCCCGCGGCATAGGTCTCCTGGACCTTCCGATGGTGGGCTAGCTGCTCGTCCGTTGGAGTAAATCCCCGGTTGCAGGGCCCCACCCAGGATGGGTCCGGGCAGAGGGCGCCGTTGAACACCGACTCCTTGGCGATCTTGGCGGATTGGAGCACCTCGTCCGGTGACGCGTCGGGCCGAGGGAAGGCCGACAGGGGGTACGCGATCCCCAGGCGGTACACTCCCTGGTGGCCGTGAAGGTTCTCGTCGACCCCCGCCGCCTCCATCACCAGCCGGCCTCTCGCAAAGCTGGCCAGGGGGTCGAGATCGGGGGAGGCCAGGATGCCCAGGTCCGCCAGCAAACTGGTATCGTCCAGCCCCACGGTGGTCACCCTTGGGCTGGCCGTGATGACCTCTCTGATATTCCAGACGCCCTTGGCCGATCCGAGCAGCAAGACCATCTCGACGCTGCCGGTATCGACCCCATGCCGCTTTTCCATGTCCGCCACGGCGGCATCGGCCTCCAGGACATCCAGGGCGGTCTCGGGGTGCGACAGGAGTATCCCATTGAGGCCCGGCCACACTGCGGCCTCTGCGTCGGCGTGCAGATAGGCCATGCTGATGTGGACGAAGGCGTCGGCCCCACCCTTGGCCAGTGACGGTAGCTGCTCCCTAAGCACGGGCCTTGCCCGTCCTTTGTTCTGATAGGGCACACCATGCAGGTCCAGGACCACGGCGTCGGCGTCGTGGGTCCAGGCGTCATCCACCGAGGCCTGCGACAACGGTGAGACCGTCAAATACGATCGTCGTATGAACTCTCTCACAGCACTCACCCTCGGTATCAAGCGCCTTTGGCCGCAGCCAGGTTGCGCTCCATAGCGGCCGCCTTGTCCCGGTCTTTCTTGGCACAGGCGTCGGCCCATTCCAGCAGTTTTCGGGCCCGCTCCGCCTCCCACTTGTCCACCGTTTTGCCGTTGAGCTGCCCCTCCACTTCACCCCGGTTGTCCAGCTCCTCAAAGCGCAGGAGTACCTGCTCGGCCTCCTCCACCTCTTCCTCCGGTGGCGTCAGCCCACGGACCATCGGATCGACGCGATTGGGGTGAAGACACAGGCGGCCGGTGTAAAAGCCGGATTTGCGGTTGGCGGCGGCCTCGTCGAAAGCCGTGTTCCCAGAGACGACGTCGCCACCGGGACCCTGGCCCACCCGGGCTCCTCCGGCGACCACCATCCCCAACGCCCGCGCCGCCAGCTCGCCTTCTGCGCCATACTCGCCCACGGCCCTTGGAAAACCGGTAACGATCTCCACCGCCAGGTCCCGTCCGACATCCACCCCGATACCTCCGCCTCCGCCAAAGGAGCTGATCCGGGGGCTGGCCCCCGCTATCTCGAAACTGTTGATAACGCCACGAGCGCTCTCGATCAACGGTTGAATCCCCACCGATCCGGGGCGCATGCCCCGAAGCCGCTCCAGCTCTGTTATCTTGGCGTCCAGGAGGCGCACCTCTTCCGCTGACTCGGTCTTGGGGTACAGTATCCCGGAGAGGCCCGGCCACACCACCGCTTCCAGGTCCGCCGCCCAGTACGTGTGATTGATCCGCACCTGGATGATCGCGGAGGCTTTGGTGATCTGAGGGTATACCTCCCCGGGGAGCTTTCGGGCGTCGACCTTGTGCGGCTCGCCGACGGCATCCTCGAAGTCGAGAATCGCGCCGTCGATGCCTCTCGACCACGCCGCCTCAATGAAGCGTGGGTTGTTGATGGCCATGAACAGAGCCGCTCTGTTGACCTCCATCTCTACCCTCCCGCTGCCTTCACCGCGGCCTGCTTTGCCCGGTCCCGCAGGCCGCAGAGTTCCGCGAAGTCGATGACCTGCCTGGCCGCCTGTGCCCGGGCTGCATCGACGGGTTCGCGGTCGTGAAGCCCCGCCGCTATCCCCTGTGCACGGGCTTGCTCGAAGGACTCTACCAATCGCATGGCGCGGTCGACCTCTTCCGTTTGTGGGGTGAAGCCGGTGTTGAGGGGCTCCACCTGGTTGGTTCTGGCGCAAAGGGCTCCCTTGAAGCCTCTAGCCCTGCCTTCTATGGCCGCCTGGAGCGTCGCCTCCGGGCTGGCGACAGTTCCTCGGGAGTTGGCCCGCCAGTAGGCGCCGAAAGGCTCCACACCCGCCACCCTGGCGGTCAGCACCATCCGCTCTACCAGGTACGGCATCAGGTGTAAATCCCCCGAGGGTTCCCCGCGCAGGTCCATGACCAGGTCCGCCCTGCCGGTGCCGATCGAGCGGACCCTGGAGCTTGACTTGGCGATATCTACGGCGTAGTAGCCGCCGGGACCCGTCTCCAGGGAGAGGTGCAGCTCGATGACGCCCGGCATCCCCCGGCGCTGCTCCATCTCGACGATGACCTGATCGGCCTCGCGGACCTGGTCAGCCGAGCTCACCTTGGGCAGGACCACCCCGGTCACTCCCGGCAGGATCGAGGCCTCCAGGTCGGCGTAGAGCATCTCGATGTCCGGACGGATGAACACCTCAGCTCCACCCTTGGCTGCGGTGGGAACTGCCTCCGGGATACGCTCGCGCGCCAGGGGCTTCTTGGAGTCGTGGATGCTGTCCTCCAGATCGAGGACGATAACGTCCGCGGCCGAGGTCCATGCTTGAGCTACCTGTCCATCGTCTATGCTGGAGACCACCAGCCAGGAGCGCCGTACCGGCTCACGAGTGACCTGGACTCCGTAGGGGCCGCCTCCGGGCGCGGGATGAATAGAAGTCGTCTTTCTGGGTGTCATGTCACAGCCCTGTTCGGCTTTCCGCCGTCGCTACGTGGGAGTCCGGGGGCTATCCTCTGTACGCCGCTGGCCCAGAGTAGTGGAGGGGAATCGCCTTGTCAATCCGGTCTCGATGGTCCGTACTTGATTCCAGCCCCTTCGTCGTTATACTAGTGCAGGATTCACCCGCCTGTAAGGAGATCTGTATCCATGGTCATGCAAGAAACCGTAGCCCTGGCCAGGAAAGAGGGACGGACCCTCTTGACGGAGGTAGAGGCCAAGCACATTCTCAAAGAGGCCGGACTGAACGTCGTCGATTCCCGGCTAGCGAAAGACAAGGCGGAGGCACAGGCCACCGCCAAGGAGCTTGGCTACCCGGTCGTCCTGAAAATTCTGTCGCCTGATATCGTGCACAAGAGCGATGTCGGCGGCGTGAAGCTGGGGCTTCAGGATGAGAGTGCCGTAGGTGCGGCCTACGACGAGATCATGGCTGCCGCCAAGAAGGCGAGCCCCGAGGCCAACATACACGGGGTCTCCGTGCAGACGATGGCCAAGCCTGGGCTTGAGGTCATCCTGGGTATCACCAAGGATCCCCAGTTCGGTCCCGTGCTGATGTTCGGCCTTGGGGGTATCCTGGTAGAGGTGCTGAAGGACGTCGCTTTCCGCATCGTCCCCCTGAATAAGCGCGATGCCGGCCAGATCGTTCGTGAGATCAAGGGATACCCCCTTCTGGAGGGATACCGAGGGCAGGAGCCGGCCAACGTTGAGAAGCTGGAGGAGGAGATCCTGAAGCTCTCCGCGTTTGTCGAAAGCCACCCGGAGATCAAGGAGCTGGACCTGAACCCCGTCTTCGCGTACAAAGATGGGGTCACCGCCGTGGATGCCCGCATCGTCCTGGAGGGCGAGGGCTAACATTTGTCGTGTCCGAGGTGAGGCAGGGAAAGGGCTCCATGCCGTTCGACAAGAAGAGGCTCGACCGGGTATTCAACCCCAAGACCGTCGTCGTCGTCGGCGACAAAAAAGCGGGCAACTACTCCTGGCTGAGGAGTATGCAGACCGTTAAGGGGAAGCTCTATTCTGTGCAGGTCAGCGAGGATGAGATTCCGGGCATCCAGGAGATGGGGGTTACCAACTACACCAGCCTTCTCGATGTTCCCGGGCCTATCGACTACGTGCTCCTGTCCGTTCCCAGAAAGGTAGCGCCCATGGTCCTGGCCGATTGCGTGAAGGCGAAGGTTGGGGGAGTCTCTCTCTTCACCTCCGGCTTCGCGGAGACGGATGACGAGGGACGGGCTCTCCAGAAGCAGATCGCCGCCATGGCGGTCGATGCTGGGATGCCGCTCATCGGCCCCAACTGCATGGGGCTGTTCAACCCAAAGGCCGGGGTGCGTCACAGCGTCGACCAGTATCACGGCGAGAGCGGGCCGGTGGCTTTTCTGGGACAGAGTGGGACCCACACGATCTTCTTTTGCACCACCCTGGAGGCCATTCACGGGATCAAGCTGGCCAAGTCCGTCAGTTTCGGGAATGCCGCTGTAATGGATGTGGCCGATTATATTGAATATTTCAGCCAGGACCCTGAGGTGAAGGTCATCGGCGCCTATATCGAAGGGGTCAAGGAGGGGCGCCGTCTGTTCGAGGTGCTGAGGGAGGTCGCTCCGAAGATACCAGTCCTCATCTGGAAGGGGGGCCAGACCGACTCCGGCGCCCGCGCCGCCAGTACACACACCGGATCGCTGGCGGGCTCCCAGGCTATCTGGGACACGGTTATTCGGCAGACTGGAGCGATCCCCGTGAACAGCCTGGATGAGGCCGTCGATACGACAGCGGCCCTACTCAGCTTGGGGCCTTTGCGTGGCGTTGGCGGAGCCCTCATGTGCATGACCGGCGGCCAATCCGTGGTCATCTCCGACACTTTCGCCAAGGAGGAGCTCCAGGTGCCCGCCCTGACGCAGGCGAGCTACGATGACCTGGGCTCTTTCTTTAACGTGATCGGAGGGTTCTACCGGAACCCGCTGGATATTAGCTGGAACTCCGGCTCCGGCCAGATTTTAACGCGTATCTTGAAGATACTGGACGGCGACGACAACGTAGATTTCGTTGCGCTTGAGCTGTTCGTCTCTATGGTCGCCCGCCGAATTAAAAGCGGCCACAATGGTGACAGTTCCTTCTTCGACGCAATAACGGACCATGCCCGAAATGCTAAGAAACCCTTTTTCACGATGTTGACTCCCACCTCCGCCGAGGCGGAGGCGATCGAGCTGCGGAAGACTATGACGGAGGCAGGGGTGCTTGCCTTTCCCACCTTCCAGCGCGCCGCTGTCGCCTACAGGAAAGCGCTGGCCTATTGGCAACAGGCGGCGCAGCGGTAGCTCTCCGGCCGGATTGCTGCCCTAGAAACTATTCCAAAATCCCCTTTCCCTTGATGGGAGAGGGCTAGGGTGAGGGTGAAACCAATCTAGCATGTCGATTTTTGGAATAGGCCCCCGAATCAAGGCATGGAGGATACGCTATGCAGTTCGCCCTACGATATGACCTGCGAAACCCGCCCCAGTGGCGAAGGCCCTTCGACCAGCACTACGCCCATTTTCTCAACCAGGTGGCGTGGGCGGATGAGCATGGTTTCAGCAGGGTCACGCTCTCCGAGCATCATTTCTCCGAGGATGGCTATATTCCCTCCCTCATGACCGTCGCCGCGGCTGTAGCCGCTCGCACCAAGCATCTGCAGATAGCGCTCAACCTGGTGTTGCTGCCCCTGAAGCATCCGGTGCAGGTGGCCGAGGACACGGCCATCGTGGACATCATCAGTGGAGGCCGTATGCAGCTGATGCTTGGCGCGGGCTACCGCAACGCTGAATTTGATGGCTACGGCATCTCCATGAAGCAGCGAGGAGGGCGTATGGAGGAGGGGGTCGAGATCATCCGGCGCTGCTGGGAACAGGAGGAGTTCAGCTTCGAGGGCCGGTACTGGAGCCTCAAAAACGTGCGGGTCATGCCCAAGCCGGTGCAGAAACCTCGCCCCCAGATCTTGATGGGAGGAAGCTCATCTGCCGCCGCCCGCAGGGCTGCCAGGATCGGTGACGGCTTTCAGCCGACGGTGCCCCGCGTGATGAAGGCCTGGCGAGAGGAGATGATAAGGCTGGGGAAGGACCCAGGTCCGGAGCCATCGCCTCCTCAGCCGGATGATCCTCGTCCGCCCGCGAGCTTCCTCCACATCGCGCGGGACCCGAAGGCCGCGTGGAAGGTGATCGGCCCCCATGCTCTCTATGAGACCAACAGTTATGCTCTGTGGACGCAGGACCGGGGAGGCAGCGCCAGCCCCTACTCGGCCAGCGACGACCCGGACACCCTGCTGGCAGCGGGAACGTATGGGGTCCTGACCCCGGACGAAGCGGTCGCTCTCGGAAAGCGCATGGAGGAGAGGTCGCCGAGCGCCGGCTTCGTCTTCCATCCCATGATGGGGGGAATGCCGCTGGAGCTTGGGCAGGAAAGCCTGGAGCTTGTCGTCAACGAGGTTGTGCCCCATTTTAAGGGCTGATACCGGCCGCCCAGGGGTATTTTTCAGCAACACATCAGGAGGTCTGAGACATGAAAGCCAAGATCGCGTTCTTCTCGTTCACCGGGATTACCGACCCCAAGAGGCATCGGGACTACAACATCTGGCATCAGCTCGATCACAGGCCGGAGAACCTGGCGCTGGAAGGGGTCCCTTATGGGGAGCGATGGGTCAGCCCTCCCGAATACATCAAGGCTCGCCAGGTTTCCGATCCCCTGATACACCGGTTTCACTACATGAACATGTACTGGATGATGGAGCCCGTCGACCGGACGGTCCGGGATTTCACGGACCTGGGGGCGTCGACCCTCGCCATCGGGCGGAGACCGGAGCTCCCCTACACTGAGCGCTACTTTACGGGCTTCTTCCTCGCCCTCAAAGGCTACGTGAGCCAGCGGGTCTTGATCTCGCCGGAGGCGCTCCCCTATCGTCCTACCAGGGGGGTCTTCGTGACCATGGCCGACGTGTTTGAGCCGGACAGCGAGGACGCCATAGACATGTTCCAGTGGTACGACCAGGTCCACCTGCCCGACATGCTGGAGCTCAAGGGCGTAGCGGGCATCTGGTCCTTCGCCAGCGATGCCAGGTTTACCTCCACCGCCTCCCCCAACGCCAACCCTCCAGGCAGGCGAATCAACCTGTACTACCTGGATGAGGACCCGATGGAGTTTCTCGCCGCCGTGGGTCAGGCGGCCCCCAAGTGGCGGGAAGCCGGAAGGCTGCGTGACAACTCCAAGACCAAAAAGGACCTCTTCATGGGGCCCCTCAAAACGATTGTCCCGTGGGAGTGGGACTGGTTCGACTAGTCGGATACTAAAGAAGGGGTGTCCAGAGGGGCGGAGCCTTCCTGCGCTGCTGGGCGCGATGCCTGGGGGCGTGGCCCGCCCCTGCTACGCCTCCAGAGTGGCGAGGCCGTCCCTGAACACAGCCTGCGCCTCCTCGTGCCCCACCAGCCTGTTCGTCCTGCGTGCAATCTGCCACCGGCCATCCCTCCGGGCCAGATCGATCCGGGTGAAGCTCAACCGCCACAGGACGAAGTCATCTCCTGAGCGTTTGTACGTGAGGGTGTAGCCGATGGCGACGGCCATGTCACCGTCTATTTTCACGACGGACGGGCCAAAGGTGTGGGCGCAGTTTGGTAGCAGGGACTGGTGGCCCGGCCCCAGGATCATCTCCCGGAGACCTTGCCGGCCCTCCATCACGGGCGTGGTCCCGACGTCGTAGAGGCCGTCTTCCGCGAACCGCTCGGCGACGCGATCGGCGTCCCCGGTATCGGCGGCGAATCCGTAGCTGACGATGAGACGGTGGACCGCCAGCTCGTCCTCCAGCCTCCCCACCCGCTTTTCCAGCTCAGCCAACCGGGAGTCCTGCTGCGTCATGATGGTCTCCTCCAGAAGGGTTCCGTCATTATCAAGGTGCTGAAGAAGGGTGTCCAGAGGGGCGGAGCCCCTTTGGCGAGGGTCGAAGGGGGTGTCCCCCTTCTGTAAATCATCCCCGCAGGGGATACCTTGAACCCCCTTGAGGGGGTTTGGGGGTGTTTTTCAGCAACCTGTGATAGCGCCGTCATCTTCCCTTGAAGACCGGAGGGCGCTTTTCCAGGAACGCCTTTTTCGCTTCCGTGGCGTCCTCGGTCTTGGTGAGGATGCTGGTCCGAGTCTGCTCGTACCGGTAGCCGTTCTTGAGGTCCAGAAACTCGATGACGTTCAGCCCCTCCTTGGCCAGCCGGATGCCGGCGGGCATCTTGCTGGCGACGAGGGCCGCGTCCCTCATCGCTTCCTCCATGAGCTGGTCTGGGGGCACGACCGCTGTGACCGGCCCCAGGCGGTAGGCCTCCTGGGCGTTGGCGCGATCCGCCGTGTAGTGCATCCGGCGGACGTAACCTTGCGGGAAGAAGCGGGAGAGGTGCTTGGCGCCGCCCATGAGGCCAACGTCGATCTCCGGCAGCCCGAAGCTCGCCCGCTCGGATGCGATCAGGTAATCGCACGAGGCGGCTATAGCCATGCCGGCTCCCAGCGCCGGTCCGTTGATGGCCCCAATGACGGGGACGGGGCACTCGTAGATCGAGTTATAGCATTCCCTGGCGGCGCGGCCGTGGTCGTCCTTGCCACCTGCTGCGCGGTCCTTCACGTCGGCCCCGGCGCAGAAAGCCCGCTCGCCGGCGCCCGTGAGGACTGCCACTCGGGCTTCGCTGTCCCAAAGGGAGTCGAAGATCTCCGTCATTTCACCGTATTGAGCTCGGGACATGGCATTCACCGGCGGGAAATCGATGGTGACAGTGGCGGTGTGCTCTTTGATCTCGGTCCGAATGGGTGACATGAACTCCTCCTTTTCAAACGCTTCCCTGATGTGGTGCCCTTGAAGTTCGTAGCATAGGTCATTCTTCGTCCCGATACGTCGGGACGAAGAATCTGGGGTAGGGGAATACCTCCCCACGAGATGCTTCACTCGTTCAGCGTGGCAGACTGTGGCGCCCATTGCCCGACGAATTAACGAGTCAGGACACGAGCGGGATGCTGAAGAAGGGGTTCCCAGAAAGGCGGAGGGCCTGTCCTGAGCGTAGCCGCCGGGCGCGATGCCTGCGGGCGCTGCCCGCCCCCGCTAGGACATGATCTGAAGGATCGCATCGGTGAGCCGGTGCGGATCGTGCCGCACGAAGGTCTCGGCCGCAACCATGGGCCTGCCTAGCACGTTGGCGACCAGGGAGCTGCACTCTTGCTCGTCGAACTCGACGGGCTCCGACTTTTCGGGAACGTAACGTTGGAGCACCTTCTCCGGCAGCGGCTCGCTGTTGACGATGACATACTCGGGCACGGAGCGAGAGCCCAGGTAGGTCTGAATTTCCTTGATAAAGTCGGAGGCCTTGAAACCGTCCGACTCTCCGTACTTGGTCATCAGGTTGCAGACGTAGATTCTCTTGCCCTGGCACTTGCGGACGGCCTCCGCTACTCCTTCAACCAGGAGGTTGGGGATGATGCTGCTATAGAGGTCTCCCGGCCCGATGACGATGGCGTCGGCCTCCTCTATGGTTTTCGCCGTCAGCGGGTAGACGAAGGCGGCGGGCTTCAGGAAGACGTAGTCGATGGGAACATCCGGGTCCACGATCCTTCGGTCGATATTGGCTTCGCCCATGATCTCCTTGCCGTTCTCCAGGCGCGCTCCCAGGGAAGAGTTGGTCAACGTCACGGGCAAGACCTGTCCCTTGATTCCCAGCAGCCTGCCCGCCTCCTGTATGGCTGCTTCGGTGCTACCGGTAACCTCGGTCAGCGCTGTCAGAAACAGGTTGCCGAAACTGTGGCCGTCCAATCCGCTACCCTTGTCGAATCGATAGTTGAATAGTTGGCGGAGCAGCATGCTGGCATGATCGTCCGGGCTCAGCGCCAGCAGGCACCGTCGCAGGTCGCCGGGGGGCAGGTGGCCGAACTCGTCCCGTAATCGGCCTGAGCTTCCCCCGCTGTCCGTCATGGCAACCACCGCGGTGATGCGGCAGGGGGTGGTTTTCAGGCCGGACAGGACGTTGTAGCTGCCCGTGCCCCCGCCGATGACGACAACGCTTTTCCCAACGATTCCGTCAGGGTAAGAATGGCTTGAGTCCGTTTGAGTTTCCGTGATGGCCATAGGTCCCCGTGAGTCGAAATGTAGGCTCACCCCAGGGGTAAACTCGCCCGAGGGTTATCAAGCCATTATAGGGGTGCTTCGCGGACCGATGGCAACCCCTTACCTGATCGGCGGTTACGCCACCTGAGTAACGGGATGAAGAAAATTAAGCCCATGGCTGCCGATACGGCGAGGCCGCCGAACGCTCCGATAGCATCCAGACCGACATCGCTGGAGGAGCTTGTCCTGCCGGGGGTAAAGCTCTGGTGGAACTCATCGCCGACCGCGAAAAGCATCGTGAACAACAATGCAACCGGGTAGGACCATCGGCCGAGCCGCAACATCGCAAAGGCCCATCGGAGCAAAAAGGCCAGGATGCCAAACTCGGCGATGTGCCCGACATACGAGACCAGGTCTTGTCCGGCTCGGTCCTGGGCGGGCGTGCCTCGATAGGGCTCCGATTGGGATGACAGGTAAAATATCAGGCCCATCCACCCCAGGGCCAACACGAAAACGAACAGGACTCGCCAGTGTTGAGCGTTCATTGATTAACTATTGTACGAGAACGGGACGGCGGTGCGTCTAGAAGTGCTCGCCTTGACACTCGCTTCCGTGGAAGTATCATAGCCAGGTATGCCCGGGAGGAACAGTGATGGACCATCCCGGAGCCGGAAACGCCCTGGAGTGTCCATGAGCCCAACCTTCGATCGAGAAGCGGTCTTTGAGCAGATGCTACGACTCTTTCGCCCACGGGCTCTGGCGGTCGTCGGGGCGTCGTCCACTCCCGGCAAGCTCGGTTACGCCATCGTGCAGAACCTTCGGGACGGCGGGTTCCAGGGAAACGTCTATCCGGTGAATCCGGGCGCCGAGGAGATCCTGGGACTGAAATGCTACCCGTCGTTGAGCGACGTTCCCGGCGACACGGACGTTGCTCTGGTCAGCATCCCCGCGCCAGGCGTGGCGTCGTTGGTGCCGGCAGCCGCGGAAAAGGGTATTTCCAGCCTGGTTGTTATCAGCTCCGGATTCGCCGAGACCGGTGAGCGGGAGATGCAAGAGAACCTGGTGAGCGAGGCCAAGCGGCATGGCGTGCGCATCCTGGGTCCCAACATTTACGGCTACTACTACACCCATGCCGGCCTGTGCGCCACCTTCTGCACCCCCTACACCGAGAAAGGCGGTGTCGCCCTGGTCTCCCAGAGCGGCGGTGTCGGCATGGCGATTCTGGGCTACAGCCGCTCCCGCCGCATGGGAGTCTCGGCCATCGTCGGGCTCGGCAATAAGAGCGACGTCGACGAGGATGACCTGCTGGAGTTCTTCGGCAGGGACCCGAACACCGAGGTCGTCGCCATCCACATGGAGGACCTCAAGGACGGAGCCGCCTTTTTCAAGGCCGCGAAACGGGTGACGAAAGAGAAGCCGGTGGTGGTGCTGAAGGCGGGACGCACGGCCATGGGGGCCAAAGCCGCCGCCTCTCACACTGCAGCCCTGGCCGGTGAGGACCGCATCTATGACGCAGCCTTCGCCCAAAGCGGTGTAATCCGGGCCCATACCCTCGAGGAACTGCTGGACTGGTCGCGGGCGCTGCAGATGCTTCCCTCGCCGTCGGGCGAGGATGTGGTGATCATTACCGGCGCCGGCGGGCTGGGCGTCCTCTTGGCCGACGCCTGCCACGACCGCGAGCTTAAGCTGATGGACATCCCCGCCGATCTGGACGAAAGCTTCAAAAGCTGCATCCCGCCCTTTGGCGCGGCGGGCAACCCCGTAGACATCACCGGGGGCGAGCCGCCGGACACCTACCGCCGCGTGGTGCGCATAGGCCTCGACGACCCGCGGGTCAGCGCCCTCATCGTCGGCTACTGGCACACCGTCATCACGCCGCCCATGGTTTTCGCCCAGGTGCTGGTGCAGGCCGTCGAGGAGGCGGCTGCCCAGGGCGTCCACAAGCCCGTGGTGGTCGCCCTCGCCGGTGACACGGAGGTGGAGGAGGCGGCCCGTTACCTGGAAGACCGGGGCATCCCGGCCTACCCCTACGCCGCCGAAAAAGCCGTGGCAGCCCTGGCGGCCAAGTACAAGTTCTGGCGCCACAGCAACGGCGGCGGGGACTGAACAGACGCTCCATCCGCTATAATTGAACCGCCATGCACGTCGGCATCACCCGCGTATCCTTCCGGCTCGCCGAGAACGACAACCTGAAAGGGAAGCGCCGCGTGGTGCGCTCTCTTACCTCCCGCCTCAGAGCGAAGTTCAACGTCTCGGTGGCCGCGGTGGATGACCTGGACCAGTGGAAGACCGTTACCCTGGGCATCAGCTGCGTCAGCAATGACGGCCGCCACGCCAACTCCATGATCTCCAACGCCGTCGAGTACCTGGAAAAGATCAGCGGTGGCCTGGAGATGCTGGACTACGAGGTCGAAATCCTGGACGGGCCCTAGACAGTATGGACACCGAAGCCTTCCTCGACCACGTTCGGGCTCAGACCTGGTACCGCGACCAGGTGGTCCACGCCGAGCCTCTTCCCCTCTCGGGACGCGCGGGAGCGCCGGCTGAAGGAGATGGGCCTCTTTCCCCTCTACGAGCACCAGGCGCAGGCCGTGGACGCCCTTCGTGACGGGGCCAACGTCATTGTGGCCACCCCCGCCGCCAGCGGCAAAAGCCTGTGCTATCACGTGCCTGTGCTCCAGTCTATGCTGGAGAGCAGGACGAACCGCGCCCTGTACGTCTACCCCACCAAGGCGTTGGCCCAGGACCAGCTTCGGAAGCTCGGCGACATGGTGCAGGGGCTGCCGGTCCCGGTGCGTTATGCCGTTTACGACGGTGACACCCCATCCCACGAGCGGGGCGAGGTACGTCGCGCCGCCAATGTAGTCCTCACCAACCCGGATATGCTGCACCTGGGTATTCTACCCAACCGGCATATGTGGCGGGCCTTCTTCAGCCGTCTCCGCTACGTCGTGCTCGACGAGTCCCACGTCTACCGCGGGGTCTTCGGCTCGCACGTGGCCGATATCATCCGGAGGCTGAGGCGCATCTGCGCGCTGTATGGGGCCGATCCGCAGTTCATCTTTTGCTCGGCAACCATCGCCAATCCCGGTGAGCACGCCGAAGCGCTGGCCGGGCTCCCTTTTGAAGTCGTCGACCAGGACGGCGCGCCCTTCAGCGGCAAGGACTTTCTGCTATGGAACCCGCCGCTGATCGACGAGGCGAAGATGGCCCGCCGAAGCCCGAACACGGAGGCCACCCTCGTCTTCTCGGAGCTGTTGAAGCATGACGTGCGCACCATCACGTTCAGCCGCACCCGGAAGGTGGCGGAGCTGATCTACATGTACGTTCGCGACCGGCTTCGGGAGGAGAGCGCCGAGCTGGCGGAGCGGGTCCGGCCCTATCGGGCGGGCTATCTCTCCGAGACGCGTCGTGAGATCGAGCAGGGCCTTTTCGATGGCTCTCTGCTTGGCGTCTCTGCGACCAACGCACTGGAGCTGGGGATAGACATCGGCGACCTGGGGGCCACGGTGCTCACCGGCTGCCCAGGGACCATCGCCAGCGCGTGGCAGCAAGCGGGCCGCAGCGGACGCGGGAACGAGCGCTCGCTCAGCATCCTAATCGGCGCCGATAACCCCCTCGACCAGTACTTCATGCGCCACCCGGAAGCCTTCTTCGGCAAGTCCCAGGAGAACGCCCTGATCTCTCCAACGAACCCCTACCTCCTGAAACCTCACGTGCTGTGCGCCGCCTATGAATCGCCTATCACGCCCAGGGATGAAGAGCTCCTGGGTGAAGAGATGTGGACTGTCCTGCACGAGCTGGAGCGAGAAGGTCTCTTAAAAGAACAGAAGGGTCGTTGGTTCCCCTCCACCGGCGTGAAGTATCCGGCGGAAGAGGTAAACATTCGGTCGGCTGACGCGGCCAATTACCAGGTCGTCGAGGAAGTGAGCGGCGCGTTGCTGGAAACCGTCGACTCCTCGGTCGTCTTTTCCCAGCTGCACCCCGGAGCTGTCTACCTCCACCAGGGGGAGGCCTATCTCATCACCAGGCTCGATATCCAGGGCCGGACCGCATGGGCGCAGCAGCATGGCGAGCCGTACTATACCGTGGCCCGCGACTACACGGACCTGAGCATCATGAAGCTCTCCTCCCATGCGACGGTGAACGGCACTGAGGTCTACCTGGGGCAGGTCGATGTCTCCAACACCGTGGTGGGATTCAAGCGGAAGCGGCAGTTCACTGAAGAGGTCATCGGTGACGAGCCCCTGGACCTGCCCACCCGATCCTTCCCGACGGTGGCCCTTTGGTTCGATATCCCTGAGGAGGCCCTTGACGAGATCGACAAGATGAAGCTGGACCTGGTCGGGGGACTCCACGCCGCGGAGCATGCCGCCATCGGCATGCTGCCCTTCTTCGCCATGTGCGACCGGGCGGATATCGGCGGGGTCTCGATAGAGCAGTACCCGGACACCGGCAAGCCCCAGATATTCATCTACGACGGCCACCCCGGCGGCATCGGCATCGCCGAGAAGGGGTTTGAGCTGATCTTCGACCTGTGGGAGACGACCCTCAAAACGGTCCGGGAATGTCCCTGCAAGACCGGGTGCCCCTCTTGTATCCAGTCCCCCAAGTGCGGCAACAACAACAGCCCGCTGGACAAACAGTCCGCCGAGGTCATCCTGGAGCGGTTAACAGCGTAATAGCCAGTACGGATTCCTCGAGCACACGGTATAATGCCCCATGACACTCCCAGAACTAACTTGCCCTGCTCTCTGAAAATCGGATTCTGTGATGATTGAAGAACTTTCTATCGTTAGATTCAAGTCGATAAGAGAACTGCGCCTGAAGTGCAAGCGGGTGAACCTTTTCATCGGGCAGCCCAACACCGGCAAGTCCAACATCCTGGAGTCATTGGGCATGTTGTCGTTCCTGTACTACTCCCTTTTCGGCTCCCAGGCGAGGGAGTTCGTCCGGTTTGAGCACACTAGCAACCTATTCTACGATGAGAACCTGGATAGACCGGTGGAGATAATCTGCGGTACAACAGAACTGACCCTCCAATTCAAGGACGGAAGGTTCGACGGCAACTGCCTGGTTGAAGGGCAGCAGGCAGCTAACTTTGGAGGAAGCCATGACGACTTGACCGTTTCCAGCCGACACGAACCACTGAATCCCTTCAAGGCCTACCGATTTGAAGTGAAAGAAGAGTTCGCCCGATTAGAGACGGATTTCTTGCTGCCTCCTTCCGGCGAAAACCTCCTGTCGCTGCTCCTTGCCAATAGGGAGTTGAGGTCTGTGGTCAATCAACCATTTTCCGAGCTAGGCCTTCGTCTCGGTATCAGGCCTCAGGAGAAAAAGCTTGAAATAATCAAGCAACTGGACGACATCATCGTGTCCTACCCGTACTCGCTGACCTCGGAAACGTTGCAGCGGGTCACCTTCTTCATGGCCGCCATTCTCTCCAACAAGGAATCGGTGTTGGTCTTCGAAGAGCCCGAGTCCCATGCTTTTCCCTATTACACCAAGTACCTGGCGGAGCAGATCGCACTGGACCAACGTGGGAATCAGTACTTCATCTCTACCCACAACCCCTATTTCTTGCTTCCAATCGTAGAGAAGTCACCACAAGACGACATCGCAGTCTTTGTTACCTACTACAAAAATTACGAAACCAAGGTGAGACAGCTCTCAGCTGATGACCTGAAGGAGATGGGAGACATAGACATCTTCTCCAATTTGGAGAGGTACCTCGGGAAGAGATGATCTATGTTGAGTGCAAACCAGACGGCGTCCTGGTGCGAACTCTGACGAGGCGTCCCCAAAAACAGGTCGTACATGAAATCAAGGGCAAGTTTGGCGTCATAGGCCGGCTCAACAGATCAATCAATTCCCGAGGACTCGTGGATGAGGGCCCACACTCGACTCAACCCACATATCTGACCAGGATGACGGTCCGACTGAATCTACAAGATGTCGGCCTCAGGTTGATGGAGGATCGAGACCGAGAAAATCTGGTGACCATTCTCTGTCCACGATTGGAAGAGTGGGTGGTCGATACAGCGAAAGCCGCCGGTATTAGGCTAAGAGATTACAATTTGCCAGACGACGCTGTGAAGCTCCACGGGGTCATCAATGTCGATCTCCGTAAGTTTGAGCGGCTTGCGACCGACCTGCGCCCATCCAATAGGTTCAGGCAACTTCGGCGGTTGCTTCGTCTTTGAACGGACTTCCTGTTAGTCGCACATGAGGTTCGGTAGGATGAGCTGGCCTAACACGTACCCGCCTCCTGACGGTCCGACCTTCACTCCCTCTCGCTGGAAGAGGGGGATCAGGGAGATCGCACCTCTCTTATTCAAGCCAATCTCACTGGTCTCTTCATCGTATCTTCATGTCGGCGTTCTAGGCTGGGGCCGAAGCGCATACATCCAGAAACGGGAGGAGCGATTCCATGAGATTTTACCAACGGTTGTTACTGACGAGACACATGCGTATGTTGCCCGTTATCCTCGTAGCAGTGGTCGCACTGAGCTTAGGGGTCATTGCCTGCACCAACGACGGGGAAGAGATCGAGCTCGCTGAGGCGAAGATCTTCTTCGAGTACAACGCCACGGATCTCGACCTGGGCATTCACGTCTTCTTCGATGCAGAAGGCTGGGAGGAGATGAAGGTCAGAGGTCCGGACGGCACGATCTTCGAGGTCGAGAGCGAAGGAAGCTTAGAGCAAATCGGCAGTACCGAGGTCTTCACCGAGAGCGCCGAGCCGGAGCTTGACGAGGAGAATCTCGAGGAATCGATCGCGGAGTTCCTGGCCCTATTCCCGGAGGGGGAATATAGATTCGATGGCGAGACGATCGAGGGAGACAGGCTGGTGGGCACCAGGGTGCTGACGCACGACCTTCCGGCCGCGCCTGGCCTCGTCTTCCCTGACCCTGAACAGGAAGAGAACGTTGCGGACCCTGAAGCCACTGTCATCGAATGGAGAAACACTTCAGAAGGGCGAGACCCAGAAATTGTCCGATATCAAGTCGTCGTCGAGTTCGAGGAGGAGGGGACCGAGCGCGTGTTCGAGTTTATCGTCGACATTCTGGCCGACCCCGAGGCCGTGACCCAGAGCGTGACGGTTCCGGCGGAGTTTTTCGAGGCTCTCGAAGACCTCGAAGGCGAGTTCAAGGCCGAGGTGGTGGCGATGGAGGCTGGCGGAAACGCGACAATCTCGGAGCAGGAATTCGAGTTAGAGTAGGAGACAACGCGGCGACGACGTGCTGAACCCGGTACGTCCAGGTGCCTCCTCCGTCGCGCTGCCGTGTGAACGACAGGCTCTGGCTATCGGACCTGCTGCCCATGGCCTATCCACGGCGCATCCTAGAGGTTTCGTAGTTTTGCCTCAACGCGGCGTCCATAACTACCAGAGAGCCACCCATGGAAGCCAATCAAGAGGGTCAACACGATGGTTCCGTACAGAAATCCACCCAGGACATCGCTGGGCCAGTGGGCACCTAGATACACTCTGGAAATACCAATGAGGAGTATGAGTAGTATCAACGAAGCCCGTGTCAAGTAAACAGCCGCCTTCCAGGGGACTAGAAGGGGTACGAAATAATACAAGAGGCCAAACAGAACGACGGCGCTAAAGGCGTGTCCGCTAGGAAACCCCATGCCATCGAAATGACGCCACGGGACTAGATCATCGGGAGGACGAGGCCGATTTACGACACTCTTCAGGACTGGATTTATAGCCATGCTCATGAGAGCAGCCAAAATGACAAGCGTCTCTGCTCTATGGTTTTTCCATAGGGACCAAGCAACCAGGAGTAGCGCCATCGGCATCAAGATGTAGTATTGGCCGATGAAGCTGACGGCCCCCGTTGTCTCTTCCCAAGGAGCGGCAGTCGTCTCCTGAATAGTCCTGGCCATCCAGGGTTCGCCGATAAAGTAGTCCTGGACAACGGCCCCGGTGGAGAGAATGGCTGCTATCAGGAAGGTAACTGATACGAAGATGGGTTTGGCGCTAGCCACGTCCCCGATAGATCTCAACGCCCACCCTCATCCAGAGCGTCGCTATATGCTGCCTGAGCTGCAGCCGTCGCTTCCTCGAGGCTGAGGCGTTCAGCACGGTCGTCGATCTGGCCGACGACACCTTCGGATTCCGCAGTTCCAGAGGCTATCGTCGCGCCAACCCACACGAGTGCCGCAAAGATCGCTACCCAACTCAGAATCCAATGTGCGCGTTTGCCTAAAGTCATCAGGGAGGTCTCCTCTCTCGAGACGTGCGCTTCACACGTTCAGGCTAGGACGCCGACATGAACATGCGATGAAGAGACCGTTAAGATCGGATTAACGCACAGTCGGGAGCCGGACCGTGATGGTGGAGCCTTCCCCGGGGACGCTTACGGCATGTATGGAGCCGCCGTGGGCCTCCGCAATCCATCGGCTGATGGCTAACCCAAGTCCCACACCGCCCTCGGAGCGGCTTCGGGCCTTGTCCACGCGGTAGAACCGGTTGAAGATGAGTGGAATGTGCTCATCAGGAATGCCAATGCCTGTATCGCGAACCGAGAGTTCAATACTCTCTCCACTCAAGCGCCAGCTGGCAGTAACTTGTCCGCCATCTGGCGTGTACTTGATGGCATTGTCGAGAAGGTTGAGCAAGAGCTGTAGTATGAGACCCTCGTCTACACACATCATGACGCTGTCGCCGGGGACAAGGCGGAGCTCTATGCCCTTCTGGATAGCGGCCGGACGAAGGTGTTCCACGGCCCCGCCAACCACTCCGGCAACCCATATACTTTCAACCGCCAAGGGGATTTCGCCGGCATCGGCGCGAGTAAGGGTGAGAAGGTCGCCGGCCAGTCGGATCAGCCGGTCCACCTCGTCATTGACCGTCTGGAGAACCTGCCGGTAGTCCTCGGGCCCTCTCTGCCTTTGGAGTACCACGTCGATCTGGCCTTTCATGATCGTCAAGGGCGTCCTGAGCTCATGCGAGGTATCCGCGGTGAACTGGCGCTGTCGTCGAAAGGCCTCATCTAATCGCCCAATCATCTCGTCGAAGGTGCGGGCAAGGCGTCCCATCTCGTCATCCGGTAATCTCAGGTTCAGCCGCTGGCCTAGGTTCTCCTCGGTGATGCGACGCGCCAGGGTGGTTATCTTATCGACGGGGGAGAGGGCGCGCCCCGCGATGAAGACGCCACCAAAGACCGCCACAGCCAACGTGATGGGATAGGCCACGCCCATGATCAGCAAGAGTGTGTTCAATACATCCGTGACGTCTTCCTCACCGCCAACCTCCAACACGCCGATAATCTGGCCGTCCCGAATGACCGGCGACGTTAAGATCCGTACTCGATCGTCGTCTTCCTTGATGTTGACACGGCGCGTTGTGACTTTTCCTGCCAGCGCCCTGTCTAATGCGTCCTGATCGATTGGAACGGTGCCCACGACCGCGCTGCTGTCGAAAGTCAGCTCCTTGGAGGCGCTGAAGATGCGAGCGAACTGTTCCTCCTCATCTGTTGGGACGCTCGAGGACTCACTGGTAGCCAGGGAAGGTCGATCCCCGTCGTATTGAATGGCGCCAAGGAGAACAGTGGCCTGGTTCCGGAAGGACTCATCAAGATTGTCGTAGAGGGCTCGACGTAACGTTAAGTAAACACCTGCACCGAAGGCGGCCAGTATTATCGCCAGTAGAACAACATACCAGAGGGTAAGTCGCACACGAGTGGAGCCGGATGTCCTCATGTAAACCTTACCCACCGGACTTGATGCGGTAACCCACGCCACGGACGGTCTGAATCAGCTCCACTGGAGCGGGTTCATCGAGCTTACGCCGAAGATTGCGAACGTGCACATCGATCACATTCGTCGCGTTGTCAAACTCATAGTTCCAAACATGCTCGGCGATCATCGTCCGCGTCAGCACATGGTTGGGATGGCGCATCAGGTATTCAAGGAGACGACATTCCTTGGCGGTGAGCTCTACAGCAACGCCCTGGTATGAGACTTCCAAGGTCGTCGTATCAAATCTCAGCTCCCCCACCTGCAGCACGCTTTCCGACACGGCCGGCTCGCGGCGCATTAGCGCTCGAAGACGGGCTAGTAGCTCGGCAAAGGCGAAGGGTTTCGCCAGATAGTCGTCCGCACCGCTGTCCAACCCTCTCACACGGTCCTCCACGGCATCCCTGGCCGTGAGCATGAGTATGGGCGTCCGCACTCCTCGCACTCGAAGGGTGCGGCAGACATCAATACCATCGCGTCCGGGAAGCATGAGGTCCAGGACGATGACGTCGAAGTCCGTCACATCCGCCCACTAGAGCGCCTCTTCGCCGTCTGAAGCGATGTCCACGGCGTAGCCCTCTTCAGTCAGCCCTCGACTGACAAAGTCGGCGATACGGACTTCATCTTCGACCACCAGCACTCGCACAGAAAACCTGCCTCAATCCTTTATAGCAGAGAAAGATTAAGCGAGCATGAACACACAATCAAGCGATGGGGGGCTAGCTAGGTCCCCCATTCCATAACGGAAAGAGGCGCCAGATGGCGCCACTGGTTACCAGGAAGTTGGTGGAGGCGGGGGAGGGTCAACTCATCGTCCTGTAGATGCTCGGCGGAGCGACGAGAATTTAAAGAGGTTGCTGAGATCAAAAGTGCGCAGACGGACCTGCCCGCGCCCGTCTTACATCGCCAACCGCGAGCCGTGCTGAGGCTTCATGTGGGTGTTGAACAGCTGGATGGCCGCGAAGAGCAGCAGGCCCCCCATGAGATAGCCTCCCACAATGTCGCTGGTCCAGTGAACGCCCAGATACACTCGGGAGGCGCCAATGCCAAGAATGCCCAGCACCAGGACCGTGCGGAGGGCGTAGACGGCCAGCTTGCTCGGGCCGCAGATGTAGCCTGCCAGGTAGAGGATAGCCCCAAGGACGGTCATGGACATGAATGCATGGCCGCTGGGGAAGCTGTGTCCACCAACGTTGGACAGGACGCTGACCAGGTCTACCGTGGGCCGCGGCCTGTCGACGAGCTCTTTCAAGAAGGGGACGAGGGCGAGTCCGATGGCCAGGCCTGGCAGTCCCAACGCATAATGTCGATACGATCTCGCGCTGAGGATGATGGTGCCCAGGCCGAGAACGCTCAGCATAGGCACTGTCCCCCCGAACCCAGTGACGGTGCGCATGGTTTTCTCGAACCATGTGGCGTCGGCGTTTTGGAACAAGGTGGTTATCGCCTGATCACCCGGAAAAGTCTCGACCAGCGCCGCGCCTATCGATAGACCGGTAGCTGCGAGAACTGCGATCACGACGAAGACACGAAGGCGCATGCGCTGCTCTCCAGGGGGGAATTGTCCCTACCCTCTATTCTATCAGAACGTCCGCCGGCGGCTATCCGGATTGCATGTGCAGCGCTTCCTTTTCGCATGCAACCGGGAAATCCGGATTTGTTTGTTTGCCGCTCGCTGTACAATCCAACCACCAGGTGAGTCCGCACCCTGGGAGCCCACAACTTCCCGGCCGACGGAAAGGAGATTCGGGGTGAGGAAAGCAGCGTTCGTTTATGACGACAAGGTGTCGCAGCACGTGCTGAGGGAGGACCACGTGATGCGGCCTACCAGGCTTCGGTACGTCTACGAGATGCTGGAGGCCTATGGGGCCTTCAAAGACTCCCGACTTGTAGCCCCGCGGGATGCCACGGAGGAGGAGCTTCTCTGGTTCCACACCACCGACTACGTGGAGGCTGTCCGGTCCATCAGTAGGGGGGAGGGAAGGGTCGCTCCCGAGCGGTTCAACTTTAGCGAGCATGGCGACAACCCTCCCTACCGCGGCATGTACGAAGCCGCGACCCTCTCCACCGGGGCCTCCCTGGTCGCCGCCGAGCTGGTAGCCGGTGGAGAGGTGGATGTGGCCTTCAACGTCGCGGGAGGGCTTCATCACGCGGCAGCCGGACATGCCTCCGGCTTTTGCATTTTCAATGACCCCGTCATCGCCATTGAATTCCTGAGAAGGCGGGGGATGCGCCCCCTGTACGTCGACATCGATTGCCACCACGGGGATGGAGTCCAGAACGCCTTCATCACTAGCAGTGAAGTGATGACGATCTCTTTGCACGAATCGGGCCGCTTCCTCTTCCCTGGCACCGGCGAGGTGGAGGAGCTGGGCTCCGGCCCCGGCGTTGGCTACTCGGTCAACGTTCCGTTGGCCCCCGACACCTCTGATGAGGTCTTTACGTGGGCGTTTATGGAGATCGTGCCCCCGCTGGCGCGAGCCTTTGCCCCGGACGTCATCGTCACGCAGCTTGGCCTGGACACCCACTTCCACGATCCGATAACGCATCTGCGGCTGACGGTGGAAGGGCATGGCCGCATCGTGGAGGAGCTGGGGAGGCTGGCCCCCAGGTGGGTCGCCCTGGGCGGTGGTGGCTATGACCTGGCCGCCGTGGCCCGTGGATGGAGTCTGGATTACGGTCTCATGATGGGCACGGAGTTACCGGACACTGTCCCGGCGTCCTACCGGGAGCGGTACGGCATCGATCGGCTGCGGGACGGCGGCGCTCCTTCCTTGGACCCGGCCACGCTTGAGCGCACAAGGCAGTTCGCGGAGGCCAGCGTCAATAGTGTCAGGCGCCTGGTCTTCCCTCGTCACGGCATCGCTTAGGAGGATGGGCGCTGCCCTCCCCTGGAGTCAGAAGAGCCGCGCGCCAGAGAAGATGACCAGGAGCCCCAGGGCTGTACGCATGACCCGGTCCGGCGCGACCACGGCCAACCGCGAGCCGAAGATGACCCCGGGGATCGAGCCCGCCAGCAGCTTCCAGGTCAGAGACCAGTCCACGTTGCCCGCACCCCAATGCGCCAGTGAGGCGACCCCCGCCAGAAGCATGGCGTGGAAGATGTCCGTGCCAACGATGCGCTTCAGGGGCAGGGGATACAGCAAGGTCAGCACCGGGACGATCAGCGCGCCGCTTCCGATGGAGGTGAGGCCGACGAGGAAGCCGGTGACCATGCCCAGAACGATCGTCACCCTCTTGCGCACCTCGAAGGTGGCCAGGCCCCGCATATCAGATTGGCGGCTGTCCTGGAGCAGGGGCCGCAGTACCATCGTCCCACCAGCAAGCACCAGCGTGCCGGCAAGAATGCGGGTCACCAGCTTGTCGGCGTCGACCTCGTAGACCTCCTTCAGTAGCTCGATGAGCCCTATTCCAGCCAGAGCCGCGGGGATGCTTCCGGTCGCCAGGATGAACGCCAGCTTGTAATTGATAGTGGACTGGCGGGAATGCTGGGCCGAGCCGAAGATCTTGGTAATGGCATTGAAGACCAGGTCGCTGCCAACGGCGGTCAGCGGGTTGACCTTGAACAGGACGATGAGGGTGGGGGTGAGTAGGGAGCCTCCGCCGATGCCGGTCAGGCCGACCAGCGTGCCCACAACGAGCCCGGCCAGGGCAATCTCGTAATCCATGCGAAGAGCGAGGCCTTATGAGAATTTTCAATGCGGGAAATCGGTTTATTTTATAGTTTGGTGCAATTTTTCACAAGAGCGGAGGCCCGCCTTCAGGTCGTAAGAACTCAGCATGAACATGTCAACTCGGCAGCTCCAAACGGGCCCGTCATGCCACAAGAGGCATCTATGGCGGCGGACGAGTTTGCAGGTCAGCTAGAGACGATGCCACCGTCCAGGAACACCGTCTGCCCGGTCATGAAATCGGAGGCTGAGGATGCCAGATAGACCGCCAGCAGCGCGACCTCGCGCTCGGTGGCTAGCCTGCGCATGGGAATCTCGGCGAGGAGCCGGGAGCGCAGTCGCTCGTCCTGCATCTGAATCGCCGTCAGCTCGGTATCCACGTACCCCGCGCCGATGGCGTTCACCTGGACGTTGTGCCGCGCCCACTCGACGCCCAGCGAGCGGGTCAGCGACGAAAGGCCGGCCTTGCTCACGTCATAGGTAAAGCGGAACTTGCCGGCCTTTACGGCGTTGGCGGAGGAGATGTTGATAACTTTACCCTTCCGCCGCTCAAGCATATGAGGGCCGACGGCTTTCGTGCAAAGGAATGCGCCCTTGAGGTTTGTGTCCATGACCTGGTCCCATTCGGCCTCTGTATAGGGCTCGAAAAAGTTCGGAAGGCTTTCGGCGGTGCCGGGGCTAAAGCCGGGCAGCGGCACCAGGGGCTTCACGACGGCTATCCCCGCGTTGTTGACCAGCACGTCCACCTTGCCCAGCTCTTCGATGGCGCGATTCACCATACGGTCGACATCGGCCTCCTTCGTGATGTCGGTAGGCACGGCGAGGCACCGGCGACCCAGCCCGCGGACCGTTTCGGCCACCTGCTCCAGGCCGGCTTGGCTACGGGCTGCGACACACACGTCCGCGCCTGCCTCGGCGAACACGAGCGCTATGCCCTTGCCGATGCCTCGGCTGGCGCCGGTGACGATGACCGTCAGGCCCTGGACGGAGAAATCGTTGAGTGTCATGCGTGTGTCCGAGTAAATTCTGCGTCTTTCATGCCGATTTCGGATGCGATGGGGACCAGGAGTCTGGGGGGCTCATTGTTTTTCGCTTCCCCGTATGTACACCGCCCTGGATTCTACTTCGTTATTCTACATGCTCAGGACTCTTGACGGACGTGGGCTAAAGCGAGGGAGTGATCGGCATCCTTCTCTCCAGCGCCGCCAGGCTCGATGCTCGCGGGCGCAGCCCGCCCCCGTACGGTATAATGGCGCAGCAGCGCCCCAGGAGAACGAGGGCGTCAGCGTATCGCCTAGAAGGCGTGCTGTTAAGAACGTCGTACACGGGCAATCTCACAAACGAGGCGGGTATGACAACGGCGTTAGAAGGACTTCGGGTACTCGAGCTGAGCACGGGCATGGCCAGCGCCATGGCCGGCATGCTCCTGGCGGAATACGGGGCGGAGGTCATCAAGGTGGAGCCGCCGGGCGGCGATCCCAGGCGGGGAAGCCCTGCCTTCATCGTCAATGACCGGGCGAAGAAGAGCGTGGTCCTGGACCTCAAATCGGCTGATGGACTGGAAAAGTTCAAGAGTCTGGTCCCGACGGCTGACGGCCTGATCGATGGGCTGGCGCCCGGTACAGCCGACCGTCTGGGTATCGGCTACAACGCTCTGTCCGCCATCAACCCGCGCCTCGTCTATTTCGCCATCACGGGCTTTGGGGAGCGTGGCCCCCTGCGTGACCTTCCCGGCTATGAGTCCATCGTCTCCGCCAAGTCCGGGCGCATGGCCTCCCAGGAGGGTTTTCGGGCTGGCCCTATTTTCACCCCGACCCCCACCGCCTCGTACGGCGCCGCGATGCTGGCCGTCCAAGGGATGCTGGGCGCGCTCTATGCACGGCAAAAGACCGGGAAGGGCCAGCGGCTCCACGCCAGCCTCCTGAACGCCATGACGGCCTACGACATGGGAGGATTCGTCCACCAGATCAGCAGGAACGACCAGGCGGGCCCCGTCGTCGGCGTCATGCCCCTGGCCTTCATGACCGCTCTGTGCAAGGACAGGCGTTTCATTCAGATGGCGAGCCGCCAGCCCCATCTCTTCCGGAACTGGATGAAGACCCTGGGCCTTGAGCACCTGTACGAAGACTCGGCGTTCCATAAAATGCCGGACCTCTTTCCATCGCAGCAAGACATGCTGGCCCTGCTGGAGATGGTCGAATCGAAAATGAAGGAAAGAACGGTGGAAGAGTGGCTGGAGCTCTTCACCACCTCTGATGTGGGAGGAGACCCTTTCCTGACCACCAAGGAGTTCATGGAGCATCCCCAGACCGTGGAGAACGGGAGACGTTCCATCGTCTTGGACCCCACCGTTGGTGAAACGGTCCAGATCGGCCCTATGATCAACTTTTCGGAGACCCCGGCGGTGGTCGGGCCACCGGCACCGGCCCTGGGGCAGCATACCGCCGAGGTGCTGGGCGCGCTCCGCACCAACGGCAGGACGGCGGCTCAAGGTCCCGCTTCGCCTGCGTCGTTGAGGTACCCCCTGGAGGGGGTGACGATCGTCGAGTGCGCCTACTTCTATGCGGTGCCGTTCGCATTGACGATGCTGGCCGAGATGGGCGCTCGGATCATCAAGGTGGAGCCCCCGGAAGGGGACCCGATGCGCCGGAACTTCGCCTCCGTCTACACCAAGACCATGCAGGGTAAGGACAGCGTGGTCCTGAACCTGAAGTCCCCCGAAGGTCAGGAGATCGTCCACAAGCTGGTGGCCGGTGCGGATATTTTCATCCACAACTTTCGTCCGGGCACACCCAAGAGGATTAAGATCGACTATCGGACGCTCAGCGCGATCAACCCTCGCCTGGTCTATATCTACGGCTCCTGCTACGGCTCCAAGGGACCGTGGCTGCACCGCACGGGGTTCCACTCCACGCCCAACGCCCTTGCGGGCTCGGGGATCATCGAGTCTGGGCTGGGGAACCCGCCCAGGGACCGTCACTTCCCGGACCCCGCCAGCGCCCTGGGCGCGGCGGCTTGCGCCATGATCGGACTGCACTCCAGGGAGCGGACCGGTAAAGGCCAGTACATGGAAACGACGATGCTGACCAGCATGGGCTACGCCCTCTCTTCTTGGAACCTCGAATACAAGGACAAACCTCAGGACCTGATGCCGGACCAGGGCCAGCACGGCTACCACGCCCTGCACCGTCTCTACGAGACCGGTGACGGTTGGCTCTTCCTGATGTGCCCCAAGGAAGAGGATTGGAGGAACCTTTCCGAGGCTCTTGGGCTGGCCTCCCTCCAGACGGATAGCCGCTTTTCGGCCGCCGAGGAGAGACGGGCTAACGACGCGGAGCTGGCGCGTGTCATAGAGGTGGCCCTGGGAGGCCGCTCCGCCGCCCAGTGGGAGCAGGACCTGCTAGCCGCCGGTGTCCCGGCCGTCCGTGCCGATGGGACCAGCCACTCTGATTTCATGCTCAACTCCTCCCACGCCCGCGAAAACGGTCTGGCGGTGGAGGATGAGCTCCTGGCGGGAGGACCCTTCTGGCGCGTCTCCAACTGCATTGAGTTTTCCGAACTATCGTCCAGGAGCGACTCCCCGAGGCCGCTGGGATGGGCCACCGAGGATATCCTCAGAGAGATCGGCTACACTGATCGCCAGATTGACGATCTGGCCGAAAAAGGAGTCACCAGGGCGGTGGGGCACGGCCTGCCTGCCGGCTAGCGGTCAGCGCACTTGGGACTGATGGTTGTCCTTCCGTCATTGCGAGGAGGGCACGCGACGAAGCAATCTGGGGCGGGGCAGCCTCAACACAAATTCCCCACCGTGCCAGACCCTTCGGCTACGCTCAGGGTGACAGGTCGGCGCTCAGGGGTGACATGTAAACGCCCGCTTTTTGGGCAAAGCCCCTGCGAGGGGAAGAGGATATAGAGCGTCGTTGCCAAGGAGGTGCGGACCATGGCGAAACTCACGGGAGCTCAAGCCGCCGTCGAATCCCTGCGCGTGCAGGGGGTAGACACCATCTTCGGTATCATCTCCACCCACATGATGGGAATCTACGACAGCCTGTTCCATAACCAGGACTCGATCCGGTTCATCAGCACCCGGCACGAGCATGCAGCGGCTATCATGGCCGATGGCTACGCCAGGGTCACGGGAAAACCAGGGGTCTGCCTGACCAGCACCGGACCCGGAGCTGCCAACTCCGTCGGCGGTATGGGCGAGGCATTTTGGGCATCTTCGCCCGTGCTGAATCTGACCAGTACCGCCGAGGAAGGGGTATACGGCCGGGGACTGGGCGCCATCCACGAGACCAAAGACCAGATCGGCATGTTTAACTCGGTGACAGACTGGAGCTGCCACATCAGCCACGCCGAGGATGTGCCTGGCCGGCTGTACGAGGCATTCGAGCGGTTCAACACCCGCCGCCCCCGTCCCATCGAGATCGAGATCGCCGTGGACGTCCAGGGACAGACCGCAGAGATGGAGGTCTCGCAGATCAACCGGTTTCAGGCCCCTGAGGCGGACTCAGCCTCCGTGGAGAAGGCGGCGAAGCTGCTCCTATCCGGGAAGCGCGTGGCAATCCTCGCTGGATGCGGGGTTCACCGCTCGGGAGCGTCGGCGGAGCTGATACGTCTCGCCGAATTCTTGGGGATTGCAGTCATCAACACAGGCGCGGGAAAGGGGGCCATTCCGGACGACCACCGGCTCAGCGTTGGTGGTACCGGCGGTATGGGCGGCCCAAAGCCAAGCCCGCTCAAGGCCTTCTGGGACAGCCTGGATACGCTGCTCATCGTCGGCTCCAGCATGGCATACTCTAGGACCAAGGCGGCGGGGCTGCAGCTACCGCCCAGCGTTGTCCATGTCGATATCGACCCCGAGGCTATCGGCAGAGTCTATGACGTGACGGTCGGCGTCGTCGGCGACGCTCGGGTGGCGTTGGGGCAGATCAACGATGCCATACAGGGCAAGTCGGCCCAGATCGAGCCCGGCTTCGATACGGAGATCGCGGGCATAAAAAAAGGAATCAAGGACCACTGGCGAGAGGCGATGCCCAACGAGGTCAGGACTATGGAGGCCATCCGGGGGGCCGTAGCCAGGGATGCCATCTTCATGGGGGATGTGACGATCCCCATCCATCGGGGGGCGACCAACCTCCTGGAGATCTACGAGCCTCGGACCTACAACGCCCCGCAGTGGAACGGCCTGGGGTTTGCCTTCGCGGCTGCCGCGGGAGCCAAGGCCGGACTGCCGGACCGCCAGGTAGTGTGCATCACGGGCGACGGCGGTTTCCAGTTCAATATTCAAGAGATCGGCACCTGTGTTCAGTACGGCCTTAACCCGGTCGTCCTGGTCTTCAACGACAACGCCTGGGGCGTGTTGAAAGACCGGCAGCGTGTCTCCTACAACAACAATTATTTCGGTGTCGAGCTACAGAACCCGGACTTCGTGAAGCTGGCCGAGTCCTACGGGGCCAACGGCGTGAGGGTAGAATCCGTGAAGGAGCTCGTTCCGGCCATAGAGGCCGGCGTGAAGTCTGACACCATCACCATTGTCGACGTGCAGACTCCCAAGGGCTTTGCCAACTTTACCTAGCTCCTCCAGCGCGGGTAGCTTCTTCAGGATTGGGCTTCTTCAGCATTGAGATGGAAGGAGGCGCCTGGTGACCAGGATAGGTGTCATCGGCGCCGGTGGTGTCGGCGGAACCATCGGCGGGCTCCTTGCCAAAGCCGGCGAGGAGGTAACCCTCATAGACCCCTGGCGCGAGCACGTGACCGCCATCCAGGAGCGGGGGCTCAGGATCGATGCTCCCCAGGAGGAGCACAACGTCCGGGTCAAAGCCCTGCACGTCGATGAGATTGGGAAACTCGACGATAAGCTGGATATTCTCTTCGTCTCCGTCAAGTCCTACGACACCGAATGGGCGGTCAAGAAAATGCTGCCCCATCTCCATGACGATACCTGGGTCATCAGCGCCCAGAACAGTATCAACGAAGAGCGCATCGCCCCCATCGTGGGGTCGCGCCGCACCATGGGTTGCGTGGTTATGCTGAGCACCTGGCTGCTGGAAGAGGCCCACATACGGCACTTCGGCTACCTTCGGCAGGAAGGGGTCGTCAACTTTGCCATCGGTGAGCTGAACGGAAAGGATACGGCCAGGGCGCAGGAGGCCGTCCGTCTCCTATCACAGGTCGGAGCGGCCAAGGTCACGGAAGACCTCTGGGGAGAGCGCTGGGCCAAGATGGCTATCAACTGTATGGGAAACGCCGGCGCCGGGATTGTAGGGCCGGTCGGTTGGGGGCTGAGGGACCACCCCAAGTGCGCGAACCTCCGCCTTCGGCTGGCTGCAGAGGCTGTGCGGGTAGGGCGCTCTCTAGGGTATAATGTGGCCCCTCCGGTCAGAGGCCTGACCTACGAAGAGCTGGAGGCCGCCGCCGAGGAGGCCCCACCGGAAGGCGGGTACGTCAACACGGCGCCTCCGCCGGCGGACCAGGGGGAGCCCTCCCTGGTCCAGGACCTTATCAAGGGCCGGCGGACAGAGGTGGAGTACCTGAACGGCTACATTGCGGACCGAGGGGCCGCCATCGGCCTCTCCGCACCCTTCAGCGCCGCCATCACATCGGTGATGAAGGGTATTGAGTCCGGTGAGTTCCAGATGGGGTTGGAGAGTCTCGACCGGGTGTTTGCTTTGGCGGAGGCCAACAAGGAGTCAAGCCGCTGGTAGCCATCAGGCGCTCTGCGGCCATTTGGAGGACCGAATGAAGATCGCTCGATTTCGCGTCAACGGTAAGACCTCATACGGGGAGGTCAAGGGTGAACGGGTGACCCGCATCAAAGGCGGCCCGTTCGGCGGCCGCACCCTTACCAAAGAGTCCTATCCCCTGAGCAGCGTCAAGCTCCTGTATCCAACTCAGCCGGTGGTCATGTGGGCCTCCAGCACCGCGATGTACGACAGCCATTCCAAGTGGATCATGGAGATGTGGCCTGAACGGATGAGAGCGGCCGCCTCGGCGCCTCCCCGGCCTCCGTCTCCCGGCCCTCAGGTTGACTTCCGCTCCGCCGGGGCACTCACCAACCCAGGCGATCCCATCGTCATCCCTCCCGACGCCAAGCTGGTGCATTGGGAGTCTGAGGTGGTGATCGTCATCGGCAAGAAATGCCGCAACGTCAGCAAGAAGGACGCTGATAAGTACATCCTGGGCTATACCATCGGCAACGATGTCAGCGAACGTGTCTGGCAATGGGATGATGCGTCGTTCTGGCGCTCCAAGAACTCCGACACCTTTAAGCCTGTGGGTCCCTGCATCGACACCGACGTCAACTATCGGGACCTGGTGGTGACGACGCGGGTCAACGAGAAACAGGTGCAGCAATACAAGACTGCCGATAGCAAGTACGACCCAGGCGATTTCATCAGCTTCATGAGCACATACCTGACCTTATACCCAGGAGACATGATCTTCATGGGCGCCGAAGGGGCTCCCACCGAGATCAAACCGGGAGACGTCGTGGAGATCGACATCTCCGGCATCGGGACGCTGCATAATCCGGTGGTCGCCGGCAAGTAACCTGTGCGGGGGGCGCTACTGTGGTGCCCTTGAAGTTCGCAGCATAGGTCATTCTGAGCGTCAGCGAAGAATCTGGGGTGGGGGGCCTCACCCCCATCCTAACCTTCCCCCTCAAGGGGGAAGGGACTCATCCCCAGATGCTTCACGGAGCCTGTCCTGATTCCGCCTCCGGCGGACCGAAGGGTTCAGCATGACAGACTATGGCGCCCATTGTTCGACGAATTCACGAGGCAGGACACTATATGGCGGCCGGCTCCGGGTAGGCGATCACCCTCTCCGCCTTAAGACGCTGGATCTCTTCTTGGGGAAATCCAAGCTCCTGCAGGATGGCGACGGTATCCTCACCGAAGATGTGTGCGGGTTCGGCCCTTCCCGGAGTCGCTGAGAACTGGGCCGGGGGGCCCTGGCGCATCATCGTGCCGGTGACGGGGTGATCAGTGGTGACGATGAAGCCGTTCTCTCGGACGGAGGGGTCCGTCAGGAAGAAATCGGTGTAGGGCTGCTCATCGGCCCGGACGCAGGCCACCCCCTTCTCCGCCAGGTAGCTCTCCCAGTCTTGAGCTCCCCGAGACTGGAAGGCCCGGCCCAGTACCGCAATGAGATGGTCGTCGTATTTCAGTCGGGTCGTGTGGTCGGAAAAGCGCGGATCGGCGGCCAGTTCTTCTTTACCGATGGCGAGACACAATGCCTCCCACTCAGCTTGTGTTGGGCAGGCCAGGAAGAGCCAGCCATCGGCTGCGCGGTACAGACGTTGCAGCGCATGGACCCCTCGAAGATGCTTGTCCGGCTCCATCCGGGGAGGCTTACCCCGGTAGGATATGAAGTCCTCCGAGCAGATATAGCCGTTGCTGTTTAGCATGGAGGTCTCCAGGTACTGCCCCTCGCCGGTGCGCTCTCGGTGATACAGTCCCATGGCCAGGGCGGTGCCCGCGGCGATGGCCGAGGTCACGTCCGGCGAGCCCTCGTTGGCCCGTAGCAGCCGCTCGCTCCAACCGGTGATCTCCTCAATGTCCAGAGGCTCGTCGTTGGGTGGTGGCTCGTTCCCTTTCCCAAGCTGCCAGAGGGCGCCTCCACTGAGGGCGCCTGCCGTGGGATGGAAGGCCCCTCGGCCCGCGCCGGGGCCGCTGGAGCCATAGGAGCCGGCGTAGAGGTAGACCAGGCGCGGGTTGATCTTCCGCACCGTGTCATAGTCGATGCCCAGCCGCTCGGCGGCGTCACCCCGCATGTTGTGGACGAGGCCGTCGGCCCTGGCGATCAGGGCGTGGATGACCTTCCTGCCATTCGGGTTCTTCAAGTCCACGACCAGGCTCTCCTTCCCTTGGAAGGTCCTGCCCCGTCCCTGGGACATGGGGCGGAACTCATCGCCGCCCAGGGCCTCCACCTTGATGACCCGCGCCCCAAGGTCTGCCATGAGGGAGGGGCCGAAGGGCGAGGCAAGCCAGGCCGAGAAGTCCAGCACCGTGAGCCCCTCAAAGGGGTGCTTGGGGGCGGCGGACTGGCTGCTCCCCGTCCTGCTCGGCGAAGCCATGGCCTTCGCCGACGCCACAACCTCCACTGTATGCTGGCCCAGCAGCGGCGCTGGGCGATCGGTCACCGAGGGGCTCTTTTCGAACCTCACTAAGGGGCCAATCTGCCTCGTTGGGCCCACCGTTGGGTCCTCCAGATCGATCACCCCTTGATTATGGAGAGTTTGAGGATAGTCCATGAATTGCTGAGTGCTCAGGAACCTGTCTCCCGCGACACCCTTCTCAATAAAGATCTCCAGCCACTCGTCAAGGGTCTTTTCCAGGGACTTTTCCAGGATCATTCGCCTGAGTAGCAAGCGGTCCTCATCCGTGGGGAAGCTGGCCGGGGCCTTCTCGAACCTCGGGTCCTTGTGGATATGCTCCAGGCCGAGGGCCTTCATCCATACCGGGAATAGGCGCAGTGCGTTATTGGTCATCTGCATCCACTGGCCGTCTTTACACCGGACGACGAGGTAGGTGATGGTGGTCTGCCGGCCTCGGGTTGCGCTACGGGCAGGAGGCGGATTTGTCATGAGCCCCATCTCAGCTTGCCTGGGCAAAACGCTGAAGTGGTCGTAGCAGGTATAGCCCTGGAAAAGGCTGGTCTCCACCCTCTGGCCTTTGCCGGTCGTGTCCCGCACCCGCAGAGCGGCGGCGATGGCCTGCACCGCCAGGTTGGCTGCGCCGTAGCTGCCGTTTGGACGTACCCGATAGGTCGGGACGTCACGTTGCAGGAAGGTCTGGATCTCAACGAACCCGCCGGCCTTTGCTTGTACGATCCCTTCGTAGGCCGGCAGGTGCTTGTAAGCCCCTTTGGAGCCCAGGCCCGTGATGGAGCAATAGACCAGCCCGGGGTTTGACTCGGACAGAGCGTCGTAGCCGATGCCCATCCGGTCGGCCATGCCGGGGATGAAGCTCTCCAGCACGACGTCCACGTGCCGAGCGAGGCCCAGGGCCGTCTCCCGGCCGGTCGCCGTGTCCAGGTCGATAACTGCGCTTTTCTTGCCCCGGTTCCACATCACCCAGGCGGGCATCCACCGATAGGGATCGCCGTCCGGCGGCTCGACCTTGACCACCTCCGCACCGTTGTCGGCGAGGATCATGGTGGCCAGGCTTCCCGCCATCCCCTGGCTGAAATCCATTACCTTGAGGCCTTCGAACACCGTGGCCATCGGTCACCTCCGGAACGGGCTGCCGGGCTCCCGGCGGGCAGCGCCCGCTGGCATTGAGGCCCTTGGGCTGGTTATTGTAATGACATCTCGGAAACCCGGTCAAGAATCACGGCGGTTGCTCCGATGCTCGTGTTCCGGGCAGTGTGGGACGCCTAGCCATGAGCACGGCCACGGCTGACAGGGCGGCAACGGCGGCAAAGGTGTAGAAGGCTAGGTCATAGCTGTCGAACGCGTCGAAGGTAAAGCCTGCAAACACCGGGCCCGTCATGGTCCCCAGGACCATGATCGAGGAACCGAACCCCGAGATGGTGGCGAAGGACTTCCTGCCAAAGTAATCGCCCCGAAGGGCGAAAGTCACGACGCCGCCCCCCGAGGATAAGCCGAGCAGCACGAGGAAGATAAAGATTTGCCACAAGTCCGAGGCCGAGGCGAAGATCAGCGTGGAGAGCCCCATGGCAAAGGCCGAGACGGCGATAACCACGCGTTTGTCGAAGATGTCGCCGATGATGCCGAACGCCATCCGTCCGGGGACGCTCAGCACTCCGAAGAAACCCAGGAGGGCCGCCGCAGTGGCCGCGGAGAGTCCCTTTTCCGCCATGGCTGGTATGAAGTGGACGCTGGTCCCCGAAATGACGAACACTCTGAGAGCGAAGGAGATATGAATCATCCAGAACGCCCTCGTCCGCAGGGCCTCTTTGGCTGTGAAATCGCCTTCGTCGACAGACGGTACCTCCTCCGCCTCCTGCCGTGGCGGCGCCTGCTGCGCCCCGTCGGGCAGCATGCCGTACTGCTCCGGCCGGTGTCTCATGAGGGAGACCAGGGGATAGCCCACTACCCAGACGATGATTCCGATGACTCGGGCGGCGCCCCGCCAGTCCATCTCCTCGATCAAGAAATTTATCAGGCTGACCAGTAACGCCCCCAGGCCGACCCCGGACATAGCGATGCCCAGTGCGGTGCCCCGTTTCCTCACAAACCAGTTGGCCACGGCGGCGAAGGCCGGCGAGAACAGCCCGAAGCTGCTTCCGACGGCGATGAACAGGATGTAGGCGACGAAAAGCATGGGGAGGGACTGGGCGAAGCTGAGGAGGAAGAAGCCCACCCCCATCTGGGTGATGCCGAACAGCATGATGCGGCGCGGCCCATACCGGTCCACGAGCCAGCCCTGGAAGGGGCCCAGCAGAGCCCCCTCCACCCCGGACAGACCGAACACGAGGGAAAGGGTGCCGCGGCTCACGTCGAACTCGTCGGCTAGCGGTAGGAAAAAGGCGGAGAAGCCGTAGAACTGAAAGCCGCCGCCCAGGGCGCCCAGGATAACCGACGAAAAAACAATCCACCAACCGAAGTACATCCGACGGGGAAAGGTCGCTACCCTGGCTGCTCTGGACCGGATTTCAACATCCTCTCTCAAGGTGGACCACGGCGGTTGTGGTCAGCTCTGACTCATGACTTCTCAAATCACCGCGGTGGTGTCCAGAGCGGCGGAGCCTTCGGACCTCAATCCCCACTGAGCGGACGGGGAGACGAGCCATCGCTGTGTGCGAAGCAGGTCGTCGTAATCGCGCGTGGCGTGGCCTTTGTGTATAGTAACGGGCGAGGCAAGAGCCGTCGGGTGGTACCTCATGGCGAGCCGTGCCGGCGGCGCTCCACGAATCAGTGGTCCGAAGTGGAGGAAGAGATGGCGAACACAACCAAGGCGGCGGTGCTAGTGAAGCCCGAAGTCATGGAGATGAGGGAGTTCCCCTTGCCCGAGATCGGTGACGACGATGGCCTGCTTCGGCTGGAGGCCTGCGGCATGTGCGGGACCGACTATGAGGTCTACTACGGCCATATGACGCCCGAGCTGCCACTGATCCTGGGCCATGAGCCCCTGGGCATCGTCGAAAAGATAGGGCCGGGGGCCAGCAAGCGGTGGGGGGTGAAGGTGGGAGACCGGGTAGCCCTGGGCGCGACGCACGGTATCGGACTAACCACCATCGCCAAGCCGCCGAGCATCTGGGGTGGCTACTCCCAGTATATGTACATGCAGCCGGAGACCAGGGTCTTTCCGATCTCCAAAGATGTGCCCACCCTCGCGGCTGCCACGTATAACGCGCTGGCTGCCGGGTTCGAGTGGGGGGTCCTCATCCCTCAGCTCAAGGCGGGGCAGAGCATGGTCATCATGGGCCCCGGCCAGCGGGGGCTGGCCTCCCTTATCGCCGCCAAGGAAACGGGGGCCGGCTTCCTGGCGATTACCGGTCTCGGCAAGGACCGCTACAAGCTGGACCTGGCGAAGCAGCTGGGGGCGGACATGGTGATAGACGTGGACAAAGAGGACCCGGTAACCGCGGTCATGAGCAAGTTTCCGGAGGGCGTCGATGTCGTCCTAGACACGACCCCTTACGCCACACAGCCCTTTGTCCAGGCTATACGGATGATCCGTCAGGGCCGTCCCGGCGGGACCGTTGTCACGGCCGGCATCAAGGGAGGCAACGAGGTCACGGGGTTCTGCACGGACGACCTGGTCAGGAAGCGGGGCGTCATTAAAGCCGTCGGCTCCGGCTCCGACGAGGCGGTCAAGGCAGCCGTCGATCTGCTCGAGGCCGGGAAGCACCCCTGGGAGCGGCTGGTGACGCACACCTTCGCGCTGGATGGGGCGCAAGAGGCGTTGCAGACCCAGGCCGGGGCCTTCCCGGACCGGGAGGCCATCAACGTTATCCTGCTTCCCAACGGCTAACCGGAGCAGGTTCGCCGGTCACCTTGACCCTGCCACAGCCAGTCATTGCGGCTAACCAGAGCGGGATGCCGAAGAAGGGGTGTCCAGAGGGGTGCAGCCCCTTTGGCGGGGGTTGAAGGGGGTGTCCCCCTTCAATCATCCCCGCAGGGGATTCCTTGAACCCCCTTGAGGGGGTTTGGGGGTGGTATGCAGTGACCTGGTAGAGCCTTTGCCGCAAAGGAGACACCGTGCCTGAAACCGCCGACGCCAGCAAGCTGCGCCTGCTCTCCCACAACGACCTCAACGGCTTTGGAAACGGCGGTGAAGGACTTGCCCTTCAGCAGCTACCGGACGGGCGCAGGGTCCTGTACATGGCCCACGAGCGGGCTCCCAAGGACTTCACCGCCATCGATGTCACGGACCCGGCCAACCCGCGTGTGATCGTCCAGACAGAGCTCCCCCACCGCAACGTTCGCTCCAACTCCCTGGCAGCCGTCGGTGACATCCTCCTGGTCGCCTACCAGACCACCAGCCACGGGCTCACCCCGGCCGGCATGGGTGTCTACGACATCGGCGACCCTGAAGCCCCACGCCAGATCGGCTTTTTCGACACCTCGGGGCCGCGCTCCAAGGGTGTGCACTGCCTGTGGTGGGTCGACGGACGCTACGCCACCTTGAGCACCGGCGCGGCGGACTTCAACCCCAGGAACCCCCTGGACGACCAGTTCTACATGATCGTCGATATGTCCGACCCCACCCGGCCGCGGGAGGCCGGCAGGTGGTGGCTTCCCGGCGTCGAGGAGGGTGACGCCGCCCCGCCTCCGACCCGGCACACCCAGTTCGACATGGGTTTCCGGGTGCACAACGGCAACATCTATCCCCAGCGGCCGGACCGGGCCTACCTGGGCTACCTGGACGCAGGGGTCATTATCCTGGACATATCGGACATCTCATCGCCGAGCATGATCAGCCGGCTGGACTACCAACCCCCCTTTCCGGGATTCACCCACACCGTCTTGCCCCTGTTCGACCGGGGACTCCTGATCGTGACGGGCGAGTCTATCCGCGAGAGGGGCGAGGACTGGCCCAAGCTGGTATGGGTCATAGACGTCCGAGAAGAGAGCAACCCCGTCATCATCAGCACGTTTCCAATGCCCCCCAAAGAGGAGTTTATCCACAAAGGCGGACGCTTTGGAGCCCATAACATCCACGAAAACCAGCCCGTGCCCACCTCGTGGAGCTCGGATAACCTGGTCGTCGGGGCCTACTTCAGCGCGGGCGTGCGGGTCCACGATATTTCAGACCCGTTCAGGCCCCCACTTCATACCGCCGACGCCTGAGGCCCAGCCGCAGCCCCAGATCAACGATGTCTACGTGGACGAGGCTGGACTGGTCTACGCCATCGATAGGGTTAAGGGCGGCCTCTACATTCTTGAGATGGAGCTGTAGAGCTCTGTGAACTGCGCCCTCTTTCATGTAAGGCCCTCTATAATTTGGCGAATTCACTGGAGCCAACCGGCCCTCACCGTCAAGAGGTTGCGATGAGTCGTCTCGCCATCGGGTTAGTGATCCTGGTGTTTATGGTCGGGGCTTGCTCCGAGGGTGGACCAACTAAAAGCCCCACACGTACCCAGCCTCCAACTTTCCAACTGGAATGGGGCGTTGAGGGCACCGGTGAGGGCCAGTTCCACGAGCCCGAAGGCATCGCCGTGGACGCCGAGGGGGAATGTGTACGTGGCAGATTCCAGCAACCTTCGCATCCAGAAGTTCACGTCTGACGGAGTCTTTCTGGCCGAGTGGGGGCTATTCTACGGTGTGGAGGGCCTTTTTTTGAAACCCCGAGGCGTCACCGTGGACACCGGAGGGAACGTTTATGTGGCTGACACTTTCGACCGCCGCATCAAGAAGTTCACCGCCGACGGGGTCTTCGTGGCTGAGTGGGGAAGGCTCGGCAGCGGTGAGGGCGAGCTGGACTCCCCCATAGCCGTCGCCGTGGACGGCCAAGGGAACGTCTACGTGGCTGACACAAGCAACCATCGCATCCAGAAGTTCACCGCCGACGGGGCTTTCCTGGCCCAGTGGGGGAGCGAGGGCGCCGGTGAAGGCGAGTTTTTCGCGCCCTGGGGCGTCGTTGTGGATCCCCAGGGGAACGTCTACGTGGCTGATGCCCTCAACCATCGCATCCAGAAGTTCACCGCTGACGGGGCCTTCGTAATCAGGTGGGGAAGCGATGGCGCCGGTGAGGGGCAGTTTAACTTGCCCATAGGCGTCACTGTGGATACACGGGGGAATCGTCTACGTGGCTGACAACGGCAACCATCGCATCCAGATGTTCACCGCCGATGGGGACTACCTGGCCCAGTGGGGGCAGGAAGGCAGTGATGAGGGTCAGTTCGACTTCCTAGGAGGCGTCGCCGTGGACTCTCAGGGAATCGTATATGTTGTTGATACCGGCAACCACCGCATCCAGAAATTCGGGATTCCCGAGCCATGATGACAAAAAGCGGTTTCCTTCTGGTACCAGGAAAGCGGCCTGGCCGGACGTGACCCCCGCTACGGCGTCAGGAACGCCACCGGCGTAGCAGCGTCAGCAGGCCGTATAGGGGCTTGAAGATAGCCGCCGCAAGCAGTCGGTAGAGCTCCCACAAGAGGAGACCGGCTCCCGCCAGGACGGCCAGGACGACGCGCGATCCGCTAACACTCTACACCACGCCGGCGGCCCCCACCTCTGGGAAGTGCTGTAGGTAGACGCTGCGGACCGATCGCATGTGGGCGGCGTTCCGCCTGGTCCGCTCGCTGGTCGTTGTTCTCAGCGCCAGATAGGCCTCGCTGGTCAGGACCCTCTCGTCCTCCATCTCGTACATGGTGAGATGACTATACTCCCGCTCTGCGGTGAGCCGTGGCGGCGCTTGTCCAGGCGCCGGGCTCCCGGCGCCTTCCCCTCCTTGCTGCGCCGGCGTCGAGTCCACCGTCGTCACGAACCGGCGGGCGCTGAGAAATCCGGGTAAGACCATACGCTCGGGGATATGCTCCTCGTCCATCCAGCGGTCCCACTCCTCGACCCATGAGGGTTCCACGGCAATCTTGACTTGGAGCATGGCTTTCCCGATTTCCTGGTGTGTCGCTGTCACATCGCCGGCGGAGGCGTAGTGCTGATAGGGCCCCATGACGATCGATTGGTGATGGAGCATTTCCTGCGTTTTGGGCGGGGTGTCCGCGTTCGGGCAGACAGAAAAGCGTCGCTTTTGAGCGCTTCGGGGCCGTCAAGCTGATAGACGACCAGGTGTTGCCGTCCGTCCGACTCCAGGACGTAGCGGCGGGCGCTCAAGAAGCCGGGGTAGGTCAGCAGAAAGGGGATATGCTCTGTGTCGCACCAGGCTGCGTCGGCGGCTTCATAGCCGGGGTCGATGTGTTTCTGAACATGGAACAGTGCCTGTCCGATGCGCTGTTGCACGATTCGGCCTCCAGGTCGCGCGGAATGAGCTACAGCTTACCACCAGATGGCACCGGGGCCTTTCATGCGCGGGGAGCCTGTCAAGGAGGAACGAAGTTGTCCTCTCTCCCTTGATGGGGGAGAGTTAAAGAGGGAGTGCCCTGGGGCTCTGCCCTCCTACGGGTTCAGAGGCTTCGCGGCTATGGCCTCTCGGGGGACCTTGTAGATGTCTCTCACCAGGTGGAGAGCCCCCATGAATCGAATAATGTAGGCGGAGGCATCGATCTGCCACCGGGTGAGGCCATGGGAGGCCGACCGCGGGAAGGCATGATGGTTATTGTGCCACCCTTCGCCCATGGCAAGGATCCCCACCAGGACGTTGTTGGTGCTCAGGTCCTTGCCCGTCTTGTAGGGCCGAGAGCCCCAGCGATGGGTGAGGGAGTTGACGCTCCAGGTCACGTGGTGGACAACGACCATCCTGACTACCGTGCCCCACAGGAAGCCGGTCCATCCGCCGATGATGAAGGGGATGGCCATCCCCAGGATGGCCCACCAGAAAGCCGTCTTGCCCACGAACATGGCAGCCGGGTCCTTCATCTGGGCCTTGGCATACACCGCCGGGTCGGCCCGGTTGGGGTCGAACAGCCACCCCATGTGGGAGTGGTAGAGATTCTTTGTCGGCGAGTGCGGGTCGTCTGCCTCGTCCGAGTACCGGTGATGCTTGGCGTGAATCGCCACCCAGGAGACAGGCCCGCCCTGGATGGCCCAGACCCCAAAGATCAGGAGGACCGTCCGGACGATGGGATGGGCGGTGAAGCTGGAGTGGGTGAGCATCCGGTGGTAGCCGATGGTGATGCCCATAGAGGCGGCCATGTAGAAGCCGCCGAGGAGCGCGAAGTCCTGCCATTTCCAGATGCTGTATCCGAGTCCGGCAAGGGTCACGGCGACTACGGTCGTGATGATCGGGCCGAAGACCAGCACGGCGGTCAACACCCGGTCGAACCCGGACTGAGGCTTATTTCGCTCCAGGCTCGCGGTGAGGGTGAAGGGCTTTGTCGCCTGTTTAATCAAGGACAGCCCTGAGGCTCGTCAGGACTGCGTCCGACATAGCATTGTGGGTAGTGGCTCTTCCGAAGGAGGCCCTGTTGAATTGGGTCATGTATGGCTTGGCCGGTTAAGATTTGGATTCCGCAGGGGCCGGTCTCCCGGTCGCCTGACGGTGAGTATAGATTGTCTGACCGTTTGGGAGCTAGGCGTTAAACCAAAACCCGCACAAGATAGTATAGCCGGTATGGGGTGTCTGGCTAGCCCCACTCACGGCCCTGGACGGTTGTTCAACGGCTGCCAGTGGGAGGCCCAGCACGCCCCGCCGGCCGGCACAGACGGTTCCTCGGAGATCTCCGGCGCGGCCTGGGGCACGTCGTCGCCGGTGTCGAAGACGGTGGTGTACTTGGCGAAAGGAGACGGTCCCGGCTCCGCCGCGCCGTCCCAAATGCGGGCGGCAGCCGCCGGTTCCAGCGCGCTTTCGTAGAGCACCATGAACCTTCCTGCCGTTTCCCCGGCGGACTGGTCGTAACTCTCGTAACGGTACGCGGAGTGGTAGCCGTCAGCAGTGCTGACTTCCGCTCTCGTCACCGACTCCTGCCATTGGCTGTACCGCTGAGCGGGAACGGGTGTCCGCCAATTGTTCTGGAGCATTGTGATAGCGGCCACGCCGTTGGCGGTACTGCGCTCCAACGGCCCCACGGCCACGAGGACTTGAGACCAGACCACCTCGAACACCGGCGAGATGCGCCCCTTGGCCCGAAGCTCCTTCGCTCCCCCGCGCATGGCGGCCAGCCCGCCACTCAGGTCGGCGGTGTCCGCCTCCCAGAGGTTCAGGTACATGGCCCTGGACTGTCCCAAGGCCTTGTACCGAAACGCCCGGTCGAAGACGCCGTTGTTCACGGCGTCCGGGATGTGGACGTGGTCGCACCAGTGGTTATACTCCTCGTCCTTGCCGGGGAGCGCGTTGGCGAACACGACAAACATGCTCTTGGGGGTGTGACCGTACATTTCCGACCTTCTGGGCCGACTTCCTGGCGGGCGGCTTCCACTGGCGGGCAGCGCTCGCTGGCATAAAAGACCCGTGGGCATAGTACAGCATCCTCCATGGTTGGCGGGGGTCGAAGGGGGTGCCCCCTTCTTTCATTCATCCCCGCAGGGATACCTTGAACCCCCTTGAGGGGGTTTGGGGGTGTTTTCAGCACCCTGCTACGGCAATGAGATGAGCATAGCCCGGCCCGTTGCGTTATGATTCCCGCACCGCAGCCGAAGCTGCAAAAGGGGGCGTCATGGACATCACGCTGGACTGGCTGGGAGTCTCGACGTTTCGGGTTGTCATCGACGACCTGGTGATCTTCCTGGACGCCACTGCCACAGAGAGTGCTGTCGTGGCAAGAGGGAGGGGCAGCGAGCAGGACGTTTTCGGTGGCTCAATGGCGGATTGGCTAGGGCAGGGGCTAAGCATGGGCCGGTTCGGGCAGAGAAGGGCACGGAGGGGCTGTGGGCGGGCCTACCCCACGAGGCCCGTAGGCCCTCACCGACTCCAAGTCACACCCCAAACGATTTTGGACGCCCTTGCCGAGGGCCTTACGGTCACGGAGACAGCCCATAAGCTCGGTACCAGCCGGGCTTCCGTGTACAGAGGTCTGTTGGACAGAGTAGCACACTTGTTCAGGCCCCCATGAAGCTGGCCACGTTGACCATGACGTTCGAGGCCTGTTATATCATGAGCCCCTGGTAAAAGGGGGGATGGGCCCCAGGGAGCCGAGGGGGATGCTCTCCCATACTCAACGGCATCGCCAACCCCTTGCGCTAGCCCTGTGGCCGAACGGGGATAGGGCGGCACGAGAGGACCTTCCGGGGACGTAGATGCTTCCGGAAGACATGTTGACTCCGTGACTATCCTAGACACATGTAATGCCGGCTGCCCAGCTCCTGAACCGCTGAAAGGTGCATGCACGATGCCCAGCTCACAGGACTCATCCGACGAATCTTTGAGGTTTCAAATTGAGCAGAAGGTTCGTGAAGGGATGGACCTGCATCTTGCAGGTGAGCCTGGCCCGCTGGTTCATGATACTGCCCTAGACCTCCTCCACCTAGTCCCACCGCACCTCCGCGTGCTTCCGTCCGGCTCCAGGTCTACGGCGTAGCTACACTCGGTCACCATGCCGCTGTCCTTGACTACGGACACAGTCGTATGCATTCTTGTAACTTGGATCACGCCATCAGACCGTAAGGAGATGACCATGAGCAACGCCTATGGCCGGCTGCCAAAAGCCGACCTCGACCGGCTCTCCCCAGACCTTCAGCGCCGCCTGCAGGTCTGGCTTGACAAGGCATACGCCGACGATAACCTGTTCCTCACGCTTGCCGGCCGGCCGGCCGTGCTGGAGATGTTTCTTGGTTGGGCGTCGTTTGTGTACGCGGGTGTGTCGAAGCTTGATCCGAAGCTCGTCGAGCTCTGTCGCATCCGCCTGGCTGCCCAAAACCAGTGCGTCCATTGAAGTCTGACCCGGAGCGCATCGTTGATGCGCAAAGGACTGACTGAGCCGGAGGTTGAGGCCGCCCTCGGAGACCTCGACACGGCTGATCTACCAAAGCCGACAGTCGCAGCGTTGCGTCTTGCCGACCTGCTCACTGGCGTCCGGCCCGAGGTTGATGACCGGGTCTACGCCGATCTCCACCGCCACTTCGACGATGACCAGATCCTTGAACTCGGGGCCGCCCTCTCCGTCGCATCGGGCTGGCAACGATTCATCGAAGCATTCGGCATTCGTCCAGACTTCTGGACCGATACCACTCCACTTCCATGGGATGGTGACCATTCGCCTGCCCGATGACCAACCGCCCCTCCCATTTCGAATAGGCGACCGTGAAACCGCATACTCCGGTACCTCCCATGGAGCTGACCCGCTCGAAGCCGGTGCTGTGATCGGCGGGAAGGGAGCAGAGACGCGCATGGGGATGCTCTCCCATGGCCGACGACCTTGGCGATGATCCCCGGCTGGCCGGGCCAGGGCCATGAGGCTTGGGAGGGTGGGCCGGAGCAGGCCGGAGCAGGAGGACGGAGCAGGACGCAGAAGGCCACTCCCGAGGGGTCAACGATGAACGCCTAGGCCAGGGGCTAACCCATGCCAGCATCAGGCAGAGAGCGGCACGAGAGGACCTTCGGGGGAGCAAGCTGCTTACGGCTCAGGGCCCCCTGCACCATCCACCACCCGGTGTCTATCCAGGCGTCATCCTCCATCACCAGGTGACAACCGGGGCCTATGTATTGGACGGAATCGGCGCCGCCAGGCGCGATGCCAGAGAGCGCTGCCCGCCTAACCCCCGAACAGCTCCGCAGCCTCTGCGCCGGTCAGGGGCAACGATAGGAGAAAGGCCTCCAGCGCCGCTAGCTCCTCGTCCGACAGGCCGCTCGTTACCCCATGGGCGTCGCTTTCGTTGAAGGTCGTCAGGACGTCCCGTAAGGTCGGCGCTCGGCCATCGTGCAGGTAGGGGGCCGTCAGCCAGAGCTCGCGGAGGCTGGGCGTGTCGAATTCGGACCCCATGGTCTCGGGCACCATCCCCCGGCCCGAGGGGTGGTCGTGAAACGGCTCGCCGGTGCCCACGTCGTGCAGCTGCCGGTCGGTGAAACCGCCGGCGGGGACGTGGCACACGGCGCAGCCCGATTGTTGGAAGAGCTCCGCCCCGAGACTGGCCTGAGCCGTCAAAGAACCGTCCTGGTCTCGCAGCGGGCTGGGCTGCGCCGGCAGGTTAACAAGGAACTCCGCCAGGGCGTCTAGCTCCGGGTCCGAGAGCCCCGTACCCGCCATGAGTCCCGTGAAGGTCTTCCGAAAGGACTGAACGTCCGGCCTATCGGCGGACCAGTGCAGGGGAAAAGTGCCGCCGATACCCCTCAGGACCGCCGTGTTGCGGGGGCCTCCGGTCGTGCCGAGCCAGGTCTGGCCGTCGAGCCCCGCATCCATGTGGCAAGAAGCGCAGGACATCCAGTTGTCCCGAGAGATCGTGTCCGGTCTGCTGGTGAAGAAAATCCGCTCTCCTAGCTGGATTACCTCGGGCCGTGGGTCCTCCGCCAGGGTGAAGGTGGAGAGGACGCTGAGGCTGTTCATATCCACTACCGTGATGTCGTCGGAGACGAGGTTGATGGTGTACAGCCGGTCGCCGTCGGGCGAAAGCGCCAGGTCCCGGGGGTTGTGGCCCACCTCGATATGGCCCGCCCCCACTCCGATCGACAGATCGACGATGGAAAGGTCGTCGCTGGCGGCGTTCACCGTGATGAGCCGCTCTCCGTCCGGGGTCAGCACCACGGCAGCGGGCATGCCCACCGGCGTGTCCACCGAGTCCAACGCCAGCAGCTCCCGACGGACCGTCGTCATGGACTCCGTATCCAGGGCGCTCACTACCGGAAACGTCGTGTCGTCGAATTGTCGGACCATGTTGGTGACGTTCTGGCGCTGGTGCGGCACATAGGCACGCTCCAGGTCTGGATGGAGCGTGACCGACTCGGCGAAGGTCGCATTCCCCATAGCCTCGATGGAGCCGATGTTGGACAGGGTCGCGGCGTCGTAGACTCGGACGGAGGCGTCCAGCATGTGGACGACATACAGGCGGTCCCCTTTCAGGGCCAGGCCCCGTGGCTGGCGACCCGTCTGGACGCGTCCAATCTCCGCCAGGGAGTCTGACCGCAGAGCCAGGAGAAGGTTGTCATTGGAGAGGGTGACGAAGACTCGCCCGCCGGTGGCCAGCAGGCCGAAGGGGCCGTGCCCCATTTCTTTCCGTTCCAGCAAGCTGCCGTCCTGGGCGTCGAGGAGGATAAGCTCTCCGGAATCGAAGCAAGCGACAAGAATCGTTGGGCCGGAACGCGCCAGAGTGACGGGCTCGCATGCCACCTGGGTCTGCCACACCCGCTCGCCCGAGGGCAGGGCCAGGCGGGTGACAGTCCGGCTGGCCGGGTGGCCCGCCCACAGAGCGTCGCTGGAGACGATCAGGCGTGCGCTCCGGACGGGGCCGTCGGGTGGGCTGAAGGGAGCCGGAGGCGGAGCGGCTGTCGGCGCTTGGGTTGGCCTGGGGGTAGGAGTCGGCATCAGCGTGGGTGTGGGCGGCGCTGTCGGTATAGGTGTAGGGGTTGGCGCAGGTGTCGGCGTGGGTACGGGCGACGGTGTTGCTGTCGGCACGGGCGTCGGAATCGGGATCGGGGTTGGGGTTGGGGTGACGGTGGGGACGCCGATCGTTGGGGCGGGCGGCGCGTCATCGGAGCACGCCGCGACGAAGAGGGCGGCGGCGAGGATAGCGATGAAGGCTACCGGCTTCATTGGGCTCTCTCGGTCCCAGAGGTCGGGCCGCCGTCTGGCTCAATGAGCTCTCGACGACCCTAGTCTCATTGTACCGCGGCCTCTTTCATGACTTGCGGGTGGAGAGAGCAGGCATCGCCATGGAATCGGGACCCATGAAGGGATACCTTGAACGCCTTCAGGGGGCCTTGCACAAAATGTCATTCTGAGTCCCGACGTGTCGGGACGAAGAATCTGGGGCGGGGCAGAACCAACAGAAGGCCCCCACCGCCCCAGACCCTTCGGCTTCGCTCAGGGTGACATGTAAGGAGCACTTCTGGAGCAAAGCTCTTTCAAGGGGGGGTGGGGCCTGCCCTGAACTCGTCGAAGGGGGTGTCCGGTATCCTTCTCTCCTACGCCGCCAGGCGCCCGCCTCAGGCGGGCCAGCGGGCGCTGCCCGCCCGAAAAGCTCACCAATACGGTCCCAAGATCTCACTTCAAGCGGGTTGCGGGAGAGAACAAGGCGATGTGTTGAGAGTGCTTTTCAAGCGCGACATTGCTGGCTTGTGACCCCAATGACCCTATGCTATCATCCTTTCGAACTCGGTTCAAAAGCGCGCTCTCGGCGTCATCGGCACGACAGGAAGGGATGGTCCGGCATGGTAAGCGAGAAGGAAAAGGCCCTGGAGATCGCCATTGCGCAGATCGAGAAGCAATTCGGCTCAGGGGCCGTAATGAAGCTGGGCGAAGCAGCCCACCGGGTGTCGACGGAAGTGGTGCCCACGGGCTCCCTTTCCCTGGACATCGCGCTGGGAGTGGGCGGCGTGCCCCGGGGCAGAGTCACGGAGATCTTCGGCGGCGAGTCCGCGGGAAAATCGACCCTCGCCCAGCATATCATCGCCGAGGCGCAGAAGGCCGGCGGCATGGCGGCTTACGTGGATGTGGAGCATGCCATGGACCCGGCCTATGCCGCCCGCTGCGGTGTGAACATCGATGAGCTCTACATCTCCCAGCCGGACTTCGCCGAGCAAGCGCTGGAAATTATGGAGGCGCTGGTCCGTAGCGGGGCCATCGACGTCGTCATTCTCGACAGCGTGGCTGCCCTGGTGCCGAGGGCCGAGCTGGAGGGAGACATGGGCGACCCTCAAATGGGACTTCAAGCCCGGCTCCTCTCCCAGGCGCTGCGCAAGCTCACGGGCGCCATCAGCCGGTCCCGCACCTGCGTCGTCTTCATCAACCAGCTTCGCGAAAAGGTGGGGCTGGTCTTCGGCAATCCGGAGGTGACTCCGGGAGGCCGGGCGCTCAAGTTCTACAGCTCCGTCCGTATCGACCTGCGACGCCAGGAGCAGATCAAGCAGGGAACGGAGGTCACGGGCAACCGGGTTCGGGCCCGCGTCGTCAAGAACAAGGTAGCGCCTCCCTTCCGCGTCGCAGAGTTCGACATCATGTTCAACAGCGGCATAAGCAAGGAAGGGGACATCGTCGACCTGGGCGCCCAGATGGACATCATCAAGAAGACAGGCTCGTTCTTCTCCTATGGCGACACCCGGCTCGGGCAGGGACGGGAGAATGCCAAGCAGTTCCTCGTCGACAATAGCGAGCTTGCTCTGGACATCGAGAGGCAGATAAGAGCCGCTAGCGACTCTATTGGGCTGCCCATGGAATCGCCCAAGCGCCCGAAGAATGACAATGGTGTCGAGGCTGAAGTCTAACCAGGGTATCGCTTGTTCCGAAAAAGGCAGGCGAGCCGCTTCGGGCAGGCAGCGCCCGCCGGCATTGCGCCTGGCGGCGTGGGACAGAAGGATTCCGGGCGCTCACCCCCCTCTATCTCTTCCTCATCGAGGACCTTGAGCCCCTTCAGGGATTCTGGAGCCTGCCCTGAGCCTGTCGATGGGACGTTTTTCAGCGCCCTGGTAAAGGCAGTATGGCCAAAATCGCGTCTATACGGAGTCAAGGACGCACCGGAAGCAAGGTGGCCGTGGTGCTGGACAATGGCGACTCCTTCACCCTTTCGGCCGGTGTTGCCCTTGACTGGGGTCTTTTTCAAGGTCGCGAGCTCCGGGCGGAGGAGCGTGCAAAGCTCCTCCACAAGGACCGGTACACGCAGGGCATGGCCGGATCGCTTCACTTGATAGGATACCGGCCTCGCACCGAAATGGAGATACGCAGACACCTGGGACGCCGCCGGTTCGATGATGCCATCGTCGACGCGATCGTCGACCGGCTGCGGGAGCTGCGGTATCTAGACGATGCCGCCTTTGCCGCATCGTGGCTGGAGGCCCGGAGCAGGATCTCCCCCCGAGGCGGGCAAGCCCTTCGGCGGGAGCTGCTTGGCAAGGGCGTCGCGCCGGAGATCGTGGATCAGAGTCTGGAGTCGGTTGCGGACGAGGAGACGGCCTTGCGGGCCGCCGAGCACAGGAGCCGCCGGCTCGCCGCCGCTGATTACCCTGTGTTCCGGAAAAAACTCTCCGGCTTCCTGCGATATCGTGGTTTTTCGGCCGAGGTCATCCGGCTGACGGTGCAGCGGGTATGGGAAGATCGTGAGCAGTCAGGATGACACTCCGTCCTCCCCACTGCCATTGACGTGGCGCTGGCAGGGGAGTACTATTCTACAGAAAAGCGGCTCCGCCGGAGTCCGGTTTTCTCCCCCCTTCCGCGGCCAGAGAGAGGCATGGCCGCGACCGGTCGGTAGCCCCTGAGGAGGTCTGATGGAGCGGCCGCAGTTCAAGCAGCTGCGTAGAGCTTACGGTTTCGATGAAGTAGCTATTGTTCCAGGCGATGTCACCATCAACCCGGACCAGACAGACATCCACCTGACTATCGGCCCACACACGTTCGAGATACCGATCTTTGCCGCCGCCCTTGACGCTCTTTCTTCCCCCAAGACCGCCATAGAAATGCATAAGCTCGGTGGCCTTGCCGTCATGAACCTTGAAGGTTTCCAGACCAGGTACGATGACCCGGAAGAGATACTGGATGAGATCGCCGCGGTCCCTCAGGACCAGGCGACCGCCGTGCTGCAGAAGATATATGCGGCTCCTATAAAAGAGGAATACCTGGGCAAGCGCGTCCGGGAGGTCAAGAAAGGCGGCGCGGTGTGCGCCGTCTCGGTCACTCCGGCCAACACCAAGAAGTTCGCTCCCATGGCTGTGGAGGCCGGCGCCGACATCATCGTCGTCCAATCAACGGTCACCACCGCCCGCCACGTCTCCAAGAGCCTGCGGGGGCTCATCATCTCGGAGCTCATCGAGCAGATCAAGGTCCCGGTGATGGTGGGCAACACCGTCAGTTTCAACGCCGCCCTGGAGCTGATGGAGACCGGTATCGACGCCATGCTCTTGGGGGTCGGGCCGGGGGCCATCTGCACGAGCCGCGAGGTTCTCGGGATCGGTGTGCCGCAGGTGACGGCGACCCTCGACTGCGCGGCGGCCCGGGAGGAGTACCTGCGCCGGAGCGGTCGCTACGTTCCCATTATCACGGATGGAGGTATCCGCACCGGCGGCGACCTCTGTAAAGCCATCGTCAGTGGGGCCGATGGGGTGATGCTCGGCACCCACCTGGCCCAGGCCACCGAAGCGCCCGGAAGAGGATTTAGCTGGGGCATGGCCAGTCCCCACATGGACCTTCCCAGGGGCACTCGCGTGAAGGTCGGGACTCGGGGCAGCTTGAAGCAGATTCTCTTCGGCCCATCGAGCGTCTCCGATGGCACCCAGAACTTCGTGGGAGCCCTCCGCACCTGTATGGGCACCTGTGGCGCTTTCACCATCGCCGATATGCAACGCGCCGAGCTCATTGTCGCCCCGGCGATTCGTACCGAAGGCAAATACCTGCAGCTTACGCAAAACTTTAATTAGGCGGCCCATATAGGGCTCGCTTGAGGAGACCATGGATATCTATATCTCCGGCTCCATGGCCTATGACCGGATCATGGACTTCCCCGGCCGGTTCTCCGATCACATCATGCCGGATAAGATCCATATGCTCAATGTGAGCTTCACGGTTAACGGCATGGTTGAAAGGCCGGGAGGCACCGCGGGCAACATCGCCTATGCACTCTCCCTGCTGGGTGAGAAGTCGACGATCCTCGCGACTATCGGCCATGATTGCCAGCGCTACTTCCTACGGCTGGCTGAGCATGGCATCTCCAATGAGAAGTTACGGATCATCGAGGAGGAGTTCACCTCCTGCGCCTATATCACCACTGATCAGTCGGACAACCAGATCACGGGTTTTAACCCCGGCGCTATGAAGTATCCGTCGCGACACGACTTGAGCGGCCTCGATCCCGAGAACAGTATCGGCGTTGTTGCGGCCGGGAACATGGATGACATGATTGCCTATCGGAACGCCTATGCTGACCGGGGCATCGACTTCATCTTCGACCCTGCCCAGTCTCTGCCGATTTGGGAGTCGGAGGCGCTGGGGCATGCCCTGACCGGGGCGAAGATTTTGATCTCCAATGACTACGAGCTCGAGCTCATTATGAAGCATACCGGTCTGAAGAAGGGCCAGCTTCTTGAGCGAGTCGGCGCGGTTATTACGACCAAAGGTATAGAAGGGTCCGTGGTCTGCACCCGGGACGGGGAGGTCTCCGTCCCGTCGGTCAATAAGGAGACGCCGCCGGTGGACCCCACCGGGGCGGGGGACGCCTACCGTGGAGGGCTGGTCAAAGGGCTGGTGCAGGGGAAAGACCTGGTCGAAAGCGCCAGGCTGGGCACGGTCTGCTCCTCCTTCGCCATCGAGTGCCAGGGCACCCAGGAATACACGTTCACCCAGGACGAGTTCGACGCCCGCTACAGGAGTCACTTCGGGTAGCGCTCATCCGAAACTGCTTTATGTGTCGTTAGCTGGTCCACCAATTTACAATGTGAAACTATTTTCTTTCCGTTCACCCTGAGCTTGTCGAAGGGCTAGCGCCTTGCCCAGCCGCCGTCAAAACCCCGAGAACCGGCCTGAATCGTCTTTGACCAGTTCCCTCACTTCTACGACCGCGTCTATGTTCAGCGGCCCGTATATATGCGGGAATGGCTGCGCGCGGCCCCCATCCTCGTAGCGTATCTCCGGTCCGACCCTGGTGGTGTCGACGCTGAGGACCAGCATCCTGGCCTCTTCCGGAAAGCGCCGATTGGCGACCCACAAGAGCTGCTCCGTGTTTTGCGAGGCGTGGACAAAGCCTTCGCTATCCAGGCTGGGTGTCGTGTACTCGGCCTTCCCCTCGAAGACCTCCCATTCCGCAGGCGACACCAGGATGTAAATCTGTCTATCCCTTTCCCTCATGCCAGCTCCCTTCGCAAGACCGTGACGGCCTGCCCCGCCAGATGGGTGCGATCACCTCTGGCCCTCACCCGCACGACCCCTCCGCGGGCTGATGCCTGGTAGGCGACCAGGTCGCTTTTGCCGAGCCGGTGGCGCCAGAACGGCCCCAGGCAGCAGTGGGCGGAGCCGGTGACCAGGTCCTCGTCGATGCCCACCCTCGGCGCGAAAAACCTGGAGACGAAGTCGAACCCCGCCGACGAAGGGCGGCTGGTGACGATCACACCGCGCGTCGGAATATCACGTAGCAGCGAGAAGTCAGGTCGCATCGCGCGGAGCGTCTCTTCGGACTCGACCTCCACCAGGTAATCGAACCGGTTTTTGCCCACGTACGCGGGCTTGACCCCCAACGCCTGGGCTAGCAGAGGCGGCGGCTCCGTCTCAACTTCCGGCTCGGCGGGGAAGTCCATCTCGATCCAGCCCTTGTCCAGGTTCGCCGTCAGAAGACCGCTCCGGGTGTGAAACCGGGCGGGGTCGCCGGATTTCAGATGGCCCTCCTCCCACAGGACGTGGGCGCTGGCCAGGGTGGCGTGGCCGCACAGCTCCACCTCGACCTGCGGCGTGAACCATCGTAGGCCGTAGCCGTCCGGCTCTTTTCGCAGGAACGCCGTCTCGGGCAGGTCCATCTCTCGGGCTATGGCCTGCATCCAGCCATCGTCGCGGGGCTCCGGCAGCAGGCATACCCCGGCGGGGTTCCCCTGAAACGGCGGGGTGGCGAAGGCGTCTGCCTGAACGATGCTTACCATGTGCCGGCGCTTTTTGAGATCAAAGATTTTCGTTTTGGAAGGCGCCTGCGTAGCCCTCCGCCACCGGCCGCTCCAGCCGGAAAAAGACAAGCTGCATGATGCGGGCATCTCTGTACAGGGTGAAGCCGTGGGGGTTGTAGACTGTCATGAGGCTCTGGGACCTGCCCGAATAGCCCGCGTCCCACACCGCCGTGTGCAGGGCGACGCCGCTGCGCAGCAGGCTCGACCGGGTGCGGCCCAGGGCCGCCAGGTCTCGCGGCAGGTTCACCACCTCGTTGAGGGTCATGAGATAGGGCCCCGGTTTCAGAAAGACCGCGCCGGAAGCATCGAAGGGCAGCGCCTTGGTATCGGGCAGGACTCGGCCGGCGTTGGAGAAATCGGCGGCCCCCGCTGATGCGTAACCGGCGACCTCCCGCAGAGTCAGGTCTATCCCGTTGGGCTGCACCTGGATGGCGAGGTCCACCGCTCCCTCGATCAACGGCGGGGCGGCCTCGATGAGGTCCAGGATGGTGCGCTTGTCCAGCAGGCCGCGGGGCATGTCACGCTCCGAGAGCGGGTCGCAGGGTGGTCAGCGAAGCTGCCGCACTACTATATCAGCCCCGTTAGCCGGGGTCACTGGTAGATGTTGGCGGACATCAGGGGAGCGCTGAGGGCGGAAAGGCTCCCCCTGCAGAAGAGGCGGAAGCTTCACCCCATGGCGGCGCCACAGCTCGCACAATAAAGGCCTCGCGCACCATTCTCAGCCCCGCAGTTAGAGCAATATCGAACAGACGACCCCGACCCCGACTCACCAAAACCGAGACTCCGACTGGGTGCGCCTGTTGACGCTTCCAGAGGGTTTGCGCCAAACCTGTTTTCACCGTCATCCCCTGCTCTCACCCACCAGACGAGTAGAACAATGGTCCCTATAATTGGTATGAAGCCAATGAAATACCACCACCCCGACCTATCTACATCATGCAAGCGTCTGACAGTAACCGCCAAGCCCGGTAAGAATATGGCTAGTGCAAACAGCAAGTAGAGAATTGAGACTGTCCCAATGAGCGCATCTAAGACGGAAAATACGACACTCCCGATGATGGCGAACAGCGTCCACCACCAGAACTCCGACCGGCTAGACCGGCCGCTAAAGTCCACATATTTTCCGAAGCCCGAACCAATAGCTTCAGTAAAACTCATGAGATGCCTCCTAATCGGGTCTGCTTATCCTACTCTACAGAGGGTGGTCATTCCACCCCGGCGCGCAAGGGTGTCTCAACGCGCGGTTACCCCGTTTGCTGGGGGCCTGTCGCCGCTTCGGCCTCCCGGACCGCCCTAACAAAATCACGGATCTTTTGCGGGTCCTTGACCCCGTTCGTCTCGACGCCGCTGGAGACGTCAACGGCCCAGGGCCGCACGGTCGCGACCGCCTCGGCGACGTTTTGCGGCGTCAGGCCGCCTGCCAGAAGGAAATAGAACTCCCTGGCCAGCTCCGTGGCCACCTCCCACTCGAAGGAGCGGCCCGTGCCCCCGGCCTTCCCTGGGACCTTGGTATCCAGCAAGGGGATAGCTTTTCGGTCGCGCAGAACGGCCAGCCGCGTGCGTAAGCTGTGGCCCGAGTGCTCCTCCACCGGCCCTGGCGGGACGTGCACCGCCTTGATAACCGGGCGCTCGATCTCCGAAAGAGAGCGCTGGTCCTCGTCACCGCTGAGCTGGGCCATGTCAAGCCCGACCTGGGTGGCGATATGGTTGATCTCGCGAGGCTCGGCGTTGACGAAGACACCCACGAGCTTGGGCCGATGCTCTCCGAATTCGCGCACCGCCTCGGCAATCGCCTTGGCTTTAGACAGGGTCACACGCCGGTGGCTGGGGGCGAAGTTCAAGCCGATGAAATCGGCGCCGGCCTCCACCGCGACCAGGGCATAGGCCGGCTCGGTGACGCCGCAGATCTTGATCCTGGTCATGCGCCCAGGAACTCCCGCAGCTTGGCCCCCGGCTCTGCTGACGTCACCAGCGCCTCGCCGATAAGGACGGCGTCTACACCCCACGACCCGATGAGCTCTACATCCGCCCTGGACCGTATGCCACTCTCGCTGACCACCAGGCAACCATCCGGGATGCTGGGCCGGACCGCGGCGGTGGTTTCCAGGTGGGTCTCGAAGGTATGCAGGTCCCGGTTGTTGATCCCGATGACCCTGGCGCCGGCGGCAACCGCCGTTTTCGCCTCCTCCACCGTGTGCGCCTCCACCAGGCACTGGAGCCCGAGCTCATGTGCCAGAGAAAGAAGCTCTTGAAGCTCGGTGTCGGTAAGGGCGGCCACGATGAGCAGCAGCGCGTCGGCCCGGTACGCCCGAGACTCATAGACCTGGTACGGCTCCAGGATAAAGTCCTTGCGCAGCAGCGGCGGCCCATCTTCGCAGCCCCCGGCCTTGATGGCCGCCAGCAGGTCGAGATTGCCGTGAAAATGGGGCTCCTCGGTCAGGACCGAGATGGCGGCGGCGCCGTTACGGGCATAGGTCTCAGCCGTGGCGATGGGGTCCAGGTCGGCCGCCATGACCCCTCGAGAGGGGGAGGCCTTTTTGATCTCGGCAATGATCTGCATGCCCGGCGCACCCAGCGCCGCCGTGAAATCCAGTGGCGGCGGGGTCGAGGCTGCCCGCGACTTGAGGTCGGCGAGGGTAACTGAGCGCTTTCGGGCGACCAGGTCCTCCCGCTTTCGCTCCAGAATTCCGTCCAGGTAGGTGTTCACGAATTGTCGGCGCTCCACCCTTCTTACCCAAAGCTTTGCGTCAGATCGACATACTGTTGAAGGGTCTTGCGGGCAGCGCCGCCGTCGATGGTCTTGGCGGCAAGGGCGACGCCGTCCCGGATGCTCTCTACCTTGTCGGCGGCGTAGAGGGCCGCCCCGGCGTTGGCCAGCAGGGCGTTTCGCTTGGGACCCGCGTCGCCGTCGAACAGCGACCGGATGATACGAGCGTTCTGCTCCTTGTCGCCGCCGCCAAGCTCCTCAATGCTGGCGGGGCTGAGGCCCAGGTTCTCGGGGGTGACGGTGAAGCTCCGTATTGCGCTATCGCGCACCTCGTGGACCCTGGTCTGGGCCCCCAGGCTGATCTCATCCAGGCCATCCTCGCTATGGACGATGAGGGCGTGGCGGGTGCCGAGCTGCTGGAGGATGACCGCCATCTTGGGCGCCAGAGCGCCATCGGCAACCCCCAAAAGCTGGCGGCTGGCCCCGGCTGGGTTGGACAGGGGACCCATGATGTTAAATACGGTTCGGACGCCTATTTCGAACCGAGGGCCGGCGGCATGTCTCATGGCCGGGTGATAGCTGGGGGCGAAGAGGAAGGCGAAGCCAACTCGGTCCAGGCACTGCCGGGCCTGCTCCGGCGTTACGGCGATCCGAGCGCCGAGGGCCTCCAGCACGTCGGCGCTGCCGCACTGGCTGCTGGCCGATCGATTGCCGTGCTTGGCGACCTTGACCCCGGCCGCCGCCGCCACCAAAGCCGAAGCGGTTGAGATGTTGTAGGTGCCTGACGAGTCGCCGCCGGTGCCGCAGGTGTCCAATAGGTCGCCTTTGGCCTCCACGAGGACCGCCTTGGCCCGCATGGCGCGCACCATGCCGAGGATCTCTTCGGGAGACTCCCCCTTCATGCGCAGGGCGACCAGGAACGCGCCCAGCTGGGCTGGGGTCGCCTCCCCCTCCATGATCTGGACCATCACCTGCTCCGCCTCCGTGGCCGTCAGGGACTTGCCCTCTACAATGTGCTGTATCGACTCTTTGATCATGGTCTGATTTCCGATGAGGTGTCCTGGGTTGCCAAAAGGGGCGTCATGGGATCAAACGGCTTCCGGGTTCATAGGCCCCTTCATGACCACCAGATGCGAAATACGCTCATTGTCGTTGCCCCATCTTCAGAAAGTTGCCCAGCAGGCTCTTGCCCACGTCCGTCATGATGGACTCCGGGTGGAACTGGACTCCCTCCACCTGGTACTCCTTGTGGCGGACCCCCATGATGATACCGTTTTCCGTTTTCGCGGTCACTTCAAGGCAGTCCGGGACCGTGTCCGGCTGTATCGCCAGGGAGTGATAGCGGATCGCCTCGAACGGCTGGGGAAGACCGTCGAAGACCCCCTTGCCGTCGTGGTGGATAAAGGAGGTCTTGCCGTGCATGATCTCGCCCGCACCCGCCACCACACCGCCGAAGGTATAGCCGATGCATTGATGTCCCAGGCAGACGCCGAGAACGGGCGTCTTCCCGGCGTAGGCCCGGATGATGTCGTTCGAAAGGCCCGCCTCCTTGGGAGTGCACGGGCCAGGTGAGATGACGATCCGGTCCGGGGCTATCTCTGCGACGTCCTTCAGCGAAATCTGGTCGTTGCGCTCTACGCGGACCTCCGCCCCCAGCTCGCTGAGGTACTGGTACAGGTTGTAGGTGAAGCTGTCGTAGTTATCGATCAGCAGCAGCATGCTAGCTCTCCGCCGCCACGCCCAAGGGGTCTCCGCCGTCCAGGAAGATCGTGTGCCCCGCGATATATCCCGCCTCGTCCGATGCGAGGAAAACGCTCAGATTCCCCACGTCCTCCGGCTGGCAGACCCGCCCGAAGGGGAAGGCCTCGGCGGCCTGCTCGACATCCCGTCCCAGGTTGGCCTTCACCAGGCGGCGTCCCATGTCCGTCTCCACGACACCGCAGGCGATGGTGTTGACCCGGACGCCGTTGGGCGTCTCCTCTTTGGCCAGAATGAGGGCCAGGGTCTCGAGGGCGGCCTTGGCCGATGCGTAAGGGCCATGGCCCGCGGGCACGATATGGGCGCTCAAGGAAGAAATGAACTGCACGTCGCTTCGCTTGTGCTTCCGAAGGTAGGGCAGCGCCGCCTTTACCAGGTAAAACGCGCCGAAGAAGTGGGTGTCTACCACGCGGCGCATCTCGTCCGGCTCCGTGTCCACGATGGAGTTGCCACGGGAGGCTATCCCGGCATTGCTGACGACGATGTCCAGCTTGCCCAGCTTTTCGACCGTTAAGGCGACCATCGCCGCTACCCCTTCCTGGTCCGTAACATCGCACTGGACCGCCAGGGCCTTGCGCCCGAGCTTGACCGCCTCCGCGACTACTTCCTGGGCCGACGCCTCGTCCTTCCGGTAATTGATCGCAACGTCGGCGCCGGCCCGAGCGAGGGCAAGGGCAATGCCGCGCCCGATACCACGCCCGCCGCCGGTCACCATGGCCGTTCTTCCTTCCAGTTTCATGACCTTACCCTTCCGCCCTGTCTTGCATAGGCCCCACCCAGTGCTCCATTGCCTCAGCCTCGTCTATCGCGCGCAGCAGGGCACCGGCCTTGTGCTGGGTCTCCTCGAACTCCCTCTCGGGCACGCTGTCGAAAACGATACCGCTTCCGGCCTCGACGTAGGCGACGCCGTCCTTCACGACCATGGTCCGGATGGCGATGCAGGTGTCCATGTTGCCCGAGAAGTCGAAGTAGCCGACGGCGCCGGCGTAGGGTCCTCGCTTGTCAGGTTCCACCTCCGCGATGATCTCCATGGCCCGAATCTTTGGCGCTCCGGAGACGGTGCCCGCCGGGAAGCATGCCCGAAGGGCGTCGTAGCTTGTCACACCGGGCCTGAGCTTGCCGCCTACCTGGGAGACCAGATGCATCACGTGGGAAAAGCGCTCCACCTCCATGAATTGCTCTACATTGACGGTGGCGGGTAGGCTCACCCTGCCGACGTCGTTGCGGCCCAGGTCCACCAGCATGATGTGCTCGGCGCGCTCCTTTTCGTCCGTACGAAGCTCCTGCTCTAAGACAAGGTCCTCGGCTTCTGTCACTCCCCGTGGCCTCGTCCCGGCAATGGGGTTCACGGAGACCGTGTCCCCCTCCACCCGCACCAACATCTCCGGCGAGGCGCCTACCAGCTGAAAGTCTCCCAGGTCCAGGTAAAACTGGTAGGGCGAAGGGTTCACCGTTCGCACTGCGCGGTACAGGCCGAACGGATTGACCGGCGTCTTCCGGCTGAACCTCTGGGCCACGACCGCCTGGATGACGTCCCCTTCGACGATATAGCGCTTGACGGTGTCCACCATGGACTCGTACTGCTTCTGGGTCATGTTGGACGTGACGGGTGCCGCTTGCACCGGCTTGCCGTCCCGAGCCGCCGGTGTCTTGAGGGGGCTGCGTAGCCGCTCGACAAGGCAATCGATCTTGGCGACGGCTTCCTTGTACGAAGCCTCAAGAGCCTGCCCTGAGCCTGCCGAAGGGTCCCCCTCTCCTCTATCCTCTCCTGCCAGGGGAGGGGAAGGTGGGATGAAAACGTGGCTTACCACCTGGATCTTGTGCTTGCGATGGTCGAAGACAACCAGGGTGTCCGTCAGCATGAACAGCGCCTCGGGGAGCCCCAAGGGGTCATCCTCCGGCGACGGGAGCCTCTCGAAGTGGCCCACGGCGTCGTAACTGACGTAGCCCACTGCGCCTCCATGGAATCGGGGCAGCCCATCGACCTGGGCGGGAGTGTACCTACCGAGCTCTTTCTCGATGGCGAGCAAGGGGTCCTGCTTGCCCAGGTCCACCATGCTCGGCCCGTTCCTGTCCGGTAGCGCCGTCGTCGCCCCCTCGACTCCAGTGCGGTACACGCGGTGTGGCTCAGAGCCGATGAAGCTGTAGCGGGCGATGCGCTCGGCGCCTTCGACGCTCTCCAGCAGGAAGGAGTAACGGCCCCGAGCGACCTTGAGGTAGGCCGTTACCGGGGTCTCCAGGTCGGCGAGGATCTCACGGTAAACGGGTACCAGGTTGGCGCTCTTGGCCAGCTCTCGCACCTGCTCTAACGATGGGTAGTACATGGAAATTTCCCTGTCGAGGCTGCTTCACTACGATTCAATCGGGGCTCGCAATGGCAGACGGGCTTCCTTTGGCTTTGCATTAGCTCCCTCTCCCTTGATGGGAGAGGGCTGGGGTGAGGGTGAATCCCCCTCCCTCTGCCGTTCTTTTTCCCTTTTTTGTGTCTTCGTGGTCAAAACTTCCCCGTCTCAACCCGTGTAGGCGCTGATTCCCATGGCGGAGCGCACCTCTTCCATGGTGGCCTCCGCTACCTTCTTGGCTCGCCGAGTGCCGTCCAGGAGGGCTGCTTTCACCTCGTCCATGTGTTCCTCGTAATAGCGCCGCCGCTCGCGGATGGGCCCGAGAAACTCTTCGAGGGCCGTCGCCAGCTTCTGCTTGACCTCTACGTCTCCCACCTTCCCGGCGACGTACCGTTCCTTCAGGTCATCCACCTCCGATTTGTTCTTGTTAAAGGCGTCGTGATACATGAACACCGGGTTGCCGTCCACGTGGCCTGGGTCCGTAGCGTGAATGCGGGTGGGGTCCGTGAACATGCTCTTGACGCGCTTGGTCACCGTCGGCTCGTCGTCCCCTAGATAGATGGCGTTGTCCATGCTCTTGCTCATCTTCGCCTGGCCGTCGGTCCCGGCGAGCCTGGGCACGCGCCCCACCAGCGCCTTCGGCTCAGGAAAGACCTCGCCATAGGATCGGTTGAACTTCCGGGCGATCTCCCGGGTCATCTCTACGTGGGGGAGCTGGTCCTCTCCGACGGGCACCAGGTGGGCCTTGGGCAGGAGGATATCTGCGATCTGGCTCACCGGGTAGGTATAAAACCCCACGGACATGGAGCTTGTCTCCTGCCGCTCCATTTCGGACTTCAAGGTCGGGTTGCGCTGGAGCCGGGCCAGTGGCGTGATCATGCTCAGGAGCAGGGTCAGCTCTGCGTGCTCCGGGACATAGCTCTGGATGACGAACGCGTTACTCTCTGGATTGAGCCCAACCGCCAGCCAGTCCAGGGCCACCTGTATGACCGAGGCCCTGATCCCCTTGATATCGTCGATGTGGTCGCCCAGGGCCTGGTAGTCGGCGATGAGGAAGAAGCACTCGTACTCATCCTGGAGCTGCAGCCAGTTCTCCAGGGCGCCGACGTAGTGGCCCAGGTGCAGGGGCCCGGTGGGGCGTATGCCCGTCAATATCCGCTTATTCATACGTGTCCGCTCCAAACAAAAAAGCCCATCCCTTGCAGGGACGAGCTTTTGCATAAAACCCGCGATGCCACCCTGTTTTCCCGATTGCATCGGGACAACTTTGCTGAGGTACGGCCCACCGACAGTGTCTGGGACGATACCCTGGGCTCTGATAACGGTGCCCGCTCCGTCGCCGCCTACCTCCCGTCCCTGTTATCGAGGACCGGGAATTCGGGGCGCGGCTCCCGAGCCCATTCACCTCCGATTCTCATCGGAGTCCGACCGTAGTCGGACCTGTGCGCTGGCGCCGGCTTCCCACCTATCCCGGCTCGCTCTTGCCTCGCTGGAGGGCTACTCTTCTCGTTCGCAGCCTTTGGCGTATGTAACTGCACAGAAGGATAGCAGCGCCGCGCTCGGCGTGTCAAACGGATGTTGTGCTTGCGTCAGACCATGGCCGTCCGCTATCATTTCTTGTTAATGACCCGACGGTGTAGGCTGGCCTGTTGAGTCTGCCTAGCGCCCGCGCAACCACCATCGTTAGAAGGTAGGATTCCAGATGACGGATACCAACGAGCAGCCTCCGCGCATCCTGGTAGTCACACCCCATCCCGACGACGCAGAAAGCGGGGCAGGTGGCACCATCGCCCGCTTTGCCGCCCAGGGAAGCAGCATCGCCCTGGTCGTGTGCACCAACGGCGACAAGGGGACGAGCAACGGCGAGGTGACGCCCGCTCAGCTGGTCGAGATCCGCGAGGGTGAGCAGCTCAAGGCAGCGGAGGTCCTGGGCATCGAGCGGGTCAGCTTCCTGCGCTTCCCCGATCAGGGGCTGGAAGATAACGACGACTTCAGGGAAAAGGTGGTCCGCGAGATTCGGATACACAAACCGGACATCGTCTTCACCATGGACCCTAATCACCTGTATATCAACCACCGAGACCACAGAATGTGCGGCCGGGTGACCCTGGACGCCATCTTCCCCTACGCCAGGGATCACCTGGCCTATCCGCAGCACCTGGCCGAGGGCCTCACAAGGTCCGTGAGGTCTACCTGTGGCGCAGCGAGCAGTCAGACCTGTTCCTGGACATCACCGACACCTATGAGAAGAAGTTCGAAGCGCTCTATTGTCACAGGAGTCAGGTCGGAGATCGTCCCGGCGACGGCGACGAGCGCCGCAGGGGTTGGTGGAAGGAGCGCCACGAGGAGGCGGGGAGGAAGGTGGGGGTCAAGCTGGCGGAGTCGTTCAAGCGGATCGAGATCTTTCGCTAGCCCCACCCGGATTCTGCGCCCCAGGCGCAATGCCTACGGGCGCGGCCCGCCCCTGACAGGATGCTGAAGAAGGCCTACTCTGCGCTCGTCGAGAGGAGTGTCCAGATGGGGCGGAGCCCCGGCGCCTGCCCTGAGCGTAGCCGAATGGCGTCCCTACATACACTACATGGTCATTGCGAGGAGTCCGCCTGAGGCGGACGACGAAGCAATCTGGAGGTGGGATGCACCCTGCAGCCAGATGGCCACGTCTGCCTGAGGCGGACTCGCCATGACATTCGTGGCAAACTGCGGGCGCTGCCCGCCTTCAGTGACTGTCGCGGTTATGCTCGTCGATGCGGCGGGCGACCACCTCCGAGAGATTAGCCGGGTCGCGCACAATCCATTCGGGGTCTATTACCTGGGTGGAGTCCAGCGCTGCTGTCGTGAAGGGGGTCGCGATGGCGATGACGTTCATGCCGGCGGCGAGGCCCGATCGGACCCCGTTGGGGGAGTCTTCCAATACCAGGCATTCGTCCGGCGGCACCCCGAGCCTTTCGGAGGCCAGCAGGTAAATCTCCGGGTCCGGCTTGGCGTTCGTGACATCCTCACGGGCCAGCACCAGGTCCAACGACGCCTCCAAGTCCAGTATTCTCAACACGTGCAGCGCTTCCTCGCGCTGGGACATCGTCGCCAGGCCGCTTCGGCAGAACCTCTCCCTGGCCACCCGCAACAACGACACCGTATGCGGCCATTGGTTGTCCCGAAGGGTCTGGGGGTCGGCGATCATGTCACCGTAGATGGTCTTGCGCATGGAAGTGAGAACGTCGTAGGGTTCGGCGGCCTCGTACTCGGCCATCAGGGGACGAAGATCGGGTTCCAGGCCCAGCCTCTCCATCACGAGGCGCGACGCGACGTCTCGGGCGGCGCCGACGATCTCGCGGTATGCCTCGATAGCCTGGGGGTCCGGCTCCGGAAGCCCTCGCAGCCGCTGGACGGCGGTCGCGTACCCAAGGGCCTTCATCTTCTCCGTCTGCACCAGGGTGCCGTCGAGGTCGAAAAGAATCGCCTGTATCATGTCCCGTGCCCGTTCGCGAAACGGCTCCGGATGACGAGGCCTCCCAGGTCGCCGGTATCCCGGTCTCCCTGCCGCACCAGGTTGCCGTTGACGATCACAAACTCGATCCCATGGGCATGATGCACCAGGCGATGCGTGCCGCCGGGCAGGTCGTTGACGAAGACCCGCTCACCCTCGTTCACTTTGTCGAGGTCGAAGAGGACGATGTCGGCGGCCTGTCCGGGAAGGAGACGGCCCCTATCGGCGATGCCGATCTCGTCCGCCGGCCGAGCGGCCAGGATGTGCACCGCCTCCTCGACGGTCAACGCCTTTCGTTCCCGGGACCAGTAGCCCAGCAGGCGTATCGGAAAGCCGGCGTTAATCTGCCTCGCCAGGTGCGCTCCGGCGTCTGACATGCCGACCAGGATATGCGGCGCTTTCAGGATCTCCATCATCACATGTTCGTCAGGGTAGCGGGTATCCCGAGCTCGAAACCGCGTTTTCAAGTCCTCGTCCAGCGATATGTCGAACACCGCGTCCAGAGGGTCCTTGCCCAGCTCCGCGGAGATCTCCGGGACGCTCTTTCCCTCGAAGCGTTTCCACCGGCCGGTGGGTGATTCGACCAGGGTAACTAGTCTCCAGTAGAACGGGAGGATCGGCAGCCGTTCCTCCTTCATATCCTCCCGCAGGAGGTCGCGGACAGCGTGGTCCCGCATCATGGGGACCTGCTCCGCCGGCGGCTTGATCATCAGGGCCTGCCAGGAAGGCCATCGATCGAAGAAGGTGGTGCCTTCGAAAGTCATCTCCCAGGTCGTGCGATTTACGGGGCCCATGCCGAAGGCCTTGGCGCCGCTCTTGATCTTTTTTTGAAAGGTCTCCATCTGCCCTTTCCAGGCATCGGGTGGCGCGGTGATCGTCTGGGTAATAGGGCCATGGAGGACCGGACGGCCACTGATCTCTGACATCTCGGCGCTGAGGGAGGCTGGACCGATGCCCTGAACGAACCCGTATTGGAGCCCTCGCAGCTCCAGGGCCAGCTCCCGGAACTCTTTATCGGCTGCCAGCCTGCTGGGGACCGGCAGCCCTTCACCGTCCCAGTGGACGCCCGCGCGGGAGCTGCTGAGGCCCACACCGCCGGCCCTCAGGGACTCCCCCAGGACCCGGCGCATTTCGCTGATCTCGCTCTCGGTAGCTTCCCTCTCCGACGCCTCCGGTCCCATGACGTAGCGGCGGACTGCGGAGTGTCCCACCATCGCCAGCACGTTCACGCCCAGATGTCCGTCCAGGGCCTCCAGGTATCCACCGAAGCTCTCCCAGCTCCATGGAAGGGTGCTCTCGAGGGCCGAGCGATCCATCTCCTCCACCCGCGCCAGGGACCGAACGGTGTACCCCTGGTCCTCTTGCCGTACCGGGGCGAGGGTAAAGCCGCAGTTGCCCATTACGACGGTGGTGACGCCGTGCCAGATGGAGCAGGAGGCCAGGGGGTCCCAGAGAAGCTGGGCGTCATAATGGGTATGGACATCCCAGAAGCCGGGGGCGGCCGCGAGGCCCGAGGCGTCGATGACATTGGCCGCGCTCTCCCCGGTCTTCCCCACCGCCACGACTTTGCCGCCCTTGATGGCGATATCGCCCGGATAGCGGGGCTGCCCGGTGCCGTCGATGATCGTGGCGCCTCTGATAAGCGTGTCAACCGCCATGGGCCTTCTCCTTTGTCGCCCTGTCCTGGCGCAGCTCACACTCGCTCGTGGGAGCGGCTTTGCCGGCGCCAATCGGGCCATTGCCGAACATACACCGGCCTTTCTACCCTGTCAAGAAGCCAACGATCACGCCATACAAGGTTGCATTGACACTGTTGAACACGTTCAGTAGAATCGAGTCAACCGTTGGCTTGTAGGAGGTAGGCATGACTTCAGCGAACCGGGGACAGGTAATGGTGCTGGACCCCTCGGGGTACCTGGAGACGGAGGCGATTGGTCTCGCTCCCCGCATCGGCGACCTGCACGGCAGGACCGTCGGCCTTCTGGATGACGGCCTTGCCCATGCCGAGGCTCTACTGGACAGTGTGGGGGCGCTCCTTCAGGAGCGATACGGTGTCGCGAAAGTCATCAAGAGACAGAAGCCGAACCTATCTTTGCCTTCACCGGCTGCACTCCTCGCCGAGATGAAAGCGAACGTGGACTTCATGGTCGTGGGGGTCGGAGGCTGAGGCTCCTGCACATCGTGCTGTATGCACGATTCGGTGAAGCTCGAAAGCGCCGGCGTCCCTACCGCCGTTATCGTCCAGGATGGGTTCAAGGAGCTGGCACTGACCAAGCGCAAGCAAATGGGGCTGGAGGCCCTGGAGCCAGTAATCATACCCGGCCAGATGACCTCCCGTGACGTCGCCTCCAAAAAGGGCGCCGACGCCGTCGACGACGTGGCGCGGTGGCTGACCAGGGGCGGCTCCAGCACCGGGGCGGCGGAGCAGGCCCAGGCAGTAGCCGCTCGTTAGCCTGCGCCAGGGGCCGCGACGGTCGATCAGGATGCTGGGGCCTGGAACCCCTTTGAGGGGGTTTGCAAAAAATGTCATTCTGAGCTCCGATTGCATCGCGAGTCTCGACAAAGTCGGACCTTCGGCTTCGCTCAGGGTGACACACGATTTCTTACTTTTTATGCAGAGCCTCCCTTGAGGGGGTTTGGGGGTGTATTTCACCAGGCCATGGCCAGGAAGAAACAGCAAGCAGTCCGGTTTGGGATAGACGACAGCGCCGAGTCTTTGCTGGAGACGATAGAGTCCTTCTTTGAGAAGGGCTGGACCGACGGCCTTCCCGTCGTCCCTCCTACCGAGCCCGCCGTTCAGAGAATGCTGGCGACGGTGGACCGAGACCCTACCGAGGTGCTGGGCCAGGTGCCGCCTCGCCTGGGCGTCGCGACGGTCGAGGGTGTAGCCGCCAATGCGGTCATGGCGGGGTGCCGCCCCGAGTACTTCGGGGTCGTGCTGGCCGCCGTCGAGGCGATGTTGGAAGAGCGCCTTAACCTCAACGGCATCCAGGCGACGACCAATCCGGCGGCCCCGCTGGCCATCGTCAGCGGCCCCGTCGTCTCCGAATTGAAGATCAACTCTGGCACCAACGTGTTCGGCCACGGTCACCGCTCCAACGCCACCATTGGCCGGGCCGTCCGGCTGGTCATGACCGTGATCGGAGGCGGCTATCCGGAGACCGGGGACAAATCGCCCCTGGGCCAGCCGGGGAAGTTCTCTTTCTGCATCGCCGAGTCACCGACGACCCCCTGGGAGCCTCTGCACGTGGAGCGAGGCCTGGCGCCGGAGGACAGCGGAGTGACCATGGTGGGCGTGGACGCGCCGCGCGCCTTTACCACCAGCGCCGAGCCTTTGGCCTTTCTGCGGGCGACGGCCCAGGAGATCGCCCACATGACCCATAACCTCCACTTCGGCGGCGAGGTCGTCCTGGTCATGAACCCGTTGGTGGCCCATAGCATGCACCAGGCCGGGTGGGACAAGGACGATATCCGCTATTACTTCTACGAAAAGGCCCGGGTGCGTCGGGAAGAGCAGATCGAAGGCTTCGAGGGTGGCGGCATTACCAATCCAGACAATAAGGTGCGATGGCCCATGTGGCTCAACGTTCCCGACGAGGATGTCAAAGTGCCTACCCTGCGCCGGCCTGAGAACCTGATCATCGTCGTCGCGGGAGGCACCCAGCTTCCCTGGTCAGCCCTCTGCGCAGGCTGGGGCTTCTTTGGCGGGTGGTCCGTCACGAAGCCGGTCAGGGGCGGCTGAGGGTAGTTGCCGCGTTATCCTTACTCCGCGATGAGCTTGGTCACGGCCCGCGGGTGGGCGAAGCTGGGCATGAAGGTCGAGTGGAGACCGCCGTGGCCGCCGGCAACCACGATCATGTAGTGCTCCCACCGGGTGGCCATGGGGATCTTGCCATCGATCTCCGATTCGGGCAGCTGCTGCCGTGTGGGCGAGAGAAGGGAGTCCACCGGCCACCGGCAATGCTCGTGGAAGTAACGCTTCAGATCATCCTTCCCGTACCCGGCCTTGGCCAGGCCGTTCGCCGCCAGCGGGTTTAACACGAGCAGCGGCTCCCCGTGGTATCGGCCTGCCCGCGTAGCGGCATTGTAGTGGTTGGTGGCCGGGTCGTTCATCGTCGCGGCCATGAGGTGCAGCCGCTCCGCCGGGGCCGTGTCGAAAATGGTGATGTTGATGGTCGACTGGGGCGGCACCACCGTCACGCAGCTTTGCTCCGGGTCAAAGCCGCGCTCCACGTGCAGGGGCGCCCACGGGCTCTCCTCTTCGTTCTCGCCGAAGCAGAGGGTGAACTTTCCGGGCATCCCCTGGGTCGCTTTGTCCACGCTCTCGGGTATCGCGCCTCCCAGGTTTAGCTGCACCAGCCGAATGGCCCTGCCGATCGTCGCGTTGGCCCGCCAGCCCGGCCCCAGGCAACCCGATTTGTAGTTGATAGCCAGCCGGTCACGCACGGGGCCGTTGACAATGAGGGCGACGCAGACAGGGTTGGTGGTGGACTGGATCCCGTGAAGGTTGAACTCCTCCTCCAGCATCGCCTCCACCGCTGCGACGACCACCGGCATGTACTCCGGGAGACAGCCGGCCATCACCGCATTCACCGCGATCTTCTCGATGGTGGCCTCGCCCTGTCCCGGCGGCACCACCCCCAGGGAGTCCGCGGGCTCCCTGGCTGCCGCCTCCACCATCCGCGCCACCCGGTCCTCCGTCGGCGGCACTACGGGCAGGCCGTCGGTCATGCCCTGAGCGTACAGGTAGTCGAAGGCCTCGTCGTAGTCGTTGGCTGAGACTCGGCTGGAGGCGAGGTCCGTCACGGGGTGAGTATGCCGCCGGCCTGCACCTCGACCACTCCCCTGCCGGGGACCGTCAGGGCGGCGATGGCGTCGTCATAGCCCAGCCGGGCGATCTGCTGGATTTGCTCTTGTGAGAGAGTATCGAAGGGCTGAGGAAGGATGAGGTGGTGGAGGGAGGCCATCCTGCGGCTTTTGGCGGCCATCACCGCCAGGCTCTCGAAAAATTTTGTGGAGAGGGTGACCGTCGGGATGCCCAGCTTTTCAAGCTCGATGCTGTCGTGGATACACCACGCGGTGCAGGAGCCTCAGTTGCCGAGTCCGCAGATCACGGCGTCCGCCTTGGACGCCATATCCGCGAACTCCTCCTTGGTCAGGGGGACACCGGCTGCCGTCTTCTTCTTGATTATTCCGGCGACCTCGTGCCGCTCATAAAGAAGCTCCTCGAAGAGGTCCAGGGTCAGCCCCAGCGACCTCCAGCCGTTGTCGATGAAGCCCACCGTCTTGCCGCGCAGAGAGCTGAGCCTGGGCGCCAGCGGCAGGCCCTGTATGGGCGTCTCCGGCACCGGCAGCAGCATATCGAACCGTGTACTGGTCTGCGTCATGTCGCCCCTCCTGTCGGGGACGGTATCATCCCTCGAGGCCTGGCTGATTCAGATGTCCCTGACCCTCACGGAAGGAGCATAATAACGGCTGCGATCTCTTGTCAACCCGGAAAGCGCACGCCGAGGGTGGAGGGACGTCGGCCAGCTTACGCCTTGACCGGTTGGGCACTCAACGAGTATGTTCAAGTCCGATGACGCAGCCCACCTGTTGAAAGCCTGGTCTAACTCACGCCGGATCAAGATGTCATGACCACACGAGGCCCCAAACGCACCCCCCCTCCCAGGTACTCCGGTTCCCGCCGGGACATCAGTAGCGCCAGCGCCGGTCAGGGCTCGCGGCGCCAGACCGCTGCGAATCTGCCGGCAGCTGCTCGCCCGCGTGAAAGGGGCCAGAGCGGGTCCAGCGCCATCGAGGGTCGGAACCCGGCAACACGAGGCCCAGGACGCGTCCCCCCTCCCAGGTACTCCGGTTCCCGCCGGGACATCAGTAGCGCCAGCGCCGGTCAGGGCTCGCGGCGCCAGACCGCTGCGAATCTGCCGGCAGCTGCTCGCCCGCGTGAAAGGGGCCAGAGCGGGTCCAGCGCCATCGAGGGTCGGAACCCGGCAACACGAGGCCCAGGACGCGTCCCCCCTCCCAGGTACTCCGGTTCCCGCGTGAGCGCCATCGAGGGTCGGAACCCGGCAACACGAGGCCCAGGACGCGTCCCCCCTCCCAGGTACTCCGGTTCCCGCCGGGACATCAGTAGCGCCAGCGCCGGTCAGGGCTCGCGGCGCCAGACCGCTGCGAATCTGCCGGCAGCTGCTCGCCCGCGTGAAAGGGGCCAGAGCGGGTCCAGCGCCATCGAGGGTCGGAACCCGGCAACACGAGGCCCAGGACGCGTCCCCCCTCCCAGGTACTCCGGTTCCCGCCGGGACATCAGTAGCGCCAGCGCCGGTCAGGGCTCGCGGCGCCAGACCGCTGCGAATCTGCCGGCAGCTGCTCGCCCGCGTGAAAGGGGCCAGAGCGGGTCCAGCGCCATCGAGGGTCGGAACCCGGCAACACGAGGCCCAGGACGCGTCCCCCCTCCCAGGTACTCCGGTTCCCGCCGGGACATCAGTAGCGCCAGCGCCGGTCAGGGCTCGCGGCGCCAGACCGCTGCGAATCTGCCGGCAGCTGCTCGCCCGCGTGAAAGGGGCCAGAGCGGGTCCAGCGCCATCGAGGGTCGGAACCCAGCAACACGAGGCCCAGGACGCGTCCCCCCTCCCACTCCGGTTCCCGCCGGGACATCAGTAGCCCCCCTCAGGGCTCGCGGCGCCAGGCTGCGAATCTGCCGGCAGCTGCTCGCCCGCGTGAAAGGGGCCAGAGCGGGTCCAGCGCCATCGAGTGTCGCGCCACGCGCCGGTCAGGGCCCACGGCGTCGGACCAATGCGAACCGGCAAAAGGCTACTCGCCCGCCTGAAAGCGACCAGGGCGGCGCTGAAACCATTGAGGGCCGGAATCCGGTGCTGGAGGCGCTCCGTGCCGGGCGTCCCATCAACAAGATTCTGTTGGCCCAGGGAGTGGGCCGGCCCGGCGTTATCGTTGAGATTCTGGGCCTCGCCAAGGAAGCAGGCGTCCTGGTGGAGCGAACGGATGGCCGAGGCATCGAGCGCCTCAGCCGTACGGGTAAAAGCCAGGGCGTGCTAGCTATGGCCTCCGTCAAGGCCTACGTGACCGTGGAGCGATTGCTGGAGATCGGCCGGGAGCGCCAGGAACCATCGCTGCTGGTCATCCTGGACCACATTGAAGACCCCCACAACCTGGGGGCGATCATCCGTGCCGCTGATGGCGCCGGTGCTCACGGTGTCGTGATCCCGGACCGGCGTGCCGCTGCGTTAACGGCGGGGGTTGCTCGGGCCTCCGCCGGTGCTGTGGAGCACATGCCGGTGGCCAGGGTCACGAACCTCCTGGGCGCCATGTCTCGTCTCGCCAAGAATCAGGTGTGGACCGTGGGCATAGACCCATCCGGAGAGATCGACTACACGCTGGTGGACTACCGGCAGCCGACCGTTATCGTTATCGGCGCGGAGGGCAAGGGGCTGTCGCGGCCCGTGAAAGAGCGGTGCGACTTGCTGGCCTCCATCCCCATGCGGGGGAAAGTCGCATCCCTGAACGCCGCGGTGGCGGCAGCCCTGGTCATGTACGAGGCTGCGAAGCAACGCCGGCCGGCTTAGCAGCTCTGCTGCTCCCATTCCTCACGCAGGACGCCGTATGTCACCTCGTCCATCCGCTCACCTCGCAAGATGATCTGGCTGCGCAAGAGTCCTTCCCGCTGCATGCCCAGCTTTTCCATGACACGCCATGAGCGCTCGTTACGCAGGTCCGCGGTGGCGGCGATTTTTTCGAGGCCGCGACTCTGGAAGCCATAGCCTATGACGGCTCGAGCCGCCTCCGGTGTCATCCCCTTGCCCCAGAGCTGCCTGGCGATTCCGTAGCCCAGAAGGCCGAGCGCATGCTCTTTCACTATGCCGAGCCTATGCCGCCTACGACGGTGCCTTCGAACACAACGGCGAATTCGGCACGGCTTTCCCAGGATTCCAGTGTCTTCTTGGCCAGGAACTCCTCGGCGTCCTTTCGCAGGTAGGGCCGTGGGACGGGAAGGTAGCGGCCCCACTCTTCGTCGGCGCCGTATGCCAGCACGTCGTCAACGTCGCCGAGCCTGAAAGATCTGAGCAATAAGCGCTCGGTTTTGATCTCGACGGCACGGTCCATCTCTACGCGCCAACCTCACTTGATTGCGGCTGTGACTAGCCGTCTTCGCTCTCTTGCCCTTGCGTGACAAGCCCTTCGATCTTTTTGAGCGTCTCCCGCAGCTCTCGGGCCATGACACGGCCGCCAAAGAGGAAGCTCTTGAGCCACGTCAGCCCAATGCTAGCGCCCCACGAGTACTCGATGCTTACCTGTGTGCCATCCGGGTGAGGGCTGAGGCTCACCCGGGTGTGAAAGTCCTTCATGGCCTGCATTTCACGACCGTCTAGGGACTCCCGGACGTGCCGCATTTCCAGGAGCCTTCCCGGCTCCCAGGCCACGACCTCTTGCTCGACATCGATGTCGTGCTGGTAAAGCAGCCGTGTCACCCGTTGCTTTCGCCCAAGTCCCGCTTGCGGGCCGCCGGTGTGCGTGGCCGATTCCACCCCGCTGAACCAGTCTGGGAGGCTCTCTACCGATGAGATCGCTTGCCACACCGATTCCGGTGAAGCCTTGATAGCCTGTGAGCGTGAGGTTTTCATGGTGGCATGCTAGGCGGACAACTGGGGTTGGGTCAAGTAAGCGTTGGTATTAACGGATCACGTTTGGGAGATCGGGGAGGTCGTGGCCTTGCTGGAGCGGTCAAACTGATAAACTCATAACTGGATAGTCGCACGGGATGCCCACCGTATCGAAAGGGGGCAGGTAAATGGCCAAAGTCGGGGCTTTAGGTATTCTCCTTCGCGGGGATCACGTGCTGCTCGTGAAACGAGCAGCGTCCAGGGCGTTTAATCCTGGAGTCTGGGACTTCCCGGGCGGCCATAGTGAAGACGGGGAGTCGCCCGAGCAGGCTTTAGCGAGGGAGTTAACTGAGGAACTCGGTGTGGTTCCTAAGGAGTACAGGGAGCACAGCCAATCGATTAACGGTGAGGGGCTACTTATTCTCCGCTATTGCGTCACGCAATGGACGGGTACGCCCAGTAACTTACAAGAGCGTGAACACTCAGAAATAGCTTGGGTCCGCCTCGCTGAAGTTGACAAGCTCGAATTCGCCCATCCTGACATACCTCGGCTGCTTCAAGCTATGCAGAAGTAATCCCCGCTGGGCAAGCGTCAAACTGGTACATTACCTCTGGTAACCCTCCGGCTGTATTGAATGAAGCATCAAGAGCCACTCCGTGGGCCGGGATATGAGTCCACGCGCTGACCGAGTAGCCCCGACCTTTTCATCAGATGATTGATTTGCCATTCGAAGCCGTGTGGGGGCGCTTGCCCTGATACCATCGCTTTGATGGCATCCTTCACCCCCAAAAACATCCATGACCAGTACACCGGTATGAGCAGCTGCCAGTCTAGATCGGTCAGCCTGTGTATCTCCTCGTAGCCGTCGATGACTTCATCTTGATCTCCGCGCCAAGACAACGCAAAGTCTGTGACTCGATAGTTTAAGTGGGTCGTCTCGAAGTCGATAACCCCCGTGAGCTTTTCACCCTCGAACAAGAGATTCCATGTCGCAAAGTCGCTGTGCAGCACAAGGGTCTCTGCACCGACCAGGTTGATTCGCTCATAACTCTCGAGGGCCTGGTCCAGGTGCCACCGCATGATGTGCGCTTCAACCGGATACCATCGTTCATAGTGCCGGAGCATGGTAACAAGCTCTGGGTCGTGGACGAGATCGTCCGACAGACTGAACCCCTTCCGCTGCCCCATACCCGCCAGCAGAGCGGTGGATTCGTGCAGTTCTGCCAGGAGACGCCCTCGGGCGCGTCTCTCCTCGGGGATATCGTCCGACGGACGGCATGCGCCGGGAAGAAACGTGAATAAGCACCATGTCCGGCCGTCGATAAGAATCGGCTCGTCAGTGACTTCGGGAACCGGCCATCCTAACCCAAGCAGGCGTCTGAGGACCTCGAGCTCGTACGCAATATGAGGGAACGGCCCCTCAGAGTAGCCGCGTAGGACCCGGCGGTTTCCCCGAGATTCTACAAGCCAATGCTGGTTACGCCGACCGCCCAGGTACTCGATCGGCGTGATACCCCATCGCTGAGCAACCTCTTGATAAATTTGTGGCGCCTGGGAGTCATCTGGCTGCAAGGCTAGCCTCCCTCACCAGTGTGCGACACAACGATAGAGTTTCGTAACGGCATTCAAGGCCCGCGCCGGCTTACCCCTTCTTCTTGCCGGCGGCCCTTCTGCTGGCCTGTCTAAGGGTGGCGGCGACGCCTTTGCGGATGGCGTTGAGCGTCGCGGTCATCTTGCCGGAGACGCGCATCTTCCTACGGTTGCGAAGCCGCTCTTCTCGGCGTACGCCTTTCAGGTGCCTGTCTTCCACTGGCCCGTTACCCCTTACATGGTCCGACATGCTCGCCGCGAACGGGACAGCAGCGCTTCGTCCTGAGCTCCGATTGCATCCCGATTCGGCATCGGGACAAAGTCGAACATGTCGCTGGGCGCCTTCTGCATCTACGGAATCTGCGGATGCTCCCCCGCGCCCGCCCTAGTCGAAGCCGTACAGCTTCGAGACGTTGCCGGCGACTATCTTGTGGCGCTCATCGGCCGGGACACCCTGGCAGAGGTGGTCGATCATCTTCTGCGAGTTGGGATGGGTGCTGTCCAGGTGGGGGTAGTCCGACGACCACATGATGTTGTCGACGCCGACCACTTCCCTCACAAGGATGCTGGCCCTGTCGCGCATGAAGGTCAAGAAAACGCCTTTGCGGAAGTACTCGCTGGGACGCGTATCCCTCGGCAGGAGGGTCTCGTGGTGCCGCCGCCGCTCGAAAAGGTAGTCGATCCGGTCGACGAAGTACCCGGCCCAGCCGGCGTCGTTCTCCGCCGAGACAACCTTGAGACCGGGAAACCGGAGGAAGACCCCGGAGAGAATCATCCTTGCCAGGGTCTGCTGAATATCCAGCTGCACCGTCTGGGCGGTCAACGCCGTCAGGGGGTCCAGGCTGACCTGGGGCCTGCGCTCCGTGAGAATGTGGAGGCTCACGGGCAGGCCCAGGTCTTGAGCGGCTGCCACATGGGGTCGAAGACCGGGTCGTCATACTGCCGCTCGTCCCCGGGGTATAAGGCGATAGCGACCCCGGATAGGCCGATCTCCTTGGCCCGGCTCATCTCCGACACCGCGCCTTCGAGGTCCTGGATAGGGATAAGAGCGACTCCTTTGAACCGGTCAGGATATTGCTTGCAGAAATCGCTCATCCAGGAGTTGTAGGCCCGGAAGCATGCGAACTGGTACTCCACGTCCTTTATGCCGAACATGCGCAGGGCTATGGAGGGGTACAGCACCTCTGCCTCGATGCCGTCGGGGGCGATCTCTTTCAGGCGCGGGGTTGGGTCCCAGGCGCCGGGCATGGTGGTCTCGAAGGCGCCCATGTTGTTGAGGTCGGTACTGGCTTTGCCCGCTCCCGATACGGAGCCGACCTGGATGAGGCTCACCTCTTCACATTTGAAGACGTCGTTGCCGTTCTCTCGGACGACGTGGGGGGCTCTTTCCTTGAACTCCGGGTCTATGTAGTCCACCCAGAGGTTGGGAGGCTCGATGACATGGGAGTCCGCCGAAATAGTCTTGAACTTGGTCATGCCTCCTCCTTCTTCCGCGCGGCCCTAAGGGCCCAGGGGACGGTCAGGAACCCGGCGGGTTGGTCAGGCTACCCGTTTGCGCCGGTTGTTCAAGAAGTCCACCAGGACGTACTCACCCAGGTTATCCGGCGATGAGTAGAAGGCACGTCCCCCATTGATGCGCGTCATCAGGTTGATGAACTCCAACAGGTGGTTGCTGTTCTCCAGCATGAAGGTGTTAATCGTGACGCCTTCCTGGCAGCAGCGGCGGGCCTCTTTGAGCGTTTCGCTGATGGTCCGTTGGGAGGGCGGGTAGCTGAAATACGGGACCCCCTGCTCCAGGTGGGCTGTGGGCTCACCGTCCGTGACCATGATGATCTGGCGGGTGGCCCCCTTGTGCTTGCTGAGCAGCTTTCGGGAAAGCATGAATGCGTGGTGCATGTTGGTACCCGAGATTCGGGTGTCCCAGCTGAGCTCGGCCAGCTCCTCGTCCTTGAAAGAGGTCGCTATGTCTGAGAAGCCGATAATATACAAGGAGTCTCTCGGGTATTGGCTTCGAATGAGGGTGTGGAGTGCGATGGCCACCTTTTTGGCGGCGGCCCAGTTCCCGTAGTAGCCCATGGAGCGGCTCCTGTCCAGGAGCAGGCAGGTCGCGGCCTGGGTCGTGTGCTCCACCCGCTGCACTTCGAAGTCCCGGGGGCTCATCTTGATGGGCGTTCCGGCCCCTTCTCGAAGCACGGTGTTCATCAACGACTTTTGCAGATCGACGGCGAAGTCGTCGCCGAACTCCCACTGCTTTGTCTCCCCGGTATGCTCGCCGCCCAGACCCCGGTAGCGCGTCTCGTGGCTGCCGATGCGGTCCTTCTTGAGGCGGGAGAAGATGTCGCGGATCGCCTTCTGCCCTATCTTCCGTATCCCAAGTGGCGTCAACTCCAGCTTGTCCCCTTTACGGCGCAGGTAACCGGCCTCCTCCAGCCGCTTCATCATCTTTTTTAGCTCTTCCCAGGACCGCATCGCTTCTTCACCCAGCATCTCGCGAAGCTTCGCTTCATCGATGTCCTCGAAGTCCTCCGGCCCCTTGATTCCCTTCAGCTGGCGCTCCATATCCTCCATCTGCTGGAGCTGGTCCATAAGCTTCATCGCCTCTTCCAGGGAGATCTCGTCCTCGCCGGAGAAGGGGTACTGTCGCCGCAGGTCGTCCATTGGGTGGAAATAGTCCATCAGAGCGCCTAGCTGGGCCATCTCGTCCATCATCTGGCCGTCCATGAGGGACTGCATCATCTCTTCCATCTGCCGGCGTGTCTCCTCCGGCATGCTGTCCATCAGGGACTGGGCCTGCGCCATGCGGTCGGCCATCTGCTCCATGAGTTCGTCCAGGTTGGAGGGGGGGTTGTCCCCGAACATGGAGCCATACTTCTGCATGAAGTCCTGGAACTGCTGGTCCGTCGGCTGCCCCTGCATCTTGTCCTGCAGCATCTGGTTCAGGTCCTGGAGCATCTGCTTCATCGCCTGCATCTGCTCCGGGGTCATCCCCTGGAGGGACTCCTGCATGTCCTTGAAATACTGCTCCATCATGCGCTGCTTGAGCTCGTCCATAAGGTCTTGGAACTTCTGGCGCGCCTCGGCATCCATAAAGTCGTAGTCGCTGAGCTCCTTGATCCGGCCCGCGGGTTCCTCGGGCAGGCGGTCCAGGGTCTCTCGGCGCTTGTCTACCATGCTCTGCAGCGTTGGCATCAAGTCCTGCTTGGACGGGTCGGCCGCGGCATCCTGCCGCGCCTGGTCCATGCGTTTGTTGATCCCCTCCCGCTCCGTGTTGACGATATCCTCCAGCCGCTCCTTGATATCGTTCAGAATGGAGCTCATGTCGTACTGGTTCGTGAGCTCTTGGCGTTTCGCCTTGAGGCGTTCCATGAGGTCGCGAATGCCGTCCAGCCGCTGGCCATCCGGGGCCTTCATCCCGCGCTGCATCAGCCGCTGGAGCGCCCGCTGGAGGCTGCTGTCGTTCATCAGGTCGTTGGAGAGCTCTTCCATGATGTCGTCGGGATCGAGCTCGAAGGGTTCTTGCGAGCCGTCCCAGTGGGAGTATCGAATTTGAAACATGGGGGTTACCTGCCGCCTTCCTGCGCCGCCCTTCCAAAAGGGGTGGACCGGCCGGTTGTGTCACCTGAAGGAGCCGTTGCCGGTATGATAACCTCTGGTCGAGTCAGAGGCAAGGGCGGGCGGCGGGCAGCGCCCGCCGGCGAGAGAGGGTACATCCACAGATTCACGCAGATGGGCGCCTCACTCCGGCCCTCAAGGAATATGCCGGTTCCAGCCCGCTAGCCCCTACTTGATGGCGATGGCGTTGGCGGGCGAGCCGACTCCCCCGGGCAGGTTCAGCGGCACCGCGACGAGCATGAACTCGTAGACGCCGTCGTTGGCGCAGTCCTCGGCCAGGCCGTCCAGGCTCCATAGCTCGCCCAGGGCGAACCCCAGAAGGGGGATCAGCCGCCGGTGGAGGAAGCCACGCTCGGGGGCGCCGGGGGTGTCTTCCACGGCGATGTTGTCGGCGGCCACCGCCGAAAGGCCCCGGTCCCAAAGCCACTCGGCGCTGTTAGGCGTGGAGACGAGTCCGGGCGTACGGAGCCCCTGCGGCCCCAGATCTCGCGGGAACTTCGCCTGCTCCGACGGCGTGCGGCTCAGATAGTAGCCCATCCAGCCCGTTCGCAGCAGCAGGATATCCCCCTGCTCCGTCTCGACACCCTGGGCCGCCAGCGCCTCGTCCAGCAATTCCGGCTCGAAAGCGGTGTCCTGCATGTAGTCCAGGGGTGTCCCGCGCCGTTCCATGTGCCGGCCCATGTCCAGCAGCACGCCGCGCCCGACGATGCCGTGGTCGGCATAGCGCTCGATACCCAGGGCCCCTTTTTCGAAATCCTCGTTCTGCAGGCCGTTGTAGAAGCCCATCTCGCGGAACCGCATGTGCCGGAGGGCGTCCCACTGGCTGGAGGCCTGCATGTAGAAATTGTCCAGCTTGTCATCCCGGCTGTTCCGGTCGTTGGCGAAGATGTCGTGTCTGTACGCCTGGCGGCCGGCGAAGGGCGGGCTGGGCATGTTCAGGGGCAGCGATAGGTTGAAGACCTCCCCCCGGCGGACCAGGCCGGCGGCCCGGACCCGGCGCTCCGGCGTCAGCAGGTTTATAGTGCCAAGCTGGTCTTCCTTGCCGAAGAGACCCCAGGCGTGCCGGTCGCCCGTCTGCTCCATGACCGGCAGATCGCGATAGTTGGGCAGCTCTTTTGTAAAGGCCATGCCGCGCCTCCTGTATGGGCGTCTCCTTGCGCCAGGCTTGGGGTGAGCGAAGGATACGTAGACGCTCCTGCCCTGTCAAATCACTTGACAGAGGCGACGGCCAGGGGTAGGTTCAAAGGCGTTTCTGGAGCCCGTAAAGCCCGCCACCGAGGGAGTCACCGCTTTTGGACATCTGGGGTAACACGGCCATCGTCGGCATCGGGGCGACGGAGATCTCCTCCAACAGCGGTCGCAGCGAGCTGAGCATGGCGTTGGAGGCCTGCAAAGGGGCCATCGAAGACGCGGGCATCGATCCTCAGGAGGTCGACGGCGTCACACGCTACACCGGGGACAGCACCCTGGAATATTCGATCGGCCAGGCCCTGGGCCTGAAAAACCTGCGGTTTCAGGCCGCTAACAGTGTCGGAGGTAGCCTGGGACCCGGCGGCACGGTCCTGACGGGCGCCATGGCGGTGGCGACGGGGTTGTGCAACTACGTGCTGGCCTTCCGCTCCCTCAATGAGCGCTCCGGTCGTCGGTTCGGCCAGTCCTCGGCGGCGGAGCGCATATCCGGCGACACGGCCTTCTACGTTCCCTTCGGCCTGACGGTCCCCGGCCAGTGGGTGGCCGTCCGGGCACGGCGGCACATGGCGGAGTATGGCACCGAGAGCCGACAGTTCGGCGCGATCTCCGTCGCCGCTCGGAAGCACGCCAACCGGAATCCAAGGGCCTTCTTTCACGACCGGCCCATGACGATAGAAGACCACCAGGCGTCGCGCATCGTCGCGGACCCGCTTCACCTGTTCGACTACTGCCTGGAAAGCGATGGGGCCTGCGCCGTGCTGATCACGACGGCCGAGCGGGCGCGGGACCTGAAGCAACGGCCCGCCTACATCATGAGCGGAGCCTGGGGCGCCGCCCCGGCGATGAGCGGACTGGCCGGCTATCGGAGGTATCCTATCTGCGAGGAGCCCTCGATGGCGAACCTGGCCGGGGACCTCTTCGGCAGGGCGGGGATCACCCCACAGGACCTCAAAGTAGCCCAGGTCTACGACCACTTCACGCCTCTGGTGCTGATCTCCCTCGAAGGGCTGGGCTTTTGCAAGGTCGGAGAGGGCGGCCCCTTCGTCGAGGGCGGGCGGCTGGAGTGGCCGGACGGGGACCTGATCATCAACACCTCGGGCGGACACCTCTCCGAAGGCTATATCCACGGCATGAACCTGGTAACTGAGACGGTGCGCCAGGTCCGGGGCGCCTCCACCAGCCAGGTTGTGGATGCGGAAATGTGCCTGTTCGTAGGAGGCCTGCCACCGGTCAACCAGTCCAACGCCTCGTTCATTCTCAGGAGGTAGCCATGGCCGAGTCCCAGATACCCCTGCCGGCGCCATCCCACGACGACGCGCCTCACTGGGAGGGGTTGCGCCGCCACGAGTTCTTGATCAAGAAGTGCAACGGCTGCGGCGTATTGCAGCACCCGCCGCGGCCCATGTGCGCCGCCTGCCTGTCTCTCGACCGAGGATGGCAGAAGGCCTCCGGACGGGGTACCGTCTATTCCTATACCATCATTCCCCAGGCCACCCACCCCGCCTGGCGCGACCAGGTGCCCTACAACGTCGTCATCGTGGAGCTGGAGGAGGACATCCGCGTCGTCAGCAACCTGGTGGAGATCGCCAACGAGGAGATCGCCGTCGGCCTGCCCGTCGAGATCGTCTACGACGACGTGGCGGAGGATGTCACGCTGCCGCGCTTCCGTGTCGTGCGGGGCTGACGCGGACGGTCCGGCAGTCCCTGTTAACCCCCAACGTTCTCCTGGGTCAGGCACGCGCTCTCGCCGGATGGGCATCCTTGGGCGGCCATGGTCTCGATGACGCTTCTTAACGTCGGAGTCGGCGGCAGCGGCGTGGAGGCAACTACTGATTCATCAACGCTAGACAAGACTCGACTACTGGTCTACACCCTCAGGTAACCAGTAATTGGCTGGCAGTGGATCGATGTAGCCACTGCGGGCCAGGTCAGGACAGCCGCTGTTGCCATGCTGGAAATAGTCGTCGTTGCCGATGTCCAAAGTGGGTGGCAGTTGCCATGGCGCATTACCTGACCACATCAAATCATTTGGAGAATCAGATACATGTCCGTTGAGGTGCTGATTAGGCGAACAGGTAGGTACGAGTCCAATGGAGTGAAGAATCTCATGCAACATGGCTATCTCGAAGTACAAAGGCGCTGTAGTCGACGAGCCGAAGGAATTGGTGGCGCAGGCGGGTGCATTTGGTGGCGTGCCCTTAAGATATATGGCGCTGACGACACCGTTCAGTAGCGGTGGCCAAGCACCACCTCCGCACGACCAGTTGCTGTCCCCCCCATAAAAGACAGCATATTGTTTCGCTGAAGACACAACGCCCGCCGCTCGTAACTGCGCCTCCAGCAGGTCGCGAACAAAAGCGTTCAGCAATGTGACCGTCGCTTCGTTCACGGAAAGTCGGTAGAAAGTAATATCCAACTGGCCGTTATAAGTATCCCAGCGAAGGTCTAGTCCCCCCGTCTGGCTCGTCAGCCAATAGCTGATCGATGCAATGGCCCTGTCGATGGCGCCGTTCGTATCCAGGAATTCGTCAATCCCATCAGAAGGCAGCACATACATGACGTGGATTTGAGGCAGGTCTGAGTCATCAGGCCTATCCTGCGTAGACCTCTGTCCAGGTGGAATTGGCGTGGAAGTGGCGGCAGGCGTAGCAGTTGGTGTCGGCGTTGGCGTCGGCGGCAGCGGCGTGGAGGTCGGCGGCGCTGGCGTTGGGGTAGGTGTCGGGACCGGCGTCGTTGTGGGCGTTGGGATAGGTGTCGGGACGGGTGTTGGGACCGGCGTCGGGGTCGGAGTTGGCGGTGGTGTTGGCACAGGCGTCGCAGTGGGCTGCGGCGTCGGCCTGGCCGTCGGAACAACGGTGCTGGTCGGCAGAGGGCTGGGAGCCGCCGTGGGCAATGGCGTCGGCGTGGATGAGTCCGTCGACGTAGGCGAGGCGACGGCGGTGGCTTGCTCGGGCGTCGGTGCGGTCGTGTCCTGGGTGCAGGCAGCCACGAACAGTGCGACTAGCGGCAAGATCAAACACCGGCCAAGCGTCTGGATCATATCTCTAATGCTACCCGACGAGGCGTTGGAGGGCACGGCACGACGGTAGGGGCGCTGCTCGCCGCGTCGCCTGTCGGCCCAGGCTACTTCATGGTCGAGTTGGGGGTAGGCTCCACGCGCGTCACGACGATCTTCTCCCGGACCATCATGTCCGGGATCTTGGGAGCAATCTCATTCTTCCAGTGGTCGCTTTCATAGACATCCGCGTACTGCTTGACCCGCTCCTCCTCAGACTCGAACCTCCGTATCCAGACATAGAGGTCCTCCTCGTCCTGCCCGATGAAGCTGCCCAGGATAGACATCCCCGTCGCTGTCTGGAAGGGGATGATGACCTCCTCCATGTACTTCACCCAATTGTCGCGCTGTCCAGGTTTGGTCCGGTACTGCCTGATTTCCAAGAACATTTTCAGCCTCCGTTGTTGGGGCGCTGCCTGACGCGCCTGAGTAATCGCTGGTTCTAAAAGCTATTCAAAAAATCGACATGCCAGATTGGTTTCACCCTCACCCTAGCCTCCGACTTTGTCGCGAGTCCCGATTCCTCATCGGGACCTCTCCCCTTCGGCTCCGCTCAGGGAAGTCATCAATGGAGAGGGGATTTCGGCATAGCCTCTATGAGGACGGCTCCACGGTGTCCGGGGACACAGCCTGCTTCCACGCCTCGAACCCGTTCATGAACGCGGGCACGCCGGCGCTGAGCAGCGCGATCTTCAGGGCGCCCAGCACCTCTCCCTTGTCGGCACCATAATCCATAGCCAGCTTCACGTGGGTCTTGATGTGATCGACGGTGCTGCGCACGGCGGTCAGGGCGACGACGTAGAGCAGCTCCTTGGTCTTGGCGTCCAGCTCGGGCGCGGCGGTGTAGGCGGCCTCGGTCAGCTGGTTGTAGCTCTGAAGGAAGGAGAAGTCCTCGGCGGCCAGCACTTTGTGGAAATCGAGAATGTAGCCCCGCTGCCGGTACATCTCGTCGACGTATTTCTGGGGGTCGGTTGTCACGAGTGTGTCTCCTTTGGTTTTCCGCGCTTCGCCAGACGTGGGCTAGCCCTGGGCCTTCTCGCGGCGTGGTTCCTGGGCGGCCTGGGGCTGGCTTGAAATATGTTGCCAGCGTGAAGTGATCGGCACGGCCCCTTCGACGATCGCCCGGATAACGTCGGCGGCCGAGCGGACCTGCTTGATGAGGCCCGCGGTCTGGCCCACCGAGCCCTCGCCCGTCTCCAGGTCTCCCTGCATCTGCCCTTTGTACTGTAAATCGATGGTGGGGGTGCCGGTCTTGGCGCCCTGCTCCATGCTCTGCCCAAGGAACGCCTTCATCTCTTCGGTGGCGCCGCGTTTGTCGAGCTCGTGCATCTTCACCGTGAACGGGCCCCTCAAGCTGCGCGTGAGCCGGCCCAGGGCCCGCTGGGTGATCAGGGTGTCTGTTTCCTTGGCGGCGACAAGCGCCTCCTTGAACTGTTCGTGGACGTGACACTCCAGGGTGGCGAGAAAGGCGCTACCCATCTGTATGCCTTCGGCGCCCAGGGCCAGGGCGGCGACAAACCCCCTGGCGTCGGCGATCCCGCCCGCCGTGATCACGGGCACGTCGACGGCGTCGGCCACCGCCGGCGTCAGGACCATGGAGGTGACCTCATCCGGCCCATTCACCCCGCCGGCCTCATAGCCCTCCGCGATGACGATGTCCGCGCCGGAATCCTGGGCCGCCAGTGCCTGCTTCACATTGCCGACCACGTGCATGACGGTGAATCCGGCGTCTTTGAACCTCCGCGTGTACAGCTTGGGGTTGCCGCCAGACTGGGCGACCACCGTCATCCCTTCCTCGACAAGCATCTCGATGTGGCGGTCCGCGATGTCGGAGAGGATAAAGATGGGGAAGTTGACGCCGAAGGGCTTGTCGGTAAGGGCCTTGGTCCGGCGGATGTGCTCGCGGACGTTCTTCGTACGCTCCGGGAGCGGCGACCATCCGGGGTTCGACGACACCATGCCCAGTCCGCCGCCGTTGGAGACCGCCGCGGCGAGCTCACCGTTACCGGCGATCGACATGCCGCCTTCTATGATCGGGTGCTCGATCCCGAGGATCTCCGTGACTCTCGTCTTCCACATGGTAAACGCCCTCTCGGTTTGATTGCCGCCTTCCTGGGTTGACTCCTTCCCAGGACTTCGGCGGATAATAGCAACGGTTCCCTGCGAAACAGACGGCCCCTCGGCAGAACAGACGGAATTGTAGCACGGACGCCGTGGAACAACGTGCCGGTCATGCTACTCCGGAAGGTCGGGAGGCCGTTTCCCCGGCTCCCATTCGAAAAGCTGGTAGAGCACGCCCCCGGTATCCCGAGGGTGAATGAACGTCTGCTTCCACTCCCCGTCTGACCAGATGCCCCGATAAGGCTCGATCCCCAGCTCTTCACGCAAGTAGGCCGCGGCCTGCTCGATGTCCTCCACCTCGATGGTGACGTGATGCACGCCTGGGCCTCGGTCATCCAGGAACTTGCTCAGGAACGAGTTATCTCCGTACGGCGCCAGTATCTCGATCTGCCCCTGCTGCTTGGGCATGTCCAGGACCGCTCCGATATACCCTTCTTCCTCCGACGTGAACGGATGGTTTTCCTTCAGCCCGAACAGCTTCTTATGGAACTCGATCGCCTTCCTGGCGTCGGGAACGGCGATCGCGTAATGATCGAAGCGCTTCCAGCCGAGACTCTTGGGCATGATTGGCCCCTTTCAGCGGACTGTGGCCCTGTTTACTTCTGAAGCCGAAAAGGCCGAGTGCCTAATGGTAGCGTGCCGTGGGGTTTCCTGCCACCGCCTTCGAGGGCATTTGCCGCCGGCGGGGAAACGGGGCGCCGTCAGGATACCGTTAGATAGGTGCTATAATCCGGCATCAACTACTGGAGGCGTGGAACGGTGTGGAAGATCGTTGCGGGGTTCGTGGTAACACTGCTCTTTGTGGCGGCCTGCGGGGGCGGTGACTCTGATCCCGAGGAGCCCCGAGAGCCACAGGTGACGAGGGCAACCGTTCTTCTCTCTCCCACCACCCGGATCACCACCATAGATACGCCGCGCAGCGATTTCATCCTGGAATTTTTCCAGGGCGCGTTTAGCGAAGACACCGAGATCACCATCGAAGAGGTGCCTCGCGGCGACCAGCCGGAGGCGATCCAAAAGGTCGGTGAAGGGGTCGCATACCGCCTGGGACCCCCTGGGCTCATGCTACAGAGCCCTATTCGGGTTTCGCTGCGGCCAGACCGTGTCGACCTTCCAGGTGACCCGCCCGACGGTGAGACGATCTTCGCTTACTACGTAGCAGCCGTTGACGAAGATGGGAGCGGCGAAGTCCTCGACGACCTGTTCATGGAGTACAACGCGGATACAGGCTGGATACAGATGAGGGGTTGGACCGATCGATTCTCTTGGATCGTCTGGGTCCGCTCGCTGATGCACGCGGGGCTTGAGCAGCTGGAGCCCAAGGAGATAGCGATAGGCTCATCGTTCGACATTTCGTATCGTGTAGCTTCAAGGACGGCTGATTCGGGGGATGGACCGCTGAAAATCACCAGGGCCGACCTCTTCGCCAACGGCGCGATCGATATCCAGACGGGTACGGAACAGCGGCTTCGACGAATTTCACGCAATAGTCGTCATGAGCGATCAGACCTGGAATCACTATCTACGAACGGGGAGCCTGGAGTCTCAACGACTATTGCGGACCGGTCAATTACTGAGCCTCGACACAGGCTTTGGGGGTGGAAATCACCTGAGAGTCATTGCCTCTGGTAACGTTGGGTGGCTGTTCATCAACGATGAGTTCGTGGTCACACTGGATCTGAGAGACTGGACGGCGACTGGTGATGTCTTAGCGATCACGGGATTCTTTGCCGATAACCTTATCTCTGGAAGGTCAACGCCATACCAGGACTTTTCGGTAAGACCAGTGGATATTGCGTTCGGGCCGGCAAGCGGTACTATCCCTCACGTCGTAGATGGATTTATAGAGGTACATGGGACCAACACCTCTCTTGGCGCTGTGCTGGTAGAAGCGAATTTCATTAACCCTAGCGCAACTCCGTGGGACTATGGGTTTTTTATCAGAGACAGCTTGGATGGATGGCATGCTCTGATAGTAGACAGCAACCTCCGCTGGTATCACTACGTCCAGACTGGCACGGTCGAATCGAGAACCCCGCTTAGAGAAGGCACTATTCCGGACCTAAACATCACTCCCGTTGGAGGTAACCAGCTGCGCCTTATCGCTGTGGGTGATGTGGGATGGTTCTTCGCAAAGGGATCGTTCGTAACGAAACTAGACCTCGGTGATGTGGTGTCTGCGGGGGATATTTTTGCCCTGACCGGGTTTTTCATTGGAGACGAATCTGCTGGTGATTCGACAGGATTTAGTGATTTCTCGGTGTGGTCACTCGAGTAATCTCGTCGTGACCGCTCTTCAAAGAGCAAACGGGATGGCTTAGCCGATCGTCTAGTCTTTGGTGAGCTGCACCGTGCCCCCAGGCGCTAGCAGCTAGGCGCCAGGACCGATTCTCCGTAAAGGTCTACGAAGAGCTGAATAATATCTGCTTCAGCCATACCATCCTCGAGTTGTGTGCGGACGATGCTCCGCATCTGAATGGCCAGTTCCGCGTCCGACTCGTTGATTGTTTCGCCCAGACACACCGGACAGAGCAACAGGGAACCTAGGTGATCGGCTCTCTCCCCCAGTGACGATGGTGATGTCGGGGTAGGGGTGGCCGTTGGGCACGGGCTGGGTGTTGCGGTTCCGCTTGCGGTCGCCTCAGGCAGAGTGGGGATTGGCGTCGGCGTTGCTGCGCCTGCGCCACCACCGCGACAGCTTGCCAGCAGGACGGCGATCGCCCCAACCCCAAGTATAAGAGCAACATTCGGTTTCCTCATGTCGGCGTCATCTTACCATCCGGGTGTCGTTAGAGGCGGATTTCCTGTAGCCTTGCCCCATGCCGTCCTCCCCAGATCGCGGGAACAACCCCCGGACCCGAGACAGCGCATCGTCGCCGGTTAGTCGTGCTATGGTGGCGTTCCAGGTCCCTGCGTACCGGTGGCTGTGGGGCAGCGCCTTACTCACCACCTCGGCGTTCATCTCCTACAACCTAGGCCAGGGCTGGCTCCTTCTGGAAATGACCGGCTCGCCCTTCTTGGTGGGACTGGCGGCGGGACTCAGTGGCTTCACCGCGCTGCTGACCAGTATCTGGGGCGGCGTCCTCGCCGACCGATTGGACCGACGGCGGGTACTCATGGCCGGCCAGATGATCATGGCCGTGATCCTGGTGTCCCTGGGTCTCCTGGCCGTCGCCGATGTCATCCGGACCTGGCACATCATGCTGGCCGCCACGGTGTACGGGCTTGTTCGTGGCACCCATCTGCCGGCCCGGAACAGCCTCACCTTTGACATCGTCGGACGCGATCGGGTCCAGAACGCCATCGGGGGGCAGTTCATGGCCGCCAACGCAGCCTTCATCGTCGGCCCCCTGGTCGCCGGGTTTGTTCTGGATGGCGCCGGGGTCGGGACGCTCTTCCTTGCTCTCAGCGGGGTGGCCGTTCTTGCGATGGCAGCGCTGTCCCGAGTAATAGCCCCACCCAGGGAGCGCAGCAGTGCCACGGCTATGTGGGCCGATCTCAAGGAGGGGGCCGGCTTCGCCTTCCGGGACCGTCCAACGCGGATGATGCTGATGGTCGTCGCATTCACCGAAAGCGTCGGCTTCGCCACCCTCTTCATGCTCCCCGTCGTGGTGCGCGACTTGCTGGATGCCGACGCGGTCACCTTGGGCCTTCTGACCTCCCTGTGGGGTGTCGGTGGGGTCACCGCTACCCTGGCGATCTCCGCGCTTGGAGACATCTACGATAAGGGACGCGTGTTTGTCGGCGCGGCCATCGCCTTTGGGGTGTTCCTGCTCATCTTCTCGTTCTCTCGGAGCCTTCCCCTTTCCCTGGCTCTGATTTTCCTCGCAGGGGGAGCGGGGTCCATCTACGACACCATGGGCAATACCCTGGCCCAGACCATAGCCCCCGAGGCTATGCGGGGACGGGTTTCGGGGTTCTACACGCTGATGATGAGCGGGGTCCAGATAGGGGCGTTCGGGATGGGCGGCGTCGCCGAGGTGCGAGGCATCGCCTTTGCCGTGGGCCTTGGGGGCTCCATCGTCGCGGGCAACGCCATCCGACTCGCTCCCCTCGCCCGGCGGCTGACGGAGCGCAGCGCTATGCAGTCCCGGGCAGGCTCACCAGGCGCCGGTCCTGATGTGCCCCAGACCGAAGACCGGTGAGCTGATGAGCTCGTGGGGCGCCACCCGTCCCAGGAATTCGGCTGTACAGCCGCTGGTGTTATTCGCCTTCCGTGTTCGACGGCTCCCGTGCACCTCGGATGCCGCTCCCTCAGCCGTTGCCGCCACGCCGCCATTGACAGAACATGCGTTCTGATACTACGCTGCGGCTCCTGGAGAGGAGGCGGCGATGCGCGCAGCTCGTTACGAGGAGGCCCCCTGCAAAAGTGTTCTGAACCGCGTCCCGAACATGGCCTTCAAGTGGTCTATCAACCCCTACAGAGGCTGCGTTCACTCTTGCCACTACTGCTTCGCCCGCCGATATCATGCCTACTTTGACCTGGACGCTGGAGAGGACTTTACGAGCCTGATCTTCGTCAAGGTCAACGCACCGGAAGTCCTGCGCCACGAGCTGGCAAGGCGCTCGTGGAAGCGTGAACAGGTCGCGTTGGGCACGGCCACAGACCCCTACCAGCCCATCGAGGGAAAGTATCGGATCACCCGAGGCATTCTCGAAGCCCTCCGAGATTACCGCACTCCCGTGGGGATCGTGACCAAAGGGACCCTCATCGTGCGTGACGCCGATCTGCTGAGCAGCATGTCAGAGGGGGCCGGCTGCACCGTCTCTTTCAGTGTTCCGACGGTCGACACGGATATCTGGCGGAGGCTGGAGCCGGGAACGCCCCCGCCTCTAAGGCGTCTGCTGGCGATGCAGCGGCTCATAGACGCCGGTGTCAACGCCGGGGTGGCCCTGGCGCCCGTGGTACCGGGTGTGACCGATTCTCTGGAAAACCTGGAGGCCGCAGCCCACGCCGCCGCGGAGCATGGGGCCCGCTTCGTCACTACCAGGGTCCTCTACCTGAAACCGGGGGTCAAAGAGCACTTCGAGGGTTTCCTCCGGCGCGAGTATCCGGACCTCGTGCCCCGCTGCCGCACGATGTTCCCCGGCGCCTATGCCTCCAGGGGTTACACCCGGCGGCTTGACGACCTGGTTGCGGTGCTCCAGGACCGATACGGCCTCGCTCCTCAGCCCCCCTCGTTATCGCGGCTCGCCGCCGGTCCGGTCCCTGGAGAGCAGCTGGCGATGGCCCTATAGCCGCCGGGGCGGCGTCTTGCTCGACAGGGTCAACACCCGCCACCTATAATACCGACGCCATTTCTGCAGGAGGTCGGTATTGTGGCGGAGCGGCCTACCCTCGATATCGTGATCCCATGCCTCAACGAGGAGAGGCAGCTTCCACAGACCCTCGAGAGACTCAGGGCCTTCTCCTCCGCAGAGCTCCCGGACTACCGGTGGCGGGTGGTTGTCGCCGACAACGGCTCGACGGACAGGACGCTGGCCGTCGCCCAGGAAGAGGCCGCCCAGCATCCGGAAGAAGTGGCGGCCATCCACCTGCCTGAACGGGGAAGAGGACGAGCTCTTCGGAAAGCGTGGCTGGAGAGCATGGCCGATGTCGTCTGCTACATGGACGTAGACCTCTCCACGGACCTGGCAGCATTGCCCAGGCTGGTCGACGCCATCGCTCGCGACGGCTACGATATCGCCATCGGGTCGCGGTTGCTCAAAGGAGCCAAGGTAGAGCAGCGCACCTTGAGCCGCGAGATCACCTCTCGCTCTTACAATCTGCTCATCAAGCTCTTGTTCTTCACCCGATTCAGCGATGCCCAGTGCGGCTTCAAGGCAATGAGCCGCAGGGCTGCCGAGGAGATCATCCCGGTCACCAGGGACCTGGGCTGGTTTCTGGACACGGAAATACTGATTATCGGGGAGAAGCGGGGGTACCGGATCGCGGAAGTCCCTGTCCATTGGGTGGATGATCCGGACACTAGGGTCAGAATCGTCAAGACCGCCTGGGGGGACGTCAAAGGGCTGTTACGGCTGCGGTTCGGGGGCATCCCTCGCCCGCGGAAGCGCCGGTAGGGACTCGCCAAACGGTAGTGTCCTATCAGGACACTACCCGGGAGGCCGGTTCCTTGACAGAGAAGCGGCCCCATCGGTACGATAGAACTCCCCTGCCGAGGTAGCTCAGTTGGTAGAGCACACGACTGAAAATTGTGGTGTCGTCAGTTCGATTCTGACCCTCGGCACATCAGGCTGGCTCAAGGCGCTCAAGCCGCGGCCGGCGTGCCGGGATATTCTCATCAGCTTACCGCGCCAGTTTGACAGCTCGTACAATGATGAGAAGGTCAACAGCGCTTACTTCCTGGGAGAGATGGTGCGTGCCAGCAACGGGGTGGTGATGGTGCCCAGCACGTCCAGAATTACCAGCGCGGCCAAAGCCCGCCAGTAAGACCCGGCGCCTACCTCTCCCCAGATGGCTGTGACCAGCATGGTCGCTACGACCGTGACCAGGGCTGCGGTCAAACCGACGCAGACGACAACCGGCGCGCTTCCCCCGGGCCAAGCGAATAGGATCACGGAGAGGTGGTTGGCCGCGAACGCGATGATGACCAGGGTGCCCAGCGTTTTGGCGGAGGATGTGTCCGCGAACGCGTCAAAACCCCATATCAGCGTGACCAGCATCCCGAAGGACGCTAACGATGCAACAACGGCGGAGGCGGACAAGGGGAGATAGCGACGGCGCTCCAGGTGGACCAGGCTCGGGAAGGCCAGAAGGGTGAAGCCGGCCACGGCGCCGGTGGTGCCGAGCACCTTGCCGTCGAGGTCGCTGAAATCCCCCTGGACCACAATCACGATCGCCGTGAAGGCGCTGGCCACCAGGGAGCCGATGAGAACGAACAACGCAGGCTGGAGCACCGTCCACCGTCGCAGAAGTTGGAGTCTCATGACTCGGACACACGGACCCGGTGTCGGTACCAACTAGTCATGCGGTCTGGGCCTCCGATCGTTATAACAGTCCTTAGTCGACCGACGAGTCGACCGCAATGCCGCTTTCAGGACATCCTTCCGGCTCAGCATCCGCTTCATCAGGGGCCGCATGGCCACCTCTGCGGCGGCCTGAGTGACTCGTCGTAAAGAGCGACAGCCTGCTCGCCGTGGCGCTCGATTCACACCCGGTCAGGCCCTGTGTGGACTCCGACCGCCGCCTCAACGACAGGGTCGCTCTTGCCGCGACGGTCCAGGACGGCCCGGACGCGCCACTCCAGACTGGACCGTGACGTCTGGATGGTGGGCCAGGGTCCCGCCGGCACCTGCAGGCGGTAGCGCCATTCGTGGACCCGCCCTGCCCCGAGGTCAGGACTCTCCTCTATGACCTGCTGGTCCATGACCCCGGACCAACTCCTGTGGCCGGCGATCTCCAAGCGGGCGAGCTCGACCCTGACCTCACGCAGGCTCAGGCCCTCGCGAAGGTTGAGCTGCAGAGTCCCGGTTATGGTGTCTCCCGCCCTCACCGGCCCCGACGGCACGGATAGGGACATCGTGCCCTGCTCGAACGTGGCCTCGGTTCGGGCCATGGGTTCCAGCTCGGCGCCAGAGCTGGCCGGCGGTTGACGCGTCGAGACCATGAGATCGGTATTGAGATGCAGGTCGCGCTTCTTGGCTACGTCCACCGATGCCGCGATGCCCCAGTGGATATTGACGGCGCCACCATGGACCGTAGGCGGCGCTCCATCAGGCAGCACAAAGGTGTTTCCTTTGCGCAACGGCATCTCGGTCATCAGCTGGGTGGCTTGAACGAAGGTCTGAGAGTCTTTGAACAGGACCTCGGTGTATCGATAGAGGCTGGTGCGGTAATACCCTCCATACCGAGAGTAGACGTAACGCCGGACTTGCTGCCAGTAGGTCTGGAGGCAGGTGATCTCGACGTGGCCCTGGCGTACCTCGGCCTTCTCCCGCGGATGAAGGGTTAAGTCGAGATGGACCTCGTCACCAGGGTAGAGGGGGCCATCATCGATCTTCATGTCAAAGGCGACTTTGGGACGCCGCAGGCGTGAGACCATGGCTCGTCTACCCCCTAACCATTTCCTTTGGCGACAATACTCAGGATACAGCCGGGATTCCCATAGCAGCCATCAATGACACATTCTCGCCACTACTCCCGTGCGGTATCCATGTTACTCTCACGCCACCGGCGGTCAAGCCATGCCGAGGCCCCCCTACTCACCAAGGGGGAGTGGGTTCGAGGGCTATCTTGATAGCGCCCGGCGCGCAGGCCTGGCCGTGCTCCGCCTCAATAAAATGCTCGCCCGCCCTCAGCGACCCTGACAGATCAAGACGTATCAAATACATATCAAACGGCCCGATGAGCCTTTATAATTGGGCCGTCCAACTGAACGGGCCGAAGTGGCGGAATGGTAGACGCGGCGGTCTCAAAAACCGTTGAGGGCAACCTCGTGTCGGTTCGACTCCGACCTTCGGCACCAGAGTAAAACAGGCCAAATTGAGACGGGCCAACAACGGCCTCTTGGGCCATTTGCAAATGAATTGCAAATGATGGGATTGAGCTCGAGGTGGCATCTGAAGCTTGCCAAGATGGAGAGGCCAGTTGGACGACCCGTTTCCCTTCCTGACTGTAGCTGGGATATCTTTGGAGGCATTGTCCACGCTGTTTCTAGGGCTATTCGCAGTGGGGTCCGCGAACCTGGCGCGTTTGCGAAATTGGTTGACCCCTTTTCCCAGCAAGGTATTGTTGTATCCCCTAACTATAGCCTTAATGTTCGATATTAATGGCACACGCCTCAGTAACAAGCGTGGCCTCATACGCATTAGCCGATGGTTCAGAACATTAGACGGGTTATATGAAAGCACCTATACAGGCCGAGACAGGCCGAGACGCCCTTTTTGAATATGCCCCGGCTGCGCTGGTAGGCGGGTTAATCGGTGTAATCGGGGGAATCTTGCAACCCCCTCTGGGCCCGTATTACCTTTGGGGGATACTGATAGCCTTGCTGCTAGGGTACGTGGTATCAATCGCGATCGTGCCGGTGATAGTTGTTGCCGTCCACCTTCTCATCTACGTGATTGCCTACGTCGAAGGTGATGGAGCCACCTCTGACCAGACGCGGAACGTTTGGAAAGGGATGGCGTATGGCTTTGCGGTTCTATCCTTCGGATTTGCACTGTCTCTGGCGGGGGCGATGGCCGGTCGTTGACCCAGAAGACCAATGGCGAGGTTTTTCAGTCAAGTCGTATCTGACCGAGCCGCAGGTGCCGCGGGCGTAGCTCTATCCTCTCGGGTGTAGCGGCCTTCAACGCCAAGCCCTGGCGGTGCAGATTCCGATAGCTCCCGTACATCCCCGGACAGATTTCCTGGATTGCATTGTGGTATTATCAGGGCAGCAAAGATTTTCGACAGGATCTGAAAGAATTACCACTATGACGTTCACCCCCTACATTAATCACTGGCGGACCATGGTACCCGGCCATGGGGCAATTCAATTGGGGGAGTGTTAGCAGACTCCTAAGGCATAACAAGATTCAGAGGTTAGCCTCCCCAAAGCGGGAGGCTTTTTTGTTGGCGGGACTTTTTCAGCGTGATTACTCAAGGAATAGACTGTGGTCCCTTTGTGTCATCACTTGCGAGGTCATCGATGTTACATCTGGAGAGTGTTATACAGCAGATATGTTCTGGTTGCAGTAGCGAAGCCCCACATGGCGAAGTTGTATGCAAGGCATGCGCCGGCTACCGTCATCTAGCTGGAATCCTAACGGGCCCTTCTTTGAGTTTGAAGTCCACGCTTGCGCTGGCACTGAAACGCGACTTGGGTTGTGCGGTCGTAGAGAGCGGTCGGATGGGCTCAATCTTAGAAACTAGCGGTCGCACTTCGGAGAAGGATCGTCTTAGGAGACGCCGAATCATGCTTGATATGCCGTGTGGGAAGACGGCGTTCCGTCCGAGCCGTACAGAGGCCGCGAGGCGATCCGGGAACAATTCGCCCGCTACACCCGGAACATCGTCGAGGTGGAGATCGAGGTCGTGAATCGGGTAGCCCAGGGAAACCTGGTCATGCACGAGCGGCTCGACCGTCTCACCAGAAAGGGCCGAAGGTTAGAGCTGAGGGCCGCGAGCATTTTCGAGATCGAGGGGGGCAAAATCAAGGCCAACCGCGACTACTGGAACCCCGGGGCCTACAGTAGCGGATAACCTCGCCGGATCGTTACGCTCAGGTAATGACGCGGAGGCATGCCTTCATCCTGAAAAACCTTCAGATGCAGGAATCGCCGTTCTACTGATATAATACGGGTGCTGAGGCGCATGGCATCTGGAGGTGTACTCTGGCCCGTATCGACGGCCGGGCGAACGACGAGTTGCGACCGGTGAAGATAAAGACTGGGGTGCTCACTTTTGCCGAGGGTTCGGCATTGATTGAAGCGGGCAAGACCCAAGTCCTGTGCGCAGTGACCATTGAGGACCGTGTCCCAGCATTCCTCAGAGGAGAGGGGCGGGGCTGGGTCACTGCTGAATATGCCATGCTCCCCAGGTCTACCCAAGTGCGCACTCCCCGGGAGACTCAAGGCCGAAGCGGCAGGAGTCTCGAGATCCAACGACTCATCGGCCGGTCCTTGCGGGCGGTGACCAATCTTGAAGTGTTGGGCGAGAGGACCTTTACGGTGGACTGCGATGTGCTGCAGGCCGATGGCGGCACGCGAACGGCGGCCATCACCGGGGCGTATGTAGCGCTCTTCGACGCCATGAGCCGGCGTGTGGAGGAGGGGGTTTTTCCAGCCGTGCCCATGACCACCGCGGTTGCCGCTACCAGTGTGGGCATCGTCTTTGGCGAGGAGTTGCTAGACCTCTGCTACGAAGAGGATTCCCACGCGGAAGTCGATTTCAACGTGGTGATGACCAGTAGCGGCGACTTCGTCGAGGTCCAGGGGACGGCTGAAAGCAAACCCTTTTCAAGGAGTAGCCTGGACTCGCTCCTCGCAACCGCCGAGAGGGGTATCCAGCAGCTGTTTCATTGTCAGGAAAAAACGATCGAGTCTATCGCAGCGGCAGCCGCGCTTAGACCCGAACAAGGTTGACCCAGTTGGCAACCAATAGACACAATCCGGTCTCATGATAGCCCAGACTCTTGAGAAGGTAGAATCCCCGGGACCGACTTCCCCGGCGACCGCTGAGAGCAATGGCGCCGGCCCTCCCCCGCGTGAAAAGTCATTCAGGGCCTTTGTTGTTTTCTGCGCCAAGGCGGTGCAGGAATTCCTCACCAACAATTCCATGCAGATGGCCGCGGCGCTTGCGTTCTACTCCTTCTTTTCTCTTTTTCCGCTCTCCCTTCTCATCATCATCGGCTATGACCTGTTCCAGCCCGAGGGTCCGATCCGTGATGAGCAGCTGACGCGCTTGATAGGGACCTTCATCCCCGTCTCGCAGACCGTCATCGCTCAGACTGTGAGCACCGGCGCCCGCACGGTGACGATAGGCCCGCTGGCCCTCATTGGACTGATTTGGGCCTCCACGGCAGTCTTTGCAACGCTGCGAAAAGGCATCAACGTCACCTGGAATGTGCGCGTACCCCGCCCCTTTTTGAGGGAGCGCTTCATCGACCTTACCCTGACCGCCGGGTCTGGACTTCTCTTCATGCTCCTGCTCTATTCCACCTCAGTCATACGCCAGTTTGACGACCAAACGGGCGTCTTCGGCGGAGCCGCATGGCAGTCAGGCCTGTCCCTGGGGATAACCTTCATCGCTTTTTCCTTCATATTCTGGTTTCTCCCCAACAGGTTGGTACGTTTTCGCGACGTCCTCTTCGGCGCAGCCATCACGGCTATTGCCTTTGAGGTAGCCAAGGCTATCTTCTTTAATTACACCCGGCAGCGAGGCGATCTGGACCAAGTATATGGCTCCCTCTCCTCCGTGATGTTGCTTATGGGCTGGCTTTACATCTCCGCCGCCATCGTCTTGATTGGCTCTCTTACCTCAAATATCTACACCAGGTTGATCCAGCTTCAGATGGTGAGCCACCTGGACGTGTGGAGCTTTGGTATGCTGCCGGCCTCGAGACATCTATGGAGGCGATGGTTCCCCACCCCTGTGAAGCGTCGCGCAAGTCCCGAGCTCCCTCAGCGATGACCTCAGCCTCTCGCTTCGCCAATTTCCGTTTCCCCCTCCCATGACCCATTCCGCCTGAGACGGTCTCCTCTGTTACAATGCGGGCACACCTGTACTGGAGGCGCTGGGACCATGGCGGTTAAGACGGCGGTAATCCCTGTCGCCGGATGGGGCACGCGCTTCCTGCCGGCCAGCAAGGCAACACCCAAAATGGTGATGCCCATCATCGACCGCCCGGTGATCCAATACTCCATCGACGAGGCGGCCGCAGTCGGCATCACGGACATCATCCTGGTTACTTCTCCAGGCAACCAGGCTATCGAAGACTATTTCAGGCCTTCCCCCGACCTCGAGCGATTCCTGGAATGGAAGGGCGACCAGAAGCGCCTCGACCAGATACAGGCGCTCTCGCGGATGGCCAATATCTCCAGTGTGGTCCAAGAGGAGCAGCTCGGCCTGGGGCATGCGGTGCTGACCGCCAGGTCGCACGTTGGCCGGGAGCCGTTCGCCGTCTTTCTGCCCGATGACGTGATCGACGCTCCCACGCCGGCCATAAAGCAGCTCATGGATGTCCATCTTCACCACGGCGCCAGCGTCTTGGCAGTGAAACGCGTTTCCGATACCGACGTGAGCCGCTATGGCATCATCGACGCTGAGCAGACCGCCGAGCGAACGTACCGGGTGCTGAGGCTGGTCGAGAAGCCACCGTTGGAGGAGGCCCCCTCGAGACTGGCGATCATGGGCCGTTACATCCTGACGCCTGAGGTATTCGACACGCTGGAAAAAGTGAAGCCTGGCGCCATTGGCGAGATTCAGCTAACTGATGGCATCAACGCGCTGCTGGAGACCCAGGCCATCTTCGCCTACGAGTACGAAGGTACCCTTCACGACGCGGGAACGCCGCTGGGGCTGCTGAAAGCTTCGGTGATACTTGCGCTCCAACGCTCCGATACCGAGGCGGAGTTCCGGCCATGGCTGAAAGAGCTGGCGGACAGGGAGCTCGGGTGAGGGTGTCCGCCGACGATGGGGTTTCCTTGCAAGCGCGGGCTCCTTGCCTCATCACCCCCTGGCTCTTTCCCGCCGGGGGATGAGTCCGTCTGTACGCGCTACTTCCCGAGCTTGAGCAGGGCCAAGAACGCCTCCTGGGGAATCTCTACCTGACCCACCATCTTCATTCGCTTTTTGCCCTCAGCCTGCTTGTGCAGCAGCTTCATCTTGCGGGTGACGTCTCCGCCGTAACATTTGGCCAGCACGTTCTTTCTCATCGCGCGAATGTTCCCCCTGGCGATCACCTTGCTGCCTACCGTGGCCTGTATGGGGACGTCAAAGAGCTGTCTGGGAATCAAGGTTTCCAGCTTCTCCACCAGCTCTTTTCCGTTCCGATAGGTGTTGCGTCGGTCAACGATTAATGACAGGGGGTCAACGGGCTGGCCGTTCACCAGAATGTCCAGCTTGACCAGGTCCCCAGGACGGGGCTCCAAATATTCATAGTCCAAGGAGGCGTAGCCTTGAGTGCGGGACTTTAGCTGGTCATAGAAGTCCAACAGCACCTCGGACAGAGGTATGTGGTAAGCCAAAAGGACCCGTGGGTCGGTGGACGGCTCTTTGCCCTTAGGTAGGTCCTGGGATGACTTGGTATCCAGGTACTCCATTCTCTGAAACTCGCCTCGCCGGCGGGATACCAGCTCCATAATGGCTCCCACAAAACGGTTTGGCGCTACGACGGTAATCTCCACCCAGGGCTCCAGGATTTCCCGAAATTCCTGAGGCCCGGGAAAATTCGCCGGGTTGTCTACCTCACGGGTCTGACCGTTGTTCATCACCACCCTGTAGGCGACGCTGGGGGCTGTAGCCAGCAGCTCCAGATTGTACTCGCGTTCCAAACGTGTTTGTACGATCTCCATATGCAGTAAGCCCAGGAAGCCGCAACGGAACCCAGCGCCCAAGGCGAGGCTATTTTCCGGATCGAAGTGCAGCGAAGCGTCGTTAAGCTTCAGTTTCTCCAGGGCCTCCCGCAATTGCAGGTAGTCCTGTCCCTGTACCGGGAATAGCCCTGCAAACACCATCGGCTTCAGCTGTTTATACCCCGGCAGTGGCTCCTTAGCTGGTGACTCCTCCGTGGTGACGGTGTCCCCGACGCGACTGTCCTCGACGGCCTTCAAGCCGGTGGCTATGTACCCGACCTCCCCGGTCTCCAGGCTGTCCAAAGGAGAGAACGCTGGCTTGAAAGCGCCGATCTCCAGAGGCTCCATCGACACACCCGTGGACATCATTTTAAGCCGGTCACCACCTCCGACTCGTCCATCTACCACGCGGCAGGAGACAATGACACCCTTGTAGGAGTCATATTTTGAGTCAAATATCAGCGCCCGCAGTGGGGCGCTCCGAGAGCCAGAAGGAGGCGGGACAAGGGCCACGACGGCTTCCAGGACCTCTTGGACACCAGTCCCGTCCTTGGCGGATATATGCAGGATCTCCGACGGTTTGAACCCGAAGGCGTCGGTCAGCTCTTGAGAGACCCGTTCAGGCTCGGCTCCGGGCAGATCGATCTTATTCATCACTGGAATGATGGTCAGGTCATGCTCCAGCGCCAGGTAGACGTTAGCCAGGGTCTGAGCCTCGATTCCTTGGCTGGCGTCAACCACCAACAGCGCACCCTCGCAGGCTGCTACGCTTCGGGATACTTCGTAAGAGAAGTCTACGTGACCGGGGGTGTCCAGCAAGTTTAGTTCGTACAGATGTCCATCCAGGGCTGGATAGAGCATGCGAATAGGATGGGCTTTGATCGTGATACCCCGCTCACGCTCCAGGTCCATCTGGTCCAAGAACTGGTCTGACATCTCGCGCTTCGGGACGGTGTTCGTGACTTCGAGAAGGCGGTCAGCCAGCGTTGACTTTCCGTGATCGATGTGGGCAATGATCGAGAAGTTACGGATGCGGGACTGGTCCATGGTTATCTCATACTAGCATACGGTGGCTGAGGGGTAGGAGAGATGCCTGGCGGCAGCTAGCACCCAGGCTATCCACGAAGAAAAGGACGGGGGCCCTGAACTCAGGGGCCCCGTCCTTTTCTCCTTTGGAGAGCAGGTTAGGGCTAGACTCGGTGACATGCAGCCCAGTGTTCTGTGGAAATCTCCCGCCACTCAGGTATTTCTTCTTTGCAGACGTCGATGGCGATTGGACAGCGGGTGTGGAAAACGCAGCCTGAAGGAGGCCGCAAGGGGCTTGGCACGTCCCCAGTTAGGATAATTCGCTCGCGCTTTGCCTCAATAACTGGGTCTGGGATCGGCACCGCTGAAAGCAGGGCCTTGGTATAGGGGTGAAGGGGGTTTTCAAAGATCTCCGTGCGGTCCGCCAGCTCCATTATCTTCCCCAGGTACATGACCGCAACCCGGTCGCTGATGTGGCGGACGACCGCCATGTCATGGGCGATGAAGAGATAGGTGAGGTTGAACTGCTCTTGCAGCTCCTCCAACAGATTAATGAGCTGGGCCTGAATGGAGACGTCCAGCGCGGAGACCGGCTCGTCGCAAACGATGAAGGCTGGCCGGACCGCCAAGGCCCGAGCAACGCCGATGCGTTGCCGCTGGCCGCCGCTGAACTCGTGAGGGTAACGGTCGCGCATGTAGGGGTTTAGCCCTACTGTTTGAAGTAACTCCTCCACCTGTTCCTGACGCTCCTTGCCGTTCTGGACCGTACGGTGAATCGACATCGGCTCACCTATAATGCCTCCAGCGGTCATCCTTGGGTTTAGAGAGCCGTAGGGGTCTTGGAAGATGATCTGCATACGCCTTCGGAAAGCGCGCATCTCGTTAGATTTCAATCCAACAAGGTCAGTCCCCTCAAAGAGCACCTGGCCGGCTGTTGGTGTATAGAGTTGAAGGATAACCCGACCTGTGGTTGTCTTGCCACAACCACTCTCGCCGACCAAGCCCAGGGTCTCACCCCTTCTAATATGGAAGCTTACGCCATCCACTGCCTTGATGTCGGCAACCTTATGCTGGATGATCACCCCCTCGTGCACGGGGAAATACATCTTCAGGTCTTTGACCTCAAGGAGGGTTTCGGCGTTGGCAAACGGGTCCCTGGACTCCGCGGCTTCTGGTGTTATCTGTTGCTCTTGTGTTGTCATTTTCTTGCCTCCGCCGTTGTAACGTCGACCCAGCAGGCCGATAGATGGCCCTCCCCAACCTTCATAAGCAAGGGGTTTTCTTCCGCACACTTGTCGATCGAATAGCGGCACCGTGGGCGGAACGGACAGCCCGGGGGTAGGTTGACGAGGTCTGGGGGCAACCCTTCGATAGGTAGCAGGCGGGTTTTCCTCGGCTCGTCCAGCCTGGGCACCGACTGCAGCAGGCCGAGGGTGTAGGGGTGCCGTGGTCTTCCGTAGATGTCCTCCGAAGAGCCCGTCTCCACTATGTGGCCGGCATACATCACGTTGACGCGCGAAGCATGGCGGGCGACGACACCAAGGTTGTGGGTGATAATCACGACCGCGGTGTTGAATTCGACGCTCATCTCCCTGACCAGCTCAAGTACCTGCGCTTGAATAGTCACGTCCAGGGCTGTCGTGGGCTCGTCGGCGATAATCAGCTTTGGGTTGCAGGAGATGGCCATGGCTATCATAACCCTCTGGCGCATACCGCCGCTGAATTGGTGAGGGTAATCGTCCACGCGCCGGCCGGGGTCCGGTATGCCGACCTGGTGCAGGAGCTCGATCGCCCTTTGTTTGGCTGCCGTCTTATTCATTTTCAGGTGGAGCTCCAAGGTTTCCGTCAATTGCCTGGCTATCGTCAGGACCGGGTTCAGGGAAGTCATGGGCTCCTGAAAGACCATGGCGATATCGTTTCCCCGGATGCGACGCATATCTTTTTGAGGGAGCTCCAGTAGGTTTACTCCGTTGAAATTGATCTTGCCGGCGATGATCTTCCCTGGGGGGTCCGGTATCAGGCGCAAGACGGAAAGGGCGCTGACGCTCTTTCCGGAGCCGCTCTCCCCCACAAGGCCGATAGTCTCACCCTCTTGGATGCTCCAGGTAACGTCGTCGACTGCTTTGATCACCCCGGCGGACGTAAAGAAATGGGTACTCAGGCCCTCCACCTCGAGAAGAGTTTTGCCGTCGCCGTTAGTTACCAAAATGAGCCCTCCCTAGCGGGGGTCTTATCTGCGGGCGGCTTCACCGCCCTCCGGGCTTTTTTACGCGCAACTGCGCGCGGTCCTCTTCGATATGGGGAAGAGGAGACTCGAACTCCTACGCCTTGCGGCACATGATCCTAAATCATGCTCGTCTGCCAGTTCCGACACTTCCCCAAGACGGCTCGGCTGGCAGCCCATCCACACCCCGCTCTCGACTGATCTACATGTGAGCCGGGAGGGATTCGAACCCACGACCGGCGGATTAAGAGTCCGCTGCTCTGCCACTGAGCTACCGGCCCGTGATCCTGGACTTTAGCATAGGGGTACCAACCCGTCAAGACCAGGACTGGTAGTGCTGCCAAGACGTTCTCCCGCTGCGCCAATAATACCGGTTTATTAGGATTGGCCTCAGGGTCCGTTTGGGCTAGGTCCCTGGGTCCATCTCAAGACTCAGGGGTAGCCTCAACTTCTCCTTCTTGACGGTTCCTGAGCGCAAGGGTAGCATTTGAACAGGATTTATTACATTGTCCCGGCATGGTCAGCGGTAATAACGCAGGACGCATGCCGTAACTCGGCCCCATAACGAGGCTCGCCGTTGTTTAGAGACCGGCTGCCCGTGTTCCCCCAGACGGTGCAGGTCGATTCGCGCAACCACCTGGTCCTGGGTGGAGTGACCGCCTCCGCTCTCGTTGAGCGTTTCGGCACTCCCCTGTATGTCTTCGATGAGGCGACCCTGCGCGGTCAATGCTCGGCATTTATCGGCGAATTCTCCGCTCGTTATCCAGACGTGGCGGTGAGTTACGCGAGCAAGGCATTTCTGAACCGTCCCTTCGCCCGTTTGCTAGCCGAAGAAGGTCTGGGCCTTGACGTCGTTTCCGGTGGTGAAGTAGCGGTGGCCAAGTCAGCCGGCTTCCCTCCTGGGCGAGTGTACTTCCACGGCAACAATAAGGGTCCGGAGGAGTTGAAGCTTGCACTCGACTGGGGAGTGGGGCGGATCGTGGTCGATGGATTCGATGAGCTGCGGCTGCTAAACATTCTGGCTGGGGAGAGCGGACTTCGCCAGGACGTGCTGTTACGTATCTCTCCTGGGGTAGACCCCCACACTCATCACCACACCACGACCGGAATAATAGATAGCAAGTTCGGCTTCTCCCTTGCCACCGGCCAAGCCCAGGAGGCCATGAAGCAGGCCTTAGAGGCCACAAACCTCTCAGTGATCGGACTGCACATGCACCTGGGCTCCCCGATCTTTGAGATGGAGCCTTTTTGCCAGGGCATCGAGGTGGGAATGCAGTTTGCTGCCGCGATGCGAGACCACCACGGGATGGAGCTCCGTGAGTTCAGCCCCGGAGGGGGCTTCGCTATCCAGTACACCGTCGACGCCCCAGCCCCGCCCATCTCAGCCTACGCGGAAGCTATCACCGGCGCGCTGCGGAAGGCTTGCGAAACGTACGGGTTCGACCTCCCAAAACTGATGATCGAGCCGGGCCGTGCCATAGTGGGTCGGGCGGGTGTCGCCCTTTACTCCGTAGGCGCTATCAAAGAGATCCCCGGAGTCCGTAAATACGTCGCCGTGGATGGAGGAATGGGAGACAATATTCGCCCGGCCATCTACGGGTCCCGATATGAGGCCCTGGTCGCCGGGTCTGTGGAAAGTGACGGCAAAGAGCGGGTCACCATCTGTGGCAAGTATTGCGAGTCGGGCGATATTCTCATCAAGGACATCGAGCTGCCGCTGGTGAAGCACGGTGACATCATCGCCATCCCCGCGTCAGGCGCCTACTGCATCCCGATGGCCAGCAATTATAATGTTGTGCCTCGGCCGCCGATCATACTGGTCAACGATGGACATGCCGAGCTGTGGCGAAGGCGTGAGACCATCGACGATATCATGGGGCTAGATGTATTCTAGGGGATGATATGTGGTCCGTAGTGGGACATGACAGGGTGGTCGCCACGTTGGCCCGTAGGCTGGAAGCTGGGCAGATGTCCCACGCCTACCTGTTCGATGGGCCCGTTGGCGTTGGTAAGATGCGCTTGGCGCTGAACATTGCCCAGGCCCTGAACTGCGTCGAGGATGGGAAGCCCTGCGGCTCTTGCGGACAGTGTCATCGTATCGCAGGAGGCAAGCATGCCGATGTCCAGATCATCGGCGTGCTGCATGACTCTGAAGGGCCAGTCCGCAAGGTGATCACCATTGAGCAGATCAAAGAATTTCAGCAGGCCGCAGGGTTGCAACCCTACGAGGGGGTCCATCGTGTGTTCATCATCGACGGTGCGGAGCACCTATCTCAGGATGCCGCGAACCGCTTGTTGAAGACCCTTGAGGAGCCTCCTTCCGCTGTCTGCCTGATCTTGCTAACCGCAGAAGAACATGCAGTCCTGCCGACGATTCTCTCTCGGTGCCAGTGCTATCACTTGCGACCCGTGCCGAAAGAGGTGATCGAGGGTCATTTGGCTTCGGTTTGCGATGTTGAGCCGGACCGGGCGCGCCTCCTGGCCGGCTTGGCGGACGGAAGCATCGGATGGGCAATAGCCGCTGCTCAGGACGAGCAGGTCCTGGAGGAGCTATCCGAGAGGGTAGACGAGGCGCTAGAGCTTCCTGGCCTTAGCACGCACCAGCGCCTGGCCGCCGCCGGTCGTCTCGCCAACGACTTCCCCCGCCGCCGGGAGGAAGTATTCGGCTGGCTTGATGCTCTTCGCCGTTGCTGGCGTGACGCCCTTCTGGTAAAGGGCGGTCAGTCCAGCTCAGTCATCAACGCGGACCGGATAGAGAGTCTGGAGGCTATGGCAAGCGGGCTTTCGTCGGCGCAGATCGCCGATGCTCTTCGGCAGGTGCATGCTACCCCCGAGCGTTTGCAAAAGAACGTAAATCCAAGGATTGCTCTTGATATGCTCATGTTAAGCCTGCCCGCGCTCAGCCGGGCCAATGGCGCGCCTTAGAGCCGGTCCAATAGAAAGGACGCTGATATGAGTGGCGTAGTTGGAGTGCGTTTCGTCAGAGCCGGCAAGATCCATTACTGTGATCCCGGCGACGCCGAGTTGGAGGTCAACAATTTCGTGGTGGTCGAGACCACCCATGGCCTTGAGTTGGGGACCGTCGTGATCTCCCCCGACCAGGTCATCATGAGCAAAGTGCGGGGGGACGAGCTTCCCCCTGTTGTCCGGCAAGCGACCGCTGAGGACATCGAGGGCCGGGACAGGCTCAAGGAGAAGGCTCAGGACGTGATGGTCCGATGCAGAGAGATGGTTCGAGAGATGAAGCTTGAGTTAAAACCTGTCGATGCGTACTTCACCCTGGATAGCTCGCGGCTCATTGTCAGTTACACCGCCGAAGAGCGGGTAGACCACCGGTCCCTCCAAGGGAAACTTCGGCAGGAATACGGCAGCAAAGTGGACCTGCGGGAGGTCGGCCCCCGAGACCAGACCAAGCTCATGGGGGGTATAGGCCGCTGCGGCAGAAGCCTTTGTTGCTCTACATGGCTCACTGAATTTTCCCCCATCTCCATGAAGATGGCCAAGGAGCAGGACCTGCCACTGAGTCCTCCCGGGTTAGCTGGCGTCTGTGGTCGACTTCGGTGTTGTTTGCGTTACGAATACGAGCAGTATCGGGAGCTTAAAAGGACCCTCCCCAAGATCGGAGCTCGGGTCACAACCGCCCATGGAGACGCCGTCGTGGTGGTGGGTCACCCGCTGAAGCAGACCATCACCGTGCGTCTGGAGACGGGCTCCTGGGTCGAGGTGTCGATGGAGGAGCTGGAGACCGCGTCTGCGTAGGCTGCTCGCCGGTTACGTTAGTGGAAGCACGTCCCACATAGCGAGGACAATGCAAAATGCAGCCACGCATTGGAGTCAATCTGACCCTAAGGCAGGACCGCCCGCTTCGGGAGGTTGCCAGCCTGGTCCAGCGAATCGAAGGGCTGGGTTACGACTCCGTCTGGACAGGCGAGTCCTGGGGGCGAGAGCTGTTCACCGTTTTGACCTACCTGGCGTGCAATACCTCGACCATTAAGCTGGCTGCCGGCATAGCCAATGTGTATAGCAGGACGCCCGGCCTTCTGGCCCAGACTATCGCCACGCTTGACGAAGCTTCGGGCGGCAGAGCGATTCTTGGACTCGGCTCCAGTGGCGAGAAGGTTATCCGGGACTGGCACGGGGTCCCCTACGACAGGCCTCTTCAACGGACTAGAGAGTACATTGAGATTGTCAACCTGGCCCTGAGCGGCCATCGCGTCAACTACGAAGGCGAGTTTTTCCACCTCCGCGATTTCAGGATGGCCATCACTCCCTTGAGAGAGCACGTCCCCATCTTCATTGCTTCCCTGGGGCCCAGGAATGTTCAGCTCACCGGTGAGATGGCGGATGGCTGGGCCCCCATCTACCTCTCCCCCAAGCACGTGCAGGGATTTCAGCGTGATCTTGAGGTCGGCGCGAAAAGAGCGGGACGCAGCGTGGACGATATCGACGTCCGTCCTTATCTGGTCTCTTGCGTATCCCAGGACCTGGCGACCGCACGAGCGTTGGCTCGCGGCCACCTGGCCTTCTACATCGGCGGCATGGGCCGCTATTACCACGACCTCATCGCCCGGTATGGCTTCGTCGAAGAGACGGCTGCAGTAAAGGAGCGGTGGGGCCGTCGAGATCGCGCAGGAGCGTCGGACGCGGTCACCGATGCCATGCTGGCCGAGCTAGCCGTCGTTGGCACCGCCGAGCAGTGCAGACAGCAGATTATGGACCTGGAAGCTGCAGGCATGGGCTCACCGGTGATCTATATCCCCAACGGTTCTCCAGAGGAAGTGATCATGGGAACCATAGAAGGATTGGCGCCAAGCGCCTTTCGGTAATCTGGGGACTATCCCCGCAGTCACGCTCAAACGCTTACAAGGCATGGCGAGTCTCGGTCCTGTCGGGGAGTTGCCCTATCTGTGCTATCCGCGTAATCTGCGGACTATCCGTAAGGGATGAACTTGCGCCATTCCGTCCGTTTTTCCAGATAGGGCAGGAACGGATAGTAAGGGTTGGCAGGTGGAGGTCCGGGGTCGCTCATAAGGGGCATCTCCGCCTCAGCGGGTGTGCGATTTCCTTTGCGGCGGTTACAAGCCATGCACGCGCTGACGATGTTCTCCCAGGCGTGCTGCCCGCCCCGGTATCGAGGGATCACATGGTCCAGGGTTAGCTCCCGCGTCTCTTTCCCGCAGTACTGGCACCTGTGCCGGTCTCGCAAAAACGCCTCTCGACGGGTCAATCGGCGAATCGGCAGCGGACGCCGCACCATGTACATTAGCCGGATCACCGATGGGGCTGGCAGCGACCTCGAAGGCGTGTGGATCAAGCCCATTCCATTCTCCAGGAGCTCCGCCTTCCCCTTACCAAGCAATACTACGGCGCGCCGGGCCGCGCAGACGTTGAGCGGCTCGTAATTTTGGTTCAGTAAAAGAACAGCGTAGTTTAGCATCTTAGGACGGGCTTGCCTGTTCCTCCGCCGCCTCCTTTTCGTCTATCCTTCGCTCCAGCTCGTCGAGGGCCCGTTCGAAGTCTCCTGGGATAAGCCCTAACGTGTCTCCAGGCAATGCGTCCGTCGCATCGATGTAGTAAGGGACAAGTGTAGACCCAACCAATGCCTCCTCGATCCTATCCCGGACCTCAACCTGGCCGATGACCGAGGGCAGATCGTCCGGCACCAGGAACGCCAGCCGTGCGATGATCGCTATAATACCTAACCCCACCAGTATGGCCGATGCGGCCCCCAACGCAGCCCCCCCCAGGCTGTCCACCCAGCCCAAAAACAACAGCTGTACGATCTTTCTCAAGACCTGGCCGATCATTTGGGCGACAAGGAAGGTAACGCCCAGGACGATGGCGTAAGCAATCACGGTGGCTGTCGAGTCGCTGCCTACGCTGTCGGTCAATGCCTCGGCGAGAGGGCCGCTTATCTGGGCAGCTAGCAGCAGCCCAATGATCATGCCCACCACCATAAAGACCGCTCTGAAAAGGCCTACCTTCAAGCCGATGGAGAGAAATATTACTCCTACAACTATCAGGATGATGTCGAACCAGTTCATTCGTCTTCTACCCGTCCGAAAAAGATGAATCCTTCAGGGTTACAACCTTGTAAAGTTATATACGCGTGTGATGGAAAAAGCAACTTTCCGGCATTCCTCAAGGTGACGAGAACTCTGGAAAAATGGTGAGCATGAGGTCGGAGATGTCATCCCGCGGAGCCAGGATGAGAAGGGACCGGTCGCCAACGGTGGTCAGAGATGAGACTCGTTCTGAGTCGTACCAGGTCAATTTGGCTGCGGTCTCCTCAGGTTCCAAGTCCTGGCTTTCTAGCCAGCGGAGATAAGCGTCCGAGAACTGCTCGGCGTCGCGTTCTGAGTCCCATGCCAGCAACAGCACCAGTAGCCGTTCACCCTGAGGCCCATTAAGGTATACAAACCGGTCGCCGCCCCACCCGCCGGCGGCCCTGCTGGCGATCGAGTCGGACAGGTGGACTTTGAGCAGCAGGTTCAGGTCGAACTCCCCCAACGTGTCTTGGTCGCGCTCCTCCCAACCCTCGCCCAGCGCCGCTACCAGGTCCGGAAGGGTCACTTGAACGGGCAGCTCATTGTCGTGGTACTTCTCGGGGTGCATGATCTGCTCGGTCGAGACCGGTGGAGCGTCGTAGGCGCTGTCCACGTTCTCCCAACCTCCGTCCTGGAACAGGGACAGAACAAACTCGAATCCCTCCTGGTAAGGGAAACTGATGCTGTCGATCAGGAATTGAGGTGTATCCTCATCCCCGAGATCCCCCTCGTCTTCCGCGATGCTTTCAATCTCGCCGCGGCTGAAATACTTGAACGCGTACTGCAACATGGACAGGGTAGCGTCTCCTTCCACCAGCGCCCGGTAACCCGCCGAGGCCTCTGAGTCATCCTCCACACTTTCCCTTAAGGCGTGGAGGTCAAATCTCGTGTGCTGCAGCACATGAGTATACTCGTGGGCGTACGTCAACTCCTCCAGCGGGGCGAAATTATCCACATCTCCTACGATGACGAGGTCCCCCAGCTCCGGGTCGAAGAAGCCCAGGATGCCCTGAGAGTTGATGTCGATGAGGAGCTGCTTCAGGTCCTCCCCCTCCTTGAGAAAGCCGAGCAACTGCAGGATTTCCTGGGTAGTCGCGATCTCATCGTCCGGGTTGTCCTCTTCAAACTCGCTCCTGACGAACTCCTCCAGCTCGCTCCGTGACATGAACCTCAGGCGCGAGTCCTCCACCAGAGGGAGAGCGCGGTCCTCCGTGACCCGCCCTTCGATGAGCTGGATTTTCATCAAGAGGGCTTCAGAGATGACCGGGACCGGCGTCGGCGACTCTGCAACAGCGGCATCCGAAATTGTCGATGTAGGGACTGGAGATGAAGCAGGAAGCGGAGTTGCTGTGGCCGGTGGTAAGACCGTCGGAAATGGGGTGATGGTAGAGGGAGGCGTGGGCCTGCTGGTCGAGCAGGCGGCGGCCACGAAAGCCACCAAGAGGGGCAGCACGATAAAGGAAATGATGCGCCGCGCTCGATGTTTTGCGGTGTTGTTCAGGACAGGCTCCCCCTGTGGCTCCGGTCGGCGGGCGCCGCACAAACCGTCATCGGCGCCCTATAATCATACGAACGAACGGTCCGGCGCGGCCCTCCGGTGGGGCTGTCAACATCGCCATAAGCAATATTCCGGACTGACATGGCCATGGTTTTTCCGACCATCATCGGGGGAAGCGGCACTTCTCAGCCGCTGGTGGTTCGGGGCTACCCAGGGAGACCGGAGGCATCCACCGCGTTCTTGTAGACCTCCACCCTGGAGACCGTCCCTCCCTTCCCCATCTCTACCGCCACCACGTCGATCCGCCAGCTTGGCTCCGGACCTGGCATCAGCTGCAAGTATTCCAGAGCCAGCTCCACGAGCCGTTGCCCCTTTCGTGGAGTGATCGATTCCTCGGGACTACCCAATCGGTCGCCCCGGCGGGTCCGGACCTCCACGAAGACCAGCGTCTCCCCATCCCGCGCGACGATGTCGATCTCCCCGGCACTCAGGCGCAGGTTGTTGGAAAGAATCTCATATCCAGAGCGCGCCAGGTGCACCCGAGCGTACCGCTCGCCGAAATCCCCAAGGCTTTTGCGTGACCGGCTCAACGTTCCTCCAGGTCAAAAAAGACGAGGCCGCATCAGCAGGTCCCGCACCGGTGCGAAGGAGCGTCGGTGGATAGGGCAAGGGCCCAGCCGGCGGAGCGACCGAAGGTGCTCCCGTGTGGCGTATCCCTTATGCTGGGCGAAGCCATAGCCTGGGAACTGGGTGTCCATCTCCTCCATGAGCCGGTCTCGGGTTACCTTGGCGACGATCGAGCCTGCCGCGATGGAGCCGCAGAGCGCGTCACCATTGATGATGGGACGGCAGGGGAGGCCCACCTCGGACAGATCAATTGCATCGACCAGGAGGGCGTCCGGCCCAAAGGCCAGCGAGCTGATGGCCTCTCGCATCGCCATCTTGGTCGCCGGCACAATCCCCTTGCTATCGATGACCTCGTGGGAGGCGCTCCCGAGGCCGTAGGCGACCGCGATCCCTGTTATGACGGTGTACAGCCTGTCACGTTGAAGGCGGGTCAGCTCCTTGCTGTCCCGCAGGATTTCGCGAGGGTCCTGCCCTTTGCCGCGCCGTTTCTTGCTGTAGGCTCCCCGACGCCGGGGCCCTCGCCAGCGGAGCCAGTCCTCGGGAAGGATCACGGCGGCGGCCACCACCGGGCCGGCCAGGGGACCTCGCCCCACCTCATCCACCCCCGCCACCAGGCGATAACCCTGGGCCGCCAGGTCCAGCTCCTCCGTGAAGGTCGGGGTTATGCGCATGTCACGTGAGTATCTTTTGGTCCCTCTCCCTGGAAGGGGAGGTCCAATCCAAACAGTCTCCCGACGAAGTAGTAGCCAGGGTGAGGATGACTCCTATACCCTCCTCCCCTGGTACCCGCGTATATAGCCGCGTAAATATGAGATCTGGCCCGCGTGCTGGTTCATCTCGCAGAAAAGGTGGCTGAAGATCTCCCCCACACTCATCGAGCGGCCGAAGGCCGTCTCCATCTCGTCGTCGATGCGTTCCGGCGTCAGAGCATCGATCAGTGCCGCTGTGTCCTTGCGGACCTCCTCCGTGTAGGAAAGCAGCTCCTCTTTGCTCGGCGTCTTGAACTCGCCAAGCTGTTCCGGTGTCATGCCCGCGCCGGTGTATCGGGTCTCGTCCGACATCCCCCACTTGGCTGCCCGTCCCTGCTGCCACACCTGGGGCTTGTCATCAAGAACAGAGTGGACCCACCAGTCTTCGACTCGGGCCATGTGCCACGCGATCCATGCTATGGAGTTGCTCTCCGCCTTGGGCTGGAGAGAAAGCTCCACTTGGGTGAGGCCGTCCAGCCCCCGGTCGACCGTCCCCCACATCTGCTGGAAATTCTTTGAGATCATCTCTTTTACTTCCATGGTGTCTCCTGGCGTAGCAGTTAGGGTGTCGAGAGGGGGCCCATGTAGTCGGGCCGCTGGAGCCCCTTCATCATGCCCCGGATGTAGGCGATCTGACCGGCATGCTGGTTGCTTTCCCAGATCAGGATCTCGAAAACATCTTGAACGGTAATGGCGCCCCAGGGCGCTCATACCTCTCTGGTGTCAGTCTCCGGGTCACAGGATTCCAGGAAGGTCAGCGTAGCGTCACGGGCCGATTCAGCGTAGCCCATGAGTAGGTCCAGGGATGGCGTCTTGAACGATTCGATCTGCTGGAGGGAGTAGTTGTAGCCCATGTCCCTCTGGTCCTCCGACATCCCGAACTTCTCGCACCAGCCTTCGGAGACCCACAGGTGGGGTTGTCGTTGGACGGGCCTCTGGATCCAGCCATCCTCTACACGCGCCAGGTGCCATAACAGGAATCCGATGGAGTTAGCATGGGGGACGACCCTCCATGTGAGGTCCTGGTCGGAGAGGTCCAGCACGTTCTCTAGCAGGTCTTTCCTATTGAGGTCCAGCGCCTGCCGGATGAACTCTTTGACGGACATGGCACTCCCTGATCTACGGCGTGCTGACGGCTGACGCGCCGACCTGGCGAATCACCCCTCCGCCTAACACTTCCTCGCCGCGGTACAGCACCACGGCCTGGCCGGGGGTGAGGGCCCGCTGGGGCTGGTGGAACCGTATCGTCGCTGACTCCCCGTCGGGATAGACCGTCACCGGCGCCTCCGCCGACGTGTAACGGTACTTGGCCCTTGCCTCGAACGGCTGGGTGGGCCGTTGACCGGAGACATAGGTTACCCGCTCAGCGGACAGCGTATCGGAGTAGAGCTCCTTCTCGTCGCCAACAGTCACGGTATTGGTGGCGGCGTCTATAGCGGTCACGTAGGTTGGAGTAGCGCGCTGGATACCAAGGTTGCGGCGCTGCCCAACAGTGAAGAAAGCGACCCCCTCGTGGGTGCCTACGGTGTCACCTCGTCCATCCACCATGTCCCCTGCGGCTGGCTTGACATGCTTGCGCATGAACGAGCGATAGTCGCCGTCCGGCACGAAGCAGATATCCTGGCTGTCCGGCTTGTCGGCGTTGGGCAGGCCGATCTCGTTGGCGATGCGCCGGATATCGTTCTTCGTGTACTCCCCCACGGGGAAGATGCTCCGGCCCAGCTCCTCTTGGCCGAGGCCGTACAGGACGTAGGACTGGTCCTTGGACGGGTCAACAGCCTTGAGCAACCGTGACCTGTCGCCATCCCGGGTGATCCGGGCGTAGTGACCCGTTGCCAGGAAGGTGGCGTTTACCGCGGCTGCCCGTTCCAGCAAAGGGTCGAACTTGACCTTTTGGTTACAGGCAATGCAGGGGTGAGGCGTCCGTCCTCGGCGGTACTCGTCGATAAAATAGTCAACCACCTGGGTCCGAAACTCCCGCTCGAAATTCGCCACGTAGTGGGGAATGCCGATCACCGCCGCAGCTTCCCGCGCTTCATCGACATCCTCGACGGAGCAGCACCGCTGCTTTGAAGGGTGAGCGTCCGGGTCCTCCGCCGTCCACAGGCGCATGGTGATACCCACGACCTCGTGACCCATCTCCTTCAAAAGGTAGGCGGCCACAGAGGAGTCCACCCCTCCGCTCATAGCGACGACGACTTTACCAAAGCTCATGACTGTGCTCCAGAATGAGGATAGCATGCAGGTGGTGCTGGTTCAATGAGCGCCTGCACCGTGACGCCGGTGAGAAACCCCTTACGTCCCCCCCACTACCTTGACCAGGCGAAACGGCTGTCCCTACAATGAAGGCAAGATCGCGGGAGGGCGAATGCTGGACCCAGTAGAGGCTGCAAGGGAAAGCGTCGAGATCGCCACCGACAGGCAAGCGGCCGACGTCGTCCTTTTGGACATCCGGAAATTGGCCTCCTTCGCAGATTTCTTCGTCATTTGCAGTGTCGACTCTCCTCGGCAGGCCTCCGCCATAGCTAAAGCCCTGGAGGAAGCCTTGCGCCAGAAGGGGGTAAGCCTCCGGCATCGGGAGGGCTCTGACGCCTCCGGGTGGGTGTTGATGGACTTCAGCGACCTCATCGTCCATATCTTCAGTCCCGAGCTGAGAGATCACTACGACCTGGAGGCCGCCTGGGCCAAGGCGCCTCAGCTCGTTCGGGTACCCTAACAGGGTGCTGAAAAGAAGGGTGTCCAGAGGGGCGGAGCCCCGGCGCCCGCCCTGAATCCCCTCCTACGTCGTCAGACGCAATGCCTGCGGGCGCTGCCCGCCCGACCGTTCTTGTTCGTTGCCTGCCCATACCCCCGCCGCCTATCGGGAGGTCCAAGTTCCGGCCCAGCCGTCAGGGGAACATTCGACGGGTTCCCAACGTCTGGGACTTGAGACGAGGATATGGGAGGTCCCGATATGCGGAAAAGCTTGCTTGTGTTCCCGATCGTATTGGTGGCGTTGGTCGTGGCGGCCTGTGGCGGAGGTACTTCAGGCGAAGACGGTCGTGGGAGCTTCCTTGAGGATGCGGATAGCGCCTTGAAGGACTTCCCCGCGCCAGGGAGCCAGGGCCCGTCAGGCGAAGCGGGGCCGCAGGGCTCCCGTAGCGCGGCGGCGACTAACGCCGCCTTCGGCGTAGAGGTGGCGCTGCTTGCGCCGTCCTCGACCTCGAACCAGATCGACGTTATCGATCGAAAAATCATCTCGACGGGCTTCATTTCTCTGGAGGTAGAGGACGTGGAGTCCTCCATCGATGAAGTGCGGGCAATCGCCGAGGGCCTGGGCGGCTTTGTCCAGCATCTGTCCAGCTCCGGCGACGATGACCGAATGCGGGCGAACATCACTATCCGCGTTCCCCAGGAGCAATTCTTCGCCGCCCTGGAGCTCATCAGACCTCTGGGCGAGGTAACCAGTCGAAACGTTGGTACGGAGGATGTCTCCGAGCAGTTCATCGACCTCGATGCCCGGCTGAAGAGCGCCCTCCGCAAAGAGCAGAGCCTCCTCTCCCTGCTCGGGCGCTCCGAGACTGTCAGCGACATCCTGACGATCGAAAGGGAGCTGGAGCGGGTCAGGTCTGACATCGAGCGGATTCAGGGCCAGCTTGGGTTCCTGGAGCGGCGGGTGGCTCTGGCGACCATCGCCGTCGCCTTGTTCACCCCCAGCCTCCGGGTCGCCGACCCTCCGACGGCGAGTCTGGCCGTGAAGGTCTCCGACGTGTCCCTCACGGTTGACGAGGTCAAGGCCCTGGTTGGCGTCCTCCAAGGCGTGGTCGACTCCAGCTCCCTTTCAGTCAGGGATGGCAAGGAGCGGGCTACCGTCAGCTTCCGCGTCTTTGCCGAGGACTTCAATCGCGCCCTGGCCTCCCTCGAAGATGAGGGAGACGTGGAGAGCAAAGAGATTCGTGAAGGGAATTCCTCGAATGACGGCGACGTGCAGCGGGCCGAGGAGCCTGACGCTCGAATCGACCTCTCCCTGACGGAAGGCGAGAAGGGCGTCCGAGAGATAGCGCTGGCGCTGTTCAGCCTTCTGGGGGCTGTCGTCCTGGCACTGTTAGGCTATGGCGTTTCCCGGCGATTCCGCCGAGGTTAGAACCTCACCTCCGGGCTCGGCTGAGTCGGGACCACCCCCTCTCCGATCCGGAGAGGGGGCCTGGGGGAGAGGTCTAGCTCACGATCCACCGCTCATAGTCTCGTGGGTAGGACAGGATCTCCTGGGCCGAGAAATACAAGGCGATCTCGGTCTTCGCCGTCTCTTCGGCGTCCGAGCCGTGGATCAGGTTCCTCTCGATATCCACTCCCAGGTCGCCTCGAATGGAGCCGGGGGCCGACTTCGCCGGATCGGTCTCTCCCATCATCCTGCGGACCTTGTCCACTGCGTGAGGGCCATCCAGGACCATGGCGATGATGGGGCTGGCGGTGATGAAGCTCACCAGGCTATCGAAAAACGGCTTGCCCTGGTGGATCCCGTAGTGCCGATGGGCCAGGTCCTTGTCTACCTGCACCATCTTCATAGCGACGATTTTGAGCCCCGTCTGCTCGAGGCGCGAGATGATCCGGCCCGCCAGGCCGCGTTGTAAAGAGTCCGGCTTCAAAAGGACCAGGGTCTGCTGAGTGTCTGCCAACGTTAAATCCCCCTATCGTTTTACTGGAGCAATAGTTGGGCGCGGAGGTGTTATGGAAGGACCGCGTAGGTAGAGGGGCTGCAGGGTGGCCGGATCGTCGGCCAGGCCCTTCTCCAGGCGCTTCCAACCCAGCGCAGCCAGGTTTCCGGGCCTGCGTAACGTCGCGGACTTGGGCGGAAACACGGCCAGGGGTCCCAGCCGGTCCGTGAACTCCTTCTGGACAGTCGACATATGCTCGCCGCAGAACAGCGTCGGCTCGCTGATTGAGGCGCAGAGCCCCTCCACGCTGCAGATACCCGACGATCGGACCTCGGTGAGCTCTCCATCACGTACTTCGAATACAGCCGTCGAAAGCTCCCCCCTGCCCGCATCCAGGACAGGGCAGATCGCGGAGGCGGAGCCGCTGAAGGGATAGGCCTCCAAAGCAAGAGTGCCGATACCCGCAAGCGGTATTCCGAGCGAGACGGCCATTCCCTTGGCGGCGCTAATACCAACTCGGAGGCCGCTGAAACTTCCAGGCCCGATGGCCACGACGATTGCGTCGAGGTCAGGCGGCTTCAGGTGCTCGCGGCCGAGCAGGTGGTTGATGGAGGGGATAAGCTGCACCGTGTGGTTGTGCTCGGCCCGCCAGGTAAGCTCCGTCAAGATTTCGCCTTTATCGGAGAGGGCCACCCCCGCCGTTCGGGTGGACGTGTCGATGGCCAGTTCCACGTCCTTAACGCCTCTGCTCAGCTACCGCATCGCGCAATGAACCTAACAGAGCAACGTGCTGCCTTCCTGATGCTCGGAAGGTCAAACGGCGTCGCTCTCTCCCCACATCAGCCAGCTCTACAAATAGAGCGTCATCCCCTAAGACAGATGGCGCCCGTTCAGCCCATTCGACGGCGCAGACGCCTTGTCCTTGGAGGTACTCCTCCAGGCCCAGCTCCGCCGCCTCTTGGACCGACTCTATACGATACAGGTCGATATGGTACAGGGTGAGGCGGCCTTGATACTCGTTGACGAGCACAAAGGTCGGACTGTGGGCATATTCCTCGACGTCGAGGCCCCAGGCGAGTCCCTGCGTGAAGCAGGTCTTGCCTGACCCGAGCTGTCCGGTAAGAAGAAAAAGCTCACCACCCACGCAGGCCCGTCCCAGGACGCTGCCCAGCCTCTGCGTCTCCTCGGGTGACTCGGTTATCAGGTCGATCTCGATTTCAGCCATAGCACCCTGATTATACCTGTTGCGCTTCTTGAAGGCCAAACCCCTTGTGCTACACTCCTACCGATATGCGTACGGCTATCATCTCAGACATTCATAGCAACCTTGCCGCTCTCCGAGCCGTCATGGCAGACGCCCAAGAGCGGGGGGCCGAGGACTATTGGTGCCTGGGCGACATCGTCGGTTATGGGCCGGACCCCAACGAATGCGTGACTGTTGTCACGGAGCGGGCCAGCCTGTGCCTTTCTGGCAACCACGATCTCGCTGCAATCGGTGAGTTGGGCCTCGACTATTTTAACGCCGATGGCGCCGATGCCAACCGGTGGACGGGGCGGGTGTTGGCTGGGGAGCAAAAAGAGATTCTGGCCGGACTGACCACCAAGCTCGCGTCCGGAGATGTTACCCTGGCCCATGGTAGCCCCAGGGAGCCCGTCTGGGAATACGTCGTCTCGCCGCCCGTCGCCGCCATCAATTTCGAGCATTTTGAGACCCGCATGTGCTTTGTCGGCCACTCCCATCTTCCCTTTTTCTGCCGCGAGCCCGAAGCGCACCTCATGCCGCGGCTGCAAAGGCTTGCCGAAGATGAGACGCTTGAGATTGGGGAGGGCCGGCTGATTATTAACCCCGGGAGCGTGGGACAGCCGCGCGACGGCGACCCCAGGGCCAGCTACGTTATCTACGACACGGCCAGGGAGATCCTGCACCAGCACAGAGTCGCCTACGATATCCGGGAGACCCAGGATAAAATGCGGTCAGTCGGCCTGCCTCATTTCCTGATAGACAGGCTGGAATACGGGCATTAGATGGCCACTCGGCTGCTATAATCTGCGAATGCTCGTCCGGCTCACTCTCCTCAGCCTCGCGTTGGCCCTTGTTCTCGCCGGATGCGGCTCATCGGCACGATCAGGCCCCCGAGGGCTGCCACCCCTGGCGCCACAGGATGACTGGGCCGGGCAGCGAGTCGAGGCCGTGCTGGACCTCTACAGCTTCACCGACGGAGGTGAAGAGGCCATCCGCCGCATGCGCGTCCTTCACATGCTCGGCAGACCCGGATGGTTCGGCAGCACCGGCTACCAGAACTTCGTCGGTATCGGCACGTCTCGGCCCTCCTCCATCGTCCACGAGCTGTCCCACACCTTCTGGGGCGCCTTTCCGGTGGAAGGCAGGCCGGAGCTCTCCTTCACGGCCCCATCCCCCCAGGAGCTATCGACGGGCATTACCGCATTGCGCCGAGACCTCGATATTTTCATGCAGCAACCGCCGGACCTCTACGAGCCCCTTCGTGCCCGGTTCAGGCTCATTCCAGACCTCATTATTGGGGGTCTCCCGGGCCTTTATCACCTGGGCGAGGCTGACATCGTCCACTTCACCGGCGCGAACCTGAACCTGGTCCCGCCGATCCTACGCAAGTATTACTCCCCTTGGCTGGGACCCGGCCGGTTTGAGTCATGGGATGAGGCCATTCAGTGGTACCTGAGCCTGCCACCCGAGGAGCGCCGTTTGGCCGACGCCTTTACCGGAGTCGGTCGTATGCCTCACGAGGGCTACAGGGTAGAAGTGGAGCAGGATGCAAAGGTCGGTCCCATGCTGTCCGGCATCGTCAAAGCGGAAGACCGGCAGCGGCTCGTGGACTTTGTGGAGCAGTTCGACCTGTACTTCAAGGCGGTCGACGGGGAGCCAGTGACCAACGATTTCCGGTTCTGGCGGGGTTACCTTCGTGATATGGCCGGGCTCAGCAGGAACTACCCGGACGTGATAGGCGGAGAGAGTGCACCCACTGCTCAAATCAGGAACGCACTCCGCTTCTTGCTTGACGTGGAGGCGCTGCCATCCGTGGAGCGGGCCGCATTTGTCAGGAGCAGGTTGCTGGAAGACCGGGCCCTTCTTGGATTCGTGACCGCCCTGGACCATCGCACGCTAGCGGACCTCCTCTCCGCCGGTGACACCGATGTCGAGCGGCGAGTCGGCGCCCTGGTGTTGGGTGTCCTGGAGCCCGATCACGCGCTCTACCTCGCCAGGGCCTCGGAAGTCCTCGATGCCGAGGGTAACGCCCGGGAAGCGGACAAGGCCTTCGCTACTTTTATTAACGGTCTGGAGGATCGCCAGCTGGGTCAGATGAACTTCATCCTGGAGCTCTTTGGGGTCGTTGACCGGGAAGGGACCCGGCGGCTGCTCAAAGGGCTGCCGCCTGAGACAGCCCTGCTCGTCCTGAAGAAAGGCCCGGCTTACGTGCGGTTTCTGTTGGAGCCTGAGGAGCTGATCACGGTTCTGGGATTCGACGGTGAGCTGACACAGGAGCGGCTGGTCCAGCTGGCCGGCATCATCAACGATTACGTCGCGGGCCCTCGCGCCACTGACGAGCTTTTTCTCAACGCCGCCTATCGGCGCATCGTCGAGCGCGGTGAGGAGTCGCCGGCGGATGCGTTGGCGGTCTTCTCGGAAAGCGGATTGTTGGTGGAGCCGTTCCTGGTGGGCTTCCCTGAGGCAGCCGCGGCCCTCGTGTCGGCGGAGCCCGCCGTCGCCGCGCAGGTCTTTCGGGAGGCGAACCCGGTCAGGCTCCCGCCCGCCCGCGCCATCTATCGCCTTGTCCAAGCGGACCCTCTGGTAGCGGCCCGCCTGACGCTGGAGTATGACCGGCTGGGAAACAGCGAGACCGTTCAGCAGGCGATCATGTTCTTTGCCTATGATGCCCAGCGTCTGCGCTCTCAGCCCGAGCTGTCAAAAATTTCCATCGAGAACGACGGCAGCTTCCTGGCCGAGCTGGTGGAGGTGAAGGGCGAGGCCTGGCTTCGTGACCGGCTGACGGCATTCCGCGAGAGCTATGAGGTCAGGCTACAGGCCGGAGAGGCCGACCCGGGCTTCCTTGACGCCTTCAAGGAAACCGTGGCTGAAGGGATCGCGGATTTGCCCGATGGCCAACGCGAACCTATCGAGCGGGTCGTAGCCGCCGGTCTGGGATGAAACCGAAGTCCCGGCGTGGCCCCGAGCCTTGACGGGGCCGTTGCGGAATGGTCTGATGTGCGCAGCCACTAACCTTCCCTATCAGGGTGCTGAAAAAGGGGTGTCCAGAGGGGCGAAGCCCCTTTGGCAGGGGTCGAAGGGGGTGCCCCCTTTCTGTAAATTATCCGCCAGAGGCGGATACCTTGAACCCCCTAGAGGGGGTTTGGGGGTGTTTTTCAGCACGATGCTAGAGCAGCCATCAGTTGGAGGAGATCATGGCCCTTCGACCGTTCAAAGTCCGGGTCCCGGCCCCCGTCCTAACAGACTTGAAGCGTCGTCTCGCCAACACCCGTTGGCCGGACGAGGTCGCCGGGTCAGCATGGGAGTACGGCGCTAACCCGGACTACGTCAAAGAGCTGGTCTCCTACTGGCGTGACAGCTTCGATTGGCGCGCTCAGGAGACGCTGCTCAACTCCTTTCCGCAGTTCATGGCCGAGATCGATGGTCTCGACATCCATTTCATTCACGTGAAGGGCAAGGGCTCCCGGACCTTGCCTTTGATCATCTCCCATGGCTGGCCGGGCAGCGTCTTCGAAATGTACAAGGTCATCGGGCCGCTGACGGACCCCGCAGGCCATGGCGGTGACCCCGCAGACGCCTTCGACCTGGTGGTCCCCTCCCTCCCCGGTTACGGCTTCTCAGGCCACCCTGACAGGCGAGCGGTCAACGTCGCCGCTATCGCCGATATCTTTGCCCGTCTCATGACCGACGTGCTGGGCTACCCTCGCTTCGGCGCTCAGGGTGGCGATTGGGGTGCGATCATCACCGCCCGCATGGGCCAGGCCTACCCGGAAAGAGTGGTCGGCATCCACCTCAACATGGTGCCCGGCGTGGGTGGACAGGTGGCGGAGCACGAGATGACGCCCGAGGTCGAAGAATGGCAGAGGCGGGGTGAAGAATGGCAGAGCGAGGAGACGGGCTACTCGAAGATCCAGGGCACCAAGCCCCAGACCCTGTCCTACGGCTTGAACGATTCCCCGGCCGGCCTGGCCGCCTGGATAGTGGAGAAGTTCCGGTCCTGGAGCGACTGCGAAGGGGAGGTGGAGCGATCCTACACCAAGGATGAGCTTCTTACCAACATCATGATCTACTGGGTCACCCAGACCATCAACTCCTCGACGCGGCTCTACTACGAGTCGACCCATCACCCCACCAGGGTCTCCCCGAAGGCCCGTGTCGAGGTGCCCACCGGGGTGGCCGTTTTTCCAAAGGAGATCATGCGCCCTCCTAGGCACATCGCCGAGAGGACCTACAACATTCAGCGCTGGACGGTCATGCCCGCCGGAGGGCACTTCGCAGCCCTGGAGAGGCCCGCCGAGTTCGTCGAGGATGTCCGGGCGTTCTTCCGGCCTCTGAGGGGCTAAGGCCGGGGAGGAATCACACCATGCCGCTCAATGGACCCATGGAAGGGATCCGGGTGCTGGACCTGGGCCGATATCAGGCAGGACCCCGCTGTGGCCTCATGTTTGCCCGCCTCGGCGCCGAGGTCATCAAGATCGAGCGGCGAGAAGGGGACGAAAGCCGCAGCAACGGACCAACCGTTCGCGGTCAGAGCGCCTACTGGGTCCAGTACAACTCTGGCAAGAAAAGCCTCACGCTGGACCTGCGGAGCGATCAGGGCAAAGAGGTGCTCCACGACCTGGTCAAGGTCTCCGATGTGCTGATCCAGAACTTCCGGCCCGGCGTCATGGATCTCATGGGCTTCGGCTACGATTCCCTGAAAGCCATCAACCCCAGGATCGTGATGGTGAACGTCTCTGCCTATGGCCAATACGGCCCCTATCGGGACAGGACCGGCTTCGATCCCATCGGCCAGGCCATGAGCGGGCTCATGTCCCTCACCGGATTCGAGGGTGGACCGCCAACCCGCACCGCTTCCAGCATCATCGATCGCGTCACCTCCCTGCATGCTACCATCGGAGCCCTCGCCGCCTTGAGAGAGCGGGAAATATCCGGCGAGGGGCAGGCCATTGATGTCTGCCTGGCGGACTCCGGGTTCACTCTGATGGAGATTCCCATCGCCGCTTACCTGGGGGAAGGCATCGTACCCAGGCGGACCGGCAACGCCGGCGGCGCCCCGCCCAACAACGCCTACCAGTGTCGCGACGGCTGGGTCTATATCATCGCTCTGGCCGAGGATATGTGGCCCCCCGCATGCCGTGCTATGGGCCGCTACGATTGGCTGGAGGACCCTCGTTTCAAGAGCCGTGCTGATCGCGCAAGACACGGTGCGGAGCTAGATGCCGGTGTCGCAGCGTGGTGCCGAGACCAAACGGTCCAGGGGGTGGTGGAAGCCTTCTCTGGTGAGGGCCTGCCGGTGTCCCCGGTGAACGACCTGCCCCAAGCCGCCATCGATCCACATATGTCCGCCCGCGAAGTGTTGATGGAGGTCCCCGACCCGGTCGCAGGCTCGATTCACGTCGCGGGCAAGATGATAAAGTTCGACCGAACGGAAATGGTGGTTGGCTCAGCTCCCACCGTGGGGCAGCACACTGAAGATGTGCTCGCCGGCATCTTGGGATACGCCCCGGAGCGCATCGCGTCGTTGCGGCAGGCGGAGGCGATCTGATTCCGGGCTGGTATCGTAAGGTTCAGCAAGAGCATATAATGAAGGCTAAGGTCTCCGAGGTCGGGACATGAAACGCTTCTTTCAATATCTGAAGGGTGTCGCCTACTGGCTGAACGGCAGCTCGTCGTCGGCTCACAGCCTCCAACGGGTCCGCGAACTTGCCCCCGAGGACTTCCGGCTGGTCGAGAGGCCGATGCTGAAGTGAGACGACGAACTCCTTGCCGTGAGCAGGATCTACGAAACAGCGGGCCTCCGGCCAAGGGTGAGGTATTAACCTTGAAAGCAGTACTCTTGCTATGGCGCTACTTGGGAATGGGGGTCAAGCTGCTCACCGGCGTGCTTTTCGCCGGCGCTGTCTCGCCTAGCTCCCTCGCCTGAGGTATGGGAGACCACTCCGGAGACCCCGTGTGGGGCTCTACGCTGGAGGATTCCGTTCAAAGAGAGATCGGGATCAAGGGCATGGCTCGTCGGTTCTAGAGAAACCGAAGCAGCGCCGCGGGGGAGTCTATGGTGATGTCTGCCGCGCCCTCCTTGAGGCCCGGAGCGCCCGGAGGGACTCCCCACGTGGCATGGCAGCTCCAGCACCCTACAGCACTGGCGGCTATGATGTCCGCGGCGCTGTCCCCGACAAGCAGCGTCTGCCGCGGGGTTGAACCGTGCCGCTCCAAGGCCAGGTTCACCCCTTCCGGGTCCGGCTTATGGTGGGCCACATCCTCGTAGCCGATGACGACTGAGAAATAGTCGAAAACACCCTGGTTCCGAAGCTCTAAAGCCGCCCCCGCCTGACGCCCTTCAAGGACGAAATCGCGCTCTTTCTGGGTCACGATCCCCAGCTTCACCCCACGCGCGTGGAGCTGTTGAAGGAGCTCGCGAACGCCTGGGTACAGCGTGGTCAACCCGTCCAGCTTCCAATAGGCCCGCCGGTACTCGCCGAAAAGATCGACCTCTATGTTGTTGCGCGCCTGGAACTCGGCCAGCATACCGTCCAGTGGGCGACCGTTTGAACTTTTCAGTAATTCGGCGGCCGTAGGGGTATCGACGCCGGCAAGCGAGAAGACGTCCTGGAGTGCGCTGGCTCGTGCTGCAAAAGAGTCCAGCAGCGTATCGTCCAGGTCGGACAGGACCGTCAAAATGGCACCCGAGCGCCAGGCGGGTTGGTTCATGGTGTTCCTTTAGGCAGCTGCTCGGCGTCGCTCCTGGTCCAACTCTTCGATAGCCCGTGCCACCGCACGGTGGTACTCCGGCTTGATGCGCCACTTGTACGAATCCGGGTTTTCTTCCACGACGACGCCGTCCATCCAGGCCCGTAACCCATAGCTTATCTGGTCCAATCCAGCCTGTAGCCGAATCCGCCAACTCGGGTACCACTCATCGCTACCTTGCCCCAAGTCACTCAGCACACGAAGTGTTCGGTTTACAATTTCTACTTGCCCAGCAGCATAGCGATGCGCAGCAAGCATTTCTTTTATGTAGTGTACCCGCACTTCATCAATACCCTTGTCTAGATTTTGCTTGGCTATCCATTTTCTCCATCGTATGGTGCGCGGCATACCGTAATCTCCATTCTGCAGATGCCAGTCTGTTTTATTTGCGACCGTGGTAGCGCATTGGTAATCACTTATGAATGTATGTCTTATCCGAAGATTGTCTAGATAACGAAGAAATTTTCATTATAGGAATTACCACTTTTATTTAATAATACATAGCTATTAGATTATTTAAGAGCATCGAATTATGCGTAGAATATAATAATCGTTATTATACCAAAGTATTACGACGGTTATCGACCTTCAGTATAACAGGGGTCGAGTAGTTGTCAAGCCCCGCCACCTACCCGTTCCTCCGCTCGCCACGCCTGCTGTACAATGGCCCAGAGGTGCAAGCGCGTGGCCGCCAAGCCCCAAGAACGCTACCCGGAGTCGTTGACGCTGTTCCACCCGGCGGTCGCCCGGTGGTTCGCCTCGCGCTTTGCCGGACCCACGCGCCCCCAAGAGCTGGGCTGGCCCGCCATCAGCTCCGGCAGGGACACCCTGATTGCGGCCCCCACCGGCTCCGGCAAGACGCTGGCCGCCTTCCTCTGGTGCATAGACTCCCTGGTGCGCCAGTCCCTGGACGGCGCCCTGACCGACGAGACCCAGGTGGTCTACGTCTCGCCGCTCAAGGCCCTGAGCAACGACATCCAGAAGAACCTTTCGGAACCCCTGGCGGAGATATGCGGGGTCTTGAGAGATATGGGGCTGCCCGTCCCTGACATCCGGGTCCTGGTCCGCACTGGTGACACACCAGCCTCCCAGCGGCAGGCCATGACGCGCAAGCCTCCCCATATCCTGGTCACCACCCCCGAAACCCTGTACATTTTGCTCACCTCTCAGGGCGGCCGTGGCATGCTGCGCACCGTCCGGACCGTTATCGTCGATGAGATCCACGCCGTCGCTCGGGACAAGCGGGGCTCCCACCTGTCCCTGAGCCTGGAACGCCTCGATGCCCTGACACCTGAAAAACCTGTCCGCATCGGCCTCTCGGCAACCCAACGGCCCATCGAAGAGATGGGCCGGTTCCTGGTGGGCACGCCTCGGATCGGCGACGATGGCCGCCCCGATTGCGCCATTATCGATGAGGGGCACGTCCGCGCCATGGACCTGGCGCTGGAGATGCCCGGCACACCCCTCGCCGCGGTCTGCTCAAACGAGACCTGGGAGGAGATCTATGATCGTCTGGCGGAGCTTATCCGTGAGCAACGCACCACCCTGGTCTTCGTCAACACCCGCCGCCTGGCGGAGCGGCTCACCTTCCACCTCGTCAAGAGGTTGGGCGAGGGAAAGGTTACCGCCCACCATGGCAGCCTTTCCAGGGAGCAGCGCCTCCACGCCGAGCAACGACTGAAGGCGGGCGACCTTCAGGCCCTGGTCGCCACGGCCTCCCTGGAGCTGGGCATAGACATCGGCACTATCGATTTGGCTTGTCAGATCAGCTCCACCCGCGCCATGGCCACGTTCCTGCAACGGGCGGGCAGGTCAGGCCACACCCTGGGCGTTGTTCCGCGGGGCCGCTTGTTCCCCCTGACCAGGGACGACCTGGTGGAGTGCGCCGCGCTTCTCTCGGCGGTCCGCCAGGGTCAGCTGGACAGGTTGACTGTTCCGGAAAGGCCCCTGGACATCCTGGCCCAGCAAATCGTTGCCGCCGTCGCCTGTGAAGATTGGGAAGAGGACGCCCTGTACGACACAGTGCGCCGGGCTTACCCATTTCGAAACCTGTCACGAAAAGACTATGACCAGATCGTGCGCATCTTGTCTGAGGGATTCGTATCCAGTCGAGGTCGTACCGGCGCTTACGTCCATTACGACGGCGTAGGCAGACGGCTGAGCGCCCGTCGTGGGGCCCGCATGGCCGCCATCACCTCCGGCGGGGCGATCCCGGAGACGGCGGACTACCAGGTTGTGCTGGAGCCTCAAAGCACCCTCATCGGCACGGTGAGCGAGGATTTCGCCATCGAAAGCATACCGGGGGATATCTTTCAGCTTGGCAGCTCATCGTGGAGAATCCTGCGCGTCGAGCCCGGCCGGGTCAGGGTCGAGGACGCCCATGGCCTCCCGCCGACCATGCCGTTCTGGCTCGGCGAGGCCCCATCCAGGACCGACGAGCTTACCACGCAGGTAGCGGGGCTTCGGAAGGAGGTCGAAGACCGCCTTGGCGATCCGGAGCCGGCGGTGCGGTGGCTTGATGAAGAGGTCGGTATCGGGCGTTCGGCTGCCGAGCAGATCGTCGAGTACCTGGAGGCTTCCTTCAAAGCGCTGGGAGCGCTGCCTACCAGGGACACCATTATTCTGGAGCGCTTCTTCGACGAAACCGGAGGAATGCAGCTGGTGCTCCACGCGCCCCTGGGCGGCAGGATCAATCGGGCGTGGGGACTGGCGCTGCGCAAGCGGTTCTGCCGCTCCTTCAACTTCGAGCTTCAGGCCGCCGCCAACGAGGATGCCATCGTCATATCCCTGGGGCCCCAGCACAGCTTCCCCTTGGATGAGGTCTTCTCCTATCTGCGGTCAGAATCTGTGGAAAGCCTGCTGGTCCAGGCTCTGCTGGCTGCACCGATGTTCCAGGCCCGATGGCGATGGAACGTCACTCGGTCGCTGGCTGTATTGCGGCAGAACAAGGGGAAAAAGGTCCCCGCTCCTATCCAGCGTATGCGGGCCGACGACCTGCTGGCCGCTGCCTTTCCGGCCCAGACGGCCTGTGCGGAGAACATCGTCGGCGATATCGAGGTGCCGGACCACCCCATCGTTCGCCAGAGCGTCGAGGACTGCCTGAACGAGGCTATGGACAGCAAGGGTCTGGTGGGCCTGCTCGCGGCGATGGAGCGGGGACAGGTCCGATTGATCGCCAGGGACACCACGGAGCCGTCGCCGCTGGCCCACGAGATCATCAACGCCAAGCCCTATGCCTTTCTGGATGACGCGCCGCTTGAGGAGCGGCGTACCCAGGCCGTTATGACGCGCCGGACCCTGGATGCCGAGTCCGCCAGCGACCTGGGGGCGTTGGACGCGGACGCTGTCGAACGAGTCCGCGAGCAGGCCTGGCCCGAGGTGGAGGAGCCCGATGAGCTGCATGACGCCCTGGTCCTTCTGGGCTATCTCACCCAGCATGAGGTCCAGCCCTGGGTTGCGCATCTGGAACCGTTGATCGCCGCTCGCAGAGCGGCACGCTTGACCCTCGGCGATGGACAGTCGATCTTGATAGCCGCCGAGCGGCTACCCCTCATTCAGGCGCTGTTCCCTACAGCCGATACCGCGCCCTCTATCGAAGCGCCGGCCCGCGAGCGCGCCATAGTCTGGACACGTGAGGAGGCCCTTGCCGATCTGGTCCGGGGACGCCTGGAAGGGTTGGGTCCCGTCACCACGGAGTCTCTGGCAGGACCGCTGGCCCTGCCTGCGAGCGAGATCGAGATGGCTTTGGCCGGCCTGGAGCGTGACGGCTTTGCCATGCGGGGCCGCTTCACCCCGGGCGCTACGCTCACCGAGTGGTGCGACCGGCGATTGCTGGCCCGCATTCACCGTTACACCATGGACCGGCTACGAAAGGAGATCGAGCCGGCTACTGCCGCCGAATTCACGCGCTTCCTTTTCGCATGGCAGCATGTGCACCCGGACTACCGTGTCCAGGGTCCCGCGGGGCTGGCCGAAGTCGTGAGCGCCCTTCAGGGGTACGAGATGCCCGCCGGTGTGTGGGAGGGCCAGGTCCTATCGGCTCGCAGCGAGGGATATAGCTCCTTGTGGCTGGACCAGTTTTGCCTATCTGGCCAGGTCGTTTGGGGCCGTCTCCATCCCTCCACAAACGGCAACGGTCGTCGTTCCTCATTGACCAGGGCTCTGCCGATCACGCTGCTGTTCCGGGATCAGCTACCGGCGTGGCTCGCTACTGCATCCAGCAACGGAGGAAGCCAGCCACGTTTGAGCGAGCTGGCCCGCCAGATTCTCGAGCACCTGGGCCGGCGCGGGGCCAGCTTCCACCAGGACCTGGTACGTGCCACTCGGCGGCTCCCCACGGAGGTCAAGAACGCCCTTGGGGAATTAGTGGCCGGCGGGTTCATCACGGGTGATGGCTTCGGCAACCTGAGAGGCCTCGTCTCGCGAAAACGGCAGACGGCCCGTAGGCCGCGACCCCGGCAATGGGTTGGTCCGTTCCAGGCGGTGGCGCCTCCGGAGACCAGCGGACGATGGTCGCTGTTCCGGGTTGAGGCTGAGAGTGAGCCCGATCAGGCGGAGATGACGGAGCTGGTAGCCAGGCAGCTTTTGCGCCGGTATGGCGTCATCTTTCACAAACTAACCCTGCGGGAAACGGGACTGCCTCAGTGGAGAGACCTTTTGAGAGTGTACCGACGTCTGGAGGCCCGAGGAGAAATCCGGGGAGGACGCTTCGTCGCGGGCTTCTCCGGGGAGCAGTACGCCCTCCCTGAAGCGGTTGAGGGGGTGCGGGCTATGCGGCGGAAGTCGTTGGACGGACGGCTGCTGGCCATAAGCGCCGCCGATCCCCTGAACCTTGTCGGTATCACCGCGCCGGGGGACCGGGTGCCGTCGGTCGCCAACAACCGGGTTATCTACCGAGACGGGGTGCCCGTCGCGGCCCGGGTAGCCGGCTCCGTCCGCTACCTCCAGCAGGTGCCGGAGCGGGACCGGCCGGAGCTGGTGGCCGCCCTCCGCGAGTGATCGAGCTGAGCCGCCGCATGGCAAGCTGAGTCCGCTGCAGGCAGGCGAAGAATCGGATGGAGGAACCCCTTCACCCGACGATGCCTCGTCCTAAAAATCTTTCTGGGGAGCCGTTCATCATCAGGGCAATAGAGAAGTTGGGTCCGGTTCCGGTCTGCGGACGCTTTCCATCAGCTTCTCCAGTGCTCCAGGATCTTTCCCGAGGGCCTGGAAGCGTTTGATGAGCTGGTGTGCCGCCTTTTCCTCACCCTCCAGGGTGTAGACCTGAACCAGATTGTAATAGGCAACGACATCGTCCGGCTCCAGCCTGGTTGCCTCCATGAAGTCCTCGACGGCGTGCTTCGAGTCTCCTAGCCGAAGGTAGGTCAGGCCACGGCTATTGTAATAATTGAAATTTCGCTCTAGCCGGATCGCCTCGTTGAACTGGTAGAGGGCCTGCTTGGTCCGATTCTTGGCCAGCAGCTTTTCACCGGTCTTCCAGTGCAACGTTGATTTTGCCTGCATGGTCATGGTTACCCTGTTCCCTGCTGATGGAGCGGTCGAGGGGCCTTCATGGCGGCGGCCAAGCCGGTCCAACGGTCCCTGTCATGGTTAGAAGAGGGCGATGGGGTTGACTGGCGATCCCGTGCCGTTTTCGATGCGAAGCGGACCAATGGTCAGCATGAACTCCCAACGGTTGTACGTCTGGCAGGCCGCGGCCAGCTCTTCCAAGTTCGCGTTATCGAGGAGCCACAGCCCCATTCCTACGATACCGATCTGATGTATCGGCAGCCTGACCGTGGGGTAGTGCGAGGGCTGCACGTCGTTGGTGCCGTCTCCGCCCAGTACCGCCACTTCGCGTTGGTGAAGCCAGGGAAGCGCCAGGGCCTGAAGGCCCGGGCGGACTGCCGCGCTGATAGGACCCAGCTCGTTGCGCCGGCGCAGCCATCCTGTACGCACCAGGAGCGCATCACCGGACTCCACCCGCACACCGCACGCAGCCTCCGCCGCTTCCAAATCCTCGGGAAAGATTGGGTCTCCTGGCTCCAGCCAGTCCACCCCCTTTAGCCTGGGAATATCAAGCAGGACCCCCCTGGTAACTATCCCGTTGGCGATCAGGTCGATTGACCCCTTGGTGGCGCCCTCACTCGTGGTTACGACATCAGCGGACATGTTGTTGTACATCTTGCCATCCCAGAATATATGGGCCAGGCTGTCCAGATGGGTAACACTGAAGCCGTGGTACGACACCCCCAAGAAGTCGCCAGAGCTTTGCAGCACGCCTTCTTCCGAATCGACGCCTGCCCACCGCTCACCGCTGCCCGTCATGAAGTGTAGGGTCGGGTTGGGAACGTCCGGCGCGGTCTCACGTCGGAGGATTCGAGCGCAGGTGACGCTTTCCCCCTCTGTTACAAGGGCAGCGCCCTGCTTTCGCTTCCGGGAGGTGATGTAGTTTATAGTGCCAAGCTGGTCGGCAGCACCCCAGCGTCCCCAATTACTGTGCTCCTGGAAGTAGCCTAAAATGTGCTGCTCGGTCGGTATCTCTCTGGCCAACGGCCACCTCCATTGAACATGATTCCACTAACGAAGGGCCCGTGGGTGTGGTCAGGCGGCAAGACGCCTCGGGTCAGGCATGTTATAGCAGGACCGTTGCCCCGGGAGGGGCGTCCAACACCGGTCAGGTCAGCTTGGAAAGCACCTTATCGGCGTAGTCCTCCATGCCGGCCGAGACGTGCTCGACGGTCAGGCGTCCCTCAGGCTTTCCCCAGGGTACGACGGTCGCTCTGGTCACTCCTGCCTCTTCAAACTTTCGGAGCTGGTCCACTGTCGGTGTCACGCCGGTCTGGACGGTGATATCGAGGGGGTCCCGCTCACGGCCATACTCCTTGCGGGCCTCATGGATCTTGCCGACGATCTCGCGTACCTCATCGGGCGTGTGGCTCATACCGATCCATCCGTCTGCCAGCTGGCCCACCCGGCGAATAGCTGGAGCGGAGGTGCCCCCGAAATGTATGGGAGGGAAGGGTCTTTGGGTCGGCTTCGGCTCGAATTTCACGGGGCCGAAGTCATAATACTTGCCGTGGTATTCGATCGTGTCCTCAGTCCACAATTTCTTCAAGATCTCGACGATCTCGACCGTTCTGCCCGCCCTGTTCTTAAAACCCTCGCCGACAACATTAAACTCCTCCTCAAACCAACCAATTCCGCAGCCAAGAATCAACCGGCCTCCAGACATCATGTCCAGGGTCGCTACTGTGCGAGCGGTCACAAAGGGGTTCCGTAACGGCAAGACGTAGACGTTCGTTCCCATAAGTAATTTTTTGCTGGCAGCAGCCACGAATGAGAGGGTCACCCATGGGTCATACATTTGGGTGTGACTCCTGATGGGCGGCAGCCCGTCCACAGAATAAGGGTATGTTGGAGAGATCTCCACGGGTAAAACAAGGTGCTCCGGCATCCAGCAAGACTCAAACCCCACCTCGTCCGCCTTGGCTGCGACGGCCGGATATTTGGTGGCCTGAATGCCAAAGAAGGGAAAGCCTATCTTCATGTGCCATGCTCCTCTCAAGGGAGTCCAAAGATGGGGCCAACTCCAAGAGGGTAGAGGAGTCATCTGGAGCGGTCTGGACTACCTTACCGGATGCGTCGAGCCTTGTCTACACGGACCGAAGGCTGCCCAACTCGGTGAGATCGGGACGAAGCTTGAGCTCGAAGTTATCGTCAAACACCTTCACTTGGTCCAACAGGCCCTGCAGCAAAAGGCGCCTTTCGCCAAATGGCAGACTCTCCCACTCATGCGCAATCTTGTCGATGGATTGGGCAGCCTGTTGGCCTGCTGTTAGGTGTGGCCCTGCGTTCGCATCGGACCCGTTGAGCCGGTCAAGTCTCTCCGCCAGCTCCCGACGTGACGGCATCAGCTCGGCCGAAACCGGGCGGAACTTCTGAGGCGATAGCTTACCATCCGAAACCTGTCTTATGCTACGCTTCAGCCGAGCTTCGATTTTGTGCCGGTCCGTCTCGAGCCTACGGCGTTCTCGCTGCACCGCTGCCGAAGAAGCCGCGCTCTGCCGTTCCCTGAGAGCCGCGAGCCTGGGCCTCTGCTGGCGGAGAGAGTCAAGCACACCCGCCTCTAGGTCCAGAGACTTGTGGGTGTGATACTGGCACACTCCCTGATTTGTGCGGGACTGGCACTGGTAATAGCGGTATTCCATCTCCGCCCGGCTTCCATCTTTGCGTCTGGTCCATGACTGTCGGCGGGTCACTCCCACCATCCTGTTGCCGCAGTAGCCGCAATAGACCATGCCTGAGAGCAGGAAAGGCTCGGCCTGAACGTTCTTCCTGGTCGGCCTGTGTTGCTCCATCTTGGCCCGCGCCCACCGAAACATGTCCGGTGTGATGATGGCGGGATGACTTCCGGGCACCCGCAACCCGAATCGAGTATAGGTGCCCAGGTAAGCCCGGTTCCGCAGAATGTCCCGAATGGTGACCATGCTCCAGTTACGGCCCTTCCGGGTAGAGATCTTGTTCTCGTTCAGGTGCCGCACGATGAGACGGATGCCCATATTTTTTTGGGTATACAGACTGTAGACCAGCTTGACGACGTTTGCCTCGTCCTCCACGACCTCGAGCTTCCGTGTGGCGCCGATGCGATAGCCGTAGGGAGGCTTGCCGAGGCCCTCTCCGCGTATGGCGCGGTTCCGCATCGCGGTCTTGATTCGTTCTCCCACACTGGTAGCCTGATCTCCGGTCTTTGGCCGCGATCCCGTTAGCATGCTTAGGGCGTCTACAGCCTGGCCATCCGCCAAATGGACTGCGGCTCCCATCTCTTCCAGCTCCAAAAGTGCGATCGCCAATTCTTCACGTCCGTGGCCCAAGACATCCAGACTGCTCACCACGACAGCGGATATGTCCCCGTTAGTGCGAATATAGCGCACCATGTCCGAATAGATGCCATTGCCGCGACCGGAGTGGTCCGTCTCGGTGAAGACATCGGCTGCCTCATACCCTTCACGACGGCAAAACAAATGAAAAGACGCTTCCTGGTCCAGGAGCGCATTCTTGCTCTGAGGATCTGAAGCCTCGCCTACGGCCCGGAAAAAACCTATCGCTTTTCTGGCCTTTGCCTCGGCCTGCGCCTTGTCCATTCGCATCCTTTTTTGGGTCACCGAGTAGGGACGGTAACGCCCGGGTTGGGGGCTTTCAACTCGCGAAGAGCAGTCTGCCGCAACTGCTGCAGTAGGTCAGCTCTTTGCCGGCGCGGGCCTGTTGCACCAGCCTGGTCGGCAAGGCAATCCTGCAACCCATGCACGCTCCTCTTTCAACCGTGGCAACCGCCAAGCCGCCCTTGACGGCAAGAAGCCGCTCGTAGATACGTAGCGCCGGCTCAGGGATCGAAGCAGCGTGTTGAAGCCGTTTCTGTTTCCACCCAGGCATCTCCGCTTCAATTCGCGTTTTCTCCTCTATCAAGTGGCCCTGGGTGGACGCCCATCGGGCATGTAATTCCTCAACGATATCTTGCTGGCTCACTGCCTCTCCACCCGCCGCCTCCACCTCCTCCATGAGGCCCAGGAGACTATCCTCCAGCTCTTGCTGTCTCTTCTTGAGGTGTTCCAGCTCCTTGACGATGCTTTGCAAATCCCGCGGATTCCCAACCTGGTTCCCGTACATCCTGGACTCTTGTGAGGCGATGCGATTACGGGTGTTGTCGATTTCCTCTTCGAAGGACTTCTGGTCGCTTTCCAAGGACCGCAGGCGTTCCTGCCGAGAGTCGAGCTCGCCGCGGGCCACTTTAACCTCTGCATCCTCATCCAGCTCCTGGTTGATCTTGACAAGGCGCGCCGCTTTGGCGCCGATCTCAGTGTCGATTTCCTGGAATTCGTGAAGCTCTTTGGACGGGATCACCTTGGGCATGCTCCATTACGCTGACCAGCCATAAAACGGGGGTGAGGCGCCCCCATTGTAGGAGCACGACAACGGGCCTGTCAACGCCCAAAAAAAGTTCGTCAACAGGTGTAGACGGATGCGGAGGCAAATGGAATCGGCTACAATAGCCGTGGCTTCCCGGAGCATCGATATTCATGCGAGAAAGGTGGGCGATGTCTCTAACAGATCAGGTTGCTATCGTGACCGGCGCCAGCCGGGGCATTGGGCGTGCCATCTCTCTGGCCCTGGCAAATGCGGGGGCTCACATCGTCGTCGCGGCTCGCACGGAGCCGATCCCGGGTACCGTAGAGGAAACGGCGACGATGGTCCGGGAGCTCGGCCGTGAGGCCCTTCCTTTGGAGATGGATGTTGCCAGCGAAACAGACGTCAAACACACGATCGATGAAACACTTAAAAAATTCGGGCGAATCGACATCATGGTCAATAACGCTGGCACCAATTGGTCCCGCAACGTGGCGGATTTCGAGAGCAAGCGTTGGGAGCTGGTGATGAAGGTCAACGTCCTGGGACCCTTCTTGTGCTCCAGGCATGTGCTCCCCCATATGATAGAGAGGGGAAGCGGCCACATCTTGAACATCTCCTCTATCAGCGCAGTCAGACCTCGTCCCGGTTCCAGCGCCTACAGCGCTTCCAAAGCGGCCCTGGACGCCCTGACCATCGCCTCGTCCATGGAGACCCACGAGCACGGCGTTCAAGTGAACGCGCTGCGGGTCGAGGGCACCATCGAGACTCCCGGGACCACCATGCTGCTTCAGCTCAAGCCGACGGAACCGATGTGGCCGGCCGAAATCGTGGGCGAGGCTGCGTCCTATGTGTGCAGCCAGCCCTTTCCTTACACGGGAAACATCTGCGCCCTTGCCGAGCTCAGAAGCAGTGTGCCGAGGATCGACGAGATCCTGTCCGGTCTGGAACAACAGTCTGGGGCCAAACGATCTTGAACGACATCGCGCCGGCTACCAAAGACACACGGAAGGTGTAGTACGAGACCTCCCCCCCCCCGCCACCCCTCCGGCCCGGGGAGAGAGGGTGGTCCTGACTCAGTCGGGACCGGGGGTGAGGTTCAGCGACGCATTGAAGAATACTCACGGCTGGCTGGCAGTCTCAAGGAAATCAAGCCGTAGCTAGGGGCTATTCCAAAAACCCCTCTCCCTTGATGGGAGGGTTGGGGTGAGGGTGATACCAATCTGGCCTGTCGATTTAGAATGGCCGGTAGGGAGAGGCTTGTTGCAGCGTATCTGCCATCGGCGCATTGAATCATGGGGAACGGCTCGGTAGAATAGTTTGAGCCCCATTTTTTCCCGGAGTTGACATGGCCAAGGCTGGCCTCAAACGGAGCTTCGTCTGCCAGCAGTGCGGGGGGGAAAGCCCCAAGTGGCTGGGCCGTTGTCCGGAATGCGGGGAGTGGAACACGATGGTGGAGACGGCAACGGCAGCCCCCGCCGCCAACGGGACCTACCGGCCGTCGCCGGAGAGCGCCGTCGCCCAGGAGCTGGCCGGGCTGGGCGCCAACCAATCGCCTCGCATGCCACTCCAGGACCGGGAGACGGACCGAGTCCTGGGTGGAGGCATCGTGCCGGGCTCCCTCACCCTCATCGGGGGCGACCCTGGGATCGGCAAGTCCACTCTTTTGCTACAGATCGCTCAGGCCGTGGCCGAAAGCCAGGGACCCGTCCTCTATGTCTCCGGTGAAGAATCGCCCCAACAGGTAAAACTCCGGGCCGATAGGCTTGGGATCAAGGGCCGGCGTTTGTTCCTCCTGGCTGAGACCGACATGGAGCAGGTCCTCCAACGGCTTGACGATATCAGGCCGTCCCTGGCCATTATCGACTCGATCCAGACAATGTACCTGCAGCACATCCCTTCCACCTCCGGCAGCGTGGCCCAGGTACGAGAGTGCGCCATGCGCCTGATGCAATGGGCCAAGGCGCGGGACATTCCCGTCTTTATCGCGGGGCACGTGACGAAGGATGGGGCCATCGCGGGCCCTCGGGTGTTAGAGCACATGGTGGATGTAGTGCTGTACCTGGAGGGCGAGAGCTTCGGCCCCTACCGTATCCTCCGGGGGGTCAAAAACCGCTTCGGCTCTACCAACGAGGTCGGCATCTTCGAGATGGGCGACCAGGGGCTTATGGAGGTCTCGAACCCTTCGGAGGCGTTTTTGGCACATCGCCGAGAGCAGGCCGTCGGCTCTGCCATCGTGCCCACCATGGAGGGGACCCGTCCTCTCCTGGTAGAGATCCAGGCGCTGGTGACCCCGACCTCGGCGCCGACCCCCCGCCGTGTTGCCAACGGCGTCGACTTCAACCGTCTCCTTCTGATCTGCGCCGTGCTTGCGAAGCACCTGGGGGTCGGCCTGGGCGGGATGGACATAGTGGTCAACGTTGTCGGCGGGCTACGCGTAGCCGAGCCGGCAGCGGACCTGGCTACGGCTATGGCGGTCCTTTCCAGCCTGCGAGACACCCCCACGAAAGCCGGCTGCGTCGCGATCGGCGAGATTGGACTCAGCGGAGAGCTACGGCCCGTGAGCCAGATGGAGCGTAGGCTGTCCGAAGCGGCGGGCATGGGCTTCAGCGCCTGCCTTGCTCCAACGTCGGCTGGCGAGCGTGCTGGTCACCCGGCAGGAATCGAGCTCCTGACCGCAGGCACCCTCCGTGAGGCGGTCAGGTTGGGCATGGGTCCCAAAAGGCCGCCGCAGACGGAGGACATAGAGTGGTAGGCCGCCCTGGACGCTAGAAAGACCTGCATGCTGAAGCCGTTCAATGTCCTGTAGTCGAGCCAAGCGCTGGAACTGTTATCCACGTATCTCCAGCCTCGCCTGCAGACCGAGCGGGCGTTTACGGCGCTACTCGGTGCCTTCATACAAGAGAGCGACAAGGAGCTCGTCCCGTTCCCGCTGTTTCGCCGGCGATTTCTCCCGCTCCTCCGATTCTTTTCTCCATCGCTCCATCGAGCGTTGAGACGATTCTTCGAAGTCGCGGACTATATCGTCGAGCCCCTTGCCCGTAGGCTCGTTCGCGGTTTGGCCTTCGTCCGGCGGCAATTCCTTCCCACGGGGATTCCCTGTGCTACCGGCTAACTTCTGCCTCGACGTCAGCGACGAGATTTTCGTAATGCTGTTACGGTGCGGTGCTGTTACCGTAGGACCTTGTAGCCGAGGTGTCAATACTGGTTAGTATTCGCTGAGAACCATGACTGTAATCGATTGCAGATCCAGAGAATCATGTTGCGTTTCGGTAGAGCATATTTGCAGCTTGCTGGTCTAGCGTAGCCGTCTCAAAAACCCTGCGCGACAAAATAGAGCAAAATGTTGCATCGGCCGCACTACGCCCCAACCGCTGACAGTGAAGGGCTTTTTGAGCTAAAAGAGCGTAGATGGGGGAAATGCAACATTGCACCTGGTAAATGTTGCAGAAGGGGTTTTAAGACCAGACTTGAGTTTACCGGGGAACCTTAGTGCCGTTCACCCGCTCTTATCGATTGTAGGGTGCCAATAAACATATAATTTTGAGCAGGGGCTATTTAGGCGGCCCGCTTCACTGTTCGCGATGGGCGTTTTCGGGACCCCCTTTTTGAGCAGGGTCCGCGCCGGTGATTGGTGCTTGGTTAAGCTAACGGCATCTACGGACTGACTGACGCCGTCGGGAGGGACCGGGAATGCGGTGCCTTTGACACGAGACAACTGCGAAGCGGGGGGTAGGAGGACCGTAACGGTTGTGCCGGCGCCTAGCTGACTGTCAACACGCATCGTCCCACGGTGTCTCTCAATGGTCCTGAGTGCCTCGGTCAGGCCCAGGCCGGTGCCCGCATCCCCTTTGGTCGAGACGAGGGGCTCCATGCAGCGTTCCCGTATGTCATCGGTCATTCCGGTGCCGGTATCGGAGACCCGCAGCATCACGCTACACCGGGTGCGGGACGCGATCCGCTCTGATTGCCGATCAGAGCCCTTTTTCACAACCGTAGTTTGGATGGTTATTATATTGGCGCTTCCCGTGTCAGGTTTCTTCAGGATCGCGTCCACGGCATTGAAGATAAGGTTCGTCAACGCCTCGCGAAGATCGGGGGCATTGCCGTTGATTCGCGGGACAACTTCAAGCATGGTTTCCATACGAATGGTGCGCTCTTCGTCCAGGGCCTGATGCCTCCATTTAGGCTCCGTGAGCCCGACGACCGTCTCGACCAGCTCGTTGACGTCCACGGGAGCAAAGGCCTGGCTATCATCTCGTTGGCGATAGAACTCCTGGAGCCTCTTGACAACGCTGCTGGCATCTTCCGCGCTGGCATGAAGCCGCTCCAAATAGACCCGCTCCTTCCCTCTCTCCTTTACGTACTCCGGACGATAAAGCAAGAGTTCGCTGAAACCCATTATCCTTGCCAGGGCGTTGTTGAAATCGTGGACGGCGCCTCCGGCCATCTCTCCCAGGGTCCGAAAGCGCCCCTGCGCCTCCAGCTCTTTAGCCTGAGAGAGTAGCCGCTCTTCCAGGTCTCCTCGATCCGCGTTCTCGGCAAGCATCGTCTCTCGCTTGCAGAGGGCCTCTTGTACCGCCGTGCGCAGCCGCTTGAAGCGCACCGGCTTCGTAAGATAATCGGAAGCCCCATCTTTGAGGTTTACTTACCACAGTCCCCAGGTCATCCACTGCGGTAATGAAGATAGTCGCCACCTCCGGGTACTGCTCCTTCATCTCGTGAAATAGGCTGATCCCGCTCATCCCTGGCATCATGATGTCCAGCAACGCCAGGTCGACGGCCTCGGTATTCAAGATCTGGAGGGCCGCTTCCCCACAGGCGGCCGTGTAGCACACATACCCCGAGTCCTCCAGCGCATCCTTGAAGGTCTCCGCGAGCTGCTCTTCGTCATCGACGATGAGAATATGGGAACCGGGGTGCTTCATGTACGGAGTGGTCCTTGCATGGTGAACGCTAGCCCTGTTCGTCCGGCGCAGCTATCGCTGAAGTACGGGTTCAAGCTTATCAACCTCCGAAGATTCGGTGATCTTCGAATGCGCAGAGTCGTTCGTGGGCAGGGAGACCGTAACGGTCGTCCCTTTTCCTAGCTTGCTCTCGATCTCCACGTTACCGTTATGCAGCTCCAGTATGTGCTTGGCGGCAAAGAGCCCCAGTCCTGAGCCATGGGCTTTCGTGGAGTGGAAGGGTTCGAAAAGGTGCCCCTCCATCTCCGCTGGGATCCCCTCTCCACTGTCGGAGATGCGCACCACCACCTGCTCCTCGGAACGAGTAGCCGCGACGTCTATGCGGCCTCCATCCTTCATGGCGTCCATGGCGTTGGCGAAGATATTGGAGAAGGCCTCGCGCAGCAGCACCGGGTTTCCGCCGACCTTGCATTCGCCGTCCGGGTAGCTGCTTTGGGTCCGTACTCGTTTACGGTTGTGAAGGCCGGCTATGCCGTAGGCCTCATCCACCAAGGAGGAGATCTCCATTGGGACCCACTGGGCCTGGGCGGTGGAGGTAAAGGTCTGCACCAACTCCTGGATGCGCCAGCCCTCGTGCGTGGCGATATCCAGGTGGCGCCGGGCCCGGTTGTCCGGGGCGATCCGGTCCTCCAGCGTCTCCAGCCGCCCCAGCAGGATCGCCAGGGGATTCTTGATCTGATGGGCCATATCCACTGACATGGCCCCTATGGAGGCCAGCTTGGCCGTGTTGGCTATCCGTCCCTGCAGGGACCCCACCTTCTCCAGCGCCTCCCCTAGCTGCCCGTTCAGGCGGGCCAGCCGTGAGAAGGCGATGTAGATGACCATGACCGGCACCACCAGGGCCAGAATGGTCCAGCGGCTCTCGTCGTAGGCCACCGCTCCCAGGAAGCCGAAGGCCAGCAAGCTCACCTCGGCCGGACCGTTCTCCCTGGTCCCCATCCACCAGAACCGCAGGGGGTTCACCCCCAGCTGGAGGCTTGCCGCTCCCGTCACCAGAGCCGTGCCGGCCGCATAGCCCACCAGGGCCGTGGGCAGTACGGCGATGTGCAGCAAGGCACGGTCCGCGCTCAGGGAGTCGAAGAGCAGGGCGGCCAGCCCCACGTAGAGGGCGGTTGCCCCGGCGTTGAAGGGGTACTTGTACCACGGCAGCCGTAGCCGCTCCCCCCAGAACCGGATCAGGAGGGTGTAGGTGGCGATCCCCACCGCGGAGGTGGGGGCGGCGACCCCCGGTTCCAGCAGCAGCACGGCGCCGAAGAGCACCGCCGTCGAGACGTCGGTCTTGACCTTGGGGGCGATGGGCATCGGGAAGGCCCCGGCGATCACCAGCAGCAGGACGAAAAGTCCCGCCTCGCCCAGGACATTCGGCGACCAGTCGGCGCTGGGCGCCATTAAGCCGAGGAAGGCCGCGCCGCCCACGACGACCGCCGCTATGTAGAAGCGTAGGGGCTTTGGAAGGGCTGAAGTCACTTCACGTCCTCAGATGTACCGAGTTGACCCACGGCGAGCCGCGCCCCTTCGACAGGTTTGAGGAGGCACGGCGCACGGTAATGCTACAAGCCGGAGATCGGTCAGCTGATTCTGGTTATTGTGAAGCGCAGGACGGAACGCCGCTCGTCGGAATAAAGGCGTTGACGGTAAATGGCTTGCCCAGCTTGCCATTGCCGGTTGCGATGACCGCTCCATCCGCCGTGATGGATGCGGATACCTCTCCGCCTCCGGTCCCCCCATGCAGGCGCGACACGGTGTACTGGACCTGCCCTTCGACACCACCGGCGGTGCTCGACAGCAGAGTTACGTCCTCAGTCTCGGCATCCGTCTGGATGATAGCTTGCGCCCCGTCCGGAAGCGATACAGCTATCTCCGCGAAGTATTTTTCCGCTTGCCCCTGAGCTATACCGTCCTTTACCGTCCACTCGACATGGACCTCTGTGCCCTCCACGTCAATCTGAGCGTTCCACCACCAGCCCCAACCGGCTTGAGCCACCGTCGTTCCCAGGAGCAGAACAGCGGCAACCACCCCGAACACCAACATCAAACGCAGCTTTCGCATAAAACCGCCTCCTTTTACCAGCGCTTCCACACGAAAACCAACCATCCCTTATCAGGAGGGCCTCACCAGAGCCAACTAGCGCTGTAAACAGGCACTATACGGCCAAGGTCAAACGCTGTCGGGTGAGGCAAGTTGGCAAAGTATTAAAGTTTTATATGAATAACCCTTGCCATAATTATGAACTTAGTTTAAAATCTTTTCGAGACTAAATTTTATTATCGGCGAATTATCGATTGCCGGAATCCGGAGAGGTGAGCATGGCCCTGCAGGGACAGACCGCAGTCCAGCCAAGGATCTTGGTGATCGACGACGAGGGTGATATTCGGGACGTGCTGCAAGGGATCCTCGAGTCTGAGGGCTATGCCGTACGAATGGCCGCCGACGGCCCTCACAACATTCGTGTCAGCCGCAGGCGGAGAGCAGATTCAGGAGTTTTTCGCCGGATGCAAGTCCTTCTGCGATGAAGGGAAGGTGATTATCTGCACCGTCCACTCCGACGCATTTGACGAGGGCATTCTTACCCGAGTCAGGTCTATCTGTGACGCCCACCTGCGGCTGCAGGTACTGAAGTCGGGGGGACGCCTCCTCAAGACCATCGAAGTGGCCAAAATCAGAGGCGCGGACACCGCCACGGGCAACATCTCCGGCTTTGAAGTAGAGCCGGGCCTCGGCATCAGGATCGTCCCCATATCCAGGGCCCGCGCATAGGCCAAGGCCATAACGCGATGATCGACACATCGGTAGAAGACATGACGGGTGGCGCCAGGGACAGGCCGTGAAAATAGGCCCTGTGAACATCACTGCTAGCTTGGAAAAAACGCCGACGCTCAACGGAGGCCCCGCTACGCGTGAAACCAGCGCAGTGACCTCAACCCTGTTGCTGACGGCGAACGTAAAGCCGTTGATAGCGGTCTCTGGTGGGAATCCCCTCTGTTCCAGCGGCTTCCCCCCCGGCTCCAGGAAGAGTCCAAATCTCAGGTACACCTGGGGCGGTACCGAGTAGACCTCCCCGTGGATGACATTGGCGTACCTGAGTACGCCGATGTCCTGACCAACAGCATGAAAGCCCTGCAATACCGCAACCTCATCTACCCCGTGAGCCGCGGCATCTACGTCCATCTCTACCCGGACATGAAGGACAGCCGGGACTACTACATCGTTATCGAGCCTTCCATAGGCCCCATCGCCGGATTGATGGAGCAGGTGGACAGACGGCTAATCGATTATGTGGATGAGCTGGAAAGGGCCGGCGAAGAGGAGAGAGCGGAGGTGTTACTGAAGTGCCTCGATCGTATCTGTACTGTCCAGAGGGGGCTCCACCACCGGCGCTCGATCAAGGTTTCCCAGGCTGAGTGGGAGGGGCTGAGATACCTGTTGATCAGAGACAAGGAGGGGATGGGGATCATCGAGCCGCTCATCAGCGATCCATACATCGAAGACATCACGTGCGGCGTCGTCGGTACCCTTTTCGTTGAGCACAAGATCTTCGGAAGTCTCAAGGCCGGCATATCTTTCGAAACCGAAAAGTCGCTCGATCGCTTTGTCATTCAGCTCTCGGAAAAGATCGGGCGCCCGGTGACCGTTCGACATCCCATCGTAGACGCGGTGTTGCCCGATGGCTCCCGCGTCAACATCGTCTTCGGTGGCGACGTCTCCAAAAAGGGGAGCAACTTCACCATCCGGAAATTCAGTAAGACCCCCATGAGCATCCTCGGCCTTGTGGAGACGGGGACCCTGTCCTACGACATGCTGGGATACCTTTCGCTGATGGTGGGAACGGGGATGAACATCTTCATTTCCGGGGAAACAGCGTCGGGCAAGACCACCCTCCTCAATGCCGTCACGACCTTGATCCAGCCCAACCACAAGATCGTGAGCATCGAGGACACCGCAGAGCTTCAGGTCCCCCACCCAAACTGGACAAGGGAGGTGATAAGGGGCAACGCCAACGGAGGCTCCTCCGTGACCATGTTCGACCTGCTCAAGGCGGCGATGCGTCAGCGCCCCAACGAGATCATCATTGGCGAGATACGGGGCGAGGAGGGGCTATCGCCTTCCAGGCCATGCAGACGGGGCACGCCTGCATGGCGACCTTCCACGCCTCCTCCGTTGAGAAGCTCATACAACGGTTGACGGGCAACCCCATCAACGTCCCCAAGACCTACGTGGACAACCTCAATCTTGTCATCATCATGAGCGCCGTACGCCTACCCGACGGCACTACGGGGCGAAGGGTGCTGAGCATCAACGAGATCCTTTCCTACGATTCGGAGAGCAACTCCTTCAATTTCATTGAGGTGTTCCGTTGGGATCCTGCTAAGGACAAATTCGAGTTCCCCGGCTACCTCAACGCCCCTGTCCTCGAGCACGTCGTGGCTGCCCGTCGTGGTCTGCCGCCCAAGGAAGTCCGCCAGATTTACGATGAGATCGACGTGCGCGCCATCATCCTCCGAAAACTTCACGAAAGGGGGATTACCGATTTCTATGAGCTCCACAGCATACTCTCGCAGGCGTATCGACAAGGTCACTTCAGATAACCTGTCGGTTGGGTTCGACCTACTCTCCAACCTCACCTACATGTCAGTCCTGGCTGTCGGGAACCTGCCCAGGGAGCAGATCCTGGAGCTGTGCTCCGGCTTGCGATTGAAGACATCCATCTTCTTCGGCTACATCTACATCCTGGCCAAAAGGCTAGGATTCGAATACACCCAGGCCTTCCAGATGGTCTCCGAGAAGGCGAAGGCCTCGAACATCAAGAGCCTCTTGCTTCGATTCGCGGCATCCATATCTTCGGGCGAATCCGAGGCTGAGTTCGTCGTCCAAGAAACAAGGACGGAAGGAGAGCGCTATAAAAACGAGTATGAGCGCAGCGTTGAAAACCTGAGAAAGTGGACCGACGCCTACGCCGCGGTGCTGATCTCTGTGACTCTCATCATGGTGGTCTCACTGGTGTCCACCATGATCGGTTCATTGGGCCAGGGCCTCATCGTTGCCATGGGGTTTGTTCTGTTGTTTATCACCTCCATAGGAGTCTTCGTCATTTACAAGGTAGCTCCTGTGGAGCAAGTCACCTTCGACGGCGCAACGACCACCAGCAAGCAAAGGCGCAGAGCGCGAATCTTGTTGGTGGCCCTGGCGCCGGCGGGCATAGCGCTTGCTTTCCTGATAGCTCCCCAGATGGACCTTAAAGGCGGCGTCTCCTTCTCGTTGCTGGTCATCGGGGCCTCCCTTTTGCCGGCCGGCTGGTATGCGTGGAAGGACGATGCTGCCATCCGGAAGCTGGATACGGAGCTTGCGGTCTTCCTGCGCTCCATCGGCAACGTCGCCGGCGCAACGGGTGTCACCCTCTCCGAGGCCATGCGAAGAATCGATACCAAGTCCATGGGCTCGCTCCAGCCACACATCAACCGGTTGAAGGTCCGCCTGGGGGCGCGTTTACCCTCCTATGAGTGCTGGGAAAGGTTTCGGGAAGAGACCGGGAGCGAGCTCGTGAACCGGGCCTCTCGCATGATGGTCGGTGGGGCCGAGCGCGGCGGCGAGCCGGACCAGGTCGGCGAGATTTGCTCGACCTACGCCCTCAACGTCACTCAGCTACGGGCAAAACGAGCGCTGACCGCCTCCACATTCTCCTTCCTTACCGTCCCCATGCACGCCACCATGATCTTCATTCTGATCTTCGTGTTGGAAGTGGTCGCCAGCTTTAGCGCCCGGCTCGGAGAGGCTTCCAAGGGTCTCGCTACCAGCAGCAGCCGCAGCTTTGAAGTCCCGGATTCCCTGCCACTGCCGCCCGGAGTGGCGTTACCGGCAGGGGGAGACCTCTCCGCGGGCTTGCAGATATTCGGCGTTCAGGACATGTCCCTGGCTACCTACATGATCATGTTTGTCGTCATCGTCTTGACCGTTGCCAATGCCTTGGCTCCCAAGGCCGCAGCCGGCGGCAGCAATCTGAAAATCGTCTCCTTCATAGGTGTTATGTGCATTATCTCCGGTGGCATCCTGGGTGTCGTTCCCATTGTTACCGGCAAGCTTTTCGCCATCTAATCAGGAGGTACATGCTATGCGCATCAACAGCGAATGGGTGACAAGACGAATGAAGCGGCTGCTGGGCAAGCCTGCGTCCATCGGTCCCGTGCGACAGTGGGTGAGAAAAATCCTGCCTGGGAACACCCGCGGCTCAAAGCCCTCCGAGAAAGCCTCCCAGCACCGAGACCTAGTTGGCGGTCTGCCCGCCGCCCTCAACGTTTATGAAGCCAGGTCTTCTATCGCTGCCCAACCGAGTCGAGAGCTTATGCATGACATTTTCGGCCCTGGAGGGGCGAGCAGTGCCCCAAGGATAGCGAGAAAAAAGGACGAGCGGCACTTTAAGGGAGCCGACGCAACATCGGAGCTGCCGTCCGCCGATGAGAATGAAGTCTTTCAGCCTCGGATCGCAACGATGGTTGAGGCTTTGCCCAGGTCCGGGCCAAACTCGGGCGAAGCCTCGGGCTTCTCGGCCGACTTGATACAAGAGATCTTTGAAAAGAAGACGCTGACCAACCCGGGGGTGAAGGCTTTGCTTGCACGGCATGGGACGGTGGATATCCGCCAGTTGGCCAGAGACCTGCAAGACTTCTCGAGTGGCCTGAGACATCGATGACGCTCTCTTCGTGGTAGGGCAAGCAGGGAGCGTAGAGGCGGCTTCGACACCTTCCGGAGGCAAAGACATGTCTAAGGCGAAGATAATGATCGTGGATGACGAGCCCGACATGCTAGAGCTCTTGTAGGAGAGACTTGAAGCTGCCGGATTCACGGTTGTTACTGCCAACAACGGCGTTGAAGGCCTGCGTCGGTTCTTTGAAACTCAACCTGAACTGGTGATAACAGATGTGCTCATGCCGGAGATGGACGGCATGACCATGTGCCAGAGGATCCGAGAGGTCTCCCTGGTGCCCATCATCATGCTGACGACCCTCCACTTTGAAGAGGAGAAGGTCAAGGCCCTGTTATGGGGCGCGGACGATTACATGACGAAGCCCGCGCCTCGGCAGGAGCTCATCGCCCGTGTTGATGCCAACCTGCGGCGCTACCGGTGGCCCAACGTGGACTCAACCTCCTCCTATTCCGACAGTTTCATACACATAGACTTTGCCCGGCGAGAGGTCACGCTGGAAAGTCGCAGGGTCGACCTCACCCCCCTGGAATATCGTCTGCTTGTGCTGCTCGTTCAGCACTCCCACGAGACCTTATCGAGCCAACGCTTGCTCGCTGAGGTCTGGGGGCCCGAGTACGACTCTCCGGACCTCGTAAAATATCACGTCAGCAACCTGCGTAAGAAACTGGACCAAGCGTTAAGCTCACCGTCTTTGATAGTGAACGTACGCGGCTTTGGATACCGTTATGAGCGCCCTGATTATCCGGAGCGAGTGAACGCGCGTTAGACCTGTTGGCCCCATCTTGACCCCCGCGACATATATCGATAGAGGTGCTTTCTGGGCTGTGCGCCAGCGCTAGACCAGCTTAGGCTGCCGCTACAAAACACCCGGAGTTCTAAGCCAGGTTCGACCCTCCCCCGTCTCCCCGTCTATTGCAGCCTCTCCAGGGTGAGACACCTCTTTCTTGGGTCGGGTCGCTAGACAAGACCACGACTGAACTCAACAAGGGAAGGTAAGCCGAAAGGTTCTTACTTTGACCTGTACCGCCCACCATGGTGGTTTCGAACTCAAGACTCTTGATCCTGTTGGCAAGGCCAAAGCACCGGAGTGGTTCTGGCTCGTCCCAAACCTCGAACATGCAGGCGCACGCAGGCTTTTCAGAGAGAGCCTTCCTCAGGCGGCTGGTTAACCGGCGTTCGCACTGGTACAAACTCCAAATGTCCCCCATCACAATGCGTGAACACAGAAGGCTCATCAATGTAGAGGGATACAGCCTCCTGCTCACAGATTGGGCAGTTTTCTGTCCAAGGAACTCTCATGGTAGCTTCCGCTGGTAATGTCGAAAGTATGGACGGAGCTGCCGGCTGACCATGTTTGTTCTCCATATGCCATGTTAGGACAGGGGGGGAGGCCCGATGCCCTCCCCGACTACTCGGTGCCTTCATATAAGAGAGCGACAAGGCGCTCGTCCCGTTCCCGCTGTTTCGCCGGCGATTTCTCCCGCTCCTCAGATTCTTTTCTCCATCGCTCCATCGAGCGTTGAGATGATTCTTCGAAGTCGCGGACTATATCGTCGAGCCCCTTGCCCGTAGGCTCGTTCGCGGTTTGGCCCTCAGGGATTGTAATGCCTGCTTTTTCAAGGACCTCCTCAGCGACATAGATGGGGCTGCCCGTATACACCGCAAGAGCCAGGGCGTCGCTGGGCCTGGAGTCCACTTCCCGCTCCGTACCTGCGCGCCGAAGCTTCACGATCCCGTAGAAGGTATCCTCCTTCAGCGATTCCACCCTGGCCTCCACCATGTCAGCGCCCAACGCCTGTAAGAGGTCCACCATGAACTTATGTGTCAATGGGCGAGGGGCCTGAAAGTCCCTGAGGCCCATGGCGATGGCCGGCCCTTCCGCTGCGCCCACCCATATAGACAAGACGCGGCGACCTTCCTCGTCCAGCAACATCACGACGTACATCGTCCGAGATCGCCCCGTATCCTCGTTTTTCTGCTCGCTGGCAACCACATCGGCAATCGTTACTTTTACCATGGCCTTCCCTCCTATGCTTTTAACGGGCCGCGCATCGGCCTCCTCAAAGACAGCGCGCAGCCTGTCCCGTAGTTGAAACCTTGCCTTGTGCAGTCGGCCCTTGACGGCAACAATAGAAACGTTGAGCAGCGCTGCGATTTCTCGATGGCTCAGCTGCTCGTAGTAGAACAGCAGCGTCGCCGCCCTGGTTTTCGGCGATAGGGAGTTGACGGACTCCAGGACGGCCCGATGCAGCTCCCCCGCCTCAGCCACCTCATCCGGGCCTGGTTCTGGGCCCGCGAAGGGCAACGCGGCGTAGCTCAGACCACCGAACATCGCTTCGAGGGAGAGGAAAGATGCTTTTTGGTCCCGGAGGTGACTTCTGCACACGTTCAAGACGATGCCGTAGAGCCAGCTGCCAAACCGGTCGGCATCCCGGAGACGGTCGAGGGAGAGGTACGCCTGAAGCATTGCCTCTTGGGCGAGATCGCGGGCCAGGTCCCGGTCGCCGACCATGCCGGCGGCCACGCGCTGGACTACGCCCTGGTAGCGGTCGACCAGGTTCCCGAAGGCGGCCTTGTCTCCGCTGCGCGCCGACTCAACCAGCTCCGTTTCGGGCTTATCGTCCATGCGCTCCCTCAAGATGGTGCATAGCAACTAGTGGGGAGAATAGGGCAAAAGGTTACTTCTTCCAGGGTTCTTACTTTAACTCTCCGTGGGAAGCATCGACAATATAGGTTTCGCATTTCTCCGGAGTCGGGTACACCGAGGGTCGTCTGCGGATACCCCGAGACGCCTTTCACCTGATCCACTACCGTTGTAACATGTGACGATTCGTGTGTGCTTTGTCACCTGGGACATAGGGCCCCGGCGCCTCGATTGGCGCGGACGAATCGGAAAGCCCGCGCTTTGTGAAACTCACTCGACTAAAAGCTATGTACCCTGGGTGGCGTGTCGTTACGGCATCGAGCCTGCTCCACATCCTCACGGGCGGCCTTTTCCACACAGGAATGTCGGTGTTTTTCATACCGCTGCGCGAATCTTTCGAGATTAGCAACGCCAGACTCTCTTTGATCTTCTCTCTGAGAAGCCTTGAAGGGGGCATCGACGGTCCTCTCGCCGGCTATATGTCCGACCGCTTCGGTCCTCGGATCGTCATCATCATTGGCGTCGTTCTCAGCGGTGTCGGCTTTATTCTGCTGGGGTTGACTCCGTCCTTCCTGCTGTTCTCTATCGTCTTTCTCGGCTTAACGGGTGTCGGCTTCGCCTTTCCGGTCCACGGAACGATGGTTTCCATCAACCAGTGGTTCCGGCGAAGGCTGGGCACCGCCATCTCCATATCGACGGCCGGCTCGGCCATAGGTGGCTTCGTCCTGACGCCCCTCTTAGCCTACGTTGTGCTCGAGTATGGGTGGCGGCAGGGCGCAATCATGGCCGGCATCCTTGTCCTCGTAATCGGCCTGCCCATATCGGTGCTGTTCCGCCGGCCCGCTCCCGGGGAAACGGCGGAGGAGGATACCCCGAGAACGCCATCCCGCGCGTCCGAGCCCGGTGCGCCGGCCTCAGTGGCGTCTTCCCAGCAGCCGGCGACGACCGCGATTGCCGCTCCGGCCCTCGATTTCACGGTCGGGGAGGCCCTCAGAACTCGCACCTATTGGCTCATTGCGCTGTCGATCGGGCTTCGCCTTATCATGAAGTCGGCGGTGACGGTCCACTTCTTCCCGATCCTCGTATCCAAGGGTGTCAGCGAATGGACGGCCGCGACCCTCCTGGCACTTATGTCGTTTCTCCGGCTCCCATCGGTTTTCAGCGCGGGTATCATCGGCGATCGTTGGTCGCTGTCCAAGATGGCCTCCGTGTCAATGGTCTTTAGCGTCATCGCTATCGCTGTCCTCCTCTTCGGCCCAGATGGACTTTGGGTGGGCGTTCTCTTCGCGGCGCTCCTCGCGCTGTCGCAAGGGAGCGATGGGATCACGTGGGGACTGTTGGGGGTCTATTTCGGTCGAGCACACTTTGGGACAATTCGCGGGTTGCTCTCCGTACCCAGTGCTGGCTTCTCGGCGGCCGGCCCGGTGCTGGTCGGGATCAGCGTGGACCGTACCGGCTCCTACACCATCGCCCTCTGGGTCCTCCTCATCGTGTCGGCGATCGCTGGTGTGATCTATTGGGGCTTGCGGGAGCCTCCCCCCCCTGTACGGGCGCCGACTTCCCGGACGTAAGCTCTCGTCACAAAGCCTCTTCAGACCCAAAGTTATGTCATAGCAACTCTTGGGAAGAATAGGGCAAAAGGTTACTTCGTTGAGGGATTAGCTGTCCGGCATTGGGGCACCGATGCTCGTGTCCATCGTGGCACGAAACCCGGTTGAAAAGGCGAAAGGAGGCACGGCGACCCCGAGGCTCCGTAATGGGCTCGATTCGCCGGAGCTAAAAGACTCCATGAGCCTGCTGAAGAGCGCTAGCTCCGCCGGCGAGGCAAACCGGTTGCTAGTAATGAGAATACCAGCCATGCTGAAATCCTTTTGTGACGCCGTCACGTCGGGCATCCTCGGCCCATACACGGCGATAATTTCCTCGATGGTTACCACGCGGGTGCCGGTGGGTTCCACTACATCTCCTGGCCGAAGAGCATCCGTGCGGGTGACTCCGGGCAATACCGTGTGAGGCTCCACTTCTTCTGGGCTGACAAGGCCCATAAGATAGAGCTCTAAATCAGGGTGCTCCAGGTCGTTCGAGTCGCTGCTGAACCTTGACCATGTGATTCGATAAGCCCCATCCCCGGCAGGCTCAAACTGCAGACCAAACAGGTACCCCTGGACATCCACCGCCGACCAATGGCCTGCCGCCGACATCGCAATGCTAGGGTGGTCCAGGGCGATCCCCCATTGATGCGTCGTCTCATGCTGGATCGCCCCCATCGAAGCGACGTAATTCGCTCCTTGAAGCCTGTCGCTTCCCCAGGCAGAGCTGTTGTCGAACATGGGTATGCCAATGCCTGTGACCTCGTTCTTCACGCGAATATGAAAATTTGTGGAAGCCACGGTCATGACATCGGTGAAGACGGTGAGGAAGTCGTAGTCGTCCGGAAAGAGCTCGTAAAACCGTAGTGCAACTTGTTGGAGGGATGGCGCGAACGTTTGTCTGGTGGAATCAGCAACGGGAAAGAGCGTGCCGTCATCTCTAATGTTCACGATATGATCCGTCATTTGGACCACGTCATTCACGGCACGCGGCTCTACCGTGTTCTTCAACGCGGAGTCAATGATCCAAAATCTCGCGTCGGGGAACACGTTTGTCTGTTGGTTGTTACCTCGAGAATCCTGGATAGTGAAACCCACTCCGTGGCGGTTGAGTGCCGCGTCCTGGGCGGCGGAAAGCTCAGAACGTGTCCACACAGCGTCATTGGCGACTGCATCCCCATGGGTCCCGTCGTCAAAGAGCTCAAAGTCGGCCGATACTCCATCGGCAACCAGCACTCCAAAGCCGCCGGTACACACAAGCACCCTGGCAATATCGCTCCCGCTGATCCGAACGGTTAAGGTCGTCGTGTCCACCCGATCATCGAAGATCGCCCTCGGGGAGAACCTAGCGTATTGGACGGTGGCGAAGGACTCATCCACGGGGTTGAACAGACTGGGGCAGGGGGACGGAGGGACAGGCGCAGGCTCGGCAGTCGGGACGGGGGTAGGAGTTGGCGCAGGAGTTGGCGTAGGTCGAGGCGTTGCCGTGGGTTCCGGCGCAGGTGTTGGAGTGGGCGTCGCTGTCGCCGGCCTGGGCGAAGGTGTGGGCACCGGAGTAGCGGTTGGGGTTGGTATCAGCGTCAAAGTGGGCGGCACCGAAATAATGGTCGGGGTGGCGGTTGCCAAAGGCTCCGCAGTCTCCACAACATCAGGAGAAGCGACTGGGACACTGTCATCAGTCCCGGGCCCGCTCGGTCCAGAGCAAGCGCCAAGCAGGACCACAACGGCAACGATAAGGGTTACACCGACGGTGCCCAGAGTCATGGACCGGATACGTCGATTCGTCTCCATGACCATTCCCGAAATCTGGTGGAGGAATTGGTGAAATGCGCGTTAACCATAACACGCAGAGTCAAGATTCATAGCAACTCGTGGGAAGAATAGGGCAAAAGGTTACTTCGTCGAGGGATCTTACTGTAACTCTCCGTGGGAAGCATCGACAATATAGTCTTCGCATTTCTCCGGAGCCGGGTACACCCAGGACCGTCTGCACGCCGGTGCTATAATCGAGCATCTTTTGGAGTAGGAGTTAGCGATGAGAGAGCGGTACGTATACCAGTCGAGCAACAAGGTGTTCCCTCCGGTGGAGAAGCAGACCGAGTACGTAGATGCGGGAGTGGTCACCTTCGGCATCGAGTACCGACTCCTGACTGCTGCGATTCATGCAGCCAACATTGGCAAAGCTGTTGTCGGAGCCAAGACCGACCTTAGCTCCGGATACGATAAGGGAGTAACTCTTCACATATTCGTCAACGAAGGTGGCGAGCGGACTGAGAGGATCAGATTCGACAGCTTTGGGGAAGACCCTCACTACCACTACATGGACCCCGCGAACAACTCCAATGAATTGTTAGGCATCGACCCCAGCGCGGTTGGTGACCCGTTGGCCTGGGCGCTTGATGTCATTCGCACCCGGTTGCCTCAGATCCTGGCAAGAAGTGGGGCAGACCACTTATCGAAGCAGATAGAGCAGAGCAAAATAGATGAGGCGCTGCCAAAAGTCGCCGAGGCGGCCTATCGAGCCAGGTTTCGCAGCGACGATGAGACTGTCCATAAGAACGCTGTGAATGTGTAGGCCATGTCCTGCTAGACCTGAAAAAGTATCGAAATGAATGCCGCTGAGACATACGCCGCCTGCGTCGACGCCGTAGACGCACAGAACCTCCGTGTGTATGGCGAACAGCGGAAGGCGGACCCGTGGGGAGCCCCATTCGCGCACACCTTTCGATTTGACCCCTGTCGCGAGCTCGACGCGAACCTGGAAATTATCGCATCGTATGTGCAGCCGGAGGATGTGCTCATCGACGTTGGCGGCGGTGCCGGACGTCTCAGTCTGGCGCTGGCAAGGCTCTGCCGCGAGGTGATTAACGTAGAGCCTTCCCCTGGCATGGGTGAAGAGTTTGCAGCATCTTCAGCCGAGGCAGGCATCACGAATGCCCACCTGGTTCAAGCCAACTGGCTCGAAGCGGAAGGCATCAAAGGTGACATCGCCATCTCGGCAGACGTGGTGTACTTTGTCCGAGACATCGTGCCCGTCATCGAGAAACTGGAAGCCGCTCCGCGTCGACGGGTGATGATCACCATCTGGAGCGTGCCCCCTCCATATGGGCCTGCGAAGCTCTTCCGGCTCGTGTATGGGGAAGAGCAAGAGGTTGTGCCTGGCCACCGCCAACTACTACCGGTCCTTTGGGAATTGGGCATACTGCCGGATATCCGCGTGATGCCGTGCCCGCGTCGGTGGGACCTCGAGATTCCCCAAACGAAGGAAGAGGCGGTGGAGCTGGCGCTGCAAGGACGGTGGCTTAGACCGGAAGACCAGCCACGGGCCCGCAGGCAAATCACAGCCCACTTCCAAGAGCTTTTCGCGCACAGTCCCGAGGGCTACCGACCGCTCTGGCAACTGGATGAGCGTGAGCTTCTTATAACTTGGGAAACGCGCCGGAAATGACCTGCTGGACCAGGAATGTACTTGGAGGTCTGGCGGCGTGTGTCATGGTCTGACGACCCGGTTGCTCGGCGGGCGTATACTCCAGCCATGATCCTAAGCTGCAGGAAAAACGGCGCTGGGCCTGAATGGAGCCACATCCTTGATGAACAATGACATGCTGCCAGACGTTCTCCGCATGGAGCCCTTGGCCGATAACCGATACCAGGCGCACCAGGAGCGCGAAGTCGATGGTACTGAGCGTGACGTGGTGTTTGGCGGCCAGATCCTGGCCCAGATGATCATGGCTTCCGCCATGGCCAGCAACGGGAACAAGGAGGTCAAGTCCATCCATGCCATCTTTGCCCGTCCGGGGACCTATACAGAGCCTCTGGTGTACGCCGTTGACTCAATGCACAGTGGGCGTAGCTTCGCAAGCGATACCGTTACGGCATGGCAAGGTGACCGGTTAATATCCCGAGGGCTTATCCTGATGAACGTAGACGAGCCTGACCTCATTCGCCATAAAACGGTAGCCATGCCTGACGTCCCGGGGCCGGAGGACCCCTCCGGGCGCCATGACTCTCGCGTGTTCCCGGGAGCGGAAGGAATTATCTGCCACGGCGTCGACACACGAAGCGAGGAGCAGTCACCCGTTCCGCCTGAGCTCTTCGTCTGGACCCGGTACTCCAAGTCCTTCGACCCGCCCGTGGTGAATCAGGCCATAGTGTCGTGGGCGACCGATGGCTTCATGATCGGCACCTCCATGCGCCCTCACCCAGGGATTAGTGAGGGCATGGCCCACCGAAGAATATCCACCGGCCCGGTGAGCCACACCGTAAACTTTCATGAGCGTTTCTCTGCGTCGGAATGGCTCCTGATGGCAGGCGAGAGTATCTGGGCCGGTCGGGGCCGCGCCCATGGCCGCTGCAACATTTTCGCCCAGGACGGCAGGCTCGTGGCCACCTACACCCAGGACTGCATGATACGTGGCTTCCCCGATGGCAAGGAGCGCACCTCCGATGACAAGCGGGTAATGTAATGTCAGTGCAGATTGAGAATTCCCGGATAATGGGAGAAAACCGGTCGGCTTGCGGAGGGTCAACATGAGAGCGCCTTTTCGAGTCATCGATGCGGACGGCCATATGGGAGACTGGGCTCCCGCCTTTGCCGAAAGGATGCCAAAGAAATATCAGGGGGTAGCCCCCCGCCGTTACTCCGGTGACGGCGGCGGCAGCTACTGGATTTGTGAGGGCAAGGTATGGCCCGAATACAAGGACAAGGACCGGGGAGGGACTCCTGGCTTCGCGCCGCCCAACAGATGGGTCGGCCGCGAAGGGGAATACGATGTCCACAAGCGAATGCCGGACATGGACTACATGGGCATCGACGTGTCGGTGCTCTTCCCAGCCTCCATGATGGGGGTCATTACCATTGTGGAGGACCCGGGCCTGGCCGCCGCTAGCGCGCGGGCCTACAACGACTGGCTTGCGCAAGAATATTGCGGGCCCTATCCCGATAGGCTCAAAGGGGCGGCCATGGTCCCGGTCCAGGACCCCAAGGAGGCGGCCAAAGAGCTCTACAGGGCGGTGGGCGAGCTGGGACTGGTGGCGACCAACGTCATTCCCCACTTTGGAACAAAGATGCTCGATAACAAGGAGCTGTTCCCGATCTATGAAGCGGCTCAGGAGCTCGGCGTCCCCATTTGCGTTCACAACAACTCCGCCATCAGCCCAGCACGGCACCATATGGAGAACTTCGTGCTCCGGCACGGCCTCAACAGCGTATCCTCGATGATGGGACTGGGCAGCGTGGTCATCGGAGGCGTGGCAGACGCCTTCCCAGACCTCAAGTTCGCCTTCCTGGAAGCCGGCGGGGGATGGGTCCCGTACGTCATGGAGCGGCTGGAGAGGCGATTTCACGCCCTTCCCCATTGGGTCTCCCATCTCAAACGGTCGCCTGCCGAGCAGATGCGCAGCGAGCAGATGTTCTACTCCGTTGAGCCCGACGAGCTGACGGTGCCCATGGTGGCCCAGCTACTCGGCGAAGAGCATCTCGTCATGGGATCGGACTACTCGCACTTTGACGGGACCGCGCCTGAATCCGTCCGGATGGTATTGGAGCGGACGGACATCTCGGATGAGCTCAAGCGCAAGATCCTGTCCGACAACCCGGCCAGGCTTTACAATCTGTAAGCTATCTAGGCCAGGGGTGCTCTCAAGAAGGCGATACAAATCTCCAGCGGCCGAAGGTCTGTGTGGTTCCCTCAGCCATCAGTAGCGCAGCAGTGCACCAATGTCTCCCATCTCTGTTAGGGATGGAATGGGATCAACGAAGTCAATGGTGGCCCTGCTCATAGAAAGCAGCTCAGCACACTCGTTGACCAGATCGACTTTGAAGAGAGAGGTTGACCCACATTGTGGGCATTCGGATGAAGTGCGGGACTCAAGATGCTCGCAGTCGCGGCAGCGAACTCCATCAAGGCGCGTGCCCCGCGTTACGACCGCCTTTTCCACTCGGCCTGCCTTAGCCGCAGGTAACACGTCCTCGGTCCCGACCGCCGCCAAGCCGCTTTTTAGCAGCTCATTCTTGATCACTTCCCAGAGAGCTTGCTCCGATGTGCGCTCTTGCTCGACAAAGAGGTCGAAGATTTCTTTTTGCACCCAATCATCGCTTTTGCCCAGGTCCAGAGCCTTATCCGCTACAGCCTTCCGGGAGATTTGATTCGGCAAGGCCGCTCGAATTGCTCGTAGCGTTTCCTTGGACCCCACCATCAGAACTCGTCTGAAGGCGCTCTCTCTGTCCAGCTCCAAAAGCTCATCAGCGATATCCTTAGCGTAATCTTGAAGCTGCTTGTCCCGGCGTCGCTCATACCGCTGCTGCGACCAGCCGCCTACCTTGACGTGATTCTTGACATTGCCAGCAATCTGAACTTCGCGGCCGGGCACCGACGAGGCTACCAGGAACACTTTCGCTGATCTGTTGTCAGCAACCACCACGGCATAATTCTCATACTCGTCCTGGAATTCGGTCAGTGGCCTGATGTAGGGTGACGAGTCCACCCAGAGCAAGTCGGGCAGGGAAACAGGCAGAGCGTGTATCTCGAAGAAATCGAGTATCCAACAGACGAATAAGCATAGGCTCCCGGACTCGTGAGGATTCCTCTGGAAGTAGTCTTCCACCGTGTTCATGTTTCGATCGAAGTACTTGAGTTCATCCGGGTGGTCCTTGAGAAGCGCTCGGTCAGTCCTGATACGCTTGTCGAGGGCTGCCATTCCTGCCGGCCCGGAAAGGTACAGGCTAAGGAACGCGCGATCCGGGGCCGAAATCTCCGCCAGTTTTCTCAAGTCGATTTGGTTGGACTTGGTCGAGATGTTAAACCTGGGATTGCCCATGGCAGCCTCCAATGACACAATTCCTCTCCCTGATGCCCCGTGTCGCTCTCATGTTACTCCCACGCTGGGCTAAACGTCCCAGGCTCGTTGCTGAGCTCAGACAGCAGGGCTATGGGGGAGAATACGGCAAAAGGTTACTTCGTCAAGGGGTCTCACCCCGCCGTCACGCTGCCATGGGAGGCCGTTTGCCTGCCCAAGGACGGGCCGTTTCGAAGGCGGCCGAGGCTCGTAGGACCAGCCGGTCCTCCCCAGCCCGCCCGACGATCTGGAGCCCGATGGGAAGGCCCTCCTTGGAAAAGCCGCAGGGGACGCTGGCCGCCGGCTGCCGGGAGATATTGAACGGCACGCTGAAAGGGAAGGCGCCCCAGAGTCCACCAAGCTGCACCCCTCCGATTACCCTGGGATGCTGCCCACCGACAAAGGCGGGAACGGCAGTGGCTGGAGTCAGTAGCAGATCGTAATCCTCGAAGAAGCCCTCGATCTTGGCGCGCATCTCCTCTACCGCCCGCATCGCCCGACTGTAGGCGTGGCCTGAGAGGTCCCGACCTCTTTCCAATGTCCTCAATGTGGTCTCCGAGAGCAGGCTAGCCTTTCCTTCCAAGAGATAGCCCTGGGCGGCATAGGCGTCGGCCTGAAGGATGGGGCCGAAGGCATCTGCGAAGGGCTGCTGGATGTCTGGGGTTGCCGGCTCCACGACACACCCCAGGGTCTCGAACACCCCGACGGCGGCACCGAGTGATTCAACCACCTCTTGATCGGCGGAGGCATAGTTCAGGTCCGGGCTCCAGGCGATACGAAGCTTCCCAAATGGCCGGGCCAACCCCCGTTGGAAGTCGGAGGGAGGATCCCGCCGGGACCTGGGGTCCCTGACATCGTAGCCGGCGGTAACGCTGAGAAACAGGGCCGCATCTCGAACAGTGCGGGTAATGGGCCCCAGGTGGGAGAACAGGGGCATGCAGCTGAAGCCGCCGTGAGCAGGAATGAGGCCGTACGTGGGCTTCAATCCAAAAACGCCGCAGAAGCTGGCTGGTACTCGGACCGACCCGCCACCGTCGCTGCCCAAGGCCAAGGGGCCCATGCCGGCAGCCACCGAGGCAGCCGCGCCCCCGCTAGAGCCCCCGCTGGTCCGGTCCGTATCCCATGGGTTACGGCAGTCTTCTCCCAGGCGATTCTCCGTGGTGGCCGAGAGACCGAACTCAGGGGTGTTGGTCTTGCCCAAGATGATAGCCCCCGCCCGCCGTAGCCGCTCCACCACCACCGCATCTTCTGTCGGGACAAAGTCCTTGTAGGCCAGAGAGCCACCGGTGGCGGGCAGCCCCTTCACGTAGGCCAAGTCCTTGATAGAAACGGGGACGCCTAATAGCGGCAGAAGCTCTCCACCCGAGGCGACTCTGACCTCGGCGGACCGGGCGTCGGCAAGGGCCTGATCGAATGCTACGGTCAGATAGGCGTTCAGCCTCGGGTTCAGCGCCTCAATTCGCCGGATAAGGCATTGGACGAGCTCCACCGGTGAGAGCTTCTTGGTCCGAATTAACTGGGCCAGCCGCCACGCAGACGTAAAGGCCAAATCTGTGTCAGACATGCTCCCTCCCTTGGTGTCTTGGATGATTATAGAGGGGAGCACACCGGGGCTCAACGTTGACATCGCATGGGGCCGAGCATAGAGTTGCCCGAAAGATGTCTGGACTGCGGCGACTCTCTGCGGCATCTCCCTCAGACGAATTCCGGCATAAGGTTCTGTTCTACCGTCGCAATCGATCGCTCCCAACAGAGTGGGAGAGAGCCGCGACGACCACGGCCCCGACGCCCAATCCTTGACAGCCCGTCGCTAGAACTTGTATAGTCCCGTCCGCTGAGCAACGCGAGGGGCTCCCAGCCGGACATGGCCAATACAGAGGTACAAACTGGACGCTACTACGGCTACCTCGCCTATCCTTTTCTCTCTGTCGAGGCACGATAAGCGACCGTTACCTCTGCATTATTCGAAACCGTCTTCTCGTACCCGCAGGCAGACACCGACCCTTTCTAACCAACCCTCCCTTGCCTGCCTGTGACTAGCGGAGATAGAGCCACGCGACATTTCAAAAGACGGCAATCAGCCGGTGAAGTTCCAGACCCAGGGGACGACGCGCCCCTGTGTCCAAGGCCCTGCGTGGATAAGGCGGCGCGGGCGTGACCCAACCCCAGGGCAGACAACGAACAGAGCCCCAGGGCGTCCCGGGAGCCCCAAAGGCGGACCCCCCAAAGGCGGACCCGCGGATGAACTCCGCGCCTGAGGGCTTCAGCGCAGCCACCGAGCTGCCGGAAGGCTTTTTAGAGTTCTACCTGCCTCTTCATCAAAAGTTCACCCCCCGCCAAAGGATGCTTGCCTCCCGCCGGGAGGAACGGCTGGCGCGGGCCCACAGGAGCGTTCTACCGGACCATTTGCCTGCCTCCGAGGCGACTACCGGAGATTGGAAGATCGACCTCCCATCCTGGTGCGCCGACCAGAGAAACCAGATGACAGGGCCGGCCGACGACGCCGAGCTCGTAGTCAAAATGCTGAACTCGGGAGCTCCCGGGGTCATGTTGGACCTGGAAGACTCCATGGCTAACGCCTGGCCCAACCTTGTCCGAGGCATCGATAACATTCTTCAAGCGCTCAAAGGCGCCCTCACGTATTTTGATAAGAAACGAGACCGAATAGTCTCCATACAGGAGAGCAACACGGTCATTTTCAGTCGGGCCCGCGGCCTGCATCTGAGCCAGGCAGGCATCATCGACAACGACCTCACATCGGCCTCCCTTTTCGACGTCGCCATGATTGCCTATCAGGTTAGTCCGAAGGAGCTCAAGCACCCCCTTTCCTTTTACATTCCCAAGTCCGAGAGCGCAGAGGAGGCCCTGTGGTGGCGAGACCTTTTCCAGGATATCGCCAAGGCCAAGGGGCTTGCTCCCGATTACATCAAATGTATGGCTTTGGTGGAGTCTTACCCGGCAGCCTATGAGATGGAGGAGTTCATCCACAACTTGAGGGACCACTTGCTTGGGCTCAACCTTGGACGTTGGGACTACATGGCGAGCCTGATACATTTCAATCTCAACGACCCGGATTGGGTGTTGCCGGACCGTAATACCATCCCTCACGACGTACCCTTTTTCCAAAACCTGCGGCATCTTATCCCTGAGGTATGCCACAAACGCGGAATCCTCGCCATCGGCGGCATGACCGCGCTTTTCCCAAGCAGAGAGGACACGGAGCTCAACCGTCGAGCTTTGAAGGGGCTTGAGCAGGATAAAAAGAACGAGGCCAAGAGCTTGATGGATGGGGCGTGGACCGGACATCCGGACCAGAATGAGATAGCGGTGAGCCAGTTCCCCAATCCGAACCAGGGGTTCGCCAGGCAGCCCGACGCCGAGCGCTACCCGGACCTTCGGCCGGACCCGCGAGGTGTCGGGGCAACAACGCTGGTTGGCACTAGGGCCGCCGTGCGTACCGTGATCCGTTACAGATTTGGCGTTCTCAGCGATAAAGGGGCGAGCCTCCTGGACGGTTATATGGAGGACCTGGCGACGGACCGCATTTACCGCCTCATGATCGCCCAGCGAGTGAAGCATTCAGAGGTTGTCGACATCAAGGATGCCGGCGGCAAGCCGGTCCGACACACCCCCGAGCTCATCACACGGCTGTTCGACGAGGAGCTGGAGCGTATTCTCCGAGAGCTGCCCGAGGGGAGCGACGATTCTGTCATGAGAAGGTATAAGCAGGCGAGAGAGCTAAGCGAAGGCATGATCGTGCGAGGCGAGTTTAACCCTGTCTAGCGAGTCGGACCATCCTCGGGCGTAGCCCGCGTTCTAACGTTTAGCGAGGGAGAGCAGAGACATGAAGGTAAGAGCACAGGAGTCCACCATGGAGCTTGTTGAAAGTCCTCTATTACCTGACGGCTACAAGATCCCCAAGTCCAGGTTCGTACATCCTAGCAAGCGCATGAGGGAGCTCCTTCACACAGAGCCGTACCTGTTCGGCCCGGGCATTTACGATGTCCTGGGGGCGCAGCAGGTCATGTACTACGGCTATAAAGCCGCCTACTTCAGCGGCTACTCCTTCGCCATGGGCCATGTCGGCAGCACCGATATGGACCTCTACTCCAGTGTCGAGATCGCTGACGGCGCACGCCGGACGGTAAGCGGACTGCGCAAGTTTCAGCTTACCCTGGCCGTCGGGGACCCGGAGAAGGGGATCGAGCCGATGCATCGGGATACTCCCCCGCTCATTGTGGACATGGACGGCGGCTATGGAAACATGTTCAACGTTCAGCGGACCGCAGAGTTGTACGTCAACGCCGGGGTGGCTTCGGCCCATATAGAGGACCAGGTGTTGCCGAAGCGTTGCGGCCACATCGGCGGCAAGGCCTTGATTTCCTCCACCGAGATGATCGGCAAGCTTCGGATGGTCAGGGCAGTTGCTGACGACCTCGGTAACCCTGACTTCGTTGTCATCGCGCGGACGGACGGGGTCAGCGCCGTCGACGCCCCTGAGTCCTTACGGGGGGTCGAGCTGGCCATAGATAGAGGCCTCCGATATATGGACAGCGGGATTCCTGACCTCCTGTGGTGTGAGTTCCCAACCTCAGACCGGGGACCGGTGGAGACCTTCACTCATGAGATCCGTAAGCGCTTCCCGGATGCCCGGTTCGCGTTCAACTGGTCGTCATCGTTCAAGTGGTTCAACGATCCTGACCCAATAACCTTCGATCAGCTTGCTGAGCTCGGGGTAGGCTTCATTTTCATTACCCTGGGAGCACAGCACGCCAGCTCCCACGGACTTGGCGTCCTCCTGCAGGATATGGCAGAGCAAAGGCAGCAAGGCTATATCGAGCTCCAGAAGAAGGAGTGGGCGGAGGGGGCAGACTTCCCCACCAAGAGCCATCAGTTCTTCTCCGGCGTTCCGTATCACCATATGATCGGCAAGATGTACGACGGCGCCAGGTTAGGGCGGGAATTCGTGGAAGAGCTCGACGACAGCAAAGTCGTTTAGCTCAGGGCTAGCTGCCCTCTTTCCTTCGGGTCAGGTCCTGATGAGCTTGGTGACGCCCTTGGTCATGTTCCCGCCGCCCCAGGGCACGATCAGGTCGCAGAACCCGCCGGCATCGCCACCCGCCACCAGGAGAAACAGTCCGTCCGGGCTGGATACAACAGGGTAACTTGCATCCGGGTCTGCCGAGGCGGGGGCGCCGGCGATAGCCGCCGTCGGACGCTTGCTCAGCTGCTCACTGGTGACTACCGCCCTCCTTTGAAGATATTCCGTCGCCTGCCGCTTGCTCCATCCGGCGTCACCGAATACCTGGGCGATCTCCGGAGGCAACACGATGAGAAATTGGCCGTTTCGGGCGGTGAAGACGCTCATGCTCTGCGACAGATTCTCCAGCACCGCTTCAGGGGTGTTGCTGCCGGCGTCGGAGACCTGCAACGGCGCAAGCACGGCGAAGACGCTCACGGCGCTATCCGTCGGCGACATGCCACGCTGGACGTGGAGCGGCTCCCATGGGCTGGCATCCTCGTTCTCGGCGATGCACATACTGTACTTGCCGCCATGGCCCAGAGTTGACCGGTCCAGCAGACCCGGAGTCCCGTCTGTCAGGTTGATGATGATGAGGCGTACTGCTCTTCCTATCGTGGCGTTGGCCCGCCAGCCCGGCCCAAAGACATTGACGCCGGCGTTGAAGTCCAGCTCTTTGACGATGGGGCCGTTCACAATGATCATGGGCGCTGAGCCCATGGTGCTGGCGAGGCAACCGTGGTAGTTGAACTCGGGCTCGGTCATCGCTTCAACCACAGCGATGAGCACCGGCATGTACTCGGGACGGCAACCGGCCATCACGGCGTTTACGGCGATCTTCTCGGCGGTGATGGCCCGCCCGCGTGTCGGGACCACGCCGACCACGTCGCTGGGCTGCCTCCCGCACGCCGCCAGGAATTGGCGGACCAGCTCCTCTGTCGGAGGGACCACGGGGAGGCCGTCTGTCCAGCCCTTGTCATAGTAAAGCTCTATGGCCTCATAGAATCCGGCCACGTTGTGTTGTTGCGAGGAAAGGGTCTCTTGCTGCATGTCGGGCCTCACTGCGGTTAGCTTTGCGTCTGGAGCATATGCTTTTCCGCCCTGAGGCGTCAACGAAGGGCGATGGCTTGTCAGGAGAAGGGACGGCCCCGATAATGAAACAGGACGGGTGGAGGGTTGACTTCATCGGGGGCCCCATGGCGCGGAGACCGGGGGCCCCTCTTTTTGGGCCAGCGTCAGCCCTTCGGCCGGCATGCACTTTTCCCGCACGAGGGGTATGCGTAACATGAAGGTCACGGAGCGATTCGCGGATAAAACCGGACGACCGCTCATCGCCCTTGATTTCTCGCCGCCCCGGTCGGGCGATCCGGGCTTCACCAGTGACATCACTGAGGTGGATGCTGATTTCATCTGCGTGGCCTACAGCCCCGGTAAGTCCGTCCGGCTGGACTCGATGGTAGCGGCCGCCACCATCAAGTGGAACACGCGCAAAGAGGTGATCTTCAACCTATCCACCCGTGACATGAATAAGCTGGCCATCCAGACCCATTTGTTGGGAGCTCAAGCCCTGGAGGTTGAAAACGTTCTAGTGATGAAAGGCGACGCCTTTTCGAAGAAGGAGCTCACGCGCCTTAAGGATGTCAGCGATTACACGCCCACCGAGCTTTTGACGTCGATCCGCGCTATGAACGAAGGAGTGGACTTTAAAGGGCTGAAGAGGCTGAGAGCCCCCACCACCTTTTGCGTTGGCGCCATAGCTGACTTGGGCAGAGGTGTCGATAAAGAAGCGCTATTGGTGCAGCGCAAGGTTCAAGCCGGGGCCGAGTTCATCGTGACTCAGTCGGTGTACGACGCCGCACAGCCGAAAGAGTTCATGCAGCGCTACGGCGAGCTTGCGGGGAAACCGATTCCGGTCCCCGTCATGTACGGGGTGCCGGTGCTGACGAGCGACGGCGTCGTGTTCGGCGAGGTTCCCGCGGAGATGAAGCGGCAGCTAGAGAAGGGACGTTCAGGCGCCGAGATCGCCCTGGAGCTCCTTCATTCCCTCATGGATGCCGGCTGCGACGCCTTCTATGTTATCCCGCCCATCCTCAAAGGTGGGGATAAGGACTACACCGCCGCCGCTGAGGTCATTGAAGCCATTAAAAAGCGGTAGTCACCTCGCCCGGGGTCTACATGCGATGGTTTACATCCCCACGGCGGAACCGGCCCGCGCCTCCTGGTCCGTCCGCACGTTGACAACTGCCGGCCCGTCTGCGGCAAAAGCCCGCTTCAGCGCCGGCCTGATGTCCTCCGGCTTCTCAACCCACTCGGCGTGGCAGCCAATCGCCTCCATCATCTTGTCGTAACGCTGCCAGCCAAGATCGCGGCCGATGGAGCCGTAGCTGCTGCGGCTGGTGAAACCGGCGTTATTGCCGATCACGACCTTGATGGGGAGCTTATGTCGGACTGCGGTATCCATCTCCATGCCGTTCCAGCCGAAGGCCCCGTCACCCGAGAGGACGACAACCTGCTTGCTGGGCTGTCCGACCTGCGCTCCTATCCCGAACGGCACGCCGACTCCCATACAGCCGTGGGGCCCGGCGTTTACACGCTGGCGCGGACCGTAGGTCGGAATCGTATGCCGGGCAAAGCCCATGATCTCGTGGCCGTCCACCACCAAGACCCCGTCTCGGTCCATCGTCTCTCGTAGCTCCTTGCAGAGGCGGGCGGGATGGATCGGGTCCTGATCGGAGTTGATCTGCGCCTCGCTGCGCTCGGCCCGGGCGGCGTCCTCGGCGCGGAGATGCTGGACCCAGGCGCTATCCCCCTTGCCTTTGAGCCGCCCCCCCGCTTCCTCCGTGAGCTGCTGAAGGACCATCCTGGCATCGCCCTTGATGCCGACCTCTACCGGCCGGTTACGTCCTATTTCCGTGCCGTCTATGTTCACCTCGATAAACTTTGCCGCCTCGTTGAATCTTGGGGGACGGAAATTGAACACCATAGAGTTGGCCCTGGTCCCGATGGCCAAGACCGCATCGGCCTCGCGGAATGCCGCGCTGCGAGCCCCGCTAAAGAACATAGGATGGTCTTCCGGGATGACCCCCCGGCCCTGTGGGGTCGTGTAGAACGGTATGCCGGTGGCCTCCACGAACTGTTTCAGCTCCGCCCATGCCTCCGACCAGAGGATGCCGCTTCCGGTGACGACCAGGGGTTTTTGGGCCTTTGCCAGCACCTCGATGGCCCGTCGGACCTGAGCAGGCTCACCCATTGGCCGCGATTCCGTGCGGTATTGTGTGGGGTAAAGGACCTTATCCTCTTCGACCCTGGCGGCCAGGACGTCCGCCGGAAGGTCCAGGTACACCGCTCCTTTGCATCCATCCTGTGCGTGACGGAAGGCGACGCTGATGTATTCGGCGAGCCTTGAGGTGATATTCGCCTGCATCGCTAACTTGGTAAAGGATTTCATGACAGGCACCTGCTCCATCTCCTGGAACCCGCCCAAGGTGGCCGTGGTCAAGGAGGCAGAGCTGCCGAGGGAAAGGAGAGGCGCGGCGTCGGCTTGCGCGTTGGCAATGCCGGTGATGGCGTTCATGGTGCCTGGACCGGTGGTGGTGGCGCACACGCCCGTCCTTCCAGTCACTCGGGCGTAGGCGTGGGCCGCCATGGCGGCGGCCTGCTCGTGCCGCACGTAATAAGTGCCGATACCCTGCTTCGCCGATTCCGAAACGAAGCCGGACACACTGCCGCCCATTAAGAAGAATATGTCCTCTACGCCTTCACTTTTGAGGGCGTTCGCTACTATTCTATCGCCTGAGATCTCACCCATCGGCGCCTCCTTCTTCGTCTGGCGGGCCGCAGTGGTCCGCCGACAGTTGTCGGATTATAGCACGGCCTCTGAGACAGAGTTGGCTTGCGAGGAGATCGGGCGTTCGGCACAGACAACAAGAGAGGGTGGCAGAGAATGCCACCCTCTCTTGTTGTCTGTGCTATCGAGGCAGGGGCGCGTTACTTGCCGCAGCTACATCCGCCGCCGCAACCGCCACCCTGGAAGTTCGGGTTCACGATGGTAAAGCCGGAACGGTCCAGCCCTTCCAGGTAATCAATCTGAGAGCCGTCCAGAATGGAGGCCGTGTCCTGGTCGAACAGGATGTTTAACCCCTCGACCTCGAAAAGCGTGTCATCTTCTTGGCGGTCATGGTCCAGCGTCATCATGTACTGAGGGCCGGAGCAACTCATACCTGTGGCAATGATGCGCAGCGAGGTATCCTTCTCGCCCTGCTCGTCCATGATCCCCTGAATCTTTCGGGCCGCCGTGGTGGTAACATCGATCATGAGATGATAGCTCCTGTTCTAAATGAGCGATTTCCAACCGTTCAAGTCCTGAACCGATGATAACATTGGGGGGGGGTCACCGTCAAATCTGGTTACCAGGCGATATACATCGCCATGCCCGCCAACGCTGTCACCGGGAAAGGGGTGACGGCTCAGCAGAAAGGTCCTTTGATAAAGGCTCTTCCTCCTGAAGCGGTTGCCCTTTGTAGAGTGAGAACGCAAGACCTACGGCCATGAGGCCGGCCAGGATGAGGAACGCCCGGCGAGCCCCAGTGACAAAGGCCTCGGCTACACCGGCCTGACCTCCGGCTACCGCATCGAGACTCGGCTCAAAGCCCAACGAGTCCATTGTGATCACAATGACCATCGTGACCAGAGCGATCCCCGCCACCGTCCCGGAGTTGCGCAGCACTTGCGTCAGCGCTGACACAACGCCGAACCGGGCAATCTCGACCGCGCTGAAGATCGAGGTGGAGTTGGGGGAGTTGAAGAAGGCGTGGCCCGTAAATCTGAGCATCAATAGCGGGATGAGAAGGACCAACGGTGAGGTCGCCGTAAGCGTCGTAGAAAAGATCAACATTGCCGCTATCGACAAGGCGAGGCCGCCGACGGTGAAGGGTCTCCAGCCAAACCTGTCAGACAGCCTACCGGCCAGGGGGGACAATGCCGCCAGGCACAGGCTGCTTGGGATGAAGATGAGCCCAACCTCGGTGGGGCTGTACCCCAGGACCTTTTGCAGGTAGAACGGCATGATAAACAGCACGGAGCCGGTGCCCAGGAACGACATCCAGGCCGCGGCGGAGGCCAGCGCCAGAAGTTTCCTCTTGAACAGTCGCAGCTCAAACATGGGAGAGGCCGTCCACAGCTCCCACCAGATGAAGGCGGACACGAAAAGCAGAAAGGCTATCATGCCTGCCACGATCGGCGCCGAGAGCCATCCAGCACGATAGCCGTTGGTAATGACGAGAAGAAAGAGCAGAAGCGCGACACCGGACAGAATCGACCCAAGCCAGTCAAAACTCGGCCGGTGACCATCCGTTTGCTCGGTAAGGAAGACGCGCTTGTCCAGAACAACGGCGCCGACCGCGGCGGAGAGCAGTCCCAGGGCGGAGGTGATGAAGAAGATGGAGCGCCACCCCAGCGCGTTGACCAGGAATCCGCCGAACACCGGGCCGGCGATTCCGCCAAACCCGACGGTGCTCATGATGAGGCCCATCACCTTGCCTCGTTCCTTGGCGGGGAACACCTGGATCGCCATGGCCATGAAATTCGCCTGAATCATCGCCGATCCAAGGCCCTGCAGAACTCGGGAAGAGATCAACATAGGCAGGGATGTTGATAGGCCGCTCAGGACTCCGGCCACAGCGAAGATGCCAAAGCCTAGTAGGTAGACTTGCCGCCGGCCGACTATATCGCTGAGCCGCCCCATCGGAAGGAGGAGGGCGGTGATAGCCAATGCGTTGCCAAGGACAACCCACTGGACGGTCGGAAGATTGGCGTCAAAATGGGTGCCGATGTTAGGCAGCGCAATGTTAAGGCTGGCGAGATCGATGACGGTGATGAAGGTCCCCACCGTCAAGGCGCCCAGCACCCACCACTTATAGTTTTCCCGTTGGCTGAGCTCCGTGGCTGTAGGGAATAGTTTCAAGGGTTACCCGCCTCGGGAACAGGGGACCCATCCCGGTCTCTTGAAACGGACTGTAGCCCCTTTGCGGATATACTACCAGCTACCCCCAAGCCTTCGTGTGATTGCCCCACGCCTCTGCGCCCGGAGTTTCGACCTTGACTCCTTTGGCCCAAAGAGTAGACTGTGACACGCGCCTCCTTTTCTCCGTGCCGCGATCCCACCGTGAGGGCTGGCTATGACGCTGAAATCTACAGACCTGAAACAGATGAGCCGCACCCTGACCGAAGGTCCAGACCGGGCGGCCGCCAGAGCGATGCTGCGTGCTGTGGGGTTGGAGGATGATGACTTTAAGCGTCCTCTGATTGGCGTCGCCAATACCTGGATCGAGGTCATGCCCTGCAACTTTCACCTCCGCCGCCTTTCAGCCAAGGTCAAAGAGGGTATCCGCGCCGCCGGGGGTGTACCGATAGAGTTCAACACGATCGCTGTATCGGACGGTATCGCCATGGGGACCGAGGGGATGAAGGCCTCTCTCGTCAGTCGGGAGGTCGTTGCGGACTCCATCGAGATCGTCACTCGCGGGCACCTTTTCGATGCCGTGATCACCCTCTCCGGCTGCGACAAAACTATCCCTGGGACTGTCATGGCGCTGGCGCGCATGGACATCCCGTCTCTGATGCTCTACGGCGGCTCGATCATGCCCGGCGTGTTCGAGGGGCACGATGTGACGATCCAGGATGTGTTCGAGGCGGTGGGCGCCCACGCCGCCGGGACCATGACCGATGAGCAGCTGGACCGACTTGAGCGGGCCGCCTGCCCGGGAGCGGGGGCCTGCGGGGGCCAATTCACGGCCAACACTATGGCGATGGCCGTTGAGGTGCTGGGCATGGCGCCCATGGGCAGCGGCAGTGTGCCGGCCATGGACCCTGCCAAGGACGAGGTGGCGTTCAAAGCAGGCCAGATGACGGTGGAGCTGCTGGAGAGAGACCTTCGACCCAGCCAGGTCATCACCCGAGGCTCCCTGGAGAACGCCATCGCCGCCGTAGCCGCCTCAGGCGGCTCCACGAATGGAGTGCTCCACCTCTTGGCCATCGCGTGGGAGGCAGGCATACCACTGGAGATCGACGACTTCGACCGCATAAGTAACCGGACTCCTATTTTGGCGGACTTGAAGCCCGGCGGACAGTTTATGGCCAAGGACCTCTACGAAGCCGGCGGCATCCAGCTGCTGGCCCAGCGCATGCTGGAAGGCGGCCTCTTACGCGGGGGAGAGATGACGGTGACCGGAAAGACGTTGGCAGAAGAAGCCGCCACCGCCCTGGAGACCCCCGGCCAGGTGGTGGTCAGGTCCCTCTCATCGCCGGTCAAGTCCACGGGTGGGCTGGTCATACTTCGAGGGAACCTGGCGCCTGACGGCTGTGTCGTCAAAGTCGCCGGCCACGAGCGGATGACCCACAGGGGGCCGGCCAGGGTTTTCGACAGGGAAGAGGATGCCTTCGCGGCGGTGCGGGAACGCCGGATTGCTGCCGGAGACGTGGTGGTGATCCGTTACGAAGGGCCCAAGGGGGGGCCGGGCATGCGAGAGATGCTGGGGGTTACAGCGGCTATTGTCGGCGAGGGCCTAGGCGACTCGGTGGCCCTGATGACCGATGGACGCTTTTCAGGGGCAACGCATGGGCTCATGGCGGGCCATGTGACCCCGGAAGCTGCGTCGGGAGGGCCTATCGCAGCCCTCCGCGACGGTGACGTCATCGTGTTCGATATTGAAGCTCGGCGCCTGGATGTAGAGCTGTCGGATGCTGAGCTGGCGGACCGGCTGAGCGGTTGGAGTCCGCCAGCAGCGCATTATAAAAGCGGCGTGATGGCGAAATATGCCCGCTTGGTCTCCTCCGCGTCGGAGGGGGCAGTCACGGGCTAACAGGGACAGAACTCCCTGGGCGACGCAGCTCCTGATCGTCGTCTGTAGACATGGCAAAGGGCCGACCGCAACCAAGGCGTTGCGGTCGGCCCTTTATCATGACAAAGAGGCTGGTGGTTACAGCTTCTCTTCCCTGGTCTTGCTGATGATCCGCTCCATCAGCCCTGGCGGCGGAGACTCCTGGGGGATCCTTTTCAGCAGGTTGACGGTCTTTGAGAAGGTCGATATGAAGGCCTGGCACGGACCGCACCAGGCAAGGTGTGCGCGTAGTCTGGTCGATCTCGTCTCGTCCAGATCTTCATCCACATAGTCCGAAGCCAGAGCCCGGACCTCCTCGCAGTGGAGGTCCTGTTTATCTTTCCGAAAGAGCCTGCGCAACCTGCCTATCAACGTAACCCTCCTGGTCAACGGCTCTGATCCTAGAGCCTTGTTTCTCGTTCGTCAACCCTTTTTGTTCGAGACTCTGCTTTGTTCACTCCTTTTGATGCGTGTAACCCTGCCGAAGGTACACCCCATGTGCGGACCGGCGGCTTTGCACAAAAAGTGAGAAGCCGAGTGTCACCCTGAGCGCATCAACCTGTCACCCTGAGCGAAGCCGAAGGGTCTGGGGAGGTGGGCTTTCCGTTGAGTCTTCCGCACCCCAGATTCTCCCCTCGCCTGCGGCGGGCTCTGAATGAGATGTTTTGCAAGGCCCGGACAGGCGAGAGTCTTCCGACCATAGGTTGAGCCTCCGCGTACATTCTCCTATAATCGTGTCAGGTATGACTGGAGGCGGAGCTGGATGAAGGTCGTCATTCGTTACCCTAAGCGACACGAGGTAGAGGTGGCTGGTCGCCGGAGGCTTCAAGATGTCTTAAAAGAGCTCAACCTGAATCCGGAGACCGTGATTGTCGTGCAGGGCAAGACCCTGCTCACCCGCGACACAATGCTAGGGGAAGAGGACACTATAGAAGTGCTGTCCGCTATATCCGGGGGAGCATAGCTATGCGCTGCTCCAAATGCGGCACCCGCGCTTGGGTGGAGATGCGGCGTCACCACTCTGCCTACTGCGCCGATCACTTCGTCCAGTTCGTCGAGACGCATGTAGCGCGGAACATCAAGTCCAAAAAGATGTTCGGCCACGACGACAAAGTTCTGGTCGCCGTCTCAGGGGGCAAGGACAGCCTGGCGCTGTGGGATATTCTCGCTCGCATGGAGTACCAGGTAGCCGGCCTTTATGTCGATCTGGGCATCGGCGAGTACTCGAAACGGTCGAGAGAGAAGAGCGAGGCCTTTGCCCAGTCCATAGGAGGCCGCCTCATCATTGAGGATGTCGCCGCGGTCTACGGCGACGGCGAAATGGGGATCACGGAGCTCTCCGATTCGCTTCGCAGGGTACCATGCTCGGGATGCGGCCTCACCAAGCGCTACGTGACCAACCACATCGCCCGAGAGCTGGGCTTCGACGTGCTTGCCACCGGGCATAACCTTGACGACGAGGCCGCGACGCTGATGGGCAACGTGCTCCATTGGCAGACGGGCTACCTGGCCCGTCAGTCTCCTGTCCTGGAGAGCACCCAGGAAGGGCTGGCTAAAAAAGTCAAGCCGCTGTATACCTTCACCGAGCGAGAGACGCTGAGCTACGTGCTCATCCGAGGCATCGACTACATCGAAGAGGAGTGTCCAAACGCCCAAGGCGCTCGCTCCATCCTCTACAAAGAGGCCCTGAACACCATAGAGGATCAGTCGCCTGGGACCAAAGCCAGCTTCTTGATGGGTTTCCTGGACAAGGTCCGCCCGCTCATGAAGGAAGAGGACTCTTTCACTCTGAGCGAGTGCATTCGATGCGGCGAGCCTACAAGCGCAGAGCTCTGCTCATTTTGCAGAATGTGGGACCGCGCCCGGGAGCGCTTTTTCAAAAAGCAGCGCGTAGCAACAGAGAAGCGCTAACACTGCTGCCCTTTTTGTGGGCCTAGGTGGAACGACGAGGCCGACCTCTTCTCCTGGGGGCCGTGGGCCTACCTTCCTTACGCAGCCAGAAGTAGACTTCATCTCCAGACCTTTTTATGACCACGTCCTTGCCCACCAACTTGGCGGCTGCCCCAATTCTTCTGCTGACGGCTCCGACCCGTTCTCCCTCCGTCGGTCGCAGCCTGCCTGCTTTGCCGGGCGTCAGGCTGGCGACATAGTTCATATACTCCCGCCTGATATCAGCTCGTTTGCCAGTAGCGGATTTCAACATCGCTTCGGCAACCGGCACAAGCTCAAACTTTGGCATAAAGGCCTCCGTCCCCATCGAAGCTCCTTTTTTCATTATAGGCACAGGAATGGCCAGAAAAAAGTATCAACGATGAGCTATCCGGGTCATCTTTAGGGCAGAAACGGCTCAGCCTTGTTCAAGCAGCGCGTCTCCGTCGAAGGGCGTATTCCCGCCTGAAGGGGCAGCGGTCCTTGAACCACATCACGGTACGGAGCATGAAGAAGGTCACGGCCCATTGCTACCTGTCCTTGATCGCATATCAGGCGGCACGCCTGCCGCACGTAGTGGACTGACGGTACAAACCTCACGTCGCCCTAACCTCACGTAGGATTTCACGGAGACTCGTAACTCTCCCCTCAATGAGTAGGACAGCTCTGTTTTGCCTGTCGTTGAGACTATTGTATTGGAACTCGTTGCCTGTATTCGTAATAATCTCAAGTTCAAACTCAGGGGCATTGTCTGGAAGTTCACTGTCTAGCCATCCCTGAACCCTTTCGGCCCATTCATGAGCGGCATCAGTGGGGACTTCACGGTTATCGCTCATGATTTGTTGCCGTATCTGATAGCCTTCTCGGAGGTAAGCACCGATCTGGCGGACATGCCCCTTTACCTTTTGCGCGTGCTTGAGTAGTACAACCAAGGCAAGTATCGCTAAGCCAAAGAGTAGGGCACCGACGGAGATGGCGGTCCAAGACGCATATAGCGCACCGTCACCTATGGCTGTCAAAGACAGCCCAACGGCAATGAAGAGACCGCAAAACTTAAGAGACCGACTACCACTTCGGCCCCTGGGTCGCGAAGTATACGCATGCCGCCAGTCTACCATCCCTATCTTGACCCCTGGTGAATTATGCAAGACGCTCCCTTGACGTGCCCTTCGGCCCACCCATAGAATGGACGCATCTCACTAGCACAACCTAGGTGCACCCCCCCTAAAAATGAACGTAGAAGAACATTTCTCCGCCGGAGGCGTAGTCTATAGGACCACTAATGGTGATACCGACTTCGTGCTCTGTGGACTAAAAGAGCCTCTCTTGTGGGGTCTCCCCAAAGGAACGCCTGATGACGGGGAGACCGTTGAAGAGACGGCGTTGAGGGAGGTCCGTGAAGAAACCGGGCTGAAGGTCGAGCTTGAAGATGACCTGGGGGAGATCGAATACTGGTTCAGCAGACCGGGTGTGAGAATTCACAAGAGGGTCCAGTTTTACCTCATGTCCGCTATCGGCGGTAGTATGGAGGAACATGACCCCGAATTCGACCGCGTTGCCTGGTTCTCCGCAGAGGATACCCTGAAGAACATGACGCATCTCACCGAAGCGGCAGTGGTGAAGAAGGCAATAGAGCTGGTTAAGGTAAAGTGAATAAGGACGGCGCCCCGATCCGGATCGAAGGAAAAAAAGCCGTGCTCCGAGAGAAACGGCTCTCAGATGCAGCAAAAGACTATGCCTGGAATAGCGATGAAGAGCTGTCCCGTCTAGATGCAGCGAAACCTATCAAGCTGACGTTTCAACAGGCCCTGATGTTCTACCAAGAGGAGCTGTCCTATCCCCCTCCTAAAAGAAAACGCTTTGCTATCGACACGATGGAGGGAGAACACATCGGGAACTCCATGTACTATGACATTAATGAGGCCAAGGGCGAGGCGGAGCTCGGCATCATGATTGGCGATCGCCGCTTCTGGGGCAAGGAGTACGGCACTGACGCCGTCGACACACTCTTGGACCACATCTTTACGAACACGACGTTAAAGCGAGTGTACCTGCATACCCTTGACTGGAATCTCCGGGCTCAAAAAAGCTTTCAGAAAGCTGGCTTTGCGCCGACGAGACAGGTACAGCGAAACGGTTACGACTTTATCGCCATGGAGATATTCAAGGTAGACTGGCAGAAAAGCCGGCTCGAAAAAGCATCGAGCGCCGGCGAAGCGGTATAGCTTACCAGTTACGTCCTGGGCGCCATGACCGGCGCGGGATTGGCCACATCCTTCCCAAGGGTCCCAGGGTACAGTAGCGCGATCTCCTCAAAGGTCCAACGCCCTTCCTTCTGCATCGTTCTGATCGGGTACGGGTTGTTGAACAAGGAGACAGTGCCACCGGACACGAAGAAGATCTGGCCGTTGATATCTTTGGCCTCATCGGTGCAAAGATATGCCACCATCGGGGCCACATCGTTGGGATCGCGAGGAGGGACTTCTAGTTGGGTCGCTTGACTCGACCCCATACCCGCCCTGGCCCGCAGCTCTCGCGCTTCGTCTGAGATGCTCTGCGTCATCCGCGTGTTTGCCGCGGGCGCGATGCCGTTCGCCGTGGCGCCATATCTCCCCAGATCCCGGGCGACGACCCGAACGAAGCCGGCAATGCCGTCTTTAGCGGAGCCGTAGTTCGTCTGCCCGGCTTGGCCATACAAGCCCGATGTGGAGCTAAACCCGATAATCCGACCGCTTCGCTGCTGCCGAAAGAGGATGGAGGCCGGTTTGCTCGTGGCGAACATGCCCTTCAGGTGCACTGCGATGACGCCGTCCCATTCCTCCTCGGTCATGTTAAACAGCATGCGGTCCCGGAGAATCCCTGCCACATGGACCAGGATATCCAATCGCCCGAAGCTATCGAGGGCGTTTTTGATCAAGCTCTCGCCACCCTCCATGGTGGTGACGCTGTAGTAGTTGGCTACCGCCTCTCCGCCCGCGGACCGAATCTCTTCTACGACACCATCGGCCGCGCTCTTTGATCGCCCGGTACCATCCACGGCTCCGCCGAGGTCGTTGACCACAACCTTGGCGCCTTGCGCTGCAAGCTCCATGGAGATCCCTCGCCCTATGGCGCCGCCGCCGCCGGTGACCACGGCGACCTGATTTTTCAAATGTTGGGCCATATCATCCTCCTTAAAGAAAAGTGCCTACCCACTCCGATCAGGATGCGGGCTTTACAGCCGGAGCGGGATTCTCAACGCCCTTCATCAACCCTGACGGAGCCGCCTTGATCAGACCATCCACCGTCCAGCGTTCGGGTTGAAAGATTGTCGCGACCTGCCTCGGCGGGGCAATGTGGGAGATCATCCCTCCACCCACCAGGAAGACCTGACCGTTAACGTTCGCAGCCAGGTCACTGCAGAGGTAGGTAACCATCGGCGCCACATCCTCCGGCGCCATCTGGTCGAGGGCGGGGCCAGAGACGGAGTCTTGCTCTTTTTCGCCCCGTTGGGCGCGCCTTTCGGCCGCCTCCTGCATCTCGTCGCTGACGGTCAATCGAGTAGCGGCCATGGGCGCTATGGCGTTGACCGTCACTCCATAGCGGCCGAGGTCCAGCGCCGCGGTCTTGGCGAAGCCGGCGATGCCGCTCTTTGCAGCGCCGTAATTGGCCTGGCCGGCGTTGCCGTAGAGGCCGGAGGTGGATGAGAAGTTGATGATCCGGCCGCTCCGCTGCTGCCGCATAACCACGGAGGCAGGCTTGCAGACGGAGAAGGTGCCCTTTAGATGGACAGCGATCACATCGTCCCATTCCTGCTCGGACATGTTGAAGATCATGCGGTCCCTGAGGATACCGGCGCAGGTGACGGCAATGTCCAGCTTGCCGAAGCTGTCCAGGGCTGTCTTGACGATGCGCTCACCGCCCTCCATGGTGGAAACGCTGTCGAAGTTTGCCACGGCCTGGCCGCCCGCCTTCGTGATCTCCTCCACCACCTGCTCGGCGGGCTTTTTCGAGGAGCCTGAGCCATCAGACGCGCCCCCAAGGTCGTTGACCACAACCCTGGCGCCCTGCGATGCAAAGTCCAGGGCGATCCCCCGCCCTATGCCTCCGCCGGAGCCGGTCACAATGGCAACCTTATCTTTTAACCACTCCCCCATGGAAACCTCCTCAGACGTTTTGTCGCGCCCCTTACGCCAGTCCCGTGATCTTACTTGACCGGCTGACGCGACGGTAACTCGACCGTGGCCGCGCCCGGCGTTGTCTTCTCACCTTTGCTATTCTGCAGCCAAATGTCGCAATCAACCAGGTGACTCTCACCCTGGACAAACTTCTTCGTTACCTTTCCGGTACACACCAGAGGGTCACCAAGAACATCCATGCCGCGGTACTGACAGCTCAATTTGAGCAGCGTGCCCTCTACGCCCATCCAGTCGGTCATGAGTTGACCAAGCCAAGCATTCTTGAGGGCGCCGTGAATGATGAGGTCCGGCAAATTATTGCCCAAGGCAATGTCTTTGTTGTAATGGATCTCGTAAAAATCCCCAGACGCCCCGGCCCACTGGACTAGCTGGCGCGGGGTTGCTTCTTTCTTTAGCGGAGGGAGCTCCATCCCTTCGGTGACATCTTCCCAGTAGACCTGCCCTGCCATCAACAAACGCCTCCCGACCCAGGTTAATACAGAATACCGCTTGTGGTCTGGGTAGCCACCACCTTGCCGAATTGATTTCGGTAGGTCGATTGAGTATAGGTTATGAGCATCTTGCCCATGCGGCCATCACGCTCCTGAAAATCCACGATCTTTGTGGTGACGGAGATTCGGTCTCCGGGGCGAACGGGCTCGAAATACTCCCAATCACTGCCGCCGTCTAGCGCCCGCGTGAGCCCGGTTATTGCCCGAACGTCAATGCGTTGCCCGCCACCGCCGCCCGTGCAGGATCGGAAAAAGGTCGGCGGGGCAATGATTCCTCCATACTTCGTTGTATTACGGGCCTTTTCCTCATCGGTGAAAAGAATGTTGGAGTCGCCGATAGCCTCTGCGAAGCGACGTATGTGCCCCTTTTCGATCTCGGTCTCTGGGCCCGCGGGAGATTCAACGCCAATGGCCTTCCGCATCTCTTCCGTGATGACAGAACCTTCGGGCATGCCTACCTCCAGAAACATAAGACGCGGGGTGTCCAGCGGGCCGCGCGAAGTGTACTCTACCGTCGGATGGGGTGTCAAGAAAAACGGCGGCCCGCGAGCCTATCCCGAAGCGTAGCCCAACGGGAGAGATTTACCACTCCGCACCCCTAAGCTGAGGACATTCGGAGCTCTACGAATACCCCGTGATGTCTCAACACATCGCTGCTCAAGGCCATAGGTCTTGGGCGACTATGACACCGTTGACAGAAGCCATCCCCGAAACCTATAATGAGAGTTCGGGGAAATTATGACGACATATGCGGTAGTGGAAACAGGGGGGAAGCAATACCGGGTCGCGCCGGGGGACGTCATTGACGTCGAGCGGCTAACGGACTCGGAGCCGGGTGACACCATCAAGCTGGAGAAAGTCCTCATGGTGTCACAGGACGGCGAGGTGACCATCGGTACACCTTTGGTAGCCGGCGCCCAAGTAGTCGCCAAGATCGAGACCGAGGGAAAGGCGAAGAAGATACTGGTCTTCAAGTACAAGCCCAAGATTCGGTACCGTAGGAAAAGGGGCCATCGGCAGCAGTTCTCGAGGCTTGCGATAGAAGGAATTGAGCTTGGCTCGACCCCAGCCCCCCGGCCGAGCCGAGCGAGACGGCAGGTAAAAAAAGACGATGGCTCATAAAAAGGGTGGCGGCACAACCCGGAATGGGCGTGACAGCCCTGGACAGAGGCTTGGAGTTAAGCGTTACGCCGGGCAGAAGGTGACTTCTGGGACCATCCTGGTCCGGCAGCGGGGGACCCGCATCTATCCGGGAAACAACGTTGGTCTGGGGAGGGACTTTACCCTGTTCGCTCGGATGGACGGCATCGTCCAGTACGAGCAGGCCACGAAGTACCGCCGCAAAGTTAGTGTGTACGCAGAGTCCTAGGAGAGTGATGAAAGCGAAGATCCATCCCGAGTATCATCTGGCCGAGGTACGGTGCGCATGCGGGCACACCTGGAGAACCAGGTCGACCAAGGCCGAGCTCAAAGTAGAGGTGTGCAGTAACTGCCACCCTTACTACACCGGCGAGCAGCGCATCGTCGACGTGGAAGGCCGGGTTGACCGGTTCAAAAGGCGGTACGGCCTCAAATAGCGCCCCGCAGTGCTGGGCAAGGGAGCGAGCGATCCTCGCTCCCTTTTCATTTCCAGGAGTCGTATGCCGAACAAGTTTAACTACGGCGGCCAGGCCATCATCGAGGGCGTCATGATCCGGGGTCGAACGGCGGCCGCTTTAGCTATCCGGCGACCCAACGGCGAGACCATTACCAACTGCCAGCCGCTTCCAACTCTGTACACAGGGCGACTTCGGCAGGTGCCGCTGATCCGAGGCATCATCGTCCTGATCGAAACCCTGGCTCTGGGCCTCCGGGCGCTGATGTTCTCTGCCAACGTAGCCCTGGAGGAGGAGGGGGAGGAGGCGCCGGCGGAGCCCACAGCCTCGTCCATGACTACATGGCTAATGCTGCCCATAGCGATGGCGATCGCCATCGGCGTCTTTTTCATCGGACCTCTCTTCATCATCCGGCAGGTGGATGTAGGCGGCTCTCTGGTCACCAACCTTGTTGAAGGAGTTATCAGGCTTGGCCTTTTCCTGGGCTATCTGACCGTGGTCGGCTTGATGCCAGACATGCGTCGGGTTTTCGCATATCATGCCGCTGAGCACATGACCATCTCTGCCCACGAGCACGACGCCCCCCTCAGCGTGGCCGAGATCCGGAAGTATGGAAGGCTGCATCCCCGGTGCGGCACGGCGTTCCTCCTGACCGTTGTCGTCGTCGCCGTCCTGGTCTTCGCCATCCTCGGCGCCTTCGACCCCGAAATCTGGCTTCTCGTCCTTCTTCGGATCGCCCTGATCCCGGTCATCGCCTCGATCAGTTACGAGTTCATCAGGTTCAATGGCGCTCATCAGGACACCTTGTTGGGGCGGATAGCCACGGCCCCCGGGCTCTGGCTGCAGGTCATGACAACCAGAATCCCCGACGACTCGCAGATCGAGGTCGCCATCGAGGCCATGGAGGAGGCATTAGTCGCCGACTCCAAGGAAGAGCCTCAGCCTGCGGCGGGCAGCGCCCGCTAGCCCGCCTGAGGCAGGCGCCTGACGGCGAGGAGAGGGAATGCCAGAAGGCTGCCCCCAACGGTACTAACGTCAAGCTTGCCCACGCGTGGCCGAATTGATCATGACGGTGACTCTGACAGGATGAGCGATGCAGGGTGACGAGGTCCTCCGGGTCAAGAGCCGCTTCAACCCCTCCGCCGTCCACCGCCGGGGCGACATGGTGGTCCGAGATTCCGGTCCCTGGACACCGGCAGTCCATGCTCTCCTCCGGCATCTGGAAGACTCCGGGTTCAAGGGTGCTCCCCGCCTGGTGGGCAGCGGGTTTGACTCGGAAGGACGGGAGACCCTGACCTATATCGAGGGGGAAGTGATTGACGGGGGTCCGGACCCCCCTTGGACGCTCGAGAGCGTTGCGGCGGTGGGCGCGGGCTACTTCGGGACCTCCACAGGGCTACAGCTTCCTACCGTCCGCCTCCAGGGGCCATATGGTTCCCCTGGTTTGGGCGCGATATAGGCAATGCTCAGAAGATCATCGGTCACTGTGACGCCGCGTCGTGGAACATCGTGGCGCGGGAAGGGCTACCCATAGCGTTCATCGATTGGGAGCGTGCTGGGCCGGTGGACCCCCTGGTGGACCTGGCCCAAGCGTGTTGGAACAATGCATTCCTCTATGATGACATCGTAGCGGAGTCGCAGGGGCTGCCACCCTTGTTGGAACGGGCCCGCCATCTCCGCGCCATGGTGGACGCCTACGGGCTCGGGTCTCGAGAGAGACGCGGATTTCTGGACACCATCGTTGAGGTGGCGATCCATGCCACAGCGGACGAGGCCGACGCGGCGGGGGTAACACCGACCACCGTTTCAGCGGAGACCGATGCCAGCGTTGTTTGGGCGCTGTCCTGGCGAGCACGGTCGGTCTCCTGGATACTTCGTCACCGGCGGACCCTGGAGAATGCCCTGGCGTAGTGCTCCAGGGGCGGGCAGCGCCCGCTGGTAGCAGGGTGCCGAAAACACCCCCAAACCCCCTCAAGGGGGTTCAAGGTATCCCCTTCGGGGAAGGTTTACTGAAAGGGGGACACCCCCTTCGACCCCCGGCAAAGGGGCTCAGCCCCTCTGGACACCCCGTCCTTACTCTCACCCTAGCCCTCTCCCCCTTCGGCTCCACTCAGGGCAGCCATCAAGGGAGAGGGGATTTTGGAATGGCCGCTACTCCTCATACAGCACCAGGCCGCCCTCGGGTGAAGGATAGCTTTCGTCGCCGGCGAAGGCCCAGCCCCAGGCCTTGCTCAGGACCATGCCGTTGGTCTTTCCTCGAAAGCCGTGGTCGCAGTCCGGTACTTCCTGCACGTGCAGCGCGCTGACCTCGGGGGCGCTGAAATTCATGGCGTAGGCGAGGAAGCTCGCCATCACGTCCTGGCTGCCGTAGGTCATGTAGACCTCGCCGGTGAACTGCCGTATCCCGAAATAGAAGTACTCCCCCACACTGTCGTAAGCCGACATGAGCAAGATGCGCTTCACCTCCGGGTAGGCGTGGGCGACGGCCCCGCAGACCGACCCGCCGGCCGAGAAACCAGAGAGATAGACCGTCGGTGACGAGGAGCCGCATAGCTCTTCGGCATGCTCCAGGGAGTAGTCGATAACGTGGGACATGCTCTCGACGGCGATGCGGTTCCAGCTGGCGTCGCGGTAGGAGTAGGGCTCGTCGGGGTACTTGCCCTGGGCGTCGGGTTGGGGCGGGGCGTGGGTCACGAGGCTGCCTACGCCCTGGCGTTGAAGCTCCTGACCTATAGTCACGTAGCGGCCGTTGCGCCCATCTTTCGGCTCCCCCGCTCCGGGGGCGTTGATGATGATGATGCCGGAGCTGGTGCGGAAGGCCGAGAGGGGGACCTGGAAGGGGACCTCCTGGCCCTGGTAGCCCTGGGTCACCGCGTCGAGGAGGTTGTCATGGCTGCCCGTGGAGCTGGTCATAGGAGAGACATTCTAAAAATCGACATGCCAGATTGGTTTCGCCCTCACCCTAACCCTCTCCCATCAAGGGAGAGGGGATACAGGTGGGTCCAGAGGCTGGCGAGCAGTCGGCGCTCCTACACGGGAGCTGCTAAGCGACTCAGGAGAATCCACTCGCCGGGACAGGGTCGCACGCTCCCCCGCTGGTCGCGAACACGGAGAGGACACGTCGAGCGTTGGCGTGCCCCTGAGAGCATTCCATGGGGTCGTCGGCCCGGCTCATAGGCCGGAGCGCATCGAGGCGTTCCTCGCATATAGTGCAAACGTATTCGTACAGAGGCATGCTGTTGACCTAGTGTTGATTCTAAACGGCTCTTTTGTTCCAGGTCAAGGCGATGAGGAGCGGCACCCCTGTGCTACAATCCACTGCGCTCAGTCCATGATGTTGTACCAGGGAGAAAATCATGCGGTATGCCTTTACCCCGGAGGATGAAGCGTTCCGCCAGGAGGTCCGCGACTTTTACAAGAAAGAGCTTCCGGCGGACTGGGGCCAGCGAGGGGACCAGCGACAGGATGGGGCCTCTCGCGATCTGACGAAAAAGGTCAAGAAGCTGCTGGCCGAGCGTGGGTGGCTCTGTATGGCATGGCCCAAGGAGCATGGCGGACTGGGCGCTCCCATCTCTCGCCAGATGATCTTTGCCGAGGAGAGCTCTCTCCGACGTTTCCCCGCCCGAGACCAGGGCGTGAGCTTTCTCGGACCTGCCATCATGTCTCACGGGACTCCGGAGCAGAAAGAACGGTTCCTAGGCCCCATCGCCCGCGCCGAGGTCTCCTTTCATCAGGGCTTTTCCGAGGCCGACGCCGGCTCGGACTTGGCGTCACTGACGACCAGGGCCGACCACGACGGTGACTTCTACGTCATCAACGGCTCCAAGATGTGGGGAGGCGAGATCGATACCGTCGACTATAGCTTCCTTCTGGTCCGGACCGACCAGGAAGCTCCCAAGCATCGTGGGATCAGCTTTCTCGTCATTCCCGCCAAGACGCACGGCATTAAATGGGAGAAGCTTGAGAACCTGGGCGGAGGCACGCAGAACATCGTGTACTACGATAACTGCCGCGTACCGGTCCAAGAATCCCTAGTGGGTGAGGAGAACCGGGGCTGGTACATGGCGACGACGGCCTTGAACCTGGAGCGAACGATGGTGGAGCATGCCGTCAACGGCGGGCTCATGGTCAACGACCTCTTCGAGCACCTGAGAGAGACCGGCCAGCTAGACGGGCAAAGCGGCGCGCGTGCGGTGTTGAGGCACAAGCTGGCTGAGATGGCCGTCGAGATCGAGGTTTGCCGCATGCTTTCCTACCGCATCGGATGGCTCCAGGCTGAAGGGCTGGACCTGAGCTATCAGGCCTCCGTCATCAAAATCTTCGGCAGCGAGATGAACCAGCGGCTCTCCCAGGTAGGCATGGAGGTACTGGGGCTGTACTCCCAGATAGACGGAAAAAACAGGTCTAAAAAGCACGTGCTTCTCCAGGGGCGGGTCGATCACAACTTCCGACAGGCTCCCGGCTATACGCTTATGGGCGGTACCAGCGAGATCCAGCGGGGCCTCATCGCCAGTCGGGGCCTGGGGCTTCCAAGGTCGTAGGGTTACACCGCCGGAACCCGGTTGGTATCGGAGTTGCTAGCGGAAGCTTTCTTTGATACGGTCGAAGAAGCCTTTGTCCTGGTTTTGGGAGGGAACACCGAGGCTGCTCCCCAGGTCGTTGAACAGCTTCTTCTGTTCCGCGCTGAGGGTCTTGGGGATAACGACATTCACCATCACGAGCTGGTCACCCCGACCGCCGCCGCGCAGATGAGCGACCCCTTGGCCCTTGAGACGGAAGAACTGTCCCGGCTGGGTCCCCGCAGGGACCTTGAGCTTGTGGGGGCCGCTGAGAGTCGGAATCTCCACCTCATCGCCCAGGGCAGCCTGGGCGATGCTCACCGGCAGGGAAAAGAGGATATCGTCATTGTCGCGCTGGAAGAGGTCGTGCTCCCTGACGTTGAGTGTCAGGTACAGGTTGCCGGGGGGGCCGCCGTAGAATCCCGGCTGACCCTCGTTGGTCAGGCGAATCTGCGCGCCGCTGTCGACGCCGGCGGGGATCTTGACGGACAGCGTGCGTTTCTTTCGCTCGCGGCCCGCGCCCCGGCACTGGGTGCAGGGTTTGGAGATGGTCTTGCCCTCGCCTCGGCACACGTCGCAGGCGGAGATGTTGACGAACTGGCCGAACATGCTGCGCTGGGCCCGCCGTACCTCGCCGGTGCCGTTGCAGTTAGCGCATGGTTCAGGGGGGCTGCCCGGCTCGGCGCGGGTGCCCTGGCAACGGGAACAGAGCTCCTCCCTGGTGACCTCGAACTGCTTTTCGGCGCCGAAGCACGCCTCTTCGAATTCGATGGCCATAGTGGCGGCCAGGTCGGCCCCTCTAGCGGCTGCCGTTGCTGTGCCGCGTCGGCGTCCTCCAGAGCCGCTGAAGAAGGCGTCGAAGATGTCGCCAAAACCGAAGTTGTCGAATCCCTCGAAGCCACGCCCGAAGGGAGAGGCGCCGCCGCTGTGGCCGAAGCGGTCGTACTGGCCCCGCTTCTCAGCGTCGCTTAAGACCTCGTAGGCCTCGTTGACCTCTTTGAACTTGGCTTCCGCGCCGGTGTCCTTATTGCGGTCCGGGTGGTACTCGAAAGCGAGTTTACGGAAGACCTTCCGGATCTCCTCAGGGGTGGCGTTGCGGCCGATTCCGAGGACCTCATAGTAGTCACGTTTAGCTGTGGCCATGGATATTAAGCGTCTCCAAAACTCCATTATAAGGGAGGGGGCGTTTGCCCTCAATAGGACTAAGTCCTGGGGCGCTGATCGGCCAAACTTTCGTAAAGGACTTCTTGATAGTAATGGTATTGGCGCTCAGTAGAGCAAAGGGGTTCTGTCAGCGCTGTAGCCTGGTAGCGCGCCTCGTTTGGGACGAGGAGGTCCCGGATTCGAAGCCTGGCCCCCCGACCATCTGAAATAATCTGGGCACTGCTCATTTCGACCGTTAATACGGTATACCGATGGACGGTCTACGAGGACTGTGCCAGCAGTTTGGGGGCCGGGGCCAGTCGTTACCCGGCAGGGTCGACGTTCTGGTTCAACCGGAACAGGTTGGTGGGACCGAACTTCTTTTTCAGCTGGACCATTCGTTTGTGGTTGGGCCCATAAGCGGCCGCAACGCGGTCTCCCTCCTCCTGGGTCATGAAGTTGACGTACACGCCGCCCGTGGCGTGGGGGGCGGCGGCGTTGAAAAGCGCTCGCGCCCAAGCGGTGCCCTTCTCATCGCCGTCGGGCGTCTCCCACCGACCGTGCACGTTGAGCACGAAGTTGGCATCGCGGTGGTGGTAGGCTGTCGCGTCCGGGGCCATCCGGCTGATCTGTCCGCCCATCTGAGCGAGGAAGACGTCGCAGTGTGGGGAGGGCACCTTAGCCGCGAAGTCGATGACGATGTCCAGCAACTCATCGCTCAGCTTCATCAAGTTGTGGGACTTCCAGTAGTTCCGGGCCCCCGGCGTCAGCAGCGGGTCAAATGCGGCCTGAAATCCGACGTAGGGTGCGGGCCCGATGTGCTCGCCGTAGGCGTCTCCAAAGCCGCGAAGGGGCGCGACCAGCCTCTCGCCTTCCGCCACGGCTCCTGCGTAACACGCGGCCAGCACCACAACGTCCTTCCCGTGGACTTCCTCGGGAAGGAAAGGCAGTGGGGGCGCTTTTCGAAGCAACGCCCAGACGGTCATCTCGTCGGGCATCGTCGCGGTGTACTCCCGGTACTTACGCATCACGGTCTTGGCCTGCTCCGCCGGGAAGACGATGGGCCCGCACAGCACCTCTGGCCCTACCGGATGGAGCTGAAACTCGAAGCTCGTGACAACGCCGAAGTTTCCCCCGCCGCCGCGGATACCCCAGAAGAGGTCTTCGTTCTCTGTGGCGCTAGCCCGGACCGACTTTCCGTCTGCGGTGACCACGTCGGCGGAGACGAGGTTGTCGACGGTCATCCCGAACTTGCGGCTCAGCCAACCAAAGCCGCCTCCGAGTGTCAGGCCGGCTATACCCGTCGTCGAGTTGATACCCAGCGGCGTGGCCAGTCCATGGGCCTGGGTCCCCTGGTCAAAATCGCCAAGGGTAACCCCGCCCTCGGCGCTCGCGCGCTGGGACTTCGGGTCGACCTTTACGGCCTTCATCGGCGAGAGATCGATCATAAGGCCGCCGTCGCAGACAGCGTTGCCGGCGATGTTGTGGCCGCCGCCGCGGACCGCCAGCAGGAGACCATGGGCGGCGGCGAAGGAGACCGCCCGCTGTACATCGGCAGCATTCGCGCAGCTGGCTATGATGGCCGGCCGGCGGTCTATCATGTCGTTCCATATCGTCCGAGCCTCGTCGTAGCCGCCGTCGCCTGGCTGGAGCAGCTTACCCTGAAGCTGCGACTTCAGCGCATCTATCGCGGCAGCGTCGACCGCCGCCATTCCCCTATCACCTTTTGCGATCTCGATGTTAGCCATCACTCTTCCTTGTCCTGGGTCGGTTTACGTTCGAGGAAACTGGACGCCGGACTGCTCTCCTCAACCGCGCTGGTACGTGCCGATTGGAATGCTCTAGGACCAGCAGTGTAACACCTAATGATGGCCGCCGTGGGGACTGCCAGTGGGATCTCCACCAGCGGCCTCGTGGACTTATTCTGTCACATCCACTCGCCAGCTAAACCTGTGAGCTTTTTGAAATTTGTGTTCCGGGCATCAACTATCTTTCTGGTTGAGCGCACGCACATTGGTCCTCAGAAGCTTGGATTGCTCGTGAACGGGGTCAATTGCAATTCGTGGGTCCAGCAGGACCTGTCCTGGGTGTGCAGATAAAAGAAGGCTTCCGCGATCTTGACGGGATTCATCACCCCGTCGGGCCTCTCCTGTGCCTGCGGCAGCGCTCTCGTGCCTGGAGAGTCGATGAGGCCGTCGATCACGACGTTAGCCACGTGCACGCCGTGCACGGAGTATTCCTCGGTGAGCACCTGCGCCAGGGTGCGGGCCAAAACCCTCGGATAGTACAGCGACTCTCCCGTGCGTCTTTTTCGCCCACGCAGCGAGAATGGATTGTTGGACATAAGGAAGGAGCCGGAGCCCTTCTTGCGCATGGCTGGCAGCACTTCTTTAGCTACCAGGAAAGGGCCGCGACTGGAGATGTGCAGAGCTGTATCGAGCATCTCAACCGGGATGTGCTCGAGCAACTCCTTGTCGGGCGGAAGCTCACGCCCTTCCATGTAGCCCGCGTTGTAGACCAGCACCTGTGGGTCGCCGGCTCCTTTTCGAATGGTGGCGAAGGCCGTCGCAATGGATTCCTGAGACACGAGGTCCAACTCGACGATCATGCATTCTCCGCCCTGTTGCTTGATCGCGGTCTCCAGGCCCGCCGCATTGGAGGCCTTTCGAGTCGTGAGCACAACGAAGAATCCCTCCTGGGCAAACTTCTGCGCAACGGCGCCGCCCACGCCCCACCGCACGCCCACAGGCAGATCGCTGTCATCCAGCTCCTTCCCGTGTACAAACTTTGTGTTGCGGCCATCTGCCTGCCACTTGGATGTCGCCCCGACCACTACTGCGATTTCTTTGCGGGTTGCGTTCATTTCGTTTCAGTTCCTTGTCATGCCGGCCGGCTCGAATGGAGCCGATCGTGGTATTGCCCCAACCGCGACGTTGCATCGGCTCAGGCCCTGGCCAAGACAGGCGAAGGCCCCGCCCCGAGGTTGGGAGTGCCAGTGTACATGGCATTCCTTTGCATGCCAACACCTCGACGGCGTTCACACTCGATGCTCTTTAACGATTGGTATTCTCGCATGGCGTCCATGGGGAGGTATCGGTTTGAGGCACGAGAGACCATGGCGCAGGACGAAGGGTTGTCCCCCCGTGTCTTTACCTCCGTTACCGGCTTCGGCTATAGTGGGATTTCACCATGGCCAGACGCAACAGACCACGATTAGTAGAGCCCGAGGAGTTCACCGCCACCATCGAGGAGGTGGCCTTTATGGGTGAGGGGCTTGCCCAGAAGGACGGTGAGCCGGTATTCATCGCTCAGACCATCGCCGGCGAGGAGGTGGTCGCCGAGACCCGGCGCAGGGGGCGGCGCTACCTGGAGGCAGAGGTCAAGCAAGTGCTGCGCCCCTCGGAGCACCGGGTCACGCCTCCGTGCCCCTACTTCGGCGAGTGCAGCGGCTGCCAGTGGCAGCACATCGATTACGACCACCAGCTTGAGATCAAGCGCAAGCTGGTGACAGACCAGCTTCGGCGTGTCGGCGAGTTCGAAAATCCTCCGGTGGCGCCGACGGTCGGCTGTCAGGACCCCTGGGGCTACCGAAATCATGCCCGGTTCACCATAGGCCCCGGCGGTCAGGTGGGCTTCGTCAACAAGAACAGCCGAAGGTTCGTCCGGATAGACCGGTGCATGATCATGGACGAGGGCATCAACGAGATACTGGGCAAGATCCAGGATAAATGCGGCGAGACGACCCAGCTTTCCGTCCGCTACGGCGTCGGCACCGGCCAGTGGCTGATCCAGCCGACGATGCAATCCCTGGAGATCGTCATCGATACGGGGCAGACCCATTATGAGGAGGAGCTGCTGGGCCGCCGGTTCAGAGTGGCCTCACCCTCCTTTTTCCAGGTCAACAGCAAGCAGGCCGAGCGGCTGGTGGAGCTGACGCTGGCGCGGCTGAACCTGTCGGGCCGGGAAAGGCTGGTGGACGCCTACGCCGGTGTGGGCACCTTCGCCGTGCTGCTGGCCTCCCACGCCAAAGAGGTCATCGCCATCGAGGAGTCCGCCGCCGCGGTAAAGGATGCCGAGGTGAACATCGCCGGGCTGGCCAACATCCGGCTAGTCCTGGGGCGGGCCGAGGAGGTCCTGGCCCAGCTCACTGAGACGGTGGACGCCGTGGTCCTTGACCCGCCCAGGGCGGGCTGCCATGAGGACCTCCTGCGAGCCCTGCTTGCGAAGGGTGTTCCCCGCGTCGTGTACGTCTCGTGCGATCCGGCGACCCTGGCCAGAGACCTGGCTTTCCTGTGCGGGGAGGGCTACGAGCTGCTGGAGGTCCAACCCGTGGACATGTTTCCCCACACCTACCACGTCGAGGCGATTGCGACGCTGCAGAAGACCCGTTAGGGGAGCGGGCAGCGCTCGCTGGCCCGCCTGAGGCGGGCGCCTGGCGGCGGGGGAGAGGGGGCGGGCCACACGACAGCGGTATACTTGCATGCTACGCTGACATTGAGGAATCAAGACCCGGGAGCATGAGTATCCAAGCACCACGAATACCGCGGCTGACCGATTCCGACCTGGACCTGGTAGCGGAGACGGTCGCCCCCGATGCCGCCGACAAGGCGACGCTCAAGACGCTGGTCCAGGAGGATGAGAGTTTTCGTAGGGGGATGGTCGGTGACGAGCGGCTCTTTCGGCGGGTGATGGATGATGAAGAGATGTTCATACGTCTCTCGCCCAGCCTCTACTTCGAGATATTGTTTCGGCGGGCGCTGACGGAGCTTCAAAACGCCAGCCACACCGTGGAGAGGGCCGGGACCGAGACCATCGTTGTGTTCGACACTCCGGAAGTGGTGAGGCTCCTGGGGCAGGAGCCGGTCCTGTATTATCTGGCCGGCATGCTCTCGTCATTCACCAAAATCAACAGCTACGTGGTCCCGGTTCGGGTGAAGCCCCGGGTGTGGCGGAGGATCAGGTTTAACGATATGGACGTCGACAGCCTGATCCGGTTTGCCCAGGGAGTAGAGGAGGAGAACCGTTTTGGGCTGTATAAACGGATCGCCGATGTTTGCCTCCTGGTCCTGGGCCTCTTCCCAGAGTTCGCCCAACGTCCCCTTTCCCGCGGTGTGAGGCCGCAGGCATCGTGGCGGAGCAGAAGAGGCGTTCAGGAGTACGAAGAGGGGGGGCGGAGGTTCTACGGACTGGCGGGGGAGCATCCAGCGGCCAGGAGCTCAGAGATGGCGGAGGTCTTCTCCCTTCTTCGAGAGAACTTTGTCACGGCCAGAAAGCCCTTGAACTTTATCGCGCAACACTACCTACGTCACAGGAGGGACACCCTCTTTTCCACGGCGCCGGAGTCTTGAGCGGCGGCATGCCGCGTTCTCTCTCACAGAAACCGCGCAATGTGCTGTGCAATCTCTTGCTCGCGTTCCAGGGTAATGAGAAGGTCGCGATTCGGTTTCGTTGGCTCCTTACCTTCTAGAACGGCTATGTGAGGTGGCCCGCTTCCCCAATGACTGCCGACTTTACGCCTTGGCACAACATGCATGTGGAAGTGCGGAGCAGCTTGACCGGCGACGACGCCGTTGTTTTGAATCAGATTGATTCCATCCGGGTCATAGGCCCGAACGAGCGCGTCTGCCGTCCTGCGAACCGCGTGAATCACGGGAATCGCCTCTTCGTCTGTGAGGTCGAGAATGGTGGGAGCATGACGTTTGGAAATAACGTAGACCTGGCCCAGCTCGAACTGGTACCAGTTTACGAGGGTCACCGTCTGCTCGGTCTCTTCGACAAAAGGCTTCTCGGACCGGCCTGCAACTACTTCACACATGTAGCACGGGCCTTCTGGTAAGTCGGGTTTATCCCGGTCGTGACCACCTGGACCGCGAGGTGTTTCAATCGGCATGACGCTCCCTCTAGTGCTACTCGCAGGTGGGTTTCGCTTGAATCGAGGCGACGCTTTCCTGACGAGGTCCAACCGTGGGTGGTGGGGAAGAGGGACAGGGGCTAGCCGTCCTCTAGCACCTGCGCCGCCGAGTCCTCCACGCGAGTCCCCTTATAAAAGTCCGGGTTGACCCTGCCGTGGAGCCTGACCGCGTTGACGAAGGTGAAGTCCCGGAAATCGTCTATGGGCATAAGCCCCCGCTCTACCTGCTCGTAGGCTTCGATCATGACCTGGTCCATGTTGGGGACGTCCCAGTGGCCGATGTCTGAGCCGAAAAGGGCGCGCAACGGCTCGCCAAAGGGGTTGACATCCCTGTTGAAGGCATGGGCGTTCATGGGGTCGTCACCTTCGCATCCGAAGTAGAACCGGGGCACGAACAGGTCGCGAACGTCCTCCACCCGTTCGATCTTGCAGGGGGCGAAGTCGTCAACCTGGGACGGCCTGACCTGCCTTCGGGTGAACATCTCCTGGATCTCCTGCCGCTTGTCGAGGATAGGGCCGTCACCGTATTCGGCGATCATCTGCATCATCATTTCTACGTCCATGTTGTTGGGGTCCAGCCCTTCGATGGCGGGGGCGCCCCGCTTCTGCCAGTGACTGACAAGGTCTGCATACAGGCTGCAGGCCCACCCCACGCCGCCTTCCAGGAAGGCGAAGTTGAGCTGCGGGAATCGCCGGGTGACGCCACCCATGAACAAGGCTTTACATAAAGCTTCACCGGAGGCTGACAGGATGCCGATGTGGCTGTAGACATAGTTCTGCATGGAGCGGCGGGGACCCCACATGGAGCCGGAATGAAAGATCGGCGCAATCTTAAGCTCGGCGCACTTCTCCCAGACCGGGTCATAGTCGTGGGGGCTGTTGAGGGCCAGGACGTCCACGCTCTCCAGGCCGTTGGCGTCTCTGCGGACGAAGCTCCGCAGGACCGCGGTTCTCAGGCCTAACTCCCGGACGGCGTACTCAAGCTCGTCGATCGCCTCCTGGGGCGAGTGCATGGGTATCGCGGCGGCGGGAGTCATCCTATCGGGGAAGCAGCCGTAGAGGTCGGCCACGAAGCGGTTATAGGCGCGGCAGGCGATGGGACGAAGCTCGTCATCTTCCAACATCGGGGGGAACAGCCCCTCACTGGGGTACAGAATGACGAAATCGAAGCCGAACTCCTCGAGCCGTTGGTTCAAGAGCCTCGGGCAAGGCCGCCGTGGCCCGGTCCAGGGTGTTGCTCGCCGGCCAGACCCAGGCGGTTGGGGTGCCTGACTGCCGGTTCTGCTCCTCCCTCAACGCGAACTGGCGCTTCACGGGTGCGGTGGCGTACCGCTCGGCTGCGTCGCCGCCACCGACCTGCCGAATGTACTCAAGCAGGACCGGCGTCAGCTCGATGATATGGCCGTCGGCGTCGATGATGGGGAAGTCCAGCCGCGACCGGACCTCCGCCGCCCCCGACGGGTGCGTTTTCACCACCGTGCCCTCCCGTTAGCCAGCATTATTCTGTGCCACCCAAATGCGGGCTTTGCCAGCCAAATACGGGGCCAGTATAGCAGGTGGGCATCCTTGGAACGGGTCGCTACGCCGGTGCCACGGTGCAAGAGCCGAAGGTGAAGTCGTACGTGGCCAGCCCGTGGGACTCTGTCGCAAGGGTCAGTTCGTGGCTTCCGAAGTCCCAGTTGTGGACCAGCCTGTACATTCGGGGGCCTTCGACAGCGATGACGGGGTTCCCCTTTTCGTCCGGCTTGACATCCGCCCCCCAGTTACGTTGCTCCAGGGGAACTCCGTCTTGGAGGAGGGAGACTCGCGCTGGCCCGGCCTGAAGGGGATTCATCACCAGGTTCACGTCTTTGGCAGTGTATTTGATGGCAACCTTGCCGGGGGCGGCGCTCATGTTGTGGTAGGAGGCGAATTCTCCGCTTACGACCCACGTCCCGTCCGGGTAGATATACCCTTCGGCGTGGAGGCCGAGGTCCCGGTAGGTGCTAGGCTCGTCGGGCCTGGAGCCGTGTGGATTGCCCAGCCTGGCCCTGGAATATCCCAGGTAGAGCTCATGAGTGGCTGCGTAACAGACCGCGCCGGGGCGGTCGTCCTCACGCACAGGCTCCATTATCTCGGGCAGTACCGCCTCTGGCTGCGCTTCCCGGATGAGCCTCTGCAGCATGCTCTCCGTCTCGTGGTATCCTCCCTCGCCGAAGTGGTAGTAACGGATGTTGCCCTGAGCGTCCACCAGGTATTTGGCTGGCCAGTACTGGTTGCTGAACGCCTTCCAGATCACATAGTCGTTGTCGAGTACGACGGGGTACTTGATGTCAAAAGATTCGATGGCGTCGAGTACGGCGCTGGCTTGGCGGGCGAAGCTAAATTCTGGGGCGTGGACGCCGATGACGCGCAGGCCGTGGGACTCGTACCTCTCGTGCCAGCCTTTCACATACGGCAAGGTGCTGATGCCAGTTAACGCAGGTGTAGTCCCAGAAGTCGACCAGGTATGGCTTTCCCCGGAGGTCCTCGTCGGTGATTGGCGGACTGTTCAGCCACTGACCACCTTTGAGTTCTGGGGCTGGGACCTTGTTATTCGCCTCGGGCATGAATGGTCAGGGCACCCTCACCCTAGCCCTCTCCCATAAAGGGAGAGGGGATTTTGGGTCCGCTCTAGTTGATGTCAGGGCCGCCCCGCTCTTGCCATAGGGTATAGAACTGGTTGGAACGGCCCTGGACAGCCCTCCGGAGCTCCTCTTGCTGGCGGTTCTTTATATACCCTTTTTCCTCATCCAAGAGGCGTTGGAACGCGTCACTGTAGTCCCGGATGAAAGTCCTGGGGGGACCGTCACGGAAAAATGACTCCATGGCCTCTGCAACATCCTCGTTGCTCATAGAAAGAATAGGGCCGGCGCAGAGGAACAGGGAGACTCGGCCCTGGTCCCCGTCGTGGTTTCCGGTCTGGGCCAGTCGGGAGATGGCGTCCATTCCCTTCCGGCGCAGGAACAGCTCAAGCCTCTGAGGCAGAGTCATCAAATTCATAAAGGGGGACTCACCGGACCGCAGCATCTGAGAGAACTCATGCTCCACTTCCGTGTAGTACTCGGGCGTCAGCATCTCGTCGACGCGCAGGACGTGGAACTGGGGAGCGCCGATGTCTCGGGCGTCCAACACCATGAACTCCTCAAGGTGCGGAAAGATGCAGACATGCACCTCGGCGTCATGGATCGAGCTGGTCTCCGACTCGTGTTCCTCCATCATCGCTACCTCCCACAATGAAGACCTTTAGTTCCTCAACGTTATGGCCCTACCCTCCATTATAATGGCCGAGTTTTCCGTGGGGCAAGGACAGGCGCCTCAGCATGTGTACCGAGTTGACACTCCGGCGCCACCGGCGATAGAGTGGGCTCGGCTATCAAACTTGCTCTACGTCACACAGAACTCGAGGGTTTCGGAGGTAGGGATGAACTTCGCATTCACAGAGAAAGAGGAAGCGCTCCGGGCCGAGCTGCGGAGTTACCTGGACGAAAACCTGCCCGAGGGTTGGGCGGGCCTCTTTCATCCGACTCCCGGCGTCTGGGAGCAGTCGAAAGAGTTCTGCAAGGAGTTTGCCAAGAACGGTTGGCTAACCATGGCGTGGCCCAAGGAGCATGGCGGTCAAGGGGCGACTCATTGGGAGCAGGCGGTGGTCCGGGAGGAGCTGTGGGCACACGACGAGCCTCGGGGGCCTCAATACATGAACTTGAACTGGATCGGCCCCGCGATCCAGCTGTTCGGCACTGAGGAGCAGAAGCTCAAGTACCTTCCACCGATCTCTCGAGGAGAGGTGACCTGGTGTCAGGGCTTTAGCGAGCCCAACTCCGGCTCAGACCTGGCTTCGCTTCAAACGAAGGCGGTACAGGACGGCGATAATTTCGTCATCAACGGACAGAAGATCTGGACCAGCTATGCCGGGGGCGCCGAGATCTGTTTCCTGCTGGCCCGGACGGACCCCGATGCGCCCAAGCATAAGGGGGTATCGGCATTTCTCGTGGATATGGAAACGCCCGGGATCACGGTGCGGCCCATAGAAGGAATGCACGGTCCACACCACTTTAACGAGGTCTACTTCGACGACGTGCGTGTCCACCGCAGCCAGGTCTTGGGGGAGATCAACCAGGGCTGGTATACCACCATGGCGGCCCTGGCCTTTGAGCGGGTTGGGGTCGCGCGATATGCCCGCCATGGTCAGATACTGGACAATCTGGCGGAGTACGCCAAGACGAAGCGCCGCAACGGCCGGCCCCTGGCCAAGGACCCGGTTATCCGGCAGCGCTTCGCCGAGCTATGGACCAAGAACCGTATGTGCCAGCTTCTGAACTACCGGGTGGTCTCGATAGTCGAGCGCGGGGAGGTGCCCAACGCAGAGGGCTCCCTGGCCCGTATCCAGAACACCTTCGTGGGCCGTGAGATAACCCAGTTCGGGATGGAGCTGTTGGGGATGGAGGGGGAGCTCAGGCTGGACGCCAAGTGGGCCCCATTGCGAGGCATGATGGAGTACTATCACGGCGACATCCTCGCCGGCGGTGTCGCCGCCGGGACCATCGAGATCCAGCGCAACGTCGTCGCCGAACGCGGCCTTGGCCTTCAGCGGGGGACGTAGGGGCTTCCACCACAAAGACACGAAGGCACAGACAAAAAAGTGGAGCCTATTCCCGCCGAGACTGAGCGTGTGGCAACGGCCGATGTCGACGCGGCGTTTAAGGTCCACAAGACGCTCGGGCCAGGGCTTCTGGTGTCGGTATACGAGACCTGCCTTTGCCATGAACTGGAGCAGCGAGGAGTCCCATTCAGGCTCAAGTTGCATTGCCCGTGATATATGAAGGAGTCCGTCTTGATGGTGGGCTCCGGCTTGATATACTGGCAGCCGCTCTTTGACGCTCAACTATTAACCTATCTCAAACTGACCGGGGTGCGTCTAGGGTTGCCGATCAACTTCAACTTCCCGGTGATCAAGCAGGGTATCAGACGAATCGTTCTGTGAACTCTTTACGAGCCTTCGTGTCTTTGTGGTTAGCCTCCTCGCGCTTACCTGCGTTTCTTCGTGTCTTTGTGGCTATCTCTCCCTCTCCGGCACCTCCATGAACTGCTCCAGCGTAGCGAAGTATTCTGGGCCGCCGACAGCGCAGGCGTCGGTGTGGCCGCCGTTGGCTATGGTGTAGAAGGATTTGGGCTCGTTGGCCGCCTCGAACAGGCGACGGCCATGGTAGAACGGGATCGTCTCGTCGCGGTCTCCGTGGCAGACCAGCACCGGCGCTCGGACCTCCTTGATCTTGCGAAGGGAGTCGAACTTGCTCCGGAACAGGACCCATGAGAGCAGGCCCGCCCAGCGACCGCGGTCGTTGGCCATGGCGCGAATCGATAAGAAGGGGGCATCCAGCACCAACCTCCACGGTGGGTGTCGTCGGGCCATCTCCACAGCGATGGCGCAGCCCAGGGAGCGGCCGAGGAGGAGGTGTCGGTGTCGTCCTGCGGCTGGGTGTTCGCGGAGCCACTCCAGGGCGGCCTCCCCGTCCTGGTAGAGACCGCGTTCGCTGGGTTTGCCTTCGCTGGCGCCGAAACCCCGGTAGTCGAAGATGAAGATTCCGACACCGAGCTGATCGTGGAATACTTTCAGGTCCTCTAGCCGGTGGCTTATGTTGCCGGCGTTGCCGTGGAACCAGACCCAGGTGATGTTGCGGTCGCCTGGTACCAGCCATCCATGAAGGCGAGTGCCATCGGCCGCGGAGAACCTTGCCTCCTGGAACTCCAGGCCCAGATCACCGGGGCTGCCTTCCAACTGATTGCTTGGATGATAGATGTACCGCTCTTCGATCATGGGCGACAGTCCTTTCGGCCAGCTTACCATGCGGGGTAGCCGCATGTTTCCGGCCCGCACTTTCGTTGACACCCCTCAGGGAACCCGCTACACTTTTCCCGCCGTTTACTTCAGTTGGGGTGTTGCTGCGCCATACGGCCCGGTTTTTTACAAGGAGCGCCATGGGTACTATCGGTGAGAGCAAACGGGACTGGCTTGAGAAGGCCTACGAGCCCGCGGTGAAGCGGTTCCCGGAACGGAAGGAACGGTTCAAGACCCCCTCCGATAACGATGTCGATGTCATCTACACGCCGGAGGATGTGCAGGTAGACTACGAGCAGGACCTGGGCTATCCGGGCCAGTTCCCCTTTACCAGGGGCGTCCAGCCTACCATGTACCGGGGCCGCTTCTGGACGATGCGGCAGTACTCGGGCTTCGCTTCCGCCGAAGAGTCGAACCGCCGCTATCGCTACCTCCTGGAGCAGGGGCAGACGGGGCTCAGCGTCGCCTTCGACCTGCCGACCCAGACGGGCTACGATTCGGACCACGAGATGGCCCGTGGCGAGGTGGGCAAGGTGGGTGTCCCGATCTGCAATGTGGCGGACATGGAGACCCTTTTCCACGAGATCCCTCTTGAGAAGGTCACCACCTCCATGACCATCAACTCCACGGGGCCTATCTTGATGGCCCTGTACATCGTCGTGGCCAAGCGGCAGGGCGTCCCCATCGAGAAGCTCGGCGGCACGGTTCAGAACGACATCCTCAAGGAATACATCGCTCGGGGGACCTACATCTTTCCCCCCAAGCCCTCCCTGCGCCTTATCACCGACGTCTTTCAGTATTGCGCCGAGAACGTTCCACAGTGGAACACCATCAGCATCAGTGGCTACCACATGGCCGAAGCTGGCGCGACGGCGGTCCAGGAACTGGCCTTTACGCTGGCCAACGGCATAGCCTATGTCAACGCCGCCCTGGAGGCTGGCCTGGGCATCGACGACTTCGCGCCCCGGCTCTCGTTCTTCTTTGTAGCCCAGAACAACTTCTTTGAAGAGATCGCAAAATACCGGGCGGCCCGCAGGATGTGGGCGCACATCATGCGAGACCGTTTCGGCTCGACCAACCCGCGGACCTGGCCGATGCGGTTCCATACCCAGACGGCGGGTGTTTCGCTGACGGCCCAACAGGTTGAGAACAACATCGTCAGGACCACGGTGCAGGCCCTGGCCGCCGTTCTCGGAGGGACTCAATCTCTCCACACCAACTCCATGGACGAGGCCCTTTCTCTGCCTTCGGACAAAGCGGTGACGATCGCGCTGAGGACGCAGCAAATTCTCGCCGAAGAGAGTGGTGTGGCCGACTCTGTGGACCCCTTGGCCGGCTCCTACTACGTCGAGAGCCTGACCACCTCTATCGAGGAAAAGGCAAACGAGTACCTGAAACGCATCGAGGATATGGGCGGCGCCCTCCCCGCCATCGAGCGTGGCTATATCCAGCGGGAGATTCAGGAGAGCGCTTACCTCTTCCAGCAGCAGATCGAGTCCCACGAGCGGACCGTCGTTGGGGTCAATCGTTATAACACGGAGGAGGCTCAGAGCCCGCCGGTGCTGCGCATCGACCCCGAGGCGACCAAGAAGCAAATGCAGCGGCTGGCCGGAGTGCACCAACGCCGTGACGCGGCGAAGGTACAGGCGTCTCTCAAGAAGGTCGAAGATGTGGCCAAGGGTAGCGGGAACACGATGCCCGTTTTCATCGAGGCGGTGGAGAACGACGTCACCCTCGGCGAGATCTGCGACACTCTCCGGGATGTGTGGGGGACCTACCAGGAGGCCATCGTCTTTTAGGGGTCACGCGAGCCCTCTCCCAGCGGAGAGGGAACAGGCCATACGCCACCCGACCCCGGTGATAACCTCATGGACTTCACCCTAAACGAAGAGCAAGCGGCCCTGCGCAGGACGGTGCATGAGTTCGCCGTGAGGGAGCTGGAGCCGGAGGCCAGAGACCGGGACGCCGCAGAGGCGTTTCCCTGGGATCAGTTCCGGAAGCTGGCCGAGCTGGGGCTGACGGGGCTGGGCCTCCCGACGGAGCTGGGCGGCAGCGGCGGCGACTTGCTGCAGACCAGTATCGCCATCGAGGAGCTGGCCCGCTCCGACCCCAGCATCAGCCTGGTACTTCTGGCGAGCCTGTCCCTGGCCGCCGCTGGTATCGAGCGCTTTGCCGGCGAGTCCCAGAGGCAACGGTATGTGCCTCCACTGGCCCGGGGCGAGCATATCGGCGCATTCTGCTTGACCGAGCCCAACTCCGGTAGCGATGCCGGCTCTATATCGACGACCGCCATGCGTCACGGCGATCACTACGTGCTCAACGGCAGCAAGATCTTCATCACCAACGGCGATGTCGCAGACACATTCCTGGTCTTCGCGACCCAGGACCGGAAGAAGCGGTCGCGGGGGATAAGCGCTTTCATTGTCGAGAAAGGGACTCCCGGCCTCTCTGCTACGAAGCAGGTGGGTAAGATGGGGATGCGGGCCTCCAGCACTGCCGAGGTCTTCTTCGAGGACTGCCAGGTCCCTCTGGACAACCTTGTGGGGGAAGAGGAGAAGGGCTTCGGAGTAGCGATGCAGATCCTGGACGCCAGCCGCCCCATCATCGGCGCCCAGGCGGTGGGGATAGCCCAGGGGGCGTTGGACCTGGCCCTGCGGTATGTGCAGCAGCGTCAGCAGTTCGGCCACCCCATCGGTGACTTCCAGGGGGTGCAGTGGATGCTGGCGGATATGGCCACAAGAGTGGACGCCTCACGGCTGCTGGTCTACAGGGCTGCCAACCTGAAGGATAATGGCCTCCCCTTTGCAAAGGAGGCATCTATGGCCAAGCTCTTCGCCAGCGAGACGGCCATGAGTGTGGCCTCGGCCGCTCTCCAGCTGCACGGTGGCTACGGCTATTTCAAGGACAGCGCCGTGGAGCGCTTCTTCCGCGATGCCAAGGTCACGGAGATCTACGAAGGCACCTCCCAGGTGCAACGCCAGGTCATCGCCCGCCATATCCTCACGGAGGCGCGGCTCTAGGCCCTAGAAAAGCTGATGAAGGAGCCTCTAGATATGCACGATCGACCATCCCTTGGAAACATCACCGTGCCCTTCGACGATAAGGGGGAGCTCGATGAGGCCGCCTTCCGCCGGCACATTCGGTACATGTCTGACGCAGGCACCGGTCTGTTCGTGGGAGGTCCCCACGCGACGGAGTTCACCAGTATGGACCGCACGGAGAGGCGGAGGCTCTGGGAGCTGAGCGTCGACGAGAACAAGGGGAAGGGACCGATTTATGCGATTCCCCTGGGGCCCGGCTCCACGAAAGAGATGATCGGCACGTTCAAGATGGCAAAGGAGATGGGGTTCGATGGAGCCCAGCTCTATCCTGCGGCGCAGGACGGACGCGGGGCTGACGGTGTCTTTCAAGAGGAGGCGGAGCTCTATTTTCGCGACATATTAGAGTCGGTGGACCTTCCCATCTTCCTGTGCGGCTACCACGGAGGCGAAATAATCGATGGGCCAAACAAACAGGTCTCCCCTGCCATGCTCGGAAGGCTGGTAGATGACTATCCCCATATCGTGGGGGTCACTAGCATGACCCGTGACGACGATGCCCTCAAGGAGCTCATGGACGCCATCGGCGGGAGAAAGCCGGTCCGCCTGGCGGGCGCGATGGACTGGTTCCAGAAGATGGAGCTGGGCGTCTACGGGTTCCATAGCATCCAGCAGTCCATAGCGCCCAGGCTTTGCAGCTCCATGATGGAGTCGTACCATGCCGGGGACAAGAAACGGGCACAGGAGCTGTCCGACAAGCTGCGGAAGCTCAACGAAATCGTCCATACGCATGAGTACTATTACCCGCGCTCCATCAAGCCCGTTCTGAACCATCTGGGCTTTAAATTCGGCATTATCCGCCGCCCCTACCTTCCCCTCAGTCCTGACGTGCAACGTGAGATTCGCCATAGAATAGATGAGTTGGACCTGAAAAGCATCGAGGACCTGCCGTAAAAAAAGCGACGAAGGAGATGACGACATGAAACTCCAGGGGAAGGTCGTGCTGATAACCGGGGCGAGCCGAGGGATAGGGCAGAGGCTGGCCGTTTTGTTGGCACAGGAGGGGGCGGACCTGGCCATCGCCGCTCGCACCCAATCGTCTGGGGAGAGCCGGTACCCGGGTACCATCCACGAGACGGCCGAGCAGGTCCGAGCCCTGGGCAGGCGCGTGCTTCCCATCGGAGTCGACCTGGCGGTGAGAGAGCAGGTCGTCGACATGTGCAAGCAGACGATCGATGAGTTCGGGCGAGTGGACATACTCATCAACAACGCAGCCCATATGGACCCAACGGATGGGCACTACGCGCCGTTCACGGAGTACCAACTGGAAAACCTGGACCACGCGCTGGCGATCAACTTCATGGGCCCGTTTATCGCCTGCAAGGAGATCGTTCCTCACATGATCAAGCAGGGAAGCGGCATGATCTTTTGCACGACGTCGGGCTCCGGGAAGGGGATGCCCGCGGTTCGGCCCATCGACCCGCGGAAGAACGCCACGAGCATCGGCTACCCGGTGAGCAAAGCGGCGATGGACCGCATGGTCTATTGGCTGGCGGGGGAGTTGATGGAGCACAAGATTCCCGTGATCGCCTTCAATCCGGGGTGGACGCGGGTCGAGCGCATGGAGGTGGTCTACGCCGACCTCGGACGCGATTACGGGCAAGCTCGGCCTGTAGACCTGGTCACGGGGGCGTACCGGGACCTGATCCTATCGCCGGAGGTGATGTCCCACACGGGCAAGGTCGTGGATATCGAGGACCTGCTCCCCGCGCACAAGCCGGGGTAACCGAGTTGCTCTTCGAAGTCATTTCCGATTAGTTTCACCCTCACCCCAGCCCTCTCCCAGAAGGAGAGGGGGTTTTGGTAGAGCCTCTAGACAAGATGAGGCCGGGTCTGCGGCCAGCGGATTCCGGCTGGAACGGGGGCGATGGGGCGTATCCAGCTCGCTTGACACGTCTACTCGCCGCCCATACGATGGCGGCGAAATTTCCTGGAGGAGGCGGACATGGTTGCGACAATCGATTCCAGATCGGCGCGGGCCAGGGCTAAGCTGAAGCATCCTGTCGTCGACGCCGATGGGCACTACAACGAGATAACCCCGGTGTTCCAGGACTATATACGCGATGTCGGCGGCGGGAAAATGGCGGAGCAATACATCGAGGCCTCCCCGCTGCGACGGCACGGCATCCCGGCCTCTCTGACGCTGGCCCAGCGGAAGGACCGCTGGACACCGTTGCTCTCCTGGTGGGGCGGCCCCACGGATGCGCGGGATCGGGCAACGGTTATGGTGCCCAGCCTGCTCAACGAGCGAATGGATGAGTTCGGCATTGACTACATGATCCTGTACCCAGGCCAGGGGCTCTTTGTCACGGCGATCGAGGATGACGAGCTTCGCCGAGTCGTCTGCCGGGCCTTCAACAACTACACCGCCGAGCAATACGGCGCCTACCCCGATAGGATGACGCCGGTGGCGGTGATCCCCACCGCTACGCCGCAGGAGGGCATCGAGGAGCTGGAACATGCCGTGAAGGACCTGGGGTCTCAAGGCAGCCGTTTTTCGTGGCAATGTAGACCGGCCTATTCCCAGCATCCAACGGGAACATCCAGAGGTGGCCCACCTGATAACCCGCCCCGAGCTTTTTGGGATGGACAGCGATTACGACTATGACGCCCTGTGGGCCAAGTGCGTGGAGCTGGGTGTGGCCGTAACCTTCCATGGCGGCATAGGCGGGATCGGGAGAGAGTCCGTGTCCAACTACGTCTACAATCACGTCGGCGGTCTGGCCGGCGGCCACCACAAGCTCTGTAAGGCGATATTCATGGGCGGTGTCACGAACCGGTTCCCTACACTGAAGTTCGCCTTCTTGGAAGCCGGCGTTGGCTGGGCCTGCAGTCTGTACTCGGACGTGATCGGCCATTGGGAAAAGCGTAACGGCAAGGCTATACATCAGTACGATCCGGATAGGCTGGACCGCACGCGCATGATGGAGATCGTGCGTGAATATGGTGACGAAAGGACCCGCAGCTACGTCGACAATATAGGGGAGTCTTACGGCGGGGAATCGAGGCCGGAGGTCTTGGACGAGTTCGCAGCGATGGGCATCGAGGACGGGGAGACCTTCGTCGATCGGTTTGTGGAGCCGTTCTATTTCGGCTGCGAGGCTGATGATCCCATCACCGCTCAGGCCTTCGCTACCAAGGTCAACCCTTTCAACGCTCGGCTGAAGCCCATCATTGGCTCCGACATCGGCCATTGGGACGTCCCGGTCATGAACGCCGTGATCGGGGAAGCCTACGAGCTGGTGGAGCGGGGCGCCATCACGGAAGGCGACTTTAAGGACTTCGTGTTCGCCAACCCCGTGACCCTGCACACATCCATGAACCCGAACTTCTTCAAGGGCACTCGGGTGGAGGCGGAGGTCGACAAGCTGCTGGGCAAGTAGGCGGGCAGCGGCGGGCAGCCCGTCGGGCGCATCCTGCTGAGTGTAGAGGTTGGCGGCTCAACCCGTTCTGGGTACAATGTGGTGCAGGCTGTGGCATGGGGCGCCCCGTGAAGGAGGGGAACGATGATCGAGAAACTTCACCATATCTGCCTGGCGGTCAAGGACATCGACATTGTCCTGGGCGACTACGTCGATATTCTTGGTCTGCCCAAATCCGAGGTGGTCCACGTGGAGTCGCAGAACGTTCGGGCGACGCTGATACCATTGGGGGATGCCGAGATTGAGCTCATCGAGCCTACGGACCCGGAGGGCGGGGTTGCCAAATTCCTGGAGCGCCGGGGCGAGTCCCTACATCACATTTGCTTCCAGGTCCCAGAGGTGGACAAGGAGCTCAAGGCCCTGGAGGATGAGGGGCTGCAGCTTATCGATAAGCAGTCACGACCAGGGCTAGCGGGGATGGTAGGGTTTCTGCATCCGCGCTCGACCGGCGGAACGCTGATCGAGCTCTGCACCCCAATTCAGCATAAGTAACCTCTCCTCCTGGTGCCCTTCTGAAAAAAGAAGGGAGCTGGTCGTTGAGGTTGGAGGTGAGTAGCGGTGACCACCGCCCAAGACGCTATACGAGTCCTGGTAGCCAAACCGGGACTGGACGGCCATGACAGAGGTGCGAAGATTATCGCTCGGGCATTGCGGGACGCCGGTATGGAGGTGATCTACACCGGCATCCGACAGACGCCGGAGATGATCGTTGAGGCAGCGGTCCAGGAAGATGTCGACGTCGTCGGTCTTAGCATTCTATCCGGAGCCCACCTGGAGCTGATTCCCCTGGTAACCCAGGGACTGAAAGACCGGGGCAAGAGCGACACTGTGGTCGTGGCCGGCGGCATTATCCCCAACGAGGACTACACTCCTTTGAAGGACGCGGGTGTGCAGGGAGTCTTCGGGCCGGGGACCACGACGCAGGCCATTATCGATTTCATCAAGCAGGCCGTAGCAGAGCAGCGGAACAGCTAGCGGGCAGCGCCCGCAGGCATTGCGCCTGACGGCGAGGAAAGGGATCAGGGCAGGCCCTCTGGACACCCCTCCGGACTTTTCGGACTATGGGGTCTAGCCTCGGGGCAGCCCCAGGCCCCTGGTGGACACGATGTTTCGCTGGACCTCCGATGTGCCGGCGGCGATGGTCGCCGAGACATTCGATAGGTAACCGTGAGTGATCTTCCCTTTTAGCGCGGCCCATTTGGACCCTTTTTCGACCTGTCCGTAGAGGCCCAGAAGGTCCATGCCCACGTCATAGAGGCGCCTGCCCAGCTCCGAGCCGAACATCTTGGCGACGGAGGCCTCCATGTTGGGGGACATTCCCTCGCTTTGCATCCAGGCCACCCGGTAGGCGAGCCAGCGACTCACCTGGATATCGATGTCCATCTTCGCAAGCCTCTCGGTGATCTGCGGGTTTCTGCTCCGGACGCCACCGCCGTTGCCGACCCCCTTGGCGAAGGCCACCAGCTGCTCGAAAGTGCGCCGAGATGAGGCTGGGCGACCGACCCCCGAGCGTTCGAAGTCTAACGCCGTCGCCAGGGTGTACCAGCCCCGGTTCTCCTCTCCCACCATGTTCAGGCGAGGGATGCGCACGTTGTCAAAGAATACCTCGTTAAAGTGGTGGACCCCCGCCATGTTGATGATGGGGCGTATGGTGATCCCTGGCGTCTTCATGTCCAGGAGGAACATACTGATGCCACGGTGCTTTGGAGCTTCAGGGTCTGTCCGGGCGGCCAGCCATCCCCAATCGGCCAGGTGGCCGCCGCTTGTCCAAATCTTCTGCCCGTTGACGACATATTCGTCGCCGTCGCGGACTGCCCGCGTTTCCAGGCCGGCCAGATCGGAGCCGGCCCCGGGCTCGCTGTAAAGGGTGCACCAGAACCGGTCCCCACGGGCGATGGGCGGCAGGTGCTCTTCTTTCTGCTCTTCGGTGCCGGCTACCATGAGTGTCGGGGCGACCCAGCTGACCGCACCCACCCCCGCGTCCGTTGGGAGAGAGTGGTAGGCCGCCTCTTCTTGGAAGATCGTCTGGTTCATGAAGGGCGCGCCCATGCCGCCATATTCCTTAGGCCAGGCCATGGTCAGCCATCCACTGGAGGCGAGCTTCTTGACGACGGCTTTGGTCTCAGCTATCCCTTTTGGGCTGTTAAACCCCTCGTTCTCCCCCTCCTCCCATTGCGGCGGCAGCACTTGCTGGATGAAAGCCCGCACCTCTGCGCGGAATGATTCCTGTTCAGGTGTGAACTTGAATTCCATGACTCCCCCTCCGTTACCCAGAAACGTGCCCAGCCGGGATGCCAGGCCCGTTCCCGTCTATGGCAGCTCCGCGGTGGCGGTGGCGGTGGTGGTCGGGCCATTCTGGTTGGAGATCAAAAGTGACAGCTCCACCAGACGTCGGCCCTCGTCGGACACGTATTTCTTGACCACCCGTCCCGTCCCCGTCATCACATCGTCCGGGCAGTTCATCTCCCGCATAGAGAAGTCCAGCGCCCGCAACCGGCTGCCCGGACCTCCCCAATCGGTAACGATCCTGTTCATGAAGCCCGCGTAGGCGGTGTTGTTCACGAAAATGTCGCGTGCTCCGTTGGCCAGGGCGTAGGACTTGTCGTGGTGGACTTCATAGAAGTCACGAGTAGCATTGGCCAGCATCGCCAGCCTGGTCACCGTGACCGGCAGGGCGATGGGCTGGAAGGTGTCACCCTCCTGGACGTCATCCCACCGGCGCGTTTCTTCGGGCCGCCGGTCCCTGGCTTGTTGGCTGGGGGGCGCCCCGGCGCCTGATGACCCGCCAGGAGCGCCCTCTTTCGCCGCACTGCCTCGGGGATAGCGGAGCGTCGTCAGAGACCAGGTGCTCACCGTTTCGTCACGCTGGTTGGCAAGGATGCGCATGTTGGTGACGAAGTGCCCGGTGCCCACTCGGGTGACCCGCTCCGGGGATATCTCGACAAGCTTGCTCTTGCCGTGAAGCTTGTCCCCCACGTATAGAGGCTCTAAAAACTCCAGGTTGTTACGGACGACGAGGCTCTCGTAGCCCTCGAAAGGCAGCTGCATGCCGGTCTCCGGAGGCCGGGCCGGCCACATTGGGCCCCGGGAGAAAGCCTGGGCCATGGTGGGCGGCGCGAATATTCCGCTGTATCCGTTGCTCTTGGCGGACGCCTCGTCGCTATAGACCGGGTTGCCGTCCTCCAAAGCTTCGCACCAATGGTGGATCATTGCCAGGCTGACCGGATCGGCGCCCCAGGGCCCGAATTCCGTCTCCTGACCGACAAGTTTGGCGATCTCGTCCGGCAGGCCTTGCGTAGTCATCTGCGTCCCCCCTTTGGCTTACCCGGAGCGATTCCACTGCGGAAGGGTGACCCCTCCGCGTTCTTCCCAGGTAACCTGTACCTTCTGGCCGACTTTGACCTGCTCGATCGGCGTATCGATCAAGTTACCCACCATGTTAACGTCGGCGTCTGCGAGCTGCACGACCACGACGTTATAAGGGGGGTGGTCACGCAGGGCCGGGTGGACCGGATGATGGGGAAGGATGTAGCTGATCACCTCGCCTTGGCCGCTCACCGGAGTCAATCGGGAATCGAAGGAATGGCAGCTCTGACAGACCGGACTGGGCGGGTGCCGAAAGGTGTCGCAGGAATTGCATTGCTGGACCACCAGCTCTTTACGCGCGGCGGCGGCCCACCAGTCCTGGGTATCTATCTCTTCAGTATTGGGTAGGGGCAGGTCGTCGGGTAAGTATGCCATGGGTTACCTCCGCACAATCAAGTCACTCACCGGGCTCACGCCGGGACCGCTGGCAACGAGGCAGATCTCGGCGCCCTCCACCTGGCAGGTGGAGGTCCCCCGGCACTGGCGGGCAGCTTCGGTGACCAGCTCGAAGCCGTGAGTATAGGCCTCGGCCAGATTGCCTCCGCTGGTGTTGATAGGCAGCTCGCCGCCTATCTCAATGCGACCGCCTTCGACGAAGGGACCACCCTCTCCCCGCTTGCAGAATCCGTGCTCCTCAATGGACATGATCACCATGCCGGTGAAGTTCTCGTAAATCTGGGCTACGTCTATGTCTTTAGGGGTGACGTCGGCCCGCTCATACAGGTTCTTGGCCACACCGTCCTGGAAGTTGGCGTTGGCGAAGTCCGGGGAGTTGTAGGCGCCGGCGGCACCCCTGTAAGGGTTCCCGGAGGCCGCTCCCATGATGTAGACAGGTTTTTGTTTCAGGGCCTTGGCCCGTTCCGGCGTCGTCACGATCACCGCCGCTGCGCCGTCGGTCTCCAGGCAGCAATCATAAAGATGAAACGGGTCAACGATGATACGTGACGCCTGGTGGTCCTCCAGGGTGATGGGCCTTCCGTACATGACCGCCCGAGGATTTTTCTGGGCATGTTTGTAGCAGGCGACGGAGACCGCCCCCAGCTGCTGACTGGTAGTGCCGTAGAGCTGCATGTGGCGCCGGGTGCGCATGGCGAACTGGTGGGGAGCGCTCAGGAGGCCGAACGGCGCGGTGAAGGCTGTGTCACCCCCCACGCGTCCCCCAGCCCGGGACTGTCCGAACCGGCCGAATTGGCCCTGAGCCAGTGCCCGATATACCGCGACGTAGTTGGCGGTACCGGTGGCCACGGCCAGGCAGGCATTCAGGACCGCTCCTGAGCCACCTCCACCTCCACCACCCCACTGCATGGCGGCGAACCGCAATTCCTTTGAGCCAAGGGCGGCGGCCATCCGTACCGCCTGGTTGCGGTCGTCCGCATAGGAGCAGAAGCCGTCGAGGTCCGTGGGGTCGAGTCCCGCGTCCTGGCACGCCGTGACCACCGACTCCAGAGCGAGCTGGAACTCGCTTTTGGTGGCCTTGCCCCAGCGGGTGTACTCCGTCTCTCCGATTCCAACGATACACGTCTGGTCTCGTGGCAGCCACTCAGTGGCCATGGCGGGCCTCCTCTTTCGTTGTGCCCTCTGGCTGTAAAGCCAGAGGGCTACGTGCGCTTGCTTTGCAGCCAGGGCTTGAAAATAGCGCAGCCGCGTGGCACACGGGGCGTTACGCACGAGCAGCCTACAAACCCCGGCCTTCTCTGTCAAGCCGCAAGCCGTTCAGCCGGAGGGTTCGCCGTGGCGAGCCCTCCGATGGGTTGGGCGGGGCCTAACCCCTAGCCCCTTCCTTGACGGGGAAGGAGGAGGTCCCGCCCCGTGTAGGGGAGTCAGGGAGAGGCCCGCATAGTCCTGGCCATGCGGCTCCGGGTTGCGTCGCCTGTGCCCCATTGGTATCATGGCTCATCTCCGGAGGGGGGTCGCATTGTAGAGGCCCCTTCTCGGTAGCCCGAGCCAATGCAGGAGGCTGCATGGTTGACGGTGAGTTGCCTCTTTCTCCGTATCGTGTGCTGGATCTCACGGTGGAGAACGGACACCAGTGCGGCCGCGTGCTGGCCGACTTTGGCGCGGATGTCATCAAGGTCGAGCCGCCGGGCGGTGACCCTGCTCGACGTCGGGGCCCCTTCTATCAGCATGTTGAAGACCCCGAGCGCAGCTTCAATTTCTGGTTTCATAACCTGAACAAGCGCGGGATAACGCTGGACCTGGCTTCACCCGATGGGCAGGAGCTTTTTCAAAGGCTCGCCCGGCGGGTGGACGTTCTAATCGAGTCCTTCCCTCCCGGCTACATGGAGTCAGTAGGCCTCGGGCCAAGCGCCCTGGAGCGGTTGAACCCCGGTCTGATCGTCACCTCCCTCACCGGCTTCGGCCAGTCCGGTCCTCATGCGGACTATCTGGCCCCCGACATCGTCGTGCAGGCGCTTGGAGGACTGATGTACGTCACCGGTGACGTACATCGGCCCCCGTTGCGGATCACCCCGCCTCAAGCCTATGCCCACGGCGCGATGGAGGCCGCGGTAGGGACCATGCACGCCCTTTTCTATAAAGGTAACAGCGGAGAGGGGCAGCGTGTGGACACATCGGCGCAGCAGGCAGTGGTATGGTCCCTGATGAACGCCACGGGGATGTGGGACCTGAACCGGGTCAACGTGATTCGTGAGGGTGCCCTTCGGGGCGGCACGGTCTACACGGTGAAGCGGCGTCTCAACTGGCCTTGCAAGGATGGCTATATCACCTGCACCATCGCGGGTAGCCAGGCAGCGGCTACCGGGGGCTCTACCAGTAACCTCATTCAATGGATGATCGACGAGGGTACAGCGCCTGAGTTCTTGCGCTACTACGATTTCGCCGGGACTGACTGGGTCAACATGCCGCAGGAGGAGTACGATTTCATTGTCGGCCCCTTCGGTGATTTTTTCCAAAGTAAGACGAAGAAGGAGCTCTTCGAGGGTGCCCTGGAGCGGCGAATCCTGCTCTATCCCGTCGCGACGATGACCGACCATCCCCAGAACCGGCAGCTTAACGCCCGAGGTTTTTTCGTCAAAGTGTTCCATCCTGAGTTGGGCGTGGATATAACCTATCCGGGGCCAGCCGCCGTCCTTGGAGGCCAGCGTTTGCCCGTACGCCTCCGTCCACCCCTCATAGGGGAGCACAACCGGGAGGTCTATTGCGATGAGTTAGGGATCAGCGCTGAACGTCTGGCCGAGTTGGAACAAAGGGGCGTGCTGTAAGCCATGGGAGACGCTCTGGCGGGGCTCAAAGTAGCTGATTTCACATGGGTTGGGGTTGGCCCCGTCACCATCAAGTCCCTGGCTGACCACGGGGCAACCGTCGTTCACGTCGAAAGCCACAACCGTGTCGATGTCCTGCGGAACGCTCCCCCCTTCAAGGATAGGGAGCAGGGAATCAATCACGGCTCTTTTTTCGCCAACTTCAACACCAGCAAGTTGGGCGTGAGTCTCAACCTGGCCCACCCCAAGGCGCTGGCCGTCGCCAAACGTCTGATCGAATGGTCCGACGTCGTTGCGGAGAGTTTCACGCCGGGCACTATGGCAAAGTGGGGGCTGGACTACGAAAGCGTCCGGTCCTGGCAGCCGGATGTTGTCTATTACAGCACCTGCCAGCTCGGCCAGACCGGACCGTGGGCCCCACATCCTGGTTACGGGACACAGCTTGCGGCGTTGGCAGGTTTTTACCACCTTGCGTCGTGGCCCGGTGGAGAGCCCGCGGGTCCCTATGGTGCCTACACGGACTTTATTAGCCCTCGCTTCGGCATCACGGCGATATTGGCGGCCCTGGATCACCGCCGGCGTACCGGCAAGGGCACCCATGTCGATCTGTCCCAGCTAGAAGCGGGAGTTCAGTTCATTGGGCCATATCTGATGGACGCTTTGAACAACGAGCACGAGCCTGCCCTGCCGGGGAATAGCGACCCTTTGGCGGCGCCCCACGGCGTCTACCCTTGCCATGGCCCAATGACCGAGTCCGGCATCCCCGAGCACTGGATCGCCATCGCCGTCTTTGAAGAGGAGCAGTGGAGGAGCCTTTGTGGTGTCCTGGGCGGGCCGGAGTGGGCTGCCGAGCCCCGGTTCGCCTCTCTTCAGGGCCGCAAAGAGCATGAAGCCGAGCTTGACGAGCGACTAGGGGAGTGGACCCGAGACCAGGAGGCCCAACGGCTCATGTCCCGCCTTCAGAAAGTGGGGGTGCCGGCGGGTGTTGTACAGAGCTGTGAGGCGCTTCATGTGGACCCCCAGCTTGCCCACTGGGGCGGCTTCCTGGAGCTGGAGCACCAGGAGATCGGCCGCCATCTCTACGATGGGCTTTCTTTCAAGCTTTCTAAGAGCCCCGGGAGACTCAGCAGGTCCGGACCGGTCCTGGGCCAGCACAACGACGAGGTCTATAAGGGCATCCTTGGGATGGACCCCGAGGAATACGAGGCCCTCAAGGCGGATGGCGTCTTTGAGTAGGCCCTACAGGACCCCCGCGGTCCGTAGGGCCTTCACCTCGTCCGGTGAGTAGCCGCCCAGCTCGGTGAGGATCTCATCGGTATTCTGGCCGACCGTGGGGGCAGGCCGAGGCTCCGAAGGCGCGGCGTCGCTTTTGACGGATGACCTGATGGCCCGGATACTGCCAAAGGCCGGATGCTCCATCTCCAGAACAAGATCGCGCTCCTGCAAGAACGGGTCTGTCAAGGCGTGGGCGATGTCATGCACCGGAGCGCTGGGAACGGCGTTGCCCATGAGGTCCAGCCACTCTTTTGCCGTTTTCCTTTTGAACTCTTCTTTCAAGAGCGGCACCAGGATGCTCCGATTTCCCAGTCGGTCCGCGAAGCGTCGGAATCGCCGGTCATCCTTCCACTCGCCATGCCCCAAGATGTCGCAAAGGCTTTGAAAAAACTCCTCTTTGGCGCACATGATCACGATCCAGCCGTCCTTGGTGGGGAAGACGCCGGAAGGGACCTGAGAGGGGTGGGAGGAATCTGGCTCTCGGCGTATCTCCGCCCCCCTCGTAAGGTGCCACGAGGCCATATAGCTCAGCATGGAGACGGCAGTATCGAACAAGGAAACGTCCAGGTCGCAACCCTTGCCGGTCATCTGGGCCTTGAGAATACCGGATACCAGGGCGAAGGCTGAGTTGTATCCGCCGGCGAAGTCCACTATGGGGATTCCGCTTCTCGCCGGTGGAGCCCCCGGCTCGCCGGTTATCTCCATCATGCCCGTCTCCGCCTGGACCAGCATGTCGTAGGAAGGGCGGCGGCTCTGGGAGTTGTCCAGGCCGTAGCCGGTGAGGTGGCAGGTGACGATGGCGGGGTTGACGGGTTCCAGGTCACGGTAGCGCAGCTTCATGCGGGTGGGCAGGTCCCCTCGCAGGTTACTGTAAACGCCATGACTGACCTTTATCAGCCGGTGGAGTACTTCCGTGCCCTGGGGCAGCTGAAGGTTCAGGGTAAGGCTTCGGGTGTTGCGGTTAAAGGCCTGGAAGTAGATGCTGTCGTTGACTCCTTCTTCCAGGTATGGGGGCACGGTGCGGGCTACGTCTCCTCGGGTCAACGGGTTTTCAATTTTTATGATGTCCGCGCCGAGCTCGGCAAGCTGGAGCATGCCGAAAGGGCCCGCTCCATATTGGGTTATGGCGAGCACCCGAATTCCTTTTAGTGGCAGGTCCATGAACCACCCGTTGGCGACAAATTTCTTTCCGGGACCTCCCGCCGCTGGACGAGAAACTGGTCGTCGGATGGGTCATGATAGTCTGCCCAACAGAAGTGGTCAAGGGCCCTCGGCTGGGTACTGGACGGCTGTCGGGACACCACGCTTGACACGCCTTTAGGGCTGTCTGACAATAGCCCCGAGTGGCCAGCCTGAACTGTTGCCGTCTGTGGCGGCTGAAGCGCGGGGTGGAGTAGAAGGGAGCCGTATGCGTGACTATCGAATGATCGATTCAGACTCTCACATGATCTATCCAGAGGATATGTGGAAGCGGCACCTCCCAGCCAAGTATCAGGACCGCGCCCCGCGACTGGTGAAAGACTCCGACGGCGTGGGCCAGGCGTGGCAAATGGACCCTTCCATGCCCCCAGAGCCCCTTGGGCTAACCTTTACGGCGGGGAAACCCTACGAGGACATGAAGTGGTCCGGGTACACCTACGAGGACATCAGGCCGGGCGCATGGGATGCCCGCGACCGTTTGAAAGACATGGACTACGATGGAGTGGATGCCCAGGTCATTTTTTCTGACAACCGGACCATCGGCCAGGTCTTGAGCTTTAAAGACACGGAGTACCAGCTGGCCTGCGTGCAGGCCTATAACGATTGGCTATTCGAGGACTTCTGCTCCGTAGACCCATCTAGATTTATAGGGCTCACCCAGATCCCCAACTGCGGCATCGAGACGGCCGTGTCCGAGATGAAACGCGGCAAGAAGATGGGGGCTAAAGGAGTCCTGCTCCGAAATTGGCCTAGCGGGGGCCCGTTGCTGAGTCCGGCGGACGACCCCTTCTGGGCGGCTTGCACCGATGAGGGGATGCCCATATCCATCCACGTCGGCTTCAGCTCCGGGAGCAGCGGTGTAGCCGCCACCCCCGGCAAATCGAAGGCGGCCCTTGGCGCCGCGATGATGGCCGGCATCACCAACATCCTTATCCAGACTATTTTCGAAGGGCTCCTGGACCGCTACCCGGAGCTAAAGTTTGCCTCCGTGGAGACGGGCGCTGGCTGGGTGCCATTTATTCTGGAGCAGATGGATGACAAGTACTGGCGTTGCCGTCACTGGGCCGGCTTGGACTTTGAGCGCCTACCCAGTGAGTACTGGTACCGGAATTGGTCCGTCACTTTTGTAATCGATCGGTACGGGATCCAGAACCGGCATGCCATCGGCATCGACAACCTCATGTGGTCTACAGACTACCCTCACAATTCCTGCGATTGGCCTAACTCGCGCAAGGTGGTGGGTGCGGCCCTCGGGGAAGTGCCGGTCGAGGAGCGCAGAAAGATACTGGCGGAAAACTGCGGGAAGTGGTACGGCATCCTCTAAGGGATGCCTGATAGAGAAGGGTCCCCCCCTGCCTCTATCTCCCTCCCACAAGGGGGTGGAGGACAAAACCAACCCCCTCTCCCTTGATGGGAGAGGGATGGGGTGAGGGTGGCCCGCCCCCGCCACCCTCGTGCCGCCAGGCCTGTCGCCGGCGGGCGTCATCCGCTACCGTAACGGGTCCAGGCATAGGCCGTGAAGTCTGCTGATGCCCGGTAGTCCCGTCGGGCGTCGTCCACTGTCGGACCGCCCCGGCAGTCCGGATCAACCTTGCAACGGCTTCTCTGAAGGTTCATGGTGTAAGATGCGAACTCTGTGCACGTGTGAATCAGCCGACCAAACATGTTTCTCGCTATACGTATCATCACGCATTCCTCTTATTCTGATACCTAGTCTCATTACGTAAGATGCAGAACCTGAGCAAATGGATTGCATGAGGAATTGCGTGCGTCGATTCGGCAGCCTGCTGGCGCCACGTCATTTGTTATACTGCGTCAAACCTCAAGAGAAGGAGCCGGAACATGAAGACACAGGGGTTAAATCACCTCCAAATCGCAGTATCGAATCTGGAGCGGTCGCTGTCGTTCTATACCGGCTTGCTGGGAATGCGGGAACTCTTTTGGGAAGGGGCATTGGTGTTTCTCCAAAGCATGGAAGGGAACGACATCATAACCCTTCGCGCCACCGAAGGCCCCGTGGACGGCGGGACTGGAGGCGTGCAGCATTTCGGTTTTGCCGTGAGACGGGAGGACCACGCCGCGGCGGTGGAGGAGGCGCGAAGGTTTGGGTCCGAGGTGCTGGGGGTTGGCCAACACGGCAGCGATACCCTGTATGCGTATATAAGGGACCCCGACGGCTATGTCATCGAGATCGGCGGCTGAGCCGAGAAGGGAGGTATCAGATCCGTAGTAATAAAGGTGACACCGTGGGGTCCACCATGTTGAAGGAGGAGCGATGGGCGACAAGATAATCGGCGTGGCCGCCATGGGCGGTAGCCCTAAAGCGGTCGTATCCCGCATCAAGGACCTGGAGCAAAAAGGGATTCCGGCGGCGTGGCTCACGACCGGCGGGGCCGCGATGGACGCACTGACGGTCTTCGCGGCGGTAGCCGTGGAAACTGAAAACATCCTCCTGGGCACCTGCATCATTCCCACTTGGCCGCGGCATCCCATCGTGGCGGCACAGCAGGTCCAAGCGTTAGCCGGCCTTGCCCCTGGACGCTTCCGCCTGGGATTGGGTCCCAGCCACAAGGCCAGTATGGAGAGCACCTTCGGCTTCGAATTCAAGGCCCCTTTGACCAACCTGCGTGAGTACGTCCACATCGTCAAGGCATTGCTCCGAGAGGGCTCGGTCGATTTCGACGGCCGCCACTACCACGCTCATGCCTCTATCGGCAAGCCCATTGAACATGTGCCGGTCATGGTCTCGGCGCTGCGTCTGGGCTCCTATGAGTTCTCTGGCGCCGAGACCGACGGCGCTATAAGTTGGGTCTCCCCGTATAACTTTTTAAGGGATAGCGCCTTGCCCGCCCTGAAAGCCGGGGCGGAGAGCGCCGACCGGCCCGTCCCGCCCCTGATCGCCCACGCCCCGATATGCGTTACGGAAAACCTGGAGGAGGCGCGTCAGGTCTCCCGCCAGCAGCTGGCCAACTATCCGCGGCTCCCTTTCTACGCCGCGATGCTGGAGGCGGCGGGTTTCCCCGAGGTGCACGAGACCGCGGCCTGGAGCGACGCGATGCTGGATGCTGTCGTGTTGATGGGGGACGAGGAGCAGGTCGGGGCTCGGATTAGAGAGCTGTTCGATTGGGGCATCGGTGAAGTCATCGCCCACGTCCTGCCGGTGGGCGATGACCGGCAGAAGTCATGGGACAGGACTGTGGACGCGTTGGCGGGCGTGGCTGCCAGCCTCTAACCGGGATTGGACCGCTCCTTGCGGAGATATCCTAGGCCGGCTGATTGCTCACCCTGGAACAGCCCCAGACGGTCGCTGCTGGAACGTATTCCAAAAATAGACATGCCAGATTGGTTTCACCTTCATCCTAGCCTATCCCCCTTCGGCTCCGCTCAGGACAGGCATCAAGGGAGCACGGATTTTAGAGAAGCTTCCCGCGCCCTTTCGCCAGGCGTTACTATATATATAAGGAAGGGTCCAGGGCGGCTGAACCTCAATCACCCTGGACGAAGGACTTGCTGCAAAGAATGACCATTAGCCCTACCGTGCATTAACCGCGCCGTGTTCTCTTTCCTCCTCCGTAGAAAAAAGTCTGCAGCGGGTGGCCCAGCCACTGAGCAGCCTTTGGCCTCTGTTCAACCCGGCCATTGGGAGATGGTGGCTGATGCCATCCAGCTCGGCAGCCTTCTCACGGAGGTTTCCCGGTATCCGCGTATTGCCCTGGACACGGAGTCCAACGGCTTTCACCGTTATCCGGAGAAGGTCTGTCTCATTCAAGTTGCGACCCCGGTTGGGCTCTACCTGATCGACACCCTCGCGATCGAGGACCTCTCTCCCTTAGGGGATGTCCTCGCGGACGACACCATTGAAAAGATATTCCACGCCGCCGACTACGACATCCGCAGCCTGGACCGGCAGTGGGGCTTCCGGGTCCGAAACCTTTACGATACCAGCATCGCGGCGCGCTTCACGGGGCTGAGCCGGCTGGGGCTTGGCTCCGTGATCCAGGAAACCTTCGGAATCGAGCTGCCAAAAGAGAAGCGGCTGCAACGGGCGGACTGGAGCATCCGGCCGCTAAGCCTCGAGGCGCTCGAATATGCCGCGTCGGACATTCGCCACCTGTTGGAGCTCCGGGAGGTATTGGGCCAACGGCTTGAAACCCTGGGACGGACGGAGTGGGTAGCGGAGGAGAGCGCTCGGCTGGCCGAAGTAAGGCATACACCGGCCGACCCGGAGACGGCGTTTCTCTCTATGAAAGGCAGTGGTGCCCTGGACGGGCGGGGTCTGGCGGTCCTGAAGGCCCTGGATTCCTTCCGCGAAGTCGAGGCGCGACGGAGAGGCGTCCCTCCGTTCCGTGTCTTTGCCGATAAAACACTGCTGACTCTAGCTTCCGATCCCGCCGCTGACCTGGATACAGTTCCGGGTCTTAGCAGGGGCGTTCTGCGTCGCATGGGGCGAGGCCTGTATACAGCTCTTGGCGTAGGGGTGAACGCCCCTCGGGTGCGGCGTCCTCCACGCGGCCCCAGGGTCGTGCCGGTAGCCGGAGAGCCTGAGAGGTTGAAGGCGTTAAAGGCCTGGCGCATAGAGGAGGGGAAACGGCTGGAGCTGGACCCGTCCGTACTCTGGCCTCTAATCAGCCTGGAGCGGCTTGCCAGGGCACCCGAGAATCTTGAGGCCGAGGTGGAAGCGACCGAAGTGCGGGACTGGCAACGGCGTCACATCGCCCTATATTTACGAGCATCTGCGGCAGCCCCGGAGGGAAAGTAAGGCCCCGGACGGGCCCGCATTACCGGCCCTGGAATTTGGGCTGGCGCTTCTCCTGAAAGGCGCGGACCCCCTCCTTAAAGTCCTCCGTCTCGAAACAGACCCGCTGGGAGTAGGTCTCGAAGTCCAGGGCCTCGGCGAGCGTGCTCTCCATAGCCCGCTTGAGACCTCGTTTGGTGAACTCCAGGCTTAGAGGCGGCCCCGCTGCAATGGCTGCGGCCAGTTGGCGGGCCTCCTTCTGCAATGAGTCGCCGGGTACGACCCTATTGAAGATCCCGAGCTCTAACGCCTCCTGGGGGTCCAGGGTCTTGCCCAAATAGAGGACCTCGCATGCCTTGGACAGGCCGATCAGACGTGGCAGGAGCCAGGTGGAGCCGGTGTCCGGAGGGATGCCTCTGGCGATCCACGCAGCGGACATTCGGGCCTGGTCGGAGGCTATGCGCAGGTCGCAGGCGAGGGCGAGCGAAAAACCGGCCCCGGCGGCGATGCCGTTCACCGCAGCTATGGTCGGCTTGGGGAAATTGTAGATATTGCTGCTCCATTGTCCCACGGGAGCGGCTGGCTTTTTGAGGGCGTGGACCAGGCCCGTGCCGTCTGCCTGGCGGAAAAGCCGGCTGACGTCCGCGCCGGCGCAGAATCCCTTCCCAGCCCCGGTGATCATGAGGACCCGGACGCCCTCGTCGTCCCTGGCCCGGTTGGTGGCGTCATCGATCTCCGAGCCCATCTCCTCCAGCATCGCGTTCATCTTGTCAGGGCGGTTGAAGGTAATCGTGGCGATCCCATCTGAGATCTCATAGAGGATATAGTCGTAACTCATGGCCTCATCGCCCCCTTACCCTTATCGGCCGGTCCAACGTCATGGTCGCCAAGCTGTCCAAGACTTCGAAGAGGACGGCCTTGTACACCACAATCCTTCCCAGTTGACACCGGCGACAGCATCATAGGAGGGCACCCTTTTATTGTCAACGCGATTCAGGAAGGCCGCTCCGCAAAAACGTAGAAGTGGTTTTAGACCTAGTTTGCGAAAAAATCCCAAGGTTCTATTGACAGCAGTCAAATCACCTCGCATAATGTCCCACGATGGTAAGGTGTTGGTGTGTGGTGTGGTGATCATGCTGTTTAATGTTTCGCAACTACTGAAATCGTCTTCAGGTGAAGAGCGTCGGTACACCTTCCAAGAGGAAGGGCGAAGGTTCCAGGATGAAGCGGCAGATATTCGAGGATCCGCTCGTCTGATGCGCTCTCTCCAGGGTATTCTGGTGATGGCCGAGATCGAGACGGGGATCGCCTGTAGCTGTAGTCGCTGCCTGGGAAAATTCGTGCTACCGGTGAGCTTTCACATGGAAGAAGAGTTTCTCCCTGAGATCGACGTAGATACCGGGGTGAGGCTCTCCCCCCCTCCTGAGCCTTCTTATACTATAGACCCCCACCATATGCTTGACCTCAGTGATGCGCTGGGCCAATATGCGATCGCCGCTGCCCCTATGAAGCCTCTATGTGCCGCTGATTGCAAGGGCCTCTGCCCGACATGCGGCCAGAATATGAATCAAGATCCCTGCGACTGCGCGGCGACTCAAGTCGACAGCCACTGGGCGAAGCTTGAAGGCTTAGGCCTCCAGCTGCGCAACGGCTAACTGGCACGAAAGGCTTAGCATGCCCCCGCTACCAAAGCGTAAACGGTCCAAGGCACGGCAGCGTAGCCGGATGGCCCATTCTGCCGTCACGATCAAGAGCCTTAGTCCTTGTCCCAATTGCGACAGTCCCAGACTTCCCCATAGGGTATGCACCGTCTGCGGGACCTATGCGGGACGGGACATTCTTGAGGTTAAGTCCCAAGAAGAATAATTTTGGGGGTCGGTGACCTCCAGCAAACATTTACGAATATCAATGAGGAAGTGAATGGCATTATTACACGAACTTGAAAATTCGACCTTTGCATACATCTTCCCTGGCCAGGGTTCCCAATCTGTGGGCATGGGGCGAGAGTTGTATAATTCTTCACCCTCGGCGAGGGCCGTTTTTGATGAGGCCGACGAGGCCCTGGGGTTTTCCCTCTCCGGGCTATGCTTCGAGGGACCCGAGGAGGACCTGCGGCAGACCGTTAACGCCCAACCCGCCTTGCTGACGACGAGCATTGCGACAGTGCGCTCTATCGCCGAGGCCCGGGGCGGCCAGTCGAAGTCGATGCCCAAGTTCGTGGCGGGGCATAGCGTCGGCGAGTATGCTGCCCTGGTGGCAGCCGGCGCTCTGGACTTTTCGGAGGCCCTCAACCTCGTCCGCGAGCGAGGCAGGCTTATGCACGAAGCGGGCCAGGTCCGCGAGGGCGGCATGGCGGCATTCCTGGGCCTGGACCTTTCGGCGGTTGAGCAGGTTTGTCAGGAGACCGGCGCCGAGATAGCCAACCACAACTGCGACGGTCAGATCGTCGTCAGCGGCGCAAAAGAAGCTCTGGTCCGGGCCATTGACCTGGCACGAGCCCTGGGCGCCCGCCGGGCGGTCCCGCTGGTGGTCAGTGCGGCGTTCCATTCCAGCCTCATGCAGTCGGCGGTCCCAGGCATGGCAGCGGCATTGGGTGGCACCCTCTTCGCCGAGCCGACGATTCCCATCATCGCCAATTGCACGGGCAAGCCCCTCCACGAAGCCACCGCGCTTCGGGCTGAGCTGGTCGAACAAATCTGCCGGTGCGTCCAGTGGTCCAAGTCGGTGGAATATATGGCCGACAATGGTGTCGACACCTTCGTCGAAGTTGGTCCGGGCAGAGTACTGGCGGGGCTGGTCAAACGCATCGCAAAGGACGCCCAGACGGTAAATGTGGCCGACCCGGACTCCGTGAGAACCTTCGCAGGCTAGAGCCGGGGAGCTTGATCGGTGCCCCAGGAGCTGGTGGGCAAAGTAGCGCTGGTCACCGGTAGCAGCCGAGGGATCGGTAAGGCGATAGCCCTCAGACTGGCGGGCGATGGTGCGACCGTGGCACTGAACGCAACCAAGGACACCTCCGAAACCGAGCGTGCAATTAGGGAAGCGGGTGGGAGTTTCGGCTCGTACATCGCGGACGTGAGCCGGTCCGATCAGGTCGTTTCCCTGGTGGAAACCGTGGTCGCTGATTGCGGCTCCATTGACATCCTTGTCAACAACGCGGGCATTAACCGCGATACCCTGCTCCTTCGTATCTCCGATGATGATTGGGATGATGTGCTCGGCACCAATCTGCGTGGCTCATTTCTCTGCACTCGCGCCGCTGTCCGGCATATGATCCGGAAGCGCTGGGGCCGAATATTGAATATGGGGAGCGTGGTCGGGCTGCGGGGCAACGCCGGACAGGCCAACTACACTGCGGCCAAGGCGGGCCTGGTGGGTTTTACGAAATCGGTTGCGCAAGAAGTGGCCTCCAGAGGAGTGACCGCGAACGTCATCGCGCCGGGGTTCATTGAAACGGATATGACTGGTAAGCTTACTGAGTCACAACGAGAACAGGTCCGGCAGCACATCCCCGCGGGGCGGTTCGGGTCACCGGAAGAGGTGGCCGAAGTCGTCGCCTTCCTCGCCGGCGAAGAGGCAAGCTACATAACAGGCCAGGTCGTGAAGGTAGACGGAGGCCTCGCTCTCCGTTAGAGAATTGTATGGCGGACGCTCGACGGAAGGGACGGATCATGGCGATGCAAGTCCTCTTCGAGGTGGACACCGCTGGTCATGAAGCCGGGAGCACCGTCGATCGGGTCCTTGCCGAGGGGGCTATGTCCGAAGTCGGGAAAGCGCAGGTGCGGGAGCTGGTCGAGGGCGTTTCCAAAAACCGCGACCGCTTGGATGAGATCATTCACCAGCACGCCCCGACCTGGCCCGTGGACCAGTTATCTGCCGTAGACCGAAATATTCTTCGTATTGCCATCTTCGAGATTCTATTCAATAATAAGACGCCATCTAAAGCTGCAATTAACGAGGCGGTGGAGCTGGCCAAGCTGTTCGGCAGCGAGAGCATCCACCGGTTTATCAACGGTGTCCTTGGTTCGATCATGGGCGCCATTAACACTGAACAACAAACTCCGTTTCCGGGGAGGTAATCTTGGCGACTGTCTATGAGGGTGTAAAAAAAGTTGTCGTTGAGCAACTCGGCGTTGAAGAGTCCCAGGTCGTGGCCAACGCGTCCTTCGCGGACGACCTGAACGCCGACTCGCTGGACCTTGTTGAGCTCATTATGGCCCTGGAGGAGGAGTTCTCCCAGGGCGATAACAAACTGGAAATCTCCGACGAGGACGCCGAAAAGCTTTTGACCGTCCAGGATGCCGTGGACTATATCAAGGACCACGGCGCCGCAGACGCCTAGGCGAAGGTGACTAAAGGCCGCGCTGGTTTACGCGAATTGTATTTCATGCAATAAAAACCGGGGCACCAGCCCGACGCTCTCCGCCTTTCGTCCCGCAACCGTACCAGTTGACCGGCTGCGCTGATTCGTCCTTACAGCGCGCCCGTGTGCCCATTGGCCGGAGTCCGCGGATAACGCCGGTAATTTCGCCTTTGCGTCTTGGCTTTGTCGCCGCCGCGTCTAGCTATAGTCAAAGGGCAAGAGCTGCCGGTACAGCTCTTGCCCTTTTCGCTGCAGATCCTCTGTCTCCGCATAGCCGAAGGCAAGGAGTTCTTGGTCCTTCCACACTCCTCCGCAGGCGCCAAAACGAATCGGTAGTTGACCTTAATATATTCACGCGTTTGTCTAGGTATACAGATACGTGTAATTACCAATTACGTCATATGTATTTATCGTTTTATTTCGCTTTATTTAAAACGTTATATTCTCCCATGAATGTACTGCTATATACATGGCAGCATACTCTCATTGACAGTACATGTTGGCGCTCAACAAGAACTCATAGAGGACGTTATCGTCATCAATATGGTCTCTTATTTTTTCGAATATGTGGTGATGAATGTGAAGAATAAAAGCGAGAGAGATGTGTCTGTGCGTGGCGACTGCGGAGCACGAAGACGGTGTGAAGAGGCGGTGATGGCCCACGCGGCGCCGGAGCCGGCTTGTTGATCGATGAGCCGGCTACTTTTGAGACCGTTTACCCTTGGCGTTGTCCCGCTCTCGCTGTTTCGCCTCTTGCCATAGCTCTTCCTGGCGGTCCAACGGAAGGTCCGGAAAGGACTCTCCCCGCTGTTCGGCGGCGGTCTCCATATAGGAAAAGCGGCTGCGAAAGCGATCGTTGGCCTTGCGCAGGGCCCCTTCCGTATCGATGCCCAGTTTCCGGCCGATATTGACGATGGCGGCCAGGATGTCTCCCAGCTCGTGCTCCACGTCCTCCGGGGCCTTTGCCGCTTCGAACTCGGAGATCTCCTCCCGCACCTTGTCCAGGACGCCGCCCATGTCCGGCCAATCGAACCCCAGCTTGGCGGCCCGCGTCTGGACCTCCTGGCTGGCCGTCAGCGCCGGTAAGGATTTCGGTATGCCGTCCATGGCCGACCGTTTCTCGCCCCGCTCCTCCTCCTTGAGACGCTCCCAGTTCGCCTCAACCTCGGCCGAGCCCGAGACCGTGACGTCGCCGAAAACGTGGGGGTGGCGCCTGACCAGCTTCTCATTGATGGCCCGGAGGACGTCGCGTATGGTAAACCGGTCGTCGTCTGCCCCGATCTGGGCGTGGAGCCCCACTTGCAGCAGGATGTCCCCCAGCTCGTCGGCCAGCCTGCTGGGGTCATCCTCGTCCATCGCCTCCATCGCCTCATGGCACTCCTGGAGGAGGTAGGTCTTGAGGGAGGCGTGGGTCTGCTCGCGGTCCCACGGGCAGCCTTCCGGCCCGCGCAGGCGCGCCATGATCTCGAGGAAGGTGTCGAAGCTTTCCGGGTCGCCGACGTCTTTCACGTTTTCTCCACTGGTGAGGGTGCTGAAGACACCCCCAAACCCCCTCAAGGGGGTTCAAGGTATCCCCTTCGGGGATGATATAGAGAAGGGGGTATCCCCCTTCTGCCCCCGCCAAAGGGGCTTCGCCCCTCTGGACACCCCTTGGGGTGGGCAGCGCCCGCAGACAAACCGCCTTACGACCTAAGAGAGGGACCAGGGCTGGAATCGGGGCTCCGCGCCTCTGGACTCCCTTTCTTCAGCATCCCGCTAGGGCGTTGGGGTCAACGGAACCGATTATAGCCAGCCGCCGTACGCCTTGACAAGGAAGGATGCCTCGTCGATTATCGGCCTATGGGTGTGCGTACACGACTGTTTCAAAGGGCGGTGGTGGTCATTCTCGTGTTGGCCGTTCCCCTGTTCCTTATTACGACCAACCTCAATGTCGTTATCAACAGCGGCTGGCTCTACAGCTTCGGCTTCAACCGGCATGACATCGCCGTCCGTACCGGGATCGAGCCCAGGGAGCTGACCCGGATATCTGAGGAGATCAAGAGTTACTTCAACAACTCGGAGGAGCGGCTGGACGTGCAGGCCGTCGTCGACGGCCGGGAGCAGGAGCTGTTCAGCGAACGGGAGATCCTCCACATGGTGGACGTCAAGGGGCTGGTCCGAGGGGTCGGTTTCTGGCAGCGGGTCTCCTTCTTCACCATCGTCGGCGCGGCCCTGGCGGCCCTGTTCGTCATCGGTCGGAGGCGCGCCCTGGCCGCGGTAGGACGGGGGCTAGTGGGTGGCAGCGTCCTCACCTTCGGTATTCTTGCGGCGCTGGGGATCGGCTCCCTGATCAGCTTCGACGAGCTCTTTAACCGGTTCCACCTCATCGGCTTCTCCAACGACCTCTGGCTGCTGGACCCCCGTACCGACAACCTGATACGCATCTTCCCCCAGGGCTTTTTCCTGGACGCGACCCTGATCATCGCCGGCCTGACCCTGGGCCAGGCGGCCCTGACGGGTGGCGTCAGCGCCTTTTTCCTGTGGCGACACCGGCAGCGCGGCGAGGCGGCATCGGCGGGCAGCGCCCGGCGGGTAGCACCCGCTGGCAAACCGCCTACGGCGTAAGAGAGGGATCAGGGCAGGGCCCTTCTACCCCCGCCAATGGGGCTCCGCCCCTCTGGACACCTCACTTCGACAGGCCCATGGAAGGCATCGAGGGAGAGGGGGTTTTGGAATAGTGTCTAGTTTGAAGGAGTCATTTGGAGATATTTATTCCTTGGAAGGACGGTCACGTTTTCCATGGAAAACGGCTCTGCGACACTTGGCGCGGGATTTGGGCGAGTCGACCGTTATTATTTTGAAGACGAGACGACGTTTGATCGAGCCGACGATGTTGTCGGAATGTACGTGACTTTTAAGGGGATATAAAAGGGTCATCGAGCGCCCGGATTTACACGACACGGCCAAGGGTAATTTGGCGAAATCTGTTGGCGAGTTTGCTCAGATTATTATCAAGCATGACGGTGCCTTCCGACCCCTCGTCTTGATGAGTGCATTCGTGTGTCGTGATCCGCTTTCGTTTAGGCGGTGAAAGAGCCTGTTGATGCGGACAAACCGCCTTTTCGAACAGCATGTTATCTCGCACTTCAAAGCGAAAGTGGCAGCTCGGAAATAAGCTGGGTAGTGATCAGACGACGGCGACGGCTTCGACCTCGACCAGGAAGTCGGCGGTGACGAGACCCGCGACGATCACGGTGCTGCTGGCCGGCGGGTCGTTGGGAAAGGTGCGGAGCCGTCCTGCGGCGTAGGCGGAGAAGTCGTCGCGGTTGACCAGGAAGGCCGTGATTTTGACCACATCCGAGAGCTTCGCTCCGGCAGCCCCCAACGCGGCCTCCAGATTTTTAAAGACCTGCGCTACCTGGGCCTCGCAGTCCCCGGCCCCCACCAGCTTGCCGCCCTCGTCCAAGGCCACCTGCCCCGAGACGAAGACCATGTTCCCGGCCCGGGTCGCTGGCGAAAGGCCGCTGGGCTTGCTGTTGGGGTCTGGCGAAAAGACTTGCTTGGGCATGATTTCACCTACCTTATATATATGTAGGGTCAGACGCTGGCATACCAGCCTGCGGCCCATGGTACGGTCACCAGGATCGGACCGTCAAACCCCGTCGGTGGCTGTCCTCCGCTTGACATGAGGGCGGCCCCTCGACTACAAAGACGGAAACTTTCGGGGCAGGAGGCGGCCGTGAGCGTTTTTCACCATGCCAGGATGGATACACGGATCGACGTGGGAGTGCCGATGCGGGACGGCGTGCGGCTCTCGGCCGATATCTACACGCCACGGGACCAGCGGGGGCCGTTCCCGGTGATCCTGCGCCGGACTCCCTATGACAACACCACCATGGGCACCGCCGAAGACGCCGCCTACTTCGTCCAGCGGGGATACGCCTTCGTGGCCCAGGACTGCCGGGGCCGTTACGATTCGGAGGGGTGCTTCACTCCCTGGGTCGACGAGGCCCAGGACGGCCACGACACCATTGAGTGGATCGGCGGACAACCCTGGTGCGACGGCAACGTGGGGATGCACGGGCCCTCCTATATGGGCTGCGTCCAATGGCTGGCCGCAACGGGCGGAAGCAAGTTTCTGAAGTGTCTGGCCCCGCGCATCGTCGGGACAAGTATCTACGACGAATGGATGTTCCCCGGCGGTGCTTTCAACCTGTCCTTCTTCCTCTATTGGAACATGCGTATGACGGGCAAGTCGGGCCAGAACCTGGGGCTCTATAACTTCGATGAGATCGCGCGGCTCCTGCCGCTGCGGGACATTCCCGAGCGTGTGGGGCAGCCGGGGACCCACCTGGACCTCATGTTCCAGCACCCCTCACGGGACGCCTTTTGGAAGGCATTGGCCGTTGAGGAGGACCTCTCCAGGGTCAAAGTGCCGATTCTCCAGGTCAACGGCTGGTATGACTACTTCCTCGGCGGCACCATAAAGGGGTATAGCGGCATGCGGAAGCACGGTGGCTCAGACGTGGCGCGGAGTAACCAGAGGCTGGTCGTCGGCCCCTGGCAGCACGGCGGGAACCTGCGTACGAACGCCGGTGAGGAGGACTTCGGCTTCCCCTCGCTGCTAGATCCTCGGGCCCTCGAGCTGCGCTGGTTCGACAAGTGGTTGAAGGGGGTCGCCAACGGCATCGACACTGAACCGCCGGTGCGTCTCTTCATCATGGCGGCGAACGTATGGCGGGAGGAGGCCGAGTGGCCTCCGGCTGGGATGCGGATCACCCCTTTCTACCTGCACAGCCGGGGCTCGGCCAACGGCCTACGGGGCGACGGCGCGCTTGCGATGGAGTCGCCCGGCGATGAGCCGCCGGACCGCTACGAGTATGATCCCTTGAACCCGGCGCCGACCAGAGGGGGTAACGGCTACGGCCCTCAATTGTCCCTCACAACTGCGGGCGCTGGGCAGAGCTTCGGCCCTTTGTATGCCGGCAGCTACGACCAGCGTCCCGTAGAGGCCCGCGGGGATGTGCTGGTCTACGTGACCGAGCCTCTGGCCGAGGATATCTTGGTGGCGGGGCCGGTGTCGCTGAAGCTCTACGCGTCGTCAGACGGCGAGGATACCGATTTCACCGCCAAGCTCGTCGATGTCCACCCCGGCGGTTATGCCGTGAACCTCTGCGAGGGGATCATCCGTGCGCGCTATCGGGAGTCCCTGGAATCGCTCAAGCTTCTGACCCCCGGAAAGGTCGAAGAGTTCACCATCGACATGTGGGCAACCGGCAACCTCTTTCAAAAGGGACATCGCATCGGGTTGGAGGTCTCAAGCAGCAACTTCCCGCACTTCGACCGGAACCCTAACACCGGCCACGACTTCGGTGTCGACGCCGAGATTCGCGTCGCCCGCCAGGAGGTCTGTCACAGCAGGCAGTACCCGTCCCACCTGCTGTTGCCGGTGGTGCCCGCCTGATAGGGGCTTGGAGGGCTGAAAAACACCCCCAAACCCCCTCAAGGGGGTTCAAGGAATACCCTACGGGGATGCTTGAGAGAAGGGGGACACCCCCTTCGACCCCCGCCAAAGGGGCGAAGCCCCTCTGGACACCCCTTCGGGCGGGCTTAGGGCAGAGGCCTTCAGCGTCCTGCTAGTTGCAGCAGGCGCAGCCGTTGGGCTGGCAGGGGGAAGTAGGCAGGGAGGAGGGGCTGGCGCAGCCATCGGCTTTTATGACCGAGGCGAACATGGACAGGGACTTTTGGGCCCCCCCATGTCCTTCGGGGCAGACCGCCTCCAGCGTCATGGTCGCCATTGGCTTCATGACTTCGAAACCGTCGTCGCAGGTCGTGCAATAGTATTCGTATATCGGCATCTCGCTGCTCCTTGTCCGTATTCTACCGCGCCGCCCTACAAAAAGTCACGTTGTGGGGCGTTGCCTCAAAAGCGGCAAGACCGTTGTCACCCCTTCGGCAGGCTCAGGGCAGGCTCTGAGCGAAGCCGAAGGGTCTGGGGGACGTGGGGCTTTCGGTTGAGCCTGTCCCACCCCAGATTCTTCGCCGCCAGAGGCGGGTCCGACTTTGTCCCGATGACGAATCGGGATGCAATCGGAGCTCAGAATGACATTTGGGGCATAGTCGCGTGGAGGCCGTCAACGGTCTATCAGAAGGATCGCGGAGGCGGTGCCAAGCCACAACAGGATCGTGAGCAGCATGGGGCGGTCCGTCAGGAAGATTTCTTCGGGACTTCCGCCGAGGTTGCGGCGATGGACCAGAAACAGGTAGCGGAAGATGCCGTAGAGGACGAAGGGGATGGTCAGCATCATGGCGTTATTGTGCGGCAGGTTTTCCGCCGTGAAGGTGTAGAGGGTGTAGGAGACTACCGCGGCGGGAGCGACGACGCCCATGAGCTGGTCCACAAAGTCCTTGGTATAGTCCTTGAGCGCGGGCCGGTGGGCGGCCCCGTCCTCGCCAAGGAGGTCGAGTTCGTTACGGCGCTTGCCCAGGGCCAGCATGAGGGCGCCCAGGCTGGTCATAAGGTACAGCCACGGAGAGATGGGGGCGTCGATGACCAGCGCCCCGGCTGCCGCCCTCAGGACGAATCCCGCCGATATACTGAGGACGTCCAGGATCACCATGTGCTTTAAGGAAAAGGTGTACGCTGTCATGAGCGATAGGTAGACCACGGAGACGATGCCGAAGTTGACGTCCAGAAAGAAGGATAGGGCAATCCCCGCGCCGGCTAAGGCCAGGGCGCTGGGGACCGCGACGCCGGGGCTCAGCTGCCCCGAGGCCAACGGACGGTTACGCTTCCGCTCGTGGAGCTGGTCCTCTTTGAGGTCAGCCAGGTCATTCATGATGTACGTCGCGCCGGTGAGAAGTGAAAAGAGAAGCACGCCGTAGGTAGCCGTCAAGAAAAAGGAGAGCTCGTCGCCGAAGCCGTGGGCGTCATGCTCGCCGAGGGTGAAGAAGAAGGCGAGGTAGATCAAAAGGTTTTTGGTCCATTGCCGCGGACGGGTGGCCATAACCAGCAGCCGAAGCTGGTTTGCCGAAGAGGTTACCAATATGGCGCTCACACCCTTCATATAAGGGATAATAATCAGGCGTGGTTAGGACGGTCAAGCAAGCGGACGCTGAGTCTACCCGTGGAGTTCACAGGTTGACGGGGAAAAAGAGCAAGAAGCGGGAGCGTATCGACGTGCTCTTGCTGGAACGGGGCCTTGCCGAGAGTTTGGAGAAGGCCCAGGCCCTGGTGATGGCAAGGCAGGTGCGCGTCGGTGGCAGGGTGGTGGACAAGGCGGGCACCCTCTTGCTGGCTGATACGGAGATCTCGTTGGCGTTGCGATCGCCCTACGTGGGGCGCGGTGGCGCCAAGCTGGCCCACGCGCTGGAGCACTTCGGCATTGAGGTCACGGGGCTCGTGGCGCTGGACGTCGGCGCCTCCACCGGCGGCTTCACCGATTGCCTCCTCCAAAGCGGAGCTTCGCGGGTCTACTCCCTGGACGTTGGGAAGAGGCAGCTTCACTACAAGTTGCGGAAAGAGCCCCGCGTCGTCGTCATGGAGGGAGTAAACGCCCATCACCCCTTTGAGTTCCCGGAGGCAGCCAACGTGGCCACCGTGGATGTCTCCTTTATCTCGTTGGCCAAGGTGCTACCCAACGTCGTGACTCACCTGGTACAGCCCGGCAGGCTTGTGTGTCTGGTCAAGCCGCAGTTCGAGGCGCGCCGGGAGCAGGTCCAGCGTGGGGGTGTCGTCAAAGACCCCTTGGTCCACGGCTCTGTTCTGGCGGAGATGGTCTTGTGGGCCATTGGTCACGGCCTACGTTTACGGGGGATTACAACGTCACCGCTCTTGGGAGACCGGGGTAATCGGGAGTTCTTTGTGCTGTTGGAAAAAGAGTGAACACGAATGAGTGTTCGGCCTTGACCGACGCTGCTAAAGGACAGGCTTCAGAGCTGCCGCCGGTTGAAGAGAGCTTGTTATGAGAAAAATAGCGCAAAAGAGGGGCTAAGACTGTGAGTCTTCTCTTCCCTCGCTCCTCACGCTGGTTGACCCTCGGTGTCGCGGGGCGATATAATGTCCTGGCGAACCTGACAGGCCAACCCCCCATCCTTTCCCAGAAGGAGCCAGGTGCCGGACAGCCCGAAGGAGAGTTGCGGAGTCTTCGGGATATACGCTCCGGGTGATGATGTCGCCCGGAACACGTTCTTTGGCATATTCGCGCTTCAGCACCGGGGTCAGGAAAGCGCGGGGATCGCCACCTCTGACGGATCCCGAATTCGATTACACACCGCCATGGGGCTGGTGACGCAGGCCTTCCAGGAGCAAGACCTGGAACGGCTCACCGGCCATATCGCCATCGGCCACACCCGATATTCCACCACTGGGTCCAGTCGCGCGGGCAACGCTCAGCCCGTTGTCGTTGAGGGCCCCTCGGGCCCTCTGGCTTTGGCGCATAACGGTAATGTCGTGAACGCCTTCGAGCTTCGGGCCGAGCTCAAGGAGCAGGGCGTCGAATTTCAGACCTCCACAGACTCGGAAATCATCGCCCATCTGCTTGCCCGTGCCCATGGAAAGACCTGGGAGGAGCGAGTCCGGCAGGCGGTCGGCCGTCTCCAAGGGGCCTTCAGCCTGGCGGTCATGGGGCACGATATGCTCCTGGCCATCCGTGACCCCTTGGGTGTGCGTCCCCTCTGTCTCGGAAAGGTCCCCAATGGGTGGGTAGTGGCCTCTGAGAGCTGCGCTCTGGACCATATCGGCGCCCGGTTGGAGAGAGAGATAGAGCCTGGTGAGGGAGTGCTTATCACCGAAAGCGGCCCCTCATCCTTTCGGATAGCAACCGAGCGTAAGGCCGCGCCCTGCGTCTTTGAGCACATCTATTTCTCCAGGCCCGATAGCGTCATGGGCGGGAGCTTGCTGTATCCGCTCCGTGAAGCCATGGGAGCCCAACTGTCAATCGAGCACCCCGTTGAGGCCGATCTGGTCGCGGGGGTGCCCGACTCCGCGACGGCTGCGGGGTTGGGCTATTCACGCGAGTCGGGAATACCGTACAGCGAGCTACTTCTGAAAAACCGCTACGTGGGACGGACGTTCATAGAGCCGGACCAACGCTTGAGGGACCTGGGTGTAAGGCTCAAGTTCAATCCCCTGGCTCAGGTCATGGAGGGGAAGCGGGTCGTCATTGTGGATGACAGTATCGTGAGAGGGACCACGACTCCCCATATCGTTGGCCTTCTGCGGAAAGCGGGGACAAAAGAGATCCACGTGCGGATTTGCGCCCCGCCGATTCAGTGGCCGTGCCACTTTGGGGTAGACATGGCTACTCGCGGCGAGCTTATCGCGGCCCAGAAAAGCGTTGAGGAGATCCGTTCTTTCATCGGGGCAGACTCCCTGGGCTACCTCAGCATCAAAGGGCTGACTAAAGCGGTCCGTGCCGCAGGTTCCAGTTTTTGTATGGCTTGTTTCACCGGACAGTATCCTATACCCGTTCAGCTCGAGTTGGACAAGTTCGCGCTGGAAACCGTCTGAAGGGGCCGCGCCTTGGAGCCGGACTCCACTAGCAAGACCTACCAGGAAGCCGGCGTCGATATCGATGCCGGCTCCCGTGCCAAGGCGCTTATCAAGCCTCTGGCCGCCTCCACGAACCGCCCCGGCGTCATTGGTGAGATCGGTCATTTCGGTGGCATGTTTCAGCTCCCTGCCGGTTTCAAGGAGCCTGTTTTAGTCAGCAGCACCGACAGCGTCGGCACCAAGGTGAAGCTGGCCGTACAGACGGGCCGCCTCCAGGGCGTTGGGGTCGATATCGTGAGCCATTGCGTGAACGATATCCTGGTCTTGGGGGCAGAGCCTCTCTTCTTTCTCGACTACATCGGCATAGGGCAGCTTGTTCCCGAGGACGTGGAGCAGATCGTCAAGGGGCTGGCCGTGGCATGCAAATCAGCGGGATGCGCCTTGATCGGGGGAGAGACAGCCGAGCTTCCCTCCCTCTACCAGCCGGGGGACTTTGACCTGGCAGGCTTCGTGGTCGGCGTTGTGGAGCGAGAAGCCATCATCGATGGCTCAAGAGTCCAGGCGGGGGATACCGTCCTGGGACTCCCCTCCAGCGGGCTGCACACGAACGGCTACACCCTGGCCCGTCGGGTGCTCCGCACCGACGACGATCCGGCGGCCCTGGACGCCTTTTCGTCCGAGCTGGGCCGAACCCTGGGTGAAGCGCTCCTGGAGCCCCACAGGGCGTACTATCCGGTTTTGAAGCCGGTGCTGCCATTCATTCGCGGCATGGCCCACATCACCGGCGGGGGTCTGCTGGGAAACATCCCCAGGGTGCTGCCCGAAGGGACCGCGGTCGAGATCGACCGAGAGGCCTGGGAGCGGCCACCCATCTTCCGTCTGATCCAAGAAGCTGGGCCGATCGAGCAGCATGAGATGGACCGAGTGTTTAACCAAGGGATCGGCATGGTCTTGATCGTGGCAGAGAAGGACTCGATGAGAGTCGCGGGCCTGCTGCCCGAGGCGATCTCGATTGGGAAAGTAGTGTCCCAGAATGATGAGACCCGAGTGCATCTCTTGTAGCGGTGCGGTTGTCGCGGCATAGGAGAGTCGATGAGAGTCATAGCGAGTGTGTTCGATAAGCGGGGGCTGGTCGCTTTTGGCAAGGGGCTGGTGGAGGCGGGGGCGGAGCTTTTCAGTACGGGGCAGACCAAGCGCTCACTGGAGGAGGCCGGGGTCTCCGTTGGAAGTGTCACCGAGATCACGGGCTTCCCCGAAATCCTGGATGGGCGGGTAAAGACGCTCCATCCCCATATCCATGGGGGCTTGCTGGCGGTGCGGAGCAACACCGGGCACATGGAGGAGATCGCCGCTCACCACATCGAGCCTATAGACCTGGTGGTCTCGAACCTCTATCCCTTTGTGGAGACGGTAAGCAGACCGGGCGTCGGGTTGGAGGAGGCCCTGGAGAATATCGACATCGGGGGGCCGACGCTGATCCGTGCCTCGGCAAAGAACTTCCCCTCGGTACTGGTGGTAGTCGATCCCGATGATTATGGCTGGGTCCTGGAGCGGCTGCAAAGCGGCGGCGTCTCTATGGAAGAGCGTCAAAGGCTCGCGCAGAAGGCGTTCCAGCATGTGGCCCTGTATGATACCGCCGTCGCGACCTACCTGCGGGCCGACGACGGGCCTCCGGCGCAAGAGTTCACTATTGGCCTGACGAGGCTTCAAACCCTCCGATACGGCGAGAACCCCCATCAGCAATCGTCGTTCTATCAAGAGGTGCTAAGGGGCTCGGCCACTATAGCTTCGGCGAAGCAGCTCCATGGGCTAGAGCTCTCCCACAACAATATCGTGGACGCAGACTCAGCCTTCGGCGTAGTCCGCGACTTCAAGGAGCCTGCGGTGGCGGTGATCAAGCACACGAGTCCCTGCGGGCTGGCCTCCGACGACGAGCTGGTGGTGGCCTATCAGCGCGCCCTGGCGGGGGACCCCATCTCGGCATTTGGCGGGATCGTCTCCTTCAACCGGACAGTGACGATGGCGGTGGCCGAGGAGGTCGCCAAGACCCACTACGATATCCTCATCGCACCGGACTACGAGCCCGAGGCACTCGCCCGGCTCCAGCGCAAGAAAAACATGCGCATCCTGACGGTTCCCATGGAGTATGGCGCTGGTCGCTCTCTCGATTACAGGAGGGTCTCCGGCGGGATGCTCATCCAGACAGCGGACGCCTTAGAGGAGGACCCAGCGGCATGGCGGCCAACGACGGACCGGGTGCCGACCGCCAAAGAGTTCAGGGACCTGGCCTTCGCGTGGAAGGCGGCCAAGCACGTCAAGTCCAACGCCATCGTTCTGGCGAAAGACCGGGCCCTGATCGGCATGGGCGCCGGCCAGCCCAACCGGGTCACCAGCGTCCATTTGGCGCTGCGGGCTGCCGGTGAACGCGGCCCCGGGAGCGTTCTCGCTTCGGATGCCCTGTTCCCCTTCCCGGACGGAGTGGAACTGGCCGCCGAGGGGGGGGTGACGGCCATCGCTCAGCCCGGCGGCTCGGTCAAAGACGAACAGGTGATAGCGGCGGCCAATAGGGCCGGCCTGGCCATGCTCTTTACCGGGACGCGGCATTTCAAGCACTGATCTGGTGGCTGGGGTGGTTCGTGGGTTATTGTTGACTTTGTTGATAATGTATTCTTCCGCTGCTATAATCCAGGTTAGGGTGGCTGTCTCGGGGAGGCGTGATGCGGGTTTCCATGAAGGTGGATTACGGGGTTCGTGCCTTGATCGACTTGGCGCAGAACCATGGCAATGGGCCAATCCAGACAGCAGAGATCGCTGGTCGGCAGGGGGTGCCGGAGCCGTATCTCGACCAGCTGCTCACCAACCTGAGGAAGGTGGGTTTCGTTAAGAGCAGGCGTGGGCCGAAGGGGGGCTATATGCTCGCCGTCGAGCCGGGCGAACTTAACCTCGGTATGGTTGTCAACGCCCTGGAGGGGCCTATGATCCCTATCGACTGCCTGGACGGCTCCCTAGATTGCGAAAAGGCGGGCCATTGCGCCCAGCAAGATATCTGGCGGCAGGTCGAGACCGTCACCCAAGACTTTCTTTACGCAACCAAGCTCGTCGATCTGGTCGATCTCCAGAGGCAGCACGAGCATCGGACGATGTATTATATTTAGGCTATGACCTGCCTCCTTACCTGCCCCTGTTGACGCTGTAACCCCTGCCCTCAGCAGGATCTCCTTGTATTCCCGCCGGAATGGTGAGTGCGCATGACTTTCAAGTTGAATGAACGAGGGGGATGAAGATGACGACGACGGTGAAGCCTTTTACTCCGGAACAGCTGAAGCGATACAGCAGGCACATTATTATGCCTCAGGTTGGTGGTATCGGCCAGAGGAAGCTACTTGAGGCCAAGGTGCTGTTGATAGGCGCTGGCGGCCTCGGCAGCCCGGCCGCTCTCTACCTGGCCGCGGCAGGAGTCGGGACCCTGGGTATCGTCGACTTCGACGTCGTGGACTTCAGCAACCTTCAGCGCCAAATCCTCCACGGCACCGATGATGTCGGCCGGCCGAAGGTCATCTCCGCGATGGAGACCCTGAACGATATCAACCCGGACGTGAGGGTGGTCCCCCATGACCTGCAGCTCTCCTCCGAGAACATCATGGAAGTCATTGAGCCCTACGACATCGTGGTGGACGGAAGCGATAACTTCCCCACGCGTTACCTGGTGAATGACGCCTGCTACCTGGGGAACAAGATCAACGTTCACGGCAGCATCTTCCTCTTCGAAGGACAGGCCTCCGTCTTCAAGCCAAAGGAAGGGTGCTATCGCTGCCTGTACCCAACGCCACCTCCGGCCGGCATGGTGCCGAGCTGCGCCGAGGCCGGGGTCTTCGGTGTATTGCCGGGGATCATAGGATCGATACAGGCTGTGGAGACGATCAAGCTGATTCTGGAACAGGGCGAGTCCCTGGTCAACCGGCTGCTCCTCTTTGACGCTCTGAATATGGAGTTCCGCGAAGTAAGGCTGCGCCGGGACCCGAGCTGCCCCTTGTGCGGCGAGCATCCAACGGTCACCGAGCTTATAGATTACCAGCAGTTCTGCGGGGTGGGGCTGGAGGGCTAAGCCCAGGCTCCTCCGGACTCAGTGGCCCATGTACTACAAAAGCGTTCTGGACCTCATCGGCAACACGCCTCTGGTGGAGCTTTCCCGTTTTAGCCCCAAGCCGGGCGTGCATATCTTTGCGAAGCTCGAAGGGCAGAACCCTACGGGGAGCCTCAAGGACCGTATTGTCAAGTACATGGTGGAAGCGGCGGAAGCGGATGGCAGCTTGACCAAGGACCGCATTCTGTTGGAGCCCACGAGCGGTAACACCGGTATCGCCCTGGCGATGATCGGTCGGGTCAAGGGGTATCGGGTCCGCGTGGTGATGTCGGAGAATGTCAGCCCGGAGCGGGGCCAGCTGCTGCACAGCTACGGGGCCGAGATTATCCTATCGGACGGCAATCGGGGCACCAACGGCTCCATCCAGGTAGCGCAGGAGCTGGCCCGGAACGACGATACCTACTTCATGCCCTATCAGTACGGGAATGCGGCTAACCCCCAGGCGCATTACGAGGGTACCGGGGCGGAGATCCTGCGGGACCTTCCGGATGTCCACACTTTCATCGCGGGGCTGGGCACCGGCGGAAGTCTCATGGGCGTAGGCCGTCGGCTAAAGGAGCACAACAAGGAGACCAAGGTGATCGCGGTCGTGCCTCACCCTGACGACATCATCTCTGGGCTGCGTAGCCTTGAGGATGGCTTTATACCGCCGATTCTGGACCTCTCTCTTCTGGATGGACGGATGATCCTGGAGAGCAAGGTAGGCTTCCGCGCCACGCGGGAGCTCACGGAGCGCGAGGGAATTTTCGCCGGGGTCTCCTCCGGCGCGGTACTGGCTGCGGCGCAGCGTGTGGGTGCCAGGATGACCTCCGGCAACATCGTCTGTCTGCTTGCCGATGGGGGTTGGAAGTACCTGAGCACCCAGCTTTGGACCAAGGAGCTTCACACGGTCCAGAAGGATATGGAGGGGAAGATATGGTGGTAGTCTCCTCCCCGTAGTCTTCGTCACCTGTTCAGGCATTCCCCTTTGTTATAATGGCTCGTGGCCATCTCCACGGAGCAGTTCCGATGAATCGTGTTCTCCTCGTTTGCGGTGAAAGTCAGGGAAACCAGATAATCCTTGCCGCTTTATCCCGTATCGACTGCACACCTCTCCTGGCGTCGGACTTGGCAGCGGCGGCCCAGCTCTTGTCGGATGAGTCGCCGGACCTGGTCGCTGTGGACCTGGGCCTTCCGTCAGCAGGGGAGGCACAGCTCAATGAGTTCGCCGAGCTCTGCCGTGCCGGATCGCCCTCCGTTCCATTTTTGGCGCTGCTTTCTTCAGGAGAGATGGATGCCCTAGACGGCTCCCTCCAGGCTGACGACTTCATCGTACCGCCTTACCGGCCCGTGGAAGTGGCGTTGCGCATTCAGCGCTTGATCAAGCGCTCCAGGCCGGATGATGCAGTGGCTCCCTTGAAAAATGGGGAGCTGACCATAGACCTAGCCCGCTACGAGGTCACCCTGAGCGGCAGGCGGGTGGACCTGACCTTCAAGGAGTATGAGCTCCTGAGATTTCTCGCGGCCAGCCCAGGAAAGGTCTTCACCAGGGAGACGCTGCTGAACAGGGTGTGGGGGTACGACTACTTCGGCGGCACGCGGACCGTCGACGTCCACGTGCGCCGTTTGCGAAGCAAAATCGAGACAACCACCGGCTCGTTCATCGAGACCGTTCGGAACGTGGGCTACAGGTTCAGGGAGTTCCGGAGCGCTTAGCTGCATCCTTTGACCTGATCGCTCAGACGACACAATCCAGGGGGGCTAACATGGCGGTGGCGCTCGACGAGGCCGAGATTGACGACTTTCTAACGAACGGCCACACGCTGATCTTTACGACCATAGATAAGGACGGCTACCCTCATTCCACCCCGCTGTGGTACGTCTACATGGACGGCCACATCTACACCAGGGGCCGCGGCAAGAGCCAGAAGGCCAGGAACGTTGCCAGAGACGGGAAGGTCTGCTGTCTGGTGGAGACGGGCGAGCTTTGGCGGGAGCTGAAAGCGGTGATGGTCCGAGGACGAGCAGAGCTTTTGGAGGAGGGGGAGGAGCTGCAGCGCTTCACGGACGCCCTGACCGAGAAGTACAAGGCCTTTCGTGAGCCCTCCCAGAACTTGCCTGCCCAGTCGCAGCGGCACTACGCATCGGTCAGTGCCCACTGGAAGGTGACTCCTGAGAAGAAGATGGCCACCTGGGACAACCGGAAGATGCGCCTGGTCAGCTCCTGACAGGGTGCTGAACAGGGGTGTTCCCTTTCCGTTCGCCACGGGCTGGCGCCAGATTTCTCGGCTCCGCTCGGAATGACTTTCACCTGTCACGCGGAGCGAAGCCGAAGGGTCTGGGGTGGTGGGGGCCTTCCGTTAAGCCTTCCCCACCCCAGATTCTTTCGTCTCTGCGCTCCTCAGCATGACCTTTGGGTCAAAGGCCGGGATAGGGGTTCTCCCACCGGTCCAGATAGACGAACTCCGCGACCGAGGCCCGACCCACCGGGCCGAATCGCCCCATGGGGTAGCCGATGGGGAGTATCGCGTAGGAGTGGATGCCAGGCGGCAGCCCCAATGCCTCCTCCACCTCTTTTTCAAACAGCAGGTGCCGAGTGGTCAGGGTAGAGCCCAGGCCCAAGGCGCGGGCCGCCAACAGCATATTCTGCACTGCCGGGTAGACCGATGCGCCGGCGCCCCTGGTCGGGGTGCCCGCTCCGTCCTCCTGGCAGGCGACGATCCACACCGGGGCCTCGTGATAGTGATCGGTGAGATATTCGACGGCTTTGATCTGGCGCTCGTATTTTTCCTGACTGATGCCGGGGCCAGGCGGGTTGGTATGGTAGCTTGGGCCGATAGTCTCGTCATAGGCCCGTTTATAAAAGTGCTGGACCCGTTTCTTTATCTCGGGGTCCTTGATGACCAGGAACCGCCAGCGCTGCCGGTTCCCTCCGTTGGCAGCCGTGACGCCCGCGTTCAGAATCTTTTGGACCAGCTCGTCTGGTACCGGGTCAGGCTTCAGCCGCCGCATGGCGCGGGTGGTGCCCATGATCTCGAAGAGGCCCGGATCGTTGCTCATAGTGCACTCCTTCTCGTTTTGGGCGCGCCCGCCATTCTTCAAAGGTCCGCGGGCAAGGCCCACAGGCCCAGCTAGCCCGCCGCCCTGGTGGAGAGGATTATACAGGGCCTGCACCCGGACCGGCGAACCACCGAGGTGGACCTGGGTGCCGGGGCGGGCAGCGCCCGCAGGCATCGCGCCTGACGGCGTAGGAGCGGAACACCCCTTTCGACAGGTCCGACTTTGTCCCGATGACGAATCGGGATGCAATCGGAGCTCGGGACAGGCCCTGGCCCGGAAAAATGTAAGTCCGCCGAGCATGGCTACCGGCTCACCTTCGGTCCGTCACGTCTCCTGCACACCCTACGCGGACCGTTCACGTCCAACGCATGGTCCTCCCTTAACGTTATTAGTAGTAGAAGTGGGCCTTATGGGGCCAATGGGGGATGAAGCAGTGATGGGAATCATGCCGTTACGGCCAGGAGTCGATGATGTGCCAGAGGGGGCGCCCAGCGACGCTCCTGGGGCGTCCGAGACACTGGACGCGATCGACGCAGTCGGGGAATACCTGGGGGCTATAGGGCGACATGCGCTGTTGACCAGAGAGCAAGAAGTCACCTTGTCACGGGCGGTGGAAGTCTGGGTACGGCTAAGGGACTTGCGGCGGGAATGGCAGGTCAAGCGCGGAAGGAGGTAGAGCGATGCCGGAACTGATGATTGGACAGGTCGCCCATCATGAGGCTTGACCTGCGTTACCCGGCAAGGCGACAATGCCGTGTATGGCGTCGGTATTGCGCATCACGGGTCTGGTCTCCAGGCCAGGGGAGTTTGACCTCCCGGCTTTGAAGGCGTTGCCGGGCCAGGTTTTCGACATCTCGACGGTGTTGCCGGGCCGTGAGGGAGGAGGTGTGCGCCTCTCAGCCTTGCTGGACGCCGTCGGGCCTTTATCGGATGCGAGGTATATAACCCTGGAGGCGGAGAACGGCCCGTTCAGCGCCAGCGTGCCGATTCGGGCCGTACTCGACCAGGGTCTCGTCGTCTACCGGCTGGGCGATGGGCCGCTGCCCGCTGAGAAGGGCGGACCCACCCGCTTCTACATCGTCGACGTGGAGTCCTGCGGCCTGGCGGAGGTCGATGCTTGCGCCAACGTCAAAAACCTGGCGCGGATCGACTTGAGCCGTGATCCCGGCCCAGACCTTCGGCCCACGACTCAGCGGGACCATGACGTCCTGCACGCGGCTCAGGGCTAAAGCCTCGCGAACACGGTGACCGTCAGCACGTAGCTCTTTGGGTCTATGGAGACGGTGCTCAGCGGCGCGGGTAGCAATTCTGTCGCCACGATGTCGTAGACGCCGAACTCAGCGCGTGCATCTCCTCCGTCCTCCACTTTCATGGTAAATTCCGTCGGCCGCTGGCTTCCGGCCTGGGCAGTGAGGGTGGCAAAGGCCTCGCCGGCCCGAATGCACGTCACGTCGGTGGGGCAGCGGGAGTCGTCGAAGACCCTGTTCAGGGTCAGGAGGAAACCGCCCGCCGTGGGGTCGCCCTGGACGAGCCGGCCTTCACCGACGTGGAGGGTGAAGCTCTCTCCCAGGGGGACCGGCGGGAGTCTGGTCGGCAACGGAGGGGTCCGTGTCGCCGCCCCGGAGCCGCATGCCGCAGCGATCAGGGCCACTGCGGAAACTGTCGCCATCAGGATGTATAGGCGAAGTTGTCGTATCTTACCCTCGCTAGAGTCTCGCGCTCGATGGTGTCGGGAACCCACCGGCGCAGGGGGCTAGGAGTCCTGCCAGACGGGCTTTCGCTTCTCGGCGAAGGCCCGAGGGCCCTCCCGCTGGTCGGGGTGCCCCGTGAACTCCCTGGATATCTCTACCTGCTGCCGCTGGGACTCTGTCAGGCCCTTCTCCAGAGAGGCCCAGAGGACCTTCTTGGCGATCCGCATCGCCGTGGGGGAGTTGCCGCGCATGATGTCCGCGAGTTCCATGGCCCGGTCGATGAGGGGCTTGTCGTGAACGACCTCCGTGACGATGCCGAGCTCATAGGCGCGCTGGGCGTCGATGCGCTCGCCGGCCCCCATCATGGCCATGCGCATGATGGACTGGAACGGCACTGACTTGGTCCACGTCACCTGGCCGACCATCGCGACGATGCCGACGGTGACGCCGGGGTTGAAGAAGCTGGCGTTGGGGGATGCGATGCAGAAATCGCTGTCCGCTACGAACATGAGCGCGCCGCCGCCGCACACTCCGTTCACGGCGGTGATGACGGGCTTGGACACCTTGTTCTGCCATGCCGTCGCCATCATGCTTCCTCCGCCACTTGGAGGCGGAGGGCCGCCTTCCCTGGCGGCCTGGGCCATGCGCTCGGCCTGCTCTTTGACGTCCACGCCGCTGCAGAAAGCCCGGTCGCCGACGGCGGTGAAGATGCAGACACGCATTTTCGGATCGGTGTCGAAGTCCTTCCAGAGCTTCGCTAACCCTTCGGTCCAGGAGTAAGACGGTAGGGCATTCATCCGCTCAGGCCGGTTGATAGTCATGATGGCGACGCCATCTTTCTTCTCGTAAAGGACCGCATCGTCTGACATAGGCTCCTCCTGTAGGGATGGGGTCGAATCCGGTGTGGGAAAGGTGGCACTAGTCTAGGTAGAGGTTACCAGGGTGTCAACGTGGACAAGGAGGGCTAGGCCGAGGCTAATTCCTTGAGGAATGCCAGGTCATCGTCGGGCAGCGGGTCCGCCTGAGGCATGCCCCGGGACTCCTTGATGATGGCATCGAGCTGTCCAGAGGCCGTGAGCCGCCGCAAGGCCGTCAACACCCGCTCAGCTACGATGCCTTCCTTCCGGAAATGCTCCAGGGCGTCGAAAACATCTCGAAGGCGTTCCTTGGACCGGGCGTAGTAGTCACGGCCTCGCCGCCAATTGTTGTAGGCCTCGAAGTTCTCGCAGGCTACGAGGGTCATCGCCATGAGCCTGAAGTCCTCCGGCTCTCCTTCCATTCCCTGAGGGTAGTAGTAGTACAGCATGACCTTCTCCATCCATGGGTGAATGGTCACGCCAAGCTCCGCCAGCTCGGAGGCCCTGGCATCGAGGACCTCGCGCAGACGTCCTTTGAAGTCCATGCGCATTCGGATATGGTCCATGAGAAGGCCGTCGTCTGCGGTATCAGCCTCCGCCAGCGCAGGCCGGATGAGATCGAGGAAGAAGGCCGGCGCCTCCGCTTCAGAAACATCGGGGTAACGGCTTCGCAGCTCTCTAAGCCGCACCGGTAGCCCTCGTTCTTGCGCCAGGCCGAAGAGCCTACCGAAAAATTGGGGGTCCATGCCTGCTCGGCCTAGGTCATGAAGGAGGCAGACGACCTCCAGGTCACGCTCGAAGGAAGGGTCCAGCCCCAAGGAGCGGAAGACAGATAGCACGATGCGACAGGTGCGCTCAGCGTGGTCACAGTCGTAGCCGGGGATCACCCGGCTTTCGTCCTGAGGGTCCGGGGTTTCGTAGAGTGCTAGGAGAGCTTCCCTGGTGCGCTGGTCCATCCTCAATCGGCGAGGGCTAGGGCTGCGCCCCTACTCCAGCGGCGCCATCTCCATGTCCGGGGGAGCCGTATCCGGCAGCTTCCACCTGATGAGAGGCTTATCGGCGGCCTTGTGGTAGTCGTTGGCGTCCGTTATAGACTGCTGGTAGGCGGCGTCGAACTCGTCCCAGTCCTTCTTTTTGATGGCGTCCAGCACGGCCTTGAGGTTCTGTTCCAGGAAGGGCTCCATGTACTGCTCGTACTTGGGACGGGTGATGATGCAGGTGTCGATCAGCTCGTGGACCTCTTTGGTCTCGTACTCGGCCAGGGGCCAGTTGCCGGCTTTGGCGGCGTAGTAGACCTTCCACCAGCGGGTGCCGACCTCGTGCATGAGACGGGCCGGGCCGGGCAGCATGGCGGCGATGTCGTCGATGGTAAAGTAAGCGTGGCCGTTATAGCCTGAAGGCTTGTCTCCGCTCGTCATCTCTTTAGACCTCTCCAGAGTCGATTTCCCGGGTCGCCTGTTGTTCCGCCTTGACCCAACGGGGGGCATCTTACCAGAGGGGATAGGCCATCGCAAGGGGAGCCGTTTGCTAACCACGGTCTTTCCCTATGTTGCGCGAGGTAGCTTTCCAGACATCCAGATAATTGAACGATCCTGGCGTCAAAAGGACCTAACCCCCGGCCCCTTCCCTTACGAGGTAAGGGTGAGAAAAAGCCCCTCCTCGCGTCGGAGGGCTCACCGGCCATTGACCCCTTGCGGTCTCGACTGTTACGGTAGACGCTGGAGGCGGTCACGGCACGTGCGCCTCCCTAGTGGAGTTTTCAAAACATGACAAACCGACTCGCGGGCGAGACCAGCCCATACCTGCTGCAGCATAAGGACAACCCGGTAGACTGGTACCCCTGGGGGCCCGAGGCCCTCAATAAGGCCAAAGAGGAAGACAAGCTCATCCTTTTGAGCATCGGATACTCGGCCTGTCATTGGTGCCATGTGATGGAGCATGAGTCCTTCGAAGACGAGAGGACGGCCGGGATCATGAACGACCTCTACGTCAGCATCAAGGTGGACCGGGAGGAGCGGCCCGACCTGGACAACATCTACATGCAGGCCGTTCAGGCCATGACCGGCCAGGGTGGCTGGCCCATGACGGTGTTCATGACCTCCGACGGACGGCCTGTCTACGGAGGCACCTATTTCCCTCCTCACGACGGTCAGGGTAGGCCATCCTTTACACGAGTGTTGCAGGCAGTCGCCGACGCCTATCGCACCGACAGGGACAAGCTGATGGAGAACTCGAACGAGCTGATAGAGCGCATGAAGGCCGCTCCCGCCTCCAAGGGGACTGAGCTACTGACCGAGGAGATACTGGGGCAGGCGGGGCAGCAGATACAAGGTCAATTCGATCCTCAACACGGTGGGTTCGGAGGCGCTCCCAAGTTCCCTCAACCCATGGCGGTGGAAGCGCTGCTACGCCTCACGAAGCGGTTCGAGGATCCCGAGGCGCTTCGGATGGTGGAGTTTACCCTGGAAAAGATGGCCTGGGGCGGGATGTACGATCATCTCGGGGGCGGCTTCCACCGTTACTCGACTGACGCCCATTGGCTGGTCCCCCATTTCGAGAAGATGCTCTATGACAACGCCCAGCTCAGCCTGGCTTATCTCCACGCCTACCAGGCCACCGGCAGGCTTTTGTACCGTCGCGTCGCCGAGGAGACGTTCGATTATGTTCTCCGGGAGATGACGGACTCGACAGGGGGCTTTTACTCCACTCAGGACGCCGACAGCGAAGGGGTGGAAGGCAAGTTTTTCGTGTGGACGCCGGAGGAGATCGTCAGCGTCCTGGGCGAGGCCGAAGGGGAGGTGTTCAATCGCTACTACGGTGTCACCCAGGGAGGCAATTTCGAGGGGGGCAACATCCTGAACGTGCCCGCCGAGCCCGCCACGGTCGCCGAGGGGCTGGGGAGCACGGAGGAGGAGCTGGAGGCGCGGCTTCTGAAGGCCCGGAAGATACTCTACCGGGTCCGGGAGCAGCGAGTGCACCCGGGTCTGGACGACAAGATGCTGACCTCCTGGAATGGCCTGATGCTCCGCAGCCTGGCTGAGGGGGCCGCGGTTCTGGGCCGTGCCGACTACCTCTCCGCCGCAGAGGCCAACGCCTCGTTCCTGCTGGAGCATCTCCGCGATGGCGGGCGGCTGCTCCGGACGTATAGGGACGGCGAGGCGAAGCTGCCGGGATTTCTCGAGGACTACGCGATGCTGGCCGACGGCCTCGTGGCCCTGTATGAGGCGACCTTCGAGCGTCGGTGGCTGGATGAGGCCAAGGGGTTGGCGGATGCCATGATAGACCTGTTCTGGGACGCCTCCGAGGAGGCCTTCTACGATACCGCTCGGGACCATGAGGCCCTCATCGTTCGACCGCGGGATATCTTCGACAACGCCATGCCTTGCGGAGGCTCCGCAGCCGCCGACATCCTGCTTCGGCTGGGCATCTTAACGGGCCAGGAAGAGTATGCACGAACGGCAGCCGCCTCCCTGCGCTCCGTTGCCTCTTTCTTGACCCAATACCCAGTCGGCATGGGGCGGTGGATCGGCGCGTTGGAGTTCTACCTCTCGACGCCGTACGAGCTCGTGGTCGTCGGCTCTCGGGACGACCAGGCGGCCAGGGCGCTCCTCGATGTCGTTTTCGGCTTCTACCTGCCCAACAAGGTCGTCGCCGGGTGGGACCCCGCCGTCGGGCCCCTCGCGGCCCAAGGGCTCCCCCTGCTGCAGGACCGCCCGCTGGTGGAGGGCCGTCCCACGGCCTACGTCTGTCAGAACTACACCTGTAAGCTGCCTGTCACGGAGCCCAAGGCGCTGGCCGAGCAGCTGGGTCTTCGGAGCGCTTGAGGGCGGGCAGTGCCCGCAGGCAATGCGCCTGATGGCGTAGGAGAGGACTCAGGGCAGGCGCGGGGCTCCGCCCCTCTGGACACACCCCTTCTTCAGTATCCCGTCAAGGAGAAGGAAGTAGTAGCGCCCACTATTCGGATGCGGCGCCTACGTTGTCTGCGAAGAACTTCAGTATTCGCGGCCAGGCATCCTCTGCGACGTCGGGCCGGTAGCTTCGACGGCGGTCATTCATGAACGAATGGCCCGCACCGGGATAGGCCGTGATGTCGAAGCTCTTGCCGTTCGCTCGCATGGCCGCTTTCAGCTCAGGCACGTCGCGGCGGACGAACCGGTCATTCTCCCCGTAAAGGTACATGACGGGACACTCGATATCGGCCACAACGTCGATAGGACTTGGGTTCCTCCCGTAGAACACGACGCTGGCTTTGACGTCGTGGGAGGTGCAGGCCAGCATGAGGGCGTAGCCACCGCCCAGGCAAAAGCCGACAACGCCGATCCCCTCCGAGCGCACATCTTCGAGCCCCTGGAGATAGGCAACCGCGGCGTTCAGGTCCCGGATGGCCTGCTGGTTAATCGAATGGGTCGCGAAGGCCTTGACCATTTGGGTCACACAAAACCGGGCGATGCCTCCGGGCCTGGAATACAGGTTTGGCGCCATGGCGAGGTAACCCTCAGTGGCGAACCGGTCCGCGATGCCTCGAATGTTGTCATTCAAGCCAAATATCTCGTGGATGACGAGCAGCGCTGGAAACGGGCCGGCGCCGTCGGGCCGGCTGAGATAGCCGTTCATCCCAACACCGTCGCTGGCGAATGAAATGGCGCTGTTCTCTGTCATTCCGGTGTATGCCTCGAGCTCGCTACCTGCGTTGCCTAAAGAGCCTCGTAAGCCAGCTAAAGAGCGACAGCCACACGGAGGCTGCCTCTGCTGCGACTAATGCCTGATACCAGAGAGGCCAGTTGACTGTTAGGGCTAGCACGCCCCAAACCATACCGCCAACTATGGGACCGGTGATCCACTGCCATAGCGCGAGTACCTCGTACCATGACCTTACCCACCTGATGAACCGCACCATATGCAGTACTCCATGCCGGATTCGTAGGCGGCGCTCCCAATTCGTTCAGAGCACCCTATTCGTTAGGTCGAAGCGTCGGTGCAGTCAAGGAATGTCGGCAAGATATGCTGACAGATAAGACCCGTCCGTTAGAACCGCAACGCCGTCGCTGGCGAATGATTTGGAGCTGTTCTCTGTCATTTCGGTGTATGCCTCAAGCTGATGCAGGCGAATTGTACCAAGCGGGGCCGGTCTGGGGAATCGTGAGAGCGCAGTGCGCCACTTTCGCCGCCGATGCGTCCCAGTCCACCACGTCGCCGTATACTGTAAATAGAGGTATCTTCGCGTGTGGGCGGCGTGGTGGGCGCTGCTGGGATCGAACCAGCGACCCCTTCCTTGTAAGGGAAGTGCTCTAACCGCTGAGCTAAGCGCCCTGGAGGCTGCGGGGAGCCAGCCGATCAAGCGGGTGGACCGATGGGGCATAACCAAAGTAACCTTCCGGGCTCCTCCTGTCAACGAACCTTTTTCTCTGGGCGGGCATCTCAACTAATACCGGCGTAGGGGCGGAGTGGGTATGAAGCGCATTGGTGGTCTGTTGATAGCGGCGGTGGTAGCGGTCTCAGCCTGTACCTCGTCCCTGTCGACTCCGACTCCTCCTCCGGGGTCGCCGAGCGTGGACGAGCCGGCTGGGCCTGCTGGTTTCAGTGCGCCGACTCCCACTTCGGTCCCTACGCCCGGACAAACGCCGGTGGAGGATGCGGCCTCTACGGCCACGCCTCCTCCGGTACCCGGGCCTGGGGCCGGAGATAGCGAGCCGTCAGCAGCCGCCGGCCCGGCTACAGCCTCCCCCACGCCTGTACCGACGCCGACGCCTTTACCGTCGCCCGCGTCCGAACCGACGTCGGTCCCGGGCCTGGACGCCCCGGCGCTAACCTCCACCCCGCTGCCTGATCCGGGAGCCACAAGTATTCCAGTCGGTGATGGACCAGCTGGTGATGGGCCCGCCGGTGATGGGACTGAAGGTGGTGTCTTGGACACCCGGTCCACCTCGGTTTCCGGCGTGGACCTGGGCCGGTTCTGGCAACTGCTGCCCCGGGACGCCATCAGGCAGGTCTACGACCCTGTATTCGTGCCGGCCGAGAGGGCCACCTACCTGGACAGTGAGCTGGTCATGGGAGTGACGGTCAACGGTGAGTCCAAGGCCTATTCCGTAGGGTTTCTAACCTTCCGCGAGATGGTCAACGATGAGCTGGGAGGGATACCAATCCTGGTCACCTGGTGACCAATCTGCTTCACCGGTCTCGTGCATGACCGGAGGGTAAACGGAGAGACCTTCGTCTTCGGCAATCAGGGCGCGCTGCTCATGAACGCGATGACGTGGTGGGACCACCAGACCGAGAGCATCTGGTCGCAGCCCTTGGGTCTTTCCGTCTCCGGCTACCTCTCCGGAACCCGGCTACAGCCCCTGCCCGTAACCCTGGCTACCTGGGCCGGGTGGAAGGAAGAGCATCCGGACACGCTGGCCCTGGTGGTAGAAGGACCGGCTTTCGCTACTGGAGGACAACGGTTTAACGACGATTTCGTGGTGGGCGTTGTCCTGGGCGACGAAGCAAAGGCCTATGAGTTCCCGATTCTCCTGAACAATCCGGTGGTCAACGATACCATCGGTGAGTTCTCCATTGTGCTTCACACGAACCCGGAAACCAAGACCACCAAGGTCTACCTGAGAATAGCCCAGGGACAGACGCTGACCTTCGAGAAGGCCGATGACAACAAGATGCGGGACAAGGAGACGGGCTCCCTATGGGACCCGGTTCGGGGGTTGGCGATATCCGGCCCGCTAAAGGGTATCGGGCTGCAGAAGGTCCCCAGCAATAGCTCCTTCAAGGTTAACTGGTTTGACTTCTACCCTTATTCCAAGCTGTTTTAAGGGTTAGGCCAGCGGCGGCTCGAAAAACACCGTAGAAGCACTTTATGAGCACAGCAGGGGCCTTTCGGCCCCCTTTACTCTGTCGAAATCGTTTGATGCTGGTGCGCTTGGCGGGAATCGAACCCACAACCTCAGCCTTCGCAGGGCTGCGCTCTGTCCTATTGAGCTACAAGCGCATGGAACGGAAATGCGCCGGTTGGCGCGTTCCTACTATATCAAACCGCTTCCGCTACCGCCAATGGTGACCCAACGCTTTCTCAGATAATCTGACGCTAGTACTCGACAGTCGACCAGTACCTGCTTGCGGAAAACCGCGTGCCGATGAGCGGGACGAAATGACCCTTCACTCCAATCAGGGTGACAGAGTAAATCAACGGCACGCTGACAGTATTACGGTGGGTGGTAAACTGCGCAAGGCGTGGGAGCTTGCGGTATAGCAGCAAGGAGGTCTTTTGCAATTACGCTGGGCGGTGATGCTGCTGCCGCTGGTGCTTATAGCCTGCAATGGCGCCCAAGACTCGCCGACTCCCGACGTCGAAGCAACGGTCCGATCTGCCGTGCAGACGGCCTTGCCTACGCCGCCACCAACGTCGGACCCAGATGCACTACGTGCCCCTACCCCAGCCCCTTCGCCGTTGCCTACGCCAACCCGGACCCCGATTCCATCACCCAGCCCAACGTCGCCGCCGACACCCACCCCTGCGCCGTTGCCTACGCCAACCCGGACCCCGATTCCATCACCCAGCCCAACGCCGACGCCGACACCCACCCCGGTACTGACGCCCACCCCGACGCCGTCGCCAACGCCGACGCCAACCGTCGTGCCCATCGGCACCCGGTCGCTGGTAGACCGCCCCGACGATTCAACCGATTTTCAAGTGCACTTCGTGTACATGATCCCCAGCGACCGTGACGACGACAGCCTGGACATCAATGGGAGCATCGTCAGCGATGCGGCGGCGTTCCAGGTCTGGTTCCAGACGCGGGCGGGCGGGCGCACCATCCGGCTCGATACGTACCAGGGGGAACTCGACATAAGCTTTCTCCGCGCAAGCGTCTCCGACGCTGTCCTTGGAGGCGATATCGACCTAGTCGAACGGGAATTGCAGTCGGCGGGGTTCGATCGTCCCAATAAGCTCTACACCGTCTACTACGGTGGCGTTGAAGCAACGGGGATAGCCTGTGGCACTGCGTTCCTTGGAGGGCCAGTCGCCATCATCTTCTTCATCCGGTTCAGCTCGCCCGTCTGCTCCCCCATTAGCGTCGACAGAGCGATGCTCCACGAGATCCTGCATGGGATGGGAGTCGAGCACGTTTCAGACGATCCTACCGACCTCATGTTTTCCGGTGAAGGGCGCATCTCTCCCCCCACGGGCCTGGACCTGGGCAGGGATACATACTACTCGCACGGAGTCCGAGGTACCCTTGACCTGGCCAACAGCCCTTTCCTGGTGCCCAAGGAAAACCAGCCCTTCGCCTATCCCAACTGGCCGAGCTTCTCTCTACCGGCGGGTATAGCGCTCGATGCCGCCGGCAACGTCTACGTTGCGGATACCAACAACGACCGTATACAGAAGTTCACCGGCGATGGCGGATTCCTGGCCTCCTGGGGCTCTGAGGGAGCCGGCAATGGGCAGTTGCGGCGGCCTCGGGACATCGCCGTATCCCCCAATGGCAACGTGTATGTCATTGAAGAGCTCAACGACCGGGTCCAGATATTTTCTACGGACGGAGCGTTTCTGGCCTCCTGGGGAAGCGCCGGTCAAGCTCCCGGTCAGTTCAACGGTCCCCGGGGTATCGCGGTGGACGCTGCGGGCAACGTCTACGTGGCCGATTACGCCAATAACCGGGTCCAGAAGTTCGACGCCAACGGACAGTTTTTAGCGACCTGGGGGAGCGCCGGCGGGGGCGAAGGAGAGTTTGCTCTTCCACAGGATGTCGCCGTGGACTCGCAGGGCACAGTCTACGTGGCGGACACTTCTAACGACCGGGTGCAAGTGTTCACCAGTGACGGAGCGTTTCTCAGGGCCTGGGGCGTCAGAGGCAGCGGGGAGGGCGAGCTGAGATTGCCCCATGGGCTGACGGTGGACGCCCTCGGCAATGTCTATGTCGCGGATACTTTCAACGGCCGGGTCCAGAAGTTTACGGGGGAAGGGCAGTTCCTGAAAGGGTGGACCGCTCCGACTCAGGGCCCTCTTCAATTTTTGCGGCCGGTAGGGATCGTAGTGAACGCCTCGGGAACGGTCTACGTTGCCGACGGCGGGATACACAAGGTGGCGCTCATCAGCGACCGCTAGCCGGTCTCCTGATGCGCTATTCCAGGACGGGGGTGAGACGCCTTATTTGATTCACCTTGACCCCGACCTCCTGGAAGATGGGGGTGCTGGCCAAGAACTTCGGGTCGCTTGTCACCGCTTTGTGGATCTCATCCATGTGATCGGCATCCCTTGCCGTGCGGACCCAGATAAACTCATTGCTCTCATCGTGACGCCAGGCTTCCGGTATGCTTACCCCAAGGGCCTGATGGATTGGTATGATGGTGTTTTTGAAGACGTCGATCCATTGGTCCATTTTGCCTTCAGCTATATCGTAAACGCGATATTCGTGGATCATGATCGCCTCCCGGCTGCGGGTGAGGGACGGCCCCAAGCCTATGTCTCGCCAGGCATGGTGTCAAGGTGGGCAGCGCCCGCAGGCGTTGCGCCTGAGGCTTGGGGAGTGGACTCAGGGCAGGCCTTCTCCAGCACGTGGCGTGCTGCCTGATGCAGGCGTGACCGTTGCCTTGCGTTGTCCGGCGCTCCGTGCTAGCATGCCGCCACTCAGTCAACGTCGGTGACCATCGTCGGTTCAGGAGGATACGGTATGGCCCCCAAGATTACTGGTGTTAACCATCTGGTACTGGTATGCCGGGACATGGAGACAACGGTCCGCTTCTACCGTGACCTCCTTGGCCTGAGGGTGAAAGCCACGCTCACGGGTGGCGACCTGGCCGTCGGCTCCCGCGGCTGGGTCATGGACGAGTCGGAGGGCAACGCGCCGGCAGCCACGGTAGAGCGAACCGACGTGAGGCGGCTCTATTTTCTCGAGATGGCTGACGGCTCCATCATCACCTTCGCGGAGCTCCCTGGGCAGGATACCCGCGCCGACCAGTCGCTCTTCTTGCCCAACTTCTGGCCTGGGAGCGGCAGCCCACCGCCGAGCCCCCGAAAGATGGACCACCTGGCCCTGAACGTGGAGACACGGGACGACCTGGTGTGGTTCCAGCAGCACCTTCGGTCCCAGGGCATCGAGGTCTCGGAGGTCGAAGAACGCGCCTCCAATCCCAAGTTCGTCAAGTCCATCTATTTCTACGACCCGGACGGGGTCCCCATGGAGATCGCGACGTGGGACTGGAACGATCCCGAGTGGAAGAATGTCAAGGATGAGGACTTCTTTAAGGACCCAGACCCGGTCCCATCATTGAAGCCTTGACGGCGGTCAGCGCCCGCAGGCATTGCGCCTGTCGGCGTAGGCCTCGCCGCACCCCGTTCAGGGTAATGGAAAGCACCCCTAAACCCCCTCAAGGGGGTTCAAGGTATCCCCTCCGGGGATGAGTTGTTGAAGGAGGACACCCCCTTCAACCCCCGCCAAAGGGGCGGAGTCCCTCTGGACACCCCATGGGGCGGTCAGCGCCCGCAGGCATTGTGCTAAGGCAGTGTGCAGCCGGTCGCGCCCCACTTCCCCGCGGGCACTGCGAGAAAGCTTAAGGCCCCCGAATGATAGGCCGGAATGTGACCGTCCGCCTCCCAGTGCCTGTTAAGCTCGATGACCCTTTGCACTCCGGCTTCGATATCGTCCTCTCGGATGTGGTAGAGCACCAGGTGATTGGGACGGTGGCGCTCGGGGGTCAGCTTGACCCACCGGGTCACCGCGTGGAAGCGGCCGACGTCCATGCACTCCGGAATATGCGTATCGTCCAGCCATTCGTTCCATTCGTCCATTTTGGCGGGGTCGTTCGTACGGTTGAAGATGACGAACAGCGCCCGAGTCTTTGGTGATGGCTCCGGCATTACGGACCAGCGGCCCAGGGTCTTGTAGGTCACGATGTCGTCGATGGAATGGTAAGGGTGTATGCGTCCGCTGGCCCGCAGCTCCGGGGCTTTGGCGCCGAGCCTTCGGTGCCCTTCCTCCGGGTCCTCGTGGGCGATCTCGCCAACGTCCAGGTGGGTAAAGCCAAGCCGTGGAAGGGGGTTGGTGTTGTTGTCCACCATTTGCCATCGGGTGATGGTCGAAAAGGCCTTGCTTGACATCAAGTCTGGCAGGTGAACATCGTCGTACCAGGTGTTCCAGTCTTCCTGTTGGCTGCGGAGTCCGCAGCGGGAGAGGGTGATGGTGAGCCCTTGTATCGTTGCCATGGCTGCCTCCGAGGCGCCGTCGTGCCTACCGATTGACGGCGTTATCGTGGATGGTCTTCTCGTCGCTATGAAACCTGGCGCGGTAGGCCGCCTCTGCTACTTTGGCTAGCGCCTCATCGACCTTACTCTGGTCTACCCGCTTAGCGAGCTTCTCCGCCCCGCTCCTTGCGAGCATTTGAGGTAGCCTTGTCCGAATACGCTCCAATGCCCAGGCCAGTGGGTCTCCATCTGCACTGGGATCGATGCCCAACAGCTCGTTGGAGCTGTCGGCCGCGTTGATGTAGTGATAATGGGGGTCCTCTTCAAAGCAATCGAACCTGAGCCGCTCCGAGCGTTTGCCGCCCTCGTCTTCGAACACGTGGATGGTAACCCCTTTATCCTGGCTCGATCCCGTGCCGTCGCTGCTCTTGACGTCGGTCACGGCCCGGCCATAGCTGGCAGCGCGAATAGCCGCGTCGAGTATGCGGTACTCGATGCCGAAGGTAACCGCTCCCGCCTCTACGTACTCCGTCTGCTTTTCGACCGGCGCGGCTGCCATGACCTGGGGTTGGTAAATATAGCGCTCTCTCATCGCTAGCTCCTCCTTCGGATCGCCTCCGATGTAGGGATAGACCGATTGGCCGGTGATCATTTATACCACCAGGCTCTTTCAAGGTCTACCTCCTCTGCGGTCTCCGGGTCGTGCTTTAGTCCCACCCAGACGGGTTACTTCCAGATGGCAGGGCGTTTTCGAGAAATCACCATTTCGCAGGATGGCAGGCCATACCGCCTTCCCGTAGGCTGGACCTGTAGTCGGTTCCGAGACAATGAGAGGAGGTTGGACATGAAGGTGCTGGCCAAAAGATATATCGTCATCAACGCCGTCATCTGGGCATCGTACGGAGCGCTATGGAGCCTCATGCGCGGCTTGGGCCAGTGGTAGACAGGCGGGCAGCGCCCGCAGGCATTGCGCCCGGCGGCATGGGAGAGGGACATCCCCTTCGACAGGACCAGGAGAGTCCCTTCGACTCTCGCCCCTTTGGTCCAGGTTCATCAGGACTTCGTGCAGCCGGTGGGGCTCCGCCCCATTCGGCTACGCTCAGGACAGGCCCTCTGGACACCCTTTCTTCAGCATCCCGCCTGTTAGCCGCCATCGTATTCACCTATGATCCTCTGCGGTTGCCGAAGAACCGCCTTGTTGTGCGCAATGTTCCCAACGCTTCCTCACGCGGAGAGCGCCTTTGATTTGAGATTGGATGTCCGAAGGACTATGACGTGCGCTCTAATAATGGCTGCGTTCGCACTTTCAGCCTGTATGACCGACGCGGAGATCCAGGCAACTATCGATGCGGCTGTGGAAGCAACGACCACGCAGCTCACGGCAGCCGACGGCGTAGGAACACCGCTGGCGACGGCGGCACCGATCACACCAACGCCCACATCTCTCCCTGTGGCAGAATTGATCGATATTGAGACCCGAGTAACAGAGCAGGGGGGGAACGTATGGTGGCGGTTCGCCTACCGGCTCACCATTCGGAATAACAGCGATTCCCCGCTGAGTCTTGGTGCAAAAATAGAGTGGCAGGACGCGGACGGATTTATTATTGACAGCACCCGCGAACGAGACCTCTTACTGGCCGTAGGGCAGGAAAGGACGTTCACCGGAGATAAGCTAATCAGCCTTCCTGGAGCCCGAAACGTTAGTCAGGTTTTTGCCTCACTCAATAGGTAGTACCCGGTCTTACGAAAGGGGTGTTGACGGCCCATGGTCAACTTCCTGCGCGAGGGTGACGCTCTAAATTTTGACACGGTAGACAAATGTGTTATATATGGTGATGGGGCCTAGCACCAGTAGGTCCATGACGGCACCCTCCCCGAAGGGGAGCGGTGCTGTTTCTGTTTTGGACATACCTGATCATAGGTATCGCAATGGCGCTTGGTACAGCCCTTGTCGCTGGAGCTGTTATGCTGGCGCGGCGCAGTTTCACCTTTGTCTTCAAAGTCCGACAGCGTCGGCGAACCGTGGATGAGAGGAGTCCCGCGATGAGCCAAGAACGAAATCTCCCAAGTTTGGTTGTGACCGGATGGTGGCTCATCCTGACAGGTATTGCCTTCTCAATGTTTCTGGGCTTCATTATCTGGCTGCTAGTCCAATGGGACCTCTTACAGGGGACTCCCACAGGTGATGGTACGAAGCTGATCGCGGCAGTTCTCGCCCTTGTCGGAACTGTTCTAGCAGGTGCTCTTGCGTTCATTGGACTTCTCCTTAGATTGGCGCAGCAGGAGCGAAATGAAGATCTGAGGGACGAGGCAGAAAAACGGCTAAAGATGGAGGCTGCCATTCGCGGCGTAGGTTTGTTGAGTAGCCCAGCCACACGGGTGGCTCCCAAGGCGCAGAAGGCTGGTGCTCTTCTTGCGCTGGCGAAGCTGGGGCAGATTGACTTTGCGCTAAGCCTTCTAGACGAACTTTGGAGGAAGGACGAGGTAGAGACTTCAACCGCAGTGTGGCTGATTAACCAAAGTTTGAAATCAGATGATCTGAACACGCAGAACGATGGAGCTGAGATCCTGGACAGTTATGCGACCAGACTTGCTATAGCTGGGCATATGCGATGGCCAGATCATGTGCGCGGGCGATGGCCGTCTAATATCACCAAACCAGACATTTCCATGCATATTATTGAGGCTTTAGTCAAGGCACTCATTTCTCAACCGCACGAATGGTGGGATTCGGAAGAGTTCTACAACGTCCTGTTCCTTTTCTACTCAGTGATTAGTAGTGAGCTCAGTAATACGACCAAGGCCAGCGCCGGGCTCTTCCTAGACAGGTTGTTAGACAGTCCGCGTGTGGCAAAGGTCAGCCCTAACACCTATGAAATGCCCAGACGCTTGCGAGGAAAGAGGGCGTTCAGGGTGGTCGTCTTCATGATCTTCGGCACTTCCATGCCAGCGTGCTGTTCCAGCAGGGAGAGAATCCCGTGCTGGTTCAGCAGCGGCTTGGGCACAGTACCCTGACCACGACCGCAAATATTTATGGCCACCTGTTCCCTGGTCATCAACGGCAAGCAGCGCAGGCCTTCGCCAGGACGATGAAGTAGGCTCGTTGAGACCAATGTCGGCAAAATGTCGGCAATCTGGCTTTTTGATAATGCGAAAGGGGGCTCCCCAACTGATTGGGAGCCCCTTAGTATTGCTTCTTGGTGCCGAAGGTGAGATTTGAACTCACACGCCCATAAGGACACTACGCCCTGAACGTAGCGCGTCTGCCATTCCGCCACTTCGGCACGGGTGCGGGAGTTTCATTGTAGCCTATGAGAACCGCCCTCGCCACAGGGCGCGGCGCTATCCGCCGGCCTCGGGCTCGATGGGCGGCCGGATAAAGGTCCAGATCGCTCCCATGGCAATGCCTGCGCCGAAGGTCACCATTCCGCCGGTGACAAGGCCCCAGAAGGCTGTGGTCAATGAGAGAGGTGCGACGCCTGTTTGCTGAAGCAGGGCGGTCGCACACAGGCCGGTAATTGCTCCGATGATGGAGCCGGTAATGGTGCGCTTCCAAGCTGGAACCGGGACCCAGCGGCGCCAGCCGATGCGGCGACGGCGTTGGACCTGGACTTTCAGCTTTGCCCGGATGCCGTTGGCGTTGTACACGGCGGAGAGCAGGGCGGTCGCCCCCGTGATACCTGTTGCAGCGACTGAGGCGATGGCCGCCACCCCGCCGAACCCTGTAATCCTCAAGCTGAAGGATGTGACGCATATCTCGGTTGTGCCGGAAAGCATAGTGACGTCGAGCTTGAAGAGACCGCCGCCATATTTCGAGTACTCCGCCAGGTCAACCGTGGTCGTTCTGGCCTCACCAAAGGGCCTGGTGACATCCCCAAAGCCGCCGAGGCCCGAGATGCTCCAGCGGACCGCTGCGTCAGTGGGGAGATTGTCGGCCCTAAGGATAAGCACGTCCTTGGGGTCAACCTCCAGCGTTTCGCCGGCGTTGTTGGGCAGAGCGAACGTCGCGGGCCGCCCACCCTCGATGATGACCCGCGAGTTCCCGCACGAGGACTCGTGGGCACGGGGAGCCGCCGCCGAGACGGGGGTTGCTCCCACCGCTATGACTGCCACGGCTATGGTAGTTATCACAAAAGCTCGGCGCCAGTACACCGGATATTCCTGCGCGGGAACGAAGATGGTGGGCGGTACTGGGATCGAACCAGTGACCCCTTGCGTGTGAAGCAAGTGCTCTAACCGCTGAGCTAACCGCCCGGAGAGCGGGTTGGGGGGGTTGGTGCCAACGGCAGGTTTCGAACCTGCGACCTAGCGCTTATGAAGCGCCCGCTCTTCCCCTGAGCTACGTTGGCGCCCCTTTGCCGGGTGGCCTGACGCCTCTCCGGCACCGGAGGAATTATCGCATATGCCCTTCTGGAGCGTCAACGGATTCAGCCGTGTCGACACTTGTCCGTGGTGGGTCGCCGTGCTACTATTTTCTGTCCTGATTCGAGAACGTCTTTAGGTGGTCACCGCCCGTGGCTAGCATCTACCTTACCGCCGTAGCGCCAAATGCCGGGAACAGCTCCATCGCCGGGGGGCTAGTCGCCCTTCTGTTGCAACAGGGCAACAAGGCCGCCTACTTCAAACCTGTGGCCCTGCAGACGGCGGAGGAGGCGACCGGCGACGGGGATGCCGACGCCTCGTTCCTCCGCGAAGCCCTACCCTCGGCCGGCCGCGCCGATGTTATCGCCCCTATTCCCACCACCGCTGAAGCATTAACGCAGGGGCTGGGTCCGCTGGCCCAGCGGGCCCGAGAAGAGTGGTCGAAACTCTCCGCGGCCAACGATGTCGTCGTCGTCGACGGGCTTGTGGGCTCGGGAGCAACTGCGGTTGCCTCAGCAGAGCTGGCCGAGATCATCGACGACAAAGTGGTCGGTGTCCTCCGGTACCGGAGAGGTGCGGGTGTGGAAGAGGCGAGGAGCCTCCGGGAACGCTTCGGCGCTCGGTTACTCGGAGTGCTCCTGAACGCCGTCCCGGCGATAAGCTTGAGACACGCCCGAGAGGTTACGGCTCCGGCCCTGCATGCGGCGGGAATTACCGTTCTCGGCATCATCCCGGAGGATTCGCTCCTGGTGGGGTTCACTGTGGCGGAGTATTGCTCTCGCCTGGGAGGGCGCCTCATGAACAATCAGGAGAGAGCGGGAGAGATCGTCGAGAACCTGCTCATTGGGGCCATGCTTCTCGACGCCAGCGAGTATTACTACGAGCGCAAGGTGAACAAGGCTCTCATCACCCGGGGTGATCGGCCGGACCTTCAGTGGAGCGCCCTGGACGGCTCAACCCGCTGCTTGATCCTGACCGAAGACGCCGAGCCGATACCCTATGTGCTGGAGAAAGCGAAAGAGGAGGAGGTCCCGGTGGTCGTGGTCCCCAAGGGAACACTGGACACCGTGGTCGACATTGAGGCCTTCATCAAACGCCCTACCTTCCATCATCCTCAGAAACTCGCCCGAGTAGCGGAGCTTTTGGACAGTCACCTTGACCTTGGGGGTTGGGGGCTTTAACGAGCAGCGACCAAAGATTGCTGCAGACATCCCCGTTTTTTTCACCATTAGGGCCTTGAAATTCATCTGGAACGCGATATAATTCTCGTTTGTGCGCTCTAACTTTTTGACAGGGGGGCGGGTGATTGAATGCACTAGGTACTCACGTTCTTTTGGAGCTCCGAGACTGCGACCCCAAGCACCTCGATGATTTATCGTTCGTACGCGAAACGCTGCTAGCCACCGCCGAGGAAATAGGCGCCACCGTCCTTGGCGATACCTTCCACCAGTTCTCTCCTCAGGGCGTCACTGGCATCATCGCCATCGCTGAGTCCCATTTGAGTATTCACACCTGGCCTGAATATCGCTACGCGGCAGTGGATATCTTCACCTGCGGTGAGTCCTTTGAGCCCACCAGCGCTGCACAGCTTCTCATCGACAGGTTTCAGTCCAAGGACCCCGAGATCATCAAGGTCGAGCGGGGCAGGCTTCCGGCATTGATGGAGCCAGTCTCGACCCCATGACCGGCCCGGTGGACAAATGGTACACCGAGCCCATTCTGCCCACCTTTCTTCACCAGCTGAAGCTGAAGGCGGTCCACTTCACCGGAAAGACCGCCTACCAGAGCGTCCAGATTATCGAGACCGAGCCGCTGGGCATTACGCTGGTCCTGGACGGCAAGACCCAGTCCGCCCAGGCGGACGAATTCATCTACCACGAATCGTTGGTCCATCCGGCCCTGGTTGCGCACCCCAACCCTGTGAACGTACTCATCGCCGGCGGTGGCGAGGGGGCGACCCTGAGGGAGGCGCTGGCCCACCGCACCGTCGAGAGGGTGGTGATGGTGGACCTGGACTCAGAGCTGGTGGAAATCTGTAAGCACTATCTTCCTTCCTGGCACCAGGGGGCCTTCGACGATCCCAGGGTCGAGCTGCTTTTCGGGGACGCCCGTCAGTACATTCAGGACTGCGGGGCTCTTTTTGATGTCATCATCATGGACATCACCGACCCATCAGAAGGCGGCCCCTCTTATTTGCTTTTTACCCAGGAGTTCTACCGGACCGCGTTGAAAAAGCTCGCCCCGGAGGGTATTCTCGTGACCCAGGCGGGTCCCGCCGGATTTGAGATGGCCGAGGTGTTTACCGCCGTCGCCAATACCATGGGCTCCGTCTTCGGCAAGATCGTTCCCTACCGTGTCGGCATGCTGTCCTTCGGGAGCGATTGGGGCTTCGTCATGGCTGGCCGCCGGCCATCACCGGCTGCATGTGACCCCGACGAGGTGGACCGCCGCCTGGCCTCTCGGGTGGCCTCTGAGCTCCGGTTCTATGACGGTGAGGCCCACGCCGGACTGTTCGGCTTGCCCAAGTGGCTGCGGGGTCGTCTTGCCGCGGACGAGCACGTCATTACCGAGGCCAACCCCGTCTTTATGGTCTAGCCAGACAGTGCGTCATCAAAACGATGCGGTAGCCCCTTCCCCCTTGCTATAATTCTGGTGCAATGACCACGGAGCTTTCCAAGGGGCTCAACCCCGCCCAGCGCCAGGCCATCGAGGCCATCGAAGGTCCGCTGCTGATCGTCGCGGGCCCCGGCAGCGGCAAGACCCGCGTCATCACTGAGCGCATCGCCTACCTGGTCAAGACCTGTGGCGTGAAGCCGTGGCGGATCATGGCCGTGACCTTCACCAACAAGGCCGCCAAGGAGATGCGGGAGCGACTCAACCGGCTCATGGGTCGCTCGGCCCAAGACCTGACTCTGGGGACCTTTCACTCCATCTGCTCCAGGATCCTTCGAGTTGAGGCGGAGCCTGCCGGCATCGACCGCTCCTTCGTCATCTACGACGAGGACGATCAGTCCTCGCTGATCAGGCGGTCCATGAAGGACACCAATATCGACCCCAAGCGGTTTAACCCGAACGCCGTTCGGCACTCCATATCGGCGGCGAAGGCCAAGCTCTTGACCCCAGTCGAGTTCGCCCAGGCCAAGGCCAACTACTTCGAGGAAGTGGTGCTGCGGGTCTACGAGCGCTACCAGGAGCTGCTGCAACAGAGTAACGCGGTGGACTTCGACGATTTGCTCATGCGTGTGGTACGCCTCTTCCAGCGCAACAAGGAGGTCCTGGACAAGTACCAGGAGCGCTACGTCCACGTGATGATCGATGAATTTCAGGACACCAGCAAGGCCCAGTATCTCTTCGCCCAGCAGGTGGCCGGAAGGTACCGCAACCTGGCGGCTGTGGGTGACCCAGACCAGTCCATCTATTCCTGGCGCTACGCAGACATACGCAACATTCTCGACTTCGAGCGTGACTACCCGGAGGCCCAGACCATCCTGCTGGAGCAGAACTACCGCTCCACGCGGAACGTCCTTGATGCCGCCGGCCACGTGATCTCTCGCAATCGGGACCGCAAGGCCAAGGAGCTGTGGACTGAGAACCAGCAGGGCCTTCCAGTGACCATAAGCGACGCCTTGAACGAGCAAGACGAGGCGCTCACCGTCGTCAACGAAGTCGAAAAGCTGGTCAATGGCGGGGGCCGCCGGTACGGTGACTTCGCCGTGATGTACAGGACCAACGCCCAGTCGAGACCCCTGGAGGAGGCGCTGGTGCGCTATGGCCTTCCCTACCGCCTGGTAGGGGCTACTCGGTTCTACGAGCGCCGAGAGGTCAAGGACGTTCTGGCCTACCTGCGGCTGCTCCATAATCCGTTCGACGACGTGAGCCTGCTACGGGTGGTCAACGTTCCTGCCCGGGGCATCGGTCAGCGCTCCCTGGATGAGCTGACCCGATGGGCCAGCGGCCTGGGTGTACCCCTTTATTCAGCCCTCCAGGTGCTGGCCCAGTCCGAGGAGGAGCGGACCGCGACCCCTCCCGAGCTGCCCGCTCGCACCGTTCCCTCCCTCATCGGCTTCCTTGAGCTCATCAGCCGGTTGACCGGGGAGCTTGAAGGCTCGACGTTGGGTGAGCTTTTCGATCTGGTCATGGAGCGCTCCGGCTACCGCGACTACCTGCTGAGCAGCGAGGATAGGGGCGAAGAGCGGTTGGAGAACGTGATGGAGCTGAGGAGTGTGGCCCAGGAGTATGCACACCAGGACACCAGGGAGGGGTTGGAGGCGTTTCTGGAGAATGTCGCTCTTGTGTCCGACACAGACGACCTGGATGAGCGAGCCAATGCCGTTACCCTGATAACGCTCCATCAAGCCAAAGGGCTGGAGTTCCCGATGGTCTTCATCGTCGGGGTCGAAGAGGGGGTACTTCCCCATCACCGCTCGATAGACGACCCGACGCAGATGGAGGAGGAGCGCCGTCTTCTGTACGTGGGGATGACTCGCGCTCAGGAACGGCTGTACCTGCTGAGGGCCTTCCGGCGGGCCGCTATGGGTCAACGCTCCATCAATCCCCCATCCCGGTTCCTGGCGGACATCCCTTCTAATCTGACGACCTCCGCCAACGATCGCAAAAGCCGAAGGCCGGCACGGGAGGCCGTCTGGGAGTTGGCCTCCAAGACCGGTGAAGCTCCATCCGGGCCGACTCCGTTCAGGGCCGGTGACCGTGTCAAGCATCATGTCTTTGGCGAAGGGGTCGTCGTCTCCTGCAAACCCGCCATCGGCGATCACGAGGTCACCGTGGCGTTCAAGGGTGGCGGGGTCAAGCGGCTGTTGCAAAGCTTCGCCCGCCTGGAGATGGCGTGAACGTTCTGGGGATCGAAAGCTCGTGTGACGAGACCTCGGCTGCGGTGGTCCGAGACGGCGGCCACGTCCTTTCCAATGTCATCGCTTCTCAGGTTGAGCTGCACGCCCGATATGGAGGAATCGTACCGGAGGTCGCCTCCCGGCAGCATCTCCTTCAGATTACGCCGATTATCGTTCAAGCCCTGGAGCAGGCCGGCGTGACCTGGGAGGAGATCGACGCCGTGGCCGTCACCAGCGGCCCCGGACTGGCCGGCGCGCTCCTGGTAGGGGTCAACGCCGCCAAGGCCATCGCTCTGGCCCGAGGACTGCCCCTCGTCGGCGTGAACCATCTGGAGGCGCACATCTACGCCAACTTCCTCACTTCCGATGATGCGCCCGCCTTCCCGCTGCTCTGCCTCATCGCCTCGGGAGGACATACCGACCTTGTCCTGATGCGAGAGCATGGCGACTACCAGGTGCTGGGCCGCACCCGCGACGATGCCGCCGGGGAGGCCTTCGATAAGGCGGCCCGCATTCTGGGCCTGGGTTACCCGGGCGGTCCCGTGGTGCAGGCGACGGCTGAAGAGGCGGAGGAGCCCGTCCCGCTCCCCAGGGCCTGGCTCAAGGGCAGCCACGATTTTAGCTTCAGCGGCCTTAAAACGGCCTTGCTTCATCGCGCCCAGGAGATGGGGATCTATCCGCCTTCAACTGAGGATGGTAATTCCCAGGAACGACGCGCAGTGGTGGCCCGTCTGGCGGCTGGCTTCCAGGACTCGGTGGTGGATGTGCTGGTGGAGAAGACCGTGGCTGCGGCGTCCCAGTATGATGTTCGCCACATGCTCCTGGCGGGCGGCGTCGCCGCCAACGGGCCCTTGCGGGAGCGGCTCGCCCAGCGAGCGACACTCCCCCTTTCGATCCCGCCTCACGTGTTGTGCACCGATAACGCCGCCATGGTGGCGGCCTGCGGATTTTATCGGCTGGAGCGCGGTATTCGAAGCGGATGGGACCTGGACGTCATCCCCAACTGGCGTATAGCATCCCGCAGTTAACCACCAAGACACAAAGACTGGGAACGAGTATTCCCCTTGGTGTCTTTGTGGTGAGTCTTTGCGGTGGAAAGGAGGCACTGTGCCAGACACGACGATCAACGGCATTAACGTCCATTACGAGACCTACGGCTCCGGTCCACCCCTTTTGATGCTGGCCCCCGGAGGCTTCGATTCGACCATCGAGAAGTGGTCCAACGTGGGAGTCTGGCCACCGGTAAATCCCCTGGAAAGCTTTTCGCGGCGCTACACCTGCATAGCCTATGATCGTCGGGAGGCTGGGCAGTCGGGGGGTCGGGTCGAACGTCTGTCGTGGGCCCTCTACGCTCTGGAGGCCAAGGGGTTGCTGGAGCACCTGGGCATCGACCGGGCGGTCGTCATGGGCGCCTGCATGGGCTGCACTGTTGCGGCGACCTTCGCCGTCGCCTACCCGGAGAGCACGGTGGGGTTGGTGCTCCACTACCCGGTGGGAGGGGCTCTCTGGCGGATCAACATGCGTCAGCGTTTCGCCGAGCATGCCGCCTTCGTCCAGGAACAGGGGCTCGATGCCGTCGTAAAGCTTGCCCAGGAAAAGGGACCGACCTTCCAGGCCGGGGCTGTCATAGGCCCGTGGGGCTCCACCATCGCCGGCGACGAGGCGTTCGCGAAGGGCTTCGCGGCCCAGGACCCGGAGCGGTATGCGGCCCTGATAAAGACGATGGGGCCGGCCCTGTTCGACCGGGACACCGCACCCGGCGCGGAGCCCGAAGAGCTCATGGCCCTCAAGGTCCCTGCGGTGATCATCCCGGGCGACGATCCGGCCCACGCGACATCAGCGGCCCGCTACCTGAAAGAGTGCCTGCCCCATGCCGAGTATCACGACTATGCGCCGGCGGAGCAGACACCGGAGCGGTTATGCCAGTGGATTCTGTCCTTCTTGGACAGTCACGCAGTGTAGGCCTGGGTAGCAGACGGCAGGAGACGAACGGCGCACTTTAGGCGGCAGGACCGGTGGGTGCGCGCTCGGCCAGGGGTTTGAGTGAGCCGACCAGGATGAGAGACTGAAGGACCCCCGCCAACAGCTCGGCCGCCTCAGGATCGGCTACCAGCACTGTCGGTACTGCCGGGGGGCCGTCCTGCTTGAAGAGGATGCTGACGATAGGGTCCTTTTCCACGACGCCACCTGTTCTGTGTGTACGCTGATGTGCTATATCTCTAGTTTCCCTTATAAAAGTAGCGTTTGTTTGATGAATTGTCAAACCGTGTTTATATTTTGTTTTAGAAGAGGCCTCCTGGGGCGCCCTTCAGGCCGGCCACCCGGATGGGTTAATCCTGCCGGCGCAACGCTCGTCAGAAAATTCATCATTTCGTAGGATGTGTCGCTCCCGCCCAGTTGTTACCCTTCTGTTAGACGAAAGGGGCGTGAGACATGTCGATAGTGTCAAGACCTGTCCTGATAGGCGCTTTGTTCGCTTTTTCCGCTGGCTTCGCAGCAACCCGGGCGCTCATCACCTATGCGACGAACAACCCGTTCTATGCAATGCTAGCTCGATTCCTGTGGAGTACGGCATGAGCCTATTTCGAGAAAAAATCTCTGCGGCTCAGTGGCAGAAGAGGGTCAGACCATCGCGACTTAAAGCCGCAGGGTTGTGTAACCGCTACTACATCGCCTGGGCACTGGTGACAAGAGCCGATGATATACACGAGGACCAGGCCAAGACGGCTGAGGAGGTCTGTAGCTACCTGCCGGACTTGATCGATATGATATCGGCCGTTCCGGAGCCGCGACCGGCGCTCAGTCGTGCTATACGAAAAGACCTCGTGGCGGCCTTGCGTTTTTACAGGTCTAGCGCCGAGGTTGCCGCCGGGTTATGCAAATGGGTGGTACGTGGACCGGGCCTATCACCTGGTTGTCCATCGGAAGGCGAAGCCCAAGCGGCGATCGAACCCATTCGGCTAAGTGTCATTGCGGCTGCGAAGCGACTCGCGAAAGCGCCGGTATCGGGATAGCCAGGGCCTGAAGCAGGTCTCTCCGCCGAACTTCCTCTAAACCCAGGGGCGAAAAACCTGAACATGTAGGGCGAGTCAGGGTCAACAGGAGCACGCATGAGTAGTTCTTACTACGTTTTATTCTATGACTATGTGGAGGATGTGGCCGAACGGAGAGGCCCCTACAGGGACGGGCACCTGCGTTTGTTGACCGGCCTGCACGACAGCGGCTACGTCGTCCTGGGTGGAGCGCGTGGGCGAGTCCCGTGGATGGCGCCGCCATCGTGTTCAAGGGAGACGGACCGGCGGTGGCCGAGGAGTTCGCCGCGGCCGACCCCTACGTCGCCAACGGGCTGGTCACTCGCTGGCGCATACGGGAATGGAACGTCGTCATAGGCGGAGGATAACGTAGAGATCAGATCTTGTAGAGCCTGGCTGGATTGTCCGATAGGATCTTGCGCTTGAGATCGTCGGATATGTCGGTCCGCTTCATGACAAGGCGGATAGACTCGGGGGCGCTTCCATCGAAGTGGGCGTAGTCGGAGCCCATGACCAGACGCTCTTCTCCGACGATCTGGGCGACGGCCGGCACCGTAAGCTCATCCGGCTCTACGGAGTAGTAGAGCTGGTCGCTGCGCATGTATTCCTCTACAGACCGTTCGAGGTGGCTCAGCAAGTGAGGCAGAGCTTTCTGGCGCACGGTCATTCGCTCCATGACATAAGGGACCCACCCGCCGCCGCTTTCAAGGAAGGCGAACTTGAGCCTGGGGAACTTGTCCAGCACGCCTCCGAACACGACGCTTCCGAGACCCATCATCGATGAGAAGGTGTTGAGGGCATTGCCCAGGGCGTAGTTCATCATGTGCCGGGAGGGGTTGATAACGGAATTGGTGTGGATGGCGATGGGGAGACCGATCTCTTGAGCGGCATCATAGATAGGGAAGAAATAGTCGTTGTCCAGCAGCTTCTCGCCGACGTGAGGTATGAAGATGCCCGCCACCATCCCTAGGTCCGCTGCTCTCCTCATCTCCTGCACCGCTAGCTTTGGGTCCTGGACCGGGATCATCGCCGTGCCTTTGAGCCTGTCCGGGTAGGCGGAGCAGTACTCCTCCGCCAACCAGTCGTTGTACGCCCTCGAGATCGCCGATGCCAGCCCCGGGTCCTCCACTACGGCTGGGACCCCCATGAGGCGCGTGGGAAAGAGCACGGAGATATCGATGCCCATGGAGTCCATGTCCGGCATGCGCTTGTGGGGATCGTATTCCCCTTCCCGGCCGAACCACCTGTCTGGCTGCTTGGTCCGCTTGGAGGGGAGGGGGTCACTGTCCTGAAAGGAGGGGCCACACCTTGCCCTCAAGAACCCAATAGGCGCCGGCGCCCTCGGCGGAGTAGGTACGGGGGGCCAGCCTCCGGTACTCCTCGGGCATTCGGCTTGTCCAGTTGTCGAAAAGCGACTGGACCATCTCTGTCACATGGCCGTCTGCGTCGATGACTCGAAACGGAGCCTCCATGGCGACCCTCCTCCTGGGATTCGCCGCCATTATACGCCACGATTGGGGGAGTAAACGATCCTGCGCCGGTGAGGGCTATCCCACCCTAACCTTCCCCCGTCAAGGGGGAAAGGGACTTGCCCTCTTCCCCTCGGTGGGGGAGTTAGAGAGAGGGCAAATGCCTGGCGTTCTTCTCGCCTACGCCTTCAGGCGCAATGCCAGTGGGCGCTACCCTTCGAAGGCGCAGCCTTGGCACAGGAGTCCCTTGCAGCGCCGTTTGTACAGGCCGATGAGCCCCTGCTGTTGGATGGCTGTGGTGGCCACCTTTCCAGCGCCGTCGGGCACAAGCATACGCTCCATCTCCCGGATGATCCGGTTCTCGCTGAGGGGTGGGTGAGCACGATAGAGCTCTAGGCAGCGGTTCCGCAGCCAGGTGTCCCGGCGCTCCTCCGCCCAGGAGTGGAAGAAGGGCAGGACCACGTTGACCACCATGTCGGAGGCCCGGCCCTTACCCACGAGGGTCGGGTTGAGGCCGCTGGCCCTGCCGAAGTCGAGATGGCGGGCCCAGTAACCGTCCCGGGTCACCGTCAGGGACTCTCGCAGGCCCGCTGCCGAGGGGTCATCGCTTTCGAGTTGCCCTGCGAGTCCGGCCAGGAGCCCGATGGGGAGGAAACGCTCGACCAGCGCGGCAGCCGCTGCCACTCGGCGAAGCGGTGCGTTCTCGGGGCGGACCCGAAAATGCTGCCAGCCCGGCGCATGGACCTTGCCTCCTCCGTACCGGGACCAGAGCCGCTCCAGCTCTCGGACATCGGGGTCAGCCTCTTTTACGGATTCTCGTTGAGAGGGCAGCAGCCCGCTATGGCCGAAGAGGAGCGCCTCCAAAAGGGGCCGTCGCTCATGGGGCGCCTTTCCGGCTACGAGTCCGGCCAGCGTCTCCCAAGGCGCCCTTTCCGCCAGCTCCTGAAAGGGTTGGCGGTTCCTACTATAGCCCAGCGCCTCCAGCAGACCCCGGTAAAGTGCCTGCTCCGGCCCCATCACGGCGGCGTCACCGGCAAGGGCCGCAGCCTTGCCCAGAAAGCGCCGCTTTCCCTCCTGCTCCAACACCGCGCCGATACTCTCGAGGTCTGGGGCCCCGTGCCGGACGCAGGGTCGCGGGTCCTTAGCAGGCGCATGCCCGGCCAGCAGCAACGCCTCTATGGGGAGCTCCAGCAGGCCCTCCAGCGTCACGGAAGGCACGGCCTTCCCGTTCAAGGTGCGGGTAGTGCCCTCGCGCCCGCCTCGCCAGGCCACGTGCAGGACTACCTCGTTATACGCCGGGTTCCGGTCATGGCCGTGAAGACGCCAGTCCCGGGCATGGACATGGATCTCGACATCCCCGCGGAGCAGCCTGCCATTCCGGTCCGCCAGGATAGCCTGCCGAAAATCCGGCCCGTGGTCTCCGTTGGGCCAGCCGGGAAAAACGACCTGGTATGTCCCGCCGTCGTCGGCGGGAAGCGGGCGGGCCGCCAGGCGTTGCTCCCGCCAGAGGCGGTGCAGCAGGGCCTCTCGGGCGACGGGGGCGCCTCTTCGCCGCGCCCCTGGTTGATCTCTCGGCGACGCTGCGAAGGCGGCTCCAGCATGAACGCTGGCGGGGGCTTGCATGGCTCAGTCCGCCCCTTTGTTTGGAGGCTTCTTGCGGGTGGCGGTCTCATACTCGAACCCCGCCCGCTCGGCGATCATGTTGAGCAGGGTGGACGATGCGCCCCGGGGGCTGTACAGCCCTGTCTCCCATTCGCTGATGGTCTGCTGCCGGGTGCCCATCTCCTGGGCCAACGCTTGCTGCGTCAGTCCCAGGGTCCGCCGCAGGGCTTTCACTCTTTCGGCCTGCCACCGCTCTTTGCGCTCCCTCAGCCGCTCGTCCATCGCTGAAGTCTACACGTTACCGTGTAAAACAACAAGTAGGGTGAGGGGGTTTGGGGGTGTTCGTCAGCATCCTTCTAAGACCCAGCGGTCCAAGCATGAACGTCGCTAACGGCTTCGCTGGGCCACCTGGCCTCTTGACAACGGAAGCTGTGCGCCCGTAGGATAGTCAGCGGATTAGCAGTCGGCGAGCGTGAGTGCTAAATTCCAGGTGAGAAGATCATAGTTTTGAAGGAGGTATCAGTGGCTAGAAAGCTGGAGCCGTTGGCTGACAGAGTGATTGTCAAGCCCTCGGAATCGACGGAGGAGGAGATCAGGGGCGGCATTATTGTGCCGGACACGGCCAAGGAGAAACCCCAGGAGGGTGAGGTCGTCGCCGTCGGCCCTGGCAGGGTGACGGATGACGGCAAGCGGATCCCGATGGACGTCAAAAAAGGCGACAAGGTTATCTATGCCAAGTATGGCGGCACCGAGGTCAAGGATGGGGGTGACGAGCTTCTGGTCCTCAGGGAGAGCGACATACTGGCGAAGATCGGCTAACCCCCCCAGGCAAGCAGCTATAGTTTTTACATAGAGAGAAGGAGGCAGAATGCCAGCGAAGCAGATCGCATATGCCGAGGAGGCCAGAAGGAGCCTCATCAAGGGGATTGATTCCCTGGCCGACACGGTCAAGGTCACCCTGGGGCCTAGGGGCCGAAACGTCGTATTGGACAAGAAGTTCGGCCCGCCGCAGGTGTGCAGCGACGGTGTCACCATAGCCAAGGAGATCGAGCTCGAGGATCCTCTGCAAAACATGGGAGCCCAGCTGCTGAAAGAGGCCGCCACCAAGACCAACGACGTCGCCGGTGACGGCACCACCACCGCCACGGTCCTGGCCCAGGCCGTCGTTCACGAAGGCTTCAAGAATGTCGCCGCCGGCGCCAATCCTATGGCCCTGAAGCGGGGTATCGACCTGGCGGTTGAAAAAGTCAAGGACGAGATCAAGAAGCTTGCAACCCCTGTGGCGGGCAAGGAACAGATCTCCCAGGTCGCATCTCTTTCGGCTCACGACGCTGAGATCGGCACCCTCATCGCCGAGGTGATGGAGAAGGTCGGCAAGGATGGCGTCATCACCGTCGAAGAGTCGAAGGGGATCAAGTACGAGACCGAGTTTGTGGAGGGGATGCAGTTCGACAGGGGCTATATCAGCCCCTATTTCGTCTCCAACCCCGACCGCATGGAGGCGGTCATTGAGGACCCCTACATTCTGATCACCGACAAGAAGGTCTCCGCAGTCTCCGACATCCTGCCGCTTCTGGAGAAGGTCCTTCAAGTGAGCAAGAACTTCGTCCTCATAGCGGAGGATGTAGATGGCGAGGCGTTGGCCACCTTGGTGGTCAACAAACTGCGCGGCACGCTGAACTGCCTGACCGTCAAGGCCCCCGGCTTTGGCGACCGGCGCAAGGCGATGCTGGAGGACATGGCGATCCTGACGGGCGGCCAGGTCATCAGTGAAGAGATAGGGCGCAAGCTGGACTCGGCGACGATCCAGGACCTGGGCAGGGCCCGCAAGGTTGTATCCGATAAGGACAACACCACCTTCGTCGAGGGGCATGGCTCCGACGAAGCCATCAAGGGCCGCATGACCCAGATCAAGGCCCAGATCGAGGAGACCACCTCCGAATTCGACCGTGAGAAGCTCCAGGAGAGGCTGGCCAAGCTGGCTGGCGGCGTGGCCGTCATCAAAGTCGGCGCCGCCACCGAGGTTGAACTCAAGGAGAAGAAGGGGCGTGTCGAGGATGCCCTTTCCGCTACCCGGGCCGCCGTGGAGGAGGGAATCGTAGCCGGTGGAGGGGTCACCCTGATCCGCTCCCAGGCCGTTCTGGACAAGCTGAAGGGCGCCGACGATGACGAGACCACCGGTATCAGGATCGTCTCCAAGGCCATGGAAGAGCCACTCCGCCAGATCGTTCAGAACTCCGGCGGCGAAGGCTCCGTGGTGGTCCAGGAGATCCGCAAGTCCAAGGACACCAAGTATGGCTTCGACGCCGAGAAAATGAAATACGGCGACATGATCCAGGCCGGCATCATGGACCCGGCCAAGGTCACCCGAGCGGCCATCGAGCATGGTGCCAGCATCGCCGGCATGATTCTGACCACTGAGTCGATGATAACCGACATCAAGGAGAAGAGTCCTGCCATGCCACCGATGCCGCCCGGAGACATGGGAGGCTTCTAGAAAAACTCCCTCGTGGAGCGGCCATAGAGAAAACGGCCCCTGTCTTTCCAGGAAGGACGGGGGCCGTTTTCTCTGTGGGAGGGAGGATAGGACCGCCCCCGCACAGGGAGAAACCAGGTGGCCGATCACCGCCGTTACGCTGCAGGGCGCAGCCCCGCCAGTCTTGGGTCTTCACTCCCCTTCACCACATGACCATGCCGCCGTCCACGTTGATGGACTGGCCCGTGATGTAGCCCCCGGCTGGGGAGCACAGGAAGGCGATCACGCCGGCCACCTCCTCGTCGGTTGCGGCGCGCTTCATGGGGATATTGCGCAGTGTCTGCTCCCACCGATCGTTCCGCGGATACCCCAGTTCGTCCATGCGGGAGGTATCGGTCACCCCCGGGCAGATGGCGTTGCAGGTCACCTGGTTGGGAGCCAGCCACTGGGCCAGCACCTGGGTAAAGCCCTGTAAACCGAAGTTGGCTGTGGCGTAGGCGGGCGTCGTGGGGGAGCCCCGCTTGCCCGCAACCGAGGAGATGTTCACGATACGTCCGCCCTCCCCTTGCTCCAGGAGGACCTTGGAGACGGCCTTGGAAAAGAGGAAGGCCCCCGTCACCTTGACCTCGATAACCCGGCGGAAGACCGATTCCTCCATCTGGTCCACCGTCACCCGGTCCTCACCCCGGCGAAAGGCGGCGTTGTTGACCAGGATGTCTATGCGGCCGAACTCCTCCATCGTTGCGTCCACCATGCGCTGCACGTCCTCGACCTTGCTGACATCCCCCACCAGGGGGAGCGCCCGGCGTCCCAGGGCGCGGACCTGCTCCGCCGTGCTCTCGATGTCCCGCCAGCCCACCTCCTGCTCGTCGGGAGGGTAGCTCTCCCGCGGGCGCCCTGTGCCGGTGGGGACGATGTCGGCCCCCATCTCGGCCAGGGCGACCGCGGTGGCGCGCCCGATTCCCCGGAGGCGGCCCGCCCCGGTGATGATCGCCACCTTGCCGTCAAGCTCTCCCATGGCCGTCCTCCTTTGATCTCGTTCGTCTCCGAAAAGCTACTCCAAAAAAGACCAACGTTTGCTTCTCACCCACCCACCCGCAGGTGTTGTGAATCTGGGGGCACATCCCTTCGAGTTCGCTCAGGACAGGCCCCTAGGCCCTCCGCGAAAGGAGAGTATCCCCATCTGGACTCCCCAGCGGGAATTGTGGAACAGGTTCTAGCGTTCCGGTGCGGAGGCTATTGTGGCAGACGGCGCGGCGCGGTTCAAATCACCCCGCCGGCGACTCCGGCGCGAAGCCGGTCCCAGCGCCCCTCACTCGACCCCCCTACACTCCAGTCATGAGGCCCAACACCGACCCAATAACGAAGCTGCAGAGGCACTATGCCATGGCAGGGGCGCAGGCGGACACACCGCCAAGCTTGTGGGCGAGACCGGCGACCGGCTAGAATGCTGCCAATAACCAGGATAGAAGAAGGCTGCGGGAGCCGTTTCGATGTAGACGTCTGAAGGAGGAGCCCATGAGGTTGAAAGGCAAGGTCGCTCTCATCAGCGGTGGGGCCCGAGGTCAGGGGGAAGCCGAGGCCAGGCTCTTCGTTCGGGAAGGGGCCAGAGTGGTCATTGGTGACATCCTGGAAGAGGAGGGGGCCAGGCTGGCGGCGGAGATCGGCAAGTCCGGTGGCGACGCCCTCTTCGTGCGCTTGGACGTGACCAGCGAGGAGGAGTGGCGTATGGCGGTGCAGGCGACCGTTTCGCGCTTCGGCAAGCTGGACGTTTTGGTCAACAACGCCGGCATATGGCGTGGGAGTCAGGTCGAGGAGACCTCCACCGAGGAGTGGGACCTGATCATGGACGTCAACGCTCGGGGCGTCTTTTTGGGGACCAAGCTGGCGATCCCCGAGATGCGGAAGGCCGGCGGCGGCTCCATCATCAACATCTCCAGCACCGCCGGGCTCGTGGGCAGCCCCCGCAGCAGCGCTTACAGCGCTTCCAAGGGCGCGGTACGATTGCTGACCAAGACCACTGCCATTCAGTACGGCAAGGATGGCATCAGGGCCAACTCGATCCATCCGGGACCTATCGATACAGCCATGGGCGAGCAGATCTCTCCCGATGAAACAGGGAAGGCTGCCATGGCCGCCAGGTCGGTCCTGGGGCGAAGGGGGACCCCTGAAGACGTCGCCTACGGGGCGCTGTATCTGGCTTCGGACGAAGCATCCTTCGTCACCGGCAGCGAGCTTGTCATCGATGGCGGCATCACGGCCCAATAAACGCCAGGTCCCCTCTATCGACCTGGTGGAGATTGGCAACCTGGAGGAACGGTTCTGAGCCGGTGAGGGCGATCACCCCCCATCCTAGCCTTCGCCCGGCCTTGCACACTATGTCATTCTGAGCCCGCCGCAGGCGTGCGAAGAATCTGGGGTGGCGTAGGCTCAACAGAAGACCCCCAACCACTCCAGACCCTTCGACTTCGCTCAGGGTGACGCCTGGCGTGCCACCTTTGAGACCTAACCCCCTGGCCCCCTTCCCTCGCAGGGAAGGGGGAGTCCCCTCCCCTTGTAGGGTTGTCAGAGCTCCATCTCCCTGAGGTCCGGGCTCTTGGCGAGCCTGGGCTCGGTCAGCCGTTGCACCTCTTCGGGGGTCACCCCCGGCGCGACCTCTCGGAGCACAAGCCCGTCCGGCGTCACGTCGATGACTGCCAGGTTGGTGACGATCCGGTCCACGGCCCTCGGGGCCGTCAACGGCATGCTGCACCGTTTGACGATCCGGGGCTTGCTATTGAAGTCCGTGTGCTCCATGGTGGCGATGACCCGCTTGGCCCCCATGGCCAGCTCTGTTGCCCCGCCGACGCCGCCGACCGCCTCGCCGGGCCGCTTCCAATTGGCCAGGTCCCCCCGCTCCGAGACCTCGAAGGCCCCCAGTATGCTCATGTCCAGCCGTCCACCTCGGATCATCCCAAAGGACAGGCCGAAGTCGAAGCACGAGGCACCCTGCAACAGGGTCATGGGCCGTCCCGAGGCGTTGATAAGATCGTAGTCCCAGTCCCGCTCCTCCTGCGCCTCGGGGCCGTAGCCCAGCACCCCCTGCTCTGAGTGCAGCACGATCTCCAGCCCATCGGGGATGAAGTTGCTGACGAAGACGGGAATGCCGATACCCAGGTTCACGTGCATGCCGTCCTTGAGCTCCTTGGCGGCCCTGAGACCGATCAGCTCCCGCGTCAGCCCCTGTAAAGGGCGGGACTCCCTCTCTCGCTTGGCCACGTTCCCCGGCTCGTCCTGGGCCCACTTGACCACCTTGGGGGCCCGGATGACGCGGTCGACGAAGATGCCGGGGATGTCGATCCTGTTGGGGTCGAGGCCGCCGAGATAGACCCTCTCCTCCACCTCGACGATCGTCGTCGCGGCGCTCTGCGCCATGACGATGTTCCGGTTGCCCGCCGCCATGCGGCAGGCCACGTTCCCCCACCGGTCAGCTCGCCATCCCAGCACCAGGGCGACGTCGGCCGTGATGGCCTCCTCCAGGACGTAGGGCTTGCCGTTGAGGGTGCGCGCTTCTTTTCCGGCGTCGAACTCCGTCCCCTCGGCGGCCTCCCGATAGAATGCCCCGAGCCCCGAGCCTCCGGCCCGGATACGCTCCTCCAGGATACCGGCGGGTACCGTCTCCACCTCCAGCCTCCCCTCAGCGATCCGCTGAGCGACGAACTCGGTGGACTCGGGCCGCCGGCGGTAGATGGGAAAGCAGGATATGAGCCGGCCCACCTGCCCCGCCTCCATGAGCGGCCACCACTCGGAGCCGCCGTTGGCGACCACCGCCAGGTCTTTGACCTTCCTTTTGGCCAGGGCGGCCAGAAGGTTGTGGGGCGTGCCGGAGCCCAGAAAGCCGCCGACCAGCACCGTGTCCCCGTTGGTCACCCCGGCGACGGCCTCGTCAAGGCTGTTCAAGAATTTGTTCATTGGAGGCACCTCTGGTGCATTTCAGGAGCGACTGGCTTGAGTAGCCGCCAGCCGGGCTCCGGCATCCTATTGTAACAGCGTGGTTACGGAACTCATCCCTTTTAGGGACTCGGAAAACGGGAACGGCCATGACACGCTATGTTGAAACGCTTGACGGGGCTTATGCAGGGTCATAGACTTGCGCCAGGATATCGGAAGCCTGAGATCTCGGTAGAGCGGAGGTGCATCGCCATGGCCTATGATCTATTGATCAAGAATGCTCGCATCGTCGATGGAACAGCAAGACCCTCGACTCAAGGGTCGGTGGCGGTGACCGAGGGCCGAATCGTGGAGGTCGGGGAGGTGGACGGGCAGGCCAAGACCGTCATTGACGCCAAGGGGTGCGCCCTTTCGCCGGGCTTTATCGATGTCCATACGCATTACGACGCCCAGCTTGCCTGGGACCCCCTCGCCACGCCGTCCTGCTACCACGGCATCACAACGGTGCTGATGAGCAACTGCGGCTATGCCATGGCGCCCGTCCGCCCCAAGGACCGGGACTACACCATGGGAATGTTCAGCTCCGTGGAAGGGGTCTCCAAGCACACCCTTGAACATGGGCTACCCTGGGAGTGGGAGACGACTTCCGAATACCTCGGCTGGCTGCGCCGGCGCGGCCTTGGGATAAACGTCGCCGCGCAGGTCGGACACTCGGCGGTGCGTCGGTATGTCATGGGACCCGACGCCATCGAGCGGGAGGCGACTTCTGAGGAAGTCGAAGCGATGGCGAAGCTGGTGCGTGACGGCATGGACGCTGGCGCCATCGGCTTCAGCACCTCCCGCGTCGCTCACCAGAAGGGAGAGTTCGGCGAGCCGATCCCCTCCTACGTGGCCGCCGAATCGGAGATGTTCGCCCTGGCCGACGTCCTGGGCGGCCTGGGCCGCGGGGTTATCGGCATCAACCCTCGGACCAAGTCTCTGAACTGGGACCAGGAGGACCGAGACCAGCTCTTCGAGATGGGAAAGCGCACCGGACGCCCGATCAACTGGAACGAGTTCGGTTATCGGCCTGACAAGCCGGAGCAGTGGCGCTCGATGCTTGACTACATGGAGAATGCCCAGCGCCTGGGCTCCCAAGTCTACGCCGTCATGCGCTGCCAGCGTTCGGACATGCCCTTCACCCTCCGCGACACCCATGTGTTCAACAGCTCAGAGGCATGGAAGGATTTCCGGGGCCTGCCCGACGACCAGAAGCTCGCCCGGCTCAAGGACCCGGAGGCCAGGGCTATTCTGAGCAAGGAGATGGACCCCAGCTCCGCCTTCGGCAGGATTCGCCTGGACCGCGTCAGCGTCGCCAAGGCGGCGTCGGACAAGAACCGATCCCTGGAGGGGCGCACATTAGCGGAGGTGGCGAAGGAGCGCGGCGTCGAGTTCGCCGACCTGTTCCTTGATATCACCTTAGAGGAGAAGCTGGGCACCGAGTTCGGGATGCTGGGCAACGCCAATGAGGAAGCAGTCGAAACGATGCTAAAAAGTCCCGTAACCATCGCCGGCCTTTCCGACGCCGGGGCTCACCTGCACGACCGTTGCGGTGTGGACTACCCCAGCTATCTCCTGAGCCACTGGGTCAGGGAGAAAAGGGCCTTCTCGCTGGAAGAGGCGGTGGCCGCCCTGACCTCTGCCCCCGCCAAGATAATGGGCCTCCGAGACAGGGGCGTTATCGAAGCCGGGGCCGCCGCGGACTTCTGTATCTTCAATCCCGAGACCCTGGCATCCATGCCCGTCGAGGTCTCCTACGACCTGCCGGGCGGGGAGTCGCGGCTGGTGAAACGTGCCACCGGCATGGAGTGGGTCATCGTCAACGGTGAAGTGCTCCTGGAAAATGGGGAGCCAACCGGCGCCCTGCCGGGCCAGGTACTATCGGGCTAACGGCGGCGATGCCGCTGCCAAGCTGTTAGCCCGAGTCCTTGTAGGAGCCATTTTAAAACGTGGTTCGACATGCTCACCACGAACGGAGGGCGCTTTGTTGCCCGTTCGTCCTGAGCATGTCGAAGGACGGTTCGACAGATCCCACAGGGTTTTGGAGTAGGCTCTAGGACGGGCCAAGCTTCTCCGTCGGATCGCTACTCACTGACGGACCGACCCTGTTACCGTGCGTCAGCGCACTCCAGGCGGCTTCCCCCGACTCCCGTGATAGAATGGCGCCGAAGGCCCGGACGGCGCCGGCTCAGCAGGACTCTCAAGGCAATGCGCCTTGAAGGGAAGGAGATCGCATGAGGTCGCCCCTGGACGGGATAACCATACTGGACATGACTATATGGCAGAACGGCCCCTGGGGAACGGTCATGCTCTCCGACATGGGGGCGCAGGTCATCAAGATCGAGGACCCGGTCAACGGAGACCCCGGACGGGGCTTCCAGGGTCTGGGCGGCCCCGCCTCAGGCAAGGCCGCATCGATCAACAGCTATTTCCAGACTATGAACCGCAACAAGAAAAGCATGACCCTGAATCTCAAGGCGGAGGAAGGGCGTCAGATCTTCTACGCGATGGCTGAGAAAGCCGACGTGATCACCCAGAACTTCCGGGTGGGTGTTGTGGAGAAGCTGGGAGTGGACTACGAGACTATTCGGAAGATCAATCCGAAGATCATCTACGGATCGGTCTCGGGGTTGGGTCCGGAAGGGCCGGACGCTCAGGACGGGGTCTTCGATATTCTCGGCCAGGCCCGCGGCGGGTTCATGTCCATGCTGGCGGCCTCAGTAGGGACGCCGATCCACGCCGCCCAGGGCACCTCGGACCAGACCGGGGCGATCATTCTGGCCCACGGCATCCTTTTAGCGATCATCGCCAGGGAGCGGTACGGCGTCGGGCAGCATGTCCGGACCTCTCAACTTGGCGGCCAGCTGACCCTCCAGGCGATGACCCTGAACGCCTACCTGCTCAACGGCGATATGCCCCGGGGCCGGATCATAGACCGGGCGCCGAACCCTCTCTTCAACCTCTACCCCTGTGGTGACGACCGCTGGGTAGCCCTGGGCTGCGTTCAGGCGGACCGCTATTGGACTGACTTCTGCCGAGCTCTGGAGATCGAGCAGTTTATCGACGACTCCAGGTTCTCGACTATGGACGTCCGACGCGACAACTGCGTGGAGTTCATCCAGATACTCAACAAGGTATTTGCTGCCAAGACCCGAGATGAATGGGTCCCGATTCTCAAAAAGCATGGCATTCTCTGCTCGCCGGTGCAGAACTACGATGACCTTCCCGACGATCCGCAGGTGATCGCCAATGAGTACTTCACGGAGCTCAGCCACCCGGTCTACGGCCAGATGAAAGAGGTCGGCGTTCCTGTGCAGCTCAGCGAGACCCCCGGGTCCGCCAGGTTCCCCGCCCCCGAGTTCGGGGAGCACACGGAAGAGGTGCTGCTGGCCCACGGCTACGGCTGGGAGCAGATCGCCGAATTGCGCGACAAGGGTGTCATCTAGCAGGATGCTGAAATAGGGGTGTCAATAGGGGCGGAGCCCCGGCATCCTTCTCTCCTCGCCGTCAGGCGCCCGCCTCAGGCGGGCCTGCTGGCGCTGCCCGCGAACCCCCTTGAGGGGGTTTGCTCCAAATGTCATTCTGACGAGCGGAGCGAGGAAGAATCTGGGGCGGGGCTAGCTCCCGACAGGGTACCCCACCTCACCAGACCCTTCGGCTTCGCTCAGGGTGACACGTGAAGGGCACTTCGGAGGCAGGGCCCTATAAAGGGAGAGGGGATTTTGGAGTAGCGGCTAGGGTACGGTCAAGCCGTAGAGGCTAGCCGCGGTATCTCGGGTGACTTTGCGCTTGATACCGGGGTCGATTCCGGTGAATATGCTCTCCACGGCCTCCCGGGACTGCGGGAACGTGCCGTCCGGGTGAGGGTAGTCCGAGGCCCACATGACGTTGTCCACGCCGATGTGGGGGATCAGCTGGACGCCCAGCTTTTCATTTTGGAAGGTGACGTACATCTGCCGCCGGAAGAGCTCGGTGGGCCTGATTTTGGGACGATCGTCCTTCATCGCGTCGAAGTAGTTGTCATACTCGTATTCCAGACGCTCCAGGACGAAGGGCACCCACCCAATGCCCGATTCCCCCATAACCAGCCGCAGTCTGGGATGACGTTCCAGGATACCGCTGAAGATGACGCTGGCGACTACCTCGTCCAGCTGCATGCACACGATGGCGGCGCTGGTCGGTGTCCTCCACAACCTCGGCGCGCCTCCCGCGCGGGACAGGGTGTGAAAGCCCCCGCCGATGTGGACGCTGATGATTGCCCCGGAGTCTTGCGCCGCCGCCCAGAAGGGGTCCCAGGCCTCGTCGAAGATCGGCGAAGCGGAGGCGAAAACATCGAAGACCGCGCCGCGAAGCCCCATCTTCACGACCCGTGCCAGCTCCTGGATAGCGGCCTGGGGAGTATGGCACGGGAGGAAGGCGAGGCCCACCAGGCGGTCCGGGTCGGCCTGGCAGAAGTCCTCGGCCAGCCACGAGTTAAAGGCCTTAAGGCACTCGGCTTTGAGTTCCTGGTCTTGAAACGCCCAGCCCAGGAGGTTGTAGATCACCTGGGCGTAGACGCCGTCCCGGTCCATGTCCTCCAGCCGGTATCTCGGCGTCGAGGGGCGAAATACGCCGGGCTCCACCTCTTCCGGGATCCCGAAATTGGTGAACTTACTGACCATCCCGGCCGCCTCCCGCGAGCCGTGGTAGCCCCAGCGCTCCCCTTCACGGACCCAGGATGGCCCTTGGGGCATCTCCACTACCTTCGGCGCTCGGTCCTTGAACGCGGCCGGTAGACGCTCCTCCCAGAGCTTCGGAGGAAGGCAATTCAAGTCCATATGGTCGTCACAGGAAACCATCTGGTAGGACATGGCACTCTCCTTAAAGCCGCTGGTCGTTGATCAGACTCTCGTGTTGCGCAGACCCTGAGCACATGAGGCTCCGAGCTAGCTCATGAAGCCATAGAGCTTCCCTGCGTTTTCGCAGATGACCTTGTATCGAGTCTCCGGGTCCACGCTCCGAAGATTCGACTCTATGACCTGCCGCGAGTCAGGCCAGACGCCGTCTGGGTGGGGGAAATCGGAGCTCCACATGACCTTATCGACGCCGACGAGATCGACGATGTCCGCGACGATAGCGTCGTCCTGGTAGGTGCTGTAGCCCTGGCGACGCCAAAACTCGCTCGGCAACATGCTGAGTCCGAGCTCCCGGAACTGGTCCTCGTACCGGTCATCCAGCCGGACCAACAGATGGGGAATCCAGCTTACGCCGCACTCTCCCAGCACGAACTTGAAGTCGGGATGCCGGTCGCAGGCGCCGGAGAGGATGATGCTAGCCAGGTATTCACCGCCGGCCATGTGCATCATCGAGAGACTCACGGCGAAGGCGGTGCGCCCGTACGACTGGACGTCTTCCGGGTCCGGCTGCCGGGTGCGAGAGCCGGCGGCGTGGAAGGAGACGGGCATGTTGCACTCGGCGGCGGCGTCCCACAAGACATCCCAGGCGCCGTGATATATGGGCTTGCATGCCGTGGAAACCCCAAAGTCCGCGCCGCGCAGACCGAGCTTGGCCGCCCGGCGGAGCTCGGTTACGGCCTCTTCGGGGTCGTGGTTCGGTATGCAGGCCAGAGCGGCAAGATGCTCGGGGGCCTTGCTGCAAAAGTCAGCCGCCCAGTCGTTATAGGTCTGGTACACGAAGGTGGCCAGCTCGACATCTTCGTAGACCCGGGCTCCCACCGTAAACAGACCGTAGAGCACCTCGGCGTCGACTCCATCGAGCTGTTGGTCCTTGATCCGCAGCTCCGGCGTCGTCGGACGATAGATCCCCTTGGCCCCGTCCTCGTAAAGACCGGTCTCGATCATCCGGTCCAGGCGCCGCTCCACGCCCTTGACGGGCGCCCTGCCGCTGGAGCCCACCCAGGCCACGCCGCCGAGGTCGATGTCGCCGACGCGCCAACGAGGACCCCGGTCCGTCTCCACCACCTTCGGTGAACGCTCCTTCAGCCGGCTCGGCGCGTTGTCCACGAAGAGATTAGCAGGGAGCCAGGTGAGATCGACATGGGCATCGCCGGAGATGACCTTGTAATCCATAGCTGTTTTACCCCCGTAGGCCCGCTCGGCGTGAACAGGCTATGACTTCATCGCCTCTTTGAAACGCCTGATCGCGTCGATGTGCCTGTCCACACCCTTGAGCCCAGCATTCATCGTGTTGAAGCTAAGATGTGTGGCGCCCAGCTCTTGCCACTTCGCCGCCTGGGCCATGGCCTCATCGAGGCCGTCTCGCATGTTGGCGCGGGCATCCAGGCCGATGGCTGCCGGGTCTCTGCCGGCCTCCTGGGCATACCCGCGCATCCGCTGGATGGCCGCAGCCCTCCGTTCGTTGGGCGGGTCGTTGGAGGACAGTATAAGCCCATCGCCGATGTGGGCGATGCGGCGCAGCACCTTGTCGGCGTGGCCGCCGAACCAGACGGGGATGGGCCGCTGCACGGGCAGTGGGTTGATGCCCGCTGCGGTGACGGTATGCCACTTGCCCTGAAAGGTCACTACCTCCTGGGTCCACAGAGCCCTCATCAGTGAGACCTGCTCCTCGCTACGGGCCCCCCGGTTGTGAAAGTTCTCGTTGAGCGCTTCGTATTCGACATCGTTCCAGCCGATGCCGATCCCCAGCCTCGTTCTGCCTCCGGAGAGGACGTCCACCTCCGCGGCCTGCTTTGCCACCAGGGCTGTCTGCCGTTGACTGAGGACCAGGACTCCCGTAACAAACTCGATGCGGCTGGTGACGGCGGACAGGTGCCCGAAGAGGACGAAGGGCTCGTGGAAGAGGTCCTTGTTGGTATAAGCGCCTTGCCAATCGGGGCGGCTGCCGGTGTCGGCGCCCAGGACGTGGTCGAAGGCCAGGATATGCTGGTAGCCCAGGTCCTCGGCGGCCTGCGCGAAGGCGCGTACCGCTCCCGGGTCCGCGCCGACCTCGGTCTGGGGAAAGACGACTCCTAGTCGCATGGCTCCTCCCTGCTGAAAGCTCCCGCTGGCCGCCGAACCGTGCCGCCGCCCTCACGAAGGGACCTATCAGCCCGAGGCCGAAACCCCCCGCGACAGGTTGAGCGTACCGATTTATAGTAGACGAGGGGAGGCGGCTGGGCGAGCGCCGTTTCATTGACCCCTTTTCTGGAGCCATGCTATCATGCCGTGCAATGGTCAGGCTCTTTGGGCGGAAAAAAGAGAAGGTGGAAGCGGGGGTAGAGCGGACCCGCCGGACCTGGTTCGGGCGCATCGCCGGCTTGCTGGACCGTTCGAAGATCGACGACGAGCTCTGGGAGGAGCTGGAGGAGGCGCTGATCGGCGCCGACGTGGGTGTGGACCTCACGATGCGCCTCCTGGAGCGGGTGAAGGAGCGTGGGCACGAGGAAGGGGCCAACGACGGTGCCTCTGTGAGGGTGCTCCTCCAAGAAGAAATGGTACGCATCCTGGAAGGCAGTCACGGCGAATCTGCCCTGACCGCCGGTGGGGATGCCCTTTCCCTTCCCGCCAAGCCCTACGTGATACTGGTGGTCGGGGTCAACGGCGTGGGCAAGACAACGAGCATCGCCAAACTTGCCAACCTGCTGGTCGAGGACGGCAAGAAAGTCCTCCTGGCCGCCGGGGATACCTTCAGGGCGGCGGCCATCGAGCAGCTGGAAATCTGGGCCTCTCGGACGGAAGCAGAGGTCGTGGCTCACAAACAGGGAGCGGACCCGGGGGCAGTGGCGTTCGACGCTCTGCAGGCGGCCAAGGCTCGTGGCGCCGACGCCGTCGTGATCGACACCGCGGGCAGGCTCCACACCAAGGCCAACTTGATGGAAGAGCTCAAGAAGATCCACCGTGTTATCCAGCGGTTTGACCCTGAGGCCCCACACGAGACCGTGCTGGTTTTGGATGCCACTACCGGCCAGAATGGCGTCGTCCAGGCAAAGCACTTTGCTGAGGCCGTGGGTGTCACCGGCCTGTTTCTGGCCAAGCTCGATGGCACCGCAAAGGGAGGCGTCGTCCTGGCTATCGCGGAGCAGCTCGGGTTGCCTATCCTGTTCGTTGGCACGGGAGAGGGGCTCGAGGACCTGGCCCCCTTCGACGCCAAAGAGTTTGTGGAGGCCCTGTTCTCCAGAGAGGCGTAACCGTTGGTAGACGCCCTTCTCTGGTGGCTGGTCCTGGCCCTCCTGGGGCTGATGGCCCTCCCGATCACCACGACCTTCTTCCGGAATCTACCGGATAGGGGCTACGCCTTCAGCCGGCCTATCGGCCTGCTCCTGGTCGCATATCTCTTCTGGGTCCTGGGCATAGCGAGGGTTCTGCCCAACAGCCGGCTTGGGGTGTCCATCGCCTTCGTGATGGTGTTGGCGGTGGCCCTGCTGGTGCTCTGGCGACGGCGGCGATCGGTCCAGGCCTTTGTTACCAGGCAATGGCGGGTAATACTGGCGACGGAGGTCGTCTTCGCGCTGGTGTTCGTGGTGTGGGGTGTCATCCGAAGCTACACTCCCGCCATCGCCCACACCGAGCAGCCGATGGATTTCGCGCTTCTGAACGCTGTGCTGGCCAGCCCCAACTTCCCGCCCAACGACCCCTGGTTCGCCGGGGAGCCCATCAGCTACTACTACTTCGGCTACTTGATGAACGCCGGTCTCACGCAGGCCACCGGCATCGCATCCAGCATCACCTACAACCTGGCCCTGATGTCTATAGCGGCCATGGCGGCCACCGGGGTCATGAGCCTGGTGTACAACCTGGTCCGGTCCATACGGCGTCCCGGCGGTCGGCGGGCCGGCGTCCCGGCGGCGCTTTTAACGGGAGTCTTCGCGGCCGTGCTGCTGCTTTTCATCGGCAACCTGGTGGGAGGGCTGGAGTTCCTCAGGGTCAACGATATCGGCACGAGCTCCGTATGGGAGTGGGTGGATATCAACGGGCTCACGGCCGCCACCGCCAGCAGCACCTGGTACCCGGACGACTTCTGGTGGTGGTTCCGTTCGACCAGGGTGATCAACACCTTTGTCGGCGGGCAGGGGGTCGATTTCACCATAACGGAGTTCCCCTTCTTCAGCTTCCTGTTGGGAGACCTGCACCCCCACGTCATGTCCTTGCCCTTCGTGCTCCTTGCGGTGGCGATGAGCTACAACGTCCTGCGCTCACCTGTGGCCCTGGGACTTGGCTGGCTGCGCTCCAGGCCGTGGGAGGTGTTGCTAGTGGTCCTGGTCCTGGGGAGCCTGGGATTCCTGAACAGCTGGGACCTGCCGACCTTTACGGCGTTGTTCCTCGCCGCTCTGCTGCTCAAGTTTTATCGGGCATGGTCCGCAGGACGGCAGGTAAGCCTTATGTCGGTGGTGGCGGTTATGGCCATCATCGCCGCCGGGGCCGTGGCCCTCTTCGTCCCCTTTTACGTTGACCTGCACACGCAGGCCTCCGGGATTCTACCGGTCCGCCGTTCCATGACCCGGCAGCTACACTTCTTCCTGATATGGGGGCCGTTCCTTCTCTTGAACCTCTCGCTGCTGGCAGCCCTGTCATGGGGTGGCCTGAGACGGCCCGCCTTTGCGGCGGTGCGCCGGTTCCTCGATCGCCGCGCCAGCGGAAGAAGCCATGCGGGGCAACCCGTCGCATCGGATGGGCTACCCCAGGCGACGGCGGGCGACGCCCCTCCCGAGCCTCAGCAGCCGGCCCCCAAGCGTGGTCTTGGGAGCGTCCCCCTGTGGGCGGTCGCCTTGCCTCTGATCCCCTTCGTCATGTGGGCCTTCGTAGAGCTAGGATTAGGCCTGGCCGGCGATAACAGACTCCTCCGCCTTGACCACTCCGGCAGCGTGTCCGAGTCGCTGCTCTCCATCGGCAGCCGGTTCTGGCACCTTCTGCCCTTCTTCATCATCCTGGGGCTGACCCTGACGCTGCTGTTCCGCAAGACTCGCGACGAGAGGGGCCGGTCGACGCCGATGCAGTTCGTTCTGCTGCTGATAGCCTTCAGCTTCTTCCTGACCCTGGGGGCTGAGCTGTTCCATATCTCGGACTTCTTTGGCAATCGCATGAACACCGTCTTCAAGGTCTATTACCAGACCTGGCCGCTGATGGCGGCGGGAGGAGCCGTGAGCCTGTACTTCCTCGCCACGCATCCGTGGAAGAACCGGATCGCCAGGCGGATCGGGGTGCCGCTGCTGATGGGGTCGGTCACGGTGATGGTCGTAGCCGCCTTTGTCTACGTCCCCGCGGCGATCTATAACAAAGCCCAGCAGTTCAATCCCGACCCGACCCTGAACGCCCTGGCGGCCGCCGCCCGGGCGGACCCGCAGGAGTTCGAAGCTGTTGAGTGGCTGAAGGACAACGCCATGGGCGCCCCAGTGATCGTGGAGGCGTCTCCCCGCAACAACGGAAGACCGACGGGGGACTATAACCCCGCCGTCAGCCGTATATCACAGCGCACGGGGTTCCCCACCATTCTCGGTTGGCCCGGCCACGAGCATCAGTGGCGCGGGAATCCCTACGACCCCATCGCAGAGCGGAGCCTGGACGTGGAGACTATCTATAAGGACCAGGATATCGAGAAGGTGCAGCGGACCATGGATAAGTACGATGTGACCTACGTCATAGCGGGTAATCTCGAACGGGTCACGTACGGACGGGATGTGGACCAACATCTGAGCCAGTTCATGGACATCGCCTTTCAAAATGATGGCGTAGTAATATATGTGCGCCGCGCCGGGTAAGGTCGGCACAGGAAAAGCAACCTGGGCCGAGCATTGACGCCGAGGATGGGAGAGATGAGGCGAGGCTCTCACACAGGACTTCATGGCATATACTGCTGAGCAAGTCGTTGACTACGAGGCGGGCGATGGAGCCGCGCCCTGGCTGTCTCTTCGTCTCCCCGGGATAGCGTTCAGCCTCCGAGGCATTCCCTGGGAGCCTATCGTGTACGGCGTGCTGCTCGTCGTCGCGCTGGTCATGCGGCTCTGGGACCTGGGCTCAGGCGCGTACCACCACGACGAAAGCCTGCACGCCTACTTCAGCTGGCAGCTCTTTCAGGGGAATGAATTCATCCACAACCCGTTGTTGCATGGCCCGCTCTTGTTCCATCTCACGGCCGGCGGCCTTTTCCTCTTCGGGGACAACCTGTCGGCCCCTCGGGTCTTCCCGGCGCTCTTCGGGTCCGTCCTGGTGATAATGCCCCTGTTTCTCCGGGGGCACCTGGGCAAGTGGGGCGCCCTGGCGGTGGCGGTCATGCTGGCCTTCTCCCCATCGATCTTCTATTTCAGCCGGTATATTAGGAACGACATCTTCTCTATCGCTCTGGACTTCGGCCTGATCATCGCCATGTGGAAGTACATCGATACGGGTAAGAACCGCTTCCTGTATGTGGCAGCGGTATTGCTGGCGTTGACTTTTTCAACCAAGGAGACCTCATATATCGCGCTGGCTACGCTGTCCAGTTTCTTGTTCGTTTGGTGGGCCCGTAGCTGGCTCCCGGTACTGTGGTTGAAGGTGAAGGGCTCCCGAATGCGGCGTCTCCGCGCCCGCTTGAGTCTACGGCGTGCGCCCGTCCACGCCGGGTTCCTGGTGTTGATGGTCACCTTAAGCCTGCCCTTGTTATCGGCGGCGTTGGGTTTGCTCGTCGACCAGCTCCCGCTTTCCTTCACCCTGGTGAACCCACAGGACAACAGCCAGGCGGGTGCGGTGGGATCGCCTCTGGGAGGAGGTGGGGCCTACGCCGCCGCGGCGATCATCGCCTCCGCCTTATTCGTCACCGGCGCGATCATCGGGATGCTGTGGAAGCGATGGACATGGCTCATCGCTTTCGGGGCTTTTTACGGGATATTCTTCTTGCTGCACACCACCGCCTTCACCAACATGGTGGGGATGGGCAGCGGCGTGTGGCAGTCCCTGGGGTACTGGCTGGCTCAACAAGGTGTCGAGAGGGCCAACCAGCCGTGGTACTACTATTTCATTCTGCTGCCTCTCTACGAAACACTGCCGTTCTTCTTCGGTCTCGTGGCGGTGGCCGCTTTCTCCCTGAGTCGAGGGAGGAGATTCCTGGGCTGGAGTCTGGTGATTGCGGCTATCACCACCCTCATGGCAATCGCCATAGGCCTGGGAACTGGGGGCGACAAATTCCTGTACGCGCCTCTGGCGTTGGGGCTGATGGTCATTACCTATCTGGCCCTGGACAAGGGTAACAAGTTTGATTGGTTCCTGGTCCATTGGGCGCTCCTCAGTCTCATGGCCTATATGGTCGCCGGTGAGAAGATGCCGTGGCTGCTGACGCACATGGCGCTGCCTTTTATCATCCTGGCCGGGCGCTTCATAGGTCAGATGGTCACGCAAATCAGGTGGTCGTCCGTGCTCAGGTCCGGGGGAGTGATAGCCCTCTTCGCCCTTCCCGCGCTGCTGCTGGCGATCAGGGCGGTGGCCCTATCGGCGGACTGGGACCGGAGTCCCATCGGCGGCTGGAGTTTCGCGGGAGCCGTGGTGTTCACCGTGCTGATCGGCGGGGTGGGAACGCTGCTGTGGGTGAAGATGGGATCGACAAGGTTTATGCAGATGGTGGGCGTCTCGGTGATTGTTATGCTGGCCGCTTTTTCCGTTCGGACGGGCGTCCAGGCCGTCTACTCCAACCGTGACGACCCCAAGGAGATCCTGGTATACGCCGGCATTTCGGACGATATCCCTGGATTGATCGACAGGATCGACCAGGCGGCGGTGGACACGGGGAAGGGATCCGAGCTGCTCATTCTCGTCGACTCCGGCTTCTCCTGGCCGGGCCTCTGGTACTTCCGGAACTACAAAAACGTCACCTATCAGGACATGGACAACTTCCAGGGGCTGATAGACGCAGACGTGGTGGTGCTTGATTCCGGAAACAAGTCCAAGATCAATGTTTCGGCGAACCGCTTTGACGAGGGAGAGGAGGTGCGGGTGCGGGTGTGGTTCCCCAGGGCAGCCTATTATCGCTACAACGCGTCAACGTTCACGGATGACTTTTTCAGCGCCAGCAGCTGGAGTCGGATGCTGAACTTCTACACCTATCGAACGCTGGACACACGCCCCGATCAGGATAGCGCCTTCGTCTATTTTTCCAAGGAGACGTCATCTTGAGGGCCGGGCCGTGAGTGACAGCTTCTGACCACTAACCTTATACTGTCGGGTATGCGTGTGTCAGTGTCGGGCCAGCCGCCCAGACGCTGTCTCTTTCCAGCCTCGGAGGACCGGATTGCTTAAAAGCCGAAGATTCTGGCTGGGCGCTGTCGTCAGCGCAGGCTTCCTGGCCCTCCTTTTCTGGCAAGTAAACCTGAGGGAGACGGCCACCGCCCTCAAGCAGGCCGAATATTGGTGGCTCGTTCCGGCTATAGGGGCCTACTTCATCGCGGTCATGTTTCGGGCAATCCGGTGGCATTTCCTTCTCCTGCCGCTGAAATCCATCCCCGGGAGGCGCCTCTATCCCATCGTGGTCATCGGCTACATGGCCAACAACCTGCTACCGGCGAAGCTGGGCGAGCTGGTACGCGCCTTTTTCGTTGGGCAAAAGGAAGGGGTGGGTAAGAGCGCCGCGCTGGCTACCATCGCCCTGGAGCGAGTCTTCGACGGTGTCTTTCTCCTGGTCCTGGCCTTGCTTATCTGGCCCTTTCTCCCGGTGTCCGACCTGCTGGGGGACTTTACCGACGATATTTGGAAAACCCTGCTGGTCGTGGCGATCCCAACTTTCTTTGTCATGGCCCTGGGCTTGTTCTTCTCGATGGCCTTCTTCCCGCAGCTGGGTATGCGGATAGTGGGCGCTGTGGTACAACTGGCGCCGGGCCGGTTCAAGAACGTGGCCGCCGAATCCATTGGCGGGTTCATGGAGGGGCTTGCCTCTCTCCGTAACCCTCGGAGGGTCATGGCGATTATGTTGTTCACCATCCCGATCTGGATGGCTGAAGGGAGCATGTATTTCCTCATCGCTCAGGGATTTGACCTGGGGCAGCCCTTCCACGGAATCCTGCTCGTTTTGTCCACCTCCAACCTGGCGACGGTTGTGCCCACCGCCGGAGGCATAGGTCCCTTTGAATATGCCACCACGCTGACCCTGGTTTGGATGGATGTGGGGAGGGAGCTGGCGGCGGCCTACGCCATCGTGCTGCACGTGGCCCTCTTGGCCCCGGTCACACTGCTGGGCCTATACTTCCTTTGGACCTCAAACGTCTCCTTGGGTGAAGCGATCCGGCAGCCGGACGCCGGGCACAAGTCAGAAGGCTTCGAGCACGCGCATGTGGGGGAGGCGGACCGGTGAATATCGGAATCATAGGAGGCGGGGCCCTGGGACTTGCTGCCGCCTACGACCTGTTGAAGCGCGGTCATAAGGCCGTGGTCTATGAGCGCGCGCCGGTCCTGGGGGGGCAGGCCTCCACCTTCGACGTCGGTGGCGGGCGGCTCGAGCGAGGCTATCACCACTGGTTCCGGAGCGACACCCACATAGTCGACCTGGTGCACGAGATCGGGCTCGGTCACAAAGTCGCCTGGATCGAGTCCAAGGTCGGTTTCTTCTACGACGGCACGATTCATCGCTTCACCACTCCTATGGACTTGCTGCGCTTCAAGCCTTTGAGCTTGCTGGAGCGCATCAGGCTGGGGATGGTCACGGTGTACCTGCAACGGCAAAAGTACTGGCCCAGGAAGTGGGAGGGGGTCACGGCCGAGTCATGGATCAAGAAGTATGCGGGCCAGAGGGTCTATGACGTGGTATGGGGGCCGCTTCTTCGCGGAAAGTTCGGCGCCAGGGCCGGCGAAGTTGGGATGGTCTGGCTCTGGGGAAAGATATTTCTGAGGGTCTCATCGCGGAAAGGGGCTGCGGGCAGGGAGAGCCTGGGCTACCCCACGGGCAGCTTCGGCGAGGTGTTCGACGTTCTTGCCGAGAAGATCAGGGACATGGGCGGTGAGATCCATCATCCCGTGGCGGTCAACCGTGTCACGGTTGAGGACGGACGGGCCAGGGGTCTTCGTTACCAGTTCCCGGACCGGCCGGAGGAGAGCAGGGAATTCGACGCTGTCCTGTCCACTACCCCCTCCCACATCTTTCCAGGCCTGGTCTCGGAGCTGCCGGAGGGCTACAAGGCGATGATGCATAACGTCACCTACCAGGCCGCCGTCCTCATCATCATGGTGCTGGACAGGCCCTTTACGTGGGCCTACTGGCTGAACATCGCGGACCGCTCCCTCCCCTTCGTCGGCGTCATCGAGCACACCAACTTCATGGACAAGAGCATTTATGGTGGGAACCACATCGTCTACATCACCAACTATGTCGGGCAGGAAAACGAGATGTACCACATGAGCCCGGACGATTTATGGCAGCGCTATGTGCCCGCTCTTCAGAAGGTAAACCCAGCATTCGACGAGTCGTGGGTCAAGGAGCGTCACTATCACCGGGAGAACGCGGCCCAGCCCATCATCGGCATCAACTACTCCAGCCGGATCCCGCCCCACGAGACGGGCATCGACGGGCTATGGCTGGCCAACACCACGCAGATCTATCCCGAGGACCGGGGCACCAACTACAGCGTCAAGCTGGGCCAAGAGATGTCCCGCAGGATCGCGCCTGGCCCCGGTTGAGCGCTCTGTCGCGCTGTCATCGGCTCTCGCACGTGGCTTGACATAACTGAGCGCTTGGTGCACGATAGGACATCTTCATGAACCGCTGCGCTGTACCCCAAGGCACGCAGCGACATATCGCGCGGGAGGCGGGACTATGCCGAAGACGACGGGTATCGATCACGTGGTGCTCCACGTCAGCGACCTGGAACGATCCAGGAAATTTTATCTGGAGGTCCTGGGAATGGCGGTAGCCCATGAGGGCACTGGACGGGCCTTCCTTCACTGTGGAAGCCAGATGATAGCCCTCTTCCAGATGCCCGACGCCGCCAAGTTGGAGGCCGGGATAGACATGAACCACCTGGCCGTGCAGACGGACACCGGCACCTTCGAGTCCGTCAAAAGCGAGCTGGTGGAGCGCGGGATTCAGGTCACCGGACGTCCCGGCGACCCTGATTGCATCTACTTTTCAGACCCGGACGGCCATCGCCTTCAGATCGTCTACCCCGGCGGGCACTGACGGTCGGGCGGCCTCACCCCCCGGCCCCCCCTTCAAACTTGTGGAGAGTGGGTGGTCGCAAGACCGGGGGTGAGGCAGGAAGCTACCTCGGCGATAATCGAATGACCCGTTTCTTAACTGGCTGTTCCCTTGTTGAACGCTCCACCTGTTTATGCTAGGATTGGCCGTTAGTTCGAAAAATCACGAGCGGCGCTGGAACGTGGGAGGGGATGGACGCCGATCTGCGCGCTATTCTGGAAGGCCAGACGAGAACCGTTACCGTACTCTCGTCCCTGATAGCTATCCAGGAAAAGCTTAGTTTTCTCCCTCCCGCTGCGATCTCCGCGGTGGCTGAGCTCACCGATGCCTCCGTTAATGAGGTCTACAGTGTCGCTACTTTTTACACCCACTTCCGCTTCTCTCCCCCAGGGGAGCACCAGATTGAGCTTTGCTGGGGCCCCTCCTGCCACGTGCTCCTTGCTCCCCGCCTGAGGCGCATCGCCGAGGAGTTCACGGGTATGGGGGAGGACGGCACGACTTCTGACAACAAGTACACCTTGCGAGGGCTGGAATGCGCCGGGGCCTGCGCCCTGGCTCCCGTCGGCAAGGTCGACGGGAAGCTATATGGCCGGATGACCGAAGATAAGCTCAAGCAGATCCTGACTGATCTCAACGGACGAAAGGCCTCCTAGCACCATGCCCTACGACTTCCGCCGAATCCAGGACAACGCCAGAGCTCAGTGGCAGGCACTCCTGGACCCCGCCACGCCGCAAATCTTCGTGGGCATGGGGATCCATGGGCTGGCCGCTGGCGGGCCGGATGTCATCGAGGCGTTGCGGGCTTCCCTGAAGCGTCGTGGGCTGGAGGCCGATACACGGGAGACCGGGGGACTGGGCCTGGATTACGCCGAGGTGATCGTCAGCGTCATCAAGCCCGGCGCTCCCCGGCTCTTCTTTGGTGGTGTCACACCGGAGGGCGCTGAGCGGCTCGTATCTGAGTACCTCGTGAATGGGCGGGCTCCTGAGGACCTTTTCCTGGGCGCCACTGGCAACCCTTCGACGGGCTCAGGGCACAGCCTGGAGGGGACGGGGCTGCCGGACCTTTTCCAGAGGCCGGAGCTCAGGCTGCAGTACCGGATTATCACGAAGAACTGCGGGATCATTGACCCCACGGACATCGGCCACTACATCGCCCATGGCGGCTATGGGGCCTTGCACAAGGCGATCTTCGAAATGACCCCCGAAGATATTGTCGATGAGCTGGGCAAGTCTAACCTACGGGGACGCGGCGGGGCCGCCTTTCCAGCGGCCATGAAGTTCCGCTTTCTCCAGGGCGCGCCGGGACCGCCCAAGTATCATCTCTGTAATGGCGAAGAGGGGGACGCCGGCGCCTTCAACGACAAGCATCTTCTGGAAAGCGACCCTCACCAAACGCTGGAGGGGATTATCCTGAGTGGCTATGCCACCAAGGCCGGAGGCGGCAAGGGCTTTGTCTTCATCCGGGTGGGATGGGACCTCCCCATCAACCGCATGCAGAAGGCCATTGGCGACGCCTACGCCGCAGGCTTCCTGGGCCAGAACATCATGGGCAGCGACTTCACCTTCGACGTCGAGCTGTCATTGACGGGTGAGTCCTACGTCTCCGGTGAGGAGACGGCTCTCATGGAGTCGGTGGAGGGTAAGCGGGCCATGCCGCGGTATAAACCACCGTTCCCGGCGGCCTACGGCGTCTGGGGTAAGCCCTCCAACATCAACAACGTCAAGACCTACTCGTACATTCCCAGCATCGTGCAATTTGGCGGCGACTGGTTCGCCGGTATCGGGACCGAGCGCAGCAAAGGTACCGCCCTGGCATGCCTCTCGGGCCATGTGAAACGTCCAGGCCTCTACGAGGTCCCCTTCGGCGTGACGTTGCGCCAGGTCATCGAGGAGGCGGCCGGCGGTGTGCCCGAAGGGAGAACGTTGAAGGTGCTGCAGACCGGGGGCCCCCTGGGTGGCTTTCTGCCGGCTTCAGCCCTGGACATGCCCATCGACTTTGACGGCATGGTCGCCGCCGGGGCCATGTTCGGCTCCGGGGGGATTATCGTCGGCGACGACACTGTCGACGTGGTCGATCTGACTCGCGTCCTGGCGGAATTCAACGCGGAGGAGTCCTGCGGCAAATGCTTCCCCTGCCGTCTGGGGACACGGCAAATGGCCGACATTCTGGAGCGGTTAACGCACAAGCAAGGCACTGAGCGGGAGCTGCAGGCGGCGATGGTCATCGGGCAGACGATGAAGTCCTCTCTGTGCGCTCATGGCCACCTGGCCGAGAATCCGATCAAGTCCGGCTATCGCTATTTCGAAGAGGAGTTCAAAGCAGGGTTGAAGGCCCCGATAGCCACGTAGCTTTCAGACGAGCCGCCCTCAAGAACTGGGGATCATGTGTCGAATGACAAAGTAAAGCTCAAGATAGATGGAGTGCAGATCGAGGCTAGCCCCGGCCAGACGATCATAGAGGCCGCCCGTGACGCGGGGATTTACATCCCCTATCTTTGCTGGCATCCCATCCTCAAACCCTATGGCGCCTGCCGCATGTGCGTTGTTCAGGCAAGCAATGTCCCGGGCCTGCCCGCCTCCTGCCATACCGCCGTCGCGGACGGACAAGAGGTGATCACTTCGTCGCCGGCCATCGAGGAGGTGCGGAGGGACATCCTGGCCCTCACCCTCTCCGAGCACCCCCATGGCTGCCTCACCTGCTGGCGTGTTGAACACTGTGGCCCAACGGATGTCTGCCTGCGAAACGTCACCGTTACCGATAGATGCGTCGTCTGTCCCCAGAACGAACGATGCGAGCTTCAGGATGTTACCTACTACATCAAGCTGAACGAAGTGCCGCTCCCATACAAGTATCGTGGACTCCCGCTGGAGACCCGGAACCCCTTCATCGACCATGATATGAACCTCTGCATCGTGTGCGGCAAGTGCGTCCGCGCCTGCGACGAGCTGGAGGGAGCCAGCGCTATCGCATTCGAGCACCGAGGGGAACGCACCATCGTGGCCAGCTCCCTCGGCGGCACCCTGGCCGAATCTGGCTGTACCTTTTGCGGTCTGTGCGTTGATGTGTGCCCCGTGGGGGCCATTGTCGAGAAGGACAACAAGTGGGCCGGTGGCGCCGACAGCATGGTCACCACTACATGCTCTCATTGCAGCATCGGCTGCACGCTGAACCTGAATGTCAAAAAGGGCAAAGTGGTGCGGAGCACCTTCGATGTCGATGGCGTCACCAGCCATGGGCAGGAATGCGCCCGGGGTAAGTTCGGATACAAGTGGATTCACAGCAAGGACCGGCTGACGACCCCCTGGCTCAAAGAAGGGGACCAGTGGCGGGAGTCCTCCTGGGAGGAGGCCACAGACGCAGTAGCCCGGAAACTGGCCGGATACAGACCAGAGGAGATATTCCTCCTGGCCTCGCCCAAGAACACCAACGAGGACAATTATGTCCTGCAAAAGCTGGGGCGTGCCGCGCTGGGTACAAGCAACATAGACTATGTGGACCGTTCCTGTCCGCCTGAGGCCCTGGAAGGGCTGGAGCAGGCCTTTGGCTCCAGCGCCGCAACCAATCGCATTTGGGACGTGAGAGATTCCAGAGCCGTTCTGGTGATCGATTCGGATTTGACCTTCGAGCACCCCGTCGGCGGACTTCAGGTTAAGGAGGCGGTGAGACGCGGCGCCCAGCTGATCGTTTTGGACCCCAGGGATACAGAGCTCGGCCTGCAAGCCAGCGAGCGGTTGGTCTGCAAGCCAGGGACCGAAGTGGCCGTCCTGGGCGGCATGATGCGGGTCATCCTGGATGAAGGTCTCCACGACCAGGAGTTCATTCGCCAGCGATGCGAGCTATTAGAGGAACTGGAATCGTCGTTGGGGCAGCTCTCCCCCCAGGCGGTGGAGGGGATATCCGGCGTATCCGCAGCCCAGATCACTCAGGCGGCCAGACTCCTGGCGGCCCATGGGCCCGCCTCGATTCTTTTCGGGGCCGGCCTGCATTCCCAGGGTAGCGACCTGAGCGCGGCCGTCGCTGACCTGGCGATGCTCACTGGCAACGTGGGGAGGCCCGGGGCAGGCGTCTTCCCCATGCGGGGGGAGAATAACAGCCAGGGCGCGACGGACATGGGCTGCACGCCCGGCGGACTTCCAGGGGGCGCCACCATCACCTCGGCCGGTTCATGGCTGCCCTTCCGCCAGGCTTGGGGGGACAAGCTGCCGTCCCAGCCCGGGATAGGCTATCGGGATATGCTCTTGGGGGTCAAAGAGGGCAGGATCAAAGCCATGGTGCTGATAGGCGAAAACCAGGTCCTGCCGGACCCCCAGGGGGAGCTGGCAGAGGCCCTGTCCCGGTTGGACTACCTGGTGGTCCACGAGACCTTTTCCGGCACCCTGGGCGACCACGCCGATGTCTTGCTGCCGGCGACATCCTTCGCGGAGAGAGAGGGAAGCTACACCAACCTGGAGCGCCGTGTCCAGATGGTGCGTCCGGCCATTGGACCGCAAGGGGAGAGCCGCCCGGCATGGCAGTTCCTTTCCGAAGTGGCCCGGAAGATGGGGGCCTCCGGCTTTGATTACACGGCTCCCTCTGAAATCATGGATGAGATCGCTCGATTGGCGCCGTCCTACGCGGGCATCTCCTATACCCGCCTTGAGATGGGCGGTATTCAGTGGCCCTGCACGGGTGACGACCATGCCGGGAGCGCAATGCTTCACGACCCCCAGTTCCTCCGAGGACGCGGCCGGTTCCTGCCCGTCTCCTGGTCGCCTTCGGAGGTTGGACAAGACTTGATGGCGCTGGCAAATGTCAGCCGTGAGATCAAAGGAGTGCTGGAGCTAGGCTTCGAAAACCGCGTGGAGATAAGCTCTGCGGACGCCCAACGGATCGGCATTGCAGATGGTGACAAGGTCAGCTTGACCACCGCTATGGGGAGTATCCCGGCGACGGCGAGGGTCAACGGAAGGGCGTCAGAAGGCACCGTTCTTGTCGCGATGCCCCAGAGCGTCATGATCACAGGCATGTTTCAGGGTTCGTCCCCCGGCGTTTTGGCCGCGCTCGCTCAGGCCAGGAGTTACCCGGTGCGCATCGAGAAGGCCTGATCGCGGGCAGCGCCCGCTGGCCCGCCTGAGGCGGGCGCCTGGCGGCGAGAGAGAAGGGATGTTTATTCACCCTCACGCTAGCGCTCTTCCGTCAAGGGAGAGGGGGTTTTGGAATAGCTGCTAGAAAGAAAGACCGCTTGGAAGACATCAAGGGCTCGAATCGGCTCATTGCTCCCTGCCAGACCGCATGTCCGGCAGACATCGACGTCCCCCGGTACATCGGCTATGTCGAGCAAGGCCGCTTCGCCGAGGCCAACGCCGTCGTCCGGGAATCGATCCCCCTCCCGGTGCTGTGCGGGTTGATCTGCTACCGTCCCTGCGAGGCATGGTGCCGCAGGGGCATCATGGAGGCCCCCGTGGCGATCAACGCCTTGAAACGGGCCGCCGCCGAGCATGACGAGACCCAGATATGGCAAGAGCGCTGGCCTGCGACCGTGGCCGCACCTACCGGCAAACGGGTCGCCATCGTCGGCTCGGGCCCCACAGGGCTCACCGCCGCTTACTACCTGGCAAGCCGCAAGGGCCAGAGCGTCACGATCTTCGAGCGGTTGCCGGAGCTTGGAGGCCAGCTGAGGGTAGGACTGCCTGAGTATAAGGCGCCCCGCGACCATCTCCGCAAGGAGATCGAGCTCGTTACCCGGACGCGCGTTGAAGTGAAGACCGGCGTCCGGGTGGACTCCTTAGACGAGCTGGTAAGCGGCTTCGATGCCGTTCTGCTGGCCATAGGCAACACCAGGTCCAAGCCCCTGGACATAGAAGGGCATATGCTGCCCGGCATACGCTGGGCGACCAATTTCCTTAGGGATGTGAACCTGGGTCTCCCGGTGGAAGTCGGGTCAAGGGTCGTCATTATCGGAGGCAACAACATAGCTGTAGACAGTGCCCGATGCGCGGTCCGGCTTGGCGCTAAGGACGTGAAGGTGCTGATCGCCGGAACCCGTGATGGCGCCGGGGCCTATGATTTCGAGTTCCGCGCTGCTGAAGAGGAGGGGGTGACCTTTACCGAGCTGGTTAGCCCTAGGCGGTTCGAGTGGTTCAATGAGGCTTTGTCTGTGGAGATGGTACGGCTGCAGGTCACGGAGACGGACGCGTGGGGTCGAGGCGCCGTCGCTCCGGTGCCTGGAAGCGCCTTCGCGGTTGGAGCGGACACGGTGCTGGTCTCTATCGGGCAGGAGACGAATATCCCGAAAGGCTGGGGACTGCGCCAGACGCAGCAGGGGATGCTGGAGTGTGATGAGCGCACGCTCATGACTAACCGGGAAAGGGTCTTCGCCGGGGGGGATGCCGTCACGGGCCCGGATAGCGTCGTGGAGGCGATGGCCCAGGGGAAAAAGGCCGCTGTCAGCATGGACACTTTTCTGGGTGGGGATGGCGACATCTCGGAGAGCCTTGCGCCGGCGCCGGGGGAGGAGATGACCATGCCGGCGCATCTGGCCCAGCAGGGCAAGCCCGCCGTGGCTATTCCTCTGGCGAATGCCGCTGCCCGCGCTACCTTTACCCTCGTAGAGCAGGGCTACAGCAAGGATCAAGCCATCGCGGAGGCCCGCCGCTGCATCCGGTGCGACCTCTGGCGTCAGGGCTCTCCGGAGGTCTGGAGCAAGCAGCAGACCTAGGCGGGCAGCGCCCGCAGGCATTGCGCCTGACGGCGAGGAGACAAAGCGCCGGGGCTCCGCCCCGTTCGGCTTCGCTTAGGGCAGGGCGCCGGGGCTCCGTCCCTCTGGACACCCCTTCGTCAGCACCCTGCTAGACCGCGATCTTGTACAGCTTCGCGGTGTTTCCGGAAAGTATCCTGTCCCGCTCGCCGGCCGGTATCCCCTGGAAGTTCTTCTCGACAGTCTCCACCGACTTGGGCCACGTCGAGGTTTCCAGCGGGAACTCGCTCGCCCACAGGATGTTGTTGACGCCGATTATGGCCCGCAGCCTGAGGCCGATGGTTTCAAACCAGGTGGTGACGCTGCACTGCCGGTAATAGATGTCGGTCGGCTTCGTCGGCATCTCGAAGGGCTCGTCCCCCCTCATGCAGATTCGCTCCCATTCGTGGTCTGCCACCTCCAGCAGGAACGCCATCCAGTCGATGCCTCCCGCGGCAAAGACGAATTGGGTGTTGGGGAAGCGCTCGCCGACTCCAGAGAACAGGAACCTGCCGATCACCATGCCGGTGCTGGTTGGCTGCCGGACCAGGTCGAATCCCTTGCCGACGGCCGGGTTAAACCCTTCTGAAATCTCATGGAGAAGGTTTGGGGCGCTGCCTGAATGGAAGCTGATGGGAATATCGAGCTCCGTGGCCTTGGCCCATACTGGGTCCCATACCGGGTCATAGAGATGGGGCGCGGCGGCGTTGATGCGCCAGGGCGCAGCCGGCATCACAACCCCTCGGTGCCCTTTCCCCACGGAGCGCTCCATCTCCTTGACAGCCGCCCCTATGGAGCTCACGGGCACGAGGCACTGGGGAACGAACCTTGGGCTAGGGCTGCCCCAGGTCTCCAGAAGCCAATCGTTGTACGCCTGAACGCAGGCCAGCTCCAGCTCAGGGTCCTCGATCATGCTGAGGACCTCGCCGCTGACCCCGGAGGCGCTTGGATACAGGACCTGGGCGTCGACCCCGTCCTGGTCCATGGCCTTCAGCCGCTCTGCCGGGTCATGGGCCGCTTTGGGCGTCTGACTCCAGGTGTCAGGGTCCGTAAATGAATCAGCGGACAGGGCGCTCGCCCGAGCTACAGGACGCTTCGCGTCCACCTTGCCATCCACGACCCATCTTTCGGTCCCGCCGGGCTGCCGGGCCACGTGAGGCGCCCGGTCCCCCCACTTTTGTTTGGACAGACGCTCGGTCCAAAGGTCCGGCGGTTCTAGGACATGATCGTCGGCGGAGATCAGCTTGAAACCGGAGGCCATAGTTCCCCTTTCTTCCCCGCGGGAAGAGATGCGTGTCGCGGACCGTTGGCGGCGTGCCCTTATTCGAGGTTGAACGCCTTTATAGCGTTCTCGAACATCATCTTGTCCTGGTCAGCCTTGGGCACGCCCTTCAGGGCTTTCGCAAGGAACTTCTCGGTGTCCGGCCAGAGCGCCGTTGGGTGCGGGAAGTCGGTCTCCCACATGATCCTGTCCACGCCGATGAACTCTCGGTACTGCTGGATGGCTGAGAGCTCATACCAGAAGTCCACGTAGCAGTGCTGACGGAACAGGTCGCTGGGCCGGTTGGGAAGGCCGTGATTCCAGAGCCGGCCCTTCTCCCAGGCATAGTCGCAGGACTCCAGCAACCAGGGCAACCAGCCGATGCCGGTCTCAGCGCTCACGAAGGTCAAGTCCGGGTAGCGGTCCAGCACTCCGGCGAAGAGGAGATTGATCAGGTATTGGGGGTGCATGGTAAATCCGGTGGCCGCGACAGAGGCGGAGGCCCTGCGGTGCTCCATCCCCGGCAGCGGCTCGAGCCGCATACTCTGCGGCGCGTCACCAGAGCCGTGGATGCTGGCGACCAGTCTCGCTTCAACGATGGTCTCCCACAAGGGGTCCCAGTAGCGGTCGCTAAAATGGGGTAAGTTCCGGAGATGGGGCGTTCCCACAAGGACGACGCCGCGGTGGCCGTTCTTAGCGTTACGCTTCACTTCGGCCACGGTCCGGTCGATGCTTGAGTAGACCGGGACGGTCAAGGCTATGAACCTGTTGGGATTTACTCCGTACCACTCCTCGGTCTGCAAGTCGTTGTACGCTCGAACGCAGTCCTCCTCGAAGTCGGGCTCCATGCCCTGGAACCTTCCTCCGCTGGGGGAGGTGACGTTGGGGTACATGACCTGACAGTCGATCCCGTCCTGGTCCATGTACTCCATGCGTCCTTCCGCTTCGTAGACCCCCTTGGGAATGAGGCTCCATTCCCTCGGCCAGGTGAGCCTATCTGGCATCACGGCGGGGCAGACGGCCAAAGTGCCGGTGGGCTGTCCATTGATAATCCATTGCTCGCCGCCGTCTCGGTTCTCGATGTGGGGGATACGGTCCCCCCATTTCTTCTTGGACATCCGGCTTGTCCAGGTGTTCGCCTTTTCCTGGATGTGGGAGTCGACATCAATGCGCTTGTACGGGTACCCCACTTCGGACTCCTCCTGGGCTCTTCGAGGCGCCGCCCGCGCCTTTCGCCCTGGGCACTGATGCCCAAATTTCTGCAAGACTATGCTCCGGCGTCAATCCTGTCAAGGGAGAGAGTTAACGCGCCGTCGGCGGGGCGCACATTGGTCGTGAAAGTTCCGTGAACGACGGTGCCGGTCCGTTCCATCCAGCCTCGATTGACCACGGATTGATTCCCTATTACACTCGCCTCGAAGCGAAACGCCGGCCCGTTTGGGACCGCCCGAGAGAAGCAGTACAGATAGGAGCGCCATCGTGGGACAGAGGCTAGTACAACGACGGCCAGAGTTGCCCGTGTTCCTTCAGAGGCGCGGCAACGATGAGTTTGTGCCGCCAGCTCACAGCGAGGCTGATCTGAGGGTCATGTATCGGGTGCGGGCTGAAGGTCTGGAGGCGGCCCATCGCCTTGCCACGCCCGTTGGGGAGTACTGGGCGAGTCGCATGGGAACGGCCGCGGCATTGCGCACGCTGGACCAGGCCTCGGGCGGTGGCTTCTACCAGGTCCCGGATGAAGCCCCGATGGACCGCGATGCAGCTGACGCCGCCCTGGGCGGCCGGCAGATGGTGATCGACGTCCAGACCCACTACATCGTCGACGAGGTTGCCGGAGCTTCTTTGAACCGCGGGCTGCTCACTACGTACATGAAGCTCATGCCCGAGGGCTTCAGCGGCCTCGACGGCATGGTGGCCTATACCATGGCCGAATACATGCGGTGCGTATTCCTGGATACCGAAACGACGGTGGCCGTCCTGAGCTCTGCACCTTTGCAGGGAGACCTGATGCTGAGCAACGCTGAGATGGCCGGGACGCGGGAGCCTTTCGATCGGCTGGCGGGCACGGGACGCCTGTTGAACCACACGGTGGTCCAGCCAACGGTCCCCGGAGAGCTGGACCGGATGGAGCGCTGGAAGGAGCGCTATCACCCTGCCGCGTGGAAGGTCTATACTCGGCCCGCCTGGGGGGCAGAAGGCCAGGTCGAAGGGCCAGGCTGGACCCTCGACGACGAGCATGCCGGGTTCCCGTTCCTGCAGCGCTGTCTCGACCTGGGCGTGCGAAACGTCTGCACGCACAAGGGGCTGAGCATCCTCTTTTCCGCGACCGTCCCCGACGCCGTGAGGACCCTCTCTCCCCGCGACATCGGGCCAGCGGCTGCGGCCTTCCCGGGCATTAATTTTCTCGTCTATCACTCTGGCTACGAGCCGGAGCTGCAAGGGTACCAGGAGGAAGGGCCATACTCTCAAGAGGTTGCCCATTTAGGGAGCAACCGGCTGGTGAAAAGCCTTGCGGACGCCGGCATCGGCCCCGGCTCCAACGTCTACGCCGAGCTCGGGACGACGTGGTTTTGCCTGGTCAAGCGCCCCCGTGAAGCAGCCCACGTGCTGGGGAAGCTGCTGCTGGCCGTCGGCGAGGACAACGTCATCTGGGGGACCGACTCTATCTGGTACGGCCCGCCCCAGCCGTTTCTCGACGCCTTTCGGGCGTTTCAGATTCCAGAGGAACTTCGCGAGAAGTGTGGCTATCCCGAGATCACACCGGCCATAAAGGAGAAGGTCCTGGGGCTGAACTCGGCCCGAATCTACGGCATCGACGTGGGGCAGGCCCGGGCCAACGCTCAGAGTGGCGAGCTGGCATGGGCGAGGACGGTGCTCCAGGAACATGCCGTCAAGGGACTGCCGGCGATCGCCTGAATCGAATTATCGTTTGCCCATCAACCTGAGAGGAGAGCGCGCCATGTCCAGACCCGTACCCACCGAGGCCGAAACGAAGGCGTTTTTCTCCCAGGAGTTCTTTGATCAGCACAGTAACTGGGGGCGATGGGGCAAAGAGGACGAAGCCGGCACCCTCAACTACATCACCCCCGCCAAGCGCACCCAGGCGGCGGCGCTGGTGAAGGACGGGACGACCGTCTCATGCTCCCGGCCGCTGACCTTCGACAGGGCCCCGGACGTTCTTCAGCAGCCGCTGCACTTCATAACCGGCTCCGGGGAGCGCTGGGTGAACGCTCCGAAGGTGGGGGGCCCCCAGGCCGCCGCGGACTGGGTTGGGCTTCCCATCCACGGCCTCACCATCACCCACCTGGACGCCCTGGGCCACCATTTTCACAACGGGCAAATGTATAACGGCGTCCCTTCGGACAGGGTCAGCAGCTATGAGGGCTCCACCTCGTCGGCCATCGAGACGGCCAAGGAGGTGGGCGTGACCAGGGGGATACTGCTGGACTTTCCGAGGCTTCGCAAGGTCAAGTGGCTGGAGCGCGGTGAGCCGATATATCGTGAGGACCTGGAGGAGGCCGAGAAGGCCGCCGGGGTCCGCGTCGAATCGGGCGACCTGCTGCTGATTCGCACCGGATCTTATCGCCGGAGGCTGGACGAGGGGCCGGTGGAGGAGCTGACCGCTGGGAGACCGGGCTTGTATGGCAACTGCATCCCCTTCGTGCACGAGAGGGAGGTCGCCATCCTTGGGGGCGACTCCGCCAACGACGTGAGTTTGCCGGGTCCGTTCGGGTGGCTGCCCTTCCACCACGTGGGGCTGGTGTCGATGGGCCTGTGGCTTCTCGACAACGCCAACCTGGAGGAGCTGGGGGCCGCCTGCGCCGAGCGCAACCGGTGGGAATTCATGGTCTTCGTGGGGCCGCTCCGGCTGCATAACGCCACCGGCTCCCCGGTCAATCCCATCGCCGTGTTCTAACGGGGGTGTTGCGGGTAGCGCCCGCGGGCATTTGTGCCTGATGGCGTAGGGCGGGCAGCGCCCAAGGGGTTGCTGAGGAGCACCCCCAAACCCCCTCAAGGGGGTTCAAGGTATCCCCTTCGGGGATGAAATATAGAAGGGGGACACCCCCTTCTACCCCCGCCAGAGGGGATCCGCCCCTCTGGACACCCTTCGACAGGCTCAGGGTAGCGCCCGCAGGCATTGCACCCGGCGGCGGGGGAGTGCAGGATGCTAAAACACCCCCTTCTACCTCCGCCCCTTCGGCTTCGCTCAGGGCAGGCGCCGGGGCTCCGCCCCTCTGGACGCCCCTACAGACGGGCCTGCCCGCAGGCAACTCGCCTGACGGTGTGACGTAAAAAGAGAAGGCCCCGGCGTCGGGGCCTTCTCTTTTTTCCCCCCCGTAAGGTGAAAGGCTGGCGAGAGAGTTGGTCAGCCTACGGTAACGATTTCGATAAACCGGTCTACGGCTGACCGAGCGCGCTCCACGAGCTGATCATCGGTGGCGCTGCCCAGGGGGTGCGGCACGATGGCCCACTTCACCTCTGGAACGCCGCTGATCCTCGCCATGGACTCACAGGCGTCGGTGAACTTATCCGTGCTGATCAGCATGGTCGGGACACCCATCCTGTCCAATTCTACGCTGTTGAGCAGACCGCTCGAACTGCAGGCCCCTCAGTCACCGTGTGTCAGGATGATCGCGTCGCAGCGCTCTACATCCTCCCACTCGGTGCGTCGCATGATCCTGCCCGAGCTGTACTTGCCTCGAACGACTCCCTTCAAATCGAACCGTTCGTGAAGGAGGTCCTCGCACATGTCCAGCAGCTTGGTAGCGTTGAGCTTGTCGTTGCTGTAGAGGCCGACGACCTTGCCGTGCAGAGTATCCAGCCGAGGCGCCAGGACACTGGGCTCGACGATCGGCTCCTCAACCGGGTCTAGAACCGTGGGCTTGCTTGCGATAACCATGTCCTAATCCCTCCTTAAAGAGCTATTGTCTCACATCGGGCAACTCAGGCCCGGATGACCTTTGAAATGGGACCTCCGCCGTAGGGTAGGAGGAGGTGAATGAACGCCCCCGCGGGCCCGCCGGCCGAGACCACGTAGATGTGATGCTCTTTGCCGCCCACGTTGATGGTCTTTTCGTCATCACCGGGGAGGACCTCTCCGCCGCGCCTATCGATGGGGCCGGACGTCGGCGCCCATCCCTGCTGCTTGGCCCAGGCGACGGTCCGGGTGCTGCTCTCGGCGATGCCTTTTCTGATATCCGCCTTGGACCAGCCGTCTCGGACGAAATGCTCCATGCATTCCGGCGGCAGGACCACGGCGGCGAACCGGGCGGCGACTTTGCCCGCCCCGATCAGGTGGTGGGCGATGGTCTCCACAATCGCCTCGCCGCTGTTATCCGTATGGGCCGAAATCTGAAGGTGGCCGCTGGTCGGAAAGACGGTCACGACGCTTTGCTCTCGCTGGTACCCCAGTTCGACTTGAAGCGGGGTCATCGTGGGGAAGTCCTCTTCGTTCTCCACAATGTGGTAGCCTGCATACTTGGCAGGCTGCCCCATGGTGGAGCGGTCGAGAGCGGTCCGTTCCTTCTCAACATGGTTTCCGGCGCCGGCGATCGATCCCATGACGTTGATCTGGGTCAGCCTGACCGCCCGGCCTATGGTGGAGTTGGCCCGGTTGCCCGGCCCCATAACGTTACCCCGATAGTTCATGCCGATCTGGTTGCGTATCGGCCCGTTGACGATGAACCCCAGGGCCATGCTGCCGGTGCTGGCGTTGGCCCCGTGGAGTCCGAAGTCCGGGTCCGTAAGGGCCTCCATGATCGCCAGGACGACGGGAAAGTACTCGGGCAAGCAGCCGGCCATGACTGCGTTGATGGCCACCTTCTCTACTTTAACGACCCGTTTGCGGGAGGGGTAGAGTCCGATGACCTCGTCCGGCTCCCGCCCGGCCGCATCAATGAAGCGGGCGACCTTCTCCTCCGTGGGTGGCACTACGGGCAGGCCGTCGGTCCAGCCCTTCTGGAAGTAGAGCTCGATGGCGGCGTCGAGGTCTTCCACCTCGTGCTGGGCCGACGTGAGCGGCTTCAGAGGCAAGGTCTACTCCTTAACTCGAACGCTGGAGGATCGAACGTTGGGGCCAGCATATGCCCCGCTCCGAGCCCTTGTCAATCAACCGAAAACTCGGGCAAGCCGGCGGCCTAGGGCACCAGCATCGCCCTGGTCACCCCGGTCTGCCGGTTGGCCCACTCGGCCTCCGCCATGGCCTCGTTCACCTTCTCCAGCGGGAAGGTATTGGAAACGATCTTGTCGTAGGGGACCTTGCCCTGGTTCTTCACCAACATCTCCATCATGACCGGCAGCAGGCTGGGGCGGTACATGAGAGAGCCCATGATCTTCTTTCCCTGAAGCATGGTCGAGGGGTCGAAGGCGACGGTGCGTCCCGGGATGATGTCTCCGATTTCAATGAAAGTGCCGCCGTTGGTCAGGAAGCTGACTCCCTCGACCAGCAGCTCCGCGTGACCTACCAGCTCCATGACGATGTCGGCGCCTCGACCCTCGGTTAGCTCCCATACGCGCTGACGACGCATCTCAGGGGTGTTGAACTCCTCGATATTAATCGTGTGGTCCGCGCCGAACTCCTCGGCCAGCTCCAGCCGGTTCTCGAGGCGGTCCAGCACGATGACCTTATGAGCGCCTTTGTCCTTGGCCATGGCCACCGCGTTGAGGCCGAGGCCGCCGGCCCCCTGAATAACGACGTAGTTCCCCTCGCCGCAGCCGGCCCGGCTCAAGCCTTCGGTGACCGTCCCCATGGCGCAATTCACCCAACCCAGCACCGAGTCAGGAAGCTCCGTGGGGATGGTGAAGACCGGCTGGTTGGATGCCACGTAGTAGTAGTCGCCATAGGTGCCGTTGAAGTAGGGCCATTCGCCCGCCGGCTTGCCCGCCCCCCTGGTGGAGCACCAGTTGTGGTTGCCGTTGATGCACTGATAACAGTGGTTGCACGGCTTGATGGCCGTGTGCATCACGCGGTCCCCTTCTTTGATGGGACGGCCCAGGGAGTCCGTCGTGACCCCCTTCCCCAGCTTGTAGATCACGCCGGTACCCTCGTGGCCCGCGCAGAACCCCGAAGGAGGCAGCGGGTTGTTGATCTGGTCGCCTCGCCAACGGTGGAGGTCCGAGCCGCAGATACCCGCCTGCGTCATTTTGAGGACGATGTCCCCCGGCTCGGGGTCCGGGACCTCGTATTCCTGGATCTCAAAGGGCTTCATGTATTCTTTGAGCACCACCACACGACCCTTCATATGAGCCTCCTCGGGATTATCGAGTTGTGGGCACCTTATAGACCAGCCGGCCTCGGGTGTCAAGGGGGGAGTTTGGCTTCAGGGTCTTTCGGTTATCCGGATGTCTGGAAGGCCTGCGGGGGGTGGCCTCACCCCCCGGCCCCCTCTAGACCGGGGGTGAGGCAGGAAGCTGCCGTCCTATACCGCCGGCCTCTCGCGGGGCGACCCCGCTGGTGCTACAATTTCGCAAACCTCCCCAAGCGGTGGCCATGGCGATCTCTCCCCTGCGGCGCCAGTACCTGCAAATCAAAAAGCAGTACCCGGACGTCATCCTTTTCTTCCGCTTGGGTGATTTCTACGAGACCTTCGACGATGACGCCCGGCTGGCCTCCCATGAGCTGGGCATCACCCTCACCGGCAGGGACATGGGCAAGGACCAGCGGGTCCCCATGGCCGGCATCCCCTACCACGCCCTGGACAACTACCTGGGCAAGCTCATCGACCGTGGCTACAAGGTCGCCATCTGCGAGCAGACATCGGACCCGTCCCAGGGCAGGGAGTTGGTGGACCGCGAGGTGGTCCGGGTCGTCACCCCCGGCACCGTGGTGGAGCCCAACCTGCTGGACCAGAAGGCCAACAACTATCTGGCCGTCGTCGCTCCCGGCGAGGATGCGGCTGGGATCGCCTACGTTGACATAACCACCAGCGAGTTCGCCGTGACACAGCTCCCCCTGGAGCAGGTCGCCCTGGAGCTGGAGCGTATGCGTCCCTCCGAGGTCGTGTTTCCGAAGGGGGCGGAGGTCCAGGAAGCGTGGAAGATCGCCCCCGTTACTCTGTTAGAACCCATCAGCTTCGATCCGGAGGCGGCCCGCGACATCCTCCTGCGACACTTTCACGTGGCCACCCTTGAAGGGTACGGCTGCGAGCGGCTGCCGCTGGCGGTGCAGGCCGCCGGGGCTGTCCTGGCCTACCTGGGCGAGACCCAGCGGAGTGCCCTTGCCCAGATTACCGGCCTCGTTACCTACTCCACCCAATCCTTCATGACCCTGGACCCTCAGACCCGGCGCAACCTGGACCTCTTCGAAGGAGGCAGGTGGGGTGGGTCGGAGAACTCTGTGCTGAAGGTGTTAGACCTCACCAAGACGTCCATGGGGGGCCGTCTTCTCCGAAGGTGGCTGGGCCAGCCCTTACTGGACCGGCAAGCGCTGGAGGAGAGGCTGGACGCGGTGGAGTGGTTTGTCACCCGAACGGTGGCACGGGGAAAGACGGCTGGCATTATCGCCAATATCTCGGACCTGGAGCGGCTCTGCAACCGGGTCCGAGGAGGCATCGCGACGCCGAAGGAGCTGGTGGCGCTGCGGCGCAGCCTGGAGCTGGTGCCGGAGCTGCGGGCTATCCTGTCGGAGGATGGCGCTTCGACCCTCGGGACGGCCCTGGCCGACCTGAGGCCTTGCGAGGAGGTGGCGGCCCTTGTCCGTGATGCCGTCAACGACGACCCGCCGGTGGCAGTGAGCGATGGCGACGTCATTCGGCCCGGCTTCAACAACGAGCTGGACACCCTTCGGGACGCCGCACGCAATGCGCGGGCCTACCTTGCTAACCTGGAGCGCCAGGAGCGGGAGCGGACCGGCATCAAGAACCTGAAGGTCGGCTATAACAAGGTCTTTGGCTACTACATAGAGGTGAGCAAGGCCAACGTTCCCCAGGCGCCCGAGGACTACATACGCAAGCAGACCCTGGTGGGCGGCGAGCGCTTCATCACCCCGGAGCTAAAGGAGTATGAGACCCTGATCCTCAATTCCCAGGAGCGGATGGAGGAGATGGAAACGACCCTCTTCCGCCGGGTGTGCCGTCAGGTCGCGGACTCGGCCGCACAGGTCCTGGAAACCGCCGGCGCACTAGCGCGAGTGGATGTGTATTACGCCTTGGCCGAGGCCGCGGTCCGGTACAACTACACCCGTCCGATCATCACCGAAGGTGAAGAGATGGTCATCATCAACGGCCGTCATCCCGTGGTGGAGCGGACCACCGGACCCGGAGCCTTCGTCCCCAACGACACCGAGCTCTCCACCGACGAGGCCCAGCTCATACTCCTCACCGGCCCCAACATGTCGGGTAAGTCCACCTACCTGCGGCAGGTGGGTCTCATCGCGCTCATGGCGCAGATCGGAAGCTTCGTGCCGGCGGACTCGGCGCGCATGGGCATCGTGGACCGGGTCTTCACCAGGGTGGGCCTTCAGGACGATCTGGCGGCAGGTCAGTCCACCTTTATGGTGGAGATGGTGGAGACGGCCAACATCCTTAACAGCGCGACGCAGCGCTCCCTCATCGTCCTGGACGAGATCGGACGGGGGACGAGCACCTATGACGGCCTTTCCATTGCCCGGGCCGTGGCGGAGTATATCCACAATCACCCTCGCCTGGGCGCCAAGACCCTCTTCGCCACCCACTATCACGAGCTGACCGAGCTGGCCCGCTATCTGCCCAGGGTGAAGAACTATAACGTCGCGGTCTCCGAGGAGGGGGGCGAGGTGGTCTTCCTGCACAAGATCGTGCCCGGCGGCGCCGACAAGAGCTACGGGGTGCATGTAGCCCAGCTCGCAGGGATGCCCAGGCCGGTCCTCTCCCGCGCACAGGAGATCCTCTCGACGCTGGAGAACGGCGAGCGGCCCCGAAAGAAATCGGCGGCGGAGCGACAACGGCCTCCTGTTCCTCAACTGACCCTGTTCGGACAGAGCCCCGAGGTCGTCGAGGAGCTGAAAAAGCTGGATGTCTCAGCCCTCACGCCTCTGGAGGCCATCACCAAGCTCTTCGAGCTTCAGGAGAAGGCCAAGCGGGACGGCCCAGGCGGGGGAGAATAGTCCGCAGATTGCGCAGATTTCACAGAAGGGGAAGGACGTGAGATGGCAGGTTTCCTTGAGCGGACGGGGGCGGCGGTCATTGCGAGGAGTGGCGACGAAGCAATCTCAGTCGTGGAGGAGGTCGCCAACGCAATGACCACGAGCAGGCCAAGCGGGACGGAGCGGCACAGGAATCCGCTCTACAGCTCCGGCAGTCCGTCAGGGGTCAGCGCGCCAGCCCACGGTCTCGTCTCGCCTTCGTCCATCTTCGGCATGGGCCTGGCCGAGTCCAACATGGTGACCTGGAGGTAGTGGGCCCCTTCGGCCGCCGTCGCTCGGACCCGGTGGGCGGTGTCCTTTGGGATGATGCAGACGGAGCCCTTGGGCAGCTTTTCATCATCGACGGTCAGCTCCCCTTTGAGCACGCAGATAGCCCTCTCCACAGGGATGGTCTCCTCGGGGAGGCCTGAGCTGGCGGTGCGAAAGACCTCTGCGATGTCGGGGACGGGTCCCAGCACGCGCCGGGTGAAGACTCTGCCCTCGGTCCCGCCCGCTCTCACGCTCTCCACCCAGGGGTTATCGTTGGCGTTGCCGGCTTGCGCGCCGACGGCCCCTTCCGGGCTGCGCTGGTCCGGGGGCACCGGAGGCTCGGTCGTGTTGTTGGGTTTGGGGACACCGAAGTCCCGCATGGCCCCGGTCCACTCGCGTGCTCCGGGCCGCATCTCCCCAGGGGCCGGCGGGCCCAGGGTGCGCTCGGTGCTGCCGTGCTCCGAGTCCCATAGCTCCATCCGGTAGAAGTGCGCGCCCTCAGCTCCGGTGTACTCCGGGCCGTATTGGGTCAACTTGGGGACGACGACCGCCGAGCCAGCCGTCAGCTCATAGCCGTTGACGAACATGCTGCCCTTCATAATGTAAAAAATCTCATCCACCCCGTGCTGGTGGCGCAAAGAGCTGAAGCCGCCTTCGTACCAGAGTTCCAGGATGCGGGGCATCACCAGGAACTTCATGAACACCTGGCCCCATTTGTGCCCGTTGGGTCCATCCGTTGGGTGCACCATGACTCCGTCCCGCACCGGCCTGCCGGACTCCGACCACTTGAAGTCCTTCGGATGCCCCGTCGTTATGCTACCCATGAGCTGTCTCCCTCCTGTCCGCGAGCTGTCTGAGTCTGTCTTTCGGTTACGGAATGCCAACAAGCTCAAGCACGGCGCCGTCGGGGTCCTTGACGCAGCAGGCGCCGCCGATGTTGGTGTCCTCCATGACCTCACCGCCGTACTCGGGCACCTTGGCCAGCACCTCCGGGAGGTTCTTGATGTCCAGGTGGATCACGCCGAAGCCCGTCCGGTTCCCAACGAAGTCCGGGTTATCCACCGTGCCGTGATGGGGAAAGTCCTGGAGCTCCAGCACGAAGCCGTCCTTCTGCATGAAGATGAGGTTGACGGTGAAGGGGGCCGGCAGCCGCAGCAGCTTGCCCACGTTGTCGCCTTTGGAGTCCCGGGCGTTGCGGAATGTGAAGCCCATAACCTCCTGGTAAAACTTTCGGGTCTTTTCGATGTCCTTGCAGGCGTGGGACAGATGCCGGAAGGTCGATCTTTCGGGCATCGAGGCTCTCCTTTGGTTTACTTGATCGGCCAACAAGATAACCGGCGTGAGAGGGGGTGTCAATCCTCGGGTGGAGACGCGCTGCCTTTGCTACAATATGGGCGCCATGCCCATCCACGTCCTACCCCCGGAGGTCGCCGCGAAGATCGCCGCCGGCGAGGTGGTGGAACGCCCCTCCTCTGTGGTCAAGGAGCTGGTGGAGAACGCTCTGGACGCCGGCGCTACACGGATAGAGATCGAGGTCCAGGGTGGAGGGATTGCCCTCCTCCGCGTCGTTGACAACGGTTGCGGTATTCCTGCTGAAGACGCGGAGACGGCGCTGCTCAGGTACGCCACCAGCAAGATCTCCTCGGACGGAGACCTGGAGCGCATCGGCAGCCTGGGGTTTCGGGGAGAGGCGCTGGCCAGCATCGCCGCCGTCTCGGAGATGACGCTGCTGACCCGCCCTTCCGCCGAGATCGGCGGGACGTTCGTGCGAGCGGAGCATGGAAGGGTGGTCGAAAAGGCCCCCAAAGGCGCGCCGACGGGTACGTCGGTCACCACAAAACGGCTGTTCCGAAACGTCCCTGCGCGGCTGAAGTTTCTCAGATCAAATAGCGCCGAAGCCGGTCGCGTCACCACCCTGGTCGGCCACTACGCGCTGGCATATCCGGAGGTACGTTTCTCCGTCACGATAGACGGGCGTCACGCGTTCACCTCCGAAGGGAGTGGCGACCTGCGCGGGGCAGTCGCCAAGGTCTATGGGCTAGAGGCCGCGGAGGCCATGCTGGAAGTGAGGCGGGCCGAGCGCATGGGGGAGGTGACCGTGAAGGTTACCGGCCTGTGTGGCCCCCCTTCCCTGACCCGCGCCAGCCGTAGCTATATTCACCTGTTTGTGAACCGCCGCCCAGTGCAAAGCCGGGCCCTCGCCTTCGCCGTCCTGGATGCCTATCAGGGACTGCTCATGAACGGGCGCTACCCGATGGCGGTATTGGACCTGACTATCGATCCCGCCGAGACCGACGTCAACGTCCACCCGGCCAAGGCGGAGATCAAGTTCCGCGACGAAGGGATCGTCTTCTCAGCCGTGCACAGGGAAATTCAAGAGGCGCTGGCCCAGGTGCCCCTGGCCCGCCCCCTGCGGCAGGGCTTCGGCGCCCCTTCAGATGCGGAAGCGCCGTCTTCGTTCACGGCGTTGGGGAGCGACCTTTCACGTGTGGCGATGCCGGAGGCGGTCCCTGCGCCTTCTCCGGCCTTTGCTGCGACCCCCAGCGAGCCGCCAGTTCAAGCGCAGCTTTCGGTCCCGGCGCTCCGAGTCCTTGGGCAGCTTCAGAGCACCTATATCGTCTCCGAGGGGCCAGACGGCATGTATCTCATCGATCAGCACACCGCTCATGAGCGGGTCCTGTTCGACCAGATGCGCCGGGACAAAAGCAAGAGTGAGGTCAGAGCCCAGGGGCTACTTGAGCCCGCTACCATTGAGCTTACCCCCCAGCAAGAGGTCCTGCTTCTTAGCCAGATCGAGCTACTGCGGGATTACGGCTTCGATATCGAGCCCTTCGGCCCCCGGACGGCGCTCTTGCGGGCTGTGCCCGCCCCCCTTGTCTCCGGGTCGCCCGGTAAATCTCTTCTGGACCTGCTGGACCGTTTGGAGGGGGAGGACCTGAAAGGCTACGACTGGGAGGACCGTATTCTAGCCACGGTCGCATGCCATAGCGCGGTGAGAGCGGGGCATGACCTGGACCCGAAAGAGATGCAGGAGATGGTGCGGCTTCTGGAGAGCGCCGACAACCCTCAGACGTGCCCCCACGGCAGGCCCATCATGGTGCACATGAGCAGCTTCCAGCTTCAGAAGGAGTTCGGTCGCCGGTGAAGGCGGCGGCTGAGGGAGAGACTTACCTCGGGGCGCGAAAGGCCCCAATCCAGCACGCCCTTCTCGACTGGTACGCTCGGAATAAGAGGGAACTTCCCTGGCGGCGTACCCGTGACCCCTACGCCATCCTCGTCTCGGAGGTCATGCTTCAGCAGACCCAGGTCGAGCGGGTCGTTCCCAAGTACCAGGAGTTCTTAAAGGCTTTTCCTGATTTTGCATCCCTGGCGGAGTCCGGGGTCGGGGAGGTCATCCGCGCCTGGTCGGGCCTCGGGTATAACCGTCGGCCCGTCCGGTTGTGGCGTATCGCCCGTGTGGTGATGTCGGAGTTCGACGGCCGTCTTCCGGCTGACCCCAACGACCTCCGAAGGCTGGAAGGGGTGGGGGAGTACACGGCCTCTGCGGTGAGCTGCTTCGCCTTCGGCTGCCAGACGCCGGTGATCGACACCAACGTGCGCCGGGTACTGGGCCGGCTTTTTCCGAAAGGATCGGCCCTGAGTGCCAGGCGCATGGCAGCATTGGCGAAGGAGATGCTTCCCATAGGACGCGCGTCCGAGTGGGGTCAGGGGCTCATGGACCTGGGGGCTTCACTATGCCTCAACCGCCGTCCCCGGTGCGGTGAATGTCCTCTGCGCGCCCATTGTTATGCGGTGACGACGTTCGGGCGCGTGCCCGCCCTTGTCGCCGAACAGCGTGTTCCCTATAGCCCGGCTGACGGTAAGGCCAAGGCCCCACCGTTCAAGGGCTCCAGCCGTTACTACCGCGGCCGGGTGCTGGCGAGGCTTCGCAGCCTGGATGCCGACGAAGGCATCACCGTGGCGGAGCTGGGTCCTTGGTTGAAGGCGGACTTCAACGGGGAGGATTTCGACTGGATCTTTGGGCTTGTACAGGGGCTGGAGCGCGACGGACTGATCACCACGCGGTTCGGCGACGGACCGGCCTCGATGGTGGTTTCCTTACCCTAGCATCTCCTTGCGTAAACGGGCGTTATCGCCTTCCGTTCGTGGTGAGCCTGTCGAACCACGGGGCACCCTTCGACATGCCACATTGGTTTCACCCTCACCCTGGCCCTCTCCCAGCAAGGGAGGGGGATTTTGGAATAAGCCGCTAGGCTCCGCTTTCGCTCGGCGTGCTCGACCTGGCGTTCATGAGGGCCCCCAGCATCGCTACACAGTAGGGGACAGCGTAGGTCAAGGGGACTTTCCAGGCCAGCGATGGTGACCCGTCACCGCTCAGGATGACATTGCCCTGGTTGATAGCCGTGAGTATTGTGCCGACAACGAAGGCGACAGCCACTGACCTGACTACCAGGGGGCGGAAGACCATGACGCAGCGCAAGCACCGAGAGGCCTTCTCGGCGCCGGCCCTAACTTCATAGGCCGCCTTCGTTATCTTTGTCTGGCAACGCCCGCAGACGGCTATGCCCTGCAACTCCATAGGTCTCACCCTCTGCGGGCCGCTTTCGGCAGCCCGCACCAATGGAGGCAAGTATAGCGCAAATATAGGGGTCCTACCCCGTCGGACCTTGAGCACGGCGTGCGAGGACACACCCCTTGAGCTACCCCGCGGATGGCGTCGCGCCCACCTCTACAAAGCGAGGCCCGAGCAGCAGGCCAGCCAGATCATGCTGCCGAAGCCCGCTACCATCAGCACGTGGGCCAGGGCCTCCAGCACAACCATGAGCCCAGCTCCCACCGATGGGTGCCTGCGAGTCCCCCAGCTCCCCTGCATACGCGTATTGAATGCCTTGCGCACCTGGATCACTCACCACCTCCTGCGCGAGAGCGTTCTGGCTCAAGTTCATCCTTCCACTTATATATTAACAAAGTTTTAGACTTAGTTTAATAATTGCGCCTCAGTAGGAGGTGTAAAGAAGATACGGCAGGGCGAAGGAAGAGATGCACAGGGTCGATAAACGGGGCGGGCAGCGCCCGCTGGCAATGCGCCTGGCGGCGAGGGAATCAGAGGGAGGGGCGGATAGCTGGGAGGCCTCGCCCTAGTCTCCGACTTTGTCGCAGGTCCGATGAAATCGGACCTCTCCCCTTTCGGCTCCGCTCAGGGCAGGCATCAAGGGAGAGGGGATTTTGGAAGAGGGTCTGGCAGCCTAAACGGGGAAGTCCAGCTGCTTGAAAAACTCTCGAACGAGAGTTCGCAGCCGGCCCCAATGGTCTTCCAGGCCTTCGAGCTCCCCGTCGGAGAGTTCGTTGTAGCTTTTGTTGAACTGAGGCAGGTACCAGATGGAAAAGGCCCAAAAGCCGGGCTGGATGTTTGAGGGATCGTACTCGTTGGCCAGGATTCCGGGCTGGCTTTCCACTCGCCAGGAGCCCAGGACACGGCCCAGCCTCGCCACCGCCAGGGCCTCGACCCACCGGGCTGCCCGCTGGTCGCCGGTATAGGGCTCCATCATCTCCAGCAGCCGGTCCAGCCTGTCCCGGTCCGTCGCTCCATCTCCAGCAAACCTATCGGTGTGGAGGGCGTCCCATCGCTCGCCGAGTGACGGGATCAAAAGCCCTCCATCCGTCGAAACAGTCATCATGCCGGCGGTCATTCGGGACCACATCCTGGCCTTGCGCTCGGCGTTCTCCAGATGGGTCTCTCCCTCCTCGACAACGGCGAGGGCGTCGAGAGCCCACCTCGGCGCGGCCACCAGGGGCAGGCCAAGGCCGTCCAGCAGCCAGCGCAGCTTCTTCTCCTTGGCGGGGTTTTTGGTAGCGAGAAGGAGTCCCTTGTAGCGTGGAGAGGTCATGCCGCCTCTGTGTCCTTTTCTACCTCAGCCTTCAGACCCTCCAGCCATTGGGTGAACATGTGCCTGACCTTGCGCTCCGGCGACACCAGGGGCATAACCCAGAGCAAGGGGCCGCTAAAGCTCTCGTAGCTGGTCACTTTCGTGCCGGACCCTTCCTGCTCGAACGTGAACGTATGCCAGCCCTCCACGCCTCCCCCCTTACCCACCCAAACGATCCTCTCCGGGATATCGCTTTCCATCACCGTGGGCTTGAAGGTGAGCTTGCGCCACCATGGTTTAAGGGTCAGCTCAAAAATAGCGCCTTTCTTCCACGCAGTACCGGACAGATGACGCGCCGCGCTGCATGCAGGGTTCCATGTAGGCCATCGGTCCAGCCGGGAGAAGACCCGCCAGACCTCCTCCGGCTCCGCGTCGATAACAACGGACTCTTCGACCACGACGGTCCGCTCGACCACCGTCATTGGCTGCCTCCTCACGGGAGTAGTGGATATTGACCAGTATACACAGGTAAACAGGCGCTTTGGGGAGCCCCGCAGGCCATGGCTTGTTATGCCTCCCCCCGGGTGAGGCCACTACCGCATGCTTTCCTGACATCCACATACCGAAAGGCCCTTTGGGGGCACCGGACTCTTGTAACTACTTCAGATGAATGGTATGGTACAAGGTCCTGGCTTCCCCGGTGAGTGGTTGGGGCGCAACTGTCCAGGGACCCCGGAGTTAGGCAGTGATCGCCGGAGACGATTCGGCCCTATCTCAACTCCGAAATGAAACGGTAGGCCACGCATTGGTCAGCAAGACGTTATCCGCTAAAGCGTTGCTGAACGCTCTTCCCGAGGACCGCCGATCCACCCCTGTTCTGGTGGTCGACCTGTCTGTCGCTGAGCAGGACTTCCGCGAGTTCCTCTCGAGCTTCCCTGGGACCCGCGTCCTGTACGCCGTCAAGGCCAACCCGGACCCTGACGTGCTATCCCGCCTTGCCCGCCTTGGGGCCGATTTCGAGATATCCAGCGTCGGAGAGCTTCGATTGCTCATGAGGCTGGGTATCAGCGGCGAGCGTATTATCTCCAGTAACCCGGTCAAAACCGAGGAGCTCATCACCCAAGCCCACCGCATTGGAGTGAGCCATTTCGCCTTCGATTCCGAGGACGAGGTGGAGAAGATCGCCGCCTGCGCGCCTGGCGCCGGGCTCTCGGTCCGTTTGACGGTGCCGAATACCGGCAGTGACTGGCCCCTGGACAGGAAATACGGCGTGAAGATGGATGATGCTGTACATCTTTTGGAGTATGCCCGCGGAAAGGGTCTAGACCCCTCGGGCGTAACCTTTCACGTCGGCTCTCAGTGTCGCTCCCTGGATAGTTGGACCTACGCCCTGGGTGAGGCCAAGCAGCTCTGGGAGCGGTGCTTGGCGGTGGGCATTCGGCTCGATGTGATCAATGTCGGCGGCGGCATGCCCGTTGTGTATGGCGGCCAAGACGCGCTGAGCATCACCGCGATAGGGGACGCGATTCTGAAAGCCAAGGCGAAGCTGTTCCCCCCCGACGTCCGTTTCTGGGTCGAGCCCGGACGTGCCGTCATCGGCCGCGCTGGTACGATGCTCTGCTCCGTCATCGGCTCCGCCCAGCGAAACGGGACCCGGTGGCTCTTCGTCGACGCAGGCATCTTCCATGGGCTCACGGAAGCGATGGGGGGGATCAGTTATCAGTATCTTACCGATGTGGATGGGCCGCTAGCCCCCTGTACCCTCGCCGGCCCATCGTGCGACAGTGTGGATATCATCGCGGAGAAGGTGATGCTGCCCAACTTGAGGAGTGGGGACATGCTCGTGATCCCAGCCGCCGGAGCCTACACGACCGTTTACGCATCTAACTTCAATGGATTTCCCGCTCCGGAGACCGTCGTTATCCACGGTGGAGGAGATGACTAAGCGCTGGTTCGCTGAAAAGGACCCTTTTTCCCCGATCAACTATCGCTACGCCATAGACCGGGTGCTGCACACTCGGCGTAGCGCGGTCCAGGAGATCAAGGTCCTGGAGCACAGCTTCTTCGGAAAGATGCTGGTGCTGGACGACGTGATCCAGCTGACGGAGCGGGACGAGCCTTTCTACCACGAGATGCTGGCCCACGTGCCGTTGCACTCCCACCCTGGCCCGGAAACGGTTCTGGTGATCGGGGGAGGGGACGGGGGAACGCTGCGCGAGGCCTTGCGGCACCCAACCGTGCGCCAGGTTACCCTGGTGGAGATAGACCCGGAGGTAACGGCCGTCTCGCAGGAGTTCTTTCCGTCGCTGGCCTGCTCTTTCTCATCTCCCAAGGTCATCACCCTCGCGGCCGATGGCGCGGATTATCTCGCCGCCGCTAAAGAGAGGTTCGATGTCATCCTGGTCGACGCCCCGGACCCCGTGGGGCCCGCCCGAAGCTTGAGCACTCCTGAGTTCTTCGCAGCAGCCTCAAATGCCCTCACTGATCAAGGCGTATTTGCCATGCAGACCGAGTCCCTCCACTTCCACGTGGAGTTCGTGAGCCGGGTCCAGGAGCAGCTGAGGCAGGTCTTTCCCTGGGTTGGCCTCTACTCAGTCCCTCTGGCCACCTACGCCGGAAACTGGTGGAGCTTCTCCATGGCGGCGCGTGTCCCGCTGACGGCGGGCCCGGTCCGGCCCTCGTTGCCGGACACCCTCTACTACTCAGCCGAGGTCCACAACAGCTCCTTCATTTCCACAGAGGCGCTTGGACGGCTGTTGCGGCACCACCTGGAATTCGACGCCAGGATGGCCGGGGCGCCTGGGCGAAAGGACTAGGGGAGAGGGGCGCTCTATGTTCACCGCATCGATAAAGCTAGGACGAATCCTCGGCATCCCCATCGGGCTGCACTTCACCTGGTTTATCGTGTTCTTCCTGGTCATAGGCCTTTTGGCCGTGGAGCTCTTTCCCAGGCTGTTCCCCGGCTGGCCGACCGTCCAGTATTGGGGGATCGCCGTTGCCACCAGCCTGCTGTTCTTTGCCTCGATCCTGGCCCATGAGCTGGGACACAGTGTGGTGGCCCTGCGCTACGGCATTCAGGTGAAGAGCATCACCCTCTTTGTTTTCGGAGGGGTGGCCCAGATCGCCCGGGACGCGCCGAGGCCGGGCATCGAGGCGCTGATCGCCCTGGCCGGTCCGGCTGTGAGCCTTGCCCTGGGTGGAATTTTTCTAGGGATATTCTTCCTAGCAAACGGCTCCAACGAGTCCATCGCTGCCCTCTCCCTGTATCTGGGCCGAATCAACCTTATCGTTGCGGTCTTTAACATGATCCCCGGGTTCCCCCTGGACGGTGGAAGGGTGTTCAGAGCGGTCGTATGGGCCATCGGCGGCGACTTCGTGAAAGCAACGAGAACCTCTTCTCTTGTGGGCCGGGGTGTCGGCTACCTGTTCATTGCCGCCGGGCTGTTCTTGGGCTTCTGGACGAGAGACGTCTTCAGCGGCCTTTGGATCGCCTTCATCGGCTGGTTTCTGGAGAACGCAGCCTCCCAAAGTTACACTCAGGTGGCCGTCCGCGAGTCGCTGAAGGGGGTCCTGGTCCGAGAGATGATGAGCACCGACGTGCCGATGGTCCCCAAACGCCTGGACCTGCGTACGCTGGTGGGGAACCATATCCTCTTCTCCGGGCGCCGGTTCTTCCTGGTCGGGGAGTTTGGGAGTTGGGACGGGCTCATCAGCCTCAAGGACATCAAGAATGTACCTCAGCAAAAGTGGCTGGAGACCAGGGTGGGCGACATCATGACCCCGGCATCCACGGTGGCAACAGTCGGGCCCCAGGACGAGGCGCTTCATGCGATGGAAGTGATGGATGAGGCGGACGTCAAGCAGGTGCCGGTCAAGGCTGATGGTGAGATCATCGGCGTGGTGGGGCGGGAGAACGTGGTCCGCTTTCTGAGGACTCGTACGGAGCTTCGGGTCCGTTAGGAAAACCTTTCACCCAGACTCCCGATTCCTCGACCTCTAAGGGAAAGAGCGATATACTGCCTGTGCCTTTGGCCTAGATGGAGGGATCATGGACTACAGCGCGGAATCTATACGGTTGCACCGGGAGCATCGTGGGAAGATGGGTATCTTCTCCAAGATGCCGTTAGAGACCATCGACGACCTGTCCCTGGCCTACACGCCGGGAGTTGCTGCGGTAAGCCTTGCCATCGCGGACAACAAGAGCGAGTCATTCGCGCTGACCAACCGGGCCAACACCGTTGGCGTCGTCACCGATGGCTCCGCGGTCCTTGGTATCGGGAACGTCGGGCCAGAGGCCGCCATGGCGGTGATGGAGGGCAAGGCCATCCTGTTCAAAGGACTGGCGGATATCGATGCCATCCCAATCTGTCTGGATACTCAGGACACCCAGGAGCTCATCAACACGGTCAGGTATCTCGCGCCGTCCTTTGGTGGGATAAACCTGGAGGACATCTCCGCCCCCCGTTGCTTTGAAGTAGAGGCCGCGTTACAGGATCTGGGCATTCCCGTTTTCCATGATGACCAGCACGGCACGGCGGTCGTTACCCTGGCGGCGGCGATCAATAGCCTGGCCCTTGTGGGTAAGAGGCTGGAGGATGTCAAGATCGTCTTTTCCGGGGCCGGAGCCGCCGGCATTGCTTGTACCGATCTCCTCGTGGCCCTGGGGGCCAAGAACATCATTCTTATCGACAGTAAAGGCGTTATTCACAAGGGCCGCAAGGACCTCACGCCCATCAAGACCAAGATGTTGGAAACGACCAACCCGGATAATGTCGAGGGCGGCCTGGCGGAGGCCATCCGTGGGGCCGACATGTTCTTCGGCGTCTCCCTGGCGGGGCTGCTGAGCGAGGAGATGGTGCGCTCCATGGCCAAGGACGCTATCGTCTTCGCCATGGCGAATCCCGTACCCGAGATCATGCCTGACCTGGCCCAGAAGGCCGGGGCCGCGGTGGTGGGGACGGGCCGCAGCGATTTCCCTAATCAGATCAATAACTGCCTGGCATTTCCGGGCATCTTCCGGGGCGCTTTGGATGTCAGGGCCTCTCGCATCACGACCGGTATGAAGGTCGCGGCGGCCCAGGCCCTGGCGGGGCTGGTGAAGAAGCCCGAAGCGGGGACCATTATTCCCTGGTCCCTGGACCGGGCGGTGGTCCCGGCCGTCGCCAAGGCTACCGGCGACGCATGGATGGAGGAGAGCGGAGCATCGGCCGCCGCCACGAAGGCGGCTGACGCGAGGTCCGCGAGCCAGCGCTCGTAGCCAGGGCGCACCAGATTGGTTTTCCCTCACCCGGCGTAGGAGAGGGACCAGGGCAGGCGCCGGGGCTCCGCCCTCTCTGGACACCCCTTCGATGTGCTCAGGACGAACGGCAAAGACGCCTCCTTCCGTTCGTGGTGAGCTTGTCGAACCACATCACCGTGCGGGGGCTTTGGAAGGTTACGGCCCATTGCTACCTGTCTCTGATTGCGATGCAGGCGAATTATCGGGTATCACATTCGTGACGTTCACGTCGTTCCTGCCAAAAAACACTGCGGCAAGCACTCCAAGAGTTATCGCCACGAAAGTCAAGGACACTACCACTAATTCAATAATCCTGAATTTCCGGTTCTCGGCACGTTCATCTTTCCTGAACTGTCTGTCATCTTTCTCACGTTCCGCTTCCCGCTGAAGCATCCTCTCTCGATCCATCATCTCCCGATGCTCCTTGGGAGTAAATCCAATTTGGTACTTGGTGAAGCCGAGAGTTCCTTCTTTGGCGTCTTTTTTTGGGCATTCCCGCTCTTTCCCGATGATCCTTCTGACATATACCGGCCAGTCGGCAGGCAGGCCAGCTTGTTCATCGATGAATTGCTTGCCCGCTTGCTCTTGGTTTTCTGTTGATAAGTCCCACGCCTGCACGAAACAGAGTGGCAAATTGGCAACCTCTCCCTCAAGCAAATAAGCGGTGACCTTACCGATGTCTCGGTAGTCGCTATCAGCCTGAACCAATTCTCCAGTGGTGTTGTTCCGCAATGCGAGAAATCCGCATTCTCTACACTTTTCCATTGCCGTACCTCCTTAATGGATGCGGCAATGCTCTTCCCAACCATGGAATTATGCAACACGCTCCGTTGAGCATCTTGCATATTTATATCCACTGGAGCAAGATTGAGCGACTTTCATAATCTTGCAGCGGAGTTCCAGATGAACAGCGAATGTATTTCCCGCGACATACTTGAGGGTCGGATCCAGACGCCTGGCGGCGTCATATACGAAGATGCCCACTGGATGGTTGACCATTCGATTAGTCCGGTGGTGCTCCGCGGCTTCCTAATCATCAAGCCTAAGCGCCACTGCGAACAGTTCGCTGAACTCACCCCCGAGGAGATAGGATCGTTCGCTCAGGTACTCCACCACACCACCATTGCCCTTACCCGTGTGCTCGGGCCAGAAAAGGTTTACATCTGCTCTTTCGGCGACATGGTAAGACACATCCACTTCTATGTGATCCCGCGCACTTCGGACATGCCAGCCGAAGGCCTAGAAGTTCTGCACCTGATGTTCGATGGCCGCTGGTCCTGTAGCGATGATGAGGCAGCGGAGGTCGCCGCAAGAGTAAGAGAAGAGGTGGCGCATCTTCGCAACCCATAGAGGAGTGCCTCGTTCGACATCCGTGCAACTCGAAATATGCAAGACGCTCCGTTGACCTTCCGAAGTGGCGGGTGCTAGAATCGACGTAGCCTCGAACGGAAGCGGAAGGGCTATGAACAACGGCCACGACTCCCTGATTTACCTGGACAACGCCGCCACCACCTCTGTACACCCAACGGTCCTGGAGGCGATGCTCCCTTTCTTCAGCGAGAAGTTTTTCAACGCCTCCAGCATGTACCGGCCTGCCCAGGAGGTCCGCAAGGCCCTGGACTCCGCCCGGCAGCGCGTCGCCCATGCTCTGGGTTGTCGTGCCACCGAGGTTATCTTCACCAGTGGCGGGACCGAGTCCGACAACACGGTGATCAAGGGCGCAGCCATGGCCCTGAAGGCGGCCGGAAACCACATCATCACCACCGCTATGGAGCACCACGCCGTTCTCCATACAGGCCACTACCTGGAGAAGCTGGGCTTCGAGGTCACCTATCTGCCCGTGGAGCAGGACGGCTTGGTGGACCTTGGCCTGCTGGAGCAGGCCATCACGCCACGCACCACCGTCGTGAGCATCATCCTGGCCAATAACGAGATCGGCACCATTCAGCCCATGGGGGAGATCGGGGCGCTGGTGAAGGGCAAGGCCAAGTCCCTTGGCACCAATATCGTTCTGCACACCGACGCCGTTCAGGGCAGCGCCTATCTGGACCTCGACGTCGATGGGTTTGGCGTGGATGCTCTGAGCCTTTCAGCCCACAAGTTCAACGGGCCCAAAGGGGTCGGAGTCCTTTATATTCGGAGGGCGACGCCCTTCGAGCCGCAACAGGTGGGAGGGAACCACGAGAGGGACAGGCGCGCCGGAACTGAGAATATAGCCGGGGCCGTCGGAACGGCGACCGCCCTCACCATGGCGGTCGAGGGCCGCGAGTCCAACGTCGAGCACTGCCTGGGGCTCCGCGAGCGGCTGATCTCCGGTATTACGGAGCGGATTCCCGGCGCTCATCTCAACGGACATCGTCAGGCGAGGCTCCCGAATAATGTCAACTTCTCTTTCGACAACACGGACTCTCAGTGGACGCTGATGGCCTTGGACGAGGCCGGCGTCGCCGCCTCCACGGGGAGCGCTTGCCGCACGGCTTCCCTGGAGCCTTCGCACGTTCTGATGGCGCTGGGTGTGCCGGCTGATCTGGCTATCGGCACCCTGCGCATGACCTTGGGGCCACAGAACACCGTCGAGGAGATCGACCATGTCCTCGATGTCCTCCCCGGAATCATCGAGCGGGTCCGGGAAACGGCTCCAAAGGCAAACTCGGTCGGAGTCTAAGGAGCCCGCCCGGCATGCCCTGGTACAGCGAAAAGCTCCTGGACCACTTCCAGAACCCGCGTAATTCCGGTGTCTTGGAAGAGCCTGACGGTGAAGCCACGGTGTCGAACCCCCAGTGCGGGGACACGATGAGGCTCTTCATAAAAGTAGAAAGCGATGTCATCGTGGATGCCAAGTGGCAAACTCGTGGTTGCGGCTCCGCCATCGCGGCCAGTAGCGTGGCCAGCGAGATGATCAAGGGGCTGCCGATAGAGGAGAGCCGGAGGCTGACCAGAAAGTCCATCGCTGAAGCACTGGGTGGCCTCCCGTCCGCCAAGGTGCACTGCTCCATCCTGGCTGCGGATGCCCTGAGAGAGGCCCTCAAAGACTACGAGGATAAGCACAGTCACCGGGGGCAGGCGACCCGTTCTTGACGCAGCTCATGGCACCCCCGCCTCGGCTTTCGTGCAGTATGGGCCTCGTTAAACTGCCCTGCAATTGCCGACGAGGGCCTGGACCTCTCTCCGATAAGCCACGGTGAGCCAGGCCCGTGCCCATAGTCGGCGGAACGCCGTGGCGGCACCCCCGATACAGCGTCGGATTTTCCATATCTGCGCGGGCTCTCTGTTCCCAATACAGCTGTTCTTCCTCCCTGGAGGCCCTGTGCTGGTCGCCGCGGGCGTTCTCCTGGCGCTTTCGCTGATGCTGGAGGGGCTCCGATTTCGTTACGCCGGATTCAATAGGCTGTTCCTGAAGTGGATGCGACTCCTTGTAAAGGACAAGGAGGAGAGGGCGGTACTGGGAAGCACCTATGTGCTGGCGGGCACGGTGGTGGTCATAGCGTCCGTGTCTGAGCCGGTGGCGGTTTTAGCGTTATTCTTTCTCTCAGTCGGTGATCCACTGGCTTCTCTGGTGGGACAGCGTTTTGGGTCCCACCGCTTGAAGGACAAAAGCCTGGAGGGTTCGGCAGCGTTCTTCGCGGGCTCGGTGGCGGTGGGCGCCGCGGTGCTTGCAGGGGGCCTCGAGTCCACAGCCCCGGTTATGCTGGTTGGCGCGGCGGCTGCAACCTTGCTGGAGGCGCTCCCTCTTTGGCCGGACGACAACCTGACGGTGTCGGTGGGGGCTGCCGGGGCCATGGCGTTGACGGGCCTGGTATGGGCCTGATTGGTCATGTGGGGTTGGTATGACCCGCTCTTGCGGGAACGGAAATGAAACGGGTACTATAGAGCCCGCCACGATGATGCCTACCTTGCGAGGTGAAGGTTGGAGACGATAGCACTGGACCTTATGGGCGGGGATAACGCCCCGGCAGAGATCGCTGCCGGAGCGGTAGAAGCCTCATCCGAGTTCGGCGTCGCCATCATGCTCATCGGTACAAAAGATGCCCTTGACCGGCATGCCAGTGGAGCGCGCCTAAACGATGTTTCCATAGAGCCTATGGAAGCGACGCAGGTAGTGGGGACCACGGAGCCTGGAACGAACGCGTGGCGGGACAAGAAGGACTCCTCCATCGCGGTCGGCATGAGGATGGTCAAGGAAGGCCGCGCTCAGGCCTTCGTCTCCGCCGGCAATACCGGGGCGATCTCGGCCGTTAGCCTCTTCGAGCTTGGTAGAATGAATAAAGTGGAGCGGCCGGCTATAGCGACCTTGTACCGGAACGAGACCAATAAGATTGCCATGCTGCTGGATATTGGCAGCAACGTGGACTGCCGTCCCAAGTTTCTTCTTCAGTTCGGAGAGATGGGCTCAGCCTTCATGTCCAAGGTCCTTCTGATGGAAAGGCCGCGGGTTGGGCTGATCAGCAATGGACATGAGGAGAGCAAAGGGTCCAAGCTGGTAAAAGAGGCCCACGGCATGCTCAAGAAAAGTGACATCAACTTCATCGGCAACGTAGAGGGGTTCGACATCATCCAGGGCGGCGCCGATGTCTTCGTCACCGATGGCTTTACGGGAAACGTGGTGTTGAAATTCGCCGAGTCCCTTGCCGGCTCCATCTTTAACTCTCTGAAAGATGCACTGGGGAGCAATGTGTTAACCAGGGCCTCGAAGCCTCTCTGGGGGCCGCCTGTCAAGTCTGTAGCAAGGCAATGGGACTACAGCGCCGTCGGAGGGGCTCCGTTGCTGGGCGTGAACGGTAACATCGTCATGTCCCATGGCCGTAGTGACGCCTCGGACATCAAGGTTGCTATTGGGCTAGCCCAGCGAATGATTCGCGAGAGGTGGCATCAGCCCTCCTGACCCACAGAAATCCCATACAGCGTCCCCCGCATCTAAGTGATTGGGGAAGCGATCGTGAAAGGAGTCGAGCAAGGTGCCAAAAGAGGTAACGGATGCAAGCTTTGAGAATGATGTTCTGAAGTCCACTTCCCCGGTGGTGGTGGACTTCTGGGCAGTCTGGTGCGGCCCGTGTCGCATGATCGCCCCTATGGTGGAGGAGCTGGAAGCGGAGTACGACGGCAGGGTTGAGTTCGTCAAGCTGAACGTCGACGAGAACCCCGAGACTTCCATGAACTACGGTATACGCAGCATTCCGACGCTCTTGGTGTTCAAGGACGGTAAGCCGGTGGACCAGGTAGTGGGCGCCGTGCCGAAAAAAGAGCTGAAGAAGCACGTGGACGCCGTGTTAGTATAACCAGGGTCTACGGGAGAGGATGGGTCCCGGTGGGCTTCGCGGGCTTCAAACCCGTTGGCGGGCGCCCTTCGGTGTCCGCGGTGGGTTCGACTCCCACCCCCTCCCGCCACTGTTTCCCAGCGATTAGCGGACGTCATCCTATCAGCTGTATCAACATCCCGTGGGTGCTTGAGGGGTGCACGAAAACCTGCCCTCCGGAGTTCTCGTCACCTATGATACGTGCCCCTTTGTCTCGGAGCGCCTTGACCGTGCCCTTCAGGTCGTCCACCTCCACGGCCAGCAGGTAGAGGCCCTCACCCCGGTTCTTCAGGAACTTTCCGAGGGGTCCGTCTTCATCGGTAGGCTGGGCCAGCTCGATATAGGCATTCCCGACGTCAACGTTGACGCGCTTCAGCCCCATGCCGGGAGGCTCGACCGTCTCGCTGGCGTTAAGCCCAAACTTGTCCCGGTAGAGGGCCACGCTGGCCTCCAGGTCGGCGACGGCAATGACGACATGGTCCACTCGTTTGAACATCCGGGGTCTTCCTCCAGTACAGTTGTGGGCCAAATGTACCACAGCCATCAGGCGCTGACTACCGGCGTACGGAATAGGGCACAGGGGTCCAGCGTATTCCCTAAGGTAAGAGCGCATTGCCGGGTTTGGTATAATTCAGGCACTCCATGGTGGACTCACCCCGAATGAAGATATTTTTCGATGTCGATTACACGCTCATTGCCGATGATGGCAGCCTTCGCCCTCACGTCAAAGAGATCTTCGAAAAGATCAAGCAAGATGGCCATGATATCTACATCTGGTCGGGCGTAGGGCTCCGCTGGGAGGTCGTCAACAGGCACGATTTGAAACAGTACATCGAGACCTGCTACATCAAGCCTCTGTCCGATTACCGCGAGTCCCTCGTCGAGTTGGGGGTCAACATCATGCCGGACTTCTGCATAGATGACCACAACGGTGTGGTATTGGCCTTTAGCGGTACGGCTGTGAGGCCCTACTACACCAAAAACCCCAACGACGAAGAGATGCTGCGCGTCTACCAGGACATTCAAGCGGCAGCCAAGAACGAAAACCACGCTTGATCTGTGGCAGGGTACTGTAACACCTCGTTCGACAGACTAAGGACACCCCTTCTTCAGCATTCTGGCCGGGTCGTTGTCTGAACGCCCTACAGTTTGACTACCCTGGGCGGGATACGGCTCTTCTCCGCTGTGACAATGGCGTTGAGGTGCTTGATAGCGTCGTCAAGGTTTTCGTTGACGAGCATGTAGTCGAAAGCTGAGAGCTGCTCCATCTCCTGGCGGGCGGTCTCCAGCCGGCGGTTCAGGCTCTCTTCAGACTCTGTGAGTCTCCACCGAAGACGGCGTTCCAACTCGTGCATGGATGGGGGCACCACGAAGACCAGCACCGCTTGGGGGGCCAGCCGTTTGATAGTCGCCGCCCCCTGCACATCGGCCTTGATGAGGACGTCGTCTCCATGCCGCAGGGCATCGGTGACCTGTGGTTTCGGGACGCCGTACCAGTTGCCGTACACCTCGGCGCTCTCCAGGAAATCCCCGCGGTCTCTCATATCGAGAAAATAGTCGCGGGAGAGGAAGATGTAATCGACCCCGTCCTTCTCGTTGTCACGAATAGGACGGGTTGTCGCGGTCACCGTGAAGTGGAACCGGGGGTCGGTGAGACGCATTTGGTTCAGGATGGCGTCCTTCCCAACACCGGAGGGGCCGGAAAGCACGACCAAGAGGGGGCTTCGGTGGTCGCGGGGATGCACGCTGGACGCTCCTATCAATATCGGGTCGGCATCGGGTCGGCCCGGCCACTGGGACGAAAGGGCGACTCGGCGTGTCAGTCACTATAGGCTGAGTGTCTGAAATTGGCAAACGGCGTTGCCGGAAGTGGCTCCTACGGCCTTACAGGCGCAGCCGGACACTAGAAGTCGGGCGGCTAGCCATAACCGTACATCTACTTGACACCTGCTTGCGCCGGAACTAACCTACGCCCTGAGCCTTAGGACCCCCAGGGTCCCGTGCCCCGCGACGAAAACCAGGTGGGCCGGCCGGTGGAGGACATGGTCATGGAATTCACATTCACGAAAGAGGAAGAGGCGTTTCGCCAGGAGGTTCGTGGCTTCCTAAAGAAGGAGCTTCCGTCAGACTGGAAGGGCATCAGGATGGGCTCGGATGATGATGATTTCGAGTTCGAAATGCACATGCGTAAACGCCTGGGTGAGCGTAACTGGCTTGCGTTGGCCTGGCCCAAAGAGCATGGAGGCGGCGGCGCAGACGTCATGCATCAAATGATCTTCTCGGAAGAGATGGCCTACGCGCGTGCGCCGGGGCGGGACGGCTTCGGCGTTGGCATGATCGGCCCTTCTATCATAGTCCACGGCACAGAAGAGCAGAAGACGGAGCACCTCGGTCGTATCGCCCGGGGTGAGGTGCACTGGTGCCAGGGGTACAGTGAGCCCGGCGCAGGCTCTGACCTGGCGTCGTTACAGACCCGTGCCGTCCGAGACGGCGACGACTATGTAGTGAACGGCCAGAAGGTATGGACGACCTTCGCCCACAAGGCCGATTGGATATTCATGCTGACCCGTACAGACCCGGATGCTCCCAAGCACAGAGGGATCACGTACCTCTTGGCTGATATGAAGACGCCCGGGATCGAGGTCCGGCCTCTCATCAACATGGCAAACAGTCACGAGTTCAACGAGGTCTATTTCAACGACGTACGGATTCCGGCCCGGAACGTTTTGGGGGAGGAGAACCGTGGCTGGTACGCCGCCATGACGACGCTCGACTTCGAGAGGTCTGGGGTCGCTTACGCTGCCGGTCATCAGAGGACGCTGGAGGATGCCATCGCCTACCTCAAGGGCCCAGGCGTTCCCACCGAATCTTCATTCAAGAACCCTTCGGTGCGTTACAAGCTGGCCGACCTTACCATCGCCAACGAGACCTGCCGCATGCTCTCCTACAGAGTTGGCTGGATGCAGCAGTCCGGCCAGGTCCCCAACACAGAGGCCTCTATGATGAAGGTCTATTCCAGCGAGCTGACGCAGCGGATCACCAGGACCCTCATGCAGATCATTGGAATCCCCGGGCAATTGGGAACCAAGGACCCGCGGGCGCCCATGGGCGGGAGAGTCGAGCATGCGTACAAGGCCTCCATAGCCAACACCATCGCGGCGGGGACCTCGGAGATAAACCGGAATGTCATCGCCACACGGGGCCTCGGCCTCCCCCGCTAGGTAACCGTCATGGACTTTCGATTCAACGCCGAGGACGAAGCCTTCCGTCAGGAAGTGGACGACTTCCTGGACCAGGAGCTGCCAAAGGACTGGCAGGGCAGCCAGGGACCGGAGGATTTCGACTTCGAATTGAGCATGCGGAAAAAGCTGGCGCAGCGGGGCTGGCTGGCTATGGCATGGCCCAAGGAATATGGTGGCGGCGGCGCGGGCATCATTCAGCAAATGGTCTACAACGAAGAGATCGGCTATCGGCGGTCTCCAGGTCGGGACGGCCAAGGCGTTGGGATGATCGGGCCTTGCATTATCATCCACGGAACTGACGAGCAAAAAAGGGAGCACCTGCCTCCGATAGCCGGTGGCGACGTGGTCTGGTGTCAGGGCTTTAGCGAACCGGGAGCGGGCTCGGACCTGGCATCCCTTTCGACCCGGGCCGTGCGGGATGGGGACGACTACGTCATTAACGGCCAGAAGATCTGGACTTCCTCCGCCCATCGGGCCCAGTGGATGCATATCCTGACCAGGACGGACACCGATGCCCCCAAACACCGGGGTATCAGCTATTTTCTCTTGGACATGAAAACTCCTGGTATCGATATCAGGCCCTTGATCGACATGAGCGGTGGGCATCATTTTAATGAGGTGTTCTTCGATAACGTTAGGGTCCCGGCCCGGAACATGCTGGGGGAGGAGAACCGGGGCTGGTACGTCGGAACCACCACCCTGGACTTCGAGCGTTCGGCGGTGGGGCAATCGGCCAACCTGCGCCGGCTCATGGATGATTTCTATGCGTACGTCGAAGAATCGGGACGGACCGCCCTTTTGCATGACCCTGTGGTGCGCCACAAGCTCGCCCAGCTGACGATCGATATCCATGTGAGCCGGCTGCACTCCTATCGCGTCGGCTGGATGCAGAGCACCGGCCAGGTGCCGAACATGGAGGCCTCCATGGGCAAACTGTTTGGCTCCGAGCTTTCTCAGCGCACCGCGAGGACCTTGATGGAGATTCTGGGGATGTACGGGCAGCTAGAGCCGAAGCAGCCCAGGACCCCGCTCCATGGCGCCATGGAGCGTATGTATCTGTCCTCCATCAGCATCACCATCGCCGCCGGGTCGTCCGAGATCCAGCGCAATATTATCGCGAGCCGAGGGCTGGGTCTCCCCCGTTGAAAACAGACCCAGCAAACAACGTCATTTGCCCACCAGCTACAGGCAATTACATGGAGGTTAGGCTGTGGATTTTCGCTTCAAACCTGATGAGATAGCCTTCAGGCAAGAGGTCAGGGATTTTATCGGGAAGGAGCTTCCGAAAGAGCTCCTGACCGGCGAGACCGATGACTTCGACCTGTCTATGGAGTTTCGGCGCAAGCTGGGGCAGAAGAAATGGATTGGCATCGGTTGGGAGAAGGAGTACGGCGGCCTGGGGGCCGGCCCTGTGCTGCAGATGGTCTTCCACGAGGAGATGGTCTATCACAACGCCCCCCTTGACCCGCAGGCGTATCAGGTGGGACCCGCCATAATCCATCACGGCTCAGACTACCTGAAAAAGACCTTCCTGGCGGCCACCGCCAATCAGGAGATCTTCTGGTGCCAGGGGTTCTCCGAGCCCGACGCCGGGTCGGACCTGGCCTCGCTGCAAACGACGGCGGTGAAGGATGGCGACGAGTACGTCATCAACGGCCAGAAGATCTGGACTTCCTCCGCCCACCGGGCCGACTACATCCACATCCTGACCAGGAGCGATCCCAACGCTCCCAAGCATAGGGGAATCTCCTATTTCGTGTTGGACATGAAAACCCCTGGAATCCAGATACAGCCCTTGCTCGATATATCGGGTGGGCACCACTTTAACCAGGTATTCTTCGACAACGTCAGGGTCCCAACGAAAAACATGATCGGCGAAGAGAACAGAGGCTGGTACGTGGCCATGACGACGCTGGAGAACGAGCGGTCCGGCATCCGCGACGTCGCTCGAGCCGCCCGCCTGCTGGACGATACGTTCCAGGCTCTCCGAGATGGTGAGGGGATCAAGGGGATCCGCCGGGACCCCATAATGATGCGGAAGCTCACTGATCTGGCGGTACAGGTAAAGGTTGGGCGTAATCTATCCTACCGTGTTGGCTGGATGCAGGACCGTGGCCTGCCCATCGAAGAGCAGGCGCCTATGGCCAAGCTCTTCAGCAGCGAGCTGCAGCAGAGGATTGCCGCTGTAGGCATGGAGATGCTGGGTCTGTACTCCCAGGAGCTTGGTGGCAGCAGGTATCCTTTCGTCCACGGCGGGATTCCTGGGTCGTACCTGTCCGGCGTTTCCGGGACCATCGCCGCGGGAAGCTCCGAGATCAACCGCAACGTCATGGCTTCTCGTGGCCTTGGCCTGCCTCGGGGTTATTAAGGGTAGCCGTCAATGCGGGAGCCCATAGACTACACCGCCTTCGATATCCCGCAGATCAGCCAGACGATGTTCTATCCCCAAAAGGTGTGGGGACCACCCCCGAACGGGGCGGTCGACCACGCCGTGCCGGTGGCGGAGGGAATCACCATCTCCGCCCGGTTTTATCCCCGTGACTACACGTCGCCTACAATCCTCTTCTTTCATGGCAATGGAGAGATCGCTTGCCAGTATGACGACATCGCCCCCATGTACCACGAAGCTGGCGCGAACCTGTTTGTGGCTGACTTCCGAGGCTATGGCCGCAGTGGCGGCGCTCCCACTTTTTCGACCATGATCGCCGACTCGAGGGCTGTCTACGAGTATTTCAGGGACTATCTCGCCTCGGCCGGGTATCGCGGGCCTCGCTTCGTCAAGGGGAGGTCGATGGGCTGCCACTCCGCGGTCGAGATAGCGGCGCAGTTTCAGGGTGAGTTGAACGGCATGATATCCGAGAGCGGCTCCGGGTCCATCGATCGCATGGCGGAGCGTTGGGGGCTCCAGGCTGACTCTCCGGCGCTGCAGGAGACGGTCCGGCTGCATCGGGAGAAAATTCAGTCCATCGCTCTGCCGCTCCTGGTGATCCACGGCGAGTGGGATGAGCTGCTCCCCGTCGAGCTGGCCATTGAGCTGTATGACACGATTGGCTCTGACGATAAAAGCCTTGAAATCGTCCCGCGCGCCGGGCACAACGATCTGCTGTGGGTGGGGCGCGACCAGTATTTCGAGGCCGTCCGTAAGTTTATCGTCGAGCACGCGGATAAGAGCGGCTAAGCAGTACGGCCCCGACGGCGGCGGCCTCGAAACCTCGGCGTGTATCGCACATAACGTTGACCGGGGCCAGGGATTGTGATAGAGTAACCCGTAGAAATTCCAAGAACGCATCCAGGTACCGAAATCATTTCAGACTCCTCGCTTCCCGCTTCGAACTCCTCAGCCCGCAGCCACCGCACTCGCCATCACCGAAGACGCGGGGGCCCTTCCAACTCCAACGGAACATCTCAAACGCTTGCGCCCCGTAATGAGCACGTAGCCACCGGCCCTCTTCCTCGTGACCATGCATTCGGAGAGGTCCAGGTATCTGAGCCCGTCGCCCGCGCCCTTGATGAGATGGGGTATGCGGAACCCACGCCTATCCAACAACAGATTATTCCCCTGATGATGGACAATATCGATGTTGTGGGGCAAGCGCAGACCGGCACAGGCAAGACCGCCAGTTTCGGCATTCCCATGGCAGAGATGGTGGATGGCAACCAAGCGTTTGTCCAGGCTCTAGTCCTGGTGCCGACCCGAGAGCTGGCTCAGCAGGTTACGGCTGAGCTACGGGTTATCAGCCGCTATAGGGGATTCGACATCGTGGCCCTCTACGGTGGTGAGCCGATCTACAAGCAGCTCGCGCAGCTTCAAACCGGGGCCCACGTAGCCGTCGGCACGCCGGGACGGATCATCGACCACCTGGAGCGGGGCACGCTGCGTATCGACAAGATCAGGTTGGCCGTTTTGGATGAGGCTGACCGTATGCTGGACATCGGCTTTGCGCCCGATATCCGCCGCATCCTTCGCCTCACTCCCAGAAATAGACAAACGGCCCTCTTTAGCGCCACCATTCCAACCCAAATCCGGCGCCTTGTCTACTCTTACCTGCATGAGCCCGAGTGGATCCGAATGGGTGGAGAATCGGAGGCCGTGCCCGAAGTTACGCAGATGTACTGCGAGGTCGAGGAGCGTCGGAAGATTTCGGCCCTCCTGGAGCTCATGCGAGAGATGAGCGAGGGGCAGACCCTGGTGTTCCGGCGAACCCGGATGGGGGTAGAAAGGCTCGTCTCCGACCTGTCCCGACATGGGCATCCTGTCAGCGGAATTCATGGTGGGATGCCACAGCCGAAGCGGGACTCCGTCATGCGCTCTTTTCGGGACGGGCGGCTGCAGATGCTGGTGGCGACGGACCTGGCGTCCCGAGGCCTGGACATCCCAGCCGTCTCCAACGTGATCAGCTACGACATTCCCGACAACGTCGAGGAGTATATCCACCGCATTGGCCGCACAGCGCGCATGGGCCGTCCCGGCACCGCGGTCACCTTCGTTTCTGAGTGGGACCTGGATGCCTTCGAGCTGATTCGCGAGCACGCCGGCGAAGAGAACCTGGTCCGGCAAGACCTCTCCTTTTATCGGTAGCGTTTAAGTAGCTCGCTCACGTCTTTTCCTTCTGTCCGGCTATCCACTACAATAACCTGGCCATGGCAGAACGATTTACAGATGGGGACCTGGCGCTGGCCATAGACCGTCGGGGCCGGCGCTACCTTATCAAGCTGGGGATGGGTAAGGTGTTTGAGTCTCATCTTGGCTACCTTCCTCACGAAGAGATCATCGGTAACGAGGAGGGCTGCCGTTTGTCCACCCATTCCGGCCATGAGATTGTCCTCCTGAAGCCGGGATTGGCCGATTACATCCTGGAGATGCCCAGGCAGTCCCAGGTTATCTACCCCAAGGACATAGGGCCAATTCTGCTGCACGCCGACATCTATCCCGGCGCCACAGTCGTTGAAGCGGGAATAGGCTCGGGCGCGCTGACAATGGCCCTTCTGAGGGCCGTCGGCCCTTTGGGTCGCGTCGTCTCCTATGAAGTCCGCGAGGACCTGGCAGCACAGGCAATGCTCAACATCCAAGCGTTCCTGCCGGGCGTGGAGACCCTGCTGCTGCGGCACGGCGATATCTACGAAGGGATTGTGGAGCGGGATGTGGACCGTATAGCCCTGGACCTGCCGGAGCCGTGGAGGGCTGTCGGCGTTGCAGCGGAGGCGCTGCGCACCGGAGGGCAGCTGATGTCCTTTCTGCCAACGGTGCTCCAGGTCCACCGGCTCTACGAGACCCTGGCGGCCGATCCTCGGTTTGACTTTATCGACAGCTTTGAAGTGCTCCACCGCCCGTGGCATCTGGCCGCTACCAGCGCCCGCCCCGCCCACCGGATGGTGGCCCATACGGGGTTCATCACTAAAGCGATCCGGTGCGCACCCCGCGGAGGGGGGCGGAAGGCCGAGATGGCTGCTGAAGAAGAGGAAGGGCAGTAGCTCGAAAGTGTAGCCCAGCATGAGAGCTGTGTCGCAAAAAGTCGCAATTGTTACAGACAGTTCCTGCTGCCTGCCTGCCGAGGTGGCGTCTCAGCACGGAATCGAGATCGTACCCTTCGAGATGGCGTTCGAGGGTCGGACGTATCGAGATGGGGTCGACGACCCCGACGATTTCTACCGCATGCTCCGCAAGGCCGAGCGACTCCCCACCACGTCGGCTCCTTCACCCGGACTATTCTTGCAGGCCTTTGCCGAGGCCAGAGAGCGGGCCGAGAGCATCCTCTGCATCACGCTGCCTGACGGACTGAGCTCCCTGCACAACTCTTCCTTGCAGGCCGTGATGCTGGCCGAAGAGCAGATGCCAGGGGTGAGGGTCGATACCATGGGAGCTGGGGCCGTCGCTTCCGGACAGGGACTCCTGGTATTGGAGGCGGCGCGGGCGGCTGCCCGTGGCCTGGATTTGGATGCTATCATCAACATGCTCAAGGAGATGGCGCCGCGGGTACACTTCTTCGCGGCCCTGGATACCCTCGATTACTTAGCCAAGGGCGGGCATGTCCCCAAGGTGGCCGCCTGGCTGGGGGGCGTAGTGGGAATCCGCCCAATCCTCACGGCGTCCAACGGCGACATCAAGCGAATAGCTCAAGCGCGCTCTCGCAAAGGTGCCGTGGACAAAATGTTGAGCCTGATGCGCGCCCGCATCCCTTTGGATAAGCCGGTCCAGGTATGCGTGATGCACGCCGACGCGATCGACGAGGCCGAAGCCTTTAGAAACGTGATCGAGGAGCGCTTTGAGTGCCGGGAGATGCTCATGACGCCGTTCACGCCGGTGATGGGGGTCCATTCCGGCCCCGGCGTCCTCGGCGTGGCCTTCAGGGTGCTCTGATAATGCCTGCCTCCACCATGAAGACGTTGCAGGTACGAGACCTGGGCCTTATCGACTACGGTGAGGCTTTGTCCCTCCAGCGCCGGCTCAGGGAAGAGCGGCTGGAGGACAAACGGGCTGACACGCTGCTGCTGTTGGAGCATCCCCCCACCATTACCCTCGGGCGGCGCAGCACTCAGGAGGAGATGGTAACCCCCCCAGAGCAGCTCCGAGCCCAAGGCTTCGAAGTGCACGAGATCGAGCGGGGGGGCAAGATTACCTACCATGGCCCCGGCCAGCTCGTCGGCTACCCCATCGTTTCCCTTCGAGACATGGGGCTGGGCGTACCCAAGTTCGTGGGGTTGCTGGAGCAGTCCATGATCGATTTCCTCGGCGACCTAGGGCTACAAACGGGACGCCGCCAGGGCCTCCCTGGCGTCTGGGCAAACGGGCGAAAGATAGCCGCCATCGGCGTCCATCTCAGAAGGTGGGTCAGCATCCACGGATTCGCCATCAACCTCTACCCGGAGCTCTCCCATTTCGAGGCGATCATGCCCTGCGGCATCCCCGATGCTGAAGTGACATCGGTGAAGGCCGAGCTAGGGAGCTACCCTTCCATGGACGAGGCCAAGACCTTGGTGACGGAGCATCTTCGAAGGCTCTTGGGCTACGGCACCGTGCATCGCGAGACGACGGTCGGCGGCAGGGCGGAAGGCTAGATGCCGTTTCAATAACCGACATGCCAGATTGGTTTCACCCTCGCCCTAGCCCTCCCCCCCTTCGGCTCCGCTCAGGGCAGGAACCAAGGGAGAGGGGATTTTGGAATAGGCTCTAGGACGGCTTGACGGGGGCGATCGATCCCTCTCGCAGGAAAGCCGAGAACAGCACCAGGGTCAGGGGGGTCAAGGCGCAGACCAGTAACGCCGTGGACAGGGAGCCCGTCGCGTCGGAGATCGCTCCCGTGGTCACCGGCCCAAGAACTCCCCCTCCCATCATCAGGGTTGTCACCACAGAGGCGCCGACCGCCACCTCCCGCGGTTTGATCCCGGAAATCTCGAAAGGGATGGAAATGGCGAGGGGGGTGAAGGACCAGGCAACGCCGCCCATGATCGCGAAGATCACCAGCGCCCACATCTGCGTGGTGGCTATCATGCCGATGAACCCCGCAGTCATGAGAATGCCGCAGGCCGCCAGAATCTCCCGTCGTCTCCCGACCCTGGATGCCATGAACCCCACGGCCATCGACGAAGGGATCATGGCTATGGAGATGAGGCTGAACAGGAAGCCGGAGCGAGTCAGTGAGACGTCGTTGGTCTCCAACATGTATGTGGGCCAGAACGTCGCGAAGGCGAACCAGCCGAAGGTAGCTCCCGCTGAGGCCAGCCCGATCATCCAGATCTCTTTGTACCGAAATAAGGCCCTGTAGGGAAGGCCAGGCTCGGAGCGGATCCGCTCCTGGAACTCGGGAGTAGACCGCTCGCGCGCGAATAGGACCCACACCAGAAACGCGGCGGCGGTGACGACGCCGTAGATGAAGTAGGTGTCTCGCCAGCTCCCGGTAAGCGATAAGATGACGGGGGTCATAATCAAGGCGAAGGCCTCGGCAATCCCCGTGAGTCCCACGACCAGCCCATTGACCAGAGGTACCTCTTTCAGCGGGAACCACTGCTGCACCAACAGAGCCCTGGCAGGGACACGCATGGTAAACGTCAACCCGAAGCCGATGCGGGCTATCAAGAGGACCAGATACGAAGGGGCCAGGCCGTGCAAGAACGTGAACGCGGAGGCGAGGAACATCGAAATAGTAGAGATTCGGATGGGGTTGGCCTGGCTGAGGAGCATCGCGGCTGGAAGGGCCATGACGACGTTTCCCAGCCGGAGGGAGGAGCCCAGCCATCCGCCCTGGAGGTCGCTCAAGTTGAGGCTTACGGATATGGACGGGAGCAACAAACCGAGGGCCAGGCTTGTGATCGTCATGGACCAGTTGCCGGCCACCATGACGCCGACGATTGCCCACCGGTACGACGAGATAGTCGAACCGGCCAGGGTGCCCTGGCCGGTGGGAGGCGTCATCTCGCCAAAGTCCCTCATGTCTGGGTTCCGATCCTCGTAGACGTACTGGGTCGGTATTGTAGCCCTTCGGCCCGCCTTGCGGTACGTGGAGGGCATCGATAGAATGGCGAAAACTTGGTGGAGGCGACGAGCTTGACACCCCTACTCGAACGCTGAACAATGGTGGGGGAGGAGCAAGAGTATGATTCTCGCCGTATTGCCCGTTACATCGTTTGTGGAGAACGTCTACATCGTCGGTGACGACGAAACCAAGGAAGCAGCGGTCATCGACCCCGGAGGCGAAGCGGACCGGATATTGAAGGCCGTCGACCAGCTGGGCGTCACGGTCAAGTACATCCTGAACACCCACGGCCACATGGACCACGTGGGCGGTGTCATGAAGGTTCAGGAGGCAACCGGCGCCCTCTTCGGCATCCATGCCAGGGACATCGAGACCTCCCAGCGCGCGCCCGCCGGCTACGTTGCCAGCCTGGTGCCCGACTTCGTCCAGCCGCCGGACCCGGACATGGAGCTGAAGGACGGAGATGAATTCAAGGTTGGCCAGGTAACCCTAAAAATAATCGAGACGCCGGGCCATACCATGGGAAGTCTCTGCATTCAGGCCGGTGGTGTGCTGTTTTCCGGCGACACTCTGTTTCAGGGCAGTGTCGGCAGGACCGATTTCCCGGGCTCTAGCACTGAGGCCCTGGTTGAGAGCGTTCGCGGTAAGTTGTTCGTTGACTTGGAAGACGACACAGTGGTGCTTCCAGGCCATGGGGCCCAGACGTCCATTGGCCACGAGAAGGCCCATAACCCCTTTGTGGGGATCGGCAGCAAGCTCTGGACTCCCTAAGTTTGTTGGTAGAGAGATTGCCATGTCCCGATTGATCGGGACTCGCAATGACATCGAGAACGCCAAGCGGGACGGAGCGCGGTAGTCCGCAGATTGCGCAGATTGGGGCGACAAAGGAGCGGGGCCAGTACGGCCCCGCTCCTTCTCTTTCGTGCAGTGCAGTGCTTTAGAGGAACAGGGGTGCGAAGACCAGGGAGACGATAGCCATGAGCTTCAGCAGGATGTTCAAGGAGGGGCCGGAGGTATCCTTGAACGGGTCGCCCACGGTATCGCCGACGACGGCGGCCTTGTGGGCGTCGGAGCCCTTGCCGCCAAGCTGCCCGGACTCGATGTACTTTTTAGCGTTGTCCCAGGCGCCACCGGAGTTGGACATCGTGATGGCCAAGAGGGCGCCGGCCCCTATCGAGCCGACCAGCAATCCGCCCAGCGCCTCGGGGCCAAGGATTATCCCCACGGCGATCGGCGCCACAACGGCCATCAGGCCGGGGAGCACCATCTCACGCAGGGCGCCGCGGGTGCTCATGTCCACGCATCTGGCGTAGTCCGGCCGGCCCGTCCCCTCCATGATGCCGGGGATCTCTCGGAACTGGCGCCGGACCTCGTTGACCAGGCTGTAGGCTGCCCTGCCGACGGCTCCCATGCTCATGGCTGAGAATAGGAAGGGCAGCAGGGAGCCGATGAGGACCCCCATGAGCACGCCCGCGTCCCGAAGGTCAAAGACGACGAGGGCGCCGCCCGGCGTGCCGGCGTCTACCACCGCTCCGTAAGCCGCCAGAAGCGCCAGGGCGGTCAGTACCGCCGAGCCGATGGCGAACCCCTTGCCGGTCGCCGCCGTCGTATTGCCCAGGGAGTCCAGGGAGTCCGTCCGTTGGCGGACTTCGGGCGGCAGGTGCGCCTGCTCGGCGATGCCGCCTGCGTTATCGGCCACCGGACCGTAGGCGTCTGTCGCCAGGGTGATTCCCAGGGTTGAAAGCATGCCGACCGCCGCCAGCGCCACCCCGTAGAGCCCAGCAAGCCAGTAAGCCAGCCAGATCCCGGTGACTATCGCGACGATGGGAATCAAGGTGCTCATCATGCCGAGGCTGAAACCGCCGATGATCGTCGTTGCGGGGCCCGTCTTGGTCTGCTCGGCGAGGTTCTTGGTCCACCGGTACTCGTACGAGGTGAACCACTCGGTCGCCGTTCCGATGGTCTGTCCGACGGCAAGCCCGACAACGACAACCCAGAAGAGGTTGAAGTCCAGGTCCAGGACCGATACGGCGATGCCCGTGCCCACCAGCACCAGGGCGCTGGCGCCAAAGATGCCGCTTCGCAGCGACCACAGTAGCTTGCCCATGCTGGCCTGCTCGCCGGTGCGGACCAGGAAGGTGCCGATAATAGAGGCGAAAATGCCGATGCCGGCGACCATGAATGGCAGGACGACCCGGTTTGAGTCGAAGGCGTTTCCCTCGGTCCCGCTGAGCGTCCGGCCGGCGTCGCCGCCGGCCGTTAGCGCCACGCCGGCGGTTACCGCCAGCGCAACGGTTGCGATAATGGAGCCCACGTAAGACTCGAAGAGGTCCGCGCCCATGCCGGCCACGTCGCCCACGTTGTCGCCCACGTTGTCGGCGATCACCGCGGGGTTCCGAGGATCGTCCTCCGGGATTCCCTGCTCGACCTTGCCGACCAGGTCCGCACCCACGTCCGCGGCCTTGGTGAAGATGCCGCCACCCACCCTGGCGAACAGGGCTATCGAGGAGGCGCCCATCCCGAAGCCGGCGACGATGCTGGGGTCCTTGAAGATCCACCAGACAATCGTGATGCCCAGGAGGCCGATGGCGACCACGGTCATGCCCATGACGCCGCCGCTGGAGAAGGCGACCCGTAGCGCCGGGTTGAGCCCTCTCTGAGCGGCTGCCGCGGTACGGACGTTGGCCCGCACTGCCACGTTCATGCCGATGAGCCCGGTCAGTGCTGATCCGATGGCGCCGGCGAGATAGGACACGGCCGTGGCTGGAACTGTCCTTCCCTCCTTATTGATCTTGTCCAGCACATCTGCGTCAATAAAGACCCATAGTATGACGAAGATAGCGACAACGAAGACTGCGAGGTAGGCGTACTCCCGCCGGAGGAAAGCGGACGAGCCCTCCTGAATCGCCTTGGCGATATTCTGCATGGTCTCGTTGCCTTGGTCCTGCCGCATCACGTTACGCGTGAGCAGAAGGCCAAAGAGGAGGGCGGCGATGCCGGCGATGAGGCCGGTGCTAAGAGAGCCCATCGGTGCTCCTTTCCGAAGTGTACGTGGGTGGCCGTGCGGCCCAATCCGATAGTTTAGCGACGGAAATCGACAGCGTCAGCGCGATGCCGGGTGGCGCTAGAACGTATTCCAAAAGTCGACATGCCAAATTGGTTTCACCCTCACCCTAGCCCTCTCCCATCAAGGGAGAGGGTATTTTGGAATGGCGACAGGGGCGTCATAGGGCCTCACCGGCGGCCTTGAGCATGACGCCGGCGGGGGCCTGGCGGCCCGTCCACATCTCGAAAGCGATGGTGCCCTGGTAGACCAACATGGGCAGCCCACCCAGCACTCGGGCGCCGGCCAGTCGGGCGTCCCGGAGGAGCGGGGTTTCAGACGGGTTGTAGACCAGGTCACAGACCAAGGCGTCTGAGGGTATCGCCACGCCATCCAGGGGAGACCGTCCTTCATCATCGCCGCCCCGCATGCCGATGGTGGTCGCGTTGACGATCAGGTCGCCGCCGACGAGGGTAGAGCCCCAGGCTGTGGTGCTCACCTTGGAGGAGAGTCCGGAGGTCTGCCCCACCGACTGCAACGTCTCGGCCAGGGCTTCGGCCCGAGAGGCTGTGCGGTTGGTGATCACGATGGCGGCGGCGCCATCCCCCAGAAGGGCAAAGGTCACGGCGCGGGCAGCGCCGCCCGCGCCCAGGATGAGGGCGCGCTTGCCCTGAGGGCTCAGGCCGCCATCCTCTTTCAGCGCCCGCAGGAAGCCGGGAGCGTCAGTGTTGTAGCCCGAGAGCCTACCGCCGCGGTTGACCACGGTGTTGACAGCCCCGATGCGCTCGGCCGCCTCGTCGATATCGTCTAAGAGGCTGATGACGTTCTGTTTATGGGGGACGGTGACGTTTGCCCCCAGGATGCCGGGCCGCCGAAGGCCCAAAATCCGCGGGGCCAGGTGCTCCGGTGGCGTCTCCCACCGTTCATACCGCGCGTTAATCCCCAGGTGGTCCAGCGCCGCCTGCTGAAACGCCGGAGACACCGAATGTCCCACCGGAAACCCGATGATACCGACAAGCTCTGGCCGCTGGTCCTGTCTCCCGCTGCTCATGGCAGGGCAATTCTGGAGTAGAAAGGGCCGGATGGCAAGGGGCAGGCCGCATTGTCTGGCCGTATGGTATGGGCTATGATAGGGCGCGAATTTCAACAGGATGTCCCAGGAGATAAGACATGGAATATAGACCTCTTGGCAAGTCGGGCATGATGGTCTCGACCATCGGGCTGGGGACCAATAATTTCGGCGGCAGGGCTGATGAGCAGTCCTCGCTCCGAGTTCTAGACCAGGCGCTGGACGTTGGCATTAATTTCATAGACACGGCAAATATCTATGCCGGCGCCAAGTCCGAAGAGATCATCGGCAAGGGTCTCAAGGGCAAGCGGGACAAGGTTATCATCGGCACCAAGTTCGGCATGACCATGGGCCAGGAGCCGAATATGATCGGCGGTTCCCGCCGCCACATGATGGACATGGTGGAAGACAGCTTGAAGCGGCTTCAGACCGACTATATCGACCTCTACACGCTCCATGCCCCGGATAAAAACACCCCAATCGAAGAGACGCTGCGCGCTTTTGACGACCTGATTCGTCAGGGCAAGGTCCGGAGTATCGGCAGCTCAAACTTCGCTGCATGGCAGGTCGTTGAGGCTGCCTGGGCGGCCAAGAGCTTGAATGTCAGCGGCTTCGTCTCCGAGCAGCCCTACTACAACGTGCTCAAGCGAGGAATCGAGAAGGAGCTGATTCCGGCGTGCCGAAAGTACGGCGTGTCGGTGGTCCCTTACTTCCCGCTGGAGTCGGGGCTGCTCACGGGCAAGTACCGGAAGGGCGAAGACCCGCCCGAAGGGTCCAGGCTTTCGAAGATGCCGCCCGCGGCGCAAGCGAGAAACTTTACCGACCGGAACTTCGAGATCATCGGAAAGCTGGAAGCGTTTGCCGGGGAACGGGACCGGACCATCGGCGATCTGGCTCACGCACGGCTGCTGGCGAACGAGGCCGTCGCTTCAGTTATCTCGGGGGCGACCAGGGCTGAGCAGGTCGTCGAAAACGCCAAGGCTTTCGATTGGACGTTGACGGCTGAAGAGGTCAAGGCGATCGATGAGATCGCCCCAGCGGCCTGATGCGACCCGAGCCAGGATGCTCATGAGCCAGAAACCAAAAGCTCTTGTTACCGGCGGTACCGGAGCGCTGGGCGCATCGGTCGCAACGACCTTGCTGAATGCCGGGTACGAGGTCCACGTGACATCCCGCGCTGCCGTGACCGAAGGTCCCGAAGGGTTACAGGTCCACCAGGCGGACCTGGCCAATGAAGACGACGTGTCGAGGCTTTACGAAGAGGTGGGCAGCCCTTTGGCAGCGTTGGTGGCGACCATTGGTGGGTACAAGGGCGGACCGCTTGCCTCTGTGACGGGAAAAGCTATCGACGAGCTGACGGCGCTGAACCTCAAGCCCACCATGCTTACTCTCGGGCTGGCCTATCCCTCGCTCAAGGGTAATCAGGGTGGGGCAGGGGTAGTGCTCGTTGCGGCGCGCGGCGCGATCATGGGTGGGCCTGGCAGTGCCGTCTACGCAGCCAACAAGGCTGCCATCGTCAACCTCGCGCTGTCAGCCGCCCAGGAGTGGCTGGAGGACGGGATCTCCGTCAACGCCATACTGCCAGCGGCGGTGGACACACCCGCCAACCGGCGGGACATGCCCGGCGCTGACTACACCCGATGGCCTTCCACTCAGGAGGTCGCCGAGGTTGCCGCTTTCCTGGTCAGTGACAAGGCTCGGATCGTCTCCGGGGCGGCCATTCCAGTCTACGGAAAGGCCTGAAGCTGTGGCCCCGTCCGGCCCCGGGAGAAACCGCGTGGAGAGCAGGTTGCGGGATGTCGTCCAGCGGCAGGCGGAGGCGTGGGCTAACGGAGACGTAGAGGGGATCGTCTCCGCCTTCGCCAGCCCTTTTGAATTCATTTTTCCCGGTGCCCGGCTGACCACGCCCGAAGAGCTTCGGAGCGCGGTCGAAGGATACTTTCGAGCCAAGACTCGTGTGAGGGTCGAGATACAGCGCATCGTGGTTGATGGGGAGTGCGCCGTGGTGGAGTGGGTCTGGTCCGATCAGGACAGAGAGAGTGGGAAGATGGGGCGGGCGGAGGATGCCATCGTCTTGCGGCTTGCCGGGGACAAGATTGCCTACTGGCGAGAGTACATTGACGAGGACTCGAGCATCGCGGCCTCTTTCCGTGAGGCCCAGGCCTAGCGGGCAGCGCCCGCTAGGCATTGCGCCTGAGTCTCCAACTGTCTTCTCATGTATTGAACCAGTTAACAACTCAGGACACTGGGTACGAGACGACGAGCCCGACAACGCCCGCTCGCAACGCATCCCGGATGAAAAAGGGGGCCCAACATGAGGTTGGGCCCCCTTTTTCATCCGGGTAGGCCGGTATGTTTATTTTAGCTTGTCTACTTCGGCGAGTAGCTCATCGACATCGGGCAACGAGCCCGTGTACTCCTTAGAAAACCGTACGACTCCCTCTTTGTCGATGACAAATGCTGATCGCTGGGCGATTCCTGCGTCCTCGTTGTAGACGCCGAAGGCTGTCGCGACTTGGCCCTTGGGATGGAAGTCGGCGAGGATCGGGTGGCTCACCCCTCCGAGGCCCATGCCGAAGACTTTGCTGGAAAACTGGCTGTCGACACTCGCGCTCAATACCTGAGCGCCCTTCTCCTCGAACCGCTTGATGGCGCGGTGCAACGAGGAGACCTGGCTCGCTCAACCGGCGGTAAAGGCCAGCGGAAACCAGGCGAGGACTACCGGCTGCCCTTTGTATTGACTGAGCGAGATCTTCTCCCCCATGTTGGAGGTCAGCGTGAAATCCGGAGCGGGTTGCCCCACCGGAATGGCCATAAAACGTCTCCTTCCAGATTGTTGGCTTCGGCCCGCATGTGGGGCCTATGACGTACCATTGCGAATCTAGTACGCTTTCCCTATGGCTGTCAAGCGGGGATGCAGCCAAGATTCCGCGGGGTTGACTGAGGTCATCTCTGTGGTGCATGCTCGACTGGCACGCTGAGGTTGATCGGAGGTGCGGCATAGACAGGTATGACGTGGTAGTCATTGGCTCCGGTCCGGGAGGTCATGGCGCCGCAATCCAGGCCGCCAAGCTGGGGAAAAAGGTGGCGGTGGTGGAGCGGAGCCTTATGCTCGGCGGCTCCTCGATCAGCACCGGCAGTATTCCCAGCAAGACCCTGCGAGAGGCAGTTGTCTATCTAACGGGGCTTCGGCAGCGTAACATTTACGGCCTGAGCTACTCCGTAAAGAAGGACATCAGCGTCCAGGACCTTGTCGTGCGGACGGAGCACGTGGTCCGCACGGAGCGGGAGGTGGTAAAGAGCCAATTCGCCAGAAACGGAGTGACCGTGCTCGTTGGCGAAGCCTCATTTCAAGACCCCCATCGACTTAGTGTCAAAGGGGAAGGGGCCCACGGGGACGTCGAGGCGGAGTTTGTTGTGCTGGCCGTGGGCAGCGCTCCGGCAAGGCCGGGCGATATTCCGTTTGACGGGAAACGGGTCATCGATTCGGACAGGGTCTATGATCTGCCGAGCATTCCCCGAACGATGACCGTGGTGGGTGGGGGAGCAGTCGGAGTGGAGTATGCCTGCATCTTCTCGGCTTTGGGGACCAAGGTCACCCTTGTGGACCAGCGCCGGGACATCCTGGAGTTCGTAGACGGGGCGATTCTAGAGGACCTCTTCTACCACATGCGGCAGCGGGGCGTGACCTTTCGCCTCGACGAGAAGGTCACGAAGGTCGATTCCGCGGGAAAGAACGTCGTAGCCCATACCGCGAGCAATAAGCAAATACGAGGTCAGGTGCTGCTGTATACCGCCGGCCGGGAGGGATGCACCCGGGGGTTGGGGCTGGAGGCCATCGGCCTGGAGGTGGACGGGAGAGGCCGCCTCACCGTTAACAAGGATTACCAGACGGCCATTCCTCATGTGTACGCGGTGGGGGATGTAGTCGGCTTTCCTGCTTTGGCTGCCACCTCCGTGGAGCAGGGACGCACCGCTGTGCGGCACGCCCTGGGCGTCTCCTACGAGCACCTGCCGTCGCTGCTTCCCTACGGCCTGCACACCATCCCCGAGGTCTCGATGGTGGGCCAAACGGAGGAGCAGCTCACCGCCGCTAGGACGCCTTACGAGGTCGGCGTCGCGCCATATCGGGAAACGGCGCGAGGGCAGATCATTGGCGACCGCATCGGTCTCTTGAAGCTGCTGGTGCACCCGACCACCCGGAAAGTCCTGGGCGTTCATATCATCGGCGAAGGGGCTACGGAGCTGGTTCACATAGGGCAGGTGCTGATCGCCCTGGACGGCACCATCGACTTCCTTGTGGAAAACACCTTCAATTATCCAACGCTGGCCGAGGCATACCGCATCGCGGCCCTGGATGCCGTCAACAAGCTGACCTAGGCGGGCAGCGCCCGCAGGCATCGCGCCTGACGGCGGTGGGCAGCGCCCGCAGGCAATGCGCCTAACGGCGTGGGAAGGCGACGGCCCATCGGTGAGGCGCCTCCGCGGTTAGACGCCGAATCCAGCGGCGCCTTTCGCGCATCTAAAGATTCTTGATACACCCTGCTATTCGCTACTCCAAAAATCGACATGCCCGGATTGGTTACACCCTCACCCTAGCCCTCTCCCATCAAGGGAGAGGGGATGTTGTCATAGGTTCTAACCGGGGCTCGGAGATAGGTATGATTAGAGGAAAACGAGGAGACGGAGGGGATGCTCCGATGACCGAGAAGCCGAGATCGTGGCCCTTCTCCGTCATCGTCGCGCTGGCGGTCGTCGGAATCGGCGTGACGCTGAGCGCCACACTTAACCCGCTGCTGGACCGGCGGGTCCATTGGGACTGGACGGCCGCACTGGCAACGGCGCTCCTGTTGTTTTTCTCAACAGCGCTCCGCCGTCGCTGGATATAGCGACCGAGAGCCGCCGATCTCGGTCGGTGCTACTCAACCGTACTGCGAATTCAGGTTGTCAAGGAAACGATAGGGGGTAGTTGGTGATCTCTCGGCCGTAGGTTAGGCAACCCTTACGGCGACCCTCCAACGGGTATTCAGCATTGACGTTTCGTGCTATACTTTTGGCGCGTATCACAAGATTAACTACCAGGTTTATACGTTGGGTCTGGGACAGGGCCCCTTTTACATAAATAGCCGCTCCGTAGACAACCGCAAGGAAGCACGGACGGTGCTAACCGCCGGCTCCTCAATGGCCTCGGTCAGGGCGTGCCGGTACGTGTCGGCGCGTTTCATGAGCCAAATCTCGTATCAAGCTTGTGGCGCGAAGGCTTGGAATCTGTCATAGGTGCCGGTAGCGAGGACAGGAGCGGAATGATCGACCTACAGCTCCGAGGCAAGCTTTACCCCAAAACCTTTAACGTTCTGCTGATCGAGCCTCCCAACAACCTCTGTGTCGGCTTCAACGCGACCGTCGTCGTGGAACCGCTGGGGCTGGAGTACATAGCCGGCGCCATCTCCGATATCGCCAACGTTCGAATCCTTGACCTGAGAGTCGACCCCACCCCGCTGCGTGAAGTGCTGGCGGACTATGGGCCTGACCTCGTCGGGATTCGGGAGAATTACACGGTAGACGTTAATTCAGTAAAGGCTATCGCGTCCGAAATCAAGTCGATCGCCCCCGAGATCCCGGTAATCGTGGGCGGCCACCACGTATCGCTTTCGCCGCAGGACGCCTACGTCCCCAGCATCGACGCCATCGTTGTGGGGGACGGTGAGTGGACCTTCCGCCGGGTTGTGGAGGCACTTCAGAAACACAACAGGCTGGACAAGGTCCCAAGCGTGATCTTTCAAGACTCCAAAGGTGGATTCGACTCTTCTAACGTAGTGAAGGTCCCGAAAACCGCGTTGAAAGAGTTCGACTCGGCTCAGATGAACGAGCGGCCTACCGCCGCTCGGCATCTGGTTGACCATTACCGTGGCTCCTATTTCTTCCTGTATCACGAGCGACCCTACTCCATTGAAACAGCCCGCGGCTGCATCTATCGCTGCAATTTCTGCTCCGTCCACGCGTTCCACAACGGCGCGTTTAGAGTGCAAGGAAACGACAAAACCCTCGAGGACCTGGCTTCGCTGCCCAAGAACTCCTGGGTGAATGTCGTCGATGATCTCGCCATCCAGGAGTTGCCGGCCTCGTTGAAGAAGATGTACCCGGAGGGGTACGATCCCATGGAGGATCTAGCCGACCGAATCGCCGAGATGAACCTGGGCCACCGGTACTGGATGCAGGTCCGGGCCGACAACGTGGTCCGTAACCCCAGGAAGTTCGAGAAATGGGCTAAAGCCGGCCTGGACACAACCCTTGTGGGGTTGGAGTCCTTCGATCAGGCGGACCTGAACGCGGTAAGGAAGGGCAGCAAGGAAAGCGACAACGAAAAGGCTATTGAGATCCTGCACGACGTGGGAGTCAGAATCTGGGGAGCGGTCATCATCTTCCAGAGTTGGATGGAGAAGAACTTCGATAACCTGAAGAACAAGGTGTTGGAGCACAAGATCGAGTTTCCCAGCTATACGATACTGACGCCGCTTCCGGGAACCGAAGTGTGGAAAGATAGTGAAGACAAGCTGATCGCCAAGGAATATAACCTCTTTGACTTCCTGCATAGCGTCCTCCCGACACGGTTAGGCCCTCGGGAGTTTTATGAGCAATACTCATCCCTGTGGCGAAACGTAGGAGCCGGGGGCATGGACCGAGCAAAGAGGATGCTTCGGGAGGTCTCTACGACGCGGGAGAGTGTCACGGCCTTCCTCCAGCAGTACCAGACTCTCTCCGAGGTCGAGACCTACGGTGGAGGGATCGAGCTCCTGGAACGGGGCCGGCGGGAGCTTGAGAGAGGCACGGTCACTCTGAGCGGCTCCTCCGTGAGCTCGAGTTGAGCCACCGAGTCGTCGTCACTGGCGTGGGCGCCGTTACCCCCTTAGGACTTGACGCGCCCTCTACCTGGAAGGCCCTTCTGGCCGGGCAGTCGGGAATCGATTACATCACGGCCTTCGACGCCGAGTCATTCGAAACTCGAATTGCAGCAGAGGTCAAAGGCTTCGACCCCCTGAACTGCATGGAGCGGAAAGAGGCCAAGCGCTGCGACCGCTTCGTCCAGTTCGCCGCAGGGGCTTCTATGGAGGCCCTCCGGCACGCGGATTTTACTATTAGCGACTCCAACGCTGAGATGACGGGAGTCATCATCGGCAGTGGCATAGGCGGCATCGGAACCCTTTCTGAGCAGTTCAAGGTACTTTCTGAACGCGGTTCTTCGCGAATCAGCCCCTTCCTGATCCCCATGATGATTGCGGACATGGCCTCCGGCCATGTGTCGATCAAGCTGGGGGCCAAAGGCCCCAACTTCTGTACGGTCTCCGCGTGCTCCAGCGGCGCCGACGCCATAGGCGAGTCGTCAGAGATGATCCGTCGGGGCGAGGCTGTCGCCATGGTGGCCGGCGGGGCCGAGGCCTCGATCGTACCGATAGGCGTCGCGGGCTTTGCCGCCGCAGGCGCGCTGTCAAAGCGCAACGATGACCCGCAAAAGGCATCACGCCCCTTCGATATGGACCGGGACGGCTTTGTCCTTGGAGAGGGCGCTGCGGTCCTGGTCTTGGAAGAGATGGAGTTTGCCAAGGCCAGGGGGGCTCCGATCTTGACCGAGCTGGTGGGCTATGGCGCTACCGCCGATGCGCACCACATTACCCAGCCTTCAGAGGGTGGAGAGGGCGGCGCCAGGGCTATGCGCATAGCCCTGCGTAAGGCCTGCATGAAGCCCATCGACATTGACTATATCAACGCCCACGGGACCTCCACGCCCCTCAACGACAAGTTCGAGACGATAGCGATCAAGAGCGTCTTTGGTGAGGAGGCCTACAAGGTCCCCATCAGTTCGACCAAGTCCATGACGGGGCATATGTTAGGGGCGTCCGGCGCCCTGGAGGCGATGACCTGCATCCTGGCGATCAAAGAGGGCTCTATAGCTCCCACCATCAACCTTGAGACCCCCGATCCTGACTGCGACCTGGACTATACACCCCACATGCCCCGTCGCGGAGTGGTCAGGTCAGCCCTTTCGAACTCCTTCGGTTTTGGGGGGCACAACTCTTGCCTGGTCTTTCGTCGGTACGAAGGCTAGTCGTGAGGCGTTAGGTCTCAAGCACCCTGATCGGGTCCGCATGATGGTGATAGAACGGGGATCGTTGACTCGAGCCGCGTTCCAGGGGTGCGTAACGTGATCTCCAGCCGTAAACTTCGTCGGGCCTGGCAGCTACTTCCACCCGCTGACCGCGAGGAGCTTGAGTCCCTCGGTGACCTTTCGCCTCTTATCGCCCAGCTGCTGCGTAACCGTGGGGTCACGAGCCGGGAGGAGGCGCACGTTTTTTTGCACCCCCAGCCTATGGCGCAGCACAACCCCTTGCGTCTCCCCAATGCGGAGGCCGCCGTCGAACGGATCGCGTCCGCGATCGAGGGTCAGGAGACTATCGCTATCTTTGGCGACTTCGATGCGGACGGAGTGACCTCGGCAGCCTTGCTCATGGAGGGGATGAGGGCCCTGGGCGCGAGACTGGTGCCGTACATACCGGACCGGGTCGCGGAAGGGCACGGCCTCAACCTGCCGGCTATCCATTTTTTGCGGGAGCAGGGGGTACAGCTCATTGTCACCGCTGATTGCGGCATCACGTCGGCGGGCGAGGTGGCGGCGGCTGCCGATCTGGGGATCGACACGGTCATCACCGATCATCACGCTCCTCCCGAGACCTTGCCCGGAGCCGTGGCGGTGGTGGACCCGAAGATTCCAGGCGCCCCCGATGCCTATGCCGACCTTGCTGCCGTGGGGGTCGCCTTCACGCTTATGGAGGCCTTATACGCCAGGATGGGCCGGCCTACCGATGAGACTCTGCTCGAGTATGTCGCTCTGGGCACGGTAGCCGACATCTCTCCCATGCGCGGCGAGAACCGGTATCTCGTCTCTCAAGGGCTCGACCATCTCAACAATACCAAGAGACCGGGAATCAGCGAGCTGCTCAAGGTTTCAGGGTTGGCGCCCGGCCAGGTCGATACCGAGGCGATCTCCTTTGCCCTGGGCCCCCGGATCAACGCTCCCGGCAGGGTGGAGCACGCCGACCCCAGCTTCCAGCTTCTCGTTGCCCAGTCTGCGGCCGAGGCCCGGCCCCTGGCGGAGCTGCTCAACGCCAAAAACATCGAGCGGCGGCAGCTCACCGAAAACCTGGTGGCGAAGGTGGAGGCAATGCTGGAGGCAATGGGGGATGCGCTACCGGCAATACTCATTCTTGGCGACCCCGAATTCATTCCTGGGGTCATCGGGCTGGCTGCGGGCAAGCTCGCCGAGCAGTACCACCGTCCATCTATAGTCTGCCAGGTCGGGCCACAAGAGACTAGAGGTAGCTGCCGCAGCATTCCCGAGTTCAATATCATCGAGGCGTTACGTCGATGCGACGGCATCTTCGACCGGTACGGCGGGCATGCCCAGGCGGCCGGGTTTACCCTCCCAACACGTGATTTCGATGGGTTAAAAACACGGCTGATAGAGATCGCCTCCGAGGCCCTCCGAGAGCAGACCCTTACCCCCAGCCTGCTCATTGACGCCGAGCTTCCCCTGGAGGGATTAAACGGACAAGCGATTCGGGCATTGCGTGAGCTGGCCCCCCACGGCCTCGACAATCCTCCGCCGACTCTTCTCTCCAGGAACGTCAAGGTCAAAGAGGCCAGGTCTATGGGCAAAGACGGTCAGCATACCCGTTTGAAGCTTCAGGCGGGCAATGTGACCTGGAGCGCCGTTGCCTTCGATTTCGCTATGGAGGGCCAGCCGGCCCCTCCACTGATCGACGTGGTGTACACGCTGAGCGCTGATCGCTGGAACGGCGGAGAGATGCTTCAGCTTCGGGTCCTGGACATGGCCCCATCCAGCGAGGCGCCTCGCCTCCTTTGAGTAGGCAGCGCCGGCAGGCATCGCGCCTGACGGCGTAGGAGAGGGATCAGGGCAGGCCCTCTGGAAACCCCTCAAGGGGGTTCGCGGGCAGCGCCCGCTGGCAATGCGCCTGGCGGCGTAAGAAGCGGATCAGGGCAGGTTTCTCGACAAGCTCAAGCAGGCCCTCTGGACACCTCACACCTATCGCCGCTAAAGGAGCTTCGCACTACCGGCCAACCCTTGTTCAGCATTCTGCTAGGGCAAGTGAGGGGCATAGTCCATGCCGATATGTCCCGCCCTCTCCAGTCGGCGATACTCCTGTTCGGATACCCCCAAGATCTCTTCATAAACATAAGGGTTGTGCTCCCCCAGCCTGCAGGGCGGTAGCAGGATCTCGTTGGGGGTTTTGTCCGCCTTCCACAGCAGCCCAGGGTAGCTATGAGTACCGGCATCCTCATGGACGAGCTCTTGGAAGTAGCGCTGCGCCTGCATGTGGGGGTCTCGGTAAAGGTCCCTATCGTCGAGCAAGGCGCCTGCAGGGACTCCATACCTCTGGAGCAGGTGCATAACCTCGTCATTGGTCCTCTGAGAGGTCCACCGGTCCAGGTGGCGGCTCAGCTCGTCATGATGCTTCCAGCGTCCCAGGCCGGTGGCGAACCTGGGGTCGTGACACCACGCGGGCTCCTCTAGCGCTCGGCACAGCCCCTTCCACTGCAGCTCGTTACCCACCGAGATTGCTACCCACCGGTCCTCTCCTCGACAGCGATAGGCGCCCTGGGGAGCGAAGTACGGGTGCCGGTTGCCGAGGGGGCCCTGGACCCGGCTGTTCATGGTGTAGTCCATGACCGCCTCGCCCAGGTACGGCAGGAAATTCTCCGCCTGGGATAGCTCGATGAGCTGGCCCTTGCCTGTCCGCCGGCGGTGCCGCAGGGCCAGCATGACCGCCAGCGCGCCGTTCACCCCGCCCGCGGCGTCCCCCATGAGAGAGTCATCCAAAACGCTCGGGTCCATGTCGGCGTAGCCCCGGATCGAGCTATGGCCGGCGGTCCCCTCCAGGTGCGAGCCGAAGGACCGGTAGTTCTTGTAGGGGCCGTCGAGCCCGTATGCCGGCATGCGCAACATCACCAGGTCCGGCTTGATCTTGACCAGCTCCTCATAGGTCATGTGCAACTTTTCCAGGGTCTCCGGCACGTTGTTCTCCACGAAGACGTCGGAAACCATGAGCAGCCGGTGAAAGATGTCTCTCCCCTCCTCGTTGCGCAGATCCACCGTCATGCTGAGCTTGTTGCGGGCATGACTCTGAAAGAGGGCGAACCGGTTCCAATGGCGCTCACCCGGCTCCATGCCTGGGTAGGCGGTGCCCCATCCCGCGGGCGGCATATTCTTGGGTACCTTGACCATGCGTCCCCTGGTGTTGGGCTGCATAACTTGCACCGACTCCACCCGGATAACCTCGGCGCCCCAATCGGCCAGGAGCTGGGTGGCGTGGGGTCCGGCCCAGACAACGGTGAGAGCGAGCACGCGCACGCCGGCCAACGGAAGTTGGCGAGGCAGTGGACGGCTTTGCCGGTCCCCGGCATTGTAGGGCAGAGGGTCGGCTTGTCTCCGCCGGGCCGGAGAGGCCATGAGGCTTGCTACTTCCTGGCTGCCCATGCCCAGCCGGCCCATCAGCACCTCCCGGTTGTGCTCGCCGAGGCGGGGGGCCGGGGGGCCGGCGTGCTGATTCGCCACGGGGTCTCCGCCATGATGAACGGACGTCCGGTGTGGATAACAGCGCCTGTTGCGGGGTGCTTGACCGTGGTCCAAAAGCGCCGGCCGCGAATATTCGGGTCAGTCAGCAGGTCCGCCGTCGTGTTGATAGGGCCTGCCGGGACATGGTGGGCCTGCGCCTCTTGAAAAACCTGAAGCTTGGTCCGTTCTAGAAGCCAGGGGAGCAGGTACTCGTCGAACTCTTCGGAGCGGCCGGGCTGGGCTCTGGCCATGGAGTCCTTGAATCTGTGGTCCTCCAACAGGTCCGGTCTGCCGATCATGCGTGCCGCCCTCTCGAAGCGAGGCCCGTCGCCGCCCAGGGCTACATAGCCATCGGCGCAGGGACGCACTCCCGCTCCCAGCCGCTGTCCACCGGCCTCTGACCGGGTGCTGATCAGGCCGGTGTACTGGTAGGCGATGAGCATGGTGGAGCGGCGGTCCTGGTTGGAGGCCTGGACGCGCATGAGAGATATGTCTACATGGTCGCCCAGCCCGGACTGCTCCGCAGCCCACAAGGCGATCATGGTCGCCGAAGCCGCTGTGGCCCCCGCATGATATTGGAGCACGCTCCCGCCCGGTTTCACCGGCTCGCGGGAGGCGATACCGGTGGCGTACATGGGGCCCCCGAGGGCGTAGGTGACGATCTCAGAGGAGTTGAAGTCGCGGTAGGGGCCCGTCTGCCCGAAATTGGATATAGAGGTCATGACCAGTGCCGGCTTGACCTTCTGCAAGACCTGGTAATCGAGACCGAGCGAGGGCATCACTCTGGGAGCGAAGCTCTCGACGAGGATATCGGCCTCCTCTACCAGCTGGAGGAAAGCCCTCCTGCCAGCGGCGCCTTTGAGGTCCAAGGTGGCGCTGTGCTTGTTGGCGTTGAGATGCAGAAAAAGACCGCTCTTGTCCGGGTGTGGCTCGTTACGGAAGAAAGGTCCCATGTGTCGTGCAGGATCGCCGCTTCCGGGCCGTTCCACCTTGATGACGTGGGCGCCGTAATCGGCCAGCAGCTTGGTGCAATAGGGCCCAGCGATGTACTGAATAAGATCGAGTACGGTAACCTGGTCGAGGGCTTGTGGGACCATGGCTTCCCTTCCGGTCCAAGTTCACCCCGGCTTCACGGCGCAAACTCAGCGCTACGGACGGCTGGCCCATTATAGAGAGGGGGTCCCGCAATTGCCAAGGTGGAGGAACACAAACCGCATGAGTAGGGGCGTTCAATTTGAACGCCCCTACTCATGCGGTTTGTGTTCCTGTTACCGATAGGAGACGGTTAGAGCCCTAGTTTCTCAAGGCTATTGCCGATGTCATCCCTGTTCACGAAGGGGCCGAACTTGACGGCACGAATGAAACCGTCGGTGTCGATAAGGTAGGTGGAGGGCAGACCGAAAGGAGCGTAACGGTCGAACACTTTCTGGCCATCGTCGATCGCTGTTGTAAAGGTCAGACCCAGGTCCTCTTTGAAAGCGTTGACCTCTTTCTCGGACTCGTCCAGGTCCACGGCCAGAATAGTGATCTGGTCACCCATCTCTTCGAAAAGGGCCTGAATCTCCGGCATCTCAAACCGGCAGGGGCCGCACCATGTCGCCCAGAAGTTCAGGAAGACCGGCTTTCCCCGAAGGTCGCTGAGGGCCAGGTCGCCGCGATCGCTGCTGGGAAGCCGGAAGTTGGGGGCCAGCTGGTCGATGCGGGTACCTACCTTTTGGCCGTCAAGTTTGGGCGTATCTATGAGTCCCAGCGCCAGCCTCGAGCCGGGCTGTTGGACAGCCGTGTTTCCGCCGGAGTCGGAAGATGTGTCGGATGATCCGCCGCCGCTACAAGCGGCCACGACCAGTGAGATCACCGCGATGGCCGCAAAGATGGCTGGTCTCCTGGACCTTTGTAACCTAAACCGCTGCAACATTGGTCACTCCTTCTTTGTCCTAAAAGTTTACGTAGGGCAGGAACCCGAAGTATTCATTGAGACGGATAACCAAGTTCTGGTAGACCAGTATTCCTACTCCCACCATCAGGACGCCGCTGCCGACCGTAATCGCCGGGAGGTACTGATTCAGACGCTTGAACCACGGGGTAATCTTGCCCAGGGCGGCCCCTGCTATTAGGAACGGCAAGCTAAGTCCGGCGGTGTAGAAGGTCAGGAGAATCGCCGCCTGTCCTGCCGCCTCCCAGGTTCCCAGGTCGCTGGCGCCTGCGGAGCTGGCGAACGCCAATGTCAGGATCGCCCCCAACACCGGTGTAATGCAGGGGGTCCAGCCCACTGCGAAGGCGCTACCGACGCCGATGGAGCGCCAGTACGATTTCTTGCCGCCGAAGTCACCGTGGTACCGGAGCTCCCTGAAGTAAATTTTGTCCACAAGGCCCGTGACCGGCGCGGCTACGGCCCTGATGAATCGCATCTTGAAGAATCCCGCCATGTATAGGCCGAAGGCGATGAGCAGGACGCCGGCCACTTTGGCGATGGTGTCCAGCTGCCCTCCTCCCGCGCTTCCGAGGATCCCGATGGTCGCGCCCAGGACAATGAAGATCACGGAGAAGCCGCCTACGAAGCCAACCGCGTGCACGAAGGTCCTTTTGCCGCCCACCATCTGCCCATTTTCGATGGAGACGCCCGAGAGGTGGCCCAGGTAAATCGGTACCAGCGGCAGCACACACGGCGAGACGAACGAGACAACGCCCCCAGCGAAGGCTACCAGAAGAGCGATAAGTGATAGGCTTTCAATAGTCATTCTTCACCGCAGCATGTCCCCCACTCTTGTTTAACGATGGAATGTCGGGGAAGGTTTCCACCGAGCCCTTATAAAACCTTAGATGCCCTGCGCGCACGGAGAGTTTCACGAAAAGGGGCGTGGACCGTTTTTACGGGCCGGACTCTTCTATCATCGGTGGTTAGGGGCTCTCCTCTCGTGAGGTCGTCGGGCGGCTGTCGAGGTAGGACTGGAGGATGATGGCCGCGGCGACCGCGTCCAGGCCCTCTTTCCGCTTGCGGGAGGGAACGCCGTGTTCTCGAAGGCGCCGCTGGGCCTCCACTGTCGAGAGACGTTCATCTCGGTGAATAACAGGGATGTCCGTGGCCTGCTGCAACGCCTCGCTGAAACGCTCGGTGCGTTGGGCCTGCTCTCGGGCAACCCCGTCCATGGAAAGGGGGATACCGACCAGGATGCTCTCGACGTCGTTCTCTTGAGCAAGGCGTACGACCTCCTTAATGTCCTTCTGAAGGCCGCTGCTCTGGATGACGGTCAGAGGGGTTGCCAGAATACCCAAAGGGTCGCTGAGGGCAACGCCGGTCCGCTTGTTTCCTACATCCAGGGCCATGGTACGCATGCTGATTACAGTATACCGCTGTCTCCATGGGAGCCGATTGACCCCCCGACCGGCGGCAACACGGGTAGCTGCCCGAAGGTAGCGCCAGGAGTCTAACCACAAAGACACAAAGGCACGTAAAGAGTTCACGGAACGATGCGCGACTGGGTCCGGAGCATGGAGGCGGGCGGGCAGCGCCCGCAGGACAGAAGACGCTCGGTCGGGACCAGAGCATCGAGACGGAAGAAAAGCTCTGACGCTGGCCATGGCGCCAACAGGAAATCCAACCGTCATGCTGAGTCCCGACACGTCGGGACTCAGCATCTGGGGTGGGGAAGACTCAGCAGAAAGTCCCAACTTCCCCAGACCCTCGACTTCGCTCAGAGTGACAGGTTAATGCCCTCTGGGCGAGATGTGACTTCTTGCTTTCTGTGCAAAGCCATGAGGTCATGAAAAGAGCGGGGTGTTCAGGGGCCGCTACGCCTTCTTGACCAGGTCCGGCACCAGCTCCAGCGCTTTTTTCAGCTTGGCCTTGTCCTTGGCGCCGGCCTGGGCCAGCTCGGGGCGGCCGCCTCCGCCTCCACCGGCCGCCAGGGCGACCTCCCGGATGATGTTGCCCGCATGGAGCCCCCTGGAGACCAGGTCCGGCGTGACCATGGCGACGAAGGCCGGCCGGTCGTTGATGACGGCCCCCAGAACGATGACCGCACTCCCGAGCTTGTTCTTGAGAAAATTCCCCATGTCCCGGAGAGCATCGTTGCTGGCGGCGGCCACCTGCGCCGTCAGCAACGATACCCCGTCTACCAACTGCACGTCGGCAGCCAGGGAATCGGCGGCCCCCTTGGCCAGCTCCCGCTCCATGGTCCCGGCCCGCTTGCGCTCCCTGTCCAGCTCCACCAGAAGGGAGCCGACTCTGGACGTGAGCTCTCCTGGGGAGGTCTGAAGCTGCTTGGCCAGGGACTCCATCAGTACGTGGCGCTCTCGGAGGAGCCCTTCTGTCCCATGGCCCGTCAGCGCCTCCACTCTTCGCGTGCCCGCGCCGATGCTACCCTCCCCTGACAGGTGAACGAGGCCGATCTCGCCCGTGGCCCCGGCATGGGTCCCGCCGCAGAGCTCGAAGCTGAAGATAGCCGAGTCACCGTCGTCCGTGGCGCCCTCTCCACCTATCCGGCACGTTCTCACGGTGTCGCCATATTTGTCGCCAAAGAAGGCCAGGGCTCCCTTGGTCATCGCTTCCGAATAGGGCATCGTTTCGTGGGTGACCGGGAGATTCCGAAGCACCGTGTCATTGATGAGGGTCTCGATCTGGTGCAGCTCCGCCTGGCCGATGCCTGAAGGATGGCTGAAATCGAAGCGGAGGCGGTCAGGGGCGACCAGGGAGCCCGCCTGGCGGACGTGGGAGCCCAGGACCTTCCGCAAGGCCGCGTGGAGCAGGTGTGTGGCCGTATGGTTGCGTACAACGTCAGCGCGCCGGGGGCCGTCGACGGTGGCCTGGACGGCCTCGCCGACGGCTATTTCACCGTCGGCGACCTCGCCCATGTGGGCGATGACGCCCTGTACGGGGGTTTGGGTGTCGGTGACGCGGACTGAGCCCAGGGGTCCTCGCAATTCCCCCTGATCGCCGACCTGGCCGCCACCCTCGGGGTAAAAGGGGCTCTCTCGCAGGACCACCTCCACGCGCTCCCCCTTTGCGGCCCGCTCAACCGGCGCTCCCCCGGACAGCAGGCCGATGACCACCGTCTGCTCGGACAGGCTATCGTACCCGGTGAAGCGCGTGCCCCCCAGGGCTAATTGCCGGTAGGTCTCCGGCGGCGTCTGGTCATCCAGCCCGAATTTTGCGGCGGCGCGGCCCCGCTGCCGCTGCGCCTCCATCTTCCGCTCGAACCCCTCCAGGTCCACCTCCACGCCGTGCTCCCGGGCGATGTCCTGGGTGATATCCACCGGGAAGCCGTAGGTGTCATAGAGGCGGAAAACATCAGCGCCCGCGACTATTCGGCCGGTGTCGGCTCTCGCGCTGTCAGCGATGATCCCTTGCATGATCTGCATACCGGCATCCAGCGTCTGGCTGAACTGCTCCTCTTCGCCCTTGACCACGGAGAGAATGAAATCGCGCTCCCGCTGTAGCTCCGGGTAATGCTCCCCCATGCGCTCGATGACGGCCTCCGCCAGGTCAGCCAGGAAGGGCTTCTGAATCCCCGCCTTTTTGGCGAACCGCACGGCCCGGCGCAGGATTCTTCGTAAAACGTAGCCGCGTCCCTCGTTGGAGGGGACAACCCCGTCGCCGATGAGGAAGGCGACCCCCCGAGCATGCTCGGCGACGATGCGGATGGCGCGGTCCGTCTGTTCATCTTCGCCGTAGCGCTTGCCGGCCAGGTTGGCGACCGCATTCACGAGGTAGTCCAGGACGTCGCTGTCGTAGACGGAACGGACACCCTGCATGACGGCTGCGGTGCGCGCCAGTCCCATTCCGGTATCGATGTTGGGCTTGGGGAGGAGGGTCCGGCGGCCGTCTCGGTGGTGGTAATACTGGGTGAAGACCAGGTTCCAGATCTCCACCGCCCGCTCGCTGTTCTCGGTCAGGTCTGCGATCGTGGTGTTCTCGGGGTCATAGGAGTAATGGATCTCGCTGCAGGGACCACAAGGCCCCTCCTCGCCGGCGGGACCCCACCAGTTGTACTCGGGGCCCAGGGGCACGATATGGCTTTCGGGAAGCTTTCCCCCGGTCGCTTCGCGCCAGTAGTCCCGCGCCTCCAGGTCCTCCTCATCTCCCTTGTAGTAGGTCACCCAAATATGCTCGGCCGGCAGCTCCAGCACCTCGGTCAAGAACCCCCAGGCCCAGGCGATGGCCTCTTTTTTGAAGTAATCGCCGATGCTGAAGTTACCCAGCATCTCGAAGAAGGTCAGGTGTTTGCTGTCGCCGACCTCGTCGATGTCCGAGGTACGGAAGCATTTCTGGACGGAGGCCAGCCGGGGGTTGGGAGGTGTCTGCTCGCCGGTGAAGTAGGACTTGAACTGCACCATGCCGGCGCTGGTGAGGAGTAACGTCGGATCGCCGACGGGGATCAGGGAGGCCGAGGGCGCCACCAGGTGTCCCTTGCCCTGGAAAAAGTCCAGGTATGCCTTGCGAATTGCGTCTACCGTGGTGGGCTTGGTCATGGCGTCCGTATTATCGCACAGGGTTTAACCTCAAAGACAAAAGGGCGCCAAGATTGAACCACGAAGACACAGAGATTCTAGGACTGGTGACCTGGTGTCTTTGTGTCTTTGTGGTTAGTCCTGGTGGTTAGTCCCGCACCTGGCGGAGCAGGTCGAGGAAGCCAGTGGTCATGGCGGCCGTCGCGCCGTAGATGAGGTGGTGGCCGAACCGGTAAGACGGGGTCGGACGGAGCTGGCCCAGCCGGTTTCGGGGATCGTGTTGTTGATTGGCCGGGTCCATAAGGTGTGAGAGGGGCACCTCCAGCAGCTCACCGACCTCAACCTCGTGCAGTATGAACTCGTAGGGATGCAGCTCGATGCGCCCGACGACGGGCGTCACCACAAAATTGGAGATCGTCACCGTGTCGTCCAGCAGCCCGAGAACGGTGACGTCCTTGGCCGCGATACCGACCTCTTCGAAGCTCTCCCGCAACGCCGTATCGACCAGGGAGGCATCCTCAGGGTCGCGCACGCCGCCCGGGAAGGAGATCTCCCCCTTGTGATGCTCGACCTCTTGGGTCCGAACGGTGTAGATGACGCGAAAGTCCGGGGCTGGCCCGTAGAGACATAACAGCACGGCGGCTGTGAGGCGTCCAGACGGGGGAGTCACCCTCCGCTGCCGGGAGCTCAAGATGCGGGAGATGTCGTCCAAATCCGTGACCAAGGACCCCTCCATGCCGAGATTGCATCATCATAGCATGGGCCCTTTCCTACTCTGTCGGCGTGCTATACTGTGCGGGCTCGCCAACTGAAGCGGAAGAGAGGCATGTGTTGGTCCCTGCCGCCGAAAAAGCTACGCGTGAAGGGCCTGCCCTGCTGCCGCCATGCGACGGCCTGAGGGTCGTCGATTTCAGCCGGAGCTACCCCGGCGCGCTGGCGACGATGGTGCTTGCCGACGCCGGGGCCGAGGTCATCAAGGTAGAGCCGCCCGGCGGTGAGCCGACCCGGCAGCACTACGCCTCGGTCATGTGGCACCGGGGGAAGAAGAGCGTGGTGGCCGACCTCAAGACCAGGGATGGGCTGGAACGCGCTCGGGGCCTTGTACGAGGGGCCGACGCCGTCGTGGAGAGCTTTCGGCCAGGGGTGGCGGAGCGCCTCGGCATCGGGTACGAGGCCCTGAAGGATGAGAATCCGGGGCTGGTCTATTGCAGCGTGACGGGGTTTGGGTCCAAGGGGCCGCTGTCGGGCGTGAAGGGCTATGAGGGAATAGTAGCGGCGGCCGTGGGGAGGTTCGCGGCTTTTGACGGCATGGTGGAGAAGGATGGACCGGTCTATGCTTCGCAGCGGCTGGGGAGCTACGGGGCGGCGATGCTGACGGTGCAGGGGATGATGGGTGCGCTGCGGGTACGGCAACAGACGGGGCTGGGGCAGAAGGTGGAGACGAGCTTGCTTCAGGCACTGACCTGCTATGACCTCGCCTCGTGGATCGGCTGGCAGCTGGCCCAGCGAGACGGACAGCCGGACCCCGGCTTCGCCACCGGCCTCATTCCCCCCTATCTGCCTGCCCGGACCCGTGACGGCCATTGGATACAAATGGCCAACTTAACCGTGAACACCTTGTGGAACTTCCTGGATGTCACGGGTCTGACCCATCTCATGGAAGACCCTCGTTACAAGGATATGCCGAACTTCACCGCCGCCGAGGACAAGTCGGCGGTGCAACGGCTGTGCCTTGAGAAAATGCTGGAAAAAGACCGCGATGAATGGATGGAGATTTTCATGACGTCGGACGTCGGGGGGGAGCCCTTCCGCACGACGCAGCAGGGTCTCGATCATGACCAGGTGCTCCATAACGGTGATGTCGTGGAGCTGACGGACCCGGCGGTGGGACCGACGAGGCAGCTTGGCCCGCTGGCCCGCTTCTCTGATACTCCCGTCAGCCCGAGAGGACCGTCGCCGAGCGTCGGGCAGCATACCGGCGATGCAATTCCGGCGGTGGAGAAGCGGACTCCTTCGAAAGGGCGAGGCGGCGGCCCACCCCCCTCTCGCCCTCTCGAAGGAGTCACCGTTCTGGAGTTCGCCACCTTCATCGCCGTTCCCTTCATGACCTGCCTGCTGGCGGATATGGGGGCGCGGGTCATCAAGGTCGAGCCCATCACCGGCGATCTGTTCAGGGCTATGAGCTTTCCCAGGATGGGGAAAACGCTGCAAGGTAAAGAAGCGCTCTCTCTGGACTTGAAAGACCCCCTGGGGCAAGAGGCGGTCCATAGGCTGGTCAAGGAGACGGACATCCTGGTCCATAATTTTCGGCCGGGGGTTCCGGAGCGGCTGGGGATCGACTTCGAGACACTGCAAAGGATCAACCCCCGGTTAATCTATTTCTACCTGGGCGCCTACGGCTCCACCGGCCCCCACTCCCACCGGTCCGGGTTCCACCCCATGGCGGGGGCAGTGGCCGGGGGGCCGCGCTTCCAGCTGGGCAAGAGGTTGCCGCCACCACCGGAGCAGCCCATGACCCTCGACGAGATCGATTCCGTTAGCTCCAGCATGCGTGTCGCCAACGAGGTAAACCCCGATCCTTCGACCGCCCTCGGCTGCGCCGCCGCCGCGCTGATGGCCCTTCACGCCCGCCAGCGAACCGGCAGGGGGCAGTACATCGAGACCTCGATGATCTGCTGCAACCTGTATGCCAACGCCGATGACGCCCTGAGCTATGACGGCAAGCCGGAGCGGATGCTGGCCGACACCGACTACAACGGCCTCCACGCCCTGTACCGGATGTACCAGGGCAAAGAGGGTTGGATCTTCCTCGCCTGCCCGGAGGAGCGGGAGTGGCCGGTACTGGCCGAAGCCGTCGGCTTGCGACACCTGATCGAGGACCCCAGGTTCAGAGCTCGTGAGGGGCGCCTCCAGAACGATGACGCCCTGGCGATGGCGCTTTCTGAAGTCTTTTCAGGAAAGACGGCCGAGGAGTGGCAGAGGCTGCTGACGGGTAAAGATATCGCCTGCGTCCAGGTTTTCGAAGGCACCATGGGGAAGTTCATGGACACCGTCCCCTTCGTCAAGGAGCAGGGCTTTACGAGGGAGGTCAAGCACGCCAGCCTGGGCCGGTACTGGCGCCACGGGCCGCCTCTGACCTTCTCCGACACCCCCGGCGTCGTGGGGCCGAACACTTTCTTGGGTGAGCACACTAGGTCTATCTTGAAGGAGCTGGGCTACAGCGAGGAGGCAGTCGCTCAGATGGAGGCCGCCGGCACGGCTGTGTACACCGACCCGGACAACGCTGGGGTGTAAAGAGCTGGCCCTGTCATGGCAGCGGGACCCTGGAATATAGGAGGAGAGCATGGACGAGAATGAAGTTCTGGCTATGGGCGAGCGCTTCAGTAACTGGGGCCGGTGGGGAGCCGATGACGAGGTGGGTACTCTGAACCACATCACGCCCGAGAAGGTCAGGGACGCCGCCGCGCTGGTCCGGCAAGGGAAGAGTTTCGGGCTGGCGATCCCCTTCGACTCCCAGGGGCCTCAGACGGGAGGGCGCAGGTTCAACCCGATTCACCTGATGGTGGCCGACGGCGCCAGCGCCGCGGCGGGCGCCCAGGACTCCCGCTTCCCCAACAGCCGCTTTCGCTACGCCGACGATGTCATCACCATGCCCCTTCAATGCGCTACCCAGTGGGACGCCTACTCCCACGTCTTCTATGACAACCAGATGTACAACGGCCACGACTCACGGCTGGTGACCAACAACGGGGCCGCCAAGAACGGCATAGAAAAGCTGCGGGACAAAATCGTGTCCCGTGGAGTGCTGCTGGACATACCTAGGTTCAAAAAGACCGAGTGGATGGAGCCAGGTTACGCCGTCACTATCGATGACCTGGATGGCTGCGCCGCCTCTCAGGGTGTGGCAGTAGGCACGGGGGACATCGTTCTCGTCCGCACGGGTCACCAGACGATGTGCCGAAAGCGTGGCTCCTGGGAAGGCTACGCGGGCGGCGACGCCCCCGGCCTCTCCTTGATGACGGCGTCGTGGCTCTACGGCAAGGAGATTGCCGCCGTGGCGACGGACACGTGGGGGGCCGAGGTGCGCCCCAACGAGGCGGAGGCCTACCAGCCCCTTCACATGGTCGTGATACGTAACATGGGACTGCTGGTTGGGGAGATATTCTTCCTGGACGAGCTCGCCGAGGACTGCGCGCGGGATGGCGTCTATGATTTTCTCTTCGTCGGGCCGCCCCTTCCGATCACCGGCGCGGTAGGGTCGCCCATCAACCCCATGGCGATAAAGTAGGGTAGACGCGCGGTACGGGGGCTTCGGTCAGCGGTTGTGGCGCCGCTTCGGGGAGGAAAGCACCAACAGAACGACGCCCAGCCCAAAGCCTCCGATCTCTCCCATGACCAGTCCCGGCCAGGGAGAGAGGCCCGTGAGCCCCCAGTACAGCAACGCCACCAGGACGCCAAGGCAGGTCATCGCGATGCTGGCGATGATGGTCTCTTGGAGCAGTGGGTCCATTCGTGGCGGCATCTTCGACGCGCCTTTCTCTCGGTGAGAGACCGGGGTTTACACTTTGAAGGCCAAAATCGGCTTGCCGCTCTCGCCGCCGTCATCCGTGAAATCGATCTCTGCTGGGGAGCCGATCTCGATCTTCTCAGGCTCTTTCGGGTCTCCCCCAAGGATTCGGGCGCTGATCCGCAGCCCCTCCTCCAGGACGACGATGCCTGAGGTATAAGGGTTATTCCTGTCGTGGCCCTTCTTCTGCATGAAGCTTGGACCTATGGATATGGCGGTGAAGGCTGCCAGCTTGCCGCGTCCCTTGAGCTCGGCCCACGCCATCTCGTTGCTGCCGCAGTCGCTGCAGAGGGGTTTTGGCGGAAGGTGCAGGGAACCGCACTGCTTGCACCGGGAGGCCATCAGCTTCCGCTCGGCGAGGAATTTGTAAAAGGAAGAGGAGGTAAACTCGCGCTCGTCGGTCAAGGGTTACCTCTTCTCGAAGATGTGGATGATGCTGGTGCCGCCGGTGCCGCCGACATTGTGGGTAAGCGCCAGGTTGACCTCTCGGCCCGGCACCTGCCTGGGGCCCGCCTCGCCGCGCATCTGGTGCCAGACCTCGACGGCCTGGGCGATGCCGGAAGCGCCGACAGGGTGCCCCTTTGCCTTGAGCCCGCCGGAGGTGTTCACCGGCTTCTCTCCGTTGAGGGAGGTGATCCCCTCCGCCACGGCATGGCTCCCCTTGCCCGGCTCGAAGAAGCCTATGTCCTCCGTGGCCACGATCTCGGCGATGGTGAAGCAGTCGTGGACCTCGGCGATCCTGATGTCCTTGGGGCCGACCCCGGCCATCTCATAGGCCTGCCGGGCCGCGACCTTGGTCGCCGAAAGAGAGGTCAGCGCCTCGCTGGCGTGCAGCGGAGGGCCGCTCCCCTGTCCCGTGCCGACCACGTGTATCGGGTCGTCGGTGTACTCCTTGGCCAGGTCTTCAGAAACCAGCAGAAGGCAGGCTGCGCCATCGCTGATGGGAGAGCAGTCGAACAGCCGGAGAGGCCAAGCGACGGATGGGTTGGCCTGGGGATCGTTCAGGAACTCCATCTCGTCCCGCCAGGTCGGCACAGGCTGGCCCCGGTCCTTGGCCCGGGCGATGCGGCTGGCCATGATGTCCTTGACGGTGCTGTTCATCTGCGCCTTGGGGTTCAGGGCGCCGTTTTCGTGGTTCTTGATCCCCACCCGTAATAGATGCTCCATCTGGGTCCCGTACTCATGCATGTGCGCCGTGGCGATGGTGGCGAAGATGCCGGGGAAGGTCATCCCCACCGGCGTCTCGTACAGGACGTCACTGGCGCACGCCAGGGTGTCGGTGACGCGCTCGGTGGCAAGGTTGGTCATCTTCTCGACGCCGCCCACAAGCACGACGTCGTAAAGCCCCGAAGCGATGCCGATGATCCCCTCGCGAAGGGCAGCGCCGCTGCTTGCGCAGGCATCCTCCACCCTCGTGGCGGGACGGGGCAAGAGCCCCACCCAATCGGCCATGATGGGAGCGATGTGTCCTTGCCCTTCGAAAAGGTCGCTGGAGAAGTTACCCACGTAGAGGGCGTCGATATCCTCCGTGTCCAGCCCCTTATCGACGGAGCCCTTCATCGCGTTGAAGGCCTCGACGAAGAGGTCGCGGCTGTCCTTTTCGGCGAAGGCGCCGAACCTGGACATCCCCGCGGCGACGACTGCGACGCCTCTGCCGAGCTTGCGCTGTCGTTTGGGCATGAGTCTCCCTCCTTTGGCACATTGAACCACGAAGACACAAAGAACACAATGAGCCTCTATGCTAAATAACAGGCGGGTTAGACCGCCGTCGAGCGTGCAGCGGGTGTCGACAATAACTCAGACACCCTTTTCGATAGTGCCTTCGTGTCTTTGTGGTGAAACACTTATGCATAAGGCTGCCCGAAACGCTCCCGGTGGGCGATCTCATCCAGGGATTTGCGCCGTTTGCCCGCCACCGCGGCCGCAGGTGTGGGGTAGCCGTAGGGCATGACGGTGAACAGCTCCATCTCCTCCGGTATCGCGAGCAGCTCCTTGATCTTATTCCGGTCCATGATCTGTACGTATGAGGTGCCTATCCCCTCTGCCCAGGCGGTGAGAATCATGTTCTCGATGGCCCTGGCCGGGTCAAAGGTAGGGTTTCGGGCACCAGCCTCCATGACCAGGGCGATTGCCATGGGCGCGTGGGCTATGTAGTCGCCGCTGGAGGCCAGCTCGCCGATACGCTGCAGCATTTCCGGCTCTTGGACCACGATGAAGTGCCAGGGCTGCCGGTTGCGCTGGCTGGGCGCCCACCGCGCCGCCAGGAGGATCTTGCGGATGACCGCCTCCGGAACAGGTTCCGGCTTGAACTCCCTCACCGCAACCCGTGAACGGATAGCCTCATAAACTTCCATGGATGGTCCTCCTAAAGACTCCCGATCCCTCGGAGGGAGAGGCTGGGGTTAGGGTCTTACGAAAACGCCGGCATGACCTCATCGATGTAAGCCTGGAACGCCTCGAAGTCGATGGGCGGACGGAATGCGATATTGATATGCTTGGCTCCCGCGTCAGCGTATTGGCCCAGCCGCTCGACGACCTCCTTCGGCGTGCCGAAGAGCATGCCTGAGTCTCGTCCTCCGCCCCAGGACGAGGCGAAGATCTCTCGGTTGCGCTGCGCCGATTTCTCGTCGGCGCCCATGTAGAAGCCTAGGTTGATGCTGCGCTCTATCTGGGCCGGGTCTCGTCCCTCCCGCTCGCACCATTGGTCCAGCACCGCGCTCTTGCGCTCGAAACTTTCGGGCGAAATATAAGCGCAGTTCCAGCCGTCTCCATATCGAGCCGCGATCCGAAGAGAGCGCTTCTCTCCGGTGCCGCCTATCCACACGGGCAGCTTGCCGGTGACGGGCCTGGGGTAGCACCGAGCGTTCTGCACATGGTAATGCTCGCCGGAGAAGGTGGTGGACTCCTCGTCTCCCAGCATGCCTTTGATGATCTGCACCCCCTCCTCCAGCATGTCCAGCCTCGTCTTGGGAGCGTGAAACACGTAGCCCAGTTCCTCGAACTCCACGTTATGCCAGCCCGCCCCCAGGCCGATCTCAACCCGGCCGTTGCTGATATGGTCGATGGTAACGGCAGCCTTCGCCAGGGCGGCAGGGTTCCGATACATCATGCAAAAGACCAGGCAGCCCACGCGAACGCGGGTGGTCTCCGCGGCCAGCGCCGCCAAGCTGGCGACGGCTTCGAAGGCGGGGCTTGTACCGTCTACAGGTGGCGCTTCGTAGAAATGGTCCCAAACGGAGGCCCAGTAGAACCCTGAGTTATCTGCCAGCTTCCAGACCTTGCGTAGCTCTTCATAGGCGCAGTTCTGCTGCCCGGTGTGAATGCCGAATTTCATGAGGCGGGCTCCATGGTGTGGAATGGCGCTATCGTACTGTACACCCCCGGCCATCGCAAGGAAGCGGCGCGGATGATTGCCTCAACGATTGTGGCGGTGTCGCCACGTGCGTATAATACCGAGGGATTTTACCCGGGCCACTTCTAGCGGCGTGCCTGGGCTATCGATGAAACGGAGGATGGTCACCGTGGCAACGGCACACATGGAGACGATGGTAGAGCTTGGCACCGGCAAGGTGCGACTGCTCAAGGGTGGCTCTGGGGACCCGCTTGTGGTGTTACACCAGGATATCGGTAACCCCGGCTGGCTGCCGTTCCACGACGAGATGGCAAGTCGATATACGGTCTATGCCCCTTCCTGTCCAGGGTTCGATCAGTCGGACAGGCCCGACTGGGCGCGGAACGTGAGAGACCTGGCGATCATAGTCCAGGGGCTGTTTCAGGTCCTGCGACTCGACAGGGTGCCGCTGGTGGGTCTTGGATTCGGTGGCTGGATGGCCGCAGAGCTGGCTACCATGGCTCCGGGGAAGTTCACAGGCCTGGTGCTGGTGGGTCCGGTGGGCATTCAGCCAAAGGTGGGCGAAATCATGGACCAGTTCCTGATACCGACCGCCGAGTATGTTAAGACGGGCTTCTATGATCAAAGCAAGTTCGAAGAGCTTTTTGGCCAAGAGCCTGACCTGGACCAGCTGGAGGTCTGGGAGCTAAACCGTGAGATGACGACAAGGGTCGCCTGGAAACCCTATCTCTTTAACCAGGCGTTGCCATACCTCCTTCCTTCAGTGGAAGCTCCAACCCTGCTGGTCTACGGCAAGGAGGACAAACAAGTCCCGATTAACTGTGTCGAGCGCTATCAGGACGGCCTTCCGAAGGCCCGGCTGGAAGTGTTCGAAAATTGCGGGCATTACGTCGAGATCGAGAAGCCTGACCAGCTGGCGAAGCTAGCGATCGACTTCCTCAGCAGCTCGTAAGCGGTTGAGCCGGGGCATTCCATGGACTACGGCCTGAGGCTGTTCCACGGCACCGCTGTCGTTGAAGACGTGCTGGAGGCGGGCCGCTGGTATCATGACTTTTTCGGCAGCTGGGTCTACGAGGCCCAACACCTGGAATGGGAAGACAGCCACAACAGCGCCAACCTGTTGGGCGGCACCTTCTCCATGGAGATGCTCTCGCCCCGGGACTCGCGGGCGGAGACCCCCTCGGCGCGCTTTCTGCGGCGGCACGGCCCCCACTTCCTCAACGTGGCGTTCTGGGTAAAAGACAAGCGTGCTCTGGCCAGCCACTTCCTGGACAACGGCATACGGGTCGCCATGCCTGGAGGAACGCAGGTCACCGAGCTGCCCGATGAGTTCAGGTACTTTGTCCCTCACCCGAAGGACACCTTCGGTACGTTATTCGAGTTCATTGAAGAGGACCCGGAGTTCCATGACCCTCGGCGAAGGGAATGGTGGAGCGCATCTTACTGGCGTGACGAGCACCCCTTAGGCATTGAGGGACTCTCCCACTGCACCTCGGCGGTGGCCGACCTGGACGGCGCGGCCCGGTTTTACCAGGACGTGCTGGGCTGCAAGCTGGTCCATGAAGCCGAGAGTCCGTCCCGGAAGAGCCGTAGCCTGTTCTTCGCCCTCGGGGATACCCTCATGGAAGTAGCGACGCCGACCTCTCCCGATGGCGTTCTGGCGCGGCACATGGAGCGCCACGGCCCGGTGCTCTACGCCTTTACGTTCAAGGTCAAGGATGTCGCGAGGGTGGCTGCTCACATCGAAGGCCATGGCATGACTCCGAGGCACGGGGACGGCGGGGCGGTGGAGCTGGACCCGGACCAGGCCTTCGGCGGCACGTATGGCTTCACCGAGGAGACCATGCCGGGCCACCCGATGCTACGCTAGAGCGCTTCGTTGTCCACGGATCCTTCAACCCGTCTCCCCCTGGATGGCTTTGCGTAAAAAGTAAGGAACGAATGTGTCACCCTGAACGTATTGAGGTGTCACCCTGAGCGCAGCGAAGGGTCTGGGACGGCGGCGGGCGCTACGCGGAGGTCCCGACCGTCGCCCTGTTCCGGCCAATGGACATGAGGAAGGCCCCCAGGCCGATAAGCGCCGCGATCGGAGCTATGACGAACCAGCCTAAGAAGGGCAGCGCGCCCATGCCGGCCAGGAAGAGCGTCCCCACGGCGGTCTGAGCGAAGGGGGAGCTGTCCCGATTCCGGAGCGCCAGCACCCTCTCGCCTACGACGCTGACGACCGCTGCGAGGCCGAACAGCGCCATCAGCAACCCCAGGGCCGTGATCACCAAGGAAATCAGCATCAAGGGTGGGACTCCTGAGAATTGAAGGCCTATGAAGATACCGGCCACCAGCAGAGACGCCGCTACTCCGACGGCAAATGCCTTCACGGGAGATGACACGAGTGTCGCCTGGACGGCCAGGTTACGCTCGCTGAATATGCCGCGAATACTCAGGAAGAGGCACAGCGAAGCGAGAACCCCTCCGACGAACAGCAGGACTACCATGGTATTACCCCCCTTGTACGATCAATCCGCAAAGCTGGGTCTGGGCGTCCAGGTACCATCATACCTTTTGTCGAGCTCGCTGCCACCCCCGCGACAACCTGCCCCATCTGCGAGGGTGACTTTCCCCGGCAGGAAGCCTAAGGTCGAACCATTTCAAACGAGGCGGGCATCTCTATTTGACAAGATTTAGAACTTAGTTTAGAATTTGGTTTAGTAAATGTCCTAGATCAAGCCAGAGAATGCCAGCGTACAAAGGAGTCGGGGCGGTCCCGGCGGCCCCGAAGGCTTTCATGGGAGGTAGCAATGGCGACACATTATCGAATAAGTGATTCCTCATCCCAAATGGACACTGCTCTTCTGAAGATTCCTGCTCTGGCCGCTGAGCTGTGTGCCAGCATTATCAGGGTCCCTCTCCTGGCGGCCCAGCTGGCTTTCAGCATCGTCGCCATTCCTCTGGTGATGGCGATGATCGGTACCGGTCTTGTGGTACAGGCCAGCGAGAGGCTGGACGTCTATCTGGAAGGCACGGTCTCTTCCAACAGCGCCGGCGGGGTGGTCGGCACCATCAACAGCCCCCAGGCCCGAAGGCTGGGCGACGACGCCTGGCGTCCGCGCGCTCCCGTGGAGCAAGAGCGACCCGAGCCGACGGTCCGCTCCGTCGCTTAGCGGGCAGCGCCCGCGAGGGCATTGCGCCTGACGGCGTTGGAGAGGACTCAGGGCAGGCTCTAAACCCCCTTCAAGGGGCGGAGCAGACTCAACAGAAAACCCTCATCACCCCAGACCTCCGACTCTGTCGAGAGTCCGATAAAATCCGACCTTTGGCTCCGCTCGGGGTGACACATCATTTCTTGACCGAGGAGGCGCATTGCGCCCCTCGGTTAAGCCTGATCGCCGTAGAAGGTAAGCGGGTTGTCCCACAGGATTTTCTTCAGCACCCTCTTGGAGAGGACGTCCTCCAGCTCCAGGGTCTCATCCGTGATGTCAACCCCATGGTCAGACGCGTGGGGAAAGTCGCTGGCGAACAGGAGCCGGTCCTCGCCGATACAGTCGACGACGGACTTGATGTAGGGCTCGTCGGGCTCGAAGGCGACGTAGCACTGCCTCCTGAAGTAGTCCGAAGGCTTCATTTTGACGTTCTCGGCGACCTCCGCGCTGAGGTTCCCGTATTCGAAATCGAGCCTCCACAGCCAGTAGGGGACCCAGCCGCAGCCCGACTCCAGGAATGCAAACCGCAGGGTTGGGTGCCGCTCCAGCACTCCTCCTTCGACCAACGCCAGGAAGGCCATCATGTGCTCCATGGGATGAGAGCAGGCGTGGAGGGAGAACCGGCGGCGGAAGCGGTCCGCTCCGGCCGCCGTCAGCAGCGTATAAGCCCCCTCATGAACACCGACGGCGAGGTTGAGCCGCTCGCATTCAGCCCACAGCGGCTCATAGGCAGGATCGCCCAGGGTCCTGCCGTTGATCGGGTTGGGACGGATGAAGACACTTCGGCCTCCTCGCTCCGCTACTCGCTGCGCCTCCCGGGCTGCCGCAGCAGGGTCATGAAGGCTCAGGCCCGCCACCGGCCGGAGCCTTTCACGTTCCTGCCCCGTGTACTCGAAGACCCAGTCGTTGTAGGCGGCGGCCATGGCGGTTGCGAGCCTCGGCTCCATCGAGTCCACCGCCCATGCCTGCAAACCTCTGGATGGATAGAGGTAGGCGATGTCGATCCCCAGCTTGTCCATCCCCTGGACCTGAGTCTCGGGAGTCAACGCTCCGCCATGCTCCATCCCGAGATCTCGGTGATAGGCCTCGCCTTTCTTGCGCTGGACTTCGGCGACCACCTCGTGCAGCTCTTCCGGGTAATCGGCGGGCAGCCGCGGGTACTGTTGCCCCTCGAAGCTGAAGGCGATGCCGTGGCCGGTGAACTGGGGCGCCCGCGCGCGGAGATCCGGCTCCAGGCGCTTCTCCCAAAGATCGGCCGGCTCAACCACGTGTCCGTCTGCGTCTATAACTCGATATCCCTTCGGCATATGATTCACCTTTCAAGTGTGCCTATCGGCCACGTGACATCGACCTCAGACTGCGGCTGCTGCTACTGGATAACCCCTCCACTCCGCAGGGCGGTAATATCGGTTTCCTTGAAGCCAAGCTCTGCGAGTATCCTGGAGGTGTCCTCGCCAAAGGAAGGGGCAGGCTCCGCCTTGCACGGCGTCAGCGAGAATTGCACCGCCGGTCCTTGACGCATCATCTCGCCCATAGTCGGGTGGTCGGTGGCGACGATGAAGCCGTTCTCTTTGACGCTGGGGTCCGTGAGGAAAAATGCGGCGGAAGACTGCTTGTCCGCCCGGGCGCACCCAGCGCCGTTCCGCGTCAGATGCTCTTCCCATTCATCGGCTGTTCGATGCGACAGGGAATCGGCGAGGATGGCGATCAATTGATCGTTGTAGGTCAGGCGAGAGGTGTGGTCGACAAACCGGTGGTCTGTCGGCAGGTCTTCCCGGCCGATGGCGCGGCAGAGGGCCTCCCACTCCCCCTGAGTGGGGCAAGAGAGAAAGACCCAGCCCTCGGCCGTTTGGTACAGCCGGTGCAAGGCGTGGAATCCCCGGAGATAGCGGTCGGCCTCCAGGCGGGGCGGTTTGCCTTCGTAACGCAGGAAATCGTCCGAGCACATGTAGCCGTTGCTGATGAGCATGGAGGTTTCCAGGTACTGCCCCTTCCCGGTACGCTCCCGATTATAGAGGGCGAGGGCTAAGGCCGTTCCAACAGCCAGGGCGGAGGTCACATCCGGCGACCCCTCGTTGGCCCGCGACATTTCCTCACCGACCCGTAGGATATCCTCCAGCTCCATGCTCTCGTCGCCGGCCGGCGGCTCGTTTCCACGCCCTAGCTGCCAAAGCGCCCCTCCGCTGAGAGCGCCGGCCGTGGGATGGAAGGCCGCCCGCCCCGCGCCAGGCCCGGTGGAGCCGTAGGAGCCGGCGTACAGATACACGAGCCGGGGGTTGATCTTGCTCAGGGTCTCGTAGTCGATCCCCAGGCGTTTGGGCACGTCGCCTCGCATATTGTGCACCAGGCCATCGGCCCTGGCGGCCAGGCTATGGATGATGCGCTGACCCTCCTCGGTTTTAAGGTTGATGACCATGCTTTCCTTGCCCTGGAACGTTCGGGCCCGGCCCTGGGTCCTGCTGCGAAACTCGTCTCCGGTAAAGGACTCTATCTTGATAACGCGGGCTCCGAGGTCGGCTACCAGGGATGCGCCCATTGGCGACGCCAGGTGGGTGGAAAAGTCCAGCAACAGGAGCCCCTCGAAAGGATGTTTCAGACTGCTGTTGGCGACGGTGGCCGGACTGGCCGCCGCCGGCGCTTTCGCCCGCTTTCGAAGCTCATCCGTATGCTGTCCCAGCAGCGGTGCGGGCTGGCCGATTTTCGAAGGAGTCTCCGAAAACCGCACGATGGGACCTATCTGCTTGGTCGGGCCAACCCAGGGGTCGTCTATCTCGACGACCCCGCCGTTGTGGATGGTCTGTGGGTAATCCATGAACTGTTGGGTGGTGAGAAAGCGATCGGCGGCCACGTTCTGTTCGACGAAGATGTCCAGCCACTCGTCGATGTTTTTTCCCAGAAGTTTTTCCGCGATGATCTCGCGAAGGGCGTGCACCTCATCGTCGTTGCGCGTGGCGTATGGGGCGCCCTTGAATCGTTCGTCGTCGAAGATATCACCCAGGCCGATCGCCTGCATCCAGCTATCGAAGAGACGCTGTGTGTTGCAGGTGAACTGCAGCCATTGCCCGTCCTTACAGCGGCTCACCATGTAGGTCAAGGGAAGATGCCTCACACCGAGCAATGCCTGACCTTCCGTCTTGCTCTTCAAAAGGCCCATCTGCATCTGCAGCTGGAGAGCGCTAAAGGAGTCGTAGGACGTAAAGCCCTGGTACAGGCTGGTCTCCAGCCGCTGGCCTCTGCCGGTATTGTCCCTGGCCCGAAGGGCCGCGACGATGGCCTGCACCACCTGGTTGGCCGTGGCGTAGCTGGGGTTGGGCCTTACCCGCATGGCGGGGGCGTTGGACCCAGGACGTGTCTGCAGGAATCCGCCGGCTTTCGCCTCTACGACAGCGTCATAGGGGGCCATGTTCTTGTAGGCCCCCGTGGAGCCCATAGCGGTGATGGAGCAATAGACCAGTTGCGGGTTGACGCTGGCAAGGCGGTCAAAGCCGATGCCCATGCGGTCCGCAGAGCCGGGACGGAAGCTCTCGACCAGAACGTCGGCATGGTGGACAAGGCCATAGATCACCTCCCGGTCGCCTTCGGTGCTCGGGTCCAAGACGATGCTCTTCTTGCCCCGGTTCCACATCAGCCAGGCCGGGATGGACCGGCCTGGATCGCCGCCCGGCGGCTCTACTTTGATGACCTCTGCCCCGTTGTCCCCCAGGACCATGGTGGCCATACTCCCCGCCATGCCCTGGCTGAAGTCCAGTACCGTTACTCCATCGCATACGGAAGCCATTGGCCACCTCTGTTCAAGGCTTATCCAGCGTCGAGGATGCCAACATCCCTGAGGTGGCTATTGTATGGACGGCCCCTCACGGGGTCAAGGATTCGGAACGCTGCAAGCCGTCCAGGGGTGTCGGGACGCCGGTTGACATCCGTACAGGGGGCCGGTAACCTTCTGGTCGAGACCGCACAGACCTGAAGGGAGGGAAGCATGCCTCTCAAGGAATTCTTGGACAAGACCTGCTTTGTGGGTGTGGGCTCCACGCCGCAAGGGCAGCTACCTGACAAGAGCGGTGATGACATCGCCATCTGGGCATTCCAGCTTGCCCTGGAAGACGCCGGGTTGAAAAAGAGCGATATAGACGGCCTGTTCGTGCAGAGCAGCTTCGGCAATCAGGGGAGTCTGGACGAGATTGGGCAGCGGCTGGGACTGGAGCCCAGGACCTCCGCCACGGTGAATCCCGGAGGGGGAAGGCTCTTTCAGCTTGCCGCCTTGCAGGTCTACCTTGGGATGTGCGACTACGCGGCCTGCATCTACGGTACTAACCAGCGGACGAACCGCAACCGCTTCGCCGGCAGTCCCCATCACCCCAGCGGCAACTTTCAACAGGTCTACGGCCAGTTCAACCCCGGCTCCATCGCGGCCTTTAACTTCCGGAGGCGGATGCACGACTTCGGGGCGACCGAGGAGCAGCTGGGAGCCATAGCCGTCGCTCAGAGCAAGGGGGCCGCGCTGAACCCGTTAGCGGTTTTCCGGGACCCTCTGACGATCGAGGACTACCTCGCATCGAGATATGTCATCGAGCCCCTGCGGCTGGTGGACTTTTGCTTTCCGACCGATGGCGGCTTCGCCTTCATTATCACTACTCCCGAAAGGGCAGCGGGTCTCAAGAAGCGCCCGGTCTACATTGCCGGGGTGGGCGCTCAGGACAGCTATCTCCAGCTCTCCCACCCGGACCCGATGTACCATCCCAGCCAGCCCTCCAATGCCCGGTCTCTGTTCGAGTCTTCAGGCTTCTCACCGAAGGACATGGATGCCGTGTACGTCCAGGACTCCTACACCCCCAACGTCCTTTCGGCCCTGGAGAACTACGGGTTCTGCAAGTTCGGAGAGGCCCACGAGTGGGTCCAGGGCGGAAGGATCGAGTTGGGGGGCGACCTCCCCGTCAACGTCAACGGCGGCCAGAACCGCGAGACCTACATGGTCGGCTGGAACCACACGGCGGACGCTATTCGGCAGCTGCGCGGCGAGTGTGGCGATCGCCAGGTGAACGATGCCGAGCTGATCATGTGCGCCTACAGCCATGGGCTGTGGCAGACCACGCAGTCCTTCATTCTGCGGAGGGGATGAGATGAGCGAATACAAGAGGCCCCTTCCCGTCGTCACCGAGGCTACCAAGCCCCACTGGGAGGCGGCCAGGGAGCACAAGTACCTCATTCAACGGTGCTCCGACTGCGGCCACAGTTGGTTCCCTCCCGCGCCTAACTGTCAACGGTGCCTCTCCAGCAACGTCGAATGGGTCGAAGCCAGCGGCAGGGGGGAGGTCTATTCCTTCATCGTCTACCACCAGGGCTGGCATCCGGGGTTCGCGGACTCCGTTCCCTACAATCTGGCGATCATCCAGCTGGAGGAGGGTGTACGGGTCATGAACAACATCGTGGGAACAGACAATGACAAGATCCGGGTGGGCATGGCCGTCGAGGTCACCTTTGACGATGTGACGGAAGAGGTCACCATCCCCAGGTTTAAGCCAGCATAGACATGGCCGGCGCGGGCATGGCAGCTTCGGTGCCATGTACGTAAGGAGGTGATATGAGCCCCGAATTCTTGAGCGGGAAGACTGCCCTGGTTACCGGCGCGGGGCGGAACATAGGGCGGGGTATCGCGCTGGCCATGGCAAAGGCCGGAGCGAATGTCGTCGTGAACACCAGGACCAACAAGGATGGGGGAGAAAGCGTGGCCCAAGAGGCGAAGGCCTTGGGGGTAGACGCTATCGCCTACCAGGCGGACATGGGCGACGCCGCCGCCGTCGAGGGTATGGCTCGTGCCGCCCTGGAGCGCTTCGGTGCGGTGGACATTGTCGTGAACAACGCCGCAGCCAGGCCCCGCCAGTCCTTCCTGGAGATCAGCATTGAGGACTGGGACAGGATTATTAGCTCTAACCTCTCCGGACTTTTCTACCTGACCCGGTGCGTTGTCCAGTCCATGATGGACCGGACATGGGGCCGTATCATCAACATCTCCGGGACCGATGGGTTGCGGGGCAGGGAGAACCGGGCCCACAACGTCGCGTGCAAATCGGGCATGATCGGTCTGACCAAGGCTATGGCGATTGAGTTCGGACACTACGGGATCACGGCCAACGTGGTGGTGCCGGGCATTATCGATACCACTCGTCCCATGGAGCATTACCCCGGCTGGCCGCCGGCCCAGGAGAGCCTGAACGAGCTCCCCGTCCCCAGGATGGGCCGGTCCGAAGAGATCGGCGAGGTCTGTGTCTTTCTGACCACGGACTCCGCCTCCTATATCACCGGCCAGACCCTTCCCGTCAACGGCGGCTGGTATATGCAGTGACGGCCCGCCTCGGCCGATGGCCGGTGAGGGCGTCTGGAGGGTATACTTCCTCCGGACCTGGGCCATGCTGAGACTCCTGAGCATCACCGATTTCGCCATCATCGACCATCTGGACCTGGAGCTGGCGCCCGGGTTCAACGTCCTTACCGGAGAGACTGGGGCCGGCAAGTCCGTCATTATCGAGGCCGTCAGCATCCTTCTCGGTGGTCGCGCCGATAGCGCATCGGTGCGCTCCGGAGCGCAACAGACCAGGGTGCAGGGCCTGTTTCAGATGCCTGAGGCCGGACGAGAGCGGCTCCTGGCGGCATTGAGCGATCACGGGATCGATCCGGATGGCGACGAGCTGATACTGGCCCGAGAGATAAACCTCGAAGGCCGCAACGTTTGCCGCGTGAACGGCCATATCGTGCCCCTCAAGACGCTTGCCGCGCTGGGAGAGCACCTGGTCGACATCCACGGTCAAGGGCAGCACCTGTCGCTTCTCCGCGTCCGGGAGCACGTAGGAATCCTGGACCGATATGCAGGCCTGGACGGGCTCCGGGGGCAGGTGGAGGCCCTGGTGCGCCGATTGCGGGAGGCCCGCAATGAGTTGGAGAGGCTGTGCGGCGACGAGCGTGACCTGACCCGCCGCGCCGATCTGCTGGCTTTCCAGGTGCGGGAGATCACAGAGGCTGCCTTGCGTCCCGGCGAGGAGGAGGACTTGGTCCGGGAGCAGGCTCTAGCCGCCAACGCCGAGCATCTCCTTGCGCTGACCGAAGAGGCCTATCATACGCTCTCTGGCTCCACCGGCCAGTCGAGGTCGGTCTCCGACCTCTTGGCTGAAGCTGTTAGCTCTCTCAGTCGATTGGAGCGGTTGGACCCGTCCCTTCGAGACGTGCGAGAGTCCATTGAGGCGCTCCTCTTTCAATCGGAGGACGCGGCCCGCGCTCTACAAATCTATCACCAGGGCGTTGAGCACAACCCCTTGCGACTGGTGGAGATCGAGGAGCGGTTGGGACTGGTCCTTCAGCTAAAGCGCAAATATGGCGATAGCATCGAGGAGGTCTTGAGCTTTGGGGGGAAGGCAGCTCTAGAGCTGGAGGGACTCTCCCGCAGGGAGAGCAGGATAGGTGAGCTGGAGCAAGAGACGGAGGAGCTGCTCCGGCAAATCGGCGATGTGGCTGGGCGCCTCTCGGAAGAACGAAAGAAGGCTGCGACAGGTCTGGCGTCTGCCATAGAAGCCGGACTCGAAGACCTCGCCCTGGAGGGTTCCAGGGTAGAGGTGGGGCTGAGCCGTAAGAAGTCCCCCGAGGGCGTGCCGGTGAGAGCTGACGGCCCAGAGCGTTTCGCCTTTGATCTCACGGGAATAGACCAGGTGGAGTTCATGTTCTCGGCAAATCCGGGAGAGCCGTTGAGGCCCCTGGCTCGCATAGCTTCAGGTGGTGAGAGCTCCCGTCTCATGCTGGCCATCAAGAATATTCTGTCAACAGCGGACCGGGTCCCGGTCCTCGTGTTCGACGAGATCGATGCAGGTATAGGTGGTCGCGTCGGGACCTCCGTGGGCCGTAAGCTCTGGGGTCTCTCCAACGCCCACCAGGTATTGTGCGTGACCCACCTGCCGCAGATCGCGGCCTACGGGGACCGCCACCTCCGGGTCGCCAAGTCGGATGACGGTCGCGTCACCAGGGTCACAACGGAAGAGGTGTCGGGTGACGCCAGGGTCAGGGAGCTCTCGGAGATGCTAGGCGCCGTGGGCGAGGCATCGCTCTTGAACGCCCACGAGATCCTGGGGCAGACCGCCGAGTGGAAACAAGCCGGTGCGTAGAGTTAAGCCCCCGCTACTCCCCGTACAACATTGGCGATGGCGTTGGCCGTGGGGAGAAAATCGGCAATCTGCTCCGTTTTGACCCTGTATGTCCAGATGTAGCCGTACCGGTCGCCCGCTGAGTCGTCGGCGTGGCCGATCTGTAAGCTGCGATGCCCGGATGCGATAAGGGCTTCCTCCAGAGACGGTTCGTGGTTCAAGCTCTCTAAAAGGCGGTTTGAGAGGCTAAAGTGCTGGGCCTCACGGTGGACTGCCCACTCGAAGGACGGCATCCCGCCCAGGCCGAACAACGCGCCTTTCCTTACCAGGCCGTCTATCCAGAAGTCGGCGGTTGGACGGAGCCCATTGACGATGTAGCGCACGTACGTGGGGTGGATGCCATCCCCCGAGCCTCTGAGGCCGATCATGTGGACCAGGTCCACCCCCTGGTGGCGGAGCCCAAGGCCCGCGTAGCCCTTCCGGTAATCCCACTCGTCACCGGTCTTCAGGTTGAGAAAGTTCAGGTGCCGATAGCTCGCGGGCTCCAATGGCTCAGCGCGAACGCCCCGGACCTCCAAGAGGCCGGCGATTCGCTCCAAGAACCTTCGGACGTCTGCGCTCTCCACCGTTGCTCACCTACCCAGCATAGAACGTCTACCGGCATGTCCTCGGTTGCACGAGGAAAACAGGGAGTGAGCACTTTCATTCTTAAACGTACAGGACATCGTGCCCAACAATAGGTAGTTTGGCGTAATACGAACAGGGTCCACCATGAACTGGTGGACCCTTCCTGCCTCACCCCCAGTCTTACGACCACCACCTCTCCACAGTTGTGGAAAGGTGCCGGGAGGTAAGGCCGCTACCGCCGGCTTTCCAGGTATCCAGACAACCGAAAAACCCTAATGGCTGACACCCGGTCTTGGCCAGCCCCGCATCCCATGAAAGCGTGAACACCGGAATCCCGGGTCCAGGCTACAAGAGGAAACCCTTGGAGGGTGCGAGGACCGTTTCCGGTCTTACCAGCGAGGGGCTCTTCCGCCGCCGCCGCCGCGGTTCCCCTCTCGGGGACGGGACTCATTGACCGTGAGTACGCGGCCCTGCATGTCCTGACCGTTCAGCGCCTGAATGGCGGCCTCGGCCTCGGAGTTCGAAGGCATCTCGACGAATCCGAACCCCTTCGACCGACCGGAATCGCGGTCAGTGATAACCCTGGCAGACTCGACCTGACCATGGTTGCTAAAGGCGTCTCGCAGGTCCTCATCGGTGACACCGTAGGGGAGATTCCCCACATAGATATTCATGCACGCTCCTTCAACGGCACATATTCTCCTCATCCTGGCAGGCGCCGCATGCGTGATCGGAAAAACCTCGACGCGAGAAGCGGAACATCCTTCCAACCGACTCTCGGAGATAGGGGCATTGTATCACAGCGCGCAAGAGTGTGAAGGCCTCACTGTCAAGCGGCGATACCGTGAAAAAAGAGTGGAGCAGACGCCGAAAGTCGGCACCCCTCCCAAGGTAGGAAGCTCTTGACTCAAAAGTGGCAACAGTATAGGTTACGGGCGACTCTGGCTCCTTCGTTGCTCGGCCGGAGACCCACGATGAAGGACAGGAAGGCCCCGCGGTGCCCAATCGGCGAGTGGCCATTCGAAGCTGGAAATATCTGCTGACGCTGGGCCGCCCCGGACCTGATCTGTCGTGGGTGACGGAGATGATGGCCGTCTCAGGCACCATACGGCCTGGCGACTACGGCTGGCTGGAGGAACAGGGGTTCGAGGCGGTAGTCGATCTCCGTGAGGAAGACCGAGGGGACCCCGAGCTGCTGCAGAAGAATGGTATCAGCTTTCTTCACCTACCTACTCGAGACCACTTCCCGCCGACTCAAGAGCAGTTGCTGGATGGGAGTCAGTGGACCCTGGAGCGCCTGGAAAGCAACCAGAAGACTGTTATATATTGTAAAGAGGGAATTGGCCGCAGCGTCGCTCTGGCGGCCTGCGTTCTCATGAGGTCGGGCCACTATCTGGCGGACGCGCTGATTCTGCTGCGGGCCAAGCGCTTCGGCGTGGCACTGAACCTCAGACAGATGGAGGCGCTCCTGGAGTTTGAACGGCACCTGTTGGGGGACCAGAACCTAGCGGGGTGGCGGAGGCGCCAGTCCCAGGACGGCGCCTGATCCCTCACCCTAGCCCTCTCCCATTGAGGGAGAGGGGATTTTGGGACGGCCTCCGCAGGAACACGCCGCCCTTCCCCTTTCTACCGTCCCTCGAAGACGGGGTCCCGCTTCTCCAGAAAAGACTTGATCCCCTCGACCCTGTCCTGTGACTCCAGGATCACCCCAAGAGCCGTCCCCGACCACTCAATTGCTGACTCGAAGTCCATGTTGGTGGTGCGATAGGCAAGCATCTTGCCTATTTTCTGAGCGATGGGAGGGCCGTCTTCGATAGCCTGGGCCAGCTCCATGGTCTTCGATTCCAGCTCCTCGGGCGGGACCAGGTAGTTGGTCAGTCCAACTTCGTACCCTTCTTCCGCGGACATAAAGTTGCCGGTCATCATCAGCTCCATGGCCTTGCGCCACCCGATGATCTTCGGGAGGGTCCAGAAGCCGCCCAGGTCCGCAAACACGCCTCGCTTCACATAGGCGACCTGGTAGCGCGCCGCGGTGGAGGCGACGGCCAGGTCCATCGTGGCGACCATGTCGAAGGCCGCGCCGACGCAGACGCCGTTGACGGCGGCGATCACGGGCACGTCTACCCGGCGAAGGGCGAGGAAGGTATCCGAAACACGGCGGAAGTTGATGCGATGATGCTCCGGATCGGGTATGCGGGGCTCCACCTTGATCTCTTGCTGGGAGGGGTCGCTCCGGTCACCGTGGTCCTCCCCGGCGGAGAACCCTCTGCCCGCCCCCGTAATCACCAGGCAACGGATCTCGCGGTCTCCTCTGATGCGCTCGAAGACATCCCGTAGCTCCCTGTACATCTCGTGGTTGATGGCGTTGAGCTTTTCCGGCCGGTTGAGGGTGATCCAAACGATAGTGCCTCGCTTGCCCCTGCGCTCCTCGATAATGGTCTCATATGCCACGTCCTACCTCCTTCTGTGCTGGGGAAAAACTGAGCCGGTCAGGCATGCTGCAGGGCTGACTATAACCCTGCAGGCCACCTATGACAAACGGAGACGGCACGCGCCGGGACCTACCATGGCGGGCATTTTGTTCTCTTCTGAGTGAGGGTAGACCCGACGGCATTCCCATCCTGTCTAAACCGTATTTCGGCGCATATATTCCACGCGCAGGAAACCATACTTCTCGTAGAGGCCGTGGGCGTCGCGAGTCCCCAGGATTTGCCGGGTGTTCCTGATGGCGGGGTGGTCGACAACGAGGGACATCATCCACTTCCCCACGCCCTTGCTGCGCATGTCCTCCCGTACCACGGCATCACATATCCAGGTGAAGGTCAGGCCGTCGGTGACCGCGCGGCCAAAGGCGACCTGCTGCTTCCCCTCGAAGACAGAGAAGCAGAGGGAGTTGTTAACCGTTTGTTGGACGACCGCAAGGGGCCGCCCCTGAGCCCAGTACGTCTCGTTCAGCCAGGCATGAACGGTGGGGACGTCGACCTTCGCGGAGTCGTCCGTCAGGGTGTACGGTCCGTTACGCCGCTCCATAACATTACCTCCTTGGTGGTGGCCCGGCGTGGCAGTGTTCTCTTGCAGGTGTCGATCACACCCTAAAGCAAACAAAACCCCGGCGGGCATGACAACGATAGGAGAAAGAGATGGGGTTTACGGCGCGGGTCGGCCGGCTAGCGGGGGAGCCCCAGCCCTCGGGTCGCCAGCACCATGCGCTTCACCTGAGAGGTGCCGCCTGCGTGGTTTCCGTAGGAGCGCCTGAACAGGTGCTCCACCTCTCCGGCCATGGGGGCCCACCGGCTCGATTGGAGCTGCCCCAGGGGTCCCAGGATCTCCATGCAGGTCTGGGCGAAGTGGGGGAAGAACTCCTTGAAGAGCACCACGCCCAGGCTACCACCGAAATCGGGCGGGACCTCATGCTCCATGCGGTACAGGCCGTCCCAGCCGATAATCTTCATCGTTTCCAGAGTGATTGCCAGGTCGGTGAGCTTGGCCCGGACCAGCGGGTCCTTGCTCAGCGGCTGTCCGTTGCGGTGCGTCTCCTTGCAATACTCCACCAGGTGGTTGAAGACCCGGTTCAGCTCACCGCCACCTCCACCGCCACCGCCGTAGAAGCTGTTCATGATGTAGTGCCACCCCTGGTTCTCCTCCCCCAGCATCATGTCGGGGGGGATGCGCACGTTATCGAAGAAGGTGTGGTTCTGACGTCCGCCGCCGATGTTTTCCATGGGGCTCATGGTGACGCCCGGCGCTTTCATGTCCAGGCAGAAAATGCTGATGCCCTTGTGCTTGGGCACGTTTGGGTCCGTCCGGGCTGCCAGGTACAGGACGTCGGCGCGATGCCCCCAGGTGGTGAAGGTCTTGGTGCCGTTGACGACCCACTCGTCGCCGTCCCGCTCGGCTCTCGTCTGCAGCGAAGCGAGATCGGAGCCGTAGTCAGGCTCCGTCAGCCCCTCGGCCCAGAAGGTCTCGGCCCTGGCGATAGGGGGCAAGAGGCGCTGTTTCTGCTCCGGAGTGCCAAATTTCAGGAGGGTGCCGCCCGCCAGCCCCCAGCCGATGCTGTTGATCAGGGGGGCGCCGTGCAGGTCTATCTCCTGCATGAATATCGCACGATAGATAGGCGGCTTGCCAAGTCCGCCATACTCGGTGGGCCAGCTGGTGCCGACCCAGCCCTTGGCGCCGAGCTTCTTGTTGAATGCGAAGGCGAAGTCCCATTTGCCGTCATACTCTTCGAAGTCGCTGTCGAAGCAGTACTCCCGAGGACATTCCTTAACGAGGAAGTCGCGGACCTCCTGGCGCCATTCCTCCAGCTCGGGGGCGAAGCGTAGGTCCATGGACCCCTCCTCGGCGGCTAACGGTGGGATGCTCGGGCGCCGCGATGCCGTATTATAGCCCCAGGAATCGACTCCTGGGTAGCCTAGCCATGGAACTCTATCTAGCGTTGGATGTCGGCGGTACGAACACCGAGGCCGGTCTTGTCAGCGCCTCCGGTGAGGTCATCGCATCTCACCTGGTCCCGAGTCACCCCCACGGGTCACGAGACCAGGTGCTTGCCGTTATGGACGCTGCCTTAGCGCCGTTCACGGCTGAAGAGGCAGTTGCACTGGGGGTGGGCTTTCCATCATTTGGCGACTACGAGGTAGGTATTTTGGATAGCGAGCGCTCAGCGTATCCATCCATGAACGGGTTCCATCTCAAGGAATATCTGGAACGGAAATGGGGGCTTCCTACCCGGGTCGTTGCGGATGCAAACCTGTTCGCGCTTGGGATTGCCCGTTTCGGTGAAGGGCATAGCCACTCCGATTTCATGGCGTTAAGCCTGGGGACCGGCATAGCGATCGGCCTTGTGCGGGACGGCCAGGTTCTGGGTGGCGCAAAGGGCTATCCAGAGTCTACGATGCGGGCCTACAACGAATGGTTGTGGCCCCAAGCATGGGACCATTCCGGCTACCGGTTCGAGGAGAGATATGGAGCTGATCCGGTCACGATGCGAAACCTGGCCCGCGACGGGGACGCCAAGGCTTGCGCTGTGTTCGACCAGGTTGGGCGGGCTCTAGCAATCACCATAAAGCGCCTTGCCCGGGAGACCGGCCTAAATATCGCTGTGATCGGAGGTGGACTGGCGGAGGCCTACGAGCTCTTTGAGCCGTCGCTGGTGGCTGATCTGAAAGAAAGCGGCGTCGCCGTGCTCAAGACGGCCCTGGAAAAGCCGGCCTTGCTGGGGGCCAGGGCCCTGTTCGCGCCCTAGCCCAGGCCGATCTTATAGAGGTCGATTTTCGGGCCCGCGATGGTCCGGTGAATTTTCGGGCCGAAATCGACTATCTCGCCTTGACAGGGGGGCTGGCGGAGGGCACCGGGTCGGGGTCGGAGAACATCCTGGGGTCGGCGTAGTCGGGCTCGTGACCGGTTGGGTCGACGACCCAATAGCTGGCCTCCAGGGCTATGCCGTTGGGGTCCGTGAAGTAGACCGATTGGATGTAGTCGTGGTCGACCACCCTGGTGACCTCGGCGCCATGTCCCTCCAGCTTGGCCTTGAGGGCCAGGAGCGCCTCTTCGTCCTCTACGTTGAAGGAGAGATGGTCGAACTGCCAGCGGCCCTGGGCGGGCTGGCCGGCTAGCTTGTGAAACTCCTCGATCTTGCCTGGCCACTCAAAAAACGCCAGGGTGTTCCCTTCGCCAAGCTCGAAGAAATAGTGCCGAAAGGGGTACTTGCCGGCCTGGTTTCCCGTGGTCGCCACCAGCGGGCATTCCCATGATGTCGCGATAGAACCGGACGGTCTTCTCCATGTCACCGGTGACCAGTGCCAGATGATTGATCCCCTTGAACCGTACCATGCGCCTCCACCTCCCTGAGTATAACGATGTCAGACCTCATTCTACATCGTTCATACCCCGCCGTCTCTCCGGAGCCGGGCTGGAGGCTGTGATGGTAGGATGGAAGGGGAGGCGAATCCCCCGCTAGCTTGTCGGACAGGCGAGACTCGAGCCCGGCTAAGGGTCCGGCATCCACAGACCTTGGACCAACCTTGGAGGTGCAGCGACCATGCAGGTAACCATTCAAGGGCGTAATCTGGAAGTGGACGATGCCATGCGGGACTATATCGATCGGAAGGTGGACCGCGTGGGGCGGCATATCTCGGCAACCCGGTCCGCCAGCGTCCATTTGAGCCACGAGCAGACCCGGAGGACGGACCAGCGCTTCTCTGCCCAGATAACGGTTGATGTCAACGGCTCTATAGTCCGAAGCGAGGAGCGCGCCAGAACGACCAAGGCCGCCGTGGATGCTGCGGCGCACGCCATCGATCGCCGTGTAAAACGGCTCAAGAGCCGGCTTTACCGAAGCGAACGAGCTAAACACGACCCGTCGTCGATCCGCTTCGAGGAGGCCGAGGAGTCGGTGCCGGTCGAAGAGGATGGCAAGGTCGTTCGCGTCAAGCGTTTCCCCATCAAACCCATGGCGGTGGAGGAGGCGATTTTCGAAATGGACATGCTGGGCCACTCCTTTTACCTTTTCCTCGACATGGAAGACCAGAAGCATCATGTACTGTACCGGCGAAAGGACGGCGACTACGGACTGCTGATACCCGAATCTCTTTAGTGGCGCATTGACAAAGAAAGGGGCTGGCCAGGTGATCCGGCCAGCCCCTCTTGACGCAGCTTGTTCCCCGCTAGCTTCCGATGAACTCCGGATTCCGTTTATCGCTCACCGCCGTTAACGCCTCCTTGAAGTCTTGCGTCTCCATGAGATAGCCGTCCAGCATCAGGGCGCTGTGGAACAGGTCCTCTGGTCCGGTTGTGAGCCCCCTCCGCATGAGCCGCTTGCAGAGCTTCATCGCCTGGGGCGCGTTCCGGGCCAGCTTGGCCGCGTACTCATGCGTGACTGTCTTCAGCTCCTCCAGCGGCACCACCTTATTCACTACCCCCATCTGCAGCGCTTCTTCCGCCGTGATGAAATCGCCGCCCAGGATAATCTCGCAGGCCTTCGACCACCCGACGAGTCTCGGGAGGAACCAGGGGGCTCCGATGTCCGGCACCAGGTTACGCTGAACGTGCAGGTCCCCCATGCGGACCCCTTCGGCTGCGAAGCGGAAATCGCATAGCAGGGCCATCTCGAAGCCGGCGCCGACGGCCACACCGTTGACGCTGGCTATCGTTGGTTTCTCCAGCGACCAGAAAGCGCGGGCCACGGGGTGCCCACTCAAGCGCTGTTCCAGGGGGGTCTGATTCGTGCCCTGGGCCCTCTCCTTGAGGTCCAGCCCGGAGCAGAAACCTCTCCCGGCGCCGGTAAGAACGATGACCCGCACATCATCATCGGCCTCTGAACGGAGAAGGGCGTCCGTAATCTCCATGCGCATGGGGTAGAAGACGGCGTTCAGCCTATCCGGTCTGTTGAATGTGATAGTGGCGATATGCTCTTCAACGTCATACAAAATATGCTTGTAGCTCAAGGCCCCTCTCCTGCGTCCAGAATGCAGATGGCATTATAGCGGAATCGAAAGAACGGCCGTCCGGCGTTGCGTTGCCAACGGGCGGCGTATTACCATAGTGGGTGCGTGCCCCTGTAGCTCAGTGGATAGAGCACCGGCCTCCGGAGCCGGTGGCGAGAGTTCGAGTCTCTCCAGGGGTACCATTCGTGACAATAGGCAAGCCCCGCAATGTCTCTTGGCCGGCTCCCGTAGGGAAGAGGGGGACGGTGTAACGCACCGAAGCCGGTCAGGCCAGCGCCGGTCCCCTTCATGAACGACCGTAAGAAAGTCTTTTGACCCCCAAGCGGGGAGGCTTCCAGGGTCGCTCGGGACCAAGCGGTCAAGTGATTACCTGATCAGCTAGGCGCTTGACCGTCGGTGCTGCGCTCGACCACTCTATAAGGGTGGGCTACTCTTCGACCATCAACCGGCCGGTAAACCCATGAAGCTCATGCTCGATGGTGAATTCCCCCGCGATATCCGGGGTGAACTCGAATCGAGAGATCTCCCCCGGCCTGACATTGAGATCCTCAGCGGCGTTATACAACGGCTCGATAGATACCCGGTGCTCAGCAATCAGGCTGATGTTGTGGATGGTGACCGGCACGTCTTTTTGGACAGTAAGGCTGTCCGGGAAGATTTTGAACTCATCAAAGATTCGTGGACGTCAGGTCATACATCTTCGAGGCTCTATCCGCGATGAGCCTCTGTGGTTCGAGACTGAGTCTCGAAGCACAGAGGCTCATCGCGGATAGAGGCAGGCAGATGTATGCCCGACGTCCACGAGTGTTTGAATTCACCTATCTGGTCGGGTAAGAACTCGATGATTCCGATTTCACCCGGCAGGATCACCGCCGAAGATTCATAGAAGGGCTGGATGGAAAACCGGTTCACGTGCTCACGGTGCAGCCGTGTGAGATACATTCGGACCGGGACTCCCTGTCGCACCACCATCCACTGGGGAAAGAATCGAGTGGCAGCGTAGTTCTCGATAATCGCCAACTCCTGGACCTCATCATCATGCGGCATGGCTTCCAGCGTTGGGACGGCCGTTTGCATCGACATGCCGTCGCTGCTCGGAGTCGACATGGGCGTACTTTCGAGGGCGGTGACGGTCTGCTCCAGCGCGACGACGGTCTGCTCGAGCTCTCCGACCCGTTGATCGGAGGCTCCGTCGCTGCACCCTGCCAACACAACAGCCAGGGCAAGACCAACGGGAAGCGTGAGTGTTTTCCAGTAACCGCGGACGTTGACTATCATATCGATTGGGAGATTCGGAGTTTTAAGCTGGCTCTTCATGGCATTGATCCCCTAACTCAGGCCGCTCCCTCCTGCGATACGCGGCCGTCCTCAAGGACGATAATGCGGTCACAGGTCCGTTCGGCATCGCCCATAAGATGTGACGACAGGGTCGGGCCCGAACATCCACCGACTCGTAAGGCTTCTGGCCGAGCACCTCGGCAGTGCCGCTGCTAGGCTTCAGGAGTCCCAGGAACAGCTTGATGGCCGTGCTCTTGCTCGCGCCGTTGAGTCCGAGCAGCCCCGTTATCCCTTCATGTACCTCAAGGTTCACGGACGCAAGGGTGATGGTGGTTCCGTAGAGCTTTGTCAGCTTCTTGGCGGCTTTGCACCAAAAGTCAGATTAATAGGCCACTTTTAGTTCAACCACCTGACTTGTGATTCAGGCAATACTTTTGGTATAGCTGGGTGGCCGCCACTCAGAGCTAGCGATGAGTCGGCCGCCGTCACGCTGGCATATTGTCGAAGAAGGACCAGGAAGAGTGTCGCGCTAGGCCCTATCCCCCGGCGGCTACTTCCTATACAGCCCTTGACGGTCGGTACTATGGTTGCTAGGGGGATTGGTACTCTCAGTGATCATACCCAAACTCGGTCGACCGAAGGTCCCGTTAATGCACGTTATTGTTACGGTGACGCGGACTACCGCACTCGTCGCAGCTTTCTTAGCGGCCCTGCTATTCATCGCCGATAGGACTGGTCTGATTGAACGGTACTTCATATACTTTCCACAGAAGGAGCTTGGAGCTGACCCCTCCCACGTCGGCCTGCCTTTCGAAGATGTCTCCTTCACCGCCGCCGACGGAAAAGTACTCCATGGATGGTTTGTGCCGGGAAGGAACGAGGTGACCTGGCTCTGGTTCCATGGAAACGCCGGAAACATCAGCGACCGCCTGGGAAACCTGAAGCTCCTCCACGATGAACTTGGAGTAAGCGTTTTGCTCTTCGACTATCGGGGCTATGGGAGAAGCGAAGGGAGACCGACAGAAAAGGGGACCTACCGGGACGCTGACGCGGCCCTTGTTTACCTGCGCTCGCGCGGTGACGTTTCCCCCGACCGCATCATCTACTTTGGCAGGTCGCTGGGAGCTGCCGTGGCTGTAGAGCTGGCCACTCGCTATCCACCTTACGGCCTCATCTTGGAGTCGCCCTTTCCCTCTGTCCGCCACATGGCCCGGCTCTCCTACCGCTTTCTGCCCATGTGGCCCTTACTGGTCGACCGCTACGATTCGCAGGCCAGAATAGCGAAGGTGCAGGCGCCTCTTCTCGTGCTGCACGGGGACCAAGATGACACGGTTCCCATCGAGGCCGGGAGGAAGCTCTTTGACGCTGCCAGGGAGCCCAAGCATTTCTACGCGGTGCAGGGCGCCGGCCACAATGACACCTATGACGTGGGAGGTCGGTCCTACTTCGCTGCCCTGCGGTCCTTCGTGGAGCAGCTCGCACTGTAGAAGGCCCAGCAACGGGACCCATTTGAAGGCGGCTCCCTGGCACAGTCTCCATAAACTGTCCATCGTTAGCCTAGCTTGCTACGCATAGTCTGTAGAGACTGTAGGCGTGCTCGCGCTCAAGGAGCGGAGATGCAGCAGCGGTTCTTTTACCACTGTTCAGGGGGAGCTACCGGCTGTGAGAGCGGCGAGCGCCGGAGTGGACCACAGACCCAGCCGGATCGGGTCTAATGCGTGCCCCAATGCTCCGAGTCCTGGTCTTCCGGGTCCGTCACCACCTCAACGACGGCGGGTAGCCCGGAGTCGAGGGCGGCTTGGATGGCGGGACCGATCTCCTCGGGATCCTCCACTCGAATGCCGAAGCAGCCGTAGGCTTGGGCTATCTTCCGGAAGTCCTGGGGGCTCAGCGTCAGAGCGTCGGGGACGATCTCACCTTTGTAGCGGAGGAAGCCCCGGCGCTCCATCCCATAGTGCTGGTTGTTGAGCACGATGTTCACCACCGGCAGCCGCAGCCGTATCGCCGTCTCCAGCTCCATGACGTTATAGCCGAAGCCCACGTCGCCCGAGATCGAGATGACGCGCTTGTCCGGCGCGGCGACCTGGGCGCCGAGAGCCAGTGGCAACCCTGATCCGAGAGCGGCGAAGCCCCGCGGGTGAAGAGCGAGGTTCTCCGGCGCCAGATCAAGGTAGCTCGGCGCCCAATGTGATGCGCCGCCGGCGTCGAAAGCGAAGATCGTGTCCGAGTTGGCGAACTCCTGGATCTGCCGCAGGAGGTACGGTGTCCTGATAGGCTTGGCCTTCGAGGTCATAGTGGGGGTAAACTCGGCCCGCCACGCGTCGACCATGGCCGTGACTTCCCGCAGCCGTCGCTCGCGGTCGGCGGCGAGCTGCTTGTCCGCGTACGGCCGCAATGCCTCCGTTACAGCGGCAAGCGCCAGCTTTGCGTCGGCGATGATGGGAACTTCGACGGCCACATCCTGGCCGATCTCCTCCGGGTCGACGTCGATCTGTATGATCCGGTGCCTTGCCGAGAGGACAGCGTCGCCGCGCGGGGTCAGAGCGGCCACCCTGCTGCCCACCACCAGCACGACATCGGCCTCATCGATCACTCTGAATACAAGCGGCGCCCGGCTGCCGGCGGCGCCCCCAAGGACGCCGACGTTCAGGGGGTGGGTCCCCGGGAACACTCCGTGGGCGCCGTGGCTCGTGGTTACGGGGATACCCAGGAGCTCGGCCACCCGCCGCAGCTCTGCGTGTGCCCGTGAATAAACCGTCCCACCGCCGGCGAGGATGACGGGTCTTTCGGCTTCGGAAAGCAGCCTGGCGGCCTCGCGAATCGGTGCCTCCCCGGGCGCCAGCCGCGATAACTGATACTCTCGATCGCCGCCGCTGGGCGGGGAGAACTCCCCTTCCTCTGCCATGAAGATATCTGGCACGACAACGCCAACGGGTCCGGGGCGGCCCGTCGTAGCGACGCGGAAGGCCCTCTCGATGACGGCAGGCAGGGTGCTGACCGATTGGGCTTGGACCGACCACTTGGTGACCGGACGAAGCGTTTCCGCGGGGGGGACCTGCCCCGTACTCGGCCTCCATGACAAAGACGGGTCCCCGGCGGTCGTGATGGCGATGACCGGATTCCCAGACAGGTATGCCTCGTAGAGGCCCAGGGCCAGGTGCGCGGCCCCGGCCGCGTGGGTGGAGCAAATGCCCGGCTTCCCGCTCACCTTGCTATAGGCCGTCGCCATCAAAGACGCGCATTTCTCGTCCCGAACGTTCATCCAGCGCACGCCCAGGTCGATGGCGGTGGCGATATACGGCGCTCCCTGCCCCCAGGGCATTCCGAAGATATACTCCACCCCGTGCGCCTTCAGCATCCGGGCCAGGATCTCGCCGCCTTTCATGGTTGCCATAGCTTTTCTCCTCGTATAGGCGTTTGCTCGGGAGGTCTCAACACCAGCCCGGGCTCCATCCCCGCGGTCTCGTCAGCATACACTCTTGGTGCCGGTGCTCACGCAGCGGATGCTGTTGGCGAGTTCTGCTGGTCGCCCAAATTGCGATCATGCTCACATTCCTCCTGCTCATCCTGTGCGCGCTGTCGCCCTCTTGTCGAACCCCAAAGCCAGAGGCTAACACCGCCAACTTGTGGCGACGCTCGTCGGCGCTATTGACTGCCCTTATCCTGTTGGGAAAAGCGTCCATGTAGCTAGTCCATCCCAGGTACACTTCTCAAGATCATTGTTTACTCGGGTTTGTTTGCTGACCCCGTTGTTTGGCGCGGCGCTTTCGCTATTGCCTCAACAGCCGAAGGAAAGCTGACAGACGGCTCCTCCGGCGTCACGCTCCGGGTGTGAACGCCCGGCGGAGCGCTGCAAGCCGGTGGCGTCGGGCGGCGGATGTGCGGCGGCTTGATCAAGGATCTCTTGAAATACTGGATGGACAGGCATGGCTCTCTCCTCATCTGCCGAGGCCACGGATCTGGTGCAAATTTAGTCTACATCTTCGCTGCTGGCACTGAGGGCCGCTCGATGCAAAGTCCCTAGAGTCTGATTCTGTGTATCTCTGCATCCATCAACCTGCGTCGGCGGAGCCTCGGACGACGACCATCATGGCGATGTCGTCAAACTGGGGTGTATCGCTCACAAAGGCGTCGACAAGCGCGATCACGCCATCCTGTATGTCCTGAGCCGAACGCCCCAGGTTGGCGTGAACAACCTCCCGCAGCCTATCTTCGTCGAAGAAAGTACCTTGGGCATTCTGCGCCTCGGTGATGCCGTCGGTATACAGCAGCAGCACATCGCCAGGGGCTAGGTGAACAACCCTCTGTTGCCATGTCCCGCCGTCAAGTATGCCCAGCGGCACGCCCGTTCTGTCCAGCTCTTGTAGCACGTTTCCGTCTCGGGCACTAAGGTGATAAGGCGGGTTGTGTCCGGCATTGGAGTACACTAGCTCTCCTGAGGTTGGATCGAGGACACCGTAGAACACCGTGACGAACAGCCCTGCACCGGTATCCGCAAGGATCCGGCTGTTGGCGGCACTGAGCACCAGCTCAGGTTGATTGTCGTATTCGACGGCGTAGGTGCGGATGAGAGTACGACTCAAGGCCATGTACAGTGCCGCCCCCATGCCTTTGTCGGCCACATCCGCGATCACTATTCCTAGCCGCCCGCTTGGCAGAGGGATGACGTCGTAGAAATCTCCAGACGTCTCTCTGGCTGGCCTGAGCATCGCGGCTAACTGCCAGCCAGGAACATTTGGCAGGTTGCTGGGAAGGAAATTCGCCTGTATTTGCCCGGCTAGTGCCAGCTCTCGGGCGACGGTCTCATGGGCTAGCTCCTGGGCGTAGCCTCGAGCCCCGTGTAGGGCCGAGGCAATCTGCGCCGCAAGGGACTGGACGGCCGGTAGCAGGCTTGGGGCGGCATCTGGGTCGAGACGAAGTGAAAGATAGATCCCGCCTATCGGCTCCTTCGTCTCCATGGCGAGAATAGGCGTCAACACCAGGGCATTGTCTGCTGCTTGCGTGTCCCAGGGAGGTACTTCTCCCGGTGGAAAATGCTGTCCCTCAGACTGCTTCGCCAGCCATTCCCAGGCCGACGCTGCGACCGGTTGCCGATCATCTGGATGGCGGAGGAGTGTCTGATCGGGTAAAACTCGGATCTCTAGATGGCTATGGGGCCACATAAGGGGAACATGCTCACCCAGGACTTCGGATAGAGTAGACGCATCGGGAGGACCGTTGAGGATCGCACGCCCGAGCTCCTCCAGTTCCTTCAACTCTCTCGTTCGGTCGGCGACCTGTCCGGCCATGTGGTTAAACTCTGTGGCCAGAACGCCGATCTCATCGCTGGATGGGTATTCGATCCTCCTGGAGAAGTTCCCTGCTCCGACCGACCGTGCCGCTGCAATCAGCTCGTCCACCGGTCGCATGAGGCGGCGAATGCCAACTCCGACGATGGCGATCGGAGCGAGGATGCCGACAGCGAGCAGCACGAGGAGTAGCCGTTGATAGTCGCGGCTGCCGCTGGTTAACGACGACCAGGATGCCTCGGAAACCAGGCTCCACGGGGTTCCTGGTACTGGGGAATACGCGGCGACCACGTCCTGGCCGGTCGCGCCGGTGGTCCGCAGCGCGCCGACTCTGGATGTAAGGACTTGTTGCACTGCGACTTCGTCGGAGAAGTCGGATCCCGCGAACGCTATGTTACTGTGGCAAATGACCTTCCCCGTTTCGTCCACCAAGTAGACAGCTCCACCCTGGTTTAGTCGGAGCCGGACGATCCGTCCGTAGAAAGCGCTTACCGAGGTAGCGCCCACGTTGAACATGCCGACCGTCGCCCCGAGAAACTCTCCGCGGGTGCCGACGATGGGTACGCCCATCGCCACGACTTCGTCATCTTCTGTGCGACCGCGAAGGATGTTGGAGAAAACGGGGCGGGTGGAACGGAAAAGCTCACGGAATATCGGCACCGACGGCCAGTCATCGTAGAGGCTATCGCTGCCCTCTGGGAGTGCTGCTACAGGCACGCCGAATGTGTCCAGCACGACGACGCCCCCGTCGAATACTGCAAGCGTGCCTAACGTCTGTAGCACGGGGAACCTTGAGGGTCCCGGGGGCTGGGATGGGTCCATGCTTCGCCCCACCTCTTCCAACGCCTCCGTGAACTCTCCCAGCGATGTCGAAAGCTGACTGGCCGACAAGCGGGTGACGTCCTGGTCACGCTCGATCACCAAATCGGCAGTCACGTCCTGGTAGGCGAAGAATGTTGGCCCAATCTTCCACCAGGGACGCTTTTGCCGGCTGAAGGAAGTTCGCTCTGGCCATAGCTCGGCCGTACTCGTCGCTGATGAGAAACTTCAGCAGCTCCCACGCCTCCTCAGGGTGTTGGGTCCCGGCATATATGCCGAACCCATCTGTCGTCGCGAGGGTGACTCGACCCGCCGGGCCCGATGGCAACGGTGCAACACCGACACGGAACGGTGCGTTTGCAAGGATGTCCTTCAACGCCCACGACCCATCCTCTACCGTCGCGACCTGACCCGCGATGAAAGCGTCGCGGGTCGAGAGGTTCTGGACGTCGGGGAACGTCGCCATCACCTTGTCGTCCCACATGCGAGCACGCAGCCATTCCAGAGCAGCCATCGCGGGAGGCGCGTCCATGGCACATGACGACGGGCTATCGGGGTCGGCAAAATTCCCGCCCCAGGCGTTCACATGGATCTGAACTCGGTCCCAGGACACATCGATCATGCCGCCCCAGACGTCCGTTCTCCCGTCACCGTCGGTGTCCAGTGTCAACTGGCGCATGGCGTTGAGATAATCGACCTGGGTCCAGGTGTCATCCGGGTACGCGACGCCATGGGCGTCGAAGAGGTCCTTGTTGTAATAGAGGGCCAGAGCGCCGTGATACTTCGGTACGCCGTACCGCGCGCCGTCCGGCGTAATGAACGCTTCATACGGTCAGGAGCAGTTAGATAACGGTGCTGGAAATGTAGTACCCCAACTAGCAGTCCCCAGGTCGTCCGCCAACTCCTCCTTGGCGCCATGGAGAAGGAGTTCAAACGTCGGGAGACCGATTTACGGCAAGCGGTGAAGAGGCTGACCGATCTGGACGGGGACTTCCAAAGGAGCCTGGCTCTGCTCAAGGGGGGGAGTCCTCACAGAAGAGGAATTTGCCAAGGCCAACGATGCCACGAGGGTCGAGCGCTCCGTGCTGGAGCATCGTCACGCCGAGCTCGCGGGGACGGTGTTAGGTGCCCGTGACAAGGCCGCTATGGCCGACTCGTTGCCGGTACAGATAGGATCGTTTCTCGAGGACTTTCAGGTGATGGATGTGCACCGCCAGAAGGCCCACTTACAGACGACCCTGAAGGCCGCGCACATCTCTCGGGACGGGCGCATTGAGTTGGAGTTCAGGGGTTAGCGAACCGCAGGCATCCGAACACCCTGTCCCTGCTCGGCCCCGCAATTAGGGTTGAGACGCTGCACCCAACTCCAGAACATCGTCGGCTGCAACTGCAACCTCTACCCACGATGTGCAACTCTCAACTCAGGCGATTGGCTTTATAGGGAGCGGTTGAGGGGCCGGGGCGCAGGTGAATTCCACCGCAACGGCCCGCACATCGACAGGCACGTCCTCGGCCCGCATAAGGTCTCGGTCGAAAACGCGGATGAGCGAGTTGCCAGCCAGATCCTCCAGCCGAGGGTCGACGACCACGACGTACCGGCCTTCTTCCCACGGTGACTGCGGCTCGAACTGCCAGGACCGCTCTCCCAGGCCGACGGAGCCTCGCCCATCCACAGGTGCCCCAGCCGCGTTGTTGACCCCAAGGCGATGCTCCAGGAGCGCATGGTCGAGCGACCGGTCGAACTCCACGGTCAGCGGGCTCCGCGAACCCAATGTAGGACAATGGAACCGCCAGTCCGCCTCATTGACCCGGACTCTCACCGCTGGCTCGACTTCGTAGCGCCGCTCCATGCCGGTCCGCAGCGGCTGGCCAGCGGCGTCGCGGAACTCCGTGTCGACGTTGATGACTACTGGTACGCCCTCGACCAGGGGATAACTTGCTTCCTCGTGAGGAACGAGTCCACGCTTTATGCGGCCCGGGTCTAGTAAGAGCGTCAGGCGCCGACGCTCCGGATCCCACAGTTCCGGATCCATGGCGAGGAAAACGTCGTTGAGCGGCTCGTCGTTGTCCGCGCGGCGGACATGAACGGCTCGGGTTGCCCATCCTTCGCTCATCGGACTCGAGAAGTGAATATAGAATTTTAGCTGGTTGACCGGCACCTCTTCTGCGGTAGGATAGATCGCGACAGCCTCTGTCGTCGGGGCGCCCGCCGGGGACGGTCGTTGGATCGGCCAGATTTCGAGTTCGCCGGCGCGCCCCACCACAAGTCCCGAGTAGACGATCAGCGAATAACTCATGCCGTTCAGGAATGGGAATCGAGGAATGAAGCAGATCGAGCCCTCGTTGATTGCGAAGCGACCGGCGATGGGCTGAAGGGTGCGTATATGAGCGGCGGCCTCGACAAGCTCGCTTGGCAGGACACCCAGACGCCGACCGAGCTCCGTGGCGGAGAGCCGACCCAGCTCGCGGAGCTCAGCTCCGGTCCAACCGCGAACGCAGAGGCAGTCAAGCCCTTCCTGATTAACCCATGACAGCTCGAGCTGCCGTCCTCTGGTCACAACTTCGTGGTGTTGTAGGAGTGGAGGTGGACGCTCCCCTCATCGTCCTGCTGCATCATGAGCACATAGCTGGCGTTCAGGTTCGCCATTCGCCCCACGCCCTCTTGCGGCAGCGTCTCGCGAGGCACGCCCACCGGCTCCTTAGGCTGCGTGAGCGGCTCCTGCCGATCGATGTCCTTGCAAGCGATCTTCATCAGCGGGTGCCGGGCGTTAGAGACGAGGAGGTATTCCTCGCCGTCGCGCCTGTACGAAACCATGTCGAGGGGCGTGTTCCCCGAGCCGAGCTCGGCGACCGTCCTGCCCTTGATCTGCGTCCCCGGCTTCAGGTCTCTCAGCGAGAAATGGACCACCGGCGTGCAGGTGTAGCTCGCCAGCACGTTATTGTTGCCGTCGTACGGCACGAAGGTTCGGATGGGTGAGGCGGTCTCGTACTTGGAGTGCGAGACGTGGTAGATCTCCAGCGAGTTAGACTGCGCGTTCCCTTTGAACGGGAATGGGAACCGCCGAAGGGCAGATGAGAACTCCTCGTTGGAAGCCCCGGCAACGAGTAGGATGCCGTCGACATAGGCCATGTCGGTCACCGTTATCGTCCGCAGCTGGTCTCGCGCGATACGCAGCCGGTAACCGGGACGAGGCTCCATGATCTCGCCCTCGCGATTGCCCTGGACGAGGCGGACCTCGGAGCGCGTGTCGCCTTCGGCCGGGGCGTCCTCGATTGCCGCTTGCGAGAACGGCACGTCCTCAAGGGGAACCTCGGAGACGGACCCGTCCTTTCCGACCTGGATCAGGATGGGCACAGCAGCCGCGCCGCTGCCTCGCATCACCGAAAGGTAGACCTCTTGCGAGGACGGGTGCACCGCCATATCCCGAATGAAAATGTCGTCGCGTGAGCAACCCAAATACGCTGCCAGACGTGTGTCGAGATTATCGACTTCGATTGGTCCGGTCGCGCTTGCAGCGTCGGCAGCGCCTACATCGATCGCGAAGATCGTCGCCCCCACGTTGTCCGCGACGAACAAGATCCCCTCAGGACCGAAGACGAGGGGACCAACCGACCTGATACCGGGTGTACCGACCTTCAAGCCGTACTTGTGACTATCAACTGTTAAGCTCATCATTGCCTCCCTGCGCCTTCGTGGGATTTCGACTCTAGATTAACACGCCGCCGCAAGATCGCTCTGGCCCATCGATAAAGCTGACAAGCCGCCGAACCCAAGCGCCTCTCTTTAGCTCAAGGAATCCAAAAAGGGTCTTGTGCGATATCAGGGAAGGTCGAACAAATCAGGCCAATGTGCTTAGGTTGCTTCTAGTCGCGGTAGACCTCTACGCCGAGGATCTCGTTGGCCGGGATTAGGGTCATTCGGTTGGTCGCGAGGATCCTCCTAGGAATGTACGCCGCAAAGCATGGGATGACCCCACCGGGTACTTCCACAACTTACTCGTCTCCAAGGAAGGGACCATTTTGGGATGGGCATGTACTCAAGCGGATTCTTGACATGGGATGGGTATCGGGCTATGTTTTGGCCGCGGAGAGTTCAGGGTTTCCTTTATTCTGTAGCGGCCGGAGCGCCCAGGCATGTCCAGCGAAGTGGTCGTGCAGAGCGACGTCCCCGCCCGCATGCGCGACGGCACAGTGTTGCGCGCCGATGTGTACCGACCAGTCCGCGGCGGCCCGTACCCGGTGCTGCTGCTGCGGACACCCTACGGCAAGACGGCCATGGCGCGCACTGCGGAGAGCGGTCGTGCGCTGGCGGAAGCGGGCTACATCGTCGTCGTCCAAGACGTACGCGGACGGTTTTCCTCCGAGGGGCAGTTCCGCCCCTACTTCAATGACATCGCCGACGGCTATGATTCTGTTCTGTGGGCGGCTGGGCTGGAGGGGTCGACCGGTGCGGTCGGGATGTTCGGCGCCTCGAATATGGGTGTCACGCAGTGGCTGGCGGCGTCTGCCCTGCCGCCCCCGCTCAAAGCGATATTCCCCGACGTGACCTCTCCGAATGTGTTCGAAACGCGTGGTTACAACGACGGGGCTTTCACCCTGGCTGACTGCCTGAGCTGGTGCGTCGGCAGCGCGGTGGAAACTGCTGACCGGCTCGGTGTCGAGGCGCCGGAGATCCGCCGGGCCGTCGCGCTGGGCCAGCAAGGCAGGTCGGCGAGCCTGGCCGGGGACGCCGCCACCGCCGAGAGCTGTCGGGGGGAGTTGCGGGAGCTCTATGACCGTTGGCTGTGGCACCTGCCGTTGCGGGAGATGCCCGTGCTTCAGGGCCTGGCGCCATATTACTACGAGTGGCTTGCCCATCAGCCCCCCGACGAGTACTGGCAGGCCGTGCGGGTCGAGCGACGCTTTCGCCAGATGGACCTGCCAGCCTATAACGTCGGCGGCTGGTACGACTGCTGGCTGCGTGGCAGTCTGGTCGGCTTCACCGGCCTGCAGGCGCAGGCACACACACCCGGTGTGCGCCGGGGGCAGCGGCTGCTGATAGGACCTTGGGTCCACGGGACGCCGAGTGGCGAAATCGACTTCGGTCCCCAATCGGTGGTGGACCGCCTGCCCATTCAGGTGCGTTGGTTCGACCACTGGCTGAAGGGCGTCGACACCGGGATGCTGGACGAGCCGCCGGTGCGCCTTTTTGTCATGGGTGCGAACGTTTGGCGGGACGAGTGGGAGTGGCCGCTCGCCCGAACGCGTTACACCCCCTATTATCTCCATTCCGGCGGCCACGCCAACACGCTCGATGGAGACGGGGCGCTTGGGCCCGAGCCGCCGGGCGAGGAGCCGCCCGACTCCTACACCTACGACCCGGACGATCCCGTCCCTTCCCACGGGGGCCGGACGCTGACCACGGTTACCCTCGGCGGCGCCTACGACCAGCGGGCAGTTGAGGCGCGGACGGACGTCCTCTGCTACACCACCACGCCGCTGGCGCACGACCTCGAGGTCACCGGGCCCCTGACCGTGACCCTTTACGCCGCCTCGAGCGCTGCCGACACCGACTGGACGGCGAAGCTAGTGGACGTCCATCCCGACGGCTACGCCCAGAACGTCCAGGAGGGTATCCTGCGTGCCAGTCATCGCGTGGCAGGCGCCGCGCCCACCCCGATCCGCCCTGCCGAGGTGTACGAGTACACGATCGATCTCTGGGCGACCAGCAATCTCTTCAAGGCTGGTCACCGCCTCCGCGTGGAGATCAGCTCCTCGAATTTCCCTCACTGGGATCGCAGCCCCAATGTCTGCGCGCCTTTCGGGACCGCCGACCAGGTCGTCGCCGCCAGGCAGGCGGTCTTTCACGATGCAGCGCGGCCATCCCACATCCTCTTACCGCTGATCATGGGCTGATCGCAGTGAAAGCCTATATCATCAGAAGGCTACTGGCCATGATACCCCTGCTGTTCGGGGTATCTATCGTGATTTTCGTGGTGATGCGTATCCTTCCCGGGGATGTGGCTGCGGCCATCGCCTCACGAGGAGCAGAGGACGAGCCCACGCAACGGGAGATCGAGGCGGTACGGGTAGCCCTGAACCTGGACAGGCCCCTCGTTGTGCAGTACTGGGACTGGATCAGCCATGCGGTGCGGCTGGATTTTGGGGACTCCCTTGTGACTGGGGAACCGGTCCTCGACGACATCAGGCGGCGCATCCCCGTCTCCGTGGAGCTGGGCATTATCTCCATGTTGATAGCCTGGCTGATAGCCCTCCCAGTGGGAATTCTTTCGGCCATCAAGCAGGACACCTGGATGGATTATGGGGCCCGCTCGTTTACTATGACGGGCGTGGCTATGCCCACCTTCTGGGTTGCCGTCTTGCTCATACTGCTACTGTCTCGGGTGTTTAACTGGCTCCCTCCGTTGGGGTATGTGGGCTTTTTTGAGAACCCTGCGGACAACTTGAAGCAAATGATCTTCCCTGCCCTGGCCTTGGGGTGGACCCTTTCGGCCACGTTGGCCAGAATGACCCGCTCCGCCATGCTGGAGGTGCTACGGGAGGACTATATAACCACGGCCCGGGCCAAGGGGCTGCGGGAGTGGGTGGTAATCAACCGTCACGCGCTGAAGAACGCCATGATTCCCGTCATCACCCTGGCTGGCTTTCAGGTGGGGATGCTCGTGGGGGGGACGGTGCTTATCGAGCAGATCTTCACCCTTCCCGGAATGGGCAGGTTTCTGATCACAGCCTTGAATGTTCGGGACTTTCCCATTATCCAGGCGATAGTACTGCTTATCACCTTCGCATTCGCCGCGGTAAACCTTGTCATAGACCTGGTCTACGCGGTCCTTGACCCGCGAATCCGGTACGCTTAGGGAGCGCGAATGGAATCCGGCGCAGCGGCTACAATCTCAGATCGGCTCCGCACCACGGCCTCGGGCCTGAACCTCGTAGGTAGGCAAACCCTGCGGTTTGCAAAGAGAAAGCCCCTCGGGGCTTTTGGGGGAGTCACCCTATTGGTGATGATCTTCCTGGCCGTCTTCGCTCCGGTGGTGGCGGTGCACGACCCTCTGGAGATCAACGTCAAAGACATCTTCCACAGCCCCAGCTCGACCTACTTCTTCGGCACCGATAATTTCGGCAGGGACATCTTTAGCCGGATCGTCTGGGGCTCCCAGATATCCCTGAGGGTAGGCTTTGCGTCCGTGGCTATCGGGACCACAATCGGTTCGATTCTGGGGTTGTTCAGCGGGTACGTGGGCGGGGTCTTTGACATGGTGACGCAACGGATAATGGATGCGCTGATGGCCTTCCCAGGACTCGTCCTTGCACTACTGGTGGCGACGCTCCTGGGCCGTGGAGAGTTCAACGTGATCCTCGCCATCGCCTTGATCACCGCCCCAAACGCCAACCGAGTGCTCCGATCCCAGTGCCTCACGATTAAAGAGAGACCCTACGTGGAGGCCGCCAGATCTGTTGGCGCCTCGGGCGCGCGGGTCCTTTTCCTGCACATCTTACCCAACTCCATGGCTCCCTACTTGATTATCGCTACGTCCGCGTTAGGCGGGGCGATCCTGATCGAGGCCTCGCTAGCCTTCCTGGGCTTCGGCGTGCCTCCCCCTACTCCTTCGTGGGGCGAGATGCTCAGCGGAAGCGTCCTTCAGTACGCCCGCCAGGCCTGGTGGGTGGCGGTAGCCCCCGGTGTGGCCATCAGCCTGTCCGTCTTCGGGTTTAATGTCCTGGGAGACGCGCTGAGGGATGTCCTCGATCCGCGGCTGAAGGGCGCCAACTAGCCGCGAGACACCATGCCGATCATAGCCTCGCCGAAGCCGCGCCGGAGGCCGTTAACAGTCGTTGCGAGGAGCGACGCGGTCCCTTGTCGGGCACCCGTTGTCTTGAGAGGCCGCACTGGCCTGGTCCAAATGGCATGGCAGACGGCTTCGTCGTGGATGAGGTTCGCTACCTTTGACCGGGCTATCCTAACGGGGCACATCAGCCCTCGGGGATGGTCTCTGTTTCGGCCTCGGCGGAGCGGCCGCTGGGGTCGCGGTTCATGATGAGAAGGAACTCGGCACCCTGAGGTCCCGCGATAAGAGGGCCATAGGTTGTCCCCGCCTGCAGTGTTATCGCCGTTCCCGGCGGGCAGACTTGGTCGCCCAGCAAAAGCTCACCCCCAAGGATATAGATAATCTCGTTGGCGGGATGCTGGTGACGCTCAACCCGCATGCCGGGGTCGTACCTGACCCGGCCAAACCAGGGCCCGGGATCCAGCCGGGCGATGGGGAAGCGGTTGTGGACGTAGCGCGGGACGCCGTCCTTGACGAAGCGCCTTCCCAGAGTCCAGGGGACCGCCTCCTCATTGATTACGCGCATCTCGCCCATGGTGGTATCTCTCCGACACAAGCACCGGCTACGACGTCACGCCAAGGCGAACAGGCGCTTGGCGTTCTCGCTGAGAATCTGCCGCTTCTCCTCCTCGGTGAAGGGAAGCGCTACGATCTGAGAGGCGGCCTCTAGAGGGCTCATGGGGACCGCAGGGGCATCGGACCCGAACAACATGTGCTCGATCCCCACCTTCCGAAAGACGCGCACCACCTGGTCGGCGGGCATCCCACCGTGGCTGGTCGGAGAATGGGGATGATTCTCGTCCGAGATGCCACCGGACATGTCGAAATAGAGGTTGTCCTTGAACTGTCTCGCCATGTCCAAACGGTCATCCCACATCATGTCGCAGAAGTGGGCGATGATAAGCTTCATCTTCGGGAAGTTCGATAGTATCGGGACCCAGGTGATGGGCCAGCCGTAGGCAACCCCCTGCTCATCTTCGCGTCCCGGTCCCCCGCGCACATTGGTATCGGTGAGCACAACCATTCCCAGCTCTTGACACCGTTGGTAGACGGGCAAGAGGTTAGGATGATCCGGCATGTGCCCGCAGTTTGACGGGTGCAGCTTGACGCCCTTTGCTCCTCGTGTAAGGCATCGTTCAAACTCGTCGATCGCCCCCTCACCAAACAAGATAGGGTCGATCAGCACGAAGGGGACTATCCGAGGCTCCTTCTTGTGCACGTCGCAGATCCAGTCGTTGAAACTCCTTACCCGGTCCTGCATGTCGACCTTGAGCCGCACGCGGGTGGCCGCGACCTCTTCCTCCGTCGTGTCGCTGGGAAGGCGCCGGATACGGGCTTCGGTCATGGCCTTTGTCACCATGACGTTGAGCACCACGATATGGCTGATGAAATTCTGGTCCATGTAGGGGACTATCTTGTCCGTGTTGCACCAGTACCAATCATCCGGCCATCCGCGCTTGGGAAAGACCACCTTCTGCTGCGCCGTGTCGCGGCAGAGATGGATATGAGCATCTACAACCTCGTAGCCCGTATCTGTAGCCATGACCACCTCCCGTTGTAGTGATGTCGGCTTATGAATGCCTGACTGGCTGGGGCAGGGTCACCCCCGGCGAAGCGGAGCGGTTACCCTCTATCCCTCTACCCCTTGACCCGGGGGACACCGGCGTCAGGCAGGGCCGCGCCGACCGATAAGCTCTCGATTACCTTTTCGGCATAGCCAAGGCCCTGTAAGACTTCCCGCGTATGCTGCCCCAGTGTGGGGGCAGGCCCTCCCACTCCCTTTGGCAGGTCGGAGATCAGCCAGGGGTGCAGCAATGCGGGTATCGGCCCGGCCCCAGGCTGCTCCACAGTATGAACCATGTCCAGGGCCTTTACCTGCGGGTGGACGAACAAGGTCTCGTGATTATTAAACGGCGTGGCCTCCCCGTTGTGCCGGTTAATCAGCGCACACACCTCATCGGCGCTCTTGCCCTTGAAGCCCTGCTCCCAGATGGAGACGAGCTCCTCGGCGTATCGACCGTGGCCTGTTGCGTTGCGCCCGCCGTCCCCGAACCGCGGGTCCGTAAGGTTCTCCTCCAAGCCCAGCTCAATGAGCAGCTTGTAGTAATCCTCCTCGTCACCGCGCCGCAGGTTGAAGTAGATAGGCCGGTCCTTGGCGCGCCAGGCATAATCCGGGTCTCGGGTATAGGACTCACACTGCCAGCCTGCCCAATAGTCCGGGTTACTCTGGGCTGCCCAAATCAGTCCTCGCATGTGAACCAACGTCCCCAGCATGCTCACCTCGACACGCTGTCCATGGCCTCCGGTCATCCGGCGAAACAGGGCGGCGAGGACCCCCTGGGCCGCGGCCGAGGCAGTGTTCATGTTGGCGACATCGACTCCCAAGCGCTCCGGGGGACCGCCTTGTTTTCCCAGGGTGCCGCAGCAGGTGGCCATAGCTTGAACCACCAGCTCCGCGCCGGGACGTCCGCTGAAAGGCCCTCTGGACCCAAAGGGGGTGATGGAGCAATAGACCAGGTCCGGGTTAAGTTTCTGGAGCGATTCATGCCCGTAGCCGTTAGCTTCGGCGACGCCCGGCCCGAGGTCTTCCAGAAAAACATCGGCCGTCGCCACTAGGTCCATCAGTGCCTGCTTACCTGAGGCGGTGGTCAGGTCCAGGATGACACATTTCTTGTTCCGGTTAATCGTGGCGAAGGCGGCGCTGAGGCCACCGTTATAGAAAGGAGGGCCGTACTGGCGCGCGTAATCCCCTTGGGGCGGCTCGATCTTGATCACCTCAGCCCCTGCGTCCGCCAGCATCAAGGAGGCAAGGGGCCCGCATAAGCCCTGAGTCATATCCACGACCCGGTAGCCTTCCAGCACTCCGGCGACCAGCTTGCTCTTGCCATCACGCCGGTCTAGGGCCGTATCGCTGCTTGCGCTCCTCCCTTTGCCTGGCTGCGACTCCATCGTCATTGGGTCGATACCGTGCTCTCGCAACACCTCCTCGGTGTGCTGGCCAGGCTTCGGGGCGGGGGTGTACCCAACCTTCGTATCACTGAACGTCCACGGCACGTTGCCGGCAAATATGCCCCCCTGGTGAGGCATCTCCATCTCCACCAGGAACTCGTTGTCTCTGTATTGCGTATGGGTGAAGCAGTCCACCAGGTCCAGGAAGCGTCCATTGGGTACACCCGCCTGCGTAAGCCTGAGCTCCCACCAGCGAGTCGGCTTGGTCTTGAAAACAGCCTCCAGGTGAGAGGCAAGCTCCTTCCGGTGCTCCACCCTCCCCGGGTTTGTGGCGAACCGCTCATCGGCCAGCGGTTCCTCGGCCTCTAGGGCCTGGCAGAGAGAAGGCCACTGCTCCTCCCTGATTACACCGACCGCTAGATATGCTCCGTCCGCGCAGAGGAAGGCCTGATGCGGGGCCGTCGTCGCCGAGGCGCTGCCCAGGGGCCCAGAGCTCTTCCCTGTCGCGAAGTACTCCCCCAGGCGGCTAGCCTGGGCGTGGATAGCCGCTCCGAGCATGCTGGTCTCCACTCGCAGTCCCTCCCCGGTCCTGGCTCGGTAGAGGAGTCCCTGGAGAATGGCCAGAAGAAAGTACATGCTGGAGTTCACGTCCACCTGGCCCCAGTAGCGATACATCTCCCACCGCCCCCCCTCGGTGCCATTCATGCTCGCCCACCCGGAAAAGGCCTGCACGGGCCCGTCCGACCCCGTCATCCGAGCCATGGGCCCGCCGAGTCCCCAAGCGGAAGCGCTGGCATAGATTAGTCTCGGGTTGATCTCGGAAAGCCGCTCGTAGCTGAAGCCCAGCCGGTCAGCCGTACCTGGACGCATGTTCTGCATGAAAATGTCCGAATCCCGGATGAGCTGATAGGCTACTTCACGCTGCTTCTCATCCTTCAGGTCTAGGTCGATGCCGCGTTTGCTGAAGTTACAGCCGCTGTATACGGCGCCCAGGCCCCTTTGGGTCGGCTCCACATTATGGATGACATCGCTTTTTTCATGCTCAGTCTTGATGACGTCGGCGCCCAGGGCTCCGAGCAGCATCGCCGCCCAGGGTCCCACGGCGGCAACGGTGACGTCAAAGACTTTGATGCCTTCGAGAGGACCGGTCACGATCTCTCCTTTCACGACGCCCCACCCCCTGCCCCCTGTCCTTTGAGACTGAAGAGGGGGTGGCGAACCCCTGCAGCCGACCGAGGCCTTACCTTAGGGCCAACCCGCTCGAGGCACCTCCACCCGGACCGTCTCGATCCAACCGTCTGACCTCCCTACGGTCCTGATACGGCGCAGGTCGAATACCGTTGTCTGAGCGGTGCACAAAAACAGGGTCCTGCCATCCTCCCCTCCCAACATTGGGGCGACGGCCCACTTACCCGGCACGCGAATACGATGCGTGATCTCTCCGCCCTCAAGGACCCTTACGAACCCCCCCGTCGAGGTAGCTCCGACCCAGACCGCACCTTCAGCGTCGAGGCAGATACCGTCGGCGCCGAGCTCACCCAGGTCGGCGAATATTCGATGCCCGTGCAGGGAGCCATCCACTGAGATGTCGAAGGCGGATAGCCGGTTGGCGTGGCTCTCCGCGACGATAAGAGTTTTCCCGTCTGGAGTCAAAGCCAGTCCATTGGGGTTGGCCAGACCATCGGCCACGATCCGTATGTCGCCATCGGGACTCACCAGGACGAGGTAGCCCAGCTGTTTAGGGCCGCCAAACAAAGTGTACGCCCCAGCCTTGTCTACGTAGGCCCGGCCCTCACCATCCACGACCATGTCATTCGGGTCTATCCCAATGAGGCCGTTCAAGTCCGCGTATATCTCGAGTCCGTTGGGGCCGATGCTGTGGATAAGCCGGGCCCTCATCGACACAACCAGGGGTCGGCCGTCGGGGAGGAAACCCAAGCCGGAGGGCCAACCACGGACGTTGGCGACCTCTTCCGCCCGTCCCTGGACATCGACCGTGTAGACCTTGCCTCCGTAGATATCGGAGAACCAGAGCTTGCCATCATGCCAGCGAGGGCTTTCCGGGAAGACGAGTCCATCCAGCAGTACGCGAGGCTCTAGCTCCACAGGACCACCACCCCCAAAATAGCCGCGTGGGGCTGCAGTCTGGACTGCAGCCCCACGCTCGCCAGTCTATCCGTTGACAATCCGTTCAAACCCCGGCCACGTCCCTCCAGTTGGGAGGCGGGCCCTCACTCCTCTAGCCACATGTCACGGAACTGCCGGTTGGTCTTGTAGAACACGGGGAAGGTATGGTTAGTGACGAAGGAGTACTTGGCGTAAATTGCCTGATTGTAGGCGGCGACGGGCTCATGATACAGCCCGAGGGCGTAGCTCTCCATCTCCTGCACCAATTGCTTCCGCTTGGCCGGATCCGTGGCAACCAGGTTCTGGGCCGCGAAGAGCTCCTCGAGCGTGTTGTCGCATAGCCCGGTGAGGTTACGTCCTCCACCACACAGGTGGAAGGCCACATACGCGCCGTTTGGGTCCGGGAAGGGCGTTCTGTGAGCCCGGGCCGCTAAGGACCACCTTGGTTCATCAGTATTGAACAAGGAGTCGAAGAACTGGGCCGAGTCCTGAAGCTCCAGATCGCCGGTGATGCCGATGTCCGCCATGTTGGCCTGCATAAAGACGTTGGAGTCCACGTAGACCCCGATATTCCTCACCAGGAAGGTTGTCTCGAAGCCGTTGGGGAAGCCAGCGTCGGCCAGCAGCTCCTTTGCCCTGGCTATGTTGGCCGCTCGGTCGGGACTGTACCCCGAGATCTTTAGCAACTCGGATTCGGAAAGATCGAAGCCGGTACCGGGCGGGATATACCCGGCCACTACGCCGAGGCCTTGATTCACCGCCTCGATATACCCGTGCTTGTCCAGGCCCAAGGCCACGGCCTCCCGCACCCGGATATCGTTGAAGGGCGCGTTGCGAATGTTCATCGCTATGGACCACCACACATCGCTAGAGGTCTCTTGGAGGGTCACCCTGTTTCCTAGTGTGCTCCTCGCCTCACTCGCTTCGCTCGGGTTCAGGGCCAAGCCAAAGTTGAGCTGGCCCGTGAGGAAGTTTGCGAAGGTAGTGCCCCGGTCCGGAACAATGAACACCTTGATACTGTCCATGTAGGGGCGCCCCTCGACCCAGTAGTCGCCTCTTCTGACCAGCTCTACAGAGACACCCCTGTTAAATCCGTCGGGTTCTCCCATGAACGGGCCGGAGCCCATGGGAGGCCACTGGGCGACCCTTTCCCTCCCTTCCGCCTCCACGAACTCTTTGTCATGGATCAGCAGGGGCCCGGCGGCTAGGGACGCCAGGAGGGAGGCATCCACGCTTGTCAGCGTTAGCGACAGGGTGTAATCGTCGGGGGTGGTGATGTCCCCCACTCTGGCCAGGTTCCCGATCCACGGACTTGGGATATCCTCCGGTGGGTTCTGAATGAGGTCGTAGGTGAACGCCACATCCTGGGCCGTCAAGGGATTTCCGTTACTGAACGTGATACCCCGCCGGATGGTGAAGATCCACCGTAGGCCGTCGTCGCTGACGGTCCAGGACTCCGCCACTTGGCCGACGATCTCATCCAGGTTGTTGGGGTCGAACATAACCAACTGATCGTAATTCGGCATGAGGGGGTCATGCGTTTGTCCGGTCGATTCTCTTAAGCCGTCCCAAGAGGGAGGGTCTCCTCCTGTCGCGAACTTGAGGGTTCCGCCGAACCTGGCGTTCGGGAAATCAGGAGCTGCTTTGGGAGCCTCCGTGGCAACAGGCTGTGTTGTGGCGGTAGGCCGTGGTGTGGCCGTCGGGTCGCCACCTCCACAAGCGGCGACCACCAGGACCACGACGGCAACAACTGCCCCTGATCCGAACATCCTCTTACGCAACCGTGCCATGGCGACTCCTTATACATCCGTGATAGATTAAACTACCGATGCGAGCCCTTCTTATCACATCAACATGCCTCTGTCAAGATAGAAAGCGCGCTCCGTTTCCCTATGTGACGATAATCGTCTGAAGAAGCCCGTTTACCGACGATGCCTCGTCGATCCGGTTGACCGCTCCCACCAGCTCTCCAAAAACCTCTTTAGGCACAGGCAGGCCGGGCACCAACCCCTGCAGGCGCTGCACCTCGCCCTCGAAACCCCACCTGAACTCCTCCCCTGAAAACTCGCCTGTATACGAAGCGCCTTGCTTCGTGGTTATCGTTATCTTGGGCGCGAAGGACTTGCGCCCCTTCACCCCGATGACCCGGATCCGCTTCATGAGACCAGTGATCCTGGAGTCTTGCCCTAGCGGCTGACCTCCATGCCCCAAGCCGTCCTCCATCCTGTCCCCGTGCATGGGGTAGCCCCCCTCCACGCAGGCATACGCGGCGAAGTAGTGTGTCGTCCCCACCCCCGGCTCCGCAAGCTGCTGCCGAGGGAATGCGGGGCTGGGATATAGGGTCTCTAGCCAGTTCATCTCTACGGTTATCTCCTCGACGTGGTCAGGGTCGATAGCGTGTTGCCGTTTCAAGGCGGCCATGAGGTCGATCACCGGGTTGTTGTAGCCAGCGGTGGCGTAGATCTTGAAGGTCACGTTGGACATCTCGTAGTGTTGCCCCAGCCCCTCCGTGACGGAGGCTAAGTCTACCCGCTTGGGACCGGTGAATACGTAAGAGAGTCTCCCCTTGTTGTTCCCCGTGAAGGCATGATAGAAGCCGGCCTCCCCCTCCAGCGCTGTCTCCGAGCCACGAAAGTCCTCTCTCATGGCCAAGAGGGCGGCCAGCACGCCGCAGCGAGCGGCGTTGGGCTCGTGCGCCACGGATTCGCCACCCCCCTCCCTGGCTCCCTCCAGGGTCCCGGCGGCCATGGTAGCGGCCAGGGCGATGGCGCCCACCATCTGGTCTTCGTTCAGGCCGAGGAGCTTCCCGGTTGCAACGCTGGCTCCGAAAACACCGTACACCGCACTGGATCGAAATCCCCTAGCCTGCGTCGAGGGAATAAAGCTCTTGGCGATGCGGGCCTCCACCTCATAACCGGCCACGAGGGCAGCCATGAACTCCCTGCCGCTCTTTCCTCCCATCTCGGCCGTGGCCAGGGCGGCGGGCACGATGCAAGAGCCCGGGTGAGTGAGCATAAGATAGGAGTCCTCTTGCCCCGAGGCGTGCATCAGCTCACTGTTGGCGAAGACCGCCCCCATACGGGTGACGCGGGTACCGTCCACCAAGACAGTGGCCCCGTCAGGCCTCGCCTCTTCCTCTCTCGCCAGCCGAATGGCTGCCCGGCCCCGAGGGGTGCCAGCTCCCAGCATGCCAGTGGCGAGAGCGTGCAGAGTGCACGCTTTCACTTTGTCCACGACCGCCGGCGGTAGAGCATCTGCGCTCAGCCCGACGGCGAACCGCGCCAATTGCCTGCTCAATGAGGTCATGTTGCCCATCTCCTTGACCATCTGCTGGCAGCCCTCACGGCAACGGGTTTGGTGCGCCCACCGACTTGTCGAAGACGAAGGCGCGGACCAGCGCCTCGTTTGCCGCAGCCCATCGTCCAGCTCCATACCCAGGGCGTCGGCCAGACGGGTCCATCACACCGGTTGAGGGTCGACTTCCGCGAATATAGGGACGCCCTCGAATGTTGTCAAATCGCTGCGGGGCATACCGATCTTGCGGTGCACCGGCAGGGTGAGCGATTGACAACCTACCGCCCGAGGGCTACTTTTGTCCCGGGGCGCTGGAGGGGTTCGGCTGGGAGGTTTGCCATGGAGTTCCCTGGGTTCATATCATCCGATAGCCACGTTTACGAGCCACCCGATCTATGGTCAGAAAGAATGGCCCCCCAGTTCGCGGACCGCGCTCCGCGTGTCGTCCGCGAGGACAGCAAAGACTGGTGGGTTTGCGAAGGGTACAAGATAGCCAGCCCCATGCTCGGTACGGCTGCGGGGCAGAGATTCGGGCGGCCCGAGGAGAGGACGTTAACCCTGGAAGAGCGGATGTCTCCCGTGGATCAAAGGTTCGAAAATGTGAGGGCGGGCGGCTACATCCCCAGCGAGCGGATCAAGGACATGGACATGGACGGCATATACGCCGACGTGATCTACCCGTCGGCAGCTTTCCGCGCCGTGGTGTTGGTACGGGACAACGAGCTGCTCAAGGTCATCTGCGGGGCCTACAACGACTGGATAGCCGAGTTCTGCAACGCCTATCCCGCGAGGCTCAAGGGCATCGGCCTGCTGACCCTGGATGACATCGAATGGGGGGTACAGGAGCTGGAGCGCTGCCGAAGGATGGGGCTGGTAGGAGGGATGATACCAACCGGGCCTCCGGAGGAGATGCCTTACTCCAGGCCGGAATATGATCCGCTCTGGGCTGCGGCGCAAGACCTGGAGATGCCCCTGTCTCTGCACGTGGGGGTCAGGCGTCCGCGCCCGCAAGAGCCACTCCCGAACCCCACCGATATGCTGCCCCCGGTGCGCTCGGGCAAGGACTACTGGGTACGGCTGTCCCTCAACCACATGATTTTCGGGCGGGTCTTCGAACGCTACCCGAAGCTGATAGTGGGAAGCGTGGAGTTCGAGAATGGGTGGGTGCCGTACTTCCTGAGCCAGATCGACTATACCTACACGCAGAGGACCAGCAATCCGGAGTGGCCCAAGTTCAAGGACCCTCAAATGCTCCCCAGCGACTTCTACCGCCGAAACGTATTCGTTAGCTTCCAGGAGGACCGTACCGGCATCGCCCTACGCTCCGTTATCGGAGTACACACGCTCATGTGGGGCTCGGACTATCCCCATATAGAGAGCACGTTTCCCAAGAGCCGAGAGATTCTAGACGGCCTGCTTGCTGACTGCTCCGTGGAAGAGAGAGAGCTGATCGTGGCAGGCAACGCCGCCAGGGTGTATAGCATCGAGTAAGGCGGCGGGGTCATCGTCTGTTCCGCTAGGGCAGACACCCCAAGCCAGGAAGCGTCATGCCAGGACCCCTTGAGGGAATACAAGTCCTAGACGTAGCCCAGCTAGCCGTGGGGCCTTGGGCAGGTACCTTGCTGGGCCAGCTAGGCGCCCAGGTCATCAAGATCGAGGACCCGCGTGGGGACCCGATCAGGAATCTCCTTCCGAAGATGAATGGCGTTGGTACTTACTACACCTCGGTCAACCTCAACAAGAAGAACATCGCACTCAACCTCAAGGACCCGGAGGAGCTGCAGATAGCCCTCAAACTGGCCGAGCGGGCGGACATCTTCCTTGAAAACTTTCGGCCGGGCGTGATAGACCGCCTGGGGCTGGGGTATGAGGCCCTCAGGAAGATGAACCCCCGAATCGTCTATGGCTCCGCCTCCGGATATGGCACCAGAGGGCCGAGGCATTTCGAGGGGGCCGCCGACGGCTATATACGCGGCTTTACCGGCTTCGATAACATCAACGGCCTGCAGGGAGACCGGCCACAAAGATTCCGCAACCGAGGCCACATCGATCACACCAGCTCCGCCTTCCTTGTCCAGGCCATTCTCGCCGCACTTCTCGTTAGGGAGCGTCACGGAGTGGGCCAGAAAGTAGAGATCTCCATGATGCAGGCCACCATGGTCTATCAGACGAGCCGCATCGCCGAGTACTTCTCTACGGGGGTCAGTCCAAAGCCTATGGGGAGCGCCTGTTACAACCTGGTACCCCACCAGGCCTTTCGCACCCAGGACGGCTACATCGCTATCGGCGTCAACACCCAGCAACAGTGGGAGAGGCTCTGCGCGGCGCTTGGGAGGCCGGGCTTGGCCGAAGACCCGAGGTTCGGCGATAACGCCGCTCGAGTCGCCGGCCGGGACGCCCTGTTGGCCGTACTGGAGCCGGAGTTCGCCGGCAAGACCTCTCAGGAGTGGCTGACGCTCCTCGAAGGCAATGATGTTCCCTGCGGCCCCTTCTTGACCTTCCATGAGCTCTTGGCCAATGCCCAGGTCCAGGCAAATGAGATGATCGTGGAGGTAGGGCATCCCTGGGGCAAAGTGAAGGTAGGTGGCACACCGTGGAGGTTCGATAAGACCCCCGCCGTCGTTCTGCCCGCCCCTTCCCTTGACGAGCACCGACAGGAGATAGTCGACTCCTTAGCGGCAGCCTCCGCCCGGAGCGATCATGACGACCCGCCGGAGAGGGATCTGGGTAGCCCCCTTCAGGGCCTTGTCGTCGTCGAGATGGCCCAGGGGATCGCGGCCCCCTTCGCCGCCATGCAACTGGGGGACCTGGGCGCAGAGGTCATAAAGATCGAGCCCCCTGAGGGCGATTGGTCCCGGCGCGTGGGGCCACCCTTCCTGGGTGACGAGGGCCCGGTATTCCTGGCGGTCAATCGCAATAAAAAGAGCGTGGTCCTGGATACCAGCGACGTCCAGGGCGTGGAGACCTTGAAGGGCCTTATCGCGCGGGCCGATGTGTTTATCACGGACCTCTCGCCGGAAAAGTCAGAGGCGCTGTCGCTGGGTTCCAAGGACCTCCAGACGCTCAACCCCCGCCTGGTTCACTGCTCTGTGACCCCTTTCGGAGAGAAAGGACCCCTGAGGAACAGGCCTGGCGGCGAGGTAGTTCTGCAGGCCATGTCGGATGTACGGCGATACCTGGGCGTGCTGGGAGAATATCCACTGCGGCTGGGAGTCGATGCCGCCGCCATGGCAGCGGGAATGTTTGCTTTCCAGGGGACGGTCGCCGCCCTGATTTGCCGGGAGCGTCAAGGGAAAGGCCAAAAGGTGGAGGTCTCCCACCTGGGCTCCATGCTGGCTCTGGGCACCCAGCTTCACGCCGCCCAAAGCGGTCCCTCTCTAACCGGCGGCTGGCACCTTTCAGCCCCCACCGACCCGCCCTCGCACCTTCCCATGGCTCGGGACCTCGCGGTGGATTTTGGCTTCAATGAAAGGGCCAAGGGGGGCTGGGAAGCTTTCTGCGAGACTCTGGGGATACCGGAGGAGGTGGCCAAGGACCCCCGCTTCACCAACAACCTGGGCCGGACCCTCAATCATGCCGCTCTACGTCCCATTCTGGAGCGTTTCTTCGGGGACAAGACTGCGGCGGAGATCAAAAAGATCGCGGAGGACTGCGGCGGCATAGGGGTCGTCTCCAACACCTATGATACCCTCTTCCGAGATCCCCAGGTCGCAGCCATGGACATGGTGCTGGAGCTGGAGCATCCAACGCTCGGGACGATCAAGAGCCTGGGTCTCCCCTGGGACCTGGAGAAGACGCCCGGCACCATTCGCACAGCGCCGCCTATTCTGGGCCAGCATACGGGGAATATTCTGTCGAATCTCTCGCGACACTAACCTTCGGTCAGGCGACCCCGGCGGCCTGGAGGAATTCTTGTGTACTAAGGACGCTGCCCAGGCGCGAGAAAGTCAGGAAACTATTTGGGTGGGCGTTCTCCGTCAGCACCCGGTGCACCTCGGGGTCCGGGTCCGAACAGGCGTCCGCCACCACCACGAGCTTGTAGTTGAGATCGGCTGCCCAGCGCAGTGTAGAGAGAACGCAGCCGCTGGTGGCCACCCCCATCAGGACCAGGGTATCCCTTCCCATCTGCCTTAACAGAGCGTCTAGCCCGGTAGTGGAGAAGGAGCCGATCCGGCTCTTGGTGACCATCTTTTCCCCCTGGGCGGGGGTGATCTCCGCGTGGAACTCGGGCTCCGGGATGCCTTCTCGGCCTCCGGGCACCACATAGACCACAGGTATGCCAGCCTGCCGGGCGCCTTGGAGCACCCGGGCGGCCTTTTGTACGACGCCCTGCGGGTCGCTGGCGTACTGCTCAACGATAAACCGGTTAAAGTCCATGATTAGGACTGCGGTCTTGCCCTGGTCAATGGTCGCCTGCTGTGTCATGGGATTCTCGCCTCCTGAGCCACGTCTATGGGACTGCCGTTCAGGGTCGTGATGTCCTCAATCCGCGCGTTGTTGGTCAGCGCGGCACGTTGGCTGGGCATGATGCCGCGATATTACCACAGATGGCAGAGTGCCCTTTTTGGAGGTAGAATCAATAAAAGGTGGGGGTTATCAGCGTTTCACCCGCCAGGTCCTTCTAAGGGAAGGACCCTGTTAATTCAGGGTCCTTCCCCCAAGGTCTTCGCTCGCCAGACCACATGTGCTGGGAATTCTGGGCGGCTACGGCAGGGTGCCCCCGTGCCGCTGGACTTCCAATTTATTACGGGGTCAGCCCCTCTTTTCCCCTTAGAGCGAGCGGCCCTGCCTTCCTCCACGGTCTAACCCTTCCCGTCCCGCGACCTCCCTGTTGTGTTGCGCCGTCGGGCTAACGCCCTGACAGGCATCGCTTCACAGAGCTGAATCTCCGCCGCTACAAAAAGGCCCCTTTGGTCAGCGCAGCTAGAGGTCCCTACGGGCCTCGAGCCGCCGTTTGATCTTATGCCGCCTGAGTAGTAAGAACTAGTAGTGCCCACTACGACGGACCGCAGTGGGCACTACTCATTTCTGGAAACAGATCCCAGATCATTTCGGATGGTCGGGGTGCCGGGATTCGAACCCGGGACCTCCTCGTCCCGAACGAGGCGCGCTACCAAGCTGCGCCACACCCCGAGGACCGCACCCCGGCATTGTAACAGAGTCGGCTTTCTATCGCACCAACAATGAAGACGTGATGTTGTCTTGAGATGTCCCTTTTTTTCAGATAAAGTAGCCAGAGCGACAGAAGAAGGGACTTGATAAGATGACGGCTTCGGCCAGGGTCAAGGAGCACGAAGAGCTGGCGCGGGAGCTACGGAAGCGAGTGGCGGGGCCGGTACGCTTCGACAGCGTCTCCCGCGTCCTCTACAGCACCGACGCCAGTATCTATCAGATGGAGCCAATCGGGGTCGTCATGCCCAGAAGCCGGGAAGATGTGCTGGCGGTTATGGAGATTGCTGCAGGTCGCGGCGTCCCGGTGCTCCCCCGCGGCGGCGGCACCAGCCTGTCCGGCCAGGCGGTGAACCACGCCATCGTCATGGACTTCAGCAGGCACATGAACCAGGTGCTGGAGGTGAACGCGGATGAGCGTTGGGCGAGAGTGCAGCCCGGTGTGGTGCTCGACCAGCTGAACAAGCAGGTAGCGCCCCTGGGGCTGCAGTTTGCGCCCGACCCCACCACGGCCAATCGGGCGTGTATTGGCGGCGCTATAGGCAACAACACCTGCGGCACCCATTCCGTCGTTTACGGCAAGACGATAGACCACGTCCTGGAGCTCCAGACTGTCCTCTCCGACGGAACGGAGGCCCGCTTCAGCGCCGTAGATCAGGCGACGCTGGAGGCGAAGGTCGCCGGCGTAGGGCTGGAAGCCGATATATACCGGCGGGTGCGGCAGATCGCCCAAGAGAACGGAGAGGAGATCGCGGCCCGCTACCCCAAGATCATGCGCCGGGTCAGCGGCTACAACCTGGACGACTTCGTCCCTTCCTCGTCCAGCGGGAGCGGCGGCCTCAACATGGCCCGGATGGTGGTCGGGTCCGAAGGAACGTTGTGCGTTGTCACCGAGGCGAAGGTGAACCTGGTCCCCTTGCCACCGAAGAAGGCGCTGGCAGTGCTCCATTTCGACGACCTGGCCCGCGCCTGCGAGGCGACCATGGAGATCCTCCCTCATCAGCCCGCCGCCATCGAGCTCATCGGACGAATGATTCTGGACCGGTGCAGAGAGTCCCTGGGCTTTGCCCGGCTCATGAGGTTCGTGGAAGGGGAGCCCGATGCCATACTGGCCATTGAGTTCTCCGGAGAGTCGGACGCGGAGGCCGAAGGAAAGGTCGATGCCCTATGCCGGGATGCCTCCAGAAAGGGTCTTGGCTATGCATGCGTCCGGCTGACGGGGGCCGCTCAGGCCGATGTCTGGTCGCTGCGTACCTCCGGGCTGGGACTGCTGATGAGCACGCGGGGTGATTCCAAGCCGCTGCCCTTTGTGGAAGACACCGCTGTGGACCCCGGCAAGATGGGCGACTACGTCCGCCGGTTCGATGAGGTGGTGAAGGCCCATGGGACCACGGCCGGTTACTACGGTCACGCCAGTGTGGGCTGCCTGCACATCCGGCCCCTGGTGAACCTCAAGACACGGGATGGGCTCGACAAGATGGTCTCCATCGCCTCGGACATCAGCGATCTGGTGCTGGAGTTCGGCGGCTCCCTGAGCGGCGAGCATGGCGACGGCATCGTCCGCGGGGTGTGGATGGAGAAGATGTTCGGCTCGCAAATTTACGAGGCGTTTCGGGAGGTCAAGCGCGCGTTTGATCCGCAGAACATCATGAACCCGGGCAAGATCATCGACTGCCCGCCCATGACGGAGAACCTGCGTCTGGGCGAGGGTTACCAGACAAAGACCATCGACACAAAGCTCGACTTTTCGGCGGACCATGGCTTCGCGGGGGCCGTCGAGATGTGCAACGGCATGGGCGCCTGCCGCAAGGACGGGGGGACCATGTGCCCTTCCTACATGGCCACTCGGGAGGAGGAGCACTCGACGCGCGGCCGGGCAAACCTTCTGAGGGCTGTCCTATCGGGAGCCCTCCCCGGCGAGGGACTGGCCAGCAAGAAGCTCTATGACGCCCTGGACCTTTGTCTTGAGTGCAAGGCCTGCAAGTCAGAATGCCAGACCGGAGTAGACATGACCAAGCTGAAGTACGAGTTCTTGGACAAGTACGCCGCCGCCCACGGGACCTCTTGGCGCTCTCGCATCTTCGCCAATATCAACACCCTGAGCCGCCTGGGCTCCCGTTTCGCTCCCCTCTCCAACATGGCTGCTGCAAACCCTCTCAGCAAGTTCGCGTTGCACAGGTTTTTTGGGGTCCACCGCCGCCGGAGCCTTCCTCGATTTGCCAGCCAGTCCTTCCCACAGTGGTCTGCGTCGAGATCGCCGGACGTCAGGGGGGGGTCGGGCTCCGTGGTGCTGTTCAACGATACCTTTATGAACTACAACTATCCCCAGATCGGTATTGCGGCCACGGAGGTCCTTGAGCGAGCGGGGTTCCACGTCACCCTGGCGAATCCCGTGTGCTGCGGCCGGCCCATGCTCTCGAAAGGGTTCCTGGACACCGCACGAGACCATGCGCGCCGCAACGTCGACATGCTCTACTCCTACGCGGAGAAGGGTGTACCCATCATCGGGTGCGAGCCCAGCTGTCTGTTGACCCTGAGGGACGAGTACCCCGATCTTCTCAGCGACGACAAGGCCAAGGCGGTGGCTTCGAATAGTTACCTGGTGGACGAATTCCTGAGCATCCTCCAAGAACAAGGGAAGCTGGAGCTGGAGTTTACGGACTTGAAGAAGAAGGTGCTCTTTCATGGGCACTGCCATCAGAAAGCGCTGATCGGCAGCCGGCACTCCGTTGAGCTGCTGAAGATGCCGCCGGGCTATGAGGTGGAGGAGGTGCAGGCGGGGTGCTGCGGCATGGCAGGCTCCTTTGGGTTCGAAAAGGAGCACTACGAGATCTCGATGGCCATCGGGGGTGAGCAGCTTTTTCCAGCGGTGGAGGCCAAAGGTGATGATTGGGAGATCGCCGTGACGGGAGTTTCCTGCCGTCAGCAGCTGGAGCACGGTACGAGCCGTAGACCGCGCCACCTGATCGAGGTGCTCAGGGATGCCGTCGAGTAGGCCTTGCTCGGGGCCTGAGCCGTTGCTACAATGCGCCCTGAGCAGACCCTAACGGGTGCTCCAGGCGGACCGTGGTCGAAAAGGGGGATGAGCCATGTCGAGCTATACTTGCATCTCAGCCGATTCCCGTGTGGTGGAGCCGGGGGACCTCTGGGTGGAGCGTATCGATCCGGCCTATCGCGACCGTGCCCCGCGGGCGGTCAAGGAGGACGGCAACGACGTTTTCAAGGGCGAGGGGGTGGACTACCTGGGAGTGAGCGGAGTCTCGGCTGCGGGCAAGCAGGCAGGCCAGATCCGCCCCCAAGGGACCTACGCGGAGGATGTGTACCCCGGCGCCTATGACCCCGACGAAAGGCTTAAAGACCAGGATAAGGACGGCGTGCAGGCCGAGGTGGTCTATCCATCGGTGGCGATGCGGATGTACGCCATAGCCGACGCGGGCTTTCAGGCCGCCTGCTTCAGGGCGTACAACGATTGGATGTCTGATTTCTGTGGGGCGCACCCGGACCGCCTCAAGGGGCTGGCCCTGTCCTCCGTTGAGGATGTAGAGGGCGCAGTAGCCGAGCTGCACAGGAGCAAGAAGATCGGGCTGTCCGGCGTCGTGGTCGGCCTCTACCCCGATGACGATTCCATGCAATACGACAACCCGACTCTGGACCCGTTCTGGTCGACGGCCTCTGACTCGGAGATGCCGGTCAGCATACACATCCTGACCAACAAGGCGAAGCTCTCCGCCAGGACCCCGGTGATGAGGTCCACTGAGGTCGTATGGGCGCAGAAGACGCTGGCCGCGATGATCTTCGGTGGGGTATTCCAGCGCTTTCCCCAGCTCAGGGTAGTCTCAGCGGAGAATGACGCCGGCTGGGCCCCCTATTTGATGGAGCGGATGGACTATGTATTTAGCCGAGGTCTGCCGGCCAGCCCTTTCTCCATCAGCGGAGGCACGGAGACCCCCAGCGACTTTTTCCGGCGTAACGTGTACGCCACCTTCATGCGAGACCGCTCGGGGGTGCTCGCCAGGGAGCAGATAGGAGTCGAGCGGCTGATGTGGGCCAGCGACTTTCCCCATTTCGACAGCACGTGGCCTCACTCCCAGGAGATGATCGACAACTACCTGTTCAAAGACGTGCCCGAGGCGGACAAGCGCCGAATCCTCGCGGACAACGCCGTGGAGCTTTACGGGTTCAAATAGCGCCCGCATCGTCAGGACAAAAGTAAACGGCCCTGGATACTCACCATCAAATCCAGGGCCGTTTACTTCTGTTGTCATTGGTAGCGGGGGCCGGACTCGAACCGACGACCTTCGGGTTATGAGCCCGACGAGCTGCCACTGCTCCACCCCGCGACGTATGGGGTTTGGCCGGGCCAGTTAAAAAGGTGCCCGACTCTACCCCGTCCTTCCGCTGGAAGGATTAAGAGCGGTGAAAGATTCGCGTAATGGCTTCTGATCAAGTCTTAATGTAGGTCAAGCCCTCGACCGATTAGTACGGCTTAGCTGAGGATGTCACCACCCTTACACCTGCCGCCTATCAACCAGGTAGTCTCCCTGGGGTCTTACTCCTTCCGAAGAAGGATGGGAGGTCTCATCTCGGGGTGGGCTTCGTGCTTAGATGCTTTCAGCGCTTATCCCTTCCCAACAATAGCTACCCAGCAATGCCCCTGGCGGGACAGCTGGCACACCAGAGGTTGGTCCCTCCCGGTCCTCTCGTACTAGGGAGAGCTCCCCTCAAACCTCCTGCGCCCGCAGCGGATAGAGACCGAACTGTCTCACGACGTTCTGAACCCAGCTCGCGTACCGCTTTAACCGGCGAACAGCCGGACCCTTGGGACCGCCTTCAGCCCCAGGATGCGACGAGCCGACATCGAGGTGCCAAACCGTGCCGTCGATGTGAACTCTTGGGCACGATCAGCCTGTTATCCCCGGAGTAGCTTTTATCCGATAAGCCACGGCCCTTCCACTCGGAACCGTAGGATCACTTTGCCCTGGTTTCCCACCTGCTCGACTTGTAGGTCTCGCAGTCAAGCCCTCTTATGCCAATGCGCTCCACGGGCGATTTCCATCCGCCCTGAGAGGACCTTTGGACGCCTCCGTTACATTTTAGGAGGCGACCGCCCCAGTCAAACTGCCTACCAGGCACCGTCCCTCATCCGGATTCACGGATGAGGTTAGACCTAAAACCAGCGAAGGGTGGTATTTCACCAGCGGCTCCACCCGGTCCGCAAACCGGGTCTCCAAGCCTCCCACCTATCCTACGCATCGATAGCCTCGAGTCTATGCCAAGCTGCAGTAAAGCTTCACGGGGTCTTTTTGTCCTGCTGCGGGTAACCCGAATCTTCACGGGTACTTCAATTTCGCCGAGTCCCTCGTTGAGACAGCGCCCAAGTCGTTACGCGTTTCATGCGGGTCGGAACTTACCCGACAAGGGGTTTCGCTACCTTAGGACCGTTATAGTTACGGCCGCCGTTCATCGGGGCTTCGGTTCAGAGCTTGCACCCCTCCCCTTAACCTTCCGACACTGGGCACGCGTCAGCCCCTATACCTCAGCTTTCGCTTTGGCAGAGACCTGTGTTTTTGATAAACAGTCGCCCGGGCCAATTACCTGCGGCTCAGCGGTGCTTCCGGAGGCATGCTCCATCACACGGCCGAGCCCCCCTTCTCCCTAAGTTACGGGGTCATTTTGCCGAGTTCCTTAACGAGGGTTCTCTCGTTCACCTAGTCCGATTTGCGGACTGCCCACCAGTGTCGGTTTGCGGTACGGGCGCCAGTCTTCCATAATTCCGAGGCTTTTCTTGACAGTGTGGGCTCAGCGGAATCGCCCCCGGCGAACCGGAGGCTTTCCCCACGCCTCAGCTATTAACGGCCGCCATGGATTTTCCTGTGGCGACCTCGCCTACACGCAGGGACGCACCATGTCCAATAGGCACGCTCGGCCTACCCTACTGTGTCCCCCCTGAATTTTAAAGCGAAAGACCGGCGGGGCAGGAATGTTGACCTGCTGTCCATCATCTACGCCTTTCGGCCTCGACTAAGGCCCGCCTAACCCTACGCCGATTGACGTTGCGTAGGAAACCTCAGGCATTCGGTGTCCCGGGTTTTCACCGAGATTACGCTACTCATGCCAGCATTCTCACTTCCCAGCGCTCCACTGTCCCTCACGATCCAGCTTCGCTGCACTGGGAACGCTCCCCTACCGGTCCGTCCCGAAGGACGAACCCCATAGCTTCGGTGGGAGGCTTAAGCCCCGATGAATTGTCGGCGCCGATTCCCTTGACCAGTGAGCAGTTACGCACTCTTTAAAGGATGGCTGCTTCTAAGCCAACCTCCTGGCTGTTTGTGGCAATCGACTTCCTTTGACACTGAGCCTCCACTTAGGGACCTTAGCTGATGGTCTGGGCTGTTACCCTCGCGACAATGGAGCTTATCCCCCACTGTCTCACTCCCAGGATTCCACCATAGGCATTCGTGGTTTGGTTGAGTTTGGTAAGCTCACGCCCCCTAGCCCATCCAGAGCCCTACCTCCTATGGTTATTCCTAAGGCTGCACCTCAATGCATTTCGGGGAGAACCAGCTATCTCCGAGTTCGATTGGCATTTCACCTCTACCCACAGCTCATCCCTGCCTTTTGCACAAGACACGGGTTCGGGCCTCCATGAGCTCTTACACTCACTTCACCCTGGCCATGGGTAGCTCACCCGGTTTCGGGTCTGCTCGCAGCGACTAGACGCCCATTTAGGACTCGCTTTCGCTTCGGCTCCAGGACTTCAATCCCTTAACCTTGCCACTGCGAGCAACTCGCTGGCTCATTCTTCAATAGGCACGCCATCATTCGCCTTGCGGCGAACTTTGACCGCTTGTAGGCACCACGGTTTCAGGTCTATTTCACTCCCCTCCCGGGGTTCTTTTCACCTTTCCCTCACGGTACTGGTTCACTATCGGTCGCCAAGAGTATTTAGCCTTGGAGCGTGGTCACCCCAGCTTCCCACAAGGTTCCTCGGTTCCCCCGTGGTACTCAAGAACATGATAGGAGTCCTTCCCCTTTCGCCTACGGGACTATCACCCGCTATGGTGGCCCTTTCCAGGGACCTTCGGCTAGAAGTCGGATTTGTAACTCCTTGGAGGATCTGGAGAGCCTCCGATCATGTCTTACAACCCCCAAGAGACATAGGGCTCCAGCCCGTTAGGTCCCTCAGGTTTGGGCTCCTCCCCTTTCGTTCGCCACTACTCAGGGAATAATCTCTTTTCCTCGGGGTACTTAGATGTTTCAGTTCCCCCGCTTACCTCTCACTGGCCTATGTATTCAGCCAGGAGTCTCCCGCTTTCAGCGAGAGGGGTTTCCCCATTCGGGAATCCCCGGCTAAGCCTGTTAGACGGCTAACCGAGGCATTTCGCAGCCTTACCGCGCCCTTCATCGGCTCTTGGCGCCAAGGCATCCACCGTGGGCCCTTAGTAGCTTGACCTACATTAAGACTCAACGAGAAGCCATCAGCGGCTGAAGTCGTCTCGCCTTGCCCTGGTCGAGCTCCCATAGGAGGCGCCGACGCTGGGCCAAAGCCGAGGCGGCTTCAGCATTATCTTTCACCCACTCTTTATTTTGTAAGGTGCTTTGCCAGAGCCCTCTCTGGTGGAGAAGGCTCGTCCGGCGCTCCCTTGCGCTCTCGGAAGCCGGGGACCTTGGGGTCCGGGGTTTCCGAGGGCCGAGGGTCATGGGCACAAAAGAGCGGCTCGATGCCTGACCGAGCCGCTCAGCGCCCAGCTACACCGTGGTTCCTATGTCAGAGGGCCTTTGCCAACGTCTTTCTTCGCTCCAACTCTCTTCCCGCAGTGTTCCTCGCTGGACGAGGCGAATTTCAGTATAGGCGGGGGAGTTTATCATTGTCAAGAGTTATGGAGTCCCGTCCCACGGGTAGCGCACACCCCGAACGCAGGCCCATTTTCACGCTGCGGCCTTGGTAGAGGTATCGGCGCTCGCTTCAGCATGAGAACCAAACTGGGCCCGAACTGGACGCGACCTCTTTCCCCCAGGCCAACTCCTTGACTTTAGGTTGAGCATGGTGGGAGACTACCCCAAGATTGCTGATAGATCTCCACAATCACACCGCACCCCAGTCGTGGGATAGCCTGCTTTCTCCGGACGATCTGGCCTCGGGCGCCAAGGAGGCAGGTCTGGGCGGTATCTGTCTGACGGAGCATGACCAGTTTTGGGACCACCAGGACACCCGGGACCTGGGTCGTAGACACGGTATTCTGGTACTCCCGGGCGTGGAAATAACCACTGAGGGGGGGCACCTGCTGGTTTTCGGGCTGGAGGGCTATGTTTTCGGCATGCATCGGGCGGACTTTGTGAAGGCCGAGGTTGATCGAGTCGGTGGGGCCATCCTGGCGGCGCATCCATATCGGCGGAACTTTCACGAAGGGGACGGCCCCTGGGTGCCGCCTTATGAGGAACAGATTAAGCGGGCTCAAAAAAACCCGCTGTTGCAAGTCGCCGATGGCATCGAGACGCTCAACGGTCGCGGGTCGGACCAGCAGAACCGATTCTCCGCGGACCTGTGTCGCGACCGCGGAATGCATGCCTCCGGCGCCAGCGACACTCATGCGGTCAAGGATATCGCCACCTATGCCACAGAGTTTGAACGGCCTATAGCCGACCTTCAGGACCTCATCAAAGAACTAAGGGCGGGCCGGTTCCAACCCGTTGATCTTCGGAATGGTTCCGGGCGCCGCTAAGCGTCGGCGTTCCAAGTAAAGCCTGCGGAGCAGGCCGGAGGGCAGTAGCGATCGGATCGGCCCCGGCGCTGGAGCTCCAAAATCTGAGCACCCACTTCCGCCACAGGCAGGGGGTGGTGAAGGCCGTCAACGGCGTCAGCCTGTCTCTGGAGCCGGGAACGGTCCTCGGCCTCGTGGGAGAGAGCGGCTGCGGCAAGACGATGACGGCGCTTTCCATCATGAGGCTTGTTCCCTATCCAGGCAAGATTGTCGGTGGGAGAGTGATGTTTGGCGATAGGGACTTGATGCAGCTGAGCGGCGAGGAGCTCCGAAAGCTGCGGGGCAAGGACATCTCCATGGTGTTTCAGGACGCCACGGCCGGCTTGAATCCCATCTTGAATGTCGGCATCCAGATCGAGGAGATGATCGTCAGCCACCTTCCCGTCTCCAAGAAAGAGTCGCGACGTCTGTCCGTTGAGGCGTTGGCCCGGGTTGGCATGCCTGACCCAGAAGAGGCGATGTCCCTGTACACATTTCAGCTCAGCGGCGGTATGTGCCAACGGGTGATGATTGCCACCGCCATGGTGCTAAACCCCAAAGTGCTGATCGCAGATGAGGCCACTACCAACCTGGACGTCACTCTTCAGGCCGATATATTGCAACAGATGGGGAAACTGAAGGCTCAGGGTACTGCGATCTTACTGATCACCCATGACCTGGGGGTAATCGCCCAGATGGCGGACAGGGTCGCGATGATGTATGCCGGTTATATAGTGGAGGAGGCCGAAACCAAGGCCTTTTTCCAACGCCCATTGCACCCCTACACATGGGGGCTCATGCGCTCTGTGCCTCGTCTTGACAATGCTGACGCCCCCCTGGTCTCGTTGCGGGGCGCCCCACCGGACCTGCTGAACATGGGCGATGAATGCCCGTTCATGCCCAGATGCAACAAGGTCATAAACGACTGTCGCCTCAAGCCCATGCCTCCGCTGGAGGAGGTAGAGCCCGGCCATTTCGTCGCCTGCCACAACCCGATTATGTATGAGCGGGCCTAGGCTCAGGTCACCTTCTCGCTCCGGCTGCCTCGACGACGAGGGTCTCCAACGCCAGCTCTTCCGTCATGGCCCCTGTTTTTATGGATAGGTCTGCATCCAAGAATTGTCGGTACAGCGCTATGATCTCGACCTCGGTGAAGGACCTGGCCTGCTCCAGAGTCTTGCGCAAGACAAAGTCGGAGGTTGTCCCGAGGGCACGAGCCATGTCACTGCCGCTAGCCCCCTCTTTGGCCAGGGATTTGGCCTGGAGCACCATCCGCACCTGTCGCGCCAACATAGTGATGATATAGGGGCCGGCCGCTCCTTGCTCGATGAGCTGGCGGAGGGTCCGTATAGCCTCGTTGCGCCGTCCTTCCATGATGGCATCGACGAGGGTGAAGATTCCGGCCTGCCTCGTATCCTCCACCAGACCTCGAACGTCATCCTCATCGACAGGGCGAGGACCCGCGTACACGCATAGCTTCCGGATTTCGCTGTCAAGCTGCCGCAGGTTCCCTCCGACAAAATTCGCCAGGAGGCGCGCAGCACCTGGGCTGATCGCTCCATCCTGCTGTCCAGCCCGGTCCGTGATCCACCGGTTTAGACGGTCACTCCGCAGCCCTGGGAACTCCTTGACCTCCCCGAGGGGAGCGAGCTGGCTATAAAGCGAGCTTTTCGTGCTGAGCGGCCCTCCAATGAATACAACCGTGGTGGTGGGGGGCATGGCCTGTATTGACGCGCCCACTCCGTCCCATTCTCCCGAGGCCTTATCACCGGCCTTTCCTTGGGAGGAGCGTCGCCTCGAGCCGCCAGAGGACCGAGCATCGAACCTCTCCAGGAGCCCTTGGACGATGACGAGCCGCGAGTCGCCTAAAAAGGGGATGGTGTTGCACGTCATCTGGAACTCTGGGAACGCCAGGGACCGGCCTTCGAACGCTGTGGTGTTGGCATCCAGAGCATCCCGAGGGCCCAGCCGCCCCTTGATTTCGTCCAAGTATTCCCTGCTGGAGTACTCGTCCTCTCCGTGGAGGATGTAGAGCTTGCCGGGCAAGGGGGCCTCCACTGTGGGTCTCGCTCACGCCGCCAACTGATAGGTCAGAACCTGAAAGGCTCCGCGGAGCGTACCTTATTTTGACATCAGATTACGGGATACCGTACAATTCTACCCCATCGACCGACTTGCCTCGCCTGGCCGTATACCGACAATGTCTCAGCAGATTGACTCACATATCGGACGCTTCCCCCTGCAAGAGCGGTTGGCGTCCACCAGTCTGGCTACCCTATACCGCGCCAAAGACCCCGGAAACGGGCAACAGATCGCGGTCAAGGCCCTGCGCCCCTTTTTCTCGGAAGAGTCTGACCTGTTGGCCGACTACTTCGAGCAGATTCGTCGGGTCGCGGCGTTACATCATCCGCACATTGTATCGGTTCTAGACACCGGTGAGGATGGAACTCCGTGGGTGGCCATGGAGTTCATGGGAGAGGGCTCCCTGGCGAAGCGCCTGGAGTCTCCGATAACGATTGCCGACGTGGGGAAACTGCTTTCTCAAATTGGCAGCGCCCTGGACGCAGCCCATAGCGTGAACGTCATTCATGGTGACCTCAAGCCTTCCAACGTCTTCATATCGCTTTCGGGCGACTACAAGCTATCGGATTTCGGGATGGCAACGCTGGCCAAAGGGGCCCACCCCCTCATTCGTTCCTCGTCGTCGACTCCGATGCCAACCTATATGTCGCCAGAGCAGGCTATGGATATGTCCGTGAGCAAGCGGAGCGACGTGTATGCCCTGGGGGTCCTGGCCTATCACCTGCTCACCGGAAGGGTCCCACACCAGGGGTCCGACCCGACCACCGTCTGGGCGAAGCAGCTGAGGTCCCCGGCGCCTCGGCCCAACGACCTCAACCCCTTGATTCCCTCTCTCATCAGCGACGTCATCCTAACGGCGATTGCCAGTAACCCTGAGAAGCGCTACGCCTCGCCGGTCGCCTTTGCCGAGGCTTTTGGGCAGGCGGCCGCGGCCGCTCCTACCCCGGTCATCACGCCACCGGTGACCAGCCCCTCGGATCCAACCCCGCCATCAGAGCAAGAGCCGGTGCTCGCAGACGTTGGACTATCGGCTGGGATCAAGGGGCGACGAATATATTGCCGCGTTTGCGGCCACGACAATCCGGCATCGTTGGCCCATTGCGAGAGCTGTTGGGCCACACTCTGGCCGGCCGACGCCGTCGAAGAGCAGGCCCAGGACCGGCAAATCGTTGAGAGACGGCTACAGGGCCGGGGTGTCAGGGCGGTGGGGGTAGGATCAGCAGCGTTGGCGGTGCTGATAGGGTCCGTGCTTTTCCTGACCGTGGGCAATGCATCGGTCCCTCTGCCATCCCAGCCGGGCATTTCCGCAGTCTCGGCAGAGGGGCAATGGGCGATGTCTCAGCGGGATGCCACCCACAGTGGATTTTTACCAGGCCTCTCACCGTCGTTGGAAGGCACGGTGAAGTGGATGTTCGCCACTCCAGAGATCATCTGGGCGGCCCCGGCTGTAACCGGGGACGTGGTGTACCTCGCCACCGGCGACCGCAGAATTCTCGCATTGCGAACGGATGATGGCTCCACCATCTGGTCGACGCCCCTGGACTCACCGGTGGACGGCACCCCCGCGGTGACCGATGACACCGTATTTCTGGCCCTCCGGAGCAGAAAAGTGATGGCCCTGGACAGGCTGACGGGCGATATCAAGTGGGTCTATAGGACACCCAGCTCGGTTTTCACGGCGCCGACGGTCAAGGACGGTGTGGTCTATGTAGGAGATCTGGCGGGTATTTTGAGCGCCATTGATGCTGAAAGCGGCAGGCTCCTTTGGGAATATAAGACCGACGATGGTATCAACGCCTCGATCCCCATCAGTGACAATGGGGTTGCCGTCGTGGCCTCCCAGGACGGCAACGTCTACTTTGTGGATATCGAGACCGGTGGCACCCGATACTTTTACCGTACGGTGATTCCCGCCGGGGCCGCCCCCTCTGTATCTGGGGATACGGCCTTTATCGGGACGGAGAACGGTACGGTGTTGGCGCTGGACATAAACGAACGACGACGGCCCTTTGACCACCGCCTCTTTACCATCCGCACCCAGCTCTTTGTCTGGAACGTGGCGATAGACAGGCCTCCGAGACAGCGGGGCTTCGTATGGATTAACAATCTCCGCCGCGGGTCTGTCGTCTCCACCCCGGTGATAGCAGATACTAGCGTCTTCGTGGCCACCCGCCGGGGAATGGTCTATGCCATAGACAAGTCGAACAGCCTGACCCAGTGGAGCTTCCGGACAGGAGGCTCCATTAACCACTCGGCGGTCCTGGCCGGCAACATCCTGTACGTCGGCTCCGACGACGGGACCGTTTACGGTCTGGACTCGGACACGGGCGACGTGGTCTGGAGCTGGGACGTCCCCCTGGGGAATCTGCCCTCCTCCTCGCTGGTTGTAGCCGATGGATCCCTCTACGTCCCGACCTCTCAGGAGCGACCACGCATCTCGCTCTTCCAGATAGGGGACGATGGAAGCGTGCTACCGGAAGAGCCGGTGGTGCCGGATAAAGACTGGTACTACAAGTACAGCAGCTCCCCCTGTTCACCTGATTCCCAGGATTCGGTCGGTCCCTTCTCAGCTCGAGAGGATGCCAGAAGCGCTGCTATCGCCGCCGCTCCCACGTGTGGCGTTCTCTACGCCATCCAGTAGCACCCCATCCAACTCTTGACCCTCTCGTACCCCGCGCCTAGACTGGGCTCATGGAAATAGCCATTATCGGCTTTCCCCAAAGCGGGAAAACGACCGTTTTTCGGGCGCTGACAGGCGGCAAGGGAGAGGCGGCAGGACGCGGGGGGGCCAGGGCCAGCCTGGGCAACGTCAAAGTCCCGGACCCCCGTCTGGACACGTTGTTTACGATCTTCAAGGCCAAGAAGCTGGTCCAGGCAGAGGTCACGTATCTGGACATCCCCAGTGCCCCGGCCGGGCTCGGCAAAGGCAAGGGGATCGAGGGACAATTCCTGAACGACCTGAGCCGGATGGACGCTTTGGTCCACGTGATTGGAGCGTTTCAGAGCCCCGGCGAAGACACGGCGCAGGCGGACCGAATCCAGGAGGAGGCCGCCTCCATGGAGCTGGAGCTAGCCCTGTCAGACCTCTCGATCATCGAGCGGCGGCTGGGGCGGATCGAGAGCTCTCTCAAAGGTTCCAAGCCTCAGGACCGAGACGCAGCCCGCAAAGAGGGGGAGCTGCTGGTCCGGCTGAAGGCGGGGCTGGAAGAGGAGACTCCGGTGCGGGAGCAGACCCTGAGCCCCGAAGAGCGACAACTGCTCCAAAACTTTCAGCTGCTTACGGCGAAACCTCTCATGGCGGTCCTGAATATCGCAGAGGGAGACCTTCCACAGGCCGGGGAGATAGAGCGGGCGTGCATGCCTCCGGGCGGGGCCCAGCGCAGGGTCATAGCTCTATGCGGGAAACTAGAAGCGGAGATGGTGGAGCTGGAGCACGACGAAGCCGCCGAGCTGATGGAGCTGGCTGGAATCCAGGAGACCAGCCTTCGCCGGCTGATCAGGCTCTCCTACGATGCGTTGCAGCTAGTGACCTTCCTCACCGCGTCTAACGAGGAGGTCCGGGCATGGAGCGTGCATCAGGACACGACGGCGCCCGAGGCGGCCGGCAAGATCCACACGGATCTGCAGCGGGGCTTCATCCGCGCCGAGGTGGTAGGCTTTGACGAGCTTGCGGAGCTGGGCGGTGTCCCGGAGGCCCGGAAACGTGGCGTGCTACGTTTGGAAGGGAAAGGGTACGTGATCCGAGAGGGTGATGTGGTCACCTTCCTGTTCAACGTGTAAGCCATGCCGTCAACACCCATTGGCCTGTACATCCACATTCCCTTCTGCCAGACCAAGTGCACCTACTGTAACTTCAATACCTACGCCCGGTTGGAAGGGCTTATTCCGGAGTACGTCCAGGCCCTGGTGAAGGAGGTCCGGCTGTGGGGGTCGGACCTGGACCGTACCCAGGTGCGCTCGGTGTTCTTTGGTGGTGGAACGCCATCGTGGATCAACGCAGACGCCCTGGCGCACATCATCGATGCGGCGAACAGCGCTTTTCAGGTGCTGCCCGACGCCGAGGTCACCGTGGAGGCCAACCCAGGCGACGTGAACTCCGACACGCTGAGTCGCTGGCGTGAGATGGGCGTCAACCGCATCAGCATCGGCGTCCAGAGTTTCGACGATGACCTCTTGAAGCTCCTGACGAGGCGCCACACGTCCGCCGAGGCTACCCGCGCTGTTCGACTGGTGAAGCAGGCAGGCTTCCAGAGCGTGAGCATCGACCTTATGTACGGCCTGCCGACTCAATCCATGGACACGTGGCGCTCCACCCTGGACCAGGCCCTTGACCTTCAATCGCCCCATATTTCGATGTATGCCCTCACCGTCGAGGAGGGAACGCCGATGTGGAACGACGTCGAAAGGGGCGCCATCCCCCAGACGGACCCGGACATGGCCGCTGATATGTATGTGCTGGCCGAAGAAAGATTTGGAGAGGCGGGCTACGGCCACTACGAGATCTCCAACTGGGCCCTTCCCGGCCACGAATGCCGGCATAATCTTATCTACTGGCGTAACGAGCCTTTCCTGGGGGTTGGACCCGGTGCCCATTCCTACTTGGGGAAAGAACGGTTCTGGAATATACGGTCGCCTGCCGACTATGTAACACGAATGTCAGGCCCCAAGAGCACTGATGGCGCGACTCCAGTAGTCGAGGAGCGGAAGCCCCTCAGCGAAGCAGAGGAGCTGTCTGAGACCCTGATCCTGCAGCTGCGACTGGATGAAGGGGCCGACCCCGAGTCGCTGGTACACCGATTCGGCGAGGAGGCGGTGCGCCCTCATAGGGAAACCCTCTCCCACTTCACGGGACTGGGGCTGCTTACCGAGTCCAGTGGCACGTACCGGCTTAGCTCCAGGGGCCGGCTGTTGAGCAACGAGCTTTTCGTCCGTCTCCTGGCTGGGTAGTGACACTCCCTGGTTCACCACAAAGACACGAAGCCACAAAGGGAGGTCAGTCGCTATGGAGCGAGCTTCATGCCTTTGTGCCTTCGCGGTCAAAGTGAACGGGCTAAAACGATATGCTATTCTTAGCGCGGCGGCGACCGGCCCCAACTATTCAGTCCGCCAAAGGCTCGGTTCGTCATGTACGTCATCGGCACAGCGGGCCATGTTGATCACGGCAAGTCCACGCTCGTCAAGGCCCTGACAGGCATCGATCCCGACCGTCTCAAAGAAGAGAAAGAGCGGGAGATGACCATCGATCTGGGGTTTGCCTGGCTCACGCTGCCCGATGGACGCGAGGTCAGTGTCATCGATGTGCCCGGCCACGAGCGGTTCGTGAGGAATATGCTCGCCGGCGTCGGCGGGATAGACCTGGCTATGCTGATCGTCGCCGCCGACGAGGGGGTGATGCCCCAGACCCGGGAGCACCTGGCGATCCTCGACCTGCTTCATGTCAAAAAAGGGATCGTCGTCATGACAAAGAAAGACCTGGTGGACGAGGACTTCCTGGAGCTGGTCACCGCCGATGTTGAAGAGGTGCTGGAAGGTACGGAACTGGAAGGGGCCCCCATCACCGCTGTATCGTCCATCACGGGAGAGGGATTGGAGGACCTCAAGGGAGAGCTGGCCCGGCTCCTGGACGAGACCCCGGCACGCAGGGACCTGGGTAAACCGCGCTTGCCTATCGACCGCTCCTTCGTCATGTCGGGCTTCGGCACCGTAGTCACCGGGACCCTCACCGACGGGAGCCTGCAGGCAGGCCAGGAGGTGGAGATCGTCCCCGGCGGCCGTCGCGCTCGCATCAGGGGCCTTCAAAGTCACCGTAAGAAGCTGGATGAGGCTGGCCCAGGACGACGCCTGGCCGTCAATCTATCCGGTATCGGCCATGAAGAGCTGCATCGAGGAGATGTCCTGACTATCCCCGGCTGGCTCGTTACCACGGAGGCGCTGGACGGCAAGCTGCGCATGGTCCGAGATACTCCAGGATCGCTCAAGCACGGCGCGTCGGTCACCTTCCACAGTGGGGCCTTCGAATCACCGGCCAAGATCAGGCTTCTGGACGCCAATGAGCTCAAGGCGGGCGACGAGGGATGGGTGCAGGTCAAGACTCAGTGGCCCTCTCCTGCAATCAAGGGGGACCTGTTCATCCTTCGAGACTCCCGCGGCACCCTGGCCGGCGGCGAGATCGTCGAGCCCAGGGCCAAGCGCCACCGTCGGTTCCAACAGTCGTTGCTGGAGCACTTGGAGCTCTTGGAGGCGGGCACGCCTGAGGAGGTGGTGCTGGAAGCCCTGGCTACCCACGAGCCGTGCCAAGCATCGTCGCTGACCACCGTGACAACCCTGCCGTGGGATGATGTCAGAGGCGCGTTGGAATCGCTGGTCAACTCGGAGCAGGCAATAACCCTGGGCCAATCAGAAGTGCAGCGAAACACGCTCATGTACTCAAGCCATGGCTGCGAGGCGCTCAAGGGCCGTGTGGAACACATCCTGGGCGAGCACCATGCACGGTTCCCCATTCGCCGCGGCATGGCGAAAGAAGAGGTGCGAAGTCGGCTGGAGCTTCCTTCCCAGGCATTCGGCCTCGTAGTCCAGCACCTGGTGGCCTCCAAGGCCATCGAGGAGGAGGGGCCGGTGCTGCGCCGTTCGGGCCATCGGGTTTCGCTGGACCAACAGCGTCAGCAGGAGGTGGAGCGTTATCTGACCGCCCTGTCCGCAACACCTTTCAGCCCACCCAGCGATATTCGCATCGACCCGGAGCTATTCAGCTTTCTGCAGGAACAAGGGCGGGTAGTGAGGGCAAGCTCCGAGGCGGTCTTCACGACAGAGGCCTACGAGGAGATGGTGGCCCAGGTGACGGCGCAACTTCGAGAAAAGGGGACGATCACCGTGGCACAGGTCCGCGATATGTTCGGCACCAGCCGCAAATATGTGCTGGGCCTCTTGGAGTATATGGACCAGCAGCGCATCACCCGACGCGTCGGAGATGAGCGGGTCCTCCGGTAAGGCGAGGCAACGCGGACTAACGATGGGACTGGACTTTCACGCAGCAGCACGCCAGATATCGGGGATGGCCTCGTGGCTCCAAGCGTCACGGAGTCAGCGTGTGCAACGGCTCCGGGCCGCCTCGCGTGCCCTGGGCCAGCCACTGGCGCGGCCCCATGGAGTGCTTGAACAAGAGCGGTTCTGGCAGCGGATCGAGGCCGCCGCAGCGCGCAAGGTGACCTGGCTCGTGGCCGCTCCGGCGGAGCGCCTGGAAGGTGACGTTCCCCTGCTCGGCGCGCGACGCCCCCCGGTGCCCGTCCCCTCAGACTATGTCGCCCTGGCGACCGACGGCTCCCAAATCGACGTGGACCGCCACGGCCCTGCCCACTGCTTTCTCATAAACATCGGCGGGGCGCTGCTACGCTACGGCTCTCAGCATGGCGCGGAGCTGTTCAGTGAGCCTCATCTGTACAGCCGAGACGATCAGATGAGCATCGGGGACCCCGCGGGGGGCATACGGGTACAGGCTATAGAAGGCCCCGTGCTGGGGATCAAGCGCATGGTGATGGAATGCGAGGCTCTGGAAAGGCGGCTGCGGGACCTCGCAGCCGGGACGCCGGTGCTGGCTTTGCTGGACGGCTCGCTGGTCCTGTGGGAACTCAGCAGCGACCGCTACCCCGATTTCGTCCAGGCCCACTTGTTGGAGGAAGGGCTGCTGCCGGCTCTGGACGGCCTGTACGAGCATCGGCAATCCGGGCCGTTGGCCTTCGCCAGCTACATCAGCCGCCCGAGAAGCACCGAGGTGTTGAATATACTCCGCGTCGCCCATTGCCCCCACGATGGGTTGGAGACCAAGGGATGCGACTTCTTTTGCGGCAGAGACGGCGTAGGCAAGAAAGAATGTGACGAGGTCGCCCAAGGACTCATGGACCGTGATCTCTTCGAGCAGCTCCTGGAGCCCGGGGAGCGCTCCGCCGTGTTCGCCAGCCAGTCGCCCATCGTGAAACGCTACGGGAGGCATCGGATCAGCTTCTTCTACGTGAACGTCGGCGGCGAGATCGCCCGGGTCGAAACGCCTCAGTGGGTCGTCGACGATCCGGATGCAATCGACCTGCTCCACGCAACACTTTTGGACCAGTGCCGCAAAGGGAGAGGCTACCCGGTCGCTTTACAGGAGGCCCACGAGCGGGCCGTGGTAACGGCTGCCGATCGCCGCTACTTCTGGACCCTGGTGGAGGCCAGCCTCGAGGAGCAGGGGCTCGGCGCTTCAACGTCCGAGAAGGCGCGTAGCAAGCGCGTACGCTCGATTTGAAAAGGCTACCGTGGGCGAGGCGACCACGTAGTTGGGTTCAAGTAGGAGCATGGAGAGGGCCCTGCCGTGAGAAATAGGTTTACGAGAGGCCGGCTGACATGACGCAGGACAGTAGACTCGGCGAGGTGGTCGAGGCCTCCACGGCGGAGTTCGTCGCGCAATGCCATCGGCTGGGGGAGCCGCCGCCTCTGGGCAGCCTGGTCCGGGCCACCGACGGTGAGGTGGAGCTCTACGGCGTGGTCCACAACGCCTCTACCGGCAGCATCGACCCCGGACGGCGTTTCATAGCCCTGGGACAGGAAGAGGCGACGGAGGAGGACCTGTACCGCTCTCACCCGGAGCTTGGGCAGCTGCTCCGCACGGACTTTCAAACGCTGGTGGTCGGCCACAAGGTCAACGGCGCGCTGCGGCAGTACCTCCCCCCTCGGCCGGCGCGTATCCACAGCTTCGTAAACCTGGCAACGGTGGAGGACTTGCGGGAGTTCACAACGTCGTTGGGCTTCCTGCCGATCCTGGCCAGCGCACCCGTCGCCACTCGAGACGACGCCCTGGCCGCCTGCCTGCGACTTGCAAGCGACACCCACGAAGACGGGGGTGAGTTTCTGAAGAGAGCGGGCAAGGAGCTTGCCATGCTGCTGGCCCATGACTCCCAGCGCCTGAATACACTGCTGCGACGGCTGAGTCCCAACACCTGAACAAGGCCGCTGCGACGGCTGCGCCCTCCGTCGGTGACACCCCGAACGTCTCGTTACGCCGCTAGGGCACTGCCGACTCGACTACCGTAGAGGCGCGCACAGTTATCCCAGAGCACCTTGGCCTTGCTCTCGTCGCTCAGCTCCAGGTTGAGGAAGGTGTTCGTCGATTCCGGAAAACGCGAGTCGGAGTGGGGGTAGTCGGTTGAGAAGACCAGGAGATCGTCACCCATTTCTTGGACCACATATTTCGAGAGATGCTCCTCAGACTCGATGCTCACAAAGCCTTGCCGCAGGAAATACGTGCTGGGCTGGTCGTCCAGCTGGACCCTTTCGCCGCCTTTGGTCATGGCGTAGAACTCGTCCATGCGCCACAGCACCCAGGGCAGCCAGGCGCAGTTACCCTCCAGGAGGGCGACTCGGAGCTTGGGGAAGCGCTGGAGCACGCCCCCCACCGTAAGGCTGCCCAATGCGGACATGAGCTCGACGGGGTTGTGCAGTCCGACGGCGATACCGGTGCTGGGCTGTGATAGAAACCGGTTTGCGAAAGTGGCGTCGCCGTAGTTGTTCGGCGCGGGATGAAAGCCGATGGGCACATCCAGGCGCTCCGCCTCGGCCCACAGGACATCACACCTGGGATCGTGGAGGTGGAGGCCGTTCACGGGGTTGGGGGCCATCTGGGCCGCCACCATGCCCAGCTCCTCGACGCATCGGCGTAGCTCGGCTGCCGCCAGTGCAGGATCGTGGAAGGTCAGCATCGCGGCAGCTTGCATACGGTGCGGGTCCAAAGAGCGGAAGTCGGTGATCCAATCGTTCCAGGCCCGGCAGAGGGCAAGGGCGAACTCCGGCTCCAGGGCATCGATGGCTATGACAGGGAGGGTACGGAAGAGAACGCCGACATCGATGCCTTCAACATCCATCGCCTCCAGCTGGGACTTGGGATCGTAGCCCTGTCCGTCATAATGGGCCAGCACAACCCGCGCGCGGGCATCCGCTTCAGTGCGCCCTGCGCCGAGCTCTCGGGGAAAGACGTATTCGCCGACCCGCCAGGCGGAGGGCCGGGTGCTTCCGTCGGCCGCGGGAATGGCGGTGGGGGCCTGGTCCCGGTATTTCGGATCGAGGTAGCGCTTATACAGGTCCGGAGGCTCGATGACGTGCAGATCGCTATCAAAGACGCGGAAACCGTTCTTCGCCATGGCGAGCCCTCCTTTATTCCTGTATGACCTTCACGCCGCACGGCCCGGCAATGATACAACCAGGCCCCGGAGAGCACCGGCGCGCCTCCGCGGCGCCGTTAGCAGGATGCTGAAAAGGGGTGTCCAGAGGGGCTCCGCCCCTTTGGCGGGGGTAGAAGGGGGTGTCCCCCTTCACAAACCATCCGCCTTAGGCGGATACCTTGAACCCCCTTGAGGGGGTTTGGGGGTGTTTTTCAGCACCCCGTCAGGGCATAAAGCTGCCGCCGTTGACGTGAAGGGTCATGCCGGTGGTGTGGTCGCTGTTAGGGCCGCAGAAGTACAGGACGGCCTCGGCGATCTCCTCAGGGTGAGCGTAGCGCAGGGGGTGGGTGAGGACGCCCAGCATACGCTGCTCTTCGACCTGGTGCTCCGCCGTAGCGGTCCTTTCGGGAGGACTGGTCATATTGGTGAGGGTAACGCCGGGGGCCACGTTGTTGACGGTGATGCCCTGCTCCCCTACCTCGGCGGCCAGCGCACGGGAGAAGCCCAGCATGGCTGCCTTGGCGGCCGCGTAGGCGCTGGTGCCCGCTCGTGGCTTGACCGACGCGCGGGAGGTGATGTTGACGATTCGGCCCCATCCTTGCTGGATCATCGAGTCCAACACGGCTTGGGAGCAGAGGAAGGTGCTCTTCGCGTGGACGGCGAGTACCCGGTCGAAGAGCTCCTCGGACATCTCCCGCACCGGCACCATGGCGCCAATCCCAGCCGCGTTGACCAAGATATCGATCTTGCCGAACCGCTCCAGCCCCGCCTTGACGATGCGGTCTACCGCCGCCTTGCTGGAGGTATCCGTCTCCATCGCCAGCGCGGCCCCCCCCATTCCCTCTACCTCGGTTGCGACCTTGCCCGCTACCTCCGCGTTGATGTCGGCGATGACGATGTCTGCTCCCTGTCCGGCCATCGCCAGGGCGCTGGCGCGCCCGATGCCGCTGCCTCCTCCGGTCACCATAGCCACATGACCTTCTACTCGCATCAGCCCCTCCCTATCTCTCGTCCAGGATGCATCGAGCAAGAATCGCCGGTCCCAGCGCCAACGGTTTATCATCGACCTTTGGACTTGTCAAGAAGGGACGAGAGCAAGCCGGGGCCTTTGATCTTTCGGGCGTGCCTTCCCGGAGCCGGTCGTTAATCCGCAGATTGCACAGATTTGGAAAACACGAAGCACGCCCTATCCATTGATTTCATTTTTTGTGTCATCTGCGTCAACCCATACGTCGATCGAGGTTCATGGCTTGCGGTTCGTGGGTTTCATAGCAGCGCCTTTTGGGCGTTAGCCGAGGGTGATTGTGCGAAATTTCACTTGAAATATTCAAGGGGCTGTGCTATTGTCGCACCAGATTTGAGCACCCGACAAACCGTGTTTTCTCAATCCTGGCGGCACAGGGGAACGAGATGCTAGACGACTTCGGATACATTGCTATTTTCCTGATCTTCGCCGCCGCCCTTCCCGTCAGCATGATGCTCCTCCCGTGGATGTTGACGCAGGTAGGAATCAAGCCCCACCGGCCTAACAAGGTTAAAAATGATACCTACGAATGTGGCATGCCCACCATCGGCGGGTCATGGGTCAGGTTTAACTTCCGTTACTACTTCTACGCGCTGTTATTCGTGGTGTTCGACGTGACCGTGGTCTTTATCTTTCCGTGGGCTGTTCAGATCAGGGAGCTTGCATGGACGGGGCTGACGGCTATGCTCGTCTTCATCACCATATTATCCGTCGGCCTGGTATACGCCTGGCGAAAAAAGGCCCTAGAGTGGAGATAAGCCATGCAGGGTGATGGAGAGGCCAAGCCGCTCTCCAGGGAATGGTCGCTGGACCTGGACCGCCAGGAAGGGGCCGAGATTAACGAGCTGATCTCCACCTCTCCCCGGCAGGTCATGGACGACCCGGTGGTCGTTCCGGGCGATCTGACCCAGAACGTCCTGGTTACCTCTGTGGACGCGTTGGTGAGCTGGAGCCGAAAGAACTCGTTGTGGCCCCTCACTTTTGGCCTGGCATGCTGCGCCTTCGAGATGATAGGCAGCGCCATGAGCCGGTTCGACATTGCCCGATTCGGGATGGAGGCCTTCCGGGCCTCGCCCAGACAAGCGGACCTGATGATCATATCCGGCACGGTGACGTGGAAAATGGCGGTCCCTATCAAGCGCATCTTTGAGCAGATGGCAGAGCCCCGGTGGGTTATATCCATGGGGGTCTGCGCTACTAGCGGGGGTCCATACTATGAGTCGTACAGCGTGGTGCCGGGGGTAAACCGGATCATTCCGGTGGACGTCTACGTGCCCGGCTGCCCTCCCAGGCCCGAGGCCTTGCTCTACGCGATCATGAAGCTCCACGAGAAGATCAAAAGGGGCAGCATTGCTAAGAGAAGGTCGTGGGTCCGTGACTAGACTGTATGGGGCCAGAGAGCTGGGTGAGCGGATCGCCAGGCAGATTCCGAGCTCTGTGATCGACACTACCACTGCGGATGTGTTTATTGATCGCGAACGCGTGCTGGACGTTTGCCGCTTCTTGCGCGATGACCCTGACCTCTGGTTCAACTATCTGGTAGCCGTGACAGCGGTGGACTATATCGACTATTTCGAAGTGGTCTACCGGCTGGTCTCGATCAAGCACAACCATACGGCGGTCCTCAAGACCCGCATCTACGAACGGGAGGAGCCTACGGTCCCTTCCGTCGTCGAGGTCTGGAAGGGCGCGGACTTGCAAGAGCGGGAGGTCTATGACCTCATGGGGGTGCGTTTCGAAGGGCACCCCAACATGAAACGAATCATGTTGTGGGAGGGCTTCGAGGGCCACCCCTTACGTAAGGACTTCTTGTTGCAGCGGCCGTAAGCCGGTCAAGGAAAGGGTCTGTGCCACTCAAGACCGAGCCGATTACCGTAAATTTGGGGCCTCAGCATCCCAGCACGCATGGAGTGTTCAGGCTGCGCGTTACTTTTGACGGCGAGGTGATCCAAGACGTGGAGCCGATATTCGGCTACCTCCACCGGGGATCGGAAAAGCTGGCCGAAGAACGCACCTATACCCAGATCATTACCCTGACGGACCGGCTGGACTACACGGCGTCAATGTCCAACAACCTGGCCTTCGTTCTTGCAGCGGAGAAGCTGCTGGGGGTAGAGGCGCCGGAGCGGGCCAGATATATCCGCGTGATGATGGCGGAGCTGATGCGCGTCGCTGCCCATCTGATGGGGATCGGATTTTTCTTGCAGGACCTGGGGGCCTTCGCGACCCCGCTTATGTACATGTTTCGGGAGCGCGAAAAGATACTTGACCTGTTTGAAATGGTATGCGGCGCGCGCATCACTAACACCTACATGCGGGTAGGCGGCGTCAATGACGACCTTCCGCCGGAGTTCATGCCTGCGCTGACGACCTTCCGGGCTGAGATGCCCCATCACATCGATGACTACGAGAAGCTGATCCGTGAGAACGAGATCGTGATCAGCCGCTCGAAGAACGTCGGCATCCTTTCCCCTGAGGTAGCCATCAACGGTTCTGTGAGCGGCCCTGTCCTCCGGGCCTCCGGCGTTCCCTGGGACCTGCGCAAGGCCGACCCGTACGAGGTGTACGACCGGATGAGGTTCGACGTCCCCCTGGGTCGGGTCGGCGATAACTACGACCGCTTCCTCATGAGACTGGAAGAGATGCGTCAGAGCCTGCGTATCGTGAGGCAGTGCACGGAGCAGATCGAGCCCGGGGAGTACCGGTTGAAACTGCCTATCCTGATCCGTCCTCCAAAAGGGGATGCGTACAGCCACGTGGAGGCGCCGAAAGGAGAGCTTGGGTTTTATTTGGTGAGCGATGGCGACATCTCCCCATACCGGTGCGCGATCCGTTCACCTTCGCTCATGAACCTCACGGTCCTGCGAGACCTACTCATCGGGTGGAAGATGGCTGACCTCATCACCATCTTTGGGAGCATCGACGTGAACCTGGGCGAGGTAGACCGCTGATGCCCGTCGAACAACTGGCGGCAGGCTGCAGGGCGCCCGGCTTTTTCGATGGGATGAACCTCTGGCGGGAATGGGTGATCAACTTCTTCCCCCGCGTGGGGGACTCCATGTGTCGTGCTATGGGGGGAGCGTCGAACAGCGGAGTCTTCCCGGACTGGCTTATTTTCCTGATTATAGGAGCGGCGGGCGGACTGTTAATCGTGAATGTCGCGGCGCTGGGAGTCCCGTTCACCGTGTGGCTGGAGCGTCGCCTGCTGGGTCGATTTCAGCAGCGATTGGGCCCCAACAGGGTCGGCAAGTTCGGGTTACTCCAACCGTTCGCAGACGCGATGAAGCTAATGACGAAGGAGGATGTCACCTCCCACGAGGCGGACAAGATCGTGTTTACCCTTGCCCCGCTGGCGTTCGTGGTGCCGGTATTCCTGATGTTCGCCGTCCTTCCGTGGGCCGAAAACACCGCTCTCGCCGACCCGGACGTTGGTATTTTGTTCATCATCGCCGTGACTACCGCCGCGGAGTTTGGTATCTTCATGGCTGGCTGGAGCGCCAACAATAAGTACACGTTGTTCGGCGCAATGAGGGCGGTGGCCCTTCTGGTCAGCTACGAGGTCCCGCTTCTGATGGCAGTCGCCGGCATCGTCGTGGTGACTGGGACCATGCAGATGAGCGGCATCGTCGAGGCGCAACGGTTCGTACCGAATATCGCCTTCCAACCCCTGGGCTTCCTGATCTTCATCGTAGCGATATCCGCCGAGCTTAACCGCGCGCCCTTCGACCTGCTGGAGGCCGAGTCGGAGCTTGTGACGGGCTTCCACACGGAGTACAGCGGGATGAAATGGGCCATAGTCCAGATGGCGGAGTATGCCGCTATCATCGGCTTCTCCGGAGTGATCGCCGCACTCTTCTTGAGTGGCTGGAAGGGGCCCTTCATCCTGCCTGGCTATATCTGGTTCCTGCTCAAAATCGGCTTTGTGATCTCTGCGTTCATCTGGGTGCGCGCCACCATCCCGAGACTCCGGGTAGACCAGATCATGGCGCTGGGATGGAAGTTCTTGCTTCCCCTGGCCCTGGTCAACCTCTTCGTGATGGCCGTTGAGGTGGTGGCGTATCCCGGAGGACTGCCTGAGTGGCTTATCCCGGTCAACATTGCCATCGCCGGCATTGCCCTGGTGACTGCCACGCGTTTGACCAAATTCCCCGGCGATCGCAGGAAAGTCCTCGTATTGCGGGGGTCAATTATCACCCCCGACAATGCGGGGTATGACCCAGCCCCAACGGGAGGGATTTGACTATGTACGGAGAGGGAATACTCCGAGGGTTGGTGGTTACCTTCAAACATCTGTTCAAGGCGCCCTTCACGGTGCAATACCCGGAGGAACGGGCCCCCATCTATCCTCGCTTCAGGGGCTACGAGTTCGTTTGGTATGAAGACCGCTGTACGGGATGCGCCTCATGCGCGAAATACTGTCCCCTGGGGACCATCAAAATCGTCACCGACCCGGAGCCGGACCCCAACGTGGGTGACCGGTACGGGCTCCAGGTGTTCGACATCGACACCGGGCGGTGCATGTTTTGCGGACTCTGTGTTGAGGCGTGCCCCTACGACGCCCTTTTCATGGGAACGGGGTTTGAGAGGGCGACCTACACCCGCAACAGTATGGTGGTGCATATCGACGAGCTGCGCTCCGCCCAAAAGAAGCCTAGCGCCTTTGCACGGCCACACCTCCATGGCATCGAGATGGATGAGAACAGCTCTCTCCCAAGCGAAGAAGCTGGGCGTTAAACGATGAACGTAGGCATCGGCCCCTCCATTGTGTTCTGGATTCTGGCGGTGGTTGGCATTGGCTCCGCGCTGGGGGTCATTCTCCTCAAGGACCTGTTCCGCGCCGCTCTTTTTTTGGTGGTTGCTTTCCTGACCATGGCGGGGCTCTTCGTGACGTTGAGCGCAGACTTTGTGGCCGTCGTGCAGGTGCTGATCTACGCAGGCGCCATCTCGATCCTCATGATCTTCGCGATTCTCCTCACCGGACAGGTCCAGAGGGGCAACCCCTCTAACAGGCTGCAAGCCGGTGCGGGATTCCTGGGGGTGCTCCTGATCGTCACCTTCGCCGTTGTGTTCCTGAACACGAACTGGCGGCTGTCCGGAGAAGCTGCCCCTGACAGCACGACCGCGGCGCTTGCAAACGTCCTCTTTGACGGCTTCGTTTTGCCTTTCGAGATCGCTTCTGTGCTTCTGCTGGCCGCAGTTATCGGCTCCATCGTTCTGGCAAGGGAGCCCGACGAGCAATAATGCGCGCGAAGACCCATCTCGATATCTACTCAGCCATCATGGTAAGGGCGAAAGGCTAGGTAGCCATGGCCGGAATTAACCACTACCTGATTCTTTCCGCGATCATCTTCTCCATCGGCCTTACAGGGGCCTTGATGAAGAAGAACATCGTCACCATTCTGATGTCGATCGAGCTGATGTTTAACGGGGTTATCCTCGCGTTCCTGACCTTCGCTAGGTTCCCGCCGTCTCGCCCAACGGGATTAGAGCCGGTTGCTGTTTCGCCGTTCTTGACGGGTCAGACATTCGCCCTGTTCATCATTGTTGTGGCGGCGGCGGAGGTGGCGTTAGGACTGGCCATCGTCATTTCGATGTTCAGAAATACGGAGTCGGTCGACATCACCACTGCGGACAAAATGAAAGGGTAACCAGTATGTCCTGGAGCCCATATAAAAAGGCGCCCAACCTCCTCATCGCTGAGATGTGGAAGGAGTTGTTTGAGGCTGAGGGCCTTCCGGCACGGATCTTGCCGGAGGATGAAATCCGGACCTGGAGCCAGAGCAGCAGCTTTATCGTGTACATTCCCCGCGGCCGAGAGCATGTCGCCCAAGAGATTCTCAGGAAAGTCTAGTCGATGCCTGAATTAGCAGCCTGGTCCATTTTCCTCGTTCCGCTGCTGTCCTTCGTCCTTATCGTTGTCCTAAGGCCGATTCTAGGGCCCAGCAACCGGCTCAGCGGCCGCATCACCGTCGCCGCGATGGTGGCGGCCTTTGCGCTGGCCCTCACCGCTCTTGTAGCGACGATCTCCGAGGATGGGCATGACCTGGGATACCAGACCCATGCATGGATCGAGGTCGGCTCGCTGACCATCAACGTCGGGATCGTCATGGACTCCCTGACCGCCACCATGGTGGTGGTAGTAGCGGGGGTCAGCCTCCTGATCCAGATCTACGGCCAAGAGTATATGAGAGGGGACAGCAGCTACAGCCGCTACTATGCCATGATGTCCCTGTTTACGGCGGCCATGCTGGGGCTGGTCATGGCGTCGAACCTGGTCCTTCTGTATGTGTTCTGGGAGATGGTGGGCCTTTCCTCGTATCTCCTGATAGGCCATTGGCACGACCGGCCCGCCGCGGCCAACGCAGCCAAGAAAGCTTTCATCGTCACCCGCCTTGGAGACCTGGGCCTGCTCATCGGCATTGTCTGGGCATTTGTGGCCACCGGCACCTTCGAGATATCGGAGCTGCATGAGATGGCGGCCGCAGGGACCTTCGCCGGGGTGGGGCTCACCTGGTTGGCGCTGGGCATCTTCGCCGGAGCGGCAGGGAAATCCGGCCAGTTCCCGCTGCACGTGTGGCTACCGGACGCCATGGAGGGCCCAACGCCAGTCAGCGCCCTGATCCACGCGGCGACGATGGTGGCGGCGGGCGTGTTCCTGGTGGCACGAATGTTCCCGGTCTTCGAGGCATCGGTGGGGGCTCTGACCGTGGTGGCCTGGATCGGCGGCGGCACGGCCCTCTTCGCCGCAACGATGGCCCTGGTGGCGAACGACATCAAGCGCGTCCTGGCCTACTCCACCATAAGCCAGCTGGGCTACATGATGCTGGCGCTGGGCATGGGCGCCATGGGCGCCGCGATGTTCCACCTCGTCACCCATGCCTTTTTCAAGGCCCTCTTGTTCCTTGGCGCCGGCAGCGTGCAGCACACGACCGGCACCTACGATATGCGCTACATGGGCGGGCTCCGAAGGGTCATGCCGTACACCTTCATCTCCCTGGTCGTGGCGGGACTCAGCCTCTCGGGTATACCACCCTTCTCCGGGTTTTGGAGTAAGGACGCCATCCTCAACGCCGCCTCCTCCAACGGCATTGTCTCCGGCGCGGAGACCCTCTACTGGCTCGGCGTCCTGACGGCGGGGCTCACCGGCTTCTACGTGTTCCGCATGATCTTCATGACCTTTACCGGCCCGTACCGAGGCGGCGCGGCGGCTGAGGCGACTGCCTCGGGGGTCGCCGCCGGACATGAGAGCGTGACGCACGACGATGGCGCCCATGGCCGTCATCTCCACGAGTCGCCCTGGATTATGGTGTTGCCCCTTGTGGCCCTGGCCGTGCTCTCCGTCTTTTCCGGGTTGGCCGACTTGCCGTGGAAGTTTCTGGGGATATCGGCCCATTGGATGACCGAATTCTTGACCCCGGGGCATAACGAGCGGTTCTCCATCAGCGTCGCGGCCATCTCCTCGGCGGTGGGCGCAGCCGGCGTCATGACCGCTTATTTCATGTACGTCCGGAAAAAGATCTCCGCGGAGGCTATGGGCAGTAGGTTCCGGCCGCTCCACACCCTGTTCACCCAGAAATACTACATGGACCACCTCTACGAGTCGCTCTTCACCGTCAGGTTCCTCCACGGCGGGCTGGCCCGGTCCATGGACTGGTTTGACGCCAACGTGGTGGACCGCGGGGCCAACACCGTGGGCTGGGTCGGCCGGAACTTCGGGCGAATGCCGGCGCAGCTTCAAACCGGCCAGGCGCAGTTCTACGGCGCGGTGTTCTCCATAGGGATCGTGCTTATTCTGGGGGCGTTCTGGATATGGGGTTAAGAGCATTGAGGACACCCCGGTATCACTGGAGTAAGACGTGCTAACGGCAATCGTATTTCTGCCGGCAATTGCGGCTATCGTCATAGCCCTGCTCGCCCGCAGGGACTGGCAGGTCCGATTCGGCGCCCTGGCGGTATCGGTTACCGTCCTCGTGCTTTCCCTGATTGTCTGGGCATCGATGGACCGGCACGACGCCACCCCACAGTTTGTCCAGAAGCATGAATGGGTGTCCGCTTTCAACGTCCAGTACTTCCTCGGCGTGGATGGACTGAGCGCCCCGATGGTGGCGCTGACGGGACTCCTTGGTGTAGCCGCGATTCTGGCCTCCTGGAGGATCGACTTTCGTGTGAAGGAATACTTCGTGTGGATGCTGGTCTTGCTGAGCGGCATCCTTGGCGTCTTCACCTCCCTGGACCTGCTCATGTTCTTCTTCTTCTGGGAGGTGGAGCTGCTGCCGATGTACCTGCTGATATCTATCTGGGGCAGTGGGCGTAAAGAGTACTCGGCCATGAAGTTCCTGATCTTCACCATCGGCGGCAGCGCGCTGATGCTGGTGGGGATTCTGGCCCTGTTCGTCTCAACGGGCACCTTCGACATGATCGAGCTGCGGGACGCTCAGTTCAGCACGGTCTTTATCACTGCCCCGGGAGTGTTTTTCCTGCTTCTGGCCGCCTTCGCCGTAAAGCTGCCAATCTGGCCGTTCCACACATGGCTGCCGGACGCGCATACCGATGCTCCAACCGCTGTCAGTGTGCTGCTGGCTGGCGTCATGCTAAAGATGGGCGGCTACGGCATCCTCCGCTTGTGCCTCAGCTTCTTCCCGGAGGTCGCCCGCGACTATGCCTGGCTCCTGGCGACACTGGCAGTCATCAACGTGCTCTACGGCGGAATCGTCGTGCTGTGGCAACGAGACTTGAAAAGGCTTATCGCTTTCAGCAGCGTGAGCCATATGGGGTTCGTCTTGCTGGGCATCGCGTCGCTCAACACGGTGGGGCTCACGGGTGCGTCGCTCCAGATGTTTGCCCACGGCACCATTACCGGCCTCCTATTCTTGATGGTGGGACTGGTGTACGAAAAGGCCCATACCCGGCACATTCCGGACCTGGGTGGGCTGGTCAAACGCATGCCCGTCATCGCCATCGTCTTTATGGTGGCGGGCCTGGCATCGCTAGGGTTGCCGGCGATGAGCGGCTTCGCGGCGGAGCTGCTCGTCTTCCTGGGCTCCTTCGCCGTCTACCGTGAAGCGACGATCCTGGCTGTCTTCGGCGTCGTGCTCAGCGCGGGCTATATCCTGTGGATGGTGCAGCGGGTCTTCTTCGGTCCAGAAAAGCCCCGGTTTGTCGGCGTCAGAGACGCCAGCGCCCTGGAGATTCTCTCCATGAGCGGGTTGGTGGCCGCCATCGTCATCGTCGGCGTCTATCCGGCGCTGCTGACCGATTACTTCAAGCTTGGCGTCGAGCCGATTCAGAACCTGTTGGGAGCAAACGGTGGCTAACGATTCCCACATGCCAGCGGACCGGGTGACCGTTGCCGTCGGGGCCATCGTCCAAGACGAGGCGGGGCGGTTCCTTCTGGTCAAGCACGTACCGGAGCGGGGTGGCTTCTGGCAACGACGATGGATATTTCCCGGCGGGAAGCTGGAGCCAGGTGAAAGCATAGTTGATGGGACGAAAAGAGAGGTAATGGAGGAGACGAACCTGGAGGTCCAGATAGAGAGCGCGAACCCACTGGTGGAGCGGATCGTCAAAGAGGGAAACGCGGTGCCGCTCCATGTTCTCTACGTCACCCACATGGCGCGCACGGTCGCGGGAGAGCTGAGGCCGGCCAGCGATGTCGGCGAGGCCAGATGGGTTACGAAGGAAGAGCTTTCTGAGGTCTGGAACGACCTGCACGAGGACACTCAAACTATCGCCACGCTGGCGAAGATCATTTGAGGCTGGGACGATAATGCCGGTAAGAGATTTCTATCTGCTATCGCCGGAGATAGGCCTGGTGGGCATGGCTCTGGCAGTCGTGCTCCTGGACCTTTTCGTTCGGCGAAAGGGGCTGGTGGCTCTTTTTGCGGTTGTGAGTCTCGGCCTCCCGCTGGCGTTTACCATCAGCCTTTGGGGTACGGACGAGCGGGCCTTCTCAGACATCCTTATCGTCGACGGGTTCAGCCTGTATTTCAAATACCTGTTCCTGGGAGTCGCTGGAGTGGTCATCATAGGCTCCCATCAGACGACCTCCAAGTTCGGGCGCTTCCAAGGCGAGTATTTCGCGCTGATCCTGCTGGCGACAGCCGGCATGATGCTGCTGGCCTCGACGGGGGAGCTGATCACGCTCTACCTGGCCTTGGAGCTGAACACCCTCAGCCTGGTGGCGCTGGTGGCCTTTTTCAAGGACAGCCGCTCAACGGAGGCGGGCGTGAAGTTCCTGGTGCTGAGCGGGATCAGCTCGGCTGTGATGCTCTATGGAATCGCCATGGTTTTTGGCATCACCGGGAGCACCCGGCTATCTGAGGTCTCGACGGCGATTCCCGTAACCTCCCTGGTGGATAACCCGGCGCTGCTGATTGGCGTGGTGATGATCGTGGCGGGGTTTGGCTTCAAGATCTCCAGTGCCCCGTTCCACATGTGGGTCCCGGATGTGTATCATGGGGCTCCAACACCGATAACCGCATTCCTTTCAGTGGCCAGCAAGGCTGCTGGTTTCGCTGTCATCATCCGTGTCTTTTACCTGGCGCTTGGAGATGTGAGCATAGATTGGAGCATGCTCTTCGCGGTACTGGCCGCGGTCTCCATGGTCCTTGGGAACTTCGTCGCCATAGCCCAAAGCAATATCAAGCGGATGCTTGCCTACAGCACCGTGGCACATGCCGGTTTCATCATGATTGGGCTGGCGGCGGTCTCCACCCGGGTCATCGACGGCGACCTCGTTGGGCCACAGAGTGTGCTCTTCTACCTGGCCGCCTATGCCTTCACCAACCTGGGAGCCTTCTTCGTCATCGCCACCGTTGGCAACAAGATCAACAGCGATGAGATCGATGACTACGCCGGCCTGGCCAAACGCTCTCCCATCCTTGCCGGGCTGCTCGCCTTGGCCCTGATCTCTCTCACTGGGGTCCCGCCTACGGTGGGGTTCTGGGCCAAAATCTATCTCTTTAACGCGGCCGTGCAGGCGGACCTGGTATGGTTGGCCGTCATCGGGGTGATCAGCACCGCCATATCGGCGTATTACTATCTGCGTGTCATCAAGACCATGTACCTGCGCCCGGCGCCGTCCGAGTCTGGTGTCCTAACGCCGGTCTCCATGTCCCTGGCCTTATTCATGACGGTCGGAGGCGTGATTTTCTTTGGGATCCTCCCGGGATATTTGCTGGATTTCGCGGTCCGGGCCACCAACGGGCTGACGGGGTAGACCATCCCCCAAATTGACACTATTCCAAGACCGATGCTAATCTGCGCCAGAAGGAAAGCTTGCCGGGACCACACACTTGCAGAAGATTGGCATCATCCATAATTTCACCAACGGGGCCACCAAAGAGCTAGCCCACGCTCTGATGGATAAGCTCGCCTCCGACTACTCCTGCTGGGTACTCCCCACGAGCGAGGTGGCGCAGGCCCTAGAAGTGGCGTCCGGCACTGACGTTATTGTTTCCGTCGGTGGCGACGGCACCATGCTCCGTGTCGCCCGCGCGGCAGTCCCGCAGGGAATACCGATCCTGGGCGTGAACATGGGCAGGGTCGGCTTCATGACGGAAATACAGGGCTCGGAGGCCCTTGAAAAGGTCCCGGAGTACCTCCAGGCGGAGTGTCGGATTGAAGAGCGGTCAATGCTGGAGATTGAAATCATTCCGGAAGGTCAGGGCAGGGGGGCCGCGGGACATTATCTGGCGTTGAACGATGTCCTGGTGGCGCGGGGGGCCTTGCCGAGGGTGTGCCAAATCGAGGCGCGGGTAGACGGAGCGGTGGTCACAGAATACCGCTCCGACGGAGTGATCCTCGCCACGGCTACCGGCAGCACCAGCTATGCGTTGGCATCGGGCGGCCCTGTGATGTATCCGGAGAGCAAGGATATGATACTTGTGCCCGTCAGCGCCCATCTCTCATTCTCCAGCCCGTTGGTGATCGGCCCGGAGTCCGTGGTAGAGCTATGCCTTCTGTCGGAGAACCAGGGGGTTGTGAGCGTGGATGGCCAGATAGACCACCCACTCCATCGCGGAGACATGGTGCGGGCCAGGCGCAGCGATGAGGTAATGCGCTTCCTCCGAGCGGCTCCGGCCTCCGCCTTCTACGCTACGCTGACCCAGCGGCTTCGCCCGAGGGAACAGGGTTAGCTCCGCACGCCAGTTTGGTCTCTGCTCCTGCCCGATCTAACAGGATGCTAAAAAGGGGTGTCCAGAGGGGCAGCACCCCTCTGGCGGGGGTCGAAGGGCTCCGATTTTATCGAGAGTCCTCGACCTGAGTCGGGAGGTGCCCCCCTTCTGTAAATCATCCGCCTAAGGCGGATACCTTGAACCCCCTTGAGGGGGTTTGGGGGTGATTTTCAGCCACCCTGCTAAAGTAGAGACTTTCCCAAAGGAGGCAGCAGTTGTTCGAGACCCTGGAGAGCCGCCGGATCTACGAGGGCCGGACCATAAGCCTCCGAGTGGACACGCTGGCTATCGATGGCGGCGAAACGGTCCCACGAGAGGTAGTGGAGCATAAGGGAGCCGTGGTCATAGTCGCCCTCGACTCGAAGGGAAACGTTCTTCTCGTTAGACAGTACCGGCACCCGACAGGCGAGAGGCTGCTGGAGCTGCCCGCGGGGACGCTGGAGCATGGCGAGGAGACTATGGCTACTGCCATCCGCGAGCTCCAGGAGGAGACCGGATTCTTCCCGGAAACGATCGTGCCTGCCGGGAGCTTCTACACCGCGCCCGGCTTCTGCACGGAGCTCATGCACCTTTTTTTCGCCCGAGACCTGCGTCCTCAAAGCCTTCCGGCGGATATCGATGAGGATATCGAGCTGGTCCCAACAGGGTTGGGACGAGCCAAGGAGCTGGTGCTTTCAGGCGAGATCAAGGATGCCAAGAGCATCGTCGGCATACTGAGATATCTGCTAACCCTTTGACCGCTGCAGCCGCGTTCGGACCCGCTCCTTCTTGAGAGTCTCCCGTATCTCTTCCCTGTATCCCACGTTGTTATAGGCGCAGAAGGGAATGAGACGTCCGTCCGGCGAGATGATCTCCACACAACATTTCATGAGCTTCTTGATATCGAAGGTATAGGCGTCCATGAAGTCCTTGACCGACACGACGAAGATGTGTTTCGCCAGGTCATGGCCGCCGACGGACAGGTCGATGTTGCAGCTGGCGCAGCTGAAATGCTCGGCGACCCTCTCGGTGCCCGGCACCGCGGTGGCGGACCAGAGGCTTTCTAAAGCCTCCTTCACCTCCGACGTCCCATCCGGCCACATGCGAGCAGCGACATTCTCCAGCGTGGTATCAGGCCACGTTCGGTTGGTGATGTAGTCCAGATAGTCATCCACGTTCAGGACCCGGGGCAAGGGCGTTACCTGGCCGTCCTCTACGTAAGCGTAGGTGATGGACTGGCATCCGGGGTGACAGCAGGGCACCGGCACGAAGTCGCTCTTGACGAAGGGGCCTTCCGTCTGGTCTTGAATGCCCTGGATAACTTCGGGGATGGTGACACGGTTGTTGGGATCGAAGGGCAGATGCCGGCCCGTGTGGGTCACTGGCTGGAAGTTTACCCCGCGGACTGCCGGATGGTCGATGCCAAACTGGACCAGGCGACCGACCTCGTGCTCGTTCACCCCCCGCTCGATGGCGGCTACAAGGACGGTGTCAAGATCGAGCTCCGCCAGGCGGTCGAGAGCGGCCATTTTCTCTTTCAGCAGCGGCTCACCTCGGAGCTTGACATAAGTCTCTTCCTCGAGACCGTCGAACTGGAAGTACACCAACGGGTCCAGCTCTCCCAGGCGTTTGGCCCACTCTGCATCGCGGGCCAAGCGGAGGCCATTGGTGTTGACCATCACATGCTGAATGCCCTTGTCCTTGGCCATCTGAATCATATCGAAGAGCTGCGGATGGAGGGTCGGCTCGCCACCGCTAAACTGGACCACCTCCGGATCGCCCTCCGTCCGGACAAACTGGTCCAGCATGAACTCCACCTGCTCCAAGGTGAGGTTGTAGCCGGGTCCAGCGTTGGCGAAGCAGGTGGGGCAGGCCAAGTTACAACCGGTGTTGACCTCGATGAGGGCCAGACATGTATGCTGCTTGTGCTCCGGGCAGAGGCCACAATCGTACGGGCACCCGTCTTTGACCTCCGTGGTGTACTCCAACGGAATCGTGCCGGGCCTGTTGTACTTGAGAGAGTTGACGTACCCCTCGGCGTCGGACGATATCAGGGCCTCGAACCAGCCATGGGTCTTGCACCGCTTGCGCATGAACACCTTGTTGTCCTTCAGGTGAATCTGCGCATCGATTACCTGCTTGCACTCTGGGCATATGCTCCTGGTGAGCTCATAGAAGATGGAATCGGCGGTGCGCTTCTGGGGTATCGCTTCAGACTGCATCGAGCCTTCCTTTCAGACGCTTTTTTGGACACCGAAACCAGGGGCAGCCTTTGACTGCACTGGGCCAATCCTGACTACTTTAGTACACACTAGGTCTTTTCTGACCCGATTTGAACTCTGGCCAGAGAACTCGCTTTATTTCCCTACGATGCATGAGATGCATCGGCAAGCCAAAAGGATGTAGCGAATTCATGAAGGAGCCTAGGATGGGCCGGTCCGGCAATTTACCCCTGAATCACGTCATCCAACGCTTGACGGACGACATCTTCGGGGACGTCTCCCCTGATTGCTGAACGCCCGATGTCCTGCAGAAGCACCCATCGGATGGCCTTTCCAGAGACCTTCTTGTCGTTTTTCATCGCCAGCCTGACCTCGTCCCTATCAACAGAGGGGGCGGTTACAGGAAGTCCGAAGGCCTCAAGCAGCCGACGCTGCTCTTTCAGAGCCTCCGCACCGAGCAGCCTCATGCGGTGGGAGATATCGGCAGCGGCGCTCATGCCGATGGCGACGGCCTCACCGTGGAGCAGACCCTGGTACCCCATGACGGCTTCCAGAGCGTGGCCGACAGTGTGGCCGTAGTTCAGCAGGCTCCGGCGCCCTTTTGTCTCCTTTTCATCCTCGGTGACGATCCGAGCCTTGATCGCGACGCTACGCTTGACCGCCTCGGTGATGAGCTCCGGGTCCAGACCCAGCAGACGGTCTCGATGCTCGTCCATGAATGCGAAGAGCTTCGGGTCCAGTATGAGTCCGTGTTTTATGAGCTCCGCCCAACCGGACGTGAGGTCCCTTGGCGGTAGGGTGCTGAGCGCTTGGGTGTCCGCCAGGACAAGCCGTGGCTGGTGGAAGGCGCCTACAAGGTTCTTACCCTCAGGCAGGTCCACCGCCACCTTGCCGCCGACCGAGGCGTCCACCATGGCCAGCAGGCTGGTGGGCACGTGCACCAGGGGCATCCCGCGCAGGTAGGTGGCGGCCACGAAGCCAGCCAGGTCACCGACCATGCCGCCGCCCAGGGAGACGATGCAGTGGCCGCGCTCCGCCCGGAGGCCGGCAAGCCAACCATAGATGGCCTCGGCGGTGGCCATGGACTTGCTGGCTTCGCCTGGCTCGACCAGATAATGCTCGGCGGTGAAACCGGCCCTGGTTAAAGAGGTCTCAATCCGCTCGCCGTGGATCGCGTGAACGGCCTTGTCGGCTACGACGTAGGCAATGTCCGAGAGGCCCGCTTCGCGCATTCTGCCGCCCAGGTCGTTCATGATCCCCCAGCCCACGTAGCCGGGATAGCTCTGTGTCTCGGTGGTGACGACGTAGGCGGCGTCCGGAAACGCGCGACCGGCATCAGCGTTTGCGGCCCGCTTTCGCTTCACGATTCCATAACCCCGCAGCGCCTCCTCGACCACCTCGTCCACGGATAGGGTGTCCGTGTGCACGGTCCAGTCAGCCACTGCGTAGAAGGGCTGCCGTTCAGCCTTGATCCGCTTGATGTTGGACAGCGGATCATCCCCGGCCAAGAGAGGACGGGCCCTCTTGGAGGGACTCCGGCGCTCCGCTTGCCGCAGGCGTTGGTGGATAGTAACGGGTTGGGCCTCCAGACAGATAACGACGCCCGATTCCCCCATGGTGCGGACATTGTCAGGGTCCATGACGACGCCGCCACCGGTGGCAATGACGACGTTACGTTGACCACAGGCCTCAGCAAGAGCGGCCTTCTCCAAGCTGCGGAATCGGGCCTCGCCGTCACCGGAAAAGATCTCCGGTATAGGGCGGCCCGTGCTCTGAACAATTAACTGGTCTGTATCGACAAACCGCCAGCCCATCGTGCGGGCCATGGTGCGAGCAACGGCGGACTTACCAGTATAGGAGAACCCGGTAAGGATGATGTTGGAGGCCACGACCCACCCCTATTCAGATTGGCCGCTTTGGGCCAGGTAGCCGTGGTAGTTACGGCGGGTCTCATCCACGTGATCGCCTCCGAACTTCTCCAGGAAAGCATCGGCCAGCACGTTGGCCAGCATCGCTTCCCCGATGACGCATGCCGGTGGGACCTGGCATATGTCGCTACGCTCATAATGGGCCTGGACCAGCTCTCCAGTGTCGAAGTCTACTGAGGGCAATGGCTTGTTCAGCGTGGAGATAGGCTTGATAGCGACCCGGACAACCAGGGGTTGGCCGGTAGTCATGCCACCCTCCAGGCCACCGGCGTTGTTGCTTCGGCGCTGCCAGCGGGGGCCGTCGGTGCCTGCCCAGGGCTCGATGATGTCATGGACCTGGGAGCCGGGAAGCCGGGTCTGGGCAAACCCCGTCCCGATCTCCACGCCTTTGACTGCGTGGATGCTCATCATTGCCTGGGCGATACGGCCATCGAGCTTCCGGTCCCACTGGACATGGCTGCCCAGGCCTATGGGGACTCCCGTCGCTATGACCTCGAAGACGCCGCCCGCTGTGTCGCCGGCTTCCTTCGCTGCGTCGATGGCCTTGACCATCAGCTTTTCAGCCTTGGGATCGGCACAGCGCACCGGTGACTCCTCCACCCGGTCCCAATCGATCTTCGAAGGAGGCGCCGACTGCACATCGGCGATGGAGAGCACGTGGGAATCGACCTTCATGCCGAACTCGGCCAGGAGCCGCTTCGCAACGCCGCCGGCCGCCACCCGCGCCGCCGTCTCGCGGGCGGAGGCCCTCTCCAGGATGTTCCGAACATCATCTTGCTTGTACTTCACAACGCCCGCCAGGTCGGCATGGCCGGGACGAAGCCTGGTAACCCGGTTAGGCGCCTTCTCCGTGGGCGTGATGCTCATGGGGCCCTTCCAGTTCTCCCAGTCGCGGTTCTGGACCCACAAGGCTATAGGACTCCCCAGGGTCTTACCCTGACGGACGCCCGAGAGAATCTCGGCGTGGTCCTTCTCAATCTGCATCCTGGCCCCACGGCCATAGCCCTTCTGGCGTCTGGCCATGTCCCGCGCAAGGTCCTCCTCTGAGAGAGGCAATCCGGCCGGTATCCCATCCACGATAATGGTGAGACCCTTGCCGTGTGATTCACCGGCGGTCAGGAAGCGAAAGTTGGTAAGAGACACGAGAAATTCCTCACGAATACGGTCTCGAAAGTGTAGCATGCCCCTTCTGTAAGGGTCAACGCGATCATGCTTTATGGTAACACTGAAGGCTGTATAATTAGGGCCAGTCTCCGGGGGACCCGAACGCCTATGCCCACCTTCTCCGGCAAGCTCGCCGAGGCATCCAAGAGGAACAACAGCCTTCTCTGCGTGGGGTTGGACCCAGACCCGGCGCTGATGCCCGAGATGGAGGTCGCTGCTTTTAATCGGGCCATCGTCGAGGCGACCCAGGACCTGGTCTGCGCCTACAAACCGAACCTGGCCTTCTACGAGGCTCTGGGGATGAAGGGTTTTGAGGCTCTACGGGAGACCATCGACTGTATCCCGAGTCACATCCCGATCGTCGGCGACTGCAAGAGGGGTGACATCGGGAATACCGCCCGCGCCTACGCCGGAGCGATGTTCGAACAGTGGGGCTTCGACGCCGTTACGGTTAGCCCGTACCTGGGGTGGGACTCGATAGAGCCCTACTGCCGGTACGAGGATAAAGGGGTCTTGGTGCTCTGCCGCACCTCCAACAAAGGAGGGGCTGACTTCCAAGACCTGTCCTTTCAAGGTCCCGATGGCGTCTCGCTGCCCCTGTACGAGTGGGTGGCCACGAAAGTTCAGGAGTGGGACACTCGGGGGAATCTGGGCCTGGTAGTAGGGGCCACCCAGCCAGAGGAGCTGCGGCGTGCCCGAGAGCTCTGTCCGGACATGCCGATCCTGGTCCCCGGCATTGGGACTCAGGCCGGCGACCTGGCGGCTGCGGTGCGTTGCGGGACCGATCGCGACGGGATGAAGGCGATGATCTCATCCTCTCGCAAAGTCCTTTACGCCTCCAGGGGGAGCGACTTCGCGGACGCGGCTCGAGAGGCGTGCGTCTCCTTGCGAGACCAGATGCAAGAGGCGCTGGCCAGCCGGTCTTCCGCCTAGGACGGCAGTCTATGGACAAGGAGCCTCTAGACCTGCGCATCGGCGCCGTGCTCACCCTCAAAAAGGCTCATCCCTGTGGCTCAAATCAATGGCTAGTTGTGCGCCTGGGGGCGGACATCGGGCTCAAGTGCCAGGGGTGCGGCCGGAGGTTCCTGATGAGCCGTCATCAGTTGGCCGGACGTCTCAAATCCATCTCGCCGGGTCCACCGTAAATGATTGATGAGGGGTCCGGCTCATACTCCCGTGGGCGCCGGGAGGACGGGTGTCGGTTTCGGAGGGCCTCAAACCTCTCTGTTTATCCCGTTGACAGCACTGAAAAACGCGGTCTACAATGACAGAACGTATCAGGAGAGAAAGCAGGGCCGGGCGCCATGATCGAAATGACAGTCGATAGCATCCGCGTCAGTCTCATGAACTACCAGCGTGTGGTGATCTTGAAAGAGAAGGATGCCGACCGCTATCTCCCGATCTGGATAGGCCCCGCCGAGGCGGACGCCATCGCCGTCAAGCTTCAGGATGTCGCTGTACCACGACCCCTGTCGCACGACTTGCTTGGAAACATCATTGGGCAGCTTGGCGGCAACGTCCAATCGATCATCGTCCATGACCTGACGAACGATACGTTTTTCGCCAAGATCATCATTGACATAAAGGGTAAGAGTCTGGAAATTGATTCTCGGCCGAGTGATGCGTTGGCGCTGGCGGTACGGGCAAAGGCGCCTATCTTCGCCGAAGAGTCGGTGCTGGCCAAGGCCGCGATCTTTCTGGATAAAGAGACAGGAAAACCCATTACAGCTACAGAAGGCGCCATCGGCGATGCCACGAAGCCGGCCCCGATGAACGAGGCCGACCTGAAAAAGATGTCCGCTTTCACCGATTTTATCGACACCCTGGACTTGAGCGACCTGGAAAAGGGCGGAAAAGAAGAGAACTGATACAACGGCACGCGTTCTGACTGCCGATTCGCCTACCGACCCCTAACCAAGCGGCTGTGCCGGTAGTACAATACCCCAGGATTTCCTGGGGTATTTTCTGTCTCCAGGTTTTGACATTTGTGATATCATGCACAAGGCAAACGGACCCCCTGAGAAATACCCCAAGCTGTTCAGAGCCGCGGATGCCATGCGGCTCCTGGCGTTCGGGTGGTATTTCGCCACCTGCCTGATCCTGGGTCTGGTCGCTGGAATTTACTTGGACCGCTGGCTGGACACCAAGCCAGGGTTCTTGCTGGGCGGACTTCTCCTGGGGTCTATCGTAGGATTCTACGGTATGTTCAAGATGCTTCGCCCAATGTATCGAGACCAGGGTGGACCGAAAGGAAACCAGGGAGATCCCGGGTGAGCCGAAAGCAACGCTTCATCTTCATCGCGCTCATCGTCATTCTCGCCACCGTCCTTGGGCGCCTTTTCCTCAACGCGCCTATCGCCAATATCGAGTTCGCTGCCGAGACTGTCGGCAATGACATCTTCGGCAAGTGGAACATCACCAACAGCCTCATAGCGGCTTGGGCCGCCATGGGTGTGCTGATCCTGCTGGCGGTCCTGGCGACGCGTAAGATGCAGCTCGTCCCGCGGGGCTTCCAGAACTTTGCCGAGGCAGTCGTGGGGTGGTTGCTGGGTCTGACCGAGGACATTGCCGGCAGAAGCTGGGGGCGAAAGTTTTTTCCCCTGGTTGCCACCCTGTTCTTCTTCATTGTCATCGCCAACTGGAGCGCGCTCATCCCCGTATTCGGTACCATCGGCAAGGTCGAGCCGGCCGAAGTGCTTATAGCGCATGAGATTGAAGAGGTCGTCGGCGACCTGAACGAGAATCGGGCTGAGGGCATGCAGTTCCCAGAGCATTATGCCCAAGGAGAGCGCCCGCCGGAGGCCGTAGTCACCAAGCTTCGCCGGGAGATAGGGGACAAGCGGCTCACGATCTTCGATGGGACCAGCGGCGTCCGGATTCTGCCCGTCGGCTTCGGAAAGGTCAAAGAGATCAGGCTAGGGGAGTACTGGGACTTCGATGCCATTGATGGAGAATGGTTGGCCCGTACCGGGACCGTCCCTTCAGACGAAAACGAGGTCAATGTGGACGGGAAAACCGTCGGTATCCTGCTACCCTACCTGCGCAGCATGAACACCGACCTGATGAACACCCTGGCGATGGCGCTGATCGTCATGTTCATGGTCCAGTACTGGGGTATCCAGGCAAACGGGTTCCGAGGTTATATGTCACGGTTTATTAATTTCAAAGAGGGTCCGGTTGGCTTCGCCGTGGGGCTGCTGGAAGGGATCAGTGAGGTCGCGCGATTGATCAGCTTCAGCTTCAGGCTTTTGGGGAACATGTTCGCCGGTGAAGTGTTGATCTTTGCCTTCCTTTTCTTACTGCCGGTTATGGCCGGAGTGTTTATCATGCCATTCATATTGGAGACTTTCGTCGGGTTCATCCAGGGGGTGATCTTCGCGGTACTTGCCCTGATCTTCGCAACGTTGGCCGTCCGGGGTCACCAGGAGCAGGAGTCCGGCGGACATTAAAGCAAGGATGCTTCACAAGCGTTAGTAGGAAGCACGAACACAGTAGGAGGAGTCATGCTGGGTAGTTTACTGATGGTTTTGGCGCAGGCGGGCGAAGGTGGGGCGGCGCTGGCCGGAGAGCCGATAGATCTGAAACCGATCGGCGCCGGTCTGGCGATAGGGCTCGGGGCCATAGGCCCGGGCATCGGCATCGGCTTGCTGGTGTCCAAGGCGATGGAGGCGATCGGACGCAACCCTGAGGCGGCGGCCACTATCCAGGGGAACATGATCCTGGGTATCGCCTTCGCGGAAGCCATCGCGATCTACGCCTTGATCGTCGGCATCATCATCGCATTCGTGCTGTAAAGACTAGCCTGGGACGGGCGGCTTCAGGGTCTCCGCAGCCATGCTTTTAGGCGCGATGAAGAAAGGAGTCCAACGTGGACGCACTAGGTGTCAACCTACCCGGGTTGATCGCCCAGATCATCAATTTCACGATGCTCCTGGGCATCCTGTACCTGGTCCTTTACAAGCCGATGATCCGGATGATGGACCAAAGGTCCGAGCGTATCAAGGAGAGCCTTGAACAGGCGGACAAGCTGAAGGAAGAGACCGCCCGCTCCGAGGAGCAGGTCAAACTGCAGATAGACGAGGCGCGCCAAGAGGGGCGCAACATCGTAGCCCAGGCGACGGAGGTCGCGGACCGGGTTCGGGAAGATGCGCGAGGGCAGGCCAGAGTGGAGGCTGAGTCGATTCTCACCAGGGCCCGGGCCGAAATCCAGCGTGAGCGGGATGAGGCCATCGAGGAGCTGCGGGGCCAGTTCGCCGACCTGACCCTTCTCGCCGCTGAGCGGGTGATCAATACGACATTGGATGAGGAGCAGCACCGACGTCTTATCGAGGAGGTCCTGCTAGAGAGTCCTAACCTGGGGAGCAACTAGCAACCGTCTAGCGAGGTGGCGGGGCGCTGAACACCCTCAGGACACTTGGAGGGTGCGGGGCCCAAGGTTACCCGGAGTTATCAGGAGCAACGGATGCCTGCATCGGGTTCATCAGCGAGAAGGTATGCCCAGGCAGTTTTCGAGCTGGCCCTGGAGTACAACCGTCTCGATGAGTGGCAGCAAGAGCTGGAGGCGATCTGCCAGGCGGTGGATCAGCCCCGGTTCGCCACGCTGCTCCGGAACCCGCGCCTGCCGGCAGCTACCAAGCGCCAGGTTTTACAGGAGGCGCTGGCAGGGGCAGGTGAACAGGCGATCAACCTGGCGACGCTGTTGGTCTTGTCTGGGCGCCTGGAGGCTTTGGCACGGCCCATCGCTGACGTGTTCAACCAGAAGTTGGACGCTGAGCGCGGGATCGTTCGGGTAGAGGTCGTGACCGCCGTGGACCTGGACCGGGCTCAACAGGACGACATCTCCAAGCGGCTCACGGAAGTAACGGGAAAAGAAGTCAGAATGGAATACAGGACGGACCCAACCATCCTGGGCGGCATGGTAATACGCATCGGTGACCAGGTCATCGACGGGACAATCCGAAGCAAGCTCCGTGGCCTCAAGCGCAGCCTGGCGGAGGCACTGGTCTAGAGGTGAAGGAACATGGTTAAAGGGCAAGACATAGCAGCCATCATCAAGCAACAGATCGAGCATTACGGCGCCTCAATCTCGATGGTCGAGGTCGGTACCGTCGTGGAGGTGGGGGACGGCATTGCCAGGGTCCACGGCCTGACGGGCGCCAGTTACGGAGAGCTGGTAGAGTTCCCGGGAAATATCCTGGGCATGGCCCTGAACCTGGAAGAAGAGACCGTGGGCATCGTCATCTTCGGTGAGGACAAACAGATCAAAGAAGGGGACGAGGTGCGCTCTACCGGCCGCGTCGCGGAGATACCCGTGGGCGATGAACTCATCGGTCGAGTGATCGACCCCCTGGGGCAGCCGATAGACGGCAAGGGCCCGATAAGAACGTCGGCCACAAGGCCGGTTGAACGAGTCGCTCCCAATGTGGTGAGCAGAAGCTCGGTCGACACTCCGGTCCAGACGGGGATCAAGGCGATCGATTCCATGATACCCATCGGCCGGGGGCAGCGGGAGCTCATCATCGGCGACCGGTCCACCGGCAAATCGGCCATCGCCATCGATGCGATCATCAACCAAAAAGGCGGAGACCTGGTCTGTATATACGTCGCCATCGGTCAGAAAGCGTCGAAGGTGGCGCAAACGGTGGGCATCCTGGAAGCCAACGGGGCCATGGAACACACCGTGGTCGTCGCGGCGAATGCGTCAGAGGCGGCGGCCAGACAGTACCTGGCCCCCTACGCCGGCTGCGCCATAGGCGAGGAGATGATGGAGCGGGGGCGGGACGCCTTGATCATTTACGACGATCTCTCGAAGCATGCTTGGGCCTATCGCCAGATGGCCCTGCTACTGCGCCGCCCTCCCGGGCGGGAGGCCTATCCCGGCGACATTTTCTATCTACACAGCCGGCTTCTCGAGCGCTCCGCGAAGCTGGAGGCCGGAGGGTCTTTGACGGCTCTCCCCATCATCGAGACCCAGGCCGGTGACGTCTCGGCCTACATTCCAACCAACGTGATCTCCATCACGGACGGCCAGATTTACCTGGAGACCGACCTCTTTAACTCCGGGATTCGTCCCGCGATGAATGTGGGCCTTTCCGTCTCCCGAGTGGGAGGCGCTGCCCAGACCAGAGCTATGAAGAAAGTGGCAGGACGGCTGCGCTTGGACCTGGCCCAGTTCCGTGAGCTGGCGGCATTCGCCCAGTTTGGCACTTCCGACTTGGATGTGACGACGCGGCGCCAGCTTGACCGAGGTCAGCGTATCACGGAGATGATGAAGCAAGGGCAGTACTCTCCTCAGTCCCTTCAGGACCAGGTGAGCATCCTCTACACGGTGGTGAACGGGTTCATGGATGAGGTGCCGATAGAGAAGTGCGCGGCGTTTGAGAGCGCCTTCCTCAGCTTCATGCGCACCAACCACCCGGAGATCGGCAAGGCTATCGACGAAGCAAAAGATGTCCCCGCGGACACCGAAGAGGCGTTGAAGAAAGCAATCGAGGAGTTCAAGCAAACAGTCCCTTACTAAGCCTCATCCCCTGCCCTTCTCCGAGTCGGAGGGCGGGCGCAGGGGTAGGGTAGGCATCCCGTATGGCCAATATCCGAATCATAAAGAGGCGCATCAGAAGCGTCCAGAACACGGCCAAGATCACCCATGCCATGGAGATGATCGCTGCCTCCAAAATGCGTCGGGCACAGCAGCGGGTGATGGCTGCCCGACCGTATGCGGAGAAAATGCAGCAGATCTTGGGCAACCTGGCAGCGCAACCCCAGGAGGCGCAGGACCTCCATCCCCTCATGGAGCAACGCGACGCTCAGAGAATCACGCTGCTCCATATCACGCCGGACCGGGGCCTGACTGGAGGGCTCACCGCCAACCTGAACAGGCGTGCCGCCCAGTTCACCTTGGAGGAGAAGACGCCGGTCAACAGCGTCACCATCGGGCGGAAGGCCAGGGAATTCATGGTGCGGCATGGACAGGACCTCCGCGCCGTATTTACCGACCTGGGAGACGACGTTGGGGTAGAGGCCCTGTTGCCCGTCGCCCGTATTCTCGTGGATGACTATACCAACGGGGCAACGGACCGTGTGTACATCATCTTCGCCCAGTTCGTCTCGACGGTGGTCCAGGTGCCAACCCTGACGCAGCTCTTGCCGGTGCAGGCGACACCTTCGGAAGAGTTCAAGCACGCGGGCTATATCTTCGAGCCCAGCGGGCCCGCCGTCATGGCTGACCTGCTTCCCAGGTTCGTCGAGATGCAGATATATCAGGCGATGCTCGAAGCCATCGCCAGCGAGCAATCCGCCAGGATGGTAGCGATGCGCAACGCCACGGATAATGCGAAAGATATGATTAGCGCTCTAACCCTGGAGCTCAACAAGGCTCGGCAGGAGACTATCACCAGGGAACTATTGGACATCGTCGGTGGGGTAGCGGCCCTGGAGGGTTAGGGAGCCCTGGAGGATTAGGGAGTTGGAACGGGCAGACCGTTCGAATTGAGGAGGTTAAGCATGGCGACCGGTAGAATCGTACAGGTGATCGGCACCGTGGTGGACGTCGAGTTCCCACCAGAGCAGCTGCCACAGATCTACAATGCTCTGGAAGTCAACATCAACGGGGACAAACTCGTGCTCGAGGTACAGCAGCACATTGGAAATAACTGGGTCCGCTGCCTGGCGCTGGGAGCCACGGAAGGACTGCCGCGGGGCACCGAGGCCACCGATACCGGCCAGCCGATCATGGTCCCCGTCGGACGAAGCTCTCTGGGAAGGCTGTTCAACGTCACCGGTACTCCCTTGGATAACCTGGGAGATGTTCAGGCAACCGAGTACTGGCCCATCCATCGAGCGCCGCCGGCCTTCGATGAGCAAGAAACAACAACCCAGATGCTGGAGACGGGGCTGAAGGTAATCGACCTGATCACCCCCTTCACTCGGGGCGGAAAAGTGGGCGCCTACGGCGGGGCCGGCGTGGGCAAGACGGTCATCATCATGGAGCTGATCCGCAACATCGCGACGCAGCACGGTGGCTTTTCCGTGTTCGCCGGCGTCGGAGAGCGCTCTCGTGAGGGCAACGACCTGTGGCACGAGATGCAGGACTCCGGGGTCATCGACAAAACGGTGTTGGTGTTCGGCCAGATGAACGAGTCCCCAGGGGTGCGGCTACGTATCGCCTTAACCGGTCTGACCATGGCCGAGTACTTCCGGGACGAGGAGGGGCAGGATGTGCTCCTCTTTATCGACAATATCTACCGCTATATCCTCGCGGGGATGGAGGTCTCGGCCCTTCTTGGCCGCATGCCCTCAGCGGTGGGCTACCAGCCTACCCTATCCACGGAGATGGGTGACCTGGAGGAGCGCATTACCTCCACCAAAAAGGGCTCCATCACCTCGTTTCAAGCGATCTACGTTCCCGCCGATGACTACACGGACCCCGGCGTGGCCACCACCTTCGGACATCTGGACGCGATCATAGCCCTGGAGCGCTCCATCGCGGAGCAAGGGCTGTACCCGGCCGTCGACCCCCTGTCCTCCACCTCCCAGATCCTGGACCCAAACGTGGTCGGGCAGGAGCATCACGACGTGGCTCGAGGAGTCCAGCGAGTGCTTCAGCGCTACAAGGACTTGCAGGACATCATCGCGATTCTGGGAATGGAGGAGCTCTCCGAGGAGGACAAGCTCACCGTGTCCCGTGCCCGGAAGATTCAGCGCTTTCTCTCGCAGCCCATGTTCGTGGCGGAAGCCTTCACTGGCATCGAGGGACGATACGTGCCCATCGCAGAGTCGGTGCGTGGCTTCAAGGAGATCCTGGAGGGCAAGCATGACGAGCTGCCCGAGCAAGCTTTCTACATGGTGGGGACCATAGACGAGGCCGTGCAGAAGGCCGAGACGATGCGGGCGGAAGGTTAAAGCGATCAGATGCCGTTGACCCGGGAGCTTTGAGGACCTCATGGCAACGATAAAGGTAGAAATCGTCACGGTTGAGCGCAAGGTGCTGGAAGACGATGTCGATATGGTGATCGCTCCGGGCAGCGAAGGACAGCTGTGCATCCTGCCCCACCATGCTCCTCTGCTTACCGGTTTGCAGGCGGGGGAGATACGGCTGAAAAAAGGAAGCGAGGAGATCACGCTGGTGATATCCGGCGGCTTCATGGAGGTGCGGCCCGACCTGGTTACGGTGCTGGCCGACGCAGCCGAACACGCGGAGGATATCGACATTGCTCGGGCTGAAGAGGCGATGCGGCGTGCCGAGGAGCGTATCAGGACTCGGACAGTGGACCTTGACCTGCAGCGGGCTTTGGCTTCAATGAGAAGGGCAACGGTCCGGCTGAAGATCGCCCGCCGGCGGCAAGGGCGAGGCGTCCCCCGAAGCGACTGACCGGAGAGCCTAGTCTCCCTTTCTTCCCAATCCTCCCGCGCCCAACGCCGAGCTGGTTCAGGTGGTACGTCATGGTCTGCATGGAGAGCACCGGGTCTATGCTCCGTACCCGGACATCGTCAGGTACCCTGGGTGCAATCGGCGCGTAGTTCAAAATGGACTTTACGCCGCCCGTCACCAATATATCGATCAATTCCTGAGCTTGTTGGCCCGGGACCGCCACGATGACGATGTCAATGTCCATCTCCTGAATTGCCTTCTCCATCTCCTCCATGCCTCGGACGATCAGTCCGCCGACATTAGCCCCTAGTAGAGTTGGATCGGCGTCGAAGGCAGCCAGCATCCTGAAGCCCTCAGGCGAGAACCCTGGATAGTTGATGATCGCACGGCCCAACCGGCCAACGCCGACGACTGCTGTGTTCCACTCTCGGTCCAGCCCCAGCACCTCCCGCAGCTCCCCTACCAGGTAGCCGACGTTGTACCCTCGCCCCTGTTTGCCGAACCGCCCAAAATAGCTCAGGTCTTTCCGAATCTGGGCTGGGGTCACACCTAACCGCTCTCCAAGCTCCCTGGAGCTCACGACTTCGACTCCCTCTTGGGACAGCTGGCTCAGAACACGCACATAGACCGGCAGACGAAGGATGACCACTTCCGGTATGCCGGATGATGAGCCTCCAGAAGGATTTCTCACGAGACGTCTCCCGCCGGTTCGGCCGGGGCCAGAGGCTTCCGCCCCAGATGGGCTGCCACTGTCCCGAGATTCATCATGTGGTACTCCACGTGCCCGAGCCCTGCTGCACGAATGCAACCGGCTAACTCCTCGGCGCCTGGGAAGTCCCCGATGGACTCCGCCAGGTAACGGTAAGCATGTCGATCACCCGAAATACGGCCGCCGACAAAAGGCAAGAGCCTGTTGAGATACGGGCGGTACAGGAGGTTGACGATATGGGAAGAGGGCTTTGAGAACTCCAGGCTCAACATCCGTCCGCCCGGCTTCAAAACACGATGAATTTCTCGGAAGCCATCCTCCAGCCGGGCCAGATTTCGGACGGTGAAGGCCGACGCGACGCCATCGAAGCTGGCGTCGGGGAAGGGTAAGCGCAAGGCGTCCGAGACGATGAACATGATCAAGCCGTTTCTCCCCATGTCTCCAGCTTTGCGCCTGCCTATCTCCAGCATTGGCTGGCTGAGATCGATGGCTACCACCCTTCCTGCCAGCTTCGAGAGCTCCAACGCCAGGTCCGCGGTCCCCGCTCCCAGGTCCAACACTGTTTCATGGGCCGCCGGGGCAAGAAGCGCCACCGCTTTTCGCCGCCATGCCTGGTCCCGCCCAAGGCTCAGCACTCTGTTTCCCAGGTCATACCGGCCGGCTATGCGGCCGAACATGCGACCGACGAATCGGGCCCTGTCCTTCTTGGCGGTTGCTAGCAAATCAGGCATGGGAAACGCACACCCCTGTGATGTCCATCACAATTCTATCTATCTCTCGTGTGAGCGTCAACAAAGCTCCATCACCGCCTCCTTTACCCGAAGTCCTTCCCCGCCGCCTGCCGATGTTGTAAGATGTGGCCGAATCCGGCCGCCGGCCTCTGGGTCTGGAAGGTCATACAAGGAGGAGTGGATGGAAATCTCAACCAGAACAGAGGAGCTTGCCGGGGACGGAGGGGCAGTGTTTTCCGTCTACGTCGCTGAGCCCAAGGCCGCCGGCACCTATCCCGTGGTCATCGTCTTCATGGAGGCTTTCGGGGTCAACGGTCATATCAGGAACGTCACGGACCGGTTTGCGTCTGAGGGCTATGTTGCACTTTCCCCGGATATGTTTTACCGGCAGGGCAAGCGCCTGGAAATCGCCTATAACGACCTTCAGAAAGTTATGCCGATCATGCAGAGCATGTATGACGTGCAGACCTACGCAGACGTGCGAACGGTCCTCAACTTCGCCAAGGGGCTCAAAAATGGCACTGACAAGATCGGGTGCGTCGGCTATTGCATGGGCGGCACCATGTCCTGGATGACCGCATGCTTGAACCAGGATATCAGCGCAGCATCCGTCTACTACTCCGGAGGTCTGATAACGCGCCAGACGAGCCCAAAGCGTCCCCTTTCGCCCCACGAGTACGCCGAGCTGCTGACCGCGCCGGTGTTGGGTAACTTCGGCGAAGATGACCAGAACCCGCCCGCCGCCGACGTTCGCGAGGTGGAGGCTGAGCTCAAGAAGCTCGGCAAGGTCCACGATTTCAAAATCTACCCCGGCGCGACTCATGGCTTCTCGTGTGACGAGCGGCCCAGCTTCCACGAAGCGTCTGCCGCCGACGCTTGGAGCCGCACATTCAACTGGTTCGACAAATACCTCAAAAACTAGCCAGCGGTTGCGTATGACGGGACTGCGATGGAACAGAAGAAGGGTGGGGGCACGCCCCCACCCTTCTTCTGTTCAGTTTCAGCACAGCCGGCTTTCCTGATTTATCATGCGCCCCTCCGCAGGGAGACATTTGGGGCGAAGCCTATCAAGGGAGAGGGGTAGCGAGGTGCTAGGTTACGGGTTTCAGTTTGATGATGACGTGGCCGCTGGAAGCCACCTCCGCCACCCTTACCATCCGTTCGGCATGTAAAGACGCGTATTTTTTCTGGAGCATGTCCACCATCATGGGGACCCAGCTCGGGTCGGTCATAATCTCGCCGGTGGTCTTGAGCTTGTCTCCTGAATCCTTATTACCAATAGCGATTTCGACGTTCGGATTGCCCTTCACATCCCAAACCTCGGAAGATGACTCCGCTGAAAGGATATAGAGGCGGTCGCCGTCGTGGACAAACCACAGAGGGAACGAGGCCGTAGAACCGTCCGACCTTCGCGTGGTCATCCAGAGCGCTTCTGCGACCTTCGTCTTTTCAGCTAGCTCCGCAAGGGTCGGCATACCATCTCCTTGATCGGAATTTTGGTCACTGTAACAGAAAGCAGTTTGCATGCCTAGCGGGCAGCGCCCGCCGGCATCGCGCCTGGCGGCGAGGATGGGGGTGCATGCTCTTATCGGCGCAGAATCGGGCCTGCACCCTCTGAACACCCCTTCTTCAGCATCCTGTTGGAGAGGGCACAAGTGGTAAGATATGCTTCGTCGACAGGGCTAGCGTGCATTTGTGGGCTCCAAAATCAAACTGGAGTTGGTGGGGAGTCGTAGTAGGTTGTAGAATGCCCCTTAGAAAGCAGTGGGATGAAACGTCAAGATTCCAAAAGCGCAGCATCGACGACGCAACCTATGCGAGGCGGGGTCGCTTTCGCCTTCATCGGGGCCTTCGCGCTACTGGTAGCGGCCTGCTCTGGTGGTGGAGATACATCCAGCAGGGACGAGCAGTTAGAAGAGCTGATTCAGCCGACCTTCTCTAACGGCAGCATCAGCGACCCGGAGCCGGCCCTTGGGGCTGTGGTAGGCCGCTCTGTACCTGAGCTGGCTGGGATATCGGGCTGGGTCAACTCGGAACCGCTGACCCTTGAATCGCTCAGGGGGAAGGTCGTCCTGATCGATTTCTGGACCTACACTTGCATTAACTGCATACGGACTATGCCTTTTCTCAGAAGCTGGCAGGAGAAATATGCGGATGAGGGGCTGGTTATCCTCGGAATTCACGCTCCGGAGTTCGAATTCGAGAAGAGCCTGGCGAATGTCCAGCAGGCGGTCATAGATAACGGCCTGGAATACCCCGTTGCCCTGGACAATGACATGGTCACCTGGGCCGCCTTCAGAAATCAATACTGGCCCAGAAAGTACCTGGTGGACAAGGACGGCGTCGTCAGATACGACCATATAGGCGAGGGTGGGTATGAAGAGACCGAGAGCTGGATTCAACGCCTTTTGACCGAGGCGGGCGCCTCCGTGCAGGATGTGGAGCTTGTTCAGGACCCGGAGAGGGGACCCAGTAGTTCCTACTCCTCGCTTACCCCGGAGATCTATGCTGGGACTCGGGGTTTTTTCCAGGGTCAGATAGGCAACATCGAGCAATACCAGATTCGCCTAAATATCGAGTACACCTGGCCGAGCTCCCCCAGAAAGAATGCCTTGTACCTCCAGGGTGTGTGGAGGGCTGAAGCGGAATTCATACGACATGCCAGGGTCACCACGGATTTCGAGGATGCCGTGCTCATTGACTATACGGCCAGCAGCGTCAACCTGGTCATTCGCCCGGAGGACCCGGAACCTTTCGATCTCTTGCTGATGCTGGATGGTGAGCCGATAGGCCAAGAGCTGAGGGGCCTTGACGTGCGGGTAAGGGAGGATGGTCAGACCTATGTTCGGGTGGACTCGCCGAGGTTGTACAGCCTGGTAAGCTCTGACCAATTCGGTGGGCACACACTGACCATCGCGGCCAACAGCGACGCCTTCGCGTTCTACGCCTTCACCTTTGGCGTTCTGGCTGAATAGACGGTGGCATCGGCATTGTTGGTGATGGAGAACGTTCCCAGCGTGGGCCGAGATAAAGGAGGCTGATGATCCGAAATCTGGTGGGAGGCCTGGCAGCGCTGGGGTTTGTCCTGTTGGCAGCCGCTGCTTGCTCGGGTGGCAGTCAGTCGTCACCGCCCGCCGCGACGGATAGTCCCTCCGGGGAGGCCGCTCCGGGTGCCTTGGAGGACAAAACCGGGAGACCCGATCTGCCACCCCTCGTGAAAGGGCCCGTATCCGAAGACGGCTTTCAGGCAATACTGGGGACCGGGGACCTGGGCGTCGGTCCCAACCGGATAGGGTTCCTGATCACTTCTCCCGACGGTGTCGTGTCGCTGCCCGTGGTACAGGTCTCACTGCGATTTCTGGGGCAGGGCTCCCTTGGGGATGCCACGGACACCGTTGCGGCTGATTTTCAGCGCTGGCCTCTGGGATCACGGGGCCTCTACACTACGGAGCTGTCCTTCGATAGGCCCGGACAGTGGTCCCTGGACATATCCGTGCCGGGAGTGGACGGTTCTCCTAAGGAGCTTGAGCTGCCGTTCGAGGTGTTACGGGAGCCATTGGCGCCCTCCGTTGGCTCCGCTGCCCTGAGGACGAACAGCAAAACCCTGGATGATGTGGGACCTGGGACCGTTGCAGAGCTGGCGACGGGATCTCTTCACGACCCGGACCTTTATCGACTGTCCATCTCCGACGCGGTGACGAACGGCCGCCCCACGGTGATCGTCTTCGCCAGCCCGGCATTCTGCACCAATGAGGTCTGCGGTCCCCAGCTGGACGTGTTGCAGCAGCTCAAGACGGCCTACCTCGATCTCGCTAATTTCGTGCACATAGACTTCTTCGATAATCCCGTTGAGGTCCAGCAGGACCTGGATAGGGCTCGCCTGTCTCCTGCGGTGGTGGAATGGAATCTGCCCGGCATCGAGTGGACCTTCGTGATCGATCGAGACGGCGTGGTGACTGACAGGTTCGAGGCCTTTGCCACCTACTCGGAGCTGGAGGATGCGCTGCTGCGGGTCGCATAAGCAGGCGTACGCAGTTTGGAGAAAGAAAAACCGGCGGGCCAAGGCCCGCCGGTTTTTCTCTGAGCTAGACGACCGTTACGAGCACCTCGCTGAGATCAGGCAAGGTCGAAGCGATCAAGATTCATCACCTTGCCCCACGCAGCCGCGAAGTCGCGCACGAACGCCTGCTGCGAGTCGTCACATGCGTACACTTCCGCGATGGCTCGGAGCTCGGAGTTCGAACCGAAGACCAGGTCCACCCTGGTGCCGGTCCACTTGAGATCACCGGTCCCGCGATCGCGTCCCTCGAACACGCCCTCGGATCTAGAGGACGCCTGCCACTCGGTGTTCATGTCGAGCAGGTTCACAAAGAAATCATTGGTCAACGTCCCAGGCCGCTTGGTGAAGACGCCGTGTTCAGCCTGCCCGACGTTCGCATTCAGGACGCGCATGCCGCCAACGAGCGCCGTCATCTCGGGAGCGGTCACCGTCAGCATGCTTGCCCGCTCCACCAGCAGCTCTTCAGCCGGTTTTCGGTGTTCGGCTCGGAGGTAGTTGCGGAACCCGTCTGCTGTGGGTTCGAGCACGGCAAACGACTCCACGTCGGTCCACTCCTCCGACGCGTCCGTGCGCCCCGGCGTAAAGGGGACCTGCACGTCTTGCCCGGCGTTCTTCGCAGCCTGCTCGACGCCTGCGCACCCGGCGAGGACGATCAGGTCAGCGAGGGAGACCCTCTTCCCACCAGTCTGCGAGCTGTTGAACTCCTTCTGGATCTGCTCCAGCGTCTGCAGCACCTTCCCCAGCTCGGCCGGGTTGTTCACTTCCCAATCTTTCTGCGGCGCGAGGCGGATGCGCGCCCCGTTCGCCCCACCGCGTTTGTCGGTGCTGCGGAACGATGCCGCCGACGCCCAGGCGGTCGAGACCAGTTGGGAAACGGACAATCCTGATGCGAGGACCTTAGCCTTGAGGCCGGCGATATCCTGCCCCCCGATCAACTCATGATCGACGTCGGGGACGGGGTCTTGCCACAACAGCGGCTCTGCCGGAACCAACGGGCCGAGATACCGACTGCGGGGCCCCATGTCGCGGTGCGTCAGCTTGTACCACGCCCTGCCGAAGGCGTCTGCAAGCTCCTCCGGTTTCTCGAGGAAGCGCTTCGCAATCGGCGCATAGGCCGGGTCCATCCTCAGAGAGAGGTCCGTCGTGAGCATCATGGGGGCGTGCTTCTTTGACGGATCGTGCGCATCCGGCACGGTTGCCACTGCAGATGCATCCTTGGGGGTCCACTGCGCCGCACCGGCGGGACTCTTCGTCAGCTCCCACTCGTAGCCGTGCAGGTTCTCGAAGTAGTTGTTGTCCCACTTCACCGGGTTGGTGGTCCAGGCGCCCTCCAAGCCGCTGGTGATCGTATCGCCGCCTTTGCCGCTGCCGAAGCTGCTCTTCCAGCCGAGGCCTTGCTCCTCCAGGCTGGCGCCCTCTGGTTCGGGACCGACGTGGTCCTCGGGGGCGGCACCATGTGCTTTGCCGAACGCGTGTCCGCCGGCAATGAGCGCAACCGTCTCCTCGTCATTCATCGCCATGCGCCTGAACGTTTCGCGAATATACTTTGCTGCAGCGAGCGGGTCCGGGTTGCCGTTCGGCCCCTGCGGATTCACGTAAATCAGGCCCATGTGGTCGGCGCCGAAGGACCCCTGGAGTTCCCCGTCGCCGCTGTGGCGCTCGTCTGCAAGCCACGTGCCCTCAGAGCCCCAGTCAGTCTCGTCGGCCTCCCAGACGTTCTCGCGCCCGCCGCCGAAACCGAAGGTCTTGAATCCCATCGACTCCAGGGCACAGTTGCCGGCGAGGATCATCAGGTCGCCAAACGAGATCTTCCGGCCGTACTTCTGCGTGATCGGCCAGAGCAACCGGCGCGCCTTGTCGAGGGTCGCGTTGTCGGGCCAGCTGTTGAGGGGCGCAAAGCGTTGGTAACCGGAGCCTCCACCGCCGCGGCCGTCGCTGATGCGATACGTGCCTGCGCTGTGCCACGCCATTCGAATGAAGAGCGGCCCATAGTGGCCGTAGTCGGCCGGCCACCAGTCTTGCGACGTCGTCATCAACGTAACGATGTCCTTCTTCAGGGCATCCAGGTCAAGTGTCTTGAACTCCTCAGCGTACTTGAAATCCTTGCCCATAGGATTTGATAGGGGAGAATTCTGGTGGAGAATCTTCAGGTTCAACCGATTCGGCCACCAGTCTTGGTTCGACATAGACATTTCGTTTCTCCTTTAGGCTATTTTCTGCCTATGGCGATAGCCATTCGGAACCGAGTTTGCTTCAGAATGGCTATCGCCTAATCGTTCCTTTGAACAAGTTGCTATCAAAAAGCGGATTGAGCAGGGACATTCTATCCTGCAATCCCATCGGGCTGCAAGGCCCGTATGGGATTGAGAGGCGGCTTCGTTGTCTTCTGGGACCCTGGTGCAGCCCTAGGAGACCCAGGCGGCGGCGATCCTCACGGCGAGCAAGGTTGCACCGAGGACCAGGAGACCCGCAATGATGGTGCCCTTCGGTGTGTCCAGCGCCGTCTTGCCGCCGTCGTACTTATAGAGCGTGATAACGTTGATGATCGCCTTGAGGAATGCCACGATGAGCCGTCCGGGAGGGCTCGCGACGAAGCTATCGATACTCATTTTGTTGACTCCTTCGCCGTTAGGCCCAAACGTTCGGGAGATTCCTGGCCGCAACCATGAAGAACAGCATCGGTATGGAAAGCATGGTGTTGGTCCGGGACGCCAGCAGGGCTATACGCGCCCACTTGGGCTGGTCTTCCGGGACCGCCGCGCCTTCGTTCACGGTCGCCGTGGTTGCCGCGATGATCTTTTTCTGGTTAGGCCAGATGATGAACCAGACGTTGGCGGCCATGATGATGCCCATGGTGCCACCAATAGCAATGTTGTAGAACTGGGCTGTGTTCCAATACCGTGACTGCACACCGGCAACGGTGATAACGTACGCTACTCCAAAAACGACGGTGAAAAATGCTGCCCATCGGAACAAGAACAGCGCCCGTGGGACCAGGTGTATGGTCGCGTTGCTTCTCGCCGCTGGGTCCATTGCGGCGAAGGCCTGCCCCTGCACCAGGTTAAAGTGGTAGAGTATGCCGATCCACGTGATGCCGGCCAAAATATGCATCACTCGCAAAGAGTCGAGTAATGTTATCTCCCATAATTGCATTGCCGTCTCCTACAAAGACTATCGATTTGAGAGTCCACGCCGGTACTTTGGTGGAGAATATCGCATTTTGTTCATGAATCTGTCAACCCCTCTTGAGGGTCTGGCGATGGGACAAGACGGTACGGGCCGCTATTGTACCCGGACGACTCCTACCATTCCCGCTTGCTCGTGGCCAAGGACGGTGCAGATAAGACGATACTCGCCGGGGATGTCAAAGGTAAAGGTCTTCGATATTTCCCCGCCGGCTCTAACGGACCAGTCGATATCCAAGGCCTTTACCGTAAAGGTATGCTCGATATCCTTGGACTCCATCCGGAACTCTACAACGGTGCCGGCCTGGAAAACGAACTCCTCCGGCTCGAACTCGAAATTCCTTAACGCGACAGGCACGATATGCGTCCCGTCGTCGGCGACACTGGTCGCTATCGAGAAAGGAGTGCCTCCTCCGCTGCATGCGGTAAGGACCAGGGCGGCAACCAGGGGGACAAATACGGCGGGGATGATCTTCTTGTTTTTTAACACGGCGGTACCAGGGTCTCCTTCTAGAGGCTATTCCCAAAATCTACAGGCTAGATTGGTATCACCCTCACCCTAGCCTCCGACTTTGTCGCGAGTCCCGATTCCTCATCGGGACCTCTTCCCCTTCGGCGCCGCTCAGGCAGGCATCAAGTGAGAGGGGATTTTGGAACAGCTTCCATGGTGTGGCTTCGAACCCCAAGTATAACGGCTACCCCTGGGAACACAAGGTTGAGAAAAGGGGCGCGGCTTGAGGATATCCCTTGGTTGGGACAGCAAGGAACTCGTTAAGGGATAACTTCAGCCACGCGAAGAGCTTGGATGGCCCCTTCGTCATAGCCGATCTCCCGTAGCACTTCGGCGGTGTGCTGGCCCTGCAATGGGGATGGGCCCGGTACGCGAGGCGGGTTAGCCGACAGCCGCACAGGAGGACTGATCATCTTGGTGCGCCCCGCAGTGGGATGCACCACTTCAGAGATCATGCCGTTTTCAATGCTTTGAGGCTGGCTGAATACTTCATCCCGGCTGGCGATTGGCGCGCAGGGGACATCACCGTGTTCTAGCAGCTGAAGCCACTCACCTCTGGGCTTGGCGGCGAACAACGCTTCCAGTATGGGGAACAGCTCCTCGGCATGCTGTCCCCTGGCCTGCATCGTGGCGAAGGCCGGCTCCTGTTCCAGGTGTGGTACTTCCAGGACGCGGCAGAGCTTCACCCATTCCTTATCACTCAGGGCGATGGGTAGCAACCACTCGCCGTCAGAGGCGCGGTAGGGTGAGAATGTTGCCTGATTGGCCGGCGCCCTCCCGCCCGGGGGCTCTTGCTCGGGCCGCACCAGGTCGACGTGCTGCATGGCGAGGGCGACGTGCAGCAGCGAGGTCTCGACCTTTTGGCCGTGACCGGTCCTCTCGCGGACCAGGAGGGCCACGGCGATCCCGTAGGCCAGCGCCATGGGGGTGGAGCAGTCGGCAGCCCAGATACCGGCCCCGATGGGGGTGCCATCGGGAGCACGCCGGTGCATCATGCCCGATAGGGCCTGGACCAAGAGATCGTAGCCGGGACGGTCGGCGTAGGGGCCTTCGGGGCCGTATGCGGAGAGCTGGACGTACACCAAGCGCGGGTTCAGGAGCTCCATCTCCTGGTAGCTTAACCCCAAACGGTGTGCAACCTTCGGACGGAAGTTGTGGATAAGCACGTCCGCCTGCTCGGCCAGCTTGTGGACGATCTCGCGTCCCTGAGGCTTGCGGATATCGACGGCGATGCCACGCTTGCTCCTGTTGACGACGAGAAACGAAGGACTTTCGTTTCCCAGGGCGGGGTGGCTCAGGAGGTGGCGGGCATCGTCACCTTCGGGCGGCTCTACCTTGATGACGTCGGCGCCCTGGTCCGCCAGGTACATGGCTGAGCTGGGCGCTGCCCACATAGTGGAAAGGTCCAGGACCTTGATGCCCTCCAGCGCCGTCGCCATGGCAAGCCTCCCGTCCGCGAGGATGTGGCCAATTGTAGCAATGGTGTGGCATGGGTGGAAGGGTGCCGATGGCTTGCGCGGGACCAGGGAAGGCATGAAGGGGCCGTTAGCCGGCGGGACCGGCAGAGGAGATCAGCTTGATTGTTGGAAAACTTCTTGCGCCGAGATGGTCAGGCTGCCGCGGCCTCGTCCATCCCGGGCAGCTTAACGATGGTGAACCAGAAGTCCTCGATGCTCTTCACTACGGTCACGAATTCGTTCATGCCGACAGGCTTGGTGATGTAGCAGTTGGCGTGGAGGTCATAGCTTGTGAGGATGTCGTGTTCTGACGTCGAGATCGTCAGGATCACCACCGGAATCCGCCTCAACCGCTCATCGTTTTTGACATCCGCCAGCACCTCCCGTCCACTCATCTTTGGGAGGTTAAGGTCCAGGAGGATGAGGTCCGGACGCGCCGCGTCAGCGAACTCGCCTTCTCGCCGCAAGAATGCCATCGCTGCCTCACCGTCCACGACGACGCTCAGGTGGTTGGCCATCTTCGCCTCTTTGAGGGCCTCTTTGGTGAGCCTGACATCGCCGGGATTATCCTCAACAAGGAGGATCTCAATCGGTCTACCTACTTTTTTTGCACTCATTTCCCATGACCTCCTACAGCTGAAAGGGTGAAGTGGAACGTCGAGCCCTGGCCCGGTGTGGACTCCGCCCAGATTCGCCCATAGTGTTGCTCTATAATCTTTTTGCAAATCGCGAGACCGATCCCGGTGCCGGGATATTTCCCACCCTTGCCGTGAAGCCTCTGGAAAACCTTGAAAATCCGCTCGGTATGCTTTGGGTCCATGCCGATGCCGTTATCCCTTATCGAAAGCCGCCATCTGTCAGCCTCTTGCTGAGCGCTCACATGAAGCTCAGGGCGTCGGTCTCTGCGGTACTTGATTGCGTTACCGATCAAATTCTGGAATACTTGCGTTAGCTGCGTCTCATCTCCCATCACCTTTGGTAAGGGATCGCGGGTGATGATGGCGTCATTCTCTTCTATCGACGCTCGGAGGTTGGCCAGGCTGCGGTCCAGAATGGTCTCGCAGTCAACCTCTTCGGGCATCGCTACATCTCCCCCGGCCCTGGAGTAGGCCAACAGCTCCTGGATCAGCTCCTGCATCCGGGTGGCGCCGTCAACGGCGAAAGTGATGAACTCGCGAGCATCCTCGTCCAGCTTGTCAGCATAGCGGCTTGCCAGAAGATGGGTGTAGCTCGTTACCATGCGCAGGGGCTCCTGGAGGTCATGAGAGGCCACATGGGCGAAGTCCTGGAGCTCCTCGGCGGTGCGGGAGGCCATCCAGGCAAACTGTTGGACCTCTTGATTGACACGGGCCAGGGTCTCCGCCTGCTGCTTCAGGGTCTCTTCGGCGCGCTTGCGATCGGTAATGTCTATGATTACCCCCCGAACCTCCAGGAGCTTGCCTTTGTCGTCCATTGCCGCTGTGACCGAGAGGAGGACCGGCATGGTCTCGCCATTCTTACGGCGGATAGAGGTCTCTTGATTCACGCAAGGGGTCCCATCCAGCAAATTCTGGAAAGGCATGACGGCTCCCTCGTCTGATTCCTCCGCCTGAAGATCTTGAGCCAAGAGGTCTCGTAGCTCCGCCTTGGTGTAGCCGGTGAGCTTTTGGGCCGCGGAGTTACTGGAGGTTATGCAGCCATCGGCGCCAACGGTCAGGTACGCGACAGGAACGGTTTCGTAGAGCTCTCGGTGATCGCGCTCCAATAGCTTCAAAGCCTCCTCTGCCTGTTGGCGCTCCGTTACGTCCCTCAGGACCGCCGCGATATAGAGTCGTCCACCCGCCTCCACTTTGGAGATGGTAATCTCGGCTGGGAATTCGCTCCCGTCTTTTCGTCGGCCGCTTATACGTGGGCGGTCGCTCATGAACTTGGAACGGGTGCGCGACGCAGCAAATCCGTTAAAGTGTCGTGAATGTACCTGGGCGAAGTGCTCCGGCATGAGCATTTCCATGGGCTCGCCGAGGACCTCTTCGGCCTTATAGCCAAACACCCTCTGAGCGCTTCGGTTGAACAGGCAAATACGCTGGCGCTCGTCTATGGTGATGATCGCATCCTCGCAGACCTCTACTAGCTCGCCATAAAGGTCTTTGGAGAACGCGTGAGTGTTGGACATAGCCATGGTAACTGTTCCGGTGCCGCCGCATATCCTCCGGAGATAAAAAACGATCAGTGCGAGTTTCTAGAACGGTAACACTGCGGTGATAGGCGTCGAAACGGCCCATGGGGTCGAAAGAAGGCTCCACCCGGCTCGTTCTCGATGCGCTCGCCGTTTCAGGAGCTCGTGGCGAGGAGGGAATAGTGGCGAGGTAATGGACGGGGTTAGGACCTGGCCGGAGCCGGCTCCTTGTCGACCTCAGCAACCAGGTCCATGAAGCGGCCCAGGGTCTCTATCCTCTTGGAGCTGGAGGGCCTTGACGCAGAGGGACGGTAGCCGCGATATCGATGTATGTTCACGCTCAGGGTCGTGATACCCGCCTTGCGGTGGGCCCTGATGCGGTCCTTTATCATCTCGTCGGTGCCGATGAGCCCGGATTTCATCACCAGCTCGCCGGGCACCAGCTTGCGGGCCTCATCACGCTTCCCCGTCAGCCAGAGAGTCTGGACCATCTTTGCCTCGTCGGCGTAGCCCGCCCGGCTGTAGGCCGCGTTGTAGAAGTTGAACTGTTGGGAGCCCATGGCGCCCAGGCTGTAGGCCAGGGACGGTTTGAGCGACTCTATAGCCTCGTCTACATCATCCGTAAACCAAACGGTCCCACCGGCCTGCAGATCGAGGTCGCTGAAGGAGCGCCCCGCCTTCTCGGCGCCTGCCTTGATATGGTCGAAGAAAATATCCGAGTGCTCCGGCATGAAAGAGGTGCCCTTCCAGCCATCGGCCATCTCTCCAGTGAGCTGGAGGTTCTTCGGCCCCAGTGACGCGATGTAGATGGGGATCTCCGGCGCCGGTGCGCCCGCTGCACTGAGGGCCTTCCCTTGTCCCTCTCGAATCGGGAGCTGGTGGAACCGCCCTTGATAGGCCACACGCTCTCCGTTGAAGACTTTCTTGAGGATTTCGATAGTCTCGCGGGTACGGTCTATCGGATGGTCGAAGATGACCCCGTGGAAGCCCTCCATCACCTGGGGGCCGCTGGTGCCGAGGCCGAGGATGTAGCGTCCGCCGGACAGGGAGTAGAGAGACATGGCCGTCATCGCCATGTTGGTGGGGGTCCTGGTCCCGATTTGCAGCACGCCGGACCCGAGCTTCAGGTTTTTGGTCTTGGCCGCCAGGTAGGCGAGAGGGGTAGCTCCATCGTACCCCCATCCTTCGAGCGCCCAGATGCTGTGGACCCCCATTCGGTCCGCCTCGATAGCGTAGCTGGAAAGCTCATCCCAGTCCGTAACAGCGTAGCCGTGCAGAAAGCCTATCGATACTTGCATACTCGTGTCACCTCTCCGGTCGTTCCTCCGCGCCAGGGTGACTGTAACGCGCAGAGGAAGGCAACACAAGGGGGGCTGAGAGCAAAAGGCTGAAAGGTCAGACCACTACGGGCGTCGCCTCAAAGTAGACGGCTGGAGGAGGGTTACCTCTTGTCCGGGTCCCGCTCGTCTTTCTGGTGCTGCGAGGACTGCTCGAAAGCCTGATGATAGAGGGCCTGTTTTGCAAGGTCCTCTTTGCGAACGGGAGACCGCATCATCAGGTAGACCAGGGAGAGCTGGGAAGCCCCTCCGGAAGCCTGCTCCCAGGTTGGGTTCAAGCCAGGGAAGCCCTGTAAGACTGCGGCGTCCACACCGAAGGTCTCAAGGTTCTCTTTGCAACCGAAGGGGATGAGCTTTACGAACTTTGGATGAATGTTGTTGGACGGCTGGGCCCAATCGCTGGCGATGATACGGGCCTGCACGCTCTCGCTGATGGAGCGTCGAATAGTGGGCAGGTCCGCGGGGTCATGTTCGGCTATGATGTCGGACAGCTTGGCGCCGTTGTTCACAAAGGCCTGGAACTGGGGAGTGCCCGGCTTGATGGGATATTTGACGTACCAGTCGCCATAGGTGACAATGTCGTTTGGACCTACCAGGTCTCCCGCCATCTCGATGTTGATGGCGCGCTCAATCGCCGCAGCAACCCTCTGGCTGGCCCGCCTGATGTTGCGGTCTCGCCGTAGGAGCCTTCTCCACCAGCTGCCCAACAACGACACCAGCGCCGTCGCCCCGATGAATATTACCGTGGAGCCTACAGCCAATTGGACTGTCCGGCCCGGCAAGGCGAACCAGCCAATCAGGCCCAGAGCTATCCCGGCCATTCCTCCGTAGAGCATCCAGGCTCGAGGGACGATGTGCCCGGTGGCGGTGGCGAGCTCTGGGAGAGCCTCGGCTATCTCTGGGTGCCTGTGCCACTTTGCGGCGAAGCGACGGGCTTCATGAAGAGGAATGCCCTCGTTTACTTTGTTCAAGAGCCTACCCCCCTCGCGACACCCTTCTTCGTCAGTAGGAGTGTTGATGGCCGAGATCATCACCTCGACCGGCTTTTCTTCCAGAGCATCGATGCTCCGAAGCGCCTGGGGCAGGTCCACGAAAGACATGTCGCTCGTCACGTCTTGGGCGTCCGAGAGCTCCGTCTCCTCTCCCTCAATGGGTGGCGGGATCGGCGCAAAGCGCGAGGTCAGGATCATTCCCATGAGGCGCGCGCCGATGCTGCTGGATACGGGGTTGCTTTCGGCGCTTACCTTGGCACCGTCAAATCTGAACCAGTAATAGGGCCAGGGCTTTTCGTGCAAACGCATGCGTGACATGTAGCCTTGGCGAACATTCTCCCAATTGCCGTCCTCGTCCGGCCTCGCCGGTACAAATTCCAGGAGGAAAAACTGGAAGAGGTCAGGTACGGGAATACCGGCTAGCTCGAAGCTCCTGATATAGTTCACTCTCCATTTGGGCAGCCATTCCATCAAGGCCCACGTGACGCCGGTGCCGGTGGGGCCTTCCGGGACACAGGTGATGGCCACGTAAGGGTCCGACCCCTTTTGCTTCGCCGTTTCCAGGTGCTTTTCCAGCTCTTTCTTGACCGTTTCCGTAGCGAATTCGGCCGCCATGCGGATCGCCAATGGGTGGTCAAAGGGCACGATGGGGGGCGGGAATTGTTTGACGACCTGGTCGATCTGCTCGATGCCGAATTTTTCTATGAGGTCGGGGTGATTTTTCAGCGCGGTGACGATGTACTGGTTCCACGCCAGCGGGATGAAAGAGTCTTCCTTCCCGTAGAGGTTCTGTTCCCGGGGAGCGTCGAGATGAATAATGTGACACGTTGCCCCTTCAGCGGTAACAACCTCTCGGATGGCGGTAGCCACCTCGAAGCCGGGACGTCCGCCACAGAGCAGTTCAATATGAATTGGCCTAGGGCCGTCCATGACATGTATATCCTTGACAGAGTTCCAAGTAAGTAATATGCCGTCCGTTTTTCACGGATGTCAAGCCAGTACCTTCTCAGGCGAGGCTTTTACTGGTCTGAGTTGTGGGCTGACGTTGTCTTTCAGAGCACCTGGACGAGTGCCCGTGACAGCGCCTCTTCCGCGGGTGTCAGGGTCCTCGGGTGCTGAGTTCCTGCTTGGGCTAGGGTAGCGTTGAGAAGCGTCAGGTCAAGGCTACCACCATCCGGTAGCGCCTTGATACCCTCCACGCCGCGGATGGTCCTATTCAGGGCCGAGTCGGCCAGATCTAGGACCTCATCCCAGGTCGCGCTTCCCATACGCTCCTTGAGAGTAGCAGCAAGGTCGTCGTGATGCACGACGAGGAGAGAATGGGCGTGACGCTTCAGTGCACTGATGCCCTGCTCCGCGTTTTCCTGGCGCCAAGCAGCCTCATAGCCGAAGGGCTTGGTGACCACGGCGGTGACGTGGGCGCCGGCCTCTCTGGCCAGGGCCGCTACAACCGGTGCCGCGCCGGAGCCGGTGCCTCCGCCCATGCCGGCTACGATGAGGACGAGATCTGAAGGCCCGACGGCATGGAGTATCTCGTCTCTGTCATCCTCGGCTGCCCGCCGACCGACCTCTGGTTTTCCACCAGTGCCAAGCCCGCCTGTCAGGCCTTCGCCGAGGAGAATGTTTGTGGGACCCTCAGACCGCTCCAGGCTCCGCCGGTCTGTGTTCAAACAGTAGTACTGGACCCCTGGGGCTCCAGCGTTGTGCATCCGAGACAGTGTCTTGCAGCCCGCGCCTCCCACCGCCAGGACCGTGATGAGCAGTCCGCGCTCATCGGTGTCCTGCTCAACGGGACCTAGGACCTCGTTGTGTACTGCTATCCCCATGGCGCCTCCCCCTGTGCCTTATCTTATCGAGGCTAGATACTGAACTTAGTTTAAGACTAATACTAGACTTAGTCAAGCCCTGACCTTGTCCTGCTCTTGACACTCCTTATGGGCAAGGGCAGAATACGGCCCACCAGCGCGCCCACTTGACTGTTCGCCACTCTGGGCGGGAGAGGTTTACGGAGGTGCTCATGGCTTCAGCCCCGCCGTCACAAGGTAAGGGTTTTCTCTTCGACATAAAGGTGCTGGAGCTGGCCGACCAAAGAGGGGAATTCTGCGGGAAGCTCATGGCCGGCGCTGGAGCGGACGTGGTTAAGGTGGAGCCGCCCGGTGGTAACCCAACCAGGCGTATCGGACCCTTTTACCAGGACCGGGAGGACCCCGAGCGTAGTCTCTACTTCTGGCACTATAACCACGGAAAGCGGGGCATCACCCTCGATGTTAGGAGGCCTGAGGGGCAGGAGCTGCTGAGAGAGCTGGTCCCTCGGTTCGATGTCGTTATCGAGACCTTCCCGGCTGGCTATCTGGAAGGGCTGGGCATAGGCTACGCTGTATTGTCTGCGCTGAACCCCAGGCTGGTCATGGCGTCGATTACGCCCTTCGGGCAGAGCGGCCCCCGGCGAGACTGGAAGAGCTCGGACCTTGTGAGCCTGGCGCTGGGCGGGGTCATGATGAACTGCGGCTACGACCCGATGCCTGATGGGGAGTATGACACGCCCCCCATCGCGCCTCAGATGTGGCACGCCAGCCACATAACCTGCAATCAGACCAACATCGCCATCGCCGCTGCGCTTCTCTCTCGCGAGCAGACCGGGAAAGGGCAGTACATCGATGCGCCGATGCATCAGGCCATCGCCGCCAATACCGAACAAGACGTGCCCGCCTTTGTCTACACCAGGAACACTTTTTACCGTCAAACGGGAAAACACGCAGGCCCTGCGGCATACCCGACAAGTGTTCAGACCGTTACCAAGGACGGCCGCTACGTGCACACCTCTCCGGGCGCGGGCCATGGACCTGAGCTGCTGGTGGAGCTGTTGATAAAACACGGCTTAGGGACGGGACTGGATGCCCCGAAGTTTCAGGACGTCGAGTACTTGCGGCGCCCTGAGGTCGCAAGCTTTACCAGCAATCTGATGAGGCAATGGGTAGCCTCTTACAAGTTCGACAAGGACTTGTGGAAGGAAGGGCAGGATGTGGGGTACCATTGGGCCCCTATTCGCAGGCCTGAAGAGAACCCCGATGACCCTCACTGGCAGGCCCGGAAAACCTTCTCCGAGGTCTACCATGAGGATATCGATCGGATGCTGACCCATGTCGGCGCCCCCTGGGTCGCGGAGGAGTGTCCCTGGCGCGAAGGGCCGCGGGCGCCGCATCTCGGGGAGCACAATCACGAGCTCTTCGTGAAGGAGCTTGGCCTCCCACAAGCAAGGTTCGAAGATCTCAAAAAAGGCGGGGTCATCTAGGAAGCGCCATGCCTTTCGCCATCGAAAACGTTCGCATTACGGACTGCACCTGGATGCTGGCCGGGGCCGGTGGCCCTAGGTTTATGGCTGGTCTGGGGGCGGAAGATATCCGCGTTGAGTGGCGGGAGCGCCTGGACTTTATGCGGACGGCTTCTCCAACCGTGATTCCTTTGGGAGAGGACGCGGAGAAGGTCCGCGGGGGAGAGTCGATACCAATACCTAAACGCCAGAGCGTTAATCAAGGGGGCAGCTTCGCGGAGAATAACCCCGGCAAGCGCGGTATCAGCCTCAATCTGCGCACCGACAAGGGCAAGGAGCTTTTCAAAGAGCTGGTGAGCATCAGCGACATCGTGATCGAAAGCTTCACCGCCCACACGATGGGGCGTCTTGGGCTCGGCTATGAGGAGCTTCGGAAGGTCAATCCCACCATCATCTACATCCAATCGTGCGGCTTTGGCAAGACAGGCTTGTACTCCAACTTCGCCTCCACCGGTCCCACGGCCCAGGCCATGAGCGGCCTGACGGAGCAGTCCGGCCTGCCCGCCCCGTATCCTCCCGCGGGTTGGGGCTATTCATACCTGGACTGGAGCGGGGCCTACTTCAATGCCAGCCTTATGCTGTATGCCCTGTACTATAGGGCCAGGACTGGGAAAGGGCAGTACGTGGACGCCGCTCAGACAGAGGTTGGCATCAACCTCACCGGCACGGCGCTTCTGGACTACGCCGCCAACGGCCGCTCATGGAAGCGAACGGGCAACCGCTCGCCCTATGTTCCGGCAGCGCCTCATGGGGCCTACCGATGCGAGGGTAAGGACCGCTGGATCGCGATCTCGGTCTACGACGACGAGGAGTGGCGGGCGTTGACGGGCGTGCTAGGCGATCCGGCATGGACCAAGCAGGAACGTTTCGCGGCGCTTGGCTCGCGAGTGACGCTCCAAGACGAGCTGGACTCCCTGTTGGAGCAAGAAACTGTACGTTGGGACCCCTTCGGTCTCATGGAGCAGCTCCAGCAAGCAGGCGTGGCCGCCGGAGTCTGTCAAAACGCCCAGGACAGGCTGGAGAGAGACCCGCAGCTCCAGCACCTGGGCTTTCATGTTGAGCTGCCTAATTCCAATGTCGGCACGTGGCGCGTGAAGGACTTCCCGATTCACCTGTCGGATACGCCGGCCCACTCGGGGGGCACATTGAATCGAGGGTTTCCCTGTTATGGAGAGGACAACGACTACGTCTATGGCACGCTCCTGGGGATCGACGAGGTGCAGCGTGCGAAGCTTGCCGAAAGCAACATTATCTAGATATGGGCGCTGAAAGACACCCCCAAACCCCCTCAAGGGGGTTCAAGGTACCCACTTCGGGGATGATTTATAGAAGGGGGACACCCCCTTCAACCCCCGTCCCTTCGGTCCCGATGGAATCGGGACTCATGGCAGGCGCCGGGGCTCCGTCCCTCTGGGAACTCCTTGTTCAGCATTCTGCTAATAGGGGCGCTGCGTGCCGCGGCCTTGCCGTGGCGAAGAGGAAACCATGACCTCTACGGCTGACAAAAAGAAGGCGGGGACCGGCGGGCATAGGGTGCTAGGCACTCGCCCGATCCGGCATGACGGCCTGGAGAAGGTCACCGGTCGGGCCAAGTACGGCGCGGACGTTCAGATGGCCGGCCTGCTCTATGGGGCGATGCTGCGGAGTCCCTATGCCCATGCTCGAATCCGCTCCATCGACACCACCAAGGCTGTGGAGCTCGATGGAGTAAAGGCCGTGGTGACGGGACGGGACATGCCGGAGCCTTTGCCGGGCGGCAGCATGAGGGAGACTCACGCCAACCTTCGTGTCATCAAGGAGAATGCGTTGGCCCTGGATAAAGTCCTCTACAAGGGCCACGCGGTTGCCGCGGTGGCGGCGACCAGTATCCATGTCGCGCAAGAGGCGGCCACGCTGATTGAGGTGGACTACGAGGTCTTGCCCCCGGTCCTGACCGCTGCAGAGGCGATGAAAGACGGCGCGCCGCTCCTGCATGACGACATCGCGGCGATGGGTCGCGGGCACGGGCCTGCCGGTGATTCGAGCCAGGCTTCCAGCAATGTCGCCAGCCACATTCAGTTCAAGCGCGGGGATATCAGTCAGGGTTTCGATGAAGCCGACGTCATCGTGGAGCGGGAGCTGACGACGAAGCCCGTGCATCAAGGCTACATAGAGCCCCACAACTCAACGGCCTGGTGGGCCCCGGACGGCAACATAACAATCTGGACCAGCACCCAAGGCGCATTTATCGTACGGCAGCAGGTCGCGCACCTGATGCGTGTCACCGCCGCAAACGTCAAGGTCGTGCCCATGGAGATCGGCGGGGGGTTCGGCGGCAAGATCGACACCTACCTGGACCCAGTCACGGCGTTGCTTTCCAGGGAGTCCGGCCGCCCCGTGAAAATGGTGATGAGCCGCAAGGAGGTCTTCGAGGGGACTGGCCCTGGCTCCGGCAGCTCCATGCGGGTCAAGATTGGGGCCAGGAAGGATGGCCTTATCACAGCGGCCGAGTTCTCTGCCGTGTTCGAGGCGGGCGCCTATCCGGGCTCATCTGTGGGCGCCGCTTGCATGTGCGGTCTGGCTCCTTACAAGATCGAAAACCTTCAAGTTGACGGCTTCGACGTGGTGGTCAACAAGCAGAAGACGGCTGCATATCGGGCGCCCGGCGCACCCCAAGGGGCCTACGCAGTCGAGGCGGTCATCGATGAGGTGGCCCAGAAACTGGACATGGACCCCCTCGAGTTTCGGCTCAAGAACGCGCCCAGCCCAGGGGATAGGCAGCCCAGCGGCGTTCCATTTCCTAGCATCGGCTGTATCGAGGTCGAAGAGGCGATGAGGGCGCATCCCCATTATTCGGCCCCGCTGGGCGGCCCAAACCGAGGGCGAGGGGTTGCCACGGGATACTGGTTCAACGCTGGAATGCAGTCGTCGGCCACCATCAGCGTGACCGCCGATGGGACGATCAGTCTGGTTACCGGCTCGGTGGACATCGGCGGAAGCCGGGCAGCACTGGCCATGCAGGCCGCGGAGGTTCTCGGAATTGCCGCCGAGGATGTTCACCCGGGTGTGGCCGATACGGACTCGGTGGGATGGACCGGCCATACAGGTGGCAGCCGCACGGCCTTCGCGACAGGCATAGCGGTAATCAAGGCTGCGGAGGATGTGCGGCGCCAGATGGCCCGGCGGGCCGCCTTGCTGTGGGAGTGCAAGCCCGAAGAGGTCGAATTCGTCCAGGGCACATTCGTTTCTCAGAAGAGCCGCGATGATAGGCTGACATTTAAGGAGCTGGCCGGAAGACTGATGGCCACGGGTGGACCCATCACCGTATCGGTCCAGGCGGATATGGACGCCAATAAAGGGGTCGCTCCTTCCTTCGCGGGCTTGATGGTAGATGTAGAGGTGGACCCCGAGACCGGGAAGGTGGATGTACTGCGGGCCACAGCTTTTCAGGACGCCGGAATGGCCGTCCATCCCCGCTACGTTGAAGGCCAGATGCAGGGAGGGTCCGTCCAGGGCATCGGCTGGGCGCTGAACGAGGAGTATTGGTTTACTGGGGACGGCGTGATGGCCAACTCGTCCTTTTTGGATTACAGGATGCCCACGAGCTTGGACTTACCGATGATTGAGACAGTCATCATCGAGGTGCCGAATCCCGGCCACCCCTTTGGCGTCCGAGGCGCAGGCGAGATTTCTATCGTCCCGGCTATGGCCGCCGTCTCCAACGCCGTATCACGCGCCATCGGTACGCGGATGCAGGCGCTTCCGATGTCTCCCGCCGCGGTCCTCGACGCTTTGGAGTAGCGGCGCCTTTAGCCCTTCCCCTAGAAGCTATTCCAAGATCGATATGCCAGATTGGTTTCACCCTCACCCTAACCCTCTCCCATCAAGGGAGAGGGGATTTTGGAATAGCCCCTACGAGGCCAGGGCGGCGACCTCTCGGTCCAGATCGGCGGCGTCAGACGGCGACAGGTTGAAGTAGCCGGCGTCCGGGTGGTGGAATACCAGGGCGCTGACGGAGCTTTCCGGGTCCATCATGTAGCCATCGGTAAGCTCGACGCCGATCTCCTTGGTAACGTCCAGAAGTCGGAAGAGCTGCTCCTGGTCCTCCAGGCGCGGACAGGCAGGATAACCGAAGGAGTAACGGCGGCCCTGGTAATGGGCCTTGAAGAGATCCTCCATGGTGATCTCCGGAGGGTCCGGGAAGCCCCAGGCTTTGCGGATCTGCTGGTGGAGGAGCTCGGCGAAGGCCTCGGCCCCCTCCACGGCCAGGGCCTGGAGGATATGAGTGGCCAGGTAATCGCCCTTGGTCTTCCACTCCTCCGCCAGGTCGCGCACTCCGGGTCCGACTGTCGTGGCGAACATCCCCACGTAGTCCGTTTTACCGGATTCTCGGCTTGCCACGTAGTCCACCAGGCTCAGGCCGTCGCTGCCGCTTTGCCGCCCGAAGAGAAACCGCTCGATGGTCTCTTTACCGTTGGGCGAATAAACGTGGAGCCATTGGCCGTCAGACTGTGCCGGGAAGAACTTGAAAACGGCTTTGGCCTGAATGTCAGGGTGAGCCAGCATCACCTCTTCCACACGCCTCACGGCCTCTTGCAGCTCCAGCGCCTTGGCATCCTGGCGCTCCAGCGCCTCTGAGAAGCGCCCCTTGAAGCCCAGGTGACGGACATACAACATCATGGGGTTGATGTACTTGAAGATCCGGTCCAGGTCATAGTCCTTGAGGACGTGGAGCTTGAGGTCCGGCGGGGTTGGGACTGTGACGTCCCTGAGGACCGCTGCGGGGCGTCGCTCCGTCTCCGGGGTCGGAACAGTCGCCGCTTTTGCGGCGTCGGCAGCCCGCATCTCGTCGGCAAGCGTCTGTACCTCAGCCTGGAGCGCATCCCGCTGGGCACTGTCTTGTAGCCGGTTTGCGACGGCCAGGCCATCCATGGCGTCCCTGGCATAGAGGACGAGGCCGTTGTAGGCGGGGGCGATCCTTAGTCTGGTGAAACGGTTGGAAAGGGCGGCCCCACCCACAAGCACCGGACAGTCGATCCCCGTCGCCGTCAAGTCCTGTGCGGTCTCGACCATCATTTGGGCGGACTTCACCAGCAGACCCGATAGACCGATGGCGTCTGGTTCATGCTCTTTGCAGGCGGCGATGAGCTCCTGAGGCGGTACCTTGATCCCCAGGTTGATCACCCGGAAGCCGTTGTTGCCCAGGATTATCTCGACCAGGTTCTTGCCGATGTCGTGGACGTCCCCCTTGACGGTAGCCAGGAGTATCTTTCCCTTCGCACTGCTTTCCTCCCCCTCCATATGCGGCTCCAGAAATGCCACGGCTGCCTTCATCGCCTCCGCCGATTGAAGGACCTCGGCGACGATCAATTGGTTATCGTTGAAGAGCCGCCCTACCTCGTCCATGCCGGCCATGAGCGGGCCGTTGATGATCTCCAACGGCGGGCGCTCCTCCAGTGCCAGGGCAAGGTCATCTTCAAGCCCTTCTTTGGTGCCGTCGACGATGCAGCGTGCGAGCCTCTCGTCCAGGGGCAAGTCGGCCCGCGGCTGGGCGCTCTCTTTCGTGCTGCGGTCCCGGAAGTGGTCGGCGAAGGCGGCGATGGGGTCATCCCCCCGCCACCAGATAAGGTCCTCGGCGAGTCGCCGGTCCTCTTCGGGCAGCGACGGGTAGCGCTCCAGCCGCTCCGTGTTGACGATGGCCATGTCCAGCCCGGCCTGGACGCAGTGGTACAGCATCACCGAGTTGAGCACTTCACGCCCCGCGGGAGGCAGGCCGAAGGAGACGTTGGATATTCCCAGGATGGTCTGGCATCGGGGCAGCGCCTCTTTGACTAACCGAATCCCCTCGATGGTCTCGATCCCCGATTCGATGTAGGTGTCGTCGCCGGTGCCCACCGGGAAGACCAGCAGATCGAAGATGATGTCCTCGGGCTCGATGCCATACTTCTGAGTCAGGAGGTCGTGAGAGCGCTGGGCGATATCGAGCTTGCGCTGGCGGGTAATGGCCTGCGCCTGTACCTTGTCCTCGTCGATACAGCCCACCACCAGAGCAGCCCCGAACCTCTTGGCCAGCGGGACCACCGTTTTGAAGCGCTCCTCCCCATCCTCCAGGTTGATCGAGTTGATGATGGATTTCCCTGGCGTCTTCTTGAGGGACTCCTCCAGCACGACGGCGTCCGTGGAATCCAGCATGATAGGGGCCTTGATCTTTCGGGTTAGCTGGTCAAGGAATGCGGACATATCGGCGAGCTCATCACGGTCAGGGTCTTGGAGGCAGACATCGACGATGTGCGCGCCCTCACGGACCTGCCGGCGGCCGATCTCCGCGGCCTCGTCCATCTTCCCTTCGGCGATGAGCTGCTTGAACTTGCGGCTGCCCAGCACGTTGGTACGCTCCCCCACCAGAACGGGACGGGTGTCCTCGTCGATCACTAGCGCTTCCAAGCCGGAGACCTTGCTTTCCGCGGTCTTCGCCCTGGAAGGCGCGGGCCTATCCTTCATCGCCGCGGCGATGCGCTCGATGTGCTCGGCGGTCGTGCCGCAGCAGCCGCCCACCAGGTTCACCCAGCCCTCCTGGGCGAACCTTTGCAAAACAGAGGAAATCTTTTCCGGAGTCTCGTTGTAACGCCCATCCTCATCAGGCAGGCCCGCGTTGGGGATGCAGGCGATGGGGAAGCGGGAGATCGACGCCAGGGTCCGTACGTGGTCCGTCATGAACTCGGGGCCGGTAGCGCAGTTCAGTCCTACCCAGAGCAAGTCCCGATGAGCGATGGAGGTGTAGAACGCCTCCATGTCCTGCCCGCCCAGCAGCGTGCCCATGGCCTCCACCGTTCCCTGCACGGCCACCGGTACGTTGTTACCCGTCTCCGCGACGGCCCGGTCGATCCCTTCGAAGGCGGCCTTGACGTTGAGGGTGTCCTGAGAGGTCTCCACCAGGAGCACGTCCGCTCCCCCTTCGAGCAGTCCATGGGCCTGCTCCCGATAGCTTTCGGCCAGATCGTCCCAGGTGATGCCGCCGGTCACGAAGATGCTTTTAGTAGTCGGGCCCATGGAGCCGGCCACGAACCGTGGCTTCTCATCGGTGGAGAATTCTTCGGCAACCTCCCGAGCGATCTGCGCAGCCTTTCGGCTGATCTCCCTGGCCCTTTCCGCCAGGCCGTACTCACCCAGCACCAGGGGTGTCGAGCCGAAGGAGTTGGACTCGATGATATCGGCCCCAACCTGAAGGTAGCTACGGTGAACGTCCCGCACGACGTCCGGCCGGGTGATGACCAGGTATTCGTTACAGCCCTCGTACTGGGGGCCGCCGAAGTCCTCGGCGGTGAGGTCCAGGGCCTGGAAGGCGGTACCGAGGGCGCCGTCCAACACCAGGATTCGCTCCTGGAGGAGGCGTTTTAGCGTTTGAATACGTTGTTCGGATGTCAGAGTCATGGGACCTTCATGGCGCTACCGGAGAGTGACTGGAGAGGGAGCGGTCAGGCCTGGCACGAGAACGCGTTGCCCTATCAATTCTACAGTGAAAACGCCCGTTGATAAAGGCAGGGAGGGGGAGACGAGTTGTCAGGGAGTAGCTTCAGCCGGAAACTAGGGCGCCCGCGGACACGTCATCGTGCTTCTTGGCCTTCGATGATTTCCTGCTAGAGCTTGTTGGATGAGGCGCGTTTTTTTGCTGACCGGAGTTTTGCTGCCTGATCGGCTGTGCTGGATTCTCTGGAACGATGACGTCAACGACCGGGGACTAGCCCCCGGCTTTTGCCTCCTCCAACTCCAACGGATGGCTATCTATGAAGCTGCGCCACGAGTCCGAGCCTGTCTCGGCGGGCACGGCAGCGTACAGCTCGACTTCGTTGCCGTCGGGATCGAAGAGGTAAAGGCTCTTCGTGGGGCCGTGCTCCGACATGCCCGCGATTTTGACGCCTTCAGACTTGAGCAGCGCGTAGGCTTCCTTCAACTCCTTCAGGGACTCCAGCTCGTAGGCGAAATGATAGAGGCCAACCCTTCCCGGCTCGGGGCCCGGTGCGTCGTCGCCGAGCTTGGCAATCGCCAGGTCGTGGAAGTCCTCGGTGGAGCTAAAAAACACCATAAAGTCTTCAGCCCTGGCGGTAACCCGAAGTCCGAGCACCTTACTGTAGAACTTCTCCGACCGCTCGATGTTCCTTACCCGCAGCACCAGGTGGCCTAATCGTTTGGGCTTTATCATTTTTTTTGCCTTCCTTTTTTGGACCAGCGATCGCTTCAAGTACTTTAATTCACCGGTATGGTGAGACGATGGCACAACGGGTGGCGGGATCTCAAGAAGGATGCGACAGCCGCCGGAGAGAGACTCATAGATGCTGTTGGTTGTTGCATTACCGGAAGTTAAAGGGGCTCACCTGTCCCGTTTTCACGTCAAACGTGCAGCGCCATTGCTGGTGGATGTTGTTGCCGAAGACGTGAAGGGCCACCGTCTTGCCTGAAGGTATCGAGACGGCATGGATATCGTCGGGAGGCACAACGTAGGCGCTCTGTCCGGCCCGGACATCCACCGTCCCGGCCTCCTCCAGGTCCACCTTCCAGGGACTGGAGCCGTCGTCCTTGCGGTGAAAGCCTATGTTGCGCTCGTGCCCTTGGATGACGCCGACCATGGCCCAGCCGTTGTGATTGTGGGGAGGGGCGCCGGCGTTGGGTTGCCAGACCAGGGCGCGTATGGTGAGAACGTCGGAGGTGTACACGTCGAAGGCCTGGTCGGGACTGGCGGGGCCGCCCCGGTAGGTCAGGCAGTCGGCGCGGGAGACGATGCGGTCCAGGTATGGCGTCAGGGCCTCGCAGGTCTCGGCTGCGCCAAGCCCCGGCCCGCCACCTCTCGTGCGTCCGATACGAACTGGTCCAAGCTGTAGGTTCCTTCAGGCATTGCTCCCCTCCGGTTGCCGACCCCTGAGGGTCTGCCGTGCTGACGTGAGTTATTGTAGCGGCCAGCCAGGCGCGGGACAAGGAACCGTCCTGGCCGGGGGTGGGGGACTCACTCTTTACTATATGCTGCTTCCAGGTGCTGCATCGTTTCCCCAAATATCTCTGACGCTCGAAGTGCCTTCTCGGCAACTTCCTCGACCGAAGTGATCTTGGACAGGTTCTCCAACTCCAACACCAGTTCCCTCGGAAGATGGTCCGATATGTGGACAATACCGTATTCGAAGTTGAGGGGAGTGTATCTGATCCGAAGAACCTCGATGAGGGGTTCGAGCAAGTACTTGTGATAGTACCCCATGGCCTCAAGGAACTTGCCCCGTTTAACGTACTTGGTCACCAGGGGCCGCTGAGCAAATCTATTACTCAAATGATATAAGCGCTCGCGCAGCGTTTGCGCTAGCTGAGCTTCGTCCACATCCCGGAATTTGATCCCCTCAGCCTTGTCAAAGATAACCTTTGGGTGTTCGGCCTGGTTCTGTCGAATGAATTCAAAGCCTCTACTGTGGGACTGAATTACCACGTCGAGGAATAGCGTCTCAGGTGTCCCTTCCAAATGGTATATCCTGTGGCGCAGTTTCGAATCATGGGCCATGGCCTTTTCATAGCTGTAATCAAGGCGACCAAGCTTCGATAAGGCCGTCTCGACCTCCTGAAAGACAGCTTCCTCGCCGCCATCTTCGACATCGAGAACCACGTCAATGTCTGAGTATTCGTCGACCGTGTCGTTAGAGTCCGCACCTTCGAGCCAGCAAGCGTAAACCAGCGGATTATCTTGCACGCCGTTTTTGATCTGATTTATGATTTCGAGACGCGAAACGGTCAAGGACTCCACCTCCTTCTCTCCCCGTTCACATGTGCCGTATGTGGGTAAACGACCCGCCCTAGAATTTGTCAAAGGAGGGAAGTCTTTAACGGAGCGGCTTCAGGAAGTACAGGTAAAGGTCATCGTTGACGGTGACCTTGTCGCCATAGCGCACGTGCTTATTGTTCGCTACGAGGCCGAGCCCATCAGGAACGTAGCCACGTAGAACATACATCCTTTGCGCAGCGCCGTAATCCGGGTCCATGCCGACGCCCAGGCCTACGACGGTGGACCGTTGGATTACGCGGTCCTCGGCTTCATCCATCAGCGCGGTGCCGATGCCCTTTCGGCGGAACTCCGGCAGCACGTTCAAGTCATTGAGCTCCGGCGTCGCTCGCTGCTGAAAAGGTGGGTAGTCGGACTCCCATTTAATGGTCAAGTAACCGACGAAAGCGCCGTCTTGAACGGCCACGAGGACGACCCGATTTCCCTGTTGCTGCTCAGCGAGGTAGCGCTGGAACAACGACATCGGCTTTGTCCATCCCGAGAATGCGGCGGCCAAAGGCTGTAGGTCGCCGTCTTCCAGGAGGCGGATGTGCGGCGAAGGTTCCCGTTCTTCTACGGCCATTGCAGCTCGCCGTCCTCATAAATATTCTTCAAAAAGCGGTCGTCGAAGGCGGTCCGGTGGTCGAACGGCTTCTCGAAGCCTTCGAAGGAGAGGAGATGCTCGTAGAGGGCCTCCCATTGCGGCCCGGCCATCCAGCCCAGCCCGTTTGCGTCCGTGAGAGGGCTCACGGCGTCCCCTATCTCCTGGCGCAACATGAAGCGCTGGTGCTCGCGGTCCTCGTTAGGGGCGAACAGCAAGATGATGTCCAGGGTCTCCTCTTCGTGCTCCAGGGCGAACTGGAGTCCCTTCATCGTCGCTTTCAAAAACCGCTCGATGAGATCGGGCTCTTGTTCGATCATCTTCTCCGGCACGATGTAGGTGAGGCCCATGGTTGGCACGTCGAAGTCGGCCGGGTCAAAAAGGCGGACCGGGAAACCCAGGTTTCGCAATGTGTCAGGCTCGTTGGACTTGAACACCGCCAGAATGTCGACCAGTCCTTCGATGAGAATGCGGGGGTCAAACCCTACTCGAACCTCCTGGACCTTGGACCTGTCGGTATCCGTAGCCTTGAGGATAGCGAGGTAAGACGGCGGCTGGCTGACCTTGTAGCCGAAGGTCTTGCCCTCCCAATCGTTGGGGCTCTCTATCCCGGAGCTCTCCAGGGCAACATAACCCTGCTGGCCCTTCTGGCCGAAAAGGACGATCGCTCTGATGGGCAGGCCTGGGTCCGACCGGCGGTTCAGCACCGATTCGGCGTCGGCGGTGGTGATGTTGACATCACCGGAGAGGAGAAGCTGTAGGTGCTCCCCCATGGCGGCATGGCGAATGTCCACCTCCAGCCCCTGATCGGCGAAGTAGCCCTTTTCCTGGGCAACGTATGCGGCGACGAAGGGCAGGTTGGCCTGGGGCTTGAACCCGGCCATAAAGGTCAGCCGGTCGCCATCGGAGGAGCCGCCGCAGGCTGCCACCACCATGACGAGGGTCAGCAGTATCCCGGTAGAGAGCGCCAGCCTTTTCGGCGGGCCAAAAAAGCTTCGTAACATAGCGGATGTCTCCTTAACGGTCTTTCACACCGGGGGCCGTGGTCGCCCGGACCAGCGGCACAACTTTTTCAACGAAACGGGCTAGCTGGGCCTCAGGCTCGAAGGAGGCGAAACGCACGATGACCTCTTGAGCGCCCTCCCTGGCATAGTCGACGATTCGTTCGGCGACTGCTTCCGGCGGTCCGAAGGGACCCCACTTGTCCGCCCACATGTTGAGCCCGTAGTAGCGCTGAATGAAATCGTCTCCGTGGCGAAGAGCAGCCTCCGGCTCCGCGTCGATGTTGACGGTCATGTAGAAGGCGCTTTTGAGGCTATCGGCGTCCCGCCCGGCCTCTCGGGCATGGTCGCCGACGGCGGCAAGAACACGGCCATACTGCTCTGGCGTGTCCGTGATGCCCATGACGCCCGCGGCGTAGCGCCCGGCCCGGCGGTACTGGGCCTGAGACCCGGTCGCGTCGTGGCAGGCTAGCAGTATCGGCACTCCCGCATGCTGGAACGGCTTGGGGTCGAGGGCGGTCTTCTGCAGATTGAAGTGGCGGCCGGAAAAGGTCACGGAGTCCTCCGTCCAAAGCCGCTGGCAGATCTGGGTCAGCTCCGTCATCCTGCTCCCCCGCCCTTGAGGCGGGACGCCCGCCGCTGCCCACTCCTGTTGCTGAGCCTCGGTGAATGCCCCTCCGACCCCCATGCCAAGGACCAGCCGGCCCCCGGATAGGATGTCCACGGTGGCCGCCGTTTGCGCCAGGAGCACCGGGTGTCTCAACGGCCCAAGAAGGACGGCCGTGCCCAGGCCCACACGATTGGTGCGCATAGCGACGGCGGCGAGGGTGGCCAGCGGCTCCAGCCGGGGTTTGGCCACCAGGCTATCTCCTACCCAAACGGAGTCCATACCGGCAGCCTCGGCCTGTTCCGCCAGGGCCAAAACCGGCGCTGGATCGGGCCTGGAGCCGTCCCGCAGCACGATGCCGCGAGTAGGGAGCAGGATGCCGAGCTTAGGCGAGTTATCCCGGCTCATTCCTGCTCCTTCCACTCCCGACCCACAGGGGTCATCACCTCCGTTGCCAGCCTGCGTCGCCAGACGTCGAGATCTGTGGTCAGCTCGGGTCTTTGCGTTCGATAGTAGGCCAGGTCCTCCGCGGTATCCAGGTCAAACTCCAGGCCGGGGCGTTGAAGGGTCTTGACCTGGATTCCGGCTTGACGCATTGCCTCAAGGTGCAGGGTAAAACTATCGGGTCCGAAGATCGGGCCCACAAGCTGACCCCTGGGTACCAGCATGGCGTTGGTGCCGCCGTCCCGAAGCGCGCGGCATAGGACAACATGTCGCAGCCCATCGGACGCTTCGATCAGGCTGTCTATTTCCGCAACGTTGACAAGACCCAGGTCTCCCGGCAGCACCAGCACGGCGTCGGCCCCGTCCTGGAAGGCCGTATGAGCGCCATGGCGCACCGCGGAGTTCAGATCTCCATCAGGGTCCGGCAGCCAGGTACAGGACCCCGACTCGGCCAGACGCCGTACAACAGGGTCGCCCCCAACGATATAGCGAGCGGAGATAAACGTCGACCGGCGGCTCTCATGCAGGACGTGGTCCAGCATCAGCATCGAGAGGGCGCACTTGGAAGGCATGTCCAGCGCCCCGTCGAGCCGGGACTTAGCTTCGCGGAGAGGCTTCATGGGCGTCACCATGAAGACCCTGCCGTTAACGTCACTCCCGTTCAGCTCACTCATTGGAGACGGTCCTTTATGAGATCGCAAATCTCCCGCGCAAGCCGCCTTTTATCGCCATCCGTGTCCATGATCGTGTTCAGTGCCATCGGCTCCATTCCGGCGTCTTTGACCGCGGCTGCCAGCGGGGCGTCGGTCTTGTGGATCAACAAAATATCGCAGAGCCCCTCCAGCCGCCTGGCCACCCCGACGCAGCTAACCTCTTCGCCCAGCTCTGCGAGCATCTTCGCCGCCGGCCCTCGCAGCGCCCTGTCCCCGATGATGGGGCTGACGGCGATTCTGGGGCCCTGGAAAGACCGTATGGCTTTCTCCGTTCCAGGGACCGCCAGGATAGGACCGATGCTGACGATGGGGTTGGAGGGGCAGAAGACCAGCGCGTCGGACTTGCCCAGCGCTTCGGTGAATTCTTTGGACATCTGCGCTTTCTCCGCACCTTCGAAGCATACCCCCGAGACCACGGGCCGGCATTGCCTCTCGACGAAATAGCTCTGGAACGGCAATGCCCCCTCGTCTGTCTCGACTATCGTGCGGACAGGGTCGTCGGACATGGGAACAAGGAGACATTCCACCCCTAGCCGCTGGGACAACTGGCGGGTGACCTCCGTCAGCGACATGCCCTCGCGCAGCAGCTTGGTGCGAAGGATATGGGTAGCCAGGTCCCGGTCTCCCAGGCTGAACCAAGCCGGTTCCTGATAGGACAGCAGCATCTCCAGGGCCTGGAATGACTCCCCGGCCAGGCCCCAGCCGCGCTCGGGGTCCGCGACGCCGGCCAGGGTATACATGAGGGTATCCAGGTCCGGAGATACGTGGAGTCCAAAAAAGGTCTCGTCGTCGCCGGTGTTGCCCACCACCGTCAGGCTGGGACCGGGAAGCGTCTTGGCCAGCCCGTAGGCGAGCTTGGCGCCCCCAACTCCGCCGGCGAGGGCTACTACGCGCGGAGCGCTACCGCCCATGGTGCGTACCCTGGAATGCCGTCGCCAGACCCGGCGCAGCCCACGGCCCATGCGGCCCGGTTATCCGGGCGGTGAATCGTCTCGACACGGGAGGTCTCCTTCAACGTTTGGCTCTACTCATCCGCCCTACGGGTAGCGCTCCAGCGGCCTCCTTGCTCGATGATCGTCAGCCGCAGTGCACCTATCCGCTCGTCCCCCCACAACAAACGTTTCCAGAACTGGTAAGAGGTCACACCTCCCTGATCAGAGACTGCTATTTCCGGCCCTCACGGCTCAGAGGTGCGCTACGGTTACGCCCGCCTCATTCGGCCAGGGTAGACTCGTGCCAGAACAGCAATCGTTTCTCAATATAGGATGTCAGTATTGTCAAGCCCGTGCCGATGAAGGCCAGGGTAAAGACCGCCGCGAACAGGGTGGGCATATCCAGATTGCTGTGGGCGACAATGATAACGCTGCCCAGGCCGGCGTCTCCGCTGAACCACTCAGCCACGACCGCTCCGATGACTGCCAGGGGGACCGTGATCCGGAAGGCCGCGAACAGGTAGGGCAGCGAGCTTGGCACCCGAAGCAGCCAGAATATCTCAAGCTTGGAAGCTTTCAGGGACCTCACGAAGTCTAATGCGCCCGGATTTACCGCACGGAACCCGAACAGCGAGTTGACCAATACCGGGAAGAAGGTCAGCAGCGCCGCTATCAGGACTTTGGGCACCGGCCCAAAGCCGAACCAGATGACGAAGAGCGGTGCGACGGCGACCAGAGGGGTGACCTTGACCAGGATCGCTACGGGGTACAGGCTCCTCTCCAAGAACCTGGAATGCGCCATGGCAATGGCGGTGGAGATGCCGATAGCAGAGCCTAACGCGAATCCCGCCATCGCCTCGTAGAGGGTTATCGCCCCTTCCCTGGCGAAAAAGCCTAGGTCAGTGAAGAGGCGCTCCAGCACGTTGGAAGGCGATGGGACGAGGTAGATGGGTGTGTTCTCAATCCGGACCCACAGCTCCCATCCGATCGCCGCCAGCGTCAACGCAATGGACGGGGGAATCACGTAGCCCAGGGCAGGCGCCACTTGCCGGACGTAGTGCAGCCATGCGGGTAGCCCAGACCGTTTCGGCCTGGGCCTAACCTCTGAGACTCGCTCCAGCAATTGCCGGTCCACCTACTCCTCCCTCTGCGAGAAGCCCCTTTACGCGGAAGGTGTAGTCCAGGAAGGCGTCGCTTCTCTCGACGCTCTCGTCCCTGGGGCGAGGCAAGTCAATATCGATGGTCCCGCTGATTCGGCCCGGAGGCCCAGACATGACTGCCACGCGGTCTGACACAACGACCGCCTCGACGACGCTGTGGGTCACCATGACCACCGTCTTCCTGGTCATCTCCCAGAGCCGCAGCAGCTCATAGCGCATCTGGCCGCGGGTGATCTCGTCCAGGGACCCTAGAGGCTCATCCATAAGAAGCACCGTCGGGTTGAAGACGAGAGCCCTGGCCAGCGCCACCCGCTGTTTCATTCCCCCTGACAGTTGGTGAGGGTAATAGCCGGAAAAGTCGCCCAACCCGACCATCTCAACCAGCTCCCTGGCCCTGGCAAGCTCCCGTGTCCCCGCCTTTCGGTTGACCTGCAACGGGAGCTTGATATTGTCCAACACCGTTCGCCAGGGCAGAATCGCGGGGTCCTGGAAGACGAAGCCGATATCTTTCCGGCCCTGGGCGTCTTCAGGTCCGCCATCTCCGATGTCGACTCGGCCGGCGGTCGGTTCCAGAAGGCCGCCCATGATCTTGAGGAGCGTCGTCTTGCCGCAGCCGCTGGGGCCGATGATGGAGAGGAACTCCCCTTGCTTGACCTCCAGGGAGACGTTGGCCAAGGCCGTCATCTCGCCGTTGTTCGAAGAAAATATTTTGGACAGGCCGACGGCCGAAATTTCGTACGCTGCAGGCATCTCCCAAGCTCGCTCCCAGCCCTAGTTGACTCCCAGATTTCGGCCCCAGATGGAGGCCGCAGATTCGGGGCTCATTGTAGCACAGCAATACCCTGGGCTAATCAGATGGCCCTCGCGGCCGCGATACTCCGTCGACGGCCTGTTGAACCACCATGCCTCCGTAACGTACACTGGCTCAGAGCTATGGAAGACCAGGAATTCATCGACCGCCTGAAAGAAAAAGTTGAGGACACTGCCGGCACGCCTATCGACTTCCATATCAACCGGGAGGAGGAGCGCCACCTCTCCATCGATTTTTCGGGGACGGTGCCGAAGGTAGTGTTCGGCTCGGGAGTGCTGACATACCCCGGCCTCGCCCGGATGGTCAGCCAGTTTGCGATCCTATGCCTCAAGGAAGGAAGGCAGGTAAGCGAGCTGGAGTTTCTTACGTTCTTGCGCCGGAATTGAATCACGGCCTCACCCTCTGACCCCCTCTCCACGTCCATAGAGAGGGGGATCAATCCACAGATGTACGCAGATGGGAAGGGCCAGGGGTCTTTGAGGACAGTCCCCCCCCCCCCCAGATTCTTCGACTACGCTCAGAATGACGGGTGGCTGCCGCTCAGAGCCCCTTCTCAGTCAGCCAGCGGGACGAAGAAGAAGACATATCGTTTGGCGCCTTGAGCGAATCGAACGATGTGTCCTTCGCCTTCTGTGTCTTCGACCAGGACGATGCCGCCGGGTCCCAGCTCTCGCTTCGTGCCATCCCCTACGATAAACTCGACGTGGCCCTCGATGACGATCAAGTATTGACGCCGAGGGGCTGTGTGAAGCTCGGGCATCGTGGTGGTTGATACCCGGACCATGGGCGGGCCCGTTGATGGCAGCAGGGTTATCCCCTCGACGGCTACCGACTGCGACTCCAGGTCCATTTCGATGTCTTCCAGGTGCGAGCGTTGGTCGGGTCCGGTGTACATCCGCACGATCTTCATGCCGTCTCTCCTGTTCCTTACTTGGGCGGGTTAGCCCCGCCGGCCAGACTGGCAGCATTTTAACACTGGGCTGTTCGTTCCTTGAGCCTTTCGGGCGGAGTTGCTACAATCCCTCTGGCCGCTCATCCTGTCGGTGAGGCGTTCCCTTAAAGGAGGTTGGCATGAGGAAGGTTGCTCTCATAACCGGGGCCAGTCGAGGTATCGGCAAGGCTCTCTGCGCTCACCTGGCGCTGCTGGACTACGACATCGTGATCACCTCCCGCTCTGTGCAGGACCGGGACGTGACCCCCTATCCCGGGACGATCATGGAGACGGCGGCGCTGGTCGAGTCCCTGGGCGCCAAGGCCCTCCCTGTCCGGTGCGACGTCGGCGTGCCGGAGGACGTCCACCACGCTGTGGACAAGACCCTGGAGACCTTCGGGCGGGTCGATCTCATGGTCAACAATGCTCGGCACGAAGGAACGTCCATGTGGGGGATGTTCGCCGACCAGGACACCAAAGAGCTGCAGGACTCGGTCAACTGCAATCTGCTCGGGCCGATGATTTTTTCCAATCTGGTTATCCCGCACATGGTGAAGCAGGGCGGAGGCATGATCATCAATGTGAGCTCTGGCGTCCTGCATTCGGTAAGGGCGATGCCACCCGGCAACGGCGCGACCGGCCTCATGTATCCCGCCACCAAGACCGGTCTGGACGCCCTCACCTATGGGCTTACGCCGGAGCTGAGCCCTTTGAACATCGCGGTCCTTGGGCTCACGCCCGGTCGAATCTTGATCGAGCGGCCCACCGGCGGCTCCGCCGACTATTTTGGCACCAACCTCGCCACGCGCCTCACCGTCCATGTGCCGGCGGTAGCCGTGGACTTCCTCGTTACCTGCCCGGACCCGATGCTGTTCACCGGCCAGATCGTCAATGCTCCCAAGCTCGTCCGGGAGCACGCGCTCATGAGCTCGGAGGAGATCAGCATGCCGTTTGAAGAGGGCAAGATCTATGACCCCTACAAGGAGCCGTTCTGGGAGCGCATGGTGGCCCGCCATCGGTCGTGAACCGCTTGTTCGTGGGCAGGGTGGTGTTGAGAAACACCCCCAAACCCCCTCTAGGGGGGTTCAAGGTATCCGCCTCCGGTGGATGGATTATAGAAGGGGGGCACCCCCTTCGACCCCCGCCAAAGGGGCACCGCCCCTCTGGACACCCCGTCGGCAGGATCGCGGGCAGTGCCCCGCGGGTGTTGCGCCAGGCGGCGAGGAGATGAAGAAGGGCAGGCGCCGGGGCTCCCTTCTTCACCCTCACCCCGGACCTCTTCCACAGGGAGAGGGGATGTTGGAATAGCTGCCAGGGGCGGTTCTACGAGGCTCCGTAGGGCATCCGGTCCAGCATGATAGTCGTCTCCCCAGTAAGCACCGGTTCACCCTCCTGGTTCACGCATGTGCAATCGAGGATGGCTATCCGACGCTCAGGGTTGACCTGGGTTACCTCGCAGATAGCTGTGACGGTGTCACCAGGGTAAACGGCTTTGAGGAAGCGGGCGCTCTGACCCAGCTGGACTACGGTAACGTCTGGCCCGCCGAACTTGGTACCCAGCACGGCGGAGATCAGGGCCAAGGTAAACACCCCGTGGGCGACGGGCCGGCCAAACCTTGTCTTGGCGGCATACTCCGGGTCCAGGTGCATCGGGTGGTCGTAGCCGCAGAAGCCAGCGAACTGGACGACCTGCTCCTGTGTCAAGGTCATGGTCAGTGAGCCCTTCTAGCCGACCTTCACACCTATGTCCTGCTCAGCGATGGTCCACCCCCTCGATGCTACGACCACCCCATGCTCGAATGCCGTTGGAGGATAGCACCCGTGCTTCCAAGCGGTCAACGGAGTGAGTTCCAGGAGTCGCTGCATTTGTTCGAGTGATCTTTGTAGGCATACGACCCTTCGATTTCCCGTCCGTGATCACCTGGGGAGCGCACTTTCTGTTGACCGGCGCAGTCCAGGGGACGTAAAATCTCTAGCGATGATGCATACGTACTGGTGATTGGCGGGGTCGGATGGGGTTTTGTCCCCTACCAATAGCTTCTTTTCTGGGGGATTCCGATGAAACGAAGGCGCAGCGTCTTTCTCAATATCATCATCGCCATCGTGCTGGCGGCATCTGCGTTGGTTACTACTGCCGCAGGACAAGGACAGGGTGGCGGCCCGACCTCCGGCCTCGATATAGCGATAGCTGCCCAAGAGCGGCATACCAGTAACCTTCTGGAGAACCCCAATGTCGTCGGTACCGCTGTCGGGTTAGGTACGGACGGCGCACCGGTTGTCCGACTGTACACGCTCACGGAGGGCGCCTCGGGCTTGCCGGCCAGGCTGGACGGCGTTCCCGTTGAGGTTGTCGTGACAGGGAGGATTACTGCCCAGAGCCACCCCGATACGGCTCTTTATAGACCCGCACACACTGGCAACTCGGTGGGTCACCCTGCTATCACCGCAGGCACTATCGGCGCCAAGGTGACCGATGGCGTCAACTCGTTCCTCCTGAGCAACAACCACGTCCTGGCGGACGTCAACGAAGCCGGCATAGGCGACGAAATTATCCAGCCCGGCAGTTTCGACGGTGGAAGCAGCCCCGCCGATGACATCGGGTATCCTGTTCGATTTCGAGCCGATCAGTTTCAAGAAAAACACCACCAATACCATCGACGCCGCCATCGCGCAGATCGCGTCGGGCGACGTGACGAACACCACCCACGACGGCGCGTACACCCTGAGCTCTAACACCGTGCAGGCGTTTCTGGGCCAGAGCGTGAAGAAAACAGGCCGCACTACCGGGCTGACCACTGGCGAGGTCAACGAAATCAACGTGACTGTGAACATCTGCTACAAACCCGTAGGTCCTTTCGGCTGCGCTGGCAACGGAATAGCGTTGTTCGTTGGGCAGCTGGGTATTACCCCCGGCAGCTTCAGCGACCCCGGTGACTCCGGGTCCTTCATTGTGACCAACGACGGCAACAATGACGCCGTCGGACTCCTCTTTGCCGGCAGCTCCGTTCGCACCCTGGCCAATCCGATCGACAACGTGCTGACCCGCTTCGGCGTCACCATCGGTGACCCACAGCCAGTCACAGACATTGCCATCGACTCGGTCAGCGCCCCGGCTAGCGCGACCCAGGGCGACCTGGTCAGCGTGGATGTGACCGTGGCCAACTCTGGCAACCAAGGACGTCACCATCGACATCGAAGTCACCGTCACCGAGTCGCCTGACGGCGACAACCTCGGCACTCAGACAATCGTCGGAGGCCTTTCCGCTGGAGCCTCAACCATCCTGTTGTACACCTGGCCCACTTCGACCCTTGGCGCCCATACGCTGACCGCCACCCATAACGTTGCCGACGACAACGTCGGCAAAAACTCGGGCAGCACGAGCGTTACGGTCAACCTGCCGAGCATCGACGTGGCCGTGACCGGCATCGACCCGAGTAGTGGAGCCACAGGCATGACCGTGAACGTGACGGTCTCTGGCACCAATTTCGCCAATGGGGCCTCCCTGGCCTTCCAAAACGGGAGGGGCAAGCCGCCGACTGTCTCCAACGTCGTTTTCGTGAACAGCAACACCGTTACCGCCGACGTCACGATATCGAGTAAGGCTAAGACTGGAATCCTGTGGGATGTCACGGTGACGAATACGGACGGGGGATCAGGAACACTGTCGGACGGATTCACCGTCACGTGACCAACCGGCGGGCCGGAGGACGCAGGCCCTAGCTGAAAACGGTACACGGGCTCTCCCGAATTTGGCGAGGGCCCGTGGCATTCGGGGCTCGATATGCCGGACAGGAGAATCGACGAGGTGCTGCAGGCCCATGGCGAGCGGCTCATGGGTATCTCAGGGGTTGTCGGGACCGGGGAAGGTCGGACAGATGGTGAGCCCTGCATCCGAGTCTTCGTCACCGAGCGAAGCGCCGAGATCCTCTTACAGATCCCTTCCCAGATCGAGGGCTATGAGGTGGATGTCGTGGAGACCGGGGAGTTCAGGGCGCGCTGATTCGACGGTCACGTTCACCGTGGCCGGGACTACGGCGACCGAGACCGGCGTCGTCGATGAATGCGCGTAGTAGCGAGTCCCGTACGATAGAGTAAAAAGAGGGGCCGCCCACCGGGAGGCCCCTCTTTTTGTGCTGCTGGCTGGTAGTCTTAAAGGCCGTAAAGCCGGGCGACGTTGCCGGCGACCATCTGCTCTATCTCATCTTCGGGCACCCCGGCGAATCGCTCTTCGACAACCTCGAGAGAGTTGGGCCAGGTGCTGTCGCTGTGGGGGTAGTCGCTGGACCACATGATGTTGCCGAGGCCGATGACGTGGCGTTCGTTGACGCCGACGGCGTCCTCAATGAATGTTCCCAGGACATGCTGATGGAAATAATGGCTGGGTGTCTCCCGCAAGTTTGAGCCGGTATGGTGGCGGTGTCGCTTGAAGACGTTGTCCATCCAGGGCACCAGGAAGGCCATCCAGCCGACGCCGGCCTCCACCGATACCAGGCGAAATCCAGGATGGCGCTCGAACACGCCCGAGAAGATCATGCTGGTGATGGGCTCAGCCATCGTCATCTTATTGACGCAGATGGAGACCATAAACTGGGATTCCAGCCCTTTGGTCAAGGGCCGAGCGCCCAGATGCATGTGGGCCGGCATTTCCAGATCCTCCAGACACTCCCACAGAGGCTCGTACTGCGGGTCGGTGTAGGAAGGGCTATCGATATCCTGGTTGGGGATAGCCGGGATCAGAACGCCGCGCAGTCCCTTTTTCCGCGCTCGCTTTGCCTCGCCAATGGCCAGCTCGGTGTCCCAGTGGGGGACCTCCGCGATACCGATCAGCCGTTGAGGGTGGGTCTGGCAAAAGTCGGCCAGCCAGTCGTTGTACGCTTGCATGAGGGCGAACCGGAGCTCCGGGTCGGCGGTCTTGACGCTGATGCCGCCGCCACCCGGATTGCCGTAGAGGACCTCCGCGTCGACATGGTCCACGTCCATGTCTTCGACTCTCGCGTGGGGGTCGAATCCCCCTCGGCGGCCCTCTTCGTGGCTCTTGGCCAGGGGTTTATAGTCCTCGAACCGTTTGCCGGCCGAGCCTTGCAGGAGGCCGATGCGCTGCTCTCTCCCCTCGAATACCAGGAGCTCGTTGCCATCTTTCTGACCGGCTCGGGGGGCCTGCTCTCGGTGAGAGGATGCTAACATACTGCTGCCACATGTCAGGTGGCGGGTTCACGTGGGAGTCTGCTGAAATCAACCGATGCTTTACCGTCATAACCTGCTCTCCTGTCTTACATCTTGTAAAGGCGGGCGGGGTTGTCCGAAAGGATCTTGCGCTTCAGATCGTCTGAGATGTCATCCCTATCCATCACCATGCGAATGGACTCGGGGGAGGACCCGTCCCAGTGGGCGTAGTCGGAGCCCATGACCAGGCTACCCTCTCCGATGATCTGGGCGACCATAGGTAGGGTGGTCTCGTCAGGCTCCACGGAATAGAAAAGCTGGCCGCCTCTGATGTACTCCTCCGGCGATTTTTTGAGATGGCCGACCCAATGAGGCAGAAGCTCGTAGCGGGCTTGCATGCGCTCCAGGATATAGGGGAGCCAGCCGGCGCCGGCCTCCAGGAAGGCGAAGCGAAGTCGCGGAAAGGCGTCCAGCACACCGCCGATGACCACGCTTCCCAGGGACATCATCAGGGGCACGGAGGAGAAGGTGTGGCGTACGACGAAGTTGTGGAGCAAGTGCCGGGCCGGCCCGATGGTGGAGTTGTTGTGGATACAGATGGGGATATCCAATTCCTGGGCCGCCTCATACAGGGGAAAGTAGTCCTTGTGGTCCGGCATCTTGTCATCATAGATGGGAGGGAACAGGGCGCCGACCATGCCCATCTCCACCGCCCGGTGGAGCTCTTTGGCCGCCTCTGCAGGGTCCTGGACCGGAAGCATCGCGACACCCTTTAACCGGTCGGCATAGGGCTGGCAATAGCCCGTAAGCCAGTCGTTGTAGACTCGGGAGATGGCGCCGGCCAGTCCAGCGTCCTCCACGAAGCTGGCTACGCCGAGCATACTGCTGCAGAACAGGACCGAAGTATCGATTCCCATGAAGTCCATGTCCGGCATGCGCTTGTGGGGATCGTGCTGGCCTTCGCGCCCCGACCACAGGTGATCGGGTTTGTGGGGCCTCTCCTGCCCCTGGTCTTTGTCTTTGTACGCCGGAAAGATTTTTCCTTCCAGGACAAAGTGGCGGTTGCCGTCTTCGTTGGCGTAGTAATGGGGCCCCAGTGCGCGGTACTGCTCCGGCAGCTTGGATGACATGGCGTCGCAGACGGCTGGCGTCTCGGCGATATGGCCGTCGGCGTCGATAACCCGGTAAGGCGCTGGCATCCTGATCCTCCTGGGTTGTGAGGATTTCGGCGTAGTGTACGTCAATTCGAAATGCTGCGCCAGCGTGGCGTCCTGGTCATTCCTGGTCGTTCAGGGACGGCTACCTGTCATCTGAGCGCAGCGCAGAATCTCGCGAGCAAGCAAGCGCCTCTCTTTTAGCGAGACCCTTCGTCGCTGCGCTTCTCAGGGTGACAAGTGGTACGCTTCTTGGGTGACGAAACGCCAGCGTGCCTTTTGAGAGACCGCTCACCGCGGATTGCAAGAAGAGCCCTTGGCCTCGGGGTGAGTTTCTGCAAGAATGTCGACCAGAGAAAAGCAGCATGTCGGAGATGCCGCACAGGGGCGCGCTGGACCCTTACAGAATACTGGACCTCACGGAGGGGGGCTGCGCCCTGGCGTCCCGGCTTCTGGCGGATATGGGCGCCGACGTGATCAAGGTAGAGCCGCCCGGCGGAAGCCCCTCCCGAAGCACGCCGCCTTTCTACGGCGGCGAGGCCGGCGCCGACCGCAGCCTGTTCTGGTTCGCCTGCAACCTCAACAAGCGGAGCATAACCCTGGATATCGCTGAACCGAGGGGGCGGGAGCTCTTCAAGAGATTGGTCGCAGGTGCGGACTTCCTCTTCGAGTCGTACGAGCCAGGCTATCTGGACAGCCTTGGCCTGGGGTACCCTTCGCTTCAGGAAACCAACCGCGGCCTCATTATGGTCTCGATAACTCCCTTCGGCCAGTCAGGCCCCTACGCTCACTACAAAGGGCCTGATATCGTCACGTGGGCCATGGGAGGCTACATGTGGATGTGCGGCGATCCGGAAAGGGCGCCCGTACGACCCAGTGTCCCTCCGCAGGCCTACTTCCACGCCTCCGGAGCCGCTGCATCCGCCGCTTTGATAGCCCTGTACCACCGGGGATCGAGCGGCGAAGGCCAGCATATCGACCAATCGGCGCAAGCTTGCGGCCCCTGGCTACTGACCCATACCTACCAGTACTACGAGTATGAAGGACGTATTCTGCAGCGAGAGGGCGCCTGGCGTCACTACGGAAATACCTCATCGCGCATGGTCTATCCCTGCAGGGACGGCCATGTCGTGGCTATGCTCGGCGGAGGTTCCATTAGCGGGCCGTCTCTGAACAACCTTGTGCGCTGGATGGAGTGGCAAGGGGTGGCCCCGGGCTGGCTCACCGAGATGGATTGGGCCTCGTACGACGCCCGGACAGCCGATCGGGCGCAGACGGAGCGGATCGCGGAAGCTATGACGGAGTTTTTCCAGACCAAGACGAAGGATGAGCTTCTGCGGGCCGCTGTGGAGCTCGGCCTCCACATCGCTCCCGTGAATACCGTCGAGGATGTCCTGGAGGACCCTCATCTGAAGGCCAGAGACTACTGGCAGACGGTGGAGCATCCGGAGCTTCCCGCCTCGATCACATACCCCGGGGCGCCGTTCAGGGCCTCAGAGACGCCCTGGAGTGTGGACCGGCGTCCCCCGTTGGTCGGCGAGCACAACCAGGAGGTGTACGAAGGCGAGATGGGGCTCACCCCCAGAGATTTACAAAAGCTTGCAGATTCGGGGGTTGTGAAAGTGGCCGCATCATCGGCAGGACGGCCTCTGGACGGTCTCAAAGTCGTCGATCTAAGCACGGTGGTGATGGGTCCCGCCGCCACTCGGATTCTTGGGGATTACGGCGCCACCGTCATAAAGGTAGAGTCGGCAACACGACCCGACGGCCTCAGATCGATGACTCCGTATAAGGACGGGATCGCCGGTGTGAACAGAAGCGGCTACTTCGCCATGTACAACGCAGGGAAGCTCTCCCTGACGATCAACCTGCGGCTGGAGCGGGGGCGCGAGTTTTTCAAACGTTTCCTGGTGCCATGGGCAGACGTAATCCTGGAGGCCTTCGCCCCGCGCGTCGCCGAGGGCTGGGGCATGAGCTACGAGGATCTCAAGAAGATAAGGCCGGACCTCATCCTTCTCCGGGCCTCTTTGATGGGGCACTCCGGCCCTAGCAAGGACCTCAAGGGGACCGGGCAGCTCACTGCCGCGTTGGCGGGCTGGTATGAGCTGACGGGCTGGCCGGACTCCGCGCCGGTGGGGCCGTATTCCGCCTACAGTGACTTTGTCTCATGGAATTATGCCCTGGTGGCCATCCTTTCCGCGTTGGACCATCGCAGGCGCACGGGCGAGGGCCAATATATCGACCAATCGCTGCTGGAGAGCACCCTCCATTTCGCAACGCCTGCCCTGTTGGACTGCGCGGCCAATGGCGTTGTCGCCACCCGAATGGGGAACCGCGACCCATCGGCGGCCCCCCACGGCGTCTACCGCTGCCTGGATGAGGTCAGGGCCGGGGAGAAAGGGGACCGCTGGTGCGCCATCGCCGTGACAACGGAGGAGGAGTGGCGCTCCTTCCGCCGTGCCGCCGGTGACCCTGAATGGACCAAGGACTCCCGTTTTGTCGATCTTTCCGGTCGTAAGAAGAACGAAGATGACCTGGACAGGCTGATGGAGGAGTGGACGTCGCTGAGGACCGCCGAGGAGGTTATGGCGCTCTTGCAGGATGCGGGGGTCCCGGCGGGCGTCGTGCAGCATGCCCGGGACCTCTTCCAAGACCCACAATTGCAGCACAGGGGAGGGTTCGTCGTTCGAGATCATGCCGAGATTGGCCCTCACCGGGTCTATACCACCAGCTTTCGGTTGTCCGCAACGCCGGGCGAGCCGCGCAGCGCCGCCCCGCTACTGGGCAACGACACTGAGTACATCTGTAGGGAGCTCCTTGGGATCTCCGAGGAGGAGCTGGCTGATTGGGTCTCTGATGAGGCCCTTGACTAGGGCAGAGCAGGCTTCTCTCGGCCTGGATTGACTTTCCGAAGGCGCGCTGCTACGTTTTGGGCGTCCCAGTCAGTTCCGAGAAAGGTAGTGGATATGAGCGGCGATTTCGACGTGCGCACCGATGCCTTCAAGCAGATTCTGACACCGGATTCTCGGGTCGAAGAGGTTGCCGGTGGGATGATATTCACGGAGGGGCCTGTCTGGTTCACTGATGGGGACTACCTCCTTTTCACTGACGTCGAGGCCGGTAAGATCATGCGCTGGTCGGCCAAGGACGGGTTGGCGGTCTGGCGAGAGGACTCGGGCCACGCCGACGGTCAGTCCCAGGACTGGCAAGGGCGGCTGGTCACTGCGGGCTTTTTGAGCAGGGTTGTTTCAAGGACAGAGCTGGACGGGTCGGTCACCATCCTGGCGGAGGGCTACCAGGGGAAGAGGTTCAACTCTCCCAACGATATCACTGTGAAGTCCAACGGCACGATATGGTTCACCGACCCTGTAGGCGGACGGAGGTTTCCGGGATTTGCCGATCTGCCAGCGGAGCAGCCGAAGCAGTATGTCTTCCGCATGGACCCTGAGACGCGGGAGCTGACCCCAGTCGCCGACGACGTTCAGTATCCCAACGGCCTGTGCTTTTCTCCCGACGAGAAGCTGCTCTACATCGCCGACTCAGCGGGGCGCAAGGTTACGGTCTTCGACGTACAGGATGACGATACCCTGGCCAACGGCCAGTTTTTCGCGGCCATCGAGCCCGGTTTCCCCGACGGGATGCGGATTGATACGGAGGGTCGTCTCTACTCTACGGCCGCCGACGGCATCCACGTCTTCAGCTCGCAGGGAGGGCTCTTGGGCAAGATACTGGTGGGGCAGACCCCCGCCAATTGCGCCTTCGGCGGCCCAGGGATGCACGACCTGTTCCTCACGGCGCAACATTCCCTCTACAAGGTAACCCTGGCGTCCACCGGCATCCGATAGGCGTGAAATGCATCTCGTACGTGCCCTCTCCTATCGACGGAGAGGTCCGGTCTCGTTAGGCTCGCGATTAAGCCTGTCCTGAGCTCGTCGAAGGGTCACAGGTTAGGGAGAGGATTCCATGTCGATCATGGTCACAGGGGCCAGCGGCCTCATAGGTTCCAGGATAGCCCGCAAGCTCGTTGAGAGAGGCGAGCAGGTCGTCTGTTTCGACCTTGCTCCCCCCGGTCCGGCGCTGCGGCCCTTCGTGGACGCTGTTACGCTCGTGCGCGGTGACGTGACGCAGACGGCCCACCTCATGGAGGCGGTCAAGACCCACGAGGTGACTCGGGTGATCCACATGGCGGCCCTCCTGCCTCCAGCCAGCGAGGAACGTCCCAGCGATGGCTTTTTCGTCAACATCCAGGGGGCCAACAACCTTTTCGAGGTGGCCCGGTGGGCTGGAATCGAAAGAGTCGTCTACGCCAGCTCCATCGCCTGCTACGGCGCTCAGGAAAGTCATGGCGAGAGACCTTTGAACGAAGATGACGTACCCAACCCGGTCAACGTCTACGGCATGACCAAGGTGGTGAACGACTTCTCCGCCGCCACCTACACGGAGCGGTTCGGCCTGGACCTGAGGGGCATCCGCATCTGCACGGTGTTCGGCCACGGCAGGACCACGGGCGTCACGGGACTCGTTGGGGGTCTGCTTATGTCAGACCCGGCCGTGGGGAAGCCGGTCCACCTGCCCGTTCGCGCCGACGATAAGTCTTCCCTGATCTACGTGGAGGATGCGGCGGAGATCTTCATCAGGACGGCCTTGAGTGACACCCTGCGGCATCCGGTTTACATAACCGGAGGTCACGTGGCCACCGTGGGGGAGGTCGCGGACCTGGTCCGGAGCTATCTCCCCGACGCGGTGATCACGACGGGAGACCGGACCACTCCCCACGTTCACCTGGTGGACAACAGCCGGATGCTCGGCGACATCGGCTACGAGATGCCCCCGCTGCGAGACCGGGTCCTGGACCACATCAACGAGGCCAGGGCTGAGGCGGGCCTGGAGCCCGTGTCCGGTCCCCGCTAGCCTCCCGCCGTTCTGCTGCTTCCACGCATCACTCACGAAAAGGTCCGCCTTAGATCACGGGCTTTCATGAGTTGGGGTTACCTTGGCGCTGTTTCATATCCGTAAAGCCATGTATGAGTAAGGTGTGCAAATTGTGAGAACTCATGAAATTCGTGGTAGACTTTCTACGCACTTTCATCAGACTAGATCGGAATGTACGGGAGCTCGTAGCAAATCTCATACAGGGAGCTTGAAATGATTGTAGTGATAAAAAAGCAGTTGGTTATACGCACTGCAGGTCACCTCGATCACCGGCACCGGCTTAGTGTTCCCCACTGTAGTAACGAGCACATTCGACAACACCGGCGGCTCCTTTGAGTACCGGGTGGGCGGCGCCACTGTGACCGGCGTCAGCTTCCAGGTCGTCACGATCACCTTCGACGCAATTGCGGTCGGGACAACGCTCATAGATGTGGATATAGTTCAGTATGGATCGGATGGGGGAGCCTATGGAGTCAACGGTGGCGCGAACGATGGTTCCATCGAGGTTACCGGCTCGACTTCTGTGGTGACATTCAGCGCCCCTGTGTTCAACCCGGCATTTTACGTGAGCTGCGAGTTCGGCATTTTTGGCAACCCTCCCGTAAATCCAAAAGACCCGCCACCTCCCCTGGAGCATAATTGGAAGCTCATGTTACGAGGGAGCGGGCTACAAAAAATCGACCTCAATGTCGTAGCCCACGCGGTCAACGTCACTGATGAAGGCGGCAGCGTCACATTCACCGTGACGGGCCCCGGGGGGTTCGTAGGCGCCAAAACTGTGCCACAGCCTCTTACGCTTGGCGATAACGCTGAGATTCTGAAGTTGGCCCTTACGGGCGGCACGATTTACGATCTGAAGGTGACGGTCACCGGCGATCCCAGTAAGCCGAGGATAGCCCGGCACTACAAGGTCGGAGCGGTGCAGCCTTCCGTGGAGCTGGGCATCAATGGCAATGGCGTGCGCTACTTCGAGGCCCGCAACGTTCTCCAAATCAATGCCGGTTCCTCAGAAACGGGAGTAGAGGTTGTGGTTTCGGTGGATGACCCGTTGGGTCCCGGAGAGGTGGTCGACCAGGCCAGCGCCATCGACTACACGGTTATAGATATTTCCGGGACTGAGGTCGCCGGACCGACAGCCGATACACTCATCCCCGGTTCACCCGTCACGATCGGCTTTACCCGCTCTGGCGGTTTCGTAGACCCTTACACCGTATTTACGGTCGCAAACGGGCACACCAATATGGTGAAGACTACCGGGAGCGACCTGGGCTTCTACGTCAAGGAGTGCGAGGCAGAGCCTCAGCCTTTTCACATCACGCTTTCACCTGATTTCGCGGTCAACGACGTGGGGACCGATCATACAGTTACGGCGACCGTGACGGGGACTGCCGGTCCCGGCTTCCCCCGTAGATGTGCCGGTGTCTGGGGTCTTCGTGGGTTTCCTGGTCTTTTTTGGCGGCCCGAACGGTGGGGATGACAGCGCCACCACGGGCACATGCAGCGTCAATATCGCCTGCACAACCGATAACAGCGGCCAGGTGAGCTGGACCTACACCGGCTCAGGGGGAGTGGGTGGCGACGTCATCGAAGCTGGGTTTGACGATGGCTCCGGCTTCCCGAACATCTCCAACCACGTGATCAAGGACTGGGTGGCTCCAACTCCGACAGCGGACGCCAGGACCATCGGGTTCTGGAAGAACCATGAGGAGCTGATCGCCGAGATCATAGCGAGCGACCCCATCGGTCCGTTGACCGTAGAGCAGATCGTGGCGATCCTGAAGGACTCCAGCGCCAAGGATGCAAGGGACGCCCTTCGCGCCCAGAACACGGCGACCATTCTCAACCTCAAAAATGGCGCCGATCCCTTCGCAACGGGCGACGACATTCGACCGACCGTCCAGGCTGCCAGGGCTTTCCTGTTCGCCCACAGTGAGGACCCGGTGACCCGCAAGCACGCTGACCGGCAGGAGGCCCTGGACCTGAAGGACCTGCTGGACGAGTTCAACAACAGCGGCGAAGAATAACCTGGGATAACCCAGACGAGAAAGAGGGGCGGTGTCCAAGGACACCGCCCCTCTTGGTTTTGTTGTTCAGGGGCGCTTTCCTACATGTCCGCGGGCGCTAGATCAGCTTCGGCTGCCGGGGCTTTCGGCCTGCCATGACTTCGGCGGGCGCTGTCCTACTGCCGTTGCTGCCGTTTCCGCTTGCGTGTCGGAGGTATTCCTCAACCTGTACGGCCAGCTGGGTGTGTCCCTTTTCCACCAGGCGCTTGTGAAGCTCGATCTCCCACTCGATGCCGACGGTCGGCTTGGGCATGTGTGACCTGATGCTCTGGTAGCCCATGATGGTCAGAGAGCCGGGCGCCATGCTTCTCAAGGGTTGGAGCCAGGAAAGCATGATGTCTCGCCCCGCCAGGTGATTTCGGACGGCCTCTTCTGCTAACAGCTTCCGCTCATGGTCGTCCATCTCGACGAAAGCGCTGTCAAGCTGTTGGGCCAGCATACCCTCGATGGCCTCGGCGGGAGGCCGGGGTACGAAGAAGACGTTGTCTCCCGCTCTTGATATGAACCCTTCGTCGATGCGGCCGGGGTCGTTGGTCGTGCCGACGATGATGACGGTTGAGACGCCGCCCGCGTCGGTAATGAGCTGCCTGAGCTGCAGCATCTTCTCCTGAATGTCCGGTGTCCAATCTCCTTCGGGAAGGAGGATGTCGCCTCGCTGGTCCTTGCGGCCCTTGCTGCGCACCGCCTGGGCCAGGTCCTTGCGCAGGGCCTGCACCCTGGGGTCACGGAGGAGCTGGCGGATGCGCGTTTCGGTATCCAGCTCTGTCGCCCCCTGGACCTCTTGCAGTATCAGGTTCACGACGTCGCGGTACTCCTCGTGGATCTTGCCGTCTGCCCTGTTGCCTATCAGGGAGTCGATCTCATCCAACAGAAGGAGTACCGTTGAGCCTCGGTTGCATTCTTCCCGAGCGGCGTCCAGGTACTGCTGGGCCGAGCGGGCGGACATGCCGAGGTAGGGGTCTTTGATATCTGTGGGCTTCAGCAACTTTAGCTTGACGTCCAGGGCCTCTCCTTGACCGTCCGCGTGGGCGAGCTTGCTCGCCATCGCCTTTGCCAGCATGGTCTTGCCGCAACCGTAAGGGCCGAAGAACAGGAAGACCCTGGGGGGAAAATTCTTGCGGATCAGGTACCACTCGGGATGCGCCAGATAATAGAGGGCCTGCTCAATGCGGGACTTGACGGGCTTGAGGCCCATGATGTCATCGAAGGCGGTATCTGAGATGGGGTCCCAGGCAAATCCTTCGGCGCTACGGGGCTCGGGCCGGCGGCCGTTGGTTACCGGTACGGCGGACTGCGGCGGCGGCTCGACCGATATGCGCTCCCCTTCCTTGATCAAGGTGGTCTTGTAGGGAAGGCTTATCTGGTCTTCCTCCAGCTCTCCCGCCACGACGGGCAGCACGTAATAGCTCGCCGGCGAGGTGACGCTGATGCTGTCATTCTCGGAGATATTGAGCTGCCGCATGGTAGCGGCGTTGAGTACTGCGGCGTCGCCTTCTATCTTGTCCAGGACGATCACATAACGTTTGGGCATAGTCTAACATCCATCCTGGTAGCGATCCCCCAGCCGCTCTTCTCAGGAAGGACGGCTGGGGGATCGATTTCTCTGATTCGCTTGTTTCGGTAGCGGTGTGTGGCCCCGAGCTACTGGATGCCGAAGATGTTTTCTAAGCGCTCGTCGTCCAGTATCCCGTCGAAGCCCATCACCTCTACCTCGGCCTCTACCTCCTGGCGCTTGATCATGTCGACCAGCGGGTCGCCTTCGGCCTGCTCGTCCAGCCTGAGGACCTTGGTCATCTTGCCCAGCCTCCAGGTATGACCGCTGAGCTCCAGCTCCAGGATGTTGAAGTCGATGGTGTCCTTGGCGACCTCGATAGAGGCCAGCTGCCCTTCCACCACTTCCTGTTGCTTCCGGAGGAAATCGGTGCCCAGGCGGGCCATCAGCTGGTCGCGAAGAATGATCTTGCGGCCTCGTACTCGCGCTGCCGCCTTCAGCTCCTCCTGTAATGAATGGAGCTGCTTGCTGTCCAACTTGAGCAGATAGGCCTTGAACTGGGAAAGCTCCTCGCTGTGCACGTCTGAAGGGGCTATCCGCTCCATGACGTCGTCAAGGGCTTCCGCCGGTAATGCTTGTGCGACGGTTTTCACTTGCTCACCTTCCTCCCATTTTCACCTATACGCTCCTGTACCGCGGAGACCACCTTGCCTTTGATCCAGACCATGCGGCCCTCCTCCCGGAGGGTCTCGATCTCGTTGAGAATCTTGGCCTCACGGACCGTATAGCGCTCCAGAAGGTCCCTGATGGTCTTCAGCCGGTCTTTCAAGTGGCCATCACTTTGTTGGAGGTGCTCTTTGTGGGTCCGCTCCTTGCAGGTCAGCGCCTCGATGGAGGCCTGGCTGGGAGGACCGAACATGACATGCTCCTCGGAGATCTCGATGTTAAGGTCGAACCGCCGCTTGGCCTCCCGAAGGATCATCCGGAGGTCTGCAGGGTCGTCGATGCCCATCTGGCGGCCGACGTCCAAAAGCCCAACGGGTTGTCCCGCCACCTGGAGCATGAATTCACCATCAAAGAAACGCTCCTTGAGGATGTCGAAGTTGATGATGAACTGACCGTATTCTATGCCGAAGACGGAGTCCACCAGCTTGTGCCCGTTGGGGATGTCTTCCAAGAACTCCTTCTTGACGACACCGTCCAGGGCCTGCATCAGCTCAAGATAGCCGAACCTCATCAAGCGAAGCAGGTCGCGGTCGGCCTGGATGTGGCCGGCCACTTCATGGATTACTCCTGCATTGATCCAATAAGTCTGGATCGCTTCCAGAGCGTAGACGGAACGGACGCTAAATGCCGTTTCCAGGTCTCGCTGGAAGGCAATGGGCTCTCTGGGCCGGAAGTATCTGGCCAGGAACCCGAACTTGGTGCGGTCAAGGGAGCTCTTGGGATTGAACGTCTTGGGGTCGAAGGCTACCAGGGTCTCACCTTCCACACAGGCAAGCCTTCGTTTGAGAGCCCATTCCTTGAAGGCCCGCTCTACCTGCTGGGGCTTGCCATGGTCCGGCAAGACCTCGCAGAAGCCGTAGAACTGGATCATCCGTTCCCAGTCGGCCTTCATCTCTCCCGCGATTGGCCACGCGATAGAAACTGCCATCTTCTCCTCCTCTCTTCTGCTGCGACGCTGTTGAACCTTGCCAAACGACGGTAAATCGTTTAGGATTTGGTTCGAGACTACATTTAAAACTAAGCTGAAATCCGCAGTCTGTCAAGGGGATTTGAGAACGAGTTTTGAACTGAGTTTAATATTATTTCCTCCCCGACAGTGTCGGAGACGCTCCAACGAACGAATCAGCGTCCCGGAGCAGCTTCTACCAAAGCATGACCTCAATGAACCTGCGCAACCCGCTCACCAACAAACCCAGAACATTGGCGAACGTCCTCACATAGATGCCAAAGGCGAAGGGAGAGGCCCATGAGCATGGAAGCCCTGGCTAGTCAACCCAAGGCCCGACTCACGGAAGAGGAGCTGGCGGATGGGTTTCTCCGTCTAGCGTCACGAGAATGGCGCGTGGGGGATGTCCAGCCCTTCGTTCGAAGGCTCAAGGCCGTACCGGCGATCTCCGCCCCCTTTTTAGTGGAGCACCTTATGCAGGGAGGCCCCTCGGAAAGAGAGACCGCCACTGCTCTTTTGCGGCTCCTGGCCGGTCCCCGAGTGATCGTTCCTTTGCGAGAGGTGCTTCGTGACGGCTCCGCTCCTGATGAGGCCCGCGTGGCGGCAGCCGTGGTGCTGGAAGGGATCGGGGAGGAGGTCCGCGGGCGCTAGATCAGCTTCGGCTGCCGGGGCTTTCGGCCTGCCATGACTTCGGCGGGCGCTGTCCTACTGCCGTTGCTGCCGTTTCCGCTTGCGTGTCGGAGGTATTCCTCAACCTGTACGGCCAGCTGGGTGTGTCCCTTTTCCACCAGGCGCTTGTGAAGCTCGATCTCCCACTCGATGCCGACGGTCGGCTTGGGCATGTGTGACCTGATGCTCTGGTAGCCCATGATGGTCAGAGAGCCGGGCGCCATGCTTCTCAAGGGTTGGAGCCAGGAAAGCATGATGTCTCGCCCCGCCAGGTGATTTCGGACGGCCTCTTCTGCTAACAGCTTCCGCTCATGGTCGTCCATCTCGACGAAAGCGCTGTCAAGCTGTTGGGCCAGCATACCCTCGATGGCCTCGGCGGGAGGCCGGGGTACGAAGAAGACGTTGTCTCCCGCTCTTGATATGAACCCTTCGTCGATGCGGCCGGGGTCGTTGGTCGTGCCGACGATGATGACGGTTGAGACGCCGCCCGCGTCGGTAATGAGCTGCCTGAGCTGCAGCATCTTCTCCTGAATGTCCGGTGTCCAATCTCCTTCGGGAAGGAGGATGTCGCCTCGCTGGTCCTTGCGGCCCTTGCTGCGCACCGCCTGGGCCAGGTCCTTGCGCAGGGCCTGCACCCTGGGGTCACGGAGGAGCTGGCGGATGCGCGTTTCGGTATCCAGCTCTGTCGCCCCCTGGACCTCTTGCAGTATCAGGTTCACGACGTCGCGGTACTCCTCGTGGATCTTGCCGTCTGCCCTGTTGCCTATCAGGGAGTCGATCTCATCCAACAGAAGGAGTACCGTTGAGCCTCGGTTGCATTCTTCCCGAGCGGCGTCCAGGTACTGCTGGGCCGAGCGGGCGGACATGCCGAGGTAGGGGTCTTTGATATCTGTGGGCTTCAGCAACTTTAGCTTGACGTCCAGGGCCTCTCCTTGACCGTCCGCGTGGGCGAGCTTGCTCGCCATCGCCTTTGCCAGCATGGTCTTGCCGCAACCGTAAGGGCCGAAGAACAGGAAGACCCTGGGGGGAAAATTCTTGCGGATCAGGTACCACTCGGGATGCGCCAGATAATAGAGGGCCTGCTCAATGCGGGACTTGACGGGCTTGAGGCCCATGATGTCATCGAAGGCGGTATCTGAGATGGGGTCCCAGGCAAATCCTTCGGCGCTACGGGGCTCGGGCCGGCGGCCGTTGGTTACCGGTACGGCGGACTGCGGCGGCGGCTCGACCGATATGCGCTCCCCTTCCTTGATCAAGGTGGTCTTGTAGGGAAGGCTTATCTGGTCTTCCTCCAGCTCTCCCGCCACGACGGGCAGCACGTAATAGCTCGCCGGCGAGGTGACGCTGATGCTGTCATTCTCGGAGATATTGAGCTGCCGCATGGTAGCGGCGTTGAGTACTGCGGCGTCGCCTTCTATCTTGTCCAGGACGATCACATAACGTTTGGGCATAGTCTAACATCCATCCTGGTAGCGATCCCCCAGCCGTCCTTCTCAGGAAGGACGGCTGGGGGATCGATTTCTCTGATTCGCTTGTTTCGGTAGCGGTGTGTGGCCCCGAGCTACTGGATGCCGAAGATGTTTTCTAAGCGCTCGTCGTCCAGTATCCCGTCGAAGCCCATCACCTCTACCTCGGCCTCTACCTCCTGGCGCTTGATCATGTCGACCAGCGGGTCGCCTTCGGCCTGCTCGTCCAGCCTGAGGACCTTGGTCATCTTGCCCAGCCTCCAGGTATGACCGCTGAACTCCAGCTCCAGGATGTTGAAGTCGATGGTGTCCTTGGCGACCTCGATAGAGGCCAGCTGCCCTTCCACCACTTCCTGTTGCTTCCGGAGGAAATCGGTGCCCAGGCGGGCCATCAGCTGGTCGCGAAGAATGATCTTGCGGCCTCGTACTCGCGCTGCCGCCTTCAGCTCCTCCTGTAATGAATGGAGCTGCTTGCTGTCCAACTTGAGCAGATAGGCCTTGAACTGGGAAAGCTCCTCGCTGTGCACGTCTGAAGGGGCTATCCGCTCCATGACGTCGTCAAGGGCTTCCGCCGGTAATGCTTGTGCGACGGTTTTCACTTGCTCACCTTCCTCCCATTTTCACCTATACGCTCCTGTACCGCGGAGACCACCTTGCCTTTGATCCAGACCATGCGGCCCTCCTCCCGGAGGGTCTCGATCTCGTTGAGAATCTTGGCCTCACGGACCGTATAGCGCTCCAGAAGGTCCCTGATGGTCTTCAGCCGGTCTTTCAAGTGGCCATCACTTTGTTGGAGGTGCTCTTTGTGGGTCCGCTCCTTGCAGGTCAGCGCCTCGATGGAGGCCTGGCTGGGAGGACCGAACATGACATGCTCCTCGGAGATCTCGATGTTAAGGTCGAACCGCCGCTTGGCCTCCCGAAGGATCATCCGGAGGTCTGCAGGGTCGTCGATGCCCATCTGGCGGCCGACGTCCAAAAGCCCAACGGGTTGTCCCGCCACCTGGAGCATGAATTCACCATCAAAGAAACGCTCCTTGAGGATGTCGAAGTTGATGATGAACTGACCGTATTCTATGCCGAAGACGGAGTCCACCAGCTTGTGCCCGTTGGGGATGTCTTCCAAGAACTCCTTCTTGACGACACCGTCCAGGGCCTGCATCAGCTCAAGATAGCCGAACCTCATCAAGCGAAGCAGGTCGCGGTCGGCCTGGATGTGGCCGGCCACTTCATGGATTACTCCTGCATTGATCCAATAAGTCTGGATCGCTTCCAGAGCGTAGACGGAACGGACGCTAAATGCCGTTTCCAGGTCTCGCTGGAAGGCAATGGGCTCTCTGGGCCGGAAGTATCTGGCCAGGAACCCGAACTTGGTGCGGTCAAGGGAGCTCTTGGGATTGAACGTCTTGGGGTCGAAGGCTACCAGGGTCTCACCTTCCACACAGGCAAGCCTTCGTTTGAGAGCCCATTCCTTGAAGGCCCGCTCTACCTGCTGGGGCTTGCCATGGTCCGGCAAGACCTCGCAGAAGCCGTAGAACTGGATCATCCGTTCCCAGTCGGCCTTCATCTCTCCCGCGATTGGCCACGCGATAGAAACTGCCATCTTCTCCTCCTCTCTTCTGCTGCGACGCTGTTGAACCTTGCCAAACGACGGTAAATCGTTTAGGATTTGGTTCGAGACTACATTTAAAACTAAGCTGAAATCCGCAGTCTGTCAAGGGGATTTGAGAACGAGTTTTGAACTGAGTTTAATATTATTTCCTCCCCGACAGTGTCGGAGACGCTCCAACGAACGAATCAGCGTCCCGGAGCAGCTTCTACCAAAGCATGACCTCAATGAACCTGCGCAACCCGCTCACCAACAAACCCAGAACATTGGCGAACGTCCTCACATAGATGCCAAAGGCGAAGGGAGAGGCCCATGAGCATGGAAGCCCTGGCTAGTCAACCCAAGGCCCGACTCACGGAAGAGGAGCTGGCGGATGGGTTTCTCCGTCTAGCGTCACGAGAATGGCGCGTGGGGGATGTCCAGCCCTTCGTTCGAAGGCTCAAGGCCGTACCGGCGATCTCCGCCCCCTTTTTAGTGGAGCACCTTATGCAGGGAGGCCCCTCGGAAAGAGAGACCGCCACTGCTCTTTTGCGGCTCCTGGCCGGTCCCCGAGTGATCGTTCCTTTGCGAGAGGTGCTTCGTGACGGCTCCGCTCCTGATGAGGCCCGCGTGGCGGCAGCCGTGGTGCTGGAAGGGATCGGGGAGGAGGTCCGCGGGCGCTAGATCAGCTTCGGCTGCCGGGGCTTTCGGCCTGCCATGACTTCGGCGGGCGCTGTCCTACTGCCGTTGCTGCCGTTTCCGCTTGCGTGTCGGAGGTATTCCTCAACCTGTACGGCCAGCTGGGTGTGTCCCTTTTCCACCAGGCGCTTGTGAAGCTCGATCTCCCACTCGATGCCGACGGTCGGCTTGGGCATGTGTGACCTGATGCTCTGGTAGCCCATGATGGTCAGAGAGCCGGGCGCCATGCTTCTCAAGGGTTGGAGCCAGGAAAGCATGATGTCTCGCCCCGCCAGGTGATTTCGGACGGCCTCTTCTGCTAACAGCTTCCGCTCATGGTCGTCCATCTCGACGAAAGCGCTGTCAAGCTGTTGGGCCAGCATACCCTCGATGGCCTCGGCGGGAGGCCGGGGTACGAAGAAGACGTTGTCTCCCGCTCTTGATATGAACCCTTCGTCGATGCGGCCGGGGTCGTTGGTCGTGCCGACGATGATGACGGTTGAGACGCCGCCCGCGTCGGTAATGAGCTGCCTGAGCTGCAGCATCTTCTCCTGAATGTCCGGTGTCCAATCTCCTTCGGGAAGGAGGATGTCGCCTCGCTGGTCCTTGCGGCCCTTGCTGCGCACCGCCTGGGCCAGGTCCTTGCGCAGGGCCTGCACCCTGGGGTCACGGAGGAGCTGGCGGATGCGCGTTTCGGTATCCAGCTCTGTCGCCCCCTGGACCTCTTGCAGTATCAGGTTCACGACGTCGCGGTACTCCTCGTGGATCTTGCCGTCTGCCCTGTTGCCTATCAGGGAGTCGATCTCATCCAACAGAAGGAGTACCGTTGAGCCTCGGTTGCATTCTTCCCGAGCGGCGTCCAGGTACTGCTGGGCCGAGCGGGCGGACATGCCGAGGTAGGGGTCTTTGATATCTGTGGGCTTCAGCAACTTTAGCTTGACGTCCAGGGCCTCTCCTTGACCGTCCGCGTGGGCGAGCTTGCTCGCCATCGCCTTTGCCAGCATGGTCTTGCCGCAACCGTAAGGGCCGAAGAACAGGAAGACCCTGGGGGGAAAATTCTTGCGGATCAGGTACCACTCGGGATGCGCCAGATAATAGAGGGCCTGCTCAATGCGGGACTTGACGGGCTTGAGGCCCATGATGTCATCGAAGGCGGTATCTGAGATGGGGTCCCAGGCAAATCCTTCGGCGCTACGGGGCTCGGGCCGGCGGCCGTTGGTTACCGGTACGGCGGACTGCGGCGGCGGCTCGACCGATATGCGCTCCCCTTCCTTGATCAAGGTGGTCTTGTAGGGAAGGCTTATCTGGTCTTCCTCCAGCTCTCCCGCCACGACGGGCAGCACGTAATAGCTCGCCGGCGAGGTGACGCTGATGCTGTCATTCTCGGAGATATTGAGCTGCCGCATGGTAGCGGCGTTGAGTACTGCGGCGTCGCCTTCTATCTTGTCCAGGACGATCACATAACGTTTGGGCATAGTCTAACATCCATCCTGGTAGCGATCCCCCAGCCGTCCTTCTCAGGAAGGACGGCTGGGGGATCGATTTCTCTGATTCGCTTGTTTCGGTAGCGGTGTGTGGCCCCGAGCTACTGGATGCCGAAGATGTTTTCTAAGCGCTCGTCGTCCAGTATCCCGTCGAAGCCCATCACCTCTACCTCGGCCTCTACCTCCTGGCGCTTGATCATGTCGACCAGCGGGTCGCCTTCGGCCTGCTCGTCCAGCCTGAGGACCTTGGTCATCTTGCCCAGCCTCCAGGTATGACCGCTGAACTCCAGCTCCAGGATGTTGAAGTCGATGGTGTCCTTGGCGACCTCGATAGAGGCCAGCTGCCCTTCCACCACTTCCTGTTGCTTCCGGAGGAAATCGGTGCCCAGGCGGGCCATCAGCTGGTCGCGAAGAATGATCTTGCGGCCTCGTACTCGCGCTGCCGCCTTCAGCTCCTCCTGTAATGAATGGAGCTGCTTGCTGTCCAACTTGAGCAGATAGGCCTTGAACTGGGAAAGCTCCTCGCTGTGCACGTCTGAAGGGGCTATCCGCTCCATGACGTCGTCAAGGGCTTCCGCCGGTAATGCTTGTGCGACGGTTTTCACTTGCTCACCTTCCTCCCATTTTCACCTATACGCTCCTGTACCGCGGAGACCACCTTGCCTTTGATCCAGACCATGCGGCCCTCCTCCCGGAGGGTCTCGATCTCGTTGAGAATCTTGGCCTCACGGACCGTATAGCGCTCCAGAAGGTCCCTGATGGTCTTCAGCCGGTCTTTCAAGTGGCCATCACTTTGTTGGAGGTGCTCTTTGTGGGTCCGCTCCTTGCAGGTCAGCGCCTCGATGGAGGCCTGGCTGGGAGGACCGAACATGACATGCTCCTCGGAGATCTCGATGTTAAGGTCGAACCGCCGCTTGGCCTCCCGAAGGATCATCCGGAGGTCTGCAGGGTCGTCGATGCCCATCTGGCGGCCGACGTCCAAAAGCCCAACGGGTTGTCCCGCCACCTGGAGCATGAATTCACCATCAAAGAAACGCTCCTTGAGGATGTCGAAGTTGATGATGAACTGACCGTATTCTATGCCGAAGACGGAGTCCACCAGCTTGTGCCCGTTGGGGATGTCTTCCAAGAACTCCTTCTTGACGACACCGTCCAGGGCCTGCATCAGCTCAAGATAGCCGAACCTCATCAAGCGAAGCAGGTCGCGGTCGGCCTGGATGTGGCCGGCCACTTCATGGATTACTCCTGCATTGATCCAATAAGTCTGGATCGCTTCCAGAGCGTAGACGGAACGGACGCTAAATGCCGTTTCCAGGTCTCGCTGGAAGGCAATGGGCTCTCTGGGCCGGAAGTATCTGGCCAGGAACCCGAACTTGGTGCGGTCAAGGGAGCTCTTGGGATTGAACGTCTTGGGGTCGAAGGCTACCAGGGTCTCACCTTCCACACAGGCAAGCCTTCGTTTGAGAGCCCATTCCTTGAAGGCCCGCTCTACCTGCTGGGGCTTGCCATGGTCCGGCAAGACCTCGCAGAAGCCGTAGAACTGGATCATCCGTTCCCAGTCGGCCTTCATCTCTCCCGCGATTGGCCACGCGATAGAAACTGCCATCTTCTCCTCCTCTCTTCTGCTGCGACGCTGTTGAACCTTGCCAAACGACGGTAAATCGTTTAGGATTTGGTTCGAGACTACATTTAAAACTAAGCTGAAATCCGCAGTCTGTCAAGGGGATTTGAGAACGAGTTTTGAACTGAGTTTAATATTATTTCCTCCCCGACAGTGTCGGAGACGCTCCAACGAACGAATCAGCGTCCCGGAGCAGCTTCTACCAAAGCATGACCTCAATGAACCTGCGCAACCCGCTCACCAACAAACCCAG
>CAXXHW010000005.1:0-28634 GCA_963666265.2 Dehalococcoidia bacterium | reverse complement strand
CCATCTCTCTGAGGACCTTTCGCTTGGGGAGGGGAGACGAGGATACTTTGGTAACTACCTCTGCCTTCTCCGGGGCGCTCATCCGCTGGTACCGGTGGCGTCCTGGGGGCACGGGGATGGCCGTTTTTTGAGACGGTACGCCTCCAGCGACAGATCGGCCACTAGCTCCTTGAGTTCCCCGTTCTCTCGCTTGAGCTGCCCTACCTCATGCTGAGTGGCGTCCCGAACCGAGTCACGGGTCAACCTCTCCTTGCCCGCCTCCATGAACTCTTTGGTCCACGAGTAGTAGGAGTGGGGCTTGATCCCCTCCCGCCGGCACAGGTCGTTGACTGTGACCTCGCGGCGGAAGCCCTCCAGAACAATTCGGATCTTGTCTTCGGAGGTGTACTTACGTCGGGCAGCCGCCTTCACTGTACGGACGAAAGACCTGGTCTGCTCGCTTCGTTCCTCGGCGGCCTCTGCTTTGCTTACTTCTAATTGGGACACATCTGCTCCTTTCTGTGGGTAACTCTACCCTCATTTCAGGAGCTCACACCACCCTCCCACTCTCGGGTTTTCCTACCCTTATATGTGTCCCATTATCGCTGACGGTCTACACTCTTCTCGTCAGGCATTGGCATTGAAAGATCATGTATCTTGCCATCTAGTAATGTAGCTCGCTTTATTTTGTTAATTCCATCAATTAACGTATCGCCTCTACTACCTGCCAATTCATACAAAAAGAATACTGCATCTGCAAGTCCTGCCTGTTCCATCCTCTTTACAGTACTTACGAGCCTTGTGAAAGCTTCGTTGCCCCACTGACGGAACAGCCTGTTCGAGGCCTTTGTCTTCCGCCAGTATCCTCTTTCTGCTGGGAAGTGTGAATCTATAAGTTGGGCGACGTCCTGGTCAACAACGACCCGGTTAGACTGGTCATGGGGCAAGAGTTTCCACTTGAGGTGAAAGGCGAGCAAAGCCTTTTCTGAGACGGACCAGAAGTCGCGAGCATGTCTAGTACGTTGTCTTATGTAATAGAGGTGCTGCATGATGCTCCACACCTCATCGACGACCAGCAGGCGGGGCTTGGGGTCCTGGGCCGCCGCCGCCCACACCGTCTCGGTGCAGACCATCGCGGCGGCGGGCCGAAGCTCCGGCTCCAGGAGGTGCAGGTCGAAGACGGTGATCAGCGCCTCGTTGGAGAGTAGTGTAGACCGTCAGCGATAATGGGACACATATAAGGGTAGGAAAACCCGAGAGTGGGAGGGTGGTGTGAGCTCCTGAAATGAGGGTAGAGTTACCCACAGAAAGGAGCAGATGTGTCCCAATTAGAAGTAAGCAAAGCAGAGGCCGCCGAGGAACGAAGCGAGCAGACCAGGTCTTTCGTCCGTACAGTGAAGGCGGCTGCCCGACGTAAGTACACCTCCGAAGACAAGATCCGAATTGTTCTGGAGGGCTTCCGCCGCGAGGTCACAGTCAACGACCTGTGCCGGCGGGAGGGGATCAAGCCCCACTCCTACTACTCGTGGACCAAAGAGTTCATGGAGGCGGGCAAGGAGAGGTTGACCCGTGACTCGGTTCGGGACGCCACTCAGCATGAGGTAGGGCAGCTCAAGCGAGAGAACGGGGAACTCAAGGAGCTAGTGGCCGATCTGTCGCTGGAGGCGTACCGTCTCAAAAAACGGCCATCCCCGTGCCCCAGGACGCCACCGGTACCAGCGGATGAGCGCCCCGGAGAAGGCAGAGGTAGTTACCAAAGTATCCTCGTCTCCCCTCCCCAAGCGAAAGGTCCTCAGAGAGCTGGGCATCCCTAAGAGCACCTACTACCGGTGGCTCAGACGCCAAGACCAACAAGGACTTGAGGACCGACCAGGAGGCGATCAGCCACCATGGAACCGTCTTACTATTCAGGAAGAACGCTCAGTCCTGTTATCAGCCAGAGAGATGCCAGAGCTGAGCTGCCGTCAGCTGGCCGCGTGGATCACCGACAACCAGGGCTTCTCAGTCTCAGAGTCCAGCGTCTACCGTATCCTGGGCAGGGAGGGCCTAGTGAAGCGGCCTGAGATGCGGTTGGCCGCGGGGAAGGAGTACCACCGCAAGACCACAGGACCTCACCAGATGTGGGCCACCGATGCCTCATACTTCAGGGTGGTTGGTTGGGGCTACTACTACCTGGTCACCGTTATGGACGACTACTCCCGCTTCATCCTGGCTCACAGGCTTCAGCAAGATATGACGGCCGACTCCTTCATCGAGGTGGTCCAGGATGCTGTGGACACGACCAGCATGGACCAAGTTCCAGTCACAGACCGCACCAGGCTGCTGAGTGACAACGGTCCAGGCTATGTCTCAAGAGCATTCAGGGACTACCTGGGGATGGTTGGCATCAAGCACATCCTAGCAACTCCTTTCCACCCTCAGACCAACGGGAAGCTGGAGCGCTACCACCAGACCATCAAACGGGACGTCAACCAGGTGCCTTATGAGTTGCCCGCCGACCTTGAGGCTGCTATCGCGGCCTTCGTCAGCTACTACAACTACCGGCGCTATCACAAGGCTCTGGGCAACGTGACACCATCAGACGTGCTCAAGGGAAGACGGCAAGAGATCCTACAACGCAGGAAGGAGGTGAAGGCTCAAACCACCGAACGGCGACGACGCTACAACAGGGCCCTCAGGGAGCTCACCAGACCTCCATCCAGCCCCTGATCTCTCGGCTCCCAATGTGTCCCACTTTTGCTGGTTGCTAACAGTCGAGATCCCAATGCCTTCTACTACAAGCCGAATCGATCGACAACGCCAGAACAATCCTTTAGCCTAGAATGTGAGCAGTGGCGTCATGGCATTGAAGAAGAGCACTTTTCCGGCCAGTTGTTCTTCGCTCTGGACCGGGAGAAGGTTACTGGTGTACTAAGCTGTGAAGTTCACGCAGAGAACTTATCCTCACCGGTTAGGGCGACCACCCCAGTAGAAATTTCCATCAAGAGGTTAAGCACTGCAGACCGAGCTCAGCTTTTAGTACAAGACTTGCTGAAGGCTGCAGGATAAATCTGTCCTCGGGCCGCTGACGCCTGTTGTAGGAGTTCATCGAGATGAGGCAGCCTAACTTGGCCGTTGGCACCAAGAGCATTCAACTTGAGGGGCGGATACGTCGCGCGACGCCTGCTGGACCAGGGCGTGAACGGTTAGGACTCTCAGTCGCCGCCAGGATGCTACTCCAGGCGGCTGAGAGGGCGGGCGTAGGCCGGGTCGTCCACTTCTCCGTGTCGAAGAGCGGTGTCTAATGAATATTTCTGTTCGACCGAGCAGCGCAGATGACAATTACATCCCTTCAATCGAAGCGTTGCTCAAAGACACTGCTAGTCACTTAAACAAGTATCTCAGAACCGCTTTCAATGGGACAATCGAAGTACGAATAGCACCAAACGAACCCAAGGCCCCCATAACCCTCAACCGCAACTGTCGTGATGACCCCATTAGGGTTCTCCTTAGTGCCCATGCCCAATACTGGTGCCAACTTGTATTTCAGTTCGCCCATGAATTCTGTCATGTACTAACCAACTACTATGAAAAATTGCTGGGGAATCCAAATGCATGGCTGCATGAAGCAGTCGGTGAGATAGCTTCCATCTTTGTTCTTCAACGCATGGCTCGCCAATGGTGCACTAACCCCACCATTCCGGGCCGTCATGACTACGCGAAGCAGTTTCACATTTATGCTAACGAGAGACTTGGACGACAGGAAACAACACTGCCCATCGGAATGGACCTCCCAAGATGGCTGAAATCTCGCGAACAGGAGCTTCGGAGCTCCGATGTGGCTGATGACCATCAGCGAGTGAATCAGTCATTGACTGCATATATTCTCTTTCCCATATTTGAGGAACACCCGGAAGGATGGAATGCCATCACGAAGTTCCCAACGTCCACTGGAGCATTGTCAGAATACCTATCAGACTGGCACTCATCAGTAGATGCTGATGACAAGAACTTCGTCGCAATCGTGTCAGACGCACTTGGATATTGAGTTGGCAATTGATGCAAGTCGTAAGGTGCACCTGCTAGACTGCTAGAGGTGACGGACTATGGCTATGACAACCAACCGCGCGGCTCAAGTCGAGGAGATCATGGAGCACATTCGCAACGGGGCGAATGATGTGCTGTATCGCGTAGGACGCATCCAGTCGGCAGACGACATGTCCACCGACGAGTTCAAAGCTCTCGCGAAGGAGGTTGAGGAGGTTGGAGAGCTGGTTCACCAGTTAGAGCGTGCCAACTCCCACATTATTCCAGCCTTGTTCGAAGTTCCTCATGGTAAGTGGGAAGGCTGGAGTGGGTTGGAGAATTTCCGCAACATGCTGGCTCACGACTTTCGCCGTATCATTCCCAAAGTGGTTTTCGACCTCGTCAAGACTAGATTACAGCTTCGCGAAGTAGCTGACCTGCTTGAGGCCATAACCAGTGTGGGGATGATGACCCAATCATTAGACTTCGGTTCTAGATCAATGATCATGAGCCTACCCCAGAGTCCAGAACGGGCTGACCTGCTACCTGGGTCATCAGTTATAGTGCTCCGCTTCCACGAGACAGGGGAACTGATGGTCACGCGGTCGTGGCGAGACGAAAATGATAATTGGCGCGCTTCGATTAGGTGGGTGCGTACTCAGACGGAGGACGAAGATCACATTGTACTGGGCATTCGTGATACAGAAATGGTGCTCATTCCCCGTCCTACATCTCCAGGGGCCGATGGGAATGAGAATGCTTACAACTTACTGTCGGTTCCCGCTCAGTCATTCTCCTGGTGTCCAGAGACACTCAAGCAATGTGACACCTCTCTGACTAGAAAGAAACGATTTCGAGTGGCGCCAACTTAGATTCCTCAAGGTGCCGCGATGAATTAGACTGTTCGGCATGAGGGGCCAGGAGTCGTAGTGGGCCTGCCGACAAGAGAGCGATGCGCCCTGACTCAGACGTAGGACTGCCTATACCTCTCAGTCAGCAACTCCACATTCAATGAACGTGCAAGGGACTTCGCCGTCTACTAGCTCGCCGATCAGCCAACAGGGTGCTCCTTCCGTACCAACGCCCCATAGGCATCACACTACGGGAATCGAGAGGCCTTTGTGGGTTGACAGGCTACCGAGCCACATCTCGAAGACGGTGGTATCTACCGTAAGCGGTGGTGGGCCAGAGTGTACCGTACTGAGCCCGTCTCAGAAGTCTGATGTCCTCAAGGTCGTCGATTTCAGGGTGTCGGCTTTCGCTGACATGACGATATTCTCTGACGTATTCCTAAGCTAGTCATGCCGTAAGACACCAGAATAGGCCTGCCCCGCGTAGCGCGAAACCGGGCAAGAGGCTTTGTGAGACAGGACTGGCATAGCCGCAGGTGCTGGCCTGGCGGGTATCGGTCACAATGGACACAGACTTCTGCGTGGAGGCGCTCGAAGAATCCCTGGGACGCCACGGCGCGCCGGAGATATTCAACACAGATCAGGGAGTTCAGCCAGTGCTCCACAAGTGGACGGGAAGGGGAGATGCGTCGAACGACTGTGGAAGAGCGTCACCGGCCTGCTGAAAGCCAGTGAGATCCAGATCAGTATGGACGGGAAGGGGAGATGGAAGGATAATGTGTTCGTCGAACGACTGTGGAAGAGCGTCAAGTACGAGGAGGTGTACCTGAGAGCCTACGAATCGGTCCCGGAAGCCAGAACTGGACTCGGGCGGTACTTCGAGTTTTACAATGCCGGACGGCCCCATTCGAGCCTTGGGGGAATGACGCCGGACCAGTTCTTTGACAGAGCGCCTGCCGAGTCCGCGGCGGCCTAACGCACGGCAGCGCGATTCCACTTATCAAACCGGGCAGCGCTGTTCAGACAAACGAGACCACCTCTCTTGTTAGAATCCTACGGAGTATCTTCTATGGGCCACATCTCCCAGGAACAGGCCAGCGCTCCTCGAAGTGCTGGGCAGACAAGTCGGCAGCGACGCCGAAATGGTCTGACAGCTTCCTTCCCTCCTGCAGCGGGGGGTTGGATGTCTGATTTATGGTTCAGGATTGGGAATTATGGTTCAGCCGGCATTTATAGTGCAAAGCCCCCCTAATGGGAGAGGGCCAGGGTGAGGATAAAAAAGGGGTGTCCAGAGGGGCGGAGCCCCGGCGCCCGCCCTGAGCGAAGCCGAAGGGGCGGGGGTCGAAGGGGGTGCCCCCCTTCACTACATAATCCCCGGAGGGGATACCTTGAACCCCCTTCAGGGGGTTTGGGGGTGTTTTCAGCACTTGATTAGGTGAGGTCCGCGCCTAGCAGCATACCCACGAAGGAGGGTACAGAGCGCCTGCCCTGATCCCTATCCTCGCCGCCAGGCGCAATGCCCGCGGGCGCTGCCCGCGAACCCCCTTAAGGGGGCTTGGGGGTGTCTTTAGCGCCCCGCAGAGACATAGAGTACCATGCCAGGACCGCTGACCGGAATCAAAATCGTCGACCTCTGCCACGCCGTGGTCGGCCCTTGGGGCACCATGCTTCTGGGCTCGTTGGGGGCTGAGGTCATCAAGGTTGAATCGCCCGGCGGAGGCGACCTAATTCACGGCATGCCGCCGAAACAGCGCGGCCTGGGCGTCGTCTATACCCACAGCAACCCCAACAAGCGCGGCATAATCCTTGATCTAAAAAAAGAAGAGGGACGGGAGGTCTGCTACAAGCTCGTGGAGGACGCCGACATGCTCGTCGAGAACATGCGTCCCGGCGTCGCGGACCGGCTGGGCCTATCCTACGAAAAGGCCTCCGAGATCAACCCCCGCATCACCTATATTTCGGCCCCCGCCTGGGGCAGCACCGGCCCGATGGCCCCCATGGGCGGTGTCGACGTCTCGGTGCAAGCCTTCAGCGGCTGGACCAGCCTATCCGGAGAGGACGGCGGCAGGCCCGAGATATTCCGATTCGGTGCCCAGCTCGATATCTCCACCAGCAGTTATATCGTGGCCGGGGCTCTGCAAGCCCTGCTGATTCGGAACCGTACCGGCAAGGGGATGCGGCTGGATGTCACGATGCTGGGCTCCTCCATGAACGTTCAGCTGAGTCGCATGGCCGAGTTCTTCGCCACGGGCCGGAGCCCCTCTCCTCTCGGTAGCGCGACGGTGACGACGGCCCCCCATCAGGCGTTCCTCTGCCAGGACAAAAAATGGCTGGCCGTCGGGGTGGTGAACGACAGCCAGTGGAGAGGGCTCTGCCAGGCTCTGGGGCTATCCGACATGACCGAGGACCCGAGGTTCGCTACCAACCCACGACGGGTGGAAAACCGTCGGGAGCTCGTCCCCATCCTCGAACGCGTTTTCCTCACCAAGCCGTCTACGTGGTGGTCTATCCGCCTGGCCAAAGAGCGGGTGCCCCAAGGCCCCTTCCTGGATTTCGAAGGGCTCAGGCACCACGCCCAAGCGCTGGAGAACGACCACATCGTGGAAATGGATATCCCTCACCAGGGGAATATGCTGTTCGGCGGCCTCCCCTGGAGGTTCGAAAGGACTCCCGCACGGCTCACCAGCGGCCCCTACCCAGGCCAGCACACTCAAGAGGTCGTTGAAGAGGCCAACGCTCGTCAAGCGACCCGAGGACCAGCCCCCCGAGGTCAGGCCTCATGATCGGCGCTCTGGAGGGCAATACCGTCGTCGACATCACGCAGGGCCTCTGCGGCCCTTATGCCTCCCTCCTCCTGGCTGAGGCGGGGGCGGAGGTGATCAAGGTCGAGCCGCTGGGGGGTGACTACGCTCGGGAATTCGGCCCTCCATTCGTTGGTGGGGCCAGCGCCACCTTCCAGGCCCTGAATCGAAACAAACGATGCATCGCCCTGGACATCCAGAATCCCAGGGGGGCGGAGACACTTCGAAGGCTGGTGGAGCGCTCCAACGTTTTCCTGGAGGACCTGGGGCCGGGTGTCGCGGAGGGGCTCGGACTGGGATACGCCGGCATGGAGCGGTCGAACCCCGGCCTCGTCTACGCATCCATCACCGCCTTCGGTGACAAGGGGCCTTTTCGAGACCTACCCGGCTCCGAGCTTGTCGTTCAGGCCATGTCCGAGTTCTGGGGCTCCCTGGGAGCCATCGATGAGCAACCGGAACGCCTGGGGGCCGACGTCGCGAATATGAACACCGCCGTCTTCGCCTTCAACTCCGTGCTGGCCGCGGTCTACCATCGCGAGCTGACCGCCCAAGGCCAGCGGGTCTCCGTCAGCATGTACGGCACGTTGATGCACATGCGAGGCATCCTCTGGAGCGCTCGCCACGACCCCGATGACTGGAGCGGCCAGCACCAGGAGGGGGCCCTCCAGCCCCGCGACCACGGTTACCAGGCCAGCGACCTGTCCGTCTACTTCAGCCTGCGAAGGGGAGATGAAGAGGCCTACGTCCGTTTCCTGACCGACCTGGGCATGACTGAGGTCCTGGGAGACCCCAGGTTCGACAACGGAGGACGCGACGCCGTGGGACGAGGCCGGTACGCTTCGGAGCTGAAACCAGTCTGGGAGGAGGCCTTCAAAAACAGGTCCGCCGCTGAGGTGGTCGACCTGGTGAAGCGGTACGACGGCGACGCTGTCGAACTCAACGACTACCAGGGCCTCATGGCCCATCCGCAGGTGGAGGCCCTCGGCATCGTCAGAGAGCCGGCAAACGCGAATGGGCTTCGAAGTCTGGAGCCGTCGTGGAAGATTTCCGGCCTCGATCCCGTGCAGGCCACGCCCCCACCACGCCTTGGGGAGCATACCTCGGAAATCCTCACAGAGGTAAACCACTCGGAGCAAGAAATCCAACAGCTCAGAGACACCGGAGTAGTCCTCTAACAGCGAGCCGCTAGGCGCATTGCCAGCGGGCGCTACCCGCCCCCTCCCCCTTGATGCCCCCCCTGCCTGCCCTGAGCTGAGCTCGTCAAAGGGGGTGTCCATCGAGGGCATTAACCCCTTCCCTCCTTCGCCGTCAGGCGGTTTGCCGGCGGGCGCTGTCCGTGCCCGCCTTGACCATGGCGCCGCCCGACGGCTAGGATAGGCGTCACGCAAAGATGGTCGGTAAGGTGGAGAGATGCCTGGTCCCCTCGACGGCGTGCGGGTTTTCGATCTGACCCTGTTCATGGTCGGCCCGTGGGCCTCCATGCAGCTGGGCTCTATGGGAGCGGACGTCATTCACGTGGAGGAGCCCGGCTCCATCCACAACTCCCGGATCTGGGTGCCGCCTTTCATGCAGGGCACCTCTATAGGCTACATCATGTGGAACCTCAACAAGCGCAGCCTCCTGCTAGACCTGAAGCTGGAGGAGGACCGAGAGACCGCCTACCGCCTGGTGGAGACGTCGGACGTGTTTATCGAAAACATGCGCCCCGGAGCGGTGGAGCGGCTGGGCATGGACTACGACACCCTCTCGAAGCTCCGTCCCGACATCGTGTACATCTCCTCCGCAGGCTACGGACGGCAGGGCCCTATGGCCGCTACCCCGGCCACGGACCCGACGATTCAGTCCTTCAGCGGGTGGTGCAGCATCAACGGATCGCCCGGAGAGAAGTACCAGCTCTACCGCCACCAGACACAGCTCGACGCCAACACCGGCAACTATATGGCCCAGGCCGCGCTGCTGGGGCTCATGGCCCGAGAGCAGACCGGCAAGGGACAGCGCATCGATGTCTCGATGCTGGGTGCGGCGGCCGCCCTGCAGACGAGCCGCCTCGCCGAGTTCTTCGCCACCGGGGAGAACCCTCCCTTGCTGGGCAGCGGCTGCGTCAACACCGTTCCCCACCAGGCCTTCCTCTGCCAGGACAAGGAGTATCTTGCCGTTGGTGTGGTGAAAGAGGAGCAGTGGGCCCCGTTATGTCATGTGCTTGAGCTCCCTGAGTTGATCGAAGACCCGCGCTTCTCCAGCAACCGCGCCAGAGTCGAGCACCGCGACGAGCTGCTCCCTCTTCTCGAAGGGTCGTTCGTCACCAAGCCACGATTTTTTTGGAGCATGCGCCTGGGCGCCCAAGGCGTGCCGTGCAGCAGGTTCTTCCAGTGGGATGAGCTCCGGTACCATCCCCAGATCACCGAAAATGAGCACATCGTGCAAGTCGACACACCCTGGGGAGAGATCTATACCGGCGGCCCGCCCTGGAAATTCAGCGAGACCCCGGCGACGATGAGGCCCTCCCCAGAGCCCGGACAGCACATGGAGGAGATCCTCCAGGAGCTTCACGGGCAGGCCGAAGCATCGCCGTCCGCCGGTTGATCGAGCAATGTCAGACCTGAAACAGGCAAAGCTTCTGCGGGATAAGGTCTGCATCGCAGGCGTAGGCGATACGGACTACAGGGCCGACTCAGAGGCCCACCGCCAGGGGGCGGTCATGCCCGATTCCTATCGCTACGCCACGCGCGCTTTCAAGCGTGCGCTGGAGGACAGCGGCCTCCAAAAAGAGGCCGTGGACGGGGTGATCGTCGGCGGCCCCATCAGCAGCTCCCGCACCTGCGAGGTCCTGGGGTTGAACCCCCGGTGGACCGCCTCGGAGGACGCCGGGCGGGCAGTGATCCTGGCGACCCTGTGGATCGCATCGGGGATGGCGTCAACCGTCGCCCTGATCTACGGCAACAACCAGCGCAGCGGCGGCACTCAGTATGGTGGCGCGCGAGCCGCAGGAGGTGAGCAGAACCTCTCCTACGTCTACTATGCCCCATGGGGCATGACCTCCCAGGGCGCCCTGTACGCCATGATGGCCCGCCGCCACATGGGCCTCTACGGCACGACCCAGGAGCAGCTCGGGCACATCGCGGTGGCGGAGCGGCGGTGGGCGAGTATGAACCCCAACGCCGTCATGCAAGACCCCCTCGACCCGGAGGTGTACTTGAAAGGACGCTACATCTGCGAGCCCCTGCGCATCTTCGACTACTGCCTGGTCAACGACGGCGGCGTCAGCCTCATCCTGACCCGAGCCGAGACAGCCAAAGACCTGGCCAGGCCGCCGGTTTTCGTCAGCGGCTTTTCGGCGGCTGAGCTCCACGTGGACTCGACACAGCTTCGACCGCGCATGATCGATTTCTACCGTCCCGCCCACAAGCGGGTGCGCGACGAGGTCTATGCGGCTGCCGGTATCGACCAGGGCGACGTTCAGTCACTCCATATCTACGATAGCTTTACCTGCCACATCCTGTTCGCTCTTGAAGGGTTCGGGTTCTGCGGCGAAGGTGAAGGGGGCCCCTTCGTGGCCACCGGCGTGCTCGGACCTGGAGGCGCTCTGCCCATAAACACCAGCGGCGGCATGCTCTCGGAGAGCTACATGCAGGGCTGGAACCATCAGGTGGAGATCGCGCGGCAGATCAGGGGAGAGGCGGGCCTTCGACAGATAGCTGATTGCCATCACGTCCAGTACATATCCGATGCCAGCGGGAAGTGCACCTCCATCATTTACAGGGGAGACTGACGATGGCGACGCAGAAGCCGGCGAGACCATCGCCCTACCCCGGCCTGCACGACAAGCCATTCTGGGAGTTCACGGCCAAGCACGAGTTCAGGCTGCCCCGATGCGCTCAATGCGGTAAGTACCAATGGCCGCCCGCGGCCGTCTGTGCTGGTTGCCTCTCCGATGAGTACACCTGGGAGCGAGTCAGCGGCGTGGGAACGGTCCTGTCCTGGGTCGTGTTTCAGCGCCAGTATTTTCCGGGCATACCGCCGCCCTATAACTGCATCCTCGTCCAGCTCGACGAAGGGCCGTTGTTCATCAGCAATCTCGTCGGGGTGGAGGATGGGGCCATCGACTTCGATCTCCGGGTACAGGTCGATTTCCAAGACCTCCCCGAAGGCTATACCCTGCCCGTCTTCCGCCTCACCGACTCATAGAGACTCGTGTCACCCCCAACCCCGGCCTTCCAGTTCGATGGGCTTTGCCGCACAATGAGCGTATCCCGTACAACCTGGGGAGCTACCGACCATTCCCAAGGAACAAGCATGGACCTGATAGCCGTACTCAGCGCATGGGGAATCGAGCCGACAAGCGTTGTGCGCGTCTCGGACATGACGCACAGCAACGAAACGTACCGGGTGGAATCTATCGGTGGTACGTACTTCCTACGCAAGTACATGAACGATGTCGACTTGGACAACGTCGAATACGAGCACCAAGTCTTAACATCTCTCGGCCGTCAAGCCTTGCCATTCAGCGTGCCAGTCCCGGAACGGACCGATTCGGGCGGGACCTTTGCCGTGCTAGGTTCTGACAGCAGTTCAGACAGGCCCGTCGCTGCGTTGTTCAGTGCCATCCCAGGCACAACCCCGGACACGAATGACCTGCGGCAGGTACAGCATGTGGGGCGCGCTCTGGGGCAGCTGCTCAGTGCCTTACAGAGGGTTTCGGGTCTGAAGGAAGGCGTCCAACGCCCCACTTATGGGCAGCTTCACCTCCATCACCCGGAGGTCCCTGATCCCCTTGAGGCGATCATGGGCCTTCCGGTGCCGATGGACTATAGACGGTACATCGAGAAAATGACCTACGAGGTGCTGGAAGCTGTCCCTCAGATATACAAGGAACTTCCCGTCCAGATCATCCACGGTGATTTCCATGCAGATCATGTCCTGTTGTCGCAAGGCCGGGTGACCGGGATCATCGACTTCGAATTTGCCACGCCGGATCTTCGGGTAATGGACGTAGTATCCGGTATCGGCTTTATCTGCTTCGTTAATGCGGTCGGCGACGTCGACCTCAAGGCTGCGGAAGCGTTCATGCGTGGTTTCAACCAAACAAGCCAGTTGAAGTCTGAGGAGATAGCAGCAGTGCCACAGTTGATTCGCCTCCGGGAAGTTGCCCTGTTACTTCACTGGGCCGGCCGTTGGAAGCTAAAGCGCATCTCCAACGTCCTGATGAGACAGCGCGTTGATGAGGTAATGACAAGGGATCAATGGCTTGCAAACAACGGTGACACGCTGCTCGAAGCCATTCTCCCTTCATCACAGCGCTGAGTCAGATTCATTTGAAGGTAAATCCACTGCCATACGAGCGTATCGAACAATCGCCTCAGGCGGCACTCACTGCTATGGGGCACATTTTTACTGTCTTCGGCGAGCGCACGCAGGGTTCCGGAAACATCTCTTATGGGGTAGAGATAGGACGGAAGCGTTATTTCGTGAAGACAGCAGGAGACCCGGACAACCAGAAGGCCTCTTTGGGCCACTCCGAAAGAGTAGGGCTACTCAGAAACGCAATCCGTCTTCACAGCAGTTACAGTCATCGCGTTTTGCCACCTCTGCATCAGGTCATAGAGTCACCCAGCGGTCCGATGCTCGTCTATCAATGGGTCAACGGCGACCTCATTGGCCAATCTCTTCAGCGCATCCGACAGCTTCCGGCCGCAGAGATCGTGCAGGTGCTGGACGCGGTTTATGAGTTACACCTCCAGCTCGCACAGCTAGGGTGGATCCCGGTGGATTTCTACGATGGCTGCTTGGTCTACGACTTCGAACGTCGGCAGCTACATGTGGTAGACCTGGACCACTACCGCAGGCCTGCCTGTGGCGGAGGGATGGCATGAGAGCTCCCGATCGCATGCCCGATCGCATGAATGAAAAAACCCTCTCGATCGCGGTGCCTGGAGGAGCCATCACGGCCATCCGGACCGGCCCCGACTCCCAGCCGAGGGCGGTTTTCGCCTATGCCCCTGGCGCGGGCTCCAACGTCAACGACCCCTTCGGCGGCTTCGCTGGCCAGCGGCTCGCCGATAAAGGAATGAGCGCCGTACGCTTCCAGTTCCCGTACATGGAGGCGGGGGAAAAAGGGCCGGACAGGGGCAATGTGCTGGAAGACACATGGAAAGCCGTCATTGAGGCCGTCCGCGTGCCAGGGCTTCCCCTGATCGTCGGCGGCAGGTCCATGGGCGGACGCATTGCCTCCCATGTCGCCGCTCAAGGAATAGCGGTCGACGCCCTCGCCCTCTTCGCCTATCCGTTGCATCAGCCCGGCAGGCCTGAGCGGATGCGGGATAGCCATCTCCCCTCCATCCCGGTACCGACCCTCTTCTGCTCCGGGACCAGGGATGCTTTCGCCTCGCCGGACGAGCTTCGTGCTGCAGCCTCCAAGGTCCGAAGCTCGACCGTCCACCTCCTGGAAGGGGCCGATCACGGCTTCGCCGTCCTCAAGTCCAGCGCCCGGACACGGGAGGAGATATGGGCCGAAGCGGTGGAGGCGCTGCTGGCGTTTGTCAGCGCCACGGCTGTTGTACGATAATCGCCCCGAGGGCCAGCAACCCGCCGCCGTAAGGCGCATTTGCCTCCAGGCCCCGCCTGGCGCTTTCAGTCGGATGCAAGTGGGCGCGCTGCCCACCGGCCGCTGCCCGTCCGCGGAGGAACGGCATGAGAGCTCCGTACCGAGTTATCGACGCCGACGGCCACGTCGCCGAGACGCCGGCGGTTTACGACGCCTGGGCCAAGCGTATGCCCGAGCGGTACCGGGCCCTTGCCCCCCGCTACTACACGACCGAGGACGGCGGCCGGCAGTTCATCATCGAGGGGAAGACCTACCCGCCCTACAAGGACCGGGACCATGGTATGACCGGGCTCCGAAAGCCGGCCCACCTGTGGACCGGCCGGGAGGGAGAGCGGGACCCCCACAAGCGCATGCCGGACATGGATATCATGGGGATCGACGTCTCGGTCCTGTTCGGCAGCAACACGGCCGTGCAGACCGTGGTGGAGGATGCCGGACTGGCCGCCGCAATATCCACGGCCTATAACGGCTGGATCTCCGAGTACTGCTCGCCCTACCCGGACAAGCTCAAAGGCATCGCCGTGGTACCGGTCCAGGACCCGAACGAGGCCGCCAGAGAGGTCGAACGGGCGGCCAGGCAAGGACTGGTGGGGGTGCTGTTCCCTCCGATCCATGCCGAGAAGATGCCCGACCATCGGGACTTCTTCCCCATCTACGAGGCGGCCCAAGCGGCGGACCTCCCCATCTGCATCCACAACAGCTCGGCCATGAGCCCCGCGCGACACCTCTTCGACAATTTCGTCCTGCGTCACGCCTACTCCACCGTGCCCCTGATGATGGCCATGAGCACCATCGTGGTCGGCGGCGTGCTGGACGCCTTCCCCAGACTTCGGTTCGCTTTCCTGGAAGCGGGAGCAGGCTGGGTGCCCTATATCCTGGAGCGCATGCAGGCCCGCTACGAGCTCCTGCCCCATTGGGTCGGCCACCTCAAAAACTCTCCGGATGACTACCTCCACGGCGATCAGCTCTACTTCTCCATCGAGCCCGAAGAGTTAATGGCGCCGACGGTTGCTGAGATTATCGGCGAGGAACGACTCGTCCTCGGCTCCGACTACTCCCACTGGGATGGCAGCGCCCCCGAGGCGATCAATATGGTGCTGGAACGGTCTGATATCTCCGACGGTCTCAAACGCAAGATCCTTTCCGACAACCCCGCCAGGCTCTATAACCTGTGATGCTGGTCGATACCCACGTTCACGTCATCGCGGAAGACCGGGAGCGCTACCCGCTGCAACCCAGCCTGGTCCAGCCTGGAGGGGCGGCTTCGACCTGGTACGAGGAAAGCTCCGTGACCGTGGAGCAGCTAGCGGAGCACATGCGGAGTGCCGGGGTGGACCGCGCGACCCTGGTCCAGGCCAAGACGGCGTACGGCCACAACAACGACTACGCGGCGGACAGCGCCTCGCTTTACCCCGAAACCTTTGCGGCCGTCTGCAGCATCGACGTCCTTGCGGACGACGCGATAGAGCGTCTGCGCTACTGGGTGCGGGAACGAGGAATGGCGGGTGTTCGCCTCTTTACCGCTACGGAGTCGGGAGGCACCTGGCTGGACGGGCCGAAGGCGGATGCCGTCTGGGGGGAGGCCGCATCCCTGGAGGTGCCGATCTGCATCTTCCAGATGGACCGGGGAGCATTGCCCCAGCTCAAGAGGCTCCTGAAGCGGTTGCCGACGGTCCCCGTGGCGCTGGACCACCTGTCCAAGGTCGGGCCGGAACACGGGCCGCCGTTCGACGAGGCACGGGCGCTGTTCGACCTGGCTGAGCTCCCCAACCTTTACCTGAAGCTCTCGGTCGTCAATCTGGACGGGCTCGTCAGGGCCGGCGCCGACAGCCGGGCTTTTATCGAGCAGCTGTTTGACGCCTTCGGAGCACGCCGTGTCATGTGGGGGACCAACTTCCCGGCGACCCACGACCGCGGCTACGAGGCGCTCATGGAGGCCGGAAAAGAAGCGCTGTCCTTCCTGTCACCACCGGACCAGGACTGGGTTTTCGGCGAGACCGCCCTCTCGCTGTGGCCGCAGCTCAGGGGCGCTGACGTTGAGTGACGCGTTGTCCATGCCAAAGGCTGATCTCCATCAGCACGCCGAGACTGCTGCACGCATAGACAACCTCGTTGCGTCGCGGCAAAACCAGCAGACTTACGATTGGGCTGAATGGGCAAAACGTACGGAGGAATTACCCCCTGGGCCACCGCGGCTCCGATCGCTCTATGCCACGAAAACCATGTTGCATGAAGCCCGGCAACCAAGTGGGTCCGAACTCCACGAAGATGACTCGGTGACGTTCATTGAGTGGGTGGGCAAGTCCATGGACGAGTCCGCCAGCCGGGGCGCCATCCTAACGGAGATCCGTTTCGGTGGCGGCCACATTCTGCGCCCAGCCTTCATGACAGATTTCCGCGAGGCGGAGAGGCAGGCCCGGCTGAGGTACCCGAGGTTCTTCGCCGAAGCGATTATCACCGGGCTATGGCCACACCATGACGGGGCCTCAGAAGTCTTCGCCCGTTGCCTCGAAGCCTGTGGCGAAGGCCTAGCCGGAATCGATTTCATCCCGGCGCCCTACGAGACCGAGGCTGACTGGCCGGAAGCTCATGACTGGGCTTCTCAGGCTGTGGCGGCAGGGCTCGGAATTACGGCTCACGCTGGGGAGTTCTCTACAGCGAACATTGCCTCCGCGCTGCGGCTTCCTGGGATACGTCGCATCGGTCACGCTGTCCATTCGACCTCCGATCGAAAGCTGCTGGGCGAGCTCGTTAGCTCCGGCGTCACGGTGGAATGCTGCCTGACCAGCAACCTCATCCTGGGTTCAGTGGAGGCCCTGGACGTCCATCCGATCATCCGATTCGTCGAAGCCGGCATCCCTGTCACCATCAACACCGACGACCCGGTCCGGCTATCCACCAACATCGGTCGCGAGTACCAAGTCGCCGCCGGGCTCGGTTTCTCAACCGGGCAGTTGAATGGCTTCACGAGAACCAGCCTGGAGTCATCGTTTACTTCCCCAGAGCGTAAGGCTGAGATGCTCACGGTACTCGATGGCTGGCACGTAGCGTCATAGCCGGCTTTATTTGCTTTTAAGAGAGGGTTTTGATGGCTGGAGCTCTTGAGGTCCGCGACGCTGTCGAGGCTGACCTGGAGGCCATCGTTGCCATCTACAACAGCACCATTCCCTCGCGCATGGCCACCGCCGACCTGGAGCCGGTCTCCGCGGAGGAGCGGAGACCCTGGTTCCGGGAGCACAGCGCTGACAGCCGGCCGCTGTGGGTGATAGAGGTGGACGGCGTCGTGGCCGCGTGGCTCAGCATTCAGTCGTTCTACGGGAGACCGGCCTGGAACCCCACCGCCGAGGTCAGCGTCTACGTGTCCGAGGCCAACCGCCGCCGAGGTCTGTCGCGAAGACTTTTACAGGAGGCTATTCGCCGAAGCCCTGGACTAGCGTTGACCACGCTCTTGGCCCTTGTCTACGGCCATAATGACCCAAGCATTCGCTTGTTCGAGGGTATGGGCTTCGAGCGCTGGAGGCTCTTGCCTCGCGTCAACAACCTCGACGGCGTCGAGCGTGATGTGCTCTTGCTGGGGTTGCGTGTCCCCGACCTTTGCTGAGGCGTCCTTTACGCTTCCGTAAGGACCAACGACAATTCCTCCCGGCGCCTCCTGGCAAACCGCTGCAGGGCGACCGCCGCCCATATCGCCTCGATGACCATTATCGGATACACTTCGGCCAGCCCGCTGTACACAGAGGTTGCGGCGGAGCCTCCGGCGAAAATCAGGACAAACCACCTCGAGCGCGGCTCCAGCCAATAGGAGAGCAGCATGATGGAGACGGCGATGGAGCCGAAGATCGTGAGCATGAACGTCATCAGCCTTTCTGTTGGCGGCAGGACACAGGCTCATTGTACGCCACCACGAAGCGCACCCTCTCCGTTGGCCGTAGATCGGGGGTGTTACAATCGCCCTCGGCCCCGCCTTATTGCAGAATAAGCACACTAGTCTGTCTGACAGAAGCCAACAGGTTTGTGACACGGTAGGGAAGGAATCATCGAATGCCACATGAACACTACCCCAAAGGTGGACTAACTTTCGCGGGGGCGGATGGTTCTTATCTCCTGGCTGTGTACGCCTGTGGGCAGGTTGCCAAGGTCAGCCACATTACAAGAGAGACTGACGCGACGAGCCATACCTTGAGGTGGGAGCCGCTGTCGGACTGGCGTGATCCGACAGACGCCGAAGACGAGGAGTGTCGGAGTCTTGGCCTTTGAAAAATGCACAACGCTCATCTGTATGCCACCTGGAAGTTCATGCTCCTCCGTTGGCCGGAGATCGGGGGCGTCAGCCACTCCCTCGACCCTGCCTCATTTAAGAATGCGTGTACTACTGTATCCAAGAAAATTCAACAGGTTTGTGTCACTGTTGGCAAGAACAGTTGGCGATACTCCCTGTGATAGCATGATCCCGTATCAAAACCGGGAGGTAATCCTGATGGTAATGAGCAAGTCAGATGACAAAGGCAAAGGCCCAGTCGGCGGCGTCTTCGGCGTCATCGTCGGCGCCATCGTGGGCGGCATCGGCGGGGCCGTCATCGGGGCCGTCGTGGGCATCATCGTCAGCGGCATTTTCGGCTTCGATATCGGCTACAGAGGCGGCTACGAAGGCGGCTTCTACTGGGGCGTGATCATCGGCTCCATCGTGGGCGGCACCGTGGGCGGTATCAGCGGCGGCATCTGGGGCGTCAAAGGGAAGTGGGGACCTGATGACTAGGCAATCCTGGCTTAAATATAAATAACGCTCACCTTACACCGTCAACAGAAGCGGTGGGGACCAGATCGCCGAGGTGTTCGATGGCTCAGAATCCTGGATCGGACTCCGAACCGTTATGGGTCGTCGCTTTGGTGTTCGGTGGCGCAGGTGTCGTTTTATTCTTTGGGATGGGAGTCATAGCGCTTGTTCGGCATGCATTGGATCGTCGAAAGAAGCGACAGGGTCCCTGATAATTTCGGCAACATGAAGAACGCTAACCTTGACTCACCTTAGTGGCCCCCTACAATCGGGCCGAGCGTATTCCACTTTAAACGAGGCTTTTTACAAACCATGGCTGTGGAAACCTTCGCCCGAGACAAGGCCGCCATCACCGGCGTCGGCTACACCAAAATATCGAAGAACTCGGGAGTCTCCGTGGGCACCCTCGCTTTCGAGGCCTGCGGCAACGCGATCAAGGACGCGGGGCTAACTCCCCAGGACATCGATGGCATCATCTCTTACTCCCCAGGAAACGATTCGATCTCCGTGCGGGAGGTGCAGACCGGCTTCGGGATGAAGGACAACCAGTGGAACTGTGACATCAACGGCGGCGGTACCCAGTCCTGCTCTATCATCGCCCAGGCGGCGATGGCCATCGCCAGCGGACTCTGCAACCACGTGCTCACCTACCGGGCCATGAACGGCCGCAGCGGGGTGCGCATGGGCGGCATGGGCGGCTCCGGCCGGGGTAGGGGCTACGGCGGCCAGGGGCAGTGGAGCGCTCCCTTCGGCTTTGGCGGACCGCCCCAGAACTACGGCATGATGGCCCGGAAGCACATGGCCACCTACGGCACGACGAGCGACCACCTGGGGACCATCGCCGTCACCCTGCGGAACAACGCCCTCCACAACGAATGGGCGATCATGCGCGAGCCGATCACGCTGGAGGACTACCACAACTCTCGGTGGATCGCCGAGCCGTTCCACTTGCTGGACTGCTGCCAGGAGACAGACGCCGCCTGCGCCATGATCGCCAGCAGATCGGAGCTGGCGAAGGACATGCCACACCCACCGGCCTACGTTATGTCCTTCGCCTACGGCGGCGGAAAAGGCATCACGAACCCCCTGGACAAGTACACCGATTTCACGACGATGTTCCCCCAAATACATTGCCCCCGGCCTCTTCGCCAGGGCAGGCATCACCCCCGACGACGTCGACGTGGCGGAGATCTATGACGCATTTACCTTCACGGTCCTCTGCCAGATCGAGGATTTCGGCTTCTGCAAGAAAGGGGAGGGCGGGCATTTCATCGCCGAAGGAAACATCGCGCCTGGCGGCAAGATACCGGTGGGGACCCACGGCGGGCTGCTGTCCGAGGGCTACATTCACGGCTTCAACAACGTCGCCGAAGCGGTCAGCCAGATACGCGGCTCAGCCGGCGTCAGGCAGCTCCCGAAGGTTGAGATCGCGCTGGCCTCCGGGTTCGGGGCCAACATGGGGAGCGCCCTCTTGCTGCACAAATAGCAAGGTCCCCTCTCCCTCGCCGCCAGGCGCATTGCCGGCGGGCGCTGCCCGCCCCCTCTCCCTTGACGCCTGCCCTGAGCGTAGCCGAAGGGGGAGAGGTCCCGATGAGGAATCGGGACTCGCGACAAAGTCGGAGGCTAGGGTGAGGGTGAACAAACGTCCCCTCTCCCTTGATGGGAGAGGGCTAGGGTGAGGGTGAGACCAATCTTGCAGGGCGGTCTTTGGAATAGCCTCGAATACTAGGGAGACAGAGCACCGTGACGACGCAATACTCCAAACCCCTGCCCCAGCCGGACATGGAAAGCCAGGGCTTCTGGGACGGCTGCAAAGAGCACGAGCTGCGCATTCTCCGGTGCGACGCCTGCTCGACCTACGTCCATTTCCCCGCCCCGATCTGCCACAACTGCAACGCCATGGGACTTTCCTGGAGAGCCGTTAGTGGCAAGGGCAAGGTCTTCACCTTCGTCGTGGTGTACCAGCCCATCACCCCTGGCTTCGCCGACGACGTCCCTTACGTCGTGGCGTGGATCGAGCTGGACGAGCAGGCCGGGCTCAAGATGGTCTCCAACATCGTCGAATGCGACCCATCCGACGTCACCATCGGGATGCCCGTGGAGGTCGTGTTTGAAGACGTGACCCCCGAGGTTACCCTGCCTAAGTTCCGGCCCGTAAGTTAGCAGGATGCTGAAGCAGGGGCTCCAGCGGGCGCTGCTCCCAACATCTGAGCCCGTCTGTGCGAATCTGTGGCTTTACCCTCCCTCGCCGTCAGGCGCCCACCTCAAGCGGGCCAGCGGGAGCTGCCCGCTCGGAAGAGACGGGTAAGGCCATGGACCGTAAGGCAATCGTGAAAGCAGGGTACAACTCCATCGCGATGGAGTACCGGCAGTCCCGGATCGAGCAAGGGGAGACGGAGGACCTCGTGCTCTTGAAGGAGCTCACGAAGCGCCTCCCCAAAGGGGCCAGCGTCCTGGACGCCGGGTGCGGCCCCGGGACGCCCGTGACCGAACGGTTAAGCCCACGTTTCAAGGTAACCGGGGTGGACATCTCGGAAGCGCAAGTGGAGCTGGCCCGCCGGCATCTCCCCGAGGCGGAGTTCATCTGCCAGGACATGACCGAGCTGGCCTTCCCGGACGGCGCCTTCGACGCCGTTTGCTCTTATTACGCCATCATCCATGTTCCTCGAGAGGAACACCGGCCGCTGCTTCAGAACTTCCACCGGATGTTGAAGCCATCGGGCCTGGCATTGCTCTGCATGGGGCTGGGCGACCTGCCCGACGACGTTGACGAGAACTACCAGGGCGCTCCCATGTACTGGAGCCACTACGACGGCGAGACCAACCTGCGCATGTTGGCCGAGTGCGGATTCAAAGTCCTATGGTCTAAGAGAGTGGCTGATGTCTCACCTCCGGCAGCGCATCTCTTCATCCTGGCACAGAGGAGCTGACCCGCCATGACCAGCCCTCCACGTTATGCCGATTACGACCCCTTCGCTGGGGTATATAACCGGTATTGGGGCCCCGGCTCGGCGAGGCGATTCCTTCCAACCCTGGAAAGGATGCTTCTGAGCGACCTTTCGCCCGGCGCTCACATCCTGGACCTTTGCTGTGGCACAGGCCAGATGGCCCGCGAGCTGACGGACCGTGGCTATCGGGTCACCGGCCTGGACGGGTCGCCGGAGATGCTCCGCTACGCGGAGGAGAACGCCCCCTCCGCCGAGCTGGTCCTTGGCGACGCCCGGTCTTTCCAGTCGCCATCGGCTTATGACGCCGTCGTCTCGGTGTTCGACAGCCTCAACCACGTCATGACCCTGAAGGAGCTGACGGTGGTCTTCGCCAACGTTCACGCCTCCCTGACCGGCGGCGGCTCCTTCGTCTTCGACCTGAACATGGAGGCCGCCTACAAGGCTCGCTGGCACTCCACCGCCGCCATCGTTAAGGACGACCTGCTCTGCGCGACAAAAGCGGCCTATGATCCTGAGGAGGGTGTCGGCCGGATGGATATCACCATCATGGAGCTCACCCAGGAAGAGTGGTGTCGCTCGGATCTGACCCTGCTGCAGCGCTGCTACTCCGTCAAAGAGGTCAGGGCCGCCCTCGTGAAGGCCGGCTTTGTCAACGTCCAGGCCTACGACGCTCGCCGAGCTCTTGGGCGACGGGCGGAGACGGGAAGGTCCTTCTTCCTCGCCCAAAAGCCTGAGTAGGCTGCTACTCTAAAATCCCCTCTCCTACGCCGTCAGGCGCATTGCCAGCGGGCGCTGCCCGCCCCTCTCCCCTTATAGGAGAGGGCTAGGGTGAGGGTTAAACCAATCTGCCATGTCGATTTTTGGAACAGCTGCTAACAAAGTTGGTCCCGCCGAGCCTTGTGTCAGACCATGCAGCGGGGTAACGTGGACGAATGGGGATGCACTTTCGGACTCCTGGCTAGAGCTCCGCTATCGTGAGCATTTCAGCGGGCTGGAAATACAGAGCCCTCATCCTTACCGCCGCCATCGCGGCTTTGGCGGTCGGTGTCCTTCTGGCCGCCTGCACCACCTCGACCCCCGAGCCCACCCGCGTTCCCGCGGCCACTCCCGCCCCGACCGCTACGGCCACGGCTCGTCCCGTCACGACCCCTACACCGACGCCCGTCCTAACAGCCACCCCCGAGTCAACGGCTTCCCCCAGACCGCTGGCCTCGCCAGTCCCCCGGCTACCCTTACACCGTCGCCGGTGCCCACCGCGACTCCCATACCGACGCCATCCATCGCAACCCCCAGACCCGAACCGCGGCCCCCACCACTCGGCCGTCCGTGCTCGGAGTTCGGAGAGGTCAAGTTCACGGTGCCCCCCATGGACCTGGAAACCATTTTTTACATCAGGCCCATGGGGGCCATCTCGGGAGGCCACACCACTCCCACGGGCCACTTTTACATTCACCCCACGAACCGGGGGAGGCCCCCTCCTCCTTACGGCCCGGAGACCTACCCTCCTCCTTACGAAGTCAGAGTAGTCGCCGACGGCCACATCGTCGGTATCGACACGATGTCGGGGCATCTGAGACCGGCCCCTGAAGGCCAGTCCGGCCTGGTGGAGGACTACTTCGTTGAGATCTATCACTCCTGCACGCTCATCACCGTCTATATCCACCTGAATGGACTCGCTCCCGAGATTCTCGATGTGACTGAGGAATTTCAACGAGGGTCTCGCTGGAATTGGTCGCCGAGGGAACCTCCCATACCGGTTACGGCAGGGCAGGTCATTGGCAAGGTTGGCAGCAGCTTCGACTTCAGCGTCCACGATACCGAGGTGACCCTCACGGGCTTCGTCACTCCCTCTTACTATGAGGGCAGGATCGACACCGTGGACCCCTTTGATTACTTTGAAGAGCCCCTGAGGACTCGGCTCCTGGAGAAGAATCTCAGAGCCGCGGAGCCGAGGGGTGGGAGGATCGACTTCGATATCGACGGTCGCCTGGTGGGTAACTGGTTCCTGACGGGCACTGAAAGCTACAACGAGCGGAGCGCTCTCTCTTTTGTTTACGATTACCTCGATCCGACGCAGATCAGGATTTCCGTCGGCGGACTCGTTGAGCGTCGAGGCTGGGGCGTGAGGGGCATCGCCCCTGATCCCGCCGACGTGACTCCCGCATCCGGACTTATCAAATACGAGATCACCGCTACTGGTTGGGTAGTCGCGGCCACCGGGGAACCGTGGTCAGAAGGAACGAGGCACCCAGGGTCCGAGCTGAGAGGGGTTAACGGCGAGACCAGGGGCTCCCTGCTCGTGCAGATGCTCGAAGACCGTCGCATAAAGCTGGAGGTGTTCCTGGGGCAGGCGCCGGACCAGGTCCAGGGGTTTACCGACGCGGCGCGAATCTACCGGCGGTAGCCCGAGGCCCGTAGCCAGATTGACTCGTCATGGACCCTTGAGGTAGCGTTACGCTAATCAGAGGCGTGCTTGCTCCTCCCAGAGCCCGGCAGCCCTCTCGATCGGCGGTCCTATGCCCGGCACAAGATTGCGCCTCGGCTTCTATGTCAAGAGTGCCTTTCGTTCATTACAACGTGAGCGCCGCCGTTCCCTCTTCGCCATCTTCGCCATCGCCGCCGGGGTGGCCGCCATCGTCGGCCTCCAGAGCCTCGGCCTCTCCATCGACGATTCCATCACCGGCGACATCAAGGCCACCCACCAGGGTGACGTCGTCGTCACGTCCCGAAACGACAATCCATTCCGACCGGAGCAGAGGGCTACCCTCGATGCCCTCGCCTCCGACGGACGCTTCGCTGATTGGAGCTACTTCTATTGGGTCAATCCCGACCGGCCCTCTTTTGTCAGGTCTGCCAGCGATACGGTCTCGCAGACACAGCGGTGGCTCCAGCCCTATCTAATCGAGGGAGACAAATACCCCTTTTATAGGGAGCTGCGTTCAATCAGGCCCAGGGGCATTCCTGTGAGCCAGCTCCTGGAGTCCTCCGGAGATATCGTCCTGAGCGAGAGCATCGCCGGTAACCTGTCGGTCGGAATAGGCGACAAGATAGTGCTGGAGAACACCGACACCTTCACCGTCACCGGCATCGTCTCCAACGAAGCCTCCGGAGGCCCCTTCGCTCCCTACTTTGTCCCTCCACTCCCCTGGTTTGGTTTTCTGGAGATCAGCGGCCCGCTGGCGAGAAAGGTCTTCGCCGTAGACGACCTGGACGCCAATGTGCTCTTCATCAAGACCGAAAGTAATCGTGACGCCGCCGACCTGGCCCGTGAGCTGCGAATAGTCCGAGGCTCCACCCCGGCCAGTGGTCAGCCCGCAGGCGTGTTCGAGCCCGTCTTCCGCCGGGACCAGGTGGAGACCGCCAGCGAGGCCCTGGACGAAACAGCGGACGCCACCGGCTTGATCGAGAGGCTTCTGTTGGTCTCCGGCCTGGTCTCCCTGGCTATCGGAGGCATAGGCATCCTCAACACCATGATCGTCGTCGTGGGGCGTCGGACCAACGAGGTGGGAGTGCTGAAGGCCCTCGGCCTCAAGGGACGGCAAATTACCCTCCTTTTCATGATCGAGGGTCTGGTCCTGGGCATCGCGGGCAGTGTCATCGGCGTGCTGCTGGGGATAGCGCTCAGCGCCGGCCTTATCGGCTTCAGCGAGCAGTTCCTCCTGGCGGACATCGATTGGGCCCTGCACGTAGAGCCCATCTATACCGGCCTCGTGGTGGGAATTGTCGTCACGACGGTCTTCGGCTTCCTCCCCACGCTGGCCGCCGCCAAAGTTCGTCCCAGCGCCGTGCTCCAGCCTCAGGTCTCCACCCGGCCGAAGACGGGTCGGCTCCAGTCCTTGATAACACTTCTGTTCCTGACGGCGGTCATGGGACTGGTGACGAGTATTTTCCTGAATGATCTCCTGTTTGGCATGATCGGGGCCTTCGGCGCCCTCCTCGTCCTGGCCTTTCTTACCCTCTTGCTGTTGGGTGTCGTGTCAGTGATCGGCAGGGCCCCTGACTGGAATAGCATCAACCTGAAGCTCGCCCTCAGGGGCCTCTCCAGACAAAAGGGGAGGGCTGCGTCCACCCTCCTGGCCCTGGTCGTCGGCCTCTTGGCGATCGGCTCGGTGGTGATCCTCAGCGGCAGCTTGAAGCAGCTCGTCGACGAGCTTGTTGAGGAGGAGGCCGGCGGAAACGTCCTGACCTTTTTGACCCAGCCGACTGCGGATATTCGAGATCGGGCCGTCGATGAGATCTCCTCCATGGAGAACGTCGTTTCCGTGGAGTCCCGCGTCTATCCGGTCAACATGGAGGACCCCGATAACCAAGGTAGATTCTTCGGGAACACGCTGATATCGCGGACCGCCGGACCCGCCGGCAGCGGCTTCTCCACCTCCGACACCCTGGTAATCCTATCCGGCAGGGACCTTCGGCCGGAGGATGAAGGCCAGCCGGTGGTGGTGATGCACGTCCCCCCGTGGATGACGGCGGAGCCGGAGGTGGGCGACGACCTGTCCTTTGTGTTCAGCGGCAAATTCGTCGATGGCAAGTTCGTAGGCGAAAGGGTCGTGCTGAAGCTTGTCGGCATCACCAGCGAGTTTCCGGCTCAGGGGGGATTCGAAGAGGGCATGTGGCTTGCCCCCCTGGGCGTCATCCCTCAAGCCATACCTCCCGCCTCCATTTTCTTTGTGGTAGCGGCCCCCCCTTCCGAAGCCCCCGCCGTCGCCGCCCAGTTGAATCGAAACGTTCCCGGGGCCATTGCGATAGAAGTAGACACGGTTGCCTCCGTCTTCCGGGAGATCCTTGACCGGGTTAGCGTATTCCCCACCATCCTCTCCGGACTCGCCCTCTTCGCGGGGGCCATCATCATCGCCAACAGCGTCGCCCTGGCCACGATGGAGCGACGCCGAGAGATCGCGCTCATGAAGTCGGTCGGGGCCAAAGGGACCAGGGTCCTCACCGCACTTCTGCTGGAGAACGGCCTCCTGGGCCTGACGGGGGGCGCCATCGGCGTAGCCCTGTCGGTGGTCGTCCTGGTCATCCTCAACCAGCTGGACTCAGACATCCCGGTCTCGCCGGAGCCGCTGCCGATCATCGGGCTATTGGCTCTGGCCGTCGGCATCTCCCTGGGAGCGGCGCTATTGTCCGCCTGGCCCGCTTCAAGGGAAAAGCCTTTGAGCGTGCTCCGGCACGAGTAGCTATCGAAGGGTACTGAAGGAGGTACGGAGTGGTCCAACAAACTGGACAGATAGTCGTACAGGCCACGGAGCTTCGGAAAGACTTCGCGATGGGCGATGACACCGTGCAGGCCCTCCGTGGCGTCGACCTCACCGTCGCGCAGGGTGAGCTCGTCGCCATCGCGGGCCATTCCGGGAGCGGGAAAAGCACCCTCCTGGGGATCCTCGGCGGGCTGGACACGCCCACCGCCGGGCAGATCGCGATCGGAGGCGTCGACATCACGTCGATGAGCGAAAACCAGCTGGCGGAGATCCGTAACAGCAAGATCGGCTTCGTTTTCCAGTTCTTCAACCTGATCCCCACCCTGACTGCTTTGGAAAACGTAGAGTTGCCCGTACTCTTTTCCAGCGCTCCCAAGTACGCGCCCCGTCAGCGGGCTAAGGAGCTCCTCGCACTGGTGGGACTGGAAGACCGCATGCAACATCGCCCGGCCCAACTATCGGGAGGCCAGCAGCAAAGAGTGGCGATAGCCAGGGCCCTGGCCAACGCGCCGGACCTCATACTGGCCGATGAGCCAACGGGCAACCTGGATTCAACCATCGGGCAGGCCGTGCTGCAGACCTTGCTCGACCTCCGGCGTGAGACCGGGACCACGCTTATCGTCGTAACACACGATAGCGACATCGCCGGCCTGGCCGACCGCCACCTCACCATGAAAGATGGACTGTTTGTTCAGGACACAGCAGGATGCTGAAGAAGGCCTGGCCTTCTCGCCAGCGCCGCCAGGCGCATGCCAGTGGGCGCTGCCCGCCATGCTATCCTGGATAGTAGAGACACCGCCGCCGTCGCGGTCGGATAACCAAGCTCCACATAGATGAACCTCGTTATCAACCCGAAATCACTGCTCTTGGTCCTGGCCGCGGCAGCCGCTTTCCTTTTGGCAGGGTGCAGCTCCGGTGACTCCCCCACCGAGACCCCTCCAGAACCTACCGGCTTCCCCGCGGCCTCCCCTACGGCGACTCCCCTGCCAACCCCGACGCCTGAACCTACCCTGACCCCATCTCCGACTCCCCTGCCAACCCCGACGCCTCGACCTACCCCGACCCCAACGCCGGCACCTCTGCCGGACCTGATCCCCTATATCCCCACCGACGCCGGCTGGGAATCGCCGATCGTCGTGGGAAGCGCGCAGTTCGTCCTGGGCATGGAAGCCGAGGAGCACGACGACGCCACGTACCTCGGCTTCAGCCTGGCCAACAGCGGAGACAGGGTCACTGGTGAGGAGATCTTGGCGAGGCTGACCATCGACGGAGACTTCGTTAGGAACTGGACCTTGTCGGAGCTCCCGTCGAAAACCAGCCACCGCTGGCACCTTCGGATCGACGACATCGTGAGGGAGTTTCCCTTACTTTCGGGCACACACAGTCTCCTCCTGGAGTTAGACCCCGAGAACACTATCCCGGAGGCCAACGACCTTGATAACACCGTTGCCCTGGACCTGGGCATCCAGGTCAA
>CAXXHW010000004.1:272500-970201 GCA_963666265.2 Dehalococcoidia bacterium | reverse complement strand
CACCGGGATATGCGGGACATCCCTTTCACCAGCGAGTTCGATGGCATCGTCAACTACTTCACCGCCTTTGGTGCTTCGAAGAAGAGGAAGAGAATCAGACAGTCCTGGAGGGCGTGGCCAGCGCATTGAAGCCGGGAGGACGGTTCTTGATCGACGTGATGAGCCGCGATCACCTGGTCCGCATCCACCAATCCCGTGACTGGCAGGAGACGGAGAACGGCGTCAAGATCCTGTATAACAGGCAGTTTGACCCCCTGCGGGGAAGGAACAACGTTCAGCGGACCATGATCTACCCCGACGGCACCGTAAAGGAAGCTACCCACAGCATTCGCGTCTATACCGGTGACGAACTCATCAGGATGTTAACGATGGCTGGATTGAAGATAGAGGGCGTGTATGGGGACTCCGACGGACGGCCCTTCACTATCGAGAGCCCTCGGCTGGTGATCCTTTCGAGGAAGTAAGGGGCGGGCGGCCGCCCGGTGCTATAATGGCCCCGACTCTCCCGTAAGGCATCCTAGGATTCACCCTCACCCCAACCCTCTCCCCCTTCCGCTCTGCTCAGGACAGGCATGAAGGGAGAGGGGTCGAATGGCGGCCCCATGCCCAAGGCGAAGACAGCCTCGCTGATCCCGGACAGACCCGTCTTCATGGTGTTGGACGGCCACTCCATCGTCTACCGGGCCTACTACGCTCTGGCCTCCCGCGCCCCGCTCAATGTCCGTGCCACCGGCGAGCCCATCGGCGCCGTCTTTGGCTTCATCAACATGTTGTTGAAGGCGTGGTCGGACGTAAAGCCCACGTACTGGGCCATCGCCTTCGACCTGCTTGGGCCGACCTTCCGGGACGAGATGTATGCCGAATACAAGGCCGGACGTCCGGCGGCACCGGACGAGCTGTCCATGCAGTTCGCCAGAGTCCGGCAGGTTGTTCAAGCCCTGGGCATGCCGGCGTTGGAGGTGGAGGGTTTCGAGGCCGACGACATCGTCGGCACCCTGACGCGGATGGCCACGGAGCAAGGGATCGACACGGTGATCCTGAGCGGCGACGCGGACACGGTGCAGCTAGTCTCCCCCCATGTGCGCGTCCGGTTCCAGAGCGGCGTGGGTGACACCGCCATGTATGACGTCCCCAAGGTCCGCGAGCGGTACGGCCTCGAACCTTCGCAGATCATCGATTTCAAGGCGCTCAAAGGCGATCCCTCGGACAATATCCCCAGCGTGCCCGGCGTCGGCGACAAGACGGCTACCAGGCTGTTGCAGGAGTTTGGGACCATCGACGGCCTCTACGAGCATCTCGACCAGGTGGAACGGGAGAAGACCCGTGAGATCTTAAGGGAGTACCAGGAGACGGTCCGCCGTAACAAAGAGCTCGTCACCATCGTGACCGACATGCCCCTGGAGTTCGACTTCCAGGAGGCTCGGGCCGACCGCTACAACCGGGCCGAGGTGGTGGAGCTTTTCCGGCAGCTGGAGTTCCACGGCTTTGTGGCCCGCCTGCCGGCCGTCGAACCACACCCCAGGGCCATCAACGGGCAGGCCAACGCGGAGGAGGCCAGTATCGGCACCGTCGACACCGTCGAGGGGCTGCAGGCGCTGGTCAAAGAGCTTGCCGCCGCGGAGCGCTTCGCCCTGGACGTCCAGTCGACCAGCCAGCTGGCCATGAGCGGCGAGCTGGTGGGTATCGGTTTCTCCGCCGTGCCCGGCAAGGCCTCCTACGTACCGCTGGGCCACATCGTCGGAGCGCAGGTTGACAAGGCCCAAGCCCTGGAGATGCTCAGGCCGGTACTGGAGGACCCGAAGATCGAAAAGGTCACCCATAACGGCAAGCTCGACGCCATAATGCTTGCCAACGAGGGGGTCCAGATTCGGGGGCTAACGTCGGACGTGATCATCGCCGCGTACCTGGGGGGGGGCAAGTCGCTGGCCATCAAGCCCCAGGCTTTCGAGCGGCTGGGTGTCGAGCTCACCGACCCCGCCGATATACTGGGAAAAGGGGCCAAGCAAATCACGATGGGACAGGCCCCCATCGACAGGGCGGCGCCCTTCTCTTGCTCCCGAGTCGAGGCCACAGGACGGCTGTGGCCCATCTATGAGCGACAGCTTCACGAAGAGGAGCAATGGCCGCTCTTTACCGAAATGGAGATGGCGTTGCTGCCGGTCCTCGCGACCATGGAGCGATATGGCGTCGCTCTCGACGTAGAGCTCCTTCATGGGATGTCGCGGGAGATGGCCGAGGGGCTGATGGCTGCCGAAGCGGCCGCGTACGACAGCGTCGGCCATCAGTTCCTGATCAGATCGCCTCAGCAGCTCAGCGGGCTCCTATTCGACGAGCTTGGCCTCCCCAGGTCCAAGAGGACCAAGCAGGGCTACTCCACGGACGCATCGGTACTGGAGGGGCTGCGCGATCATCACCCCGTCATCGAGCACATTCTGGAGTATCGCCAGATCAGCAAGCTGAAATCTACCTACGTCGACGCCCTGCCGGAGATGGTGAATCCCAGAACGGGCCGGGTGCACACGACCTTGAGCCAGACCGTCGCCGCCACAGGCCGACTCTCGTCGGCTGATCCGAACCTGCAAAACATCCCCGTTCGGACTCCCATGGGCCGCAGGATACGGGAGGCCTTCGTCGCTGAGAACGCTCCGGAGTGGACGCTGCTGTCCGCCGATTACTCCCAGGTTGAGCTGCGGATTCTGGCGCACATGAGCGAGGACCCCGGCCTGACGGAGGCCTTCAACCGCGACGAGGATATCCACAGCGCCACCGCGGCCCAGGTGTTCAATGTGCCGCTGAGCGAGGTCACGGCTGACCACCGGCGCTTCGCCAAGGTGGTCAACTTCGGTCTTGTGTATGGCATGAGCGAGTTCGGCCTTGCCTCACGGTCGGACCGGACCCGCGAAGAGGCCGGCCCTATCATTCAGGAGTATTTCGCCAAGTATCCGGGCATCCTCCGTTACCTGGAAGAGACCAAGAGCATGGCCCGCGAGAAGGGCTATGTGCAGACCTTGCTGGGTCGCCGCCGCTACCTGCCGGAGGTGCATGCCGACAACTTCATGGTCCGCCAGGCCGGCGAGCGGATGGCGGTCAACATGCCGATCCAAGGCACCGCCGCCGACATCGCCAAGATCGCCATGATCCGCCTCCAGAGCAAGATGGAGGAGATGGAGCTGAGGAGCCGTATGCTCCTTCAAGTGCATGATGAGCTGATCTTCGAGGTCCCCATGGATGAGATCGAGACCATGAAAGGGCTTGTCCTGGACCTGATGCCCAAGGCGATGGAGCTGGCGGTGCCCTTGAAGGTGGACCTGAAGCAGGGCCGCACCTGGGGGGAGATGGAGTAGGTTGGCGGGGCTATCCCTTCCCCAGGTGACGATGTTCACGGACGGCGCCTGCTCTCGCAACCCCGGACCCGGTGGCTACGGCGTCCTGATGTCGACGGGAAATGGCAGCCGGGAGCTCTCCGGCGGCTTTCGGGAGACCACCAACAACCGCATGGAGATGATGGGCGTCATCGTCGGGTTGGAGGCGCTCAAGACCAGGTGCAGCGTCATCGTGTACAGCGATTCCCAGTATGTGGTCAACGCCATCAGTCAGGGCTGGGCCGAGCGTTGGCGGGCCAACGGCTGGATGCGCAACAAGAAGGAGCGGGCTATCAACCCGGACTTGTGGGCCAGGCTCCTGGACCTGTGCCAGCGGCACGATGTGGAATTCCGTTGGGTGCGAGGCCACTCAGGGCACCCGGAGAACGAGCGCGTCGACCGGTTGGCGACGGCAGCCCTCGCCCAGCCGGGTCTGCCGCAGGACCCGGGATACGACAAGCGAGGCTGATCTTTCGACCTAGCTTCTCTACCAGTCGGGGCGCCGCCCCCAGGTCTCAGCGTAGGTGACCTCTTCGAGAGGCTTGCGCGGCCCTGGTCCGAACTTCCCCGTGGGCCAGCCCATGGGGATCATGGCGGCGGTGAGGACGTGCTTCGGGATGCCCAGCAGCTCTTTAAGCTCCTCGTCGTGGTGGGCGTGGAGCGTCGTCAGTGTCGTGCCCAACCCTTCGGCGCAGGCGGCCAGCATCAGGTTCTGAACCGCGGGATAGATCGAGGCGCCGCTGCGGGCGTTGTGAGCGCCCTCGGGTACGCCGGTGAGGCAGGCGAAGATCATGACGGGCACCTCGCCCATGTGCTCCGCCAGGTGCCGAGCAGAGCTCCGGGTGCGCTCTGATGCGGCCGTCTGCTGGGGGGTAGGCTCAGGATCTCCGGGCCGCGGCTCACCGTAGCCGGAGGCGAAGAGGCGCTCCAGGCCGTCCTGGTACCAGCCTGCGATCCTCTGTTTCTTCTGCGGGTCCTTCACCACCACGAAGGCCCAGGTCTGCTGGTTGCCGCCGCTGGCGGCCCGTATCGCCGCCCCCAGCACTTTCTGGAGCAGCTCGTCGGGCACGGGGTCCGGCTTGAGGCGACGCATAGACCGCAAATTGCCGATGGCTTGATAGAGGTCCATTGATCGAAGCTCCTTAAATTTTTTCGATGGCCCCCGCCGTAAGCAGGGTGCTGAAAAACACCCCCAAACCCCCTCAAGGGGGGTTCAAGGTATCCCCTTCGGGGATTATCTATAGAAGGGGGACACCTCCCGACTCAGGTGGAGGACTCTCGATAAAATCGGAGCCCTTCTACCCCCGCCCCTCGGCTTCGCTCAGGACAGGCAGGGCAGGCATCAAGGGAGAGGGGATTTTGGAATAGCTGATACACTGCTGCCATGCGTCTGCAATATGCCGTCATCTGTCACGAGTTCGAGGATGGGGAGTGGGAGGGGGTCACCAATCTTCATGCCGTCCGGCACAAGCTGTTTGTCAGCTTGACTGAAGACGGTCTGACGGACACCGCCGGGGACCCGGAGGCCCCGAAGCCTCCTATCCCCATCAAGCTGGTGATCAGCCTCATCGATGGTGAGCCAGGCTTGCATACCATCCTGGTGAGCATCCGCAGGCCAACGGGGACGCTGTTGAAAAGGATACCCTCATTGGTGATCGATTGGGACGAGGCCTCTCCCACGTTTTTCGTGATCTTCGATATCAAATTTCAGGTGTTTGAGGACGGTACGTACGAGTTCGGCATCCTGGCGGACGGCGACCCTATGGGTACGGTGCCGCTGCCGGTGCAGGTTGTGGCGGCGCCGAGCTAGGGGGCTGCTAAGGAGCACCCCCAAACCCCCTCAAGGGGGTTCGCGGGCAGCGCCCGCCGGCATCCCCCCTTCGACAGGCTCAGAACAGGCCAATTTCAGCATTCTGCTGGAGGCGAGCCTGGCGTGGCGGGATTGTATCATACGTACGCTGCCATTCGACCAAGGGCGGTGTCCGCTACCCGCCCGAAAAGCCACAGAGTATAATACCCCGAGCCTGCTTTGGGGCTGCTGGAGGGATTTCACATGCTATTGAAAGATAGAGTGGTCATTATTACCGGCTCCGGCAAGGGTATCGGCAAGGACGCTGCTCTGAAGTTCGCGGCGGAGGGAGCCTCCGTCGTCGTGGCCTCGCGGACCCCTGCCGAGATCGAGAGCGTCGCGGCGGAGGTCAAGGCTGCCGGTGGCACCGCGTTGGCCGTTCCTACCGATATTTCCGTTCCCGAAAGGGTTGAGCAGATGGTGGCCGAGACCATAAAGGCCTTCGGCCAGGTGGACGTTATGGTGAACAACGCCGCTTACCCCGGTCCCTGGAAAGAGCTGGTGGACCTCGAGTACGACGAATGGGACGCCGTCCAGAACACCAATATTCGAGGCAGCATGAGCTGTTGCAAGCATGTACTGCCTCACATGATCGCCCGAAAAAGCGGCAGCATCATCAACGTCTCCTCGACAGCCGGAAGGCGCGGCCTGGCCAGGAAGACCCACTACTCGACCTCCAAGTTCGCACTCATAGGATTTACTCGGGCCCTGGCGATGGAGGTCGGGAAGCACAACATCAGGGTGAACTGCATAGTGCCGGGAGCAATCATGACGGACCTCCTGGCCAGGGTGTTCGAGCGGGAGGCCCGCGAACAAGGGATCACCCCGGAGGAGTCCAAGGCCAGGGCTGCCGCCGCGTCGCCCATGGAGCGGATCGTCGAGCCCGATGAGGTTGCCGACCTCATGGTGTTCCTGGGATCGGACCTCTCCAGGGGGATTCACGGCCAGTCCATCGACATCAACGCCGGCTCATTTATGGCATAGCGACCCACCCTTCGGCTGCGAGGCGGGCGGCGCCCGCTGGCAATGCGCCTGACGGCGAGGGAGAGGGTTTTTCTCTTCGCCGGGAGTGTGGATGGACGGGACCGCCCTGGGCGACCTCAAGGTCGTTGAATATGCATCCTTCGTCGCCGGCCCATACTGCGCCAAGCTTCTGGCGGATATGGGGGCCGACGTCGTCAAGATCGAGGAGCCTGGCAGCGGCGACCTGTCCCGTGCTCATGGCCCCTTCCCCGATCGCCTGCCTCACGCGGAGCGCAGCGGCCTCTTTCTGTACGTCAACACCAACAAACGGGGCGTGACCCTGGACCTCACGGATCCCGCCGGATACCGGCTGTTTCAGGCACTGGTGCGTGAGGCAGATGTCTTCGTGCAAGACCGCTCACCGAAAGAGGCGAAGGAGCTGGGGGTCGACTACGATAGCTTGAAGGGGCTGAACCCCAGGCTCATCGTCACCTCGATCACTCCCTTCGGCCAGACCGGCCCCTACGCGGACTTCAAGGCGTATGACCTGAACATAAGCCACTCGGGCGTAGAGGGATACGCGGTCCCCGGCGGCCTGGGGCACAAGATGTTTCCGGACAGGCCGCCCCTCAGGCTAGGAGGGTATGCCACTGACTACAGCGCCGGACTGAGCGCCGCCGCCGGCACCATGATGGCTGTATTGGCCCGGGAAATCTACGGTGTGGGCCAGCATGTCGACCTGTCAAGGCAAGAGACGGAGCTGGCCATGAACCGCGTTTCTATGGTGACCTACTTCGCTGAAGGAAAAGTGGTCAGCAGGGATACCAGGAACTACCCTTTTGGAGGGACCTTTCCCACACGCGACGGCGAGGTCATCATTCGACCGACCGAGAACGGCCACTGGGGAGCCTTGGCTCGTGTCATGGGGAAGCCGGAGCTGGCGGATGATCCTCGGTTCAAGAATCGCCCGGACAGGACCAACAACAGCGGCGCTCTCAATGCCATCGTGGCGGAATGGGCGAGTCAGCACAGTAAGGGAGAGATCTTCGATCTATGCCGGACCGGCGGATGCCCGGCGGCGATCTACGCGGACGCTCAAGAGGTCATGGAGTCCCCGCAGGTCCGGTCGCGGGGCTTCTTTCAGGAGGTCGATCATTCCGTGGCGGGTCGGTGGGAGTACCCCACGGCCCCGTATCAGTTTTCGGAGACGCCGTGGTCGGTCCGGCGGCCGTCGCCACTGCTGGGCGAGCACAATAGGCAGGTCTTTGAAGGACGGCTGGGGCTGTCCTCCCAGGACATGGCGAGGTTAAAGGCCAACAAGGTGATATAGGCGGGTGTGGTGGTGACACAAAAGGGAGCGCTGGCCGGCCTTCGCGTCGTCGATTTCACCTGGGCCGCAGCCGGCCCTATGGCTACGCTGTACCTGGCCCTTCATGGCGCCGAGGTTATCAAGATCGAATCGGCCAGGTCCATGGACATGTCCCGCCGAGGCTACTACACGCCCGTGGATGACATCGAGGCCTCCCCGAACTTCAACGACATGAACATGGGAAAGCTGAGCGTCCGGCTGAATATGACCCAGCCACGGTCGGCGGAGCTGGCCAAACGGCTGATTCGCGTTAGCGACGTCGTTGCGGAGAACTTCAGGCCTGGTGTCATGGAACGCTTCGGACTGACCTATGAGGCGTTGAGGGCGGTGAAGCCGGACCTCGTCATGCTCTCATCGTCAACCGGCGGCCAAACAGGGCCGCAGCGAGACCTGCCGGGCTACGCAACAACCTTCGCGGCTCTGGGCGGCCTTTCCTTCATAACGGGCCATGAAGGGGGACCCGCCACCGAGATTTGGGAGTCGGTGGATATGCGGCTGGGGACTACCTGCGTCCTGGCCATCGCGACCGCTTTGTACCACCAGCGGACTCAGGGACAGGGCCAGTATGTGGACCTTTCCTCTCAGGAGGTCGTCAGCAGCCTCATAGGCCACACTTTCCTGGAATTCGCCATGACTGGCGCCGCTCCGGGGCGCAGGGGCAACCAGGATAATCTCATGGCCCCACATAACTGCTATCCCTGCAAAGGCAATGACCGGTGGATCAGCATCGCTGTGGGAAGCGACGAGGAGTGGCGCGGGCTTTGCAAGGTGATGGGAGAGCCGCGCTGGACCCAGGACTCGCGGTTCGCCGACCGCCATGGCCGTTGGCGTCATCAGAACGAGATCGACAGGCCGCTGGGGGAGTGGACCAAGGGGCATGGGGCAATGGAGCTGGCCAAACGTTTACAGCGTGCGGGTGTCGCCGCCTTCCCATCGATGGATACGGCTGATCTGGCCGAGGACCCTCACCTCAAAGCCAGGGAGGCCTTCATGGAAGTGCCGCATCCAAAGCTGGGGATGACCAGGCCGGTGAGTCCACCGTGGAGGCTGTCCAAAACACCCGCCAAGGCCGAGCGCAGCGGGCCGATGTTTGGGGAGCACGTCGAATACGTGTTCGGTGAGCTGATTGGCCTGCCGCAGCGAGAGATCAGGGCTCTACAGACCGAAGGGGTGTTGGACTAGCGGGGCGGCAGGTGCTGGGAAACACCCCCAAACCCCCTCAAGGGGGTTCAAGGTATCCCCTTCGGCTCCGTTCAGGGAAGGCGCCGGGGCTTCGCCCCTCTGGACGCCCTTGTTCAGCATCCTGCTAAGAGCGATTAAGATTGACATGCCAGATTGGATCCACCCTCACCCTAGCCCTCTCCCATCAAGGGAGAGGGGGTTTGGGAGGAGCTGCTAGGAGCGCGCCGGGGCGCCCCGCGTTTGGAGGTCTTCCCCGGGTCTGGGGCGCTTGCCTCTGGCTGCCGTCCCGATTGGTTGGCCCCCTGCTGGGCTGCGCATGGAGGTCTAATTGCCTGTTCATGCGCTCCAGGGTACTCAGGTAGTGCTCCTGCAGCCTCTCGGCGGCCTGCCTGATCTGCGGCCGGGCCTCGGGCGGGGCATTCAAAGCAATGGCCTGGAGCCGCTCCAGTCCGCTCGTATAGTCCCGCTCTAGCCGTTCTGCAACCCGGCGGAGAGTCTGCTGCCGTTGCTGCAGCGCCTCCGGCGAGAGGTCCTTTTCAGGGATGTTCCTCACACCGAACCCTGCAACATCCAGGGAGAGATCGGCTGCCCGAGCGAGGTGCACGTCGAGCTTTTCCGCCAGGTCTGCCAGCCGGTAGGTCTTGTTGTCTCGGGCTAAAGCCGCCATCTCGTCGGCGCGACGGACCGCTAGCTCGGCGCTCAAACTCGCCTTCTCCTCTCGCGATTGGAACGGCCAGGCGAGCCGGGCTCTCTCCACGGTCCGCTTGACTGGGTAGAGGGTCTGTCCGGGTACGGTATCGGAGGAGGCCTGAACGACGCCAAAGCCTCCGACGAAGACGATGACCGCCAGAGCGCCTGCTGTGGCCCACCCCCTCATTGGTCCGAACCACGAGAGCATTCTCGGGGTCTTGCGCGTTGCTTGAGCGCTGACCTCCGCCATGAGGCGGCTGCGCCCCAGAGAACGAGCACTCGCCGATGGCGCCACTTTGAGGGACTCTTTGAGGCCCTGAGTGAGGGTCAGAAGGGGGTGCAGCTCCTGGGCATACTGCGGGAACGATTCCAGGCAATCCTCGATGCTCGCCCCATGTTCCATCCGCTCGATGCACTCGTCGAGGACGGTCTCCAGTTGTTTCTTGTCTCGCTTGTCCATGTCCATGGCGCCTTAGATGGCAACCTCGTAACCTTCGCGCTGCAGTATCTTGCGAAGGGACTGGATCGCGCTGTGCTGCAGAGCTTTGATCGCCCCTTCTTTCTTCCGAAGGACCTCCGCGGTCTCGGCGATGGAAAGGCCGCCGGCGAAACGCAGGCTGATGACCCGCTGCTGCGCGTCGGTAATGCCAACCATGGCTTTACGAATGTCTTCCACGGTCATCTGCGTTGCCACTTCGTCATCGGGCGGGGGTGTCGAAAGGGGGATCCCTTCGTCGAGCTCCTCGGTGGGACGGCGGGAGCGACGTCGCAGCAGGTCAACGACGAGGTTATGAGCGATCTTAAATAGCCATGCGGAGAAGGGGGCTCCTCCGGGCTTGTAGCTGCCGATGGCTTGCAAAGCCTTGGGGAAGACATCTCCGGCCAGGTCCTCCGCCTCGGCCCGATGGCCGATGCGGACGTAGGCATACCTGAAGACTTTGTCAAAGTACTGTTCGTAGATCTCGGCGAAGCCCGTGAGGTCCCCGCTGCGGGCCCCTACAACAAGTTGCTCTTGGCTGTCCAGAGAGGAACCTCCGCCGTGCCACCTGTTGGTGGGGTCTCCGCTGCGATACTCGGCTGCCCATCCTACGATTGACTCGCTCATGATGATGGTAACGATTAGCTCGCGGGAAAGATAGTTTTCTCTGTTATATCCGTGTTTGCACACAATCCATGTTGCTCATTTTTCCTTGTGCTAGAATGCCAAATACAGGCTATGAAGACTGAGCAAGAAATAGAGGGAGTGGACAACAGGCGCATGGACTTCTTCGTCCGGCAGATGCGCCCTGGCGACATTGTCCAGGTGGCCCGAGTGGAGCGGGAGTGTTTCCCCACGGGGTGGACACCAACGCCATTCCCCCGCGAGCTTCAAAACAAAAGGGCACGCTACCTGGTGGCATGTCAGGCAAAAGCCCCGAACCGTGCAGGAGAAGAGGCCCGGAGAGCGTTGTTTGTCGGCCAGCCTCAGCGGGTCAAGCCGTTGCTCAGCCGTCTCATCGCCCGGATAAAGGGGGTCTTCGTGGAAGAGCCGCTGCCCCCCTCTGACTTCTCCTATTACGTAGCCGGCTACGTGGGCTTGTGGTTTATGACGGATGAGGCGCACATCACCGCTATCGGCACACGTGAGGTGGAACGCCGTAAAGGCATTGGCGAGCTGTTGCTCATAGCCACTATCGAAGAGGGGCTTCGACAGGGATCGCGGGTGGTGACGCTGGAGACAAGGGTCTCCAACCATCCGGCGCAGGCCCTGTATTACAAGTATGGCTTTAACCGGGCCGGCGTCCGGAAGGGCTACTACACCGATAACAGGGAGGACGCCCTGGTGATGACTACGGACGACCTCACCTCCCTGCCATTCCGCCAACAATTTGAGCAGCTCCGCGGGGAGCACGCCCGGCGCTGGGGGGAAAGCGTTCGCCATCTGGACTAGCGGGCGGGCAGATGGGGCGGCTTTGTTCCCTCATAGGTGTGTATAGACGACCCTATAGCTAACAACCCCCTACTTCTGAATGTTGGGTATCTCTGAAGAAGGAATCTTTCTCACAGCAACCTCTTGATATCCACGCATCTTGGCTTTAGCCACACGGTGGAGGCCATCCAAACACTCCCATAGTCCTATCTTGTTTTGCATAATATCTATGGGATAAATTAAGTCAGCATCCAGAATCCGTTGATATTCTACCGCATGTTTCCCCCTATCATTCAGCACTTCATTGGGGGTAAGCACATATCGCTGTGGGAGCAAATCCCAAAAAGGGACCCCAAACTGCCACTCTAACTCAGATATATTCATCTTCTCTACTGGAGCCCTGAGTTGCCACACCCTTTCGTTGTCCCAGCTGAAATCAAGGCATAATTCTTGGATTATCTTGGGGAGTTTTTTCATTTGCACGGCATAACTCTAGCAAGAAACTGAGACTGGCTCGTTACCAGGCCTCAGGCGTCGGCGGGCCCCGTTTTCACCTGAAATGCGTGTTGCAACGCCTCCCTGGCCCGCTCTTTCCCCTCCGTCTCCACCAGGCAGGAGATTCGCACCTCGCTCGTTCCAGTGCAGAGGATGTTGACTTTGGCGTCGGCAAGGGTCCCGAAGAGCCGCCCTATGTAGGAAGGGTCAGAGAGTATCCCCGTTCCCACCAGCTCGATTTTGGTGAGGTTTTCAAGGGCCTCTACGGCGCTGCCGCCGATATGCTTTCGGGTCTCCTCAAGAAGCACCAATGCCTTTGGCGCCTGGTCAGACCTGACGGTGAAAGAGACATCCGTGATCCGCTCGACGCTGGCGTTCTGGAGGATCATGTCCACGGAGAGTCCCGCTGCCGCGATAGGGCCGAAGATCTGCGAAGCGATTCCAGGGCGGTCCGGCACATGGAGCACCCTGATCAGCGCCCAGCCATCTTCCAGGGTCACGTCGCGGACTCGTTGCCGTATCTCCACGTCGTTTAGCTTTCCTCGCCCTCGGACTTGCCCCCGCTATCCTCCGAGGGAAGCCGGCGCTGCTGTGGGAAGAGAATGACGTCTCGGATACTGGTCGCCCCGGTCAGCAGCATCATCAGCCGGTCTATGCCCAGTCCCAGCCCCCCGGTGGGGGGCAGGCCATGCTCCAAGGCTGTGATATAGTCCTCGTCTGCCGGTGGGGCCTCTTCGTCGCCTCTCTGGGCCTGCCTCCGCAACATCTCAAATTGCTCAGCCTGATACTCGGGGTCCGACAGCTCAGAGTAAGCGGGGGCTAATTCCAGGCCAGCGATGTACAAGTCGAACCGCTCCGCCAGCGAAGGGTCGTCACGGTGCCGCTTGGCCAGAGGGCAGAGAGCCGCCGGGTAATCGACGATGAAGGTGGGCTCGATCAGGTGCTCCTCCACCCGCCGGTCGAAGATATGCTCAATAATGTGGTCCTTGTCCATGTTCCCCAGCTCATCGGCCTTTAGCCCTGCCTGGACGGCGGCCGTGACGGCCTCCTCTCGCGATGAGACTGCAGCGGTGTCGACGCCGGCATGCAGGGCGATGGCCTGGTGGAAGGGCAGCTTCTTCCAGGGAGCGGCCAGGTCGATCTCTACCGGCTGTCCATCTATGGTGCGAGAGGGAAGGGTCAGATTACCGTTGAGGTCCAGAGCAACAAACTTTACGAGCTCCTCTGTTAACGCCATGATATCTGTGTAGTCGGTATAGGCCCAGTAGAGCTCCAGCAGGGTAAACTCGGGGTTGTGGGAGGAATCGATCCCCTCGTTCCTGAACACGGGACCAATTTCGTACACTTTTTCCAAGCCACCGATAACGAGCCGCTTGTGGTAGAGCTCCGTAGCGATTCGAAGGTACAGGTCGCGGTGCAGCTCGTTGTGATGGGTCACGAAGGGCTTTGCCGCCGCCCCACCGTATAGAGGCTGAAGCACAGGAGTATGGACTTCCAGAAATCCACGCTCCTCCAGGAACCTTCTTATCAGTGAGACGGTCCGGCTGCGCTTCTTGAACAGCTGGCGGGCCTCCGAGTCGACGATCAAGTGGAGGTAGCGCTGCCGGCGCATGGTCTCCAGGTCCCGCAGGCCATGGTACTTCTCCGGCAGGGGCTGCACCGCTTTGGCGAGAACGGTGAACTTCTCGACCGCAACGGTGAGCTCGCCCGTATTGGTGTAGAAAAGGCTGCCCTCCGTGCCGATGATGTCCCCTCGGTCCACGAGCTCTTTGAACGAGGTGTAGTCCTCTGTCCGGTCCACAGACAGGTGTAGCTGAATCCGGGCGTCCTGGTCCTCCAGATGGGCGAAGGCAGCCTTGCCCATGCGGCGCATGCCGATAAGCCGCCCGGCGAGGCTGACCTGAGGCCCTGAGCCTTCGGCGCCTTCCTGCCACAGGCCGCGGGCCGCCTCGATGGTGTGGGAGCGGTCATAGCGGTAGGGGTAGGGGTTGGTCCCCAGCTCCCGAAGGCGGGCTGCTTTTTCGATACGGACCGAACGTTCGTCCACGAAGCTCTCCGTCTACCGGCTAGGATGCCGGACCTTTGAACAGGTTAGGAATCATGCGCTCCTGGCCGGTCCCATCCTCGGCCAAGATTCCAAGGATGATACCTGCCAGCCTATCGACGTAGACCCCCATGCCGATCAAGGGCCGATTGGCGGGCCAACGCTCAAGCTCGGCGATAAAAGCCTCGTCCGGCTCCGGCAGCAGCTCGTACCCGATGGCCCTGAGATGGTCCAGGTGCTTGAAACGGACCCGCTGAGCCTCCGCGTCCATCAGCTCTCGCTGCGCCAGGGCGATTCGGACGCCGCCCATGTAGAGCTCCCACTTATCGCAATGAATGCCATCGGTGGACGCCGCCAGGGGGCTGGACTCCAGGGGGAGGCCGTGCACGATGACCGGCCGCATCAAGGTAGGCGCGACTTGTGTCTGGAAAGCGTGGTCGATGAAATCATACCAGTAGCCCTGCGGCCCGGCCCGGAGGTACTGCGCCAAGTCTCCTCCCCGGTAAGCTAGATTTGCCGCAGTCTCCCGCAGATCCGCGTCGCCGGCCCTCGCCTCGATCGCCTGAGCTTGAAGGCTTGCTCCGGTCACTCCCATGGCCTGGGCTTGGTCCACAGAGCGCTTCTGCAAGCGCTCCAGGTCCAGTCCGGCGTCGATCGTCTGGAGGAGGCTGTTGAAGTCCTGACGTTGCCACGTGCCGCGCAGGGCGCCAACGGCCTCGGCGCCCCGAGACCCCAGCAGGCCGTCGGCCTCGAGCACGGTTATACCGCGGTCTATCATGCCCCGAAACAGCTCCTCCAGAGACCACGGGTCGTCACTGGAGGTCTCGTACAGCTCCAGCAGGGTGAGCTCTGGCCGGTCGTAGCCGGTCCTGGGCGCTCCTTCGTTGTATTCGTCTCTGAGGCAGGTGGCTAGCTCAAAGACGCGGTCCATACCGTGGCCCTGGCCACCGATCATGAGCCGCTTCAGGTAGAGCTCCGGCGCTCCTCTGAACCACAGCCGCTCCCCCAGAGAAGAGGAGAAGGTGCTGAACCCGGTCCCTTTCTCAAAGCCCCCCAGGCTGCCGTGGAGGATGGGAGTCTGGACCTCCTGGTAGTTAGCCTCTTCCAGGTAGCGTCTGAACGAGCCCAGGAGGCGCATGCGCCCTTTTATCAGATCCGGTTCTATATCGGGACTCATTATTCCTCTATCCTTAACGTGGCGATACGGCCTTCTACGAGCTGCTAGAAACTATTCCGAACATCGACATGCCACATTGGTTTCACCCTCACCCTGGCCCTCTCCCATCAGGGGAGAGGGGATTTGGACTAGCTGCTTGGATAGCCCTAGATGCCCGCGGCCTAGCTAGTATTCCTCTGCGGTCCGTCCGATGTCGCGGGCGGTGGACTTTAACAGGGGGCCACGAGGCCCAGCGGCAAAAACGCTAGTTGCTTTTTATTTAGTTGAATTGGGGGCCGCTCAGCACCGGGAGGTAGAGGGCGTCCAGGGCCATCTCCGCCGCGTTGAACTGCTCGTACACGCTCTGTAAGGCTTGCTCCATGGCCGCGATGGAGGATGGGGCCGTCCGGTAATAGATATAGCTGGGCGCCGACTCGAAGGATGGAAGCGGTCCAGCTTCGACGCCGGAGCTTCGCAAGGCACCGGAGATGACTTGAGCAGCCGTTCCGGTACCTTTATCGCCCAGATACCGAAACCGAAGGAAGAATGGGGCCACGAGATCGTCGGCTGCGTAGTAAGACGGTACGCCGTGTACGTCCTGCGCTCTGGCGAAGGCGGTGGCGCCGTACATGTATGCGGGGCCTGATGCCGCTTGCTCTTTGCCGGGGTGGCGGAGACGTCCCGCTACCGCCAACTGGCGGGCGCAAAACTCAATGTCCGCGATCACCGAAGAGGCCGTCTCTGGACCGCCCGCACCCGGGCCGCGCATCATGATCTCGTAAGCTTTTGCATCCTTGTCCCCGTTGGATACTGGGGAGTCAACTCGGAGCAAACAGGCGTTCTGCGATCCGTCGACACCAGCGAGGGGATGATGGTCCAAAAGCGCGACGGGCTGTACCCACCCAACCAGGCGTTCCCCGCCGTCGGTCATGATCCGTTGGGCACCCGCGAGAAGCTTTGGGACATAGCCCTGGCTAGCCATGACCGAGAGGTCCTCAGCGGTAAAGATGGGCTCCGTCGCGAGATGGTCGTCGCCGGCGCACATCGTGGCGCATGGCGCCCCGGTTCCCGGCGGACATGCGTGGAAGGCCTCTCTGGGAAGCCCTTCGGGCAGAGTCCGCCGTCCCCGCCGAGCGATGCCGCGCATGTACACGTCCCGAGGGCGCAGGCGGACACCAAAGGCCAGCCCCGCCAGGATGATGAGTTTACTCTGGGCATCATCACCCAGGACATCGGCACTGGGGTCCGCCTCGGCCAGCCCGGCGTGAGTCGCGGCACACAGGGCGCTAGGGTATGCCGCCATGGCGTTATCGGCGTTGGAGTCGCGCGCCGCCTCGCGCATGCTTGAGAGGATGAAGTTGGTCGTCCCGTTCAAGATTGCCTGCATGGCAGTAACGCGACCACCGATGGATGCGCCGATTGTCTGGACGATCGGCATGCCGCCCCCGACCGCTGCTTCATAAGCCAGGACGGTGCCGCGGGCCTGAGCGAGCTTCACCAACTGGTAGCCGCTTCTGCTCATGACCTTCTTATTGGCGGTAACGACGCATTTACCGTTCCACAACGCTTCTTCAATTATTGCCTCGGCGACGGGGGAGCCGGTGAGTTCAACGACAATATCCACGTCGGGGTCGGATACGATCTTCCGCCATGCCGGCATACCAGGCTGGAACTCCGAGGATGGGTCCTCGGGATCGGTGTCATAGAAAAACCGAGGCTCTTCGCCACCGGCCTGTGTGACCACCTGGCGGATGAGCTCCTCGGACGCAGCCCTTGGGTTTTGGCGAGAGCGACGGGACGCGCTCCATATATGGATGGGGACGGAAGAGACACCGCTCATGGAGGACTCGGAGACGAGGAGTTCCAGCGGCCCTTTGGCGAAAAAATCCAGGACTGCGGAGCCCACAACGCCTATGCCGATCAGGCCGCAGTTGACCTGCGCGCCATTAGCGGCGAAGGATTGTTGGGTCATGCTAGTAGGCTCCTGCCTGGGATGAGCGCCACAAACAAGCTAAAGAGTTCAGCGGTATTGTACGCGAGGGGCGCCTCCAGGTTCAAGGTGAGGGCTTGGCATGGCATGAAACCCATTCCTGGTGGGGCGAAAAGGCCCGCGCCAGGCCATTGACATGCCTCGCAGGCGGGCCATATAATGCCCTTGTTGATGAACCTCGTTTTAGATGGGGTGCAAAATCGCGATCGGCCCGATGCCAGTTCGCGGAGGATCGAAGAGGCGAATCACATCACCTCCGGTCCGGTTTCCAGCCCCCACAGCCTCCCCTACCCGGATATCAGGCCTTGCCCGATAGGTCATTCCAGGGCGGCTCCAATACTTGAGCGCTTGCTTATTGTGGTGTTTTTGGTGGTAGCCGAGAAGACAGGCAGGCAGAGGGCCCAGTGGCCAAATTCGTCTTCGTAACCGGCGGCGTTATAAGCGGAGTTGGGAAAGGCATCACTGTCGCTTCCATCGGCAGGATCCTGAAAAGCCGAGGCATCTCCGTCTCCGTCCAGAAACTCGATCCATACCTCAACGTTGACCCCGGCACCATGTCTCCCTACCAGCACGGTGAAGTCTTTGTCACGATAGATGGGTCCGAGACGGATCTGGACCTCGGCCACTACGAGCGCTTTATCGATGTCGATCTCACCCGGATGTCCAACGTTACATCGGGAGGCATCTATAGCTCTGTCATCAGCAAGGAGAGAAGAGGGGACTTCCTGGGAGGAACGATTCAGGTCGTGCCTCACGTGACCAACGAAATCAAGGGGCGTATGTACGAAGTCGCGGAAGAGACGGGGGCAGAGATTATCGTCGTGGAGGTCGGGGGGACCGTCGGCGACATCGAAGGGCTGCCGTTTCTGGAAGCTATCCGCCAGATGCGCAATGAGGTGGGACGCGACAATGTTATCTACCTTCATGTGACTTACCTTCCCTTTATATCCACAACAAAGGAGCTCAAGACGAAGCCCACCCAGCACAGCGTCAAAGAGCTGCGCAGTATCGGCATTCAGCCGGATGTCATCCTGTGCCGGAGTGACTATCCTATCTCAGACGAGATCAAGGCCAAGATTGCCCTTTTCTGCGATGTTCGAGAGGAGGCGGTGATCCCTCTGGCTACCGTCTCTAATATCTACGAGGTGCCGGTGGTTCTGGAAGAGGCCGGTCTGGGAGACTTGCTCCTCGAACGGCTGGGCACGCAGGCCGGTGCGACCGACCTCGTAGACTGGCGTCTGATGCTGGACCGGATGAGCTCTGTGGTGGAGCCGCTTCCTATTGCCATCGTGGGTAAGTACGTCCAACTGGAAGACGCCTATATCTCGGTCCGGGAAGCCCTTCGCCATGCGGCGATCCACCATGGACGCGGTGTGGAGATTTCGTGGATATACTCCGAGGACCTCGAAGGAGACGCCATCGAGGACCTGCTTCGTTCCGTCAGTGGCATCATCGTGCCGGGCGGATTCGGCCAGAGGGGTATCGAAGGGATGATCGAGGCGGCCCGCTACGCTCGAGAGAAAAAGATCCCCTATCTGGGCCTCTGTTTGGGCATGCAGATCATGGTCATCGAGTATGCCAGATACGTGTTTAAGACCAACGAGGTTAACTCCACCGAGTTCGAGGTCGAGACGTTGCACCCGGTCATTGATATCATGCCGGAGCAGCGAGAAATCTCTGGCATGGGTGGCACGATGCGCCTCGGCGCCTACCCCTGCGACTTCGTAGCTCACACCGTCGCCAGCCAGGCCTACGGGAAAGATAGTGTCATCGAGCGGCACCGGCACCGGTTTGAGTTCAACAACGATTATCGACAACGGTTGTCCGACTCAGGGTTGATCGCCAGCGGCATGTCGCCGGACGGGAAGCTCGTTGAGATTACCGAGATCGAGGGCCACCCATTCATGGTAGGGACCCAGTTCCACGCTGAGTTTAACTCAAGGCCCAACCGGCCGCACCCGTTGTTCCGTGGCTTTATAGATGCCGCCAAGAACGTCATGAGAGAAGGCGGGCAGCATAAGTTGCCCCTGACGCCCGGCGATTAATGCCGGCCAGGGCCCATACTCGGGCATTGGCTGAGAGAGTATGGTATATTCAGAAAGGAGCCCGGATGCGAATCTTTCTGGACACCGCGAATATTGACGAGATTCGTCAAGGCGCCCAGCTGGGAGTCGTCAGCGGAGTCACTACAAATCCTTCTCTGGTCGCCAAGGAAGGCAAGGCTGACCTCGGCGAATACCGGGAAGCCGTCAGAGAGATCGCGAAGATCGTGGACGGTCCCATCTCAGCGGAGGTGCTGGCGCTAGAGGTCCCCTCCATGCTGGAAGAGGGCCGTGAGATCGCCAGGTGGACCGATAACGTTGTGGTGAAGCTCCCCAGCACCGCCGCCGGCATCGAGGCGGCTTCCACACTTACAAAAGACGGCATTAAGGTCAACCAGACCCTCTGTTTCTCAGTAAATCAGGCGATCCTTGCCGCGCTGGCGGGGGCGACATTTGTGAGCCCCTTTGTGGGTCGTTTGGATGACATAGGGGAGGATGGGATGGGGCTGGTGAGGGATATGGCCGAGGTCTTTCGGAAGCAGGGGTTTACGACCGAAATCTTGGCAGCAAGCATCCGGCACCCGGTCCACGTGGTCGAAGCTGCCAAGGCAGGGGCCCACGTCGTCACGTTGCCATACAAAGTGCTGACCCAGATGGTGCAACACCCGCTCACAGATCTGGGGGTGGCCCGTTTCACCGAAGATTGGAATCGTCTGGTCCGAGTCTAACCGGCCGCCTACAGGCGGGGGACTCTCTGGGCCTTAACACCAGAAAAACGAAGCCGCTCATAAAGCACAGAACGCCCGGCGCCGCTGCGCGTCCGAAGTCCGGCTGTAAGCCACGCGGAGTGGGGCTGTCTCAGGAAAACCGGCGTCTGTCTGATCTCGTATGCCAGACCGGGCGGGCAGCGCCCGCTGGCAAGGCGCCTGGCGACGAGGGGCGGGAGGGGGACACCACCTCATTGGCCTCTGAGTACCGGCGAGGATTATAGATGCGACAGGCTCTGCCGATGGGAAGGCAGGAGCGGGACCCCGATGAGGAATCGGGGAGGAGGTTTGGATAACGATGACTACGGACGTTGCGGTGACCCTGGCTGAATTGGGGTCCAAAAGTAAAGAGGACTTGATGGAGCTGGCCAAAGAGGCCGGTCTCTCCGGGTATGCCCTGGTGAGGAAAGACGAGCTCGTCCGCAGGGTCTTTCTCGCCAAAGCGGAGCAGCAAGGGCAGCAGGTCACCGGCGGCGTGCTGGAGATCATCGACGATGGCTACGGCTTCCTGCGGCATGATGGCCTGCGGCCCAGCCCCAGCGATGTCTACGTCTCGCCATCACAGATCCGGAGATTCGCTCTTCGGACCGGCGACATGGTCCTAGGGCAGGTGCGTCCCCCCAAGGAAGGGGAAAAGTACTTCGGCCTGCTGCGCGTAGAGGCGGTTAACGGCTTGGAGCCGGAGTCAGCCCGGAACAGGCCCGTCTTCGAAAACCTTACCCCCCTCTTCCCCAACGGGATGATGCAGCTGGAGACCACCTCACAGAACCTCTCCAACCGCCTGATCGATCTCCTGTCCCCCATCGGCAGGGGTCAACGGGGGCTGATCGTGTCGCCGCCCAAGGCCGGCAAAACGATGCTCCTGAAAAGCATCGCCAGCGGCATAGCCGAAAATTGTCCGGACGTGGTGCTGATGGTAGCGCTGGTGGGGGAGCGGCCCGAAGAAGTGACCGACATGCAGCGAACGGTGCAGGGCGAGGTATTCAGCTCAACATTCGACCAGCCCGTGGAGGACCACACCCGTGTCGCTGAGCTCACCCTCGAGAGGGCCAAACGTCTGGCCGAAGGGGGCGCAGACGTCGCCATCTTGCTGGACAGCATCACGCGTTTGACCCGTGCCTATAACCTCGCCGTTCCGACAAGCGGCCGCACGCTCTCGGGCGGTATCGACCCCGTGGCCCTCTACCCGCCCAAGCGGTTCTTCGGCGCGGCGCGGAAATTGGAAGAGGGCGGAAGCCTGACGGTGATCGCGACCTGCCTGATCGACACCGGCAGCCGCATGGACGAGGTCATCTACGAGGAGTTTAAGGGAACGGGCAACATGGAGCTGCACCTGGACCGCAAGCTCTCTGATCGTCGCGTCTTCCCGGCCATCGACATCCAGCGCAGCGGCACTCGCCGTGAGGAGCTCTTGCTGGATGAGCAGACGCTGCGGCAGGTCGTTCTCTTGCGCAGGGTCGTCTCCATGATCAGCTCAGATGCCAACAATCCCTCGGAGGCTACGGAGAAGGTGCTGGAACGCATGGCCAAGACCGCTAACAACACCGAGTTCCTGGCGGCGCTGAACAAGGGCGGCGTGTAGGAGAGAGGGGGACCCGACGGCGCTCTCGTCGGATACGCCTGCCTTCCGTCCCGAATAGCCATCGAGCAGGGGTAACAACATGGCCCGGAGTGGCTTTGCACCAAAAGCCCTGGTTGAATCAAAAGTCGGGTGCTAATGTTGTCCACCTGATCCTTACTCTTTACTCCAGTTCTCTCGGGTCACCGTCCTCTTTGAGGTAGCGCCTCGCCACGTCCCGAATCTGGTCGGCGTAGCCCGTTATCTCATCGACGGATTCTATTGGGTACTCCAGTATGTTCCTCCGACCGTAAGAGTCCCGTCCTTCCCCTGGCAACCCAATCTTTTTGTTGGAGGGGGAATTGAAGTACAACCGGAGAATAGGCGTCCGGTTGTTGTTATCAAGCAGGATCATGGAATAGCTCTTGGTATCTCGGAAGAATACCCGATCCAGTTCAACAACGTCGCTGACGATCGACTTGACCAGCTCACACCCTTGAACCTCTTCCTCGGTGGTGATTACGGGAGCTACCAGGTGAGCTGTATCCTCTGGAGGAGCGACTTCAGGAGCCGGTTCACTGATGATAGTGTCCCTGGCCAGGGCACTTTTGAGAGTGGCGTTGATCCGATCATCGATGAACTCCCGGAAGGCTTGGCGGACCAAGTTGGTAAACCGTTCTCTAGCCGCTTGGGTCAAAACCTTAGAATAGACCTGCTTGGTCAGCCACCTGCTGAATTCTTCATCTGGGGCACTTAACTGGCGGACCAACGCCTGCTTCATCCCTTCGATGTACTTGAGAACGGCGGCGGCTTCCAAAGTTTCATCAACGTTAAACTCTTCTTTGGTGAAACGTTTCAGTTCTTCGACTGCTTTGTCGGAGTAACTGAGCATGTCGAACTCGAAGAAGGGCTTTGGGTCCATGACGTTGGGTTGGTCAAGGTCAGAGAAGAACCGGTAGCTGATGCCGTCGGTAAGAATACCGAAATGGGCGTTGGTGACGCCGAAGTAGCGGACGAGCTGAGAGACGGCATCTTCGGCAAGACTGCTGCCGTACTTTTTGCACTCAATCAATATGGCCGGCTTGCCGCGTTGCATTATGGCGTAGTCAACCTTCTCGCCCCGCTTTATCCCAATGTCGGCGGTGAATTCGGGTACCACTTGGGTGGGGTCGAAGATGTCGTACCCAAGCATCTGAATGAAAGGCAAAATCAGCGAGGTCTTGGTTGCCTCCTCAGTAGGCGGCTCACTTTCCCAATGCTTCACTCTTCCAGCGAAACGCCCGGAGCGGGTCCTTACTTCGTCGACAAAATCCATGTGGACCTCCTTCTAGCCGCAAAGTCAAACTGAGACACTACTTACTCGCCACAAGTCGCTCCGTCCCAACGTGAGCCTGCAAGGGAGCACAAGGCCCTCTGCCAAAACTCACGTTGTTCATGGACGTTACTGTGGCGAGCAACACACATACTATACACCGTAGGGGGGGGGCTAAGACACTACCCAGAAGTCTCATCATCGATTGGATTCGCCTTCAATACCTCCAGATATTGCTCGTGGGCCGCGATCCTATTTTGTAGTTTCTCGCGGAGAATTTGCAGGCGCTTTACCTCTGCCTCTGTATCTGCCAACTCCTTGCCCGCAGTCATCAGTTCTTCAAGGAAAATTGTAACATCTAATGTTGACACAATATGCACCAACATTTATGATTATGTAAGTTCATTTAACTTATGGAGGGGATACAATGCCGCATAGTGACTACGCCATATCTGAGGGATTGATTGAATTGGTTAAGGAGGGAGAAAAAATCGCTGAGGCGGACAAACAACTTAACACCGCTCTTGGAAGGTTCGCGATCGCTTCTAGGCGTTACGCCGCGGTACGAGATACAGTTACAGATATGCTGGGTGGGGAGAGTCCATTTGAAGTGCCTGACAGACTCCACGAAATGAAGGAAATCCCTGCTGACCCAAGTAATCCCAACCAAAAGTACTACGAGAACCCACACTTCAGGATGTATAGATACTTGCACAAGTCGGTTGGCGAGGCTGTTCTCGATGTACTGAGGAATACCCCTTCCCCTCTTACCCTGAGTCAGTTGGTTGAGGACCTGAAAGCGGGTCACCTTTCCACCGATGCACGTGCAGTCAATGCCTCGCTGCTGAACATGAACGGCGTCGAGAAGCTCCCGGATGGTAGTTACCAGATTGAAGGCAGCCCATCGATAGTCAACACGGGCGACCTGCCCTTTTAACGACGAACGGTGTGGCCAGCCCCCAAGCATAACCACGCCGCGTCGTACCTTAACCCGGGACCGCCCAACGCCTTTCGCAACGAGGCGGTCAGAGTTACCGATATTATGCACCAACGCACGGCCAGACGACGAACAAAGCCGCAATCCGTGGCTAATTGGTGCAGTAATGTCGCCATTCAGCTTGACTTCATAGCTGAAATCGACGACAATTATAGGCAGACGGGAGCGGTGGTGGTGGAACACCAACCGCTCCCTAATCAAGATGGAGGGTCTAGCTCCACCATGACTGCCACTAATCTTAATCCCACCACGGCGAATCCTCAACCCCGCAAGACCTATCCCCAAGACTGGCCCGCTTACAACGCCGCCCAAACCTCGGAGAAAGATACCTTCATGGTGCTCCTGGCGGACCTGTGCGCCAACATCCCCCAGCCCGAATACAGCTGCGGCCGCCCACGATTCCCTCTGGCGGATATGGTCTACACCGGAGCCACAAAGGTTTACGCTGGCTTTTCGGCCCGGCGCTTCGATTGCGACGTTAGGGATGCCTGCCGGAAGGACTTCATTAGCACGCCACCGTCGTTCAACTCGGTCAACCGCTACATCGCCAACCCGGACTTGACGCCGATCATTACGGCCCTGATCGAGCGGAGCGCGGAACCACTTAGCATTGTGGAATCGGCTTTTGCCGTGGATAGTTCCGGCTTCTCCACCTGTCGCTTTGACCGTTGGTACGACGCCAAATGGGGCAAAGAGAAGTCTCAGAGGCAGTGGCTCAAGGCCCACATCGTGACTGGAACCAAGACCAACATCGTCACCAGCGTTGAGATCACTCCCAGCAACATCCACGACTCGCCGGTATTGCCCGGGCTGCTGGACAGCACGGACAAGCAGTTCACAATGACTGAGGTTTCGGCTGACAAGGCGTACCTGTCGGACACCAACCTGCGGCTTATCGAAGGGCACGGGGCCTACCCGTACATCCCCTTCAAATCCAACACCACGGGCCGGGGGTCGCCTATGTGGAAGCGGCTTTACGCGTACTTCACGTTGAACGAGGAATCGTGGGCCGCCCACTATCACCGGAGGTCGAACGTCGAAACCACGTTCAGTATGATCAAGGGCAAGTTCGGAGATTCTGTTCGGGCGAAGTCCGAACCCGGCCAGGTCAACGAGATTCTGTTGAAGGTTCTGTGTCATAATATCTGCGTTCTAATCCAGTCGATGCATGAGTTTGGGGTTGCCCCTTCGCTTGAACCAAAAGTGTTGCCTGAATCACAAGTCAGGTGGTTGAACTAAAAGTGGCCTATTAATCTGACTTTTGGTGCAAAGCCCCCCGGAGAAGAGCGCCGCCTGCTGCCCAGGTAGAAGCGAGCTCGCCGTCCCATCGCACCTTGCAGCAGGCCATAGAGGCCTTGTGGCTCATCACGCTCTTCCTTGTGCCTCTGGTGTTTGTGCCCACGGACCCCGTGATCTCCCGCTTCGCGCTGCCCAAGATAGCCCTTTTCAGGACCCTCGTGGGCGTGATGACCATGCTATGGGTTCTGGAGTGGGGGCTGAAGGCTCACTGGGGGCGCCCTCCCGGCCTTCGGAGCTGGTGGCCCCAGCTCAAAGCCTGGCTGGCGGAGGAGCCCACACGCTGGGTGCTGGTGGCTGCCGGCGTGTTCCTGGCGGCGAACATCCTCTCCACCCTTTTCTCCACCTCGCTGCAGGTGAGCCTGTGGGGTAACGTCCCCGCTCAGGACTCCTACGCCCTCTATACCGTGGTCTCTTATTTCCTCCTGTTCATCATCATTGCCACCCATCTCAAGACTCGAGAGCAGTTGTGGCGCCTCCTGGGGGGTGACGGTTGCAGCAGGGGTGGTGATCGGGCTCTACGCCATCCTTCAGCACTACGACCTGGACCCCGTTTCCTTCCCGTCGCCGGAGAGACCCAAGTCCACTACCGGCAACGCTATCTTTTCCAGCGCCATCCTCGTGATGACGATCCCTATAACGCTGGCCTTGGCGTTCATGGGCCGGGAGGTACGCCGGTCCTGGTTGGCTGTCCTGATATGGGGAAGCCTCGTTACTGTCCAGCTGCTGGCCATCGTCTTCATGCTCAGCCGTGGGCCGTGGATAGGGCTGGGCGCGGGCCTGCTGATATTCTTGGCCCTCGCATGGAAACTCTTTGGGAGCCGGTCCCTGGGCAAACACATCCTGCTCCTGGGGTTGACCTCCGCCGTCACACTGGCCATCGTGTTGGTTCCCGCTGTCTGGAGCCGCTCTGAAGATGGGGAGAGCCTCGCCTCTGCGCCTCTGGTACAGCGAGGAGGTTCGATCGCTGGAGAGGTGGTGGGAGCCTCCGCCACCACCCGGCTGTCCTACTGGTGGAACGCCGCCGACCTCATGGTGGGTACGCCCTGGTTTGAGTTCGAGAGTGACTCCTTCTCTTTTGCCCGGCCCGTCCTGGGCTACGGGCCCGCAATGTTTCGCTATGCCGCCCCTCTGAGCAGCTCCGTCCCGACGCAGGCGAGCCTGCAGGGGCATCCCACCAACGCGCATAACTACATAATTCACGAATGGGTGGAGCTCGGGCTGCTGGGCGCCCTCAGCTATGTGGGGCTATTGGCCTCCATCTTCACCGTGGGAGCGGTGCGGCTTTTCCGAAATCGGGAAAGCTTCTCACCCTCCCACCAGTGGATCTTGGTGATTCTGCTGGCCGCCCTCGGCGGCCGGGTAGTGGAGCAGATGACCGGCGTATCCCGGGAGGCAGACCTTGCCCTGTTCTGGGCACTTCTGGCGGTTTTCGTCGCACTCCCCACCGTGATGCGTGCCAACCCCGCCCCCCGGCCGATGCCAGCCGCTCCTAGAAAGCGGAGGATGCGTCGTGGACAGCGGGCTCAGTGGGGTCAGTGGGACCGCGCCGCCGCGCGCCTCTTGCTGGCGTTGACGATCATGGGCCTGCTGGGAGCCCTGACCTGGGTGAAGAACGTGAACTACGCCACGGCGTCCTGGGCGGGAGCCTCCGCCGTGAGACAGATCGGGAAAGGAGAAGGCGACCGAAGCCTGCAATCGATTGACCGGGCGTTAGAGCTAGCTCCTGACAACGTCAACTACCACGGTTTGCGGGCAGGCATTCTCACAGCCATCAAAGAGTCTACCACCGATGATGTGCTCAGACAGCTGCTTACCCTGCGGGTGTATGAGGCCCGGAAGGAGGCCGTGGCTATCAGGCCCCTAAGCGACATCACGAGGCTTGGTCTGGCCAACGCAGCCCAGGAGCTAGCCCTCGAGGGGCAGGAAGCTTTGGGCCGACAGGCGATCGAGGAGCTCAAAGTCGGCGTGGCCCTGCTGCCAGGGCGCTGGCCTCCCCTCAACGAATTAGCCAGCGGCTACCTGCGGCTAGGCCAGCCGGAAGAGGCGCTGGAGGTCCTTCGGCTATCGCTGTCCATAACGGTGGGCCCCATGCTTTCTCAGTCAAGCCCGGCACTCCATCTCCAGGGCCTCGCCTACCTACAACTGGATGAGCCCGAGAAAGCGGTGAGCTTGCTGGAGCAAAGCCTGCGATTCGACATTGACGCTGAGGACGAGGAGCTAGTCCATCGGATCCTGGCGGACCTGTATACGAGCCTGGGAGATGAAGCCCGCGCCAAGGAACACGCAAATCCGTAGAAGGGCCTTCACAAAAATGTCATTCTGAGTCCCGACACGTCGGGACTCAGAATCTGGGGGTGGGTTTAGCCTTCCCCCCTCCATGAGGAAAGGACTCGTCCCTAGACCCTTCGGCTACGCTCAGGGTGGGATTTTTTGCCAGGCCGTTCCCCATCGAGGAGGAGAGGACAGGCCCCTTCCCTACCCTCGCGAGGGAGGATTGGGGAGACGATCATCAGCCAAACGTCAGCGTTTTGTCAGGGAGCATTCAGGCACTCCAGCCGCCCGTCCTCCTATCATGGTATTCGGTCCATGGGTCCAGCCTTGCCGCGCCTGGGGTGAGCCACTGGGACCGGGAACGAAGCGTGAACAGGTTTGGAAAAGGGTATTGACAAAACTCCAAACAGGGGGCACAATAGTTTCTAAACGCGGTTTTGAACGACTACGAGACGGGTCTAAGAGCCGCTAAGGGACTATGTATGGGTTTAACAGGGTACACAAGCTTGTACTACCTTGACGTTTGTGGTAGCATGGTCGAGGCTTGTGACCGGTTTCCCAAAGTAAAATCTTTCAGGCAACTGAATTGTGGAACGAGAAATAAGCAAGCGATGAGTAGCCGCAGCAAGGAGGTCGTGTATGGCTCCACGAGGCCGGAGGGTGCTTGCATCCGCCGGCGAAGCAAAATGACGGACCTATTTAAGAGTGCAGGTAAAGTTTTCGCCCATCACGCCAACTGCGGCGACTCAAGAAAGGGGCAATGAATGAGAATCAGAAGGAAGATGAGAAAGACGTTTCACTGGTTTCTAGTACTCGGCCTGGTTGCCGGGCTTCTGGCGGCTCTGCTGCCGACGGCCGGCGTCCAAGGCGCCACCCTGGGCTGGTCGACAACCTCCCTGCCCAGCGCCACCGGAATCGAGGTCTTTGACGGCGCCAAGGGGCTCGTCATGGCGGCCTCACCTAACTATGCCAACGACTCTTCGCTCTGGATGTCGTCTGACAGCGATGGAGGCGGGACCGACGAGCTGTACCGCTCCACCAACGGCGGCGTCTCCTGGGCCTTTGTGGACATAGACGGGGCGGCAGTGACCAATAACATTGTCGCGATCGTTCCGTCACCCTTCTTCTCCTCGGACGCCACGTTGTTCGTGGCCACCACCACCACTGTCTTTCGCTCCACCAATGGCGGGATTAGTTTCAGCCAGCTGGGTGCAGACCAAGGCAGTGTCAACGGCAACGAGGAAATCACCTCCATGGACGTCTCGCCCAACTACAACGGCGTTGGCGAGATCGCCATCGGCCTGGCGGACCCCGATCCCGGCGTAGGCGACTGCCCGAACGGCCCCGGCAACGATGGCCTCGATGACTGCGTCCGGGTGTGGGGCCGCGCCAACGTCCTGAACTGGGTAAGCCCGGCAAGCGCTGACAGCAGCGGCGATGACGGCGCCCTGGCAGGCGACGTGACGGCCATCAAGTACTCCCCCGCCTTCAGTGGCGACGGCGTCCTGATGGTCGTGGCTTCGGCCGCGACGGCCACTGGCGCCCTGGCGAGCACCGGGACCTTCCTGATCCACATAGTAGGCACCTCTTCTTTCTGGGGTGCCGTGTTCCCCAACATAGAGATCACGACTGAGGTCGAGGACATCGGCGACTCGACGAACGACATTCTGACCTCCGCCATCGCCCTTCCCTCCGACTACGATGGGTCCGACTCCGCCACTCGCATGGTCTTCGTCGCCCTGAACTCGGACGACAACTACTCCCCGGACGACGACGGCATCTACCGGATCACCACCTCGGCATCCGTGGTGGTCCCCAATGGTGACGGGGGCATCGCCGGCTACTCGACCATAGCCTACTCCGGCACCCGGACCGCCGGGACCCTGCTGACCACCAACGCCGACACCGGCAACGCCAACGTGGTGTTCCGTAGCACCAGCGCCTTCGGCTCCACCGGCGTCACCTACTCCGCTCGGAGGCCTATCCCCGGCGATGACTCCGAGGCCGGAACTAACGGCGCCGTGCTCTATGAGCCCGGAGGCACCGCCTTCGCGCTTATCGATAGCGCGTCCGGTCGGGACGGCGGCTTCTCCCGAAGCACCAGCGATGGCCTCAACTGGGCCCAGATCTCCCACATGCGGAACACCGGCCTCACCACGTCCGGTAGCATCGCCGGCTTCGCGGTCTCCCCAGACTTCGACAGCAGCCAGCACATAGTGATGGCATCCGCTGACGCTAACTCCTCCGAAAACGCCGGCGAGGACGCCATCTGGCGCAGCACCAACGCCGGCAGTCTCTGGGAGCGCACCGAATCGGTCGTACTGGCGGGCACTTCCGAGGCGGTCGTCTTCGCATACAGTCCGGCCTTCGCCACTGACAATACCATCTACTACGGCGAGGTAGGCGGCAACACCCTGAAACGCACCACCAACGGCGGCGAGACCTGGAGCACCCGGAGCCTGGTTGCCTGCGGCAGCCAAAACATCGCTTCCCTGATAGCCACTGATGCGAACACCGTCATCCTGGGATGCGACAGCGGCCTCGTCCAGCGCTCCATCAATGGCGGCTTCCTGTTTTCCAACGCCACGGGCACGCCCGGCACCTCCGTCGACTCCATTGCGGTAGCCCCGGACGACCCCGCACAGTTCCTGGTCGGCGGCGATGGCGACGTGCGCCTCTCCACCAACACCGCGCAGAGCTTCGCCAGGCTGGGCAGATCTGGCCCTGGCACTGGCCAGACGCAGGTGGCTTTCCACCCTGATTACGCTAGCAACAACATGGTGTACGCAGGCTCGGATACGTCGGGTGACGGAGTCTTCCGCTGGACCGTAGGCACCAGCTCCTCGTGGGGGACCGGCAGGCTGAATACCGACGACACCAACGAAGTCGTGGCCGGCTTGGCCTTCGGCAGCGATGGCACCCTGTACGTCACCGATAGCGCCACCTTCGACCTTACCGATGCCAGCCAAAACGGCGGCGTCTGGAGCTCGGTGAACGCAACCGCGACCACCATCTCCTTCGAGCAGCTCCAAGTGACCGGTTCCAGCCAGACCGGCAGCAGTAACCACGCGGATGATTCCGACGTCACCACGGGGATCGCCGTGGCGACCGTGAGCTCTAACCGCATCTGGGTGATCGAGAACACGGGCACGGACCGCCTCCGCCACTACACGGATACCGTCGGTACTGCGGTGACGCCCACCGCGCTGACACCGGCCGACGCCACCATCGTGGGGTCCTCGAACTCCGGTGGCGACGGTATCATCGGCTTCAGTCTTAGCTGGGATGCCGTAAGCGGCGCCAACAGCTACAGAGTAAACTGGGCGGTCGCTTCGACCTTCTCAGGCGGCGGCACGTCCACGGTCTCATCGTCCACCACCTCGATCGCTGAGGGGTCGCTGCCCGACGGCGACGGCTCTGGGGCGGACGCGGCAGGCGATAGGATCCCCGGCCAGACCTACTACTGGCGCGTCCGGGTTGAAACGCCGGTGATAGGCGCCTATTCGGCGGCTCAGACCGTCAACATGGCCCTGCTCGCCGGCACCACTGCTGGCACCCCGACGCTGGTCCAGCCGAATTCGGCCAACTTCGTTGCGGCACTGAGCAGCGCCGTGGACCTGCGTCCCCTCTTCGTGTGGACACAGGTGAACAACGCGACCGGCTACGAGCTGCAGGTCAGCACGGACGGCACCTTCATAGACGTGAGCCAGATCGTGATCAACCGGACGGGCAGTTCTGCCGTCGGTAACACTCTGGCCTTCCGGGCGGAGACTGTTCTCCAGCCGGGGACGGTCTACTTCTGGCGTGTCCGGGGCATAAGCAGCACCTCGCAGGGCGCCTACCCGCCGGCAGCGGCCTTTACCACCAGCACAACGTCGGTGGGCGGCAGCATAGCGGCTGATACGGCACTGGCGCCTCTGACGGCCACCGGCAACCTCGAGCTGGTCGTCGGCTTCAACTACACCACGGCGCTGTTCGAAGCGTTCGTGCCCGGCCTGGCGGGGAATGTCCTGGCGACGATCCAGCCCAACACGGTGATCTTCGTCACCGTGTCGCAGAGCATGACCATCGTCGTCAGCGGCATACGCTTCAGCATACAGGCCAACACGCCGACTCCGATCCCGGTTGGAGCTTCAGTAACCATTACAGTCCAGTAGTAATCGGACGCGAAGGAAGACCTCGCGCTGGCGGGGTGGGCCGGTCGCACGGCCCACCCCGCCCCGAGGGCTCCCAACCGCACCAGCGAAAGTGAGGAGAAGCATGACGAGACTCCGGATAACAAGCGTCTTGGCGGCCGCTCTCATGGCCGTGGCGCTTTTCGCTGCCGTCGCGTCCGCTCAAGGGGTAACAGTCTTTACGGGAACGGTCTCCCTAGACGGCGCGGCTGCGCCCGCGGGGACCACCGTGACCCTGTCGACCTCAGGCGGGACGGTAATCGGATCAGGGACGACGGGCGCAGACGGACTGTCGGCGGACACCTACCGCGTCGACATTCAGTCCACAGCGGCCCTGGAGGGTCAGACCGTGAACGCGAACGTCGCGGGCACAAGTCAAGTAGCCCAGGCAAGCGGCGTCCTCACTGTCAACCGTGTGATCACGGTGAACATCGAGGCGTCGACCGACCCGACGCCTACGCCGACGCCGATACCGACGGCCACGCCGATTGTAGGAGCAACAGGACCGGCGGGCGCGACAGGCGCTGCAGGCGCGGCAGGAGCCGACGGCTCTGATGGCGCGGCAGGACCGGCAGGCGCGAGAGGCGCGACGGGCGGGACAGGCTCGGCAGGAGCAGCTGGCGCAGCCGGTGATGCAGGCGCGGCGGGCGCTACAGGCTCCGCGGGCGCCACTGGCCCGGCGGGAGCTATAGGCCTGGCAGGCGATGACGCCTCCAGCGTTCTCGGTGTCGTGGCCCTGATCCTTGGCATCGTTGCCCTGATAGGAGCGGGCGGAGCCATCTTTATGGCGATGCAAAGCCGCGAATAGTACCGGGCAGCACAAGCAATCGTATAAAAGAGGCGCCCCCAGCCGGGGGCGCCTCTTTTGCGTTCCGGACCGCCGGGGCGGGCAGCGCCCGTAGGCATTGCGCCTGACGGGGCGAAGAGGGGTAATCCACAGATTCACACAGATGGGCTAGAATCGTGGGGGCAGCGCCCGCTGGCATGATCCCCTGTTACGCTGACCCTCGCTGCACAGGGCAAGAGGCTCCGGGGCTCAGAAGGATGGTGTGTTCGGCCTCTCCCCCGGCTTCGCCACCCCCTCTCCATGGGCATGGAGAGGGGGGACTGAGGCTGAAGGCGGGCTAGTGCTCTCTTCCGCAAGTCGAGGTCAGGTACAGAGATTCTTCGCTGCGCTCAGAATGACATTGAATGGAAAGGTGGATCGATTGGAGGAGCGCCGGGGGGGGTGAGGGCGGGTAGCACCCGCAGGCATCGCCTTCTGACGGCGGGGAAGGAAAGCGCCCGGTGGGCAGCGCCCACGTGCATTCGCCTGACGGCGGGGGCGGGCGGCGCCCGCTGGCATGATTCTCTGTTACACTGACTTTGGCTTCACGAGGGCAACAGGCTATCAGCGAAGGGCTAGACGGAGACGGTCATTCCCCGGCCCCTCGCCGGTTACGCCTGTCGGCGACGACCCACAGGCCGCCTACGATAAGCGATGCCGCCATAAGCTTGATCAGATCACCGGGGATGAACGGGTACATCGCCGAGCTGAATAACTCACCTTCAGCCGGCCACCCCAGGTCTTTATAGTGGAGCCACAGCAACGCCGGGAGGTAGAGAAACAGACCGCCTAGTAGCATAGGCCATATGGCACGGCTTCTGCTCCAGCCGTGCTGAGACAGGTAGCCGACGAGCCAGACCGAGGCGATGAACCCTATAAGGTACCCGGCAGTGGCGCTGTTAGAGATGTAGTCCCAGCCGTTGTTGCCGTCCCTGAACGCAGGAACTCCCGCCATGCCCATGAAGTAGTAAGCCAGGATGGAGCCGAACCCCCAGCGCATCCCCAGGATGCCTCCGGTGGCCAGGACGCCAAGGGTCTGAAGGGATATAGGCACAGGATTGTTGGGGAGGTAGAAGACTGCCCTTCCCATGCCTATGAGGATCCCGGCGAAGGCCAGAGCTATAAAGGCCTTTTGGACCCAGGTGAGGGAAGGGAGCAAGCTGTCCATGAGGGACCGCTCATAGGGGCCCACCAGAACGAAGGGCCGTTTCTCCAGCAGGGTGTCGAATCTCTTGACGGCGTCCAGCATCTATCATCTCCTGACCGGCGAATGCACGTTGGGCGTTTAGGTAGTTCTTGAAATAGAGTCGTTTCCGGCGTAAAACGAGAGGAAGTATAGCAAAGGGTGGCAACAGGGGTCAACAGCCGTGCCCACGGGCGTCGTCGTTCTGACGCCTATCCGTAGAGGGCCGATGGCGGTCCTGCGAGACTCCCTAGGGCCGTCGAGCGGTGGCAAAGGCCGGGAAAGCGCGTGCTACGGGGCGGGCAGCGCCCGCTGGCAAAGCGCCTGACGGCGAGGGAGGATAAAGCCACAGATTCACACAGATGGCAGTGGGAGGGCAGGCCTGGTAGACGGCGGCGTAGGAGTAGACACCCCTTCATCAGGACCCTCTTAGTAGCCGTACTCTCGCTGGGCGTAGTCGTAGGCGCCCGCGCCCGCGATCTCCGTATCCCGGACCGACATCGCGATGCCGCGATCCTGAAACCAAGCTGCGACCGCCCCTGAGACCGAGTCGCCGATCCCATCCCGGAGCTCCTTTTTGTCGTACAAGAGCTGGATGTTGGGGCCGGCTCCGGAGATATTCAGGGCGACGTGGAAATCCGCAAACAAACGACGCTTGAACGCCGCCAGGTCGGCGGCGGTGAACGCGCCGTAGCCGCCAGCGTCGGCCCGCCGGGGCTCGTGGAACCCGTCGCCCCAAACGAGGTCGAGGAATCTGCCGGTATTGCCGGTTACCAGGGCGGCGGTCGCCGCGGAGAGCAGGCCGGTCTGGATGACGAACTCAGCCGTTGGCAGGGGCTGCTCCAGGACCTCTCGCATCGCCGTGGTGCCTCCGAGTTTCTCTTGTAGGGAGTAACCGATGGCGATCCCCAGGTCTTCGGGTACGTCGTACACGTCGGCGGAACGCGTTCCGGTGGCGGGAGCTGTGACGATCACGTTGAATCTGCCGTTGGCTGAGCCGGCCACGTTGTCCATGTGCTCTCCGGGCTCGGCCTTGGCGGCTGCCACAATGACCTCGTCCCGGAGAAGGCGCTTTTCGAAGAGGATGGCCGCCGCCATGACGGCCCCCACCGCCTCAGCCCCCGATCTGCCAAGGCCGCCCACGGGGTAGCCATCATCCTCGTAGAGCAACCGGACACCGTCAGGGATAGCGAAGTCTTTCATAAAGGTCTTCAGGGCGATCAACCCGGCGTGCCCCAACGCCCTTCCTTCGGGCGGCCGGGCTGCGCTCCGGACCGGCTCCAGCTCTACCCCGGTCTGCGCCCGTGTACAAGTCACCCTGAGTTCGGGTTGCGCCAGCCCCAGGCACCAGACGTCATAGCCTAACCCGACGTTGGCGGTGGAAGATGGCACGATTATGGTTGCTCGGTCCACGATATGGTCCCTTAGCATAGTGCTGAAAAACACCCCCAAACCCCCTCAAGGGGGTTCGCGGGCATCGCCCGCTGGCACATGCGCCTGGCGGCGCGGGAGAGAAGGACAGTCCCCTTCAACCCCCGCCCCGCTCGGCTTCGCTCAGGGCGGGCTCTCTGGACACCCTTTTTTTGGCATCCTGTCACAGGGGCTGCCGGCCTGCGAAACCGGCCTCTATCTCGTGCCAGAACCCAATTTCCGGTTCTCCCCTTAGCCAGCACAAGAACACCTCACGGCCCTCTCGCCTGGAGGGGAAATCTACCAGACCTCGCTCAGGGTCCTGTACCAGGATTCCACGGTCCCTGATCTGCTCCATGATGTCCTGAACGCTCTTTTCCATCTCCTCGACGAGCTGCTGGACCCGATGCAACTCCTCGCCCAGGTCTTGCGATCCATTGGAGCGGCCCTTTTCAGAGAGCGCGGCGTCCTGTTCCCGATGGCGGTGTAACTCCTCACGATAAGGGTCCAGCTCCGCGAACTTGGACTCGAGCCATCCGAGGAGTCCGGTAACCTCTTCCAGGGTGAACCGGCGCGATTGCATGCTCCTATTATCGGCTCCCGTGTCCCTTGCGTCCACAGTGCCGATTGCCAGCGGTGTCTCGATTCACGCTCGCCGCTTTTTGAGCCGTACCCCTGCGACGTGACGGGCAACGGCTGATGGAATATACTGAGGCCTGAAGTCGGCTGGCCCCTGTCTGGGCACGCTGTGTCCGGCGTTGCGGAGGGAGGGCATATGAAGTACAAAGTCATCTCAACCGACGACCATTTACAGGAAGCTCCCCACACCTGGACCTCTCGAATGTCGGAGCGGAAATGGGGGGACAAGATTCCCCAGGTCAAGAGCAACGGCGACGGGACGGATTCCTGGTATATCCACGGTGAAAAACGAGGCGTACTCGGTCTCGCCGCCGTCCATGGGGCAATGCCGGACCGTACATCTCCGCCAACTCGGTGGGCCGATGTTCCGGAGATTGCCTACGTCCCCTCCGAGCGTATCAAGGCGATGGACCAGGACGGGGTGGACGTTCACACCTTCTTCGGCAATATCGCTGGGATCGCGGGCAACACCTTCAGCGACCCAGCTTTCTCTGACGAGGATTTCCGGCTTGATTGCATTCAGGCCTCGAACGATTTCCAGATTGAGGAGTGGGCTGAGCCCTATCCGGGAAGATTCATCACCCTGGCGATCGTGCCTTTATGGAGTCCCGAGAAGGCCGTCGCGGAGCTGCACAGAATGGAAAAGCGGGGCATACGCGGGATCAGCTTCGCGTTCCCGCAGCAGTTCGGCTATCCCCACATCGCCGACCGAGCCTGGGACCCCTTTTGGGATGCGGCTCAAGAGGCTGAGCTTCCGGTGAACTTGCACATTGGTTCAGGCGGAGGACAAGGCTTCAGACAGCCTGCGGCCCCGGACACCGACCCCATAATGGAGCTTGCAGAGCGCTCCACGAAGGCGATCTCGGCCAACATTCAGGTGATGGCTACTATGCTGTTCTCCGGCATCCTGGAACGTTTCCCCGGCCTGAAGCTGGTCTCGGCCGAGAGCGGCCTCGGATGGGTCCCCTACCTTCTGGAGGTGGCGGACCATCAATGGGACCGGCAGAAGCTTTCGAGAATAGGCATGGATAAGAAGCCTAGCGAGTACTTCCACCGGCAGTGCCACGTGAGTTTCTGGTTCGAGGTGGTCGGCTTGAAATTCCGAAAGCACATCGGGATCGATAACATCATGTGGCTTTCGGATTTCCCCCACCCCACCTGCACCTGGCCCACGTCGCAGGAATACATCGCGGAGGGGACCGCTGATATGAGCGATGAGGAGCGAAAAAAGGTGCTGGTAGACAACGCCGTGAAGCTGTATCACCTGGAGGCCTACCAGGATTAGCGAACTGAAATGCACCCCAAACCCCCTTCAGGGGGTTCAAGGTATCCGCCTTAGGCGGATGATGTATTGAAGGGGGACAACCCCCTTCGACCCCCGCCAAAGGGGCTCCGCCCCTCTGGACACCCCTTCTTCAGCAGCCTGTCAAGGAACTGCGGGGAAGCAGCGGCCTGGACGACTAAAGCAACGAGGGGTCTGTATGAATTATAAGGTCATCTCAACTGACGATCATCTCCAGGAGGCGCCCAACACCTGGACTGACCGCATGTCGAAGAAAAAGTGGGGTGACAAGATACCCCAGCTCCGCCCTCTTGGTGATGGGAACGACAGCTGGTTCATCTACGACCAGAAGAAGGAGCTCGGCAGGGCAAGGGTTGGCAACGTCGACGGGGCATTGCCGGACCGCACCGTCGCCATCACCCGGTGGGAGGACGTGCCTGAGATTACCTATGTGCCATCGGAGCGGCTCAAGGCCATGGAACAAGACGGGGTGGACGTACACACCTTTTTCGGCAACGTGACCGGCTTCGCAGGCCAGACCTTCAGTGACCCGGCGTGGGCGGATGAGGACTTCCGTGTCGAGTGTATCCAGGCTTTCAACGATTATCAGATAGAAGCGTGGTCTGATCCTCACCCCGGCCGCTTCATTACCCTGGCCGTCGTCCCTCTCTGGGACGTGCAAAAGGCGGTCGCTGAGCTGCGCAGGATGAAACAGCGGGGTATCCGAGGGCTAAGTTTCGCTTTTCCCCAACAGTACGGCTACTCCCACATTGCCGACCGCTATTGGGACTCGCTCTGGGAGTGCGCCCAAGAGACGGAGCTCTCGGTCAATTTACACATTGGCGGTGGCGGCGGCATGGGGCCATCGGCAGCGCCTGTGAAAGATTCCCACCCGATGCTCGTCCTGGCTGAGAACTCCACCAAGGTCATCTCCGCAAACACTCAGGTTATGGCGACCATGCTGTTCTCCGGCATCATGGAGAGGTATCCGAATCTCAAGATCGTATCATCCGAGAGCGGGCTGGGCTGGGTCCCCTACCTCCTGGAGGTGGCGGACCATCAATGGGACCGGCAGAAGCTGTGGAGACTGGGCATGGACAAAAAACCCAGCGAGTACTTCCGCCGCCAGTGCTACGTGAATTTCTGGTTCGAGGTCATCGGCGTTGAGATGCGAGAATACATCGGCATCGACAACATCATGTGGGAGTCAGACTTCCCCCATCCGACCTGCACCTGGCCCACCTCCCAGGACTATATCAAAAGGGTAATAGGCGATCTGTCCGACCAGGAACGTAGCAAGATACTGGTGGAGAACGCCGTGAAGGTCTTCAACCTTCAGGAGTTCCAGAATTAGCGCGGGCAGCGCCCGCTGGCATTGCGCCTGGCGGCGAGGAGAGGGATCCTCTTCTTCAGTATCCTTTTAGGGCGCTGCGGCGAAGCAACGGTCCGGACTCCAAAAGCAAGGTAGGGTCTGTATGAAGTACAAGGTCATCTCAACGGACGATCATCTGCAAGAGGCTCCTCACACCTGGACGTCACGCATGTCCAGACAAAAGTGGGGGGCTAAGATCCCTGAGATCAGAAGCAACGGCGACGGCACCGATAGCTGGTACATCTGGGACCAGCCGAAGCGGTTCCTCGGGGTGGCCGCGGTCCACGGAGCGCTTCCCGATCGAGCAAGCGCCGTCGATCGATGGGAGCAGGTGCCTGAGATTACCTATGTGCCCTCCGAGCGGATCAAGGCCATGGAACAGGACGGCGTGGACGTCCATACGTTCTTCGGGAACATCGCCGGGGTGGCGGGCAATACCTTTAGCACCCCGGCCTACGAGGACGAGGAGTTCCGCCTGGAGTGCATTCAGGCCTTCAACGATTACCAGATCGAGGAGTGGTCAGACCCCTATCCCGGACGGTTCATCACCCTGGGAATAGTCCCCTTATGGGATGTGGACAAGGCCGTGACCGAACTCCACCGGATGGAACGGCGAGGGACGCATGGTCTCAGCTTCGCGTTTCCCCACCAGTTCAAATATCCGCATATCGCCGACCCCTATTGGGACCCCTATTGGCGTGCCGCGGAAGAGACGGAGCTTTCGGTCAATCTGCACATCGGCTCCGGCGGCAGCCAGGGGGTCTGGCAGCCCCCCTTCAAGGGCCACGACTCGATGACGCAGCTGGCCGAGAACTCAACGAGCGGCATCTCGGCTAATACGCAGATCATGACGGTGATGCTTTTCTCCGGTGTGCTGCAGAAGTTCCCCAACCTGCACCTGGTCTCCGCTGAAAGCGGCCTGGGCTGGGTCCCCTATCTGCTGGAGGTGGCGGACCACCAATGGAATCAGCAGAAGCTGTGGCGCTCCGGCATGGAGCTGAAACCCAGCGAGTACTTCCATCGACAGTGCCACGTGAACTTCTGGTTCGAGGTCATCGGGATCAAGATGCGGGAGTACATCGGCATAGACAACATCATGTGGGAATCGGACTTCCCGCACCCCACCTGCACCTGGCCGACATCGCAAGAATACATCGAGCGCGGTCTGGCTGACCTGACCGACGATGAGCGGCAAAAGGTGCTGGTGGATAACGCCGTAAAGCTCTACCACCTGGGCCAGTACGTCGACTGAGGCCGGTGCTCAATAACACCCCCAAACCCCCTCAAGGGGCGGGCAGCGCCCGCTGGCAAGGCGTCTGACGGCGGCCGGAGGACCAGACACCCCCAAACCCCCCTGAGGGGCGTACTGCGCCCGCAGGCATTGCGTCAGAAGGGCGTACTATCTTGCCACCCTGAGCGAAGCCGAAGGGTCTGGGGAGGTGGGGCTACCCTGTCGGGAGCTGGCCCCATGCGAGATTCTTTCGTCGTCCGCCTCAGGCGGACTCCTAAGAATGATGTTTGGGGCAAGGTCGGGTGACTAACAGAAAGGGCGGCACCCCCTCTCTAACTCTCCCCATCGAGGGGGAGAGGACGGGGAAAGGGTGAAAGGCCCCTTCACCCCCCCTCTTGAGGCTACCCGCTCTTGCTGGGCAAGAGGACCTGGGCCTCGCCGGAGATGGTAACCTCTCCGCGCTGATTCTCACCCCAGATCTCCATCTGGACCAGGTGCTCGCCGTTCTCGACGGATTTCCCTTTGACCCTGCCCTTGCACCAGGTGGTGTCGCCCGTTACGTTGAATTTCACCAGCTTAGCGGTGATTCCGCGCACCATGCCCGTATCGCCAGCCCAGTTAGTGAGGGCGTGCAGGACCCAGGAGACCCGCTGGCCGCCAAAGTCATAGGCGGCGGGGGCACCCACCTCTCGGGCAAAGGAGTCGTCCCAGTGGGCCCGCTCGGGGAAGTCCGGGGCGTTGGTGTCCCGGTCCGGGACGTTGGCCTTGGGGTGGGCGCGGACGTACCGGTGGGTGATCTCCGACGCCATGATGAAGGGACCGCCCCAGCCTGTGACAAACGCGACGGCTTCGCTGGAGGTGAACGGGCCCTTGACCACGCCGGGAATCTCCTCCCCTGCCTCCACATCCTCCCAATACCTGGGTTCCGCGCCCCGGATTACCTCTGCATCGATGTCATCCAGGATCCGGCCCAGGTCCTCGTTGGTGTACCTGTGCTTTTGGAACTCCTTGTGCGTTCCTTCTCTGGCGGCGGTGCCTCGTTCAGTATTTATGAAGTGCATGCGGTGGATGGCGATGAGCTCCCCGTCCTGGTTTCGGAAGGTCTGCTCCGTAATGTCCTCGATGGAGCGCTTCGCAAGGCTGCTTCTGTGCTCCACCAGGTCGGCCAGCTTGGTGGTGCCGCTGATCTGGTCGCCAAGCCGAATCGGACGGAACCACTCCCATACCTCTTGGGCCCAGAACCGGTGCAGACCGGGAAAGCCTCGGAAGCCTCCGGCTCCCGCTCCGCGGTGGGCCGGGCCCTGGTTGCAGCTATAAAGAAAACTCGGCGGCGCCAGGATCATTCCATGAGCGCTCTGCTTCCCGTACTCCTCGTCTAGCCACAAGGGGTTGCTATCCCCGATGCCGTCGACCCAGTGACGTACGTTGTCCCGCCTCGCCTCCGTATTGAAGGGCGCGCTGATGGGGACCTCTTCTCCAATCCGCTTTCGGGCCCTCGCCAGCATCTCTTCCGTGATGACTGTGTCGACGTTGCGGTCGGTGGTCGTCATGATTCCTCCAAAGATTTACGGGCCGCGTCGCTCAACTCGGCCACAGCCGGGAGCGGGCGTCCCGTTCCAGCTCCGCTCTGAAATCCGGATGGGCTATCTTGATCAGCTCCGTGGCCCGCTCGCGGAGGGTCTTCCAACGCAGGTGGGCAACCCCATATTCCGAGACGACGATGTCCGCCAGGTACCGGGGCCCGGACACGGAGGTCCCTGATGGCAGCATCGGCACGATTCGAGACTGTTTGCCGTCGTTGGTGGTGGAGGGGACGATGATGATGGAGCGGCTGCCCCTGCCCAGCATGGCCCCCATGACCATGGCCGGCTGTCCTCCGGGGCCCGAGTACTGCAGCGTCCCTATGGTCTCGCAGGTGGACTGGCCGGTGAGGTCCATGGCCAGGGCCTGGTTGCAGGTCACGATGTTCTCGTGAGCCGCCACGGTCAAAGGGTTCAGGATGTAATCGACATTGTACAGCTCGAAGATGGGATTGCCATCGATGAAGGTGACGTCCTCTCGAGAGCCGCCGGCGGCGGTGCTGACGCACTTGCCCTGATGGATGGACTTGTACTTGTTGGTGATGACACCGCCGGCCACCAGCTTGGTTAACCCCCGCGGCGTGATCTCTGTGAACAGCCCCAGGTCTAGGTGGTTGTCATACGTGCCGACACGTGGCAGCCACTCCGTGACTCCACCGGCTCCAATCTGGATCGTGTCCCGGTGGTTGATCAGCTTGCTGACATGCTCCGCTATCTGGTGTACGAAGGCCGGCGCCTCCGTTTTCGGCGCCGACGCGATCTCCCACCCTGTGGGGGCTGGGTTCTCGTTGAAATAGTCGATCTCGGTCACGTGGACGTAGTTCTCACCGTGGGTGCGGATCATCCGGGGGTTGACCTCGGCCATCACCAGCTTGGCCGTGCGTACCGCCGTGGGCTTGTCCCACACCGAGGCGCCGAAGCTGCAGAAGCCGTGCTCGTCCGGCGGAGAGACCTCGACAAGGTAGACGTCGGCGCCGTAGCTGGGGTTCTTGCCCAGATCGGGCGTGCTTTCCGAGATATCGGTGTTGGCCCGATAGGTGATGAATCCCTCGCTCAGGCCGGCTCGGGCTATGGCGCTGACGTAGCCGATCTCTACGGTGAAGGACTCACCCCAGTCCGCGTTATCGTACCAGCCGAAGTCGCGGCCCGGCTGGGGGACGGTGACACGAACATTCTTCAACTCCCCCCGGCGCGCGGCCAGGGCCAGACCCAGGGCCTGTGGCTCGCGCCCCCGACAGAAGGCGACGTGGTCGCCGGACTTGACGTGGGAGACCGACTCTTCAGGGGTCACCAGGCGCGACTGATAATGTTGCTGCCAGTCCTTGGTGTAGTCGGCCCGCCTGGTGATCGGGATGTCTCTTAGACGAGTGAACATACTGCGTTGGCCCTTTCGGGCGGGCAGCGCCCGCTGGCAATGCGCCTGACGGCGACTGGCAGCGCCCGCAGGCATCCTTCTAGAGGTTATTCCAAAAACCGACTGCCAGATTGGTTTCACCCTCACCCTAGCCCTCTCCCATCAGGGGAGAGGGGATTTTGGAATAACCTTCAGTGTCCTGAGGCAAGAATGCACCGAATTATTCCCGCGCTGCGTTCTCATGCTGAACGAAGTGAAGCATCTGTTGGGTGGGGACCGCCTCCCAGATTCTTCGCTGGCGCTCAGAATGACATTTCGCAGCGGTTGTCTGACTCACCACGCTAATTTGGGGTCGGCGTGATCGGTTTGTCCAGGTCCAGGCCGAAGAACTCCGCCGGGTTCTCCAGGAGTATCTTTCGGCGCAGGTCTTCCGAGACACCTTTGAACATGGAGTCCAGGCACTGAGAAGAGTTGGGGAAGGTGCCCACAGAGTGAGGGAAGTCACTGCCCCACATGAGGTTCTCCACCGGCAGGTGCTCTCGCAAGGTAAGGGCCATGGGGTCTCGGACGATACCGAATCGGAAGTGCTTGGCGATGTACTCGCTGGGCTTCATCTTCAGCGTGATCTTGAACCAGGCCTTGAAGATGTCGTAATTGTCATCCATGAAGAAGAAGGCGGCAGGCATCCAGCTGGCGTTGGTCTCCGCAATGCCGATCCGAAGCTCCGGGAAGCGGTCCAGCATCCCGCTGGTGATGCACTGGGCCAAACAAAACATGGGAGAGACATTCATCCTTTGGCAGAGGGAGTTCGAGAAGGCCTGGCTGCCGGTCCCAGCTGCACCCATGATCACCGGAGGTGTGCGGTCGCCGAAGCTGGCGTGAGGGGAGATGGCCATGCCGAGATTCAGGGAGGTCTCCCAGAATTTGTCATCCTCCGGCTTGGGGCCTCCGCTTCCGTTGGGGAATTGGTGGAGCGCCACGGATGGAAGGCCCAGTTCCTTACAACGCTTGAGCTCCGCCACCGCGTCGTCGATGCCCGAGACGGGAATCACCGCGTTGCCGATGAGCCGGTCCGGGGCCACGGAGCAGAAGTCCTGGGCCAGGAAGGTGTTGTAGGCCTGCACCATCGATACGTAGACCTCTTTATCAGATATCCCTTCTAAAAACCTGGTAGCGAAGACGGGAGGATAGAGGGCCTCGGCGTCTATGCCGTCCTGGTCCTGCTCCCGGAGCCGCTGCTTGGCATCGCCGGCTCCCGTCGCCGCGCTGCCGTCGAGGTTGAAGTAGGTGTCATTACGGAACTTGATGGGCTTGCCGGCGGTGATGTTCTGCCCGTTGTGGAGCATGGGTTGCCCTTCGATGACCCAACCTTCGCCGCCCTCCGCCAGGGAAATCAACCGGGGCGCCCGGTTCTTATACTTTTCGGGCACGTACTTGATCCATACGTCCGGCGGCGTCTCCAAATGTCCGTCGGCGGAGATGACCTGGTACTTCCTTGCCATGGGAACATTCCTCCCGTCTTGAGCCGATAGCGTCCGAAGGCTCCCAGGCTGCTCGCGTGAATCAACTCACACGCCGGGGAGCGGCTCTGTTTTAGGAACCTATTGGACTATGCCGCCAGCCTTCCGTCAAGACCTGATGGGGCGGGCTACACTTTCCGTTGTCTGGATGTCCGGAAAGCCTCACCCCCCGACCGCCTCTCCAAACCTGTGGAGAGTGGGTCGGGGGCAGGTCATATGCGCCGGGTAAGCCGTGGAGAACGGTGGAGGTCACCCCGGAGTCGCTGTTTTCAAGTGGCAGCGGAACAGCTATGATACCTGGGCCGCGCTGAAAGGGTCTCGTATGGCCTGTAAGGGGGATTGCGTCACAGGACTATGAACAAAGGGGATGTGGTAATCATCAAGGCCTCGGCCGGTCAGCCCGGTATTCGCAGGATATGGGACCCGGAGCCCGCAGAGCCTTTCGTCTGTCATGAGGAGTATTGGGCCAGGTGGGAGCGGCACGAGGTCGACCCCATATGCTGGCCGGTCTCACGAGACCAGCTCTTTCACTTTGATGCGGAGCTGGGGGAGAAGCTGGAGGCCGCTTTTCAGGCTTTCCGGAGTGGCGATGGAGACGGCGCCGCTCGCCTGGAAGGGCTCTGGAAACAGGCCAAGCCCGTGTCATGATCCCTCCGGGCGGGCAGCGCCCGTTGGCAATGCGCCTGACGGCGAGGAGTGGGACCAGGGCAGGCCCTTCGGCTACGTTCAGGGCAGGCGCCGGGGCGGAGCCCCTCCGGACACCCCCTACGACAAGCTCAAAGTAGGCCTTCTTCAGCATCCAATCTCATGTGGCGGTGACTGGTCACTGTCACATGTGAGGGTCCTCATCTGCTATGATGCAGGTGAGACCCGCCCGTGAAAGGTGTCATGAAGATGCCCGGCAAACCGGAGATGGAAATCGTCTACTGCGTCGAGTGAGGGTATCTGCCCGACGCCGTCAGTATGACGGAGAAGCTTCTCAAGGAGTTCGCCCGAAAGCTCGGGGGGGTCAAACTCGTCCCCGGAACCAGGGGTATGTTCGAGGTTTCCATCGACGGTGAGCTGGTCTTCTCCAAGCTGGAGATGGGCCGCTTCCCGGACATAAAGGAGCTTCGGGAGTCTCTGAAAGCCGCTGTGTAATATCCCGCTGAACCGGGCGGGCAGCGCCCGGTGGGCAGCGCCCACTCGCATCCGCCTAGCGGCGTGGGCGGGCAGCGCCCGGTGGCATTGCTCCTGACCTCGGGACACCCCCTTCCTGAACACCCTTTTGAGGAAACGCCCCCTTCGACAGGCTCAACCCTCACCTCATTTAGGGGGAGAGGATAAGACCCTTCCCCTTTTTAGGTGATTCTTACCCGTTCTATGCGAAAACGTGTGACAAGGTGTGCGCGACCTATCCATATCTTGACGACGGACGTTACAGTAACTATAGGGCGTTTCATGTTATCAGCGTCGTTTCCTGAGAGCCTTGAGGTGGGTTGGGATGGCAACGGAGCCTGAGCAGCGCGAGGAGCAGGGGCCGGAGACACAGGAGCGCCAGGCCGAAGGGGAGTGGGACCGCAGGCAGTTCCTGGTCCGCGCTGCCATTCTGGGGCTCTCCAGCAGAAGCCTGATAGTCTTCATTCAGGCGTGCGCGTCGGGCGGGACTCCGCTGGCGTCGCCGACCAGCGCGCCATTGCCCTCTCCGTCCCCCGCCTTGACGCCCACCGCGACCCTGGCCGCCACCGCGACGCCGACGGCGATGCCCTACCCCGACGCCCCGCGCGACCTTACCCCCCCCCCTGCTACCGCCACCCCCGCGCCGAGGCCCACCGCTACGGCGACACCGACGCGGAGCCCTACCGTCACCCCATCGCCGACGCCGAGACCGGCGCCGGAGCCGGACCCTGACCGGGTACGCATGGGTCACCTGCTGAGGCGGGCGGGCTTTGGGGCGTCTCAAAGCGAGATGGACCGGTTTATGGAGATGGGTCTGCCGGCCACCATCGATTACCTGATCGAGTACCAGGATGTGGACAACAGTGCCTTGGAACAGCGTCTGGAAGGTCTGGCGCTGGACATAGAACGGATCAATGCCCTGCAACGGTGGTGGCTGATCCGCATGATCTACACCCAACGCCCTCTTCAGGAGAAGATGGTGCTCTTCTGGCATGGCATCCTGACCAGCTCCTTCCGAAAGGTCGGCCAGGGCCCCTTCATGTTTGACCAGAACCAGCTTTTCCGCGAGCTGTCCCTGGGCGCCTACGACGTGTTGCTCAAGGCCATCTCCAGAGACCCTGCGATGCTCAGCTGGCTGGGCAGCCAGAGCAACGTCAAGACAGCTCCGAACGAAAACTACGCTCGGGAGCTCATGGAGCTCTTCACCCTGGGTGTCGGCAACTACTCCGAGCCCGATGTGCGGGAGTCCGCCCGGGCCTACACCGGTTGGGGCCTGCGAAGGCGGGAGTTCGAGTTCAGACCGTTTCAGCATGACTTCGACAGTAAGACGTTCCTGGGCCGGACAGGGAACTTCGACGGCGATGATGTTACGGACATCATCCTGGAGCAGCCGGCGGCGGCGGAGTTCATCTCCCGCAAGCTTTTCGGGTTCTTCGCCTATGACGACCCGGAGCCGGAGGTCGTGGCCGGTCTCGCGGCCGCGTTCAAGGACAGCGGCTACAGCATCAAGGCCGTGATGCGGCAGATCTTCAACGCCCCCGAGTTCTACTCGGACCGCGCCTACCGCGCCAAGGTGAAAAGCCCCACGGAGCTGGTAGCAGGAATTGTCCGTTCCCTGGGCGTGGAGACGGACGGTCGGTTGCTGCCCGGCGCTGTTGACGGCATGGGGCAAACCTTGTTCGCCCCCTTCGACGTGTCGGGTTGGCCCGGCGGCGCAGCCTGGATCACCAGCACGACGCTTTTACAGCGGCTGAACTTCGCCAACATTATGGCCACGAGTCGGAACCCCACGCCTGTTCCTCTTCAACCCGGGCGAGATGTTGCAGCAGCAGGGGATCTCCACGGTGGGCGACGCTCTCGATTTCTTCGTGACCCTGCTCCTGGATGGCGTCATGTCGCGGGAGCAGCGGGAGATCGTGCTGGCCCACCTCGAGGGCCCAGGTCCGTTGGGCGGCAGCTCACGACCGGACCTCGCGGCGGATGAAAAAATACGGACCCTGGTCTACTTCCTTCTGGCGTCACCGGAATATCAGCTCGCCTAGCCCTGGAGCGCATGATGCCGATTAGCCGAAGAGATTTTCTGAAAACCAGCGTAGCGATGGTGCCAGCCGTGGCGGTGATGCCCGCCGTCTTCCGAAGGGCCGTCGCGGCTTCGCTGCTTGAGTCTCCTTCCGCAGCCGGCGGGGAGCGCACCTTGATTGTCGTGCAGATGGCCGGTGGTAACGACCCTTTGAACACCCTGGTCCCCTACGCGGACGGCCGCTACTACGACCTCCGGCCTAATCTGGCGATACCGGAAGGGGATGTCCTTCCCCTGAATAACGAGGTGGGTTTTCACCCAAGCCTTGCCAAGCTCAAGACGTTCTGGGACCAGGGAATGCTGGCCATCGTCGAAGGGGTTGGATACCCAAGCCCAAGCTTCTCCCACTTCTCTTCCATGGACATCTGGCAGAGCGCGGACCCTGAGGCCAAGCTCAAAGACGGGTGGCTGGGGCGCTATTTCGACACGCTGGATAGCACGCAGGGGGTGATCCAGGGGCTGGCCGCCAGCGGCCGTCTCGCGCCTGAGCTCTTGTCGAGCACGGTGCCTGTCCCTATCGTGCGGAACATAGCAGAGTACAGGCTTCAAGGAGACCCGCGCTTCCCGGATGCCGCCGAGGGCCGCGCCGAGACCCTTCTGAATCTATACGCCGCCTCGCCGCCACAGGCCCCGTACTCGAATGCTTCTGGATACCACCCTGGAGGCAGCCCAGAGAAGCTCCCTGGCGTTACAGCAGGCGGACCAGGATTACACTCAGATGGCTGAGTACCCAGAGTCGGGGCTGGCCAACGCGTTGAGGCTCCTGGCGGAGGCTATCGTCGGAGATCTCGGTCTCAAGGTGGGGCACGTGACTATTGGGGGGTTCGATACCCACGCCAACCAGCTCAGGGACCAACCCCCGTTGTTGGAGATGGTCTCCGAGGCCATCTACGCCTTTTACGAGGACATGAGAGCCCACGGCAAAAATCAGGATGTGGTGATCATGACCTGGACGGAGTTCGGGCGCAGGGCACGGAGCAACGGCAGCGATGGAACGGACCATGGCGCGGCGGGACAGCTCTTCGTCCTGGGAACTCCCGTCCAGGGTGGCTTCTACGGCGAGAGGCCGGACATCGGCCGCCTGGTCGACGACAACCTGCGTTTCACCACGGATTTCCGGTCGGTCTACGCGACGGTGTTGGAGCGATGGCTGGGCGCTCCCGCCGAGGCGGTGCTGGGCAACCAGCGCTTCGAGCAGCTGCCGTTCCTGGCGGCCTAATCGAGGGTCCTTGGACAAAGTCGGACTTGCCGAAGGGCTGACATGGCATTTCTGACCCTTTGTGCAAAGCCACTCTCGCCGGTCCTAGGACCAACCAAAAAGTCACCAAGTCAAGAATCCCAGAATCTTTGCGCCTTCGTGGTTCAATCTTGACGCTATTCTTCGATAACGATTTGAACACAGCTGGTGTTGTTGTCTTCTTTTTCTTCCCGGACGCGGTTTTCGGGGTCGACCGTGGCGCAGAGGAAATAGGTCCCCGGTGGGATTGCGTCGGGGAGCAACAGGGGATTGAAACCCGTCAGTCTTGTTGAGCAGTCGACCAGCAGCACCCCGGAGCCCGCTGGAATGTCGGGAGTATCACTCTCCCGTCCGCCAACGATCAAGGCGTCTTCGCGAAAGGCGAAGGGAGCGGCTATGGCGGAGCCTGACGGAACGAAGGTGTCCGTGGACAGGACGATCTCCACCATATAGCCGCCACCCTCGTCAATGTAGTCGCCTCGGTTTGTCTCTCGGGCGAGCACGATGCCCTGGTTCTCCACGGAGACGAAGACCCGGGACCCGATCTCCTCACCGGCTCGGGCTGTGGCGGGGGCGGTGATGGAGGGGACGAGATCGGGCAGCCGCTGTACCGTCACGGTGACTGAAGTACTCTGCTGGCTGTTCCGGTAACTGGCCCGCACCGTCACCTCGAAGGTGCCTTCAGGTCCAGCTAGATCGAAAGCATCCCTGATCTCGGCGTCGGAAAGGGCCCTGTCGAAGACCTTGACCTCATCGATGATCCCCGCGAAGTGGAAGTTGAAGCCTGTTGGGTCGGCATCGGTCCGAAAGGCTCCGATCACCAGGGGAAGTCCCGAGGTGTCTCCCGGAGTACCGGTGAACGTTTCCCCCGCAACGGGCTCGCCGTCGAAAAACAGCTTGTGGAAGTCGCCGCTCCGCACGTAGGCGTAGTGATGGAACTCGGTATCGGTCACCGTTGGACCGAAGAGCCTGGTGGTGGGCTCGTCAGCCATTCGAAATGATGCCCTGATGACGTCGTTGCGATTGAAGAAGAGTGAGAATACCAAAGGCGCGCGAACATCTCCGATGAGACCAGCGCCCTTAGACACCAACAAACCAAACCTATCCGTACCCAATACGGTCAGTCGCGCCCACAGGTGGACGGTGATATCGCCGGTGATGTTGAGGTTGTCGGTGGGGGGCACTACCAAGCGATCATCCACTCCGTCGAAGCTGAAGGCCTGCCCCACGATGCCCGAGGTAAAACCGACACCACCGCTCAGGGCGCCGTCGTTGCCTCCGGCCGAGTCCTGGGCGTTGTCCTCGCCGGCCCACCAGCCAACCAGGCCGGGGGGCGGAGTGCGGGGCCCTCCGGTGGTGACGTTCCCAGTCCCGTCTACGACGAGGACCTCCGCTCCTTCCCAGAGAAACTGCAGGTCTGGGATCTCGTTCCCGTACCGGTCCAGGCCGGTAGCGGTCAGCTGCATGCTGCCACCACTCCGCATCACGGGGGAGAAGGGCTGCACCTCGATGGTCGCAAGGGGGTCCGGCATGATGGACACCTCCGCAGTCACGGTCGCCCTCTCCGTTCCTTTGACGGCTTCGACTCGGACTGCTTCTGGGAAGGCTCCGGCTCTGGTCCCAGCGGTGAGGACTCCGTTGGCATCAACGACGCCCACGCTCGGCGCTATGCCCCATGAGGTCAAGGCGTCGAAGATCTCGTTCTCGAACTCATCATAGATTCTGAGGGTGAAAGACCGTGTATCGCCGATGTTCAAGGTGACCTCAGGCGGACTCACGACCAGGCTGGAAAAAGGGCCTGGACTCACGCTCACGTCAAGGGCGTCCTCACGCGTCGTGTCGCCCTGCGTCGCTGTGACCTTCACGCCACCCGCGAAAAATCCGGCCTGCGTACCGGCGGTGAACAGGCCCTGCTGCCCGATGGTTCCTCCAGCACTATCCTGGGCGGTCCAGGTGAACACCACCTCCCGGATCTCGTTCCCGAACTCGTCCACGGCGGTGACACTCAAGGGGATGGTGTCCTGGACGCGGGCATTGATCCGATCGGGGTTTACCTCCACCGCTGCCAGGGGCCCTGGACTTACCACCACGCCTCGTGGCAGGACGGCGATGTCGGTCCCTCCAGGCCCTGATACCGTCAAGCGCACGGTAGCGGGGCCCGCGGCGATGTGCTCGTGGGCCGGGTTCCGCTCCGTGCTGGAGGTCCCATCGCCAAAGTCCCATTGCCATGAGGTGATCGCACCCTGGGAGCTGTCGCTGAATTGAACGAGGACGGGGGCGGTCCCACTGGAAATGTCACGAGAGAAAGAGGCGGTCGGCGGCGGGACTGTCGGCGTAGGAGTCGGGCTGGGTCTGGGTGTGGGAGTTGGTGTCGGTGTTGGGGTCGGTGTTGGCGTGAGGGATGGTGTGGGCGTAGGGGCTGGGCTTGCGCTCTCGGTGGGCGTGGGCGCGAGGGTTGGGACTGAGGTCGATGGGGGTCCGCCACCGCCGGTACACGCCGAAAACACGAACGAGGCTACGAATACCGCAGCCCCCAGGAGGAACAAACGGCTCATAGGGGACTCTATCCTTCCGGGTCGGCTCGCCATATGAGTTCCGCCGTTCTGGGATACCATACAGGCGCCAACTCGTCAAGGCGGGCAGCGCCCGCGGGCATCCCGCCTGGCGGCGAGGGATGGCGATCGAGGAACATCCCCAAACCCCCTCAAGGGGGTTCAAGGTATCCCCTTCGGGGATGATATAGAGAAGGGGGGCACCCCCTTCAACCCCCGCCAAAGGGGCTTTGCCCCTCTGGACACCCCTCCGATGAGCTCAGGGCAGGGCAAGCAGGCGCCCGGTGGGCAGCGCCCGCGGGCATCCCGCCTGACGGCGAGGGATGACAATGGGCCTGATGGCGAGGGCGGGCATCGAGGGAGAGGGGCGGGCATCGCCCGCGGCAACCCGCCTGGCGGCGTAACAGAGGACTCAAGGCGGCAGCGCCCGCGGGCATCCCGCCTGGCGGCGAGGGATGGTATAGAGAGGCCGCGCTCAGGGTGACCTGGAGGAAGAGCGTCGCCGTGAGCGGTCCCCGTTCGCCCTGATCCCGTCGAAGGGGGACGTGGCTCGACAGGCTCACCACGAACGGATGTTACCTCTGGGCCTAACCGATTTTCCGGCTGACGGCCAGGGTGTCACCGAAGGTGGGGATGAAGGTGGAGTGGAGGCTGCCGGGGCCGCCTGCGACCACGACGATGATGCTCTGCCAGTCGCGCACGATGGGGACGGGGTCGACCTCTGGGTGCTCCACAAAGCGCTGCCCCGCTACACCTCTGGGGACCCAGGAAAGGGGCAGGCCGCTGAACTCGTGGAGCTTCTTCTTGACGTCGTCCTTGGTGTAACCGTCGTTGTGCAGAGCGCGGGCAAAGGTGGGGTTGAGGACCATCAAGGGCTCGCCCTGTCCCTGGCGGAAGTTGTTGAGGCCGACTCCCACCATGGTCCGCGCCAGGGTCATAAGCAGCTCATCGCCGGAACCGCCGCCGGTGGCGTTGTGGGTGCCCGCCGAGCCCATGACGGTAACGACGCTGTCGCCCTTATCGAAGCCGCGCTCCACGTGCCAGGGCTCCCAGGGGTTCTCCTCCTCGTTCTCACCGAAACAGAAGCTGTACTTACCCGGCATTCCCTGGGTCGCCTTGTCGATCTCGCCGGGTATCGCGCCGCCGATATTCAGGAGACAGAGCCGGACGGCCCGCCCTATGGCGGCGTTGGCGCGAGTGCCAGGCCCCAGGCAGTTGGCGCCGCAGTTGATCTCCAGCTCATGCCGGATGGGGCCGTTGAGCAACACCAGGGTCCCGGCGGGGTTCGTCGTCGTCTGGATGCCGTTGAGGTTAAATTCCGTCTCCGCCGTAGCCTTGATGGCAGCGGTAACGGCGGGCATGTACTGGGGCAGGCAGCCGGCCATAACCGCGTTGATGGCGATCTTCTCGACGGTCGCCGTCCCGGAGCCGGGCGGGAGGATGGCCACCTCTTCGCCCGAGGGCAGGCCGCTGCCGGCCAGCATAGCGGCGACGCGCTCAGGAGTGGGGAGGATCACGGGCAAACCATCCGTCCACCCTTCGCGGTGGAATCGCTCCTGGGCGTCGTCCTCGGTGTCGACGGAGATGCGCGTAGAAGTAAGAGGGGGATTTGCGGGCATCTACGCTATTTCCTTCAGGGCCCCGTCCACTGCCGTCAGGCTTCGCACGACCGGGTCGCAGAGCTGCTGCCCCACCTGGCGAACGCGCTCCTCCGCCTCGGTCTCCAGGGGAAACGGAAGGATGATCTGCGGTAGGTCGGGCATGCCCCTGCCGATGGCGGAGCGCTCCGCCAGTGCCTGGAAGTACTTGGTCGAAAGGGTGACGCTGGGTACGTTGAGTTTTTCGAGCTCGCTGCTGTCGTGGATACACCACGCGGTGCAGGACCCTCAGTTGCCGAGGGCCGTCACGACGGCGTCACACTCCTTAGCCAGGGCCTCGAGTTGTGGTCTTGGGACGGGGCTGCTCTTACTTTTGTCCTGCCGGATGACTCTGGCGACGCCGTGGCGCTCCTTGAGGTCCACCTCCAGCATGTCGAAGAGGAGGCGCATGCTCCACCAGCCGTTATCGATGAAGCCGACGGTCTTGCCTGTCAGGTCGTCCAGCCTTGGCGCCAGCCTTGCGGTCGTCTTTGGCCGCTCCGCAACCGGGGTAAGCAGCTCCACTGCATCCCTCCTGAATCATGGGCTCTCGATGAGCCCTCGAGACCTTGGGCGTAGCGTACAAGGCGGGCCGCTTTCCAGTCAAGCTAGAACAGAAGAGCGAGGGCGGGCGGCGCCTGGAGACAAGCGCCTTACGGCGGCGAAGGGAGAAGATGAGTTTCGCCTTCTCCCTAGCCCTCTCCCCCTTCGGCTCCGCTCAGGGCAGGCGCAGGGGCGGAGCCCCTCTGGACACCCATAATTCAACATATTGTTAGCGGTCCAGCGTCTCTCTCGCCGGGTCTCTGGCGGGGTCCTTTGAGGGTAAGACCTCCTGGGCGAAGGCCCGCTTCTTCCAGGCGGGCACCGGCGTCTCCGTTCTGGACTTGGGGACGAACCTGGAGCGTTTCACCAGCTTCATCCGGTGGATGTACCGGGGACAGTTGCCGAAGATCTCCCGCGGCCTGATCCGGACGATGAACTGCGCTTCAGGGTATTCCGGCAACAGGGGGTCCTCCCGGCTGATAGTCGCGACGCCGTTGATGCGCATTCGGAACTGATTCTCGAAGTCGATGAGCAGCAGGCCGACCTGCCCGTTGTTGATGACGTTTCCCATCGAGAGGTACATGCCGTTGCCGTCGTAATTGGGGAAGGCGATGGTATGCTCGTCCACGACGCGCAGAAAGCCCGGCTCCCCGCCCTTATAGGAGCAGTTGGGGCGGCCGCGGTTATCTACGGTCGCCATGAAGAACATGTCCATGCGCTCGATGAAGGCCTTGTCGTCCGGGGTGATGGCGTCGTGGACGATGGTTGCGTCGAGACGGTCGGCGAGGCGACGGGTGTCGAACTGTTCCTGAAGCTGTCGCTGGCCTTCTTGATAGATATCGGACACAGGTCGCCCCCTTTCGGGCGGGCAGCGCCCGCCGGCCCGCCTGAGGCGGGCGCCTGCCGGCGAGGGGCGGGGTTTTTGGAAGAGCTTCTTAGCGCCGCGGCTCGATGCGCTTGATCTGCGACCAGCCACCCATATGGCCCCAGCCGGGGCACGTGGCGCAGAAGCCGGCCTGGGGTCCGCCGGCGACGGTGATGATGAGGTTCTCGGGCTTGCGCAGAACGGGGAGCATGGTCTCGCCGTTGGGGTCCTCGACGTCGAGCCAGCGGGGCCACCACTCGGTGCCCTCGCCGGTGGAGGGGGTAATACGTCCCTCCGCCTTGATCTTCTCCAACGGTACCCGGGCCTTCTCGTACATGAATTCCCGGATGTCGTTCTTGGTCCACTTGCGCTCGAAAATAGGTCCCGCGACGGCGGGATTGAGGACCAGCAGAAGCTCTCCACCGCGGCGGATGGTGGCCGTTGAGGTCTTGATCTGCTCCGCGATGCCCCACAGGGAGCTGTCGGGGCCTACGCCACCGGGGGTGAAGGAGACAGGGCTTTCGCATCCTATCATGGTGACGGCGCTTTCGTCGGCGGCGAAGCCTCTCTCAACGTGAAGGGGCTCCCACGGGATGGCCGGTGACTCCGCTATGCAAAAGGAGTACTTACCCGTTTGCCCCAGCGCTGACTTGTCACCGGTTTCCGGGTAGCCCCCGCCCAACACCACCATCACCAGTCGAATAGCCCGGCCGATAGTGGCGTTGGCCCTGTAGCCGTGGCCGAAGACGTTGGTCCCGGAGTTAATATTCAGCTCTTCGACGATCGGCCCGCTGATAATGGCCAAGGGGGTGGAAGGGTTGGTGGTCGCCTGAATACCGTTGAGGTTGAACCGCTCTTCGAGCATCGCTTCTACGGCGGCTACCACCACCGGGAAGTACGCGGGCAGGCATCCCGCCATGACGGCGTTGGAGGCGATAGCCTCTATGGTGGCGACGCCGAGCCGGGGCGGGACGTTGCCCACCACCTCCAGCGGGTCTCGGTCCACCGTCGCCATCATGCGGTCGACGGATTCCCTGGTGGGCGGGATGACGGGCAGGCCGTCTGTGAGCCCCTTCTCGTAGAACTCCTCAATGGCCTTAAGGAAGGAGTCCCAGGTGTCCGCCTTAGAGAAGGTAGGGGCGCTTTGACCCCGCTCGGTCACGAACGAGCCCCGACCAATTGGGCCCGCTCACCCGCCGGTTTGCCGGCGCCGGTGGTAAGCCACTCGATCACGCCCGGGAGGGCCAGCTCGGCCTTCTCCCGGGCATGATCGAGTACGCTGATGTAGCCAGGAACGATCACCGGCTCGAAGTCGGGGCGGCCCATCTGCCGCCTCTTCGCCAGGGCCAGCTCTTTGAACACCTCGAGCACAATCGTGGCGGCTGGAATGCCGGCGGTCTCGAAGGAGATCGCGTCGTGCATACAGCACGACGTGCAGGAGCCTCAAGCCCCCACCCCGACAACTATGAAGTCCGATTCGGCCAATAGCTCCTCGAACATCGCCTTGGGAGCCGGGGCCGAGAGGTTCGGCTTGCGCCGAAGCACGATCTTGCCGACCCCGTACTTTTCCTGGAGCAGCTCGCCCATTCGGGCCATGACCACCCCGCTTTGCATGATGCCGTCGTCCAGGAGGCCGACGGTCTTGCCCTTGAACTCGGTGACCCGAGGCGCAAGGCCCGTCGTCGGCTCCCACACATGGCCTGCGGGGTCCAGTATGGTCTTGTGCGCGACCTGTTCCATGACTGTTCCTCCAAGTATGCTGTAATTAGGTTCTGTCTGCCAGCGACACCTGGTCGAAGTTGTACCAGTTGGCCTTGGAGCTGCTGCCTGGGGGCATGTTGATCACCCATTCCTGAATCATGCCCTTGGGGGTGAAGGAGTGGGTGCCAGGGATCTGGTTGGGGAAGTCCAGCAGGTGCCGTTGCATTTCCAGGATGAGCTGCTTCCGCTTCACCGGATCGGTCTCTGCTGCCTGCTGCTCGAACAGTGCATCCCGCTCGGGGAAGGAAAAGCCGTGCTGCCAGAACCCATTGCCGGTGGTGATCCTGAAGAGGGTCTGGGCAGGCTCGGGGGCGCTGCCGTAGATGGCGAAGCCGGTAAACTCGAAGTTGCCTTCGTTGACCTTCTCCGACCAGGCGGCCCGGTCCGTGACGTCCAGAATGACTGTGGCGTCGATGAGGTCCTTCAGGTTCTGTCCTATGACCACTCCCTGGGACTCAAAGCCGGTGCTGAGGGAGATCGAAAATTCCGGAAGGGGAAGCATTCCGGCGTCGCTCAGAAGCGCCTTGCCCGCCTCTATATCCGCCGGGTCCTTCATGTAGACCTCCCCAAGGCCCGTGCGTAGCTTCTCCATGTCCACCTCAAGCTCTCCGGTGGCACGGTTCAGGTAGCGCCAGCCAGGGCGGCTCAAGACCTCTTCCGTTGGGAGGCTGAAAGAACCGCCGCCGCTGGTGGGGATGACCCCGGCGCCGTCGATCAAACCGTCACCGGCATTTCTGATCTCTACCATGAGCAAGCGGTCGTGCAGAAGGCTCAGGCCGCGCAGGACCCGGATGTCGTTGAAGGGGGCGACGTTCTTGGGCCCCCACCCGATCAGCCCGCCGACGTATCGAGGCAGTGTTGCGAGGGGCAAGGACCTGGCGATCTCCTCCTGGTGCCCCCGGACTGCGTCGAACCAACCGACGATGGCCAGGTCGATTTCACCGACCAGGAGAGCGGCGAAGGCCCGCTGGGCGTCGATGATGATGATGTTCTCGACGCCGTCCAGGTAGGGCAGCTGCGCGCCGGAGGCATCCTTCGCCCAGTAATTCGCGCGCTTCTCCAGGGTGAACTTGATGTCGGTGTCGATGTCCGTCACAACGAAGGCGCCGGAGCCGACCGGGTCCGTGGCCGATTGCTCGAGGGTCCGGTGAGCTGGGGTCATGATGGCGTCCGGGTCGGCCAGGAACGCGAGGAAGGCGACGTTGGGGCTACTGAGGTCGATCCTGACGGACCTATCGTCCAGGGCCGTCACGCTCTCCATGGCCCCTCCGGCGGACCTGACGTTGGTGTTGGCCAGGACGAAGCCTTCCGGCGGTGTGATCCAATTGTCCAGGGTGAACTTGACGTCTGCAGCAATCACCGGCATTCCATCCGCCCAATTGGCCTCCGGCCTAAGGCCGATGGTCACGCTGTCCGCAACGTCGTTGAACTGCCAGGTTTCCACCAGGCGGCCGTTCAGCTCGTTGCCGCTATAGCCGTCGAATTGGAAGAGAGGCTGATAGATCGTTCGCGCGGTGACGTTGTTGCCGGGACCCAGCTCCGCGTTCCGGATGCCGGGCTGGAACGAAAAGCTGGCATTGGGGCGATCGGCCTGGACCAGCACGCCGCCACGGCGTACGGTCGTCGCTGGCGGCGTTGTGGGCTCAGCCGTCGGTACCGGGGTGTTCTGCGGGGATATTGTCGGTCCCTGTGGCACGACGGTCGGCTCCGGCCGAACCGTGGCCGTTGGGTCACCACCGCCGCACGCCGCAACCAGCAGCGCAACGACCATGCCGAGGGTCATAATAACTGTAAAGCGCTTCATACGGGCCTCCTGGTTTCGCAGCTTAGGATGGGCCTAAGGGGCGCCAAGTCAGATGCCCCCATTTAGCGAGGAGAATACTCGCAGCATCTACCCTTGTCAACCCCTTAGCGTGAATGGGCCGGGACCGAGACGGAGACCGTTACCATACCTGCGTTGCGCGCCGAAAAGCTGTGGACCTCCGGCCTGGGCGAAGCTACGGCCTGAACACATATGCGCGACGAGGCGTTGCTACCAAGATTCACCCTCACCCTAGCCTCCGACTTTGTTCAGAGTCCCGATTCCTCATCGGGACCTCTCCCCCTTCGGCTCCGTCCGACTTTGCCCCGATGACGAATCGGGATGTAATCGGAGCTCAGGACAGGCATCAAGGGAGAGGGATTTTGGAATAGCCTCTACCAATACCGGGTTGACCAATACACGCCCGGGGCTAAGAAGAAGTGACAGTAACGCATGAGGACTGGTGTCGCGCGACGGCCCGACGGGGCTCAGGGTGAGTCGGCGAGGCGTTTTTCTACCTGGGCCAGCCTATCGGCCACCCTGTTCTGGACGATGGCCATGGTCAGGTCTCCCCGGGTACGCTCCAGGACACCCCTGACCATGTCCGTGGTGCGCCGCAGCCCCCCGGTGAGAGCGTCGGGAAAGTCGATCGTAACCAGGACGTTGTAGATATCATCCATGAAAGAGAGAATCTCCTCGCAGCGAGCGACTTCGTTACGCCGCAGCGTGTCCAGCAGGTGGCGCCGCATCTCCGACGCCGCTTCCGCCATGCCGTTCAGGTAAGCGCTGTAACTGACTTCCAACTCCTCGGGAGTCGGCAAGAGGGTGCCTGAGACCAGGGCCATCGTGATCGTCGCCTCCGTATATTCCTTCTGGGCGTCGTCCACATAGCCTGTGTAGCGGAGGTCGGGGTGTCCGTCGGTGGACTCCAGCATCTCGGCGAGGCGGGCACCGCTGACGGTGAGCAGATCTCGGGCCGGCTCCAGGTCGCGGCGATGTACGGCCCGGATGCAGTTGGCCGCGTTGCGGATGACCTCGCGAGACAGGGAGTAGGCCCGTTCCCGGGCCGCATGCTTGACCGAAAGGGCGGCCCGTACTTTCTCCCCAATGGCCTGGAGGTTGCTGGTGGGGCTCTGGCTCACGGTCCGGCCCTAGGCGTCCTTCAGGGGCTCTGGCAAATCACCTTCCCTGGCCGCGTCGATCATCTCCCTCGCCTCGGACGGCATATCGACGCCCAGCTGCTCCAAGCGCTCCTCGGTCCAGCGTCCGATATTGCGAGGGTCCTTGTAATAATCGTCATCTCCCATCGCCGAAGGGGGGCCCGAATTATCCCAGACCTGCTGCATCGTGCGGTGGTGGGCGAAGGTGGAGAACGCCCGCTGCAACCCAGCGGCCCCGCAATGGGGGCAACGGAGGTCTTCAGGGTCCGACATGCTCATGCTCCTCACGAAGGTGGAGCACTTGCGCTGGCATTCGTTGCATCTGTACTCGTAGGTCGGCATGTCTTGCCTCAAGCCTCGAAGTCGTCGAAATCATCGGAGCCATCCCCGCCGTAGTCCATGTCATCCAGCCCCTCACCCGCCTCCATGCGGTCTATCATCTCATCGAATTCGGGGCCCATGTCCTCGTCCATCTGGCCGCCCATGCTGCGCATCATCTGGGCCATGGCCCGAGGGTCGGACTCGTCCATGCCGCCGAATCCGGCGTCGTCTAAGGAGTCCAAGCCGCCCAGCGAGGACTTGTGGACGGCGAAGGTCGAGAAGAGTCTCGACATCTTTTTTTCGCCGCAGCGCTCACAAGCGGGCGCGGCAGCCTCGGCGGGGGGCCGGACCAGGACGCTCATCTTGTGGCGACACTGAGCGCAGCGATACTCGTAGACCGGCACTCCAGCTACCTCGCTCCAAGCTGTTTTTCTCTGTTGATGCCTGGACGGGCGTGCACCCAATTGTAGCATGGTGGAAAACGGGCCAAAAAACCGTCGTGAGCTCGATAAGCCGGGCGCCGGGGGGTTGCTGTACAGTGGTAGACTGGTGCACCACCATCGCTGGTCACAGGCCCGCTACACCCTAAGGAGGCAGCACCATGTCCGAGCAGAACAAGGCCCTCATGCGGCGTTTCTACGAACTTATGAATCAACATAACGTATCGGCTTTCGAGGAGGTTTTGGCTCCCGACGTCGTCGTCCACGGGGCTCCACCCGGGACGGAGGGCGGCGTCGAGGGCATGAAACAGATGTTTGACATGTTCAACAATGCCTTCCCCGACCTCAAGGTGACGGTCGACCACATGATCGCTGAAGGTGACCTGGTGGCCGTCCACATGACGACCCAAGGGACCCATAAGGGCGAGATGATGGGCATCCCTGCGACGGGGAAGCAGTTCAGCAACCAAGGCGTCGACCTTGTTCGTATCGCCGGAGGCAAGGCCACCGAAATCTGGCACTACGAGGAGGAGCTCTCCTTCTACCAACAGCTCGGTGTGACGACGATCCCCGGAGCCGAGGGGTAGCGCTAAAGGAGGAGTCCGATGAACGAACAGGACTTCGAAATAGCGTCGGAGGCCTTTCGGAGGGTACTGACGCCCGAGTCCCGGGTCGAGAAGATTTGCGAAGGGCTGATTTTCACAGAGGGCCCCGTCTGGGTCGATGAGGGTGGCTACCTCCTCTTTAATGACATCTATGGAGACCGGACCTGCCGCTGGTCGGAAAAAGACGGCCTTACGACCTTCAAGCAGCCCTCGGGCAAGACCAACGGCATGACCCTGGACCGCCAGGGTCGGCTGATTACGTGCGGACATTACCTGCGAACGCTGTTCCGGGAGGAGAAGGATGGCTCCATCACCCTTCTCGCCGACCGCTATGACGGAAAGAAGCTCAACTCCCCTAACGACGTCGTGGTGAAGTCTGACGACACGATATGGTTCACCGACCCCCCTTACGGCATCAAGCCCGAGGAGCAAGAGCAAGCGGCCAACTATGTGTTCCGGCTGGACCCGGACGGAACGGTGACGCCTGTGGCCGATGACTTTATTCGCCCGAACGGGCTGGCTTTCTCCACGGATGAGAAGCAACTGTATATTGCGGACGCTGAGCACGAAGAGCGGCACCACATTCGGGTGTTCGACGTTACCTCGGACAACCTTCTGGCCAATGGACGGGTATTCACCGAGATACGTCCGGGGATTCCCGACGGCTTTCGTCTGGATACGGAAGGTCGGGTCTACACCAGTGCCGGGGACGGGGTCCACGTCTATAGCCCGCAGGGTGAGCTTCTGGGCAAGATTCTGTCACCAGAGGCCCCGGCGAACTGCACCTTCGGCGGGCCGGGCAAACATACCCTGTTCATGACGGCCCGCACCAGCGTTTACAGGGTTGTCCTGGCGACGACTGGCGCTCAGACGCCCTAGCGACTCAGGGGGGGAACTTTATGCGCGCCGCAGTTATCACCAGCCCCGGTGGGCCTGAGGTCTTTGAGATCCAAGAGGTCGACGATCCCCAGCCCGGTCCCGACGACCTGTTGGTGGAGATCAAGGCCACCGCGCTCAACAGGGCCGACCTGGCGCAGCGGGTGGGTCGTTATTCGGGGCCGCCTGGAACCAGGGATGATGTCCCGGGACTGGAGATGGCCGGGGTCGTGGCGGCGGTGGGTCATCGGGTCACCGATTTCAAAGCGGGGGACCGCGTTTTCGGACTGCTAGGCGGTGGGGGCTACGCCGAGCGGGTCGTCACCCACCGCGGGATGGCGGTGCACATTCCGGATAACCTCGATTTCGTCCAGGCAGGCTCCATGCCGGAGGTGTTTCTGACCGCCTATGACGCTCTGTTCAACCATTGCGAATTGAAGATGGGGGAGAAAGTCCTCATTCACGCCGTCGGAAGCGGGGTCGGGGTGGCCGCGGTCCAGCTGGCCCGCAGCGCCGGCGCTGTCACCTACGGCACCGCGGGCTCCGCCGAGAAGCTCAAGAAGGCCGCCGATCTTGGGTTGGACGTGTGGATCAACTACCGCGAGGAGGACTTCGCGAAGGTGATCCAGGAGAAGACGGGTGGTCAGGGCGTCCAGGTCATTCTCGACGTCATAGGGGCTGACTACTGGGACCGGAACATCGCCTCCATGGCGGTCAAGGGCAGAATGGTCCTGGTCGGCACCATGAGCGGCAGCAAGGTGGAGACCAACATAGGGGCGCTCATGCCCCGCCGGCTCCGGGTCCACGGGACCGTCCTCCGCGTCCGGTCTTTGGAGGAGAAAATCGAGGTTACCAACCAGTTCAAGCGGCACGTCCTGCCGCTGATCGTACAGGGTAAGGTCCGTCCGGTAGTGGACCGGGTATTTCCGTTGGAGCAGGTCGCTGACGCTCACCGCTACATGGAGTCTAACGCCAACTTCGGGAAGATCGTGCTGTCGGTCGGCTAGCGGGCAGCGCCCGGTGGGCAGCGCCCACATGCATCCGCCCCTAGCGGCGGCGGGAGTGGGACACCCCTTCGTTAGCATCCTGCTAACAGATATGGAGTGGCTGCAGTGAACGCCTATGTTTTATAATGGTTCTTTGATGGAGGCAGGCTGGCGTTATTGATGCCGGCCACAGAGGGGAGCGAGCAATGCCGGCGTATGACCGATACTGTTATTCTTGCGATGATATCTTCGAGATACGGCGCAGCATGAGCGACGATTCACCGGTCGTCTGCCCCAAGTGCAAGGGGACCGAGACACGCCAGGTCTTCCTGGAGGTGCCGACGGTGTTCACTCGCAACATCGACCACCCGGATTCCCCCCTGGACGAGGTGCCCGGCCATGAGGGGATGCGCGCCCAGGCCGACTTCGCGATCAAGAAGGCATTGAGGGATATGGGAAAATAGCTGCCCGAAGGTAACGACGGTCAGCGTTATTCAATCCCCTTCCCTCTGGAAGCTATTCCCAAAAGGCCAACGTTTGCTTCCCACCCACCTGCAGGTGTTTTGAATCTGGGGGCACATCCCTTCGAGTTCGCTCAGGACAGGCCCCCGGGCCCTCTGCCAGAGGGGAAGTATCCCCCTCCGGACTCCCCCATGGGGAATTTGGAGCAGGTCCCAGCTCCCTCCCACGAGGGGAGGGAGGACGTTCTCTCGTCCGTCACGCAGGCCACTCCTCCCCACGGTAGCCCATCTCCCAGAACGCCATCTCGTAACGAAGGGTGGTGTGAAACAGCTCCTCGATCCGCTGGCGTTGCTCATCCGTTGGCTGACATTCGTCCAGGGACAGAATCAGCCAGTGCACGAAGTCGCGAAAATCGTTATTGGAATGGATCTCCGTCCAGGCGCGGTAGACCGGCGTGCTGGGCAGGCTCTCCGCCTCGATCAGGCGAGTTGCCCAATCCAGGTACGCCCACTCCGTGACCACCAGCACCGTGAGGATTTCGGGGAAGCTTCCCTCGTAGGCGACGCGGGTCATGAGGTCGCCAAAGGCAGTTGTCGTCGGCGTGATCTCAGCTCGGGAGTAGTCTTCGGCCGCGAGCCCCCAGTCCCGGAACGAGCCGCGAAACAGCTCCTCCTCGCCCTTCAGGATTTCCGCAAGGAACTCGGCCAGGCGCCGAGCCGCTGCGAAGTGGGGGGCCTTGGCCACGCCAAGGGCCAGCAGGGTGGTGAAGTTGCGGAGGAACAGGTAGTCCTGCTGGAAGTAGCGCTGGAACTTTTCCAGGGGCAAGGTGTCGGCGCCCATCTCCAGGATGAAGGGGTGGGTCACCACTCGCTCCCACAGATCGTGATGGCGCTTCCGCAGCTCCTGAGTGAGGGTCATCGGGCTCTCCCGGCCGTTGTTTTGAGGGACGCGCCGCCAGAATAGCATCGGCTCCGGGGGCGGGCAAGGCGCGGGAAGGGCGGTCGGCGGCGATGGCGCGAGGTGACCGCGTGAGATTGCCACGTCCTGTTGGGATCGTGACTCGCAATGACTGTTGCGCATGGTTTCAAGCCGTACCTTAGTGGTGGCGCAACCGGCATGACAGATACCGGTGCCCTGAATTCTTCTTCGCGCCCTCGTGTCTTTGTGGTGAATGTCTTTATGATGAGACACCGGCGTTGCTTTTGTGGCAGTAGCCCGCCTATCATGTGAGCTACGACACTTCCGGGAGGGCTGCATCCTGCTCAAAGGTCACGCCATAACCTTCGGACGCCTGCACACCTGGACGCTGACCTTCTACTACGTGAAGGAGACTGACGTCCTGGTGATCCGCTCCCCCTGGCACGAGGAGGGGACGTGGGTCGATCTGCCGGACGAGGTCCGGATCAAGGTCGACCCCCAGACCGGAGAGGCCGTGGAGTTCCAGATCAAGACCTTCCGAAGGCGGTTCCTGGCCAAGCGTCCCGATTTGCTTCCTCTATGGGGCCAGATCAAGCCAACGCCCATTGCGCTGAGGCGCATGGAGAACACTCCCTTCATCGCCGTGTTCCTTGGGCACATGGAGCGCCTCACCTACGACCGGACGCAGCAACTAGACCCCGCCAGCCTCTAGCGTGGCGGCGCGGTGGGCAGCGTCTGTTGGCAAAGCGCCTGACGGCGTAGGAGAGGGATCAGGGCAGGCGCCGGGGCTTCCGCCCCTCTGGACACCCCCTTCGACGTGCAAAGGGCAGGTAGCCCGCGCAGGCATTGCGCTTGGCGGCGAGCCGAACGGCAACGCAACAGACTGAACTCCTTGCGGCGGCCTAGGGGCTGTGCTATATTCAGGCTGTGGGGGGAGGGATCGCATAGTCTGGTCTAGTGCGGCCGCCTGCTAAGCGGTTGTAGGTCTAAACGCCTACCATGGGTTCAAATCCCATTCCCTCCGCCAGGGCAACGTGTAGAGCGACTTCCAAAGAGTCAACGACCTCAGGGAGGGCTTTTTGTATCTACGAGCCGGGCCTACTTTGTGACGAGTTTCACATATGACCACCTTTCACATCTGGACAGTTGGGTGCCAAATGAACGTCGCTGACTCCGAGCGGCTGGGGGCGGCCCTTGAAGGGCTGGACTGCACCGAGGCCCAGGAACTGGAGCGAGCGGATGTCATCGTTCTGAACAGCTGCGTGGTACGCCAGGGCGCCGAGGACAAGGTGACCGGAAGGCTGACCTCCCTGGCGCCGTTGAAACGCCAACACCCCGACAAAATCATCGCCCTCATGGGCTGCATGGTAGGGCCCAAGACCGACGATCTGGAGCGCCGCTTTCCCTATGTCGATACCTTCCTGCGCCCACAGGAGTTCGGAGACTTGCTGCGCCTCGTGGAGGCCCGTCAGGGAACCTGCGTGGACAACTCCTTGCCTCTGGTCCCGAACCGCCCGTCCATCGCGACCTTCGTCCCGATCATCCATGGCTGCGACAAGTTCTGCACCTTCTGCATCATCCCGTACCGTCGCGGGCGTGAGCGGAGCCGGCCGGTGGAGGAGATCGTGACCGAGGTGCGGATGCTGGTCCAGAGAGGGGTCAAAGAGGTCACCCTCCTGGGACAGAACGTCGACTCTTATGGCCACGATTTGCCTCAGAGCCCTGACCTGGCGGACCTCCTTACCGCCGTCGGTGGGGTCCAGGGGCTCGCACGGGTCCGGTTTTTGACCTCTCACCCCAACGATATGAGCCAGAGGATCATCGATACTGTGGCGCGGGAGGAGAGGGTCTGCGAATTCATCAACCTTCCGGTGCAAGCCGGGGACGATCAGGTGTTGGCGTCGATGCGCCGGGGCTATACCAGGGAGGAATACCTGGAGCTAGTGGGCCGTATACGGGAAACGATGCCCGGCGCCGGTCTGACTACCGATATCATCGTCGGATTCCCGGGCGAGACGGCGGAGCAATTTGAGCGGACCCTGGATCTGTTGCGCACGGTGCGCTTCGACAAGGTCCACGCCGCTTCCTATTCGACGCGGCCGGGCACCATCGCCGCGCGCAAGATGACCGATGACGTGACGCCCGAGGAGAAGCGCCGACGCCAGACCGCCCTCGAGGAGCTCCAGCGCAACCTCTCCCTGGAACTCAACAGCGAAATGGTCGGCAGGACCGAGGAGGTCCTTGTCGAGGGGGAGAAGGATGGGCGGTGGCATGGGCGGACCCGCTCGAACAAGATTGTCTATCTCGAAGGCGGCCACCGCTTTTTTGGTGAGACCGTCCCAGTGGAAATCACAGAGGCGACCGCCTGGTCGCTTCGAGGGAAAGTCACTCGCGAGGCGAAGGTGCTCTTCCCTATCGCGAGCTAGAGTCGGGAGGTGAGCTATGAGCCTCAACCTCACCGTTGTTGAAAAGGTGACGCCTGGCAAGGCATGCGACGCCGACCGGTCGTTAGAAGACCTGTTGTACCGAACCGAGATGTCCTCCAAGCCAGGGAGTAGCCAGCTCCCACGTGAGTACTTGGGCAGGCCCGAGCAGGAGATACATGAACGCATCGGCGCCGCGAGGGAAAAGCTAGGAGACCGTCTGGTCATCCTGGGACATCACTACCAGCGGGATGAGATCATTCAGTACACCGATCTGCGCGGTGACTCGTTCAAGCTAGCCCGATATGCGGCGGAAAGGCCGGAGGCCGACTTCATCGTCTTTTGCGGCGTTCACTTCATGGCCGAGAGTGCCGATATCCTGAGCGGGGCGCATCAGAAAGTGATCCTCCCCAATCTCACCGCGGGCTGCTCCATGGCTGACATGGCGCCGGCGGATGACGTTCTGGCCTGCTGGGACGACCTTCAATCTATCACTGGGGTGAAGGACAGTGTGCTGCCGGTTACCTACATGAACTCCGCAGCGGTCCTCAAGGCCTTTTGCGGCTTCAACGGCGGTCTGGTCTGCACCTCCTCCAACGCCACGGCCGTCGTGGGGTGGGCGCTGGAGCAGAGGAGCAAGGTGCTGTTCTTCCCGGACCAGCATCTGGGTCGCAACACCGCCGTCAAGATGGGCTGTTCCGTCGAGGACACCGTCGTCTGGGACCCTTACCAACCCCTGGGCGGAAACACGGAGGAGCAGCTTCAGAAGGCCACCTTCATCCTGTGGAAGGGGCACTGCTCCGTCCACAAGCGCTTCACGGTGCAGCAGATAGAGGAAGCGCGCCAGCGCTTCCCTGAGATCAACGTCATCGTCCACCCTGAGTGCGAGCTGGAGGTGGTCCAAAAAGCGGACCTCGACGGATCAACCGAGGTTATTATCAACACCGTGACCGCGTCGCCGCCGGGCAGCGTCTGGGCCGTTGGCACGGAGATCAACCTGGTGAACCGGCTGGCTAAAGAGCAGCCGGACAAGACCATCTTCTGCCTCGACCCGATAATCTGCCCCTGCTCGACGATGTACCGAATCCATCCGGCATACCTGGCGTGGGTCCTGGAGGACCTGGTCAACGATCGTGTAACGAACCAGATCAAGGTAGACGACGAGGTGGCCGGGTGGGCCCGCACGGCCCTGGAGCGGATGCTGGCCACGGCGTGAGGCGCATTGCGCTTCCCCCTCCCTCTAACCCCCTCTCGCCAGGGGAGGGAGGATTACACCCTCTCCATCTATCCCTGCCTGAGCGAAGCCGAAGAGGGAGAGAGTTGGGGTGAGGGTGAGAGACCGGTATATGACGGAATGATGAATATGTAGCCATGCGCTCCTTTGACTATATTATCGTCGGCTCTGGGATAGCGGGGCTCTACACCGCCCTTCTGGCGCGGGAGCTGGGAAGCGTCCTCCTGGTAACCAAGGGAAACCTGGAGGAGTGCAATACCAAGTATGCCCAGGGTGGGATCGCAGCCGCCATCGGCCCCGGCGACTCGCCGGAGCTGCACCGGAAGGACACCGAGGCGGCGGGCGGCGCCCTGAGTGACCCCGAAAGCACCCAGATTCTTACTCATGACGCCGCGGAGCGGATTGGCGACCTCATCCGCTTCGGCGTCCCATTCGATACTATCGACGGAGAGATCGCCCTGGCCAGGGAGGGTGCCCACAGCGTCGCCAGGATCGTGCATGCCGGTGGCGATGCCACAGGGCAGCACATCGAGGTGGCCCTGGCGGGCCTTGCCCAGAACTCCGATGTTGAGCTGCGGGAGTACGGGCTCCTGGCCGACATTCATGTGGAGGATGGGGCCGTCGCGGGCGTCTCGGTGTTCGATAGCCGTACGGTCACGATAGAAAAGACCGGGTGCCGGAACCTGGTGCTGGCGACCGGCGGAGCGGGCCGTCTCTTCAAGCTCACCACCAACTCCGAGGTGGTCACCGGTGACGGCGTGGCGCTGGCCTATTGCGCGGGCGCCGAGGTGATGGACATGGAGTTCTTCCAGTTCCACCCCACGGCCCTGCGACTCCCAGGAGCGCCCGTCTTCCTTATCTCCGAGGCCGTACGCGGCGAGGGGGGCATCCTGCGCGACGAGGCTGGACGCGCGTTCATGGGGGACTACTCTGATCAGGCGGACCTGGCGCCTCGGGATATCGTCGCCCGCAGCATCGTGGCGATGATGCGGGCCCAGGGGACGGACCACGTCAACCTGGACGTACGGCACTTGCCCGCTAGCAGGGTAGCGACCCGCTTCCCCCAGATATCTCGTTTCTGCCTGGACCACGGCCTGGACATCACCAAGAGCCCAATCCCCGTGGCGCCCGCCGCCCACTACATGATGGGCGGGGTGAAGGTGAACAGCTGGGGGGAGAGCAACATTAAAGGGCTGTTGGCCGCCGGGGAAGTGGCCTGTACCGGGGCCCACGGGGCGAACCGGCTGGCCAGCAACTCCCTGATGGAGACCCTGGTCTTCGGCAAGCGGCTCGTGGACAGGACGGCGACTCCTGTGGAGGAGCGCGTTTCTGAGCCCGTCCAGCGTCGCGAAGAGATGGCCAGGATGCCGGCCCGCGAGGTAAGCCCCGACCGCTATCCCTCTCCCAGCCTGGGGGCGCTCCAGCAGCTGGTGTGGGACCGGGTGGGCATCGAACGCACGGGGGATGAGCTTGCAGAGGCGGCCAACACGCTGGCGGCCTGGGAGATGGCGCTGCCAAAGCCGTCAGACCGCCCCTCCCATGACCTGCGGAACGCCGTCATGACGGCGCGGCTCATGGCGGAAGCCGCCCTGAACCGGACGGAGAGCCGTGGCGCCCACTTTCGGTCCGACTACCCCGACCCTTCTCCCGAGTGGCTGAAGCATGTAGTGTATGTGAGGTAAAGGGTGGGCCAGCGCCTGCGGGCATTGCGCCTGGACTGAGCCAGCAGGTTGGTGAGGAACACCCCTGAACCCCCTTCAGGGGGTTCAAGGTATCCCCTTCGGGGATGGATTAAAGAAGGAGGGCACCTCCCGACTCTGGTCGAGGACTCTCGATAAATCGGAGCCCTTCAACCCCCGCTAAAGGGGCTTCGCCCCTCTGGACACTCTCTCGGAGCGGGTAGCGCCCGCGGGTAATGCGCCTGACGGCGTAGGAGAGGGATCAGGGCAAACGGACGGCAGGGACGAGAGTTCCTCAGAAGAGCTGTAAAAATGGCATTGACCGATTTGCAAACAGATATTGAAGAAGCGGTCCGTGCGGCGTTGCGCGAGGATGCCGCCGACCGTGACGTGACCACTTCCATCCTCATCCCCGCCGATGCCCAGGGCCGAGGCGATTTCCTGGTCAAGGCGCCCGGGGTCATCGCGGGGCTCCCCGTTTCCACCGAGGTCTTCCGGCAGGTCGACCCCAACGTACGCTTCCAACCGTCGATAGAGGATGGCAAGGCCGTCAAGGCGGGGGAGGTGGTGGCCACTGTGGAGGGGCCCCTGCCGTCCATATTGTCGGCTGAGCGGGTCGCCCTGAACTTTCTGCAGCACCTGAGCGGCATCGCCACCGAGACCTCACGGTATGTTCAGGCCGTGGCAGGCACAGGGGCGCAGGTCCTGGACACCCGGAAGACCACTCCCGGTCTGCGCCGGCTTCAAAAGTACGCCGTGGCTGCCGGGGGCGGCCACAACCACCGGATGGACCTCTCCGACGCCATCCTCATCAAAGATAACCACATCGCCGCTCTTCGGGCACGGGAAATGCCCCTCGCCCGAATCATCCGGCAGTCCCTGGAAAGGGCGCCGGAGGGGGTCACGGTGGAGGTGGAGGTTACCACGGTGGAGGAGACTGCCGAGGCGGTCCTGGCGGGCGCCAGGATGCTGCTGCTGGACAACATGAGCATCGAGCAGATGAGCAAGGCTGTTGCCCTGGCGAAGGACGCCGGATGCCTCACCGAGGCTTCAGGAGGTATCACCTTGGACCGGATTGGCGCCGTTGCCGAGACCGGTGTGGACTTTATCTCCGTCGGCGCGCTGACCCACTCGGTCACGGCCCTGGACATCAGTCTGGAGATCGAGGGCGGGTGAGGGATATCGAGGGGCTGCAGGCTGCCAGAAGCTATTCCAAAAATCGACATGCCAGATTGGTTTCACCCTCACCCTAGCCTCCGACTTTGTCGCGAGTCCCGATTCCTCATCGGGGCCTCTCCCCCTTCGACTACGCTCAGGGCGGGCATCAAGGGAGAGGGGATGTTGGAATAGCTGGTCGACGTCACACCTTGACCTGCCGCTCGATGGTGGCAATAATTCGGCAATGAAGTCAGTGCGATAGAGGGCGGTAGCCCGGGAGGGACCGATGCTCAACGGCCAGAAGATCATCGACGCCGACGCCCATGTGAGAGAGCCGGGCGACCTCTTGCTGAAATGGCTGGAGCCCAAGTACAAGGACCGTGCTCCCCAGTTCGTTCCGGGCGGCACAGGCGGCTATAGATACGGCGACGAGCAGTGGCCCCAAAGGGTCTCCGGCTCTATGGGAGCGGGCTCTTTGAATTTTCTGGAGACTACCTTTAAGGAGTATTTCGAGGCGGGCTGGAGCCGGGAGTCCCAGCTCAAGGCGATGGACTGGTACGGCCTGGATATGGCCTTCTTATACCCAACACACGGACTGAACCTGTGGTTCTTCAGAAGCATGGATGCCGAGATGGGGGGTGCTCTCGTCCGGGCCTATAACAACTGGCTGCACGATTTTTGCCAGGCCGACCCACAGAGACTCCGCCCGGTTGCCGGACTGGACCTTCGTGACCCCGCAGCGGCGGTTCAGGAGCTCCGTCGAATTGGGAAACTGGGCTTCAGGGCGGCCTTGGTACGGCCTAACCCGATAAATGACCGGCTTTTGAACAGCGCTGATTACGAGCCTCTATGGGCCGAATGCGAGGAGCTCGACATCCCAGTAGGGGTCCACGAAGGGTCGCCCACCCCAGTGCCGGCTGTGGGGGCAGACCGGTTCGACACCTACTTTGGACGTCACGCCTGCTCTCACCCCATGGAGCAGATGATGGCGTTCCTGGCCCTGGTGGAGGGGGGCGTCCTGGAGCGGCACCCCAAGCTGCGGTTTTCGTTTCTGGAGGCAGGCTGCGGTTGGCTTCCTTATTGGCTGTTCCGGCTGGATGCAGAGTACAAGAACCGCAAATCTGAGGTGGGGGACAGGGTCAAAATGGCCCCATCAGAATATTTTCGGCGTCAGTGTTACGTTTCTTGCGAGCCCGATGAGCCCTATCTGCCGGCCTTGATCGACTACATCGGCGAAGACAAGCTTCTCTTCGCCAGCGACTATCCCCATGCGGACCACGGACCAGAGATCATGGAGGAGCTGGCCGGGCTTGAGGGGAAGCTCTCCAAGCAGGCATTTCGGAAGCTGATCTGGGACAACCCTCGCGCCTACTACAGCCTGGACTAAGTTGTCAGGGTGCTACGAGCTTCACCCCCAAACCCCTTCAACAGGGTTCGCGGGCAGCGCCCACGTGCATTGCTCAGCGGAGATGGTGAGAGACACCCCCAAACCCCCTCAAGGGGGTTCAAGGTATCCGCCTTAGGCGGATGGTTTATTGAAGGGGGTGTCTCCCCCTTCAACCCCCGCCAAAGGGGCTATGCCCCTCTGGACGCCCCTTCTTAAGCAACCCGCGGCAACTCCGGAGGGAGGCTACTCCTTTTTGGCTGACCCCGAGCGGGAGCGATGACGGTCGTCGCTGTCGAGCATGATCGTCACAGGGCCGTCGTTGTGGATCTCCACCAACATATGCTCCTGGAACCGCCCTGTCTGGACAGTAAGGCCGGTGCCCCCGGCGGCTTCGACGAAGCGTTTGAAGAGGGCCTCCGCTTGCTCCGAGGGAGCTGCCTTAACGAAACTCGGGCGCCTGCCCTTCCGGGTGTCGGCATGGAGGGTGAACTGGCTGACCACGAGCATCCCGGCGCCAACGTCCAGGGCCGAGATATTGAAGCGCCCTTCGGAGTCGGGAAAGATGCGCAGGTTGACGATCTTCTCGATCAGGTAATCGACGTCCGGTGCGATGTCTCCCTGAGCGACGCCCAAGAAGATGACTAGCCCCGATTGAATGCGCCCCACCTCCTGTCCGCCGACGCTTACCGATGCCCGGCTGACCCGCTGGAGAAGGGCGCGCACCTATTTGTCCCCGGAATCGCCCGTCTTACCTGCCGTAGCAGGTGAGCTCTCCTTGGAGGTCGTCGTTGTTGAATCGGAGCTTTTGGCTGTGGAGTCCGACGCCTTGGAGCCGGAGTCCTTGGTATCCTGGCCGTCGCTGCTGCTGGAATCAGACCCGCCGGAACCGGCCCGGCCGTAGTCGTTCACGTAAAAGCCGCTGCCCTTGAAGTGGACGGGGACCGGCCGGAAGAGCCGCTTTGCGCTCAGGTCACATACAGGGCAAGCGGCCACCGGGTCATCGTTGAAGCTCTGCCTGAGGTCGAAGCGGTGGCTGTTTTCGCATTCGTATTCGTATATCGGCACTCTACCCTCGCTAAACAAGGAATTAGCACTCAGTCTCAAGCGAGTGCTAACAGGGGTAGCGTAACAAAGGGGGACGCTTGTTGTCAACCGGAAAGTCCTCCCGTTCTCCTTTCAGCGCCCTTCCTTGACAGCCATTGGAGGCAAGGGCAGAATAGGTCGCACCTCGCAGTGGGGCCGCCTCTTGACGGCCCGGCGTCCCCGCTCTCAGGGGCTCCCCCCATCTGGGGCAGCGCACACCTTTCGTGAGAGGCCAGATCAGGAGGCATGCATGACCGGTACTCGTTCCCCAGAGCGAAAAGGCTTTTTCTTTGACATAAAGGTATTGGAATTGGCTGACCACCGGGGGGAGTTCTGCGGGAAGCTCATGGCCGGGGCAGGCGCAGATGTGGTGAAGGTGGAGCCGCCCAGCGGGAGCCCGACCCGTCGTATCGGCCCCTTCTACAAGGATGAGGAAGAGCCGGAGCGGAGCCTTCATTTCTGGCACTACAACCACGGCAAACGTGGCGTCACCCTCGATGTCACCAAGCCCGAGGGGCAGAAACTGCTGCGTGACCTGGTCCCCAGGTTCGACGTCATCATAGAGACCTTTCCGCCGGGCTACCTGGAGGGGCTGGGGCTGGGCTATGCGGCTCTATCTGCCCTGAACCCAAGGCTGGTCATGGCGTCGATCACACCGTTCGGGCAGAGCGGGCCCCGGCGGGACTGGAAGAGCTCGGACCTGGTACACCTGGCGCTTGGTGGGGTCATGATGAACTGCGGCTACGACCCCACGGCGGATGGGGAGTATGACACGCCACCCATCGCGCCCCAGATGTGGCATGCCAGCCATATCGCATGCAACCTGACCTTTATCGCCATCGCCGGGGCGCTGCTCCACCGTGAGCAGACCGGCAAAGGGCAGTACATCGACGCGCCGATGCACCAGGCCATTAGCACCAACACCGAGATGGACATTCCCTCCTGGGCCTACATGCGAGCGCCGGTGTATCGACAGACCGGACGCCATGCCGCCACGCGCTTTACGACCCCCCTGGAGTCCATCACCAAGGACGGGCGGTATGTCCACGCGTCCGGCGGGTTAGGACGCTCGGCCGAGAGTGTCATCGCGATGCTGGACGAGAACGGCGCAGCCATGGACCTGACCGATCCCAAGTACAGCGAAAGGGGCTATGTCTCGACTCCAGAGGCCGCCGCACGTATCGATACGGTGTCTAAGAAATGGGTCGCTTCCTACAAGTTCGAGCGGGACCTCTGGAAGGAAGGACAGAAGCACGAGCTTCACTGGGCCCCTATTCGCAAGCCCGAGGAGAACCTCGAAGACCCTCACTGGGCCGAGCGCAAGACCTTCACCGAGGTCTATCACGAGGATATCGACCGGACATTGACCTACACAGGAGCTCCGTGGCTGGCGGAGCACTGCCCCTGGCGTGAGGGGCCGCGAGCGCCGCACCTGGGGGAGCACAACCTTGAGGTGTTCGGCAACGAGCTGGACCTCTCTCAAGCTCGGCTGAACGAGCTGAAAAAAAGCGGCGTGATCTAGTGAGTGCTGAAAAACACCCTCTTCGACAAGCTCAGGGGAGGCGTCAAACACCCGCAAGGGGTTTTGCCTCATAAGCCTTGATAGGGATTGGAAGAACATGAAAGCGATTGTCTATGAAAAATATGGACCACCGGATGTTCTTAAGCTCAAAGAGGTGGAGAAACCTACTGCCAAGGACAATGAAGTACTGATAAGAATATATGCGACAACAGTATCATCAGGGGACGTGAGACTTCGAAGCTCCACATACCCTCCCCTGTTCTGGCTTCCCGCGCGGATGATGTTCGGCCTTAGAAAACCAAGAAAAAAAATACTAGGACATGAGCTAGCCGGGGAAATTGAATCGGTAGGCACAAAGGTAAAACTCTTTGGGAAAGGCGACCAGGTTTTTGCATCTACCGGTTTTGGGTCTGGTACTTATGCCGAGTACATATGTTTGCCTGAAGAAGGGGCACTGGCGATAAAACCGGCCAAGATGACCTTTGAGGAAGCCGCCGCGGTTCCTGTTGGGGGGAATACAGCACTGCATTTTCTGAGAAAAGGGAATGTTCAGAGCGGACAAAAGGTCCTTATCTATGGAGCATCCGGAAGCATAGGTGTTGCTGCGGTACAGCTTGCCAAATACTTTGGGGCAGAGGTTACCGGGGTATGCAGTACCACGAATTTGGCGTTGGTGGAATCTCTGGGAGCCGATAAGGTCATCGATTACACCAAAGAGGATTTTGCCAAAAGCGGTGAGACCTATGACATTATTTTTGATACGGTAGGCAAGAGCTCGTTTTCAGACTGCATAAGATCGCTAAAGAAAAGGGGATTCTATCTCAAAGCTGTCCAAATGGAGCTGTCACCGATAATTCGAGGGCTATGGACTTCAATGACAAGCAGCAAGAAAGTGATAGGTGGGGTAGCAAGCGAGCGTAAAGAAAATCTGGTTTTCCTCAAGGAGCTTCTTGAGGCGGGGAAGATAAAATCGGTCATAGACAGGCGCTATTCACTGGAACAGACCGCCGAGGCCCACACGTATGTCGACACAGGACGGAAAAAGGGAAATGTGGTCATAACCCTGGAGCATGATGGCAAGAACTAGCAAAACGTTCCAGGTAATGGCGGGAGAGCGGACTTAGTTTGCTTAGCAATAACAGCAGGGACGAAACAAAGGAGGGGCCATGCCCTTCGCCATCGAGAACATTCGGATCACGGATTGCACCTGGCTCCTGGCCGGAGCCGGCGGCCCCCGCTTTCTAGCGGGCATGGGGGCGGAGGATATCCGCGTCGAGTGGAAAGACCGGCTCGACTGGCTTCGCAGCGGCTCTCTCACGATCCCCATCGGTGAAGAGGCGGAGCGGGTGCGGCGCGGAGAAACCGTGCCTTCTCCGACCCGGACATCTGTTGAGCAGGGCGCTACCTTCTCGGAGAACAACCCGGGAAAGCGCGGAATCAGCCTCAACATTCGGACCGAGAAGGGGAAAGAGATTTTCAAAGAGCTGGTCCGTATCAGCGATGTCGTCGTCGAGTGCTTTACGGCCCGGACGATGGAGCGGTTGGGGCTGGACTACCAGGTGCTCCGTAAGATAAACCCATCCCTCATCTATATCCAGCAGCCAGGCTTCGGCAGAAAAGGGCAGTACGTGGACTACGTCTCCACCGGCCCCGTAGCCCAGGCGATGAGCGGGCTGACGGAGCAGTCCGGCCTGCCCTCTCCCTACCCACCCGTGGGATGGGGCTACTCCTACATGGACTGGAGCGGCGCCTACTACAACGCCATGGCGATGCTCAGCGCTCTCTACTATCGCGCTCGGACCGGGGAAGGGCAGTATATCGATTGCTCCCAGGCCGAGGCTGGGCTTTACTTGACCGGCACCGCGGTGCTCGATTACGTCGCTAACGATCGCTCGTCAGCACGGACGGGCAACCGCTCCCCGTACGTACCGTCGGCGCCCCACGGCGCCTACCCCTGTAAAGGGACGGACCGCTGGATCACCATCTCGGTCTACAACGACGAGGAGTGGCGGGCGATGGCCGGAGTCCTGGGCGACCCGCGTTGGACCAAGGATGAGCGCTACACCAAGCTCAGCGCCCGGCTGATGCATCTGGATGAGCTTGACCACATGATGGAGGGGGAGACCCTGCAGTGGGAACCCTTCGAGCTAATGGAAAAGCTCCAGGCGGCCGGCGTCGCGGCGGGGGTGTGTCAGACGGCGGAGGACCGGATGGAGCGAGACCCCCAGCTGGAGCACCTGGGCTTCCAGGTGGAGCTGCCCAACTCCACCGTGGGCACGTGGAAGATCAAGGACTTTCCCATCCACCTCTCGGACACTCCGGCCCATTCCGGTGGAACGCTGAACCGGGGCGCTCCTTGCTACGGCGAGGACAACGGCTATGTCTACGGCACGCTGCTGGGCATCGACGACGGGGAGCGGGCCAAGCTGGCGGAAGCGGAGATTATCTAGGCCATTCACGCGGGATAGCGATGGCAGACATTCTTGCCAGGACTCATCAAGGAGGGAGTGATGGTTAAAGAGCGAAACATGTGGATGCAAGCACTACTCTTCTTCATTACGGTTGGTCTTTACGGATACTACTGGTTCTACGTTACGACGAAGGAGATGATCGGATACAAAAAGCTGGACGGCAGCCCGGGGCTCCTGACAGTCCTGCTCCTGGTCCCTATCGCTAACCTCTACGCTCAGTGGAAACACAGCAGCGCGGTGGAGGCCCTCACCGAAGGACGCTACAACAGGGTCCTGGTCTTCGTCCTCTGGCTTTTCTTCAGCCCCGCCGTATGGTTCATCACCCAATGGGAGCTGAACAAGGTCGCCAGACAGCCTGCCGCCGCCTGAAACGACTTTGGGTCCTGAACGGCTAACGATCGTCGAGGGGGACATCACCCGGCAACGCGTCGAGGCGATGGTCAACGCCGCCAACACGACCCTGCTGGGTGGCGGTGGCGTCGACGGCGCTATCCACCTGGCGGCGGGCCCCGGCCTGCTGGATGAGTGCCGCACCCTGGGCGGGTGCCCCACTGGTGAGGCCCGGATCACAGGCGGCTACAATCTCCACGCCACATGGGTCATTCACACTGTAGGGCCTGTCTGGAACGGCGGCGGCCGGGGCGAAGAGGAGCTGCTGGCCCGATGTTACCGGAGCTGCTTCGCCCTCGTGGAGGAGCATGCCGTGAAGAGCGTCGCCTTCCCCTCCATCAGCACGGGAGCCTACCGCTTCCCCGTCGAGCTAGCCGCCGGCATTGCCGTGGCCGAGATGACTGCCTTCCTGGAGCGCAACACCGCTGTCGAGCGGGTGGTGGTGGTCTGCTTCCTGCCGGAGGTTTCTGCGGCCTACCGAGAGGCGTTGGGGTAGGGGTAGACTAGGAACCTCTCCCTCACCCTCCCCTACGAGGGGAGGGGAGCTAGTTCCCCTTTCCCTCGCAGGGAAGGGCGCCGGGGGTTAGGTGGACTTCCCCGTGATCTCCTCGATCTGGCGGAGGATGCCTTCGTCATCTTGCTCCAGGTCGATGGGCTCGCCGAAGGGCTGAGGCCACTCGTAGGGCAGACTGACGTAGACCTCCAGGCGGTTCCCCTCCGGGTCCAAGAAGTAGATGCTGGCGGTGTTGCCGTGGGTCACCGTGGTCGAAATCTCGACCCCCTCATCCTTGAATGCCCGGTGGAAACGGCGTAGCTCCTCAAGGCTGTCGACGTGGAAGGAGAGCTGCTGGAGGAGCTTGGCCTTCCGGCCGGCGGTGCGACCGCCCATCAAGACCAGCTCGTGGTGCTCGGCCTCGGGCCGCGAGGAGAGGAAGACCATGCCGCGCTCCTCGCTCTCGTCGGTGACGGTGAGACCCAGCACGCGGGTGTAGAAGTTCTCGCATACGGGAGAAATCGCTCGTGTGCAGGCCGATGTGGCCCAGCGACGATACCTTCGGCATGGCTACCCCCTTTGCTGCGCTCCGGCGCGACGGGTCGGAGCGGCCTCGGACTCGGCGCTGCCTGTTGCGGACCAGACTTCCAGTAGCCGGTCTGAGGTGGTCAGGTGATCGCGGAGGAGCATGTGCTCGATCCATTGCAGGACCCGCTCGTGGGCGGCGGGATCGTAATCGGCCACGCAGTCCTTCGGCACGACGCCGAAGTAGCCAAGCTCGTAGGCGTCCCGGAGGGTTCCCTCGACGCAGCCGGAGAGGGCCAGGCCCGTGACGACGACGGTCTTGACGCCCCTCTCGCGGAGGATGAAGTCCAGGTCCGACCCGGTGAACCCGCTGCGGTGATACTTGGAAACGAGGATATCCTCGGGCTTGGGAGCCACGGCATCGCAGATCTTCGCGCCCCAGGTGTCTTGCAGGCAATAGAGAGGCTCCGCCCCGTCGCCTCGTTGCAGGCTTTTGGCCAGGAAGGGCGCCGTATCCGTCGAGCCGTCGGGGCGGCGTATCTTTTGGGTGTACACGATGGGTATGGAGAGCCGCCGCGCCCCCTCGATCAGGCGACGGTTCGGCTCCAGCACCGCAGTGCCGCGAGCGTTGCCGCCGCCTTTGCCGAAATAACCGTCGGGATGGGCGAAGTCATTTTGCAGGTCGACGACGACAAGGGCGGTCCGCGACGGGTGGGCAGTCTCCTCCAGCGACTCAGGTATCTCTTTGCCCCAGAACCGAAAGGCCATTGGCGTCTCCTTTCGACACTATCTCCCCGATGCAACAGGATTGTAGAGAGGCTCTTCGGGCGCGTCAACGGCGCCGTCTCTTCCGGTGCCTAGAGGCTATTCCAAATCCGACATGCCAGATAGGTTTCACCCTCACCCTAGCCCTCTCCCAGCAAGGGAGAGGGCATATTGGAAGCGGAGGTCTGGGCGGATGGTAGAATAGCCCTACACCAGTCCGAGGGTGTGGAGTCTCATGGCAGACGGTCAGACATCGAGTCACGATCTTTCTTCCCTTCTCCAGAGCGGAGAGGTGATGAGGTATCGACCTCTGCCCTCCTACAATCACACGCTGCTGGTGGAGCTGGGAAATGGCGACGGGGAGACCGGTATGGCCGTGTACAAGCCCAGCAAGGGGGAGGCGCCCCTGTGGGACTTCCCGCCCAACACGCTTTACATGCGGGAGCGGTTGGCCTACGTGGTAAGCGAGTGCCTGGACTGGGGGCTGGTGCCCTTAACCGTCGTCCGGGACGGGCCGTTCGGGATCGGCTCGATGCAGCTCTTCATCGAGGCCCGGAAGGGTATGCATTACTTTAACCTGTACCCCGACCACCAGGACACGATGATGCGCATCGGGCTCTTTGACTGCGTCATCAACAACTGTGATAGGAAAGGCGGACACTGCCTGGTGGACCAGGACGACCGGATCTGGGCCATCGACCACGGTCTCTCGTTCGTGCCGGGCCCCAAAGTCCGAACGGTCATGTGGGAGCTGGCGGACGAGCCGATACCGGAGGCGCTCAAGAAGGACGTTGCGCGGCTGTGTGGTGATAGCTCCCTGAGACAGGCCCTGGTAGCCGGCCTCGCCCCGCGAGAGGTCGAAGCCTTCTACCAACGAGTCGAGACGCTGTTGGAATCGCCCACCGTTCCTTTACACGGCTTCTCCGATCCGTACAGGCCCTATCCGTGGCCCACAATATAAAAGAGGGGGCCGACCATATACTAGTGGCCTCACCGCAAAACTGAGGAGACAGTGACATGCCCCGTTGCCAATACCCCAAGTGCGATCGGATAGTCCGGGACCCAAACCGCTATAGCCTCTGCCATGTTCATCTGGAGATGGCGGACTTTTTCATATGGTTTTCCGGGCTCATGCAACGCGCGGAACAGGTTACAGGCAAGGGATCCGGGGTACGCCCCAGCGGCCTGGTGGTCCCGCCCAGCTAGCCTGGGATGGGGCCCGTTGACAGCGAGCCCCGGTCGTCCTACAATGCCTGGCGAGACTTAGTATCATTATGGCGACGACTTCATCACTGCACCCATTGGCCGACTCCTTCATCAACCGGTTGGAGGTGGAAGGCCACCGCGTCACCAGCACCCGAAGGGCGGTGGCCCAGGCTGTATCCGGCCGGACGGCCCCGTTTACGGCGGAGGAGCTGTGCGATGAGGTCCCGCGGGTCGGTCGGGCGACCGTCTATCGAAACATCAAGCTGTTACAGGACATGGGTTTCTTATGCCGGGTGCTGCTTGAGGACGGGAGCCCCAGGTACCAGCCGAGCCAGCATGCCCACCACCATCACCTGGTATGCGTCAGCTGTGGCGAGGTGCAGGACTTTGTGGACTGTGACCTGAGTGAGCTGCTGAGGCCGGTGGTCCGGGAGTCGGGTTTCGAAGTCGCGGGGCACAGGCTGGAGGTGTTCGGGCGCTGCGCCCGTTGCCGCGGTAGAGCCTCTCCCAACTGAGCCTCTTTTTTTTGACCGTACATGAGACAACGTCTCAGTAACGAAGCATATTGAGACCTTGTCTCTTTGGAGGCAAGCGATTGGTGAGCGGATCACACATATTGCACCATGCTCCACGGAAGGCCATGCTGCTGCTCGGCGCCTCCGCAGTGGTTGGCGTTCTGGCCGCCGCCTGCTCGTCGGTCGCGCCGAGGGCCACCCCCGTCCCTGGGACGCAGGCAACGCCCGTGTTGCAAGTGGTTGCAACCATCGGCATTCTGGCCGACCTGGCAGGGAACGTGGGCGGTGACGCGGTGCGGGTGCGCGCTCTTGTGCCACCAGGCGCCGATCTCCATGCCTTTCGGCTAACCCCTGACGACAGCATCGCGATCAGTAAAGCAAAGCTGATTATCTCCAACGGCGGGGGTCTCGACGACTGGCTTGGGTCCTCATTGGGAGCCTCCGTGGCCGGTGACACTGTGCATGTGGTCACCTCTGAGGGGCTGGGACTGGACGTGTTGAGCGCGGAGGCGGAAGGAGACCCTCACTTCTGGCAAAACCCCCTCTTTGCGGTCCGGTACGTGGAGCGCATCCGAGATGGGATGGTCCTGGCCGATCCGGACCGCGCTGCCCTGTATCGTCAGAACGCCGATGCCTACATTCTGGAGCTTCGAGGGTTGGACGCCGAGATTGCCGAGAGGCTGGCCGAGGTGCCACGGGAACGTAGGCGCCTCATCACCTTCCACGGCGCCTTCGGACATTTCGGTGATCGGTACGGCTGGAGTCTGACCTCCCTCGTCCCTCAAGGCGCGGGAGAGGTCACGCCCAAGGCCCTTGTCAAAGTTCTGGAGGCCATCCGGGACAGAGGGGTGCCAGCGGTGTTTGCGGAGCCCCAGTTCAGCGAAGATGTGCTTCGGCAGGCGGCCGGAGACGCGGGGGTGTCAGTTGGGACGATCTACTCCGATGCTCTGAGCGAGGATGTGTCGACCTATATGGAGATGATGCGGTTTAACGCCGGTAGCCTGGTGGAGGGGTTGCGTTAGCGATGATTGAAGACAAGCAGCCTGTGGCGGCCCTGGAGGTACGGGGGTTGTGGGCCGGGTACGATCGGACTCCTGTCCTGGAGGGAGTTAGCCTGACGGTATCTCCTGGCGAGATCGTGGGAGTCATCGGCCCCAACGGCTCTGGGAAATCGACCCTGTTCAAGGCGGTGTTGGGTCTGATAAAGCCGTGGCAGGGCGAGACCCTCATCTTTGGCCGCTCCAATAAAAATCAGCGGGCTTCCGTAGGATATATGCCCCAGGTTGAGCTGGTGGACTGGAACTTCCCCGTGACCGCCAGCGACGTTGCCTTGATGGGACGCTATGGCAGGCTGGGCCTTTTCAGGCGTCCCTCTCGGATGGACCGAGAGGCGGCTGAAGAGGCCCTCCTGAAAGTAGGGCTGGCCGATGTTCGCCACCGGCTGATCGGTGAGCTGTCCGGCGGCCAGCGCCGCAGAGTGCTGCTGGCCCGGGCGCTGGCCAGCCACCCCGCCCTCCTGCTTCTGGACGAGCCGATGGCGGGGCTGGATGCCACGGCCCAGCACCAGCTTATCGACATCTTGCACGACCTGCGAGATGAGGGGCGCACCGTGGTGATGAGCACCCATGATCTCTCTTGTGTCTCCACGGCCTGTGACCACGCCTGCTGCCTCCACGGCAAGGTCATCGCCTTTGGCAGGCCCGAGGAGGTCCTCACAGAGAAAGTGTTGAGCGACACCTTCGGCACCCACTTGTTGACGGTGCATCTGGACGGCAAGGCCTATGCCTACCAGCACCATCAACATCCAGAGCCTCAAGAAAAACAAGCGCGCCGCCGGAGACCTTGATGGACTTTATCACTGAGCCCTTCGACTTCGCGTTCATGCAGCGCGCCTTCATAGCGGCGGGCTTCGCCGCCATCGCCTGCGCCGTCGTCGGGACCTACGTGGTGCTCAAAGGGCTGGCGTTCATGGGCGACGCCATAGCCCACTCATCCCTGACAGGCATGGCGGCCGCTTTTGTTCTGGGGGGCAGCGCATTCTTGGGGGCCCTGGCCTGGGTGGTGCCTGCCTCCCTTGCCATCACCTATATCAGCCGTAGAGGCCGGCTGATGATGGACACCTCCATCGGCATCATTTACGCCGGAGGCCTAGCTCTGGGCATTATCATCATCAGCCGGGTCAGCAATTACACCGCCGATCTCTTCAGCTTCCTCTTCGGGAACGTTCTGGCGGTGTCCTGGGGGGAGATCATCGGTATCGGAGTCGTTGCGGCAGTGGTCATTGCCACGGTGTTCATCTTTTACAAGGAGCTACTCTTCACCGCGTACGATGAAACCATGGCGGCCGCCTCCGGCGTGCCAGTGCGCTTGGTCCAATATATGCTGCCGTTGCTCCTGGGTGTGACGACCGTCGCGGCGGTCAAGACGGTGGGGATCGTCTTGGTGCTGGCCTTGCTGGTTATTCCAGCCGCCACAGGCATATTGCTGGTGCGCCGCTTCCTGGCTATCATGGGCGTTTCTGTCGCCACGGCCATCGTGACTACGGTGGTGGGCCTGTATCTCTCCTTTCATCTGGACCTGCCGTCGGGGCCGGCCATTGTGCTGGTCGCCGTCGGCCTGTTCGCCGTGGCGATGACCGTATCTCCGAGCAGCGGCATTCTGAGAAGGGGGCTCGCTTCCGATGCTCGTCAACGGCCTTTCGAGGTCTCTTGAGGCGGCGTAGGCGGGCAGCGGCCGCAGGTAGCAGGGTGCTGAAAACACCCCCAAACCCCCTGAAGGGCGGGCAGCGCCCGCTGGCATTGCGCCTGGCGGCGTGGGAGAGAGATCAGCCTAGTTTCGGCAGTCGTAACAATGTTGTTACATCAGATTCGTGTCAGGAGCGTCGAAAAAGGGGATACTAGGGCCTGCGGCACAACAGATGTGTCGCTCCCGGAACAGGTGAAAGGAGGCACAGGCAATGAGCCCGCAGACCCCCAAGGAGGTCGTCGACCTCTGCAAAGCAAACGGCATAGGGATCGTGGACATCAAGTTCACCGACCCCTTAGGCACGATGCAGCATTTCTCCATCACCATCGCTGAGTTCACTGAGGATACGTTCGAAAAGGGGCTAGGGTTCGATGGCTCCAGTATCCGTGGGTTTAAGCACATCCACGAGAGTGACATGCTGCTGATCCCCGATCCCACATCCGCCTACGTGGACCCAATCTACGAGCACCCGACCCTCAGCATCCTGGCCAATGTGGAAGACCCCATCACCCGGGAGCCGTACACCCGGGACCCTCGTTACGTGGCCCAAAAAGCCGAGTCCTTTTTGAAGGAGTCCGGCATTGCCGACACAAGTTTCTGGGGCCCCGAGGTGGAGTTCTTCATCTTCGACAGCATCCAGTATGAGCAGAACGAGCGCCAGGGCTTCTACAACATCGATTCTCAAGAGGCTATCTGGAACTCTGGAGCGGACGGCGAGAACCAGGGCTACAGGCCACGACACAAGCAAGGCTACTTCCCGGTGCCGCCTATAGACAGTCTCCAGGACCTTCGCTCTCAGATAGTCCTTACGATGGTGGACCTGGGGGTCCACATGGAGGTGCACCACCACGAGGTGGCCACGGCAGGTCAGGGTGAGTTCGACTTGCGGTACGACACCCTCCGGAAGCAGGCCGACCAGGTCATGCTGCTCAAGTACATCGCTCGCAACATAGTCCACGCCGCCGGCAAGACGATAACCTTCATGCCGAAGCCCATCTTCGGCGACAACGGCACCGGCATGCACGTTCACCAGAGCCTGTGGAAGGAGGGGAAGAACCTGTTCTTCGACCCCAAGGGATACGGGATGATCAGCCAGCTTTGTAAATACTACATCGGCGGATTGCTGAAACACTCCGCGGCGATCCTGGCCTTCGCGGCCCCCACCACGAACTCATACAGGAGACTGGTCCCCGGCTTCGAGGCGCCCGTCAACCTGGCCTATTCGGCACGGAACCGTAGCGCCTGTGTCCGTATCCCCATGTACTCTGCTGAAGAAAAGACCAAGCGCATCGAGTACCGGCCTCCGGACGTGACGGCGAACCCGTACCTGGCTTTCCCGGCCATGCTGATGGCAGGCATCGACGGCATCATCAGCGAGATCGATCCCGGCGAGCCCCTGGATGCGGATATCTACGAGCTTTCTCCCGAGGAGGCCGCGGGTATCTCCACGGTCCCTGGAAGCCTGGAGGCCGCCATGGATGCCCTGGAGGCGGACCACGAGTTCCTGCTGCGCGGTGACGTCTTTACCAAGGACCTGGTGGATACCTGGCTGGACTATAAACGCACCAACGAAATCGACCCTATACGACTCCGGCCTCATCCCTATGAGTTCTTCCTCTATTACGACGCCTAAGGGACGACGGGCGTAGGTGCAGAAAGAGGGGGCGGCCACCCGGCCGCCCCCTCTTTCTGCCTTTTACCATAATGGCTCAGGTACAATGATGAGCGCAGCGTTGGTGTCTTGTCTCTTGGCCTCGAAACATGCATGTACTTCTGACCGCTCTGGTTGTCCTGCCGGCGAGCTATCTTGTTGGCTCGATCTCTGTAGCCTATGTGCTGACTCGGGCCCTGAACGGCATGGATATCCGGACGGTGGGGAGCGGGAACCCCGGGGCCGTCAACGTGTTCAAGCACGTTGGCCCCCCGGCGGGGGTCGCGGTGTTGGTCATGGATGCGGCCAAGGCTGCCGCCGTCGTCCTGGCCATTCAGGCCGTCGGACTTCCGGACTACGCGCTCTTCGTCGGTGCTCTGGCCGTCGTGATAGGCCACAACTGGCCGGTCTTCCTGCGCTTTCGCGGAGGCAAGGGGGTGGCGATCATCTTTGGCATCTCCATGGCCGTGATCCCATTGTGGGCCCCCCTTTCCCTGGCCGTCGCTCTTGTGGCCGGCTATGCAACCCGCAGCGTGGTCCTGGGCATCGCCGCGGGGATCGTCGCTCTCAACGTCGTCACCAACCAGGGAGCGACGCAGGTCGCTTTGTGTCTCACCCTCTCAGCCCTGGTGGTTGGAACGCACTACGCAATCACCTACCGGCAGACGTTGAGGTCCGTCCGGCAGAACGGCCTGAGGGGGCTCTTTACCGTTGAATAGGCGGGGCTCATAGTCGGTAGATTACGTGGATGAGCCAGTATTATCCGCAGATTGCGCAGAATTAAGAATAACCCTTTAGGCTCTGGAACATCGGTAAGTCCCTACAATATATTGAATCTTGCCCGAGCCCTCTCCTTATCTGCGCCATCTGCGAAATCTGTGGCTAGTCCGGGGGTGATGAGGGGTGTAGGATGAGGGGGCCGAGCGCGAAACCCCCTGCCAGGAGCGATGGATGGAGATCCCCCAAATTGAAGCGGTCGAACAGGCAAATCGGGGTTTTTACCGGGCCTTTGAGAGTCTGGACATCATAGAAATGGGGAAAGTGTGGGCACAGGGCGAGCCGGTGAGATGCGTCCATCCCGGATGGGCCTTGCTTCAGGGGTGGGAGGAGGTCATGGGCAGCTGGCAGAGGATCTTCGAGAATGCCACCATGATGCAGTTTACCATCACGGGATTGGAGGTTACGGTCGAGGGAGCTTGGGCCTGGGTGGCTTGCACAGAGAACATCATGTCCGTCAACGATGCCCAGGTTGCCGAGAGCAGGGTGCAGGCGACGAATATCTATAAGCTGGGTGAGGGGAAATGGCTCATGGTTCACCACCACGGCTCTCCGATGCCCTAGTCCCTTTCGGTATTCGGGTCTACCCGTTTGTTGTATAGTTTAACGGCGGTGTTTAAGTGAATGAGGGTGGAGGACGGGATGGCGGCTGCAATCCGGGCGGTGCTGACGCGGAAAGAACTTCGGTGGCCGTTTATCGTGATCACTGTCGCCGCTGTGTCGATAACCCTGCTGGTGCTTCTCGTGGGGGCCGTTATGCGCGATCCCACCCCTTCGGTCGATCTCACTGTGATGGCCTGGGTTACCGGATGGGACCTTCCCGGTCTAGCCGGGTTCTTTGCCGTGATGAACTTCCTGACCACCAGCTGGCCTGCTCCTGTTGTTGGCGTCATGGTGATCGGTCTGCTGTGGCTGATCGGAAAGGGTCGAGAAGCCAGTGGCCTTGCGGTCATCGGCGGCTCGGTTGGCCTCCTGGCTTTTCTCGGCGCTTCCCTGTTGGCGAGCCTCGTGGGACGATCCGGGCCGTTGCTGGGTTCTTCCGGCTATAGTTTTCCCAGCGGTCATGTTTTTGGCACCACCGTGCTCTTTGGCTTCGTCGGTTTCCTGGCCATCTACCTGGGTCTCAAGAAACGCTACCAGTACCCGCTTCTCGCTCTCTGCGGGGGGATAATCTTCTCAGCAGCCCCATCGAAGATGTACACCCAAGCGCATTGGCCGAGTGACGTGGCGGCGGGGTATCTGCTGGGGGCCCTCTGGATCGCCGCCGTCATCCCGGTGTTTCTCCATTTGCGGCGCTCCGGCTGGTTCTCGTTGAGGTCCCGCAAAGTAGTGAAGGTGGAGGGGTGCGAGCCATGTCGTGTTGAGGGCTCCATCGCCAGCGTCGTGATGATCGACCCTGAAAAAGGGACGGCGACGAAGGTCTACAGGCCGCCAGCCCTGCTGCGGATCATGTACTGGCTGGCTTTCCAGGCCCGGTTCCCTTACGAGAATAACCTGGCGGCTCTGCGAGTGGCTGGCTACCGGCGTAAGATCGCCGGACTGCTCACGGCATATCGTTTGGGGAAGAACCTGGTCTCCCCGGTGATCGCCGTGGGCACGGAAGGGGCAAGGCATTCCCTGGTCACGGAGTTCGTGCCCGGAGAGACGGTGCAGAAAGACCAAGCAACTCTGGCATTCTTGGGTCAAGTGACCGAGATTTTCAGTGAGGCGGGGATGCCGGTTTGGCAGGTGAATCCCCGCAATCCCCACTCCCATACCAATGTGATACGCACGGCTGAAGGTGATCTCAAGATTATCGACCTGGAGTCGGCTGTGGTCACCTTGCCCCCGACAGGCAGTCACTGGCGCTCCTCTCTCCACACCGGAAATTTTCCAGTGTTCGATGACATAGACTTTCAGCTATTGCGTGGGTTCGTCGAAGCCAAGCGCTCCGACATCCAGGACCGCCTGGGGGTCGAAGGGTTGGCTGAGATGGAGGACGCAGTGGAGCGTTGTGAGCGAGCGTCCAGGGCATGGACTCAATCAGAGTCGCGGCTCCTGAGCCGGCTGACCCGATGGGCCTACCGCCTGGTTGGTGGGACACGACCCGCCGCCCAGGCAATGCCCTGATTTGACTCCACCGTTTCCGACAGCACCGGGGATTGCGATGACAGGAAGTGGTCTCTGGCGTTCTGCCGAACAACCTGTAAATGCGGTGAGCCATATCCGTGCCGTACACGGCGATTAACGGAGCCAAGCTCCACTACGAGGTCCATGGCGGCTCCGGAGATTGGCTGGTATTTGTCCACGGCTATACAGGGGATATCAGTGATTGGCGCAACCAGGTCCCAGAGTTCTCAGAAGCGTATCGGGTTTTAGTCCTGGACCAGATTGGGCACGGAAGGTCGGAAGCGCCACAGGACCGATCGGTCTACACCATTCCCAGGATGGCCAGGGATGTAGAGACCCTGGCCGAGCATGTCGGGCTAGAACGTTACCACCTGGTAGGCCATTCTATGGGCGGCGGGGTTGTGCAGGAGGTGGCGCTGCACCATCCGAAAAGGCTGCTATCCCTGACGCTGGAGGACACCTCGAGCCGATTCGCATTCGAGGCTGACCCGCGGGCAGTCGAGGTTAGGGAGCGCCGTCGTCACCTGGCGGAAACCCAGGGTATGTCGGCTGTAGCAAACGACGGTAATGATGTGGCACCGGCCCCACATATGCCGCCACAACGGTCCATGGAGGAGAAGGAGCGGGTGGCCGCTATCTCCGTGGATGCCTATCTGGGAGCCTGGGAGGGTCTCGCCGGTTGGGAAGGCACCGAAGCGCGCGCTATCGGCATCCAGACGCCGACGTTGATCGTCGTGGGGGATCTGGACTCGGCCATGATCATGGAGGGCTCTTTGAAACTGGAGCGCCTTGTGGTTGGCTCCAAGCTCGCGGTGATTCCGGAAGCCGGGCATTCTCCCCAATGGGAGCGACCCGATCTTTTCAACGCGACTCTGCGTTCCTTTCTTGCGGAGCACCCCGGCTGAGCGGATATCCTCGACCAAGGACCTCTGGAGTGAGGCAGGTCCTGCTCTGGAGTCTTTGTGAGCCGGAATACAGAACAGATTATGATTAGCAGGGTGCTGAACAACCCCCACAAACTCCCTCAAGGGGGTCCGCGGGCAGCGCCCGCAGGCATTGCGCCTGACGGCGAGGAGAGAAGGATGCCGTGGCTCCGACCCGTTCGGCTACGCTCAGGGCAGACGACGGGGCTCCGCCCCTCTGGACACCCCTTGTTCAGCATCCTACTAGACCATGGAGGAGGGTGATGATCAGCAACAGAGGAGACAATCGCCTTGGCCTCTGCATCGTAGGGTGTGGGCGCTTCGCCGCCGAGCACGCTCGATCAGCGCGAGAGCGTAAGGACCAGGTGCGGCTCTTTTTTTCCAGCCGATCCATGGATAAGGCGCAGGCCTATGCTCGGGAGCACGGGGCCGACGGCGCCTTCGGGAGCTACGAGGAAGCTGTTGCGGACCCACAGGTGGACGCGCTTTTGTACACGACACCGCATAGCCAGCACAAGGCTCACGTTGAGCTGGCGGCGGCTCATGGCAAGCACGTGTTGCTGGAAAAGCCCATCGCGACGACGCTAGAGGATGCCGCAGCGATGGCGAAGACCGCCAGCCTGGCGGGTATACGCTTCATGGTGGCCGAGAACTATCGGTACATGCCAGTAGTAACCGCGGCAGCCGACCTGCTGGGACAAGGAGCGATAGGCGTCGTCCACGCTATTCACATGCAGGTCACAACGTACGACCGGCCCACCGGCTGGCGCCTGTCCCGCGAATTGATGGGCGGTGGCGCCCTTATCGACGGGGGAATCCACCTGATTTCGTCCATGAGGATGCTGGCCGGTGAGCCGAGTAGAATCTCGGCCGTTACCACCCCGAAGATATTTCCGGAGATGGATGGAGAGGAGGCTGTCTCTCTGTGGGCGGCCCTTCCCAATGGGGCCGTTGGCACGCTGAATTTTTCCTGGGCGGTACAGGGGGAGTCCGGGAGCTTTACCTGCTTCATCGTCGGCTCCGACGGCTATATCAGCTTCAATTTCTTCGGGTCGGGTGTGGAGCTAAGCTGCGACGCTAGGAAGCAGACCATTCCGGTGCCCAATGACGTGGGGGGACTTGTTGGACTCCTGGACGCCTTCCTGGCCTATGTCGGCTCGGGGGAGCCAAGCCGTAGCTCGCCGGAGGAGGCAACTCGGGACCTGGCCGTCGTCCTGGCGGCTTACGAATCAGTGAGGGCCGGGGGCCAGCCGGTGGAGGTCCCGGCTGAGCGCTAGGTGCCTCCGCCACGAACGCTGAGTCGGGCGTGTCGTTGTTGTACAATGTCACCCGAGTTTCGGCGAGACCGTTACCGCTATATCACCTGACCGGAGGCGACCGTTGAAGTACATTGTCCAAATAGAGATAGATCCTGAGATCGGCACTGAGTTGGAAGAAGAGCCTCAGAAGCTACAAGAGTTCTTAGCAGAGTGGGGGAAGGTGAAGCCCATGGGCATGTACTTCTCCCTGACACGGCGCGCCCTTACCATCATCCTCGATGCCCCGAATGAGGACGCCTTCTTTGAGCCCTTGCATAAGACCTGGGTGTTTACGGGTAGCTACCCGGAAGTGTGGCCGGTGGCGGACGCCGACGAGTTTCCTGCCATCATGCAGCGTCTAGGGATGGTGTAGGCGGGCAGCGCCCGCAGGCATTGCGCCTAGCGGCGTAGGGCGGGGGGCTTGCAATGGAAGCCAGCGATCTCGCAGCAGTTCTTGTTGATCACTTCGCCCTTAACGCAGACCGCTATGGCTTGGACGCTGATGTTCTTCGAATAGAGCGAGCGCTCGGTAGTGGCGGTAGACGCTCGTTCAAGGTCCATGATGGCGACCATGCGGTCCACGTTAAACTGTGGCCTATGGAGCGCAAAGGTGTCTGGGAGAAGTGGCTGGCCGTCCGCGAGCTGCTGGAATCGCGCTATCGAGCTCCGCGCATCATCGATCATGTTGACTTGCCCTTTGTTGCCATGGGTGGCCTCGTATTCGAGCATATTGAAGGCGTGCCTCCGGCTGGCGGTTCCCGCACAGGGGCGCTGGTAGACATCTCTCGCCGACTCCACGCAGACCAAGAACTCACCCCCCAAATCGGTCTGCTTAGGGGAGCAGCAACGGTTGGACAGTACTTTGAACGCACTTACATTCGGAGGTGGGATATCGACATCGGTATCATCCGAGATGCTGCTATGCCCTCGGTCTCGGATGACCTCTTAGGATGGATGGAGCGCGAGACGCGGAGGCTAGAACAGACGGTGAGGAATGTGGTTGCCTTTGACGTACCGGCCCAGTGGCCGACGCACGGTGACCTCTACGAGGGCAACACGTTAATCACTCACGCCGGGGATTGGTATGTTCTTGATTGGGACGACATCGCGTTAGGCGATCCCGTTGCAGACTACATCCAGGTGCTCTGGCACTCGGCCCGCCATGACCCGGCCTTTGATTGGCACAGCTTTGCAGTGCAAGCCACTGATGATGGTTTCGGTGATCGCATGCGTTTCTACGCCCGTGCGACCCTACTGGACGAGGTGATTGATGGGTTAGCCGACTATGTCGAATTCGATTCTACGGATCCACTTCTGGCTCGAGTTAGGGAGGAGAAGTACAAAGCATTCGAGGAGGGCTTGCCACTTTACCGTGAGCGCTACCGCAGGAGTTCAAGCCGTGGATAACAGAGCCAGTCTAACGGAAAGCGCGGTCGAGGGTATCTAGCTGCTCCTGGGAAAGCCGCCAGCCGGAGGCAAGGCAGTTTTCCTCGACCCGGCCCTCCTGATCGCTCTTGGGTATTGCGATGACCGGCGGCCTGGAGGTACACCAGTTCAAGGCCACCTGGGCCATGCTCTTCCCACTCTCTCCAGAGACCCGTCGGAGCTCCTCCATGGCTGCCTTGTGTCGGAACAGCGGCTTGGAAGTCAGGGCGCCCATAGCCAAAGGGCTGTAGGCCAGCACGCTGACCCCGTGCTGCTGGCAGTAGGGCAGCAGGTCTCGTTCGATCCCTCTATCGAGCAGGTGGTACTGGACCTGGTTGGAAACAATTCGGCTCCGGCCCAAGGCCTCCTGGGCCTCTTGCATCGCTCTGACTGTGAAGTTGCTGACGCCGATGAAGCGCACCTTGCCGGACTCTACCAGTGATTCCATGGCCCGCATGGTTTCACCAATGGGAATCCTGGCGTTTGGCCAATGCACCTGGTACAGGTCGATGTAGTCGGTCCCCAGACGCCGCAGGCTGCCCTCGGCCGACCGGAGCACGTCGTCATACCGCAAATGCCCCCCTGAGACCTTGGTGGCGATGAACGCCTCGGCGCGCAACCCCTTCAACGCCCTGCCGACCATCTCCTCAGTGCCGTAGGCTTCCGCCGTGTCAATAAGGAATGAGCCGAGCTCAAGGCCGCGGCGCAACGGACCGATGCCGCCCCGGTACCGCCAGGTGCCGATGCCGACCTCCGGCACCTCGATGCCACTTTCCCCCAGCTGTTTTCGCTCCATCGCTCCAGCATATTACCCAACGGTCCAGCCGGTGTCACGCGACGAGCTTTGTCGTTTGACAGTCCGAGAAGCCCCGCTTACACTCCCGACTGTCGTTGTAGGGATAGACGCTTGACACCAGAATCGTAAGCCAAGGAGGCGGTGCACATGGGACTATTTGACGGCCAGGTAGCGATCATCAGCGGAGCTGGGCCCGGCGTGGGAACGGCGCTGTCGCGGCTCATGGCGAAGGAAGGGGCGAATCTCGTACTCGGCGCCCGGACCGCATCGAGGCTGGAAGGGCTGGCCAAGGAGATAAACGGCATGGGCAGGGAGGCGATTGCCGTACCTTGCGACATCACCAAGCCTGCCGACTGCAAGAACATCGCGGACACGACCTTCAAGCGATTCGGGCGTATCGATGTGCTGGTGAACCTTGCCTTCAGCGCCGTGCGGCGGGGTTCCATCGTCACGTACACTGACGAAGAACTTGAGGCGTGGCGTAAGTCCATGGACTCGGGCGCCTGGGGCAACATGGTGATGTGCCACTACGTTGCTCCGTATATGATCAGGGCCCGAAGGGGGTCCATCGTCAATGTCACCTCTCTTTCCAGCCGCAACGGCTACAAGTCAAGAAGCGACTGGGCGGCGGGCAAGGCCGGGGTCACCATGATGTCCCAATGCCTCACGGACGAGCTGGGTCCCTTCGGAGTCCGGGTCAATGTCGTCGCGCCGGGCCACATCTGGAGCGAAGGCATCAAAGGCTTCTACGAGGGCCTGGCGAAAGATGCAGGCAGGACCTATGAGCAAGAGCTCGAAAGGTGGACCGAGGAGATCGCCCTCCGCAAGATACCTTCCGCGGATGAGATAGCGAACCCGATAATGTTCATGGCTTCCGACATGGCCTCAGGAGTGGCGGGAGCCATCCTGGACGTCAACGGCGGGCATAGGCTCCAGTTCCATGTGCCGAACGACATCGAGGTGGAAGAGCTGCGTCCTGCGGCGAAATAGGGTCGGGCAGCGCCCGCAGGCGTTGCGCCTGACGGCACCCTAACCCTCTCCCATCAAGGGAGAGGGGATTTTGGAATAACCCCTACTGCGGGGAACGGGAAAACGCCACCACGATGAGCGGCGCTACTCCATCCGGGAGCCGCCCCAGGCCCTGGAGACTCCGGCCGCCGTCGGCTCGACGATGACGTTGATCACGGCAGGCTTGCCGCTGCTGAAGGCCCTATCCAGGGCCGGCTTGATCTCAGCCGGGTCCTCGACCTTTTCGCCGTAGGCCCCCAAGGCATTGGCCATGCCGTCGAAGTTGGTGAATCCAAGCTCCCGGCCGGGTTTCCGCCGGTCGCTCCGGGCGGTCCAGCCCGCATTGTTGCTGATGACGCAGACCACGGGCAGATTGTGCCGGACCGCGGTATCGATCTCCATGGCGTTGAGACCCATGGAGCCGTCTCCATGCAGGACCAGCACTGGATTGCCCGGCTTGGCCACCTGTGCGCCCAAGCCGTAAGGGAGGCCCACCCCCATGGTGCCGGTCACGCCTGCGTTGAGGCGGTGGCCTGGCATATAGGTGGGGATGCTCTGACGGCCCATGTGAAGGATCTCGTTGCCGTCCACGCTCAGGATAGCCTCTCTGGGCAGGAACTCTCGGATCTCCTTGCAGAGGCGCAGGGGATGTATGGGCCGCTGGTCCGAGTTCAGGGTTGGTGCCATATCGGCGGTGCGTCGCTCGTCATCCTCTTGCAGATGCGTGATCCAGGGGCTCTCCAGAGCACCGGCAAACTTGCTTTCCTGAGTCTGGGCCTCGGCGACCATCTGGCCCATCACGGCCTTGGCGTCGCCGACGATTCCCAGGTCGATGCTACGGTTATGTCCTATCTCAGCCGGCTCGATGTCGATCTGGATTATCTTGGCGTCCCGGCTGAACCGGCTGCCGTACTGAAGCATCCAGTTAAGGCGGGTCCCCACTACCAGGACCGCGTCCGCCTCTTTCATGGCGGTGCTCCGAGCCGCCTGGAAGGACACCAGATGGTCCTCCGGCACCAGGCCGCGGGACATGGGAGCGGTATAGAAGGGGATATTGGTGATGTCTACGAACTGCTCCAGCTCTGGAGCGGCCCCGGAGAAGAACGCGCCGCCGCCCGCGACGATGATGGGGCGCTCCGCCTTGACCAGCACCTCGATCGCTTCTTTGACGATGCCGGGGTCGGCATGGGGCCTGCTCCGCTTCGCTGCGCGGGCAGGCTTGATCGCCTTTTCCTCTTCCACCATCTCGTACAGGACGTCGGCGCCGCAGTCCACGTACACAGGGCCTGGGCGGCCAGTCGTCGCCTGCCGGTATGCGGTGCTGACGATTTCCGGATAACGGGCGGCCTGTGTCGTCTGGTGCCAGTATTTACACAGGGGTTTGAGGATGCTGACCTGGTCCACCTCCTGAAACGCTCCTCGGCTGATCTCGTGGACCGGGCCGGCCCCGCCGACGACCACCATGGGAGCGCAGTCTATGGAGGCGGTGTAGATGCCGGTCAGCAGGTTGAGGGTCCCCGGCCCGGAGGCCGCGGTGCAGATGCCGGGCTTGCCCGTCACTCTGGCGTAGGCGTGGGCGGCGAAGGCTGCCGCCTGCTCGTGCCTGAAATCGATGGACCTGATCCCCAGGTCCTCTGCCGACATAACGATGTCGAAATCGGGCCCTCCCATGACATAAAACAGGGCATCGGCCCCCTCTTCCTTCAATGTCCTGGATATGAGATAGCTACCGTTGACGTTGCCCATCACTCCTCCTGAAAAAGCGCTCGCCGTGTGTTACATGCGATCGAAGAGAAAATGAAATAGCCGTCGGGGACGTGGGCAGGGTATCACATCGGGCTATGGGTAGCCAGTCCCCTTGTGGAGCGCCTGCCGCCTGCGGCCCTGCTGGGCCTGGGGCGCTTATGGTATTGCTTCGGGAGAGGCTGGCCGAGCTCCCGCATCTTCAGGCGCCAGGCGTCGTCGTGGCCGTGCCTGGGGGTCAGGATGTGGGCATACTCATGCCAAAGCAAGCGACTGGGCCTTGTGACGCGACCATCTTCGGTGAAGTCTCCGATACGCCTTGCGGACCGGACGCAGACCCATCCGTAAAAGGGGGTTCCGGGTATGTTGTGGGCGTGGGCTTTCGCTCGGAACGAGGAGCCCTCGCCACGTTCCACGCATCCGCCCACGAATAACCCTGCCAGGACGGGCATCTGAGGGATGTCATTGAGGACCATCGGCGTAGTATAGCAGCACGCAGTCTGCGCCCAGGGCTGGCAGCGCACCATCGGTTATAATCATAGAACAGTGCGAAAGAACCGACCAGAGAAGCTTCGTCAGCCAGCTAAAACGACAGACGGAGCGGTCCGGGCCGAGGTGGGATGACTGTGAACGAACGAGAGGCCTACTCCAACCCCCATCCTGCAGCGTGTACCTGCGTTACCTGCAGCGACAAGCGGCTGCGCCGTCAATCAAAGGCAGGCATCCTCTCTCGCCTCATGTCGGTCTTCAAGCGAAAGCGATAGCAGGCGCTGACAGAGGCCTCAGAGCTTTGCGCATCATCGAAGCTATTCCAAAAATCGACATGCCGGATTGGTTTCACCCTCACCCTGGCCCTCTCTCCCTTCTGCTCTGCTCAGGACAGGCATCAAGGGAGAGGGAATGTTGGCATAGCTTCTAGGATCATCCGTCGCGTCATCCGTATCAACATCGTGGGCCTACCGGCCCGTCAACCCTAAAGCGACCTATGAGGCGCCCACCATCTTCAGTGAAAAAGGGATGTTTCGGTGATAGAATGGGGAGAAGAAACAGAAAGAGGACTTCGTTCATCTTTTCTTCCAGCGGCTATGGGCCGCTTATTTGTGTAGCCACTAACGGCGTTGCCGAAACGGCGGCCGCGGCCGCTGATCCTAGCACTGCCCCGTTGTGTAGTGGTAGCACAGAGGACTTTGAATCCTCTAGCCCTGGTTCGAACCCAGGCGGGGCAGCCATCTTTCATGAATTGGCTGTAGACCACCATTGAAAATCGTCGAACTCGAACACGCCTCCCTTGAGGCCTACGGCTCCTACATCGGAGACGGGTCTGTGGAACGGCTCTCCTCGCTGGCTGCCCGGTTGAAGGGGGCCAGGATAGCCCATGTCAACGCCACGGCCAATGGCGGCGGCGTCGCGGAGATTCTTCAGTCAACTGTGCCACTGTATAACGGCCTGGGGATGGAGACGACTTGGCTGGTGCTGGAAGCCGAGCTGCCGTTCTTCAATGTGACCAAGCAGCTGCACAACGCTCTTCAGGGAGCCGAGCGCACTTTCACGACGGAGGACCGAGACCTCTACCTGGAGACCATCCGGCGCAATGCCCAGGCCATGGCGGCAGACTACGACGTGGTCTTCGTGCATGACCCACAGCCGGCGGCGCTCCGCCGGTTGGCGCCGGAGAACGACAGCAGCTGGATATGGCGCTGCCATATCGACACCTCGACCCCCAACGGGGAAGCCTGGAGCTGGATCAGCAGCCTGGCCCACGATTATGACGCGGCTATCTTCAGCATTCCGGAATTCGTGGGCCCGGGCCTGGCGGTACCAACGATTCGCATCATACCGCCAGCTATTGACCCGATTATGCCCAAGAATCGCCCCATGCCTCTGGGCGAGATGGAAAAGGTGCTGGCCAGCCATGGAGTGGACCTCAGCCGTCCATTCATCACCCAGGTCTCTCGGTTCGACCCATGGAAGGACCCCATAGGTGTGATCGCTTGTTTCAAGCAGCTCAAGGAGGTCCATCACGATCTCCAGCTACTCTTGCTGGGCAACTTCGCTTCCGACGACCCCGAGGGGGTGGTGCTCTACGAGCAAGTGGTCGATGTGGCCCGAGACGTGCCCGACGTCAATATTATTACCGGCCTCACAGACCTGGTGAACCCGTTCCAGGCGCTGAGCAAGGTCGTGGTGCAGAAGTCGGTGCGTGAGGGGTTTGGCCTCACGGTGACGGAAGCGTTGTGGAAGGGGACGCCGGTGGTGGCGGGCAACGTCGGCGGTATCCGCATCCAGATCGAGGATGGAGTCAGCGGCTTCCTCGTCGACAGTGTTGAGGAGTGCGTGCAACGGATCGACTATCTGCTGACTCAAGAGGACGAGCGGCGGTCAATGGGGCAGGCCGGCCGGGAGCGGGTCAGGTCCAATTTCCTGATCCATCGGCTCCTGGAGGATGAGCTCAACCTCGCAGACGAGCTGCTGAATCCCGGACAGGTAAAGGCCATAACGGGCGGAGATCGGTAGCGGGGAGAACCAGCCTTCCAGGCTGCTTCCGCGGGGTTAGACCTCTGGGGCGTTGACTGCCCCTTCCGTGAAGATGCCGTAAAGGAACCCGTCTTGAAGCATCGGGCTGGCCGAGCCCCGCTTGTTGACCCAATAGATTTACTACTGCTACAATAGCTCTACTGTCGGCAAGGAGTGGAGCCCCCCTCAACCCCTATGCATGTTATCGGCCTGACTGGCGGCGTTGGCAGCGGTAAAACCACAGCCTCCAAGTTTCTCCAAGAACTGGGGGCTCATATCTTGGACGCCGACAAGGTGGGGCATGAAAGCTACTTGCCCGACATGCCTGCGTGGAAGGACCTCATCGCTGCGTTCGGTGAGGACCTCCTTCGACCCAATCAGGAGATAGACCGGAAGAAGCTGGGAGCAATTGTTTTCAGCAACCCAGAAAACCTTGCCAAGCTCAACAGCATCGTCCACCCGCGGATGCGGGAGATGATGGAGCAACAGCTCGAGGAGCTCAAAGGGCAAGGGGTGAAGCTTGTCGTGCTGGAAGCCGCGATCCTGATTGAGGCCAACTGGCAGTCGTTGGTGGACGAAGTCTGGACGACCGAGGCTCCCGAAGCCACGGTGGTCGAACGCTTGAAGGCTCGTAACAACTGGACAGAGCAGCAAGTCCGGGACCGAATTCGCTCGCAGATGTCCCCCCAGGAGCGGGCAGCCCACGCCCAAGTGGGCATCGACACGGACTGCTCCCTGGACGAGATGAGGGACAGGGTGAAGAATTTGTTGGAAACACGGGCCGGAAGCAAGGAATAGGCGATGCCGCAAGGTAAGACCCAGACACTTTATAGAGAATACATCGTCGAGGAGTACTTCCTGACGACTGAGCCCTTCTACCTTCCCGTGGCGGATGAGGTTGAGCTCTTCACCGCCGCATACCAGCAAAAGATCCCGGTGCTGTTAAAGGGACCCACGGGCTGCGGGAAGACGCGGTTCGTTGAATATATGTCCTATATATTAGGTCGCCCTACCACCAAGGGCAGAAACAGGTCCAAGGCCCAGGATAACGGAGTCGGGCTGCCGCTGGTGACCATCGCATGCCACGAGGACCTGACTGCCAGTGACCTGGTGGGCCGCTATCTCCTGGAAGGGCAGGAGACCAAATGGTTGGACGGCCCCCTCAGTAGAGCGGTCAAGGTGGGCGCAATCTGCTACCTCGACGAGATCGTTGAGGCTCGCAAGGATACCACTGTGCTGATTCACCCGCTCACTGACCATCGCCGGTTGTTGCCGGTGGAGAAACGAGGTCAGATTCTGCAGGCCCATGAAAAATTCCTCCTGGTAATCTCCTACAACCCCGGTTACCAGAACGCGCTGAAAGACCTGAAGCAGAGCACAAGGCAGCGCTTCGTTTCGATGGAGTTCGGCTATCCACCCAGAGGCATAGAAGCCATGGTGGTCCAGCATGAGGGCGGGGTCTCTCATGAGGTCGCCGTGGACCTGGCCAAGCTGGGAGAGAAAGTGCGGCACCTTAAGGAGCATGGTCTTCAGGAAGGGGCCAGCACCCGTTTGCTGATTTACGCCGCAAGGCTGATAGCCAACGGCATCTCCCCGCGGCGGGCCTGCGAGGCCAGTATCGTCTGGGCACTCACGGATGATCCCGAGGTCCAAAGAAGCATTGAAGAGGTGGTTTCCACTATCTTCGTCTAGCCTCAATTGCGGCGGCCACCGCCGTGGTCCCGTTCTGTGGCCGGACTGGAAGGGATCTAGCACTCAGGCGGGACGGCACACGCGGGAGGCCAGGTTTCCCAAGAGCCCGTACTACTATGGACAATCAGCCCAGTTACCATTTCGAAGACGACCTCCAACGTTTTCCAGTGTCCGTCCTTAACGAGTTCCGAAAAGCCGAGAAGGTCGCCGCCAAGAAGCTGAGCGGAGAGGACTTCATCACCTGGGCGCAAGAGGGCATCGCGATCGCCCATCACTCATTCCGGTCTTGGGAAGCGGCCTCCGACTACTTTAAGGCGACTCCAGAGGTCTTGGGGAAACTCCCCTTTCCCCAATTCACCACTTGGGCCCGATGGGGGCAGGCGCTTTCGACCGACTCGCCGATTATATCCTCCGCCTTCTTCCGAGGCAGCGCGGAGGCCCTCAACCACCTTGGCGTCGACGAGCTATTCCAGTGGGCCAATCTGGGCAAGGGGCTTTACAAGGGCACGTGGAAATCAAGCTCTCTCTGCTCTACCTATTTCGATGTCAGCCCGCGACTGCTGGCTGGTCTCGACCTCGATGAGCTCGAGCACCTTGTGGGGCTCGTAGATACCCTCTCCCAAAAGTCCTTTGACCTCGCCAATGAATGCCTCGTGGCCTCAGAAGAGGTCTTTTCGCGGGTTGAGCGGCCCGACCGCAAGAGCTTCCTCTCTCTGGGCGAGCTTCTCGCCCAGAGCAACTGGCGGGATGTCAAACCTTACATGGAGAACGGGGCGCGGGTCTTGACGCGGTTGGATAAGAGCCAGCGGAGCCGGTTTCTGAAGTTAGCTGAAGAGATCGCCCGGGCACAAGGAGGGAACGTCGTCTCATTTCTCATGGACGGGGCAACCGCGCTGGGGGAGATCGATCCAGCCAGCCACGCTCGAACCCTCGGCATGGCCGAGCGTTTGGCAGCATCCTCCGCGGGAGCCGTCGGCGACTTTCTCCGTAGCGCTCCACAGGTCTTGAATAGGATCAACGAGGAGCAGCTTGGACGTTGGTTCGAGCAGGGACTGGGCATCCTGCAGGAAAACGAAGACGGTGGGTTGGCCTTCTTCCGCCTGGAGTCGAGCCGGGCCGAGCGGGCATTGGAAAGCCTCTCCTACGGCGTGGGTCTGGGCAACGTTAAGGAGATCCTCCAGATGTATTGCCGGGCTCTTGCCGGAGAAAGCGTGGAGCTCCAGTCTTCGGAAGAGCTGAAGGACAGGGGGATCGGCTGGACCTCTTCTGAGCAGGCTACCACGGAGGGCAACCACGTCTTTCTCCCAAACTTTGTCGAGCGTTACAGCAGCAAGGAGGAGAACTTCGGGTGGTTCAAGGTAATTGCAACGCATCAGGCCGCCCACCTGGAGTTTGCCAGTTTCAAGTTCTCCTTTGATCGACCGTCTACGACCTTCACCGAGGAGGACCAGCGTCCAGTCCTGACCGGCGGCGTTCTCAAAGACGGAGCTCTCTCCGACATGGAGCGCTTCTTCGACCTGTTCCCGGATAGGAAACTGGCCTCCGATATCTTCATGCTCGTCGAGGATGGTCGCTTGGACAGTCGCGTCAAGCGGGAATATCGTGGTCTTCAGAAGATGTACGAGAAGGTACAGGGCCATGCAATCGCAGAGCGTCCGGCCATTGACAGCCTTCCCCTTAGAGAGGCGCTGATGGAGGTGCTGGTGCGGCTGAGTCTGGAGGATGCCCAGAAGGTGTCTATCCCGACTGAGCTTCAAGAGCACATCACCGCGATCGCTCAGCTCGTCAGGTCCGTACAGCAGGTCGACGCATCTGTAGAGGACACCGCGGAGGCCACGATCCGGATCTATGACATCGTAAGCCAGATCCCCAACATTCCCGCCGATCCTGAGGAGCTTCAAGAGCAGGACCTGAGCGACATGGGACAGGAAGGCGAACGGGAGCAGTCTCAGGAGCTGCAAATGGGGGCTTCAGGCCGGGATGGCTCTCCGGAAGGGGAGGAGCAAGATTACAAAAGCCCCCAGCAAGTGGACTTTCGTGGCGAGTTCAAGCCGGAGCTGGCGCAGATGCTTGCCAACCTGCGGGACCAGCCGTCAAAGGCTGACACTGACATGGAGGTCTCCGGCGTCTCGGAGGAAGAGCTCCGTCAGATGCTGGAAAAGAGCGTGGAGATCGAGCTGTCAGAAGTGCAGGAAGGGGAGCTTGACCAGGCCACGGGCATGTTCGTGGACAACCTGATGAATGAGGCGGCCAAGCAGCGCCAAAAAGCGCAGCCCAACACCCAGTTCCCCCACATACCTGATGACGACCAGTCCCTGAGCTCAAAGGAGCCCTTGAGCTTCCTCTACGAAGAGTGGGATTTCCGCGCGGCAGACTATAAGCCCCGGTGGTGTTGTGTACGAGAGCGACGCATGGAAGAGGGGACTCAAGAGTTTTTCGAAAGAACGCTCAAGAGCCATTCCGTCCTGGTCACGCAGATCAAGCGACAGTTCGAGATGCTTGCCCCGGAGATGCTGAGCAAGGTCAAACACCTGCCCGATGGCGAGGAGTACGACTTCGACGCCGTCGTGGAGTCCATTATCCAACGGATGGCGGGCGATACGCCTAACGACAAGGTCTACTGGAGGCGCAACAAGGTCCGGCGCGACGTAGCGGTGGTCTTCCTATTGGACATGAGCGCCTCCACCGCGGAGGCCATCGACGAGGGCCGCCGGCAGTTCGACACCTGGGACTTCCCAGACGATCCTCGGGACTATATGGCATGGCTCCGCACCCGGCGCGAAGAGATGAGCCGTCGCACCTATAAGCGGATCATCGACATCGAAAAAGAGAGCACGGTGCTTTTGATCAAAGCCATGGAGGCCATCGGCGATTCCTACGGCATCTACGGCTTCTCCGGGTACGGCCGAGAAAATGTGGAGTTCTACGTGGTCAAGGACATAGAGGAGGCTTTCGGCGATCACGTCAAGCGGCGGGTGGACAAGATTACGCCCATGCATGCCACCAGGATGGGACCGGCCATACGACATGCCACAACGAAACTAGAAAAGCAGGATGCTCGGACGAAGATCCTCTTCCTCATCAGCGACGGCCGGCCCCAGGACCGGGGCTATAGCCGGGAAGGGGTGGAGAAAGAGTACGCTGTCCATGACACCCGGATGGCCTTTATTGAGGCCCGGCGCAAGAATATCACGCCTTTCTGCCTCACGGTGGACAGGGCGGGGCACGATTATCTGAAGATGATGATGGCGGACATGGGGTACGAGGTGGTGTCGGACATCCAGGCTCTCCCCAAGCGACTGCCGCTCCTCTACCGACGGCTCACCGTCTAGCAGGGCGGGCAGAGCCCGCTGGCCTTTGCGCCTGCCGGCGTAGGAAAGGGATGCCCCTTCGACGAGCTCAGGGCAGGCGCCGGTGCTCCGCTCCTTCGCTACCCTACATGAGCGACGCTAGCTTATCCCGTATAGTCTGCCAGCGTTGCCGTGAAGTATCATGCCACGGTCCGGCTCAGAGATGCCCTCAAAATTCTTCTTTATGGTCTCGGCTGACCTGGGAAACGTAGAGGTCTCCCTGGGGAACTCCGACTGCCACAGGATGTTGTCCAACCCGATATAAGCGCGATTACTCAAACCCGCGGTGTCGAACCAGGTGGTGACGTAACACTGCCGATGAAAGACCTCCGATGGCTTGGTGAGGACCCCGTCCTTGATGAGCATCGAGCGCTCCCATTCATGGTCGCACAGCTCAAGCTGGAAGGTGATCCAGTTCAAGGTTGTGGTGCCAAAGACGACCTTCACATCGGGCAGCCTCTCCCCAAAGCCGGAGAGCATGAACATCCCTACCAGCTGGGTGATGCCCAGGGGCTGCCGGACGCTGTCGAATGCCCTGGCTCGGGCGGGGGTGTACTTGTCATAGATCTCGACTATCGATCGCGCAACGGAACCGGAGTGCCAGCAGATGGGGACCCCCAGGTCCCGCACCTTGGCCCACAGCGAGTCCCATTCAGGGAGATGGATGTGGGGCAGCTCCGGATTGACGTGCCAGGGCACTGGGGACATGATCACACCCTTGTGACCCTTCTTAACGGCCCGCTCTGCCTCTTTGGTCGCAGCCTCGATCGAGGTCAACGGGACAATGCACTGGGGCACGAAACGGCCGTCATTGCCGTCTCCCCAGGTTTCAAGTAGCCAGTTATTGTAGGCCTGAACGCAGGCCTCCTGTAACGCCGGGTCTTTGATGGCGCCCAGGACCTCCCCGCTGACGCCGCAGACGGTGGGGTAGAGCACCTGAATGTCGATCCCGTCCTGGTCCATCGCCTTGAGCCGCTCCTGCGGATCGTAGCTGGCCTTGGGGACATCCTTCCACGCGGTAGGCTGGTGATGACGGGACTCAAATAGCGCCCCCGTGGCCGCCAGGGCCGACTGCTCCTGCACCTCGCCGTTTATGACCCACCGCTCACTGCCATCCGGCTGCTTCGCCACATGGGGGATGTTATCCCCCCACTTCTCCTTCGACAGCCGCTGCGTCCAAAGGTCGGGCGTTTCTTGTACGTGGTCGTCGGCTGAAATCACATTGAACCGTAAATCCATAGGTGCCTCCTCGTTCGCTTTACCACCCCTGGCAAAGATTGACCCGGCGTACTGACGCCGGGTCAATCTTTGCCAGGGAAACGCTCTCTGTTAGAGCTTATAGAGCTGCCTGGCGTTATCCACCAATAGCATCCGCTTCTCATTCTCAGGAATGCCCTTGAGACTACGTTCGATGTACATGTCTGAATCGGGCCAGGTGTTCGTTGGGTGCGGGAAGTCACTCTCCCACATGATGTGGTTGATGCCAATAAGATGGCGGTAGTCAAGTCCTACAGTCTCATACCAGAAGTCCACCCAGCAGTGGGTCCTGAAAATATCACTCGGTTTTCTGGCAAAACCGTCCTCCCACAGCTTGCAAGACTCCCACTCGTAGTCGCACGCCTCTAGGACGTAGGGCACCCAGCCGACCCCGGTCTCCGCCGCCACCAGGTCAAGCTTGGGATAGCGGTCCAGGATACCGGAAAACAGCATCATGGAGAAAAACTGGGCCTGGAGGTTAAAACCCGCGGACCCCCGCAGTGCCCGCGCCCGCCTGGCTGAGGAGCCGGGTACCGGCTCCACCCACATGCCGAACGCACCGCCGGAGCCATGGAAGTGAACGGGTATCTGCAGCTCCTCGCAGGTCTTCCAAAGAGGGTCCCAATATCGATCATTGAAGTGAGGCAGGCCGCGCTGGTGCGGGGCGCTCATCATGACAACGCCCTTGTGGCCGCCGTTCTTCCCGTACTTCGCCTCCTCGACTGTCCGGGCGATGCCATGGCCGTAGGGAAGGCTCGTGAGGCCGCAGAATCGCTCAGGGTTGACGTTGATGAATTCCTCTGTCTGATAGTCGTTGTAGGCCCGGCAGGCCTCGGCCTCGAAGTCCGGCTCCTGGCCGAAGAAGGCATCACCGGTGGTCCCTGTGATGTTGGGATAGAAGACCTGGGCATCCACATGGTCCTGGTCCATCGCACTCATCCGGCCTTCTGCCTCGTAAATGATGCTGGGAACATCTTCCCAACGCCTGGGAGGGGTTTCTCGGTCCGGCATCACACCCTCGCAGATAGCCGGGCCGCTCCGGGGCTGCTCGTTGACGAACCATTTCTCTGAGCCGTCCGGCATCTCTCTCAGCTGAGGGATCCGGTCCCCCCACTTTTCCTTGGACATTCTGCTCGTCCAGAGGTTGGGTTTCTCCTGCAGGTGAGAGTCAACGTCGATGCGGTTGTACTCCATGCGTGTCCTCAATTCTCGGGGGGTGAAACGAAGGCCGGGGGCATAAACATAGACTGGGGTAAGGCTATCCCATCACAAGGGTAATGTCAATCAGGTGAACGCGAAGCCGCCGGTGCCGACTACGTGCCGTCAAGGTGTACCAGAAGCTGTCGTAACTGAAAGAGCGCCGAGGTGACGGCGCGTATTTTGACGTCGGCGCGGGCCATCTGGTATCGGGTGGCGTGACCCCTGGCCGCTTTTTCGTGGTCCACGCCGATGAAGATGGAGCCAACGGGTTTGCCCTCTTGCTCAGTGGGCCCCGCCACGCCGGTGATCCCTACCCCCACGTCGGCGCCCAGCTGCAGACGAGCGGCCTTGGACATGGCGACCGCGACCTCGGGACTAACCGCCCCGTGCTCTTCGATGAGCGCGGGATCTACCCCATAGGCGATCTTGGCCTCGGAGGTGTAGGTAATGAAGCCTCCCTTGTAGTAGCCCGAGCTCCCAGGCACGTCCGTGATATTGCTGGCGAAGAGCCCGCCCGTGCAGGACTCCATGGTTGCCAGCGTCATCCCCCTAGCCTTCAGAAGCTGGCCGATGTGGCTCTGCATCGTCTCATCGTCGACGCCCCACAGGTTTTCGCCAAACCGGTCACGCAGCGTGGCCTCCACCGGCCCCACCAGGACCGCCGCGTCCTTTTCGCTCTTCGCCTTGGCCGCTATCCGAACATGAATACCGTCCGGCTTCGCGTAGACGCCTATGGTCGGGTTGCTGGCCGCGAGGAACTCGCCACACATCTCATCCACCGCGCCCTCGGATATACCGGTCACTTTCAGGGTTCGGCTGATCAGGATATCCCCGTGCACGCGCTCTCGCAGGCGTGGGCGGACCTCGTTTTCCCACATGAATTGCAGCTCTCTGGGCGGCCCGGGCATTGCCACCAGCACCTTTTCATCCCTTTCCACCCACCAGCCGGGGGCGGTCCCTCTGGGATTTGGGAGCGGTCGGGACGACGGGATAAGCATCGCTTGCTTCAGGTTGTTTTCCGGCATCGACATGCCGCGGCCTCCGAAGAACGCCCGGAGCTCCTTCTCCAGCTCCGGGTCGACCTTCATCTCCTCCCCCAACATCTTCGCCACCACCATTCTGGTGCGGTCGTCCTCCGTTGGCCCGAGGCCACCGGTGCACAAGACCAGGTCGGAGCGCTTCCAGGCCCGATCGAACACCTCCAGGAGACGGTCCATGTTGTCGCCCACCTGGTGCATGTAGTACACGTCGATTCCCAGAGCCGGAAGCTGGGACGCCAGGTATGACGCGTTGGTATCGACAATCTCCCCCAGGAGGAGCTCCGTGCCAATGGACATGATCTCAGCCTTCATCTTCCGCTATCCCCTTTCTTCGCTCCCTCTCCGCCGCGGCGCATCTTAGCACAACCTTGAGTAACAGAAAACACGTGCCGCAGGCCGGCATTCCTTGCCCATCCTCAGCCCGGCCCGCTACAATAGCCCTTGACCCTAGAGATGCGCCGGCGGAGAGGCCCGCTGATCCTCACCCCAGGCCAAAGGACTGTACGAAACCGTGCCTCAGACCTTGATCTACCTAAACGGACAAATGCTTCCCGTGGAAGAGGCCAGGGTTTCCGTGTTCGATTACGGTCTCCTTTATGGTCAGGCCCTTTACGAGACCGTGCGGTCGTTCCAGGGGAAGCCCTTTCGGCTTCCCGATCATCTTGCACGCCTGGAGCGCGGAGCCCGAAAGCTGGGCATCACCTTACCTATGGCCGACCAAGATCTGGAGCAGGCCGTTTCCCAAACCCTCGAAGCTAACGACCTGGCTGAGGCACGAATACGTATCACCGTGACGGCCGGACAGGGGCAGTCGGGGCCCTCCGGCCCGCCGGAGACCGGCCCAACCGTCATTGTAACCGCCGCGGCACTACCGCCTGAGTCCCAGGAGGCGTACGAGGAGGGGCACAAAGCTATTATCTCCTCGATACGACGGAATAGCTTTTCCGTGGTGCCGGGGATCAAGAGCACCAACATGATAGAAAACATGCTGGCCCGGCAAGAGGCCACCGAAAAAGGGGCCGAGCAGGCGATCTTTCTCAATGAGAAGCGGTGCTTCACCGAGTGCGCCTTTGCGAACATCTTCTTCGTTGCCTACGGAGGCCTCATCACACCTTCGGCGGACTGTGGCTTGCTCCCTGGAATCACCCGAGACGCTGTGGTAGACCTGGCGCTGGACAGGGGGCTCACCGTCGACGACCGATGGATCAACGCCGAAGAGATTTGGGACGCCGAGGAGATCTTCGTCACGAGCTCCATCATCGGGGTTTATCCGGTCACCTCGGTCAACGACCGGCTGGTGGGGGGCGGCTCGCCTGGGAAGATTACCCGGACTCTGACCACGGCGTACCAGGAGCTGGTCCGAAGTGAGCTGGGCCTGACCGCCTGACCGAGCGACCGTCAAGCTCCTCCCTAACTACGGTCCATTTTAAGATGTGGCTCGACAAGCTCACCAAGGACGGGAGGGGGCGCACTCGAACGGAGGAATGATCCGTTCGCCCTGAGCCTGTCGAAGGGACGTCCTGAGCTCCGATTGCATGCCGATTCGTCATCGGGACAAAGTCGGACCTGTCGAAGGACCCAACGACGGGTAGTCCAGAATTTTTATATAGCCTTTACGCCCTTTCGTGGTGGGGAGGATGCGGGACCCGGTAGCAGTAGGGAGCCTGTCCCTGCACACAGTGGGTGTCACACACAGCGGGCTCCACCTCGCAAGGCTCGACATGAATCGTGGTGATGCTCCGAGGCAGCCGCTGCTCGATATCGGCCTCGATCCTGTCGGTAAGCTCGTGCGCCGCACCCACGGAGATGGTTCTGGGCATGACCAGGTGGAAGTCGATCTGTTTGTTGGTGCCGGAGCGCCTGGTACGCATGCCGTGATACTCGACGTAATCGTTAGCATAGCTCTCCAACACTCCCTGCACTGCCGCTTCGTCCGCCTCGGGCAGCCCCGTATCCACAAGGTCTCGAAGGGCGCGTCGCAACAGGCGGAAGGCGGTCAATATGACGAACGCGGCGACGGCTAATGCCATAACGGCATCCAGGAAATTCCATGGGGTAAACTGGATGATGATCAGGCCAATGAGCACGCCCCCGGATGTGAAAATGTCTGTAGTCCGGTGCCAGGCGGTGGCTTCCAACGCGACGGAGCCCGTGGCCCGGGCAACGCGAGAGAGGTGCAGCGAGAGCGCCAAATTGACGAGAAGGGAGACCGCCATCACCGCGATCCCCAGGCCCACGGCGCGAATATCCGATCCTGATACCAGCCGGTTTATCGCTTCGTAGGTGATGACGGAGGCGCCTACCAGGATAAGCAGCCCCTCAGAAAAAGCGCCCACAGACTCGAACTTGCCGTGGCCGTAGGGATGGGCCCTGTCTGCAGGGCGAGCCGCCAACCGAATGGCGAACAGGGCGACGAGGGAGCCCACCAGGTCCATGCCGCTGTCCAACGCGTCGGAAAGGACGGCAATGCTGCCGATGAGCAGGCCGACTCCCAGCTTTAACCCCACCAACGAGATGTTGGCCAGAAGCGATAGGAGGGCGGCGCCGTTGGCGGTACGGAACATCGACCTTCTCTAGGACCCAAGGAGGCGGGAAGTCAACGGGGGGCCGTGGCGTCTCGCCTCAGGAACGGGAACAGAGTTCTGCGGATCTCGCCCTTCTCCCAAGACACCAGGATGTTGGCGGCCAAAAAGAGGGAGCTATAGGCACCGGCCAGGACACCTATCAGGAGAACCAGCATGAAGTTGAATATCGTTGGCCCGCCGAACAGCAGCACCGCCAGGACCGCCACCGCGGTGGTCAAGGCAGTGTTGACATTCCTGCTCAACGTCTCGTTGAGGCTGAAGTTGACGGCGGTATCGAAGTCCCTCCCCGGGTTCCTTATCAGGTTTTCCCGGATGCGGTCCATCACCACGATGGTGTTATTCACACTATAGCCAATGACGGCCAGTATCCCAACAATCATCAAGGAATCGATCTCGACGCCGCGGAACTTGGCCATGAGGCCGAAGGCTCCCAGCACTAAGGCGGCATCATGGCCCAAACCCACTACAGCGGCCACCCCAAACCGGAACGGCTTAGGTGTCCTCCTGAAAGCCCACCAGACGTAGATCAGAATCCCCACGGACCCGGCGATAACGGCGATGAAGGTGTTTACCACACTCCTTCTGGCAATCTCAGCATCGACAAAAGAGAACTCCAGGGATTCCGGGTCGATGGGGCCGAAAGCGGCCTCCAGGCTGCTGATGATCTTGCCTTTCTGGTCGGCCGGTGGACGTTTGCCCCGCAAGAAGTAGGTACTCTCCCCCCTCTGCTCAATCACCAAGTCCTGGTAGCCTCTGTCCTCTAAGGGCAGCCGGATGGATTCGGCGCTCAAAGGCTGCGTGAACGTCACGGTCAGAGCCAGGTTTTTGGCGAAGTTGTAATCGGACTGGAAGATGGTCCCGAATGTGCTCTCCAGCGTGGAGAAGATCTGTATCTGGGCCTCAAGAGGCTGGTCATTGGCGGCCAAGAAGAAGCTGTTCGGACCCGCCTTTTGCACGATAAGGCTCTCGCTGACGGCCTCAGCCGCCCGGACCGGGTCCTCCAACGATATGGTTACCGCCATGAATTCAGGGTCATGGAAGGAAGTTTGCTGGGCCAGGCCGAAACGGTCCTCCAGGGCAGTCAACAGCTCTTCTTGCCTGGCTGCGCTAATGTCATGGGCGCCCATAAAGATGCCGGGCCCCACAAGTGTCACCAACCTGATTTCGTTGAATCCCAACTCGACAAGCTCAGCTTTGAGCTGCTCTTCATTCACCGTTTCTCCGAAATCCAGTGTCAGGGCGGTCCCAGCGGAGAAGTCGAAGGGCTGGGTCTCCACGGAGTCTGAGAGCCCTTCGAATGCCGCGAGATAGGCGTCTTGCTCCTCCTGGGTGACATCCGTTCCACCCACGAAGAGGCCCGCTCGTGACAGAGTGACCACCACGCTGGGCAACCCCTCATTCTCCACCTGGTTGGTCACCTCTGTTCGGAGGTCGTTGACGGTAATGCCCGGTTCGAACACCACTATCAGCGCCATGTGTTCCGGAGCGTCCAGGGAAACGCGGCGGGCGGGGCCGAACTCCGCCTCCACGGCCTCCAGAACAGCCTCACGAGTGTCTTCATCCATATCGTCTCCGCCGATGAAAAAGACGCCGTCGCCGAGCGACTCCGCCTCGGCGTTTGGATCCAAGGAATTGACCTGAATGACCAGGTCCGTTCGAGTGAAGCCTGGACCAAAATCCAAGGCGATCGCGAGATCGTCGGCATCCTGGTCCAACCGGTCCTTCTGGGTTTCGCCGACCCTTTGATCGATGCCGGCCAGGATGGACTCCTGCGTCTCAGGTCCCAGGGAAACCCCGATGACCCGGAATGTGCCCGGCCCGATCAGCTGGACTTCGGCTCGACCAGCCAACACCTCTCGAATCGGAATAACGGCGAGGCTGTCTACCACGTCTGTCAGGCTAACCGGATCAGTGAAACGCAGCGTCAACGCGGCCCCGTTATCAAAATCGAACGGCGTCCTATCAGCCAGGCCAAAGACATCCTCCAACGCCGTCAGCAACGTTTCCCGATCGTCCTGGGCGATATCCTTACCCGCGATGAAAAAGTCGTTATCGCCCGAAGGTATGATGAAAGCGGCTGATTCTAACCGGGCGACTTCCGTCCGCAGAGTCTCGATGTCGACCGCCTCCCCAAAATCCAGCGCGAAGACGTCACCGGCGTCAAAGTCAAACGGTTCGCTCTGGATGTTGTCGAAACGGTCCTCAATTGCGGTGAGAAGAGTGTCCTGGCGTTCTTGTTCTACATTCTCCCCAACGAGGATAAACGAATTGTCGCCGAGCTCTAACACGGTCACGTCAGAGGAGCCCTGAAACCTGACCTCGTTCTGAACATCCACAGCATCGATGGGGTCGTCAGAGCTGATCTGCAAGGCCATATTTCCGGAGCTGTCATAGGAGGCCTTTTTGGAGCGCCCGAACCGCGCTTCCAGTGCAGGCACCAGGGCCTCTTTGGCTTCGGCGGAGACCTCTGCCCCACCCACGACGAAGAGGTTCGTTTCGGTTAAGACGACTACAAGGCCATCCGCTACCTGGTCCACCTCTTGCTGGAGCTCCTCAAGGGTCGCCTCGAGGCCAAAGTCCAGGGTGACGGCCAGGTCCGCCGTGCCGCCGAAGGCGATGCTCTCAGCGGGACCGAACATATCCTCGAATGTGTCTATCAGGGTCGCCAGCTCCGGCTGGGCAAGACCCTCCACGGAGATGAAGAGGCTTCCATCGCCCACCTGGCTAATGACGAGCCCTTGAACATTCTCGCCAAATGCGTCACGAAGCTCCTGCTCGGACACGGGGTCGATAAAGCTTAGAAAGGTGGCGACGTCTGAGGCACCCTCAAAATCGGATGACTGAACGGGGCCGAACGTCAGCTCCAGAAAGGGAAGCAAATCGTCCTCGACAGACTCTGTTCTCACGAAGTACCCGCCGTTACCGGTGCCCTGAACGACGGCGTCTGCCAAGCCCAGGGCCAGGAGCTGGCTCCGGACGTCTTGGGAGGTCAAGTCATCCGGCGGGTCGACGAACTTTAGGGTAAGCGAGGTCCCGCTGGAGAACTCGAGTCCCCAGGGGATCCTTGGAGGCAGGACAAGCGCGGCGACCGTACCCATTAACAGGATGGCGGTAAGAAGGTAGAACCATTTTCGGTAGCGAACGAAGTCGATCATAGTATTACAGCCCTACGGCCGTCCGGGTACTGCCCCCACCCCGGAGCGGGACAAAAAGATGGACTCGGCCCGCTAACGGAGAGTTCACAAGAAGCCGTAGAAGGGTCCGCGTGACGAAGATGGCGGTAAACATGGAGGTCAGTATCGCGATGATCAGGGTCACCGCGAAGCCGATTATTCTGGGCTCACCCAATTGGTCGCCAAACCACCAGAGAATGAACATAGTTATCAAGGTCGTCACGTTGCTGTCTCGGATCGCCGCCCAAGCTCGGTCGAAACCTGTTTCAATGGCTGCGCCCAAGGTGCGGCCTGACCGCAGCTCCTCTCGCATACGCTCGAATATGATGACGTTGGCATCGACTGCCATGCCGACGGAGATCACGAAGGCTGCGATCCCGGAAAGGGTCAGGGTTACGGGGATGAGCTTGAACACCGCCAGGACTATAGCGGTGTATACCCCCAGGGAAAGCACGGAAACAAGTCCCGGGACTCGGTAATACAGGACCATGAAGAGCATGACCAGGCCAAGGCCGATAGCTGCCGCGACATAACTCCTGTCCAGTGAATCTCTCCCCAGGGTAGCGGAGACATCCTGCTCCCGCACAACGCTGATGGGTACCGGCAGGGCACCGGCGTTGAGCTGTATAGCCAGGAGCCGGCCATCCCGCTGGCTTATACCGGTAATCTGACCGGTCTGGCTGATCACCGCTTGCACTACCGGCGCCGATACCATCTGGTCGTCCAGAAAGATACCCAGTGGCCGTCCCTGAAGTCTCCTGGTAATTTGCTCGAACATCCTGGCGCCTTCGCCATTGAACTCGAACCGGACTGTGGGCAGGCCTGTCGTTGGATCGGCTACCAGGGCGGATGTCGGCCTTAGGAAGGCACCTGTAAGCTGTTTTTCCACCCCTCCGCTACCCTGGGCGGTGACCGGTTGCCAGCCTGGGCAGACTCCCGCATTGGTGGCGTTGGGATCGATGCATTCCCGAAAGTCCAGCAGGGCGGTCCCTCCGATGAGCTCCTTCGCCTCCTCGATATCGGAGATACCGGGAAGCTGGACGACAATTTCGTTCCCTCCCTTGCGCTGGATAAGGGGCTCCGAAACTCCAAAGGAGTTGATGCGCCGCTCGATGATGTTGGCGACCCCTTCCATCTGCTCGTCGGTGACCTGGGGGTCGTCCGCTCGGTAGACCAGGTGTGTGCCACCCTGGAGGTCCAGGCCGAGCCTCAGGCCCAATGGGGAGTCATCCGAGCCTCGGTCCCACGAGCCAATGCTGAAGGTCTGCAAAGACAGTGAGCTGATGGCCAACCCAACCAGGATGATGATTACAGCGACCTGTAATCGATATTTTCGAAAACCCAAGGCTTCTTCTCCGCCTCTCCGGCGCTATGGAGCGCCGGCTGTTACTCCCAATAGACGGCCGGCCATGGCGAGGGCCTCCTCCCGCGAGACTATCCCCCCAGCCGCCTGGCTCTCCAGGATGGCATCAAGCAGCTCGCCCACGCGCCGTCCCGGCTCAAGTCCGTATTCATGCATCAGGTCATGGCCGTCGATAAGCCTGACGGGCCTGACCTCAGGCCGACGCTCCTGAGAGCTTTTCAGGATGCTGCTAATCCGGCCCGCATAGAGTCGCCACTCCTCATCTTCCAGAAGCGGCCCACGGGCTGCCAGCGTATCGGCAAAGCTTAGGTACAGCGTGTCCACAGCGATGTCACCGGCATCCCTGAAGAAGCGATAGACTGCGCGACGTGTCGGCGGCTCTTCGCTTCGGGTGAGAAGCCCAGGTCGCAGGTGCTCCGTCACGATACCGGAGACCATTTTTACCTCCCGATTACTGAAGCGCAGACGACGCAGCGCCCGCTGGGACATCTCCGCGCCTTTGGTCGGGTGGCCCAGAAACCGAATCCGGCCGTTTGACTCGATGCTCTTTGTGGCCGGCTTGGCGACATCGTGAAGCAAGGCGGCGATCTTGGCCACAACGGCCCTTGTCCGCCCCTCGCTAATCTCCTCGTTAAAATACTCGGCCGTCGCCTCATCCCAAGGAACGTCACCGAGCCGCGCCTTATCGTCAGGCACAAGCCTCAGCACCTGCTCCATGGCCGCTACCGTCTCTATGGAGTGGTCCAAAACATTCCAGTAATGCTCCTTGGGCTGCTGGACCCCCCTGCCCTCTTCCAGCTCGGGGAGGACCCTGGTGAGCAGACCGAGCTCGTCCAGGAGCCGCAGGTACCGGGCGGAGCCTGGGACCGCCATGATCCTGCTGAACTCGTCCCGGACCCGCTCCTGGGCAACTCCTTCCAGGCGATGGGCCTCAGCCCTGATCGTCTCGGCAGTACCTGGCTCAATGGTGAAGCCCAGCTCGGCGGCGAGGCGAACGGCCCGGAGAAGTCGAAGCCCGTCCTCCACAAATACGGTCTGATTGACCGCCCGGACTTGTCCTAGCCTGAGGTCCTCCAGTCCTCCCACCGTGTCGAGCAGCGCATCCGTACCGGAGCCGGCGAGAAATTCGTCCAACGGGACCGCCAGCGCATCTATGGTGAAGTCCCTGAGCTGAGCGTCGGCCGCTACGTCGCCGCGCATGGGGGTGAGGTCAACGTTCCAGCCCTCCTCGCGGCTAACCAGGCGGTAGATGTGTCGTTCGGCGTCAAGGACGACCAGCGTCGCCGGGAGCATCCGGGACAGCGCCTTAGCCGCCTGTGGAGCCTCACCGTGGACGGCAATATCAACGTCATTTGTGGGCCGGCCAAGGATGGAGTCGCGAACAGCTCCCCCAACGAGAAAGGCCGCGACCTTCCGACGAGACAGGCAAGCTTGCAGCCGTAGAAGGAGTGCGGAAGTGTCCGGTCCGATGTTGAGTAGAGGGCTATCGCCGGCCCCTCGATAGGCAGAACCTATGGGGGCGACAGGAGCGGCTGTGCTATCCAGCGGTGGCCTCCGCCGGCTCGGGGCTCTCGATTTTGCTGAAGGTGTCAAGGGTCCCTTGCTCTTTCAAACGGTCGATGTACAAAATACCGTCAAGGTGATCGATCTCATGCTCAAGGGCCTGTGCCATCAGCCCTTCCGCTTTAAGCCGCACCGGTTTTCCATCCAGGTCCAGCGCCTTTACCTTGACCCATTCGGCACGTGTCAGCTCACCCCGGTACTCAGGGATACTCAAGCATCCCTCATCCAGCAACCGCTCGCCCGACTTCTTCACGAACTCCGGATTGATAAGGACGTACTCATCGATCCTGGTCTCCCGGACCTCATCATCCTCATCTTTGAGCTCTTCGCCTTCCACTTCCTCTATAGGCGCTGGGATGCCCATGACGAGCAATCTGAGGGGGACTCCCACCTGGTTTGCTGCCAGACCAATGCCCCTGGCGGCGTACATCGTCTCAATCATATCTTCGGCTAGCTTTCGAATGGAGCCATCGATCTTGGCAATCTTGTTGGCCTTCCGCCTGAGTATTGGGTCTGGGACAGTTCGTATGTTCAGGACCGCCATTTTGACGTCTTTCTAGCGCGTCTACAGCCGTTTGCCCTTGAGCGCCGTCGGGGGTAATCGCACCCGAGTACCTGGAAGATTATAAGGGACGGCCTTGACGGTTGTAAAGGAGAAACACGGCCATCGTGAGGATAACTATCGGTGGGGATTGGACGAATGGCTATCGGCGCCGTGGCGCGTCCAGCGGCCTCAGGTCGTAGGACCCCCGCATTTCGACATGCTCATTTGGTTTCACCCTCACCCTAGCCCTCTCCCATCGAGGGAGAGGGGATGTTGGAATAGCGGCTAGCCGCCTAGAGCAATTGTACCGGGTCTACATCTACCGCCCACCCCTCGGGAATCGAGACTTTGCTCAGAAGAAGGTTGGGGTCGGGCCCCTGGATGATGACGTGCCAACGATAGCGGCCCCGTATGCGTTCCAGGGGAGCCGGCGCGGGGCCCACCAGCTTGGTCCCCGGAAAAGCCCACTGCTCCAACTGCTCAGCCAGCGTATGGTGCATGCGCTGCGCCTCGCGCTGAGCATAGGCAGCGTTCGTGTGCATGTAGAGCAGGCGGACCAGTTGGCTGAAAGGAGGCAGCCTTGTCTCCATCCTGAGGCCCAGCTCCTGGTTGTAGAAGGCTTTGTAGTCCTGGGCCGCGGCGGAGGCCACGGCGTAGTTACCCGGCGAGTAGGTCTGGATGATTACCTGTCCCCGCGAGGCGCCGCGACCCGACCGTCCCGCAACCTGGCACAATACCTGAAACACCCGCTCACCCGCTCGAAACTCGGGCGAGTAGAGGCCGATATCCGCGTTGACCACGCCAACCAAGGTGACCCCGGGAAGATGCAGCCCTTTGGCGATCATCTGGGTCCCGATGAGGATGTCCGCTTTACGGCCCAAGAACTGCTCCATGATCTTTTCATGGGAATCGTGCCCCCGGGTGACATCTCGGTCCCACCTCAGCGTCGTAGCACCCGGAAAGGCCTTGCCCACCTCCGTCTCCAACCGCTCCGTGCCCAGCCCCATGTACCTGATATTCGAGCTCCAACAATCGGGGCAATGGACTGGCGGCGGTGTCCGGTATCCGCATTGGTGGCACAGGAGATGCGCTCCGCGGGGCGCTTCCCCGTGATAGGTCATGGTGCTGTCGCAACGTTTGCACCGCGCCACGTAGCCGCAGTCTCGGCATTGAACAAAGGTGGCCGCACCTCGGCGATTCAGGAAGAGGATCACCTGCTCCTTCCTCTCCAACGCGTCGGTCATTCCCCGTGAAAGCGCCCGGCTGAACACGCTTCGGTTCCCCTTTTTCAGCTCCTGCCGCATGTCCACCAGCTCCACCCGTGGGAGTGCGCCGGCCCCGCCCTGACCATCCTCCTGGACCACTATCCTATCGGGCAGCTCCAGCAGCCGGTACTCTCCCGAGAGGGCCTTGTGGTAGCTTTCGATCTGGGGCGTAGCGCTGCCCATGATCACGGTTGCCCCCGTCAGCTCGGCTAGCTTTCCCGCGACAGCTCGGGCGTGATAGCGCGGCTGCGGGTCCTGCTGCTTGTAGGTCCACTCGTGCTCCTCATCCAGCACTATCAGTCCCAGGTTGGGCTGGGGCGCGAAGATAGCCCCCCTGGAGCCGACCACGACGTCGAACTCCCCCTCCCGGATGCGCCACCACTCATCGAAGTGCTGGCCCGGCGTGAGACGGCTGTGAAGCACCGCAACGCGACCGGGAAAACGCCCGGCGAAACGGGCGATGGTCTGGGGAGTCAGGGATATCTCAGGAACGAGGACGATCCCTTTCCGTCCCTGGTCGACGACTCTTTGCAGGGCATTCAGGTAAAGCTCGGTCTTGCCACTGCCGGTAACGCCGTGGAGAAGGAAAAGCGAGCCCGGAGGCTCCTCGCGGTCCAGAGCTTTGCCGATCTGCTCCCAGGCTCGCTGTTGGTCGTCGGTCAGATCATGCGGCCGGGTAGCCGGGTATTGCCGGTTGGCCAAGGGGTCCCGTTCAACCCGCTCCTGGTGCACCGCCACGATCCCCCGTTCTTCCAGCGCCTTGAGAGCGGGCCGCGAAGGCCCAAACCTCTGGTTGAGATCGCTGAGAGGGACTCCGCCGGCCTGTTCTAGGATTGCGTTGAGGAGCTTGGCCTGTTTCACGGCCCTGGAAGCGGCTAGCCTTTCAGTCTCCTCCAGCGCCTGTGTCCGTTCCACCGCTAGCGATGCATAGTTAGCGAACTTGGCCTGGACGGTGGGCTTGCGCCACTCCCATGCTCGGGACAGCAACCGCTTGCGCACCAGCTGGCCCAGGAGCACGGAGGCCGGTCTCTTGCCAAAGCGGGCCTCAACCTCACCCTGTCCGACCTGTTTTCGGTCCCGAGCGTAGTGAAGAAGAAGCTCCTGGCGGTCGTCCAACGACTCCAGGCTGGTCTGGGGCGGCTCTGGGGTCGCCCGGTAGACGGCGACCACCCGCTGCCGAAAGCCTGGGGGTATCATCAGGGACGCGGCGCTATAGAGGGAGGCGTGGTAATGGCCGCTGATCCAGCGAGCAAGCTCGACCTGAGCATCCGTCAGCCACGGCTGGGTATCGATGACCCGTGCGATATCCCGTGTCTCAGGGTATCCGGGTAACTCGGTAACTTCGAAGACGAAGCCGGGAAGCTGGCGCGGGCCAAAGGGGACCTGGACGGCGTGTCCTTTACGGACGGCGAGGTCTCGGGGTATGGAATAGCTAAAAGTCCTGCCGGGCTCGGTGCGTATGCCGACAGCGACCTCAGCGTAGCTCATGTCGCCCCTCGCGACGCTGGGTGGGCCCAGAGTATTCGGCGCGGGCTACTTGGAGCTTTTGGGGGAGATGGCGCGACCCTTCTCCTTGATACGGGACTCTCTGGCCGAGCGGCCTCGCAGGTAGAAGAGTTTTGCCCGCCGGACGGCGCCTCGCTTGAGGATCTCCACTGATTCGAGAAGGGGGGAGTGGAAGAGAAAGGCGCGCTCCACCCCGACGCCGTAGGAGACCCGCCGGACGGTAAAGGAGGCGCTGGGTCCCGTGCCGCCCTTCTTGATAACGACGCCCTGAAAGACCTGGGTCCGGACCCGCTGGCCCTCTTTTACCTGAGCATGAACCTTGACGGTGTCCCCTGGGTTCACTTCGGGTACCTTGGGGTTGTCGGTCAGCTCTTGGATCGTATTGACGTTCATGATCGCTCTCGGCGGCGCACGGAAAGTCAGGGAACGTGCGACGAGGTTTCAGTAGAAAGGATACCACAACCCAAATGGCGGGGGTAGGCCTCATTGACATTCTCAACGGCAGGCCATAGTCAGGCGCACGCCGCGCCGGGCTGTCATCCGATTAATTCGCCTCATCGTCCTCCGAGGTTTTTTTTGCGTCGGCAAGCTCTTCCTGTGAGACACCTGCGGGCCCCAGGAGCTCAGGCCGGCGCTCCTCGGTCCGTTGCACCGCCTTCCGGCGACGCCACCGGTCGACCGCCTGGTGATCGCCGCTGAGCAAGACCTGGGGGACCTCCCAACCTCGGAACACCGGGGGGCGGGTATATTGAGGGTGCTGGAGCAGGCCGTTAGAGAAGGTGTCGCCCAGGACCGAGTCCGGGTCGCCCAAAACACCCGGCAGGAGCCGGACCACCGCGTCGACGATCGCCAGGGCCGCAGGCTCACCCCCCGTGAGGATAAAATCGCCGAGACTTACCTCATCGTCCACCAGGTATCTGTGGACACGCTCGTCAACCCCTTCATAGTGGCCGCAGATCAGGACCAGGTGCCGTTTCTCCGACAGCTCGGCGGCGACAGCCTGATGAAAGAGCCTGCCCTGAGGAGTCAAGAGCACCACATGGGAGGGCTCGTCCGCTACGGAGCGCCTGGCATCTTCCACAGCGTCAAAAAGAGGGTCCGGCTTCATCACCATGCCGGCCCCCCCTCCGTAGGGGGAATCGTCTACCGAATGGTGCTTGTCCTTGGCGTAATCTCGAATATTGTTGATCTGTAGCCGCACAATTCCCTTGTCAGCGGCGCGGCGCACGATACTTTCGCCGAAAGGGCCGTCAAACATCGCCGGGAACAGGGTCAGGACCGTGATGTTCATGGGTGCGCCGCCGCCATATCTAGGGGTGGCTGTGCCCATGATGATCACCGTGATGGCCGTGTCCTTCTTGGGCACCCCCCGGCGGCGTATGGTCAGCCTGGATGCCGGAGAGAATCTGTATCGCGTGGGGGAGGACGGGAAGCACCGTCTCCAGGGTCTCTATGACCCCTTTAGGGCTGCCTGGAAGATTCACGATCAGCGTTTTCCCCCGAGCGCCTACGACGGCGCGACTGAGAACGGCGTGGGCGTTCTGCTCGGCGGTTTTTAGTCGCATGATCTCGGCCAGACCAGGAACCTCGCGCTCAATGACATCCCTGGTTGCCTCCGGGGTCACGTCTCTGGGGGCCAGGCCGGTCCCCCCGGTGGTGAGCACCAGGTCAAGGCCGTCCCGGTCCGACCACTCTCGGAGGCGCGATGAGATCTGCTCCCGCTCGTCCGGGACGACTTCCCGCTTTGTGAGAAGGCTATCTAGCCGTCCGATGACGTTCTCAACGTTGTCTCCGCTGGTGTCATCCCTCTGTCCCCGAGAGACAGCGTCACTTATGGTCAATATTCCAACGGTGAACATGGCCTTCCCCTGTTCCAGGCCGCCCTCGTGTGGTGAGTTGTTAATCCGTCCAATAAATGAGAAGACAGTTGGAGAGTCTCCGTTCATGGTTCGACAAGCTCACCACGACCGGGGGGACCCTAATCCGTTCGCCCTGAGCTCCGATTGCATCCCGGTTCGTCATCGGGACAAAGTCGGACTTGTCGAAGGGCGGCCCAAAAACACATGCTTCTTCTGACTCGGGACGCTAGAAGGCCGTGGCTCGGAGCCTGAGCTTTCCGTCCTCTCCCATATCCAAATAACCGGCGGGCTGTGCCATCTCGTGATCGAAGATTACCAGCCATTGCTCCTGTTGCGCTTGGCGAAGCAGCTCTCGCTTCACGTTCAAGACATCGATGGGGTACAGGTCAAAGCTCTGGGAATAGGGGAGCGGCAGATGGCCCACGGTGGGGATCAGGTCACCGAAGAAGCATGCCTTCTGGCCGGCGACCTCCATCACGGCGATCTGGTGGCCGGCGGTGTGCCCGCCGGTGACCTTGCACCACACACCCGGGACCAGCTCCGTGTCACCATCGAGAAGCTCAAGCTGATTGTTCCGGCGCAATGGCTCCAGGTCCTCTTCGTAGTAGCCGGCGGCATTCCTTTCGTTTGGATGGGTAGCCTCTTCCCAGTCGGCCCGTTGGACCACGTATTGGGCCCGCGGAAAGGTGGTCTTGAGCTCATCCGCCCCAGAGTAGTAGGTGGCCCCACCGGCGTGGTCAAAATGCAGGTGGGTGAAGACCACGTAGTCTATCGCTTCCGGCTCCAGCCCGTGCCCTCGCAGCTGGTCGACGAGGTTACCGGCCTGGATGTCATAAATGCTCTGGCGTTTGGGGGGGTGCTTCGTTCCGAGACCGGTGTCCACGACTATGTTCTTGCCACCCACCCGCATAAGTGGACAGTTGAGATTCAACGTGACGCGGTTGCGTTCGTCGGGAGTAAGGAGCCTCTCCCACAAGGTCCTGGGAACGACGCCAAAGAACGCCCCGCCATCGATCTTCATCGTGCCATCCAGCAGCAGATCTATCTGGATGTCACCCACCTTCATTTAAGTGCCCCCTGAATCTGCTGGCCCACCGATGCTTTCTCTGGCGGGAGTATAGCACACGGCGCTGCTTACAGAGTGAGCGCAAGCACAAGCCTTGCGGCCTTCGACGGGCCATTGCCATTCCTGCTTTTTGGCGTTAATCTAAGGTCGAAACTGGGCGCGGCTACCTCCAGGTGAGTTCCAAATATGGAAATAGACCGCGACCAGGTAGGACGTTTCGGAGGAGATGTATGGCCTCAGACGACCTTACGGTAATAGATAATCGCACCGGGCGTGAGTACACCATCCCTATAGTAAATGGCGCGATCCGTGCAACGGAGCTTCGGAAGATCAAGGTCTCTGAGGATGACTTTGGGATTATGAGCTACGACCCTTCCTTCGAGAACACGGCCTCCTGCCGAAGCGAGATTACGTACATCGATGGCGATAAGGGCATCCTCCGATATCGTGGCTATCCCATTGATGAGCTGGCGGAGGGGAGCTCCTACCTGGAGACAACCTACTTACTGTTCAAAGGCGAGTTACCCAGCAGATCTGATCTTGAATCCTGGAAAAAGAGCATCCTCGAACACACCGACATCAACAAGGGCATGTACAAGCTTGTCGAGGGGTTCAATCAAGGCGGCCATCCTATGAGCATGCTCATCAGCTCTATGGGCGCCCTGGCCACGTACTATCCCGAGGCGAAGGATGTCGAGAATCCCAATATGCGCAATCTCCAGGCTTTCAGGGCCATGGGTAAAGTGCCAACCCTGGGGGCGCTGACTTACCGGTACAAGGCGGGGCTTCCCTTTGTGGAGCCGGACCCCGCTCTTTCCTACGTAGGCAACTTCCTTCGGATGCTCTTCCATGAAGGAAAAGGCTCGTATACGCCGGACCCGGTGATTGAGCGAGCTCTGGACGTGCTCTTCATTCTCCACGCCGACCATGAGCAAAATTGCAGCAGCAACGCCATGCGCAGCATAGGCAGCTCCCACCCCGACCCCTACTCGGCGTTGGCGGGAGCCATCGGGGCCCTGTACGGACCGGCCCATGGAGGGGCAAATGAGGCCGCCGTCCGCATGCTGCAAGAGATAGGCAGCAAAGACAAGGTCTGGGACTTCGTAAAAAGGGCGAAGGCCGGTGAAGAAAGGCTGATGGGCTTTGGCCACCGGGTCTATAAAAACTACGACCCCCGAGCCAAGATCATTCGTGAGGTAGCCGAACAGGTCTTCAGCGTAACCGGACGCAATCCCCTCATCGATGTCGCCGTAGAGCTTGAGCACATCGCCCTCCAGGACGAGTACTTTATCAACCGCAAGCTGTACCCCAACGTCGACTTTTATTCGGGAATTATCTACCAGGCGATAGGTTTCTCCGTTGACATGTTCCCCGTTCTTTTCGCGATTCCCAGAACATCGGGATGGATGGCGCAGTGGATAGAGCTGCTGGAAGACCAGGAGCAGAAGATTTCACGCCCGCGCCAGGTATATGTGGGCCAGGGGGTCCGTTCCTACGTTCCCATGAGCGCTCGATAACGGCCCATGAGCGCTCGATAACGGCCCATGAGGCTCGATAACGGCCCATGAGCGCTCGATAACGGCCCATGAGCGCTCGATAACGGCCCATGAACGCTCGATAACGGCCCATGAACGCTCGATAACGGCCCATGAGTGCACGATAGCGGCTATCGACCCGATTTCACCCGGTCGCTCGGACCTGAATCAAACCGCAGCCCTTGGTTCCAGCTCGCTGTCAGTGATTGCAAGCTGATGGAGCAATGCAACAAGCCCGTCTCGGGCGGCTGCCATCAGGAAATCTGCTTGCTCTAACCCGGTGTTTCCTTCATTCAGGGCGTCATTGCCGCCCCCAAGCTCGAACCGCTGAAAGCCCTCCATTCCCTGCAGAAACGATGAGAAGGTGCTCAAAAAGATAGTTTGCGTCTCCGCCGTCAAATCCGAGACCGCCGTCTCTTCAACTCGGGTCAACAAGGCCCGGTATGCCTCAACGACCTCCGCTACCCGCTCTATTCGCTCCTCTTGGAGGAGAGCCTGCCTCTCGGCCGCGTACCGGTTCCACAGCCCGTTGGAGGCAACCTCGTCGTCCAGTATTTCACGGATGACCCGCGCATACTCGATAACCCCCTGGACCTCTCGCTCGTAATCATCCTGCCGTAGCAGGCTCTGCTGCACCTCGACTTGAAAATCGGCGAAGCCCATCCCGAGAAGCTGTCGTGTTACCGCGTCCACCTCCTCCGGGCGATCAGCCAGCGCCTCCAGGAGTGGTCGAAGCGCCTGCTCCCCAAAGGCGCTGGCGACATAATCGACCGTGGCATAAGCCTCGGCGTAAAATAGCTCGGCCCTGCTGAAATCGGTCTCCATGAACCAGACGTCCTGGTTGGCGATAAGATCCAGGTCGATCCACCGGCCCTCTTCCACGGCCCTTTTCGCCGTCTGCCGAGTCAGCCTTCGCCACTGAAGCTCCTGCTCGCGGTCTATCCCAAGAGCGACCTGAAAGCCCTGGTGGTCCGCCAGCCCTTCTTCAAACCAGTGGGGGGCGTTGCGCGGGCCTTCTATGCGGGCCGTCGTTTGGTGGGATACTTCGTGGGCCACAACGTGCGGCCGCGTGTCAATGGGGCTGGCCATGTCGAGAAAGATGCCCGAGCGGGGAAAGCCGAAGAGCGACACCCCCGCTTCCAGACCGGCTCCGGCGCTCGCACCCGCTGCGGTGAGCTCCCGGCTCAGGGCCTGAGGGTTCGGCAAGAGGAAGAAGTCCAGGCTTTCCTGGGGGTCATAGACCAGCGCTTCGGAGCTGAAAGATAGGGTCTGACGATATATTTCACCGATTTGCAGGACGGAGGCCGACCTGACCCCCACGTCAAAATGGTGCACGGCTTCCGGCGTTCGATACACCTGAAAGGCTGTCTCTCCCAGAACGACCGTCTGAACGGGAAGCTCGGCCTCTTTCAGGGTGTAGCGCAGCTGGACGACACTGCCCAACTCACCGGTGATCAGCACACTCCAAACGCCGGTCACATCCCGGGTGGAATCCCGAGTCCAGGCTGCAGTCCCATTGCCGTCCGCCCTGACAGCGGGAGCCCGCCTTATGACACCGACCGGGCTGGTAAACAACAATTCTACCTGCTCCAAGGGCTCCAGGTCAGTAACCTCAAAGTTGAGACGCAAGCCGGCATAGGCAACCTGGTCATCCACTGAAGCGCGCAGGACCGCATTCGGCGCCAGAGGGGTAACGGTGGGCCCTGCGGTGGGAGTGGCGGCCGGGGTAGGCGTAAGGCTGGGAACGGGGGACGGAGACTCGGTTGGAGTAGGAGAAGGGACAGGGGCGTCAGTCGCCGTAGGAGCTATCGCTGTTTCAGTCGGTACAGGAGTAAAGACCGTTGGCGCCGGGGGGGGCGTCGAGTTTTGGCTGGAATTGGAGCACCCGGCAACAATCAGGGCTACAACTGCCAACAAGACGATGCTTCGCGGCATCAAGCGAGTCCAGCGTAAGAAGGGCATCGCATGTCCCTTGTGGGGAACGGGGATTTATCTCGTCTACGTGTATCTCAGCCCAACGGATTTGGGCCAGGCCCGGGATGCGTCGCTTGCCAACGCCATGGATCTCGAGGGGATTCGATGTGAATCAGGCCCGGGACATTCCCTGGAGCTCCTTCGGGAGAGCGAAGGTCACGTGCTCGTCAAGCACCTCTACCTCACGGGCATCGGTAACTCCACGAGCGCTCAGAAACTCCAGCACCTCGGAGACCTTGACTTCCGGGGTCGATGCTCCAGAGCTGACGCCGATGGAGCGGACGCCTTCCAACCATTCTTCTGAAATCTCCTTGGCATCCGAGATCCGGTGGGACTTCACCCCCAGGGCCCTGGCTACCTCCATGAGGCGAACGGAGTTTGAGCTGTTAGCGGCGCCGACGACAAGGATCAGGTCCACATCTTTCGCCAGCTCTTTCACTGCCGCCTGCCGGTTCTGGGTGGCATAACAGATGTCGTTACGCACCAGCATCCCCGGGAAGCGGGCTCTAAGCTCCTCAACGACATCACGTGTGTCTTCAACACTCAACGTGGTCTGAGTCAGACAGACTACGCGCTTCGGTTCTGGGACCTTTACGGCCCTGGCATCCCGTACATCCTTCACCAGCTGAATCGCATCGGGCGCCTCTCCCATAGTACCGATGATTTCATCGTGACCCGCATGGCCTACAAGGAGAATCGAATAGCCGTCCCTGGCATATTTTATCGCCTCCAGGTGGACCTTGGTCACCAGGGGGCACGTAGCATCGATCGCCGTAAGTGCACGGTTGGATGAGTTCTTCCGGACCTCCGGCGCCACTCCATGTGCACTGAAGACGACAACGCCACCTTCCGGAACTTCGGTCTCCGCTTCAACGAACACGGCGCCCTTTTGGCGCAGGTCCTCCACGACGTGAGCGTTATGGACGATCTCCTTACGGACATAGACAGGTGGACCGTACATTCCCAGGGCAATCTCCACAATCTCGATAGCCCGCTCAACCCCCGCGCAGAAGCCCCGCGGATTTGCTAGAAGTACGGCCCTCTTGTCCTCTTGCGCCTTCATGAGACGATCGTTTCCTTTTTCACCGAATTCCCTCTACGAACCCTGCAAGTATAGCATCGCGATTGGAGGTGTACCATGCGACCCACCTACGCATTTCCCGCCACCCTGTCCCCGATACCCGCACCGGTCAAACATTTTATCACGGTCTCTTATCCTTCCACTATCGTGTGGAACGCCCCATCGTCTCCAGGCTATAATTCCATTGGGCCATGGCCCGGGACCCTCGGAACAGACAAAGGCGCTCCGAGGGGACCATCGAAGTGGCACGAGAACACTTGCATGAGTAGGAGGCGCAGCATATGGAGATAGGCTGCAAGACGGGGGACATCCTCAAAGCTCGGGTGGACGCTCTCATGGTGAACCTCTTTCAGGGCGTCAAGAAGCCGACCGGGGCGACCGGGGCAGTGGACAAAGCGTTGAACGGTGTCATCACCCAGCTGATCTCGGACGGTGAGATCACGGGCTCCAGGGGAGAGTTCACCATGATCCATACCTTGGGGAAAATAGCACCGGCGCGGGTGGTGGTGCTTGGGCTGGGGCGGGCCCGAGGTCTCAGTGGAGAGGTTGTCCGGTCGGCCATGGGTGAGGCCTCTCGCTCTCTACGCAAGGCGGGGGTACGGCGGATCACAACGGTCCTTCATGGGGCCGGGGCTGGCGGGATGGCGGCCCACGATGCGGCCCGCGCCATAACCGAGGGAGTCATCCTCGGACTCTATACCTTCGACAAGTACAAGAAGAGCAACAGATCTCAACGGAATCTAGCAGGGGTAACGATAGTGGAGCGGGACCGGTCAAAGATGTTGGAGATACGACAAGGTGTCGATGTAGGGCGCATCGTCAGCGAGAGCGTCTGCCTGGCACGCGACATGGTAAATGAGCCGGCAAACCGCATGAACCCATCGGACATTGGAGAGGTCGCGAAAAACATCGTGCCGGATGGGGCCCTGGACGTCACGGTGCTGGAGAAGGAAGAGATGGAGCGGCTCGGCATGGGTGCCCTGTTAGGAGTAGCCCGCGGCAGCGCTCAACCCCCCCGGTTCGTCATCATGAATTATCGGGGAGACCCCGACCACCCCGACGAGGTCGTGGGCCTTGTAGGCAAGGGGGTCACGTTCGATACGGGCGGTATATCCCTCAAGCCGACAGGCGGGATGGCATCCATGAAAACGGATATGGCAGGAGGGGCCAGCGTCATCGCGGCCATGAGGGCCATCGCGATGCTGCACCCCAAGATCAACGTCACGGGGCTTGTACCGGCCGCCGAGAACATGCCCTCATCGACAGCGCAGAAGCCGGGGGATATCGTCACGGCGCTCAACGGGAAGACCATCGAGGTAGAGAACACGGATGCGGAGGGCAGACTGCTGCTTGCGGACGCCCTCAGCTATGGGCGCAAGATGGGCCTAAAGCCAATGATCGACGTCGCTACCCTTACGGGAGCTATAAGCAACACGCTGGGGTCTGTCTGCACCGGTGGCTTTACCAACAACCAGCCAACCTTCAACCGGCTGCTCAAATCAGCCGCCGTCACCGGGGAAAAGATATGGCAGCTGCCAATGTACCCGGAGTACAGGACGCAAAACCGGAGTGAAGTAGCCGACGTTAAAAACACCGGCGGACGCACCGCGGGCTCTATCACGGCGGCGTGGTTCCTGGCCGAGTTCTCGGAAAACACCCCCTGGGTCCACCTGGACATCGCTGGCACGGCGCGAGCAGAGTCCTCCAAGGGATACCTCGTAAAGGGGGCGAGCGGAACGCCCGTCCGGACGCTGGTCCAGTTTGTGTTGGACTCCGCGAGACGCTAGTGGCGGGGGGTGGCGTAGCCGCCGACTCATGCGACACCCCCCGGTCTGTTCCGGTAAGGCATTTCCCGATTCTCGGCGCTCGAAACGTGGTGCGGGTGCCTGTGAATCCCTTGCGGAAAACATGCATCTAATGGTACAATAACAGGGTAGAAGTCATGAACGAGGCTTCATCCTTAAGGAAAGCTTCACTTTAGCTGCGCTAAAAGGGAAATTGGGGAGGTGGTGGAACAATATGACTATGGACATGTCCGGCTGGAAGTTTCTGACAAATCACGCGCTAGTCCTTAGCTGGATAGCTCGGCACTCGCAAAGCACCGCTCGCGAAATAGCCTTGGCCATCGGTATCACGGAGCGGACAGCCCTGAAAATCGTCGGTGAGCTTGACGAAACCCATTACATCAACAGGCGCCGCAAGGGCCGCAGGAACGTCTACAGGGTCAATTATGACACTCCGCTACGGCATCCCATAGAAGGGGACGTACAGGTTGGCGAGCTTCTGCGGGTCATCGCCCCCAGGAAACGCCGTCGAGCGCCGGAGGCCCTGTCCACAGGAAGCGACGTCAGTTCGCTCAAGAAGGTCCGACGCACCGCCTAGCTTTACCCACGACCCGATGGTGGTTTAGCGGTCCTGCGTGCACGGGCCCCCGTGAGCCTGTGCACTACGCCAAAGAACGCGCTCCTCATGGGGCGTTTGTTTGACTGGGTCCAAGGCCAAATGCTAGAATCCTACAGGTGTGGTGGGCGTGGCCAAGTGGTCAAGGCGCCAGGTTGTGGCCCTGGAGATCGAGGGTTCGAATCCCTTCGCCCACCCCATGTGCGCCCGTAGCTCAATTGGATAGAGCATCAGACTTCGGATCTGAGGGTTGGGGGTTCGAGTCCCTTCGGGCGTACCATTTTTAACAGAAGTTGAGGCTCTTGGAGATTGTCTCCAGGGGCCTTACTTTTGCCCGTTCGACAGCAACCCAGCCTAACGCCGGGAACAGGAGGAAACCATGCAAGCGATCAAAGTGGAGAGTTTCCAGAACCTTCGGCAGGTGGTCACCAGTCAGGGTCACTCCTGGATAGCCGACGAGCCTCCGGGGGATGGAGACGGACTGGGACCTGACCCCTACGAGCTGCTGCTGGCAGCCCTGGGAACCTGAACCTCCATCACCCTTACCCTCTACGCCAGGAGGAAGGGATGGCCCCTGGAGGGGGTCACCGTGGAGCTTAGTCACGAACGCATCCACGCTCGCGACTGTGAGGATTGCGAGGAGAGGGATGACGCGATGGTGGAGGTAATTCGCCGCTACATCGTGCTCAAGGGCGATCTTAGCGATGAGCAGGAGGACCGTCTTCTCGCCATCGCCAAGCGTTGTCCGGTCCACCGGACCTTGACCGAGGGGCCCAAGATCCTTGACGAGAGCGACCTGGTGAGGAGTCCGGAGCCCCCAAGGGCGTAACGCGGGGGAAGAGGGGGCTGCTCTTCGGGATAGTCGTGCTCGCTACCCTCGGCTGGGCAATCATTGAGGGTGACAACCGTGACTTTTCCGTTTTCGGTCCCGCCTTGCTCAATGTCGTCATGTTCGCCGCGATATTCATCGCGTATGGGCTGCTTCTGGTGTGGTTATTCGACTTGGTCGGTCGCGTCTGAGCAGCCTCTGCGCCGCAGCCCTCAAGCCCCGTCCTGCTGGTGCCGACAGATTATTCGCTGGGGCACATTGGGTCGCTCGCATTGGCAGGTTCCAGCCTGATGTGCAGGCGGATACTCGTCTAACAGGGCGTCTGCCAAGGTCCAAGGCTGTTGGTTCATGGCTCGGGAAGGACACCGGTTGAAGGCCCGCCCTTGAAACGCTCGCTCAGGATGTTGAACTTGTCGAGTACAGGGGGCGTAACCCGCTCAATGCGAAGGACTACTCCTTTTGGCGGGAAGACCTCGATTAAGAAGGCGGAGCTCTTGGTCAGCATTGTTGTGAGGTTGCTCGCGATATTCAACAACGCCAACTCATACATCTCACCACGCTCCAAGAAGTTATCAGCGTCGGCATTACCAAGGGCTGTCACGGAGAACTTGGCGGCGGTATCGAACAAGACCGACTGGTGGATATCAGTGTAGCGAATCACTGTTTTCCCAGGCTTCAGATCAATCATATTCTCACCACCGGCAGTGGTCGCCACACTTAAATATATGATGTCCACGTTGCCGTCGATGTCGGTGTCCTCGGCTACGATATCGCCACGAAGCACCAACAAGGTACCCCTGGCCTGGGATAGACCATCGGCAACAGTCTCCCTGGACTTACCACTGGAATGGATGCCGCTGGCGATGACGACGAGGGCGAAGGCCGAGGCGGTCACGACAAATGCAACAAGCAGCATAGATAATTCGAGGCCCGAGACCCCCCGTTGATCTTCGCCAAATTTCGAAATATGAGGCCTCAATCGAGTTGGACGCGGCAAAGTGGGTAGAACTTGTCGCAACGAGGATGCAGAAAACGGAAAGGCTTATCGTCCATAATCAGTATATGGCACTGCCTAGTAAAACAATGCTACCTATTGGGACTTCGAACCTCTGACTCGCCATCCGGCCCACTCCTCGATCTCTGTTAACTATCCGCCCCCGTGTCTTCTCATGGCAAGAAAATGCCACATTATTGGCTATCTCGGGCCATGATCCTGACGGAGAGCACCGTAGTGTTAATGAATCGAGCGAGGTTGTTCCCTTGTCTCCAGCGCGGTCTGTTCTTGGCTGGTCGAATCATGAAGGCCCCGTGACCCCGGTTCGCAATCGCGCGCGGCGGGGAAGTCAACGGCTGTTAACCTGAGCGGGACAGGCTATCAGGAGTAGGGGCGAAGGGGCTCTTGATAGGAGAGGATGGCAGCAAGCCAGTGGCTTATGACGAATGTCCTAGAGAAGCCAGAGTAGGAGTCATGCCATGGTGATCATTGTCATGGTAACGCTGATAGTTGGAGCAATTGCCATATTCGGAGCAATAGAGCTGGCAGGTCGAATGACACCATGAGCTGGACGGCAACTGTAACGATAAGGGCGAGGCCGGACGTGCGCCGGCCAAAGGTCTGGATACGGCGGTCCATTCCCATGACGCCTCCCTATTTCCGCATGGGGATTGGCGAAATATATGTCAACGTCTGGAAATAGCCGAGGCTCCGACGATGAGCCCGATCATGGTCCCAAGCGCTAAGAAGTAGGTCAACGTCGCCTTCGCCAATAACTTTATAGACATAGCTACGAACTCCCTATTCCGGCGCGCTCATGAGGAGACCCGCCACCCTACCTCCTCCTCTGATCGACCGCGAGACCGCCGTTCCACGCATTTCCAAGGAGGACAATCACCTTGCCTAACCGTATCCATACAAGGAAACGGACCGCTAACAGGATCACCCCAGGACCGCCATACCTGCTCATGTTGTATCACCACCGGTGTAGGAATGGGGAAAGTAACTGGTAGGCCCCAGCCTCGGCTCTGATGTGCCGTCCGCGATAATTTCCACGAGCAGCGACTAGCGTGCTTGAGTCAGGGTGTGACGTCTAGGGCCATGGTAGTCCAGGATGTTACGGCATAACAAGCACCATTTGGTGCCAAATAGCACAGGCCGTTCGGCCAATGCCGAGTGAACCGTTTGGCTCGTGGACCCGCCGAACTGCGGCGGGCTTTTTTTGCGTCCGTCTGATAGCATAGGCGCCGGCAACCAACCCCCAGAACCGAGGTGGAGATGCGGTATTTCGATCAGGCGACCCTGGACCGAATGTTTTACCCCAAGACCATGGCGGTCGTCGGGGCCAAGCAGGCCTCCAACTACAACTGGCTCGTCCGCAACCAGGTTTTCCAGGGCAAGCTCTACTCAGTCCAGATTGATGAACGTGAGACACCGGGTATAGAGGCCCTGGGGATTCCCAACTCCAAGGCGCTGAAAGACGTTCCGGAGCCCATTGATTATGTGATCTTCGCGGTGCCCAGGAAGGTGACCCCGGAGGTGTTTGCTCAGTGCATCGATGCGAAGGTGGGAGGTGTGAACCTCTATACTTCTGGATTCGCCGAGACGGACCAGGAGGGCATTGAGCTTCAGGAAAGGCTCTCCCGGATGTCCATTGACTCTGGAGTGCCACTCATCGGCCCCAACGCCATGGGGGTGTACAACCCTGCCCTGGGTGTGAGGCAAGGGAATGAGCAGCCTCACGGAGAATTAGGCGAGGTCGGATTCCTGGGCGCCAGCGGCACCCACTCTTCCTACTACGCCAGTACCGTTCACGCGCTCTATGGGATCAAGCTGGCCCTGGGGGTGAGCTTCGGCAACGCCGCCGTCCTGGACGCCGCCGACTGGATGGAGTACATCGGAGGCAAATCGGAAGTCAAGCTCCTCACCGCCTACATCGAGGGGATCGGCGACACAAAGCGGTTCTCCGAGGCACTGTCTCAGGTCGCCTCCCGAAAGCCGGTCCTGGTGTGGAAGGGAGGCCGGACGGAGGATGGCTTCCGGGCCTCATTCAGTCACACAGGCTCTCAAAGCGTGCCCACAGATGAATGGGAGACCATCGTCCGAGAGGCTGGAGCGATCAGGACGGACGACCTGGAGACCATGGCCGACACCACGGCGGCATTGGGTAGTGTCTCAGTTTGAATCTATTTCCCGTAGAATCCAATCCCAGCCATAACGCCTCTGCGCCAACCCCGCGGCCTCCGCTGGTGTCTTTCCGCCTAGGCTACTGTGGGGCCGTAGGAAGTTGTAGAACACGAAGTACAGGGCCAGCGAGTGACAATGGTTTTCGAGCTTCTTGCTAAAGGCGTTGGTGAGGCGCGTGTAGCGGCGTAGGGACATCCTTGTGGTCAAGTTGTGCCGCTCTACATACGATGTGCTGATATCTTCGTTCCTGGGGTCGCCTACGACTCGAATCTTTCTAGTGCCTACGCAATGGGCCGGGCTGTAGCGACCTGGGGGAACGCTGGGGTCACTCCCGTACAGCTTCACCACCTGGGCATAGTCCACATCGCCGCCGAAGGCCCCCTCTATGGCCTCCAGGTAAGCCCGATGGCCGTCTGTGGATATTTGAACACGCGAGGCCAGCCGTTCGCGCAGATCATCCATGAATTCGATAGCGTAGCTGGAGTCTCGGCCTGGGGAGACGTACCAGGAGATAATCAGCTTCGAATCACTGTCTATGCCAGTCCAGGTCCATATGTCCCCCGCACCGTCCGGGGCGGCTTCGGCCCGCGCGACATTCCGTGCCTTGGCGTAGCAGAAGGACCATATCTCATCACACTGGACACGGCGGGCGTCTACGTCGCGTACACGCTCGTTATGGATGCGCTCACAGGCGGTCCCGGCATCCACGAGGAGCTTGGTAACGGTGTTGATGCTGATTCCCACGACGCGGGAGACTGACCGCATGGATGACCCTTCAACCAGCATGTTCAGGGCATGAATCCGCTTGTGTTCGGATAGCTTGTTCGTGCCCAAAGTATATCATAATGCTAGCAGGAAGTCAAAGGTTTTAGATACAAAAGACCCGGTCATGCTTGACCGGGTTTGAACCGATTGACGCAGTATCATGGGCGGTAACTATGGGATTTGGGTAATCTCAAGCCTCCCATCTTTCAATGGGTGCACGCCGAGGCGATAACTCCAAGGCCAGCCTCGTCCTTCACGCATGATACGAGTTTGGCATACGGGAATATCATTAGGCTGGACACTAAATATCAATCGCATCATATTCCCTAAGAAAGGCACAAGTGAAGGATCCAATATCTACTCCGGGATACCAAAGAAACTTATTTCTCCGCTCTGGTCTTTGCGGGCAACGGTCAACTTCCCATATAGAGTGACCGGGTAAAGATAGCCTACGATCATCGCAGATGGGTTGAGAACAGGATTGTCGCCTTCGTATTCCACTGGTTTGTGATGCACAATTGGCTCATCTTCCATAGATCCTGTCCACATTTCCATGCCATGATAGTCGACAGCCGACGACACTGTAGTGTAGTCAACTCCTGCCGTATTTTCCGACTTGGCCTTTTCACCCGCTAGTTGCACTATGGTCATGTGGTCCTCCAACTACAAGCTAGACACTATGTCGGATTTATGAGCAACGACGAACAACGGACTGCCATCTTGATTATAGCGTGGGTTGCCCTGCTCATCGATGACTCGACAGATGCGACTTACCGTAGTTTTTACCCGAACGGTTCCACCATCGAGGAGTTTGTATTGATTCCATTCTTCGCGGCCGATCTCGAAATCGGCTTCAATGGCATCATATTCCTGACTGCCAGATTTGACTTTGATCTTGCGCGCCATAATTGACTAAGCTCTCCAACGTACCCGTGCCGCCTTCTCCGCCAGTGCCTTCCGTTCCTCCGGTGTCATGGAGTTGGCCCGCGCCTTCCCGCCGTTGACCTTGCCCTGCCAGTTCTTCGGCAGGTCCTCCTCGATCTCCCCGGTGGCGATCTTGGCCACCATCACAGCCGCGCCTATGGTGTCCGCCGGTCTTTTTTCTCCGTTAGGTCCTCTTGGCATGCCCGTCCCTCCTACAGCCTAGCGATTGTGGGATTCCCCCATTCGTCCACCTGGACTAGTTCTCGCTTCTCGCCGCCAAGCACTACTAGAGCTATCCACACGATGCCCCAGAAACCGAGCGTCAGAAGGGTGATTATCAAGTGAAGTACATGGTTGACGGCATGCCCCTTTAGTAACACCGCCTGAAACTCGCTCTGTGACTCCACCCGGCGACCCTGAGTGAGCAAACTGCCTATCTGTCTGGACAGTATCTGTTTGCGCTCATCAACCGATTTGTGGTTAGTTTCCAACCGGTACTCCCCTTTTCTGGGCTCAGAGCGTACACAATGTCAAGGGGAAATGTCAACAATTTGGGAGGCAGGCAGCCAAGGCTCGGTTTATAATCGGGCCTCTTTGTTCAAACTGAGACACTACCCGGCATTGCTCAAGCTACCGGAGATCAAGGGCCCGCGCGGTGGCCTGATCTGCATGACTGGGGGGCAATCCGTGGTGATCACGGATGCCTTCTGCGCCGCCGGCCTTCAGGTGCCTACCCTCTCAGAGAAAAGCTATGCGGAGCTCAGTACTTTCTTCGACGTCATCGGGGGGAGCCACCGAAACCCGCTGGACGTGGGGTGGATGTCCGGTAAGCCGGAAATGGTCCAACGGGAGCTAGCCATCCTGGACGAGGATGGAAATACGGATTTCGTCACTATGGAGCTTTTCGCCCCGAACATGCCCCTCCGCAGGGCCGTGGGCACTCGAAGTCACCTCCAGGTGTAAAATCCGGACGGGGAGGAGAGCCAGGAGGCCAACTATTTAGAGGTGCTGGCGCAGCAACAGAAGCAGGGCGTGAAGCCGTTCTTCGCCATGGTCACCTCGGCCAACGCCGAACGCGACGCCTTGGACCTCCGGCAGGCGCTGGCGGAGCGCGGCGTGCTGGCCTTTCCCTCCGCCCAACGGGCGGCAACCGCCTACCGCAAGGCTTTGGACTACCGGCAGCGAGCTTAGGCGGGCAGCGCCCGCTGGCATTCCGCCTGACGGCGCAGGAAAGAAGGATGCCGATCACTCCCTAGCCCCTTAGCCCAAGTCCGTAAAGAGTCCTGGGTACGCCAGGGGCGGGCAGCGCCCTCTGGACACCCCTTCTTCTGTGTCCTTCTAGGCGTCGAAAGACGTCAGCCCATCACGGAAGAGTGCCCCCGCCTCCTCATGTCCCACCATCCGGTTTTTGCGGCGAACGATCTGCCATCGGCCGTCGCGGCGCTCGAGCTCCGTCCGGTTATAAGCCAGGCGCCACAGCTTGATCTCATCACCCTCGCGCTTGTACGTCCGCGAGTAGCCCACCGCAACGGCCCGGTCTCCGTCGACGTTCACCGCCGTCGGGCCCACGGTATGGGCGCAGTTGGGAAGCAGGGACTGGTGTCCCGGCCCCAGGATCATGGCACGGATCCCATCCCGCCCCTCCATAGCCATCACGCCCTCGACGTCGTACACACCCTCTTCGGTGAACCGCTGGGCGACCCGCTCGGAGTCACCAGTGTCCGCTGCAAAACCGTAGGAGACCATGAGGCGGTGGATCTCCAGCTCGTCCTCCAGCTTTCTTACCCGTGCTTCAAGCTCCTCAAACCTGGACTCTATCTCGGCCATAGCAACCTCCCGTCATAGGTGATCGCCATTATACCCCTCGTCCACAGCGTCCCCGAGAGTGCCGCCTGGCATCGATGTTGACAACACTGACCACAGGTGTACTATTCGCCGAAGATACTCAAGAACACATCAGGGCCACCCATGGAGGAGAACCATGCCGACCAAGCCTGCTGTTGTCGATTTCGACGGCCATTTATTGGAGTCAAGGCCTGACCTCACCGAGTTTGCCCCCCCGAGCATCCGAGATTTCGTCGTAAACGGCAGCGTCGCCCAACAGGGAGTGTTCCCATGCCTGGACGGCATTCACAATAAGATGAGGGCCGACAATGCCCCTGTTGCTCGGGACTACGTGAGCGCTAGTGACGAGCGGCGCGGCTCCGGGGAGGACTGGAGGACTTTTCTGGATAAGGCGGAGATTGAACGGTCAGTCCTCTATCCGACCGAGGGGCTCGCCGTGGGGCTCATACAGAATAACGAATATGCGATCCCCCTCTGCCGCGCATACAACGACTATGTAGCAGAGCGCTATCGGCGCGTGAGCGACCGGCTGCATCCCGCGGCGATGTTGCCAATGCAAGATGCGGAGGCCGCCGTGCTGGAGCTGCGGCGGGCGGTCAAGGACCTGGGGCTTCCGGGGGCCATGCTCCCTTCCGCCGGTCTGCCGTTGCACCTTGCCCACGATTACTATTTCCCGATCTATAAAGAGGCTGCAACCCTGGGTTGCGGCCTCGGAATCCACGGCGCGCCCAACCGCGGCATGGGCGTAGACACCTTCTCGAATTTCATCGGCTCCCACGTCCTCCACCATCCGCTGCCGCTGATGATTGCTATGGTCGCCTTTGTCTATCACGGCGTATTGGACAGGCTACCAGACCTCAAGCTTGGGTTTCTGGAGGGTGGCTGTGGGTGGCTGGTCTGTCTCCTGGACCGCTCCGCCCGCAATGACGAATTTTTCGGGCGGGCCGCCAGGAAGACCCTGGCCGATTACCTCACGACGGGTCAGCTAGTGATTGGCTGCGAGGGGAACGACCCAAGTCTCCCATACCTGGCGAAGAGGATCGGTATCAACGCCTTCGCCTTTTCCTCCGACTACCCCCACGAAGTCGACCTTGTCGGGGTCAGACACGAGATAGAAGAGACGCTCCAATCAGCGGAATTATCGCAAAGCGAGAAAGAGGCGGTGTTGGGGGGTAACGCCAGGCGTTTCTTCGGTTTCTAGCCCGACCTGTAACCAGAGCCTGTCCGATCGTGGGAAGCTCTACCGCACATATGGTTGGTGTTACGCACCGCAGTCGACTGGTTTGACTGCACAGCGGCTGAGCCACCTGGCTCACCGCGTAAGCCCATCTGGCTCAGCCGCTGTGCTAAGAAAACCCCTTCATGGGGTGACCCCTATTGAGCGGCCACGCATCCCTCAGGGACCAGTCCCTTTATACCCAAAGCATCAACGTCGCGTTCCATCAACATGATCGCGGCACGTCCAGCGTCGGCGTGCGGTGTTGCTTGACCTGGGTTACACTTGGGGACGGATCCTGGCTTTAAAGAGAAGGGACTATATTCCATTGGCCGAAGTGATTTCCCCCGGGACTTGCTCGCCTCCTTCCGTCTCCTCGGCGGCGGCTTCCTTGACCTACTCTGCATCAAACTCCTCTCTTGAGTCGGCACGCCACATAGTCGGCACATGGGGCGCCAGCGGGCTGACCTACATGGCACTTCGGGAGGGGAATCACCTGTGCTTCTCGCCAGACGGAGAGGCCTGTCTGGGATATGCCCTGACGGGCGGAGCATGCCTGGTGCTGGGGCCACCCGCGGGACCTTGGGCGTCGGCCCAGGCGCTCTTGGAACGCTTCGACGACGATGCCCGCTCCCAGGGACTGCGCCCGGTTTTTTGCGGCATCCCTAAAAGTGTTGCCTCTGTCCTGGTGAGGCGTGGCTACCGTGTAACCTCGATCGGGGATGAAGCCCTGGTGGACCCCGCCGACATTTCTTTAACGGGCAAGGAATGGCGCGAGGTCCGAAGCGCCCTGAACAGGGCTGCCAGGACGGGTATCAGGTTCTCATGGGTCAGCCCCCAGGACCGGACGGAGCAGCTATACCATGATGCCCAAGAGGTGTCTTTGGAATGGCTCTCCCGAAAGCGGATACCCGAGCTACGGTTTGCCGTGGGGAGCATGTCCTCGCTGAGCGACCCCTCCATCCGGCTGGGAACGGCCACGGACGAGCAGGGTCTACTGCTCGGACTGGTCACCTGGGTCCCCGTTCCCAAACAGGACGGATGGATGCTCGAGCTGTTGCGATGCCGCTCCAACGTCATGGCCGGCCTGGCGGACTACCTCGTCGCAACGTCGCTGCTGGCTTTCCAACGAGAAGGATGCCGGTACGCCAGTCTCTCCGGCACACCCCTGGCGAATGTGAAATATCAAGCTCACTCGATGTCCACCAGGACCTTTCTGGCGATACTGTCTATAGTCAGGCCTTTTTACGACTACCGCGGCCTGCATCGGTTCAAGAACAAGTTCAATCCCAGGTGGGAGCCGCTTTACATCGCTTACACCGGGTGGGGTGGGCTGCCTCGGACGCTGCTCGCCGTAGCGCGCGCTTGCTCGCTGCGCCCCAGCGCGATCTCCAGGGCCCTTCCCTCGTTACGTCCCCGACCGTGACCGTATCTACGTCGCGCCACCAAACCGAGAAACAATCGGCGAATTGGAGATTGTTATAATAAACACCCATCCGTTGACGGAGTGGTCACCATGAGCGAAGACGGCGATGTTATCAAGAGCGCTTACGAAAAAGCCATGGAGAGGGTTGATCAGCTAGAACCCCCTGCCAAGGAGAAGCAGCTCGAGTGGAAAGGCGTCCCCGAGGGAAACCGCATTGCCGCAGAGCACCTTCGGGGGGAGGGCGACCTGGTGAAGGCACTGGACGAGTTCTCTGCCGAGTTACGGCCGTACGTTCGGCGGGGCGCCACTGACGTCCTCACCGCTAATGTCCAACTTCCCAAGACTGATATCATCCTGGCGAGCACCGACAAGGCCCTCCAGGGGCTTCAGAAGCTACTGAGCGATAAGCCGCAGGTGGAGGAGCTCATCACTCGAGTCCGTTATGTAGCTGAGCAATATGCGACCAACGGCCAGCAGCAGCGTGATCAGGTATATGAGCAGCTCAAGCAACGTTTCCTCGGCCAGGTGCAAGAGTCCCTTCGGCAGCATGGCGGCGCCGGACGGGAGGCTCAGGTAAACGTGGAGGCCTTGCCTGAGTTTCAGCAAGAGTGGCTCCGAGTGAAGGCCCATCTGGAGCAGCAATTCGAAGAGCACCTGGAGTCCTATCGCCAGGAATTCAAGACCCTGGCGTAACAGCGACTATGGATGATACCGACCGCAGGATAGCCGAGGCTCTGGAGCACACCAGGGTCGTTAGACCGCCAAAGCAGTACCTGGCCACCTTCGGCGTCACAAAGCTCACCTACCACTTGTTGACGGAGCCCTCCTACACCGAGCTGGCGCCCCAAAAACCCGGGACGAAGGAGACGGTGATACGTGAGGGCAAGGTGACGGCGGAGCGGCCCGCCGTCGTCACCCCCTTATACCTGATGAACCTGGAAGGCTTCGGCGACGAAGCCCGAAGGTCTATCGAGCTTTTTTCGAGACAATTTGGGGCCAATAGCTCAGGACTCCTGTACACCTACAAGAACGAGGCCACGTCGCTGAACATCGTCGGCGACCGGGTGGAGGCGGTTGCCGACAGGATCGCGGGGGAGCTCGATCGGTCAAACGACCACCTGGCGACGGTCATCATCGGGACAGACGACCTGTGGGATGTCTCCCTCCTCAAGTTCATCTACGAGCTCACCGTGAACTCCGCCGTCGGCAATTTCCAAGAGCTCCATGGACGGGGCCTCCTGGACCCAGACCCTGGCCTGGGCATCCCCGCCGGAGCGGCGCAACAGGTCGAGGCGTTGTTTCGCGACGTAGAAAAAGGGCAGGCGGACCCATCCACGCTGAAGCAGGAGCTGGACCGCTGGAACCTCTTTTCGCGGTACGAGGACAGGTTCCTGGCCTTGTTTCGGAGAAGGCATTTCTAACGGGGGCGGGCAGCGCCCGCTGGCATTGCGCCTGGCGGCGTAGGAGAGGGGCACCCACTTCGACAAGTCCGATTTTGTCCCGATGACGAATCGAGATGCAATCGGAGCTCAGGGCAGACGCCGGGGCTCCGACCCTCTGGGCATCCCTTCTTCGGCACCCTGCTAAAGGCCTTTTCCGGCGCGGGTTGGACCCCACCCCCCGCCCGTCTGGTCGAGACGCCAGGCATCGGCTCGCCGTTAACTCCATTGACAGCCTCCACCCAACCGGTATCATGGAAATCCGCCGGGTACCATCACGATGGATTACGTTGCCGGCACTCTTTGGCGACACCGACACCAGGAGGACAGAATGAAGATCGTCTTGATTGGCCAGGCGGCCTTCGGCGAGCAGGTGCTGAAACGGCTGCTGGAGAAAGGCGAGGAGGTGGTAGGGGTCTCGGCGCCGGTGACGCCTGCGGGTGGCCGCCCAGACCCGCTGTGGGTCTTGGCCGAGGAAAAGGGACTCCCCGTATTCGGCACCCGCGACCTCAAGAAAAACGAGGTCTTCGAGCAGCTCGCGTCCCTGGAGCCCGATATCAACGTGATGGCCTTCGTCACCGATATCCTCGACGAGCGAGTCCTGGAGAAGCCCAAACTCGGGACCATCCAGTATCATCCTTCGTTGCTGCCCAAGCACCGCGGCGCCAGCGCCATGAATTGGGCCATTGTTACGGGCGAGGGTCGCACGGGACTCACGATCTTTTGGCCCGACAGGGGTGTCGACACCGGGCCGGTCCTCCTCCAAAAGGAGGTCGACATAGGGCCGGACGACACCATGGGCTCCCTGTATTTTGGCAATCTGTTCCCCATGGGCGTTGACGCTATGGCCGAGGCGGTAGACCTGGTCAAGAGCGGTAAGGCCCCACGAACGGCCCAGGATGACTCGAAAGCTACCTCCGATCCCATTTTCAAAGAGGAGCACGCGGTCATCGATTGGGGAAAGCCATCGCAGGAGGTCTACAACCTGATAAGGGGCTCCAACCCGCAGCCTGGCGCCCACACCACACACCGAGGGCGGAAACTCCGGATCTTCGATTGCAAACTTGGGACGGAGCCAGCCAATCTTGCGGATGGCAGAGTTGTCAGCATCTTCAGCGACCATTTCGTGGTGGCCCTCAACGGTGGCACTCTGTTGGTCCACCGAGTGCAGGCCGAGGGCGCCAGCAAGGTGACCGCAGCGGACTTCATCACCGCCGGTAAGATCAACGGCGGCGACTGGCTGGGACTCTAAGGGACTGCCGCGCCGATGTCAGTCAGTAGAAAGCAGGCCCTGGCACAAGGAGAGAAAGCCATCGAGCGGCCCAAGGGCCAGATGGAGGTTACGCTCTACCACGGAGTAACGGGGCTCACCCTACGGTATCAAGGTCAGGTGATCGCCAGGACCCATGCGTCCGCGGTGGGAAAACAACTGGCCCCGTACGTAGCCCTGGCGCTCGGAGCCTCGTTGCCGGACGTAGGCGGGTCCACGAAGGTGGTGGTCAGCTCCGGGGTGATGTTTCGAGTGCTTTCGATTTCCTCTCTGGACCTCCGAAGCGAGGAGGCGAACGCCCTGCTTCTTTATCTGCTACAAGAAGCGGAGGAGATGCGGGGGTTCAAAAGCGCAGTCATCGACTAGCCGTAATCTCCCGGACCAGCACCTGGGTGAATTCCTGGGTGCTGGCCGTACCGCCCAGGTCCTGCGTTACGGTTTCGCCTTTGGCGAACACGTCCATGACGGCATTGCGGACACAGTCAGCCGCATGACTCTCGCCGATATAGCCGAGAAGCATGGCCGCCGATAGGACCATAGCCGTAGGGTTGGCGATCCCCTTGCCGGTGGCCTCCGGCCAGCTTCCGTGTACGGCCTCGAATACCGCCATATCCGCCCCTAAATTGGCGCCCGGTACGACGCCCAGCCCACCGACCAAGCCGGCGCCCAGGTCCGAGAGGATGTCTCCGTACAAGTTGGGGGCCAGGAGGATATCGAACTGGCCAGGGTTATAGACCATTTGCATGCAAGTGTTGTCGACGATCATTTCAACGTATTCAATATCCGGGTAGCCTTTGGCCACTTCTCTGGCGCACTGAAGGAAAAGCCCGTCCGAGAGCTTCATGATGTTGGCCTTGTGGACCGCGGTCACCTTATGGCGCCTATAGCCTTTGGCATAGCGGAAGGCGAACTCAGCGATTCGGGTGGATGCCTTCTCCGTGATCACCTTCAGGCTTTCGACCACGCCGGGGACGACCTCATGCTTCTTGCCGGCGTAGAGGTCCTCCGTGTTCTCACGGACCACGACCATGTCCAGGTCTTTGAAGACCGCGGGGACTCCCGGAATGCTCTTGATAGGACGCAGGCAGGCATACAGGTCCAGGGTTTGGCGAATCGCAACGTTGATGCTGGGAAAGCCCTCGCCAGCAGGAGTGGTGAGGGGCCCTTTGAGCGCCACTTTATTACGACGAATGCTCTCCAGGGTCGATTTCGGCAATAGCTCGCCGAAGTTCTGAAGGGCTGACTCTCCTACCGGTACAGGCTCCCAACGGATTACCGCTCCGGTGGCGGCAACGACCTCCACGGCGGCGCATGCCACCTCAGGCCCGATCCCATCTCCCTCTATCAGCGTGACGGTTCGCGCTGTTTCCATCCATCTCCCTAATTCCCCCGCGGGGGCGTGCGTGCGCTATGCTAGACCGAACGCTACCCCCCTTCATTTGATTATACAGGTCGTGCAGGGGACTACCTGGAGCGATGCTGGAGCAGGTGATTATGAATGCCATTCATAGAGGGATCGTCGTTCACGGAGGGGCCGGATCGCCTCCTGCTTTCGCCGAGGGCTGCGAGCTGGCGGCCTCCGACGGATATCAAAAGCTAGCAGCTAGCGGAAATGCTCTGAATGCCTCCATCACGGCCGTGGTGGCTATGGAGGATGACGGTCGGTTCAACGCCGGCTCCGGCTCCGTCCTACGCCTGGACGGCAAGAGCATGGAGATGGACGCCGCCGTCATGGACTCCACCGACCTGCTGGGAGCGGTCGCATGCATCACCGCCGTTAAAAACCCTGTGCTTGTGGCGCGTCGTGTGGCCGATACTCCACACGTCCTACTCTGCTCCGAGGGGGCGGTGGCGTTCGCTCGAAGATGCGCGTTCGCTGAATACCGCCATGTCTCGGAGAGGGCCCGCGCCCGTCACCTGGCGGTAGTGGAGGCCATCAAAAGGCGAGACTTCGGCGACTTCCCGCCTGCGTGGGCCGACTTCGACCTGGAGCGGTACTGGAACCTGGATGCGCCCTACCGGGAGCTCTTTCAACCGGGGGACACCGTCGGCGCCGTCTCCATGAGCGAGGACGGCGTCTTCGCGGTTGCAGCCTCCACCGGGGGCAGCAGCCCAATGCTTCGGGGGCGTGTAGGCGATACGCCCATAATCGGGAGCGGCTTCTACGCCGGGAGGCACGGGGCTGTGGCTACTACGGGTATCGGAGAGGAGATCGTGAGGCGGATGCTAGCCAGGGAGGTGTACCAACTCCTGGCCGACGGAGAGGCGCCGCAAGAGGCTTGCCTGGCCGCCGTAGCCTCGTTTCCAGACGACCTCTCCGTGGGAGTGATCGCCATCGCGCCCGGAGGGTTCGGCATCGCTTCAAGCGTCCCAATGGCCAGTCACGCCGTGGTAGAATAACTAAGACCACTCCGACACAAGGCGGCCTTCCTACTCATGGGGGCATGGGATGGACAGTGAGTTAGGCGCCTACATAGCCATAGCCGTAATCGGTTATCTGCTGGGATCTTTCCCCACGGCCTACGTTGCCGTAAAGCACTTCCAGGGGAAGGACATCCTGGAATACGGCACCGGCAACGTGGGGACAATGAACACCCACCGCGCCACCAACTCCAAACCCCTGACCCTTCTCGTTCTGGCCGGTGACGTGCTCAAGGGAGCCGTCGCTCTCGTTCTTGGGTTCGCCATCGCCGACTGGTTGGGGATGGATGCGGGGGTCGGCGCGGCAGTCGGCAGTGTCATGGCCGTGTTGGGACACAACTACTCCGTATTCCTCAAGTTCAAAGGCGGGAAGGGTCTAGCAACGTCCGCTCCAGCCGTATTGTATTTCGCCCTGCCTTTGGCGCCGGTATGGTTCGGGGCCTTTTTCCTGACCGTCGCTATCACCCGATTCATGGTCCTGGGACAGATCATAGCGACGCTGGTCCTTCCCGTCGTAGCGTACCTCTTCATTCCGGACGCGGCTGTGGTTCTGACGGCGCTGGCGGCTTTGGTAATCATTCGACATGCGCCACGGCTCAAGAACGTCATCCAGGGTACGGAGCCCAAGCTCTACTACAAGACGCGCTCCACCGAAAAGCGGTAGGTCCCGACCTATCCCTTCCTGACCCCCACCCGCTTGGTGCTGTCACCCTTCTTGAACAGATCGCCGCTGCCCGGCCCCAGGCTGACGACCTTCGTGGGGGCGAAGTAGGGGAAGGCGAAGCGGACCTCGTCACCCGCCTTTTTCCCCGCCAGGGGCATCAACCGGGCCGTCAGCGGCTTACGAAGAGCCACCGAAAGAGTGCACACGTCCAGGTAGACAGAGGCGATCTGGTCCGGTGTGGCGTCGCCGGGGACGGGAATCGTATCGAGGCCGGCTCCGCAGACGGAGGAGTACAGGAGCAGGCTGTCGAGCCCGTAGATTCCTTCGGCGTGACGGTCCGCCATCACCGAGTCCTCCAGAAGGGGGATCATGAGTCCGGAGAAGCCGCATTTCGGTATCGAGACCTCGTCCAAAATGCCGGTGATGAAGGCCGAGGCGAAAAGGGTCCCATGGCTCCCGAACCTGCCTACGCCAAGCCGCTCCATGGCGTTGCCGATACTATGGGCCTCTTCCGGAAAAGGAGCGAGAGAGATATCCATGCCGTCGAAACGAACAGGCCACTCTTTCTCCAGCCGCCTGGCGGTCCCTTCCAGGACCCTGCCGTGCTCCAGGAGGCGGGTTTTGAGGCCCTCAGCTGCGGCGTCGAGGGTACCGGCCTCCGAGAAGGCCTCCACCGCCAGGTCCGCCCCGGCGATCGCCAGCGCGAAGCCCGGCCCCCGACCCGAGTGATAGGCCGACGGGAAGAAGGGGCCATTGGGCGGTACGTTGGCGGAGAGAGTGAACCGCCTGGGTCTGGTCCCCTCCTCATCCCCGTGGCCCGCCAGCACCAACGACCGCGCCGTCGCATGCAACGCCTTCAGGTTTATGCCCTCACGGGTGGTAGCCCCCATGACGGACAGAAAAATCCTCTGAGTCCTCTCCAGGAGAGCCGGAATCTGGTCGATGAGCGGCCCAGGGTCGCCCGCCCCAACAGCCAGGACCGGCCCCAGGGAGCAATAGTCGATACCGGCGTCAGCGACCTCTCCCTCGATCTCGGTTGCCACCGCCACGGCGTCGCTGGCCTGCCGGCCGCCCATCAAGGAGGTGATCGGCTGCGTTGCCATGCGCACCGTCTCCACCTCGTAGCCCGAGGCCTCGAACGCCGCCTTTGCGTGACGGCAGAACTCACCCGCGTGCTGTATAGCCCCGCGGCGGATGGGCAGCCCCTGCCGGTGACCGACGGTGATCGAGCGAATCCGCATAGCAGTACCTTCCCGGCCTGGGTATGATTAGGACGAGGGATTATAGCACGGGCCTTCGGGCCTGCATGCTTTCTTGGTGTCAGCAGTGACAGGGGCGGCAGCAATGACGGGAACGTTCACCGAGGTCCAGCAGCGCTTCCTGGAGCGCCACCAAGTGGCGCGCCTTGCCACGGCCGGGGCGGACGGGCGCCCCCACGTGGTCCCGATTTGCTTTGCCATGGACGCGGAAAGCCTGTACTCCCCCATAGACGAGAAACCCAAGCGAGTCGGCCCCACGGGGCTCAAGCGAATCCGGAATATTCAGGAGAACCCCAGGGTCGCCGTCGTTGTCGACGACTATTCAGAGGACTGGTCTCGCCTGGCCTACCTGTTGATACGGGGAAGCGCCGAGATCGTCTCCCGCGGTCCTGTGCATGACCGGGCCCTGCGCTTGCTACGAGAGCGGTATCACCAGTACAGAGCCATGGCGTTGGAAGAGCGGCCCGTCCTCAAGATCACGCCTGACAGTGTGGTCGCCTGGGGCGACATCGAGGGTGGCAGTGTTAGTTGATCGCAGCATACAGGGTTGCTCACATGACTCACTGATCAGGTATATCTCCCTGGGTATATTCGTATCGATATTCGTTGCTCACAGCTCCCTTGAAGTAATCGGCGCCCTCTAAAGTGGTGACGCGGGAAAAGCCAAGAGACTCAACCAGACGAATTGATGGCACGTTTCGCGTATCAATCAGCGCTGCTACAACAGTCACCTGGTGTTCTTCAATCAGGAAATCGAGTATGCGTCTACACCCTTCCTTTGCATAGCCCTTCTTCCAGAAGGGAGGAAAGACAATATACGCGATCTCAGCAGTCAGATCAGAGTGTACCGTCGCTTGCAGAGTACCTACATACTCGTCCGTGTTACTAAGCCGCATCACCCAGTTGAGCCAGACCTCAGCTCCGTCGGGCGAACGTCTCGATCGTAACGAGCGGTATCGAGTCTTCAAAGCCTGCCGGGAGATGGGAGGGTCACCTGGAATAAATTGATAAATCCTTTCGTCGAGTAATCGTTGGTAGATTGCTGACGAATGCGAAAGAACCAACGGCTCAAGAAGGAGCCGAGCCGTCTCCAGAGTCAGTTCAGACGATATCAAGTCCATCGCGGCACCGGGGCCTATTAGCTAAAGACGGGCGCTAGCAATCGGCAGCTTCGTCAAGCCGAAAACCATTCCGAGACCAGCGCCAAAGGGCTGAATGCATTTCCATGGACGGTATACCTGTTTCCCGCAGAACATCTCTCCATATCATCTCAACTCGTGAAGCAGTCACGCCGTCAGAAGCGAGGCCAAGTTGGATTGTGCTCCTGATAATGTGGGTATCCGGTATTATGGAAATCTTGTCTGTATTTCGCAGCGCAGCGTCTGTGAACTCTGCAAGGATAAATAGCCAATAATTAGAAAGCTTGATACCGCTCAGGTAGGGGAAGAGCCGCTTCTTATCTACTTGAAGGGCTCTGATTATCTTAGGCACTTCAAAATCATACTCGGACAAGACATTGCGAGGATCTCCTGCATAGTACTCCAGGAGCGATTCAGAAATTCTCAACCAAATGTCGGTGTGTTTGTTAGCTCGAAGAGCTAGTCCGTAACTAGTGAGGGAGGCCTTGAGTGTGTCTTGGCTTACCTTTGTACTCTGCTTAGGATAGAAAACGTAACTAGTGTCAGGGTCTAGAAAGGTATCTAGCGCACTCCTCCACATTGCAGGCGAATTTCTTTGAAAGTTGATTGCACAGGGCAGGGTAAAGTACAGGTAATTGTCTCTTGTATTGGCCGGTAGACCTGGGTTAACCTCGTGTTTCTCAGGACCTGTAATTAGACCCCGTCTAAACAGGTTATGTAGCTTCCTCACTCTCTTCAATATCTCGGTATCGTCTATTCGTTTACGTGTGGTACTAAGGTTCGCTCTTCCAATAGTCAGATTTGTGGCTGCCACTGTGTCGCTCACTCTATCGCTGATTTCCACTCCCGAGTGCTATCTTTCCGGAAGAACCTCTCAACAACCGCCTCCTCGATGTCAATATCGAACTGGGCCGCCAACGCCGCAAGCAGCACGAACACGTCTGCGATCTCTTCTTTGAGATGGTCGCGGTTGAAGTCACCGTAGTTCTTGGACCAGAGTTTTTTGATTTCTGAAGCTATCTCTCCGATCTCCTCGGAGAGCAGCAGGTGTATTTTGACGGGGTCGGTCACAAAACCTCGTTCCGCCCTCGTCCTTGTTATGGTTTTCTGTAGCTCAGCAAGCTCGGACATAACCCTAGATCTCCTGACAAGCTAGTTGGGTTTGTAAGTGCGGTTCGAAATCGGATAATGTAGATGCTATAAACCTGAACTCGCGTCAAGGTGTTGCTACGAGAGGCTATTCCAAAAATCGACATGCCAGATTGATTTCACCCTCACCCTAGCCCTCTCCCATCAAGGGAGAGGGGATTTAGGAATAGCTCCAAGGTTGACATAAGCCAGCGCCAAGACCCAAGCTCGCGCCAAGGGGTGAAAGTCGTGCGAGCTCAGGGCTAACCGGCCGCGACGCTCTTGCCCATGGCCCGCATCTCCGGGGCGATCTTTGTGGCTACCAGCTCCAGCGAGCGCATGTCCGCGGGCACCCGCGCTCCCATGATGAAGTCACCCACGCCGGCCTTGAGGTAGGGCAGCAGCTGCTCTATGCACTGCTCAGATGTCCCGACGATACCGCCTCGCTGGCGGACCCGCTCGCCTCCAGCCCCTTCTAGCCTCTCCTTCACCTCGGCCTCCGTCTCGCCGACCAACGCCTGGATCACCAACGACTTGCGAATGTCCGCCGGGTCCCGCCCCACGTCGCGGCAGTGGCCGGCCAAGACGTCCAGCTTGTGCTGATAGACGTCCAACGGCCCCATGAAGGTGTTCCAGCCATCGGCGGCCTCGGCCACTATGCGAAGGGTGAGTTTCTCGCCGCTGCCGCCGATCCACAGAGGGATGCTCGGCTGCTGGACCGGCTTCGGCTCGCACAGGGCGTCGGTGATCTGGTAATGACGGCCATCGAAAGTAGTGCGGTGCTGAGTCCATAGACTCTTCATGATAGCTATAGTTTCTCGCAGCATTCCCATCCGTCGGCCGATACTCGGGAAAGGAATGCCGTACTCATTGTGCTCCATCTCGTACCAGGCAGCCCCCATGCCCAGTTCCAGCCGGCCTCCTGAGACATGGTCGATGGTGGCGGCGATGTTGGCCAGCACCGCGGGGTTGCGATAGGTCACGCCGGTAACGAGAATCCCACAACGGATGCGGCTGGTGTGGGCGGCCATTGCCGAGAGCAGCGTCAGCCCCTCGAAGCACGGTCCCTCGTGACTGGCCCCCATGATGGGCAGGAAGTGGTCGAAGGTAGAGGCCCAGTCATAGCCCAGCTCCTCGACTCGCTTCCATAGCGTCAGGTACTCATCGAATGTGGTGGCCTGCTGCCCAGAGTGGATGCCGAAACGAATCTGGCCCTCGAAGATCTGCATGACGCCTCTCCTTGTGATGGATGCTGTGCGCGGTGCCGCCCCATGGTAGTGCAGCCCGGCGTCCAGAGCAACCGCGTCGTCGTTAGCCCCAAGGGGGTCTGTGGCGCTACAATGTCGGGGAACTGAACCACAGACTGCCCCGGACGCTGCGACACGCGACCGCCCGGCAAGGAGCGCCGATGTACAAGGAGGTCCCGGACGCCCTCCACCTCGCCGTGACTCTTGCGTGCTCGGTGCCCAAGGCGCGTCACCTGGTGGCCAGTGAAGAGGGGCTGCTGACATGGCTGGCGAGCCAGGCTAGCTTTACCCCCCAGGTCGGTGCGGACTATCGTCTGGACCTGGAACAAAAGGGCGCGGCCATGCAGGGGTCCATACAAGGGTACGATGCCGCATCCGGCATCGTCTATACCGTAATCGACGAGGCGGTCAAGAAGGCCTTCGGATCGACGATCGCACGGTGGTCGTGGGAGCCGCTCAGTCCGGACTTCACCCTGGTCACCCTGACTCACACAGGCCACGGCCAGGGGGACGTCTGGCAGCGGGCCTACGAGCAGCACGTCAAGTCGTGGACCTTTTACCTGTCCAACCTGGTCTCCGTCGTCAATGAGGGGCGGGACCAGCGGAGCTAAGCCGGAGCGCTCACCGCGGCCTTGCCTCAGAAGCTCCCTTCAGGGGTCACCCCTTCGGCAAGTCCGACTTTGTCCCGATGACGAATCGGGATGCAATCCGAACTCAGGGCAGGCTCTGAGCGAAGCCGAAGGTCCGACTTTATCGGACTCTCGACAGAGTCGGAGGCCTGGGGTGGTGGGGCTACCCTGTCGGACGTTAGCCCCGCCCCAGATTCTTTCGTCGCTCCGCTCCTGAGAATGACATTTGAGGTGAAGCCGTTAACCGCCGTTCCTGGTAAGCAGCTCTCGGACCCTGGGGGCTACCTCTTTGGCAAGCTCGCGGGTCTCCTTCTCCGTCCACGTAGCCGTCACGGCGTAGGGGTAGTCCACCACCACGTAGTCGTAGTCGGGAACGCCACTGAGCCGCTTCATGGCGTTGGCGGAGCCGGCGAGCACCTTATGGTTGATGAGCACGCTGGGGACTCCAGCCCACTCCAGCTCGATCGCGTCGCGCATACTGCGCGAGCTGCACGAGCCTCAGCCGCCGAAGCCGGTGATGGCCACCGTCGCTTCAGAGGTTATCCGCTCCCAGTCCGGCCTGTCGGGTGGGACCGCGACACTCCCCTTGAGCACCCGGATCGCTCCGGCCAGCTCATCCTCTTTGTTCAGCTCATCATAAAGGGCATCGAAGAATTGCTCCGTAACCCCTCGGCCGTTGGCGACCAGCGCCACCACGGCGCCGGTAAGGGACTTCGGCCGGGCCGGGAACTTTCGCGGGTCCTTGCGGTCCAGGGGCCCGCTGGTGGGGTCCAGGGTCACGAGCTTGCCGTTTTTGGCCTGTGACATCATCCTACCTCCTTGGCGGTTCGATAGCCTTGGTGATCGTCCACGACAGGTGAGGGATCAGAATCCAGCTTTCGGGCATACCGTGTCCCCCGGCGGCGATAAAAAGGACTCCTTCAGGCGCCCCAACGTTCACCGGTACGGCACCCCTTTCGTCAGGCTCCACGAGCTTTGGATAAATATACTCCCGCATGTCTTTCTTCGTCCACCCGGCCTCGCCAAAGATGCGCAGATGCTCCATCCCGCTGACGGCGATCACGCTTTTCCTGTTGTCGAGCCAGCGGTCTTCGCCGACACCCAGCGTCCGTATCGTTCGAGAGATCGAATCGAGGATGGCCTCCGGCTTGTTGGAGCCCTCGGCGGCCACGGCCATGTTCCTGACCGAATGAAGCGTGACGGTGTTACTTTCGTGGGGATAGCCCCGCTCCACGTGCAGGGGCTCCCAGGGGCTGTCCTCCTCGTTCTCGCCGAAGCAAAAGGAGTAGCGCGCGGGGGTCGAGAAGGTCGCTCGGTCCAGAAATCCGGGGATGCCCCTGGCGACGTTTCGCACCACTAGGCGCAGGGCGCGGCCGATGGTGGCGTTGGCCCGCCAGCCCGGCCCGAAACAGCCATCCTTGCAGTTGATGTCCAGCTCACGACGGATAGGGCCGTTCACGATAACCGCGTTGGCCGCGCCGCTCAGGGTCCCCGTGGTGGAATGAAGGTTGCCCTTCTCTTCGAGCAGGGCCCGCATGGCGGCGACGACCACCGGCAGGTACTCTGCCTTGCAGCCGGCCATAACGGCGTTGATGGCGACGCCCTCGGCGGTGACGGTGACCTCTCGGTGGGGACCTCGCCCAGGACCTCGTCAGGCTCCAGTCCGGCGTAATCCAGGAACTGCTCCACCTTGTCGGGCGTCGGAGGGACGACGGGCAAGCCGTCGGTCCAACCCCGGTCGAAATAGCCTTCGACGGCGTCGTCGTGGTCCAGAAACGTTTGCCGTTCGGCCTGAATCATGAATACCTCGCGAACCTTCGGCGAGTCTAGCAGCGGGTTCGAACCGGTGTCAAGGGAATAGCCGAGGGGTGACTTCGACAAGGACTGATAGAATGTTCCTAGGGCAGGAGATGGCACCCATAATGTCAACCGATACACCCGAATTCTGGAACGAAATATGGGCAGATATAGAAGACTGTGGCTCCGGCTCGGATGAGATTTTAGCAGAACAGGTTGAGCGCATGACACCGGGACGCGCTCTGGACATCGGCTGCGGTACGGGCAGCAACGCCGCGTGGCTGGCTAAGAAGGGCTGGCAGGTCACGGCGGTGGACTACTCCGGAGTCGCCATCGAAAAGGGCAAGCGGCTTGCCGCCGAACAAGGCGTGAACGTAGAGTTCGTTGTGGCCGATGCCTCCACATATCAGCCGCAGAGTCATTACGACCTGATAACGTGCTTCTACATTCAGATGTTCCCCCCGCAGCGGGCAAACATGCTGGCCAACATGGCAAAGACGCTGGCGCCGGGCGGGACGTTGCTATTTGTAAGCCATGACAAGTCCGGCCCGCCCTCCGGCTGGTCAGAAGAAGATCTGCTGAGCCTCACGAGTCCTGAAGAGATCGTCGCGGAACTCTCGGGGCTGCAAATCGAACAAGCCTTTGTTCTCAACCCCGGCGCAGAAGGTACCCATGCATCCCACATGCACAATGAGAGCGACGGCTCCAACAGCACCATCATAAGGGCAATTCGGCCTAAAACTACTGAGGATATCCTCTACTAGTACCGGAGTACCCCGTGACCACGGAGATCTGCCTTAGAAGACTGCCGCACTCAGCCGAGGAACACCCATGACCCAGGCTGCCACCACGAATGTCTTCTGGCGGAAGGCTGTGAGCTTCTCCGAGTCTATCAGGATCGAGCAGACGGTCTTTACCCTGCCCTTTGCCTACCTGACTCTTTTCCTGGTAGCGGATGGGCTTCCCAGCGCGGCGACCGTGGGCTGGGTCACCATGGCCATGGGGGGGGGCCGGACCTTCGGCATGGCCGCGAACCGCCTCATCGACGCCGAGATCGATGCCCGCAACCCCCGCACGGCCAACCGGGCCATTCCCGCGGGAATCCTGGGGCGACTGGACATGCTTCTCTTCATGGCGGCGGCGCTGGCCTTGTTCCTCTTCGCCGTCTACCGTCTTAGCGACTGGGCAGGCTATGCGTGGCCGGTGGTCATAGCAGGGCTGACCTTCTATCCCTACGCGAAGCGGTTCACCTGGGCGAGCCACTTCGGCCTCGCTCTTGTGTACGGCATGGTCCCCACCGGCGTCTGGGTCGCCGTCACCAACGAGCTTCCGCTGGGCCCGGTGCTGCTGGGTTTCGGGGCGGGCGCGTGGGTGGCCGGTTTCGACGTTATCTACGCGACGCAGGACATCGAGTTTGACCGCAAGGACGGTCTTCACTCGATCCCCGCCCGTTTCGGACTGGCCAGGGCATTACAGGCGTCCAGGGTCTTCCACCTCTTTACCGTCTCCCTGATAGCGGCAGCGGGCCCCGTCCTGGGGGTGGGGCCTCTCTATTACGTCGGGGTGGCGGCCTTCTTGCTGTTGATCCTGTACGAGCACCGCCTCGTCACGCCGAAGGACATGGCCAAGGTCAACACAGCCTTTTTCAACATGAACGGTATCATCAGCGTGGTATTCTTCCTTTTTGGGATGATGGATGTATTGATAGATTGAGGCCAACGATGAACACGTATGTGATAGCAATAACCGGGGCCAGCGGCGCTCCTTACTCGCGGCGTGTGCTCCAAACGCTATTGGAGATGGGGCATCACGTGAAGCTGGTGGTCTCACCCGCCGGCGAGCGGGTGATGAGTATCGAGGAGGGTCTGCGGCTTTCCGGTGGCATGCGCGCCCGGCGGGAACAGTGGGCCGAGTACCTGGGGGTCACCCACGGCAGCCTGGAGCTGTTGGCCCACCGTGACCTCGCCGCCTCCATCAGCAGCGGCTCCTACCCCTTCGCAGGCATGGCGGTGGTGCCCTGCTCCATGGGCACCCTCTCCCGCATCGCTACCGGGGCCTCGACCAACCTCATCGAGCGGGCAGCGGATGTCGCGTTGAAAGAACGGAGGCCCCTTGTCCTGGTGCCCCGCGAGACGCCCCTGAACCGCATTCACCTCAAGAACATGCTGGCCGTGAGCGAGGCAGGGGCCGAGGTGCTACCGGCCATGCCCGGCTTCTACCACCAGCCGCGCAGTATCCAGGACCTGGTCGATACCGTCGCGGGCCGTGTGCTGGACCGGCTCGGCCTGGAGAACGATCTGTTCAGGCGCTGGCAGGGAGACCCCCTGGCCGAGTATGCCAACACCGGAGAGTGACCCATGGCCTTTCGAGACCTACAGCAGTTCCTGGCGGCCCTGGAGCGCCAGGGGGAGCTACGTCGCGTCTCAGCGGAGGTTGACCCTGAGCTGGAAATAGCCGAGATCGCTACCCGGACTATCAAGGAGCAGGGACCGGCGCTGCTGTTCGAAAGGGTCAGGGGGTTCCGTTACCCACTGGCTATCAATATTTTGGGGAGCCGCCGCAGGATCGAGATGGCCCTGGGGCGAGAGCCCGGCGAGATCGGGCGGGAGCTGGTCCGGTTCGTCGAGCAGGTCAACCCTCCGTCGGTCAAGGCCCTATGGCGGATGAAAGGGCAAGCGCTGCGCCTTTTCCGGTCGACGCGCCCCAGGCGGGTCCGCAGCGGCATGGTCCAGCAGGTCGTTGAAGCCCCGGACCTGGACGCCTTGCCCGTCATCAAGTGCTGGCCCCAGGACGGAGGGCGTTTCATCACGCTCCCTCTTGTCCTGACCCACAGCCCCTTAAACGGACGCTCCAACCTGGGGATCTACCGCATGCACCTTCACGGCAAGGACACGACCGGGATGCACTGGCAGATCCAGAAGGGGGGCGGTTTCCATTACGCCGAGGCCGAAGCGGAAGGCAGAGCTTTGGAGCTGGCCGCCGTGCTGGGGGGTGATCCCGCGCTGCTGCTCGCGGGAGTGCTACCCCTTCCGGAGGGGATGGAGGAGCTCCTCTTCGCCGGCATCCTTAGAGGCAGCGCGACGACGATGACCCGAGCCAAGACGTTGGACATGTGGGTCCCCGCCAATGCTGAGTTCGTGTTGGAGGGGCATGTCCCGCCAGGCGAGCGGGCCCCGGAAGGCCCCTTCGGCGACCACTTCGGCCACTACTCGAACCAGGCCGACTTTCCAGTCTTTCACGTCAAGACCGTTACCCGGCGCAAGGAGCCGGTCTACCCCGCGGCGGTGGTGGGCAAACCGCCTCAGGAGGACCGTTACCTGGGTGACGCCGTCCAGGAGTTCGTGAACCCGCTTTTAAGATTGGTCCGTCCCGAGATCGAGGACCTCTGGGCCTACTACCAGGCGGGGTTCGTCAACCTCGCCGTCGCCTCGGTCAGGGGCCGGTATACGAAAGAGCCCCTCAAGACCGCCCTGGGCCTCTTCGGCGAAGGACAGCTTTCCTTGACCAAGTGCATCATCCTCGTCGGCCCCGGCGTAGACGTCAAGGACTTCAACGCCGTCCTGCGAGAGGTGCGGCAGCACTTCGATGCTGAGCGGGACTTCCTGTTGCTCCCACGGGTCCCCCTGGATACGTTGGACTTCACCAGCTTCGAGATGCACCTGGGGAGCAAGATGGCGCTGGACGCGACCCCCAAAGCAGACCGGCCCCCGCTGGCCCCGGCGAGCGTCACCGTCGAAGCCCGTCGTTTCTCCGACGAGATCTCGGGCTGGCGCATGCTTGAGGACTGCCTGCTAGCAGTGCAGGTGAGTGGCGAGGCGAAGGCGACGCTCCAGCGGCTGGCATCCGCCCCGGAGCTGGCCGGTGTCAAGATAATCGCCGCCGTCAGCCAGGACGTTGACTTGAACGACGAGATGGAGCTGCTGTGGGGTATCTTCACCCGTTTCGATCCCGCCCGTGACCTCCAATTCCCGGAGATGCGGCTGGTGGGCGCATCTCCGGTGTACCGGGGCCCCATGGCCATTGACGCAACGTTCAAGCCGGGCTACCCAGCGCCCCTGGAGATGGACCCCGATATCGTCGAGCGCGTCACCCGGCGTTGGGACGAGTATTTCGCGAAGTAGGGTTTTGCGGTTGCAATCAACTGGCATGAACCACGGCATGACTAAGATCGCGATCATCGGCTCGGGAGGCTCGGGAAAGTCCGTATTGGCCCGGCAGCTTGGCGGTTTACTCAACATCGAGGTGGTCCACCTGGACGCGGTGCACTGGAAACCGGGTTGGGTCGAGCCACCGGACGACGAATGGCGGGAGACGGTGGAGTCCCTGGTCACCGGCGAGAGCTGGATCATCGACGGCAACTACGGCGGGACTATGGAGATCCGTTTGTCAGCTGCCGACACCGTCATATTTCTTGACTTTCCCAGGTGGCTCTGCGTTCTTCGCGTGATCAAGAGGCGCTTCCAGTACAGAGGCCGCAACAGGCCGGACATGGCGCCGGGTTGCCCGGAGAAGATCGACTGGGCCTTCCTGAAATGGGTCTGGGGCTACCGCACTCGGAGCCGCCCTCGCGTCTTGCAGAGACTTGAGCAGTATCGTGCGGATAAGAGGGTGATTATCCTGCGCGGCGCTGCCGGCGTGCGAAGTTTCCTGCGGGAGCTGGCCTCAGTGGGGGGGCTAGTGCGCTGCCGGCGTTATTCGCCGTCTGCGGTGTCCGCAGGGACCGATTCACCGGGCACGTCCGCCACGTCGCTCTCATGCCCTTCCGCCTCAAGCGCGAGCTGCGCAACGTAATTTCGGCCAGCCTCTTCGTAAAGATAGCAAGCCACCATGTGGCCCGGCGCGGCCTCTACAAGCTCCGGCTTGGCGGTCTCGCAGAGCCCAGGCATGAACCGAGGGCAGCGGGGATGGAAAGGGCAGCCGCCGGGGATGTTGGCGGGACTGGGCGGCTCGCCCGGTATGACCTGCCGCTCCCGCAGCCGGTTGGACGGATCGGGCTCGGGGACCGCCTCGATAAGGGCCCTGGTGTAGGGGTGCAACGGCTCATTGATGACCATATCGGGCGGCCCCTGCTCTACGATACTACCCAGGTACATCACGGCGATCCGGTTGGAAAAATGGCGTGCGCTGGCGATGTCATGGGTGATGTACAGGAACGATATGCCGTAGGTTTTTTGCAGCTCCTGCATGAGGTAGAGGATCTCGGCGCGGCTGGAGGCGTCGATCATGGAGACGGGCTCGTCGGCGACGATGTACTCCGGCTCCAACACCAGGGCCCGCGCTATGCCGACCCGTTGGCGCTGCCCGCCGGAGAGCATGTGCGGGTACTTCGGCAAGAACGTATCGACTGGGCTGAGCTTCACATCCTGAAGCGCCCTGTTCACGCGCTCCCCTCGTTCACTCTTGACGCCAACATCGTGGACCAGCAGTGGCTCCCCCACGATCTGGGCGATGCTCATATAGGGGTTGATGCTGGAGTAGGGGTCCTGGAAAACTACCTGGCCCTTGCGGCGAAAGGGCTTGAGCCCTCCCTCATCCAGCCCGGTGATGTCCTGACCGTTGAAAACGATGGTCCCCCGTGCCGGCTTGACCAGACGCACCGAGGCCCGCCCCAGGGTCGTCTTGCCGCTTCCCGACTCCCCGACGACGGCCACCGTCTCGCCACGCTCGATGGCCAGACTCACACCGTTGACGGCCCGGATGATAATCCGCTGGAATATTCCCTTTCTGGCGAAAAAGTGAATGTCCAGGTCCTGAATGTCCATCAGGACCCCTTGCCGCGGGGCCCCTTCCAGCGTGGGCGATGCAACCCTCTCCATAGTCGGCGACGTCAATCCTTTCGATATTTCAGAGCCGGACGGCGAGATTCGCCGTATTCACATAGTGGCGCAACTCCGGCATCCTCATGCCAAGCACCGGGCGCGCCAAAGGCGGTAGTGTCCTAATTTTATTCTCTGGCGAGGCGCAAAATAATCACTGGAGGACCCTGTACGAATGAAGGTCGGGTAATTTGCATGTCGACTACTTCCCACCCTTCCTTTTCTTTCTCCGCAATACGTTCATTCAATTCGGTTTCTTTCTTCCCCAGGTTGCCGCTCAAACCAAGAGTCAATACCGTCGTCCGCATAAGGATTACCTCCGATTAGACCTTTCAAATTAAGACACTACCCCAAAGGCGCTTCCCTGGAATCCTCCCAATACTTACCCTATAATAGCAGCAGGCCAAGGGACCGGATGGGAAAGGAGACCCCTTGAAACACCGCGGACTACTCGCCGTATCTTTCATCGCCGTTACGGTCCTTATCGTGAGCGCCTGCTCCGGAAGTGGAGCGACGCCGATGGCGACTCCCATCCCCACGGCTACACCACAGTCAACGGTTACACCGCAGCCGACGGCGACGCCACAGCCAACACCAACGCCAGCCCCCACTTCGACTCCCTTTCCGACGGTGACATCCACTCCCTTCCCGACCCTCGTTCCTACGCCGTCTCCGGTTCCCAGTCCATCCCCCACACCCAGACCCGAGGCCACACCTACCCCAGCTCCTCTCCCGCCACCTGACGTGGAGCCGCTGGGTGACCTGGTCCCCCACGTAAACTCAGACCTCGGCTTCTCGATTCTGTACCCGGAGAATTGGGAGGTCTTCACCGGGGATGTCACTCAAGGGACCACTCTTTTCGTCGCTCAGGCAAGCCTGGGCGTCCCCAGGGTGCTGGTCAGCCTGGGCTTCGCGACCGAGCTTGTCGACGCCCAGGCCCACGGCGAAAGAATACTCGGTGAGCTACGAGGGATAGTCGCGGAGATCGAAGTCCTGGAGGAGGGGCCCCTGGAGCTGGCGGACGGCACCCAGGTCTACGAATACACCATAGATATTCCCAACCCGGATGTGCCCCTGGTGGGCAGGCTGCTCGTGATTGCGCGAGGGAGCCAGGTGTTCGAGATATTCGCTCAGACACTTCGCCTCGATTTCGACAACCGGATCGATGACCTGGACCGAATCGCCAGGAGCTTCCGTCTCATGGAGCCCGCACCCTTTGGGGTCACCAGGCAGAATGCGCTTACCCTCCAGCGTTCCGGTCCTTCCATCCTCGACCCTCACCTGATAACGGACGCCACATCCTATTCCTACGCGGTCCAGATCTTCAGCGGCCTTGTCACCCTGGACCGAGACCTTAACGTGATTCCAGACCTGGCTGAGAGCTGGGACGTCCTGGACGGCGGCACGACCTATGTCTTCCACCTGAGACGCGACGCCAGGTTCCACAGCGGGAAGACGGTGACCGCCGAGGATGTGAAGTTCTCCCTGGAGCGGGCGGCCGACCCCAGCACCGGCTCGACGACAGCCGGCCTCTACCTGAACGACATCGTGGGAGTCACGGAAAGGCTGGCGGTGGCCGCTACCGAAGTTTCAGGAGTGGAGATCATCGATGACTTCACCATCCGGATAAGCATCGCGCAGCCGGTCCCCTATTTCCTGGCCAAGATGACGCACCCAGCTGCCTTCATCGTGGAACAGGCGAATGTGGAGACCGGCAGCGGCTGGTTCCTCCAACCAGACGGTACCGGCCCGTTCAAGCTCCGGGGCTGGAGCTCTCTGGCCGTTGTGCTGGAACGAAACGATGATTATTACAGGGGCCGTGCTGTAGTGCCTTATGTCCTGTTCTGGAATGTATTCGCGGACCCCTTCGTGATGTTCCAGGCAGGGGAGCTGGACGTGGCGGATATCTTCCTGAGCGATATTGCGACGGTCCAGGACCCTGAGGGGCCTTACGCCAGCCAGCTGGTGATCACCCCGGAGCTTACGATTTTCTACCTGGGGGTGAACAACCGAATAGCCCCCTTCGACGATCCCAGGGCCCGTCAGGCCTTCGCCATGGCGGCCGACGTTCCAACGATTGTCAGAGAGCAGTTCTTCGACGCCTTTTTAAGCGCCGATGGCTACCTGCCCGTAGGTCTGCCGGGCTATAATCCGGACCTGCAGCCTCTGGGTTTCGACCCGGAGCGCGCCCAGGCTCTCTGGCAGGAGGTCCTCGCGGAGCAGGGAATCGAGGTTACGGAAATCACCATCATTGTCGCCGCCTCCTCGGTCGACAACGTCCTATTCGAGATCAGCCAGGCGTGGGAGGAGGTGCTGGGTGTCACCGTCAACTTCAGGGGCGTGGGCAGAATCAGCGACTTCACCCTTGAAGCCACCGATGCCAATTTCTTCGAGTTCGGATGGATAGCCGACTATCCGGACCCGCAGAACTTCCTGGACATCTTGTTCCACAGCGCGGCCCCGAACAACTTCGGCCGCTTCTCCAACGCACAGGTGGATGCCTTGTTGGAGGAGGCGCGGGTTGAGTCCGATAACGCACGGCGCATGGCCCTGTATCAAACCGCCGAGGAATTGATGGTCCAGGACGTGGCCGCCATACCGCTGTGGTTCAGCAGGAACTACGCACTGGTCAGGCCGGATGTACAGAACTGGTTCTTCTCGGCCCAGAGCGTAGCGGACCTGCTGAATGTCACCTTGGACCGTCCAGTCCCGCCCTTGGCGACGCCTACGCCGACCCCATCGCCGACCCCCGCGGCCGGCGAAACCGCGACGGTGTAGGCGGGCAACGCCCGCAGGCATTGCGCCTGGCGCTCAGAATGACATTCGGCTGGGGCGGCAAGGGCTGCATCCCAACACTGTGATAGAATCTGGTTACAGAGTAAAGCATAGTTTGCACAGACCCGAACCGAGGATCACAGTGATAGTCAAACTCCTCTCCTCGTTCATCCCGGTGATGCTGCTGGCAGTGGCGTGTGGCGGCGGTGAGCCCACTGCTCCGTCCACCACCACCGGACCGCCGGAGGCGCCGTTCAACTTCCGTTTCCTCATAAGCGATGACGTCAACGCCATCGACCAGTTCCAAAGCCTGGAGGTCTCCATTAGCCGTATCGGACTGCTTCTCGGTGGCGAGTCCGGCAAATGGATCGAGATGCCTCCTCAAACTCCCACGGTGGACCTCACCCAGCTCCAGGGCGACAACGCCGAGAACATATGGATCGGCACCGTGCCAGATGGCACCTACACCAAGGTGTTCGTCTACGTCGATTCCGTTCAGGGCGTCTTAGCAGCGGAGCCCGGTCAAACCATCGACGTAAAGCTTCCCAGCAACAAGCTCCAGCTATCCAAGAGCTTTGAGGTAGCCGCAGGTACTCCCCTCAGCTTTGTCTACGATCTGACCGTCATAGCCGCAGGCAACCCCAAGAGCGGGATAAAGTACATCCTGAAGCCTCAAATCGGGGAGAGCGGCGCCGATCAAGGATTTAAAGAGGTGGAGCCTACAAAGGCGATCGAAGGGCCACAGACCAAAGGGGAGCTGGCCTTTCAGCTTGAAGGCGATGTCGTTCCCGGGGGGACCGCCACCGTCACGCTGACCTATCAGGGCATCCCGCTGTCGAACGTGCAGCTTGAGCTTGACGATGATGAGATGGGTGTGACCGACGCCTCCGGCCAGCTTTTTATTAAAATTCCCATAGATGCCGACGAAGTGGAGCTGGAAACAGAGCTTGAAGGCAAACTGAAGATCGAGTATGAGGTGGGCGTGTCCCCGTCATCAGACTTGAAGGGTGAGCTGACCCTTCAACTAGATGGCGAGGTTACGCCGGGTAGCACCGGCACCCTCACGGTGTCCCACCAGGGAACTGTACTACCAAATGTGCCCGTCAAGCTGAATGACGAGCTGGAGGGCAAGTTCAAGCTGAAGGTCCTCGAAGAAAAAGTGGAGACCGAGGAGTTCGAGGGCACCATCACGACGCTCACGGAGGGTGCGGCGCTGAGCAGCCCGTGGACTGTCACCATCCCCGGCGTACAAGACCCCGTGACCGTCTACGTTCTAGAGCTGGAGGAGGGCACGCCCCAGGTAGGGAGCACGGTGAAGGTCAAGGGGGTCTTCATTGAAGGCGTTATCCTCGACGCCGAGGCGGAGGTCGAAGAGCCGGAGGACGAATCGGACGGATAAACTTGACTTGCGGTGGTGGCGGTCCCAACCCCACCAGACCTCCGACTCTGTCGAGAGTCCGATAAAATCGGACCTCCGGCTACGTTTCAGGGTGACGTGTTAAGCGCTTTTCAGAGACACCACACTAGCTGTGGCTGCGTTTCGGGTTGGCAGGTCGCTGGAGACGGCGCATCACTTCTGGCGCCGCGGTCGATCAAGGCCATGAAAGGGTTCAAGCCTGCGACTGCGTCTCTTCAGCGTAGAGCCAGCACCGCACGGTATGCCCCTCGGCGACAACAAACTCCGGCGGCGGCTTTTCGGAGCACGGCTCGAAGGCGCGAGGGCACCGGGGATGAAAACGGCAGCCCGATGGCGGCTCGGCCATGTTGGGCGGCTGCCCCGAAAGAAAATCCGGCTTGGTCTGGTCGTGCAGCCGAGGGATGCTGGAGATTAGCTTCTGGGTATAGGGGTGCTTGGGCTCGGTAAGTACCTGCTCAATGCTGCCAGCCTCAACATGCTCTCCCGCATAGGAGACCAGAATCCGGTCACATATGTCGCTGGCGAGGGCAATGTCGTGGGTGATGAACAGCATCGAGAGACCCCTGTCCCGCTTCAACCGTTTCAACAAGTTCATTACCTGGGCCTGTACGCTGACGTCAAGGGCGGAGGTCGGCTCATCTAGAATCAGCATCTGGGGGCTCATGACCAGGGCCATGGCGATGGCGACGCGCTGTTTCATCCCGCCGCTGAGCTCGTGCGGGTAGCGTTGCAGTATTTCCTTGGGGAGTCCAACCAATTCCAGTAGCTCCTCGGCGCGGGCGTTGGCCTCCTTTTTCGAGACGCCGCCGTCAAGGAGCAGCCGTTCGGTGATCTGTCCGCCGACCCGGAGCACAGGGTTCAGGGAGTTCATGGACCCCTGCACCACCATAGCCATCACCTGCCACCGGATCTCTTTCCTGAACTGCTCGCTGGGCAGGCTCAGGATGTCCCTCCCGCCGAGATAGGCCTTCCCTTCCGCCAGCACCACGTTGCTGGGCAGCAGCCGCATCAGTGAGATAGCCAGACTGCTCTTGCCGCTGCCCGACTCCCCCACGATGCCTACGGCCTCACCCTTCTCTCCCAGCGTGAAGGAGACGCCATCCACGGCTCGGACGGCCCCATCCCTTGTCCCGTAATGCAGCTTGAGGTCCTGGACGTCAAGAAACGCCACTAGTTCATCCTCCTGAGTCTGGGATTCACCACCGGCTCCAACCCCAAGGCCAGAAACATGAAGGTCACGGCGGTGATCATGATTAGGACTCCCGGTGGCACCACCCACCACCAGTAACCCAGAAATACAGCGCCCGTCGTGAATCCGTCTTGCAATATCTGGCCCCAGGTTGGAATCGATGGATCGCCCAGACCGAGGAAACTCAACCCCGCCTCCGCCAGTATCGCCGCAGGAGCGAAAAAGATCATCTGCGAAAAGATAAAGGGCGCCGCGTGAGGAAAGACGTGGCGGAACATGACCCTCCACCTCGACGCCCCCAATGCGACCGCCGATTCTATGAGCTGCCCCGATCGTATCTGGAGCACCATGGAGCGGATCAAGATCGTGAGACCCGGCCAGCTGAAGGCGACGAGGAAAAAGATGATCAGGAACAGGTTAGAGCCAAAGACAAAGACCAGGAAGATCAAGAGCGGGAGAAGTGGCACGTTCAGGATGATATCGGACAGCCGCTGGATCGCTAGGTCCGTCTTGCCGCCCACGTAGCCACTGATAATTCCTAACGACGCGCCGATGGTGGTCGTCACTACCGATGCGGCGATGCCGATAAAGAGGGCTATGGGCAGCCCAAAGAGCAGCCCCACGGCAAGGTCCCTTCCCAAGCCGTCCGTACCCATGAGCCCGAAGACCGAGCCGCCGACCACGAACCGGACCGAGTCAAGCGTATCGCCCACATCGGTAACGGTCGCGGTGACTCGAAACTCATACGTGCCCGGAAGCAAGCGCAGCCCACCCGGAAACAGGCGCTCCCCGTCCTCGTCGACCGAGGGGTCCGGCACCGACACCAAGGCCCGGGCCATGGAGAAACGCAGGACGTCGGAAGAGACCGTCTCCGTGTAGTTCTGGCGGAAGAAATCGCCCATAGCGTTAATGGCGTTGGGCTCCGTGGTGATGGAGATGCGGAGCGGCTCCTCACGGAAACGCACAAACGGCGCAACCTCACCAGGCCGTGGGGCGCGGGCCACCTGCCGGAGCAGCACGACTTCGGTGCCGTCAGGGCGGGCCAGGGAGAAGGATAGAACGGGCGGCCGGACATTATACGTCAGCCCCTCCACCGTCATGGACACAAAGGTCGGGGGCTCGTCGACGTCAAAGTCCCAGGATAGAGCGTAGGTGCGTACCGTGCCTCTGGCCCCGGTCACCACCTCCGCAGGCTCGCGGACGGTGACCTTCTTATGAGCCACCCCGTTGCTTCCGCTGAGCCAATTTGACCATGACGGAGGTACGGCTTTAGGGTTGTCTGCCCATTCGGCTGGATTATTCCACCGAGTCTCACCGAAGTTAAATGGGAACCTGGCCACGGAGTAGATGGACAGCGCGATCAGTATTACCAGCATGGCAACGCCGGCCTTTCCCGGCCCATTGGATACAAGCTCACGAAGTATCTGGCGAAAGGTCATCAGTTGTACCGAACCCGGGGGTCAAGGATAACGTACAGGACTTCGAGAATGAACCGGGCTATGACAAACATCAGGGTAAAGACAAAGGTGAGCGCCACGATCACCGCCTCATCGGGCGTCCCGGTAATGGCGTCGAAGAAGAGACGTCCCATTCCCCGCCAGTTGAAGATAGTCTCCACAAGAATCGACCCACCGAGGGAGCTTGTAAGTCCGAAGATCAGTCCTGTCACGATGGGGGGGGCCGCCACGCGCAGGATGTGCCGTCTGGTTACAACACCCTCGGGCATCCCCTTGGCCCTCGCGATCATGACGTGGTCTTCCTGGGCGACGTTCATCGTCATGGTCCGAACGCTGTACATGTATGGCCCGATGCTCACCAGGACAAGGGTGCTGACCGGCAGGATGGCGTGCCACAGCAGGTCACCGAAGCGCGCGAACCCGCCCTCCGGCGGCGGCGTGCCGTACATTCCTCCTGCGGGCAGAAGATCAAGCTGGAAGGCGAAGATGAGGATCATCAGAATCCCCATCCACCAGGTAGGCATGGCAAAAGAGATCGCGGAAAAATAGGAAAGGATCCTGTCGGTCTTGCTGCCCACCTTGGTGGCCATGCGGACACCCATCACCAGGCCGATAAGGGCCGTGATCACCAGGGAGGTTGTCAGAAGCAGGGCGGTATTGGGCAGGCGGTCCAGAACGATGTCCGAGACTTTGCGGCTGCCCGAGGTGCTCTTGAGCGTCCTGGCCTCTCCCAGGTCAAGGGAGATGACTCGGAACACCGTGTTCGGCAGTCTCCTCCACCATGCCTTGTCGAGTCCGTAGGACTCTTCCAGGTCCTTGCGTCGGGCCGCGACGATATTTTCTAACTCGTCGGGGTCGATACCTGGGGTCTGAGCGAGGCCGGAGCGTATACCCCTAACCTCCTCGCCAACGATGGCTCTAAGCAGCTTATCGGAGACGCCGGTAGCGCCCAGGGAGACGACAAGGAGGACCAGCACGGCCATCAGGACGCCCAGAAGGGACAGGGCCCGTATGGCTAACGGGCGGGCAAACGACATGGTTACGCAGCAAGGAACGAGGAGCGGAGAAGGCCAGCGGTCCAGCGCTGCGCTGGTTGGCTACCCCCCGTACCTTGTTCCTTTGTGCTAGGGAGCCACATCCAGGTCAACCTTACGCTCAACGAGGGAGGCGACTTCGTCACTGAACGCCGCTAAGAAGAGCGAGTAGAGCCCGGGCGGCAGGTCCTTGGTGGTTTCCGAATCGATGGTCACCGTGAATTCGCCACCATCGGCCTTTTCCGCCTCTCCAACTTTGAGCACCGTGCTGGTCGCGGGGTCCAGAAGCACGTATCGCACGCCCAACTCGCCGGGGCCGATAACCGTCGCTGTGACCTTGCTGTCTTGACCGGCGGTGATGGTCTCCGTCTGAATATTCCGAATATCAAGCTCCGGGGCGTCACCCAGGTACCAATCACCGGGGCTGAACGGGTAGGACGGGTCACGAAAGGCCCTGATCTCCGCGAACTGGGCCGGAGGATCGTAGCGCGCCAGGAAGAAGGGCCCATTGCTGATGACCAGATGTTCAAACTCCTCGAACCAGTCCAGGGCCGCCTGGTACCGCCCAACGGCCTCCTCTGGACTCACCAGAGACCTATTGCCTATGGTGAACACGCCCTTGGCGACATCCGGGATGTCGCCACCCGCGACAAAGCTGTTGAGGGTCCGCTCAACCAGTCCGGCGTCCCGTTTCATCACCAGGCTAATCCAGGGGACATTGAACCGGGCTGCGCCGGTGTCGCTGTAGGCGGCTCGGCGCTGCTCGAAGACCAGGTCATCCAGCGCCGCCAAGATTTCCCATGGGGTCAGGAGCCCGTCGGGAGTTGCATAGGACGCAATCTGGCGCTGCTCGAAGTGCCAGAAGTCGACATAGACCTCGATGTTGCCGTTGTCCAGGATGCGGTAACCCCTGAACGTCTCAAGGAATGGCCGCGAAGTCACGCCCAGGGCGAATTCGATCCTGGACTTGTCCTCGTCGAAGGCCAGCTCGTAACTCTGGGCGATGCCGTACATGACATCCGCCAGGGTGATTTGCTGGCCATGGTGCCAGTTGCTATTGAAGAAGCTGGAGTAGTCGTACACGACTTTGCTGGTGGCCCGCACCCCTGGGCCGACGGGGGTCCATTGGTTCGCCACTGTGTCCCATAGGACGGCGTCAGCCGGCACGGACAGCTTGCTGGAGGGGCCTGCCGTCTCAACCTCAAATTCGGCCCTGTAAGGCACCGGAAGGCCGGAGAAGGGATGGTTCCAGATCGGCGGGTCATACAGGCTGGTCAGGATATCAGAACTATAGACGTCGCCAAACCCACCCACAGGGTTCCAGGTGGTGCGTTCGGTCCAGACCCACAGGTGCCCGAAGGTCAGCTCGTCCTGGCCTTCAATATAGGCCTCTCTTACAGTCCGCGGGCCTTTGGGGCCGGAGACCAGGTCGCTGGTGACGCCCTGAAGCTCCTTTTGGACTTGGAAGCTATTCAGAACGGTGGCGACCCATATCCTGACGGACTCATCCAACGCCAACGCAGTCATGCTGCTGTAAATTGAGTCTCGCTCCGCCTGGTCTTGGAAGTCACCGGTAAAGAGGCGCTGGCCCAGGGTATCCAATTCATCGTTTTCGTATTGCCAGAAACCCACCTCCCGCCAGCCTGGCATATTCCCCTGCCATGGAGCGGCCATCTGGTTGATGGTGCCGAAGTCATAGCGTTGCGGCGCCGAGCGTCCCCATCCCTCTGTGTAGAGGTGCCACTGAAAGTTCTGTGGGTCGGAGGAATAGACGGAGAGCACGGCTGGGGCGAACTGCTGGAAGGAAGGCGATACGGTAAACCCGGCCTTCTCCAACTCGGCCCGGACGAGGTCGCCAATGCTCCGTCGCTCATCCTCAACCCGGATGATGAATTTCAGGCGGACCGGTCGCCCTTCAAACTCCCATTTATCATTAACAAGCACGGCGCCAGCCCTGGTCATCTCCTCGCTGATGATACTGCGGGCCAACTCCGGATCGTAACGGATATCAGAGCCCCTCGCCTGCTCAAAGACTGTAAGAAAGTCGAAGTCCGTTGGGCTCAAGTGCGTGATCATGGGAAGGGCCATGCCCTGGTAGATGTCGTTGGCGATAAAGTCGCGGTCCACCAGGAGCTGCACTGCCTGGCGGATCTCTTTGATGGAAAAGGGATTCAGCTGGCCTCTAGGCGCCGGCGCTGGATTCAGGATAATAGAGGCGCTGGTCGCTGGGGCCTCGTTGAGGCGGATGTCCGAATTATCGCGAAGCTCCCTGGCGGCCTGGGTCTTCAGGCTGAACAGGTACAGGTCCATGGCGCCGTTCTGAAAATCCAGGGGCGCCCGGTCCACGTTGAAGGACTTGAAGAAGACCCGGTCCACTGCCGGTCCGGGCTGGCTATGGGCCGGCTGGAATGCAGTGGGCTCTCCGCCCGCCGAAGTCGGTGTCGCCATAGGCGGTGTGGTGGCGCCCGGCGTTGCCGTCGCTCCATTCTCACCTCCACCTCCCGAGCAGGCGGACACGATCAGGATGACAACCATGCTGAGGGCTGCTACCCAATAAATCCGACGCATGCGCTTACCCTCCCGGGTCACCTCATGCCCCCCGCTTTGACATCGTCGAATAGGCCACGACGGCGGCTGCCGCGATGACCGCGCCACCCAAAGTTGCCAGAAAGATCACCCACCATGCGGTCCCGCCGCCACCGCCGTCTTCTCTAATAAGCTCTCGTAACGCATCCAGCCCGGCTCGCAGCTGGGTGACGGACTGGTCTCCGTCTCCGCCGCCACCGCCGTTAATCAGAGCGTCTATCTTGCTCTCCAGGTCATCTTGCCTGTCCCGGATGCTGCCGAATCCAAAATCGGTGAAGTAGGAGGTGGTGGCCACGTTACCGGAGTCGTCGATGACGGCAACGGTCTGGGCCCCTTCACCCGTAATCGGCATGAACACCCGCGCGGTAAACCGCCCGTCCGCATTGGTCCGCTCGATAGAGACGGTAGAGCCGCCGACCCTGACAAAGACGTTCAGGTCTGGCTGTAAGTTGAAGCCCTGAACGGTGACCTCCTGACCACCCGGACCTACCGGCGGGCTGATGAAAACTTCGGGCGCGGGCAGGGCCTGCCGCCGGGCAAATGCGATCTTCTGGTTGAACCCACCGAATTCTCCCAGGCGGGAGTCGGCCCACACCATATAGACTTCTTCATCGCTTGCGACGATGGCGAAGTAGTCCCCGATGAAGAGGCCGTTGGGGAAGCCCTTGTTGGGGTTGGAGGGAAAGTCTGTCACCCTCGTGTCTTCCGTCCTGATGTTGAGCTCCCGAAGCTCGAACCCCCAGGTCTCTCCCTGGTCGCTAGAGGTGGTGTAGTAAATGTGATAACGGGTCCCCACCCTGTCGTCGCGCATGTCCCCCCACATCACGTGGATGTTCCCGCTGGGGTCCGTTGTCAGCTCCGCGAAGAACTGAAGGCTGGAGCCCCGATCGCCGCCAAGAATGCTGGGCCGAGTCCAGCTGTCGCCCTGGTCCATGGACTTGGTAAAGAAAACGTCCCCTTCATCCTCGGGATTGGCTGGATTTAGCCCCACGTACACGACATAGATCTCCTCTTGCGGGCCGATCGCTAACCGAGGAAAGGAGGAGCCCCAGTACCGGAAGAAAGCGTTCCGAGGACGGAAGCCCGTCTCCCGGAATACGATGACTCGGTTTGGCTCAGTGAAAGTGCGGCCGGCGTCATCGGAGCGCGAAACGTAGATCTCGGCCAGCCCTTCCTGGGAATCGTCGTCGGTGCTATCCATCCAACTGACGTACACGGAGCCGTCCGGGGCCACGTGAGGCTGGGAACCCTGGACGATCCGCTTCAGTCCCACGGCGATACCTCCCCCGGGAGCGGGGGAATCGCCTGACGAGCGGCGAACGGTGGGGCTGATGCCGACCGGGTCAGTCCAGGTCTTGCCGCCATCCTCAGATTTGACCAGCCGAATCGTCGTCTGGAGCTCCACCACGGCGAAGGCGAGTAGCTCGTCGATGTACAGGACGTCCAGGACAGTGACGAACTCGGTGTAGGTGACATAAATGAAGTCCTGGTCAGGGTTGTCGGGATTCGGGCCTACCGACATCCATGGCTTATCCAGGAAGGGAATATTGACCAGGCCTCGAACCCTCTGCAGCTCATCGGGGGGGCCGAGGTCGGTGGAGGGCAGCTTCCTGGCGGTCGAGACCGGGTCGGACCATGACCCGCCGCCATCTACCGAGGTGCTGAGAGCAATGGAGGAAACCTGAGCGGTAAGGGCGAACTGCCCGACGGTGAGGTCCTCGTCGCCAATGGAGATTGACACCATGTGGACGTTTCCAGCCTGGTCGAATCCCAGCACCGGGTCTCCACCCCCAAACTGGTCAGTCCTCAGGAACGAAGCCTGTACGGGTCCTTCCCAGGTTTCCCCGCCGTCGAACGTCGTGTAGGTGGACACGCCTGGAAAGTTGAAGTCGATCACACCGACGACGATATGGTCCGGATCCGTGGGGTCCAGCGCCATGTGCGGCTCAACCTGGACCGGAGAATTACTGAAGTCACGGGTTATCAGAATGTTGCGGCTAAACGCCGGCGCCGGGTCCCTGAAGGGCACCAGGACGCCACCTCCGCCTTGCTGGGCGGGAGCGGAGAAACTTGATATGGGCATTTGGGACCCCTGCACACGTGGGTCCAGCTGCTGGGCGACCAGCCATCCGGGCCCCGAGAGCACATCCTGGACCGGGGCAAGGAAATTCTGCGCGCTGACGCGCTCCGCGACCGTTTCCGATCCGCCATCGGCCCGGACCAGAGCGGGGGCCAGAACCGCCAGCATGGGACTTACGACCAGCGCCATGGCCCCGATGGCTGCGAATAGAAGAAGCCGCGGGTTGTTCCTAGCGCTACGAAGCGTTCCCACCTGTGCCCCCGTCTCGCTCTTATGCAGAGCGCGATGAATCTTTACCAAGTTACGAAGTAACGACCAACAGCGCGTCGATCCGATCGATCACCACCAGCAGGAACGCCTCCCAAAAATCGTCTACAGAGCTCTGGTATCCGGATGCGCCGGTCAACAAGTAGCTCAAATTGGACTCCTCGATACTGGAAAAGCTCCGCTCAAGCCAGTTAAAGTAGCTGGGGAGGGCGATCGAGACCTTATCAACCTTGGGACTTAAAGAGGCATCCGACTTGATTGCACGCCCCTTTATATCCAACCAGAAGCGCATGGCGTCTTCACGGTCACCTGGAGTGTCCTTCCGCAGGTCCACCAACAGAAGCCGGTCATTCTCCAGGCCTTCGGCCACCTTTAGGATGTCCCCGAGAATCTCCGGACTGCTTGGCACGTTTTCCAGCTGACGACTGAGGCTGGCGACGCTCTCCTCAAGACCGGAGACCAGGTCGCTGGACGCTCGCAAAGTGGCTATCTCCCCTACGGTTTCATCAAGCCGACTTTGCAGCTCGCCTGCCTGTTTCCTAAGCTCCGTAACATCGGTCCCCAGCGAATCGATACTGGTGTCCTGATCGGAGAGCTGCTCTCGGGCTGTCACCAGCTCGGTGTCTCGCTCCGCCAAGGCGTCGTTCAAGTCACTCACTGTGGAGCCCCGCGCTGCAAATCCTATCGCGAAGCCGATGCCAATGCCGGCAATAATCGCAACCACCGTTAACCCGCGCCAGAACTTCAGGCTTCCGATATTGAGCCACCTACCCATATTCCTCCAACCCCTTTAGGGCAATAAACCAAGACCTCTCCGGCAAGCCCGTTGCGACCTTCGACATACTAGGGCCTGCTACAAGGAATTACAAGAGAGTCTCCCTTTTGGACTCTTCAAACGCCGAGTCTGCCATAGAAAACGTCCACATGCCCTCCACTGGTTCTACAAACCCTTGTTCCATCAGGTGGTTCGTCTACCCACATCGCGTTGACAGGGCATTGAGGCAACGGTAGACTTCCGTCAACCTTGTAATCCACTCACTTACGCGGCACATAGCCAGCGCTGAAAGCGACAGGTCATGAAAGTTAAAAGTTACCACCACTGCGCCCTGGTAGTCCCCGATCTGGAGAAAGCAATGTGGTTTTACGGCAAGGTCTTGGGGCTGCCACAGCTGCCCCGTCCAGAGTTTTCCGTCCAGGGGGCATGGTACGAGCTTGGCAGCGGCGAACAGCTCCATGTCATGGAGCGAAAAGATGCCGAGCTTCAGACCATGGGCAACCACGTGGCGCTGGAAGTAGAGGACTTCCAGGAAGCGGTAAAGGCTCTCAGGGACAACGACATCCGGATCGTGGCCGAACCACGGGTGCAGCCAGACGGCTCAGATACGGTCAATGCTCTCGACCCCGGCGGTAACATGATCGAGCTAATACACCACCCATGACCATGAGAGCCAGGAGCGCCCAATGCCTGTAGACCCAGAGGTCCTCGCCGAAGCGAAAGCGGCTATAGGTCTGAAAAGCCCGGTACGCCGGTCGGAAATCACTCGAAAGGATTTCCGGCGTTTTTCGATCGCTACCGGGGACAAGAACCCCCTGTGGCGTGACGACGAGTACGCCAAGGAAGCCGGCTATGAGGGTATCGTCGCACCTGCCTTGTTCTACACCAGCTTTAACCTGCCGGACGACGACCTGGACCAGCTGGACCATACCGGCCTCGGAAACAACATGGGGCCCCGCTTCGAGGTCCCAGTTCGGGGCTTTCCGGGAGCGGTCACGGGAGGTAGGGAGCTGGAATATGGAGTCCCTATGTGTCCCGGGGACACGATCTTTAGCGTGGAAACGGTGGTGGACGTGTACGAAAAAGAGGGCAGAGCCGGGCCCATGATCTTCGTCATCAGTGATACGCTCTATACCAACCAGCGGGAAGAAGTGGTCCTTCGCGAAAGGCAGACCACGATACGGATGAAAGAGTAACCATGGAGACGAAACTGCTTCCGACACGGTATTTCGAAGACACGGAGGTGGGTACAGAGCTGCCACCCATGGTCAAGCGACCGGATGAAGTGCAGATCTTCGCGTTCAGCGCCACCACCTGGGATACTCACCGAATACATTTTGATGCTCCCTACAGTGTCGATGAGGAGAAGCTACCAGGTATTCTCGTACATGGTCACTTGCTGGGCGCCTTTCTCAGTCAGCTCTTTACCGACTGGGCCGGCCCGCGAAGCCGGCTGCGACGCTTTGCGTTTCAGAATCGAGGTATGGTAGTGCCGGGAGACACCCTGACCTGTGCAGGAAAAGTGACGGAGAAGCGTGAAGAGGACGGTAAAGGCGTGGTGGTCTGCCAGGTCTGGGTGGAGAACCAAAGGGGCGAGCACCCAACCACGGGCGATGCGACTATCGAGCTGCCCATGCGTCGAAACCAGTAACGCGGGCAGCGCCCGCGGGCATTGCTCAGGTCAGGCCCTCTGGACACCCCTTCTTCACCTTCCTGCTATTCACCTACGGCCCCGATAGTGAAGCGCTCCCCAGACTCTGGGCAGAAACAACTACTGTACCGGCGTTGCCTGCCTCTCCAATTCGCCCAAACGGATTATGGCATCGGGGCAACAATCATCATTTCGGGGGATAGGTGTGCTTTCATCCCTGCTCTACGCTGAGGAGGATTCATCAGAAAGGGCGAAGATGCGACCAACCAGGGTTCTCATTGTCGACGACAATATTCCCTATCGATGGGCCATACTGGAGGCGCTGAGCGACTACGTAGCGGTGGAGGTCGTTGAAGAGGCGTCCGACGGTATCGAGGCCGTGGAGAAGGCCAAGGCGCTCAGGCCGGACGTCGTATTGATGGACCTGAACATGCCCAATAGCTCCGGCGTCGACGCCACGCGCCGGCTTCAGGAGGAGATACCGGAGACCAACGTCCTCATTAACACAGTCTCAGAACGGGATGTTGACCTGGTCGAATGCCTCAAGGCCGGTGCGCGGGGCTATGTGCTCAAGCAGGAAGAACCTGAGATGGTGGCCCAGGCCATCCAATATGTGGCCAACGGCGGGATCGTCGTGTCACCCTCTATGGCTGCAGTCCTCTCGGATTGGCTTCGGACTCAGACGTTGGAGCCTACACCCGTCGCCACCACCTCTCCAGCTCAAGTCCCTGCCATGAAGGGCACCCAGAGCAGCGGTGGCACACTGTATGCAACGCTGGTGCTTTCGCCACCTGTGGAGCCCCACGTGATATTGAAGCTGCACCAATGGCTGACGAACACCGCTCAAGCTGAAATACAGACAGTGATACCCTCCATATCAGGGGATACGGTGCTGGCGATGACGTTTCAGGAACAGCTCCCGCTCTTGCGACTGCTGGCCGAGCTACCCTTTGTCGCACACGTGTCCGCAGAGCCCTTCCCGGAGAACGACCGCATTCTCCAAGGAGCTGGCAAAGCGGCTGGGAGGGCGTGGCTTCCCTTTGAGCGGGCAAGGCTCCGTCTGCGCCTCACGACCGGTTAGGAGCCCTGGCGGCGAGACGGGCGGCGCCCGTAGGCATTGCGCCTGGCGGCGCAGGAGAGAAGGACAGCCGATAAAATCGGAGCCCTTCGACCCCCGCCCCTTCGTCAGCATCCTCTTAGCTCTGAGCTTAGCCCAGTGCTCCCAGGAACTCCTCCGCGGTGATCCTTTGTGGGAAGACCTTCTGCGTTAATACTCGGTGGACCTCTTCATCCCTGTCCGAGCAGCAATCCGTTATGACCACCGGGTTGTAGTCCATGTCCGTCGCCAGACGCACTGTGGAAAGGACGACGCCGCTGGTGGCAACCCCCATCATGTAGAGGGTGTAGCGGCCCATGGACCGCAGTATCACTTCCAGGTCAGACCCGGTGAAGGCCCCGATGCGCTTCTTGGTGACCACGACGTCTCCAGGCTTGGGCGCCACCCCCGAATGAACGGCAACGGCGTCGGTACCCTGGACCATGCGTCCGGTGCCCTTGACGAATTGGAAGACGCCCCGAGAGCCCACTTCCGGATATCCCTCACGGAAGGACACTACGACGTAGATGACGGGGATACCGGCCTTGCGGGCCGCATTCAACACCCCGGCGGCCCGCTCGACAAGGCCCCCGTCGCTGGCGTAATTGGCCACGATCTCCGTCTGGTAGTCCATAATCAGGACAACTGATTGCTCTGCTTCCACGGTAGCCATTGTTTCCTCCCTTGGACGGGCAGCTAGGCGACAGTACTGCTGTCGTACAACCGCCCGATCGTTGCATCGTCGTAACCTAGCTGTTGTAACACCTCGCGGGTGTGGGACCCGGGAGTTACTCCCACCGAGCGTAACGCCCCCGGCGTGCCGGTCAACCGCGGGCCAACCCCCACGTGGGGGATATCGCCGCCAGGGCCCGCCATGTCCGTGAGCATGCCACGGTTTTGCAGCTGTGGATCGGAGGACAGCTCATCGGTGCTGAGCACCTTCGCGATGGCGACTTCCTTATCGCAGAGCAGGTCGAACCAGTCGTCCCGGTCCCTGGATGAGAAAACCTGCTGGAGCTCAGCGATGACGGCCCATTCCCCCTGTCTCGGAATCAGCTTTTTTCGGTCCAGCTCTGTGCAGAGGTTCACCCAGAACTTCGGCTCCAGACAGCCCAAGGACACAAACTTGCCGTCTTTGCACCGATAGGCCTGGTACTCGGGAGCGCCGCCATTGAGTCGCATCTTACCGGGCTCCGGCGTCTTTCCACTGGAGAAATAGGCCGCAACGACGGGAGCCATGAGGTAGAGGGCGCCATCCGTCATCGACATATCGATGAACTGTCCCTGACCGGTACGCTGTCGGGCCCACAAGGCGGAGAGGATGGCAACCGCCGAGAGGATGCCCCCCGCGGCGAAGTCCCCCAGGAGGTTGTACGGGAGCGACGGCGTGCCATCCGCCGGCCCTATGACGCCGAGGGCGCCACCGAAGGAGATGTAGTTGACGTCGTGGCCGGGGAGCAGCCGGTACGGCCCTTCTTGCCCGTAGCCAGAGATGGAGCAGTACACCAGGCCGGGATTATCGTTCTTCAAGGTCTCATAGTCGACGCTCAATCGCTGGGCCACTCCGGGACGGTTCCCCTCCATGACCACATCCGCTTCCTTGGCAAGCTGGCGGAAGACGCCCAGCGCCTCGGGCATTTTGAGATTAAGGACGATGCTTCGTTTGTTGCGCCGGAGCGGGTCATAGGCGGCGGCCCGCTCCAAGGCCGCTGGATCGTTGGACCGCCCGCCCGTATCGGGATCAGTGGGGGCCTCCACCACCAGGACGTCGGCTCCGAGATCGGCCAGAGTCATTGAGCAAAACGGCCCAGGCGCGCGAGAGGTCATGTCTACGATTTTGATGTTGTCCAGTGGGAGCATGGCGTCTCCTCGCCGCGTTTTAGAATGCCCAAGAGGGCCGCGCTTTAGAATGCCCAAGAGGCAGCGGCGCTGAACCTCCATTTTACGCACCCACCAGGGATCGTCAACCCTGAAGACCGGCGTCGACGGCCTCCCGCTGTTGCCGTTCCAAGCAGGACCCCTGGACGGCTGCCCGTACAATTAAGCCATTCGTGTGCGAGGTATAGTGCATGCCACCAAAGAATCAGAGCGTTCTCATCACCGGAGCTACCCGAGGAATAGGCAAGGCCACCGCCCTGCATCTCGCCCGACGTGGGCACCGGGTTATGGCGACCGGGCGGAATGAGGAGCTTCTGGCCCAACTGGAGACCCAAGCCAAGGCCGAATCCCTGAGCATTGCCGTCGGCACTCTGGACGTCACCGACGCCGCGGCGATCCAACGTACCGTCGCTCGTGCCATAGAGGAATCAGGCCGGCTGGACGCCCTGATCAATAACGCCGCTTCCAGCCTCTGGGGGGCCCTTGAGGAGCTAACGCTGGAGGAGGTCCGTGGCAGCTTCGGCACCAACCTATTTTCTATCATGGAGCTTAATCGGGCCGTCCTTCCCCATATGCGCGGACAAGGTTTCGGCACCATCGTCAATGTGGGGTCGGTGGCAGGGGCCATCGCCGCCCCTATGGAGGGGTGCTATTCCATGACGAAATTTGCTCTTCACAGCATGAGCCGCTCCCTGAGAATGGAGGTCGGGCGCCTTGGGGTACGGGTCGTTTTGGTCGAGCCCGGAGTAATCAGGACCGACTTTCAGGCGAACAAGATTATCGGCCGCGAGGTGGGCAAAGACGGCTCCCCGTACGCCAGGATGAGCCGGGAGACGGAGCTACGGACCAAGGCCCGGGCCGTGATGGCCAAAGGCCCGGCGCGGGTCGCTACCAGGATCCGGGAGGTGATCGAGTCCGGAAATCCCAGGCCCCGTTACGCCGTCGGCCTCGATGCCAGGGCTGGGACCTTCGCCTCGCGGGTGTTCCCGGACTGGCTGCTGGACTTCTTCGTCCGGCGCTCCATCATGGGATAACGAGAGTGGCAGGAGGATCAAGATGAGCGAGACGCCAGCCAAAGGGCACGGCCATCTGCATGGCGTACGCGTGATGGAGATGGCGGACGAGAAGGGCGAGTATGCCGGCAAGGTGCTGGCCGGCTTGGGCGCCGACGTGATCAAGATCGAGCCGCCCGGAGGCATGAGCACTCGCAGGATCGGCCCGTTCCTCAACGATGAGCCGCACCCGGACCGCAGCCTCCACTTCTGGCATTACAACTTCGGCAAACGGGGACTCACTCTGGACCTGCTGGACTCCCAGCACCGACAAAAGTTCATGGATCTCGCGGCAGATACAGATATACTCCTCGAAACGACGGCGAAGGGGTACCTGGAAGGCCTGGGGATCACGTATGACGCTTTGAAGGCCGCTAACCCGGGGCTTGTGTGGGTCCGCATGACCCCCTTCGGCGACGATGGACCGTGGGCGGACTATAAGGGCTCGGACCTGGTACACCTGGCCCTGGGCGGCGTCATGATGTGCACCGGGTACGACCCGGACCCCATGACCAAGCGATATGACCTGCCCCCCATTGCCCCGCAGATGTTTCAGGCCTACCACGTTGCCGGACAGCAGACGGTTATCGCCACGATCGGCGCTCTTCTGTACAGGCAGGCGACAGGCAAAGGTCAATTCCTCTCAACGGCGATCCACGAGGCGGTGAGCAAGAACACGGAGAGCGATCTCCCAGCCTGGATTTATCAGCGACAGCCGCTATTTCGGCAGACCTGCCGGCACGCCGCCGCGACCCTCTCTCCCAGGACCCTGGCGATGACAAAGGACGGCCGTTACTTGCTCGCCCGTAGCCTGTCTCCCCGACCGGAGCAGATGATAGCCCTTTTGGATAAATATGGCTGCGCCGACGACCTGACCGACGTGAAGTACACGGACCCCGAATACCTCAGGAGGCCGGAGGTAGACCGGCATATCAACGATGTGGCTCACCGGTTCGTCATTCAATGCAATTTCGAGGGGCCATGGCATGAGGCTCAAGCCGCAGGCCAGATATGGGCTCCCGTACGCAAGCCGGAGGAGAACCTCTTGGACCCCCAGTGGAAGGCGCGGGATACCTTCTTCGAGGTCGAGCACCCGGAGCTGGGCAGGAAGTTCACCTATGTCGGATCGCCATGGCTGGACGCGGCCATGGAATGGCGGCGAGGCCCCAGGGCTCCACTGCTCGACGAGAATGCTGGGGCCGCTTTCGAGCCTCGCCTGGAGGTGCGGGACCGTGGCGCTCAAGCCGGTCTGGCCGCCGGTCCGCGAGGCAAGCCTTTCGCCCTCAATAACGTCCGCATCATCGACTTTACGTGGTGGCTGGCCAGTGGCGGCGGGCCTCGCTTCCTGACATCACTGGGGGCGGAGGATATCAAGATCGAGTGGAAGGAGCGATGGGACCTGCGGTTCGGCGTCGCCCTGGCGGCGGATGGAGGACGGGCCGAGCGGGACCGCGCCACGGCTCCTTGCCCACCCTCGGTCCCGCCCAGCGCCATCAACGGTGGCAGCCCCAACCGTAGCGGTTTCTTCAACGACATCAACCCAGGGAAGCGCGGCATAAGCCTGAACATGAACCATCCCGAGGGGAAGGAGCTTCTTCGGCGCCTGATAAAGGTAGCCGATGTCGTCGCGGAGGGCTTCAGCCCAGAGGTGATGCGCCGGTGGGGCTTCGGCTACGAAGAGATGAAAGCGATCAATCCCACCATCATCTACGTACAGCAATCGGGCATGGGGCAGCAGGGGGTATACGGGAAGTACCGGGCGGTAGGGCCGGTGGCCGCCAGCCTTTCGGGCTTGACGGAGATGTCCGGCCTGCCAGACCCTCATCCGCCCGTGGGGATCGGCTACTCCTACCTGGACTGGTTCGGCGCTTACAACATCGCGACGGCGATGATCGCCGCTCTGTACCACCGAGAAAAAACGGGTGAGGGGACCTACATAGACGCATCGCAGGCGGAGATCGGGATCTATCTGAACAGTAGCGCGATCCTGAATAATACCGTCAACAACAAGCCGTGGCGCCGCTACGGCAACCGGTCTCCGTGGAAACCGGCCTCCCCCGCCGGGGCCTATCGGTGCGCCGGCGAGGACAGTTGGATAGCCGTTACCTGCCATACCGAGGAGGAGTGGCAGGCTTTTCGCCGGGTGCTGAGCGACCCGACCTGGTCGAGGGAGGCGCGGTTCGGAGACCTGGAGTCACGGCTGGCCAATCAAGATGAGCTGGACGGTCTGGTAAACGAGACGATGGAGAACATGGAGGCGTTCCCCCTCATGAAGGCGCTGCAGGAGGCCGGTGTGCCGGCGGGGGTCTGCCAGACGGCCGAGGACCGCTACGAGCGCGACCCGCAACTCAAGCACCTGGAGTGGCTGACGGAGGTCGATCACTCTGAGATAGGGCGGTGGCCGATAAAGGAGTTCCCCGTCAAGCTGAGCGAGACTCCCACCTACATCGGCGGCCGCACCAGTCGAGCATCCCCCTGTTACGGCGAGGACAACGACCTCGTCTACGGCGATATCCTGGGCCTGTCCAAGGTAGAGATCGCGGCGCTTCAGGAAAAGAACGTGATCTAGCGGGCAGCGCCCGCAGGCACTGCGCCTGGCGGCGTAGGTGGGCTGGTAAGAGTCGGTCATTCTGCCGGTGTACAATCCTACCCGCAATGGGTGTTACGCCGGGATGGCTTTCGCTACAGTGGCTTTCCAAGGACGCGGTCCTTCTCTTCGCCGCGAGAGCACTGAGAAGTCTGGCCTATGGCTTTCTGACTGTACTTCTGCCGATTCATCTGAGCAGGATCGGTTTTAGTCCGGTGCAGGTCGGCCTGGTCCTCACCTTGGGGCTGGGTGGCGGAGCCGCCATGAATCTATTCTCGGGCGTCCTGGGAGATAGATTAGGCCGGCGCCGAATGCTCCTGGTCTACGCCGTGCTCATGGCGTTGGCTGGTACCTTGCTGGCCGCCACCGAGTCTTACCTGTGGCTCATTGTAGCGGCGTTCATCGGGACCCTGGGAGCCGGTGGTGACGGCGGCGGCTTCGTCGCCTTGGAACAGGCGATCCTCCCCCAGCGGGTACCTACTCAGCGTAGGACAGACGGGTTCGCGGTCTTTAATGCCTTGTCATCGGTGGCCCTGGCACTGGGGGCATTGATGGCGGGGATACCGGTAATTTTGGAGCGTTGGGGCCTGAGCGCGGAGGCCTCATTCCGCTCGATGTTCATCGTATTTATCGCCCTGGCGCTCTTGACCGTGTTCACGTATCTTCGCCTTTCTGCCAGAGTCGACCTGGAAGAGCCGGAGTCCGAGACCGCCCGTCCCCTCCACCTCTCCTCACGGGCGATTATCGCCCGATTGGCCTTGCTGTTCGGCGTAGGCGGCTTTGCAGGAGGCATCATCCTCCAGAGTTTCGTGTCCTACTGGCTTTTCCTGAAGTTCGGCCTCGCTGTGGAAACGTTGGCCTGCGTCTTCTTCGTAGCAGGGCTGCTGTCCGGACTATCGTTCTTCGCGGCGACCTGGCTATCCAAGCGCATCGGCCTTATCAACACCATGGTATTTACGCACATCCCGGCCAGCCTGCTTCTGGTGGCCTTCCCCTTCGCCCCCACAGCGGCCTTTGCCCTGGTCCTTTATCTCGTTCGCACGGCGCTGTCCCAGATGGACGTACCGACACGTCAGTCCTACACCATGGCGGTGGTCCGGCCCGAAGATCGGACCGCCGCCGCAGGCGCGACGGTGATCTCCAGGAACCTTGCCAGGATCGGCAGTCCATCCCTTGCGGGCTACCTGGTACAGGCGGTGTCCCTGTCCTCACCCTTTATCGTCTCCGGGGGGGGTGAAGACCGCCTATTGCCTCGCCCTTTACTGGATGTTTCGGGGGATCAAGCCGCCGGAAGAGACGAAGGCGCAGCCCAGAGCTCCGGGAGAAGCGCAATCGCGGGACGGGGAGGGTCTATAGAGACGGAACACATCAAGAGATCTCGGCTCAACCCCGCAAAACCATCGCTTTATCTCCGGCGGGACCGCTGTCTCCCTAACGTGGCATGTCGAGCCCTCGCTGGGCGATGATGTTGCGCTGGACCTCGCTGGAGCCGGCAGCTATGGTGGTCCGCACGGTGTCCAGATAGCCGAAGGTATGCTCCCCCTGGCCGGGCAGGTAGGGGCTGGGAGGCAGCAGGCAGCCGTACAGGCCCATGATCTGGGTGGCGACGCGGCAGATCCTCTGCATGAGATCGGTAGCCCAGATTTTGCTCATGGAGGCCTCGGCGTTCGGAACCTGCCCCGTACCCTGCATCCACGCGACCCGCTTCGTAAAGCGCAATCCCGTGCCCATGTCTATTCGCAGCTGCGCCAGCTTGCGCCGGACATCGGGATCGAGAGTGAGGGGCTTGCCGTTCCTTGTCGCGCTCTTGCAGTAGGCAATCAGGCCATCGTAGAGCCGCTGTGCGCCGCCGTAGTAGAGGAAGCCGCTCCGTTCGAAGTCCAGGGCGGTCATCAGATGGTACCAGCCCTGGTCCTGCTCCCCCACCAGGGCGGTTTTCGAGACGCGAACGTTGTCGAAGAAGACCTCGTTGTGCCTCCAACCGGCGATGGTAGTCAACGGCCTGATGGTGATGCCGGGCGTGTCAAAGGGAACGAGAAAAATGCTGATTCCCTTGTGCTTTGGCACGTGGGGATTAGTGCGGGCGACCATCCAGCAGTAGTCGGCCCGGTGGGCGCCGGTGGTGAAGCTCTTCTGACCGTTGATGACAAAATCGTCGCCATCGGCCTCGGCCCTGGTCTGTAAATTCGCCAGGTCGCTGCCCGCCCCCGGCTCCGAGTAGCCCAGGCTGAACTCAAGCTCCCCGCCTGCGATTTTTGGCAGGAAGTAGGCCTTCTGCTCCTCGCTGCCGAAGATCATCAGCGACGGGCCGATGATGCGGACTCCGTGAAAGATCCCCGGCGCGTTGGCCCGGGCCATCTCGAAGGCGATGATGGAGGTGTAGGCACCCTGCTTGCCAAGCCCTCCGTACTCCTTCGGCCAGGCGGCTGCCAAGAGGTTCGCTTCTGAAAGCCGCTGGCGGAAAGCAAGCTCTAGCTCCTCGTCCACCCAGGCCTGGTCCTGGTAGTCCAGGTGGGCAGCACGGACTTCAGCCGAGAGCTCTCGCTCAAGGAAGCCCTTCAGCTCGGTCCGAAAGGCCTCTTCCTCCGGAGTGAAAGCAAAATCCATGTCGACCCTTCCTGAGGGTGCGTTCGTACGACCGTTGTCAACCCGAATACTATCTGCTGTGGCACACCACTCGGTCAAGGTACCGGCCTGGGCGGGCAGCGCCCGCTGGCATGTGTGCCCGCCGGCGCTGGAGAGAAGGACAGCCCCTATTGCAGCATCCTGCTAGCAGCCGAAGCCCATCAGCTCCTCTCCAAAAAAGCGGACCCGGTCGCCGGGTTGCATCCCACTTTCCTCGACCACTCCTGCGTTGACCTCAAGCACATGAAGCACCGGCGCCGATGGCATATAGAGGGGCAGAGAAGAGGTTGGGGCTCCCTTTTCGGGGGGCGGAACGTCCGCGATGACCTCAAATACGGTGCAGTCCGCGCCGATCCAGAGGAAATCCAGGGGAATGAGCATGCCGCGCATCCAGAAGCTGTATTGGGCCTCCTCATCGTAGAGGAAGATCATGCCGGCGTACGTCGGCAGTCTATCGCGGCCGGAGAGGCCGACTTGCTTCTCCAGGGGCGTAACCGCCAGCTCGACGGTTAGGGTCACGTCGCCGACGGTGATATAGGGGCCCTGCGGCGTCGCGGTCGGTGAAAGGGTCGGCGTCGGCTGCGGCGTCGTGGTCGGGGAGGGGGTCGGCGTCGGCTGCGGCGATGGCAGGGCAGTCCCGGTCGGTGAAAGGGATGGCCTCGGCGACGGCGATGGCAGGGCGGTAGTGGTAGGCGAAGGGGGTTGACTTGGCGTCGGCTGCGCCGTGCCGGTCGGAGGCGGAGACGCGCCGGGTGGCGTTGGGCCGGGGGGACCGGAGCCGCACGCCGTCACCACCGCGAGGAGGGCGGCGGGCAGGGCCAGCATCGCGACACCCTTCCAGATATGCAGCTTGTCTCCTCCCGGCTACCCTCAGCAAGACCTGCGGTCTATGGCTTGCTCGCCTCGATCGCCTCGGGCGGGCAGCGCCCGCTGGCATTGCGCCTGGCGACGTAGGAGCGAAGGACACCCCTTCGATAGGCTCAGGGTAGGCCTTCTTCAGTATCCTGCCAGGCGTTAAACCTATTCAGGAAGGGCCGTTTTACCTATTCGCTAATGAACTCGTTGGTGAGCAGCTTATCCAGGTCAGGCCGGTTGTCGATAAGGTCGTTGTCGTAGAGAAAGTCGACGAACTTCGCCCACCTGGCCTCGTCCATCTGGCCGAAGGTCTCCGCCGCCGCCCAGATAGGGACCAGCAGCCGGACGCCGCCCTCGATGAGGTCACGCCGCTCCGTCGGGTTGGCGGCCAGCACCGCGTCCACAGCCTCCTCGGGGTGATCGATGGCGTACTGATGGCCGCGGGCTACGGCCCGGAGAAACCGGGTAATAAGGTCGCCTTTGTCCCTGACCGAGTCCTCGCTTACGATGAAGACCAGCTCGTCGTAGAGGGGAACGCCGAAGTCCTCCAGGTGGAAGACATCCACCGGAAAACCCTCCAGCTCCGCCAGCACGGCCTCAACGTTCCAGTAGGCGCCGATGGTAGCGTCAACCCGCTCGCCACGCAGCGCGGGACTCAGGTCGAAGCCGACATCCACCATCTTCACGGTGGAGCCATCGACGCCGACATGTTTCCAGATCGCTTCCAGGTAGGCCAAGTTGGCCGGGATGCCGGGAAAGCCGATGGTCTTGCCCGCCAGGTCGGCCGGCCCCGTTATCCCGGAACTCTTCAGCACCTGTATGGAGTTGAGGGGCACGGGGACGATGGAGCCGACGGCGGTGATGGGCAGTCCCTGCGCCTTGGCCAAGATAACGTCCGGCTCGTAGCTAATGGCCACGTCCACCTGTCCCGCAGCTACGAACTTGGGCGGGTTCTCTGGATTCCCGGGTATCTGAAGCTCGATGTCCAGTCCCTCATCTTCGAAAAAGCCCTGGGCCTGTGCGACATAGATGCCGGCGTGATCGGCATTGGGAAACCAGTCCAGCGCGAGAACAAGCTTGTCTCGGTCGCCGCTGCCACCGGAGCAGGCGGCCAGGGCCAGTATGGCTACAGAAACTATGACGCCGAGTACGATGACCGGCCTGTGTCGAAACCTGCGCATTCTCATCGTGACCTCCCGCTTGAATTTGGTTGATACCGAACACCATCTCGCCGTGCCCACGGTGTCGCCAGCCTTTCGATGTAGGAGACGGCGTAGAACAGCAAAATGCCCATCGCCGAAAGGACGAAGATGACGGCAAAGACCCTGGCGGTCAGGAACTGCGCGGACGAGCGAGTGATCAGGTAACCCAGTCCTTCGCTGGCCCCCACCCATTCCCCGAGGATCGCGCCGATAACGCTCACCGCCGCCGCGATCTTGACGCCGGAAAAAAACAACGGCAGCGCCGATGGAAGCTGGACCATCCTGAACACCTGCCACCGGGAAGCGCCGAGGCTCCGCATCAAGGTCATCATCTCCGGATCGACGTTCCGCAGACCGTCAACGGTGTTAATGGTGACGGGGAAGAAGGTTATCAAGACGATGACGATGACCTTGGGCAGCAGGCCGAAGCCGAACCAGACGACCAGCACGGGCGCGATGGCGATGATGGGGATCGCCTGAGAGGCGATGACATAAGGGTACAGCGCCCGCTCGGCTACTCGCCAGTTGCTAATGAGGACCGCCACCCCGAAGCCGATCGCGACGGCCACCGCGAAGCCAATCAGCGCCTCCTCCGCCGTCACCCAGGTGTGCCGAGCAAGCAGTCCTCGACCCGAGAACAGGGCGCCAAGGACCTCCCAAGGGGATGGCAGCAGCCACCGCTGGATGCTAAAGAAGAAGGTGACGGCCTGCCATATGATGACGACCCCCAAGGCCAGCAGCACGGAGAGGGCATAGCGGTTGGCGCTGGAGGCTAACATGGACCAGCGGTTGGGCTCCGATAGTTCCGAAGAGGAGCGTCTTAATACGAGGGACTTTTTCAGGCTGCTCATGCCGTCATCCCCAGCGCCCTGGCGCTCTCCTCTTGAAGCGCTTCCAGAAGTGTCCGCTTGTAATCGAGGAACTCCGGTGAGGTCACCATGACGTAGCGGCGGGGACGGGGCAGATGGATGGGAATTTCCAGCTTCACATGCCCGGGCCTGGCCGTCATGACGTAGATGCGATCGGAGAGCAGGACCGCTTCGTCCACGTCGTGGGTCACGAAGATAATGGTGGTGCCCAGCTTCTCCCAAACGCTCAACAGCCATTCCTGCATGGTAGCTCGAGTCAGGGCGTCGAGCGCGCCAAAGGGCTCGTCCAGCAGCAGGATGTCCTTCTGGAACAGCACCGTTCGAAGAAAGGCCGCCCGCTGACGCATCCCCCCGGAAAGAGCGTGGGGATAGGAGTGCTCGAAGCCTTCCAGACCGAACTCGGCCAGCATCGGAAGCGCTCGCTCTCGGGCCGAGGCCCGCTTCATACCGGCCACCTCCATTCCCAGAATGGCGTTGTCCAGCACGGAGCGCCAGGGTAGCAGCAGGTCTTTCTGCGGCATGTAACCCACGTGTCCAACTGTATTGGTGGCCTCGACCTGGTTGATATAGACTCGACCTTCGCCGGGGCTTTCCACCCCCGATATGATGTTAAACAGGGTGCTCTTACCGCAGCCGCTGGGGCCGATGACCGTGACAAGCTCGGCATCCATGGCGTGTAGGTTCACGTCGTGCAGGGCATGCACCTCCCGCGCCTGCTCGACGAAGCTCTTGGTGACGCCTCGCACCAGAACCTTGTATTGGTGGTGCGCCTGTCCTGTTTCGATATCGCTCTCTACCACCGGCTGGTGACTCCCACAAAGTGGTTGGTAGGGCCGTGGCCATGGCCCAGGGAGACGGCCCCCGCGATAGCCTCCGTCACGAAGTCTTTGCCCGTACGTATGGCTTCACGTACGGGCCGCCCCTTGGCCAGACCCGCGGTGATGGCTGCCGACAAGGTGCAGCCGGTGCCATGGGTGTTCTTGGTGGCCGACCTGGGCGCAACGAGCTCATCCACCCCCGAGCCATCGAACACGATGTCGACGGCGTCCTCGTCCTCCAGATGCCCGCCTTTGACGACGACCCAATCGGCCCCTAAATCAGCCAGCTTTCGCGCCGCCTCCCGCATGTCTGAACGGCTCTGCACGTTCCGGCCCGTCAGCGCCTTCGCCTCGAGCAGGTTGGGAGTGACCACCGTGGCAAGGGGCAGGAGCCGCCGTCGCACGATGTCGCAGGCCTCCTCCGAGAGCAGCAGATGGCCCCCCTTCGCCACCATCACCGGGTCCACCACCAGGTTGGGCAGATGCAGCTCCTCCAGCAGATCGCAGAGCCGCTCGACGATCGCCGCGCTGGAGAGCATCCCGGTCTTGACGGCGTCAACGCCGATATCCGAGGTGACGCTTCGGACCTGTGCCTCGAGCATCTCCAAAGGCAGGTCCACGGCGGACTGGACGCCCAGCGTATTCTGGGCCGTCACCGCAGTCACCGCCGACATCCCGTAGACCCCGAAGGCGGTGAACGTCTTGAGGTCAGCCTGGATGCCGGCCCCCCCTCCGCTATCGGACCCCGCGATGGTCAATGCCCGGGGAAGCGCCTGCGCCTCATTCATGGACTGCCCCCGGCTCCAAAGACATCCCAAACAGGCGGCGCACGTTTCGGCCGAGGATGTTCGCCTTGTCATCGTCGGTGAGACGGGAGGACTTGAGGACCGTGTCAAGCAGCGCTGGGCGCCTTGCGCGCCTGCCGGCGTAGGTCGAGCCGCCGCTGAAGGTGACGCTCTCGGAGCCGTTCTTGGCTACCCAGACCTCTATGGAGACGTGCCCCGAAGCGCCGCCGAAGTCCCAGATAATGTTGGGGGTATGCTGGGCCGTGTTCAGTACCTCCAGGCTCTTCTCCAAAGTGAAGAAGGCGTCCATGGCCAGGAAGGTCGTGCCTGGGAACTCCAGGGCGAGCTGCTGCAGCCGCCACGGCGCCTCCATGGCGGACTCGGCGTTCGTGTGGATAAACGGCACGAGCTTGAGATCGGCCATGCGGCTCAGGATCGGGCGCATCCACTTGTTGTCGATGTAGCAGCCCTGAAACCGATGGTGCCAGCTGAGGCCGTTCAGTCCCAGCTCGCTCTTGGCGCGGTCGACCTCTTCGAGGCTCCGCTCGCCGTGCATGGGCTCGACGGTGCCCAGGACAACCGGGAAGCGCGTTGGGCTCAGCTTGCGATACTGGGCCATGCTGTCGTTGAGGCGCATCGTGTCCTTGATTCCCTCGGGCTTCAGATACCCGTGGGAGGGCTGGATAACGGCCCAGTCGATCCCCACGGCCTCTAGCCCCTCGGCGCGGGTGCGGGAGTCGTCTTCCAAGCTCACCTCCACCTCGCGGCCTCCGTAGTGGCCCATGGCGTTGCTCAGGCTTCCCAGGTGCTGATGGGCGTCCACGACTTCCACTGTTAGCTCCTCTCGTTCGCCCCTACAAAATGGTCCCAGCCGCCGGCGGTGAGCTGCTGTTCGCCACCATCGGGAAGCGCGAGCGTCCGCTGCGGCCCCTCCGTCATGACGCCGATCTCGGTTACCGGTGTGCCGGTCTCTTTTCGGACCTCCTGCGACACTGCCTCGGCGTCCTCGGGAGGACAGGTGAAAAGCAGCTCGTAGTCCTCACCGCCGTGGAGGGCCGCATGCAGAGGGTCGATGCCAAGCCCTTGGGCCACCGCGACGGTCTGCGGGTCCATGGGGACCCGCCCGGCGAAGAGCCGAACGCCGGCGTTGCTAGCCTCACAGATATGCCCGATGTCGCCCGCCAGGCCGTCGCTGACATCGATCATGGCCGTCGCCCGCCGCGACGCCGCGATGACCGCCCCCTCGCGGACCCGTGGCGTGGGGGTCAGGTGGGCCGCGACGACGTACGCAACATCGGGTCGTGCCCTATCCAGCCCCCTCTCCAGCGCGAGCCTGCCGACGGTTGAGGCTCCCACCGCACCGGTCACCAGAACGGCATCTCCAGGCCGGGCGCCGCTTCTGCGCAGCATCCGCCCCTCTTCAACTTCCCCTAAAAAGGTGATATCGATGACGATCCCCTCGGACGCGCCGGACAGGTTGCCGCCGATCACCGCAGAGCCGACCTCGGCGGTCTCCTCGGCGAGACCTTCATACAGGTCCTGGACCCATGAGACGAGCGTCTCCCGGGGGAGGGCTAGAGAGACCAGGGCATAAAGGGGCCTGCCACCCATGGCGGCGATATCGCTGAGGTTGATAGCCGCAGACCGGCGTCCTAGCTGGCGGGCCGAGATGTGCTCTCGCCGAAAGTGACGCCCCTCTACCTGAATGTCGCAGGTGCTCAGCATGAGGAGCCCGGCGGACTGGCGCAGGGCCGCCGAGTCGTCGCCGATGCCCACGACCAGGCGCGGGTCGCTGACCGGGACAATCTCCTTGATGATGTCGATGAGACCGAACTCGCCCACATCGCCCACCGTTTTGCCCGCGACGGTCCCCGGTCGAGCCATCCTACCCCCTTGCCGCTTGAATGAGGCGCTTCATTTCTGTGGCCGCCGCCGCGATGTCCTCGGCGCCGACGATCGCGGACACGACGGCGGCCCCGTCCGCCCCCGCCTCGATTACCTCGGCGACGTTCCGGTGCTTGATGCCGCCTATGGCGACGGTGGGCAAGTCCGTGCGGGGACGAAGATCGGCAACGGCCTGGGGTCCGATGGGGTCCCCGGCATCCGACTTTGTGCCCCGGGCCTCATATATTGCGCCAATGCCTATATAGTCCGCCCCATCCTGGGCGGCTCTCTCGGCTTGCTTTGCGTTCTCCACCGAGACACCCATCACCTTGTCCGGCCCCAACAGCTTGCGGGCCACGTGTGCGGGCATGTCGTCCTGTCCAAGATGGACGCCGTCCGCATCCACAGCCAGCGCGACATCTACTCGGTCGTTGACGATAAAGAGGCCGCCGGCGCTTGCTGCGAGGGCCTGCAAGCGCTGGCCCAGCTCGCACAGCTCTTTCGTCGAGGCGCCTTTGTCCCGCAGCTGAATGACGGTCGCGCCACCGGCCAGGGCCTGAGATGCAACCTCCTCGTGGCTGCGGCCAAGGGAAAGCTCGGAGTCGGTGACGACATACAAGCTGAGGTCCAGTCTCCGCCCGGCTGGAGTCATTCGGGTCGCCTTTCCAGGCGGCTGGCGGCGAAGGGGCCGAGCTCGACGGATTCCGGACCCTTCAGGATGTAGTCGGCGATCATGCGCGCGGTCACGGGCGTGAGCAGGATACCGCTGCGAAAGTGGCCCGAGGCGATAATGACCTCCTCGGCTCCGGGGGCAGGCCCCAACACTGGCAGGTAGTCCGTCGACCAGGGACGAAGCCCGGCGCGGGTGTGGTTGATGGTTGTATCGGCGATGGAGGGAAGCAGCTCCTGGATGCGAGTCAGAATAGAGGCGACACCGCCGACGGTCACCCTTGGGTCGAACCCGGCATGCTCCCGGGTCGTGCCGACCAGAGTAGTGCCGTCTCCCCTGGGGACTGCGAAGCCGGAGCTGTGGTTGACTGCATGCCCCAAGGGCCTGGCCATCTTGTTGATGTACACAACCTGCCCGCGGACCGGGAAGATGGGCAGCTCAAGACCCAGCCAATCGCCGGCCTGGCAGGTCCAGGCGCCGGTGGCCAGGACCACTTTATCCGTCGGCACCACCTCCTGGGCCAGTCGGACGCCCGAGAGCCGAGAGCCGTTTCGGGCCAGGCCAAAGACGGGCGACTGCTCTCGAAATGTCGCCCCGTGGACTACGGCGGCCCTTCGTAGGGCCTCCACCAGCCTGGAGGGGGTGAGGTGCGGCTCAGCGGGAGAGAAAGTGGCGCCCATAACTGCAGGGCCGAGAAGCGGCTCGACTTCGTGCGCCTCTCTTTCGTCGAGCCAGTGCATTTCTATCCCAAGCCTTTGTCCCAGGTCCAGCCCTGCTTTCGCCGCCGTCGCCTCTTCCTCGTTTAGGGCAACCCGCATGATGCCCGATTCCAGACACTCGACGCTCATCCCGGCAGTCTCCTCGACCTCTTCGATGAATGACCGGTACATGCGAAAGCTCTTCACCCCCAGGTCCAGCGCCTCGCGCTCTTCGGGATGGTCCTCCAGCGGGGCTACCATTCCGGCCGATGCATAGGACGCGCCGGAGCCCACCTGGTCCTTTTCCAGGACCAGGACCTTTGCCTTACCCTTCGACAGCTCGTAGGCGATAGCACAGCCGATGACACCACCGCCGATTATCACAACGTCAGGACTAGAAGCCACGAGTTATGAGGCCCTCCTTGCTGTCAAATCCTCCCTCCCTCTCACTCCCTCCCGCGAGGGGAGGGAGGACGTGCCCTCCATTGATGCCTGCCTTGAGCGGAGCCGAAGGCGTGGAGGGATAGGTGAGGGTGAGTATCTAACCGCCGCCTACCATCTGGACTATGTCTACAACGTCGCCTTCGTCGAGGAGCACCTCGCCCCAGTCGTCCCTGTGGACGACCTGGCCGTTGTAGCCGATTGCCACCATCTTTCGTTCCACCTGCCGAGCATCCAGGAGCGCAAACAGGGCGGTCGGTCCTTCAAAGGACTCTTTTTTCCCGTTCACCGTCAACGAAATCATCGTCCGCACCTAGCTTAACCTTTGGGGGGCCGTCGTTTGGGTCATGGCCCGGACCATCTTGCCGGCCGCCGCCTCCGGTTCTCGGGCCGCCATGACAGCGGAGACGACCGCGGCCCCACCGGCCCCTGTTCCCATCACCCTGGCGACGTTGAACGGGTCTATTCCCCCGATGCCGAGGAACGGGACCTGCACCTTCTCGGCCACTGTCTGCAAGAGGGCCAACCCCTCGGGCGCCTTGCCCGGCTTGGAGGCTGTCTCGAATACAGTGCCTACGATCAAATAATCGGCTTCTTCGTCCTGCGCCCGAACGGCTGATTCCACACTGTGCACGGACCTGCCGACCAGCCGTTCGTCGCCGAGCGCTCGCCTGGCCTCGGTGACCGCCATAGTCCCTTCTGCTAGATGGATACCGTCGGCTTCCATGGCCCGCGCTACCTCTGTGTCCCCGTTCACGATCAAAAGGGCGCGGCCTGCGACCGCTTCGCGCAGCGCTCGGGCTATCGGCAGCAGCTCATCCGAGGGCAGGTCTTTCTCGCGCAGCTGCACCATGCTGACGCCCCCTGACACGGCCTGGGTCACGACATCCGGTAAGCTGCGTCCACCGGAAAGCAGGCGGCGGTCCGTGACCAGACAAAGACACAGGCTGGGTACCGTTAGCTTCTCAACGACCATGCGGGAATCTGCTCCTGAGGGCTGGAAGCGGCTGCGTAGGCTTTCCTGGGCATGCGGCCGGCTTTAAGGGCCTTGCGCCCTGCTATAGCACCCAGCCGCATTGCCTCGCCCATGGCCACCGGGTCCTCGGCGAGAGCGATGGCGGAGTTTACCAGCACGGCGTCGGCCCCAATCTCCATGGCCAGCGCGGCGTCTGAAGGAGCGCCGATGCCGGCGTCGACGACTACGGGGACGCTGGCCTGCTCGATGATGATCCTGATCTGCTCAAAGTTGACCATTCCCTGGCCCGAACCGATGGGGGAGGCCAGCGGCATGACCGTAGCCGTGCCCGCTTCCTCAAGCCTTTTGGCCAGCACGGGATCATCATTGATATAGGGCAGCACCACGAATCCCTCGTCAACCAGAATCTTTGCTGCCTCTAGGGTCCCGATCGGGTCCGGCAGCAGGTACTTGGCGTCCGGGATCACCTCCAGCTTTATCCAATCGGAAAGCCCCATGCTTCTCGCCAGCCGGGCGGTGTAAAGGGCCTCGTCGACTGTCTGACAGCCTGCCGTATTGGGCAGGATGTCGTACTTGGTCCAATCGATGTGGTCCAGGATCGTCTTCTCCCTATTGTTGAAGTCGATCCGTTTTAGCGCCACCGTCACCATCTGCGCGCCGGAGGCGTCGATGGCCTGTATCATCTCCTCAGGCGTCCGGTACTTCCCCGTGCCCACGATGAGGCGCGAGCGAAAGGCCTTCCCCGCTATTACCAATTGATCGCTCACAATTCACCTCTCGGTCTTCCCAAAATAAAAGGACACCGCCGCCATGGGGGTGTCCTTGCAATCCGCTGTGTATGATCCCTGCGCTGGCATTATCCAGATCAGGTTCGAGCGGTCGGTGAGCACCCTCACCCTCTCAGCCTGGAAATACCAAGCTCCCGCGTGTCGTACTATGTGTCAACCGCACTATAGTCCTATCCGAGGAACCGTGTCAACCGTGTCGACTCATTGTCTCCCGAATGTCTCCTTTTGTCCGCCTAAATTGGAGTGTGCTACCATACTCCTGAAGAGAAAAAGGCTCATCCGCAACGGCAAAGAGGCCAGGCCCCCGAAAAACCATTGCCGGAAGGGGCGCGAAATTGGACAAGGGTTTTCGGAACCTCCCCAGTGTCGAAAAGCTCCTCTCAGACAGCCGTCTGAACGGGGTTATCGAGAGTTATTCCCGGGACGCCGTGGCTGACGCGGTGCGCCTCAGGCTTGAGGAGGCGCGGCGGAGGATCGGAGAGGGCACGGCTCCCCCTTCCGTAGAGGAGATTCTGGACGACGTGATAGAGGCCGCCGGCACGCTGTATGAGCCGACGCTCCGGCCCGTCATCAACGCCACGGGCGTCGTTATCCACACGAACATCGGTCGCGCGCCCCTGGGAGTCGATGCGCTGGAGGCCGTGCGCCTGACCGCTCTGGGATATAGCAACCTGGAGCTTGACCTGGCATCAGGGGAGCGCGGTTCGCGCCACGTGCATGTGGAGTCCCTGCTGTGCCGGCTAACGGGAGCCGAAGCGGCGATGGCCGTCAACAATAACGCGTCGGCGCTGCTGCTGGCGTTCATGGCGCTAGCTCAGGGCAAAGAGGTGATCATTTCCCGGGGCGAAGCCGTCGAGATCGGCGGAGGCTTCCGAATTCCCGATGTTCTGAAACAGAGCGGAGCTCATCTGGTAGAAGTGGGCACCACCAACAGGACCTACGCGGCCGATTTCGAGCAAGCGGTTACGGAGAACACCGCCGGGTTCCTGCGGGTGCACACCAGCAACTTCAAAGTCAGCGGCTTTGTCCATTCCCCGTCGATGGAGGAGATGGTGGCTGCCGGGGCCCGGCTTCAGGTGCCCGTTCTTCACGATATCGGCAGCGGCTGCCTCCTGGATACTCGAGAATTCGGCTTGGCCCAGGAGCCGACGCCCCAGGACAGTATCAAGGCAGGGACCGACCTGTGCTTCTTCTCTGGCGACAAGCTGTTGGGCGGCCCCCAAGCGGGCATCATTGTTGGGAAGGCCGCTTACGTAGAGGCGCTGAAGCGGCACCCGTTGGCCCGCGCGGTGAGGCTGGACAAGCTTACCCTGGCGGCGTTGGCTGTTACGTTGCTGCATTACGTCAGAGGAGAGGCGGTGCGAAAGGTGCCGGTCTGGCGGATGATCTCATCGACGGTGCCGGATTTGGAGCGGCGGGCCAGGCAATGGGCCCGGGCCGCCGGGGAGGGCGCCCGTGTCATCGACGGCGCCTCAACTATCGGTGGAGGGAGCCTGCCCGGCGAGGTCTTGCCCTCCCGAGTCGTGGCCATCGCGGGTAGCGGGTCCCGCGTGTTGGCCCTGGCCCAGCGGTTGCGGCAAGGGCCGCCCGCCGTCATAGGAAGGGTAGAGGGCGACAAGCTCCTTCTGGACCCACGCACGGTCTTGCCCGAGCAGGATAAGGCCCTTGTCGGCGCACTCAGGGCGGCATTGTCGAAGGAATAGGTCAGAGATCGCGCGCATTCAACCTTGCTAACAGTCAGAGGTAGGCGCTACGAGCATCAACGCCGACAACCAGAGGGACGCCCTTCGGGAGAAGGCTCTCCGCGTTCTGGAGTTTGACAGTGTACGGAGCTCCCTTGCTTCCTTGACCTCCTTCCCGCCGTCTGAAGAGCTGGCATCGACACTGACTCCCTCGTTTTCGTTCCAGGAAGTCCTCCGCCTCCAGCAGGAGACTCGTGACGCCATGCGGCTGCTGGAGATGCGCCCGAACATGTCGCTGGATGGGGCCAAGGATATTCGGAGGTTGGTGCAGACGAGCGTATTGGGAGGCAGGCTGACTGGAGGCGACCTCTTGGAGGTCTCCGACACCCTGGCCGCGGCCCATTCCCTTCGCGCAGCCCTTTTACGCACCGGAGAGACGCTGCCTATCCTCGGGAAGCTCACCTTCGAGCTTACGGAGCTGAGAGAGGTCGAGGCGGCTATCCGGCAGGCCATCAACGATCAGGGTGAGGTGTTAGACAGCGCCAGCGACCTGCTAAAACGGCTGCGGCGGGAAGAGAAGACGACCCACGACCGTCTCACGGCGCGACTGCGAGATATCGTGGCCTCGCCCCTGGGCCGGCAGGTCCTCCAGGAGCCGTTTATTACGACCCGCGACGACCGGTACGTCCTGGCGGTCAAGGCGGATATGCGCGGCCAGATCAAGGGGCTGATTCACGATATCTCCAGCAGCGGGGCCACGGTGTTCATGGAGCCCCTGGCCGCCGTGGAGCTTGGCAACGCCTGGCGGGAGATCAGGCTGGCCGAGCGCAACGAGGTCGAGCGTATCCTGCGGGATTTGACGGCCCATGTCGGCACGCATGGGGAGCAGATCCAGGAGAACGTGCGGATCATCGCGCAGGTAGACCTGGCGCTGGCCAAGGCGAGGCTTGCCGCCGGCTCACGTGCCACGCTGCCGAGGCTGACAGAGCCTTCGGCCCAGGAGGCTCAATCCTCCGTGGTTCTCCACGAAGCGCGCCACCCGTTGCTCAAGGGCAACGTGGTGCCCATATCCGTTGAGATCGGCCGGGACTTTCAGGCTCTGGTCATATCAGGTCCCAACACCGGAGGCAAGACGGTCACGATCAAGACCATCGGCTTGCTGGCCTTGATGGCCCAGGCCGGGCTGGCGGTCCCCGCCGACGAAGGAAGCGCCCTTAGCGTGTTCGATGGTGTCTATGCCGACATCGGGGATGAGCAGAGCATTCAGCAATCGCTCTCCACCTTCAGCTCACACATGGGGAACATTGTGCAGATCCTTGGGAAAGTTACCGGCAGCTCTCTGGTCCTCCTGGACGAGCTGGGAGCGGGCACCGACCCTCAGGACGGGACAGCCATCGCAAGGGCGATCCTCTCGGACCTGGTCGACAAGGGCGTTACGACGGTCGTGACCACCCACCACAGTGAGCTCAAGGCCTTTGCTCACTCGACCACCGGCGTTGAGAATGCCAGCGTGGAGTTCGACCCCGTCAGCCTGGCGCCGACCTATCGCCTGATCGTCGGCGTGCCCGGGCGGAGCAATGCTCTGGCCATCGCTCAGAGCCTGGGGCTGCCGCGAGGGATCATCGAGGAAGCGCGCTCGGACATCGGGACCACGGAGGCGGAGGTCGAGTCTTTGTTGGGGAGCATTCAGGAGGAACGCATACGGGCGCAGGATGAGCGGGCAGAGGCGGAGCGGCTCCGCGAAGAGATCGAAGACGTCCGAGCGCGGCTGGCGGCCCGGGAGGAGAGGGTGGTGGAGGAGGAGCGCCGTGTCGGCATGGTGCGCAGGGCCGAGGTGCAGGTGTTGGCCGAGGAGCTGAAAAGCCGCCTTCGGCACCTCTCCCGTAGGATCAACTCTCTGGTTGGCGAGAAGGGGCGCAAGGAGCTGGCGGCTCTTCAAACGGAGATGGCGGAGGTGAACAGAAAGCTGGAGGGACCCGAATGGCGGGCTGCTCCGGCGGCGGACGCCCTGGAGCCCCTCACACCCGGAGACCGGGTCAACCTCGAAGAGGTAGAGCCCACCGCCGAGGTGATCTCTGGGCCCGATGAGAAGCAGATGATGGACGTGCAAATCGGCGCCATGCGGGTGCGCCTTCACCGGGACCGCGTCAAAGGTAAAGACAAGAGGCCGGCGCCGCCTTGGGAAAACGTAACGATCTCGAAGGCGGCCCTTTCCCGCGCACAGGTCGGCCCGGAGTTCTGGGTCCACGGCATGCGGGCCAAGCAGGCAGTGAAGGCGGTGGACGAATACCTGGAAAAGGCGTCAATGGCCGGGCACCACCGGGTGCGCATCATCCACGGCAAGGGCAGGTGGATCCTGCGCAGCGCCATCCAGGACTCCTTGGGCGACCACCCCCTGGTTGGCATGTTCCACGACGCCGAGCCGGAAGAGGGCGGCGAGGGTGTGACCATCGTGGATATATAGCGATATATAGGCATAGATATGCTAAGTGGCCAAGAGTTCCGAGAGCACATACAAGGAGCTGTGACGACTCCATGAACGTTGAAGAGTACCAGTGCCAGGAGTGTGGCCACTCCTTCCCAAGCCACACTCCCATCGAAGCGGAACGGTGCCCCCGCTGCGGGGCAAGGAAGCTGGACCCGACGCCGTGGCTTCTCGGCACCGATGAGTGGGAATGGCTGACTTCTGAAGATTACCGGAGCCGGGTGGAACTCTCGGTCTGATGCTAGCAAGGCCGCCCGTCGGGCGGGATGGAGATACGGTGGAACGCGTTGGTGGTGAGAAAAAGGGATGGCCGTGGAAGACGGTGCTGGCGACAAATCCCGAGCCGTGGCTGCAGCCCTCGGGGGATGTGGTCGACTTTGCCGCAGACCTGAGGTGGGCGGGGAAGGAGAGGGTCTACGATCTGGGCTGTGGCATCGGGCGCCACACCGTCTACCTGGCCCGGCAAGGATTTGAAGTCTACGGCTCGGACATCGCCGGCGACGGACTAGCCCATACGCGCCAGTGGCTGGAAGCCGAAAACCTCACGGCGGAGGTCATCACCAGCGACTTCACCGTAATCCCGTATCCAGATAGCTACTTCGACGCCGTCCTGGCGGTGAACGTTATCTACCACGGCGTCAAGGAGGATGTTGAAACCTGCCTCTCCGAAGTGCACCGGGTACTCAGACCTGGAGGGTATTTCTTCATAACTTTCAAGTCCAAACGCTCAGTCGAATGGGGCAAAGGTCGTCGAATCGATGCCAACACTTTCGTCCAGATCGGCGGACTCGAGGACGGCATACCCCATTACTTTGTCGACCGTAAAGAGGTCATGCGCTTAATGGGTCGGTTTAAGGTCATTCGTCTGGAACACAAGAGCGAAAGGTCCGAGGAAGAGCACAGGCGCAAGCGGAATGCGCATTGGACCGTCCGATCGGAACGAGCGTGAAACCCCATGCCGAAGTCACGGAAAACGCCGGCCGGCGCGAGCCCCAGCCTCTTCCCAGTAGAAGAGCTGCGAAACACAACGGCAACCGGCGATAGTCACGCCCCGCTGCCGGCCAGGCTGCGCCCTACCTCCTTCGACGAGTTCGTGGGACAGGAGCATATCGTCGGGCAGGGGCGGGTACTGCGGACGAGCATCGATGCCGACCAGCTCCCTTCTATCGTTCTGTGGGGGCCGCCCGGCAGCGGCAAGACGACCCTGGCCCAAATCATCGCATCGTCGACCCGCTCTCGCTTCGCTGCGGTGAGCGCCGTCTCATCGGGCGTGGCGGACCTGCGACGGATCGTCCAGGAGGCCCGCGACCTGCGTCAGGCCACCGGCCAGGGGACGGTCCTCTTCATCGACGAGGTGCACCGGTTCAACAAGGCGCAGCAGGACTCCATCCTGCCCTACGTGGAGGACGGCACTGTCACCTTCATCGGCGCCACCACGGAGAACCCGTCGTTCGAGGTGATCTCACCCTTGCTCTCGCGTGCTCGGGTCTATGCTCTCAAAGCCCTGGACAAGGAAGAAATACGCGGAATCGTGCGACGAGCGCTGGCCGACGCCGACCGCGGCCTTCAAAACTTGCGCGTCGAGCTGGAGCCGGAGGCCGAGGAGATGCTGCTGGAGGTCGCCAACGGCGACGCTCGGGTGGCCCTCAACACCCTGGAGCTTGCCGCCATGGGGACTCCTCCGGACTCCGCCGGAAACCGAGTCCTGACCGTGGCGGTTATCGAGGACACGGCCCAGCACCGCTTCCTTCGTTACGACAAGGCCGGCAGCGAGCACTACGATACCATCTCCGCCTTCATAAAATCCCTGCGCGGCTCCGACCCCGACGCGGCGGTCTACTGGCTGGCCCGCATGCTGGAGGCGGGGGAGGACCCCCTCTTCATTGCCCGGCGGCTGGTCATACTGGCGGCCGAGGATGTGGGGCTGGCCGACCCCCAGGCTCTGGTCGTGGCCGTCGCCGCCCAGCAGGCGGTCCACTTCATCGGCATGCCCGAGGGGTTCCTGCCACTTTCGGAGGCGACCCTCTACCTGGCGACTGCGCCCAAGAGCAACTCGGCCCTGGAGGCGTATTCCAGGGCCAAAGCGGATGTCGAAAAAACGGGCAACCGCCCCGTGCCGCTGCACCTCCGGAACGCCGTCACGGGCCTGATGGGGGAGATGGACTACGGCAAGGGCTACCGGTACGCCCACAGCTTCGGCCAACACCAGGTGGAGCAGCAGCACCTTCCCGACGACCTGGCCGGCAGCCGCTATTACGAGCCGGGTACCGAAGGTTTCGAGCAAGAGCTTCGCAAGCGGCTGGAGCAATGGGGCAAGCGGGGAAGTCAGAAGCCGGATTAGCCTCCCTTCCTGCGCCCCCCGCCGTCTGCTACACTGCCCGCACCGAGATTGGGGTTGAGGATCAAGCAAGGAGGTAGGCCATGGGTAAGGCGCTGGATGGGGTTCGAGTTATAGACCTGACGCAGTTCGAGGCGGGGACGTCGTGCACGCAGGTGTTGGGCTGGCTTGGGGCCGATGTCATCAAGGTGGAGGAGCCAACCCACGGCGATCCAGGCCGATCTCTGGCCGGCGGCGGCGTGGACAGTTTCTATTTCATCGTCTTCAACTCCAACAAGCGCAGTGTCGCGCTGGACCTCAAGTCGGAAAGCGGTAAAAAGACCTTCTTCGACCTGGTCCGTCATGGCGACGTCGTGACGGAGAATCTGGCGCCGGGGGTGCTGGAGCGGCTGGGCCTCTCGTACGAGGAGCTCAAGAAGGTGAACCCCAGAATTGTCCTGGCGCGGATCAAGGGGTTCGGCACCTGGGGGCCCAACGCCGGCTACAAGTCCTTCGACATGATCGCCCAGGCGGTGGGCGGCGCCATGTGCGCCACCGGCTTCCCGGAGAACCCGCCGACGCGCCCTGGCATCACCGTCGGCGACAGCGGCACGGGTCTCCACCTGGTCGTCGGCATCCTGGCCGCTCTGATGCAGCGGCAGAGCACCGGGGAGGGACAAGAGGTGGAGGTCTCGATGCAGGACGCCATCATGAGCATGTCCAGGACATGGATCAATAGCTACTACTCCAGCGGCAAGAGCACCCCGCGGTCCGGCAACCAGCGGGGCGGCATGCCGGGATCCAACGTCTTCGCGTGCAAGCCCGGAGGCCCCGACGACTACGCCTTCGTCCACTGCTCTGGAGGCAACATGGGCATGTGGAACGCCCTGTTCAAGACCATCGGGCGCGACGACCTGGTGGGCGACGCACGGATGCAAGACCAGGCCTTCCGGCTAGAGCACTCCGAGGAGATCGACGCCTCGATCAGTGCGTGGACGGCACAGCGTACCAAGCACGAGGTCATGCAGGAGCTGGGCTCCGCCGGCGTCCCGTGCGGCGCCTGCATGGATGCCGAGGACCTGCACAAGGACCCACATCTTTTAGCCAGGGACATGGTCGTTCCCCTGCGCCACCCGGTGCGCGGCGACATCCAAACTCCTGGCTGCCCGATCAAGATGTCAGCCTCGCCGGTGGAATTTCGCCCTGCCCCGCTCCTGGGCCAGCATACCGAGGAGGTCTGCCACGAGGTGCTGGGGTACTCCGACGCCGACCTGGCGCTGCTGCGACGGGAACCGGTGACCTAGGGCTGCCGTGTCTATCGCAGACAACGTCCGGTCTGTCGAAGAGCGCATCGCCGCGGCAGCCCAACGGGCCGGGAGAGCCGCCTCCGAGGTAACCCTGGTGGCGGTCACCAAGGGAATGGATGCCGCCAGCGTCCGCGAGGCCTTCCAGGCGGGAGTCAGGCAGCTCGGCGAGAACCGGCTGCAGGAAGCCGAAGGCAAGCTGCCGGCGTTGCAGGATATCCGGGCCGCAACGACCTGGCACATGATCGGGCACCTGCAGACGAACAAAGTGAAATCTTCGATCCAGGTTTTTGATATAATTCAAAGCGTGGACTCGGTGCGGCTAGGAGAGGCCCTCGACAAACGGGCTGACGGCCCTGTCCGGGTCTTTCTGGAGGTCAACGTCTCCGGCGAGGCCTCGAGAAGTGGATTCCGGCCCGGCGAGGTCGCAGCCGCGTTAGAGGAGATGCGAAGGTGTCGCCATCTGGATATTCGAGGGCTCATGACCATCGCGCCCATGGTCGACGAGCCGGAACAGGCGCGGCCTGTCTTCCGGGAGCTGCGACAGCTTGGAAAGCGGCTGGGGCTTTCGGAGCTATCCATGGGCATGACCGGCGATTTCGAGGTAGCCGTCGAGGAAGGAGCGACGATGGTGCGTGTCGGAACGGCGATCTTCGGGCCACGACCTGGCTCGCGAGATTCTTCGCTGCGCTCAGAATGACAGGTAGCAGGCTCAGAATGACAAGGAGTTACCAGGACGCCACATTATGGGATGTGGGAGATGCTTCACTTCGTTCAGCATGACAGATGGGCGCTCGACATGACAAATTGGGAGGTTGGCACTGTAGGATGAGACGGCCATGAAGCTGGGATTTATCGGCGGCGGTACGATGGCGGAGGCGATGATGAACGGCGTTCTCAAGAGCGGCGCAGCCACGCCCGGCGACATCGTGGCCAGCGACGTTATCAAGGAGCGCCGAGACTACCTCCACGCTACCTACGGCATAACCGTTGTTTCGAGTAATGCTGAGGCCGTAGAGGGCTCGGAGCTGGGAGTTCTGGCCGTCAAGCCTCAGGACATGGCCGATGTGCTGGCCGTGCTGAAGGGCAAGCTGGCCGCAAATTTGGTGGTGGTGTCCATCGTGGCTGGAGCCACCATCAAGAGCATCACCAAGGGGCTCCAGCACCAGGCGGTTATCAGGGCTATGCCCAACACACCGGGACAGGTCGGCGCGGGCATTACGGTCTGGACCGCCACACCCCAGGTCACGGAGCAACAACGCCAATCCGCCAAGAGCCTTCTGTCGGCCCTGGGGGAGGAGGTCTCCGTCCCTGATGAAAAGCTTATAGACATGGCCACCGCCCTCAGCGCCAGCGGGCCGGCCTATGTCTTCCTATTCATCGAAGCGCTGATCGATGCCGGGGTCTATTTGGGCATGTCCCGGGAGCTGGCCAAACAGTTAGTCACGCAGACGGTCCTGGGGAGCAGTACAATGGTCAGAGACTTGAAGGCCCATCCGGCCCAGCTTCGGGACATGGTGACCTCACCCGGCGGCACGACCGCGGAGGCCCTGCTGGCCCTGGAGGAAGGCGGCTTCCGGGCTACGGTGATGAGCGCCGTCATTGCCGCGTACGAAAAGGCCAAAGAGATGGGGAAAGAGACCTAAAACAATGGACGAACTCATCCGCTTCATCGCGACCATTCTTCAGGTCATGGTATTCGTCATCTTCGCCCGGGCCATCATGTCATTCTTCCCGGTGAGCCCAGGTAACCAGCTCGCCAATATTCTCTTTCGGATCACCGAGCCAATCCTCGCACCGTTCCGCCAGATCATCCCGCGCTTCGGCATGTTCGATCTTGCACCCCTGGTGGCGATTATCGTCCTCCAAGTTGTGGCGGGGGTCCTTCGGAGCTCAGTGAACTAGTATTCTCTTTACTGATGCTTCGTCCAAACCTTCGACGGCTATCACCTTGTTCCGAGATGCAGCGCCTGTGACCACGGCCAAATGGCTCTTGGGCAGCCCGAGTACTTCAGCCAGCATTTCGATGACGGCCTCGTTGGCGCGGCCCCGCTCAGGTGGCGCCGTGACCCGGAGACGCAGCACCTCGCCTTGAAACCCCAGGACCTCATTCCTCCTGGCCCCAGGCTGCACCTTGACGCGGAGCCGTGAGTTGGGCAGGACACTCACCTCCACCGGGTCTCCTTCGACCCCGCAAACCTCGTGACGCCAGTATAAAGGCTCCTGCCCGTTCACCCGGTCGGTGACGAGTCCCTATCCGCGGCCCAACCTTGACAACAGAAAGCGCCCTTTGTTAGCATAGTACCCTCATGCTCATGACCACGACATATCCGGGGGGTTGACCGAACTGGTCCGTGGCGCGGCGAGGACACTCAGGGGCCTCTTCGTAAGAAGTGGCCTTATTTTTTGAGAGGCGGGCGACAAGAGAAGGATGGCTTACGCGACGGCGCTCCGGTGCAGGGAATGCGGCCGGGAGTATGAAAAACAACCGATCAGCATCTGCGAATGGTGTTTCGGTCCGCTTGAGGTGGTCTACGACTACGTCGCCATCCGGAAGGTGATGAATCGGGAGAGCATCGAAGCGGGCCCCCCCACTGTTTGGCGCTATCGGGACTTGATGCCGGTAGGAGACGGCCCCGCGGTGGACCTGCACGCCGGCTTCACCCCCCTTATCAAGGCCGATAACCTTGGGCCGATGCTGGGCCTGGAAAACCTCTATCTGAAGAATGACTGCGTCAATCCCTCGTACTCTTTCAAGGACCGAGTCGTGACGGTTGCGGCCACGGTGGCCCGGGAGTTCGGGTTCGACACCCTGGCCTGTGCTTCAACGGGAAATCTGGCAGGCGCCGTGGCAGCCCATGCCGCCAAGGCCGGCATGAAGGCAGCCGTCTTCATCCCGGCGGACCTGGAGCATGTCAAGGTGGTAGGGGCCGCGGTCTACGGGCCTACGGTCGTCGCCGTCAAAGGCAGCTACGACGACGTCAACCGGCTATGCAGCGAGGTAGCCGACAGCTTCAACTGGGCCTTCGTCAATATCAACGTCCGTCCGTTTTACGCCGAAGGGAGCAAGACCCTCGCCTATGAGGTCGCGGAGCAGCTGGGCTGGCGCGCCCCGGACCACACCATTGTCCCCGTTGCCTCCGGCTCGCTTTTCACCAAGGTGTGGAAGGGGCTGAAGGAGTTCGAGGACCTGGGGCTTATCGGCGAAGTGAAGACCAGGATGCATATGGCGCAGGCTTTCGGCTGCTCGCCGATTGTGACCGCCTACAGCGAGGGCACCATGGATGTCCGGCCAGTGAGGCCGAACACCATCGCCAAGTCCCTGGCTATCGGGAATCCCGCTGATGGATTTTACGCACTCAAGACAATCAAGGAGTCTCAGGGGTCAGCTACCGCGGTCTCCGATGAGGAGATCGTCGAGGGGATCAAGCTCCTGGCCCGCACCGAGGGAATCTTCGGTGAGACGGCGGCGGGGGTGGTGGTCGCCGGACTGCAAAAGCTGGCTGCATCCGGAGTGATCGGTCGTGATGAGGTGACCGTGGTCTATATTACGGGCAACGGACTGAAGACTCAGGAGGCCGTCGAGGAGGTAGTCCAACCGCTGATGATTCAACCGACGTTGGTTTCGTTCAAGCAGGCCCTGGAGGCACGGGGCGGCCTGTAGCCTCGTCGTCATTCCGCGAAGGGCGATACTGCGGTAACGTTCCCCATGAGGTATTATTGCCTCGGGAAATTGATGAGGCAGGGGAGGTCATCGTGAAGCACAAGGTTAAGTTCACCTTCCCAACGCAATTGGTCCAGGAGCCCGTGATCTATCTCCTGGGCAAGGACTTTGGCATCGTTACGAACATCCGCCGGGCGGACGTGGGGGAGGACCGCGGGTGGGTTGTCCTGGAGCTGGATGGAGAGGAACAAAGCATCGAACGCGGCCTGGATTGGGTCAAAGAGCGGGGGGTGCGGGTGGACCCGGTGGGCGGAGACATCGTCGAGGGCTAGTGCTTCCATCGATCTGAAGCGGTGGCTTTTTCAGTGCCGCTGCCTTAGAATTGAGCCAGAATTTGTCGGACTGAGGAGTGCAGATGGTCTCGACAGTCATCAGAATTCCAACGCCGCTCCGTCGGGTAACGAACGGGCAGGAATCCGTGCGGGTGGATGGGGACTCCCTCCAGGAAGCCCTCGACGCTCTCGAAGGGGCCTTCCCCGGTATCAAGGAGCGTATCGTCGGCGCTGACGGAGAGCTCCACCGCTTCGTCAATATTTACATCAACAGTGAAGATGTCCGGTTCTTACAGGGGATGGAGACAACCCTCAACGAAGGCGACGAGGTCAGTATCGTTCCCGCAGTTGCCGGCGGTTAGTGGGCAGCGCCCGCGGGCATTGCGCCTGGCGGCGATGAGAGAAGGTTGCCGGGGCTTCGCCCCATTCGCCTCCACTCAGGTCAGGCCCTCTGGACACCCCTTCGACAGGCTCACGACGGGCCCTTTTTTAGCACCAGGCTAGTCTTCCTTCCCATGTTTCGGATCCAGGTCATCGAGACCACGGGCGCGGCGGGCCTCCAACCACTTATCTTTCTGGGCCAGCCGCGCCTCTTCATTTTGCACCCGGTAGGCGCCCAGGAACCGTTCCGCGAAGGTGCCGAAGCCGCCTTCGATGATTGCCTTTCGGGCCTGCTCCAGAAGCCGTAACACGAACCGCAGATTGTGTATCGAAGCCAGCCGATGATACAGGAGCTCGTCGGCCCTCAACAGGTGGTGGAGATAAGCGGCGGAGAAGGTCCGGCAGGTATAGCAATCGCAGCCGGCCTCAACCGGGTCGCTGACACCGGCGTATTTTGCCCGCCTGAGGTTGAGCCGACCCTCGGCCGTAAAGAGGCCGCCGTTACGCGCCACTCTCGTCGGAAGGGCGCAATCGAACATGTCAATGCCGAGGCCGATGCAGGTCACCAGGTCCTCCGGCGAGCCAACACCCATCAGATAACGAGGCTTGTTGGACGGAAGCGCCGCCACCGAGTGCTCGACCGCCCGATAGGCTAACGCCTTCGGCTCGCCCACGGAGACCCCCCCTATGGCATAGCCGGGAAAGTCCAGGGACGCCAGAAACTCCGCCGACCCACGCCGAAGCTCCTCCGACCACCCACCCTGCACTATCGCGAAGAGCGCCTGCTCCGGGTTGCGCTGGGCCCGGCGGCAGCGCTCTGCCCAGCGGTGGGTGCGCTCGGTAGCGGCAGCCACCTCTTCGTCGGATTCCCCGTAGGCGGGAGGGTGGTCCAGCACCATGGCGATGTCGGAGCCCAGGGCCTCCTGGTATTCAACCGCCAGCTCCGGGCTCAGGTACTGCTCTGATCCATCGAGATGCGAGCGGAACCGGACCCCATCTTCGTTTAGTCGCCGTAGGTGACCCAGGCTGAACACCTGAAAGCCGCCACTGTCGGTTAGCACCGGCCCATCCCACGCCATGAATCGGTGCAGTCCACCCAACCGCTGGACCGTCTCGATCCCTGGTCGCAGGGAGAGATGATACGTATTAGAAAGGATGATCTGCGCCCCGATGTTTCGGAGATCGTCAGGGGCCACCGCCTTTACCGACGCCCGGGTGCCGACCGGCATGAAGGCGGGGGTCTGAACGCGGCCATGGGATGTTGCCAGCTCCCCCGCACGGGCGCTGGAATCCGTCGCCTCAAGTTTGAATTCCATCGCCATGCTAACCTAACCATGGGGGCAGCGTTATACTTCATAGTAGCGGAATTATTCTTACGGTGGGGGGAAGACTCGATTGGCTAGATTTGCCTCTACCCGGGTGACAGCGTTCGCCATGGCGATGATGGCGGGCGGCCTGGTGCTGGCTGGATGCTCCGGGGCGGTCTCGACGCCACCGGCGGCGGAGCCGACGGACACACCGGCGGTTAACAGCGCTACCGCCACGCCGGCAGTTACCAGCGCTACCGCCACCCCTGAGCCGACCACAGGAACTGACGCGGTCATCCCTTCGCCAACGAGCCCTCAGACAGGCTCCACAGCTACAGATCCCGCCGCCGTCAACGATAGCTTCCGCAGGCGTAGCCAGTTTGTCCCCCTGGACAACCCCGAGTTTATCCAAGCGGCCGACGCCTCCTTCCTCTCCCCTGACGACCGCATCCTTGGCCTCACCTTCCAGGGGGAAAGCCGCGCCTACCCCCTGCGTATGATGACCTATCACCATATAGCCAATGACACCATTGGCGGGAGGCCATTCCTCGTCACTTTCTGAATTCTTTGCAGCTCGGGGGTCGGGTTCGACCCCTCGGTTGACGGGACTGTGTACACCTTTGAGGTCGCAGGCCTGATGGACGGCGTGCTGATATTAGCGGACCGGCAGACCAACAGCGTTTGGACGCACCTGGATGGGATAGCGATACGAGGCCCCGAAACGGGTAAGCAGATGGAGATCATTTCCCTGGTGCATACGACATGGGAGGAATGGCAGGACCTTCACCCGGACACCCTGGTGCTCTCCGACGATACGGCGTTCAGGTCGCGTTACCGAGACATCACCATCGGGGTTGCCAACCTCAGGCAGACGCAACAGTTCCTATCCGGGGACGACCGATTGGAGACGGCGGACCTGGTGCTGGGAGTGATCATCGAAGACGTCCAGGTCGCCTACCCCATGGCCGCACTGGCTGAGGCTGGTGCCGTGGTGGCGGACACCGTGAACGGCGTCGACATCGTGTTGTTTTATGATGCAAACGCAGAGAGCGCGATCGCCTTCTCCGGCATGATCGGCGGACAGGCGGCCACCTTCGAGTCGGTGCCGGGCCCCGATTTTCGGGTCCGTGACAGCCTCACCGGAACGGTGTGGGACTTCACCGGTCGCGGGGTTGAGGGGCCGATGCAGGGCGAAACCCTGGACTTCGTGCCCTCCTATATCAGCGAATGGTACGGTTGGGCCGCCTTTCACCCCTCGACCGAGGTCTACGAAGTCACGGATTAGCGGGCAGCGCCCGCAGGTATTGCGCCTTACGGCGTAGGGGAGGGTTCGGGGCAGGCGACGGGGCTCCGCCCCTCCGGCTACGCTTAGGACAGTTCCTCTGGACACCCCTTTTTCAGCACTCTGCTTGAAGGAGCAGGGCCTAAGCGTTTCCGGCCATCGACTCGGGGAACTCGGTGCCGATGTGCCCGGCCTGCTCCAGGTTGGCGTACTCCTCCTCGGTGACCTTGAGCAGCTCCTTGTAGACGTAGTCGTTGTGCTCGCCGAGGGTGACCGGAGGGGTCCGGATGTCGTTGGGGGTCCTCGCCATTTTCCAGACTATGCCCGGATACCGGTGAGTCCCGCAGTCCGGGTGAGTTAGCTCCGGGAAGAAGCCCCGAGCGTTTAGATGGGGGTCGTTGTAGGCGTCCTCTTCGTTGTTCAGAACACCCGCGGGCACCCCTTCATTTTGCAGGACCTCCATGACCCAGCGGTTGTCATGTTGGGAGGTCCACCCGGCGACCAGGGCATCCAGATCTTGTCGCTGCTCATAGCGGCTCGCCTGAGTGGAGAAGCGCTTCTCCGAGGTCCAAGGCGGGTTGCCTATGGCCCGCACGAGCCCCTGCCACGCCCGATCATCGGCCACGGCGATGGCCACCCAAGTGTCGTCACCCCGGCAGGGATAGGCATTGTGGGGCGCCATCTCATAGAGGTCGTTGCCCTGGGGTCCAGGGACCCGCCCGTTCATCTGGTAGTCGAGCAGGAACTCCCCGAAGAAAGGGATCAGGCTCTCCGTCTGCGAGAGCTCGATCAGCTGTCCCTTGCCGGTGCGCCTAAGCTGGCGCAGGGCAATAGCCGTTGCATAGGCGCCCGTGGCGGCGGCGCAAGCGTCGCCAAAGAAGACATCCTCGGTCATGGACGGGTCGGTGTCGGAGTAGCCGCGGATAGACGTGTGGCCCGCGGTGCCTTCCAGGTGGGGGCCGAAGGAACGAAAGTTCTTGTACGGGCCGGTCAGCCCATAGGCCGGCATGCGAAGCATGATGATGTCCGGCTTGATTTGCCTGAGCTGTGGGTAGTCGATGCCGAGCTTCTCGATGGTCTCAGGGACGTTGTTCTCAATGACGATGTCTGAGACGCTCGCCAGCCTTTTCAGGACCTCCATGCCTTCCGGCCGCCTGATATCCAAAGTCATGCTCAGCTTGTTCCTGGCGTGGGCCTGGAAAAAGGGCCACTGGTTCCAGGGCCTGGGGCCCGCCTTCCAGTTGGGGTAGGCGAAGACCCAATTGTGATTGGTGTCGATCTGGGCCTGGGGCGGGCGCGGAGAGCGGCCACGGGTCGAGGGTTGGAAGACCTGCAACGGCTCGACGCGGATGACCTCGGCGCCCCAATCGGCCAAAAGAGTGGCCACCCACGGGCCGGCGAGCACCACGCTGAAGTCGGTGACGCGCACCCCTTCCAGGGGAAGCTTCTTGTGCCGTGGGGAAGTCATGCGATCACCTCTTGGCCACGTAAGGCGGCGACCTCGGCATCACTGTAGCCAAGCTGTTGCAGGACCTCGCCGGTGTGCTCCCCCAGCCTGGGTGCTGGCCGTCGAGGCTTCGAAGGCTCGCCGAAGGTGCTAAAGGGAAGGCCGGGATACCGCCAGCGCCCCGCGGCTGGATGCTCTATATCCTCCCAGTACCCGCGCTCTTGGAAGTTTCGGTCTGCCATGACATCGGCGAAGGAGTAAATAGGGCCAGAGAGGACATGGGCCGCCTGAGCGGCATCCCATGCCTCCCGCATCGTCCGGTCGCCGAGCCATCCGAGGTAGATCTCTTCGAACAACGCGGCGTTTTCGGGCTTGGCCGCCTCGATGGGGTCGACAAAACGCGGGTCGTCCTTGATCTCAGGCATCCCCAGCATCTCCGAGATGCGGTCCATCCAGACAAGGCCGAACTGGCTATTCAAGTAGCCGTCTTTACAGGGACGAACCGGAGGCGGCGCCAGCATGCCGCGATGGTTGACCTGCCCCGTGTACTGGTAACCCACCAGCATATTTACCCGGCGGTCCGGGCTGCCGGCCTGGGTCTCCATAATGGATATGTCCACGTGGTCGCCTTCCCCTCTCATCGCAGTCCCAACCACAGCGACGGCGGCGGCCGCGGCGGCGTTCGCCCCCGCCAGGTAGGAGACGACCACTCCTCCTAACTTCAACGGCTGTCGGTCCGGCAGACCGGCAGAGTACATTGCCCCGCCCAACGCGTAGTCCACCATCTCAGAGCCGCGGTAATCCCGGTATGGCCCGGTCTGCCCGAAGTCAGAGATGGATACCATCACCACCTCGGGGTTGAAGGCACGGACATCATCGTAGCTCAGCCCCAGTGAAGGCATCACCCTGGGGCTGAAGTTCTCCACAAGCAGGTCCGCCTCCTTAATCATCCTCTTAAGGAGCTCGATACCTTCAGGCCTTTTGAAGTCGACGGCAATGCCGCGCTTGCTGGTGTTCAGGTGCAGAAAGATGCCGCTCTTTTCCGGATCGGGCTTGTCGCCGGGAAAGGGGCCCAGCCGGCGGGCGCCGTCGCCAATGCCGGGACGCTCGACCTTGATCACATCGGCGCCGTAATCGGCCAGAAGCTTCGTGCAGTAAGGGCCGGCGACGTAGTGGGTGAGGTCGACGACCTTCAGGCCGTCCAGGGCGTGCTGGATCATAGGAGCTCCTTCGGCGGCATCGCTACTGCGGCTGACGCGCCGCAGCCCGAAAAGATTCTATACGATGCAAAAACGGATTGCGTCCCCCCAAGCGGTGAAGCCATTATAAGACACTTGGCTGGCGGGCAGCGCCCGCTGGCAAGGTGAAACCAATCTGGCATGTCGATTTTTGGAGTAGCTTCTAGGGCGAGTGACCACAAAGGGCTAAGGGGCGGCGCTTGACCGGACCGCACTTCCCTTGTTCAATGGTCGGCAAGGAGCTGCTATGCGGCAAGCACAATGGACGGACGACTCTGTGACTGTGACGGAGATGTCGCCTGGGCCTCTGAAAGAGGGCTGGGTCAGGCTCCGGGTGGAAGCCTGCGGTATCTGCGGCTCAGACCTGCATTCTTATCGAAGGGAATTTCCGGTCACAGCCGGCTCCGTGCCGGGTCATGAGGTGGCGGGGAGCATCCTGAGCGGCGGCGCAGGACTGGTCGACGTCATGTACGCCGTGGAGCCCCATACCTCATGCGGACGATGCGACCCCTGCGTGTCGGGCAATGCTCACCTTTGCGTTAAGGGAGAGATTATCGGAGGCAGGGCACAGTCAGCGCCGGGAGGGCTGGCCGATTTCATCGACGTACCGAGTTACGCCATCTTTCCGACCGACGCATCGATCTCCGCGGCGGCAGCGTCCATCAGCGAGCCATTGGCGGTGTGCGTTCGAGCGATCAACATGGCCCGCCTCAACGTGGACAGCCGGGTCCTGATATTGGGCGCTGGAAGCATCGGACTTCTGGCGGGAATGCTGGCCAGAGACCGCGCAGGGCAAGTCGCCATCACCGCGCGATACCCGCATCAGCGGAAGATGGCCACGAAGATCGGCCTGCAAGCGCTGGAAGAAACTGATGTCAAGGCATGGGCCAAGGAGCAATCGCCGGATATTGTGATCGAGACCGCAGGAGGCGCGGCCGACACCTTTGCCCAGGCAGTGCGCTTATGCAGGCCTGCCGGGCGCATCGTCCTTCTAGGAGTCTTTACTTCCGACACACCGGTCGACGCCTTCAGCATTGTCGTCAAGGAGCTGACGGTGCTGGGCTCGGTCCTCTACGGCTCCGGCAGGCGAGGGCCGATCTTCAAGGCGGCGGTCTCCCTTTTGCCCCGCTATCGAGAGGAGATCGGGCTGATTCAGACGCACAGGTTTTCCCTGGATGCTCTGAGCGAGGCCTTCGCCTGCGCGTTGGATAAGAGGAGCGGCGCCGTCAAGGTTGTCATCGAGCCCTGACTCCGGGCGGGCAGCGCCCGCTTGCATCGCGCCTGGTGGCGCTAGAGAGAAGGACAGGCCTTCTTCAGCATCCTGCTACGGCGGATAGTCCGTTCAGGAAGTCGCCAGGCGAAACTCCGGGAGCATAAAGCCCTGACCAATGTCAATGAAGACCGCTTCCACGCGGGCCCCCATGCGCAGGTCCTGGCGCTTTACCCCCGGCATATTGACGGACAGGATCAGGCCTGGCTGCTCATCGAGCTCGACAAAGACTACCGGGTAGGGCGTTACCTTCTCAAACCCCTTGACCCTGGTGGTGTGGATATGCACGTAGCTGTAGATACTCCCGTACCCGCTAACCTGCTCGAAGGCCAAATCCGACTGTGCCCCGGCGTCGCGGCACCGCAAGCACTCCGGAAGGGGGGGATGGTAATACGTTCCACACGTCCGGCACCGCTGGATTACGAGCTTCCCCTGGCGGGCTGCTTCCCAAAAAGGCTCCGTGGATGGGTCTGGGTTCGGCAGCGCTCTAGGCAAATCCTGCATGGTTTCCGCCTTGAGAACGAAAGGCGCTTAAAGACCTTGTTCGACCAACAGCAGCCTAAGAGGGTAACTCGGTGGTGTCAAGTTCCCCGAAGGGCGCTTGACGGGTTGCCATGCAGCCATACAATTACTTGGAGCTTCAATGACTAGAAACGGTTGGTGACCCTTATGGCGCGTACCTATAAGCTGATCTCGGGTGACTCTCACGTGAACGAACCCCCCGATTTGTGGACCAAGAGGCTGCCGGAGAAATACAAGGACCGGGCACCTCACATGGAGCGTTTCGAGCGCGGCGACGCCTGGGTGATGGAGGGGGCGCTGGACCCTATCAACTTCGGCCTGAACCAGTGCGCCAGCGATCCCGTGGAAAAGACCAACCCTTGGATCAAATGGGAGGACTGCCGTCCCGGCGGCTACGACCCTTCCGCCCGCATCGCGGAGATGGACCAGGATGAGGTGGACGCCGAGATCGTCTATCCAACGCCGCGGGTCGGCAACACCATCTTCTGGAACAACCAAGACCGGGAGTTTCACCTGGCGTGCACCAGGGCATACAACGACTGGCTGTCAGAAGAATACGCCGGCGCCGATCCTGAACGCGTCCTCGGGCTGGCCATGATGCCTACGATCAGCACGGAGGCTGCCCTGGAAGAGTTCGAACGGACCCTCAAGCTTCCAGGAATCAAGGGGATCGTCTTGGGCCAGTACCCCAGCGGGGGCGTCAGCATTTCTCCCGATGATGATCCTTTTTGGGCGGTGGCGGAGGCACAAGGGATACCCATCAACATCCATGTAGCGTTCGCGACCCAGCCCCCCGTTGACCGCAGCCGCGCCGGCGCTCCTCAGGGAGAGTTCCGTAACACCGATGCGCCGGTCAGGGCCTCCCAATTCATCTACTCCGGCGTGTTCGACCGCTTTCCGAATCTCCAGGTCATTTTCGCCGAAACCGATTGTGGGTGGGTCCCCTACGCCAAGGAGCAGCTCGACGTCGTCATCAGCAGGGGCCTGAAGGCGGCTGAATACAAGGCCCGACAGCTGCCCAGCAGCTATTTCCGTACCAACCTGTCCTTCGTTTTCATCAACGATCCCATTGGCATCCGCGTCCGGCACGAGATAGGGGTAGAGCGTATCCTGTGGTCCAGCGACCATGCCCACTCCTTTTCGCATTGGCCTAACAGCTGGAAGTTTATCAACGAGCTATTCGACGGCGTACCGGAGGATGAGAAGCACGCGATGCTTGCCGGCAACGCCGTCCGGCTCTATAACCTGGGCTAACGCAGTCCAGGTTGACGCGCTGGAGAGCCGCTGCTACGCTCGGTCAAACTCCACCAGGACGAGCGTCGTACACGAGACGGGTTTCGACCTAACAGAAGGGAGAGAGGCATGGCAGCCCCGAAGATTGTCGACGCCGACGGGCACCTGATCGAGCCCGATCAGATGTGGATAGACTACCTGGAGGAGCCTCGCTACCACGAGCTGGCTCCTCGTTACACCATGGACAAGCGTGGACGCCGCCGGTGGCTCATGGAGGGGCAGCTCCAGCCGGCCCAGGAAGAGGCTACCTCGCCGGAATACATAGCACCCAGCGCCGGTGGCTCGCGGCGCGGTGGCTTCGAGCCCGAAGATCGCCTCAAGGACCAGGACGATGAAGAGATAGACATCGCCGTCCTCTTCCCCACGATCGGGATGCGCCTCGCCGGCTTGAAGGACCCTGGTCTGATAACGGCCCTGTGTAAAGCTTACAACAACTGGTGCGCGGACTTTTGCAAGACCCACCCCGACCGGTTTGCAGGCGTCGCCGTAGTGGCTCTGCAAGACGTCCAGGGCGCTATCGCCGAGACCAGGCGCGCTGTCGAGAAGCTAGGGCACAAGGCGATCATGGTCCGCCCCAACCCGATTTACAGTCGTACTCTGGACCACCCCGCTTACGATCACCTCTGGGAGACGGTCCAGGACCTGGGCATTCCGCTCTGCGTCCATGAGGGCACTCACCTGGTGCTACCCACATCGGGCGCGGACCGGTTCGACGCCTTCATCTGGAAGCATGTCGTGGACCACCCCCATGAGCAGCAGATCGCCTGCACCAACCTTATCGGTGGCGGCACTCTCGAGAAGTTCCCCAACCTGACCGTCGGCTTCATGGAGTCTGGCGCTGGATGGATCGCACACTGGCTCGAACGAATGGACGCCCACTTCGAGTCTTATTGGGGGAAGGATGTCCAGCACTTGACGTTGAAGCCCAGCGAATATTTCGTCCGGCAGTGCTTTATCTCCGCAGACCCCATGGATAAGACCTTGCCGGCCATGGCCGAGCTTGTAGGCGATGATGTGATCGTCTGGGCCTCCGACTATCCGCATCCGGACGGGATGTTTCCAGGCGCCGCAAGGCAATTCGAGACCGGACCGACCTGCCGGAGGCGTCTAAAGATAAAGATCCTGGGAGAGAACGCGATCAGGTTTTATAACCTGTAGGCCATCGCGAAACACTTGCCTGGCGCAACTTCATAAAGGCTGCCTCAGCTTCAGAGACCGGTAACCAATCGCTCGGCAGTTAGCCGAACGTTCCAGGTCACATCGGCCCTCTGAGCCAATCTATCCAAAGGCGTCCATGCAAATTTGATGCTTTCCTCATTAAGGATAGGGAAGACCCGAGTATCCAGAGGCTTAACCAAATGCATTGTGCAATAAAAGGTGGTTCTTTCTTGTGGGCTAGACCACCAATGTTCATCGACTAATCGGACAACCGCAATTTGTATCCCCGTTTCCTCTAGAAATTCACGAGCCATAGCTCCAAGGGGATGTTCTCCTTCTTCTACCTTTCCGCCAGGGAACTCCCACAAGCCTCCGTCGACACGGTCTTTTCTGCGAAGCACTATTAATGCTGAGTCGTCTTGTAGAAGGATCCCGCGCACAACTCTTTGGACATCCATCTGCCGTCTCCCGTTGCTTGATTCAAGGTAAGTTGAGCGGCAAGTATGATAGCAAGGATCTTTGATGTTGTACTATCCCTGCATGACATTAGATACCCTCATGTAAGGGACCGTGGATCTGATCGACTCCACCGGTGACCCCGCGGCGACGGGAGACCGGTCCATGGGCAAAGTGGTGGTTTTCGGTATTCTCATTCGCAGAGACCGTGTGCTGCTTGTGAAACGAGCACAGTCACGGGCGTGGTACCCCGGAGTGTGGGACTTCCCCGGCGGCCATAGCGAAGACGGGGAGGAACCCGAAGAGACTCTGCTGAGGGAGCTGACGGAGGAACTCGGTGTTGTGCCTACGGAGTACAGAGAGCTGCCCACCCATTCGCTTAACGCCGAGGGGCTATTTGTTCACGGCTATTACGTCACGAAATGGACCGGTACACCCAGTAACGTACAGGAGCATGAACACTCAGAAATAGCCTGGGTACGCCTCGCCGAAGTTGACAAGCTCGAATTAGCCGATCCCCAGTTCATCATACCTATTCTGCAAAAAGCTATTCAGCATTAAGCCTGTCGGGCAACCCCCAAACTACTATGGGGCCTGGAGTTTCGCAACGGCCTGCCTGGCCTAGCCTCCGGTAGGGGCGGGGCTAACCGCACCCATGTCACCGCCTCAAGATAAGCCCCGCATTAACCCCCTGGGGGGATGGGGGCATGGCGCTCATGACCAGCCCCAGGTCTGCGTCCTCCACCTGGCTGGTCGAGGTGCCCCGGACCTGCCTGACCGCCTCGTTCATGTGGTTCATCCCGTGAATGTAGCCCTCCGAAAGATGACCTCCGGCCGTATTGACGATGGGGTCCCCGTGGGGCCACTCCAGCCGCCCGCCCTCGACGAAGGGGCCGCCCTCGCCGACCTTACAGAAGCCCAGGGACTCTAACGAGGTCAGGACGAGAGCCGTGAAATGGTCGTAGATCTGCGCCACCTTGATGTCCTTCGGGGTTACCCCCGCGCGTTCAAAGAGCTGGGAGGCCATGTTCCTGGCGGCAGGCTCCTCGTCGATGGGGTACTCACGGCGGCCCATGAGACCGCTCATGGCGGGAGCGGCGCCCCATGAGCCGCTCATGATGAAGGCCGGACGCTGCCGTAGCTCTCGCGCCCTTTCAGCCGTCGTTATAAGCACGGCGCAAGCGCCGTCACTCTCCAGACAGTAATCGAAGAGCCGGAGAGGGTCGGCTACCATGCGCGAGCTTTGATGGTCCTCAAGGGTCATCGGACGGTCGTGAAAGAACGCCATGGGGTTCCTGTTGGCATGCTTCCGGAAGGCTACGCCGATGGCCCCGAAGTGGCGGCTTTCGGTCCCGTATTGGGCCATATGCCTGCGGGCCCTGACCGCCACCCATTGGCCGGGCGATATCAGGCCGAAGGGAAACATGTAGGCGAAATCGGGAGGCCCGGATGGTATCCGAGCAGTGGAGCTAGACTGTCCGAAGCGCTGTCCCGACCGTTCGTTCAGCGCGCGAAAGGCCAGAACGTAGTTGCACACACCAGTCGCGACGGCCATGGCGCCCAGGAGAACGGTACCGGCCGAGCCCAGGCTACCCGCGGCGCTGGTGGCGGCCTGGAAACGCAGGTTCTTGAGGCCGAGGGTCTGGGCGACCAGGTACTCGAGGGTGCCGTCGATAGAGAACCTGGTGATGCCGTCGACCTGTTGAAGGTCGAGGCCAGCGCCGTCGACCGCTGCCTTGCAGGCCTCGGCGGCCAAGCTCAGCTCGCTCCGCCCGCTGTTAGTGGAAAACTCGGTGGCCCCAATGCCTACGATGGCGGTGTTGTTCCAAATGTCCAACGCGGTCTACTCCGGTGTCAAACTCGCCCTCGCTAGGGGACGGGTCTTGACCCGTCCGCACCCGCCGCTACGCAGCCTCAGGGCCGGTGTGGCGCGCGGTCCCTGCCTCCTCCATCGCGGCGATGGCGTCATCTCCGTAGCCGAGCTCGGCCAGAATAGACCTGGTGTGCTCGCCCAGGTAAATGGTGGTCCCGGCGGTCCCCGGTGTCTCCGAAAAGGTAAAGGGCGGTCCGTGCCGCCAGTACTGCCCCAGACTGGGGTGCTCAGTCTCACTGATGAGGCCTTGATCCTTCACGAATGGGGTCGTGCCCAGGAAGGTCCCCATGTCCCCATCGAACACCTGAACGCACGCGACATCTTTTTCCGTCAGCAGCTCTTGCCACTCGAGGGCAGGCCTGGCGAGGAACGTCTCCTGAAGTAGGGCGATCAATGCGTCGTCATGCTGAAAACGCGCCTCCCGACCGGCGAATCTTTTGTCATCCTTCAGGGCGGCCATGCCCAGGGACTGCACCAGCTCCTCCCACTCCGTTTCATGCGGGCATGCCAGGAAGAGCCAGCCTCCCTTTGCCTTGTAGATGCGGTTGAGAGCGTGGGGACCGTTGTAGTCCACGTCGGCCAGCAAGCGCTCCGGCTTTCCGGCATAGCTCAGGGCATCGTCTGCGTGGGCGTACAGGTTGCAAGACAACATCGAATTTTCGATATACTGCCCCTTGCCCGTCCTCTGGCGCGCCTGTAAAGCCAGCAAGGCGGTGGTGGCGGACGCGAGCGCCGTGACCGGGTCTGGGTTCGATTCGTTGGCGATCCGCATGCTGATGCTTACGGCCCGAACCTCCTCGATAGTCATGGGCTGGTCCGGCGGTGGTGGAAGCGCTTTGCCCAGCTGGAGCTGAGGACTGCCTGTGATGGCGCCCGCGATGACGTGGAACCCCGTTCGGTGGGAATGAGGGCCGGTGGAGCCGTAAGCCCCCACGTAGAGGTAGATGAGTCCGGGGTTGATGGCGCTGAGGGTCTCGTAGTCCATCCCCAGTCGCTCTGGTACCCCCGGACGAAAATTATGGACCAGAATGTCCGTCTTTTTGGCAAGCCGGTGCAGGGCCGCCTGTGCCTTCGGGTCTTTGAGGTCCAGGGAGAGCGCTTCCTTGCCCTGGAGGGTCTTTGACATCCTGGGAAAGCTCGGGCGGAAGAGGTCGCCGGTAATGGGCTCCACCTTGATGACCCGCGCTCCCATGTCCGAGAGCAGGCACGTCATGAAGGGCACGGCGATATAGGAAGCGAACTCCAGAACGGTGATCCCCTCTAGGGGACGGGATGGGGGTGGGCCTTTGACGTCGTCAGCAAATGCCGCGGTGCGCTCCGGGGCTATCCTGATCTCCTCCGTGTGCTGTCCGACGCTCGGCGACGGCCCCTTGGGGCCCACGGGGGTGTCGGAGAACTTCGCGATGGGCCCCAGCTGCCTGGTCGGCCCTACTATCGGGTCTGCCAGGTCCACCATGTTCCCGTTGTGCAGCACCTGGTCATGATTGAGGCCCTGTTGTGTCGTGCGGAGGGGCTCGCCGGCGATGTCGGATGTCATGAAAATCTTCATCCATTCATCGCGGTCTTTTTCCAGCATTTTCTCAAGGCACATCGTGTGTAGCGCGGCCATGTCATCGGGGTTGGAAAATCCAGGCATGGTCTCGTATCTGGGGTCTTCCAGCAAGTGCGTGAGTCCGACTGCATCCAGGAAGTTCCGCTGGGTGTCCACGGTCAGGTTGCCCAGCTGCAACCAGGAGCCATCTCGAGTCCTGGCGGGCATGTAGGCCGGGATGGGCCCTCCCGGCGGTGGAGAGATGGCAGGCGTGCCCCGCTGGGCCAGCTGCCAGGCGATCCAGCTATGGAGGTCATAGCAGGTCAGCGCCTGAAGCAAGCTCGTCTCTACCTTCTGCCCCCGCCCCGTCTGTTGCCGTACCCGCAGGGCCCCCATCATCCCCTGCACCGTCAGCATCGCCGCCCCGTAGCTCCCCAGCTGCTGCGACGCATAGACCGGCCCATCCTTCGCCACCATGCCGTCAAAGGCCGCGAACCTCCCCACAGCCGCCGCTACTATTCCCTCATAGCCTTTCACGCCCGACAGCGGCCCCTTAGACCCAAACCCCGTCACGCTGCAATAGACCAGCCCCGGATTCTCGTCCTTCAAGGCCTCGTACCCGATGCCGAGGCGGTCCGCCACCCCTGGCCGAAAGCTCTCCACGACGGCGTCGGCCCCTCGCACAAGGCCCCGAGCGCGTTCCAGCTCATCCCTGGTCTTGAGGTCCGCCACCACGCTCTTCTTCCCCCGGTGCCACATGACCGAGGCGTAGTGCCGCCTAGTCGGGTCACCGCCGGGCGGCTCTACCTTGATGACCTCGGCCCCCGCGTCGGCCAGCACCATCGTCGCCAGCGCGCCGGGGTAGCTCTGGCTGAAATCGATGACCCTCAGGCCGTCGCATGGCGGCAGCAGGGCAGGCCCTTCACGCGTAGCTTTTTCGGCGGCAGGACTCAACACGCGCCTCTCTTCCGCTTCAGTTGGCGAGCCCGCACAGTATATCATGAGGGCCGGCTTTCATTTCAGGGGTAAGCCGCGCAAAAGGGACGGGGAAAGAGCTGTGGAAAATCCTCTCCGTTGACAGCGGTTGGGGGCGTACCTACACTCCCAAATGTCCGAGCCGCAACGCCCATCCGCCCACCGGAGGAGGCTGTCTATGCCTACGGCGCGCATCGATGACACGCTGGAGATGTACTACGAGGATGACGCCTTTACCGACCCATGGGCGACGCCGGAGGTGGTCCTGCTTCACCACGGGAACTTTAAAAGCAGCCAGCTCTGGTACTCGTGGGTGCCGCTCCTCGCGCGTGACTACCGGGTACTGCGACTGGATGCTCGCGGGTTTGGCCGGTCGACGGCGCCGCCTCCGGGATACCCCTGGTCCATGAGCAACTTTGCCAGGGACGTGAAAGGGATGCTGGACTCCCTGGGGGTCGAAAAGGTGCATTACATCGGCGAGTCACTGGGCGGGGCCATCGGCCTTCAGTTCGCCTACGAATATCCGGAGCGGCTCCGGAGCTTTATGCCCTGCGGCGCCCCCTTCAAGTTCCACGAGATCCCCGGCTTCGTCGCCAACCGGGACCTGGTGGCCCGCGAGGGGGTTGAGGCCTATGCGAAGCAGACCATAGGCGTGCGGGTCAACCCCGAGGCGAGCCCAGCGGAGGTCGAGTGGAATATGCGGCAGGTTGCCGGCACGAAGCGCCGCGTCGCCGTGGAGACCCTTACCTACCTCGCGACCGTAGACCTTTCCGACATCCTCCCTAAGATCAAAGTCCCCACCCTCTGCCTGTTCGGCAAGGCGAGCCCCTTTCCGCCTCGTGAGATGCACGACCTTATCCCAGGCTCCCAGCTGGCGATCATCGACGCTCCGGGCCTGGTGCAGCATACGGCCCCAGCCAGGTGTGTGGAGGCCTGGCGGCAGTTCACTCGCGGCCTGTGACAGGCATGAGCTACTGCGTCCCCGCGCCTTTAGCTCGATGGGCCATTAACTGTCGCCGGTCGGGGGCCCTGGTCCACCGGAACCGATCATCCACCATCCGGCATCAAGAACTCGAGCACGATTTGGGAGAGCTTGTCAGCCCGTGCGCCATAGGTCACGGATAGCAGGCCGCCATCGACTATTGCTAGCCTGCTGTTGGGGACCAGAGCCTGCACCTCCGGGGCTCTCTTCAAGTAGGGATGCGGAGAGTCTTCGGACAAGCCGATGACCAATGTCGGCGCATCGATCCGGGCAAGTCTGGGTGCCTTATCATAGCTGTGCACCTTGATCGCCATTTCCGTCCAACGCCGGCCCGCCTTCAGTAAATCCAAGGTGTGATCCGTGACGGTCTGGAAACCCTCCTCCGGTAACCCCACTGTTTCGTCTTCGCGGTCATAGCCGGACAACGCCATCCGCCACGCATCGATGCAGTGAGAGCCGTCCTCTCTGGGCGTCCCTGGGGTCTCGCTCCGGTACACCTCGATCCGGCTTGCCCGCTCCTCGGGGGTGATAAAGAACGGCATCTCCATCAAGACGAGACGGCGAACTCGGCTCGGCCACCCAGCCGCCACCTCTGTGGCTATGCATGCCCCGGTTACCGTGCCCCATATATCCGTCCTGCTGAGTCCTAACTCCTCCAGGAAGTGCACGACGTTTTGAGCATAGTCCTCTATACGGAAGCCCGGTTCGGCCTCGTCCGAGCCCCCGAAACCAAGGGTGTCCATGGCTATCACCGTCCGATGCCTGGCCATGAGTGGGATCAGGTGACGGGAATACGTCCAGGACCTGGGCGTGTGAGGAATGAGCAGCAGCGGCTCCCCGGAGCCTTCAGTAACGTAGTGGACCTGTCCTTCAGCGGTGTCTGCATAAGCGTGCTTCACCGGTCTCCTTTCGGCCCGCCGCAGGAGACTATGACAAAGCCCCGAGATGGGCAGGCGGCATTGCACCTCGACGTGGTCGCTGTCATCGCGGCGCAATGGTACCACGCGTTCGCCTGTTGCGGCGGCATGGTCTGTAACAGCCCCACCCGGTGCCAGAGGCCTCGACCACCCTGGGCCTCTGAAGAACGTTCGTGGTGGTGTGACATGGACGGGGCCTTGACAGCCCCTAGAACATAGGGAGGCGACTGAAAGGGCTTGGCTCGACGGCGTAGTGGTAAGATTGTTGCCAAACCCTTATCACCGAATGGAATAAACATGACCACATCCAGTCCACGTCCCCCCAATTGGGCTGAGGACCACCTCAGGCGCTATCGAGAAACAAATGGTGAAGACGGCCACACCTGGGAGGGCGTCACGTGTCTGCTACTCACGACGACCGGCCGGCGCTCCGGCAAGCCGATCACAAAGCCGCTCATTTACGGCCGAGACGGCGACCGGTATCTAGTCGTGGCATCCAGGGGCGGTAACCCTCATCATCCGCAATGGTACCTCAATCTCCATGAACGTACTGAAGTTGAAGTCCAAGTGCTCGCCGACCGCTTCCCGGCCTACGCACGGGCAGCCGACCCCAATGAAAAGCCCAGGCTCTGGGCGATCATGACAGCAATATGGCCCGCATACGACCAGTACCAGTCCAGGACCACCCGCGAAATCCCTGTCGTGGTACTCGAGCGAAGGGGGGCTGGATAGAGGAGGCCCTATCACGACCCCTTTCCGCGGCCTGCTAGATGAGTTGCAGGTTGGCCGCTTAACAATCGGGATGGGACCCATAAGGCCACCGACCTGACTATAGCGTTGGTCCTACAAGAGCCGCATCCTTGCTACCAGGAACGGCGGTATGGTCCGGCTAAAGTGGGCCCAGGACAGCGGCCGGTCGGGCACCCAGTCAGAGCCTTCGGGGAGAGTAGTCTCCTCCAGCCCATCCAGCGCAAACCCGTGCCTGAAGCAGGTGTTGAAGAGCAAGCCTATGGGGCGATGGAACTGGTGGTAGGGCTCCGGCTGACCGGGGACACCCACGCCCTTCAGCGGATATGGGGCCGCGTAGTCGGTGACCATCACCCCGAAGGCGTTAATCACCTTACCATCCCTCACCTCTTCTTCGGCGACCATCCGGGCGCTCCCCGAGTTGAAGACCGGGTGGGTCACCGAGAACACGAAGCGCCCCTTCGGCTTCAACAATCTAGGAAGTGTTGCTATCAAGGGCTCGATGGACGCCATGTCCATGAGGCCCATGGTGCAGACGGCTGCATCGAATGAAGTATCGCCAAGAGAAAGCAGTGCCCCTTTGTCCGTTGCGTTCATCAACTTGTATTCGACATGGTCCGCGTAGTCCGCGCTCCGCTCCCGTGCCCGCTTGAGAAAGCCCTCGGAATGGTCGACGCCGACGACCTCTGCTCCCAGATCGGCCATCCTGCGGGCGAACCGCCCGGCGCCGCACGCGACGTCCAGGATACGTTCACCTCGGCTGATGTCCAGCAAGCGCTCGGTGGCGGGCGGTATAAGCAGGTCCTGAGCCGAGTTGCCATCTCCTATCTTGTCGTCCCACCACTCGGCTATCCGGTCCCACGCTTCCGCGGTCTGCTCGTTCAGCTCGGAGAAGTCTGGCGAAACTGAGTCAGCCATTGGAATAACGCTCTCCTCTCAGTGCGGCTCATAGCGGCGGCTACCATGAAGCTTCTCTTGCTGCTTGTGCCGGAATCCGAGCACACCGGACATCTTAGCAGACGGCCGGACCGATCATGCGCTGGGACGAATCCGCATCGCCGCCTTGACGACGACGCGCATACCATCGTAAAATTACGATATAATGTATGCGGGACGCCGAGGCTATCTCGTGAAAGACATTACCCTGACAGAAAGTGATGAACGGCTCGTCGAGCTGTTCCGTGCTCTGGGCCACCCAGCCCGGCTCCGCATCGTACAGCTTCTGGCGGAGCGCCAGGCCTGCCAATGCGGCGAGATCGTTGAGGAGCTGCCTCTTTCTCAGGCCACCGTGTCACAGCACTTGAAGGTCCTACGGGCCGCCGGCATAATCATTGGCGAAGTGGAGGGCCCAGCCGTGTGCTATTGCCTGGCGCCGGGCGCATTGGCCGCATTCCACGGCGCCGTGGCAACACTCTCCAGAGACGCCGGGCAACAGGCCGATTGTTGCGTTCAAACAATTCAGGTTGAGTAAGGGGGTACTCGTGACGACGTCAAAAGAGATCAAAGAGATTGTGCTCAACGTGTACACAGAGAAAATCCAATCCGCTGCGCCCTGTTGTGGGGGTGACGATGCCTGCGGCTCGACCTCTACGGAAGAGGTCCTCGAAACCATGCCGGAAGGCGTTGTCAGCTTCGGCTGCGGCAACCCCGTGGCATTGGCGAGCTTGCGTGAAGGCGAGCAGGTCTTGGACCTGGGTAGCGGCGCAGGACTGGACTGCTTCCTGGCCGCGCAAAAGGTGGGTCCCGGTGGCTCAGTGATCGGTGTGGACTTTACCACCGCCATGATGGAGCGGGCTAAAGAGAACGCGGCCAAGCTAAATCTTCCAAACGTCTCATTCCGCCTGGGCGACATCGAGGCCCTACCTATAGAAGACTCCAGTGTCGATGTGGTCATCTCAAACTGTGTCGTCAACCTGGCCCCGGATAAGGATGCCGTCTTTCGGGAGGCCTTCCGGGTGCTGCGTGGCGGCGGGCGTCTCATGGTGTCGGACATTCTTCTGACGCGCCCGGCGACCAAAGCCGAGGCGGAGGATATGGCCCTCTTCACAGGATGCGTCTCCGGCTCCCTGCCCGCTGATGACTACGCGGCCAAGATTCGGGACGCTGGATTCGAGATCGTCCACGTGGAGGGGGAGCGCCCCGTCGAGGGCGAGAGGTTCTGGTTCAGCGCTGCCATCTCCGCGACAAAGCCATAAAGCGCGGGGAGCGCCCGCGGGGCAGTGCGCCTGGCGGCGAGGAGAGAAGAATACCGTGGCTCAGCCTTATTCGGCTACGCTCAGGGCAGGCCCTCTGACAGGCCTTCTTGAGGGTCCTGCTAGTCGTTCCGCAAGCCGTACAGCTCCATGGCGTTGCCGCAGGTCATGAGCTCCTTCTCCTCCTTGGGCACGCCATAGAACATCTGGTCAGCTACCTTTCGGGAATAGGGCCAGTCGGCGCCATGGTGCGGGTAGTCGGTGGACCACATCATGTTCTTCACACCGATGTCGTGGCGGTTCTTGACGCCGTAGTAGTCGGTGATGAAAGTCACGGTCCAGTTGCGGTAGAAGTATTCGCTGGGCAGCATCTTGAGCGTGCACTCGGCGACCGTCCGATTACGCCAATAGCGGTCGTCCCAGAACTCCAGGACAGCGGGAATCCATCCAGCCTGCACCTCGACCCCAACCATCCTTAACGCGGGGTAGCGATCGAAGATTCCCTGGTGGATGGAATCGGCCATGATGGTCCCAAACGCCCCCAGGGTGCCGCCCAAAAGCGATGAAGTAGTCATGGCCCCTGCCGTGGCTGCCTGCAAGGCTGCTGCCTGGGCGGTGCCCTGTGCACGGGCCGCCCCCCCGATGTTGATGTGGATATGGATAGGCATGCCGATCTCCTCGGCCTGGGCCCAGAATGGCTCGTCGGCGGCGTTCAGCGTAGGGTTGCCACTGGGGAAGCGGGTAAGGATAACGCCTCGGAACCCCTCTTTCTTCGCCCGATGCAGCTCCGAGAGGCTCGTTTCGATTCCCAGGTTGGGCATCTGGAACATAGGTAAAAGGCGTTTTTGGTCCGCACCGGCGAATTCGTTGAGAACCCACTTGTTGTACGCATCCACGCCGGCTTTATGAAATTCGTCGTCCTCGTTTGCCATGAAATACATCATGGTGCGCTGGGAGGGGTAGAGGACCGCGGCGTCAATGCCATCGAAGTCCATGTCCTCCAGGCGATCCTGTCCCAAATAACAGCCCTTCCTGATGTCATCGTAGCCGTGACCAAACCAGTCGAACTCCTCGTAGCGCTGTCCGGCCGTGGTGACCATTCCTATGGGCATGGGCGTGACGCCACGCTGGAACTCCCAAGCGTCGCCTCCCTTGTGGTCCTTCACGAGCTTAGGCGCCTTGTCCTGAAACTTAGCGGGCAAATACCGCTCCCACATACCCGGGGGCTCAATGGTGTGAGCGTCTGCGTCGATAACTCTGTATTTCACGATTCCTCCTTCAGAGCCTTCGTGGTCATCCGCTCATCGCCCTACAAACTTTTTTTGAAAGCCATCAAAGGCCTCTATGGTACTGTTGACACGGCCAACCGCGATGTTCCAGCTCAAAAAACGTCGGCCTCGGGTCCCACTCGCTCGACATCGGCAGCCAGCTCCTGCGCGTCGAAGTTGTAGACTCGGGCGGCGTTCTCCCCGAGCATGAGTCGCACCTCCGCTTCGGGAATGCCTTTGAAGGCGCCCTGGAGCTTCTGTCGCGTATGCGGCCAGGTGCCTTCCAGGTGCGGGTAGTCCGACCCCCACATGATCCTGTCCACGCCGATCTCGTGACGCATCTCAGATTCATGGCGGCTCATCATCGAAGCGCCGACGTAGCACTGGCGCGCCCAGTACTCGCTGGGCTTGAGGCTGAGGCCCTTACGGAGGTTCATGAACATGGGTGAATCGTACCGCTGGTCAAGGTGGAACAGAGTGTCGGGAATCCAGCAGGCGGACTGCTCGGTCAGGACGAAGGTGAGCTTAGGGTGCCGCTCGAACACCCCGGACCATAGGAGAAACCAGAACGGCCGGTGAGAGTACCAGCTTGTCTCCGTCACAAAGATCGCCATAGACGAGGGAAGGCCGTCAAAACCGGGCGTCGCCCCACCGTGAGTGTGGACCGGCATGCCCAGCTCCTCGCAGGTGGCCCAAATGGGCTCATAGCGGGGATGGTTGTAACCGGGCAGATCGCTGGTCAGGCCGGGAATCAGGATGCCTCCCCGTAGTCCCGAGTCTTTGGCGGTCTTGATCTCTTGAACGGCGTTCTCGATGTCGTCGATCTCTATCAGGGCGAGGCCGGCCCGTCGCTGGGGCAGTTTGGCGCAGAATTCGGCCAGCCATCGGTTGTGAGCCCTGGCCCCGGCGATCCTGAGCTCCGGGTCTTTTTCAAAGGATATAAGCCCTGTCCACGGCGGAGCGTTGTTGAAGGACCCATCGGGAAAGATAATCTCCCCGATCACACCATCAGATTCAAGCTCCTGAATCCGGCGGTCATTGTCCCAGGCCCCTATCCTTCCTCCCTGGGACTCACGCTGGAACTCTTCCATGGAATCTTCGGAGAAGAGTCCGCCTCCTCCCTGGGACATTCTCTGGTACATCTCCTTCATCTGGACCAGCCATCCGTCGAACCTGTCCCGGTATTGGGGGTCCAAATAGTCCCGATATTGCTCGGACGGGCATCCTCCGTGAGTGTCCGCGGATATCATCATGATTCGGTCCATGAGCGCCTCCTTTAACCTGTGCCGGCCCTCCGGCCCGGCCCGCTCCAACGCTTGACGTAACGGTTGGCCAATTGTGTAGCCGCACTGGGCGGGGTGTCAAGGTTGTTGACATGACTGCTATTCTGCCATGAAAGGTCGCCAACAATTCGCTGGGCAGGGCCGCGGCATGACGACAACCAAGCAACGGATCATCTCCGCCGATTCCCACGTCACCGAGCCGGGTGACCTCTGGGTGAACTATATCGAGCCGGCATACCGTTCCCGAGCCCCCCATATCGAGCATCAATCGACGACGGACATCTGGGTCTGCGATACGGGCACGATGTTTCCGGTTGGGGTCATGCACGGCGTTCGCCACAAGGAGGGTGAAGTCAAGGTCGACGGTAGATGGGAGGAGGTCCCCACGAGCGGCTATGACCCAGAGGCGCGAATTCCTGAGATCGAGATGGACGGTGTCGGGGCCGAGTTCCTGTACCCAACGGTCGCCATGCGCTTCTTCACCATCGAGGATGTGCCTTTCGCCGAGGCCTGTCTCCGGGCATATAACAACTGGGTGATGGACTTCTGCAAGCCATATCCTGACCGGTTCAAGGCATGCGGCGTCATCTCATTGGACAACGTCGAGAATGCCGTTTCCGAGGCGCGGCGCTGCAAAAAGCTTGGCCTTCCCGGCCTGATGATCGCTCTCTACCCCGACGAGTCCAGGCCTTACCACGATCCTCGTTATAACCCTTTCTGGGCCGTCGCCGAAGAGACTGGGCTCCCCGTAAGCCTCCACGTCGCCACGCCTCGCCGGGTGAATGACGACGTGACAGAGACGCAGATGTTGACCAGAAACCTCCTTTGCCCGGAGGTCATCACCGGGATGATCTACGCCGGAGTTTTCGACGAGTTTCCCGGCCTCAAGGTGGTCTCCGCTGAAAACGACGCGGGGTGGGCTGCCAATTTCATCGAGCGCATGGACTATTTCCATACCAAAGCACGTGCGCGCAACCTTTCAGCGGGGCGGAGGCTCAACAAGAGGCTTCCCAGCGAGTACTGGCACAACAACGTCAGCTACACCTTCATGCGTGACATCGGCGCCATGCGTGCCAGGGACATTATCGGGGTCGACAACCTCATGTGGTCTTCCGATTTCCCTCACGGCGATAGCACCTGGCCCGATTCCCAGGAGGTTATCGCCCAGCACATGGTTGGAGTCCCTGAAGCTGAGCAGCGCAAGATTCTCTGCGAGAACGCGCAGAGAATGTACGGGTTCAGCTAGGGCAGTCCCTCGATCTGTTTGAGCCCCATCGAGTCGAAGGCGCTACTCATTTCTCGCAGCTCCGCATCGGGTGGCAGCCTGTAGGGTTTACGCAGCTTGCCGTTGCCCCCCGGCAGGTCCAGGACCTTCAACGCCATTTTCACCCACCGGGCGGTCGATGGAGCCCACCGCTTCACGATGTTCCCCAGGCGCACCACATTGGTCATGGCCTCGCCGGCTTTGTCCATGTCGCCCGCCTGGTAATGATCGATGAGGGACCGGCAGAGTCTGGGGGCTATGTTGGACTCCGCCTCTAGGCAGCCCCGAGAGCCCAGCGGCATGCTCAGCAAGACGTTGGCGATGCCAGTGTAGAGGGACACCCCACTTCGAAGGGAGTCCTTGAGCTCTACAAAATAACCCATGTCCTGGACCAGGACGTTGATGGCGTGGACCTGGGAGTAGTCGTCGCAGAGCCGCTTGAGCAGCGGGATGGGCGTCGTGTACCCGACGGCGGGATGGACTGAGATCGACACCGGGTGGTCGATGGCGTCCAGGAGGTCCCGATAGTACGCCTCCTGCTCGGCGTAAGTCGGCCGCATGCCGTGCCCGCCATCCATGGGGTAAAACTGGACGGAATCAACGTTTGCGTCCACGGCCAGCCTGGCCACCTCATACATCCCCGCCGAGGTGCGAGCCTCCCGAGGGTTGGCATAGGTGGGGACCTTTCCCTTGCACTCCTCCACGCCGATTTCATACACGCGCTTCAGCTCACCGGGAGTCAAAGCGTGCCCTTCGCCGGCGCCTCCGCTGCCCAGGTACACGCCGTTGTTGGCATCGACCATGCGCCGCAGGTGAGCCCTGAAGGCGGGCTCGTCAAGCTGGTCATCGTCGGTAAAAGGCGTAGCCACCATACAAAACATGGTCCGTTGATCGGATGTCATCGTGAGAACCTCCACGTCCCGGCTATCGTCAGCAGGGTAAGTTTCTTGGTACGACCGCACGTACTATGACCGATAAACTACTTTACACAAACAACTCTACAGGTACAGATGGGCAACCCAAGCCGGGCGGCCCTAGCCGAAAAGGCGCTCGAAGGCGGAGGGCCTTTCGATACCGCGGTCTCGATCGAACTCCGGTGCGCTGAGGGTCTGGCCCGTCATGGTCCCCGGCGTCTGCAGGGCGAGGAACAGGGCCGATGGACCAATGTCCTCAGGCAGGCGCATTCGCTTGGACACCTCGGGCTCGTAGTCCTCGTTCGGGAGGGTCCGGACCCAACCCGGCTCCAAGCTATTGACCGCGATGCCGTGCTGCTCGTATTCGGCGGCCAATGACTCGGTGAGGCGGTCCAGTCCCGCCTTGGCGGCGCTGTAGGCCGCCATGCCCGCGCCTCCCTTGCGGGAGGCGCCGGAGGTCATATTGATGACGGCCCCGACGCCCCGCTCCACCATATGGGGAAGGACCGCTTTACAGCAGAGGAAGGTGGTCTTTAAGTTTGAAGCGATGACGCGGTCCCACTCCGCTTCCGTGAGGTCGCCGAAGGACACCCCGTGGACCAGGGCGTCTGTGAAAAGGCGGTACCCACCGGCGTTGTTCACCAAAATATCCACCTTGCCCAGACCCTCAACGGCCTGGCGCATCGCCCGGTCTGCGTCTTCGCGACGCGTGAGGTCCGCGGTGAGGGCTAGCCCCTTTCGCGCCAGAGCGCGCACCTCCGCCGCGACCTGCTCCACCTCGGAGCTGGTGCGGGAGACCACGGCCACATCGGCTCCTTCCTGAGCGTAGGCCAGAGCGACTCCCCGCCCTATCCCTCTGCCGCCGCCGGTGACCATGGCACATATTCCCGCGAGCAGCATCTTTGCGCCTCCTGATTTCTGCCCTCTCTGCGAGTAACCCTCCAAGCAAGTCGAATGGTAATCGAAATCTTGAGGATCCGCACATGTTTGACCTAACCCCCTGGCCCCCTTCCCCGCGAGGGGAGGGGACCGACCTCTCCTGCGCCGCCAGGCGCCCGCCTCAGGCGGGCCCGTGGGCGCTGCCCGCGACCCCCCCTTTAGGAGGTTTGGTGGTATGTTTCAGCACCCCGCTGAAAAAAGTTGCCGCTACAGCGTGCATCCCCTATCATCTGGGCCACGAAGCGGTCCGGAGCCGGGTCGTCGAAAGGGAGTGGCGAGGACATGGTCTATCACCTGTACGTGTCCGTATCCGGAGAAGACAAGGTCTCCATCTTCACCGTGGACTCCGTCAGCGGCAGGCTTGAGGCCGTGGGTGACACAGCGATGACGGGGAGGCCGGCGCCGATGGCCGCGAGCCCCGACCGGCGGCTCCTTTACGTCGGACGTCGTGGCGCTCTCGAGATAGCCACCTTCCGAATCGACCCACAGTCCGGAGCGCTGACTCTGACCGGTAGCGCGCCTTTGGAGGACGATCCAAACTTCCTCGCCACAGACAGAACCGGGCGGTACCTGTTCTCGGCCTACTACCAGGGAGGCAAAATTGGGGTGCATCCCATAGGCAGCGACGGCGTCGCTGCAACTCCCCCCGTCGAATGGCTAAAAACGGCTACCGGGGCCCACTCCCTGCAGACGGACCCCTCCAACAAGTTTGCCTTCGTGCCTCACATCGCCGGCAGGGGACCGAACCGGATTCTCCAGTTCAAGTTCGATCAGAGCACCGGCAGGCTCACCCCCAATTCGCCCCCCTTGATCGCTCCGGAGCAGCAGTTAGGCCCTCGCCACTTCTGCTTTCATCCCACCAAGGACATCCTCTACTGCTCCAACGAGCAAGGCGGAAGTGTGTCGGCTTACCATTTTGACCCGTCGGCGGGGACTCTAAAAGCCTTCCAGACCGTCTCGACTCTTCCAGCTGGCTATGCAGGCGAGAACCTCTGCTCCCAGGTTCAGATCACGCCCTCGGGACGGTACCTCTATTCTCCCAACCGCGGCCATGACAGCATCGCTGGTTTCTCGGTAGACCCCGCTGACGGGAGTCTCAGTGGGATTGGGCAAACACCCACGGAAGCCGTGCCGCGGGCGTTCAGCCTGGACCCGGATGGCAACTTCCTCTTTGCCGCTGGTCTGGAATCAGGCCGGCTCGCCTCCTACAAGATTGACACGGCGACGGGTAAGCTCGAGCCCCTGGAGTCATATACTGTCGGGGGCAGTCCCATGTGGGTGCTGATTATCACGCTCCCGACGTAGGAGCGCGACCCACGGTATGTGATAACGTGATGCGAGCCGAGTGGTGATCAGCATCGCAACGGATGGCCAAGATACGACGAAAGTTTTTCAGGAGGAGCGATGTGGCAACGATGACGAATGAACCAACGTGGCTCCGTTCCATGATATTCACTGACACCCGGGACGGCCAGTTCATCCTCGACCTGGCGAAACTCAAGCCGGACTCGATCTGCTGGGACCTGGAGGATTCCACCCCATTGAAGTACAAGGACCAGGCACGCAAGCTCTTTCCCGAGCTGGCTAAAGAGGTCCACGCTCTAGGTATCAAGGTCATGGCGCGCATCAACCCGGGCATGGAGAAGGAGGACCTGGACGCCGTCGTATCTCCCGAGCTCCACTGCGCTCAGATCTCCAAGACCGAAAGCGCCCAGGACGTGATCAAATTTTGTGAGATTCTTGGGGAGATGGAAAAAAGGAAAGGGCTGCCGGAAGGGTACACGCTGGTGCGCCCCGTTGTGGAGACAGCGGCCGGCGTGAAGTGGGCTTATGAGATCGCATCAGCCTCCCCGCGCATCACGTATATGGGCGGCGTGCATGGAAGCCGTATGGGAGACCTGGGAGTCTCCCTGGGATACCGCAATACCAAGTCTGGACTAGAGTCGTACTACCTGCGCGCGAAAGTCCTGGTGGACGTCCGGACAGCGGGTGTGCGTTTCCCGGTTGGCGGCGGCGGGGGCACCGGACGGGACCTGGAGTCCAGACGGACCTCGCAGGAAATGGCCCGGGACATGGGCTATCAGGGCGGGTACGGCAGCGCGCACTTCACCCTGGACGGCATGGCCGAAATTCTCGGGGTCATTCACGATGTCTTCACTCCCCCGCTGGAAGACGTTCAGAGGTGGATCGAGATCCTCCCGGTGCTGGAGGAGGCCGCTCACGAGGGCACCATCCTGGTCAATACCCAATACGGGCTTTTCGATACCACGTGTATAAAGACTCTGCGTGAAGAGGTCGCCTTGGCCAAGCGCTTGGGGATGGTCTAGCCGAGATCGGAGGCTGGGGAGATGACGACTGACCAGGACGCATACAGCGGCCTTCTCGTCTCGGCTGATTCTCATTTGATGGAGGACCCCGAATTGTGGGCGACTCGCCTGCCGTCCGGCCTCCGCGCTGAGGCGCCACGCTTTACGAAGGCGGCCGTTTTTCAGGGCCAACCCGGGGGCTCGGACCCACACAAGCGCGTCGCGGAGATGGAGGTGGACGGAGTCAGCGCGGAGGTCATCTATCCCACCCTGGCATTGGGTCTTTACGTAACGGTGCGAGACGAGGCCATCCAGGAGGCCTGCTTCAGGGTCTACAACGATTTCGTCGCCGAATACTGCAGCGTCGCGCCGGATAGGCTTATCGGCATCGCCACGATCTCGACGTATAACATCGACACAGCCGTCCAGGAGCTGGAACGAGCACGGCGTTTGGGCCTGCGTGGAGCGATGATCTGGCAAACGCCTCCCGACCACATCCCCCTTTATTCCGATCACTACGACAGGCTGTGGGACGCGGCCCAAGACCTGGCTATGCCGATGAGTCTCCACATCCTCACCGGCTTCGATTGGAGCAGGCGGGTTGCCGAGGAGGCGATGACGGGACGGGCTCCCTCCCAGGAAGAGCGGGAGAAGGCTGGGCACTTCGGGTTCCGCGACACCGTCAACCTCAAGCTGTTGGGGGCAATGAACGGACTCCATGACATCTTGTTTTCCGGGGTCTTCCAACGCTTTCCGAGGCTGAAAGTCGTCCTGGTGGAGAATGAAATCGGGTGGATCCCCTTTGCCCTGGACCAATACGATCAGCGATGGGAACGTGGAAGGGGCTCCGGCAGGTCCCCCCTACCGCTGGATGTCGCTCCCTCCGAGTATTTCCGGCGGCATTGCTATGCGACGTTCTTCAACGACAACGTGGGTGGGCGGATGCTGGACTGGTGGGGCGGCGAAAACTGTATGTGGTCCAATGACTACCCGCACCACAACTCTACATGGCCGCATTCGCGGCAGGCCGTTCAACGAATCTTAGGGCACCTGAATGAAGAGACCAGCGCAAACGTGACCTGGCGCAACGTGACGAACCTCTACGACATGAAGTCTCAAGAGAGCGGGACGGGCTCCGGCTAGCGCCGGGCAGCGCCCGCCGGCATTGCGCCTGGCGAAGTGCCCTATACGCTGAGGATCTCTTTGGCCTCTTGGTACACATTCTGCCACTTTCCGTAGCAGATCGCGGTGTGCTTGACAGCGGAAACCAGGTGGACCCAGCGGTATGGCTCCCGGGTGCTGTAGTACTCGTCTACGACAGCCTGATGATGTTTCGGCGCATGGCTTTCAGTGAAGTCGTCCTGGCAAGTAATCTTACCCAGGAACTGGAAGAGGGCCATGGGATCGAAACCCCGCTCCGCGTACCGCTGTGCCAGCGCCATGCAGTTTCTCAGCTCGGGCGCGGTCGCCAGCTTGGGAAGCATGGAGACCGTGATGTCCTCTACCTCTGGCATGCTAAGGATGCTCTCCCGTATGGCGTCAAGCATGCCCTCTTGGCCGAGGTCCGGGACCCGATCCAGGGTCTCCCTCTCCGCCACTGGCGCCCAGGCGAGCAAATCGTTGCGGATCTCGGGCCCCATGTGCCAGGTGAACAGGCCAAGAAGCTTGTTCTGGAGGCTGACGCCCTCGAGGGACAAAAGGTAGCGACGGCTATTCGCCCCGGTCTGGAGATGGGCGTCCATCGGGTTGCCGTAGTCGGTGCGGAGGAAGATCGTAGAGGCGCCGACCGATAGCGCCTCACCGATTCCTTCCAGTGACATCCCATCGGCGAGAGAGGAGGCCAGTATCTCCGGGATAAGGCCGAAATCGTCGCAGGCGCCTATGCGGCTGGCGATGTCGCCGATCGCCGCATCCTCTGCGGAGGTCGTGCTGTAGGCGATGCCGATCTCAAGAAGCCGATATTTCTCTAGAAGCTGCTCAACCTCTTCGAATTCAGGCCTCTTGCCTCGATAGGGATTACGCGCCTGCCAACGCACTACCGGCCGAAGCAGAACATGAGCCCACTCCCATCCGATTGCATCCAGGGCCCGCGAGTTATACATGGGAAAGAGGAAGTAGTGGTCGTCGTTCCTTGTTTCTTGTGTTGCCCTGCTGAGGATGAGGTCCAAGACTTCGTACCTTGGAATCTCCAGAAGGAGCTTCATCAGCAGCGCCTCTGCGGCGTGGGGGTATTTCATCTGCATCATGAGTTTGAAGGCTTCCCTGTCGTCGTCCAAACGGTAGCCTTTGGAGGTGAGCCCTTGTATGTCCCGTCCGCTTACAGGGGGACTCTCTGGAGTGATGAAGGGTCCCATCTCCGGAGAGTGCAGGTGCTTGTTGGAGAGATGAACGCTCTGCACGATTGGCATATGGGCCCAGTCATCGGGCAGACGTTCGGACATTCGGAGCGCCGGGTAGATTCCGCATACCGTGTGAAGAGGCCCTCCATGGTGTCCTCCGTTCACGTCGGTCGACCTCGATACGGCCAGAGCCGAAGCGGTAAGCATGCTCTTGGTTGAGAGTCCGCCTTTCAGCTTGGCGATCGTCTCCTCGACAATACGGTCGGGATCAGTCTCCTCGACAAATCTGACCAGCGACTCCATTTCTGGCTCGAATTGCAAGGGTCGAAACATCGTCTCCTCCCTCAGGGCCCTGCTCCAGGGCTTTCTCGCGTTGCTTGATGGCACATTACGCCAAAGTGACGGCTATGTCCAGGTTTCTTCTAGTCGATGCCATAGACTCTGGCCGCGTTGGCACCGCCGATCTTCGCACGCCGTCGAGCTCGTCATGGTCGACCCTTTTTAGTCAGGATGGAAACCGCGGCAGTAGGGATCTGGTAGCAGCTGCGACGGTACGTTTCAACAGTAAGCCAGGCGAAGGAAGCATATTTAGCTTTACCCTCCGGACAGCAGCAACGGCCACCGAGAGCTAGAGCACCGCATCGATCCGCCAGGATGGTCCCATCGGTAAACCACCACTAGCCGCGGACATTGCCCGAGCAATCGCGCAAGGCTCTGTTACACTCTCTGCTCAGACCACCGGCCTAGCGTACAGGGAGGAGCAGTGTGACGGGACAGCAGGCATTTGCCGACGGGATACGAGCCCTAGCCAATGCTGATTCGGTGCTGAAGGGGATTATCGAGCGGATTGGCCCCCTCAAATGGCCGGAGGCTCGGGAGCCATTTCCTGCCCTGGTACGTTCCATCTTCTATCAACAGCTCGCCGGGAGCGCAGCCTCGGCTATCATGAGCAGGTTCCTAGCGCTCTACCCTTCCGACAGTTTCCCAAGCCCCCATGCGGTCCTCGAGACGACGGACGAGATGCTTCGCTCGGTGGGACTCTCTCGGCAGAAGCTCTCCTATGTGAAAGATCTGTCTGCCAAGTTCGAGGACGGCACGCTGAACGCGGATATGCTCAGGACACTGCCGGAGGACGAGGTGGGGGCGGCGCTCATGTCAGTAAAGGGGATCGGACGCTGGACGGTGGACATGTTCCTCATCTTCACGCTCCATCGTCTTGACGTGTTTCCAGTGGGAGACCTGGGAGTGCGCAAGGGGGTGCAGGCTGCCTACGGTTTGGAGGAGATGCCGGCGCCCAAGACCTTGCTGGAGATGTCGGAGCGGTGGCGTCCCTACTGCTCGGTGGCGACGCTGTACTTTTGGAAGAGCATCGATGCCTCGCCGGGGTAACAACGGGATTTCACCCCTGTTGCTACTATACTTGGGCTATTGATTTAAGGACACGTTGGCCGCTGTAACCTACACCAGTTCATGGTCTTACGAATTCCGTTGGTAGCTTGATCTCATAGGCCGCCCTGGCATCTAGAGGCGTCGGGAGCCAGGCCGCCTCTTGATCAGGGTCTCGTGAGTCAGGCTTCAAATCACGTCCTGCTCGGCGAGGGCTTGTCGCTCGCTCTCGGGGATCCCGAGCAAGGTCCCGTAGACATGATCGTTATCCTCCGCGTAAGAGGGAAACCCACGATCTAGAATCCCACCGGGGCGAGTCGGGGTCTCTGAAAGCCGTATTGGGAATGGGCGGATGGGCCGACTCCCCACGTCCTTGCTCATGAGCGAAGCGAGGAACCCATCGTGCTGGAGCTGCGGATCGCGCTCTATCCGGTCTTCAGAGGTCTGGCACACCCCGGCGGGAACCTCGGCGGCCTGGAGGCTCAGCATGAGCTCGAACGGGTCCCACCGCTGGGTCTCGTTATCCAGCAGGGTGTCCAGCTCAGGAGTGTGTTGCATTCTCGAGCTGAGGGTGGCGAACTTTGGGTCTCGAGTCCAGGCTGGGTCGCCTAAGACGGAGGCGAGGCCCTTCCACTCCTCATCAGTGAACACCGCAATCGCGATCCAACGGTCCTCTCCCAGGCACCGATAGGCTCCGTGGGGGGCGGCCGGCTTGTAGGGTGAGCTATTCCCGATACGTTCCCAGGAACCCCCGTTGGCTTGAGAATCGAGGATAGCCGTGCCGGTGAGATAGAGGCCTGGCTCGGCCAGGGAGCCATCGATGTACTGGCCGCGGCCTGTCTTAGCCCTGTGATAGAGAGCGCTGAGCATGCCCATGGCGCAATAATAGGATGCACTCCAGTCCAGATAGAGATAACCCCACCCTGCCGGCGGGTAGGGGACCGGAAACCCCGATTGTTCCGTCAAGCCTGTAAACGCTTCCCCTACAGGCGCTGAGGAGAGGAAGTCCGTGTACATCCCCCTTTTCCCGAAGCCCGGTTGCTGAACATAGATGATCGAGGGGTTCGCCTTTCGGAGCACGTCATACGTGATTCCGAAGTTCTCAAGGGTACGGGCGGTGAAATTCTCGACGACGATGTCACAGACCCGCACCAGCTCCTGCAGCAGCTCGATCCCCTTGGGGGTGCCAAGGTTAAGGCCGATGCTGCGCTTCCCCGGATTTACATCGGCAAAGACGCCTGCGCCCCCCGGAGTCCGCATGCTGTCCAGCCGCCCCTTCCATTCGACGCGAATGTCCTCCGCGCCAAGGGCCACGAGGATCCTGGGGCCCGCTGCTCCAGCCACCACCCATGCCAGGTCCAGGATGCGTACCTGGTCGATAGTGAAGGGCAGCTCTCCCGTCGTCTTCCTTGGCCCTGGAATCGCCGGTGACGGGGCCTTCGGCGCGGGTCTCACCGCCGTCTCACCGAGCACGTCGTTGGTATGCTCTCCCAGGCGCGGGGCGCGGGGCCCGGTCCGCCATGGGCATTCCTCTGACAGCCAGGGCGCGCCAGTATAGGTAAAGCTCCGGCTTAAGTCTTCGTGGTAAACATCGGTAAACGTCCGCCGTTCCCGCCAATGCGGGTCGTCCAGATTCTCCTCTGGCTTCCGGACAGGGGCCCAGTGGAGCCGGCGGCCCTGGGCTTCTCGCCGCACCTCCCGATCGAACTTGTACCCGGATACCCAGCGCCGGGCCACGGCGTGAATATGGCGCGACACGTCGGGTCGAACGACGTACTCCAGCTCCTGGTACTTGGGATCAGTCAGATCGTCGGCCATGTCATGCTTGTCCAGCATCTCGATCCACTGCCGGTGCTCTCGGCCAAGGCGAAACTCGGACGAGATGAAGGCCAGCAGATGGCGACCGTCCTTGGTCATGGCGAGGGTTTCCGGGACCATTTGGGACGACCCGTACCGAGCCGTCTGGCGCTTCGTGGGTAAGTGGTTCGAGAGCCAGGAGGCGATGTCCGTGCCGGTGTTGCAATTTATCGCTCGATGGATGGAGGCGTCGATGTGCTGGCCCTGCCCGGTACGTTCCCGGTACAGGAGAGCCGCCACGATTGCGGAGTAGGTCTGGCTTCCGACGATATGACTCGAGTGCCACATCTGGGGCGCCACCGGCGGCGTGTCGTACTCTCCTTCCGGCGTGGGGTCGTAGCCGGTGAGCATCATGACGCCGCCCATGGCCAGGTGGACCAGGTCCGAAGCCTTCCAATCGCGGTAGGGGCCCGTCTGGCCGAAGGGCGTGATAGAGGTCATCACTAGGCCGGGGCTGATCTCCTTCAGGGCATCGTATCCGAGGCCAAGACCGTCGAGGTAGCCAGGCGGGTGACTCTCTAGCAGTACGTCGGACCGGGCGACGAGGCTCCGCAGGGATTCCCGCCCCTCCTCCGTAGTGACGTCCAGCGCGACACCCCGCTTACCGAAGTTGTAGTGCCAGAAATATAGGCTCTGCTCGGGGTCTTCAACGTCCTGGTAGAAGGGGCCGATACGGCGCGTTGCATTTCCTTCGGGAGGCTCGACCTTGATGACATCCGCGCCGGCCCCTGCCAGGAGCTTGCCGCAGAACTCACCCTTTTCGTCCGCCAGCTCCAGCACGCGTATGTCAGAGAGGAAACCCTGCGCCATAGGTCTGTCTCCGGGATGGTCTAGAAGCTATTCCAAAAATCGACATGCCAGGTTGGTTTCACCCTCACCCTACCCCTCTCCCATCAAGGGAGAGGGGATTTGGCATTGCCTCTAGTGGGCTGCTCGCAATCGGTCCAGGCCGCGGAGTCTTAGGATGAGACAGCGCCCGTCACGACTCGAACCGACGTTTGATCTTCGCGAAGTCGAAACTGGCGACATCATCAATTCCCACCGTGAACACGGTCCCACCCGGTGACGGCCTTCCGGTGACGGGGTCCGGGATTTGATCCAGGGCTGAGGTAACTCGCTGGGCCGTGGCGGACTCCGCCACGGCTGTTGCCCGGCCATGGAGGATGGCACCCTTGATCGTGTAGTAGTCCGCGCCGGTGGGATGGTCCTCGATGACGCAGCACACGCGGCTGTCCCGTTGGAGGTTGGCGAGGGAGCGGGTCTTTTTGGGGATACGAAAGTACAGAGCCTCATCTCGGAAGACACAAGCGGCGGCGTCACCCCATGGCCCGGCCTCGGCGTCCAGGGTGCCCACGATGCATCTGGTCTGACTGCCCAAAAAGCGACCCAGCTCCTCCCGGGTCATGTTGATGGTGGCATGCTCCCTAGGCATCGGACTGTCCCTCCCGAAGCTCCTCGATCATGCCGACTTCCTCCGGGATGATCTCGAAGATGGACCGGAGCCCCCGTTGGATGCGGCCTGCGGTATCGCCGATTTTGCCGCTGGTCCTCCGGCGGAACGTCGGGCTGCTCCTGGGAGCCCTGGGAGCGCGGGTTGCGGACCCAGGCCAGTCCCTTCGATACCTCCTTTGCAAAGACCTCCTCCACAGGCACCAGCCGGGCCTTGCCCCTGTAGATGGCGCCTTGAAAGTCCTTTGCTTCCGAGGGGTTGGTCACCACGCAGCAGATACGGTCGTCCCGCTCGAGGTTCTTCGCCTTCACGCTGGCCCCGTACATGTTCATGTACAGGGAGCCGCCGAAGAAACCGGCCATGGGATGTCCAGTGGGAGAGCCGTCCTTCCTGAGGGTGATCATGAACGTTCGATGGTTGCTCTCCAGGAACCGGGAGGCATCTTGTGGGATCGCAGGCCGATCTTTCATGGTCCTATGTCCTGCTCGGGCGTGAGTTTCGGCCAATGGTACTCACCTCATCGGTTGCCTGCAAGGGGAGGCACCGCGCGCGACAGGGGAGCCCAAAATTTTTTTAAAGGGGCAAATCGACTCTAGCCGGTAGAGCCCTGGCCTCCCTGATCCTGAGGGATCTGGAATCCTCCCGGCCCGTTGAACTGGACCAGGATGCCATCGGGGTCGATGAAAAAGGGGTCCTTGAAGAAAGCGGCATCCGTGGGGCCGGCGGGCTTGGCGCCCATCGCCAGCATGCGCTCCGTGAACTCCTTGATGTTGGAGACGGTTAAGGAGAAATGTGTGATCCCCACGTCGTCCAGCAATATCCCTTCGCCCTTGGCTTTCGGGTACTCGGTCAGGGCCAAGCCTGGACCGCCACCCATGTCAAGGGTGACGAGCCGATGGCTGGCATTGCCCTCGTAGAGGTGACTATTGGGGGCCCCCTTTGAAGACCTCTCCCCGCTTACCCTGAGACCCACCATGTCACGGTAAAAGTGCAGCGATTTCTCCATGTCCCGAACGGTGATGGTAATGTGGTTAGTGCCGGAGAATGGGTAATCTTGCGTCATCACACAGCCCCCTTTTTTGGCCCTCACGCCTATTGGGCCTTGCGCTTCCAGGCTCTCTCCCCAGTTACAGCGGGCCTGTTGGTAGTGGCCCTCAACGAGTCTGTCAAGGAAGCGCGAGAGCAGACGGGACTGGCTAGGCGAATCAGGGTTGGACTACATCCGCCGCAGATTGATGCTGAAGTATTTTTTTGGATTTTGACTGCACAAGGGGCCGGTGCTACCATTCCGCCGTCGCCGATACGCCATACTTTCCGGTGTAAACAATTTATTTGGGGCTCGCTGGGAGGCGCTGCGATGTCGCTACCGCTTGACGGCGTCCGGGTCTTGGACTTCGGCTGGGTGAACGCCGGACCCAAGGGTACCCGCTACCTGTCCTCCTATGGGGCCGATGTGATCCACCTCGAGTGGAAAGCGCGGCTGGATATTCTCAGGGTCAACTCTCCCCAGCATCCCATGCCCGAAGGGACGCCGCCGGGCCCGAGCGTTAACCGGGGCTCCAGTTTCAACACCAATCATGCGGGCAAGTGGGGCGTCAGCCTCAATATGCGCGACCCTAAAGGTAAGGAGATCTTCAAAAGACTTCTGCAGACCGCTGACATCGTCGTGGAGAACTACTCGGCGACAACGATGGAGAGCTGGGGTTTCGGCTGGGAGACGATGCGGAGCATAAGGCCCGACATCGTTTACATACAGGCCCCGGGCTTCGGCCGCAAAGGCCCCTACGGTACGTACCGCACCTACGGCCCCACGGCGGCGGCCATCGGAGGCCTTACCTACCAGGTCGGTCTGCCCGACCGCTACCCATGCGGTTACGGCGTCTCGTTCATGGACGGCGTGGGGCCTTACTTCATCGCCTCGGCGGCAATGGGGGCCCTTCGACAGCGCGACCGCACGGGCAGAGGGGTCTACGTGGACCTGTCCCAGGTGGGCCCGGCTGTCCTGCTGACCGGCACTTCCATCCCGGAATGGTCGGCCAACGGAACAGCCTACGTGCGCACCGGTAATCGGTCACCTTACATTCCGGCCGCCCCTCATGGGGTCTATGCCTGCGAGGGTGACGAGAAGTGGATCGCTATAGCCTGCTCCACCGAGGAGCACTGGCAGGCCCTGGTGGGCGTCATGGGCGACCCTGACTGGGCCAAAAGGCCCGAGTTCTCGACGTTGGAGGAGCGATGCGCACACCAGGATGAGCTGGACGCTCTCGCCGAGTCATGGACACGGGGCCAGGAGCGATACGATCTTATGGCCCGGCTCCAGTCTGTTGGTGTGCCCGCCGGCGTCTGCCAGGACACCCGAGACCGCTATGAGACTGACCCTCAGCTGGCCCACCGGCGCTATTTCGTGAGGGCGCGCCACTCCGAGGTACCGGACTACGATATCGAGGGCCACCCCACCCTGTTCAGCGACACCGACCCCTCGCCCCTGGGCCGCACCGGCATGGGCGCCGCGTGCTATGGCGAGCACAACGCTCGGATCTACGGCGAGCTCCTGGGTATAGCGGATGCCGAGCTGGCGGCGCTGTCCGAGGCAGAGGTCATCTGATGCAGCCTCCTGACGCCATGCCGGCCGCTTTGGAAGGAATCCGGGTCGTCGAGCTATGCGACGAGAGGGGCGAGTTCCTCGGCCGCCTTTTGGCAAACCTGGGCGCCGAGGTGATCAAGGTGGAGCCGCCAGGCGGCGCGAGCTCCAGAGACATCGGCCCGTTTTATCAAGATCAACCCGGCGCCGAGCGCAGCATCTACTGGTGGCACTTCAACATTGGCAAGCTGGGTGTCACCCTTGACCTCCACCAGGAGGAGGGGTTAGACCTCCTCCACCGCCTGTTGCACGATGCCGACGTTTTGATCGAATCGTTTGGCCCGAACGGACTGGAAAACGCCGGTCTGGGCGGATGGGCCGATCTCCATGCCCGCTACCCCCGCCTTGTGGTGGCATCGATCAGCGACTTCGGGCTAGACGGACCATGGGCCGGTTACGTCGCCAGCGACCTGGTCGCCCTCGCATTGAGCGGCCATATGATGGTGGCGGGGTACCCCCCCGGACCGGAGGGAAAATACGACGCTCCTCCGACAGCGCCCCAGATGCACCAGTCGTGGCAACTGCTCGGTTGCGTCGGCATGATGGACGTCCTGGCCACGCTGAGAATACGGGACCGCGAAGGGCTGGGGCAGCGGATCGACCTCGCACTTCACGGAGCGGCCAACAACTCCACAGAGAACCACCCGGCCTGGTACATGGTGGCGGGACAGGTGAACACTCGGCGACCCCAGTTCCCCGAGCTTCCGACCAAGGACGGCAATTACATGCAGATCATGCCCGGGATGTTCGGAGAGGAGTGGGACCGGCTGGTGGCGCTTATGGACAAGTACGGCATGGCGGAAGACCTTACGGACCCCAGGTACAAGGACCCAGCCTACAGGCGCCGGCCGGAGGCGGCACCCCACATCGCGGCGTTAATCAAGGCCTTCGTGGCCACGCAGAACGCAGAGGAGATCTTCCATATAGCGCAAGAGGGGGGAGTCGTCTGGGCCCCCATCCGGGCGCCTCACGAGAACCTCGGCGACCCGCACATGGAGGAGCGGGGGAGCTTCATAGAAATCGAACACCCTGAGATCGGGAGGAGCATCACCTATCCCAACGCCGCATGGGTGTCTGAAGAGCTGCCGTGGCGCACAGGCCCTCGGGCCCCGTCGATCGGCGAGCACAACGAGCTCGTGTACCATGATCGACTTGGCGTGTACGCCGAAGAGCTTGCGGCCCTCAAGGCCAAAGGCGTCATCTAGTGGCGGGCGGGTCCGGCAACTGCAGCGGGGGGTGAAAGGGCTGACGGTCGGGGTCCTTTATCGCGTCCATGAAGCTCTGACCCCGTAGCCCTTCTCCAAATCACCGAGGGATGTCTCGCGTATCCAGTCGGGCAAGCTGGTAATCCACGAAGAAGATGTGTCCCTCTCTGAGGTTGTCAATGAATGGATAAGCGGCCTGCGTTCCACCATGGACACGCACGAATTCGAGGTGCAGCTGGACCCGGACATACCCAGCGTGGTGGCCGACCGTCAACGGCTCGGTCAGGTCCTGATAAACCTGCTGACCTTGGCATCGTCACACATCTCCCACCCGCCAGCTAAACCTGTATACTTCTTAAAGTTTACGAAAAGGCCGCCGTGCCTCGATGATTAGAACAGACATGAGGGGGCGTCATGGATCGGATACGCGTTGGAAATGTGGAGGTCGTGGCGGTCCTGGACATGCTCCCGCCGCCATACGAGCAGACGGAGTTCTTTCCAGGTGTGCTGGCTGAAGCCTGGGAAGGAGATATCGCGACGCATTTGGAGGGTGGCAAACTCCAGCTCTATTACGGCTGCTTCGCCCTGCGAGCCGGCGGCCGGGTCATCTTGGTTGACACCGGCAAGGGACCGGGCCCACACGCGGATCGGGCCAACCGGCGAGGCGACCTGCTCAATGATATGCGCCGCCAAGGACTGGATCCGGAGGAGGTCGACACGGTCGTCCATACCCACCTGCACGGCGACCATGTGGGCTGGAACATCACCATGGTAGACGGCCGCCCCGAGCCTACATTCCCCAAAGCCCGCCACCTCATCTCAAAAGGGGACTGGGACTATTTCCGACAGCCGGAGGTGCTGGAGGGCTCCCCCCAGATCACGAGTAACGTTCTACCTCTGGAGGGGCTTGGCGCCCTGGAGATCATCGATAGCGACCACACCCTGACGCCTGAGGTGAGCACCATCGCCACCAAAGGACATACGCCCGGCCACCTGAACGTTGTTATCGCCTCCAAGGGAGAGAAGGCCGCTATCGTGGGTGACATGCTCCATAGCAGCGTCCAGGTAGGCGAACCGGGATGGTGCTCCCGTGCTGACGTAGACGCGGCGCAAGCGGAAGCTACCCGACGGGCCATGCTCGAGCGGTTCGAGCAGGAGGGATTTGTTGTGGCGGCGGGGCACTTCAGGCCAGAGTGGCGGTTCGGCTCCGTGGTGCGGCTCGGGGAGCGTTACCAATGGCACCCGCTCTAGTGGGTCGTACTGCCTAGGGCCTACTACAGGCCCAACAGCGCTCCTTTTCGGGTTTAGTGCATCGCTTCTGTTGCTACGTTTCGTGGCAATGCCTGAAGGGCCTCATATGGTACTATCGCGGCATCATGCCCGGCGAGGGGTATCCAGAGGCATATCGTCCGCCTGGTTGATGGGCAGAGGAGGCCGTTGCCAGCGACGACTGGGCCACGATTCGGGCCCGAGCCCAGAAAATCCTGATGTTTGACTGATCGTTAGTGCGCTTAGGAGGAGATGACCGATGCCTGATCTGCTGTATGAGAAATATCCTGACAAGCACTACGCCGTGTTCACGATGAACCGCCCGGACCAGCTCAACGCCCGTAACGCCAGCCTGAAAAAAGGGTTCGAAGACGCGCTGTACGATTTCGAGATGGACCCGGAGATGCGCTGCGGCATCGTGACAGGTTCGGGCCGGGCCTTCTCGGCCGGCGCCGACCTGAAAGAGATGTCCCAGCGCTTTACGATTCGCTCCGAGACCGAGGCGAAGTACGACGCCGGCGAGATCACGATGGAGGAGCGTACCGAGCGACTACGGGCGGTCGAGGATCAGAACCCGCTGCGGATTTATCAACACCCCAAGCCCTTCATCGCCGCTATCAACGGTTTATGCATCGCGGCGGGCATGGAGACGGCCATCGACTGCGACATCCGCATCGCCTCCACGGAGGCCTACTTCGGCCTCTTCGAGGTGAAGCGAGGGATAATGGCGGGCTACGCCATTGAGCACCTGGCCCGTGTGATGCCCTATGGCGAGGCGATGTACGTGCTCCTTACCGGCGACCGTATCACGGTCGAGGACGCTCTCCGCAACGGCTTCATCCACGAGATCCTGGAGCCTGAAAGGCTGGTACCGAGGGCGATCGAGATCGCCGAGATGATCGCCTCCAACGCTCCGCTTTCCGTCCAGGGAACCAAGTCAGTCGCGTCGTTCTGGCGCCGCTACGGGATGGAGGAGTCCCACAAGATAACCGAATGGTGCAAGCGCGTAGTTTGGGACTCGGAGGACGCTAAAGAGGGGCCGAAGGCCTTCTCCGAGAAGCGACCGGCCGTCTGGAAGGGGCGGTAGCTCTTGGTGCTCGTCTGCTAGCCACGCATGCCTTAGTCCTGCCAAAGGAGGGCCATTGAATATCGAGGAGATGCTCGCCCGCGAGGCGATCCGGTACACGATGTCTGTCTACACCACAGCCGGCGACCGTGGCCGCATGGACGAGATGATGACCGCTTTCGCCGAGGACGGCGCCCTCGAGTTCGATGGCATCGTCTGCCAAGGCCGCGACGCCATAATGGAACGACTCGCGTCCCGAGTAACAGAGCGACGTGGGCGGTTCGAGGCCGGCCAGAAGGTCTTCCTTCGGCACAACCTCTCTACCTCCCGCATCGAGCTCCGCAGCCCCACCGAGGCCGACGCCAGGACCTACTTCTCCGTGATCACAGAGGCCGGCCTCGCCTCGAGCGGCCTTTACATTGACCAGTTCACCAAGGTTGGCGACCGCTGGCTGATAAAATACCGTCGAGTCCGCTCTGACGAGACCTGGGCAGGCCAGCCGTCTGACTGAGTTACCATCGGATAAATGCCAGCCTGCCCAAGGGCGTATCAGAGATACTCGAAGGGCTGATCGGGAGGCTTACACCAAAGTACGCTCTTTCCTGTCACCCCTTCGGCAAGCTCAGGGCAGGCTCTGAGCGAAGCCGAAGGGTCTGGGGCGGTGGGGCCACTCTGTTGCTCTGAGACCCCACCCCAGATTCTTCGTCGCTCCGCTCCTCAGAATGACATTTTTGGTGCAAAGCCCTTTTCTGGAAGAGTGACGCGCCCCGCCCCGCGCGGTCTCTCGCTTACGGCAACCCGGCCACAAACTCTCGCCACGCCTCAACGCACCGCTCGGGATGAGAGTGCTGGACGAACCCCGACGCTCCAGGGATGACCGCCATGCGGGAGCCCGGTATCAGGGCCTGCATCCCCTCCGCCCGGACGGTCCGGACCAGGGGGTTCTTCTCTCCAAAAATGATCTGTGTGGGGACCTTGATTTTTGGGAGGATGTCCGAGAGATCCTGAGTGGCCAGGTAGGTCAGCGTTTCGGTCACGACGTGCTTGGTCGTGCTGCTCATCTGCTCGATATACCAGGCTACGTGCTCCGGGCTGCTCTCCGATGGGTCCAGGCGCTGACCCATGGAGGAACGGACCCAGGCCTCAACCCCTTCCCGCTCCACCAGGTCCCGATGCTCCAGGAACATGGATACGCCGGCGAACTTGAAGGGTGAGGTGCATACCGTCAGGCTTTTCAGCCTTTCCGGGTACTCGTAGGCGAACTGAAGGGAGATGGTCCCTCCCACCGTCTCGCCGATCAGGTGCACCTTATCCAGGCCCAGGTGGTCCAGGAGGGCCTTGAGGTCCTTGGCAAAGTTTTCCAGAGACCAGGGATATCCGGGCGGCGGGACGGTGGAGCGCCCGAAGCCTCGCGCGTCTGGCCGCACCACCCGGAACTGCCGCGAGAGGAGAGGCACCCAGGCGTACCACATCCTGCTGCTCTTGGAATTGCCGTGGTGCATGACCACCGTCTCCGGGGTCGCCCACGGGTCCGTGAAGTCGTCGTCCTCGTAGTAGGTCTGCAGGGTGTCGTCGATTCTCGCCTTGGGCATGGCCTCCCCTGACCTCCTGGAACACTGCGCCCGCCGGCCGAACAAAGGCGCCGACCCCATCGACGATATTCTCGGCCCCCTGCTTTGCCAACCCCCGTGTGGGCACGTACTGGGGTGGTGGGGTTAAGGCGATTCCGTGACCTTTGGCGCGGCGGCAACATAACCGTAGCGCCACAGCGAGGGTGTGTCATAACCTCCTGCCGATGCCAGAGATAGGTGGGGCCTCCATCAAGCGTTCCGTCTCTCCGAGACATGTGGCCCCCTACCTATCGACACTGGCTACCCTCCCTCAGCCGGGATGAGCCTGACATGTGTCGCTCACCCGACCAGCCTCACGCTCTCCACGGAGTCCTCGGTCCAGCAACCGCCGTCTCCTGCCGGTGTAGAGGGCCCATTTGTTGGAATGGACGTTATTTACGGCTCAGGGTAAGAAGTCCAGTCTGTTCAACCACCTTGGTTCAGGGAAAGGGCCAGCACCTCAACTGCGACACGGTAGGTAAACCTTTCCTGTACCTCAGGATCGAGACTAGCTGTGAAATCTCTACCAAACTGAGCGATGTCGTGAATTACGTCTGGCTCGTAATGCCACCAATAGAAGGTTCCAGGCTAAGCAGTTAATCAGATAAGGTTCTGCTTCTCGGCCGCCTCTTCGAGAATGTCCCATCCCTCGGTGATGCCCGGAACAAAAGCTAGGCAGTGCTCCCTGGTGAGCACGTCGCCGCCGATCGGGTCGCCCAGGTCCGCCGAGACAAGGGCGTCGGTGATCCTCTGGAGCAGGTCTTCGCCGAGGCTGCCCTGCGCGGTAAAGCAACAATGGCTGTAGCCGGGACTGGACCAGAAAGTCAGGGTGCTGCCCGCGGGTAGAGCCCCCTCTGCCTCCAAGGCGGCCAGGGTTGGCCCACTGACAGCGCCGGCGTCGTATTCGCCCTGCCTGACTCGCTCTATGACATCCCTTTCTCCGGAAAGCCCTATTGGCTTGCGCTCCTCGTAGAAAGTAGACGCCGCCAGGTCGCGCTCCGGATCGACCCCCTCCTGCTTGAGGAAGTGATGAGCCAAAAGGCCAGTTTCGGCAGAGCCGCGTCCGCCGAAAGCGAAGCGCTTGCCCTTGAGGTCTATCGGGGTGGAGATTCCCGAGTCGGGGCGGGTGATGAAATGGGTGACCAGATCCACGTCCACATCCCGCATGGCGACCACCCGGCATGGTTGCTCGACACGGCGTCTGATCTTCACGTAAGCCAGAGGCCCGTTCCAGGCAAGGTCAACCTCTCCCTTCACGAAGGCATCCACCAGGGCGTCCCAAGTAGAGTAGAGAACCCAGTCCAGATCTATGCCTTGCCGCCGGAAAAGGGTCTGGAGCCCCCGGAAGACGGCGATATATGAGGGTGATGCGAAGCCGCCCAGTCTTAGCATCTTGCGTCTCCCTTCACGACGGGAGCTCCTCCTATGAGGAACGCTAGGAGACGTTGGCCTCAGGGGAAGGGCGGTGGATTGATGCCGTCAGGACATCTCTAACAGTTCTACCTGGACCCCTTCAGGCCCTTCAAAGAAGCAGACCCGCCGCTGGCCGGGAGACGTGCGCTCCTCCAACACCCGAGCACCACTGGCCTTCACCGCGGCCACGTCGGCGTCGTAACTGTCGGTATCCATGGCCACATGCTCCAAGCCATAGAACTGCCGCTCCAATACCTGGTCCTGGACGAGGTCAGTGACGTTGGCTTCTACCCCGTTGAGCGAAATGCGAAAGTAAAGGCTGCCATTGGCAGTCTCGCGCTCCGAAAGCACCGTCGCCCCCATGTAGTCCACGTACCACTGGACCGTCTTGCGAGGATCTGGACTCTTGAGGTGGATGTGGTTTAGCTTGAACGCCATTGCTGCCTTTCTGATGGAGATGAATTGGGATTTGCCGTGTCGTCGGCGTGGGTAGGATAGACCTCTGCCAATACCCAGTCAATGACCGGTCTCGTCCTCGGCGCTCTCAGGCAAAACGATTGAGTTGATAGGGAAACCGCAGGTCGCCCAGCCCTGAGCCCTGGCCGCCCAGCTATGCCTGTAAACATTTTGAAAATTGTGTTCCGGGTAGCAACTTTGCCAAAGGGCACTGCTGTGATAATAACGAGGTTACGTGGGGCCGAGGAACTGTCTGCGCAGACAGCTTCAGGCCTAGGGCTTCCAAGCGACGGATGAGGCGCCTTGACAGACCTTGCGAAGTCCCTCCAAGGAATCGCCGATAGCGGCAACTTCTGAGTTTTCCGGGAAGTTACGGTCCTCATCCCAATATCCCAGATAGCATCGTTGACAATTGTAATGATTCTTAGTATGAGTTAGGGGCTGCGGCGGCAGCATCATACCAGAATGGAGGAGGAGCAAACCAATGGCAACAGCAAGCCTAAGAGATGATACGTATGCGTACTGCTCAGGAGAATGCGGGGCTCAGGTCACCAAGGCGCTGTACGATGAGCTCACGCAGAAAAACGATGGGAGCCCTGCTGTGTGTGGCGATCCCCACGACGTTGGTTGTAGCCGCAAGGGACAACCACTAATCGTTCGCTAACCCCTAAAACAATTTCACCATAGCTACACTCAGTGATTGAATCAGAACTATCCTTCTGGCTGAGCGTACGCAAATTGGTTCTCAGTAGCTCGGATTGCTCGTGAACGGGGTCAATTGCATTTCGTGGGTCCAGCAGGACCTGTCCTGCGTGTGCAGATAAAAGAAGGCTTCCGCGATCTTGACGGGATTCATCACCCCGTCGGGCTTTTGCTGTGCCTGCGGCAGCGCTCTCGTACCCGGAGAGTCGATGAGGCCGTCGATCACGACGTTAGCCACGTGCACGCCATGCACGGAGTATTCCTCGGTGAGCACCTGCGCCAGGGTGCGCGCCAAAACCCGCGGATAGTACAGCGACTCTCCCGTGTACCTTTTGCGCCCACGCAGCGACTTTGAATTGTTGGACATCAGGAAGGAGCCGGAGCCCTTCTTGCGCATGGCTGGCAGCACTTCTTTAGCTACCAGGAAAGGGCCGCGACTGGAGATGTGCAGAGCTGTATCGAGCATCTCAACCGGGATGTGCTCGAGCAACTCCTTGTCGGGCGGAAGCTCACGCCCTTCCATGTAGCCCGCGTTGTAGACCAGCACCTGTGGGTCGCCGGCTTCTTTTCGAATGGTGGCGAAGGCCTTCGCAATGGATTTCTGAGACGCCAGGTCCAACTCGACGATCATGCATTCTCCGCCCTGTTGCTTGATCGCGGTCTCCAGGCCCGCCGCATTGGAGGCCTTTCGAGTCGTGAGCACAACGAAGAATCCCTCCTGGGCAAACTTCTGCGCAACGGCGCCGCCCACGCCCCACCGCACGCCCACAGGCAGATCGCTGTCATCCAGCTCCTTCCCGTGTACAAACTTTGTGTTGCGGCCATCCGCCTGCCACTTGGATGTTGCCCCGACCACTACTGCGATTTCTTTGCGTGTTGCGTTCATTTCGTTTCAGTTCCTTGTCATGCCGGCCGGCTCGAATGGAGCCGATCGTGGTATTGCCCCCAACCGCGACGTTGCATCGGCTCAGGTCCTGGCCAAGACAGGCGAAGGCCCCGCCCCGAGGTTGGAGTGCCAGTGTACAGGGCATTCCTTTGCATGCCAACACCTCAACGGCGTTCACACTCGATGCTCTTCAGCGAATGATATTTACCTGAGCAGTTTATGTCTATTGTGGTCCAGACAACAAGAAGATGGGGAGTTCGACCCTGGTTCGCCTAACGGCACATACGACCGATTGCCCCTGGCTCTTCTCCGACGGCCAACACAAGTGTTACGATGAGCTGGTCGCTCGAGGGTGAGCCTTCGAGTGTGCATCCTCCATTAAGCCGCGGATAGGAGCGGGGTATGGATTTTAGCTGGACTGAAGAGGACACAGCCTTCGCCAAGGAGCTCTACGAGTTCTGCGAGCACGAAGTCCCTTCGTGGTTCAAGGGCCACTATATTGGTGGGGATGAGGAGAAGGACTTCTGTATCCAATTCTGCAAGAAAATGGGGGAGCGAGGATGGCTCACTATGGCGTGGCCCAAGGAATATGGCGGAGGCGACGCCCCCATCTGGCCTCAGATGATCCTCAAGGAGACGATGGCCGCATTCGGAGAGCCTCGCGGCGGGCAGTACATGAACGTGAACTGGATAGGCCCGAGCATCATGCTCCACGGCACGGATGAGCAGAAGGATTATCACCTCGACCGCATCAGTAAGGGCGACGTTATCTGGTGCCAGGGGTTCAGCGAGCCCGACGCAGGCTCCGACCTCGCGTCGCTGCAGACCAGAGCGGTCCAGGACGGCGACGACTTCGTCATCAACGGCCAGAAGACCTGGACCAGTAACGCTGAACGGGCCGAGTTCTGCTACCTGATCGCCCGTACCGACCCGGAAGCCCCCAAGCACCGAGGGCTGACCGCCTTTCTCGTTCCGATGAACTCGCCGGGCCTCACCGTCAGGAAGATCCGCAGCATGTCGGGCTACGGCAACGTGAACGAGGTCTTTTTCGACGACGTCAGGGTGTCACGCTCGACCATGCTCGGCGGGCTCAACGAGGGCTGGCGCGTCAGCATGGCTGCCCTGAACTTCGAGAGGACCGGCTATGCCTCGGACGGGACACTTCGACAGGTCATCCGCTTCGCTAAGGAGACCGAGTACGACGGCAAGCCACTGTCCAAGGACCCGGCGGTCAGCCAGAAGATTGCCGCTGCATACGGCCGCTACAGGACCGCCCGCGTGGTGACGTATCGCCAGGCGTCGGTCGTGGCCAAGGGGGACGACCCCGGCCCCGGGGAGGCCTCGATGGCCAGCATGCACACGCGCCTCAACATGAAAGGCTCCGCTGAGCTGTCGATGGAGATCATGGGGCTATACGGCCAGTTGCAGGTCGGCGCGCCCGATGCGCCGTTCGATGGCAAGCTCGAGGGACTATGGCGGCACAGTATCTCCTCGACCATCGCCGGCGGTACGATGGAGATACAAAAGGAGAACGTCGCTGTCCGCGGCCTCGGCCTGCCGCGGTAGCCCCATCCATGGACGTTTCGTTTACCGAGCAAGAGAAGATGCTTCAGGAGCGTGCCCGGGAGTTCCTCGAGGAAGAGGTGCCGTCTGACTTGGCCCGCGAGATGGAGGCGGACCCGGAGGGGTACCCGCCTGAGCTCTGGCGCAAGATGGCGGACCTCGGGTGGCTCGGCATCGCGTTCCCCACCGAGCTCGGAGGCAACGGGCTCAGTTTCTTCGATATGGCCATCCTGTACGAGGAGATGGGCCGAGCGGTCGCCCCTGTGCCGTATATGGCGACGGTCGTGCTCAGCGGCCTGACGGTGCTCGACGCCGCAGGCGAAGAGCTCAAGCTCAGGATTCTCCCCGAGGTCGCCAAAGGCGACCTCGTCCTCTCTTTTGCATACCTTGAGCCCAACAAGCCCAATTTAGGGTTCGTCAACAGCAGCCTCTCGACGATCGCCCGGAGAGATGGCAATGCCTATGTGCTGAATGGGACCAAGCACTTCGTTCAATATGCTCAGGTATCGGACATGATCCTCACTCTTGCCGTGGAGGAGGCCTCCGGCGAGGCGGTATGGCTGTTGGTGGACCGCAATGCCGAGGGCGTTGACGTGACACACCTGAGCACGACCGGCGGAGACCAGCAGTGTCACGTGACCTTTCGTGACACCCCGGTGCCCGACGGCAACCGCCTGACCGGCGACACCGACGCCTGGGCGGTCCTCGGGCGGGCCGTTCAGCGGGGCGCGGTCGCCCTCTGCGCTTACCTATCCGGAGCCGGCCAGAAGGTCGTGGACCTTTCGGTAGAATATGCCAAGACTCGTGTCCAGTTTGGAAGGCCGATATCGGCCTTCCAGGCAGTTCGCCACAGGTGTGCCGACATGGCAGCCGATGCGTTAGGGGCGCGTTTCCTCACCTACGAGGCGGCCTGGATGGTCAGCGAGGGCCTCCCGGCTGAGCTCGAGGTCTCCAACGCCAAGGCCTGCGTAGGCGATGCGATCTGGAGTGTCATGACCGGTGGTCATCAGGTCCACGGCGCCATAGGATTCACGGAGGAACATCCAATGCCCCTCTATTCGCGCCGGGCGAAGGTCGGCCAGTCGATGTTCGGTAACGCCGATCTGCATCGTGAGCGAGTCGCAGAGCGGTTAGGCCTGTAGGAGCTGACGACGGTGGTCGAATTAAGCCTGCCCGATAAGGTGGTCCTGATAACGGGTGGCTACACCACTCTGGGGATGGCCCTTGCTCGGGGATTCGCACGGGCGGGAGCCCACGTCGGGCTGATCGCCCGGACGGCCGAGAGGCTGGAGGAGGCGGCGACAGAGATACGATCCCTGGGCGTCCGAAGCGAGCCCTTGGTGGCCGACATCACCGACGAGCCGCAGGTGGTTGCCGCCTTCGAGAAGGCAAGGCGCGACCTGGGCCGGATAGACGTCTTGGTCAACAACACCGGCATCCCTGGGCAGCTCATGCGGATCGAGAACATGGATGTGGCCGAGTGGCGCAAGGTCATCGATGTGAACCTCACTGGTACCATGCTCTGCTGCCGGGAAGCGGTGCGGCACATGGTCCCTCAGGGCGGGGGCAACATAGTAAACATCAGCTCCACGGCGGGGAAGCGGGGCGTCCCGGACTCGGGAGCCTACAGCGCGTCCAAATGGGGGATATCCGGACTGACCCAGACCCTGGCCCAAGAGTCAGGCCGGCAGAACATCCGCGTCAACTGCATTAGCCTCGGCAGCATCGAGGGCCCACGAACGGACTGGCAGCTCGAGCGGAAATCGAAGGCGGCGGGCATCACGACGGAGGAGATGTTCAAGCGTCGAGTGTCCGGGACTTCCTTGGGGCGACTGGTCACCCAAGACGAATTCGTCTCCCTGACCCTGTTTCTGGCCTCGGACCTCTCCAGCGGCATGACGGGCCAGTCCATTAACCTCAGCGCCGGGGGCACGTTTCATTGATGGGGGAGCCGACGCCCCAGACCGCCCAGGGCGATCTGAAGATTGCCGACTACACCTCCTTCGTTCCGGGGCCCTACTGCACCAAGCTCCTGGAGGATATGGAGGCGGATATCAAAATCAGGCGGACCTCACACTAGCGATACGGGAGTTTTGCGTAGCCGGGCTCGTGATTATGGTCAAATGATCGATGCCTTGGGCCAAGCGATCTGAGATTTCGGGGCTGGACACTGGTCGCTCTCTGGAGCCGGATGTATTACAGTACAACGACAGCGAGTCCGCTTCAGTCCGCGGACTGCTCGAGGATCTTCTCATGCAAATGCGATCTTTTGGGCCGCTCGGCGAGGTCAGCGCTCTCACGCTAGGGGGCGGAGGTATCGGCCAGGTCTGGGGGAGTACCACGCGGAGTGAATGTGTCGCGACTGTCCGGGAGGCGGTGGATGCGGGGATCACCTTCCTGGACGTCGCGCCTAGCTACGGCAACGGGGAGGCGGAGTCGGTCATCGGCGAGGCTTTCAGCGGGCGGCTACCTCCGGGCGTGCGTGTTTCGACAAAGTACCGGGTCGGGAACCCGGCGCCGGAGGACGTCCTGCCGCTGTTGGAGAGCAGCCTGGCCGAGAGTCTGAGTCGTATGAAGCTGGAAAGCGTGGACCTATTCATCCTTCACGGCATGCTCGCTCCCGACGATAGTGAGGATGACGGTCGGGGGACCCGCCGATCGTTGTTTACAGACGCGGTAAGGCCTGCATTCGAACAGCTGAAGGGGAAGGGGAAGATCGGAGCATGGGGAATCACAGGCATAGGCGAGCCGGAGATGGTCTTGAGGGCGATCAGTGACGGCTCGACGCCGGCGGCCGTGCAGGCCATCGCCAACCTTCTGGATTCGCCGGGAGCGATGAGCCGCTTCGGCGGTCCCGCCCATCCCCGCAAGATCATCACAGCCGCCAAGGAGCGCGGCATCGGTGTGATGGGCATCCGTGCGGTCCAAGCCGGCGCCCTGACCGACGGGTTCGACCGCGAAATCCCCGAGGATCACGCTGACATGCAGGACTACCGCCGGGCGGTGAAGTTCCGCGAGCTGGCCCGAGAGACCGGCGAGTCACCCGCCTCCCTGGCCCACCGATACGCTCTCTCCATGGACGGTGTCTCCACGGTTGTCCTTGGAGTAAAGAACAGGGCGGAGCTCCGCGAGTGCCTCGAAGCGGAGGCGAAGGGGCCGCTATCCCAAGATCTGATCGGGCTGATAGAAGAGGCTGTCGGTCAATCGAGTGAGGACGCAAGCTAAGTCCTGCTGATCTTGGCATCGTCACACATCTCCCACCCGCCAGCTACACCTGGTCTACCTCCCCGGAGTGCATCAATCGTGGCATTGGCAAACTTTCGGACGAGGAGCGCGCTAATGAGAGAGCCCTCGGCGACGGCTGCCATAGGGGGCGTTGATATCCGCCTGCCGACACACTAAACTACGCAATGTTCCGGAGAGCCGGGCTACAGGAAAGGCGGAGGTCGCAAGGAGCCTCGGAGATGACGACACGGTCCCAGACCTGGACGGAAGAGATACTGGAGGTAGCCGGCACGAGGCTGCAGATGGTGAAGGGCGGCAAAGGAGAGCCTCTGCTCATTCTGCACGATGAGATGGGCCATCCGGGCTGGCTTCAGTATCACGAGGCGCTGGCGCAGCACCATACGCTGTATATACCTTCGCACCCGGGGTTCGCGCAATCCGAGCGGCTCGACTGGATCATGACCATGCGCGACCTTGCGGGCTGGTACCTCCAGGCGTTGGAAGGTCTGGGGCTGGGACCGCTCAACGTCGTGGGCCTATCCCTGGGCGGTTGGCTCGCGGCTGAGATGGCAGCCATGTGCCCCCATCAGTTCAAGCGACTCGTGCTGGTAGGTGCCCCGGGGATTCGACCTCCTTCTGGCGAGATTTTTGACATGTTCCTGTCGGTAGCCACGGAATATATCACCAACTCATTCCTCGACCCGGCCAACGTCCCGGAGATTCAACAGCTGCTCCCCGATGAGCCTACCCCGGAACAGGTCGAAACCTGGGAAGTGGCCAGGGAGGAGAGTTGCCGCTTGATGTGGAAACCTTACATGTACGACCCTGCGCTGCCTCCTCTCTTGGGCCGGATTCGGGACCTGCCGACCCTTATCGTTTGGGGAAGGGAGGACGCCATCGTCCCGTTGAGCGTGGCCGAGGCCTACCGACAGTCGATCAGCGGCTCACGACTGGCCGTTCTGGACAACTGCGGCCACCACCCGGAGGTGGAGAAGTCCCAGGAGTTCGTCAGGCTGGTGCAGGAGCACCTTACAGGCAGCTAGGATTATGCTAGAGATCGAGTGAGCGTGCAGCCACACTCCGGCAAAAGAGGCTACTAAGCAAGGCCGGGGTCGGCAAAGGAGCAGAGCAATGTTCATCGGGCACTTCACAGACCGACCGTACCAGGACCCCAATTCGGGGTATTTTGGGGCGACGGGACGCTCCATCACGGACCTGAAGCTCAGCAACGAAATCTACGACTCCCAGCTCGGATCGGACCTCTATAACCGTTACACAGACGAAAAAATCTACGCCGAGGAGATGGGTTTCGACGGCTTGATGCTCAACGAACACCACAGCACGCCCTTCTGTATGGGCGGAGCGATGAACATTGAGGCGGGCATCCTGGCGCGGGTCACCAAGAAGGCCAAGATTGTGCTTCTCGGGAACGTCCTCCCGATATGGGACGACCCACTCTGGCTGGTCGAGCAGCTGGCGATCATCGACATGATTTCCCGAGGCCGGCTGGTTTCCGGATGGGTACGCGGGACCGGTCGTGAGAGCGTCGCCCACAATTCGCCGCCGCCGTACAACTGGGAGCGTTTTCAGGAGGCCCATGAGTTCATCGTGAAGGCATGGACGACTACGGGCCCCTTTCGCTGGAAGGGAAACACTTTCAATACCGGTACGTGAACCCCTGGGCCATGCCGTACCAAAAGCCGCACCCGCCCATCTGGCTACCGGGAGTGGTCAGCCGCGACTCGGTGATGTGGGCGGCCAAGAACCGCATCCCCTACATCATGCTGGCCACCCAGCTAGAGGCCACGAAGCAGGCCTTTCAGGTCTACACCGACACGGCCGCCGAGCTAGGGTATGAGTCCGGCACCCAGAACATCGGGTACCTGTGGAAGGTCCACGTGGATGAGACGGAGGAGCTGGCCGAGGAGACGGCCAAGAAGTACGTTCAGGGACCGAGCAATCCCTTCCTTGCCGGCAACGAGGGGACCGCCAACAAGGCGCTTCTCAACATGCCGGGAATCACCTCACGGACCAGGGTGCTCCCCACCCGGGCAGTGGCCCCGGCGGCCCGGGGCGGCAAGACCCGTTCCTACGAGGACCAGCTGGAGGACTACACCATTATCGCCGGCACGCCCAAGACCGTGTTGCCGAAGATCCGTCACGTGCTGGAGTATCTGCGGCCGGGCAGCATCTTCTTCTGGGACGGCGACGGCGCCATGACCCATGACGATCAGATGCGGAGCCTGCGCCTCATGGGCGAGGAGGTCATCCCCGCCGTCAGGGAGATGGGCAAAGAGCTAGGTCTCAATAGTTCATTCGAGGTCGATCCCGCTACGGGTAAGCCCACCGGCGTGACGCTGTAGCCTTCTCTTTTGTCGCTGTGGCCCAGGAGGCTATGGGGTCCCAGTTTGCAGAGGGCGAGCTCTAAAGAAGGCGAGCACGACGATATATCTCCAGGCGGGTTTTAGGCGGGGACGCCGCAAGACCTATGCCGGAACACTTCAGGACCTGTGCGTGGGCGTCCACCAGGTGGCGATGCGGTGATAGTTGCCCCGGTAGGCCCGCAGGAAGCCATCCCTGAAATCAGCTAGAAAACGGCGGAGGACCCGATATGAAGAGCTCAAACTATGAGGTGCTTTCACCCGAGGAGCGATGGGTGATCGAGGATAAGGGCACGGAACCGCCCTTCTCAGGAGAGCACGATGATTTCTACGAAGATGGTGTCTACATCTGCCGCCGGTGTAAAGCAGAGCTTTACCGCTCTGATGACAAATTTGATGCCCATTGCGGCTGGCCAGCGTTCGACAAGGAAATACCGGGTGCGGTGAAACACTTGCCCGACCCAGACGGTCAACGGACGGAAATAGAGTGCGCTAGCTGCGAAGGCCATCTGGGCCACGTATTCACAGGGGAGCGTTTTACCGCGACGAACACCCGCCATTGCGTGAACTCCCTGTCAATGAGATTTGTCCCTGCTGGATCGGCGGGAGGGACGCACAGCGCCGATTGACGGGCCTGGAGCCTATCTAGCGCCAGGCATGATTGAGTGTGCGACATGTGGGCAGGCGCCAGTTCGGGCTGCAACTTTCGGCTGGAGCACGGCGGCCATTGCCGGCGCCCGCTGCCTGACGTGGTCGGGATTGGAGCAGCCCCACCCCAGATTCTTCGCTCGCCTGCGGCGGGCTCAGAATGACATTTGGGGCAAAGCCCCCTAGCAGTGCGCGGCGCCTGTGACGGCGAGGTTCATCCGGTAAACGCCGTCGTGCGCCGTGATATACAGCGTTCGCTTGTCCCGGCCGCCGAAGGTGCAGTTGGCCGGGTGGGGGTCCATCAGAATCTTGCCCAGAAGCTCGCCGGCCGCGCTGAACACCTGGATACCGTCCCCGGCCGTGGTGTATATCCGCCCCTCCGTGTCGACCTTGAACCCGTCGGGGATCGGGGGCTGCACGTCGCAGAAGAACCGGCCATTGGACACGGTGTTGTCCGGGTTGACGTCGAAGACTTGGATGTTGCTGACGTCGCGGTAGGCATCGGCCACGTACAGGAGACTCTCGTCCGGGGAGAAGGCGAGCCCGTTAGGATGCTCGATGCTGTCGATGACTGGGGTCAGGGTGCCATTGGGGTCGAGGCGAAAGACGTAGTTGGCGGCCTGCTCCCGCTCTTCCGGCTTGACCATGTAGGGTGGGTCCGTAAACCACAGGGTGTTGTCTGACTTCGCCACGATGTCGTTGGGAGAATGAAGCCGGCCGCCGTTATGCTTGTCGGCGATCACGGTGACAGAGCCGTCGGCCTCGGTGCGGAACACATTACGGTTGGCGTGGCCGCAGGTCACAAAGAGCCCGTTCCGGTCGCGGGTGCTTCCGTTGGCCCGCTGGGGATACCACTGGTAGGTGGTCATGCCGTCCTTCTCCGACCAGCGATGGCGGGCGGCCCGGATATCGCTGAAGAGCAGATAGTCACCCTCCGAAAACCAGGTCGGCCCCTCGGTAAAACCAAGTCCTTCGCAGATCTTCTCCAGCTTGGAATCGGGCGTAACGATCTTGCTGAACTCGTCCGGATAGGCCTCAAATGTGCCGCTCATGGGTTGACCTCCGTGGCAGATGGACGAGCAGAGGCTAGCATGGGCACAATGCCCCGTCAACAGAGGTGCTGCAGGCCGCAAATTGCAGGCGCCGGACTGGGCAGCGCGAAACGCAGTACGCGATGAGCAGTCGAACTCTCAACAGTCGGAAAACGAGACCGAGGGTGCTGCTATACTCGAATCAGGGGTATGGGGTAGTGGTGATCTCCGTAAGCATCCAACCAGCGACCAGCGATCTTCGCGTGCTCGTCGTGGCCGGTGATCCCCTGGCCCGCGCAGGGTTGTCCGCTCTGTTAGCTGAGCAGGCCAGCCTGGAGGTAGTGGGCCAGACCGGGGGTGAAGACGGCCTCGACGACGTGGTCGAGGTGTACCGCCCAGACGTTGTGCTGTGGGACATGGGCTGGGAAACGTCGGACGCGAATCACCTGGACGATCTGCAAGAGCTAGGCCCTCCGGTGGTTGCTCTGATCGCCGACCCTACCCTTGCCTCTGAAGCATGGGCAAGTGGGGCCAGAGGTGTCCTGCCCAGGGATGCTGGGCCGTCGGTGATCGATGCCGCCTTGAAGGCGGTGGTTGCCGGGCTCACGGTCATGGCGCCGGAGATGTCTCCACAGCGAGCCAAGATCGAGGACCGAGCGCCCTTGCCTCTCGTCGAGCAGCTCACTCCCCGCGAGACGGAGGTGCTTCAGCTGCTGGCCCAGGGGCTGCCGAACAAGACTATCGCCGACCGGCTGAACGTCAGCGAGCACACAGTCAAGTTTCACGTCAACGCTATCCTCGGCAAGCTCGGAGTCCAGAGCCGCACCGAAGCGGTGATCCTGGCCACCCGGCTCGGGCTCGTGCTGCTGTGACCTACCGCTTTTGCCTGCCTTGACCTAGACCAATGGGTAGGGCATTGCTCCACTTCTCCGGCTACAGTAGACCCATACCTTTGTAACGGAGGATGGAAATGGCTGGAGTCCTTTCCGGTTTATCAGAAGATTTAGCGGCGGTGGTGGCCCAGGTGGGGCCTGCCGTTGTGCAGGTCGAGGGGCGGAGGCGCATGGCGGCCAGCGGCATCGTTTGGTCGGCCGATGGCGTCATCGTTACCGCCCATCATGTGTTGGAATCCGACGACGAGAGATGGGTGGGCCTGCCCGACGGTCGCAGGGTTGAGGCATCCATCGTGGGAAGAGACCCGCAGACGGACCTGGCGGTGCTGCGGGCGGATACGGGAGGCCTCGCCGCCCCGAGCTGGAGAGATGCCGCGGGACTGCACGTGGGACACATCGTGCTGGCCCTGGGCCGCCCCGGTAAGACGGTCCGGGCCACGCTGGGCGTCGTCAGCGCCCTGGGCGGTGCCTGGATCTCACCGGCGGGAGGGAAGATCGAGCCCTACCTCCAGACCGACGTGCTGATGTATCCGGGCTTTTCTGGCGGGCCTTTGGTAAACGCTTCGGGAGATGTCCTGGGCCTCAATACCTCGGCGATCCTCAGAGGCATATCGATGACCGTGCCGACGCCGACGGTAAGATCAGTCGTCGATACGATCCTGGCCAAAGGCCGCGTGCAGCGGGGCTACCTTGGCGTTGGGACCCAGCCTGTAAGGCTTCCCGCGGCGATGGCTCAGAAACAGGGACAGGAGACGGCGGTGCTGCTGGTATCGGTCGCCTCGGACGGCCCAGCGGACAAAGCCGGCCTGCTTTTAGGTGACACGGTGCTGGCCCTGGATGGGGAGCAGGTGCGTACCCTGGACGACCTGCGGACCCGCCTCAGCTCCACTGCTGTCGGTGACAAGATCCAGGTGAAATTGCTCCGGGGTGGCGAGGTCCGCAACATAGACGTCACCATCGGCGAAGCGCCATAGCAGGGAGACTCCAATGTCCGCGGTGCTCGAGCAACTCAACAGAGAGATCGGCTCAGTCGTCGAAGAGGTTACCAAGAGTCTTGTGGAGGTCAACAGCGGCGGCTCTGGCGCCGGAACTATCTGGCACCCCGACGGTCTGATCGTGACCAACGCACACGTGCTTCAGCGGTCGTCGGCCGTCGTCAACCTCCTCGACGGTAGGCGGCTGCCGGCTAAAGTCCTGGCCTATGACGAGACGGAGGACCTGGCGGCCCTCATGGTGGAGCCCCATAGCCTGCCCTCGGCTAAGCTCGGGGACTCCAAGGCTCTTCAGCCGGGCCAATGGGTTTTTGCCATTGGGCATCCCTGGGGCGTGCGAGGCGCCGTGACCGCCGGGGTGATCGTCGGTGCGGGGCCTCACGGTCGCGGCCCCGGAGGTAGCGAGCGTGAGCTGATCGCCGTTCATCTCCAATTACGGCCAGGCCACTCGGGCGGGCCTTTGGTGGACGACCGGGGACGCCTTGTGGGCATCAACACGATGATGAACGGGCCTGATCTGGGCTTGGCCGTTCCGGCTCACGTGGTCGTGAAGTTCTTGCGACGAACCCTCGGCTCCAGTAAGGCTGCGTGAGCTGGACCCGGCGCGGTTCAACCCAGGGTGGATGGTCACGCTTCCGCCCCAATGCTCCTCTTTTGTCGATGGCAATCGCTGTCCGGCACTGAAGGGGCGTACGGCAAGTACATGGGGGGATGAATGATGATGCGAAAGATCGTTATCCTCGGTGGAGTCGTGGCCCTAGGCATCGTGTTAGCGGCATGCAGATCCACTGCATCCAAGCCGACCGCGACCTCCGCGCCGACCCCCGCACCAACCGCAACCCCCGCACCGACAACGAGCGCGACCCCGTCCCCTACACCGGCTCCAGCACCGACACCCCTGAGTACGGCGACCCGATTCCCACACCGACCCCGTCGCCCAGCCTCAACCGGCTCGGTCCCACACCGATAGCCTGGTATCAGACAATGACTACCGGCGTCGGAAACGGTACGTGGAGATGAGCGTGGGCGGGCGGATCACGTAAGGCCCAGCGCATACTCTTGCTGGGACTCAGTTTGGTCTATCATGACGCTGGGGGTACCATACCGTCAGCGATACCCGCCTCTCGGCTAGCCTGCTCTCAGCTACGAACACCCCTGCCTCGCATGTAGCCCAGGCAACGGCAGGTAACCCGAATTGGAAGGAGGATGCATATATGTCATGGCTTGTTTCCCAGTTGGATGGGCACCCGGCGCTGCGATTGAAGCAAATGCTGTCCGACGACGAGACGGTGGTAGCGCCGGGCGTATTCAATGCGCTGGTGGCTCTCATAGCGCGGAAGACCGGCTTCGGCGCGGCCTATTTTTCGGGGGCCGCCTTCTCAGCCAGCCTGGGCATCCCGGACATAGGCTTGTGCACTCTCGATGAGGTGACCACCGCCGTTCGGTGGATTGTGCGGGCTTCGGGGCTTCCGCTCATCGTCGACGCCGATACCGGCTTCGGAGAGGCCCTCAATGTTGCACGGACGGTGAAGGAGCTGGAGGAGGCGGGAGCGGCCGCGGTCCAGCTCGAGGACCAGGAAATGCCCAAGCGGTGCGGTCACCTGGAAGGGAAACGCCTCGTGCCCGCCGAAGCGATGGCGGAAAAAGTTGCGGCGGCCGTTCAGGCCAGGCAAGACCTGTTGGTCATCGCCCGGACCGATGCTCGAGGGCCGCTGGGGATGGAGGAGGCCGTCTCCAGGGCCCGGTTATACCAGCGGGCGGGCGCTGACATCATCTTCCCAGAAGGTCTCGAATCAGAATCGGAGTTTGCACGGTTCGCTCAGGAGCTGGAGGGCCCTCTGTTGGCCAACATGACGGAGTTTGGCAAGACCCCGTACATATCGGTTGAGCGATTTCGGGAGCTCGGCTATCAGATCGTTATCTTCCCTGTGACGGCGTTAAGAGTCGCGGCGCAGGCCGCCGAAGGGGTGTTGAGGGAGATCAAGGAGACGGGAACTCAGGCAGCCTGGGTAGACCGCATGCAGACGCGGGAGTCCCTCTATGAGCTCATCCAATATGACCAATACGGGGCCTTGGACAAGGCGGTTGCTCGACGCCCGGAGACCAGCGGCTGATGGGACCGGTGGCGCGGCAACGGATTGTCGACTCGCACGACCATGCTGTCACGGGCGACCGCGAGCGGTACCCCCTCAACCGGCAGGAAATTCTGATCAAGAACGCCAAGGACGATTGGTTCACCCTTCTTCAGCATCTTGCTAGAACAGGGTGCTCAGCACCATCTCCGAGGGTAGCTCCTCATCGGGGATACGGTGCTCGGGAGTGATGCCGAAGTTCTCCAACACCCAGTAGAGCTGCCGCATGTGCTGTATCGTGTGGCCTGTCAGGATATCGAGCCGCTCAACGGGCGTAATATGGTCATTACCCCCAGACGGAAGCCTTCGCAGGGCTGCGGCGTCTTGACGTGATGCCCAGGTCTTGTACCGTTCAACGACCCCGGCGGCGAAGTCGGCGATGTCCTGGAAGCTCTTGTACGCTCGGCCAGCCTCGTGCCCGGAGGAGACGTGGTCGCCCCTTTCCAGGGCCAGGCTTCTGTCCTCGGCCTCTTTGAATATGTGATAGGTGACCTCAGACATGGGGCGGTCCCGTTCTGGAAGGGTCCAGTCCAGCTTGTCGTCGGGCATCTGGCGTATCGTCCGTTCAACGGATCCCAACGCCCTTTCCAGAAGCGGGAGGGTCTCGGTGGGGTCTTTGGCGGTGACCTTCAGCCCCAGCTTCAGTGCCTCAGAGAGCAGTTTTGGCTTGAACCCGCGAATGATCTGATCGCCGATGACCGTCACGGGCATGGAGCGGATGCCCAACGCCTCCAGTTCCTCTCTGGCCGAGGGGTTGGCCTGAAGGTCCATGTCTACGAACTCAATACCGTTGCGCGAAAGAAACTCTTTCGTCCGAGCGCACTCCGCTCAGCCCTTGTTAGCATAGACTTTGATGGGAGCGTCGGTCGTCATCATTCCTCCTTGTGAGGGATTGGGCCGCCGAATTGCCAGGCTCGATGCGGAGTGTAGCTCTCTTGCTAAGGCCCAGTCTAGTACATATGATTGAGCCCTGCAAACCGCTTCTTCGCCGGTATACACGGCCTTTTGGACATCATGCCCGTCCAGCCGTCGGGGAGATACTGGAGGCTGCCGTGATCGAGGTCGTACACCACCCGGAGAAGCATTCCTGAATTCTTTTCACCACAAACACTTTGGTCCGGCCCTGGCGACTCTCACGGGCTGTGAGGTAGAGGGTCCCGGCCCGTTGGTGTATGCTGCCCCGCCGGTTTCTTTCCAGTTATGAGCTCAGCGACGGGTAGGCCGAGGCCCCGCATCTTCTACGGATGGTGGGTGGCCCTCTCCTACTTTGTTATGAATTTCTATTGGGGCGGGACCCTGATGGCCGGGATCTCCGTTCTCTTCAACCCCATGCGCGAGGCCTTCGGCCTATCCACCACGGCGACGGCGGCGGCCATCCAGATGAGGCAGGGCGGCGCCGCCATCGGCTCTCCGCTGGTGGGCTACCTCTTCGATCGCGTCGGCCCGCGCCCTCTGATGCTTGCGGCGACGGTTACTACCGCCGGGGGGATGGCCCTTCTCGCCACCGCCCACTCGGTCCTGCTTTTCTTTGTTTCTTTCGCTATCGCCTCCATCGGTTTCGCGATCTTCATCGCGGGGACCGGTCCAGCGGCCATGGCGACCTGGTTCGTGCGGCAGCGAGGGAAGGCAATCAGCATCATCCTGGCGGCGGGCGGCATCGGGGCGCTCCTGGTGCCGGTCATCGTCTGGATGGAGGGAGAGTGGGGGTGGCGCACCGCGCTCTGGGTGATGGTGATTGGGCTTCTGGTGGTGGGTATCCCGGCCTCGTTGCTCCTTCGGCATTGCCCTGAGCAGTACGGCCTTCGGCCCGACGGAGACCCCCCTGATGCTGAGACGCCGAGGAGTCCCGCTTCTCCGGAAGAGGCTGCTCCAGCCTCAGCTCCCTGGGACCTAGAGGACTTCACCTTCGCTGAGGCCATGAGGAGCAAGGCCTTCTGGTTGCTCACCGTGGGCCATGGCGTCACCGCATTCGGGACAAGCTCGGCAATGCTGCTGATATTTCCGCACCTGGAGGATCAAGGGTTCGGCAGGGCCACGGTCGGGATAGCCGTTACCGTGATGAGCATCGTGGGGGTTGTCAGTACATTGTTTCTGGGCTGGCTTTCTGACCGCGTCCAGCGCCTGCACCTGATTGTCGGCTCGTATGTCCTTCAGGGCGTCGGCCTGGCGCTGCTGGCTTTCGTCTCATCCACATGGAGCCTCATTCCCTTTGTCGTGCTGTTCGGCATCGGCATGCGTTCCGCCAATCCCATCGTGTCCGCGCTGCAAGCCGACTTTTTCGGCGTGCGAAGCTTCGGGAAGATTCAAGGGGTCATGTTCTCCGTCCTGATGGTGGGCAGCACCGTGGGACCCCTGCTGGCAGCGGTGGTACGTGACACGACGGGCAGCTATGCTTCAATATTCATCGCCTACGCGGGGGTGACGGTCCTCGCCATTGTGTTGGTGTCCATGGTCCGGCGACCCCAGCGGCCGTCGGCTCCCGACCCTGCTACGATGTCGGCGAGCCGGCGAGGGCCGCCCGACCTTTAGCAGGAGGTTGAAAAACACCCACAAACCCCCTCAAGGGGGTTCAAGGTGTCCTCTTCGGGGATGATTTCCAAAAGGGGGACACCCCCTTTTTCAGCATCCTGCTAGGACACCTGCGGCCGGAACAAAGAGCGGAGTCGAAGAAAGGAGAGGAGCATCATTAGGTACTGGAAAAGAGGCGTCCTATGAGCGCACAAGATTCGGGCATCATCTGCATGAGCATTACCCCCTTCGCCATGGATGGAGGGCTTGATGAGGAGGCGATGCGGGCGCACCTCGGCAGAATGGCGGCTGCCGAGGTCGGAGTCGTGCTGGGCAGCCTGGGCACCGGCGAGGGTCATCTGCTGCGGGAGGCCGAGATCGACCGCCTGTACGAGATCGGGGTAGAGGAGCTCAAAGGGAAGGTCCCCGTGTACGGCGGGGCCATCACCTTCTCCGGGACCGACCGCATGATAGAGCAGGCGCGGCGGGGGGCCGCCTCCGGCCTGGACGCCGTGCAGGTCTACCCGCCCCGCCCGGGGCCTCCGGGGCTGTTGCCCACGCTCCTGGAGACCGAGCGCTATTATACCGACCTGTTGGACGCCGTCGGGAGCCCTGTCATCTTCACTATCAACCCCTTTGTCGTCCCATGCGAGGTCCCCGTCCCTCTCATCGGCCGACTGGTGGATAGCTACCCGCAGATCGTCAGCGTCTACAGCGCTCACGGCGACAGGGATTACCAGCAGGAGCTCATAGAGGCGGTCGGCCCTAAGAGGCCAGTCAGCTTCGGCATCGGGCAGCTCATGAGAAACCTTTCCGCGGGGGGACAGGGGTCGGTGTGTAACGAGCCCAATGTCGCCCCTGAGCTCTGCGTCGCGGTTGTACGCCATTTTCGCTCAGGGGAGGAGGCAGAAGCCGAGGAGGCCTACTTCCGGGTGATGCGGCTGGTGGGCGTCCTGACGAAGCACTGGAGCCCTCGTTCGCTGAAAGCGGCGCTGGGGGTGCTGGGGTTGCCTTGCGGCGAGCTGCGCCGGCCCTACCTGCCGGTAAGCGATGAGGCGCGGCGGGAGATCGCCGAGGTGCTGCGTCAGCTCGATATAAAGGGAACAGAGGGGCCGGAGTAAGGGGTGGTCCCTTTCCCTAACAGGACGCTCAAGAAGGGGTGTCCTTCTCTCTCACGCCGCCAGGCGCAATGCCAGCGGGCGCTGCCCGCCTAGCCCCGTGCGGATGCCCAGTCCTGGAGGCCCGACCGGTTCAGCTCCAGCCACTTGACGTTGAGCCTGATCCTTTCGAGGGACTGCTGGATCGTCCGCTGGGCCGAGGAGGCCGGGTTCGCCTTGAAGAAACGCTCCACCTCATCGGCCCGGTCCATGGTGGTGAACGCGCCGGTGGTGCCGACGAGCCGCATGATCGCGAAGCCGCCTCGTCCGTAGCGCCGGTCCATCTCGGCCCAGTTGGCCTGGATGAACTCCCAGGCAAGGTCTCTGCCGTGCCTGTTGCCGGCCAGGGCGGTGATGATCAGCACCGAGTCCTGGGCCCGGACGTCGCTGGAAAGGGAGCGGTCGAGGGTCTCCTGCAAAAGCTCGGGCTGTTGGAATCGCGTGAGAGCTCCCAGCAGCCGTATCTTCTCCTCGTGGAGGGTCGCTTGCTTCTCCAGCTCCCACAGGGTGTCGTAGGTGGTACGGTCGCCGTCGTGAGCGACCAGGTTAAAGGTCGCGCCGCGGAGGTCCGGGTTCAATGAATCGGGGCGCTCCAGGTAGGCGGCGAAGCGCTTCTTGGCCTCGTCCAGGACAGGCCGAGCGCCGTAAGCCCCGGACTGGCCCAAGACAGTGCTCCTTAAGAGCGCGTCCAGGTGTCCTTCCCCCGGTTTCGCGTCCCAACCCACCTTTCCAACGATCCGATTGAAAAGCCCCCCTGCGAAGCTCTGGAACCGGGGCAGGTAGGCCTCGTCGATAAGAAGGCCCTCCATGCCGCGGAGGTTAGCCGAAAGGTCATTCCACACTGACGAGTCATTCTCGGCCTCGTAAGCCCCGGCCAGGGAAAGGAACAGGGTTGCGGGGGCGAAGCCCGCCCGCATCAGCGCGTAGGCGTCGTTTTGCAGGCCCAGGCGGTCGGTGGCCGGGAGCTGGAGCCCCTCGACGGCGGCCCGCAATCTGTCCCACTCGTCGGGAGGGTAGTTGACACGATAGAAGCCGGTCTGCCCGGCGTTGACCTTGGCCCAATCGTTCGCGCCGAGGCCTGAGCCCAGGGGCACCACGGTGTCTCGGTCCTCCATGAGGGCGGTGACCTTATCCGAAGTGCCCGGTCTGATCACGCTGACGGGTACCTGCCAGGTCGTGCCGTCGGCCTCCCCTTCGCCGAGGAGGTGGTCATACAGGAAACGGCTCTGGGAGAGGCTGACGCTGGCCTCTGCGCCCTGCCGCTCTGTTTTCACCTGGAGGACTGGATAGCCCATCTGCTTGATCCATGTGTTCATGAGGGAGGTGACAGGTTTCCCCGAGGCATGGTCCATCGCCGACCACAGGTCCGCTCCCCGGGCGTTCCCGTACTGGTGGGCGGACAGGTAATCGTTGAGCCCTTTCCTGAACACCTCGGGTCCCAGGAACTCTTCCAGCATGCGCAGGGTAGCGGCGCCCTTGCTGTAGCTGATGGCGTCGAACAGCTCACGGATCTCGGCGGGGTCTTTGACGTTTGCTTCTATCGGGTGGGAGTTTCGGAGGCCGTCCAGGCTCAGGCCTGCGTTGGTGTCCTGGAAGACGAACTGGGTCCACATATGCCACTCCGGATACAGGTGATCGACGGCTTTGTCCCCCATCCACGAGGCGAAGCTCTCGTTGAGCCACAGATCGTCCCACCACTCCATGGTGACCAGGTCACCGAACCACATATGGGCCATTTCGTGGGCGACGACCTCCAGGATGCGCTGGCGGGTGCCAGCTGCGGAGTTCTTCGGGTCGTAGAGCAGCGCCGTCTCTCGATACGTGATAGCGCCCCAGTTCTCCATGGCTCCGGCGGCGAAGTCCGGAACGGCGATATGGTCCAGCTTCGGCAGGGGGTACGGAACTCCGAAATACTCGTTGAAATAGCCCAGAAGATTGACCGCGTTCTCCACGGCGAAGCGTCCTTGCTCCTCCTTACCCCGGGTCGCCCAAACCCGGACAACGGTGCCGTTGGAGGCTTGCTCTTCTACGGCGACGAAGTCACCGATGATGAAGGCCAGGAGATAGGTAGACATCCGTGGGCTCTCTTCGAACCGGACAGTCTTCAGGCCGTCGCCTGTGGGCATCTCACTCTCGACGGGTGTGTTGGAAATGGCCACCAGGTCCGAGGGGATGATCAGCGTGACCCTGAACGTCGCTTTGACGGCCGGTTCATCCCAGCAGGGGAAAGCCCGGCGGGCGTCCGTCGCCTCGAATTGTGTGGTGGCGAGCAAGCGCTCTTGTCCATCGGTATCCGTGTACTGGCTCCGATAGAATCCCCGGAGCTCGTCGTTCAAGGTCCCGGCGAACCGGATGTTCAATGTTGCGGTTCCCATCGGGATATCCTGGTCGAAGGAAAAAGTGGCGGTCTCGGAGCTCTCGTCCAGATCGATCTTCGGCGTCCAAGACTTATCGCCGGGCAGGGATAGGTCGGCGGAGGGGACCTCCAGGTCGATGGCGTTGAGCATGATTCGCGAAGTTGGGGCCGACACCTCTATATCGATAGCCGCTTCGCCTTGAAAGGTGAAGTCCTTGAGGTCGGGGGTCAGGGTCAGGCTGTATCTCAGCGGCTGCACGTCGGTGGGCAATCGGAAGGGGGCAGGCGTGGTCATGGGTCCTCCTCTTGGCGGCGGGGTTGGTTTCCGTGGGGCCGTTTACAGCGTCTGGGTTCGTCCGGTATCGGAGGCCCTCTGTATTGCATCCAGCAATTCGTGGCGGGTGACCGCTAGATTGAAGTCCGGCTCTACGGGGCTGCCTTCGCGTATGCTCTCGGCGAACTTGCGGTATATCTGTCCAACGTTATAGGGAGGGCCCGAGGGCATGTCCGCAGGTACCCAACGGTGCTTGTCCGGTATGGGCAGGACTTCCAGGCCCTTGTCGCCCTTTCGGGCCCCGCGCAGGACCGGGTCACCGATCTGCGCCGACACCTCCGAGGAAACGACCAGCGTGCCCTCCGCGCCATCGATCTCAAAGAGGAATCCAGTCCCGAAGTCGGGGACGCTTTTAATGTGTATCGAAGCCACCGCCCCGCTGGCCAGCAGGCCGCTCACCGAAACCTGGTCGGGGGCCGTCACGTCCAGCACGGCCCCGGTCTCGACTACTCGCGCCTTTTTCACCTGGGTGGCGACGACCGCTGAGAGCTCCTTGAATTCTCCCAGGCAGAAGCACAAAGCGTCAATGGAATGGCCGCCGGAGATGGCAAGGGTGCCGACTCCCTTCGCTCGCTCTACGCCCTCGGTGAAGGTTGGCACTCGCCGGCCCGCGCCGGAGCTGGAGGAGAGCATCGTGCAGGAAAGCACCTCTCCCACGTAGCCTCCCGCCACCAGCTCCTTTATATGGTTGAACACGGGGACGCCTCGGCCTTGCAGTCCGACCATGTGCCTAATATTTTGTGCTTCTGCTAGGTCTCTCTCCTCTGTTGCCTCGACGAGGTTTGCCCCCAGGGGCCACTCACAAAAGACATGTTTTCCGGCCTTGACGGCCAGCTTTACCAGCTCGTTATGCGTCGGCGCTCTAGTACTGACGGAGACGATATCGACATCGGGGTGGGCGACCAGCTCCTCGGGGTTGGTGAAGGTCAGAGGGATGTCATACTTTTGGGCCGTCTCCTCTGCGGTTTCCCGGCGGGTGGTACATACGGCGACGACTTCCAACTCCGGCAGAGCCTTGATAGCGGGAATGTGGGCTCTGGTGCCCCATCCATAGTTGACGTTGGCCCCAATGATCCCAACGCGGAGCTTGTTAGATAGCATAGAGTTCCTTTTCCTTGTCACCGTGGACTCTCGACGGGTGACCTCAACTTCTCCCGGCCTGGTCCGATAGGTCCGACTGAGTCGAGACTCGCGACCTTCGACCGGAGCTCACCACGACCGAAAGTTTAACCTATCGGCTTCTAGCATGTCGAAGGACATTCGGAAGGGTCCTTGCGACACCGGCTCGCCGCTTATCCGAGACCGTACAGCTTCGCCGCGTTATCCCGCACGATCTTGCGCCGCTCGTCCTCAGGCACGTTCCTGAGCTCATAGGCGATGGTCCGTTGGGAGTTAGGCCAGTCTGAGTTGGAGTGTGGGTAGTCCGATGACCACATGATATGGTCCACTCCGATCTGGTGGCGGCTCTCGATTCCGTGCGGATCGGTGATGAAGGTGGCCCAGATGTTCTCTTTGAAGTACTCGCTGGGCATTCTCTTGAGATGCACGCCGGTGTGGAACCGGTGCCTGAGGAAGTTGTCGTCCATCCACTCGGTGTAGTGGGGGATCCACCCGATGCCTGTCTCTACGGCCACCACCTTGAGCCTTGGATACTTCTCGAACAGACCCCCGTAGATGATGTCGGCCAGTGGCCTAAAGACGTTCGCTCCGAACCCGGACAGGAATGCCGAGGTCATGTAGGCGACCCCGGCTGGAGCCCCCGGTGAGAGCCCGCCGCTTGCTGCCCCCAAGAATCCGAAGTGGATGTGCACCGCGTACTGCCAGTCCTGTATCTCAGACCAAAACAGCTCGTCCTCCGGTAAGGGAACGTTTCCTCCGTTGGGGTAGGTACTCATGATGATCCCTCGCGCCCCCCGCTCGGCTACTCTGCGCCATTCCAAGAGCAGGTCCTCGACTCCGGTCATCGGCGCGATGGGCAGTCCGATCAGCCTGTCCGGGGCGATAGAGCAGAAATCATGGAGCCAGTCGTTGTAGGCCCGTACACAGGCAAGCTGAAGCTCCCTGTCCGACGAGTAGAGGTGGGCTCCGGTGAGGGCGATGCTGGGGTAGATCACCTGCGCCTGCACCATGTCATACTCCATCTCCTCCAAACGGAGATTGGGGTCATGACTGGCGGGCCTGATCCTATCCCTGGGCGTCCCCCGGTCCTCATATTCGGTTACGTCGAGGCCCGCAGCGGCGAGAAGAGACAGCGGCTTGACGGTCTTACTGCCGTCAAAGGACCAACCGATCCGGCCTCCTTCCAGCTCCACCATCCTGGGAGCTCTGTCCTTCAACGAGTCGGGCAGGCGTGGGCGCCAGACCTCTTCCGTCTCGTGGATATGGGAATCGGCGTCAATAACCCGGTACTCCATGATTGCTCCTGAATCTAGCTTTGCGGAACGGAGTCCCTGAACAGAACGGTGTCGCCCACGGGATCAGGGAGGTAGGTAGCAGCAGCCTACAAACCCAGATGATGCGTGTCAAGCCTGTTCAGCGCCTTTGACGGCGGGCTTTCGGATACTTCCTTCTCGCCTCTTCTACAGGTGTGGTAAGGTAGGAGGCGTCTTTTCCTCGGAACCCTTCACAAGGGTTTAGGAGTCACCGGTTGATCAAACTCCGGGTGCTGGGCCGCCCCAAGAAATTGTTCCATGGATGGTTTGTAGTCTTGGGCGCCTTTATCAGCCAGACCTTGCAATCCGGCTTCGGCTTTCAGGGGTTTGGCACCTTCATCATACCTCTCGAGCAAGAGTTCGGATGGGACAAGACAACCCTCTCCGGCGCTCGGTCCCTGATGCAGTTCGAAAACGGCCTGATGGGGCCGGTTGAAGGCGCTTTCATCGATAGGTTCGGCTCTCGAATCACTATGGCCTTCGGCATGTTTATCTTCGGCCTGGGACTCTTTCTCCTGGGGTTCATCCAGTCTTTGTGGGCATACTACGTTGTTTTCGTGATCATCGCCTTTGGTACCAGCATCAGCGGGTTCCTCGTCCTGTCCACGGCGATCAACAATTGGTTCCGCCGCAAGCGCACGTTTGCCTTGTCGCTGGCCCAGATGGGACTGGGCTTCGGTGGGATCGCGCTTATCCCTTTGCTGGTCTGGATGCAGGGGGAGTACGGTTGGCGCACGGCCGCCATAGCAGCAGGGATTATGGTGTGGTCCATCGGGCTTCCTGCCTCTTTACTCATGCGCCGTATACCTGAGCAGTATGGCCTGCTCCCTGACGGCGATCCTCCTTCTACCCCTTTCCAGCGAACGCAGGATGTAGCGGCAGGACGTCCCACGGGTGGCGGCTTGATCGATTTTACTCTGGTCGAAGCGCTTCGAACACGAGCCTTCTGGCTTCTCGGTATCGGGCACGGCATGTCGGTAATAGCTATCGGCGGCGCTATTACACATCAGTTCGCACATATGGAGCTCGATGAGGGGGTCGGGCTATCCCGCGCCACTGCGGCGTTGGTGGTGACCGTGCTCAGCGCCATGAACATCGTGGGGCGGTTGGGCGCGGGCCTCACTGGCGACCGATTCGACAAACGATATCTGGCGGCCGCGGGTACCGGGGGCGTAGCCGTCGCGATGGTCGTCCTCGCGACGGCGGGGACCCTGTGGCAGGCGATGACCTACGCGGTCGTCCTGGGATTCTTCTGGGGAATTCGGGGCCCTATGATGAGCTCTATGAGAGGGGAGTATTTCGGGAGGACCCACTTCGGTAAGATCGTTGGCACCTCCTCTCTCCTTGTGATGCCCGGCTCCATCTTCGGCCCGATTTTAGCGGGACTCATGTTCGATATCCAGGGGGATTATCAGCTGGCGTTTATTCTGTTGGGAGCTATAAGCGCGTTCGGAGCTATTAGTTTTCTGCTTATCCGTCCCCCATCCCCGCCCGCGAGGCTCCGAGGGTCCCCTACGGCGCCGACTGACAGCACCGTCGGGTGATAAGGCTGCGTCGTGAAGTCAGCCGAGGTTCTCTAGAGTAGCAGCCCGTAGCACTCAGTGCGCCGGTCTCCTAGGTAGTCCAGCCTGTCGGTGTCGATGCGCCGGTCGAGGTCGATCCTGGCCCAGACGAGCTCATCGCCCTCCGTAGCGGCCCTGGCCACGACCGACCCTTTCTGCGGCTCGATGTTCATGCTGTTGCCGAACCAGCGCATCCCGTCCTCTTCCACGCCGGCCCTGCCGGCCCCCACCACGTAGCAGTTGTTGGTGTGGGCGGAGGCCCGCAAGCAAAGCTCTCCGGGGTTCAAGTCGGCGTTGTCCCCCTCCTGTACGGGAGAGCATGAGGCGGTGAATATAACGTCGGCCCCGTTCAGTGCGAGCCCTCTGGCCATTTCGGGAAAACGCTTGTCATAGCAGATCTGGGTGGCGATGGCCGCTGGAGGGGTGTCGAATACGGGAAAGCCGGTATCGCCGGGCGTGAAATAGCGCCGCTCCAGGCAGTTGAAACCGTGCTTGGGCTCTATCCAGCCGGGGATGTGCATCTTCCGGTATCTGCCCAGCACCTTGCCGTCTCGCGCCAGAACAACGGCGCTATTGTAATAGCGGTCACCGTCCTTCTCGGCGTATGGCAGGATCAACCCGATGCCGTGCTCTTTAGCGAGGCCGTAGAGGGGCTCGCCAACCCGGGGCGGGAACTCCTCCTCGCAAAACTGGTCGATAGAGTCGTAAAGCTGCGAAGGAAAGTAGGGGCTCAGGGAGAGCTCAGGATAACAGAGGACCTCCACGCCGACCTTGGCTGCTTCGGATAGCAGGACCAGCATCCGCTCCACGGTCGCGCCCTTGTCGACCGAAACGGGACCCATTTGGGCAGCGGCCACGGTGATCTCTCTGCTCATCGGAGACTCCTCTCGGACGGATGACGGCATGGTACGAGGCTCACAAGGGGCCTGTCAACGGCTCCGGTGCCGGTGCGGGCGATGAGGGTCAGTCCAGATTGCGAATCCGCGGAGAGAAGACCAGCACGCCCGCCGATACAATTACGAGGAGCGCGGCCATACCGCCGATCGCCCAATCCACGCCCACGCTGTCGGCGAGGATTCCCGCGAGGAAGACGGCGAAGCTGGTGAGGCCGAACTCCATCATGTAAATGCTCATGACCCGGCCCCGGTACTCGTCCTTTACATAATACTGGATGAGCGTGTTGCCCAGGGTCATCCGGGCTGTTTGTCCAAGGCCCACGAAGATCATGATGACGAGGGAGAGGAAGAAAATTGTGGAGAAGGAGAAGGCCAGAAGCGCGGCGCCCAGGACCATGCTGCCTACCATCAGCAACATACCTCTCCTCTTGTTGGGCAGAGAGGCAAGGATGACGGAGCCGATCATCGCTCCGACGCCGGAGAGACTGATCAGCAGCCCTATCCCGCGCGGGCCTATGTCCAGGACATCCTCGAAAACCGGCAGCAAGTGCATGTAGGGCATGGAAAGCAAGACCGTGACCAGGGTGACGGCCAGAATCATGAAGATGAGGCGATCGCTCTTGACGTATTGGAAGCCATCCCGAATGTCCTGAAGGGCGCCTCGTCCTTGAATTGCCATCGAGCCCGTATGGGGCATCGGCACAGTGAAGCCCAGGGCGACGAGGTACAGGCCGGTCATGATGTAGTAAACGGATTGGAAGCCGTAGGCCGCAATCAGGAAGCCCGCTAACGCCGGCGCCAACAGCCGGAACAGGTTAGAGCCCAGGGTGTTGAGGGCTACGGCGTTCATGAGCTGCTCCTCGCCGACGATCTCGGCGAGCATCGCCTGCCTGGAGGGCATCATGAGGCCCATGACGGTGCCCTGAATGGCGGAGGCCGCCACCAGTATCAGCCATGACACTGAGCGGTCCTCAGCCAGGATGCCAAAGGTCAAGGCGAGGGCTATACCCAGGGAGATGACGGCCGAAGTGCCTTGGCCCGCCAGGAGGACGTATTTCTTCTGGACACGGTCAGCCAGCACCCCTCCGAAAAGGGAGAACAAGAGCATGGGGAGAGAGCCGCCCAATGCCATGATCCCAAGGATGGTGGCCGAACCGGTGAGATGGAATATCAGCAGGGCTCGGGCCATCATCTGCATGTTCATGGCGGCCATCTGGCCCAGCATGGCCGCGTAATAGAGGCGGAAGACGGGATTTCGGAAGGAGCTGAAGGTCCTCAGGTCCTTCAGGGAAAGCGGGGGGCCGCCGCCTCTCCCCATGCCCATGCCCATCCCCATCCCGGCGCCGTCCACTTCTTGGTGGACGACTGGGGCCTCCGGCTGCGGGGCCGGTTCCGCTTGCGCGTCCCGGCTTTTCTTTGGTCGATCTGCCATCTGTCTCTCAGTAAAGATTGCCTCCGGAACGGCTCTCAGGTGGTGGGCCTTGTCCCTGGGCCTAACGTACCAGCAGCGCCTCTTCCACTTGCAACGCTATCGCCTCCAGTGTCGATGCCAGCTCTTCCTTACCTTGCTCCGGCAATGCGGAGAGCATGTGGCGGACATACCTGTCCACTTCCTTGCGGCAATGTCTGTAGAGCGATCGGCCTTCGGGCGTGATGCGTAGGCGGACCAAGCGCCTGTCTCGCTCGTCGGAGTAACGCTCGACCAGTCCCTTACCGACCAGACTATCGGCGCTCTGGGTCACCGTGGGCATGGAAACGCGCAGCGTCTTGGCCAGTCCGCCGACGGACCAGTCTTCTCCATCCAGTAGCCGAAGCGCGGAAAACTGGGGCGCCGTGAGCTGGCTAGATGCGCCTGCTCGCCGGATCTCGGCCGCAATGGCCCTTGCCACGGCAAAGAGGGACGCCACGACACGTTGCTCTGTTGACCCGCCTTTGGGGTAGGGCATCGATTGGCCTCCTAAAGGTTAGGCAGCCTAAGTAGTTCGAGCCCCAGTATACGGTTCACTGTCTGGGGGTGTCAACGACGTGGAGGAGAAAGGCGTTGAGGGGGGTGCACGAAAGGGGAAGGGGGAACTGTCAGCGTTGATGCAGCGTGGGGCCGCCTTGCATCATGTGGTCGCACCGAATGCAGTCGGGATCGCCGCAATGGGTGATTTTTGAGTTATCCCGAATCGCCGTAGTCGCGGCTTCCAGGAGCTCCGTGATAGGAAAGGCTCGCCAGAGGGAGTCGCCGACGGTTGCCTTCCGTTCAAAGTCTTTCAGGAGATCATCGAGGGCAACGAAGCCGTTGGAGCAGCCACCGGTGTCCACCTGGACTGGCTTCAAGTCCCGCCCGTTGGCCCACCGCTGAAACATACGGCGTCCAGCCCTTCGTTCCGCCAGGTGGACCGCCGTAGTCTTGTCCAGGCCCACCCCCATGAGCAGGATGGCGCCGTTTATCTCGGCCAGCCGCTCGAGGGGACTGAACGCGTCGACCGGGGCGTCCTGCGGGACCAGATCGATAGCCCGCGGACCGACGGCGGCGAAGGAGCGAAGGGGATGGGTACTCCGGAGGTGTTGGGGCATCGCCAGCACGCCTGTAGGGACAGCCCCCATGTCACGGTCGATCTCCGTTGAATCCAGAGTATACACGCCCTTTTTGACGCCCGGTGACGGTATCTCCAACGCCAGGTCGGCGCTGCCGTTGAAAGGTATCGTCACCCCCTGTGGGGGCAGCACCTCGTAGGCTTCGGAGGAGAACGTGGGGACCAGAGCGGTACATCCCTCCGTCAGGAGCCCCTCGATGATGGTCGAGCTTCCGCCCTCAACAATGCCGAAGGAGCGCAGCGAAGAGTGCACACACAGAGGTGAGCCTGTCAGACCCAGGCGGCGGACTCCTTCTCGCACATCGTCTGTGGTTACTGGAATGGTGGGGGCTACCTCTTCTTTACCCGGATGCTAGCCGAGCGATTCCGGTGGTGTATAGCGCCGGGATCGCCCCTGCGTTGACCATCCGCCGGTCAGTGCGGTCCCCAGTGTGAGAGCCCCGCGGCCCCGAGCTCAAAGGCCTGGGGTTAAGGGATGCTCCGTCTTGACAGTTCAGTAGACGCCTTCTTATTATATCCACCGCAGGGGGATGGTGAGTCGAGGCGCTCCTTCTGCGTGTTGAGACCGCCCTAACGTACTTTTGACCCTATGGCAGCCAGCCGCGTTGCTAGCGACACGGCATGATGCGGCCGCCGCTGTAAACACCAGGTGACGCATCGCGGCCTTTAGGGAATGGGTGGTTCGGTTCAGGAAAGGAGCTTGCCTATGTACGGTCCGGGTTCTTACCTCATTGGGCAAGAAGAGATCGATGAGGTGCTGGACGTGCTCAAGTCGGGCGAGCTGAGTCGTTACCGCTCCGGAGAAGCTAACGGCTCGGGAGTCCCCAAGGTCTACCAATTCGAGCGGGACTTCGAAGACTTCACCGGGGCGAAGCACTGCCTTGCGGTAAACAGCGGGACCTCGGCGTTGATGGCCTCCATGGCAGCCCTCGGGATCGGCCCCGGCGATGAGGTCATCGTCCCCGGTTATACATTTGTCGCCTCCATGTCGTCAGTGATCTACTCCAGAGCCATCCCGGTGCTGGCCGAGGTCGATGAGTCCCTGACACTGGACCCACAAGATGTGGAGCGGAAGATAACGCCGCGCACCAGGGCCATTATGGCGGTGCACATGCTGGGAGCTCCCTGCAATATGGCGGAGATCACCCGCATCGCGGTGCAACATGGTCTCTATGTGATAGAGGATGTATGCCAGGCCTGCGGAGGGAGCTACAAGGAAGACCGACTCGGCACTATCGGGGACATGGGCGCGTTCTCCCTCAACGTGTTTAAGACCATCACCGCCGGCGATGGGGGCATGCTGGTCACCAACGACTACTCCTCCTACGAGCGGGCCTTTGCCTTCCATGACCAGGGCGCCAAGCCGTTGCGGCATGGGCTGGCCGACGGAGGCAGCCTGATCGGCATCAACCTCCGGATGAACGAATTGACGGGGGCCGTGGCTCTGGCGCAGCTTCGCAAGATCGAACGCATCCTCACAACCCTTCGAGCGAAGAAGTTTTTATTCAAAGAAGAGCTCGCCAAGATTCCCGGCCTACGGTTCCGGCCCCTCCATGACGATGCTGGTGAGTGCGCCACCGTCCTGGGGATGAATTTTGATACGAGAGAAACAGCCGTGGCAGTCGCGAAGGCCATTGGGAGCAAGACGCTTGATCGCTCAGGCATGCATTATTACAAGAACATGACGCAGATTCTGGGGCGAAATATGCCCACCGATCATACTTGCCCTTATTCCTGTGCAGAGCACCCGGGGGATGTAGCATTCAGGGAAGGGATGCTGCCGAAGACCGACGATATATTGGAGAGAACGGTCTTGTTAAGTGTCGGGGTGACGGACACCGGCCTGGGCACGGATTTTGGCATCAATATCCTGATGGATGAGCGAGAGATTCTCGAAAAAGCCGCTGAGTTCCGGCGACTGACCGAGCACCTGTTTCCAGGCTAACGGGAGGACCGGGCTACGGTTGGGGTGAGGTCGCAGGATGGCTCGCGACGGAGGCGTATGAGACCGTTATACGGGAGACTGGAAGAGAGTCGCGAGCCGTATCGCGCCGCGATCATCGGATGCGGGCGCGTCGCCGGTGGGTTTGACGACGATCCCCTCCGGAAAACCATCTGGACCCACGCCGGCGCATATGCGGCCCATCCCAGCACCGAGCTGATAGCCGTCGCCGACATTGACCCCGACGCCGCAGAGGCCTTTGCTCATCGTTGGGGGGCAACCGGGCGCTATCGGGACGCTCGTGAACTGTTGGCACGAGAACAGGTGGATATCCTCAGCATTTGCACCTGGGCTGACTCCCATAAGGAGATCGTGTCACAAGCGGTGGTGGCGGGGGTGAAGGCCATTTGGTGCGAGAAGCCCATAGCCCGTACCCTGGCCGAGGCGGACGGGATGCTGCGTGACTGTCAGGGCCTGGTCTTGGCGGTGAACCACATACGACGCTGGGATGCTTGCTACAGGAAGGCGAAGGCGGTTCTGGAGGAAAAGGCCATCGGCCGGGTCCAAGGGGTCACCTGCGCCTACAGTGGCGGCGTGTCCAACATGGGGGTTCACCTCTTCGATGCGTTGATGTACTTGCTTGGTCCTGTCCGTGGGGTGTGGGTCTCCCCCATCCATGGAGAGAGCACCGAGGACCCGGCCCCCAGCGGAAGCATCACCTTCCATAGCGGTGTTGTCGCCCATATTGTGGGCTGCGACCGCCGGTCATATCAAATCTTCGAGATAGACATCCTGGGCACCGAGGGCAGGCTGCGTATCGAGAGCAATGGCTATCTGGCGACATTGTGGGGGGTAGGCGCCAGCGATCAAGACTCGGACGATCGGACGCTAGAGTTCCCCCGTATTCTGCACGACGACGATGAGGGGGCGCGCATGGTGGATGCCCTCTCCGACATCCTGCAATGCGTCGAGTATGGAGGACAGCCCTCTTGCAGCGGATCGGACGGGAAAGCCGCCCTGGAGGTCACGACCGCCTTCCTTAAAGGCCTCACTTCCGGACGAAAGGTGTCCCTGCCGCTGAGAGGCAAGGACCTTCACCGAGAGGTGCCGTTCCGGGAGGTGGTCTTCAAGAGGGCTGAGGAGCTCGTTCCGCTCTTGCGCTAGGCCTATTTCCGTCGAGGTTAGCTCAGCCTGCAAGTTGGCCCGGATAACCGCCCTTGCCCTGCGCCTGGCTCAGCAGACCCACCCTGAAAGGACACGTACCCACAGAGTCAGACGAGCTCAGGCTACTGACCTCTCAGCCCCAGATGCGCTGAGCGTCCGTTGGACGGCGACCGACAGAGTCGGTAGGGGGTGGGGGCTTTCAGGGCGGACCGGGTCCCGCCGGCTGTTCAGCAGCCCAGCGTGGGCCGGGACCTTAACCCTGATGCGAGGACAAGCTGGTTCATGCTGAAAGAGGGTGGGGCGTGGTCAGGTCAGGGAATCAGGAGGTAGTATGACTCGTCCGAGCGTATCCGAGCTGGCATTATTGGGAGGGAAGCCGGTGCGAGAGGCCCCGCTTCCGCCAGTGGCGATCATAGGCGACGAGGAGAAACAGGCCGTTCTTAGTGTCCTTGAGAGCGGCACCCTCTCCGCGGCCGGTCATACCAATGTCCTGGGTGGGGACAAGGCAAGGCTGTTTGAGGGAGAATTCGCCGCCTATTGCGGCGCCAAGTACGCTGTAGCCGTGAACTCAGGCACGGCGGCGCTGCACGTAGCCTTGGCTGCCGCCGGAATCGGCCCCGGCGATGAGGTGCTCGTTCCGTCTTATACCTTCACCGCTACCGCCAGCGCTGTATTGATGCACAACGCTATCCCCATCTTTGTGGACGTGGAGCCGCTCTCCTTTTGCATGGACCCGGTCAAAGCGGAGGAGGCGATTGGCCCGGCCACCAAGGCCATGGTCCCCGTACATCTCCTGGGAAACATGGCGGACATGGACCGCCTCATGGCAATAGCCGACCGGCACGGACTGATCGTGATTGAGGACACCGCCCAGTCGCCCGGGGCTGCCTTCGGAGGCAAAGTGGCGGGCACTATCGGCGCTCTGGGCACTTTTAGCTTTCAAGAGACCAAGAACATGATGACCGGTGAAGGCGGCATGGTCGTTACGGACCGGGAGGAGCTGGCAGAGCGGTGCCGGCTGATACGCAATCATGGCGAGCTGCTTTTGGAGGACAAGCCCCGCTCCTATCTCTCCAACGTATTGGGCTGGAACTACCGCGTGACGGAAATGGAAGCGGCCATAGGCCGGGTTCAGCTCCGCCATCTGGATGAATGGAACGATGTCCGTCGAGAGAATGCCGCATACCTCTCCCAACGGCTCGCTGGCTCTCCTCTGGCTACCCCGTTGGTCGAGGAGGGGGTAAAGCACGTTTTTCACCTCTATGGGATGCTGTACGATGAGCATACGGCATCCGTTCCCAAAAGCGCGTTGCTTGAAGCCCTGAACGCCGAGGGGGTCCCTTTCACCGGTGGATACCCACATCCGCTCTACAAGAACCCGATGTTCCAGGAGCGGTTGGTCTATGGAAGCGAAGGTTGCCCCTTTTCTTGCCACAATCGGCAAGGCCGCGAGATAGACTATCGGCAGGTGCGCCATCCGGTGGCGGAGAGGCTCTGCGCCTCCCAGGCAATCTGGACCAACATGGTCCGGCCGCCCCTGGGACGGGAGGATATGAATCAAGTAGTGGATGCTGTAGAGAAGGTGTTCGATCAGCTTCCCGCCCTTCGACGGCATGACGCTGAGGCAGGCGGAAGGGCCTGACCGAAGCCGCCCGAGACCCATGCAATACGGATCTGTTCCCGGGATCGACAGGCCAGTAGCAAGGCTGGTCCAAGGCACCGAGATGTTCAAGTCCTGGGAGCCGGAAGCGTCCTTGCGCCTCTTGGACTCGGTATTCGATCAGGGCTGCACGGCGTTCGATACGGCTCATGCCTACGGCGATGGGCTGTGTGAGCGAGTCCTGGGCCGTTGGCTCAAGGAGCGTGGTGTTCGCGACCGGGTCGTCATCATAACCAAGGGAGCCCATCACAACGCCGACCGAAAACGGGTTACCCCATCCGACATCGAGTCTGACTTGCACGATTCCCTGACGAGGCTGGGGGTCGATCGCGTCGATCTCTACCTGTTGCACCGAGACGATCCGTCTGTGGCTGTGGGGCCGATCATCGAGGTCCTTAACAAGCACCTGAACTCCGGCCACATTGGCGCTATTGGGGCGTCCAACTGGTCTCACCAGAGAACCCAGGAGGCTAACCGATACGCAAAGGCGAATGGCCTGGTCCCATTTGTCGCGGCAAGCCCGCACTTCAGCCTCGCGGAGCAGGTGGAGCCTCCATGGGCCGATTGTGTCAGCATTACCGGCCCAGGCCAGGCCGCTGCCCGTCAGTGGTATGAGGCTTCGGGCATGCCCCTCTTCACCTGGGCCACGTTGTCCCTTGGTTTTTTGTCGGGCCGGGTCGGCCGGGACGATGTAAGGGCCGACCCGAATGCCTTATGGCCCCGGAGCTTCGGCACCGAGGACAATTTTCTCCGGCTGGAGCGGGCGGCTACCCTGGGCGTCAGGAAAGGACTTTCGGTGCCGCAGGTTGCTGTCGCTTACGTGATGAGCCAGCCGTTGAACGTATTTCCCATCATAGCGAGCGCCAACGCCGAGGAATTCGCGGCAAACCGTGAAGCTATAGAGCTTCGTCTGTCGTCGGAGGAAACCGCATGGCTGGACCTGGCAAGAGACATCTTGGACTGAAGGTCATCAGGGAGGTTGCGGGTTATCTAGCAGGATGCTGAAGAAGGGGAGTCCAGAGATGCGGAGCCCCGGCGCCTCCCCTGATGCCTCTCCTCGCCGCCAGGCGCAATGCCTGCGGGCGCTGCCCTCGAACCCCCTTGAGGGGGTTTGGGGGTGTTTTTCAGCACCATGCTACTTGCCGGAAATGAAGTCTTCGACCTTGTCTCGCGCTACGTCGTCGGTGAATTGCGTCGGCGGGGACTTCATGAAGTAAGACGAAGGCTCCTCGATTGGGCCGCTCAATCCACGGTCTTTGGCAATCTTGCAGCAGCGAATGGCGTCTACCACCACGCCGGCGGAGTTGGGGCTGTCCCAGACCTCCAGCTTGAGCTCCAGGTTCAGGGGTATATCGCCGAAGCCTCGCCCCTCCATACGAATGTGGCACCATTTGCGGTCCGCAAGCCACGGCACGTGGTCACTGGGGCCAATGTGGACATTGTTGTGGTGGAGAGAGTCGCCGATCTGAGATGTAACAGCTTGAGTCTTCGATATCTTTTTGGATTCGAGGCGGTCGCGCTCCAGCATGTTCTGGAAGTCGGTATTACCGCCAAAGTTCAACTGATAGGTCCGCTCCAGGTGGACTCCCCGGTCCTCGAAGAGGCGGGTCAAGACCCGGTGGGTGATGGTTGCGCCCACCTGGGACTTGATGTCATCTCCAATGATCGGCGACCCGGCCTTGCGGAATTTTTCCTGGTACGAGGGATCGGACGCGATGAACACCGGTATGCAGTTGATGAAGCCGCAGCCCGCTTCCAGTATCTGCTCGACATAATATCTCGTGGCCTTCTCCGAGCCGACCGGGAGGTAACTGACTACCACGTCGGTTTTCGTCTTCTTGAGGATGCTGGCCATATCCACGGGGGCTGCATCGGACTCGAGGACCGTGTCAGCCAGGTAGCGGCCAATGCCGTCCATGGTAGTCCCTCGCTGCACCGTGATCCCAGTCTTCGGGACTTCAGAGAACTGGAGGGTGTTGTTGGGGCCCGAGAAGATCGCCTGAGACAGGTCTTTACCCACCTTTTCGCGATCGATGTCAAAGGCGGCGACGAAGTTGATGTCGGAGATATGGTAGCCACCTAGCATTGGGTGCATAAGACCCGGAATGCTCTGCTCGTGATCGGCCTCCCGGTAGTATTGGATTCCTTGGACTAAAGATGAAGCGCAGTTCCCTACGCCGATGATTGCGACGTTAATAGCTCCGTTACTACCCAAGCGTATCGCTCCTTTTGGCCTCGCGGTTGGGGGGCTACCCTATGGTACACTACCTCGTCAAACAGTGCCCGACAGGTGTGGGATGGCCCCGGACGGGGTTGGGCCACCCGAAAGAGCGGGTACCGTCGTCAACAAGAAAGAAGCCGAATTGCCGTCTCGCGCTGCCATCAGCAGTGGCCGGGGACTCAGCGCGTTCGGTGTTGGCAAGGCCGGGACGCTCATCACCTTTGCTAAGGGAATTATATACCTAATTACCCCAGCCGCCTTCTAAGAGGCGGCCTCCTCCGCTCGTTTGCGTAGCGTCTCCCGCTCTGCCTTGGGCCGCGTCCGCAACAAAGACTTGATAGCGTTCTCTGCCGTGTCGGGAATCGGCTCAGGCGGCTTGTGCTCCACGGGGCGGCCCGGCTTGCGCTTAGCTTCTTCCGCGGCGAAAGCTGTTGCCTAATTACGCTATCGACGACCTCAACAACCGCCTTGCTCACATTCGCCATTTTTCGGAGCCGATTAACCAAACACTTCTCTTCGATAAGGAGCTCGTGCTTCTCGACGGCCATCTTGCCGACTTCGAGGTTTCTTTCTTCTTCACCCATCGCCGATTGCCTCCCTCTATGCGTACTTCTATCCTACCATCTCAGGGTAATTAGGTATATAATTCCCTTATTTCGCAACGCCCAGCGCCGCTTGCTCGCCCCGCCGCTAGAGCCATGAGATGCACCCCTTGGGCACGCCCATCGGTCGAGCGACACAGCCGACGCACCCTACCGTAGCACCTAACATGACGCCGGTGGTGCTATCGGCGACGCCGAGGGCAAGGTACCTTCAGAGAACGGCCAGTGTCATTTGGGCCTTACAAAATAACATTTCCAGGAGATGAAAGAGCGTGCTGACCCGATCGGTCTTCCAAGATTTTCAACGTTTGGCGTGCAACATCCTTGACGTGGTCGTGATCCGGGAAGAGGTCATCCAACTGGTAGTGGTCAGCATGCTGGCCGGAGGCCACCTGCTGCTACGTGATCTCCCAGGAGTTGGGAAGACCCTTCTGGCCAAATCGATGGCCTCTTCCATCGATGGCACGTTCAAGCGCATTCAGTGTACCCCTGACCTTCTCCCTACGGACATCACCGGGTCGTCCATCTTCCGCCAGGGAGAGGGACGCTTCGAGTTCGTTCCCGGCCCGATTTTCGCAAACATCGTCCTGGCGGACGAGGTGAACCGTGCAAGCCCCAGGACCCAATCTGCGCTGCTGGAGGCAATGGCTGAAGGACAGGTAACCGTCGACGGCAGGAGCTATCGGCTGCCGGTGCCGTTCTGGGTAGTTGCGACGCAGAACGAGGTTGACGGCTACGGCACCTTTCCGCTTCCCCAGGCCCAGCAGGACCGGTTCATGATGGCCCTGAGCATCGGCTACCCTTCAACGAAGGAGCAGATCACCATTCTGGAGCTGGGGGAAGGCGACGACCCTACGGTTGCGCCGGTCTTGAGCGCCGAGCACATCGAGGAGGCGCAGGCCGAGGTCCGCCACATAGAAGTTGCGCGCCCAATCAAGGAGTACATCGCTAACATCCTGGTTGCGACGCGGCAAAGCCCTCATGTATCTCTTGGGGCCAGTCCCAGGGCGGGTGTGCAGCTCCAACGAGCGGCACAAGCCCTGGCGGCGTTGCGGGGCTGCTCCTTCGTGTTGCCGACCGACATCCAACACCTTACCACCCATGTACTCGCTCACCGAATCGTTCCCTCAGCCTCATCGGGCCTGGGGGCGGACATGGTGATCAAAGAGATCCTACGGGATGTTCCGGTACCCGCGTAGGGTGCTCCCGGTATTCCCTACCCGGCGTGGCATCGTCGTGATGCTGGTCGCCTTGGTACTCTACGCCCTGGCGTGGTTGACAAACATCGGCTGGTTCTTTGTGGCCGACGCCCTGGCATGGTCGGCTCTCGTGGTGAACCTGCTGGTCCCATGGTTCAACCTCCGGGGACTCTCTGCCGAGCGCAGCGTTGTGGTCGCCAGCTCTCGGACAGCGGGTAGCCAGGCCGGTCTTGCAGAAGACGCCGAGACAGATCTCATCGTTGACATAAAGAATCGCTCGTATCTACCCAAGGTCCTCGTGACCATACGTGAGCGATGTCCGCTGGCGTCTCCCGACGCCAGAGATAGTGGTTTCTTCATTGGCAGCGCGTCTCCGCGAAGCACGGTCCGGGCGCTCTACCGTGTCCGATGTTATCTGCGTGGGAGCTACGAGTTCCCGGACCTAGAGGCAGCGACCTCCGCTCCTTTTGGCCTATTTAGCGCCCGAAGGAGCCTGAATGCCCCGTTGCACGTGACGGTCTACCCAAAGGTTGTGTCTATGGACGCCACTGCCCGCCAGGGAGCGCTGACGGGGCAGATGCCCCAGAGCATACTCCCTCGGCCAACGGGCGAATTCCGGGGCGTCAGGGAGTATCAGCCGGGAGACCGCATCAATAGCATTCATTGGAAGAGCTCGGCCCGGTCAGGTCATCTCATGATCCGAGAGTTCGATGAGATCCCCGAGGGAGAGATCCGGGTGGCTCTCAACCCAGCGTGCCTGCTGGGGGAAGGCAAGGAAAACACGCTGGAATATGGAGTCAAGATCGTAGCGAGCCTCGCGGACTCGTCCTATCGGCGAGGGCTGCCCTTCAAGATGTGGCCTGCGACCGGGGAGCTCTCAAGCTTGGAGGCTGTCATGCGGCGGTTGGCCCTTCTGCGGGAACATGATGGTGACGGTGTCCGCGAGCTGTTGGGGCAGCCCAGGTCTTTCGGCGCCTCCGTCATAGTGCTCTCGTCCGGCGATGAGGAGACCCTGCGGTTGCTGTACAGGCAACCGAGCTCTGTTGCGACAACGGTGATGCTCCTGGAGGGGTTCGGGACTGGGGAGGATGCCGACGCCATGGGAAGGCTGTCAAGCATGGGCTTCACTATGGTGGGGTGTAAGAAAGGGGAGCTTTCCGACGCCTTGTTTGCTTTATCAAAGGTATTGGCCAGAGGCTCGTCCGGGGTAGACCGCCCAAGAGACACGGAAGTACGGGAAGCCAGCGGGAAGGGAGCGCAAAACAGCCATGCGCGTTAGCCTGCGTAGGCACAGCAGGCCGAAGGTCCCGAAGCTGAACTGGGCTAATGTCTCCAGGCGCGAAAAACTGTGGCTCTACTCCTGGTCCCTTGCCGGGGTCTGGATCTCAATGGCCTCTGTCGCTTGGGTGAGCGGCGATCTCACGTTCTTCGTTCTGCTGATGATCGGGGCAGGGCTGGGGCACATCGTCTCCGGCTTCGGGACCGGAGACCGAGTCAGACTGGGAGCCATCGTCTATCTCGCCGTCGCGTTCGCCGTTTGGACGATGTACGCTGATCTCTATGCCGCGATACTGGGCGGCTCCCTTTTCCCTTGGGCGAAACTGCTAGCCGTAGTACAGTTAGTGGTCAGCTTCAACCTCAGAAGCCTGCGGTCGCTGTACGACATGGTACTCCTGGGGTTGGCCGTGGTGCTCCTGGCCGGCGAGGGGGCTCTTTCGACTCAATTCGTTGGCTTCCTGCTCCTGTTCGGTCTTGTCGCGTTAGCCACGATGGCTTCTGCACACATTGCCGAGCTCCGACGGGGCCTCCTGGACACGACCGCAGGAGGATGGATGCGTCATGGCATGGTGACTCTGGGTGTCGCTGTCATCGTGTTTGCCGGGGCAGTGGGGGCCTTCGCGTTGATTCCCCAGTCCCACAGAGTCCAGGACGCAGGACCGCTTCCGAGCCGGTTGGACCTTTCGGTGGGCAGCCCTCCATCGATAGACCGTACTTCCATTGGCGAGTCAGCGCCCCGTGTCCGGGCGCTACCCTCCCGGAATACGGAGAGCGGGCAAACTCTTGGGTCCTCCGAAGAGACGGGGACGCAGGCTAGAAGCTCCAGCATCCTGGCTACTGAGGTCAACCAGACTCCTTCCTCCGCCCCGGTCTCGCGCCAGACCCTGGGGTACACCGGCGAGGGTGGGGGCCAGGTAGTCATGTATGTCAGAAGTCCCCTTGCTAGCTATTGGAGGGGCCAGGTGCTGGACGACTACGACGGTCGGGGTTGGCTGGCAGCGGACAGACCGCCGGGGTTGCTGGACCTGGGTGACGGTCGGGCAAGTTTCCCGGAAACTCCTCCGTGGACGGGGAAAACGAAGAGCTATACGCAGACCTTTTACCTGGAGGCCCCCCAGCCTCACGCGATCTTCACAGGCTACAGCCCGGGGGTCATAGTCTTGCCAGCCGATGAGCCTGCCCCAGGCAGCCCACAAGGGGTTGGCGCGCTACAGGTTTCAGGCGCCACCTATAAAGTTATCTCAGCCGTCCCCGTGCTGACACCACAGGTGCTTCAAAAGGACCGAGCGGACGGGAGCTATCTTTCCAGCGTTAGACCCCTCACCGTACCGCTGCGGATCGAGGCCCTTGCTCGGCAGATCGTTGAGGGCGCGAATACCGATTTCGAAATGGCCGCCCGTCTCGAACAATACCTGCTCACGAATTTCGACTACGACCTTCGGGTATCTCCCCTGACCCGTTCCGACGACGTGGTGGACGACTTCCTTTTCCATCGGCAAGCGGGCTACTGCTCCCAGTTCGCCACGGCCATGGCGGTCATGGCGCGGTCCATCGGTCTACCGGCGAGGGTAGCCATAGGCTACCTGCCGGGAAGCTACGACAGGCTGAGCGGAGTCCATACGGTCCGCCTCCAGGACGCCCATGCGTGGGTGGAGATCAAGTTCCTAAGGTCCGGGTGGGTACCATTCGATCCGACCCCCCGGCCCGACTCTCCCTGGGCCTTGGATGCTGGATTCGCGAAGGCGACTAGCAGCCTGCAGGATGTGCTGCGCACTCAGATCAAAGACATTACAGCCGTGGGTCCGAGCTACGCCGCTGGGGGACTATCCACTCTCCAGACGGGCCTTACGGGTCTTGGGACAAATGGCGTGCTCCCCGGCACCGGCCTGGCGCTCGTTTTCTTTCTCGCAGTGATGGTCGCCCGTCGATTGCGGGAACGGGGTTGGGAGCCTGCCTTCGCCTATTCCGTGCTCTCTGGTGACGGTCGAATGCGGGTCCGGAAAACGTACGCTGCAGCGCGACGCGTTCTTCGGCGCAAAGGTTACCCATCGGTCCTTACGGCTCATAGCCCTCAAGAATACCTAGACCGTCTTGAGAGGTTGGGCATTCCCCTGCCGGAGACCTTCCAGGAAATCAGCCGAGCTGCAACACAGGCCCTGTACAACCCTCAACCGTTGGACGGCGGTCTAGCCGCAGCCACAGGCGAGAGTATGCGGACGTTACGCAAGACACCCAAGCTGCTTCACCGCCAAAATGAGGGTCAGGACACCTACTAGGCAGGAGGTCGCTCCACAGTCGGAGGGCCGCCTGCCGACGCTCGTTCACCCCGCTTCGTCTTGCCGCTGTTGACTTAGCCTCCACTGCAGCTCCGTTGATCGTGTTGTTGACACCCTTCTCTGGCGAGTCTAGAATCGGGCTCGCAGGTAGGTCAGCGGCGAACGCCGCCCAACAGGTCGCCGCCCAGGGCGTAAGGAGCAGCCATGCATTACAAGATAATCGATTCCGATGTCCATACCGTGGACCCGCCGGACCTCTATGAGAGGTACATGCCGAAAAAGTATCACGCTGATATGCCCAAGCTGGTCAAGGATTCAGAGGGCGGCGACGCCTGGGAGTTTGGACGAGGAGTCGCCGCCAGACCACTTGGGATGGTTACCACTCCCGGCCAGTCCTACGAGCAAATGCACTGGCTTGGGGCAAAGTACTCTGAGTTCAGGAAAGGCTGCTGGGAAGGCAAGGCCCGCCTGGAGGACATGGACTTCGATGGCGTCGATGCCCAGATCATCTATCCCTGGCCGAGCTCCATGATCTATTTCATGGACCATCCCGACGACGGGATGCACGAAGCGGCGATCGAGGCCTACAACGATTGGGTCAAGAACGAGTTCGCGGCGGCTGACCCCAAGCGCCTTTTTCCCATGTTTCAAATCCCGAATCTAGGAATCGAGACAAGCCTTGCCTCGCTTCGGCGCGCTAAAAAAGAGGGATATAAGGGGATAAACCTCTCCCGATACCCCAGCGGCAACGCGACACTGAGCCCGGAGGACGACCCCTTCTGGGCTGAGGCGGAAGAGATGGGAATGCCCGTCAACATTCATCTCAGCATCGGCGGCAGCACCCGTGCTCAAGCAGCCGCAAGCGGCATACCAAAAGTGGATGCCAACCCCACAGGCGCAATGCTCATCATGGGCTCGGTGGGGGGCTTCGGCAGCATCTTGATCCAGTTCATTGCCAGGGGAACTTTCGATCGTTTCCCGGACCTCAAGATGATCGCGGTAGAGACCCAGTCTGGATGGATACCGTGCGCCCTGGAGTTTTGGGATGACCGGTATTGGCGTAACAGGGCGGCCGCCGGTCACCCCCTGAAAGAGTTGCCCAGCTATTACTACTACAGGAACTGGAAGACGACCTTCATCATCGATAACTACGCAGTGAAAAACCGCCATGTCGTGGGTGTGAACAACATGATGTGGTCGACCGATTATCCGCACCATGGCTGCGATTGGCCCTACTCACGAAAGGTGATCGACCAGATGTTTAACGGCGTTCCCGATGAAGATAGGCACCAGATTGTCTGTGGCAATGCCATGGACCTCTATGGCCTCGAGAACAGCTAGCCGTTTATGCCGGCGGTGCAACAGGCGGGCTGGGGTCCAGATCGGTCCCGAAAGCACTTGAGAAAGTGGCAGCAAGGCTGTCCAGCGTCCACCCGCCCTCTCGGTAGATGCTTTTGATCGGTTTCGGTACGGAGTAGAGCGAGACCTCACCGCCGGTGGAGTAAAAGAGCTGCCCATTCACTCCGGCTGCCTCACCGCTGGCCAGGTATACGACGATGGGCGCCACATGCTCTGGTAGATTAGTCGACGAGGGTGGGTGATAGACACCCGTCTGCGCTTGCCTTGATCGCCGGGACTCCTCCGTCCTGTTCGTGGTGGCGGTGGGCATCATGCAATTCACGGTAATTCCGTAGGGCCCCAGCTCCCGGGCCAAGCTCCAGGTGAATCCCACGACTCCGGCCTTGGCCGCTGCGTAGGATGCCATCCCGATCAGCCCCACAACGCCAACGCGGGATGACACGTTGATGATCCGGCCGTACCCCCTTGCTCGCATCACTGGGACAGCGGCTCGGGCGCAGATGAACTGGCATTTCAAGCTGCCATTGATCACTCCGTCCCATTGCTCTTCGGTGGTCTCGTCAAAGAGCTGCGTGGACCCCTTGGCCGCATTGTTCACCAGTATGTCGATGGCGCCGAAAGCGGACAGGCATCCATCGATGAGCTTCTTTCCACCCTCCATCGTTGCCACGTCGGCATACACCGCAGCGGCCGTACCTCCAGCCTCGGTGATCTCCTTGGCCGTATCTCCGGCGGTGCCCTCCGGGTTATCGGAACGTCGGTTGTTGGTTACAACCCTGGCCCCTTCCCGGGCCATCAGAATAGCAATGGCTTTTCCGATGCCCTGCCCTGATCCCGTAACCACGGCAACCTTGTCTTTGAGCATGTCTGTCATCTGGCGGACCCCCGGAAAATGCTGATAGTCCTCGCACAAAATGTCATTCTGAGCCGGCCGCAGGCGAGCGAAGAATCTGGGGTGGGGCAGCCTTCACCCCCATCCTAAACCTTCCCCCCTCAAGGGGGAAGGGACTCATCTCCAGACCCTTCAGCTTCGCTCAGGGTGACACATCATGCCTCACTTTTTGTGCAAAGCCCGCTGATAGTAAGGGCTCGATCTTACCATAGCTGAAAGCGCAAGCAGTGAGATGCTACGAACGGCCATCATTGGTGATGCGAGAGGGTGTATACAGCTCTCACCTCAATCGAGATACTCGAAGACAGGGGTGGGCATTTTTTTGGGGGCTTGCCCAGGGCGGGCAGTACCAGCGCAGGAAACGCAACTTGGACGACACCAGGATCCTCATCGTCGAGGACGAGGCGCTCTTTAGCCAGCTACTCAGTCAAACCCTGTCCAACGAGCCAGGGCTGGAAGTAGTCGGCATGGCGCAGGATGGAGAAACGGCCCTGCGCCTCGTGGAGAAGACCGAGCCCGATGCGGTGCTGATGGACATCGAGCTGGATGGCGAGATGGACGGGGTTGAAACTGCGCTGCGTATCAAGAAAGACAGGCCCTCCACCGGCATCGTGATCCTCTCTTCCCATAAGGACCGCCGCTATGTGACAACCTTGCCTCTGGGACAAAGTCCAGGCTGGTCTTACCTGCTCAAACAGACGGTGGCCGACGTTGGAGCCATCGTTCGGGCGATCCAAGGCAGTATCGCCGGCATGCTGGTGCTGGACCCAGCCGTGGTGGCCTCGCTGCAGCCTCGATCTGGGTCGACGATATCCAGGCTAGCGCCTCGGCAGCGGGAGGTCCTGGAGCTCATAGCGCAGGGATACAATAATGCCGCCATCGCTCAGCGGATGACCCTGGCGGAGAAATCGGTCGAGACCTACATCAGCGCTATCTACCAACACCTGGACCTCACGGGAGAGCAGGAGCTGCACGCTCGGGTCAAGGCGACGCTCCTGTACATCGAGGAGACATAAAATCCCAGGCTACCGGCGGCCGCTGGCTCCATCCAGACAGAGCGTAGCCGTAATCTCGGTACCCCTGCCCGGGGCGCTGTGGATGACGCACTCACCGCCGACTGATTCAGCATAATCCCCCATCTCCGCCAGGCCAAGTCCGCCCACGACGCTCTCGACATCGAATCCTCGGCCGTCATCCCCAACCGTCAGCCAAAGCCACTGTTCCGATGATCGTTCCAACCGTACCGTTGCGCGGCTCGCTTGGGCGTGCTTGACCACATTGTTCAGCGCACTCTCAGCGATGCGAAATGCCGCCAGCCGTACCGGCTCAGGTACCAGGGTCCGGTCACCCCCGGCCAAGCGTTCCAACCCTTCATCGATCTCCACGTCAACGGTCAGCGATGCCCTGAACTGGTCCCCCAACGATTGAAGGGCCGGAGTGATGCCAAGTCTGAGGATGGAGGGATAGAGCTGCCGGCTTAGGACACTGATCTCTTGCTCCACTACCTCGCTGATACCCTCCACGACTTGTCCCATCACCTTCGACGTCTCCGGTGATAGGTCGTCCTTCATTGCCGCCAGCTGGATGCCTCTTAACGCCAGCAGTGCCTCTTAACGCCAGCAGTCTCCCTTGCACGCGGCCGTGAAGGTGCGATGCGATCTCCCGCCGCAGGGCCTCCTGGGCGGCTATGATCCTTCTCCTGGCCCGTTGGGCCTCCTCGGCCTTCGCCAGCGCCGTGGCACGGCGGCCGAGCTCCTCCTCCACCCGTTGACGCTCTATGGCGTAGCGCACAGATCGTGCGAGCAGCCTGCTCTCGATGTGCCCTTTGAACAGGTAGTCCTGCGCGCCGCTCTTGACTGCCTCGACGCCCAGGGTCTCGTCGCTCAGCCCAGTGAGCACCACGATAGGCACTTCCGGGGCCTCTCCGTGGGCTGTGGACAACGTTTCGAGGCCCTGGCTGTCAGGCAGGCCGAGATCGAGAAGGACCACGTCATATGTCTCCCGACGAAGCCCCTCTAAAGCCGAACCAAGGTCCGCTGCATGCGTCAACTGAAATGAGCCTTGGCCTGCTCCGGTCAGCGCTTCTTTCACAAGCCGCGCATCCCCCGGGTTGTCCTCAACCAACAGAATCCTGATAGCTGAAACACTCATGATGCCTCTATCAACAGTATCAGGGGGTCAGCTTCGATAACGGGCCAAGCGGCTCATATTCCGTGCGGCATTGGGGGCGCTCTGCGTCTGGGCAGGCTCAGGCGTGTTCCGCCTCGAGCCTATTCAATCAACGCGGTAATCGCGCGGGCCACCAGGGTTGAGGTAAGGGGCACCTTGAAGTGGTTGTCCTTCAACGGCCGCGCTCCCTGCACTGCCAGCTCCGCCACCGCGACCGAATCGACGTCGCGCAATGAGGACCCGCGCAGCGCCTCTTCGGCGGCAAAGGCACGTAAGGGGACCGGCGCGACGCCGCCCAGCACGATCCTGGCGTCGAGTATCCGCCCTTCGCCGGTCTCCATCGCCGCTGCAACGCTCACCAGAGCAAAGTCCTGTGCCTGGCGTTCCCTGATTTTCAGAAAAGCGCTGCGGTAATTGGGCGGAGGCTTTGGCAGCGACACCCCAGTTACGATCTCACCGGGCTGCAGGACTGTCTCAGCCATCATGTCTTGCTCCGGTCCGACGAACAGGTCGCCGATGGGGATGGTCTTCGTTCCGGTGGGGCCGGCGATCGTCACCACGGCTCTATAAACCATGAGCGCGAGCGCCGTGTCAGAAGGATGGACGATGTAACAGTCCTTGCCGCCCAGGATCGCGTGATATTTACTGTTGCCGTTGATGGCGAAGCAGATCGTCCCGCCTTTTTTTCTGCAGTCGAAAAGCGGGCTCCGGTAATACCAGCAACGAGGCCGCTGGCAGAGGTTGCCTCCCAAGGTCCCGACGTTACGAATCTGTGGCGTGGCCACGGCGGCGGCGGCCTGAGCCAGGACTGGGTACACGCTGTTGATCTCCGAGTCAGCCTCGATCTCAGACAGGGTGACCAACGCCCCGATCTCGACCCCGTTCGTTGTGGCCGTGATCTGAGCGAGTTCAGTAAGCCCCGTCAGGCTGACCAGGGTTGCTGGGCTAACCACCCCTTCCTTGATCTCGCTCATCAGGTCGGTGCCCCCTGCGATGACCCGGCTCGCTGTTGGATCGGCGGCGAGCAGCTCGGCAGCCTGCGTCGCCGACTCGACCCGGACGAATTCGAAAGGCTTCATCGTGGTTATCCGGTCTCGGACATCTGGATTGCGTTGAGGATTCTGTCCGGTGTCACCGGCAGATCATTGATCCGCAGTCCCGTTGCGTTATGGATCGCGTTAATAACGGCGGGGGCGACGCCGACGCTGGGAGGCTCGCCGAGGGCCTTGGCGCCAAAGGGGCCTTCGGGGTCCACCACGTCGGCGAAGATAACTTGAATATCGGGGTAGTCCATGAAGGTCGGCCCCTTGTGCTCAAGGTAGCTGCCGTTCAGGGTGAAGCCGCTGCGCCCATCGGTTATCATCTCCTCGGTCAGGGTGAAGCCCAGCATTTGCGAGACGCCGCCCTCAACCTGATTCGTCGCCAGGGCGGGGTTGATGATCCGGCCCGAGTCGTGGGCGGCGACAAACCGGACGATGCGGACCTGCCCCGTCCCCAGGTCGACCTCGACCTCCGCGAAGTGGGCGCCGAAGGAGTTGATGATCGACTTCGTGCTGCCGGGAAGCACCGAGGCCTCGGCCTCCAGCGTCTTTCCACCGGCGCTGCGCGCCAGCTCCGCCAGGGTAATCCTCCGCTGAGGGTCCGATCCGACCACCACGGACCCCTCTTGCAGCGCCAGGTCGTCGACGCCTGCATCCAGAATGCCCGAAGCGGCATCCAGGACAACGGCCTTCAACTGAGCACTCGCCGCCTTCACCGCCATGCCGCTGGAGAAGGTCGTCATGGAGCCAGCGGTGATATGCGCGGGCAAGGTCAGAGCGGTGTCGGCCAGGGTCATCTTCACGCTGTCGTAGGACACCCCCATCTCGTCGGCGGCCATCTGTGCCAGCACCGTCGCGGCTCCCTCTCCGACATCGATGATGCCCGACACCACTTCGACGCCACCTTCTGCCGTAAGCCTTGCCTTGGCGGCGGTCCTTCCACCGGGGCCGCCCCGATAGATGATCATGCTCATGCCCAGGCCGGTCACCTTGGGCCCTTTACTCTCACCGGAAGGCCTTCGGCGCTCTCTCCAGCCAATAGCCTCGGCCCCTCTGGTGAGACACTCTCTGAGCCCATTGCTGGAAAAAGGGACGCCTCCTTCCACTGGCTGGGTGTCTATGATCTCATCGGGCGGGGTTGTCCGTTGCCCCGGCTGCCCTTCTGGGCCCACATGGTTCTTCAGGCGAAAGTCCAGAGGGTCCATCCCAAGGTCTTGGGCGATGCGGTCCATGAGGGCCTCAAGGGCGAAATGCCCCTGGGGCGCCCCCAGCGCGCGGTACGAACCGGCGGAGGGCCGGTTTGTGTAGACCAGCTGGCCGTCATAGCGCACGTGAGGGCATCGGTATAAGTACAAAGCGCCCTGTCCCGCCCTCCGCAGCACGCCCGGGCCCGAAGACATGTACGCGCCGGTGTCCATGATGGTGCTGGCGTGGATAGCCGTGATGGAGCCTTCGTCCTTGACGCCGACCCTGATCGTGGTCCTGGTCGCGTGCCGAGTCCTGCCTGCAATCAGCTCCTCTTCCCGCGTCAGCTCGATCTTCACCGGCCTGCCGGCCCTCTGAGCGAGAATGGCCGCCAGGATGGCAAGTCGGGTCTCGTCCTTGTTGCCGAAGCCTGCGCCCATGTGGGGGCCGATGACCCGCACGGTATCGCTTTCCAGCCCCAAAGCGCTGGCCATCATGTGCTTATCCTGGTGGACGCCTCGGCTGGACTTCCATACCGTCAGCCGGCCGGCATCCCAGGAGGCGATGGCGGCCCTGGGCTCCAGGGCGCCGCCGGAATGGGCCGGTGTGGTGAAGGTATCCTCAAAGATCCGGTCCGCCTCGGAAAAGCCCTCGTCGATGCTGCCCCGCTCTAACGAGAGGGGCCTCCCGCCCACCAGGTTGCCTCCGGGGTGCACCGCCGGCGCCGTAGGCCGCAACGCCTCTTCGGGATCGGTCACGAAGGGAAGAGGGTCATAACGGACCTCGATCAGTCCGATCGCCTCTTGGGCGACATCCTCATCATCGGCTGCGACGGCGGCTACTTCATCGCCGACGAAGCGGACCTCGTCGTTGAGGATACCCATGTCCGGCGCGACCTTTCCCTCCGGGGCGTCGAAGGGCGTCACCAGGGCGTGGACGCCAGCCAACCGCTCCGCCCCGGCCGTTTCGATGGCGACGATACGGGCGTGGGGATAGGGGCTGCGGAGTACCTTGCCGTGCAACATCCCAGGCAGCTTCAGATCGCTGGTGTAGCGGGCCTCGCCGGTTAGCTTCTCCGGCAGGTCAATCCTGGGGACAGAGCGTCCAACCACCTGGTCGGTCATAGAATGCTCCCAGCCTTCACCGGCCGTCTTTCGCCCTACCACGGGCCGCGGCCTTCACCGATTCCATGATGCGGCCATAGGCGTTGCATCGGCAGATATTGCCGGAAAGGGCGCGGCGGATCGTATCTTCGTCGGGGTCAGGGGTCCTATCCAGAAGGGCTTTCGTGCTCATGACGAAGCCAGGGGTGCAATAGCCGCACTGACCTCCGTCGTAGTCGAGAAACGCTTGTTGAACGGGGTGCAGCTTGCTGGCGTCGCCCAGCCCTTCGATGGTCAGCACCTTTCGGGAGCCAACCTGCAGGGCCAGCATTTGACAGGCATATATCGGCACACCATCCAGCAACACTGTGCACGCGCCACATTCTCCTCGATCGCAGCCACGCTTGGCCCCCGTGAGACCCAGCTCGTCGCGGAGAGTGCGGAGCAAGGTCCAACGGTGATCGACCTCAAGAGCATGCTCCTGGCCGTTGACCGTAAGCGATATCTTCTCTGCGTGGGAGACGCTCACGCGTACACCCCGATAGACCTGAGGCTATTCCAAAATCCCCTCTCCCTTGATGGGGGAGGGGCAGGGTGAGGGTGAAACCAATCCGACATGTCGATTTTTGGCATAGCTTTTCGTGTCAAGATGTGGACGGGTCCCGCGAGCTCAAGTCTATCGGCGCCCCCTGGGGGCGTCAACCGAGCAGCTGCATGCCTGCGTGATCGCTTAGCGGCCTTCGAACTCGACGGTGAAGTCACCAAGCATATCTGCGCCCGCCCGTTCGGCGGACAGGTCTCCGCCACTGCCCCAGAGGTCCTCGCCAAAGTTCATGGCGTAGAGGCGCGCGTAGACACCCTTCAGGGCCAACAGCTGGCCGTGGGTGCCAACCTCCTTGATGCGACCACCTTCGAGGACGACGATCTTGTCGGCGCCCACGATGGTCGTCAGTCGGTGGGCCACGATTATGGAGGTCCGACCATGGAGCACCTTTCCGATCGCTTCCTGGATGACCCGCTCTGTCTGGGAATCGATATTAGCGGTCGCTTCGTCCAGCATGAGGATGCGGGGGTCTGCCACCACGGCTCTGGCAAAGCTGACCAGCTGGCGCTGGCCCATGCTCAAGTTATTTCCCCTCTGCTGGAGCATGGTGTCGTAGCCATCCTCCAACTTCATGATGAACTCATGGGCGCCCACAGCTCTGGCCGCAGCCATCACATCATCGTCTGTCTTGTCCCGGTGGCCGTAGCGGATGTTCTCCTTCACTGTGGTCGAATAGAGGAACGGTTCCTGGAGCACCATGCTCATCTGGCGGTTCAGAGACTGCCTGGTCACATCACGGACGTCGATGCCATCGATCGCGACCCGTCCCGAGGTTGCGTCATAGAACCTGGCGACCAGCGAGAGCATCGTGGTCTTTCCCGCGCCCGTCAGCCCAACCAACGCGACGGACTGCCCCGCCTCGATGCGCAGATCGATGTCGTGGAGCACCTCGGTCCCCTCCGTGTAGCTGAAGGACACATTCTCGAAGCGGATGTCTCCCTTGATGGTAGGCATCTCGTCGGCGTCCGGACGGTCCACCAGCTCGGGCTCTATGTCCAGGAGCTCGAAGATGCGCGCGCCGGATGCCATGGCGCGCTGCACCTGCGTGTATTGCTGCGCCAGCGTCCTAATGGGCTCGAAAAAGCGATGGACGTACAACAGGAACGCCACGAGGAAGCCCACCTCCAGGGTGCCGTTGAAGGTCATCCTTCCTCCGACAACCACCGCCAGCCCCAGGGAGACTACCGTCAGGACCTCCACCACCGGCAACACGGAAGCCGATAACATCGAGACGCGCAGCGTGGCGTCTAGGTGTTCCGTATTGAGGCCATCGAACCGCTGAACGTTTAGCCCTTGTCTGTTCATGCTCTGGGAGACGCGCACTCCCGAGATGTTCTCCTGAAGACTACCGTTTACCGCTGACAGGGCTGTGCGGACGAGGATGAAAGCCGGCCTGGAGTAGCGCTGCCAGATGAGCATGATCACCACGAGGATGGGCATAGAAGACATGGTCACCAACGCCAGCGTAGGATTCAGCCAGAACATCACCGCGGCGATGAAGACCAGCATGGCTACATCACCCAGGGTGATCACGGCGACATCCAGGAACTCCTGCAGCTGCAGCACATCGTTCTGGACCCGGGACATGATCCGGCCTACCTCGTTTCGGTCGAAAAAGGAGGTCGCCTGGCCCTGGAGATGGTTGAACATCTGCGTGCCCAAATCATAGAGCACGTTCACGCTCACCCTGGCAAGGAAGTAATACTGGATATAGTTGAAGACCATGTTGGCGAGGGCATTCCCGAGGAAGATCAGGCCGATGATGTGGATGCTTTGCCATCGAGAGCCATCGTCATCCGGGCTGATCACGCTATTGATGCCCCAGGCGATAAGGAGCGGCTGCGAGACCGTCGTGAGGATGTAACCGAACATGCCTATCATGGCCATGACGGTCCAGCGCTTGTACGCCAGGACATAGCCCAGGAGCCGGACCACGACTCGGCGGTCATACAGCTTCCCCAGAACCAGGTCGTCCAGCCCGGAGCGCCCCAGGTGTCCGTATCCGGCAGCGATGTTAGCCATCAGCCAGACCTCTCTGAAGGGTCGCCCAACTGACCCGCGTCCGCCATCTCCTGAGGTCGGAGCTGGAGATCGTACAGCTCCTGATACTCGCCACCATTCGCCATCAACTCCTGATGGGTCCCACGCTCGACGATCGAGCCATCCTTAAAAACCAGGATCAAATCAGCATGGTGGATCGCGCTCAGCCTGTGGGCGATGATAAAAGTGGTCCGGTTTTCAGCCGCCTTCAGGAGCGCTTCCTGGATCAGGCGCTCTGTCTGGGCGTCAACGCTGGAGGTGGAGTCGTCCAACACCAGGATCGGACAATCCCGAATAAGCGTACGGCCGAGGGACAGGCGCTGCTTCTGGCCGCCCGAAAGGCCGACACCTCGTTCCCCCACCATCGTCGCATACCCGTCTGGAAAATCGTCGATAAAGCTATGCATCTGGGCAGCTTCGGCGATTTCCCTCACCTGCTCGAACGGAGAGTCCACTGCGCCCCAGGTTATGTTCTCCTGGATGCTGGCAGAGTGAATGAAGATGTCCTGCTGCACGAGGCCCACGTTGTCCCGAAGCGAGGTCAGCGTCACATCACGGACATCTATGCCGTCGATGGTCACTCTCCCCTCCGTAACGTCGTAAAAACGCGGTAGCAGATGCACGAACGTGCTCTTGCCGCTGCCCGGGCGACCCAGCAACGCGACGGTCTGGCCCGGCTCCACCTGGACGTTGATGTCCCGTAGGACCTCGGGACCTCCGTCGTAGCGAAACGAAACGTTCTCGAAGACTACTCGGCCTTGAGTCCTGGGCAACGTCATGGCCCCTGCCCGTTCCTGTATCGGAGACGGGGTGTCCAGGATTTCGAAGATACGCTCCCCACATGACGCCGCCCTGGAGAAGCTGTTCACCATCCAGCCCAGCATCCGTACCGGCATCGTCAACAGGCCCATGTAGAAAATGAACGCGGTCAGATCACCGGGGGTCAGTCCCGTATAGACAACCTGACCGTCCACCAGCGTCCTACCGTTGGCGACATCCAGTCCCCCCACCCAAAGGATCGCGCCGATTGCGACGACAAAGCCGAAGTTCATCGACGAGAAGTTGATTGCCCAGCTCTTCTCCGCCAGAAATCTCTGTTCCGCCACTCGGGCCGCCGCCTCTCGGAACTTCTTCTTCTCGTACTCCTCCCCGGCCAAGGCCTTGGTAACCCGGATGCCGCTCAGGTTCTCTTGCAGGACCGGTGGTCATCTCCCCCATCAGCTCCTGAACGCGCATCCAGGCGCGGCGCAGGACCCAGCTGGAGACTATCGCCCTCCACGCCAGGAAAGGCACGAACGAGAGCCCTACCAGGGCAAGCTTGACATCCATCATGAAGGTAACGATCGCTATACCCAGGATGGTGGCGAAGATGAAGCCGGCTCTGATGGCCCCCATGTTGATAAACATGCGGACCCCCTCCACATCTGCAGTGGCTCTGGGCATGAGGCCGCCGGTCATCTGCTTATCGTGAAAGCCATACCCCAGGTGTTGCAGACGGTAGAAGTATTCGTTACGAAGGTCGTAAGCGACTTTCTGGGAGGTACTCTCCGCTATGTAGGTCTGGCCGAAGGCAAACAGGCCCCGAGCGGCTCCCGCTGCCAACGAAGCGAAGGCAAGCACGTAGAACTGAGAGATGTCCTTGTCTCCGGACTCCAGGACCTTGTTGGCGCTCGTGCCGATGATACGCGGCACCGCAAGAGAAGAGGCGGCGGCGCCGAACACGGCTTTATAGCCCGCAATCAGACGGACTTTATAGCGGCTAAATACTAGCCGCAGTATTCGGAGGATGGCACGCATCGGTCTTCAATCCTCAACGGGCGCCAGGGGGAACGGCAAGAAGACGGTGAAAGAAGGCTCTAGCCGTGAAGCCGCGCAGCGCACAAAATAGCGGGTCCCGTTGCTTGATCGCAACTTATGCGGTCAAACGCGATAACCGGTAGTAAGGGGGAGAGACCACGGTCCGCAGGCGACGATTATACGCCATCACAGTACAGAGCACCAGAGTGACATCACGGCGACGGTTCTGACGTTGTGGGTCCTGCACCGCCGACTGAACCCGCTACCGGCTGTGCAGTTCCTTTGCGATTGTCTCGATGACCTTCTCAAAGGACGGGTCGGGCTCCCTGGAAGTTTGCCTTCCCATGCTGCCGCTGCCTACCAGCCTGTACATATCAGCCGCCCCCTGGAATATCCGGGGCGTCATGCCCAGGCTCTCGAACGTGGCCGCTATCTCTTCCATTTCGCCGACAAATCGACGGGAGCGCCGAGGCATGGATGGGATGCTACGCCGCATCGCCTCGAACACCGGCGATCCAGCCAGCTCCTTCGCCAGCATATCTCCCAGACCCATCGCGGAGGCGCCGGCCAGCAGCTGGGTCCACAGGGCTGTCGATCCTTTGCTGGACGCCGCGTAGACCATCTTGAGGCCGGATGCCTGTCCAACACTGTCCCCCACGACGCGCACATCGAGGCCAAAGTCCCTGAGAGCCGTGACGGTTTCAAGGTCCGGACCCGATACGTAGAACCGCGTATTGCCTTCGGGTGGCGGCCCCCCAAGGATTCCGCCGTCAACAAATCGAGCCCCCGCATCACTGATGATTGTGCCGATCCGCTGAGTGGTCTGGGGCGCTATGGCGTTCAGGTCGGCGTAGACCGGGGAGGCTCCTGCAGCCTTCACGCAGTCGGCCACTTGTTGGGCCGTAGCAACGGCCTCCGACGGTACCAGAATCGAGAGGATGAGGTCACAAGAAAGCGCCAGCTCACCGTAGTCAGCCACGATACGCAAGCCTGCTTCTTGCGCCCGCAGGCGCGTCAGGTCGCTGCGCCCCTCCAGGCAGGCAAGCACATCGAGCCCGTGCTCGCGAAGCACCTTGCCCGTGGCGGCGCCCATGTCTCCGGGACTGATGATCCCCACCGTTTTGATTCCCATGACATCCTCCTTGTCGGGTCGGCCCATCCTTGCCTTGGCGGGGCCCTCCTTGCAGTGGCCCTGTTCGCCGACGATACGGCGTACCTGTGGTCCTTCACCAGCATCGTTGACAGAGAAGAAGGCCCCCGTTACACTGCCGTGGCAATCCCCCCCCTGTCAAGTACGAGACCTGCGTTGGGAGTCAGGTCCGGAGGTGAGCTTGGAGTTCCAAGGCAAAGTTGCCATCGTGACCGGCGGCAGCCGGGGAATAGGGAAGGCCTACGCGCTAGCCCTTGCCGCGGAGGGCGCTTCCGTCGTGGTGGCGGCCAGAACGGAGAAAGAGGCGACAGCGGCCCAGAAGTCGACGGGACGGGGCGACCGGCACGTGCAGGGGTTACTACCCGGTTCCATTCATCAGACGGCATCGGAGATTGTGGCGTTGGGAGCCCAGGCGCTCCCGGTGCGCTGCGATGTAACCTCCGAAGAGCAAGTCCGGGCCATGGTAGCGAAGACCATGGAGCGGTTCGGACGTATCGATGTGCTCGTGAATAATGCCGCTATCTACCCCCGGTATAAGGCCCTTGAAATTACTCAGGAGCAGCTCGAACAGAGTTTCCGCGTCAACACCCTGGGCCAGTATCTCTGCGCCAAACACGTCCTTCCCGTCATGATCAAGCAGAGCAGCGGCGCGGTCATCAACCTTACCGCCCGCACAGCTGAAACCACAGTCCAGGGTTGGTCGCCTGGCCAAGACCTCATGGCATACGCCATTACCAAGGCAGGCGTGAACCGCATGACCACCTACCTGGCCCAGGAGATGTCCAAGCATCACGTCGCCGTGAATGCCCTGGTCCCAGGGATGATCAAGACTCAGGGCCTGGAGGATGCGTTACCGGAGGACTTCGACTACTCCGACGACCGTGTGAGCTGGCACCTGCCTACCCCGGAGCGTTTGGGGCCGGCGCTGCTGTTCCTGGCTCAGCAGACCGCTGAGAGCTTCACCGGCAAGATCGTTCACACCGACGAGTTTCGAAAGACCTGGCCCTAGGGGCTATGCCAAAATCCCCTCTCCCTTGATGGGAGAGGGCCAGGGTGAGGGTGAAACCAATCTGGCCTGTCTTTTTCTGGCATCCTGCTAACTCTTGAAGCGTCGTAGATAGTCGGTGGCTCCCCTCATGACCCACGCGGTCCAGTTGATCATAAAGAAGCGCATGCCCATGTCTAGCAGCCGCTCTACGTCCTGATCGGCGCCTGAGCCCCCCGCGACCCTGCCCGCCGCGATGATCTGCTTCAGCGCCCGCTCCGTCGCGGCGAAGACTTCAGGGTGGGTCGGCTGCCCCAGGTGGCCCATGCTCTGGGCCAGGTCGTGCCGCGCCACGAAGAACGCGTCGATGTGCTCCACAGTCAGGATCTCGTCAAGCCGGTTGACGGCGGCGATATCCTCTATCATCGCCACGATGACCGTGTCGTCGTTGGCCTTGTTGATATAGTCCGGGACGCCGTACCCCTGCCGGCCTCCGCCGACCCCGCGATGGCCGATGGGATGATACTTGGCCGCATCGACCACTGCTGCCGCCTCCTCTTTGGTGTTGACGTGCGGCACGACGACGCCGTTGATGCCCCGGTCCAGGGTCCGCATGATGATCGATGGGTCATTCGTGGTGACGCGTATCAGGGATGCCATCTCCCAAAGATCGCAGACCCGAGAAATGTCGCTCATGTGCTCCCATGTGTAGGGGCCGTGCTCCGTATCGATCCAGGCTCCGTCGAATCCAAGGGGTCCGAGCTGGTCGAGGATGTCTGTGGTGGTGTCGCCGGAGATGACGACGACCGGCTTCCCGTCTTTAAGCTTCTGCTTCATCTTGGCTCCCGGCATCTCGGCCTCCTTTGGTGGTGATTACCGTGGTGTCTTACAAAAGACATGACAATGAACGGGCTTGGGGGAGGATGTCTTTGGCAAAGCGTTCACCCTCACCCCTACCCTCTCCCATCAAGGGAGAGGGGGTAACCCTCCCTCCCTGGCGGGAGGGAGTTAGAGGGAGGGGGATATGTTTTGTAAATCTCATCAAGAGCCCCTACCCCAGCTGAAGATGGCGGAAGAGGCAACTCCCCGCCTTGTTGATTGGCGTTACAGCTCCCTGCCGATCTTGTGTCCTTCATGGACCGCGAACTCTATAGTCCGTGGCGCAAGACAGTCTCCGATGCGATGCAGCACCGGGACTTGTCCCTTTAAAGCGTGGAATAACTCGTCGTTTGGTGTATTTCCTACTGACAGGACAACCGCGTCGACATCGTCGATGGTGAACTCCTGCCCCGTTTGCCCGTTCATGATCGTCACTGAGTCCCGGCGTATCTCCTTTACCGTCGACATAGTGAAGAAGGTGACGTCTTTGGAGCGCACGAACTTCGAGAACGCCGGACGGTCGATATTGACGATCTCCGGCGCAAAGACCGCCCCACCACACACACCGGAGACCCTGCAACCCCTGGCTGCGAGGTATTCGAGGGGGTGAGAGCTAGGGTAATAGCCCACCGCGTCGACGACGACCACGTGCCTTCGGTCATCCAGTGTTCCCTCCAACGCGTCCCATGGACTGAAAACGTGAGGCAGGTGGGAGACAGGTATGCTGGGCAGGTGAGGCGTTGGATGGTACCAACGGTCTCGGCGAGGGGTAGAGCCGGTGGCTACCACGACGGCGTCTGCGCCAAAGCCGGCTACGATATCCGGCGTCACCTCTGTCTCGAACCGCACCTCGACGCCCAGCTTTTCGATCTGGCGTTTACGCCAGTCCACCACGTGCGCCATCTCACCGTGCCGCGGCGACCGGACGAAGAGGTTGATCTGCCCTCCCAAGACGCCACTCTTCTCGCTCAGGACCACTTCGTGACCGCGCTGCGAGGCAACGATGGCAGCCTCCATCCCCGCCGGCCCTCCTCCAACGATGAGCACCCGTTTCCTCGCCTCTGCGGGTTTCAGGGTGCCAATCCCCCATTCCTTTTCCTGGGCGACGGTGGCGTTCTGCGTGCACATGAGCGGCCCTCCCGCAGTCGCCATGCACCCCTGTCCGGACCCGGTGCAGCGCCTGATGTCGTCGAAACGGCCTTCGCGGGCCTTGTTGGGAAGCTCCGCGTCCGCGATGCTTGCCCGGTTCATGGCGATCATGTCAGCGCCGCCCTCGGCCAAAATCTTTTCGGCGTGAAGAGGGTCTACGATCCGCCCGATGGCGAAGACGCGGATATCGGTGACGACATCCTTGACGGCCTTGGCGAAGGGGACCAGCTGGCCGTGAGGCTCACCCGAAGGGGCGATGGCGTAGTGCATCGGCCAAGCCGTCACGTTGATGAAGTCCACCTGTCCGGTGGCCTGGAGACGGCGCGCTACCTCCGTGCTTTCGTCTGAGCTGAAGCCGCTGGGGATGGGCCACTCACCGTTGAGTCTCACGCCCACCGCGAAGTCTCGGCCGCAACCTTTCCTGACGGCGTCGATAGCCTCCAGCGTAAACCGCAGCCGGTTGTCCAGCGAGCCGCCATACTCGTCCGTGCGCCGGTTGTGGACAGGTGTCAAGAATTCGTCGAGAAGGTAGTCGTGGGCCGCGTGTACTTCGACGCCGTCGAAGCCCGCTACCTGAAGGTTCTTCGCCGTTTTGGCGAAGCCGGCAACGACAGATGCGATCTCCTCCTTCTCCATCTCTTTACATAACTGCCCTTTGCCCATTGCATCCTGGATCGGCACGGAGCTGGGCCCCCACGCGGGTCCCCAATCGGCGGAGTCAGACGCCCGATGGCGTCCCAGGTGGTTTATCTGCACGAAGACCTTGGCCCCGTGATCATGAATCGCCCTGGCGATCCTGGTGTATTCGGGGATTGACTCCTCCATGTAGGCTGAGGGGCGGCCGGTGCCGCACGAAGGATGGACCACAGTCTGTCCAGCGATGATCAGCCCCCACCCACCCTTGGACCGCTCCGCCCAGTAGTGCATCGCCCGCTCGCCATAGAACGACCAAAGGTTGTAGCCGTGAGGGTCGCTTTCGGCCAGCTTGTTCCAGTGCGATGTGGTCATCAGCCGGTTGCGGACAGTCACGGGACCGATCTGCAAGGGTGAAAAGACGTTGGGTAGTTGGCCGCTCATTTATTCCTCCCGAGTCATGGCCGTCGGCTCTGAGGCCACCGCCGTGGGAGTATAGCACCAACAATAATGGCCGGCGCCGGTGGTGGCTATCGGAGTGATTCCCCCATAAAATAGGACCTCAGGGGAAGGGCGGTCGTTAGGAAAGAGTCGCCCCCAGGCTATTGCACGGACCCGCCCGTTATGAGACCTTCACCATGACCTGGAATATCAGCCCCGGCTCCCTTTCGAGCCCGCTCATCATCGCACATCGCGGCGATTCCAGCGCGGCGCCCGAGAACACGCTCGAAGCTTTCCGGCGAGCCGTAGAGGTTGGGGCCGACGGCATCGAGCTCGACGTCAGACTGACAAGGGACCGAGAAGTGGTGGTGATCCACGACCGGCTGATTGACCGCACCACAACGGGCACCGGTCCTGTCGGGACCCATACACTGGCGGAGCTTAAAGAAATGGACGCTGGCTCGTGGTTCGACCCCCGTTTCAAGTCGGCCCGGGTCCCAACCTTAACCGAGGTTTTCGAGGAACTACCGGCCTCTCTTCTGGTGAACGTGGAGATCAAGGCGCGAGGCCACGGAGTCCTCCCCCTTGTGTCACGGGTCGTCGAGAACGTACGGCGTTGCGACCGTCGCGAGACCACGCTGGTGGCCAGCTTTCACCCGGTGGCCCTGGGGCTGGCCCGTGTGATGGAGCCCCGCATCGCCCGCGGCTTTATCTGGAGCCACCGCCATCCCCTGCCTTTGAGAGGCAGGTGGCTCAGCCCCCTCGCGAGTCCTCAGTGGATGGACCCGGACCGGGGGACTTGGAGCCTGCACCTCGTCGAGCGATTTCACCGCCAGGGGAAGCTGATATTGGCCTGGGACCAGGACGTGGGCGTGGACCTAACGGCGATGGCCGAAACGAAGACGGATGGCATTGTCACAGACCGCCCGGAATTTTTCGTGAAACAGAGGCGGTGACAGAGGCGAAACCCCTCCGCTGGGCTATTCGTTATCGGAGAGACTGGGTATCCCGTGTGACGACAAGGGTTGGAAGCATGGCCTGAATATCCGCAACAACCGACTCAGCTTGAGCGGCGAGCCGACGCTTTACCCCATCGTTCCTGAACCATCGCCAATCGCTCCACTTGATCCACGCCCTCACGTCAAGGCGGCAATCGCTGATAACGCCAACTCTTTCCGTCTCCTCTGGCGTGAAGGTTGGCTCTTTTGCACGAGTCCCGTATTCCTCGCCCTGATAGGTAACCAGGACATGCAGGACCGGACCGCGGCCAGCCCCCCTCAGGATCCAGAGACCGACGATGATAGGAAGGACCGTTAGTATCAGCCCGATACCGATCCAGGCCTGCTTCCTCGAGAAATCGCGTGCGGTCCGCCGTGCCTTCAGCCTCGCCTGAAAGGTAGCCACGTCCCCGATCACCGCCGGCTTGTCCCCGAACATGTGCGAACGTATCCGGATTTTTCTCCGGCGGAGAATCTTATCGATCTCGTAGCCGACATGACGCGGATGGCCCACCCGTCCTTGCCAGCTCCACACCAGTGTTCCATTGCCCTTCCATCTCTCGTCTGCGTCGCCGCGTTCCACAAGTTGCGCGGCACCGTCAGCGTCGGCAGCTGGCCCATGCTCAGCCAATGATTGCTCTTCTGCCGTTTGGGTCTCGGTGTCCGGCCCGGCCTCTGTCTGTGGCGTGTCTGTCGTTTCGGCCATCCTGCTCCTCCAGCTCAACCGTCCTGACGAGGCCACATGCTCAAGCCTCGAATCCGTCGCTGTGACGAAGAACCTCACGCGGATAAGTGACGTCCCATTATCGGGCAGGCATCATCATACCGTTACAGGGCTGTCCCTACAAGCACCCGATCAGAGTCCGGCCCGACGGATGCAGGAGACCATCCGGAACAAACGAAGGGACGGCATGACCTGGGGGCTCAGTCAGAAGGAGAGGCGATTAGGGGTAACAACGGACAGCCCGCTCCGCGAAGGAAGAAGCGAGGAGGGAAGGACAGGCCAACCCTTTAGCCGATAACCAGCCCGATGCCGATAACGGCGACGCCACCACCATAGAGGCCCCACCGCAGGGCATCGATATGCCGCCAGCTCTCCTGAGTAGGGGGCGGCGTGGGCGTCGCAGTCAAAGTCGGAGTTGGCGCGGGTGTGGCTTCTCCGGTGCAGGCAGACAGGATAATGCGGAGACCAGTGCTAGGCCGATGGACGGTCTCTTCACACCCTCGGGTACTCACCACTAATCAGTGCCAATTTGGCTCCCGGAGCAGGACTCGAACCTGCGACATGGCGGTTAACAGCCGCCCGCTCTACCAACTGAGCTATCCGGGAGTGTGAGAAGAGATGCCGGTATTCAAGTGGCCGCCCAGGTCTGGCGCCGAGGCAGCCGGTATCGACATGCCATTATACCATCGGGGCTCGATGCTCCTGGACCCGCTACTTACCGATGCAGAACTGGCTAAAGATGGTGTCCAACAACGCCTCATCCACGTTCTCCCCGGTGATCTCCCCCAGCGCGGTCAAGCATGCACCCAGGTCGATGGTGACAAAGTCAGCAGGCATGTCCTTTTGCAGGCTCTCCTGGGCCGCGTGCAGGTGTGTCTGTGCCCGCCCCAGGGCCGCTTTATGCCGAGGGTTGGTCACCATCACCGCGTCCGATGACACGACGGTCCCGCCCAGCGCAACCCTGGCCATTTCGCCGTGAAGAGCATCCATTCCTTGCCCTGTAAGGGCGGAGACGCGGAGCAACGGCGCCGGCAGGTCACCGAGAGACGCCCGCTCCGGTAGGTCGCACTTGTTGGCGATGCTCACGATCGGCTTGTCTTTCGCCAGTCCACGGATCTGGGAATCATCGTCGGTCAAGGGTAGGCTCGAGTCGACTACCAAGAGGACCAGGTCGGCCTGCTCCACCGCCTTGCGGCTGCGCTGAACGCCGATCTCTTCCACGGTATCGGCGGTCTGCTGAATCCCCGCCGTGTCCACCAGGTGAAAGGGCACTCCGTGAGCGGAAAAGCTCTCTTCAACGGTGTCGCGGGTCGTCCCCGGGAGCTCCGTCACGATCGCCCGCTCCTCCCCCAGGAGCCGGTTCAGAAGGCTGGACTTACCGACGTTTGGACGCCCGATGATGGCCGTCTTCACCCCGAAGCGGTAGGCCATCCCCGCATCGGCGGCCTCCATGAGCCCAGCCATCACATCAGCCGCTTCGTTTAGCATATGCGTGGGGTCCCCCTCCATCTGGCTCTCCACCTCGTCTTCGGGGAAATCGATGCACGCCGTCAGGTAGGCTTGCACCTGCAGCACCTGTCCGTATACCCGGTGTATAGGCTCGGAGAGGCGTCCACCCAGCCCCTGAACGGCCAGCCGCAGGCTCGCATTGGTTTGTGCCTGAATGATATCCAGGACCGACTCCGCCTGGGCCAGGTCGATCCGGCCGTTGAGAAAGGCCCTGAGGGTAAACTCGCCGGGATTGGCGGGTCGGGCCCCTTCGCGGAAGGCCATCTCCAGCACCCGTTGCAGGACGAGGGGGCTCCCATGACAGCTGATCTCCACCACATCCTCGGCAGTGTAGGTGCGGGGCGCCGCCATGTAGGTGGCCAGGACCTCATCGACGACATCGCCCTTTAGCGGGTCGCGGAGCAGGCCATGGACTACCCGACGGTCGGCCAGGCGGCCTTCGAACAAGCGCTCTACGATGGGTCGCGAGTCGGGGCCGCTGAGCCTGACGACGCCGATGCCCCCCTCGCCGGGGGGTGTCGCTACCGCCGCGATGGTGTCCCGGAACATGCCCTCTCCTTCTTCGGCAGTATAGCAGGGCGAAAGCGCCCTGCTATACTATTCCCGACGCTATGAACAAGGACCTGCTATCCCTCGCCGATCTGTCCATCCAGGACCTGAAAAGCCTTCTGGAAAAGGCTTCGGCTCTCAAAAAGGAGCCACGGAGCCTGGCCCTGGAGGGCAAGAACCTGGCCCTGCTCTTCCAGAAGCCATCCATGCGCACCAGGGTCAGCTTCGATGTGGGCATGGCCCACCTGGGCGGCCGTGCCATGTACTTATCGCCCGACGAAGTAGGGCTGGGCAAGCGGGAGGCGCCGGAGGATGTGGCCCGCGTCCTCAGCCGTTACGTGGACGGCATCGTCGCGCGGACCTTCGACCACCGGGACGTCGAGCTGCTGGCGGAGTATGCGACTGTACCTGTCATCAACGGCCTGAGCAATGCGGAGCACCCCTGTCAGGCCCTGGCGGCGCTGTTGACGATTCAAGAGCACCAGGGAAGCCTGGAGGGCAAGACGGTCGCCTACGTCGGTGACGGTAATAACGTCGCTGCGAGCCTGGTCCTGGGATGCGCCATGGTCGGGGCCCACTTCCGGACCGCGTCTCCTGAAGGGTTTGAGCTACCCGCCACCATGGTGCAGAAAGCCGCCGCGATTGCTCGGGATACGGGCTCCCACATCGAAGAAGTTGGCCGCCCTGAAGACGCTGTCCGAGGGGCCGACGTCGTGTATACAGACGTTTGGACGAGCATGGGTCAGGAAAGCGAGGCGCAAAGACGGCGGGCTGCTTTCGCAGGCTTCCAGGTCACCGAAAGCCTGCTCTCCCTCGCCAAGCCGGAGGTCATCTTCACCCACCCCTTGCCGGCCCACCAAGGTGAAGAAGTAGCCCCTGGCATTCTTGAGCATCCCAGGTCCGTCGTTTTTGATGAGGCGGAGAACCGCCTCCATGTTCAGAAGGCGCTACTGATCGAGCTTCTTGGATCGTCTACGGCGTCCTGATGCGGAAAGGCCAGGGCGATATGCGAATGCCCTGTGCGGGAAATAATCCAGGAAGCGGAAGGCGACCCTGATGACCACTCCCATAGTCGCCATTGTTGGCCGCCCCAACGTCGGCAAGTCTACCCTGTTCAATCGCCTGATGGGACAACGGGATGCCATCACGGCTGAGGAGCCGGGTACCACTCGAGACCGACTCATCGCTCAGATGGAATGGGAGGGGCAGGCCTTCTCCGTCGTCGATACCGCCGGTCTGGCCTTGGAGCCAAAGGGTTCCCTGGAAGAGGCGGTGCGGAACCAAGTCCACCTGGCCATCCGGGAGGCCGACCTCATCATCTTTATGACCGACATTGTGGACGGCACCACTCCGGCCGACAGCGATGTTGCGGACGCCTTGCGCCGCTCCGGGAAATCGGTGGTGCTGGTCGCCAACAAGGCGGATAACCGGCGGCGAGAGCTGGGCTTGGCGGATTTCCATGGTCTTGGGCTCGGCGAGCCTCTTCCCCTGAGCGCCCATCACAACCTGGGAATCGGGGACCTGCTGGACAAGGTCGTCGCTCTGCTGCCCCCCATGGCTCCTGAGGCCCCGACCGAAGGGATGCGCCTGGCTATCGTCGGACGGCCCAACTCCGGTAAGTCCTTGCTGGTGAACACCCTCTTGGGCGAGGAGCGGGTCGTCGTCAGCGACATTCCCGGAACGACCCGCGACAGCATCGACATGGTGCTTTCCTACGGGGGTGAGACCCTGACCCTGATCGACACGGCCGGCATCCGCCGCCGGGGGCGCGTACAGGTAGGTATCGAAAAGTTCAGCGTCTTTCGGGCGATCCGCGCCATCGAGCGTGCCGATATTGCCGTCCTTTTGTTGGACGCCGCCGAGCTGGCATCCGCCCAGGACACCCATATCGCCGGATATGTGCTGGACTCCTTCAAGGGGCTGATCATCGTCGTGAACAAATGGGACTTGGCCAAGGACCTGGAGATGACGGAGAAGGAGTGCCGGTATTTGATCCAGTCCCGTTTCAAATTCGCTCCATTCGCCCCTATCTTATTTGCCTCCGGCCTTACGGGCGCCGGCTTGCCGGACCTCATGAAAACGGCGGGAGAAGTCTACGACTCCTGCCGATCAAGGGTCTCGACGGGCATGCTCAACCGGATTATCGAGCGGGCCGCGGGAGAGAACCTTCCCCGCCTCGTGGGCCGGCGGCGGTTGCATCTCTTGTACGCCACCCAGTCGGGAGCCAGCCCGCCCACTTTCGTTTTCTTCGTCAACGATCCGAAGCTTCTGCACTTTACCTACAGGCGCTACCTGGAAAACCGGCTACGCGATGAATTCGACTTCACAGGAACGCCTCTGCGGTTTATCTTTAAGTCCCGCGGTGAATAGTGACCGGTAACGTAGGCGCGATAGTTCTGGCCTATTTCATAGGCGCCATCCCCATGGGGCTGGTGTTAGGCAAGGTCCTCAAAGGCGTTGATATCCGTGATTACGGTAGCGGTAAGATCGGCGCATCCAACGTACTTCGCAGCCTGGGCGCCAAGGCAACGGCCTTCGTTTTGCTGTTCGACATCAGCAAGGGGGTTGCCGCGATTTTTCTAGCGAAAGGGCTGGGCGACGCACTGTACGTGGAGGCGTTGGCCGGGATAGCGGCGATGGCCGGCCATAATTGGTCGATCTTCATTCGGTTTTCCGGAGGGAGGGGAGTCAGCACCAGCCTGGGTGGTCTCTTCGCTATAGCCCCTATCTGGGCCGTCGTGGCCATGGGTACGGGTGTTCTCGTCATCGGCCTCACCCGGTACGTCTCCGTCGGCTCCATGACCGGCGCCATCGTTGCTGTTGTTGCTCTGCTGGTGTTGGCGGTAACGGGACATGAGCCCTGGGAGTACTTCGCCTATGCGGCCACCGTCGTCTCATTCATCGTGTTCCAGCACAGGGGCAACATCGTACGCCTCGTCAAGCGCAAAGAGCGGCGTCTGGGTGATGAGGCCGAGCGGCGTGAGGCGGTGGGCGCCGCTTCGGATTCAGGGTAGATAGTATGAAGGTCGGCATCGTAGGCAATGGGACCTGGGGGACCACCCTGGGTATGGTCCTGGCAGGACGTGGTCATGAGGTACTCTTATGGGCCCGCTCTACGCAGGAGGCAGAGCGCATGTCCGCCGAGCGGCGCAACGCCGACCGCTTGCCGGACTACCGGTTTCCGGACACCCTGAACGTCACATCAGACCTGGAAGAGGCGCTGAGGGATGCTGACCTTGCCATCTTCGCCGTTCCCTCCGGCCGCATGAGAGAGAATGCCGCCAAGGCGGCTCCCTTCTTGACGGAACCCACCTTAGTGATGAGCGCATCAAAAGGGTTAGAGAAGGAAAGCGCACGGCGTATGAGCCAGGTGCTAGCTGAGGAGCTACCCGAGCCGTTACATGCGAATATCAGCGTCCTCTCCGGCCCAAACCTCTCCAAGGAAATCTTGGATGGACACCCCGCATCGACCGTTATCGCGTCATCCAACGAGCGGGCGGCCGCCCGGGCGCGCGATATTATCATGTCGCCCATGCTGCGGGCCTATACCAACACGGACGTCATTGGGGTCGAGCTCGGCGGCGCGCTCAAGAACATCATCGCCATCGGCGCTGGCATGAGCGACGGCCTTGGGTACGGAGACAACGCCAAGGCGGCCTTCGTGACTCGTGGCCTGGTAGAGATTACCCGCCTGGGTGTGGCGGCGGGCGCGAGGCCGCTGACCTTCGCCGGCCTTGCCTGCTTGGGCGATCTTGTCGCTACCAGCTCAAGCCGCCTGAGCCGTAACTACTTCGTTGGTGAGCAGCTGGCCAAAGGGAGGCCGCTGAAGGTGATTCTGAAGGATATGCGCTACGTGGCTGAGGGTGTTGACACAACAGTCGCCGCCTTGAGCATGGCCGGCGAGCTGGGAGTGGAGATGCCTATCACGGAATACACCTTCAAGGTCCTGTTCGAGGGTATGGAGCCAGAGACGGCCGTTAAGGAGCTGATGTCCAGGGCCCCAAAACCGGAGTGGGAGGGTATTCCCCTGGGCTAACCGGCCTATGAAAAAGTAGCCATCGAAGGTGCTTGAGTACGGTTCTCCCTCTACGGCGGCGGGGGCGTTGCTTCAGAAGTGGCAAGATGGGTGGGGATGAGTCCCTTCCCCCTTGAGGGGGGGAAGGTTTAGGATGGGGGTCAAGGCTTCCCCACCCCAGATTCTTTCGTCGCTCCGCTCCTCAGAATGACAATGTGTGGCGGCGGACTCAGAATGACATGTGGGGCAAAGCCGGCGGAGAGAGTTAGAGGAGGGGATCTGCACCCATCTGATTCGTGCGGAGCCTCCAGGAGGTATACCGATGGCAACCATTATCGATATCGATGAGGTCCAGCGCATGGTCCAGGATGGAGCCCAGCTGGTCGATGTCCTGCCTGAGAGGGAGTATGGCGAGGAGCATCTGAGGGGAGCGATCAGCCTTCCTCTCAAGAGCCTGAATCCCGAGACGGCGTGCCGTCTCGATAGCAGTCGGCCCGTGATCCTCTATTGCAGCAGCCGCACTTGAGACATGAGCCCTCGGGCCGCGGCGCGGCTCGAAACCCTCGGCTTCACCCAGGTGTTCGACTATGCCGCCGGCAAGGCGGACTGGACCTCCACCGGCCTCCCCACTGATGGGACGGAGGCGGCACAGCCTCGCGCGGGTGCTATCGCACGGCGGGAAACCCCGACATGCCGGTGGCCCGACCGTCTCGGCGAAGCCCAGGACCGGGCCCAGGACGCCGACCGCAACGTCTGTATCATCGTCGATGACGATGGGGTCGTGTTGGGGCGACTTCGCGGAAGCAATCTGCAAGGAGACCCGGAGCTACCAGTGGCATCTGTCATGGAAGAGGGGCCGACGACGGTCCGAGCCGACCTGGGCCTTCAAGAGGCCACCGACCGTATGCGACTGAGAAGAGTAGGAAGTATGTTGGTGACCACGCCCGAGGGTCGTCTCATTGGAATCTTATACCGAGAAGACGCCGAGGAGGCACTAGGCCTACAGCCCAGCGACAGACACCCAGCCCGCGGTTGATTCGAAGTGACCGGTTGTCTGAAATTCTCAGGAGGCAGGTACCATGGCATCTCGTACGTTTGACGTGCTCGTCGCAGGTGGGGGCACTGGTAGAGACATTGTCCTCGCCGCCGAGGCCCTGGGGCTCACGGTGGCTCTGGTTGAAAAAGGGCCGTTGGGCGGCACCTGCCACAACCGCGGATGCATGCCATCCAAGCTGCTCATCCACAGCGCGGATGTCGCCGAGACCATCAAAGGTAGTCACGCTTTCGGCATCAAGGCTGGGGTGGAGCACGTGGACTTCCCCACCATAGTCAAAAACGTCTACGCGGAGCTGGATGCCGAGACCCAAGAGAGGGAGGAGCACCTCAGATCCCTGCGCAACGTCGCCTTTTATCAGATGGAGGGGCGGTTCACAGGCCCCAAGACCATGCAAGTCGGAGGTGACGAAATCACGGCCGACCGAGTGTTTATCGTTGGCGGCACCAGGCCGTTCGTTCCCAACTTCAAAGGCTTGGAAAGCGTCCCGCATCTGACCAGCGACGAGGCCCTGGTCCTGGAGGCACAGCCCAGGCGGATGATAATCGTCGGAGGCGGCTACGTCACTGTCGAGCTTGCCCATTTCTTCTGCTCGTTGGGGACGGAGGTCACCCTCATCGCCCGGGAAGACAGGTTCCTTGAGCGAGAGGACAGAGAAATTGCCGAGTGGTTTACCCGAGATTTCTCCCGCAAATGCGAGATTCTGTTGAACACCGAGGTGGAGGAGTTCTCCCGGAACGGAGATGAGACCGAGGCCAAGCTCAAAGGCAGCGGCAAGACCATCGTTACCGACCAGCTGCTTCTGGCTATTGGCCGGAAGCCGAACTCCGACCTTTGGGATATAGCGGCGACAGGCGTTGAGACCAACGTGCCGGGATTTATCAAGGTCAACGACTACTTAGAGACCAACGTGCCGGGCATATGGGCGATCGGCGATATCACCGGGATCATGCCCTTGAAGCATGTGGCGGTCCGCCAGGCAAGACACGTCATCCGCGACGTCTTCTACGGTGAGCGAAAGGCCATGGACTATAGCGCCATCGCCCATGCCGTATTCTCCTCTCCGCAGGTCGCGGCTGTGGGCAGGACGGAGGAGGAGCTCAAGAGGGACGGCGTTTCTTACAAGGTGGGCAGATATTATTTCAAAGACACCGCCATGGGCATGGCGCTGAAGGAGAACGGCATCGTTAAGGTCCTGGCGGGCGGCGACGGCGAAATCCTGGGCTGTCACATCGTCGGCCCCAGCGCCTCCATCCTGGTCCACCAGGCAGCCTTGGCCATGAGCCTGGGGGCAAAGGTCAAGGATGTAGTAGACACCGTTCACGTCCACCCAGCGCTGCCCCAGGTGATGGAAGAGGCCTTCAAAGCCGTTGGGCGTGCCTAGCCGATAGGGCGAAACTCAAGACCCCTGGTCTTGCTTCTCCCGTACCTCGTCTCGCCGCTGCGCTTTATGAGACTGCTCATCCGGAAACAGCGTGTCCCCGGGAGCCACGACCTCACCCAGAGTGCTCTTGATGTCCCCGGCGGTTGTGTTCTTGCGAAGAAACTCTTCGCTCACGAAGAACATTCATATACAGAAACCATCCCGCTCGATGTCCTCGTGGTGTCTGTCGCAGGGGCAGATCTTCTTGCGATCCTCGACGGGATCGCCGCTGAGAGTCATTCAGGGGCAGTAACGGTAGCCGTGCTCGACCTCGTTTTTGGCGAGGCCTCGCTGCACGATGTCCACAATCTCCGGGTCCGAGTAAAACTCGTAGGCCCCTTTCCTGACATAGGCCTCTGACATTTTTACAGCCCCGGCTAGGGCGTCGTCGAAGCTTTTCCTCGGCTTTTGCGTCATGGTAGCTCCTTACCCCTCAACGGATACAAGTATCCCAAACTTTCGGTTACCCGTCCAGCCTGAGGGCTTGGCAGCACCCTCCATAACAGGATGCTGAAGACGGGGTGTTCAGAGGGGCGGAGCCCCGGCGCCTGCCCTCAGCGAAGCCTAAGGGGCTTAGGCCCCGGCATCCTTCTCTCCTCGCCGCCAGGCGCCCGCCTCAGGCGGGCCTGCGGGCGCTGCCCGCGATCCCCCTTGAGGGGGTTTGGGGGTGTTTTTCAGCACCATGCTAAAGCCGGTGGTAGGTAGTATTCCTGGCCATGAGATGCGACAATCGTGAGGATCTACCCCGTTTTCGACGAGAGCTCCTCGATGCCTGACGCCGCTCGCGGCCCGAGTCACCCGCCTTTGCAATCCCGGCTGCCCTACAAGTGGGTCGCCTTGATCATTGCCTCCATCGCCGCCTTTTCATCCACGGCAGATGCCAGCATGGTGGTCATATCCTTGCCCGCGTTGGGCGACGCCTTGGACGCGAGCACCTCAACGGTCATCTGGGTGGTGGCCGCCTATCTCTTGACCAGCGTGGGATTGGTCCTCGGCATGGGCCGGCTGAACGATGCCCTGGGAAGCCGCCGTGTCATTAACCTGGGGTTTCTGGTGTTCACCATCGGACTGGCCTTGTCTGCCTTCGCACAGACGGTCATCTACCTGGTCCTCTTTCGCGTGGTGGCCGCAGTGGGTGGAGCAATGCTGCTGAGTAGCTACGTCGCCATCGCCGTGGACGCCTTTCCCGCGAAGGAGCGAGGCCGGGCGATGGGCATACTAAGCGCGGTCACGGCTGGCGGCCTGGCGATGGGACCCCTTATTGGAGGCGTACTGCTTGACTCTCTCGGATGGCGGTCTACCTTCTACCTTCGTGTTCCGTTGAGCGCCGTGGGGCTAGCGCTTGGACTCCTTTTCGTTCAGGATACCCGGCCGAGCATTGGCCCCATTCGCTTTGACTACGCCGGGGCTATAACTGTCTTCGTCGGTCTGGTTGCCATGGCGTTTGCGACTAACCAAGCAACGGCCTGGGGTCTTACCTCCGCCCCTTTTCTATCCCTCATCCTGTTCGGAGCATTCATGCTCGTCCTCTTCGTCCGGGTGGAGCGGAGGGCCGCCCAGCCCATTATCGACCTGAGCCAGTTCAGGGACAGAGTGTACGCTTCCGGCAGCTTGAGCATGCTCTTGTACTTTGTCGGTGTCGGCACAGCCTATTTTCTGCTGCCCTTTTTCCTGATCCAGGGTAAGGGCTACTCCTCGACCGTGGCTGGTCTCTTGTTTGCGCTTTTGCCGTTCAGTATGGGTGTGCTCTCGCCATTGGCGGGACTCCTTTCAGACCGGGTTGGGTCACGTTGGCCCACTGCGCTGGGCGTCTCGGTCTCCGCGGTGACGCTGGTCGCGATGGCGGCCCTCGGTGAAAACACAGGAATATGGATCGTGGCGTTGGTCCTGGTCCTGCATGGCTTTGGGTCAGGCCTTTTCGAGGCGCCAAACATCAGCGCGATCATGGGAAGCGTGGCCAGCGATCGGCTGGGGCTGGCGTCCGCGTCCATAGCGATAAGCCGGCAGATCGGCCTTATTCTTGCTATCGTTCTGGGAGGGGCAATCTATGCCGCAAGACGGGATGCCTACGGGTCTACGCTTGCAGCCCCAGGCGCCGTCATCGAGGGGTTCCAAGACGCGGTCTTGGTCATGGCGAGCGCCGCGGCCCTGGGTGCTATAGTGGCGGCATTCCGTGGCAGAGACCGGTGAACCGGTGCGGCCCGTTAATAGGACCGTCCATCCATCTCTATACTGAGGCTGCCTTCACTGTCGATCCGCCAACGGCGGGTGCCGTCGGCGGCTGTCTCATCGCTGTGGCGTGGCTTCTCACTGAGAACGTCAGGGTAGAACCGGACTCTTTGGCCATTCTGCCTGTCGTTGGCTCCGGCATTAAAGTCAATGCCGGCGAAGGCGGGTTGGGAGCTGGGTAGGGGTATGGCTCCTGGCTGCCACGGCTCTGATGACTCTTGCCCTGGAGCAGATGCGGCGCCCAATGTCGGGTAGATGCCCGTTTGGACCTGGTACTGCCTGACCGCTTCCCGAAGTAAGGTGGTGTCTTCGCTAAGGAGCGGGTTCTCGCTGTCGTCCAACAGCACCGGGACCGTTATTCCCGCGAACAGTCCCGCGACAACCAAGAACACCACGACCTCGATGATAGTGAACCTGCGCTGGGCGGGAGTCTTTGAGTCTGACAAGGATGGCATCTCCTAATCTGCTGGTGGCAAAGAGAAGAGGCCTGCCAAAGCTGGCAGGCCTCTTCTCTTTGCTCCGTGTCGTGCTGCCGTCTCTGCCGAGAGGCGGACAGACCATAGAGCGGTTAGCCTTTTCGGGCTTGAGTCACCTGAAGCTCCTCGCCTGGAGCCAAGGCAACCCGGCGGACGTTGATGCCGAATTTCAGCAGCCAGTACCACAGCGTTCCTTTACTCACCCCAAGCTCCGACGCCATGGCCGGCAGCCCCTTCTCGTTGTACAATTCCGGGAGCAGTTGCTCCAGGGGCTTATTGTACCGCTGCTCTACACTCGTCATCAATTTCGTCTTCCTCAGCATTGCACACCTCCTGTTTGAAACAGCTATAATCTAGCATGTCCTTGAGTTGCTGTCAAGACTTAGTTCAGTACGTTTTTATAAATATTTCAAGTTTGGTTTTAGAAATTGGTCTGCGAAAGAGGCCGGGCAGGACCAGCATCGATAGCTAACAGAAACGCTATAAAAACATCTCCTCAACCTGCTGCCTTCAGGAGACACATGGCAACCAGGCCAAGCCACCGGACACCTCTAACGTGCGCGTTGACGCTCGCGCTCGCCCTCTGCTACACTCAGCCCCGTCTGGCGGTTCGCGGCGAAAGCGCGACCGGACCACATTCCGCGTGACCAAACGAGTTGGACCTCACCGACATCCTCTCCACCGTGTTCTCCGCCATGACACCCGTAGGCGAGCTACGGCTGGCCATACCGCTGGCGATCAAGACCTATGACATGGTGTGGTATCAAGCTTTTGGCTGGGCCTTCCTGGGAAACATGGTGCCTGTCGTGATCCTTCTCCCGGGCTTGAGCAGGGCCAGCAGGCTCCTGACCGTCTTCCCCAACCCCCTGGGGCGCTTCGTCCTCTGGCGTGCCGAGCAGCTACGCCGAGGGCAGATGAAGACCTTCGAGCGGTGGGGGCCGCTTGGGTTGGTGCCCCTGGTGGCTCTGCCACTACCTCTGACTGGGGCATGGACAGGCTGTCTGGCCTCCTGGGCCCTGGGCATCCCTCCCAGGCGCGCCTTCCTCCCCATAGCCCTGGGAGTGTTTATTGCAGCGGTCATCGTCACGGCCCTGGTGGAGCTAAGCGTCAACTTTCCGTTTATAGGGGACTGACATGGGTCTATGGGATGAGCTGTTCAGGCCGCTGGTCAAAAGGCTATTCGAGCCGACCCGTCAGAACCACGCTCTGGAGCACGCCACGGTTACTATCCTCATGAAGCGGGCTGAGAGACCCTTTCGAGTCCTTGGTGGCGCGACTCCCGATGGATTCTTCCTTCAGGCCGAGGTCCCGACCGAGGAGGTAGAGAGCGCAGCCGCCGAGGCGCTGGAACGGATGCAGAACGGAGAAGGGCACCTGGCGGTGTCACCCTTCTGTGGCACCAACCTCGCCGTCGCGGGCGCCATGGCGGCCGTCGCCTGCCTTGTCGTCCTGGGCACCGAGGACCGTATCCGACGCCTGCCGATGGCCGTCGCCGCGGCTACCGGCGCCGTCCTGCTGGCACAACCCGTTGGTGCGCAGGTCCAGCGTCACGTTACCATAACGCCCGACGTCGCCAACCTCCGCATCCTCCGGGTCACCAAGCAGCAGGTCCGGGGAACGACGGTCCACCGGGTCGTCACCACTCGCGAGCCTATCTCAAAGTAACATCGGTGGGCTGTAGGGAAACTCGTTTGTGCTTTGCCGGACCCGATGGGATAATTGGCTCACGCCTCCCCGTAGCTCAGTTGGATAGAGCAACTGCCTTCTAAGCAGTAGGTCCTGGGTTCGAGTCCCAGCGGGGAGGCCAACTAGGCATGGGCCACCGCGTCACTGGGACAGCAAATTTCAAACCTCGCTCAGGTTTCTGGCGACACGCTGGTCCGAGGCGCCGAGCCCCGTACCGGCGTGGCTGACGGGCGTAAGAGACTGGGCTCTCTCTACCTGGCTTTTGTGGGGGGTGCATTCACTGGCAGCCGGACTCGAAAGCATGTCTTGCCAGGTTCGGAGAAGACGTTGATGTCCCCCCGGTGGTTGTGTGCGACGATGTTGTAGCTGATATCCAGGCCCAACCCAGTGCCCTGGCCCGGGGGCTTGGTCGTGTAGAAAGGCTCGAATACCCTGGGCTGAATCTCCGCCGGAATCCCAGGCCCATCGTCCTCGATTTCGATCACCACCCATTCCCCCTCGTGGCGTGTTCGAATGGTAATTTCTCCCTGCCCCTGAAGCGCATCAGCCGCATTGTCAATTATGTTTGTCCAAACCTGGTTTAGCTCACTGCCATTTGCCTGAATATTCGGTAAATCAGGCGCATACTCCCGCCGCACGCTGATGCCGGATTTGAGCTTATGGCCTAAGACGAGCAGGGTGTTATCCAGCCCCTCGTGCAGATCCACCGCCTGCACCGGGGCCTGGTCCAGGTACGAATAAGACTTGAGCGCCTTGACGATCTCAGAAATGCGTCCTGCGCTCTGACCTATCTCCGTCAGCACGTTGTGTACCGTGTAAGTGGCGTCCAGTCCCCCGATAATTGCCGGGAGCTGGTCGGGAGCAAAGCTTTCGGCCAACGCTGTCAGCCCTGCGGAGTCGTAATTCAGATTCACCAACGTCGGAGCGAGCCTCCAGGCGTCTGGCATCCCGCGCTCCTCCAACCAAGCTTGCAGCTCGCCTTCGCGGTCACTACGGGCAAGCGCATTCAACTCCGGGGGTCGAGCCGCCCGCTGTAGAACTTCTTGTGTCAGACGCTGTAACTCACTCTGTTGCGCAGCCGTCAGGTCCAACTGACTCAACTGCGATTGTGCTTGCCCAAACTGTACAATGGCGCCCTCCAAGTGTGTCGCGCCACTACTCACGGCCGCCGCCGGGTTGTTGAGCTCGTGGGCCACGCCGGCGGTGAGCGTACCCAATACGGCCATTTTTTCACTCTGGCGAAGCATGGTTTCGTTCTCACGCAGGGCCGCCTCCGCTCGCTTGAGCTCTGTGATGTCACGAATAACGCCTTGGGATCCTCCTGAAATTCCTCCGTTCTTGGCGCGCCTCCGAGTCGCCGTAAGCAGGCAGTGCATCTCGGAGCCATTCTTCTTCCTCAGCTTGACTTCAAAGTTCCTTATACCCCCCGTGGACGCTATCTCCTGTCGGAACCGTTCCCGGTAAGAAGGTTCGACGAATCTGTCCCCAACGTCCGACCCTATCGCCTCGTCCCTGGTAAACCCAAAGAGGTCCAATGCGGCCTGGTTGACGTCCAAGACTTTGCCGTCTGGTGCGCTAATATAGATTGCATCCCGTGAGTCCTCGAAGAGGCTACGGAATTCCTCCTCACTCTTCCGGAGTGCCTCCTCCGCCTGTCTGCGCTCGCTGACGTCGGTGGCTACGCCGATAACACCGACCACGGCGCCGTTTTCGCCACTTATAGGACGGTATCGGCTCTCGAAGGTCAGTCCACCCACCTCCACGGTTGAGGTAACCTCCTCGCCGGCCAAGGCACGGTTAATGCTAGCGCCGATTTCCGGTATGTCGCGGTATACGTCGAAGACGGATTGCCCAACAAGCTCTCCTGGGCGGAGCTCTAGGGCATCGAGACCTCTGCCTTCCGAGAGGGTGAATATCCCCTCGCGGTCTATGGCGAAGAGGACCACGGGAGCCCCGGTAACGAGAGTACGGAGACGCTCATCGCTCTCGTGCAGCTCCTGTGTCCTAGCCGCCACTCGCTGCTCCAGATCCGCATAAGACTCGTTAAGAGCAGCCGCCATGGTATTGAACTGTTCGGCCAGAACGCCGATCTCATCGCTGGACGGAGATTCGATCCTCCTGGAGAAGTTCCCTGCTCCAACCGCCTGTGCCGCTCCAATCAGCTCGTCCACCGGTCGCATGAGGCGGCGAATGCCAACTCCGACGATGACGATCGGAGCGAGGATGCCGAAAGCGAGCAGCACGAGCAGTAGCCGTTGATAGTCGCGGCTGCCGCTGGTTAACGATGACCAGGATGTCTCGGAAACCAGGCTCCACGGGGTCCCTGGTACTGGGGAATACGCGGCGACGACGTCCTGGCCGGTCGCGCCGGTGGTCCGCAGCGCTCCGACTCTGGATGTAAAGACTTGTTGCACTGCGACTTCGTCGGAGAAGTCGGAACCCGCCAATGCGATGTTACTGTGGTAAATGACCTTCCCCGTTTCGTCCACCAAGTAGACAGCCCCATCTTGGTTTAGCCGGAGCCGGACGATCCGTCCGTAGAAGGCGCTTACTGCGGTAGCGCCCACGTTGAACATGCCGACCGTCGCCCCGAGAAACTCTCCGCGGGCGCCGACGATGGGTACGCCCATCGCCACGACTTCGTCATCTTCCGTGCGACCGCGAAGGATGTTGGAGAAAACGGGGCGGGTGGAACGGAAAAGCTCACGGAATATCGGCACCGACGACCAGTCATCGTAGAGGCTATCGCTGCCCTCTGGGAGTGCTGCTACAGGCACGCCGAATGTGTCCAGCACGACGACGCCCCCGTCGAATACTGCAAGCGTGCCTAAAGTCTGTAGCACGGGGAACCTTGAGGGCCCCGGGGGCTGGGATGGGTCCATGCTTCGTCCCACCTCTTCCAACGCCTCCGTGAACTCTCCCAGCGATGTCGAAAGCTGACTGGCCGACAAGCGGGTGACGTCCTGGTCACGCTCGATCACCAAATCGGCAGTCACGTCCTGGTAGGCGAAGAAGTTGATGACCGCTACTGCAGTAAGCAGCAGCGCGGTGGGCACAAAGAACCAGACAATGATCTTGACCCGAAGAGAACGGCCCCACCACGAGCGTGAGCGGGGGTGTTCGGGCGACTCTTCCGGAGGGCTCAAGGCGTCGGCTGAGCTGCTTCGATCTGGGCGCACACGTCCTCCATCTCATCGACGGTTCCCTGTCCGAGCGTGAGGATTCGGTCCCAAGCGGCGGAAGCGATCGATGTCGCGTCTGCCATGTTGGGGAACACCTCAGCTGTCACGGAATAGCCATTGACATGACCGTCGGCGAATGCAGCACCTTCCTCAATAACTCGCACGTCACACCGTCTTCAAATAATCGTCAACGAGACTGGCGGCCATGGCGCCCTCCCCTACTGCCGACCCGACCCGTCTGATTGCATCATGCCGAACGTCGCCCGCGGCGAAGATGCCTGGAACGCTGGTCTCCAATCGGAACGGGTCCCGGTTCAGCGTCCAGCCCTGCGGCCGTCGCCCGTCCCGAGCGAGGTCCTGGCCGGTTAAGATGAAGCCATCCTGGTCAAGCTCCAACAGCCCCTCCGCCAGCTGGTTACGTGGCGCGGTCCCGATGAAGACGAATACTGCCGCAGCCGAAACCCAGTGGCTCTCCCCCGTCTGGATATCCTTGATCTTGACGGCCTCGAGGCCCTTTTCCCCCTTGATTTCGATCAACTCTGCTCCCACTTGAACCTCGATGTTTTCGGTGTCCTCTATGCGTTCTCGGAGATAACGGGCCATACCCCCCGTCAACGTACCGCCGCGGACGACCATCGTGACCTTACTGGCATGGCGCGAAAAGAGCATCGCCCCCTGGCCTGCCGAATTCGCACCCCCTACTACGATCACGTGCCTTCCACGGTAGTGGGCCGCCTCGGTCAACGCGGTCCCGTAGTAGAGACCAGCGCCGGTGACCTCCTGAGCGCCGGGTACGTCTAACTGCTTGACGGAGACTCCCGTGGCAACCAGGAGAGCATGGCACCTGAGCTCCGATTTGTCGCTGAGGGTCACCACACGATAAGAGTCTTCCAGGCGCACCTGAGTCACTTCCTGTGCCGTCAGGATCTCGACGCCGAATCGCCGTGCTTGAATAGTGGCCCGCTGGGCCAGATCAGATCCGCTCACGCCATTGGGGAACCCCAGATAATTTTCGATGTTGGCGCTTGTGCCCGCCTGACCGCCGGTCGCGTGCCTTTCGATCAAGGCCGTAGACGCGCCGCCCGCGGCAGCATACACCCCCGCCGCCAGCCCGGCGGGGCCACCGCCGATGATGATGAGCTCGTAGAAGGGTTCCGTCGCTTGGGTTTTCAGGCCAACGCTTTCCGCTAACGAACGGTTGTCCGGTTCTACCGCGACACCCCCATCGGGGAAGAAGACAACCGGCAATCGATGCTCGGGGTCCACCTTCTCCACCAACGCCAGGGCCTCCGCATCCTTTTCGATAGAGATGCCGGCAGCCGTCGCCGTCGGGGGGCTCCAGCTTCACGACCTGGGCCCCTTGGTCTGCCAGATACATGGCGGCGCCAGGGCCGGCGAAGATCTGGGCAGCGTCCACAACGCGAATACCTTCCAGGGGCAGCGACATGGGGGTCACCTCGGACTCGGTGGCTGAGCCTCTATTCTAAGCCCATAGGACTGCTTAGGCGACACAAGGGCGTCGGCGGTCGGTTTCTTCTATTCCATGGACCAAAGGTCAGGGGCTGGAGAATCGCGCTCACAGCCCCTGATCGATGCGCTCTATGAGTTAGTGGGCTAGTCCACAGAGGCGCCCGCTACTCCGTTCCGGCCTGACGCCGCTACTGGCGCAGGTAACTCTCCGGGAGAAACAGCCTCTTCCGGCTCCTCTGCTGAAGACCGATGTGGCGGAGTGGAAATGGCCCCACTCTCGATGAACTGCGCTATCTCCTGCTCTAATTCCTTCCGGCTGGACCTTAGGACCAGGAACATGATCAGGAACGCGCCTGCTACGCCGGGAATCCCACCGACCACGCCCAGCATGGGGAGCATGCGATGCCAGAACGACGGCGTGAACCCCGAGAAGAAGAAGGTGGTCCCGCCAACCTGGCCCTGCCGCAGCTTGACCCGGATTGCGAGCCAGTTGCTCTTTCTCACGATAAAGTCCTGGCCTATTCCCCTTTTCTCCTCAACCACATACTTGCTTGCGAACTGCCTTCTGAAAAGCTCCACGGCACCCTCTTCAGTCAGGTGCTGGTTTACGGTAATTGTCGCCATGACAACCCTCCCTCCGTATCATGAACATTTACGAGCTATTCTCATGACCTTCCCCGGTTAGATGCAGAGATGGGCTAAAGGGAATAGCTTGGTGAGAAATCATGGGGGAAGGACCCTGATTTGACAGGGTCCTTCCCGAGGAGGACTAGGCGGGTGAAACGCTGATAACCCCCGCCTTTGATCATTGTACCTCCAAAAAGGACACTCCGCTATCTTGAGGGGCACAGGTGACAGTCGCTGGGATGACCCTGCCGATACTGAGCATCATAACGACTTGCTGCACGATTTCAGTGACATCCGCCGGCCTCCATGTGTCTCCAACCTGCTCGGGTAGGTGCTCTACCCAATGGATTCCAGCGTGACCGTCTGAGCTGATCTGGAAAAATGTGGGTGAGGCCCGCACACTAGGATGCCTGTTCCGTTTGGCGTATACTGCCCTCATGCCGCCCTCTTTATGGCAATATTTCAGGGGGCAAGAGGAAACGGGAGGTCAGGGATGAAATACAAGGTCATTTCCACGGATGATCACCTGCAAGAGGCCCCTCATACCTGGACGGCGCGGATGTCGCGCGCCAAGTGGGGAGACCGGATTCCACACATCGAGCGTCATGAAGACGGGACCGAGTGGTGGCACCTGAATGACCAGCCGACTCAGGGGGGGTTCAGTGGACGCCTGGGCATCGTGAGCGGCGTTCTGCCGGACAGGGCGAAGTTCTCTCCCACCAAGTGGGAGGAGATGCCGGAGATCTCCTATGTGCCCGCCGAGCGAATAAAAGCGATGGACCAGGACGGTGTGGACGTGCACACGTTCTTTGGGAATATCTCAGGCATTGCGGGGACGACGTTCTCCAATCCCGCGTTCGAGGGTGCCCGTGGCACAATCGGCGCCAACAGCGGTACGGTCGAGGACGAGGAGTTCCGCATCGAATGCATTCGGGCCTTCAACGACTTCCAGATTGAGGAATATTCGGACCCATACCCAGGGCGCTTCATTACCCTGGCCTGTTTGCCCATGTGGAGCGTCGATCGAGCTGTCGAAGAGCTCTGGCGCACCAAGAAGCGGGGAATAAGAGGGATCAGCTTTGCGTTCCCGCATCAGTTCGGGTTCCCGCACATTGCCGACGAGTACTGGGACCCGCTCTGGAGAGCAGCCCAGGAAGCAGAGCTCCCAGTAAACTTCCACATTGGGTCCGGGGCCAGCATGGGAATGACCGCGGATCCCGTACCGGGTGACCCGTTGTACGTGCTGGCCGATCGCTCGACCAAGTCCATCTCCGCCAATACGCTCGTGATGAGCACCATCCTGTTCTCGCGCATCCTGGAGCGGTTCCCCGAGCTTAAGATGGTCTCGGCCGAATCCGGACTTGGGTGGGTCCCCTATCTGCTGGAAACAGCGGACCACCAGTGGCAGCAACAGGGGCTCAGCCGCATCGGAATGCCGCTGAAGCCGAGCGACTACTTTCACCGCCAGTGCTACGTCAACTTCTGGTACGAGGTAACGGGCATCCAGCTCAGGCACATCATCGGCGTGGACAACATCATGTGGGAGTCGGACTTCCCCCACCCGACGTGCACGTGGCCGAACTCCCAGGATTACATCGAGAGAGGTCTGAAGGACGTCCCCGACGACGAGCGCCAAAGGATGCTGGTTGGAAATGCTCTGAAGCTCTACCACCTGGACACGGCCGAGGGCTAGCCTGGCCGCCAGCGGCGTCGGGGACCGGAAGACCAACCCTTTTAGGGTGAAACGGACACCTCCCCTGGAGGCTAAGGCCACTCCTTCCCGTAGTCAGTGGAGCGGACCACCCGGCCGGTGAAGGTTTCCGCGGTCTGCTGGGCCAGCCAGACGAAAGCAGGGCCGATGTCGTCCGGGTGCTGCCAGCCGGTCCAATCGATCTCCAGGTCAGAGGACATCAGGTCCATCCCCTCAGTCCGCACCGAGCCGGGCGAGACCGAGAGCACAGCGATGTTGTGCTTCCTGACCTCCCGGGCCAGTCCTATGGAGAAGCGGTCCAGGGCGGCCTTGGTAAGCCCGTAAACGGTATCCCCTGGCCGGCTCAGCTTGGTCGCCGCCCCGGACGTGATGTTGAGGATGACCCCGGCCTTCCTGGGGATCATGAATGGGAGGGCCGCCCGACAGAGGAGGAACGGCCCCCGGACGTTGACGGACCACGCCTGATCGAAGCGCGGCACCGGGAAGTCGATGATCCGCTTGTAGGCGAAAGCGCCTCCGGCATTATTGACCAGGATGTCGATGGCGCCGAACTCCCGAATAGTGGTGTCCACCAGGGACTGCACATCCTCTTCGCGGCTCACGTCACAGCGCACGGGAATCGCCACGCCTCCCAGTGCCCTGATCTCCTCCACGGTCTCATGGATGGTCCCCGGGATGCGCCCACGAGCGGTCTCGGTCCTGGCCGCCACCACCACGGCCGCGCCCTCCCGGGCGTACGCCCGCGCAATGCCCTTCCCGACCCCACGGCTGGCGCCGGTCACGATGGCCACTTTCCCCGTAAGCTGCATGCCCAACCTCCGTTGATTCCGCCTGCATCTGCGTTTGCCCCCAGCCAATCCGGAGGGGGCTTTCCCACTAAGCCCAGGCGGAGGGCCGGTAGCGGATTATATACCCCACCGGACTTGTAGCCTGGGCACCCTGCCGTGATACTATACCCCCGGTCGCAGGCTGCGCGGCCCTCGAAACTCGTTGAGGAGGTGCACGAATGTCTCCCATCCACGTGGATATCAAGGACCACGTCGCGACCGTCATCATCGATTTCCCCCCGGTCAACGCGATGTCCGGGGACGAGTTCGCCGAGCTGACGGAAGTCTTCGATTCTTTGTGGGAGGGGGAAGCCAGGGTGGCGATCCTGACCGGGGCCGGGACCCGCGTCTTTTGCGCAGGGGCCAACGTGAAGGCCCAGCTTGCAGGCAAGCGCAGGAACGACCATGGCCGCACGGCACGAGAGTGCCTCAACAGCATCTACGAGTGCGCCATCCCGGTGATTGGCGCCATTAACGGCGCGGCCCTGGGCGGGGGCCTGGCCCTCGCCGCCTCCTGCGATTACCTGATCGCGTCCGAGAACGCCACGTTCGGCCTACCGGAGATCGACGTCGGGCTTCTGGGCGGCGCCAGGCACCTGGCACGGCTCTTCCCCCAGAACTACGTCCGGAGGATGCACTTCACGGCCGATCGTCCGTCGGCGCAGGAGGCCTTTCGGTTGCATGCGGTGACCAAGGTGGTCCCACCTGGAAAACTGATGGAAGAAGCGACGAACGAGGCGCGTATCATCGCAGAGAAGATGCCGATGGGCGTCCGGCTCGCCAAGGAGAGCCTCAACGTCATTGAGTTCTTGGACCTCAAGAACGGGTACCGCTACGAGCAGACCAGGACGGATATCCTCATCAAGACCGAAGACGCCCAGGAGGCCAAACGGGCCTTCCTGGAGAAGAGACGACCGGTGTTCAAGGGGGAGTAAATGGCATCTCCCAGCAGGCCTTGTCGGGGCATCCGGGTTCTTGACCTGAGCACCGAGATAGGCGGCGCCTATTGCACCAGGTTGTTGGCCGATCTGGGCGCCGACGTGCTCATGGTGGAGCCGCCCGGCGGGCACCCGCTGCGCTTCCACGGCCCCTTCCCCGACGGCAAAGAAGACCCGGAGAAGAGTGGACTGTTTCTTCACCTGTGCGCCAACAAAGGCGGTCTTACCCTTGACGTGGAGTCGGAGTCCGGCCGTGCCAGAGTCCTGGAGCTTGCGGGTCAGGCGGACCTGGTGGTGGAGACCTTCAAGCCGGGCCGCATGGAGGCCTTGGGCCTTGGCTTCGATGTCCTCTCCGCCCGCCGGCCCGGATTGGTGGTGGCATCCATCACCCACTTCGGCCAATATGGCCCCTACGAGCAGTGGGAGGGAGAGGAGATCGTCGACTACGCCCTGGGGGGGTATATGTACTTCGGGGGGAGTCCGGACCGTGAGCCCCTGATGGTCCCCAACAACCAGCCCCAGCTCCAGGCCGGCGTCCAATCGGCCATCGCATGCTTGACGGGGATCTGGAACGCCCACAAGACCGGCCAGGCACAGCACATCGACGCCTCCTCGGTGGAGGCGATGCTCTCGGTCCACTCCTGGACCCACGCCTTGTGGACCCATCAAGGTACTGTCCTTCAGAGGACCGGCGCCAACGCGGTAAAGTGCGCAGATGGCTGGGTGATGTTCGTGATGCCGTACATCAACCAGAACTTCCTTCTGATGATAGAGCGGCCCGACCTCATGGACGACAAGCAGGTCAGGTCGGCGACCTGGAGGACCAACCATCCAGAAGAGATGAGGCCCCTCCTGGAGCAATGGTGCGCCCCCCGGACCAGAGAAGAGGTGTTCCAGGCAGGGCAGGAGCTCCGGATGCCGGTGGCCCCCGTGTATGATGCGGCGGACCTCTTCCAGACCCCCTACGTGGCAGCCAGAAACTGGTTCAACACCGTCGATCATCCAAAAGCGGGAACGGTCCAGTTACCGGGTTTTCCTTACCGTCTCAGCGCGACCCCGGCATCCCTGCGCCGTCCGGCTCCCGCGCTCGGAGAGGAGGGTGCCGGCTGGGAGGAGGCGGCGAGGGAAGATTTCTCGGGGTCCTGGCCTGAACGGCCATCCATCGGCATTCCCGCCCCTTCTTACAAACCGAGGAAGGGGAGTGACCCGCCGGCGTCGTTGCCGTTCGAAGGGCTTCGGGTCGTCGAGGTGACCAACAGCTGGGCAGGACCCCTGGTCGGGAGAATGTTCGGGGACCTGGGGGCTGATGTCTTGAAGATCGAGCCTGCGGACCGGCTCTCGGGTCGGCGAAGCTACTTCCCGGGCGGCCAGGCTTTCGTCCACTTCTACGACCGGTCGGCGTTCAACAGCAAGTTCAATCGCAACAAGTATGGGATGACGGTGGACCTGCGCTCTCCGGAGGGGAAGGACATCTTCCTCAGGCTTGTGCGTGACGCCGACGTCGTCGTCGAGAACAACAGCCCCCGGGTCATGCCCAACCTGGGCCTCGGCTACGAGGTGCTTCGTGAGGTCAACCCTGGTTTGATCATGGCCTCCATCTCCGGCTTTGGCCAAACAGGGCCCGGCCGTGACTTCATGGCCTACGGGGCCAACATCGAGGCCTCCTGCGGCCTGGCCGCCGTGACCGGCTACGCCGATGACCCCACGCCATACGGGACCAGCATCTATTATGGCGACCCCATCGTGGGCTGGCACGCCGTCGTGGCGATCATGGCTGCCCTGTTCCACCGCCGGCTCACGGGAGAGGGACAATTCATCGAGCTGTCCCTTCAGGAGAACGCCATGGGATTCTTTCCCGAAGCCCTCCTGGAGTACAGCCTCACCGGTCACACTCAGCAACGCCTGGGTAATCGCCATGCTCGGTATGCCCCCCAGGGCTGCTACCCATGCTTCGGCGACGATATGTGGATGGTGCTGACCGTGCGCAGCGACGAAGAATGGGGCCGGTTGGCGAAGGTGTTGACGCTGCCTGAGGCCCTGGACCAGAGGTTTGACACCATCGAGGGCCGCCGGGAGCATCACGACGAGATCGATCAGCTCATCAGCCGTTGGACCAGCCGGCTCGACCATCACGAGGCCTCCAGGAGGTTTCAGGATGTGGGGGTGCCGGCGGCGCCGGTGCTGGCCAACTGGGAGCTGATCAGCAACCTCCATTACTTCGAGCGGGGCTTCTACATACCCATCCCTCACAAGGAGATGGGGGTCTTCCCTTACCCAGGGATGCCGTGGCAGATAACCGGGATGCCCTGGGCCCTGCGCATGCCGCCCCCACTGCTGGGGGAACACAATAGGCTTGTGCTTACCCGGCTTCTGGGCATGGATGAGGCGGAGATCGACGACCTCTGTGCCCGAGGGGTTCTCCTGGAAGAGGTGACGCCGGACTTTCATCCACCTGTGGGGGTGAAACGTCCCCCGCCACTGTAAGGGCCACAGCGAGCCGAGCAGCCGGTAGGTGGAGGCTCTGGCCTTGGGATTTTTAGCTGCGGGGTAGGCCCAGACCTCGGATCGCGATGCCCGTGCGCTGGATCTCGCTGGTGCCGGCGCCGATGGTGATCGCCCTCTGTCCCAGGTACAGCCTCGAGACCTTTCCCCGCATGACATTAATCTCGCTATCCTTCATCAGCTGGCCCCAAAGGCCGAGTATCTCCATGCCAAGCTCGGTTACCTTCTGCGTGAGCTCGGTTGCAAACACCCGCACGATCGAGGCCTCCGCCGACGGGTTGTGGCCGGTGCTCTGCATCCAGCCAACACGGTAGGAAAGATCCCTGGCGACCTGCAGCCTTATGGCTAGCTCCGCGATGCGGTGCCTGATTGCCGGGTTGGCCTTGAGCGGGTTGTAGCCGTTCGTTCCCTCGGACTTGCAGAAGTCTACAAGCTCGGTAAAGAGCTGCAAGGCCGGGATGGTGGCCCCGATGCCTGAACGCTCAGAGTTCAGGGTCGCTGTGGTCACCTTCGCTCCTTCGTTGAGACCGCCGACCAGTGCTGACCTCGGGACCTGCACGTTATCGAAGAAGAACGAGTTGAAGCTGTGCACGCCGACCATATTGATAATAGGGCTGAAGCTGATACCGGGGAGAGAAAGGTCCAGGAGGAAGTAACTGATGCCCTTGTGCCTCGGGAGGTCGGGGTCGGTCCTGGCCAGGAGAATACCCCATTGGGCCTCATGGCCTCCGGAGGTCCAGATCTTCTGACCGTTTACAAGGAAGTAGTCACCCCGGTCCTCCGCCGTGGTTTTTAGGGCGAACAGGTCAGAGCCGGCATCGGGCTCGCTGAACAGCTGGCACCACCTCACCTCGCCCCTGGCGATGGGTCCGAGGTGCTGCTTCTTCTGCTCCTCCGTGCCGAACAAGATGAGCGGTGGCCCCACCTGGGAGATACCGGCGCCCATGTACTTGCGGGGGGCCTTTGCCAGCCACATCTCTTCGCTGAAGAGCATCTGCTGGAAGACACCCCATCCACGGCCGCCGTATTCCTCCGGCCAACCGCACGCCAGCCACCCTTTTTTCCCTAGCTTCTGGGCAAACTCACGCTCGAACTCCTGCCGCCCCCCCTCCTCATCTTCACCGGCCCCCTGACTCCAGTCCTCTGGGAGCTCAGCGCGTAGAAAGTCGCGGATCTCCTCGCGGAATGCCTCTTCTTTTTCAGACCACTGGAAATCCATGCTTCGACCTCAAACCGGGTCCGGGCCACGGCCTCGGACCAGTCCCATAGACCGGCAATGCGGTTGCGCGGGAATTGCCCGCTTTCACATAAGTGTGCACCATGAGTCAAGGCCCGGGGACCAGGGCGAGTCCTGCCGCATGGAGGGGCGCTCCCAAGGGCTTTTAGATTGACTGGTTTGGAGCCAATCCCTATAGTACCTCCAACCAAAGCGTCGTGCCGCGAGGGGTACTTCAGGGGGTGTCATGCCTGCACTGGCTGGACTCAGAGTGTTGGACTTCACGAGTGGCTTCGCCGGCGCCATCGCCACCATGGTGCTGAGCGATAACGGGGCCGAGGTGATCAAGATCGAGCCTCCGGGAGGCGACACGACGCGGGCTCAGCCGGCCCATGTCATGTGGCACCGGGGGAAGAGGAGCGTCGTCCTGGACCTCAAGCAGGCGGAGGCCGCTGGAACAGCGGTCGCCCTGGCCCGAGAGGCGGACGTGGTCGTGGAGAACATGCGCCCCGGGGTGGCGGATAGACTTGGGATCGGCCAGGAGGCCTTGCGGGCTGCCAACCCCGGCCTCGTCTACTGCTCGATTACGGGGTTCGGCTCCCGAGGCCCCTACCGCCACATCAAGGGCTATGAGGCTTCGGTGGCGGCTCGCGTGGGCAGGTTCGCGCGGGAAGAGGGCTGGCGGCCGAGCCCCGTGTTCTTCCCCATCCCTGTCCTCAGCTACGGCGCGAGCCAGCTCGCCACCCATGGCATTATGGCTGCCCTCCTCGCCCGCGACGGCACCGGAAAGGGCCAATGGGTGCAGACCAGCCTGGTCCAGGCCGCTATGGTCTACGCAAACTCCGGCTGGATGGTGCGCGTTGGCGAGGAGTCCACCGCGGAGGCGCCCAAGGCCCCCTGGGTGTCCCCGCACGAGAAGATGGCGGCAGGATACCAGATAGCCCAGGGCGCGGACGGCAGATGGATTCAGATAGCCTCCACCACAGTGCGCTTATTCAAAGCGTTCATGCGGGTCATCGGCATGGAGTACGTCTATGACGACCCACGGTTTAACGATATGCCCTACGAGTTCCCCACCCCTGAAGAACGGACCGAGGTGCTGGCCGAGGTCCGGCGCCGTCTGGGCCAGAAGTCCCTCGACGAGTGGATGAGACTCTTTGAGGAGGATGGAAACGTCGGGGCAGAGCCGTTCATCTCGACCGAAGAGGCGATCAGCCATCCCCAATATATCCACAACGGGACCGTGGTGGAGGTCCAGGACCCTAATCTTGGACCCACCTACCAGATAGGGCCCCTGACCACACTGAGGGATACCCCCGCCGAAATCCATCGGCCGGCGCCCACACTGGGCGAGCACACCGAAGAGGTGGTGAGCGCAGTTGCGTCAGGCGCGAGCCCATGGCGGTCTCGGAACGGGACATCTCCCGCACCCGAGCCGGAGTCCATACGCTATCCGCTGCAGGGCACCGTTGTACTGGAACTGGGGAACCACATCGCCGGCCCGTTCGGCACCACCCTGCTAGCGGAGCTGGGGGCGCGGGTCATCAAAGTCGAGCCGCCGGAGGGAGACCTCCTCAGGCGAATCATGGACGCGTCGGTCAAGACCATTCAAGGCAAGGAGAGCATTGCCATCGACCTCAAGACCGAGCGTGGACAAGCCATCCTGTACAAGCTGGTGGCACAAGCGGACGTGCTCATGCACAACTTCCGGCCGGGAGTGGCAGAGAAGCTGGGTATTGGCTATGAGAAGATCGCCGCCCTGAACCCCAGGCTCATCTATCTGTACGCCGCGTCCTACGGGTCCAGCGGGCCCCGGGCCGGGCGCCCGGCCTTCGGGCCAGCGTTAAATGCCATCGCGGGAGCAGGCCAGTACATTGCCGGTGAGGGTAATCCACCGTTGATGAGCATCCACGCCGATCCCAGCTCAGCCCTGGGAGTGGCCACGTCCGCGTTGCTGGGGCTCAGCGCCCGGAAGCGTACAGGCCGAGGTCAATACATCGAAACTACCATGCTCACCAGCACGGCCTACGCCCTGTCCGATGACTTTATCCGGTACGAGGGGAAGCCGCCTCGGCGCATGCCCGACAAGGGCCAGCACGGGTTTCACGCCCTCTATAGGCTGTACGAGACAAAGGATGGCTGGCTGTTTGTGAGCTGCCCTCAACCGAGTGAGTGGGAGTCTCTATGCCGAGTAGCCGGACAGCCTGAGCTGGCCAAGGACCCACGGTTCGAGACCGAGAAGTCTCGCGAGGCCAACGATGCCGCCCTGACGGATATCCTTTCAGAAGCCCTGCGGTCCCGGACGGCTGAGCAGTGGGAGAGGCTGTTCCTGGCGGCGGACCTGGCGTGCCTGCGGGCAGACGGGCCATCGTTCAAGGCGTTTTTCGTGCAGGACTCGTCTGTGCGGGAGAACGGCTTCATTGCCCAGACCCAGTACGTTGACTACTTCGAGGATAAGGATGACTACGTGGACTTTGGCGAGTACTGGCGCCACGGTAACACCGTCCTCTTCTCGGACATGGAAGGTGTCGCCGGCCCCCCCTGCGGCATCGGGGACCATACCCAGGCGATCCTGAAAGAGTCCGGTTATTCCGAGGATGAGATCCAGGATCTCAAGGCCGCCGATGTGGTGACCTGGGGCCTCGGCTGGGCCGCCCACGGATAGCGTGGTGGGTCTTACTTGGCGGTACCCCCTCGCAACCGGGGGTCCAGGACGTCACGGATGGCGTCTCCCAACATGTTGAAGCTCAGGATGGTAAAGCTTAGGAACAGGCCGGGGAAGATCCCCAGCCACGGCGCGACCTGCATGTCTTGCCTGCCCTCCACGCTCAGCATGGACCCCCAAGCGACGTCGGTGGGCGAGCCCCCCAGCCCCAGGAAGGCGAGACTTGCGGCGATCAGGATCGCGAAGCCGATCTGGACCGAAAGGATGACAATAAGTGGGGCCATGAGGTTGGGGAGGATGTGCCTCCCGAGAATCCTGGGCGCTGTGGCCCCCAGGGCCCGGGCGGCTTCGACGTAGACCTCCTGCTTGACGGAAAGGGCGCTCCCGCGGGCGACCCTGCTGGCCAGGGGGCTGACAACGATGGCAATGGTGATGATGAGGATCAACGTGCTCGACCCGAGCACGGCAACGACCGCAAGGGCGAGGACCAGGGTAGGGAAGGCCATGAGGGCATCAACCACCCTTTGGATCAGGATGTCCGTCCGTCCTCCGAAGTAGCCGCTCACAACGCCAAACCCGGCCCCGATGACGGTCCCGAGAAGGACGGACGTTACCCCGACCGTGAGGGAGCTCCGGCCTCCCCAGATGATCCGGCTCAGGACATCCCGGCCAAAGCGGTCCGTGCCGAAGAGGTTGTTCCAGGAAGGCGCGTCAAAGCTGGGTCCAGTCCTCGTGGCATTGGGGTCAAAGGGGGCGATCAACGGCGCGAGGACGGCCATCAGGACCAACGCGACGACGAGTGCGGCCGAGAGGGCCCCTATGGGCTTCGATTTCGCGAATGTGGCCAGGCCCCTGATCCCCGTCGTCACTCCTCGCCCAGCGACGGTCAGGGCTCCATGCTCAGTCACGGCGCTCAGCCTGACCAACGGGTCCCGATCAACCATAACGGATCCTCGGGTCCAGCCAGGCGTAGGTCAGGTCGATCAGGAGATTGGTCAGAATCATGACGGACGCGCCGAACAGGACAACGGTTTGGATCAGGGGATAGTCCCGGTGGTCGATGGCCTCGAGGGTGAGGCTGCCGAGCCCGGGAAGGCCGAAGATGAACTCCACGATGATCGTTCCCCCCAACAAGCTGCCCAGCTGGTTTCCCACGATGGTGAGAATCGGGATCGACGCGTTTCTCAGAGCGTGCCTCATGAGAAGGGTCCGCTCTCGGAGTCCCTTGGCCCGCGCCGTCCTTATATAGTCCTGTCTCAGGACTTCGAGCATGGCTGATCTCGTCATGCGCATGATGGTGGCGCATAGGCTGAAGCCCAGGATGAGGGAGGGTATCGCATACTGGGCCAGGTTTCCACCAAAGTCCTCCCAGGGGCTTCGATAGACCAACGGGGGTAACCACCCGAACCAGACGGCTGAATAGAGGATGACCAGGGTAGACAGCCAGAAATTGGGCACCGAAAGGCCAATCATGGCGAACATTCGTCCGGCGTAGTCAACAACGGTGTCCTGTCTCGCGGCGGACAGGACTCCAATGGGAATACCGATGAGCAGCCCAACGATAACCGCGAAGATGGCAAGCTCGGCGGTCACCGGCAGCGCACGAGCTATCTCGGTGGCCACCGGCGAGTTGAACCACAAGGACTCACCCATGTCGCCCGTCAACACTCCACCGATCCACACGCCATACTGAACGAGGAAAGGCCGGTTGAGGCCCAGCTCCTCTCTGATCTCCTCCTCGGCCTTCCCCTCGATTACCCCCTCCTCCCCGAGCCGGGCAATGAGGATGTCGCCTGGGATGAGGCGAATCATCGTGAAAATCAGCATCCCTACGATGAGCAGCGTGGGGATAGCGATGAGGAGGCGTCGGACTATGTACTTCTGCATGCGACGATATACTCTAGCCGGCTGGCGCCGGCCGGAACTTGGGCAAGGTGATCTCTTCGGTCACATCCTGGAACATCACCTCAACCGGCATGCCTACATGGACCTTACTCGGATCGATGTCGATGATGTTGGACATCATGCGCACGCCTTCGGCGAGCTCGATGATGGCGGCCACGTAGGGAACATCCTCCGTGAATCCCGGATGGAATGCCCTATGGCAGATCGTGTAGCTGTGCACTTGCCCCCTGCCGCCGAGAGGGACCCAGTCGAACTCCGTCCCCGCGTCGACCGGGCACACGACTCTGGGATAGTGGACGAGAGTTTGACAACTCTTGCACTTCTGGACCAGGAGCTGGTGCCGCTTGCACCCGTCCCAGAAGGGCTGGGACTCCTCGGAGGGTTGTGGCAGCGGTTTGTTGTAGTCTGTCATAATCAGGTCGCAAGTATGACCAGGGAGCCCGCGCCGAACCCCCCGAATCCGGTAACCACGCAGGGCTCTGGGTCGGCAACCTGGGCCTTGCCCGCGCTTCGCCGGAGCTGCTTCACCGCCTCCGCTTGATGATTGAGTCCCGACATCGAATGGGCCTGGGAATGTAGGCCTCCGTGGGGGTTTATAGGGAGCTCTCCGCCTAACTCGATCCGGCCATTCTCGACGAAGGGGCCTCCTTCACCCAGTCCGCAAACCCCCATGTTCTCAAGGTGAAGTATCGGGACAATGGTGAATGCGTCGTAGAGGTGAGCGAGCTTCAGGTCCTTGGGGCTGATTCCGGCCATGGCAAAGGCCTTGGGCGCCGCCTTGACCAGGCCCAACAGCGTCAGATCGGGTCGGGTGCTAACGCAACCTGGAGAATCCGGGTGAGCGAAGCCACCCCCCAGGATGTACACGGGCTTGTGACGCGTATCCGCGGCGGCCTCGGCCGAGCTGATCAGTATGGCTGTGGCCCCATCGGTCTCGATGCAACAATCGAAGAGGCGGAAGGGGTCGGAGAGCATGCGGGAGGCCTGATGGTCCTCCAGAGTGATGGGGTGCTTCATGATGGCCTTGTCGTTGAGAGCGGCATGCTTCCGCATGGCTACCGCGACAGCCCCCATCTGCTGGCTGGTCGTTCCGTACTGGTGCATGTGCCTTTGGGCCAGCAGGGCGTAGTACTGCATCGGGACCATAATGCCGAAGGGGGCCTCGAACTCCAGTGACATGGACTGGTGCGCTGTGACCGGGGCCAGCCCCCTGGACGATCGGGCCTCGGAAACCCGGGCTCCCGAATAGCCGTTTCGCCCCGATACTACCAGGACGTGCCGGGCCACCCCGCAGGCCACCGCCATGGCTGCGCAGAAGACGCCTGCCGTGCCACTGGCCCCTCCCATGTGGAGGGTTACGGTGTAGTTGATAACAGGAAGACCCAGGTTGTTGCCGAAGTCCTCGGCCGAGGGGCTATCCGCTCCGCCGTTGGGGATGATCCCATCGATATCCCGGGGCTCCAGCCCGGCGTCCTCGATGGCCCGCAGCACGGCCTGAACTTGGAGCGCCTTGGCGCTCATCCCGGAAGCTTTGCTGTACTCTGTCTCACCGATTCCGGTGATGGCTGCTTCCCGGTATATTGCTACCAAGGCGCTCCAATTCTCTGCATGCTTTTACATGCTGTGTGTACTGGTATCTAGTTGCTTAACCCGACTATATCCTAGCGCTCCAACCAGAGGTATTCGAAGGTGGTCGAAACAACGTGAGGGAACAGCCACTGGAAGTTGTGCAGCACGTTGTGGAGCTCCGGCTGGTAGATCCAGATCTGGGCAGCCGTGGGGAACGGGATGCGCAGAACGTTATCCACTTCATACTGCCAGATATCCTGGAGTATCTTCGTGCGCTTCTCCGGGTCGAGCTCTACTTGCTGGGCCTCGAGCAAGGCGTCCAGCTCGGGGATACTGATCTGCCCGAAGTTGGCCCCGGAGCCCGTATGTAGCTGGTTGAAGACCCACCCATGGATCGAAGACTGGGATGACTGGAAGCCGGTTGAGGCTGCGCCGTAATCACCTGAGCGCAGTAGCGCATTGAAGGCTGTCCGGTCCTTCCCATCAAGGTTCATGGTGATCCCTATCTCCTTTAGCCCCTCGAGCCAGAACGGCATGCCGGACGAAACCTCCAGGTACCTGGCGTAGTAATTGACGTCGAACTCGAACCCATCCGGGTACCCGGCTTCGGTCAGCAGCTGCCTGGCCAGATCTAGGTCGAACTGGTACCAAGGCATCTTGTCCAGGCCCGGCCGTTCACCCCACATGCCGAAGAGCACCGGGGACTGGATGACCGCTGCGCCGGAGTAGGCGATCTCCACGATGGCCTCCCGGTCCATGGCTAGAGACATGGCGCGCCGGACGCGCACGTCATTGAAGGGGGGCTGGGTAAGGTCCATGTAGAGCACGAACTGGGCTAGGTCCTTGGCGATGTCGTAGACCAGGGACTCGGGCCGCGCCGATATGATGGGCTCGGCGGAGGTTACGGTTTGCCCCCTGGCCAGGTAGTGGGTCAGGCCGGCCATGTACCCGGCGACCTTCGTGGCGTTGTCTACGACAATAGTGAACTCAAACGCATCGATGTAGGGTCGCCCTTCCTTGAAGTAGTTGGGGTGGCGGGTGAAGAGAATCCTCTGCTTGCCCTCGACCTCCACTTGCTGCATCGGTCCGGTGCCGATGGCTGCAGTCTTGTAGTCCCCATCCTGAGCGAGGATCTCTTTGGGCAAGATGTAGCTCTGCCGCTGGCTGGTTGTGCTCTGAAGGAACTCAGGAAATGGGGCGTTGATCGTAATCCTGACCGTGTATCGGTCAACGGCCTCGACGTTCGTGACCAGGTTGTAATTGGCCTGGGTGATGCCGCCGCCCGGGCTGTCAGGATTCATGTAGTAGTCGTAGGAGAAGACAACGTCATCGGCGGTGAGCTCGCGGCCGTTCACCGGCGCGATATTCTGGAACATGACGCCCTGGGTCAGTTTGAAGGTGAAGACGGTGCCGGAGGCGCTGATGTCCCAGGACTCGGCGAGGGCGGGCACCACCTCACAGCCAAAGGGATCGTAGGGGCGCGCTTGCACCTCGACGCCACCGGCGCATCGGGTGAGCCTGCTGTAGACGGCCGAGACCGCCTGGTTCATGCCGGAGGCCGTAGCAAAGCTGGGGTCGAAATGGGGCCAGCTGGCGCTACCGAACAGCCTTATGGTCCCACCGCGCTGCGCAGGGAGCGAGAAGTCAGGGAGCGTTGAGCTCCGGTATTGGACCGGTCCTAGATTACTGGCGTTGACCTGAGGGAATGCTCCCACCGTAGGGCCCGGTACGGCAGTGGGCGGTACGTCCGTGGGGGCGGCGGTAGGCACTACAGTCGACGTCGGTGCTGGTGTGCTGGTGGGGTCCGTTCCTCCACCACAAGCCGCTACAACCAACACCAAAACTGCTATCACACTAAATAAGCCTGTCCAGCGTTTGATTCCGAGCTTTGCCATATACTCCATCCTCCTTGATGAGGGGCTGATCCTAGCTTGGCCGGGGCGATGCCCAGCCGTTGACCTGAGAGGATAGCAAACCATATGGAGCCTGTCAATCCCCCTTCATTAACTTAGGCGGCCCTGCCCTCCTTGACGACGAAATTCGTCGGGCAACACTTTCACCTGCACCGGTAGCACTTGACACCAATCAGGGCCGATGCCTAGAATTGCGCAACACCATTGTGAGGGGGGCAGCCATGGACCGGAATTACCAGGCGATCTCGGCGGACGGTCATCTCGAAACGTCGGAGAACTTTTGGCCGCGCCATCTTCCTAAGAAGCATCTGGAGCGTGCGCCCCGGCTCGTGGGCCTTGTTGACGGCACCGAAGGCTGGATAGTCGAGGGGCAGCCCCTGTATAGCAATGGCAGGGTCATCTTCGGCGGAAGGAAACCCATCAAGACCTCTGGCGTCTCCTATTACAACCCGGACGGGTCGCCGGCGCCTGGGACCGGAGACGCGGTACAGAGGCTACAGGAGCAAGACCTGGACGGCATCGACGCTGAGGTCCTCTTTCCGGCCGTCCAGGGGTCTCGGCTTTTGTGGAATATCACGGACTCGAATTTCTACCTGGCCCTCGTGCAGGCCTATAACTCCTTCCTCGCTGAGGAGTACTGCTCCGTTGCGCCCGACCGGCTTATCGGCGTGGGCGTCATACCCATCAGCGGGATCGATCACGCCGTCGCCGAGCTGAAGCGGATCAAAGAGCTGGGGCTCAAGACAGTGATCCTGCACAAGTTCCCCAATGGAGGGGGCCGTCCCAAGCCGGAAGACGACCAGTTCTGGGCCACTGCGCTGGACCTGGGGATGGCCATCTCCCCCCACGGGGGCTTCGGAGACACCGGCGCCAGTATCACCGCTGCGCAGCGAGGAAAAGAAGACTGGGCAACGCATCTGGGCGGCCTGGGGGGCGGCCATGCGTGCATCTTCACCACCGCTCAGCTCATCGCCGCCGGGGTCTTCGACCGGTTCCCGGAATTACAGATCATGTTCGCGGAGACCAACGCCGGATGGATGCCTTTCGAGTTCTACATGTTTGATGACCGGTATGACATCTACCGGCAGGGATTCAACGTGGAATACTCGATGCCCCCCAGCGCTTATGTCTGGAAGCACTGCCATTTCAGCTTTGTGCGCGATCCGTGGGCCGTGAAGCTGCGAGAGCATCTGGACGTGAACCGTCTGATGTGGAGCTCGGACTTCCCGCACGGCGTCACCTCGTTCCCCGAGTCCAAGAAATGGATCGACATCATCTTCGAAGGTGCGCCTGAGGACGTTAAGCGAAAGATGCTCGTGGACAACGTGGCGAAGTTCTTCGGCCTCGACACCACGAAGGCGATAACCGAGACGCCAACCAGGGCGACGGTGGGCGCGACCTCCCGGTAGTTAGGGCAACAAGCCCGACGGCATGACGGCCCATCCCCTACCCGCCAAGGGCTAGGGGATGGGCCGTCGCTCGTACCAGCGTGCGTGCTGCTGGTAGGTGTGGGCCACGTTCAAGACCGTGATCTCGTCGAAGGGTTTCCCAATGATCTGCATCCCTATGGGCAGGCCGGCCTGCGTGAAGCCGCAGGGGACGGATATCGCGGGGAGCCCTGTCTGGTCAAAGGGAGACGTAAAACTAGGGCGTCCCATGACACCGATGGAATCGGCCCCCTCGGCGGACAGGAGCCCAGCAGGCTTGCCCTTGGTGGGTCCGGCGATCGTGTCCACCCGGCGAAACGCACTAGCGAACTCTCGCTTGAGCTTACTGCGCACCCTCTGAGCCTGCAGGTAATCCGACACTGAGAACAGGCTCCCGAGATACATCCTGATTCGGACCGCGTCGCCGAACGCTTCAGGCTGGGTGATCAGGTTGGCCCTGTGGTAGGCAAAGCCCTCGCTGAGCATGATGATGGTGTTCGCAGTGACAGCGTGCTCCAGGCTCGGGATATGCACTTCTTCCAGGTGGGCTCCTAGCCCTTCCATCTGGGCCAGTGCGGTTTCGACCGAGGCCCACGTCTCGGGCTCAACGCCGGCGTTACTGTCGAGTAAATAGTGGCGTGGGACGCCGATAGTGAGTCCTTTCACGTCTCTATCCAGGAGTCCGGGGTAGTCGGGGACAGGCTCTTCACTGCTGGAGGGGTCCTTGGGGTCGTGGCCGGCGATGGTCTGAAGCATGATGGCGGCGTCCTCGACCGTCCAGGTCATGGGCCCGCAGTGGTCCAACGACCAGCTCAGGGGAATTACGCCGTACCGGCTGACCCGTCCGTAGGTTGGCTTGAGGCCCACGATGCCACACAGAGCGGAGGGGCCTCGGATGGAGCCTCCGGAGTCCGAGCCCAGGGCGCCCATGCAGAGGCCGGCCGCCACGGCGGCCCCCGAGCCGCTGCTGGACCCGCCCGTAGCATAGTCCACGTTCCAGGGATTGCGTGCCTGGCCGAAGAGGCTTTTCATGCCGCCTATGGCGAACTCTCCCATAGCCAGCTTACCCAGCAGCACGGTGCCTGCCTCCCGGAGTCTCAGGGCGGCGGTAGCGTCGGTGTCAGGCACGCGGTGCTCCATGACCCTGGACTGGGCCGTGGTCCGCACGCCCTTGGTGTCGAACAGGTCCTTGAAGGCCACCGGGATTCCGTGCAGGGGTCCCCGATACCGCCCTCCCATGACCTCCGCCTCCGCGACGCGGGCCTGCTCTAACGCGGCATCCGGGAGAACGGTGACGTAGGAGCTGAGCTCTTCATCAACAGTCCCGATGCGGTCCAGGAATGCTCGGGTCAGCTCAACGGGGGAGAGCTGGCGAGACTCGATAAGCCCACCGGCCTCTTTAATCGAGAGATGGTAGAGCGCCTTTTGCGTCTCACCCATGCCGCCGCCTCATGCGTCCGCGTCCCATCGTGGACTAAAGACTCCGGCCACCTCCTCATTCTCCACGTCGATAGCATGCAACTGTTGAAGCCGCTCCTGGTACCCCTCTAGGAAGGAGGCAAGGTCGTCGATCTCATGCTGGGTCGGCTTGAGGCCTGCCCGGTCCAGAAGTCGGCCTATAACTGCTGTCAAAGGTGTATCCATTTGCGGTTACCAGACCGAGCCGGGAAGATCCACTGAGTAGTCGTTCCTCAGGGGGGTTGGTCCCGTGTCTCGCGTGGGAATGACCACCGGTCCCCGGGCCCGGGAGGGCAGCAGCACGCTGGCGCTTCCGGTCAGCGTCTTCTCCCCCCGCTGGTTCTCGCACCACATCTCCAGGTCGACGATGTTTCGCTGCTCCTCCTGCCGTGTGCCAGTCACCTTTCCCTTGACCCACTGGATGTCCCCGTGGTAGTTGAACTTCCGGGTGGCGTCCGACTCTCTCCACAGATAGCCGTCATCGCCCATCCAGTTGGTGCAGTAGTGGATGGCCCAGGCCGTGCGCATGGCGCCGTAGTCATAAGCCCTGGGATTTCCCACCTTCTTCGCCCGCGCGTCCTCCCAGTGGACCCGCTGGGCCACGTCCCAGTACCCTTGCTCCGTCTTGGTGTAGAACGCCGGTATGCGCAGGCGGTTCAGGTACCCGAGGCGGAGCGGGGCCACCCGGAACGATCCGCCGAAACCCCGCCCCATGTGCCAGGAGATGATATCCACTCCGGTAAGAGGGCCCTTCACCATGGTGGGCATGTCCATGCCCGGATCGACATCCTCCCAATACAGAGTGTCGGCCCCTCGCCGGAACTCATGCTCATAGGCCGCGTCGATCTCGTCCAGCTGCTCCTGGGTATAGGGCGTCTGGTCGACCAGCATGTACTTGCCCGTCTTCTCGGAGGCCTCGCGCTCCACGTGGAAATAGTAGTCCCGGTAGATGGCCACCAGCTCGTCCCGCTGGTTGACGTACTCGTGCCGGTGGTAGACGATGACCGCCTTTCCCCCGCCGAACTCGCTCTTCTTCTCAACGACATCTTCAATGCAGTGCATAGAATGGATCCTGTCCCCAACCTGGACAGGCCGGAGCCACTCCCAGTCCGAGCCAGACTGGTAATTGGGGACGCCGGTCAGGGCTCCAGACCCCGCATGGCGAACGTTATCGGGGATTTTGAGTCGGCCTTCGTTCGCCATGGTGGTGACGAACATCGGTGACCCAACGACCCCCTTCCACCGTGTCTTGGCGGCGTACTCGGGGTCGATAGACAGGGGATTGTCCTCCCCGTTGGCGAAGCACCAGTGACGGATCGAGTCGACGTGGGCCTCGGAGTTGTAGGGTGGCCCTCCGGGAATCATGACGCCGATGCGGTTGCGGAAGGCCTGTATTCCCTCTGAAGTGATCTTCCCCTTCATTTCTGCGTCGTCGACAATCGTAGTCATAACATCTCTCCTTTATCGGGTCGTTCTCAAAGACCCTCAGCCGTTTTTCAGCGAGCGCCGTCGAGGTGTCGCTCCGCTACTTGCAGGGCGTCAAGAGCGGCGGGGAACCCCGCGTAGGGGGCCATCTGGATAATGACCTCGATAACCTCATCCCGGGTATAGCCGACGCGCAGCCCGGCCCCCAGGAAAAGGCCGAGAGGCGGGTCCAAGCGCATGGCGGTCAGGGCGGCGATGGTGCAGAGGACGCGAGTCTTGATGTCCAGCACTGGGCGGTGGTAGAGCTCGCCAAACACATAGGCGATGAGCATCTGCCGAAGGTCTGGGGCCAGTTTGGCCGCCACTTGCAACCGGGGATTGGCGTCGAGGCTGCCGAAGAGCTTTTCGTATAGGGCCAGGCCGCGGGCTTCCAGCTCCTCCATGGGCACCCTGGGCACCTCGAAATCCGCAGGTGTGACCCCCCGCTCTCGAAAGATTTCCTGGACGACCTCCAGGGCGTTCATGACAGCGGGATGGCCGGTGAAAGGCGAGCACTGCACCAGGACTTCCTGGATCTCCTCCGGCTTGATATCGAGGTTGAGGGCGCTATATGCGTAACTCCGGAGCTGAGACGGCCGCTCCAGGGCAGTCAGGAGTGCCAGACTGCCCAGCATGCGGTCCCTCAGGCTGAGGCCCGGACGTGCCCAGACCGCGCCAAAGATGAACTCGCTGGTGTAATACGAGGTTCCTGGGACAGGAGTGGCGGCAGCGCGGCCGGCAGGCCGGCGCGCTTGATGGTCCATGCGCTTTCGGACCTCTTCGGCCCTTTCCTGCAACTCATCACGGCTCAGCATCGGCGACCTCCCTTCCGGAAATGGCGTCCCCGGACACGTCCACCGGCGGTTTCACCAAGGCGCTAGCCCCTGGGCAGACCCAGACCCCGGCCCGCGATGATGTTTCTCTGTACCTCCGAGGTACCGGCGGCGATGGTATTCGGTATGTTTCTTAGGTAGTCGTGGGGGACGGCGCCACTGCCCAGCACCGCGCGGCTGCCGGGCATGACCTGAGCGTAAAGGCCCAGCATTTCCATGCCCGTCCGGGTAATGCGCAGGTGCAGCTCAGTATTGAAGAGCTTAGTGACCGATGATTCCGCCGTGGGAGGCTTTCCCTCCTGCTGCATCCAGCCCACACGATAGGCCAGCATGCGCCCGACCTGAAGCTGGACCGCCAGGTCGGCCATCTTATGCCGGACTATGGGGTCCCATGCCCGAGTCCCGCCGGGTGACGCGCTGTGGACAGCGGCGGCGATTTCGTCGAAAGCCCGGCTGGCGCCGGCTACCTCCCTGATCCCGGAACGCTCCGAGTCCAGCGTGGTGGTGGCCACGTACCAACCCTGGTTTTCTTCGCCAATAATGTTCTCGACCGGGACGCGGACATTGTCGAAGAACACCTGATTGGTCCTGTGGTTTTCGACCATGGTAGGGACCTCTTCCACGGTGATACCCGGGGTGTTCATGTCCAGGACGAAATAGGTCATGCCGCGGTGCTTCGGCGCCTGGGTGTCAGTCCTGGTCAGGATATGGATCCAGTTCGCGCGGTGGGCGTTGGTCGTCCATAGCTTCTGGCCGTTGATGATGAAGCTGTCCCCATCCCTGGTAGCCGTGGTGCGCAGACCGGCCAGGTCTGACCCGGCATCAGGCTCGGAGAACCCCACGCACCAGAACATCTCCTGGGTCGCGGTCCCCGGTATGAACCGTTTCTTGAGATAGTCGGAGCCATGGGCCATGAGGGCCGGTATGAGCTGGTAAGCCTGGGGGTCCAGGGGCGCGTGGTGGTAGATCATCTCTTCCCGGAAGACCATCTGGGCAGTGATCGAAGCCCCGAGGCCCCCGTATTCTTCAGGCCACCCGATCCCGATCCACTTCTTCTCCCCAAGCTTCCGGCGAAACGCCATGGCGTCTTCGAAGTGCTCGTCCGTGTAGGGGTCTTCCCCGGCCATGATGGCGGGCGAAAGCTCGGCATCGATGAATGCCCGGACCTCTTTTCGGAACGCTTCGTCTTCCCCGCTAAATAAGAAGTTCATGGCTCTCTCGCCCCGATGGGGCCAAAAGCTACTGCTGCGTATTCCCTAGGTCAAACCAGTGGTCTCGGGCCTCTTGGTATTTTTCGAAGGCTGCCATTTCCCGCTCGTCAGCCTCCCGAAGCTCTTCCCGGCCTGGCGTCCCCATGAACGTCGCCATGACCTGGGGAGGAGCGGGGAGTATAGATGTACTCGACACAAGCTGTTCCCGGATTCTGTCGGCATTTCGCCGAGCTTCATCCCGCTCCCGGATCGCCTTCCGCATAGCCTCAAGGGCTGACTCGCTCATAGACTTTGTGGCCTCCTCCGTCGAGTACGTTGAAGTTGGCGGTGGGCTGAACATTAACACCGTCTCCTTATGCAGTCAACGTCCGTAAAGTCCTCAAATTGACCCACTACCGAACCTTCGGGCCTTGCACGATGGTATCCGTGCCTCCTGAATACCTTGGTTGCAACGGTGGTGCCCACGCGGTATGCTCTGCGGGCCACCATCCACATGAGAGGCCCGCTCCGGTTACCGCGGACCGCGGCCACCCTGAGGCAACATGATCCACAACGCACTGGACGGACTGCGAGTCCTCGACCTGACTCACTATGTGGCTGGTCCGTACTGTACCCGGCTCTTGGCGGATTTGGGCGCCGACATCATCAAGGTGGAGCGGCCGGGAGGCGATGGGAGCAGAGCCATGGGCCCGTTCCCGGCGGATGTGCCTGATCCGGAACGAAGCGGACTGTTCCTCCATCTGAACGTGGGCAAACGCTCTGTTGAACTCGACCTCAAGGCGGAGGGAGGGAGGGAGACCTTCCTGGAGCTAGTGCGGTGGGCCGACCTCCTGGTGGAAAACTTTCGTCCCCGGGTCATGCCGTCCCTGGGACTTGACTATGGGACGTTGTCTGAGGTCAACCCGGACCTGGTCATGGTCTCCGTATCCGACTTCGGTCAGACGGGTCCTTATCGGGACTATCAAGGCTCTGAGATCGTCGACTACGCGCTGGGCGGCCCCATGCACGTGACCGGGCTCCCAGACCGCAACCCGCTCAAGCTGGGCGGACAGGTGGTGCAGTACCTGGCGGGGGTGCACGCGGCCGCCGCCGGTATGGTGGCCATGCTGGGAAAGCTCAATGGGAGGGGCGGCGACCATGTGGATATCTCCATCATGGAGACCCAGATGGGGAGCCCCGACCGGAGGACGCCCATGCTGGTTGGCTACCAGTACACCGGCCAAACCAACTTACGGGGTACTGTCGGGGTCTCACCCCAGAGGCCCTGTCTGGACGGCTACATCAATCTGTATCTGTCCCCCAAGTACCTCGATCGCGCCGCTCGGATGCTCGGACGGCCCGAGCTGCTCGACGATTCCCGGTTTAGCGACCCGGTGGAGATGAGGAAGCCGGAGAACGCCGCGGTTATCGAGGCCATCGTGACGGATTGGCTCATGAGCCGGACCATGGTCCAGGCCTGGGGGGAAGCTCAGGCGGCCAAGCTCCTATCCGGCCCCCTCTACAGCTTCGCTGACCTGCTGAAGGACGCTAACTTTATCGAGCGGGGATTCTGGGAAGAGATCGACCACCCTCGGGCCGGTCGCCTGAAATATCCGGGACGGCCCCTTCGCACACCTGGGGCCCCGGCGCCCCCCCGGCGCCCCGCCCCTCTGCTCAATCAACACCGGGAAGAGGTGGTGGGAATGCTGCGCCGCGAGCAGAAGACCGGCGGGGACGCCCACCCTTCCGCCCCCGTCCAACGGGGAGGCCAGCCGTTGCCCCTCGCAGGTGTCCGCGTCGTGGACCTCACCGTCGTGCTAGCCGGCAGCAACGCTACTACTCTCCTCGCCGATTGGGGGGCTGAAGTCATCCGGGTGGAGGCGTTGCGGAGCTTTCTCCCTGGTACCAGGGGTAGCAACATCTGGATTACCAAGAGCCTGGTAGATGCCAACCCCTCATGGTCCGTCGCCTATCCCAATTGGGACCCCGGACCGCGGCCCTGGAATGTCTGGCCCCATTTTCAGGCCCACGGGCGCAACAAGCTGAGCATGACTCTGGACCTGACGCAGCGGGAGGGCCGGGATACCTTTCTGAAGCTGATTTCGGTCTCTGACCTGATGATCGAGAACAACGTCCCTGAGACCATCGAGAAGCTGGGCCTCGAGTATGACACCCTGCGTAAGGTGAAGCCCGACCTGGTCATGGTGCGTATGCCGGCCTATGGGCTCTCCGGCCCCTATAAGAACTACCGTTCCCTGGGGGCTCACCTGGAAGGGACCGCCGGTCACACACTGCTCAGGGGCTACCCGGACACCGATCCGTCCATGACCGAGGATGTCTACTTCGGGGATGCGGCGGCCGCGGCGAGCGGGGCGTTCGCGGCGGCCAGCGCTCTGTGGCAAGCCAGGCGTACAGGACAGGGGAGCCTGGTGGAGCTGGGCCAGACCGAAAATCTGATCTCGTTCTTTGGTGAGTATATTCTGGACTATGAGATGAACGGCCGGCTGCGCTCCCAGCCGGGGAACGACATGGAGCCGCTGGCGCCTCACAACACCTACCCTTGTAAGGGAGAGGACCAGTGGGTCGCAATTGCCGTGGGCACCGATAAGCAGTGGCGGGCTCTTGTGACAGCCATGAACAGCCCCGCATGGGCCTCCGACAGCCGCTTCGCTAGCCAGGAGCAGCGCTTCGCCAACCGGGCGGAGCTGGACGAGCATATGGGCCGGTGGACCAGGGGATACGATAACCGCTGGATTATGGAGACCCTCCAGAAAGCGGGCGTGCCCGCCGGAGTGCTCAACGACGAGCGTGCCGCCTATGAGGACCCTCATATGCGCGCTCGCGGGTTCTTTGAAGAGATCACCCACGCCGAATCCGGGACGCATCGGTACCCTGGGATCATCTGGAGGATGGCGCGCACGCCGAACGCCATCCGGTTGCCCCCCTGCTGTCTTGGTGAGCACAACGACTACGCGTACCTTGAGTTGCTGGGCCTGAACGAGGAGCGCTACCGGGAGATGGAGGAGGCGGGCCATATCGGGACGGACTACGCTCCCGAGATCGCATGAGCCTATGGTAACAATGACGTTGGCAAGCAATTTGGACTGGCCTCGTCCGCGAGCGGGGATATCTTCGGAGTAGCCATGAGCAGTGTCGTCCTTTACGAGACTAAAGAGCATGTGGCCACCATCACGCTGAACCGGCCTGAAGTGCGGAATGCCATGAACGAAGAGATGGTCCGGGCTTTTGATGAGGCCGTTCAGACCGCGGCGCTGGACGATGATGTCTGGGTGGTAGTCCTGGCCGCGAAGGGGCAGAGCTTCTGCGCCGGCGTCGATCTCCGCCGTCCGTCGGACCCCAACGTCCTTGAGAAGCGTGGGGCGCGGAACCGAGCCAGAAGCGGTAATATCGCCTGGAGCGCCTTGAAGCTCTTCCAGCTCGAGAAGCCCACCATCGCCGCAGTGCGCGGTCACGCCCACGGGGGCGGTCTCGGGCTGGCGCTGTCCTGCGACATACGGGTTGCGTGCGAGGATACTCGCTTCTGTGCCGTGTTTACCAAGCGGGGCTTGTCCGTGGACTCTGGCACGAGCCTCCTACTTCCACGGATCGTAGGGTACGCCAAGGCCTGTGAGCTGGCGTTCACAGCGAGAGAGGTCTCGGGTAAAGAGGCGCTGGAAATCGGGATGGCCAACATCCTGGTGGACTCCGACCAGGTGGAACAGACCGCATCCGACCTTGCCCATTCCATCAACAAGCAGGCGCCCATCGCGGTCCGGCTCGCCAAGAGGGCCTTCAGGCGGGAATGGGGAAACGAGATCGTGGCCGCGCACGACTACGAGATGTACACGGCTAGTCTGACCACGACGACAAAGGACTACGATGAGGGCAGGGCATCTTTTCTCGAGAAGCGGCCCCCCCGGTGGCTGAACCGGTAAGAGGGCTGGTTCATGATCTTTCCTCCGGCTCCTGGTGCACACGATGCAGGTAGGACAGGAGCCCGGCCGCGATCCTGCTCCCGCCGGTGAGCTGGATCACCTCGCCGGTGATCCACGAGGCCTCCTCTGAGGCCAGGAACACACAGGCCGCTCCAACGTCCTCCAGGGTTCCCAGCCGGCGCAAAGGAGTTGTGTCTATCTGCCGCTGCCGGCGGCTGGGTTTGTTCATGAGGGCTCCGGGCCGGGAGTTCGCGGCGGTTATCACCATCCCGGGCGCCACGGCGTTCACCCGGATCCCCAGGTGGCCCCACTCCACCGCCATGGTGGAGGTCAGGTTCTCGAGACCTGCCTTGGCCGCCCCGTACTGCCCCGTCATGGGGTTGGGCTGGGAGCCGCTGCGGGAGCTGATGTTGATAATGGAGCCACCCCGGTGCATGGTCCTGGCCGCCGCCTGGGCGGCAAAAAAGGTCCACTTCATGTTGAGGTCCACCACCGGGTCCCACTGCTCCAGCGTGATATCCATGAGCGAGGACACGTCCTGGTTCCTGGCGCTCCCGGCGTTGTTGACCCAGCAGTCGATATAGCCGAAACGCTCCAGGGAACGCTCTACCAGCCTGGTGATATCCGCCGGGTTTGTGATGTCCGTTGGCTGGGTCAGGGCCTGGCAGCCGAGCTCGCGCACCCGGCCGGCGACATCCTCCAGCGGCTCCGGTTTCCGCCCGGCAATCACCACATTCGCTCCGGCCCTGGCCATGCACAGGCTGATTCCCTCCCCGATCCCTCTCCCACCGCCGGTGACCACCACCGTCTTGCCTTCCATGGAAAACATGCCGTCTCCTTCCATCATGGTTGACGCATCTTCATGGGGCTCCGCCCAATCCGAGGGTGACCCCGGTCCCGGACGGCTTCCTTCCGTGGCACAGGACTCAAGTCACGGGCCTTGGCAACCGACCCCAGTCACGGAATGTCGGGGTTCAGGGCATACCAGTCCGCGGACTGACGACGTTCGCCAAGGGCTCCCCGCCGAGAAACCTTCGAAGGTTCGCGCAAAATTGCTGCGTCGCCCGGACGGAGTAATCGGATACCCCGCCGCTATTGTGGGCGCTGACTACCACGTTGGGGAGCTCCCAGAACTCGCTGTCCGCCGGCAGGGGCTCGGGATCGAACACGTCTATGCCCGCCCCGCTGAGCCGGCCGCTCTTCAGCGCCTGCAGCAGCGCCGGCTGATCGACCAACGCTCCCCTGGCAATGTTGATGAAATAGGCGCCCCGCTTCATGGCGCTGAACTCGGCGGGTCCAAGCATGCGGCGGTTCTCTTGTGAGAGACTCATGGCTGCCACCACCCAGTCCGATTGCCCGAGCATGTCGTGCATCCCCTCACGGGGATAGATGCGGTCGATATCGGGGAGGGTCTCTCCCTCAGTGAAGCGTCGCCGGGTGGCCATGACCCGCATCCCAAACGCCTGCGCCAGGCGGGCAAGCGCCTGGGCCACGTAGCCCGCTCCGATGATTCCCAGTGTGGCGCCGCGGAGCTCTCGGTTATCATAACGCGCCCAACGATGCTCGCGCTGGGCCCCCAGGCGCTCCGGTAAGTTCTTAACCTGTTGGAGCATGAGCATGACCACGAACTCGGCCATCGCCCCGGCGTTGGATCCCGCGCTGTTGGTGACAGTAACGCGGCTGTTGAACAGGCCGGACTTCTCCAGGCGATCCACCCCAGCGCCGAAGCCCTGCACCCACCCGAGCTTAGGGGCCAGGTCCAACACATCATCGGGCAGCTCCAGGCCGAAGATCACCTGGGCCTCACCGATCTCCCCAGCAAAATCGGCAGACTCAGAGGAGCTGTGCTGCGCTTCCTCGCGACGCTCCATCGGACTGGATAATTCGGGTCCGGTCAGGTCCGGGTATGGAGCATAGACCGCATCCACTTGCTGCGCGACGGCACGGATCGTCTCCATGTCTTCTCGGGTTACGCTGCGGTGCGTGACGAGCACCTTCACCTTGTCCACGAAGGCCTCCGAAGGCGGATTGGGCCGATCATAGCACCTGTTCCTTGTCTTGGGCCGTCCAGCGCCCCGCCCGGCCATGCCACAGTAGGAAAGGCTCAGCACAGCTCGTTCTCGATGCGCTCGCCGTATCAGGAGCGCGGGGTGCTGGGGAAATAGTGGCTAGCTAACGGACGGTTAGGATAGTATCGGAGCCGGCTCCTTGTCGACCTCGGCGACCAGGTCCATGAAGCGGCCCATGGCCTCGATCCTCTTGGAGTTGGAGGGCTTTGCCACTCCGGAGTGGCCGTCGACGCCTTGATGCATGCTCACGGCCAGCGTCTTGATACCCGCCTTGCGGTGGGCCCTGATGCGGTCCTTTATCATCTCGTCGGTGCCGATGAGCCCGGATTTCATCACCAGCTCGCCGGGCACCAGCTTGCGGGCCTCATCACGCTTCCCCGTCAGCCAGAGAGTCTGGACCATTTTTGCCTCGTCGGCGTAGCCCGCCCGGCTGTAGGCCGCGTTGTAGAAGTTGAACTGTTGGGAGCCCATGGCGCCCAGGCTGTAGGCCAGGGACGGCTTGAGAGACTCTATAGCCTCGTCTACATCATCCGTAAACCAAACGGTCCCACCGGCCTGCAGATCGAGGTCGCTGAAGGAGCGCCCCGCCTTCTCGGCGCCTGCCTTGATATGGTCGAAGAAAATATCCGAGTGCTCCGGCATGAAAGAGGTGCCCTTCCAGCCATCGGCCATCTCTCCGGTGAGCTGGAGGTTCTTCGGCCCCAGTGACGCGATGTAGATGGGGATCTCCGGCGCCGGTGCGCCCGCTGCACTGAGGGCCTTCCCCTGTCCCTCTCGAACCGGGAGCTGGTGGAACCGCCCTTGATAGGTCACACGCTCTCCGTTGAAGACTTTCTTGAGGATTTCGATAGTCTCGCGGGTACGGTCTATCGGATGGTCGAAGATGACCCCGTGGAAGCCCTCCATCACCTGGGGGCCGCTGGTGCCGAGGCCGAGGATATAGCGTCCGCCGGACAGGGAGTAGAGAGACATGGCCGTCATCGCCATGTTCGTGGGGGTCCTGGTCCCGATTTGCAGCACGCCGGACCCGAGCTTCAGGTTTTTGGTCTTGGCCGCCAGGTAGGCGAGGGGGGTAGCTCCATCGTACCCCCATCCTTCGGGCGCCCAGATGCTGTGGACCCCCATTCGGTCCAGCTCGATGGCGTAGCTGGAAAGCTCATCCCAGTCCGTAACAGCGTAGCCGTGCAGAAAGCCTGTCGATACTTGCATATTCGTGTCCCCTCTCCGGTCGTTCCTCCGCGCCAGGGTGACTGTAACGCACAGAGGACGGCAACACAAGGGGGGCTGAGAACAAAAGGCTGAAAGGTCAGACCACTACGGGCGTCGCCTCAAAGTAGACGCCTGGAGGAGGGTTACCTCCACATCAGAGCTCCCAGGCCCCGAAAACGGAAGTACCGCCTGACCGTGCCAGAAGCTTTTGCTAAAGTAGGCTATACTAGCGAGCGATGTCGCAGGGGCGCCTGCTGCGATGGATCCCCAACCAAGACGAAACGGGAGGAGTAGGTATGGTTTCCAAAGACGGTGAGATGATCGGCAAGATCACCCCCGAGGGCATCGAGCGCTTCCGCAACCGGATCGGTGTCCTTGTTTCTGGGGGACCACCCTACAACTCCGAGGCACACATCGATACGATACGCCACTGGAGCTTTGGGATAGGCGATGACAACCCACTGTACAACGACCCTGACTACGCGGCCAAGACCCGGTGGAAGGGGCTCACGGGGTCTCCCATGTACATCATGCCCATGGTCAACGACCGGGCGTCCAAAATCCCGGACAATGTGCGCCAGGCGGGTTCGGGTGCTTTGACCGCCGTTCCCAACTACCAGTCCGGTTCAGATTGGGAGTGGTTTCGGCCGATCTACGAGGGAGACAGGATACAGTCCAGACACTTCGTAGAGGACGTGGTCGAAAAGGCGAGCAAGTTCGGCGGGGGAAAGGCGGTGATCGTCTACCACCGACGCGAGCTCATGAACCAGCGAGAAGAGCTGGTGGCCATTTACCGAGACTACTACTTCCACGTGGACCGGGTCGCCTCCGAGAAAACTGGCAAATACATGGGGATCGACCAGACGCCCTATACCCAGGAGCAGCTGGACGAGATCGACGCCGCTTATGAGCACGAGTTCCGGCGAGGAGCAGAGACCCTGTACTGGGAGGATGTCTCGCCGGGCATGGACATGCCCACCATGGTGAGGGGCCCTCTCACCGGGGTGGATATCATCTCCTGGCACATGGGATGGGGGTTCGGCGGGTTCCGCCCCAGCCCAGGCCGCCTGGGGTACCTGAACCGACGGCGCATCCCGGCCTTCTACACCAAGACGGAACAGGGGTACTGGGACGTGGCCCAGCGGGTCCATTGGGAAGACACGCGAGCGAAGCGGATCGGTGTCCCTCGGGCCTACGACTATGGCGCCATGCGGACGGCCTATATCTGCAACTACCTCACCAACTGGATGGGGGATGACGGCTATCTCTGGAAAGAGTCGGACGCCACCCTGAAGTTCAACTACCACGGGGATATTCAATGGTTCAAGGCCAAGGTGACCGGCAAACGGCAGGAGGAGCAGCGGAACATAGTCGACATCGAGCTGTGGTTAGAGAACCAGAGGGGAGAGACCTCCGCGACCGGTAATGCCAGTGTGCTGCTTCCGTCCAGTAGCGGGGGACCGGTGGTTATCCCGGCCAGGGACGTGAAGCCGACACCCATGAGAAACGACTTCTCGGTGGATACACCCAACTCGATCTGGTAGCCGGACCTGATCCCGGAGTCCCTGTAGCGGCCCGAAAGGAGAGTGGCCAATGGTCGTCAGCGACGGAGAAATGACGGGTACGATCACACCGGAGGGAATACAGGCCTTCCGCAACCGCGTCGGCGTCGTGATTCCCGGAGGGCAGCCCTACAACTCCGAAGCGCACGTTGACTCTATGCGCCACTGGAGCTTCGGCAACGGGGAAGACAATCCCCTGTACAACGACCCCGAGTACGCCGCCAAGACCCGTTGGAAGGGGCTCATCGCCTCCCCCATGTACGTGAACTCCCTGGGGACCTCCGGCAGCGTCAAGATCCCTGACCACGTGCGCCACGCCGGTTCGGGAGCGCTAACCGGCGTCCCCAACTACCAGTCTGGCTCGGACTGGGAGTGGATTCGGCCCATCCGAGAGGGAGACAAGGTACGCTCGACCCACTGCCTCGAGGACATCGTCGAGAAGAAAAGCCAGTTCGGCGGGGGGAAGGCGGTCATCGTCTACCACCGCAATGAATACGTGAACCAGCGGGACGAGGTGGTGGCCATCTACCGCAATTACTTCTTCCACGCGGAGCGCGAGGCTTCCGAGAAGACGGGCAAGTACATGAACCTCGACCAGACTCCCTACACCCAGGAGCAGTTGGACGAGATCGACGCGGCCTATGAGCATGAGTTCCGGAGAGGATCCGAGACCCTGTACTGGGAGGACGCCGATCCGGGCATGGACATGCCCACCATGGTGAAGGGGCCCCTAAACGGAGTGGATATCATCTCCTGGCACATGGGACGGGGGCTTGCCGGTTTCCGGATCGGCCCCCTGCGCCTGGCCTACCTGAACCGCCTGCGCATACCGGCGTTCTACACCAAGACGGAGCAAGGGTACTGGGACGTGGCCCAGCGGGTCCATTGGGAGGACGCGCGGGCGAAGAAGGTGGGAAATCCCAGGGCCTATGACTACGGCGCGATGCGCACGGCCTGGATCATCCACTACTGCACCAACTGGATGGGCGATGACGGCTATCTGTGGAGAGAATCGGACGCCACCCTGAAGTTCAACTACCACGGGGACGTCCAGTGGATCAAATCCAAGGTGACCGGCAAACGGCAGGAGGAGCAGCGGAACATCGTCGACCTTGAGATGTGGTGCGAGAACCAGCGAGGGGAGAAGACGGTGGCCGGCAACGCCAGTGTGCTGCTGCCCTCCCGGACCCAGGGGCCCGTGGTCATTCCCACACGGGAGGCGAGACCGACCCCGATGAGAAACGAATTCTCGGTGGATATTCCCAACTCGGTCTGGTAGCGGATTCGTGACCGTGCTGAACCGGCGATGCCCAGGCTGCCCAGGGGAGCAAGCGTAGCCACCTTTGATGAAGTCGCTGCCCCTTATCCACAGGCGCCACTGAGATTACACTCCGCGCAAGAGCCGGCCAATTCGAAGGACTGGTAGAGGACGGTACCATGATTACACAACTCGACAGGGTGGGCCTGGTGGTAAGCGATGGAGATCATAGCGCCAAGTTCTACACGGAATGCCTCGGCATGGAGCTGGTGAGCCGGAGGGAGAGCACCGAGTTCAATCCCACGGTTGGGAACGTATTCCAAGTGCCCGGCGCGATCATACGAAAGCTCATTCGTCTCAGTAAGGGAGCCTTTTACCTGATCCTCTTCGAAATCGAGCCAAGAGGAAGGCCGCGGGCTCTTCAAGCCAACAACCCCGGGAGTCTAACGCTTGCCCTCGTCAGCAAGAACATCGAGGAAGACTATCGTCGGCTCTGCGCGGGATCGCCAGAACTGTTGACGCCTCCCACCTTGAAGGGAGGTCGCACGGTCTGTTACGCCTCAGATCCCGATGGAGTCGTCACTGGTTTCGTTGAGAACTTCGGCGAGGGTATCGATGCTTTAGCGTCGATCACGGTAAGCGACGCGGAACAGAGCGCCGCTTTCTTCACGAACTTCGGCCTGACCCCCTTGCCGGAGCTCGACGAGGCTACTGACGCTGAGCATAAGGTGATTGGCATGAGACTAGGCCCGGTCGCCTTTCAGTTCGACGAGTATCTCCACGGTAAAGGGACGGAACGAGTATCCCCGATGAACAACGTGGGGGCGGTCCAATTTGATTTCTTCAGCGACGACGTAGAGGCCGACTACAAACGGCTGCACGAGTACGGCGCAACGGTGATAAGCCCTCCGGTCTCCACTCGTCGCGGCGTGGCGAGCACTGGATTCGATCCGGATGGGGTGATGTGGGAGCTCTCCAGCGATGACGGTATTCAACCGAAGACTCCGGAGTATTATCGGAACGTGTACCGCTGAGGATGGCCGCAAAAGCTGGAGCGTTTGACCTGGGGACGTGACCATGCCTATCGATCCGATTAACGTGTACGACTACGAGGCGCTGGCAAAAGAGCGGCTGACCAAGATGCGGTACGACTCCATTGCCGGAGGGGCGACCGATGAGGTCACCATAAGGAGGACCAGAGCCGCGTTCGACTCGATCATGCTACGCCCTCGGATGCTGGTTGACGTGGGTAACGTGGACACCTCGACAACTGTTCTAGGGCAGGAGATCAAGTTTCCCATCATGCTGGACCCGGCGGGGAGGCATGGCATCGCCCACTCGGATGGGGAGCTGGCTACCGTGCGTGCCGCTGGAAAGGAAGGGACCTTGCTCGTGAACGCGTACGCCTCCTCATACGGGAAAGAGGAGGTGGCACGGGAAGCGACGGGGCCCATCTGGTCGCAGCAATACCTCTTCGCTGACCAGGGATACACTCGTGAGCTCGCCCACAGCGCTGCGGAAGCGGGCTACAGCGGCATCTGTGTCACCCTGGACACCAGGGTCAGTCCAAAGCGAGAGCGGAACCTGCGCAATGAGAGGGTCCGGGAGCCGGTCGAAGGGACCCACGACGTACGGAACCCCCTGGCGACATGGCAGGAGCTGGAGTGGCTCACGGTCAACACCCACCTACCCGTCATAGCCAAGGGGATCATGACTGGAGAGGACGCTCGGCTTTGCACCGAGCACGGCGTGAAGGGACTCATCGTCTCTAATCACGGCGGCCGTCAGCTGGACAACACCTTCGCCACCATCGAGGTGCTCCCCGAGGTGGTCGAAGCCGCCGGTGACCGGCTCGAGGTCTACCTGGACGGTGGTATCCGGCGTGGCGCAGACGTGGTCAAGGCCCTGGCCCTGGGGGCACGGGCCGTATTCATCGGAAGGCCCCTGTTCTGGGGACTTGCCGTCAATGGCGAGGACGGCGTCCGGGCGGTACTCCAACTGTTGCGCGAAGAGCTGGTCATGACGATGGGGATGTGCGGCCGCCCAACCATCGAGAGCATCGATAGGAGCTTGATAGGAACAGTTTCGCCGCTGCTGTCGGCATGCTCAGAGACCGAAGCTCTCAGGTTCGGCTAGGCCGGAGCACGGAGGCCTCCACCGGCATCTCCGCTAACAGGTCATCGTGCTCGGGCGACCACGGTCAACGGCGTTGATGCCCGGACGCGCGATGGCGGCGTGACAAGGCTGCTGCCTCGCCACCGACGCTGACCCCGCTCCTCTGGCGGGCAGGTCGCGATCTCTTGACCACCCCCGAGCCCGTTGATAACCTGAGTCCGATTCTGTCAACCAAGGAGGCTGAGATGGGCAAATGGGAGGAATGGGAGGCGAACGCGGCGGAGATGAGCAAGCGTTTGCGGCTGGACCGTCATGGGGAGAGCGGTCACATGGCCCAGTCGCGTGACATGTTGCCCGAGCTTGGGGAGGTGGTTACGACGGTTCTGTTAGGCGCGGTGTACTCGCGGCCCGGCTTGGACCTGCGGACGCGCGCGCTCTGCACCGTCGCAGCCTTAACGGTCCTGGGGAAGGAGCCGTTGCTACGCAATTGGATAGGTAACGCCATAGCCGCCGGCGTCACCAGAGACGAGATAGTAGAGGTGATCCACCAGATGGGATTCTATGGAGGTCAGCCCGCCAAGGTGATCGCACTGGGGTTGGCGAAGCAGGCGTTTGAGGAGATGGGTGTTTGATCGGGGCCCCTCGTCCTCATGATCGGGCGTCGGCGGGGCCGGTGCGTTGTCTAACAGGGTGCTGAAGAAATTTTCTCAACACCTTGATGGAGGAGAGTTAGAGAGGGGATGAATGCCTGGCATCCTTCCCTCCTACGCCGCCAGGCGCCCGCCTCAGGCGGGCCTGCGGGCGCTGCCCGCTAATCCCTGAACGCCGGCATGACTTCCTGGGCGAACCACTCCATCTGCTCCAGGTGTTCATCCATAGAGGCGGGCTGCATGATGAAAGAAGCTGTGACCATGGTGGCCCCCAGCTCTCTCGTGTTTCCGATGGCGTCAATCAACGCCTCTTTGGTCTGGGGAAGGGTGGTATCCTCCTGTTGGCGATAGCCCGGCTCTTCCTTCCGGTACGGGGTCACGGGGAGGCTGATGTCAAAGGGACGGGTCCGGCTCTGATAGTCCGGCTGCTCACGTAGGTAATTCATTCGGTCGCGGATCTCGTCCGGTGTCAGCATATAGGGAATCCAGCCGTCCCCAAGCTCGGCGGCCCGACGCACGGCCCGACGGGAATTCCCACCGATCAAAATAGGAGGATGAGGCTTCTGGACCGGCTTCGGCTCGAACACGATGTCCTCGAACTGCACAAAGCGGCCTTGGAAGGTGGGATTGTCACTGGTCCATAGCTCCTTGATGACCCGCAGGTACTCATCGGTCATCGGTCCCCGCTCGCTGTAGGGGACGTTGAGAATGGTAGACTCCCGCTCGACATGCCCCACGCCAACAGCCAAGGTCACCCGCCCACCTGAGAGGAAGTCCATGGTCGCGAAGGCCTTGGCACAGATCAACGGGTTATAGTAGGGCAGCACAAGAACCCTGTGTTGGACCCCAATTCTTTTTGTGGCCCCCATCAGGAAGGCGACCGTAGAGATCGAATCCGGCCAGCGGGGGCCATAGTAGCCCAACTCTTCCTTGACGGCTATGACATGGTCGGGTACGGTGATCGCGTCATAGCCCAGATCGTCTGCCTTCTGGGCGATCCGCACGATGCCTTCATGGGTAAGCTGGTCATGCCAGGGCTCCGCCGTCGACGGCATGTTGATGAGCCCGGGTATCTTGATAAGGAACTTCACGGCGTGCCTCCTGGCGTCAAAACCTGTGGCTTCCCCTACTCCAGGGTCTTACGGCGTTCAGTCAGATCGACCGAGGCTTCCCTTTTCGCGCAGGTAAGGAAGCCATAGTCCTGACTCCCGGAATGGGCTTGATTTTATTCATGTGCTAGAGAGCCGTCAAGATTGTGTCCCCCAGAGTGCTACCGTGCCTTATTCGCTGGGGGCACGGTAGTTGTATTGCGTTGAGAGGGGTGTCAAGATGGGCAGGGCCGAGCAGGGAATGGACCGGAAGCTTTGAGACTGTAAAGATTTCCCTGAGGCCAGGGTTCAACGGGGAGGAGGAAAACCGGTGCTGACAGGAGCCAAAGTCCTGATGACCGGCGCCACAGGCAAGGTCGCGTACCCTATCGCCCGCGAACTGGCCAAGGGCAACGACGTTCATGCCTTAGCACGCTTTGGTACTCCGGCCAGCAGCGAGAGGCTCGAGGCCATTGGCGTGAAGTGTATCAAGAAGAGCTTCGCGGAGGATGACCTCAGCGACCTCCCGGACGACTTTACCCACGTGCTCCACTTCGCTGCCTTCAAGGAGTCAGGCAGCAACGATTTTGACTACGCCATCGCTGTGAACGCCGTAGGTACGGGTAAACTGATGCACCACTGCCGAAAGGCGTCCGCCTTTCTTCTTTGCTCTACCACCGCAGTCTATGCCGATATGGGTCACAGATGCGCGAAGGAGACCGATCCTCTCTTGGCCGAGGTGATGAGTGAGAGGTCGCCGACTTACGGCATCTCTAAGATAGCCAGCGAGGCCGTCGCTAAATTCTCCGCCGAGCAGTGGGGTATCCCCACGGCCATCGCTCGATTGAACGTGCCGTACGGGGAGAGTGGAGGGCTGCCAGCAACCCACCTTGCGCTCATGAAAGAAGGTAAAGAAATACCGCTCCACCCGAGTAAGCCGAGCTACTATAATCCCGTCCATGAGGACGATTACGTGGACCAGGCCGTCGGGCTCCTTGGGGCCGCCAGTGTCCCCGCGGTGGTGGTCAACTGGTGCGGCAGCGAGCGAGTGAGCGCCGAGGAGTGGTGCGAGTACCTAGGATCGCTCATCGATGTCGAGCCCCAGTTCTCCTACTTGGACTCGGCCATCAGGACCGCCTGTTGTGACACGTCGTTGATGCACAGGATGATCGGAAAGACCAAGATCCCCTGGCGCGATGGCATGCGCCGCATGGTGGAGACGACTGTGGGGAGACGCCCCGCTAATTGAGTTTATACAGATTGACAGCGTTGAGGAACAGCATTTTGCGCCGGTCCTCTTCTGGTACTCCTTCAAACTGCATGTCAATACTCTTGCGAGAGTTCGGCCAGGTGCTATCCGGGTGAGGATAGTCTGAAGACCACATGATGTTGTCTATTCCAACTTCGTGCCGCAGTATCACTCCCGCCCGGTCTTCTACAAACGTAGAGAAAATATTCGCCCTGCCGTACTCGCTTGGCCGCCGCTTCAGGGTAGGGAGGTTGCGGTGCTGCCGGTGACGACGGTAACTGTCGTCTAATCGCTCGAGCAAAAATGGCAGCCAGCCAATCCGCCCCTCTCCAGAGACAAGGCGCAGATTCGGAAACCGATCGAAGACACCAAAGATGAAATCACCCAGGGGCACGGTGTAGGAAAAGTCCCACAAGATGTGATTGGGTACCCAGGGTCCTTCCCAACCGCCCCCTAAAGACGCGGGCTGCCTGGCGCCTCGATGGACCGATACGGAGATATCGGCGCTTTGAATGGCTTCCCATAAGGGGTCGTAAAAACGATCGTGGTATCGCTTGTGGGGGAACATGGGCACCTCCACCGAGCGATATCCCAATTTCAAGACCCGTTGCAGCTCGCTGAGAGCCTCATCCAGTGTCTCCTCTTCCACGGGCAGAAGCGCTATGCCGATAAGACGTTTGGGGTCGTACGAGCAAAACTCTGCCAGCCAATCGTTATATGCTCGAAGACACCCCAGCCGGAGGTCCTTGTCCTTGATGTCATGGCATTTTGCGGCCATGCCCGAATAGAGAACACTGGCGTCGGCCCCATCTGTTTTCATGTCTTCGATGTGGACCGCGGGGTCCCAGCTCCCTATGGCGACCTCGGAAAACATCAGCCCGTCCAGATACTCCTCAGGGCCGCGGGCGAGGCCCTTCCCCAAGACCCCCGATCCAAAGGCTCGCTCCTGCTTGCCATCTATTTCCCAAGCTTCTCCGCCTGAAGAGCCAGGCACGACGTGCGGGGCCATGTCACGAAGACGTGCCGGGACCCGGTCACGGAACGTATTTGGGGGTTCGTGGACATGGCTATCTGCTGATATTGCTTGATATTCCATAGGTTGTCAGGCTCCTTTCAAGTCACGCACAAGTATCCGGCTGACACGAAGAGTGTCTGCTACTCTAAGCCGTAAAGCCGGCCTGGATTTTCAGCGAAGATCTTTGCTTTCGACTCCTCGGAAATATCCGCGCGGTCGTTCAGCTCCGCGACTACTCCTGGCCAAATGGCGTCGCTATGGGGGTAGTCAGACGCGAAGAGGATATTGTCGTCGCCGAGGACGTCGATCACGCCTGGGAGAATGGCCTCGTCAGGGTCAGTGGCGATGAAGCATTGGCGCATGAGGTACTCGGAGGGTTTCATGGGAAGTGAGACGCTGGCGTGCCCCCAATACTCCTGATGATGGTCCATGCGTTCCAACCAGTGGGCGATCCATCCGGCGCCCGACTCGAGAAAAGCAGCCCGTAGCTTGGGATGCCGCTCCAGCACTCCGCCGCAGATCAGGCTGAGAACAGCCATCTGCTGCTCGTGGGGGTGGGAGATCACATGCCGGAACATGTAGTTGTCATAACGCTCGCCGGCCTGTGGAACGTTCATCGTGGTGCCTTCATGGACGGTAAGCGGCACATCCAGGGACTCCAAACAGGTCTCCCATAGCGGCTCGAAGGCCGGGTTGTCCAGCGTGCGTCCAGCGATGGGGTTCGGACGCAACACGACCGCCTTGAAGCCCAGCTCATCGACGCCTCGTCGTGCCTCCACCGTCGCCTCGTAGATATCCATCTGCGGCACCATCGCGACGCCCAACAGCTGGCCGGGAGCCCCGAGGCAGAAGTCGTGCAGCCAGTTGTTATAAGCCTGACATATAGCCACGAGGGCGTCCAGCCTGCTAATGGCCTGTAGAGGGAGACCGATACTGGGGTGCAGGACAGTGATATCTATCCCCTCTGACGCCATGTCGGCCAAACGGGCGGTCGGATCGTGACCGCCGGGAGTTCGCTGTCTCCTTGGACCGTCCCTTCTTGGAACGTAGGGTGATAGCTCACCGCCTTCGAAGCGACGTACGCGCCCCTGGGTGTCGATCACCTCTTTCGGCGCGAAGGGGTGGTATCGGGGCTCGAGATACCGCGGCCACATCTCTGACGGCTCCTCTACGTGGCCATCTGCGTCTACGACCCGATAGGTGCTCATGAGCTCTCTTTCTATGGCCGAGTCGCAAGTGGAGAGCAGCAGGGCGACCAGGCAAAGGGCCCGGTCCTGACCGGCTCAACCGCCGGTCGCGTCTCGAATTTGAGATCTCGCATCGTCGATCTTATCCACATAGGCCTTGTGAAACGTCCCGACATCCATGAGTACTTTCTTGCGAGACGCCAACGCCTCTTTTATGATCTCGGGACTGAACCCGTGGATGTCGATGGCGATACCCTTCTCAAGACAGATTTTGAGCACTTTCTCTCTGGCCTCGATGACAGCCGGATGATTCATGCCCCCGTCGGGTCTGCCGCTGTTAAGCCCCATGGACAGCGCCAGGTCCAAGGAGCCGACTTTGACCATATCGATGCCGTCGACACCGGCAATCTCCTCGAAGTTCTCCACGCCCGCCGCGTCTTCGATCAGAGGCACCGCCATGACCTCAGCGTTGGCGTTGTTGGCGTAGGGACCGTAAGGGCCGATGTACTCGTTGGCCGCCGCCAGGGGCCCCGCATCCCCGCGTGCCCTCAGGGGGGAAACGGGTCGCAGACACCAATGCGAGGGCGCTTTCTCTACTCGTCACGTGTGGCGCTACGACACCCGAAGCGTCGGCGTCCAGGGCCTTACCGATGTAAATCTGATCGTTCTTGGGAACCCGCACCAGGGGGGTGACGTCGTGACTGTGGAAAATCTTGATAAGGATGGTCAGAGGCCCGTAAGCAAGGGGACTGAGTGGACCGTGCTCGGTCTCAATGATGACGAAATCTATGCTCGTTTGGGCGAGGATTTCGGCGAATATGGGGCTGTCAGACGCCACATACGTACCGATAGGGACCTGCCCTTCGGCGAGAAGCTGCTTCAGCCGGTTGTGGTACATCTTGACCTCAGCCCGTGAAATGCCGGCCGCAACCGGCTGAAGCTAGCCTCTATCTATCTGTCAAGCCAGACTTGCTCGTATCGGAAGCGGTTCGAGAACCACAAGGGTCCTGTGGGCACGTCATTGACGTAGTCCCGGTACCAGCCAAAGCCTTGCCGAAGGATTGCGGGGATATTGGTGTTGTCCTCCAGCATGATCTCCTGCATTTCGAGTAGGAGCTGTTTCCTCTCGGCTGGGTCCACGGAGGCGTCCTGCTGCGCGAACAGGTCAAGCACCTCAAGATTAGCCCACTTGCCGTAGTTTCTGGGTCCGTCAATCGCGCCCCAAGGTAGAACAGCTTCGCCTGGTTCGTCAGTGAACGGGGCGAAACTCTCGATGGAGATATCGAATGCGCCCTGAAGTCGGAGATCGGTCCCGGCGGCGTTACCGGTGACCTGGAGCTCTGTCTTGAAGCCCAGTGCGTCCATGGCGCGCTCTATGACCTCCCCTCGGATTTGCAGAGAGGTACCTTCGAGAATGCGCATCGTTACCTGTGAAGGGTCGACACCGGCTTCGGCCAGCAACTCCTTGGCCCTCGCTAGGTCCGCGGTCTTGTCAACCCGGTAGCCGGGCCTCGTCAACATCTCAGCGACCGTGATGCCGAACTGACCACCGCTCCCCGGTGGAATCAGGGCAGCGGACACATTGCCCCGTCCCTGCTGCCAGATTTGGATGAGCGCGTGGCGGTCAAGGGCCAGAGAGATCGCCTGACGGACCCTGACGTCTGTCCAGGGCTCAATCTGGTTGACGTGGACGGTGTTGATGGTATTCAAGACGTCGTAGAAGACATGGCCGGCGTTGCCTCGCTCGACATTCGCGATCCCTTCCGTGGCCGAGCCGACGAAGCCTTCAAGGTCAATGAGCCCGGTCCGCATTCCCGCTACCGAGGTGGAGTTGTCCCGGATAATGTTGAAGACGATGCTGTCCAGGTACGGCAGGCCCTGCCGCCAGTAATCGTCGTTCCGGACCAGCGTGATGACCGGCCCGTCTTCCGAGTCAAACTTGAAAGGCCCTGTGCCGATCGGGCGCGTGTTAAACGATTCCGCGAACTCGGGAAGGGGTTGGCCCGACGGCAATATGAGCGCGCGGTTATTGCCAAGAGCGTTCAAGAAGGTGTGGCTTGGCTGAGACAGTGTGACCCGGACCACAAAGGGGTCCGGAGTTTCGATAGACTCGATCGGTGCGAAGGCAGCCCGCATATTCGTCGCGGTGGTGGAGCGCGGCTTCCAACCCCGGTCCAGGTTGTATGCCGCATCCTCCGATGTGAACGGAGAGCCATCGTGGTACCTGACATCCTGCCGAAGGAAGAACGTATACTCGGTGCCGTCCGAGCTTATCTCCCAATTTTCCGCGAGATCGCCCGCCAGGACTCCGACCTCTCCATATGGGTCCACCCAGACAAGGTTACTCATGATATTGGCGGTAAGGTAGAAGGCGCTGCGGCCGCGCACTTCAAAGGTATCCCAGGTCCTGGGACGGAAGATCCCTCTCAAATTCAGCGTGCCGCCGCGTTGGCCTCCTTCGAGGATGACGGAGTCCGGTTGCATCATCGCAGCCGGCGTGGCTGTAGGAGCGACTGACGTGGCTGTAGCCGGGACTGACGTGGCTGTAGCCGGGACTGACGTGGCTGTGGGGTTAGGTATTGCTGTGGGGTCGCCACCACCACAGGCAGCGACCACGAGTGTTACAACGGCTATCGACACGAATGAAATGAGCCCGACCCTACTTCTTTTCATCATGCTCCCCTTTTCGTCTTGCTGCTTCCGTGGCACGCACATACAGTGTACCTATGCAGAATTGTAATATGCAGTGTCAAGCTGAATCCCCATTGGGTTGCGTTTCGATCATTACAGATTCTTGGGATGGAGCGTCAGATTCAACCTGGATTTCTTATCTTCCTGCCACGATGCTCACGTTATGAGGACGGCTGGTGACCCTCTGTGAGCGGCCCCTATGCAGACCCTGCTATCTGGTACAGATTCCGCACGTTGTCGCAGGTGATCTTCCTTCGGTCATCTTCGGGCAAATCACCAAACTGCCACTCTATATAGCGCTGCGACTCCGGCCAGGTGCTCTGACCGTGAGGATAGTCAGACGACCACATGATGTTATCCACGCCGATGTGGTGCCGGAGCTCCACGCCGGGCTTGTCATACATGAACGTGAGAAACACCTGCCGGTGGAAATACTCGCTGGGCAACATGCCGAGGGTGCTAGCGGGACGGGAGTAGTGAATGCCTCGTTGATAGGCATGGTCCATACGGGCGAGATAGGTGGCCGCCCAGCCAATATCGTTCTCTACCGAGACTATTTTGAGTCTAGGGAACCGATCGAGGACGCCAAACTCGATCAAGTTTGCGATGGACACCTGAACCTGAACGGGCTCGGTTGTCACCCGGGCGAAGTACCCACCGGGGGATTGGTGTCTCTCGCCCCCGGTCAAGGCGTGGAGGCTAATTGGCATCTCCAGATCGGCGGCCTGAGCCCAGAACGGGTCGTATTCTTTATCCCAGAATGGGCTGTCTCCCCCCCTCAGGTCTACACTGATACACGCGCCGCGAAGGCCCAGCTTTCTCATGCGCGCCAGTTCACCTATAGCACCGCCGACGTCTGAAAGGGAAACCAAGCCGAGCCCGAATAGCTGTTCGGGGTAAGCGCGGCAAAAGTCGGCCAGCCAATCGTTGTAGGCGCGAAAACAGGCGGACTGATAGGCGATATCCTCCGTGAGATATAGCCGCATGCTCATGCTTGGGTAGAGGACCTCCGCGTCGACCCCATCTTGGGCCATGTCCTTCAATCGCACATGTGGGTCCCCGCCACCGGGATTGCCGTCCGTGTAGTTTCGAATCTCGTGCAACCGCTCCGCAGGGACCCCGGCGGAGCCGAATAGGCCCAGGGCGCCGATCCACTCCGGCTCCTGGCCATCGATTACAAAAGCTTCCCGTTCACCCACATGGCCCATCCGGGGGGCCCGTTCCCTGAACTGCGGGTCGATGCGCTGCTCCCAGAAATCCGGCGGTTCCACAACGTGCGAGTCGGCTGAGACCACTCGGTATTTGACCATATCACCCTCCCCGATTGTCCGGACTTGCTTCGCTGTTCCTTTACGAATAGAGCGCGCGGCCTAGCCTGCACCGTCCTGAGTCACTCTGTTACGGGTTGGCGGAGACGTTTACTGCCCCCCGATGTATCGCCTCTTCGTCGGTTCTGAATCTGGCCCGGTAGGCGGCCTCCGCGATTTGGGGTAGGGCGGTTTCCATCGCATGCTGACCTACCCGATTCGCCAGGTCGTGGGCGCCTACCCTGCCGAGCATCGGGGTGAGCCTGGTCCGAAGCCGTTCCAGCGCCCATGCCAGGGGGTCGCCATCCGCATCGGAATCGAGCTGCAGGATCTCTTGGTATTCACCGCTGACCTGGATGTAGTGGTAGTGCGGGCTCCCTTCGAAGCAATCGAACCGAAGGTATTCAGCGAGCTCGGCCCCTTTTTTTTCGAACACGTGGAGGGTGACCCCCTGTCCCCGAACGGTGGTCGCTGGCTTGCCCGTGCTGGGATCGTTGGGCCTTTCGTAGTTATTGGCTTGGGCGATGTCGTCTGCCAGTAGCCTGTACTCGATACCCACACTGATGGGTCCGACGTCCACGAATTCGATATGCTGCATGACCGGCGGGATAGGCCGTTTCGTCGTTCTCATGATATGACTACTCATGTCAGTCCTTCCTGTCACGTTGACGATGGTGGTCTGGCCCCGATCGTGAAGATCTTGAGCGCGATGAAAAATTGAGTCCATCCTATCAACACGGACGGAGGCGGTCAAGAAATCGGGACACCTTCGATACGAGCTGGTCGACATCTGACCGAACCCCACAGCCCGGACGACGCCCGACCTTCCAGGGATGCTGCCACAGCATGGCTGGGTCAACCACAAGAGATGGCTTGAATTGACTGCTAAGGCGCGCCTGTGTAGACTTGCGCACGTTGGCTAAGCACTCGTTCGTCTGGCAGACCAGGAATTCTTGTCTTAACAGATGAAAGCAACCGGTTAGACCGTGGGACGCCATGCCTGTGGCTGATGAGGTCAAGGACCGACTTGCTGCGCCATCGACAGGCATAGGAACGCTAACCTCTTCAGCCAAGAGAGACCCCTCGGCCCACGCGTCCATTCGGCAGGCCCAAGTAGCGATGAAATGGATGACGCCGGTTGCGGAGATATAAGGAAGACATGCGATGAGACAGGGAGCGCTCTCCACAATCAAAGTGCTGGAGGCTACGACCTCGGTTGCGGGCGCATATTGCGGCAAACTCCTGGCCGGCTGTGGGGCTGAGGTCGTGAAGATCGAAAAACCCGGCGCGGGGGACCCGATTCGAGGGTACGGCCCTTTCCCCGGCGATGCTCCTCACCAGGAGAAGAGCGGCCTCTTCCTTCATTTGAACACTGGCAAGAAAGGCATTACGCTCGATCTGCAGACCCAGGCGAGCGCGACGATTTTCAAGGATCTCGCCAGAAACGTAGATGTAGTGCTAGAGGACTTCCAGCCCGGACTTTTGGAAGGACTCGGGCTGGGCTATGAGACCTTATCCAATTTAAATCCTCGTCTCGTCATGACGTCAGTCACGTCATTTGGTCAAACAGGGCCGTATCGGGACTTGAAGACAACGGAGCTGACGACGTTTGCTCTTTCAGGATACATGGATCTCACGGGCACACCCGATCGGGAGCCGCTGAAAACCTGGGGATTCCTCGGAAACTACACCGGCGGGGTGTGCGCTGCGTTAGGCACCATGAGCGGGCTTGAAGCTCGGGACTTGACGGGCATCGGACAGCATATTGACGCTTCTGTGTTTGAGAGCATGCTAATCTTGCTCGGCATGCCACCTTTTGAATACAAGTACTCCGGAGAGGTCCAAAAACGGGCGGGCAACGACGCCCCCGGCACAGATGTCAGCCACATGGTGTCTAAGCTCCTCCCATGCCGAAACGGATATGTCCAGTTCCATACGCCTCCTCCGGGCATGCTCCAGCTCTTGACCGGCGACCCGAGGCTGGAGGAGCCAGATCTTTCTCGAGAAGAGTACGATAAGCTGTTTCTTTCCTGGTTAATGGAGCGCGACAAGGAAGAGATAGCGGCCCGGGGGCAAGAACTGCGAATCGCGTTTGTCGAGGTACCCGACCCTGGGGAGCTCGTAAGAGACCCCCAGCATGAGGCAAGAGGGATGTTCTGCGAGGTCGACCATCCAGTGGCTGGCTCGCTGTCTCACCCTGGGGCGCCTTTTCTCATGAGCGAGACTCCCTGGAAGACAGAGCGAGCGCCGCTCCTGGGGGAGCACAACGAACAGGTCTACCGCGACGAGCTCAAGTATTCCTCAGACCAACTGGTGAGGTTGCGTCAGCTCGCCATTATCTAAATTCACTGGCGATCACGGAGTGGGTCCATCCATGGGTATTCTCCCCCTGCAAGGCACACGGGTGCTAGACCTGGGCACGTATATTGCCGCTCCTATCGCCACGCAAACGATGGCCGATCTCGGCGCAGAGGTTATCAAGATCGAGTCGCCTCAAGCTGACTTCCTACGTGAGATCGGCGGCCCATTGGCGCCGCTACGGGAAGGGGCCGAACACGATCGTCACTATAACCGGCGCCCGTGGTTCAACGAGCTGAATCGCGGCAAGTTCGGGATGGTCCTTGATCTGACCAATCCCGCCGGGGTCGAGGCGTTCAAAGACTTGGTACAAATAAGCGATGTGGTGATCGAAAATTATAGTCCGAGGGTCATGGAGAATTTTGGGCTCCAATACCCTGCGTTGAGACAAGTTAGAGCGGACATCATCATGGTTTCTGTGTCGGCATTTGGTGCCACAGGACCCCAACGCTATCGCATGGGATTCGGGCCGAACATTGATGCCGCGAGTGGGTTGACCTATCTAACGGGCTATGCCAACGGACCGCCGATCAAGCCCGGCAACTACTTTTCCGACTTCTTTGCCGGCCTCCACGCAGGCTTCGCGACTCTTGCCGCGCTGAACCATCGCAGGAGGACTGGCAGAGGCCAGCATATTGACCTGTCCATGCGGGAAGTGGACACCATGATACTTGGGGACGCCTTGATGGACGTGGCCATGAACGAGAGGGTCCAGACACGCATAGGCAACGGGCACCCATCCATGGCTCCGCATGGCTGTTACCGGTGTCAGGGTAATGACCAGTGGGTAACCATCGCTGTGGGGGCTGACGAAGAATGGCGCCGTTTGGTCAAAACTATGGGATCTCCAAAGTGGGCCGACTCCCCATTCTTTTCGACTAAAGTGAAGCGGTGGGAAAATCGCGATGAGCTTGACTCCTATGTGTCGGAGTGGACCCGCGGCCAAGACCGTGACGAGGTCATGGCCTCTTTGCAACGGGCCGGAATCGCAGCGGGGGCCGTGCACGACATAGAGGAAATAGTGGACAATCCTCAGATCCGTCATCGTGGCTACTTCTCCCTTGTTGAGCATCCGGAGATTGGTCCGGCCCCTATCCGCAACTTGCCCTGGACGCTATCGTCGACGCCGGTGTCGGTTCAGGCCCCATCTCCCACCTTCGCGCAGCAGAATGACCTGGTTTTTAGGGAACTGTTGGGCTTCAACTCTCAAGCCATCGAGACACTGTACAGCGAAAGGGCAACCACCGCTGTGCCGTTGCAACCCAAGCAGGCATGAGAATGTCACGGCCCTTCACTAAAAAGGCCCGGACCGCGCCTGCAGGACCGGAACGAAATGTTGAGTTGCGGCGGCCGTTTGCGGCTCGTCGTAATCGACGCTAAGGAGGCATCAATGGAGTTCGGTATCTTCGTGCAGGGACATGCGCCTGGACAGGCCAAGGCACATAGCCCGGTGCACGAACAGGACTGGGTGCGACGTGAGCTAGAGTTGGTTCGTCAAGCGGACAGATACAACTTCAAGTACGTCTGGGTGACAGAGCACCACTTTCTTGAGGAGTATTCCCACCTATCCGATAGCGCCAGTTTCATTGCGTATGCTCTGGCACAGACTGAACGAATCCATATCGGCTCGGGTATCTTTAACCTGAACCCCGTAGTCAACCACCCACTCCGGTTAGCCGAAAGAGCAGCGATGCTTGACCAGTTGAGCCAGGGACGATTCGAGTTCGGCACCGGCCGTGGCGCCGGCAGCCACGAGATTGGCGGGTTCGGGCTTGAGTCCAGCAAGACCAGGGCCAATTGGGAAGAAGCCATTCAGGAAATTCCGAAAATGTGGAAGCAAAAAGGGTACTCGCACCCCGAAGGATCGGCCTTTTCCGTCCCAGCGACGGGCACGCAGATGATGCCGGGTAGAGAGGGCGCCTTCAACGTGCTCCCCAAACCCTACGCTCATACGCACCCTCCCCTGTGGGTTGCGGCTGGCAATCCTGGGACCTACGAGAGGTCCGCCAAGATGGGTTTGGGACTTCTTGGCTTTAATGTGGCGGCAGCGTTGGACATGGGTTCGCTGATCAAGATGTACAAGGACACCATAGCTCAAGCTGAGCCCGTGGGAGACTACGTCAATAATAATGTCATGATCACAACCGGCTTCTCATGCCAGAAAGACAGGCAAAAAGCCCGAGAGCTGATGTGCAATATGGGCCGGGGTTATCTAAGCTCCCTCGTCTATCGTTATCACGACACATTCCCAAGGCCTGACGACGTCGCCCCTTGGCCGAAACTTATTCCGGAACCAACGTTGGACGTCCTTGATGAAAGGATCGAGCGGGGCTTTATGGTCTGCGGAGACCCCGAAGAGGTCGTCGATCAGGTCGCTCGATACCAGAGCATGCAGTGCGACCAACTGGTATTCGGACTCCCCCTCAACCAGCCGCACGAAAGTGCCATGGACTCCATCCGGGTGTTTGGCGAGCAGGTGATCCCGAAGTTTGACACTGACCCCAAACACAGTACGACGCGATACCGCGAGGCAGCGGGCGGCCCACTCGTGCCGCGGGACTAAGGCTCTGGGGGTAGGAAATGACATCCATGACATAGCCGTGTATCCCGGGAAATCGCTACGGACTCGTTCGTCTCACGGATCGGGGACATTTCTTTCAGAAGGCCGAAACAATCGTTTAGGATGGAGGAAAGCCATGGCTGTTCACTATGAGAAGCGGGAAAGGATAGCGTTCATCACCATTGAGGGGATCGGTGAGTATAACCTCTTCAGCCCCGACGAGGTTTACAGGCCGTTGGTCGCCGCTGTGGAGCAATTCAGGGACGACCCCGAGATGTGGTGCGCCTTAATCACGGGGGCCAGTGACAGGAAAGCGTTCACGTACGGCGGGCACATCGGCTCGGTGAACGCGCTGAAGAATTCGGAAACGAAAGAGACCCGGGGTTATCAGTTCGCCAAGATGGAGAGTCTCTTCCGTTCTGAGGACCAGTCCGTGGGCATTCGGGACTGGTCTCACATCCTGCACTTCGATGGGCTAAAGGTCTATAAACCGATAGTGATGGCGATCAACGGCCCTTGCACCGGCGCCGGATTCGGACTGGTAAACGCCCTTGCCGATCACGTGGTAGCGGTACCCAGCGCGTGGTTCGGCCCAGGTGGAATACGATGGGGGATCGGCGGTGGCGGCGGCGCTCAGCTGCAAGGGCAGTTGCCCTGGCGGATCATGATGGACATGATCCTTCGAGGAAGGCGGCTGGAAGCTGCGGAGGCCTTGCAATATGGCTTCATCAATCAGGTTGTTCCTCCTGAGGAGCTGATTCCTACCGCGCTCAACGTGGCCGAAGACTTCGCGAGCATGCCTCCCCTGGCGGTCCAGGCGACGAAGCGGGTGGCGATCATGAGCAGACAGGGGATGGACCTTGGCGCGGCGAGAGTTGTCTCGGACCTGTATAAAGCGCTGATAGGGGATACGAGCCACGACGCCAAGGAGGGGGTCAAGGCCTTCGTTGAAAAGCGCAAGCCCGTCTTCACCGGCGAGATTGGCAATCTCGGTCCCGAATACCAGCTGTAGGTGAGCCTCTGCCGGATGTCGCTCTTCTGCACCGCCTGGCGCAAATGCCAGCGGGCGCTGCCGGTCGAAGTTTGACACCTCGCCAAAGAAGGGCACGACACGGTTGAGTGAGGCATCAGACCATGCACCCGCACCTTGGGACTCGACTTTGTGGTTCGGGTGGGAAGGTCAGCGGCGTAGCCGAGGGTCCAGGGAGTCGCGCAGGCCATCGCCGAGCAGATTGAAGCCGAATACGGTGATGCTCAGCGCAACGCCAGGGAAGATCGCGTTCCATGGCGCGCGCTCAACGTTATCCAAGGTCTTCCCGGCAAGCATGGCGCCCCAAGCCGGCTGCGGCGGGGGTGTCCCTAGTCCCAGAAAGCTGAGCGACGCCTCGATGATGATAGCCAAGCCCAGGAATGCTGTGAACACGATCATGAGAGGAGCGAAGGTCTGAGGGGCGACATGCCTGAACATTATTCGTAAATTTGAAGCGCCGACGGCACGACTAGCCGTAACGAACTCCATAACTCGTGTCGAGAGGACTACCGAACGCACGACCCTGGCCGTATTGGGGACCTGAATCAGGGCGATGGCGATGATCACGTTGCGCTGAGACGGGCCCAGGACCGAAACGATGGCCAACGCGAGGACTAGAGTCGGAATAGCGATGAGAATTTCGACGAGCCGCTGCAAGATGGCGTCGCTCCAGGAGCCGTAGAAGCCGCCAACCAGCCCAATCATAAACCCGACAATAGTGCCCGCTACCACCGAGATCACTGCGATGGTAATGGATGAGCGGGCCCCGATCATAATACGGCTGAGGTTGTCTCGGCCCAGGTGGTCAGTGCCCAGGTAGAAGCCTTTATACCATTCGGGCGAGTGGAAGAGGTTGTTCCCATCTATCGCGAGGGGGTCTTTGGGCGCAAGAAGCGGACCAAAGATCGCCACGAAGAAGACAAAGAAGACGAGCACCAAACCGATGCCGCCCATGGGCTGGGTCCTAGAGAATAGCCATACCCGGGTCCAGGCCCCTTGCAGCGCCCCTAGGCCGATGTGCGAGTAGCGGCTCATATCTGCTATGGTCATTTCACACCTGGGACACTGTTCGAGGTATTCTCTATGGCCATTCCGCTACTGTGTCCACTGCTTAGGCATAGCGTATTCTTGGGTCGAGCCAGGCGTAAAGGATGTCTATCAGAAGATTGGCCAACAATATGATGATGGCGAAGACCAGTACTAACCCTTGGACCACAGGATAGTCGCGAAACTGGATGGCCTGTATCAGCATCGTACCCAGGCCTGGGAGGTTCCAAATCCGCTCCATGATGACGGTACCGCCGACCAGACCTGCGTACTGTAATCCAACGATGGTAACTACCGGGAGGATTGCGTTCTTCAACGCGTGTCTGACTACCACGTTGCGTTCCGGTAAGCCCTTTGCCAGAGCCGTCCGGACGTAGTCCTGGCGGAGCACTTCCAGCAGCGTTGACCGTACCATCCTGGCCACTACGGCCGCGAGCAGGTAACCCAGCGCCAGCGCTCCCCAGATCAACTGTCGGAAATTCGTCCACGGGTCTTCCCAAAGCTCGGCATAGGCGAAAGGCGGGAACCAGGAAAACACCACCACCAGAACCAGGACCATCAGCGCGCCTACCCAGAATGAGGGCATAGTCAGCCCCCCGATACTGATGATCCGGGCAAGGTAGTCTATCCAAGTGTTTTGCCGGATGGCCGAGATGACACCTAGGGGCAAAGCAATGGCCAGCGCGATCAGCATCGTCATTGTTGCCAATTCGAACGTCAGTGGAAACCGAGTGACGATTTTCTTTAGGACCGGCCTGCCATCCTCCACAGATTCACCCCAGTCTCCTTGGAACAAGTTGCCTACCCAGGAAAAGTACTGTACAACCAACGGCCGATTTAGCCCGAGGTCATCCCGCAGCTCCTCCAGCAGCGCTGGATCAGGAGAGCCCTCGCCATCGGGGCCAATGAGGATGGCGATCGCAACGTCCCCTGGGACGATACGCATGAGGATAAAGATGAGAAGTGAAACCCCGATCAGTACCGGGATAAACTGGAGCAGACGGCGCAGGATGTAAGCTTGCATCGTGTTTAGCGTGTTGCGGGACAGGCCGCTTCAGAGGTCGTGTGGCCGAAGTTAGTCCTAATCGGGGCGTTCAGCCCCGGCTTATCGAGTAGCCTAGCAGCGGGTATATGGCTTGTCAACGGAAGCTTGAGCTTCGGTCACTCCGGGCAAAGACTCTCGGTGAATTCCATGCCGTCCAACCACGCCTGAATTGCGGAGGTCCCGTCTCTGACCTGGCGGAGCGGACCTGCAATAAGGCCATGCGTTGACTGCAGGGGCTCTTGCGATATAGACTTGCGGGCGCAATCGAAGCACTCGTTCGTCTCAGAGACCGAGGGCTCTTGCTTCATCAGATCCAGGCAATCGTTTCAGCGGAAGGAAACCCATGGCCGTTCACTATGAAAAGCGGGAAAGGATAGCATTCATCACCATTGAAGGGATCGGCGACTATAACCTCTTCAGCCCCGACGAGGTCTATAAACCGTTGGTCGCCGCTGTGGAGCAGTACAGGGACGACCCCGACATGTGGTGCGCCATTATCACCGGGGCCAGTGACAGGAAGGCGTTCACGTACGGAGGGCACATCGGCTCGGTGAACGAGCTGAAGAATTCACCGAAACCGGAGTCCCGAGGCTATACGTTCGCCAAGTCCGAGCAGCTTTTTCGCCCTGAGGACAAGTCTGTGGGCATTCTGGACTGGGCCCACATCCTCCACTTCGACGGGATGAAGGTCTACAAGCCGATAGTCATGGCGATCAACGGCCCTTGCGTCGGCGCCGGGACCCTCTTGGTTCATGCTCTCGCCGACCATGTGGTGGCTGTGCCCAGTACGTGGTTCGGCTTATTGGAGCTACGCTGGGGGATCGGCGGAGGCGGCGGCGCCGGGGCATCGATGCTCGGGCAGTTCCCCTGGCGGATCATGATGGACATGGTGCTCCGAGGCAGGCGGATGGAGGCTGCGGAGGCCCTACAATATGGCTTCATCAATCAGATAGTCTCCCCGGAAAATCTGATGGCTGAAGCGCTCAAGGTCGCCGAAGACTTCGCGAGCATGCCGCCCCTGGCGGTCCAGGCGACGAAGCGGGTAGCGATCTTGAGCAGGCAGGGGATGGACCTTGGCACGGCCAGGGTTGTCTCGGACCTGTACGGAGCGCTGATAGGCGATACGAGTTACGATGCCAAAGAGGGGCCCAAGGCCTTCGTTGAAAAGCGCAAGCCTGTCTTCACCGGCCAGATCGGCAATCTCGGTCCTGGTCACCAGATATAGGCGATCTCGTGTCAGATGGCGCTCTGGCAAACCTGAGGGTGCTGGAAATCGCGCACTCCCCCGCCGCTTCCTATTGCGGCAAACTGCTGGCGGGATGCGGCGCGGAGGTCATTAAAGTCGAGCCGCCCGGCGTCGGCGACCCCGTGAGGGCATACCCACCCTTTCCGGGGGACCTGCCTCACCTTGAGAAAAGCGGGCACTTTTTTCACCTGAACACTGGGAAAAAGAGTGTCACGCTTGACCTGGACACTCCCAAGGGAGTCACCATCTTCAAAGAGCTGGTCAGTCGAGTGGATGCGGTGGTTGAAGACACCACACCCGGCGTCATGGAGCAACGGGGCCTGGGACCTGACGCGCTAGCTGAGATAAACTCTGCATTGGTGGTCACCTCGGTGACTCCTTTTGGACAGACGGGTCCTTATGCCGGCCTCAAGACATCGGAGCTGGTCACGTTCGCCCTCTCCGGTTACATGGACCTGTGCGGCCTCCCGGACCGGGAACCGAACAAGGCATGGGGTTACCTGGGCGAGTATGTTGGGGGCATCTGCGCAGCCTTGGCCACCATGAGCGGCCTCGCCGCACGGGACCAGACGGGGGCCGGCCAGCATGTGGACCATGCCGTTATGGATAGCATGCTGATACTGCTCGGCATGAGCCCGTTCCAGTTCCATTACCTGGGCCAACTTGACAGGCGCAACGGTAATGACTCTCCCAGCGTGGACCACAGCCACAGGATGTCCACGATGCTCCCCTGCCGGGATGGCTACGTCCAGGTCAGCAAAGGTTCCGAGGGGAGGCTCTCGCGTTTGACTGGCGAGCCCATGCTGGAGGAATCCGGACACCTGCGGGAAGAGTATGACGCTGCCTTCACCCCCTGGCTTATGGAGCATGACAAGGCGGAGATAGTGAGCAGGGCTCAAGAGATGCGGCTTGCTTTCACTGAAGTGTCAGAACCCGCGGAGCTTTTCGACGACCCGCAGCACGAGGCCAGAGAGATGTTCGAGGAAATCGACCACCCGGTGGCCGGGCGGATAAAGCTTCCTGGGGCGCCGTTCAAGATGACTGGGACGCCCTGGCAGAGCTCCAGAGCGCCACTACTCGGAGAGCACAATGAGGCGATCTACTCGAAGGAGCTCGGTTACACGGGGCAAGAGATAGCGCGAATGATGCAAATGGGCGTCCTCTGACGCGTATGAGCTTACGCGTGGATGGGAGAGCGATGGGTCTGCCATTACAGGGAACCAGGGTACTAGACCTCGGTAGGCTCATCGCGGGCCCGATCGCCGCTCAGGTGCTGGGCGACCTGGGCGCCGAGGTCATCAAGATCGAGTCGCCTGTTGGCGAGCCTCTGCGCAACGTCGGCGGTCCGGTAGCGCCGGTCCTGGAAAGCGCCGGTGACGACCGCCCCTACAACCGACGTCCTTGGTGCAACGAGCTAAACAGAGGCAAGCTTGATGTTGTGCTTGACCTCACCCAGGAGGCCGGGACCGAGGTCTTCAAGCGGCTCGTTCGGATAAGCGATATCGTCATAGACAACTTCAGCCCCCGGGTCATGAAGAACTTCGGACTTGACTACGAGGCCCTGAAGCGGGAGCAAGAGAACATCATCATGATATCAGTCTCCGCTTTTGGAGCAACGGGGCCGTACAATCACCGAAGGGGTGCCGGCTCCAACATGGACGCCGCCAGCGGCCTCACCTTCCTCAGCGGCTATGCCGACGGGCCGCCCATACGGACCGGAAGTTACTTCTGCGACTTCTTTTCCGGACTGCACGCCGCCTTTGCCGCCGTCACGGCATTGCATCACAGGCGGCATACGGGCAGGGGTCAATATATCGATGTCGCGATGAGAGAAGTAGACACGACGATTGTTGGGGACGCCCTTATCGACTATACAATGAACGGCAGAGCCCAAAAAGCGGCCGGTAATCGGCACCCATCGATGGCGCCCCATGGCTGTTACCCCTGTACAGGAGATGAGAGATGGATAGCCATCGCCATCGGGTCCGAAGAGGAATGGCAACGGCTGGTCGATGTTATGGGCGGTCCCGACTGGGCGAAGGAGCCCCAATTCACGACCTCTGCCAAACGCCTGGAGAACCAGGATGTACTGGATGGGCGCCTCAGCGCCTGGACGGCAACCCGCGACAGAGATGAGGTCATGATGTCACTGCAGCAAGCAGGTGTCGCCGCAGGAGCCGTCCAAAATGTGAAGGAAGTCCTCGACAACCCCCAGGTCAAGCACCGGCAGTTTTATTCGGAGGTGTTCCATCCGGAGATGGGCCAGTCGTTGGTCCGGAACCTACCGTGGAAGATGCCCAGGACGCCGGTATCTCTAGAGCGACCGGCCCCGGTTTTTGCTCAAGACAATCAGCATGTGTTCCAGGAAATACTGGGGATGACGCCTCCGGAAGTTGAGCGGCTATACGAAGCGGAGACCACGCTTGACGTCCCGAGACCAGCCGAAGCTCAATAGCTGCGAGATGGCGTTAATAACTCGGCTCATCTAACGAGCGTATGCAGCTTGCACGACAGTAAGCCAGGCCGCACGGCCATACTTGAAACGGGTCATAAAGCTCCACAAGCCCAATGAGTTATCTTGGGGAATTATATACCAAATTACACGAAACCTATTGACTTTAGCTACGGCGTGTAATTTGGTATATAATTCCCTTATCTTGGGGGGTCACCCCTGGAAGCGGGAGGTGCGACTTTGTATCAGAACCGGCTGAAACGGCTCCTGGCCGAGGGGGAAGTCCCCATGGGTATGATGCTCGTCTCGGACAGCGTCCTGCCCGCGGAGGTCATCGCTCAAACGGGAGTCGATTTCGTTACGATCGAGACGGAGCACGGCACGATCAGCCCCCTGAGCATCGAGCCTTTGGCCACTCTGTGCAGGGTGTTTAAGAGCTATGACGTCACTCCTGTGGTCCGTGTTCCGACGAGCGACCCCATCTACATCCAGAAGTCGTTGGATGCGGGCGCCCTGGGGGTTATTGTGCCGCACATCCAAACAAAGGAGGACGCGATACGCATGGTCAAAGCAACTCGCTTCCCCCCGGAAGGTTTCAGGGGGTGCGGCCCCTTGGTGCCCGCCAACCGGTTTGTCGGCCCTTACAACGAATACATATCGAATAGCAATCCCGAGATCATGGCCATCGCACTGATCGAGGACCGGCAAGGCTTCGAGAACTTCGAGGAGATCTCCGACGTTGAGGGGATCAGCATGGTGTCCGTTGGGGTTTTGGACATGGCGTTCTCGATGGGGATTAATGACTACATGCACCCGGACGTGCTTGCCGCCAGGCAGAAGATCTACGACATCTGTCGGGCCAAGGGCATCGCCGTCAGTGGCATTCATTGGGATGGACTCAGGGCCGCCATGGACTCGGGCTTGAAGGTTGTCGCCAACCTCGGTACGGAGCCCCAGACCCTGTACGAGGCTACCAAAGAGAAGGTGGCCAGGGTCAAGACGATTGTGAGTGAAGCTAAAGCGGCGTCCGGGCGGTAGCCAGGGCAGACTCGACGGCTTTCTACCATGTCCCGGTTATCCGATGGCTATGGGGTTGATGGGGCTACCCATGCCTCCGGTCACCACGAGAGGGGCCACCACCAGAAAAGACTCGTAGGCCTGATCTCGTGCAAGCTCGTCCAGGACAAGATACTCCATCAGAGGAAGCCCCAGGTTGCGCAGCAGCTCCACGTGGACCCCCATGAACACGCCGTTGTCAAAAGGAATCGCCTCGATGGCGCTGTTGTCCGCCCCTACGGCGCTGACGTCCCGCTCCCGGATCAGCTTGCAGGCATCCAGGCCGATTCCAGGCTGGCCCTGCCTCCACCGCGGCTGGTCCTCAAAGTACATGTTCAGCCAGCCGGTGCGGATGAGAAGGATGTCCCCCGAGCGGATTTCAACCCCCTCATGGCTAGCACACCCTAAAAGGTCCGCGGAGGTGAAAATACGTGGCGGCTCCACGTACTCCACGCCCCAGTACCCGGCCATGTCCAGCAGCACTGCCCGACCCACAATGTGCCGCACCTTGTCTATACCGCAGCGCAACGCCCCATCGAAGGTCTTCACGGTCTCAACGGGAAATCCGTTGTAGAGAGTCCGGTCGTAGGAGGTGTGACACAGAGGGTCCATGTGCGTCCCGGTGTGGGACGACATCGCCAGGAAGTCTTCGTTCACACCCAGCCTATCGGCACCCCGGTCGGCCCACATCTGGCTGTCTGGCTGGTTGATCATGGTGAGGCGCAGTGGCGGGTTGCGGTAGCTCCCTACTGGCCCTTGCCGCTCGATGGGTAGGGCCAGGCTGTAGACCTTCCCCGTCCTGCAGGTCCGGGTCGCCCCCAGGACCACCTCGCCAGTGATGAGGTTGAGGGTCCCCCGCTCATCCTCGGCGCCCCAGCGACCCCAGTTGCCGATGCGTTCCGGCGTTTGGCTCATGGCAGCCTCCCCATCGGTCCAGCCGTGAATATGATGTCCCGCCCGCTGGGTCTGGCGCCTCGCCCCATGTCGGCCCCAGGTTTCGCGCCGGACGGGGCTCTAAGATAATCGGGGCCGCCCCTATCCCCTGTCAAGAGTTATCTATGACTATTGACCTGGTGTCGCAGAAGCGGTTACGATCAGCCAACGGGCGGGTTACAGACAGCCCGGCTCGTGGAGTATCTGTCCTTCGGCGCAAAAAAGGGCAGGCATTGGAGGAGAACCATGCAGTTCACGCTGACCCCAGGGCAGGAGTCGTTCCGGCGGAAGGTGAAGGGCTTTATCGAAAAGGAAATCAAGCCCGTCTATGAGAATCCTCTCCGGGGCAGCGCGCACGAGTACGAGCAGTGGTACGTCGCTACCGTCAAAGACCTTGGGAAAAAGATAGCTGCTGCAGGATGGCTGGGGATCGGCTGGCCGGAGGAGTACGGCGGGCGTCCAGGCACCTGGATGGAGCAGCTGATCTTCAAAGAAGAGATGGGCTATTACGAGAACTGGGGGCTTAACCGGCAGGGCGTCAACATGGCCGGCCCCGTTCTCCTCGGCAGCGGCACCGAAGAGCAGAAGCGGCGTTTCCTACCCGCCATGGTCAGGGGTGAAGAATGGTGGTGCCAGGGATATAGCGAGCCGGAAGCCGGCTCGGACCTGGCTGGCCTCACGACCAGTGCGGTGCGGGACGGCGATTACTTCCGGGTCAACGGCCAGAAGGTCTGGACAAGCCAGGCGAACATGGCTGATTGGATGTTCATGCTGGTACGGACCGCCACTGATGCTCCGAAGCACAAGGGGATCAGCATGCTCCTGGTGGACATGCATAGCCCAGGGATCACGGTCCGGCCCATCGTTCAGATGCATGGCTCCAGCGATGAGAATGAAGTTTTCTTCGATGACGTCAAGGTACCGGCGGAGAACCTGGTCGGCGAGATAGACCGGGGCTGGTATGTCGCCATGAACCAGCTCAGTGGCGAGCGTTCCCAGATTGACTTCGTCTCCAACCTGCGCCATTTTTTGGACGATCTGTCCGGGTACGTGAACAGCACAACCGTCAATGGCAGGCCCGTGGCTAGCGATCCTCTGGTGCGCAACATGCTGGCAGACCGCTACATCGAGTGCAACATCGCCCGGCTCATCAACTATCGAGTCGCCTGGCTGCAGTCCGTCGGCGGGGACGCCAGCGCTTCGGCCTCCATCTGCAAGGCCATGGTCGGCCCTTTGAGCCAGCGCATCATGGGCTCCGCCATGAAAATACTGGGACTGTACGGCCAGCTGGGTAAGTACGGCGAAGAGGTCAAGCATGCCCCGGCCCACGGCAAGTTCATGGTCTGGTATTTGAAGGCCGTTTCGCGCACCTTCAATGCCGGTACCCACGAGATCCAGCTCAACATCATCGCCACGAGAGGCTTGGGCCTCCCCCAGGGGTAAGCATCTCGTTCCCTTCGCTGTGGGAGCTGCCGGTGAAGAGGCCCTCGCAGCCCCTTCAGGGCGACCTTCTCGTGGTGTATACTGTGCCCGCTCGTTTCAGGGTCTGGCCATACCGGCCTGCTTTGTGACAGAAAGGACATCCATCATGAAGGCAGCCATTTTCCGTGAGCCCCACACCCCCTTGACCATCGAGGAGATCGATATCTCCTCGCCCATGGAGCACGAGGTGGTCGTCAAGACGATGGCCAGCGGCGTCTGCCACAGCGACCTTCATTACGTCGACGGCCTCTATCCGATGCGGCCCCCGTCGGTCCTGGGGCACGAGGCGGCCGGGATCGTCGAAGAGGTCGGCTCCCAGGTGAGCTACGTGAAACCCGGCGACCATGTCATCCTGTGCCTCTCCGTGTTCTGCGGCCAGTGCTCCCAGTGTTTGTCGGGACGCCCGAACATTTGCACAAACAAGCCGCGAAGGGCCCGAACCGACCCCCCACGCCTCTCCCAGAAGGGAGAGACCGTCCATCAATTTGTCAGTGTCTCCAGCTACGCGGAGCGGATGATCACCCACGAAAACGGTGTCGTGAAGATCGATGACGACTTCCCCTTTGACCGCGCCGCCCTCATTGGCTGCGGCGTCACCACCGGTGTCGGGGCCGCCCTCAACACCGCCAAGGTGGAGCCGGGCTCCACCGTCGCCGTCTTCGGCGCGGGGGGCGTGGGCCTCTCGGTCATTCAGGGAGCCCGCATCGCCGGCGCCGCCATGATCATCGCCGTGGACCTCAACGAGTTCAAGATGGCCGCGGCCATGGAGCTGGGGGCCACCCACGTCGTCGACGCCTCATCCAGCGATCCCGTAGAGGCGGTCCGCGATCTCACCGGCGGCGGCGCCGACTACGCCTTCGAGGCCATCGGCCTCAAGAAGGCTGCCGAGCAGGCCTACGAGTGCATTCGCCCCGGAGGCACCGCCTGCATCGTTGGGATGGTCCCCTTCGGTGAGAAGCTGGAGATCGAGGGCCGCTCCTTCCTCATGGAGAAGAAGCTCATCGGAAGCCACATGGGCTCGAACCGGTTCAGGATCGACATGCCCCGCTACATCGAGCTCAACCGGCAGGGGCGTCTGAAGCTATATGAGATGATCACTCGAAGGCTTCGACTGGAGGATGTCAACGAGGCCCTCCGGGCCATGAAGGCCGGGGAAGTCTCCCGCTCCGTCCTCATGTTCGATTAGTACAGTCCTGCGTCGCATCGCTGGTGTACCATATTTGCCTCGGTTCACCGCACAGGTCCTTCTTTCAGCGTCGATGTCCGTGACGCTAACCCTGTCGGAGGCGTAGGTTGCGTTTGTCGCGATTATGCATGAAGCGGCCAAGTATATTCCGGTCACACCGGAGTCTGGGTTTTATCCTGCTGGCGAGCTTGTCTCTCATTTTTGCGGCATGCTCTCAAGACAGCGGCTCGACGTTCCTGACGTCGATCGCGCCGACTCCCACAAGTCCTGCCCCTACATCAGGAGGGCAGCCTACAGTCACGCCGGTGGATGCGCCGAGTGACCCAATACTGTTAGGTCGACAGGTCTTCGTTTCAGCGGGCTGCTCAGTATGTCATGGCGAAGATGCGACCGGGACCGGCATTGCCCCCGGTTTGCCCGGCCACTCGGCGACCCAGGTCCGGCGGCAAGTGCGCGCGCCCCTCGGGACGATGCCGCTGTTCCCGCCGGACAAGATTTCAGGCGACGAGCTTGAGGCGCTGGCGGCTTACATCGAATCGCTTCAGGGTGGCCACGGACATGTCCGGAGCGGTGATGCGGGAGAGTCACTCGTTCTTCACCATTGGATGAGCCTGTTTGCCCTCGAAGCCGGTGATGCGGATGAGGCCCAACACCATATAGGCCACATCATTGAAGTTACCGAAGGACAGCACTTGGCACGAATGGAAGAAGCCCGAATGGTAGTGTCTGAGGGAGACTCACACGGTGCTGCTCACATCGTCGAGACCATGCTGGCCGGCCTTGACGCCACTGTGCTTGATGAGAGCACTATGCACCTGAAATTGGCGTTGTCGTCAATGCGTATTGACGACGCGGGCACGGCGGGCCATCACCTTGAGCATTACGTCAGCTTGACGTCCAACGCCGCTCGTGACTCTGGGCAGGGCATTCTCGATCTCGTGAGGCAGGGCGATCTTCAGGACGCCGAGCACGAGCTCGAGGAGCTCCTGGGGGAGCCTGGGCACCCGGCCGACGACCAAGAAGATGAAGAAGACCATGATGGCGATGCCCGGAACGATGAACACGACGAGGCCAAAGGAGAAGAGCACGCCGATTGATGTGCAGCTGTCTTAGGCGGTCTGCCGCCCCAGCTCCCATCAGATCCCGATGACCGAGCGGCCAGCGATGCCCCAGCGGCCTTCGCGCTTGGCCACGAGGAAAAGAGCGTGCTCCGCCTGGCCGGACTCGAAAGTGGCAGTCACCGCGACGTTCACCCCGTCGGTCCCGGTCTGCGATGCGCGAACGTCGCGCTTCGTGGTACGTCTCCGGGGTATCGCGGCGAGCCATCGCTCGAGGGCGGCCTCGTCCTGGAACTGCTGCACCTCCCCAATGCCGACTTGGGTGAACGGGTAGATGCTGAGACGAGCACAGTCAGCAAAGTCCAGGGCGTCCAGTGCTTCGAGGTACCGCTCCACAAGGTCGGTCGCGGTCGCCGCCGAATCCTCAACGTTCTCTCCTTCCATGAATGAGTCGACTCCGAAGCGGGCCTGGATGCCCCAGGAGCCGTCGAGCCGTGTGAGGATGTAGGCCACTCGGTTTGAGATGATCGGCTCGTCGGCGGCGTTATAGCGAGTCCAGCCACCGGCGAGGTGCACCTTGTCGGCGGACTCGTGCAGGCGCGTCGGCTCGATCCCCTGTGTCCGCACCCAGCCCGTGGCCTCCATTCGCTCCCACGACGATCTCGAGACGTACGCCTCGGGAGTCTCGAAGTAGCGCGGGGAGCCCAGCGCCGGAACCCGGACGTGTGGGTAACTCATCACACCAGCCCACGCCTCGGCGTCCTTGGCGTTGAAGGCGGTAAAGAACATCCAGTAGGCCTCCTCCGGCGCGGCATAGTGGCGGCGGACGATAGCCTTGTTCTTTTCCGGCATTGGCGACCCTCCGACTTCCGGTGAGCCTGATTATACCTCTAGCCCAGCAAACGGGAGCCGTTCGGTAATGGAGGTCAAGCCTGAGGGGGTGGGCGGGGGTAAAGCCCCCCACGGTGGATGGCCGCCTTTTGATTCGGCCATCAATAAAGGAGATCGTTAAATTGGCACTTCCATCGTCGCGCTGAAAACTTCCTCGTCGTTAAAAGACCGGCATATCTCCACTGTGTTCCAGGTAAGCACGTTCGATTCTATCAGAGCCGCTTCTACCGCTTCGTGACTCGGCGCGTCCAAGACCAGTATCTGCCTATGAGAAGAGTGCAAGACGTACGTGCCCAGGTTCTTTATCCCATGTCTCTTCTCTATATCAGGGATTTTGGGCGAGGTATCTGTGAGCAGTTCCAGAAGCTCTCTATTAGAGGCGGGGCAGTCCCTGGGCAAGTGTTGGCAGATTGCGACGAAAATCATTGTCAGCGCCTCCGTGAATCAGGATACGGTATGTTGCGTATAGTCTGTTGACGAGGGCTGAGGGCGTTCCAGCGGCAAGCTCGTCCCAGGGGCATTTTCCATTCGCTCGAGGCCTGGACGTTCTCCTAACCTCCAGCCATGCGCTTGAGATTCTGTATTGTTTGGTTCATGCCATCACGGACATACCCAGCCCGAGCTTGCTCATAGTTGTCCCTCAGCCCTTGGAGCATCTCGGTCTTGAGGTCTCCCCAATCAATCTCCACCTCATGAATCACCTTGGTGCCCTGACCTTCGGGCGACATCCTGAACCACCATTGTATCCGGCGAACGGTTTCGGGAAGCGCTGGGTTTGTTATGAACGAAAAGCAGTTCGGAGGGTCACAGGTGACGACGACTGATTCGGCGGTCAAGTCCATCGAATCGGCTCCAACCTGGACCGTTCCATCAGCGGATATCTTGGTACCCAAGCCCACGGACCCCGGGGGAGTTATGGTGATCTTCTTGACTTCATTGCTTCCGGCCAGCTCAACGTGCGGTGAGGGGTCGCTGACGATGCCGAAAATCTTTTCCGGTGATGCGTTGATCGTCGCTTCAGTGCTGTATGCAAAATCGACCACGGTATCCTCCTTGGTGGTAATGGAGGCCGCAAAGTACCAGCACCTGCGCACAATGTCAATAAACCAGAATTTCTTGAGTGCGCCGTACTCTTGCCACCACCTTTGACCTGGAACAACCTGATAGGGTGCGGTCTTGGAACGTCAAAGTACACATGGTCCTGTAGTCAGGGGATAGGCTACGGGTTGGGTCTGGTGCGTGCCCGCCAGGCCTCTCCATCGGAACAGACCATCTGAGTCCACTCATCAGCCTGCACCTCGGCTAACCTCTGGTGCGACACCTCGAAGTTCCGCTGCCACCAAAGGAGCACGCCCTCGTAATTTTGAGCCGTCTTTACCCCCTGCTCGTCGCCCAGCTCGACGAACTGCGCTTGGCCTTCTCGGATTTGCGCCAGACACCCCTCTAGGTCATCCAGACGCACCATCGTCCTTATGAAGCCGGACTGAACGAGCGCTGCCGCACGCGCCTTCTGGGAACCTCCGTCGGCGGCCAGCGCCCGGTCGAACCACTCCCCAGCCTCGGCCACGTGTCGGCGTACTATCCAGAACCAGGTCAGGGCGGCAGCGGTGCGCTGGGCGAGGTCCGCATCGCCAGCCTCCAGACTCCACCCTAGAGCGACGCGCAGGTTATCGTGCTCCGTCTCCAGCCGCGCCAGCCTTTCTAGCTGGTCTGGACCACGAAGCTCCGGCGCATCCTCTTCGGCGAGGTCCTGGAAGTACCGCGCGTGCCGACCACCTATTTCTACCGTCTCGTCTGCGGTGGTCCGGGCGGCCGCGTACTGACGCAACGGCTCCAACAGAGCGTATCGCGTCTCCCCGCCGGTGGGCACCGTCCGCACAAGCGATTTGTCCACCAGCTGGCCCAGGGATTCGAGGAGCTCATACTCATCGTCGGCGCCGCTGACGGCGTTGCAAGCAGGGAAGGTGAAGCCACCCCGAAGTACCGATAGCTGGCGGAAGAGCGTTTGCTGCTCCGAGTCCAGCATGTCGTAGCTCCAGTCGATGGCACGCTCGAGAGTCTGGTGATGCGGCAAGGCATCGACCGGTCCCCCCTTGAGAAACTTGAAAGATTCATCAAGGCGGCTGGCGATCTCCGCCGGTTGGAGCAGTTTCGCGCGCGACGCTGCGAGCTCTATCGCCAGGGGAATGCCGTCGAGTCTCCGCACGATCTGGCCCACGGAAACCACGTTGCCGGCAGTCAGCTCGAACGCGGGGTTCGCAGCCCGAGCCCGTTCTACGAAGAGCTCCACCGAAGGGCACCCAGCCATAATGCCTTGGCCTGTGTTGTCTTGAGGGATAGGCAACGGTGGGACCTGGAACATCCGCTCTCCTGCCAGATTCAGCGCCTCCCGGCTCGTGGCAATCACGGTGACACCGGGGCAAGAGAACAACCACTGGGCCAGCGAGGCGGCCCCGGCAAGGAGGTGCTCGCAGTTGTCGAGGATGAGCAGCATGGATTTCTTTTCCAGAAATCCATGGAGGGCGTCCTCACCGACGTTCAAGATATTAGCTACATGAGGTTGCAACATCTTGGGATCCGTCAGAGCGGCCAGGCCGATAAACCAGACCCCACCTGTATAATCCTCAATGCGCGCCACTCCGATTTCCTGGGCCAGCCTTGTCTTGCCAGAGCCGCCGGCGCCTGCCAGGGTGACCACGCGAGCGGTGGAAAGAAGGCTGCTGACCTCATCGATTTCTCCTTCACGGCCTAGGAAACTGGTTAGTTGGACAGGCAAGTTGTGAGGACGGGCATCCAGGGAGTTGAGGACGGGGAAATCTGTGGGTAGGTCAGGGTGAATCAGCTGAAACACTTGCTCTGGGCGCTGCAGGTCTTTGAGCCGATGGGAGCCAAGCTCCCGCAGGCTTATTTCCCCGGCTAGACCGTCCCTGACCAACTGGCCCGTGGCCTCGGAGATCAAGATTTGACCGCCATGGGCGATGGACCTGAGCCGGGCACAGCGGTTTACCGTGTTCCCGTAGTAATCATAGTCACGTAACTCGGACTCACCGGTGTGCAGGGCCATGCGGACACGAATCGACATATCGGCAGGCCAGGGTTCGCGGAGGAGCGCCAGTTGGATGTCGCAGGCAGCCGCGACTGCGTCCGAGGCCCGCCCAAATACCGAAAAGATACTATCCCCTTCTCCTCGGCTTTTTACGACTGCGCCGGCATGTCCTTCGACGATGGCGCCCAGCAGAGCGTCATGTCGTACCAGCGCCGTCCTCATGGGTTCGGGGTGTTGCTGCCACAGCCGTGTACTGCCCTCGATGTCTGTGAACATGAAGGTGACTGTCCCCATCGGCAGCTGTTGTGTCACAGGTGAGCCCTCCCCGAACCTCTCCAACCAAAGTGTGCCAGCGGAGGGGTTGCCTACCTGCCGCCACTCAGGGGAATCTTACTACAGGTCAGCCACGCACGCGGAGGGGCCCGGGGCTTGAGCCCGGTCAGGGTCGGGCCAGTGTCACTTTCGAGACATACGTGTACAATGCAGGACTGTGAGCAGGAGAGGCGGCGCATATCCCGTTCGAGCGGCTGTAGTATCGGGAGCGGGGCCGAGTTCGATACTACGCCGAGTTCAGTCATACAGGGAAGGGGCTTGGATGGACGCACCGGTGAGGATTGAGAACAGGGCGCAGCTGATCTACCTGCTCACTGAAGCCGCCGAGTTGGAACATGGGATTATGTGCTGCTACCTGTTTGCTGCCTTCAGTATGAAGGGAGACGTGAAGGAAGGGGTCACTGAAGAGCAGCTAGTTCTCATGAGGCGGTGGCGCAAGACGATCATGCAGGTAGCTCTTGAAGAGATGTTGCATCTGAGTCTTGCCTGCAATCTGCTCACAGCGGTAGGGGGCGCTCCTCACCTCCGTCGACCGAACCTCCCTTCAAGCCCGAAAGCTTACCCGCCGTCCTTCAAACTGGCTCTCGTCCCATTTTTCCGCGAATCTCTCGACAGCTTCGTATTCATCGAGAGGCCCGTGGACATGGAGCAGCCAGGTTCTGAGGACACCAGCTACCAATCGCCGGATTTGCCCCAGGCGAAACTCAGCGATATTTTCTCCAGCGCGAGGGACTATTCGAGCCAGGGCAGCCTTTACGCGGGCATTGAAGACGGTCTGCAATATTTGTCCCAAAAATTTGGGGAGGATAAACTCTTCCTTGGCCCTCCCGAAGCCCAGATACCCGGGTCCTATTTCGGCTTGCCGGACCTGATCCCAGTGACGGGCTTGACCTCGGCTGCGGCAGCCCTTCAAGGGATAATCACCCAGGGAGAAGGGGCGCGGGGTATCACGGAAGATTCCCACTACGGCAAGTTCTTTGGTATTCGAGAGGAGTATGAGCAGGTTCTCAAGCAGGACCCCAAATTCGAGCCGGGACGACCCGTCATTTGGAACCCTTACTCGATGTTCCCACAAGACGTTTCTGACACTGCTGATGTGAACCTTATTGAAGACCCCTTCGCCATCGACATCAGCAATTTATTCGATGGGTGCTATGAGCTCTTCACCGAGCTACCATCGGCCGAGGAGCCCCGGCTTCGCCTCATACCCCTTCAGCCACGAGAAGAGCACCAGGTGTGCAGCCTAAAGATCACACTGATACCTGTCGCCCATTCGGTGCCGGCGGTAGGGTTCTCGGTCAGCTCCTCTAACGGGCGCAGCTTCTTCTATACCGGCGACACGAATGGGGAAGGATTGGCGGAAATCTGGCAGGCGACAAACCCGGACCTGGTTATCGTGGAGACCACCTTTCCTGACTCCCAAGAGCCCCTGGCTCGCCTGACTCACCACATGACGCCAGACCTTCTGGAACAGGAGGTCTGCAAGCTGCAAGCGAATAACGTAACGATCCCTAGGATTATCGTGGTGCACATGCACCCACAAGCGGAAGAAGAGATCGTGGGGGAGCTGGACCAGCTAGCTTCCAGGCGGGGAGTAACCATCACCGTAGCCTATGAGGGAATGGTTATCGAAGTATGAGCGGTAGTTAGAAATTGGATGGAGGGTGCCATGCAGGACTTAAATCCAAAGCCGGTCATCTTGCTGATCGCGGACATCAGCGGGTACACACAGTTCATGCTCTCTCATCAGAAAGCATTAGCGCACAGTCAGATGGTGGTCAGCGAGCTCATCAATACTATTGTGGAAAGCGTGGGACCTTCCCTTGAGGTAGCAAAACTTGAGGGCGACGCGGTGTTCATGTTTGCGGTCAAGGAACACAACGGGACATCCTGGGAGACAACCGGACCCAGGATCAGTGAGTGGCTGCTGCGTGTATTCGAAGTGTTTAATAACAAGGTCGCGGAGCTACGGGCTTACAGTATTTGCAAGTGTAATGCTTGTGCCAACATTGACAACTTAAGAATAAAAGTCACCGTGCATAGTGGGGAGACCTTGTTCCACAAGATCGGGGCCTTCTATGAACTCGCTGGTGTAGACGTGATCACAGTCCATCGTCTCCTGAAGAATTCAATAAAGGCCGATCAGTATCTGCTGATGACTGAGGATGCCACTCGTGATCTGACGCTTCCTGACGACATTGAGAGGACAGAGAGTGAGGAGGTGTATGACGTAGGTACGCTCAAGACTCACGTTTGCTTTCCCTCCACCTCCTCGGACTACGCGCCTGATCCCTCCGAACCGTTTTCGCAATCCAGTGTCGCGGTAGAGATCCTGCGTCATGAGATACGGCAGGAGTATTGTGAGGTCGCCAACAATCCCGAAAAAGGGTTCCATTTTCACTTGGGACGTCCGCTGACAGAGATTGTAGAGTACCCAGAGGCCTGGCTGAAGTCCATTCCTGAGAGTGCGATTGAGTCCTTTGCAGGTACAGGCAGCCCGCTTAGCTTGGGGGAAATCAGGCCTGGCGAGCGTGTCGTCGATATCGGCTGCGGCGCTGGGTTGGACAGCCTGATTGCGGCCAACTTCGTGGGGCCCAACGGCCAAGTGATTGGGTTGGACATGACTCCGGACATGTTAGAAAAAGCCAGGAGCTCGGCTGCAGAGATGGGACTGAATCATGTGGAATTTCGGGACGGCTACGCTGAAAATCTCCCTGTTCCCGATGGCTGGGCGGATGTCGTTATCTCTAACGGCACCATCAATCTCTCCCCGCACAAGCCGACCGTATTTCAAGAGATCTACCGTGTTCTCAAGCCGGGTGGCCGCCTCCAGGTTGGGGATATCATTGTTCACGAAGCGGTACCTGAAGCGATGAAACGCGATATCGAATTATGGAGTAGCTGAATCGCGGGGGCTCTGCTGGAAGCCATCGTGACTCAAGCGGGTTTTCAAGAGTTTGAAATCACCTGGGAAAAGGATGTCTTCAGTGGCGCCCCTCAAGAGACCGATGGTTCTGCTGCTCTTGGGACGCGAGGCGTCAACTACCGTGCCCGTAAGCCGAACTGAGAGCATCGCAAGCTTGCGTTCCCTGAAGCACAGAACAGGCACGCGACAGGGGCGGGCTGAACGCGAAAAATCGACTCTAGCCGGCAGGGGCTGGCCTCTCTTCCGTAGGCAGGCTAAACTAGGGACGGCGGCAAGCCATGACCCCACCCACCAGTCGCACCGCGGACAAGCAGCGGACCAAGCCCCATTACCCCGTCATCGACGCCGACGGTCATATCACCGAGACCCCGGCGCTTTACGAGGCCTGGGCCGCCAGCATGCCTCCTGAGCACCGTAGCGCCGCGCCGCGGCTCTATACGGCAGACGGAACGGCCCACTGGATCGTGGAGAGCAAGATCTGGCCCGCGTACAAAGACAGGGACCACGGGCAGGGCAAGCCCCAGAAGCCGGCCCACATGTGGGTGCATCGCGAGGGCGAGCACGACCCCGAGGCCCGGATCCCGGACATGGACGTCATGGGGATCGACACGGCGGTGCTGTTCTGCACGAACATGATCGGCGTCCCGGCCATCGTCGAAGACCCGGGACTCGCCGCCGCTATCTCCCGGGTGTACAACGACTGGCTGGCCGGATACTGCGCCTCGTCACCGGAGCGGCTGAAAGGCGTCGCCATGGTCCCGTTGCAGGACCCTCCCGCAGCGGCGGCCGAGCTAGGGCGCGCCGTCGGCATGGGTATGGTCGGGGCCCTCTTCGTTCCGGCTTACGGGACTGAAGGCGACAAGATGCTGGACCATGAGGACTTCTACCCTATCTATGAAGCCGCCCAGGAGCTCGACGTCCCCATCTGCATCCACAACGCCATGGCCATCGGCCCGACGCGGCACTTGTGGAACAACTTCGTGCTCCGCCACAGCTTCGGCACTTTTCCGCTGCAGATGGCCATGGGCGCTCTGATGATCGGCGGCGTTCTGGATGCCTTCCCCAGGCTTCGAGTGGCTTTTCTGGAGGCGGGAGCCGGCTGGGTGCCCTACATCATGGAGCGTCTACAGGCCCGCTACGAACTGCTGCCACACTGGGTCACTCACCTAAAGCGGACCCCGGAGGAATACATTCGGGGAGAACAGCTCTTCTTCTCGATGGAGCCCGACGAGGAGACGGCGCCGATGGTAGCCCGGATCATAGGCGACGACCGGCTTATCCTGGGCTCGGACTATGCCCACTGGGACGGCAGCGCGCCGGAATCCATGTGGATAGTCGTTGAGCGAGACGACCTCACGGCGGACCAGAAGCGTCGAATCCTCTCTGACAACCCGGCCAGCCTCTACCGGCTTTAGGCGCCTATTTCGGCCCGGGGCCTCCGGGTGATTGCTGGTGCAGCCACCCTCCTCCTCGCCCCTGACCGGTGATCCCAGTCTCTCGCACACCGTGCTGTGCTCGACCTAACCCAGCCGGGTGCCGGACCGCGGCTCGAGCTGCGGCGGTCTTCCGCCTATGAGCCTGGGTGGCACCCGCGGCGGAGTCGCAAAAAGCACCAGCATCGACGTCCCGGCGGTCAAGATTCCGAAGATCGTGAAGGCGAGCCTATAGTCGCCGAGTTCGTCGGCCATCCAGCCGGCCAGTATCGGCCCGCCGATGAGCCCCGGCATGACCACGAAGGCGGACATGCCGAGGATCTTCCCGAAGGAAGCCCGTCCGAAATACTCGCCTCGCAGCGAGTTCGCGGGGGCCCCGGCAATGCCCCAGAACAGGCCGAACAGCACCCCGTACACGACGGCCTGCCACATGGTCGTGGCGAACGCAAGGATCAGCAGGGAGGCCGACGCTATGGCCATGCCGTATGCCGTGAGGATGCGCTTACTCCACCTGTCTCCCAGCCATCCACCGAGTACCCTGCCAAAGGAGTTCATCGCGCCGAGGATTACGATGACGATTGAAGCTTGCGACGCGCGGTCGAGTCCCATCCCCTCCTCCATGTGGGCAAACTGGTGCACCATGACCGTGGTGACGACCATCCCGAAGAGGGAACTCCCCAGAGCCAGGAGCCAGAATGCTCTCGTCCTCAGCGCCTCCCTCACGGTGAAGTCGACTCTGCCTTCGAGTGAGGTGGGATAGACGTTGGTCGCCGGCGCTTCCGCTGTTTGGCCCGGCTCGTCGCCATCAGGCAAGGCTCCGTATCTCTCCGGTGATCTGCGAAGGAGCATCGCCAGGGAAACGCCAAAGGCCCAGATGATGAGGCCGGCCGCCACCGCCGCCCAACGCCAACCGAACTCCCTTTCGAAGAAGACCAGCAGGGGCACCAAAGTGACCCCGCCGATACCCAGGCCGGACTGGGCCCAGGCCATGGCCCACGTCCGTTTTCTGCGGAACCAGTTATTGACGACCGTGGTAATGGTCAGGTGGCCGCCCACGCTCGAGCCGATGGCGATGATCACGAAGGCGAGGTAGAACTGCCATAGCTCCTGAACCTGGCTTAGGAAGATCATGCCTGCGCCGAAGAGAAACATCCCAACGGCCATCGTGAGCCGTGGCCCGAATTTGTCGATCAGGGCCCCACCGATCGGGCCGAGAAGACCCTGCTCGACCTGCATCAGAGAGCGGGCGCCGGCAATGGCCGCCTTGCTCCAGCCGAAGGTTTCCTGGATAGGTACGACGAAGGTCCCGAACCCAAAGCCGCTGAGGCCTGTGACCAGGGTGGTGTTCACGAACCCGACGACGACGACGACCCAGCCGTAGAAGATCTTGTGCTGCCGACTCGCTATCCGTACCTGGATCAATTAGCTTGCCGACGCTTTCCTGGGGGCAGAGTCAAGGCCTTCGCCCTCATCTCAAGGAATCCTCGCCCTTCAGGCGAGGCGCAGTCCTTCGAGATACGGTCATGCTGGGGTTGGGACCATGGGTTTGGGCTCCTCCCAAAAGACGATGCCCCTGCTTCTCAGGTCCAGGATCTCCTTCTCGGATTTGCCCAGCTCTGCCATGATCTTGGGCGTGTCGACCCCGAAGGGACGAGATGGCTCGGCGCGTCCGGGGGTCAGGGAGAGCCGCGCGGGAGGGCCCTGGCGCATCATCTTGCCGGCGATGGAGTGCTCTATCGTCGTTACGAAGCCATTCTCCCTAACGCTGGGGTCGGTGAGGAAGAAGTCTGCGTAGCTCTGTTTGTCAGCGCGCACACACGCCACGTCTCTCTCGCTGAGATGGGCCTCCCACTCATCGGCGCTGCGCTCCTTGAAGGCCTGCGCCAGGATGGCGATAAGCTGGTCATCGTTGGCAAAGCGGTCTTGCTGGGCGGTAAAGCGGCGGTCCTTCAGCAGCTCCTCCCGGCCGATGGCCTTGCAGAGGGCCTCCCACTCTTCCTGCCAGGGGCAGCTGAGGAAGAGCCATCCCTCGCTCGTCCGGTAGAGACGGTGCAGGGCATGGAGCCCCCGCAGCTCCCGGTCGGGCTCCAGCCGCGGCGGCTTGCCCTCGTAGCGCAGGAAGTCCTCGGAGCACAGGTAGCAGTTACTCATAATCATGGACGTCTCGATGTACTGGCCCTTACCAGTCCGCCGCTGAGCGTAGATCCCCAAGGCTATGCCCGTGCCCACCCCAATGGACGAGGTGATATCGGGGGAGCCGCCGGAGCTGAACGCCCGTAAGATCGTCTCGCTATACTTGATGATCTCATCGATGCTGAGGGGCACATCGCTCGGCGGTGGCTCGTTGCCCCTGCCCAGCGACCAGCGCTGCCCGCCGCTCATAGCGGAGGCTACGGGACCGAAGGCCGGGCGCCCGGCGCCGGGACCCCGGGAGCCGTAGGAGCTGGCGTAGACATAAAGGGTCCTGGGGTTGATCTTCCGGACGGTCTCGTAATCGATCCCCAGCTGGTCGGCCCCGTCTCGCAAGTTGTGCAGCAGGACATCGGCTTTCTCAATCAGGGGCTTGATGAGTTGCCTGCCCTCTTCGCTCTTCAGATCCACGACCAGGCTCTCCTTTCCGTCATGGGTCCTCCCCATACCACGGCTAGTTCTACGAAACTCGTCTCCCCTGGGGCCTTCGATCTTGATGACCCGCGCCCCCAGGTCGGCCATCAAGCCAGAGGCGGCAGGCGCCGCCAGCCACGAGGCAAAGTCCAGGATCAGGACCCCTTCCAGGGGGTGCTTAGGCATGCCCTGGGATGCCTGGACGCCGTCCCGCGCTTTGGCCGCCGCTCGTGCGGCGCCCTTCAAGGAGGCCAGTACCTCCTCGGTGTGCTGCCCCAGGAGGGGCGCAGGCTCCTTGATCTCAGCAGGCGTCTCGGAGAACTGCACCAGAGGGCCGATCTGCCGCATCTTACCGACGCTGGGGTCCTCGATTTCAACGACGCCACCCTCGCCGAGGATCTGGGGGTGGTCCATGGCTTCCTGGGTGGTGAGGCTCAGGTACCCACCCACGTCGTGCTGCTTCAAGATGGGCATCCATTCATCGACGGTCCTCTCCAACATCTTCTCCAGCATCATCCTCCGCAGTTCGGCGCGATCCTCCTCCGAGGGAAACGTGAAGGGAGCGCCTTTGAAGCGGGGGTCATCGTAGATATGTTCCAGGCCGATGGCCCTCATCCAGTTGGGGAAGAGGCGGGCCTCCGTGTTCGTCATCTGCAGCCACCGCCCGTCTTTGCAACGCACGACCAGATAGACGACATTGATCGTGGCGCCGCCTGCCGCAGCGGCCAGGTCCTTGTTTGCCAGGCCCAGCTGAGCTTGTGCGCTCAAGGAGCCACTGATGTCGTGGCAGGTGAGCCCCTGTAGAGGCTGGTCTCCACCCGCTGGCCAGAGCCGGTCTTGTCCCGCACCAGCAGGGCCCCGATGATACCTTGCACCGCCAGGTTAGCGGCGCCATAGGCGCCATACGGTCGCGCCCAATATTCGGGATTCCCCGGTAGCGCCGATGGCTGCCTCCGAAGAAACGCCCCAGCCTTCGCCTGGAGGATCGCGTCGTAGTGCTTGAGATTCCTGTGGGCCCCCTTGGAACCCAGGGCCGTGATGGAGCAATAGACCAGCCCGGGGTTCAGGCGGGCCAGATCGTCGTAGCCGATGCTGAGGCGGTCGGCGTGGCCGGGCCGAAAATTCTCGATCACCACATCCACCTGCTGGGCCAGCTGCTGGGCTGCCCCTCGTCCTTCGGCACTCTCCAGGTCCAGGACCACACTCTTCTTGCCACGGTTCCACATCAGCCAGGCGGGCATCGAGCGATACCGGTCTCCGCTCGGGGGCTCGGCCTTGATCACCTCCGCCCCGTTATCGGCCATGAGCATGGTGGCAAGACTGCCCGACATCCCCTCGGTGAAATCGAGAACCCTCACGCCCTCAAGTACCGTCGGCATGGTGGACTCCTTTCCTCGCTCGACCCTCATCCAAACCACTCTCGGGGGACCCTGCAAGCGCCGTTAGGACGTTGATCTAAAGTGCGCCTCCCTGGGCGAACAGGACATGAAAGTCAGTTCCAGCGTTATGCTATCCGGGTCTTTGAAGCAGATGGAATCGTGGATGCGTTGGTAGGAGATCCCCCAACCATGGCAGGTTATCAGTCGCCGCCGGCCATGATGCCGTCCAGGCGGACCACGCCCGTCTCCACGAGTCCGTCCAGCTTGTCTGCCATTCCCATACCGGCCAGAATTTCGTGGGCGTCCGAGCCCGGCTTCGGCGCGACGCGGCCTGGTTGGACCGGCGTACGCGACATCCGAGGCGCGGGTCCGGTGGTAGTGATCGGCCCCCAGCCCTCATGGTCACGCGTGATGCTCAGACCGTGACTCTGCACCCACGGGTCGTCCATGACATCGCGCCATCCCATCACCACGCGGTGAGCCCCGATTCCGGCGGCGTTGAGCCTGCCGACCCACAGGTCAACCGCGTCTTTCAGGAACCACTGCTCCAGGATGCGCTCCAGGTTTTCGCCTTTCAGCTCCTCCGCGCCCTCCAGGCCTGCAACGCCTGACAGCTTGACAAGGTCCGACTTTCGCGCGCCGATGAACAGCCAGCCGTCCGCAGCCTTGTATGCACGATGTAGCGGTCCTGAGCCGAGCGTATCTTGGCCTCGCGGCTCGTCCCAGACCTTGCCTTCGTAGTCCTGCACGATAGCCGATTGCAACGTCATGGCTGTGTATGCGAGCGCGCCGTCAACGTGCTGGCCCTCGCCCGTCCGTTTTCGGTGCAGCAATGCCAGAGCGACGCCGTACGCGCCCAGGAGCCCGGTGCCGTAGTCGTTGATGGGATGGGGCTGAGCCTGCGGCTGACCGTCGCCTCCGAAGCGCCTCTGCATGCCGGTGGTGGCCTGCGCGAACTGCTCGTGGCCCGGGCGCTCGGCCCATGGTCCAAGGTGCCCGTAGGCATTCATCGAAGCGTAGATGATGTCCGGCTTCCGCTTGCGGACTTCCTCGTAGCCCAGGCCAAGATCGTCTACGCGTCCCTTGCGGTTGTTCTGTACCACCACATCAGCACCCTCAAGCAATCGCCAGAAGAGATCCCGTCCCTCTTTCTTTTTCAGGTCCAGCAGGATACTGCGTTTGCCGCGATTAACAGTGTTGTGGCGGACAATAGGACTCCTGTTTGGGTCGTCGATCTTTACCACGTCGGCGCCGAATTCCGCGAGCGTCCTTCCGCATGTGGGTCCGGCGAGAATGATGCAGAGGTCAAGCACGCGGACCCCGTCGAGCGCCGAGCGCAGCGTTGCTTCGACCTCCTCGACCGGCGGGAGCGGGGAACTGGCTTTGGTCTCGGACAGGACCTCTGTCCTGTGCTGGTCGAGTGCGGGAGCCGGGCTACGGACCGCCCCCGGTGTTCCGGATAGACGCGGGTTGATCCCTGGTTGCAGCATCTTTCCGAGCTTCGGGTCATGGACTTCGATGACCATCTTGGACTCACGGGCGTGGGAATGGTCGAGCCATTCGGCCGCTGGTCCTGCACACCGCGCACTCACTGCCAGCCGTCGCGATGTCGTCCTCCCACTGCCGTGCCGTTCGGGTCTTGAAGAGCTCGACGATACGCCGACCCTGCTCCGCCGCGAGCTCCGGGTCGTGGGCCAGTCGCTCCCGATCTGTCAGACCCTCCTTGTCCCACGATGTGATGCCGGCAGCCTCCACGAACTCCCGGAAGTTGGTGTTGCCGGACCCCCCAAACATCACCCAACGACCGTCCTTGCACTCGAACTGGCCGAGCCAAGTGCCGCCGATAGCCGGCAGCGGAGTATGGGGGTTGTGGATGCGCTGTCCGCCGATGGCCGCGAACATGCCGTCGAACATCGGCACCTCGATGCGCTGGCCCACGCCGTCACGCTCACGGACCAACAAAGCGATCGCTATACTAACCGCCGACTGAAACGCCGCATACGAGGAGGCGATGGGTATGGCGGTGTAGACCGGCATCCTCTCATTCTCGGCTAATATGGGACCGGGACCGTGGTAAGTGGTCGCCGCCGCGGCGACCACGCCCTCCCAGGCGGGGATGCCCGATCGCGGATCGTCGGAGGCAAATCCCGGAATCGAGCAGTACACGAGCCTTGGATTGGCGGTGGTGGCCGCCTTCGCGCCCAGCCCGAGTCGGTCCATGACGCCGGGTCTGAAGTTCTCGAGCAACACGTCCGCGGAGGCGATGAGCGCCTGGGCTCGCTCAAGGTCGGCAGTATCCTTCAGATCGAGGGCAATAGACCGCTTGCCCCGATTCCAGGTCGCGTTGGCAGGCGTGTCCCAGCTGGGTCCTCCTGGAGGATCGACCTTCACCACGTCGGCCCCCTGGTCCGCCAGCAGCATTCCCGTCAGCGGTCCGGCGACGAACTGACCGAAGTCCAGTACCTTGATGCCATTCAACACGCCCATAGCCCCGTCACCTCTGTTTCTGTCTGGTTCGCGGGCCGTTATCCATAGTCGGGACGCGGGGTCCCGCTCACTGGCCGGTAAATAGGGGAGGGCGGCGCTCCCGAAATGAGGCAGCCGACTCTTCTGCGTCATGGGGCGCCTCCCTACGGGCGAGGCCTACGCCTTGTTTTTCGTACTGGAGCTGTTCCTCAAGGCTGGAATCCTGACTATGCTGCAAGACCCTTTTAGCCATCTGCATGGCCACCGGCGGCCAGAAAGCGATCTGGCGGGCCAACTCCTTGGCCTCATCCAAAAGGCTTTCGGCGGTGGTCATCCGGTCCAGCAGGCCCAGCCTGTAAGCCTCATCGGCCTCCACCATCCGACTGGTAAACACCAGATCAAAGGCCCGGCTTGCTCCTACGATACGCGGCAGGAAATAGGACAAGCCTGAATCTGGGCTCAGGCTGCGCTCGACGAATGAGGTCTTAAACCGTGTGTTTGCCGAGCCGACCCGCATGTCGCAGGCCAGAGCCAGGGCCATGCCCGCGCCGGCAGCGACACCGTTGACGGCGGCGATGGACGGCTTATCAAGCCCCCGATACAGGTTCATGGCCTGCCTTCCCACCCAACCGTACTCGTCCAGCCGTTCCTGGCGGCCTAGAGGCTGTTCCGATCGGTCGCTAGTCAAATCGGCGCCCGAGCAGAAGCCGCGCCCCTCTCCCGTCCAAATAACAACCCGCACCTCGTCATCCTCCCGGAGCTCTTTGCAGACCTGCATGATCTCTTGGTGGAGGGCGTGATCGATGGCGTTGAGCTTTTCCGGACGGTTCAAGGTCACCACCGCTATCTGGTCCTCCTTATCCAGCAACAAGTTTTCGTAGGTCACTGCTCCCCTCCTGGGCAAAGATTCGTAGCTCAGCAACAGCGTTCGGAAAGACTCGCCGTCGTGGTCGAGGAGGCCGCGAGACCGGTGTAAGGTGTCGGCCCATCTACCGGCCGGTAAAACGGGGCTCCCGTTTCTCCATGAAGGCCTTGGCCGCCTCCTGGTTGTCCGGAGAACCCAAGGTCTGGGCCTCGACGGCGAAGGAGTATTGTCCAACGTCGAGCATCTGCCGCCAGAGCTGCTGGTTCAGCGCGGCCTTGGTCCAGCGGACCGCCAGGGGCGCCCCCTTTGCCAGCTGGGTCGCCCTGGCCCGTGCCTCCTCCCGCACCTTCTCCCTGGGCACCACCCAGTTCACGAGGCCCACCTCCAGGCACTGCTGGGCACTCATGAGCTCACCGGTCATCAGGAGCCACTTGGCCTTGTTCATACCCATCAGCAGGGGCCACATGAGGGTGCCTCCGTCTCCGGCCACCAGCCCGGCCTTCACATGGGTGTCGCCGAGGCGAGCCGTGTCCGCCATGACCGCGACGTCACACATGAGGGCAATGGTCGCGCCCAGGCCCACGGCATCACCGTTGATGCACGCGACGCTGGGGGCGCTCAGGGACAGGTATGTTTGTAGCATCCGAATCGCCCCAGGCTGGCCCCCGGCCTCAAGGATACGGGTTGTATCCTGCGACCCTGAGCCCCGCTCGGCCATATTCCCCAGGTCAGCCCCGGCACAGAAGGCCCGATCACCGGCTCCTTGAATGATGACTGCGCGGACTTCAGGATCGTAATTGAACGCCTGCAGCAATTCCTCTATCCCGTAGTGGATGTTGCCAGCGACGGCGTTCATCCGCTCCGGCCGGTTAATCGTTATCGTCGCAATGTTGTCTTCAAGCTCCATCAGGAGGAACCCCTCCTGATATTTTGAGTACACGGCTTTATAGTCCATCATAGCTGGCTCCTCCTCCTTCAGCTTTGGCGAGAGGATACTACAGCCGCCGGATGTTTGCCACGCTCAGATCAAGAACCTCGGTCATGGTCTCCACGTGAAACGAGGGAGCAACCGGCGATACGGTTCAGGCCAGTCCTATGTAGCCGGCCACGTTGACCGTGACGTTCGTGGTGAGCTGGCTCACGAGGAGTTCAGAGCAGCCGGCGCCGGAGGCGGTCACGGAGATGACCCCCGTCGTGGGCGTCAAGATAACCCGGGATCGAACCCCACCGGTCGCGAATGCCCTCGAGCACCTCGCGCATGGTCTGTTCCATCTGCTCCGGCGCCTGCGCGTCGGCGAGGTAGTTGGCATTCATGGTGTCGGCCTGCACGAGGTATTCGGCCCAGAATTCCTCGGCTTTGGGGTCACGCGACGCCGCCTTGATGTCGGGCGGAACACGGGCGGTGGCCGCGTAGTCGTCGATTAGGCACTCGTCGGGCACCCCCAGCGCACCCAGCACGAGCATGGCTGTGAGACCCGTGCGGTCCTTGCCAGCCGTGCAGTGAACGATCGCCACGGCGTCGTGGGTGAGCGCGTCAACGGCCGCAACGTAACGCTCTGCAACGTCGCTGAGGTTCCGCATGTAGCTCTGCGACTGTGTTAGCTCCCGACGTGCCGCCAACGCCTCTGGGTTGTTCGCCTGATCGCGGACCGGCAGATGCACGTGCTCCACGCCCACATCGACGAGGCGACCAGGACCGATGGCGGCGACCTCGTCCCGTCCCCGCAGGTCGACCGTGCGCGCCACCTTCACCTGCCCTGCCAGCACGGCCAGGTCGGCGTCGGACAGCATCCCGAGCTGGTCGGCGCGCAGAATCCGGCCGAAGCTGGTGACGCCATCGGGGGTTTGAAAGCCCCCGAGGTCCCGCACGTTCGCCGCTCGTTCGAGCACGACGCGCCGCGCGATACCGTCCGTGTGAACCACATCGTATCGAAGCTCCATACCCGCTCCCGTTGAGTAATATGCTGCCATGGAGGTAGCTGACGACGTGGCTCGCTCTCTCCCTTGTACGGCGGGCCTGATGGTAGTGGGCCTCTACGGGTCTGTCAAGGAGGCGGAGAGACGGAAATGACATCGGACGAACCACCGTGGACAGCCCGGATTACGCTCTTAGAAATGCACCGATTCAGGACGGATGAGGCTCCGTACTACTCACGGAGGGGACCAACGGCTACCTCGTAGTCCCGTTGCCGGGGCAGGGTGAACCAAACGTCGTCCAGGATTTTCATCTCCTCCTCGTCGAGAGTGAGGTCGACCGCCGGCAGGGACTGTTGGAGCTGCTCCACCGACGACGCCCCCACGATGGGCGCCGTGATCAGCGGGTTGGCCAGCACCCATGCCAGAGCTACTTGCGTCATGCTCTTCCCACGCTTCGCAAAGAAGTCCTGAAAACTACTGATAAGAGAAAGCTGGTCTTCGTGCCAGTACCATTTGTCATATGTTTGGCGGTTCGTGCCGCCCAAGATGTCGAAGCGGGACCCCACCGGCCGCTGTTCGTCGTAGGAATACTTGCCTGTCAGCACCCCTCCCCCTAGAGGATTGAATGGGATGATGCCGATGCCCTGGTCCTCACACAGGGGATAGATTTCGTTCTCGACCTCGCGGAAGAGGATGTTGTAGCGCGGCTGGATGCAATCGAATCGCGACAGGTTATATTTGTCGCTTGTCCAGAGCGCCTTCGCCAGCAGCCATGCGGGGTATTTCGAGCAGCCGATGTAGCGCACCTTTCCTTGACGCACCACGTCATCGAGCGCCCTCAGCGTCTCCTCGATCGGTGTATTCCAATCAACCGAGTGGGTCTGGTAGAGGTCGATGTAGTCGGTGTTCAGCCGGCGGAGACTGCCCTCGATGGCGTCGAAGATGTGCCTGCGAGAGAGGCCACCGTCATTCGGGCCTCTGCCCATCTGGTTTTTCACCTTCGTGGCGATCACCATCTGATGGCGTTTGCCTGCCATCCACCGGCCGATAATCTCCTCCGTCTTGCCGGTGTCATCGAAGCCGCCGCCCATGGGGTAAACGTCTGCGGTATCGAAGAAATACACTCCGGCATCAAAGGCGGTATCCATGATGGCCCCGCTGGTGTCTTCGTCGCACTGCCAGCCAAAGGTCATCGTGCCGAGACAGAGCTCCGAGACCTGGAGTCCGGTCCGGCCCATTCGCTTGTTCTTCATCTAACCTCCGGGGTTCACTGGCCCCGCCCCATTGTCAGGGCTGCCGGTCCTAGCTCACTAGGCAAGGCGACGGCGCACACGGTCGATCAGCTGCTGTACAGCGACGGCTTCGGGGCTGTCGGGCTCGGTGTCCAGGCAGGCCTGGAGATCGATCAAGGCCCGTTCGTGCTCACCCAACCGTAGCCAGACCACGCCCCGTTCTCGCTGGTCTACCGACAACGGCTGTTCGAGAGACAGCAGCCACTCGAACAGCCTCAGCGCGCGGGGATAGTCCCTGAGCCGTAGGTATGAGCCCTTGAGGTTGCGGACGATCCGTGCGATGTAGTCGCGGTTGCCGACGGGGTCGAGGTAGCGCGGGTTCCAGGGCACGCTCTCACCCAGGCTCTGGCGCAGCCGCTCAGCGCACTCTTCCTCCGATAGAAGGATGCCGAATTGGAACGGGTCGATGATAAGGTTGTCGACGTCGTTATGGCGGACCAGGAAGTGGGCGGGCATGCCGACGCCGATCAGAGGGATTCCCAGACGAGCGCCTGTCTCGATGTACACCAGTGAAAGCGTGATCGGTATGCCGAGACGCCGCTTGAGGACTTCGTCCAGGCAGCTATTGCGAGGGTCGTAGTAGTCTTCGTCGTTTCCGCGGAACCCGAGCTCGTCGAACAGATATTCGCTGAGGGTATTGACCGAAGCGAGGGGGTCTCGCTCCGCCCCGAGGCGTGTCGAAGCCGCCGAGGCTAGAGAGTCCAGCAGCCCCATCTGCTCCTCGACGGCTACCGCTGAGTTCTCGGAGGCCGACAAGAGGAATGCAGCCCGCGCCAGGTCTATCTGCTCGTCGGGCAGCCGGGCGACTTCGAGGAACTGGTTCCATGCGCCGTGTGTCATCAGAAGGTTCTCCCCTTTCAACCTAGCATATCTGGCTCGGAATGTCAGTGCCCGGTTTGGACCCGTCAGCCCTCCGCATGGTGCTGTAGGTCACCTTTTGCTCGGGAGATGGGTGCAATTCGGTCTTTGACACTGCGCGGCGGTGAGGGTAGACTCTGGCCTAACCTACTGCTGGGGGTGTCCATGGGCGCCGAAGTAACGATTCTGTTGCCCCACGGAGAAGTGAAAGCCACCGAGAGCCGGCTGTCCAAGAGGGTATCGGGCCTCGCGGGTAAGCGCGTTGGCTTCATCGATAACGTGCTCTGGCAGTCGATGCACGTCCTGGTCGACGAGCTGGACCGGGTGCTGACCTCCGAATACGGCGTTGAGAAGACAGAGGTCCTCTCGACCCACGCTAACTGGTCTCACCCCGACGAGTTCCGGGCCCAGCTGGAGGGGTTCGGGGAAAGGGTAGACGCCGTCATCTCAGGGATGGGCAACTGAGGCTCCTGCACGGCGGGATGTATCCACGCCACAGCGATCATGGAAGAGAGCGGCGTCCCCAGCGTGGGGATCGTCACCGAGCAGTTTTCCGGACTCGCCCTGGCCACCGCCAGGGGGAGAAAGATGCCCGACCTCAACATCATCGTTCTCCCGCATAAGTTCGATCAGCTGAGCGAGCAGGAGGTCCGGGAGGACATTCGGGGCAGGGCCGCCGAGATCATCGGCACCCTGACGGATTCCTAGCAGCGCCGATGACTACCACCCGCGTAAACGTCGAGGACTCGTTCGAGGCCGTCGGCGAGCTCCTCTACAGCCGTGGAATGACCGACGGGCTGCCCGTGGTCCCGCCCACCGAGGAGCGGGTAGCCGCCATGGTGGCGGCCAGCGGACGCAATGCCGCCGACGATCTCGGCGAGATGCCGCCGCTCAACGCCCCGGCGACCATCGAGAAAATCGCCGTCAACAGCGTTATGGCGGGGTGCGACACCTCGTACATGCCTGCCATGGTCACCCTCGTCGAGGCGATCCTCGACCCGGCCTTTGCCGCCGCCGCCATTCAGACCACCACCAATCCCGTGGGGCCGATGATCATCTTCAACGGCCCGATTCGGAACGAGCTGGCCCTCAACTGCGGCGCGGGCTGCTTTGGGCCGGGAACCAGGGCCAACGCCACTATCGGCCGGGCGCTGCGCCTGATCATGCTCAACGTCGGCGCCGCCGCTCCCGGCGAGGTCGACAAGGCGGTGCTCGGCTGGCCGGGGAAGTACAACTGCTGCTGTATAGGCGAGAACGAGGAGGACTCTCCCTGGGAGCCCCTGCACGTCGAGCGCGGGTTCAAGGCAGAGGACAGCACGGTGACCGTCCTACCCGTCAATGCCATGTGGGCCATCACCGAGATGAGCTCGGAGCCCGAGTCCGTCCTTCACCACGTCGCCCACGGCATGGCGACCAGCGGCCACATTGCTGTTGGCGGACCCGAGGGGTTCGAGAACGTCTGCGTGATCAGTCCGGTTATCGCCGAGATGATCGCTCAGCTCAAGCCGACCAAGGAAAAGCTAAAGCAGCATATCTTCGAAAGCGCTCGCATCCCCATCGACTGGTTTCCGCCCAACCGTCAGGACCAGGCCCGGCAACGGATGGAGCAGCTTGGCCTCGACATGAGCGACGGCCGTGTCCCGGTGTGTCCTCGCCCCGAGGACTTCATCATCGTCTGCGCCGGGGGCCATGGTGGCCTTCAGTCCTGCGGCCTCTCGTCGATGTTGGGGCGCTCGGTCACGAAGAAGATAGAGAAGCCCTAGCCCCCGTTCGCCATCGCCATGGGGGTGAGCAACTTCCCTGGCAGGGCTCCTGTGTGCTCATTGTCCTCGATGAGGACCTGGCCGTTGACCAAGACCGCTGCAATCCCCTCCGCCCGCTGGATGATCCGTTCCTTGCCACCCGGCAGGTCACTGATGAACTCCCTTGGGAGGGCGCGGATGGTCGCCGGATCGAACAGGACCAGGTCGGCGGCCAGCCCCTCGCGGATAAGTCCACGGTCGGTGATCCCCAACATGCTGGCCGACCAGGACGTCAGGCGCCGCACCGCCTCCTGCAGGCTCATGACGCCGCGCTCTCTCACCCAGTGGCCGAGGAGCTTGCCCGTGAAATCCACTCCGCAGTCCTGGTCCAGATGCGCTCCAGCGTCGGAGACCCCGGGCAAGCAGTAGGGGGAGGTGATGATCTGGCTCACCGCCTCGGGATCGCCGTTCATAACCCCAGGATAGACGAACTGGGTTTTCAGGTCCTCGGCAAGGGCCAGGTCGATGAGATAGTCGACAGGGTGTTGTCGCCGCTCTGCTGCCAGGTCCGCCAGATGCTTACCCTCTAGCTGCCGGTGCTCCGGCATTGAGGTCCGCTGCACTAACACGTCGGCCCGCCGCATCGTGGCGCCGGAGGGCTGGTCCCACTCAACTCGCAGGCGGTCACGGGTCTTGCTGTCCGCCAGCAGCCGCGTCTTCTCCTCGTGGGGCTTATGCAGCACCTCTTTCCAGGTGGGTAACGGGTCAAAATGCTGGCCGAGCACGAGGTTGAACTCCAGGTCCAGAGATTGGCACTTGGACACGGCGTAGACCTGGGCTCCCCGGCCGGCAGCCTCCTCCATGAACTGCAGGAGCTCCCGCCAAACGTCCGGCATATCCCACCGGTGCTGGAACTGGTTCCACACCACCGGCCTACCCGTTGTGAGACTCAAGTCGACAAGGAAATCGCGAAACTCCTGGTCGATGTTGGACGCCCCCGGATGGGGCGATATGGTGATGATGCCGCGTCGCAGCTCTCCCAGGACCTCACCCAGAGCCTGTATCTCCGCCAGCTCGCATTTCTGGGTTGGTACGGCAGTCCCGTTCGGGCCCCGGTTGTGTATCGATTTAAGGCTGGAGAGGCCGGTGGCCCCGGCGGCCATGGCTTCATGCAGCAGCTCTGCCATCTGGGTGATTTCGTCAGTCGTCGCGGCTCGCTCACAGGCATCGGGGCCCATGACGTAGTACCGCAGCGGCAAGTGGGCCACCTGGGCCGCGACGTTGACCCCTAAGCTCCTCTGGAGCCTGCGGAGGTAATCGCCGAAGCTCCCCCACTCCCAGTCTATGCCGTCACGGAGCACATCCAGAGGTATTCCCTCGACGTGGCTCATCAACTGCATGAGATATTCCTGGTCGGACTCCTTGGCGGGAGCTATGCCATAGCCGCAATTGCCCGTAAGGATCGAGGTGATGCCATGCCAGCAAGAGGAGGTGGCCAGAGGGTCCCAGCAGACCTGGGAGTCGTAATGGGTGTGCATGTCGAAAAAGCCGGGCGCTACCGCCAGCCCATCGGCGTGTATCGTCCGGTGTGCGCCGTCTCCTACCGGGCCAACGCCTACGATCTTGCCGTCGCTGATGGCGACGTTGCCCTGGAACGGGGTTGAGCCGGAGCCATCGACTATCAGGCCGTCTTTTATCAGGAGGTCTACCGCCATCTGCGTCCTCCCGGCATTTCATGCACCACCCTCAGCCGCCCTTCTCCCCAAACAACAATGCCATGCTGTTGTCTCGTAAGATCTTCCCTTTCTGCCCCTGCGTCATCCCTTTTTGGTCAAGAAACGCCTTCACGGCTCCTGGGAAGATGCAGTCCGAATGAGGGTAGTCAGAAGCCCAAACGATGTGGTCCGCCCCGAGGTTCTTGGCGGCGAAGGGCAGGTACTTCTCCTCTAGGTCGCAGCTGAAAAACATACGCCCCTGCTTCACGTACTCGCTGGGGAGCATCGTGAGCGTGGAGCGCATGCCGGGACGATGCATGTACTCCTCATGCTGCTCGTCCAGGCGCCAGATGAACCATGGTAGCCAGCCCACCTGTCCTTCCATGAAGCCGATCCTGAGCTTGGGGAACCGGTCCAGCAGCCCAGAGTAGATGACATCCATCACGGCCAGCATCATGCCGAAGGGGTGCATGGCGGCGTGCATCCGGACAAAGTCGTAGTGGAATCGCTGTGAGATCACGTGGTTGGCCCCGTGGGGGATGTGCAGCATGAGTGGGACGTTCAGGTCCTGGGCCTCATCGTAGAGGGGATGGAAGTACTCGGAGTCGCAACGCTTGTCTTCCATGGACGGCTTCATGAAGAGCGCCACGAAGCCCTGCTTACCGACGGCCCGGCGCAGCTCCCGGCGGGCGGCCTTCATATCTCCGACGGGGACGAGCGCAACACCTTTCAGACGCCGGGGGTCCGCCTGGCAATACTCAGCCAGCCAGTCGTTATAGCCCTTGCAGACTTCGGGGGAATACGCATCCTGACCGATAGACAGCTCTGTACCGAACAGCACCGCCATGTCGATGCCCTCGGTATCCATATCTGCCAGGCGCACCTTGGGGTCCCAACCGCCGCTACTCTTGTTGCGGGCCCGGAGAGACTCGTAGATCTCCTCGCGGCTGGTGCCCCGCATGCTAGGGTGGCGCATGCTGGGGCTGCCCTGTAGGCCGCTGCCTGAATAGCGCTCCTCCAGACGCTGGGCCTCGTCCGGGGGGAACCGGCTTGTCCAATCGGGCACGCACTCCATGAGCACATGCCCATCGATATCGATCACCCGATTGGCCTTCGTCTGGCCGCTCTTGACCCTGGCATCCGTCGCCATCTGGCCCTCCTCCGCTCTCTTGTAGCCCTGCGGACCTGGGGTGGTATTCCCCAGCTCACGTCCCGATGGCACAAATCCTCGCTCGCAACTGGGATGGCCTTCAGCCTCACCAGGGTGCGGACAGGAGGTGAGTTTCGGCCAATATACTCACTCCATCGGCTGCCTGCAAGAGAAGGCACCGAGGTCGCCGCAGGGACGGCACAATTTTTGGAGGGGAAAATCGATGCTAGCCGGCCTGTCACGCCGTCAGGATGTCTTTCCTGGCCAGCGCTCGCTCCAGCGAGAGGCGATGGTCAACCGTCTTCTCGATCAGACCTTCGACGTCGCCCCCGCCCATGAGCTCGGTCACCATGCAGGGCTGGTCGTGTTCCTGGCCAACGTCGAAAACGGTGACGATGTGGGGATGGAGCCAAGACGGCCCATATCCTGCGCCTCCCGCTGGATGCGTGTGCGGCCGGCGTCGTCCAGCCCCCTGGTCTTGATCAGGGCGAAGGCGATGCTCGCTGGGCATGATGCCGCGATAGTACCACATCAAGCCGAGCAGGCACGAAAGGGCGTTTGACAGTGTTCCAGGGGTGACAGTACCATTCATTCAGTAAAGGATTGTGGTTTTTTTTGGACGCCCGCAGCTTGATGTGGGAAATGTTGGTTGAAGTAGTTAGAGATTTAGCTCACTCCAAAGGTCAAAATGCTCAGTGCCGCCAACGTCAGCAAGGCCTACGGAGACCGGACTCTATTCAGTGGCCTAACCCTTAACGTCGCCGCCGGAGAGCGCATCGCGCTGATCGGAAACAACGGCTCGGGCAAGACCACCCTGATGGACATCCTGGCCGGCGATACCTCTCCGGACACTGGGAGTATATCCAGGCATCGCAACATCTCTATTGGCTATCTCAAGCAAGAGCCCACTCGGTTTTCCAGGAAAACTCTGATACAGGACGTGCTTGAGGAATCTTCTGAGGTGAGCGATCTTAGAGAGCAGATCGCCGCCATCCATGAGACTCTTTCGTTACCGGCCGACTCCGGGCCGGCAAGTTCCGGGCAGGGCAGCTCGGGCAACCGCGAGGAGCTCTTACAACAACTCGGCCAGCTTGACATGGCGTTGGAGGCGGCTGAGGGCGGCTACCGGGAGCACGAGGCCAAGGCGGTCCTCTCCGGGCTTGGCTTTCAGCAAGACGACCTCTTCCGACCCCTCGGCGAGTTCAGCGGCGGTTGGCTCATGCGCGCTGAGCTGGGCAAGTTGCTTTTCAGGAAGCCGGATGTGTTGATCCTGGACGAGCCGACCAATCACCTGGACCTTGACGCAAACCTGTGGTTTGAGAAGTACCTGTCCTCCTTTCGAGGAGCGGTAGTGGTCACGTCGCACGACCGGGCTTTCCTGAACCAGGTAGCAACCATGGTGCTAGCTATTACACCAGACGAGGTGGTGCTGGTCAGAGGCGACTATGACAACTACCTCATCACCAGCGAACGCACTCTCAAAATCAAAGAAGCTGCCGCGGCCAGGCAGCAACGCGAGGTCCAGAGGCAGATGCGCTTTGTCGAGCGCTTTCGCTCCAAGGCCCGGAAGGCCTCTCAGGTGCAGAGTCGCTTGAAGCAACTGGAGAAGATACAGAAAATTCAGCTGCCCAGGGCGACGAAGAGGGTCCACTATTCCTTTCCGGAGCCGGCACGGAGCGGAGATGAGGCAATCCGTCTTATTAACTTGAGCAAGTCCTACGGCGATAACAACGTCTACCGAGGTCTGAACCTGACGCTGATGCGCGGTGACCGGGTCGCCCTGGTTGGCCCCAACGGCGCCGGCAAGACAACGATGATGAAGATCCTCGCAGGTGTCCTTCCCTTTGAGGAGGGTGAGCGGAAGACTGGCCACAATGTGATCACAGCCTACTACGCGCAGCATGTGTTGGAGCTCCTGAGCCCCGGCAACACGCTCATCGAGGAGCTTCAGCAGGCTGCACCTGAGGAATCGGCCCAAAACCTGCGGAACATCCTCGGTGGCTTTCTGTTCAGCGGCAACGACGTCCGGAAGCCCATATCGGTGTTGTCGGGTGGAGAAAAGGCCCGTGTCGCCCTGGCCAAGCTACTGGTCCAACGAAGTAACCTCCTGCTCATGGACGAGCCAACCACCCACCTGGACATAGCCTCCAGGGAGATCCTTGCAGACGCCCTCAGCGACTATCGAGGCACCATTTGCTTTGTAACCCACGACCGCACTCTCATACGGCAGATCGCCAACAAGATCATCGAGGTCGATAACGGCCAACCCACGATCTACCCAGGCGACTACGACAGCTACCTGTATCGGAAACAAGTAGCCGTCGCGCAGGGCAGCACCCGCATCGTTGCCAACGGAGCGGACCATGACGCCCCAAAGCAAGGCTCTGCCGGTAACCAACCCGCCAACAGACGTGCGGGGCGACTGCGGAGCGCCGAAGAGGAGCTGCGCCGTGACCTCAGCAGGGAGGCCCGCAGGCTGGCCAAGCGGATAGAAGAGATCGATGCCACGCTTGTGGCCCAGGAGGCCCGGATTGCGAAGCTGGAGGCGCTGTTCTCCAGCCCAGAGAAGTATGAAGACACGGCTCAGCTAGCCACTTTAGGAGAGCAGCACCGCGGGCTCAAGGGGGAGGCGCAATCGCTCTTGGAGGAGTGGGAGAGGTTGTCGCTGGAGGCGGAGAGGATTGATAGCAAGCTCGGGGAGCTCAAGGCGATCTAGGTGACGACGATGCTGCTCTTTCTCCGGGCCCACTGGAGGAAGGCCGGTCTCGATTCGGCACCTTCTTCAATTGGCCGCCCTGGCTGCCTCTGCCGGTGAGATTCCGCGTCGGTCCGGACCTCAAGATGAGGCCTTCGTTTGAGAATGGGTCAATTTGAACGGTGAACAGAGTTTCACCTGAATCTCGGCTTCTCCGACAGTGCGCCGGTCGCCATGCTGTTTGAGAGAGCTACGCACAAGTTGGAGAGCCCCAACAGGATCATCCCAGTCAGTCTCGTAGATGGTAAGGTAGAGCGGCTGATTCGGGTGCAGGCCCGTGTTTTCGTACCGAGTAGCGGTGTGGTACGGGCCGGCGGCCAGCACCTCCGGTACATGGACCTCGTCGCACCACTCCTCCCAGCCTCCCGTGCGGCAGTCAAACAAGACAGCCAATATACCCCTGGTCTCCGTCCCTTCATTGATCGTCTGAGGACCGCGGATACGCTTGAAGACTCCCAGCATCACCGACGATAGCTGAGGGCTCACCTGAGTGATGAGGCCCTGGTCGCGCAGCCTGGCGTTGTGGCTCGTGTGCTCTGTCCACGCTGCCGCTGGGTCGCTGCGATTGGTCTTGTACATGGTAAGGAAACGCGGGGACTTGGCATCCCCCGTGGCCTCTGGGTTTTCGAGACGCATGGCGCCGACAAGGATTCCCGGCTCCAGGACCTCGCGGTAATGGACCTTGACCACCCAGTCATTGAGCTCTCTGGCTTTGGCTGGATCTTTGGGGTTCCTGAGGCTGAAGACGATGCCAGTATGGAGCGGGATTATCGTGGAGGACATCTTTTCCACCTTCGGCAAGCTAGCAGGCAAGTGATCCGCGAACCCAGCGGCATGGATCCGGACGCCAGTCCCTTCTGCGCCTTCACCATGGCTCCAGCTTTCGCTAGGTCTTGGGCAATTGGGGCCTCGGTGTCACCCTCAGCCCCTGGTCCCAAGCCATGCAAAGAGAATCACTATCGCGACGACCAGCAAGGTCGTCACCACGAATATACCCATCCGCCGAACGACGTACCGGCGCATCTGCTCGTCGGGCCTTCGAGGCACCCGGCCCTGCTGGTCCCACTGGTTCATGGGCCTCTCCGGTTAATGTTTCACCGCGCTTGCTGAACGAGCCTCTCGGTCGCCGGTACGCTACATCATCGTAAGTCTCTCTGCCAGGGCATCGAGCTTTTGTGCTGTTCCGATCAAAGCCGGGGCCTAGAGTTACTTTGGCGGCACGATGAGCACGGGCACCTTGCTCTCATGGACAACCCGATCGGCAACGCTGCCTAAGAGCAGATGCTTTATGCCGCCGTGGCCCCGAGTGCTCATAACGATGAGGTCAATGCGTTCGTCTTTGGCGTGTTTCACGATACTGTCGGAGGCGGAGCCCTGAGCCACCTTGATGTGGACCGAAAACCCATCGGTTTCGAGACCCTTCGCCACATGTGCCAGATATTGCTCGGCCATCAGCAAATGTTGCTCGACCAGCCTACGGCCTTGCTCGCGAGCTACCTCGAACACCGTCGGGTTCCCGAAGCCGCCTACGCGAGAGGCCTCATATTCTGGGGCCCGCGACACCGCCTGGATAAGGAAAAGATCGGCTTTACCAGGCTCAGCGATTCGCCTGATATGCGGCAGCGCCATCTCCCCCTGCTCAGAACCATCTAGTGGAACGAGGATGCGCGAATACATAGCCTTAGCTCTCCTCCCGAGTCATTTTCCATCGTTGTTTCGTACAAGCGCAGATGGCTTGCCGTTTTTTCTATCTTGAGACTTCGAGGCTGGCACGCGTGGGGGGCCCTGGGCACTCAAAACTTGAGATACCGGAGAATAGCTTCGGGCGAAGGGGTTGTCAACTTCCCCGATCAGCTCAGACGGTCACGCCGGACTCCATTGAGCGGGGCACCTCTCCGAGCCGGATGGGATCACAGTGCGGCCAGCGTATGTGCTAAACTGGCCGGGAGCTTCACGACGGCAGGCGTTTCGTTTAGCATACTCGGCCTGAAAATGGGGATTGTCGGTTGGTGCGTCGGCGCAGCAAGACCGGCGCCACTAAGCAACAGGGAAGGAGCCCGCTATGGCAGAAGAAGTCAAGTTCGTCAAGGTCGCTCGAGTGAGCGACATCCCCGTTGGAGATGGGAAGATGGTGTTCGGCGCCCAGGAAAAGCCAATCGCTCTCTTCCATCACGAAGACGGCAATTTCTATGCCGTGAACTATATATGCCCACACATGGGGGGCCCCATCGGTGAGGGCAAGCTGCGGGACTATCTTGTCGATTGTCCCTGGCATGGTTGGAGCTACGACATCCGAACCGGGCTCGATCCCTACCCGCCAGGGCACGATATCACTGCTTATGACGTGAAGGTCGAGGGCGATATGGTGTTGATAGGCTGGGTCAAAGAGCCCCCGCGCTAACGCCTGGGGTCGTTGGTTGTATCAGTCTTAAACCTGCTGGCGGCCTGAGCGGTGGGACTTGGCAGGTCCAGCCGCCCAACGACACGCTGAGCAGGTTTTGCAATGGTGTACCGCGTAACCACGTGACCATGTGACGGGAGGTCGCCCCCCACCGTCTGCAACCAGAAAGCCAGAGGGCCGCGGCGTCCCGCGTCCGGAATCCTCTCAGCCGAGGCCGCATCATATCTCGTAAGAACAGATATGGAGGCGACAGATCCATGGCTGATGTAGGGAAAATTCTGGTGACGGGAGCAACGGGTAACGTTGGCAGTCTATTACTACCCAGCCTGACTAACATGGGTGCCGATGATGCCGTCGAGAACATCACCGCTCAGCCTGCCCGCTCTTACGAGACGTTCGCCAGCGATTTCGGCCAGGTGTTCGGAGGGGTCGTTTCCCAGGCCGCTTAAACCCCGTGCCTTCGTGGTGGAGATGACATACTCCAGCGCGAATCCAACCGTCGCATTCTCTGGACAACGCAAGCACAACAGAGGTAGGGAGGGAATCATGAAAGTATTACGGACCACGCTGGTTCACCCGAGCGAAGGACGGGAAGAGGAAGTCCAGGCGGTGCTCGGGCAGCTCGGAGAGCATATCTCCGCCCAGCCCGGCTTCATCGATGGCTACGAGGTGGAGTGTGACCACGATGAGTGTGATCATTCGATTGGCCGCGTGACGGTTTGGGCCACGAAGGCGGATGCAGACCGCGCCGCCAACCAGGAGTACGCGATCGCCCTCTGGGCCAAGCTGCACCACTGGGCCCAATCGGCTCACCAGGAGCACCTGCTGGAGGTGGTTGGCGAGCGCCATGGGCCGGCCCCCGCCGCTGGAAGACGCGGAACACGGACTCGCCACACCCCCTCGGCGCTAGGAGCTTAGCTCCGGCGCCAAATCAGCTGACCAGCCCAGGAGCGACGAGGACAGAAGTTCTTGGATAGGAGTGGAGACATGAGACATCGATTCTTTGGTCTATTGCACCCAAACATCATGCCCGCAGAGCCAAGTACGGCAAATACCTTTGGACCGAACTTCTTGGTGAGGGCTCCTGATAAAGGCGCACCTACCATCACTGTGGCGGCGGCGGGGAGGATGAACAACCCCGCCTCGAAAGCGCTGTTACCTTGAACCAGTTGGAAATACAGCGTAAGGAAGAAGAACATTCCAATTAACGCCAAGAACATCAGGCCTATCACCAACAGGGGGCCAGTGAAGTCAGCCTGTTTAAAGAAGCGCATCGGCAGCATGGGGGCGGAGCTACGGGCCTGCACCGTCACGAAGGCGCCCAGCGCCACAGCCGCCACAACGAAGGCCCCCAGAATCTCGGGTGACGCCCAGCCGGCGTCAGGACCCTGAATGATCCCGAAAACCAGCGCTATCAATCCGGCTGTACCCAGCAGAGCGCCGGAGATGTCCAGAGGCAGACGGCGACTGTCCTTCGACTCCGGAACCAGCCGTAACCCGACCAAGCTCACCGCTGCTACCGGCAAATGCATCCAGAAGACCGCCTGCCAGTTGATGGCGTCAACCAGAGCGCCACCACCCACCGGACCAGCAATGAAGCCGACGGAACCTACAGCGGTCCAGATGCCGATTGCCTTTGAACGCTCTTCACGGGGAAAGACGTTGGTAATGATAGAAAGGGTGGCGGGCAAGATAAACGCTGCGCCTAGGCCCTGTAATGCGCGAAAAGCGATAAGCGTTTCAGTGTTCGGCGCAAGGGAAGCCGCCCCTGCCGCACCCCCGAAAATGATCGTGCCTATTGCGAACCAACGCCGGCGGCCGAAGCGGTCGCCGACCGTACCCCCCACCAACAGTAGCCCAGCCAATATCAGAATATAGGCATTCACCACCCATTGGAGAGTGGAGTTTGAGGCTCCGAGATCGCGAGAGATTGCCGGGAGAGCGGTATTGACCACGGCAGAGTCCAGGAACACCATAAAGGCGCCGAGGCTCATCACCGCTAGCACCCACCCGCGCCTGGGTCCTTTCCGACTTCGGTTTGGCGCCGTCTACAGCTTCAGCCCTTTCCGTAGGTGGGACCTTCAGCAGGCACACCTCTCTGCTCAGAAGTCCTTTCCGACTCTTCTCCTCCGTTATCATTCGACATATGCGTTGCCCCCTCTCACTAGGCGGTCTGTGCTTGCCCCTCGGTCCGCCGGCGCACTTTCCGTTCGACGCGGCGAAGAAGCTGGGCGTTGACGGCCACGATCACGGTCGATGCCGACATAAGCGCCGCTCCCACCGCAGGCGGCAGAACGAACCCTACGGCGAAGAGGGCGCCCGCAGCTGCCGGAATCGCCAGAAAGTTGTAGCCGACAGCCCACCATAGGTTCTGGATCATCTTGCGATAGGTTGCGCGGGAGAGGCGCACGATGGTCGCCACGTCGCCTGGGTCAGAGCGGACGAGAACGATATCCGCAGACTCGATGGCGACGTACGTGCCCGCGCCGATGGCGATCCCGACGTCGGCCTCGGTCAAGGCCGGGGCGTCATTCACGCCATCGCCTACCATGGCGACGGTCAACCCTCGCTCCTTGATCTCGCGGATCTTTGCCGCCTTTTCGTGGGGGAGCACCTCCGCAAAGAAATCGTCCAGACCAAGCTCGCTGGCGACGGACCGCGCGACTGCCTCAGAATCGCCGGTGAGCATCATCACCTGGATGCCCGTTCCCTTCAGCTCACTCACCGCCGCGCGCGCCTCCGGGCGGACGAGGTCACCAAGGGCGATGGCTCCTTCCAACGAGCCGTCCACCACGAGGTAGACGACCGTGCTTCTGGCATCGACGAGGGTACCTATCCGGTCAGGGTCAGCGGTGAGTCCATGCTCTCGCAAATACCCCGGGCTGACCATCTTGACGTCGTGTCCATCGGCGAATCCGCTTGCCCCCTGGCCCGGCATTGCCTGGAAGTCACTTACGGGGATAGCCTTGAGTCCCCGAACTTCTGCCTCGGCCACGATGCCGCGAGCGATCGGATGCTCAGATTGGCTTTCCAGACCCGATGCGATACTAAGCACTTCTTCTTCAGTCCTGCTCCCAAGCGGGACAACCGCGATGACACCGAACCGTCCCTCGGTGAGGGTGCCGGTCTTGTCGAAGACGACGGCATTGATGCCCCTCGCTCTCTCAAATCCCGCACGGTCTCTGATAAGGAGACCGGACCGCGCTCCTATCGATGTGGATACGGCGACGGCCAACGGTATCGCCAGCCCCAGGGCGTGAGGGCAGGTGATGATCACTACGGTCACCGCCCGCTGGAACGCGAAGTTGACGCTCTCCGGAGCGGCCAGCCAGCCGATCAGAGTACCGACGCCGGGGTGAGCCCGATCGCCGTGAGCCAGGCCGCTGCGCGGTCGGCCAGCCGTTGCGTGCGCGAGCGAGACTGCTGCGCCTGGCGGACCAGCTCGATCACCTGCGCCAGGTAGGTCTCCTCGCCGACGCGCTGGATCTCAACGGTTATGGCCCCCTCTCCGTTTATGGAATCGCCGATGACCTGCAGCCCAGCGGTCTTTTCGACGGGGAGGCTTTCGCCGGTTAACATTGACTCATTGACCGACGAACGGCCGTCCACGACGACACCGTCGGTGGGGACCCTCTCACCTGGCCGCACCGACACATGGTCTCCGGGCTTAAGCTCCACGACTGGTATGTCGACGATGACGCCGTCCTGGCCCACTTTGTGCGCCTCCGCCGGCATCAAGCTGACCAGCGCTTCAAGTGCGCGGGAAGCGCCCATGATGGAGCGCATCTCCAGCCAATGGCCAAGGAGCATGACGTCGATGAGCGTAGCGGTCTCCCAGAAGAATGCGTCGCCGGAGACCCCGAAAGTGGTCACGGTGCTGTAGACATACGCGGTAGTGATGGCCACGGCGATAAGCGTCATCATGCCTGGCAACTTGGACCGCAGCTCAGTGAAGATGCCCGTAAGGAAGGGCCAGCCACCATAGAAAAAGATCACGGTGGCGAAACCCCACAGGATAAAGCTGTCCCCGGAGAAGTTCCAGCTGGCGTCAACACCAAGAGTATCTTGAATCAGCGGCGACAGCAGCAGAGTAGGTACGCTCAGGACCAGGGAGAACCAGAAGCGGCGACGGTAATCGGCCACCATATGGGCATGGTGCGAGCCGCCCCCGCCGTCGCGCGCTCCAGCAGGCCCGGTCTCGGCTTCGTGCGAGCCGTGGTCTTCTGCGTCTTTTGGGTCATCCATGCGTCACGTCTGCTCTCGGTTCGGGGGACCTGGGTGGGCCAGATACTACCTTAGCTCGAAGAGTGTTGCAACTTCCGGTGAAAGCGGCAAATGCAACCCAGCAAGACATAACATCGGCGATGACTAAGTCGTAGTACCTAACGGGCCGTTTTGGCCCGCGCCTCGCCTTTGAGCTGGACCTGCCTCACCAATGCGCCGGGAGACTTTGGAGGAGCGGCTAAGACTACTGCTAACGGTGCTGGACGCGGTCGGGGCCAGCCCTGAGCGATGTCGAAGGGTTGATGCGAAGGGGAGCCGGGCGGTGGCGGAGGTGAGGGTGAAGGGAGGGTTTGGGGGTCTTGGCGACCTATGGCCGAAGCACTTCTAGAAGTCGCGTCACTCTATCCGCCCCTTCGGTTGCCTAGGCCGTTCATCGATCAGCCAAGGTACCCGAGTAGGCAGCTACATCTTTCTGGCCTACGTTCAGCCAGACCGGCAAAAAGAACAAACTTCCTAGGCTGGGCCTAAGGGCTACGAGCGCATCTTCTTTTCGTGTTTCACCGCGCGTTTTTCTTTCAGAGTGCGCTGTGCCTGTTTCTGCTTTTCCTTTTTGCCCTTGTCTTTTGAGCCACCTCTATCACCCATACCTTCACTCTAGCACATAAGGGGGTGAGCAGCCAGCTATCGTGATACTCCAACGGCAATCCCTATCGCGCCAGCGGGTGCAAGAACGGCTGCGTTCACCCTTCGCCCTTTCGTTGCGGCAGTTTGCCATCCTAGGTCCTGCCTGGGGCCGCGTCGTGCGTTGCCGCTGGGTGGACTGGGGGAAAAGCAAAAAGGACCACGCCCCCGGCCAGAAAGCCCATACTTGAAACGGTAATAAAGGCGATATCGAAGGTGCCGATGGCGTCGAACAGGAGGGCCACCGTGATGGGGCCCACAAGATTGGGTACAGCGAGGAACGGCCGTATGACCCCTTGGATGGTCCCCAGCGACTCTCGGCCATAGTAGTTGGCGAAGGCCAGGGGCTGAAGTAGGCCGTAGACCCCTCCGATTCCTGCCAGGATCACGAAGAGGACGATGTTCGTAGGAAAGGGAACGAGTATCAGAGACAAGACACCCAGAGACCGGCTGACGAACGCGATGGCCAAGCAATACCGGATAGGCACCCGCTCAATGATAAAACCCCAGGGAAGCCTGAATACGGCGACCCCGACCTGGCGAACGGTGAGAATGAACGCTGCGGTCCCGGCTGAGAGCCCAGCCTGTTGCGTCAGGAAGGGAGCCAAGTGAAGGGTCTGGACCGAGGCTAGGAAGCTGGCCAGGTTCAAGGCTAGAACCAAGAGCCACAAAGTCCGGGGCCGCAACGCCTCCCGAAGGGTCCAGGAGACCTCCACGACGTGCCTAGCTGGGCCCGTTTCCCCCTGCTGCGGCGGTGGCTGCAGGACCGGCGGGTCGCCGTCGGGCGTAAGGCCCATATCCTCCGGCTGGCGGCGGACGAACAGCCAGACCAGGGGCACCATGACGATCAGGAGCCCCACTCCCATATATAGCCAGGTCTGCCGCCAGCCTGCGTGGACGATGAGCAAGCCGACGACAGGGGTCATGACCAGGCTACCAGCGACCGTGCCGTAGGTGGTGATGACCATAGCCCGGCCGCGCAGCCGGACGAACCACTTTGAAACTATGACCGGCGCCGTAAAGGAACCGAGCTCATGAAGCCCCATGGCCGCAACGACGGCGTAAAGGACCCAGAACTGCCAGAGCTCCCGGACCTGCGAGATGAGTATGAGGCCCACCCCGCCAGCTAAGGCTCCCACCAACATTATGGGCCGAGCGCCGAAGCGGTCCAGCAACCGTCCAAGGAGAGGAGCAATGACTATCCCGGCTATGCTGGCGGCGGTGATCGCGCCCGTGAAGCCGGTAAGAGACCAGCCCAGGGCCTCATGCATGGGCGTGTAAAATAACCCAACGGTCACGCTGCCCAGGCCGGTGGCGGCGAACTCACCCAGGAAGACGACCCCTATGATCACCCACCCGTAGTAGAACGGGGGTCTCCATCCCCTTAGCCCCCTGGATTGAGGACGCGGACTGCCTTCTCCCTGGGTTTCTGTTTGCATCCGCGGTTGCTCTGGGAATGTGCCTGGATCGCGGTCGGGCCGACCCAGCCATCACAGCAGGCCCCGGCGCCGTCTGGCCGTCACCCCCCTACGTAATTCCCTTCCGGCGCAGGCTGGTGATCTCCTCCTTGGAGAGCATGGCGAAGGGGCCGGCCTCATATTGCGTCATCGCGAGGATGCGAACACCGTCTAGCGGAAGACCCATACACCACCATCCTTCAACCTCAAATTTCCCTAGGCCCGGGCGCCTCATTGGCGTTACGCCGTGACGACAATGAGGCAAAAGTCATGCCCTTCCGTAGGGACAGCGCCTACGTCCTTAACGGCCCCGTAGGCGGGGATCCAGGATGTCCCGGAGAGCGTCGCCCATCATGTTGAATCCGAAGACGGCCAGGGTGAGGGCGATGCCAGGCGCCAGGGCCATCCATGGGGCCTCACGCACATACAGGCCGCCGGAGAGCATCCCCCCCCACGAGGGCGCGGGGGGCGGCACGCCTAGGCCCAGGAAACTGAGGGACGCCTCCGTCAAGATAGCTCCCCCCAGCGCGGCCGTGGCGATGATGAGGTAAGGGGCGAGGGCGTTGGGCAGGATGTGTCGGAACATGATGCGCTGGTCTGACGCCCCCATGGCCCGGGCCGCGTCCACGTATTGTCGTTCTTTCACGGTGAGGCACTGGGACCGGAGCACCCGGTTGGCGGAGGGGAAGATATTGATGGAGATGGCCAGGACTACGTTGAACTGGGTGGCGCCCAGGGAGAACACGATCATTATGGCCAGGATGAGGCCCGGCATGGCCAACAGAGCGTCCATGACCCGTTGCCCCACCAGGTCGAATGGCCCCATTCGATAGCCGCTGATGAGGCCGAAGATGGCGCCGCCCGTGGTTCCGATGAGTACCGAGAGGAAGCCTACGTACAAGGAGATTCGGGAGCCGTGCACGATCCGGCTGAAGATGTCCCGTCCGAAGTTATCTGTACCGAAGAAGTGGGTGCCGCTGGGGGACTTGAAGATGTCGGCTGCGGAAAGACGTAGTGGGTCTTCCTGGGCCACGAGGGGAGCGAAGATGGCTAGGAACACCATGACAACGAGCACCAAGAAGCCGGCGGCCCCAAGGGGCTTGCGCCGGAAGAGGCGGCCAGTGGCGCTGAGCCCACCGGCGGCCCTGCGCAGTCCATGCACTCTTACTGCGACTTCACCAGTAGCCATGACCCACCTATGCGTACCGAATGCGCGGGTCCAAAAGCCCGTAGAGCAGGTCGACAAACAGGTTCACGAAGGCATAACCGACGACGATGAGCAGCACCACCCCCTGGATCACCGGGAAGTCCCGGCTGTTCAAGCCTGTAACGAGGAACCGGCCGATCCCGGGCAGGGTGAAGATCTGCTCGATGAGGACAGAGCCACCTATCAGCAGGCCAATATTGAAGCCGAACAGGGTGATGACGGGAATCATGGCGTTCTTCAGAGCATGCCGGTTGATGACGACAAATTCGCGCAGGCCCTTGGCCCGGGCGGTGGTGATGAAGTCCTCTCGCAGGACCTCCAGCATAGTCGAGCGGATCATCCGGGCTTTCGTGGCGGAAAGGGCCCATCCCAGGGCAAGAGAGGGGAAGATGAACTGTTTGAGATTGGACGAAGGATCATCGAAGAAGCCCACATAGCCCAACGGGGGTATCCAGTTGAAATAACGCGAGAGCATCAGGATTATCAGGATGCCCACCCAGAACGTAGGCATGGCCAGCCCCAGGATGGCGAAGGAGCGCCCCACATAGTCCATCCACGAGTCTTGCCGCACGGCGGAGAGGATGCCCACGGGCAAGGCGATGGCCCAAGCGATGATCAAGGACATTATGCCCAGTTGAATGGTGACGGGCAGACGCCTCCGCACGTCGTCCATGACCGACTGACCGGTGACCAGGGAATCGCCGAAGTCGAGCCGCGCGGCCCCGCTGAGCCAGTCCCAGTACTGCTGATGGAGGGGCCGGTCCAGTCCCAGGGCCGTGCGGATCGCCTCGATCTGCGCCGGGTCGGGCTCCTCCTCTCCCTGGGTGGCGATGGAGGCGGCCACATCTCCGGGGAGGATGTTCAATACCACAAAAACGATACTGACCACCCCAAAGATGAGCGGTATCATCAACAGAAGTCTGCGAGCGATGTACTGCTTCATACCAGGTCATACACGCGGGGTGCTGAACATCCTCCGACCTCCTCAAGGGGGGTCAAGGTAGCCCTTCGGGCATCGACTTACTCAACGGGACATTCCTTTGAACCCCCGCTAAAGACGATTCAGCCCGAATTTGGGACGGGCGGCTCAGGGCCGCGTCTTGAGCACGGCCTGAGCCGCCCCGTCCCTGGTATTCCGAGGAGTCCAGAGGTTACCCTCCTTGCTCGGTCTTCACGCCTCTATTGATCAAACCACACGTCCCGGTACTGCCTGTTAAAGTGGGTCGACTCCGAGGCGAACTGGTAGTTCTTGATGAAGGAGTACATGGCATTCGCAGCTTTGCTGCGACCGATCATGGACGCCGCGTAAAGGCCCAGAGCGTGCTTCTCCATATCCTGGACAAGGGGGAGCCTCTTGGCCGCGTCCAGTACTCCTTTTTGAGCTTCGAACATGGCCAGCAGCGTCGGGTCGTTGACTAGGCCATGATACGTGCGGACGCCGCCAGGGAGAAAGAAGTCCCTGTACACTGCGTTGGGGTCGAGGCCGGCGAGCGAGTGTTGGACCAGGACCACTTGAAGCGCTGAGGAGTCGGCACTCCTGTTCTCGAAGTACCTGCCCGACTCAAGGAGGTTGATTTCGGCCTCAATGCCGATCTCCTCAAGCGCGCCCAGCAAAACAGTGCTCATATCGATGTAGCTCGCGCTATTCCTCGTCAGCAAGCTGATCGTGAGCCCCCCATCTCCATAGCCCGCCTGGGCCATGAGCTCCCTCGCCTTGGCCAGGTTGGCCTGTTTATCCGGGCTATAGCCATCAAAGGCCAAAAGCTGTTGGTCCGAAAGCGCAAACTCGGTGCCCGGAACCAGGAAGCCCCCGCCAGGGAGCCCACGGCCGGGCGCCAAGAACTCTTGGGTCTCGCGCTTGTCCAAGGCCAGGGTCACCGCCCGCCTAAGGCGGATGTCGTTGAACGGCTCCATGGTGGTGTTGAACGCGAGAATCCTCGGACCTACGGTGACAGTCTCTTGGATTGTCAGCCTGTCTCCCAGCCTGCTCCTCGCATCTTGTTCTTGGGCCACGGTCAATGCCGGGCCGAAGTTGACTTGGCCTGAGAGGAAGGCGGCGAAGGCGGTGCCTCGGTCCGGTATCACAAACTCTTTAAGAGAGTCGAGGAATGGGCGAGTCGGCTCCCAATAGTCTTCGTTGCGCACGATTTCGGTTGATATGCCCCTGTTCCAGCCATCCTCAAGCGCTTTGAAAGGCCCCGCACCCACCGGCGGCCACTCCGTTGTCCTCTCCCGGCCCTCGGCTTCCACCAGCTTTTTGCTGTAGACGGCCAGCCGCCCGTGGCCGATTTGCACGAGGAAGGCCGCGTCCAGCCCATCGAGCGTGATGACTAGGGTGGTATCGTCGGGGGCTGTTATCGTAGCCGCCGCGCCAAGCTGGCCTTTATAGACGCTGGCCACATCCTCAGGCGAGTTCTGGACGACCACGTCGTAGGTGTACCGTATGTCCTCAGCCGTCAGGGGGTCCCCGTTGTGGAACCTGACGCCTGACCGGATGTTGAAGGTCCAGGTCAGGCCGTCACTGCTTACGTCCCAGGACTCGGCGAGGGACGGCACTATCACGTTATGGTCGAAGGGGTTGCGCCTGACCAGGGTGTCGTATACGGGCATCGTAGTGCCATGGGTATTGAGCGAGCGCTCTCGGTGGCCATCCCAGGTGGCGGGGTCGCCGCTAACTGTTTTGATGAGAGTACCGCCGTACTTGGCATCCACCACATCGCCAGAGGTGGGGTCGGGTGTCGCTGTCGGTATGGGGGTCGCCGTCGATGCCGGGGCCGACGTAGGCGTTGGCACTGGAGTGGCGGTTGGGTCTCCTCCACCGCAGGCCGCTACCAACACAGCTAAAGCGATCGCAGGTCCAAACAAGCTCAAAAGCCGAAGCCGAATTCGTCCGATCATCTTTCTCCTCCTTGCTCGATTCCCTTCATGGAAAATCCTTATTCTGTGTTTGTTGTCAGGCTCACTCAATAATCTGTTCACCCCCTTGCACCCTAGCCAGGCATGCTCCCGACCCGCCTCTACGAGGTTGGATTTGGTAGACCAAGCATGTCATTCATATTCAGACCGATCATCTTGCGCAGCTCGGCGTCCGGCACACCCCGGAACTGGAACTCGAGGAAGAGCCGGGAGTTGGGGAACTCGGAGCCATAGCCGGAGTGCGGATAGTCCGAGGACCACATGAGCTTATCCACGCCGATCTCGTGGCGGTTGCGAATGGCATGGGTGTCTACCTGGATGGTGGTCCACATCTGCTCTTTGAGGTATTGGGAGGGCGGCTTGGAGAGCTTGTTAAAAGGCTCGAAGGCCCGGTTCTTGTAGAAGACATTGTCGATCTGCTCGTAGAAGAAGGGGAGCCAGCCGGACCCCGTTTCCACGAGGGCCAGCTTGAGCGCGGGGAAGTGCTCAAAAACCCCTGAAAACACGAGCCACGTGAGGTTTTGGCCCTTGGCGGTGGACTTGCCTGGGCCGATTATGTCACCAGGCTTGTGGGGCGGTCTCGTAGGATCGGTGGAGGCGGTGAGCGCGAATCCGCGCACCCCTCCCGCAGGCCCGCCGCCGTGCAGACATGGCACAATGCCAGTTTCCTGGCAGCGAGCCCAGATCTGGTCGTCTGCCTCCTGCGGCCTACCGGTGCCCGACGGCCAGCCCAAGTAGAAGAAGCCCCTGCACCCCTGCTTGGCCCAGTGGTCAAACTCGTCGATGGCATGCTCGATGCCCACGTCGGGCAAGGCAAAGAGAGGCAACATGCGTTCGATGTCGCCTTCTGTGCACCAGTCCACGATGCCCTCGTTATAGGCTCGGGTCAGGGCCAGCATCAGGTCCGGGTCCTGGATGTTGCGCAGGCGCATTCCCTGGCTGGGGAACATCAGCGCCTTATCTACGCCATCTAGGTCCATATCCTTCAGCCGCTCGCGGGGCTCATAGCAGCCGGGGCGGGTATCGGCGAAGGAATGTCCGAAACTACTGATGTCGGTATAGCTCCGGCCGGCCCCCACCTCAAGTCCAATGAATTCGTAATACTTATCTTCCCAGCGCCAGGCTTCCCCACCGGGAGGCACGGACACGACCTGCGGAGCCAACTCCTTGTACTTGCTCGGCACACGGGAGGTCCACATATCCTTGGGCTCGTAAATGTGCTGGTCTGCGTCGAAGATGAAGGGCTTCACCTTTGTGGACAGCTTGACCTTCGGCTCCTGCATCGTTGTCATGACATCCTCCTTCTTTCCGGCAACTCCGCCGTCGGCCTCACAACCAGAAGGGTTCTCGATCCCCTAGATTCCGAAGTACTCTGCCGCGTTGTCGACCAGAATCATACGCCTATCCCCATCCTGGAGCTGCTGATCAATGATCTCGCGCGACTTGGGCCAATCGCCGGCTTCCATGGGATAAAGGGAGCACCACATCAAGTAATCGGAGCCGATCTCGTCCAGATTCTTGATGGCGCTGGTATCCAGGTGGAACGTGAACCTGGTATTGCGCCGGATGTATTCGCTGGGCAGCATCTTGGAGCCGAAGCCGGCGTAGAAACGATCGTGATAGTACATGCCGTCCACCTGCTCCAGGAAATAGGGCAGCCACCCGGCGCCGACGCCCGAGAAGCAGACCTTCAGCCTGGGGAATTTATCGAAAATACCCCGCAAGACCATTCGGCCCACAAGCTGCGGTGCTCCGTTGCCCGAACTCATATTGTTGATGGTGACCTCTAATGGGGTCTTAGGGATAAGCCTGGCCTCTTGCTTCGCCCCCGCGGCTGCGGGGGCGTTTTGGCGCGTCGCCGGACCGCCGTTCACGCACAGGACAACCTGCGTGTCTTCGCAGGCCGCCCAGAACCCTTCATCCTCCGTGTCGCCCGGTCCCTCGCCGTTGGGCCACCCGGTGAACAGGGCTGCCTTGAAGCCCTTTCCCGCTGCTCGTCTCACCTCCGCGCCAGCTTCGTCTCCTCCAAGCATCGGAATCACAGCCACAGGATTCAGCCGGCTGTTTCCTCCCGACTGGCACCAGTCCCAAACACTATCGTTGTACGCCTGCACGCACGCCTTATACAGCTCCGGGTCCTCGATGTTCTGCAGGTGCTGGCCCACCAGCGGGAAGACTAGGGCCGTGTCGATCCCATCTACATCCATATCCTTTAAGCGCTCCTCCGGACTGTAGCATCCGGGGCGCATCGTCTTGTAAGAATCAGTCAGCGGCACCGTGCGACCTACCGCACCCTCGACGAGGAGGAAGTTGGAAAGAGGAAGGAGAACAGACCCCCCGTCCAGGGACCAGCCTTCTCCGCCGTCTGGAAGGTCTACAACTTTGGGGGTCCTGGCGTCTAGCTTAGATGGCAACCGCTTCACCCAGAGATCCGGGGGCTCCACTATGCTCTGATATGTATCAATTATGGCCCGCTGGGTTTCCGGCATACACACCTCCGCAGGGGTTCGACCAAATGCCTGTCTTCCTTGAGTCGGTCATTATAGCATCGTGAACGTGATGGCACACTCCTCACTTGAGGCGGATGATACCCATGCCGTCACGAACCTCTACGGGAGTGCCGAAGGTTTTGGACACTTCCACCGAATAGTTCAGAACGCGTTCACTGATCGGGCTTCCCGGCTCCGGCATCAGGGGCAGTCCCCTCCGAAATCGGGGGCCGGCGGAAGGCTCCAACGGCTGAATCCGAATTTCTTTCAGGTTGAACTGTTGGTCGAAGACGCACACGTGCACTGCGGTGCCTCCTGAACTCTGCATCTCGGAGGCTCCGGGGCCAAGTTCCCGAGCCGCCGCCGCAGCTTTGGCTCGGACATCCAGAAAATCCGCAGCAAGCCCGTCAGCGCCGGCGCCGACCCGAGCCATATAGGAGCTGGGCACATGAGTCACCGCCTCGGTCTGCAAAAAGAGACTCGGCTGGCCATAAATGAGTGCCTTGCCCTTATAAATCTCAACTCCTCGGTGCTCCCCAGCGTTGCAGAAATACACATCGGCGCCCGCGTCAATAACTCCGTGGGCAAAGGTGTCGATGTACGGGTGAATCCCCAACCCATGGCTCTGGTCATGCAGGGCCACGACGACTATGTCGGCCTGTCTTCGGGCTTCTTGAACGTGTTTGTAAATGCGGTCCAGGTCCTCCTGATACGGAAAGGGGACGTTCGTAGGCTTGTCACCCACCATGAACTTCCTGCCCATGAAGAAGAGCTCCGTCTCCGTTTCCTCCTCCCAGCCAAAGTTCGTCGTCGCACCAATCAGCGGGGCGCTTCTTGAACCGCCGCCGTGCCGGCGAAGGAGCTTTTCACTTTCCCAGCCGAGATCTTGGCTGATCTGGCGCAAGTGGTCGAGAGCATCCCGGCTCACGACATGAGCCGTATCGTAGCGCAGTAGGTTGACCCCGGGCCTACTCTTGAAAGGAGGCAGGTTATCGGCGGGCAAGTACCCATGAGGCCAAGGAAAGACCAGTCCCATGTTCCCCCTCGGGCCGTAGTCGCAGGCGGCCATGAACGCAACCCGCGCCCCGCTTGGCGTGTCGTAATAGCATGCCTCCGAGGCCTCGGTAAGGCTCGCCCCTATCCCGGCGTAGGGCATCCATGCACGCTTCAAGTATTTGATCATCGTCAGGATGCCATTCTCGCCGAAATCCGCGACATGATTATTACCCGCGCAGAGGGCATTGATACCCAGGAACTTCAATTCGTCGATCAAGCTTGGGTGACCAGCCATGTACGTTGCATGCGCGCCCATCCCCGCCGTGTATGCGGGCCAGTCCTCTCCGTCCTGGATTGTGCATTCAAGATTAGTCGTGGTGACATCGGCCTTCCGCAAGAAATCCACAACTTTCAGGAACCGCTCGTCACGGTAACCAGATATCGGTTGTGCCACGTACATGTTGCCAGTTAGCGCCAGAGTCGTCTCATGGTCTGCCACGGTTACCCTCCTTTATCCTCTAGATCAGCCCATAGGTCTTGACGGCGTTGCCGCAGATCATCTTCCGTTTCTCGTCTTCTGGTACGCCGGCGAAGCTGTACTCGATCACCTTCCTGGAATAGGGCCAATCGGATCCTGAATGGGGGTAATCAGAAGACCACTGCATGTTCTCTACGCCAATGGCATGGCGGTTGGCGATGCCGTACTTATCGATAATGAAGGTGCAGAAGAAGTTGGACCGCCAGTAGTCGCTCGGGAGCCGCTCGATGTTCGGTTTGTGGCTAGGCCCGTTCCGCCAGTACCTGTCATCCATCGCCTCCAGCATCAGAGGTACCCAACCGGCCTGAGTCTCAATACACCCTACTTGGAGCTTTGGGAAACGATCAAGGGCACCGGTCAGGATCAGCTGGGCCACGAACGGAGCTACCTGATAGGCGAGGCCCAGTCCAGGGGCCCCCGGCGCTTCACTGGCTCCTATCTGCGCTGTACCGGAAAAAAAGCCGTGGTTAGTTATGGGCATACTCATCTCTTCACAGACCGCCCAGAAAGGATCATCCTCAGGGCTAATTTTATCTTTCCCGCTGGGCCAGGCCCGCAGGGTGATCCCTCTGCACCCCATCTTCTTCGTTCGATCCAGCTCAGCAAGATTCGCCTGGACGCCAAGGTTTGGAATTTGCGCCATACCGATGAGCCTGTTCGGATCAGCCGCGCAAAAGTCTTCAAAGAGGTAGTTGTTGTAGGCCTGAATCCCTGCCAGCTGGAAGTCCTTGTCCTCGACGGTCATGAAGTAGCTATTAGTACTGTTGTCTCCAAACAGGATCTGGGCATCTATCCCGTCTTCATCCATGTCTTTCAGCCGTTCCTTGCCGTCCCAACACCCAGGCCGCACCTCCTCGTATGTCTTCCCCACGCCAGCCCGATCGTCATAATGCGGGAAAGAGCCCCTCGTGGTAGGGGAGATAGTATAAGGAGCCATCTCCGGGCTGTACTGCCAGGCATCACCTCCAGCCCGGTCCTTCACAAGCTTAGGAGCTCGGTCGTGGTATTTCTTGGGCAGCCATTTTTGGTAAAAATCCTTACCGTAGCGGGTATGGGCGTCCCCATCGACAATCCAATGCTCTCTAGCCACTTTGTTGCCCTCCCCTTTCACCTGTCGATCGCTCTGCGACGACTGCTCACTCCTCATCCCGTCACCGATTGACGCCTGTTTACTACGTCAGGGTGAACTTGTCAAGGCGGACATAGTTAGTAACAATTTTCACAATATACGGAACTCGTCACGAAAGTGAGGAGCTTTACAGACATACGAGGGCGGTCACCTAGCCATTGCGTGTTGAGGGACAGCAACGCTATGCTCCCTGTCATGGATTCAACAGTCCCCCAGGGAGCGGGGCGAACATGGCTGTTCGAGTGAGAGGGCCCTGGTTCCAGACAGGCCCTCTCCTAGGAGGACGGCGGGTGAAACGCCTAACCCCCGCCGTCGTTATCCTACACCATCGAGCGCCACTCGTCGCCACGGGCTAAGTGGAGTAGTGCTTTGGCCGCGGAGGATGACGGACGTGCCGTTAGACGGGCCAGGCCGGAGGCTGGTCGCTGAACTGCCTTGATCTCATCCCACCCACAACTCCCCGTAATAGGGTTGACACAGCAGGGGGCCGCGAATATCTTCGATGGGGTCGGCGTCTCGGTTCGGCCCGCGGGCCCAGTGTTCCGGAAGATTAGGGGAAAGCCATGCCCAAGGCGAGGATCGACGACACCCTGCAGATGTACTACGAGGACGACGACTTCACGGACCCGTGGGCGACCCCTGAGACGGTGGTCATGCACCACGGCAACTCCAAGAGCAGCAGGATGTGGTACGCCTGGGTGCCTCTGCTCTCGCGGCAGTTCCGGGTGGTGCGGCTAGACGCCCGAGGGTACGGGCGCTCCACCGTCCCGCCGCCCGGATATCCCTGGTCTCTGGGAAACTTTGCCAAGGACCTCAAGGCCCTTCTGGACCACCTGGGCCTGGATAGTGTGCACCTGATCGGCGAGACGGCGGGAGGGACCATCTGCCTTCAGTTCGCCTACGAGTACCCGGAAAGGCTCAAGAGCCTGACGTTATGCACCTCGCCCTACAAGTTCCCTGGCGCAACCCGGGCCCTGGAACATCGGGACCTGGTGGAGCGGGGAGGGGTTGAGGCCTGGGTCCGGTCCTCCATGGATCAGCGCCTGGACCCATCGGAGACCAGCCTGGAGCACGTGGCCTGGTATATCGAGCAGATGAGCGGCACGACCAAGCACGTCGTGACCGAAACGCTGACCTACCTGGCCACTCAGGATCTCTCGCACATCCTCCCTAAGATTAATGTCCCCACGCAGATCATCGTTGGGGGGAAGAACCCCCAGGCCCAGACCGTCCGCTCGGAGGGGATGCAAGCCCTGATACCGGGCTCCCGCGTGGCGGTCATCCCCGCAGCGTCGGGATTCGTCCAGCACTCTCATCCCGAGCGGTGCGTCGAGGTGTGGCGAGAGTTTATGGCCGGGTTGCCATAGGCGGGAGAACGCGTGGGGCGGAGCGCGTCACTGCCCGGTGAGGCTTGGTCGGACCCCGGGGCGCCCAACCCTACTAGTCCGTAGGTTAGGTTAGGCGAGCCAGCGCTGCGCCGCTGGAGGAACGAGCGTCAACTCACCTCTTCCCCAATAGGATCCTGTCGGCTTCTTTCGAGCCTGTATGTGCTGACGGTTCGCCGACGTCAGCACACGGTACCCAAAGAGGCCGGCACGGGCACGCCCGGAATGCTTAGCTGGATTCGGAAGACAGTGTCTCCGGTGGTGATAAAAAGGGTCCTCCAGTCGCCGCCGCCCCAGCCACAATTGGTCGTCTGTTCTGCCCCGGTCAGGATTGTCCCCAGATGTTTTCCCGAGGGGTCCAGGACCCATACCCCTCCAGGCCCCGCGCAATACACGTTACCCTCTACGTCCACTTTCACCCCGTCGGGGAGGCCGGGCCGCTCCGATCTCATCTCGCAGAACACGCGGCTATTGGTCAGGCTCCCATCGGGCCTTACGTCGAAGGCCCTTATATGCCCTAGGCTGAGGCGAAAGTTGTCCGCATGTCTCAAGACCCCCATGGAGTCGTTAATGTAGAGGGTGCGCTCATCAGGCGAGAAGCACAGACCATTGGGCAGGACAAAATCCCGGACCACCAGCGTGATCGAGCTCAGGTCCGGCGAGACGCGATACACGCCACAGAAGTTCAGATCCATATCCGGCATGCCCTTGGAATCCCTACGCGCGGGGTCGGTGAAGTAAATGCTCCCATCGGTCTTCACGACAACGTCGTTGGGGCGGTTCAGACTCGTGCCTTCGTAGGTATCCGCGACAACGGTGACACGGCCGTCGGCCTCCAGGCGCGTCATGCGGCGAGCGCCGCCCTCACAGGCTACTAGCCTTTCCTGGGGGTCCCAGGTAAGACCATTGGCCTGATTCGTGGGCTCGCGGAAAAGGGTTATGCCATCGCGAGACGACCACCTCATAATCCGATTATGACCAAGGTCGGTGAAAAGGAGGTATCGTTCTTTGCTCTGCCATAGTGGACCTTCGGCCGAACGATAACCCCTACCCAATTCCTCGATCTCCTGGTCGTGCGAGACGATGCGCTGCAGCTCTGGGGCGAGTTGCTCGATGGGCATGATGACCTCCTTACTACCTCGATCACCCCGCTCAAGGGGTCGATAGACGAACCAAAAGTTTCAAAAAAGCGACCCTCCCCAGTACCGGGCGGGAATGATGGTATGCAGATTCGGCGGGGGCCGTCAACGTCTTGACTGGTTGTACAATGGGCATAATCCTTAATGACGGAGCGACCCCATGCTAAGAATCGGTGACGTGGCGCCTGACTTCTCGACGGTCGACCATGAGGGCAAGCCGGTAAGCCTAGCCGATCTCAGAGGGAGCAAAGTCTGGCTTTGGTTCTATACCTCGCCTGGGGGTAAAGGCTGAACAGTCCATGCTCACGGGTACCGTGAGCGTCCCAGCGAGTTTGAAGTCAAAGGGATCAAGCTTTTCGCAGTGAATGACAAGTCAAGCGAGGACGCTGCCGCATGGATCGGGCGGGAAGGCCTCCCGTTCCGAAGCCTCGCAGATCCGGATAGGTCTATCGGCCTGGCGTACGGGATATCGAGCCCAGGCGTCGATAAGTACGTGGCCAACAACGCCGCAGGGCGTCGCCCGGCGGTGGTTATCGACGAAGACGGGCGGGTGCTGAAGATATTGCCTGACTTAATGACCGTTGACGATCAGGCAGCCGCGCTGAGCGAGCTTTAGCTAAGGGGCTGAGGACGGGACGAGCCCCCGGCGGCTGCGTAGGCCGGAGCATTCTCGGTGATTGGAAATCAATACCCCCATGGCCGTGGAGTTGGACGGTGATCCGGTGAAAGACCCACAGAGTCATCGTGTCGAAATAGAATACTGCACGCAGTGCAAATGGCTTCCCCGCGCTACATGGCTGGCGCAGGAGTTGCTGACGACGTTCGAGGGGGACTTAGCTGAAGTTGCATTGGTTCCTGGCCGAGGCGGTATCCTGGAAGTTCGGGTCGATGGCGTCACGGCATGGTCCTTGAAGGCGGAAGGTCGCATGCCAGAGCCCAAAGAGTTGAAGCAACGAGTACGGGACCTGGTCGCGCCCGGGCGTCCGTTAGGACACGCTGACCGGTGAGGCTCGGTCCGACCTCGAGACGCCCAAACCTATTAGTCCGTCAGTGCCGTCAGGCGAACCAAGAGTAAGGTCTACGTCAGGGGGCAGGCTGTGTGCCCTCTTCACTTAAGGCTTCTCGAAAAAGAGCAGATCCAGTTCGAACTGTCATCGCTTGTTGTTCCGGAGGTAGACGCGACAGAAGGGGCTGGGAAGCTGCTGCTGGAGCTGCCCAGGCTGTGGGCCGGCGCGACTCTTGAGGAGCGGCGGAAGCTGGCACTGACTGTGCTGGACGCGGTCTACGTCGACGCCAAGGGGAGCCGGTCGGTGGTGGAGGTCAGGGTGAAGGGGGCGTTCTGGGAGATCTTCAATCTCGGCACAGGCGACGCTTTCTGTGAAGATCGTGATCGATCTCCTAGCACGTCTCCCCCTATGAGCAGTGGTTGCTCGGTCTACGGGGCAGGATTCTTGGTAGTGTCTCAGTTTGTGAGACACTACCGGATTCTTCCTTAGCTATCTGTTCAGTTTCTGGGGTCCACCTCACCCCCAACCAAGCTGCTGAAGGCTGATCGTGTCATTCCAAATCTTCGTCATGTGCTTGATGTGGTCTCCCTCGAAGGCCATGTGGTAGACATAATCGGCAGCAATCGTTTTTCCAGTCGGCGGTACCGGACCCCCTGGCCCAGTTTGGGTGCCGTGAAAAACCGCGAAAGCCGCTACCGAATTTCGGGTTTCATCAGCCGCAAAGAACTTAAGCTCGCAATGCCCATCTGGCACCGGCGTCAAAAGGTTCTTCGCCCATTCGCAGTAGCCTTCTAAACTTGATATGTCAGACAAGACTGTCGTTTGCGAAGAGAATGTCGCATCAGGATGACAGAATGCCTTACAAGCTTCCCAACCTTTACCTGTGTCACAAGCTTCAACGAATTGCTTCGCGGATTCGAGATTAGTGCTCATCGTTCACTCTCCTTTGATCGGACATTCCCCATTTTAGACTGCTGGCACCCTGATTGACGGGGCGGCGGTGATGGGCTGAACCGTACCACCAGCCTCCGATGCCGTCAATCGTGATCCGACGCCCTAGTAGGGGTAAACTGGTGATTTGCGGTCTCCATATGGCTCCCGAAACCGTGTTTGGCATGTCCGCACCGAGGTCGCACCCTTCGACGGCGGTGACTCTCGCGCCTTTACCTGGTCTGCCCTCACGCCAGTCATCTAGAAGAACGATATGCACGGGCGCAACAGGTTCATCGGCTATGAGCTTTGCCGAGAACGGTGAGGGGGAGGGCTAAATACGGCAAGTTGTGCTCTTGGTGGAGACGGGGGAGGGTCGAGCTCGGCGAAGAACAAACCGAATGACTGCCGGCTCCCATCATTATCGTTCAGGAAGAGCGCAGCGGGTATGCGAAAAAGCCCGGAGCAGGAGCCTTTCTTGCTGGATTGACAGCCCGCGCGGCCTTATGCTAAGTTCGCCGCAACGGGTACCCTGAGGAGGAAAGTCCCATGTCCGACTACCAGTACATTACCCATGAGTCCTTTGACGACAATTCCATCGTCCGGCTCAAGATGAACAGACCCGAGGTGCGCAACGCCCAGAACATAGGCATGCTCTTTGAGTTGAACGATGCGTTCCTCAAAGCCGAAGCGGACGACGACGTCAAGGTGGTCATCTTCGGGGGCCACGGCAGGTCCTTCTCCGCTGGGCACGACCTTGGTACGCCAGTGGCCCGGGCGGAGACCCACTTCCGAAGCAAGAAACTCGGAGCAGAAGGCAGGATGCTCTTCGAGTGGGAGTATTTTCTCAGCTACACTCAGCGCTGGCGAAACCTCCGAAAGATCACCATCGCCCAGGTGCAAGGGCACTGTCTGGCGGGCGGGATCATGATTTGCTGGTCCTGTGATCTGATCACAGCGGGGCAGGACGCGGTCTTCGCAGACATGATCGGCGCCCGACTCGGCATGTGTGGCGCCGAGTACTTCGCCCACCCATGGGAGTTTGGGGCCCGCAAGGCCAAGGAGCTGCTGCTGACGGGCGATTCCGTCAGCGCCGACGAGGCCCATCGCCTCGGTATGGTCAGCAAGGTCTTCCCCAACGAGTCACTGGAGGAAGACACGCTGAACTTCGCCCGCAGGATCGCGCAACGCCCGTCTGTCACCTCACTCCTTATCAAGGAATCGGTGAACCAGACGATGGACATCCAGGGCTTCTACAACTCTCTCCGGGCCTGCTTCACCCTGCACCAGATCAATCATGCCCATTGGTCGGAAGTGACCAATGGTGGGTCTATCATCGGAACCCCCGAGCTCGGTGTCCCGGCAGAATGGGGCGCAATAAAGCATGCAGAGAAGACCACCCCCGGTGGATAGAACTCCAATCAACCGCTCAACCTTCGCCAGAATGGGTGCCGGATGGCTGTTGATACGCTGATCAGGGGTGCAACGATCGTTGACGGCACCGGAGAGCCCCGGTACCAGGGCGACATCGCCATCAAGGACGGAAAGATCACGTCCGTCGGCGATACCGGCGAGAGCGCGGGTAAGGTCATTGACGCCACGGGCTTGGCGGCAACCCCAGGCTTCTGGGATGTGCACACCCACTACGATGCCCAGCTTGTCTGGGACCCGCTTGCCTCTTCCTCCAGCTGGCATGGCGTCACCTCCGTTGTAACGGGGAATTGTGGCTTCACCATCGCCCCGATGCGGGCTGAGGACCAGGACTACATGGTACGTCTTCTGGCGCGGGTCGAGGGCATTGATCAGACCGCGCTCCAAACGACTCTGCCGTGGTCCTGGGAGACCTTCTCCGAATACCTCGACTATATCGACTCCCACGTCGGTGTGAACGTCGTAGCGATGGTGGGGCATTCGGCGGTCCGACGGTACGTGATGGGGAAGGAGGCCAATCAACGCGAGGCCACTGAGAAAGAGATCGAAACCATGCGCCAGGTGGTCCGGGAATCGTTACGGGCCGGCGCGATGGGGATAACAAGCTCGCGCAGCGGGACCCACTATGACGGTGACGGCGGCCCGGTGCCGAGCCGGCTTTCGACCCTCGAGGAAAGCAGGGCATTGTCCCTCGAGGCCCGAGGTATGCAGCGCGGGTTCATTCAAGGAATGGGGCCTCCCGATTTCATGCGCCAGCTCTCGGAGGAGATCGGCTTGCCTTTCCTTGCATCTCCGATAACCCAGGTGGTCACGGACCCCCCAGACACCTGGAAGGACGAGCTTCAGGCCCTCGAGGACCAGATCGACAGTGGCGCACGCGTCTTCGGGATGGGCCCGGTGTTCCGGCGACAGAACGAGATGGTGGTGGACAACACCAACCTCTTCGACCGGTGGCCCACATGGCACCACGTTATGGCCGCGCCGGTGGAGGAGCAGATCAAGCTTATGCGTGACACGGGGATACGCGACAGGCTTCGGGAAGAAATAAAGACCCAGCCCCTACCGATTCTTCCTTTCAGCTGGGACCTGGTAACCATGATCGAGTCGCCGACGGGGCGCTGGAAACATCTGGTAGGAAAGAACGTCCTCCAGATGGCAGCTGAGCTGGGCAAGGACCCGGTCGACGCTTTCTTCGACGTTACTCTGGACGAAAACCTGAAGACCTACTACCGCATTCGGGATACTCGGTACCCGAACGAGGATGTGCTGATCGATATCGTGAAGGCGCCGCACATTTTGGTCGGTATGACCGACGCGGGGGCCCACATGGTCACTATCGTAGAGACCGGTTTCCCAACCCATCTGCTGGGCTACTGGGCGCGAGACCGTCAAGCGATCAGCGTCGAGGAGGCGGTCCACATTCTGGCGGCGCGCCCCGCCGACGAGATCGGCGTAAAGGACCGGGGCCGGCTAATCCCGGGGCAGGCCGCGGATGTGATATTGATCGACCTGGATAATGTTGCCACCGGAGGGCGTGAGTTCGCCTATGATCTACCGGGTGGGGAGCGACGTCTGGTCGAAAAAGCCATAGGCATTGAGGCAGTCATGGTCAATGGCGTGGTGGAGCGTCAGGATAACGAGGACACCGGCGATCTAAACGGCAGCGTGATCCGGAGCACCTGGTCGAAATAAACAGGCCGGGGATCTAGTCGAACGGCCCAAGCTGGGCCTTTTTTACCAGGGGGTAATGATATGGCACTAGCAAGCCCCTCCAAGTCTGCTCAGCGGCGGGCTCGGCTCAATCATCCCGTCGTTGATATCGATGGGCACTTTTCGGAGATGCTTCCCGTTTTCAAGGACTATTACCTGGACTACGTCAAGAAAGTCGGCGGAACCGACATGCTGAAGAGGTTCGAGGCCGCCGGCGACCTGACGTACAACGGTCGTGTCGTCTCCAAGTGGTACAGCCAGACGCCGGAAGAGCGACGGGACAACTGGACCACGCGACCTCCCTGGGGTGGAAACCCTACTCGCGACGTCATGGATGTCGCCGCATCCTTCCTGCCCAAGCTCATGCACGAGCGCATGGACGAGATGGGGATCGACTACATGGTGTTGTTCCCCGGCTCCACTATTTCGATGGTGTCCCTCAACAACGAGGAGCTGCGCCGAGTCGGCAGCCGGGCGCTGAATAGCTACCACGCTGAGGTTTATGGCCCATATAAAGACCGGATGACCCCGGTCGCCGCGATACCCATGCGTACTCCCGAGGAGGCGATCGACGAGCTGGAGTATGCGATCAACGAGCTTGGCCTTAAGGCCGCCATGATAAATGGCTACGAGCGGCGCCCAATTCCCAGGGTGGAGCGCGAGTACCCCAAAATGACCCGTTACAGCATGCGCCTCGACACCTACGGCCTCGACAGCGACTACGACTATGATCCCGTTTGGGCAAAGTGTGTCGAGCTAGGGGTGGCGCTTTCCGCTCATGGCGGTATGATGGGCATAGGAGTGCGGCGGTCGATCTCCAATTACGTCTACAACCACATCGGTGGCTTCTCGGCGGCTGGTGAAGCGGAGTGCAAGTCCCTCTTCCTGGCGGGTGTTACCCAGCGTTTCCGCAAGCTCCATATCGGTTTCATGGAGGGCGGTGTCGATTGGGCGTGTAAGCTCTACGCTGAGCTGATCGGGCATTGGGAGAAGCGGAACGGCAAGAAGATGGCGGAGGTGAACCTCGCGCCTGTGGACGTAGGAGCCCTCATGGACACCGTCGCCAAATACGGTGACGACAGCATGAAGGCGCACATGCCGGAGATCGAGGCGATGTTCACCGGGCGCGGCACTCCGGTGGCGGATCCCATCATTGACGAGTTTAAGGCCTGCAAGATAGAGCGGGCCGAAGACATCAAAAACCTCTTCGAGCCCAACTTCTACTACGGTTGTGAGGCCGACGACCCGACGCTCGCCTGGGCCTTCAACAGCAAGCTCAACCCCTTCGGTGCGAAGATGCGGGCTATGCTCGGCTCGGACATCGGCCACTGGGATGTTCCTGACGTAACCGCAGTCATCGAGGAAGCCTACGAAAACGTGGAGAAAGAGATCCTCTCGGAAGAGGACTTCAGGGACTTCGTGTTCGGCAACGCGGTCAGGTTCTACGCCGGGGCCAACCCGAACTTCTTCAAGGGCACTCCGGTGGAGGCAGCGGCCGTCGAGCACCTCAAGACCCACGGCGACTAGCGGGCGGGCGAGCGAGGGCGATTGGATAACGAGGGCCTGCGTCCAAAGGGCGGCGCGCCCAGATCTGGTGCCCACAAACCAAAAGATCTTTGCAAGGAGAATGACCCATGGCAGGACTGCTCAAGGGTGTCAAGGTCATCGAATCGGCGATGTTGTTCACCGGCGACTACACCGGTCAGCTGCTCGCCGATGAGGAGGCTGACATCATCAAGCTGGAAGCCCCGGGAAGGGGCGACTACCTCCGGGACTTCCTGGGGCAGGTCAAACCTCACAAGAAGGGCCACAGCCCGATGCATATCACCGTCAACCGGAACAAGCGCAGCGTGACGGTGAACCTCAAGAGTGATGAGGGCAAGGACATCTTTTGGAAGATCCTCAAGAACGCCGATGTCTTCATCGACGGCAACATGCCAGGCGCAACCGAGAAGCTGGGCATTGGGTACGAAGACCAGAAGAAGGTGAAGCCGGATATCATCTATGGACACGTCACCGGCCTAGGGGCTACCGGACCTTACTCGATGAGCCCAACCCACGGCCTCTCGATGAACGCTCTGGCCGGCACCGAGGCGTGCGCCGTTGACGACCGAGGCCTGGCAGTGCGCGTGGGCGACGGGTTGACCGGTGCGGGGATGGGCATCTCCGTGGGTCCGATGTACCTCGCCTACGGCATAGCAGCCGCCCTGTATCGTCGGGAGAAGACCGGAAAGGGCACCTACCTGGAAGTAGGATGCAGCGACGCCGTCGTGGCGCAGGCGTGGATCAGCGTGATCAACAAGCTCAACGCCGACAAGATCGGGGCCGACGCGTCAGGCATGCCAGGGCCTGAGAGCGGCAAATCCAACTTTTACGAGACCAAGGACGGCCGATTCCTCCTGATCTGGCTCATCGAGCAGCACTTCTGGGAGAACTTCTGCCGCTCCGTCGGCCGGCCGGACCTGATCGATTACGGCAACGGGAGCAAGGACAAGGTTGTGGACTGGGGGGATGAGTCCCTACGGCCAATCCTACGCGATGTCTTCCTGACCAGGACCCTCGATGAGTGGATGGAGATCTTCGCTGCCAACGACTGCGCCATTGTACCCGCCAGCCAGCCGGAGGACCTGCTCAAGGATAAGCATCTACTGCACCGCGAAGTGGTGGTCGTGCAGGACCACCCAACGGCCGGTCCCCTTTGGGTCGCCGCGCATCCCATCAAGGTGCCCGGCGAGCGCTATAGTGTTTACCGGCACGCCCCGGCTCTCGGCGAGCACACCGACTCTTATCTGGCAGACTTGGGCTACACCGAGAGCGAGATCGCCGATTTGAAGAGGAAGGGGATAGTGTAGAGCACCCTCACCCCCCAAACGCTCCCGTCGATGGAGAGGGGGTTTACCGTCCTCCCTCCCCCTCGCGGGAGGGAGTCAGAGGGAGGGGGCAGCTGATGGGTTTTCGAAAGAACGTATGGCGAGCGTATGTAACAGGCTGACAATCCTCGACCTTACCCAAGGGCTGGCCGGCGGGCTGGCGACAATGGTCCTTGCCGATGCCGGGGCTGAGGTCATCAAGATCGAGCCGCCCGAGGGAGACTGGTCCCGCGATCACCCGGCGTTCATCATGTGGAACCGCGGCAAGAAGAGCGTGGTGCTCGACCTCAAGTCACCCGAAGGCCTTGGCCACTTCCGTTCACTGGCGGGTTCGGCCGACGTGCTGCTCACGGCATGGTCGCCCAAGACCGCTGGGCGGCTGGGCGTGGACTACCGGGGCCTTCGTGAACAGAACCCCGGCCTGGTGACCTGTGCCATCACCGGCTTTGGCCCCCTTCAAAGTTACTCCCACCTAAAGGGCTACGAGGGCATAGTCTCCGCTAAAACCGGCCGAATGCACTCCTTCGACGGCCAGATCGAGAAGGACGGTCCTATCTATGCCGCCGTGAACTGCGCCAGCTACGGCACGGCTATGTATGCAATCCAGGGGATCATGGGCGCCTTGCACGTCCGGCGCCAGACCGGGCGGGGCCAGCACGTGGCGACGAGTCTGCTGCAGGCCCTGACGGCCTACGACTGGGGCTGGCTCGTGTGGCAGATGCAGCAGCGGCCCGGCTACCAGCCGTTCGTTATGGGTTCGCCGACGCCCCAGTACTACGTCGGACGGACGAAGGACGGCCGGTGGATCCAGTCGGCCAACGGGATGTCGCATCTGATTATCAACTTCGCCATTGGCATCGGGGCGAGTGAGATCTTAGACGACCCGAAATATGTGGGCCTTCCCAACATCGCTGCGGGCGATGATATGGAGAAGCTCTACGAGCTCTGGCAGGCCCGCATGCTCGAGCGCACCGCCGAAGAGTGGATGGACGTCTTCACCAACGAGGTCGACGTGGGGGCGGAGCCTTTCCTTACGAGCCAGGAGGCGCTGGACCACCCCCAGGCGCTGCACAACGGCAACGTCATCGAGCTCCACGACCCTGCAGTGGGCATGACCCGCCAGCTCGGCCCTCTCGTGACCTTCGCGGATACACCGATGGTTCCCCAGGGGCCGGCGCCCGCCTTGGGGCAGCATACGGAGGAGGTGTTGGCTTCTATCGCTCAACGGAAGCCTGGGGTGAAGCCGACAGGCAAGGCCACGCCGAGATATCCCCTGGAAGGCCTGATGGTTCTGGAGTTCGCTACGTGGTTCGCCGGCCCCTACGGCCCGGCCATTCTTGCCGACATGGGCGCCCGGGTCATCAAGGTCGAGTCGCTGGAAGGGGATCCCTGGCGGGCGTGGGGCCCGATGGGCGCCAGGACGGTGCAGGGCAAGGAGAGCGTCGCCGTCAACCTGAAGACCGAAGAGGGTCAGGCCATCGTTCGGGAGCTGATCAAGCGAGCCGACGTTCTGGTCCACAACAACCGCCCGGCGGCGGCCGAGCGTATGGGAATCTCCTACGAGCGGGTCAAAGAGATCAATCCGCGGATGATCTATCTATACGCCGGCGCTTACGGCTCCAGCGGCCCATCCTCGCACCGGGCGGCGTTCCACCCGATTCCAGGCGCGATATCTGGCGGCGTGCTCTATCAGACGGGCCATGGAATACCGCCCCCGGTGGACAAGGAGATGAGCTATAAGGAGATGAGGGCGGTGTCCAGCAGTCTATTCAGGGCCAACGAAGGGCACCCAGACGTGACTTCGGCGCTCGGAGTAGCGGCGGCGATCCTCATGGCGCTGAACGCACGCGAAGAGACGGGCACAGGGCAATATATCGAAACGACGATGCTCTGCTCCAACCTCTACTCCAACTCCGACGACTGTCTTTGGTACGAGGGCAAGCCCAAGCGGCGGCTGCCCGACGACGGGTTGAACGGCCTGCACGCCCTGTACCGGTTCTATCGTGCCAAGGAAGGCTGGGTCTTCCTCGCGGCGCCCCTCCAGAAGGAGTGGGAGGCCCTGTGCCTCACTCTCGAACTCGGTGACCTCAAGCGCGACCCCCGGTTCGCGACTAAGACAGGTCGGCTGGACAACGACGCGGCCCTTGCCCAGACCCTGGAGTCTCAATTCACCAAGAGAACGGCAGCCGAGTGGGAGCAGATGCTCTCGGCGAAGGACATCGGCTGTTGCGAGGCCCGGACCACCGCCTTCAACGATTTCGCCAACACTGACCCTGCCATGAAAGAGGCGGGCATGTGGGTGTCCGTGGAGCATCCGGCATTCGACAAGTACTGGCGGTACGGCCCCGGCGTGACCTTCGAGGGTGGCTCGCGGCTCGAGCCGGCCACCTTTGCCGGAGAGCATACATCTCCCGTACTGAAGGAGTTGGGCTACGACGACGCTGCCGCGCAGGACATGCGCGATCGTAAGATCGTCACCTGGCCGGATGAGGACGGGCAGTGACCCTGGCTGGGATTGCGCTCGTGCACCGGCCCCCGTGCTGGTGCGGAGGTTGTTCCCGTCCCAAGTCCTCACCGCCGGGCACAAACGCGAGAAACCACAGGGAGGTCTCCATGTTCGTTCGACTCTATACAGGCCCTGATGGGCACTCGCACTTCGAAGAACTTGACCCTGCTTCTCTTGAGAAGGACACGGGCATCACCTTTGGCAGCTATCCGGCAAATCATTTCTACGATTGGCATACCGCCCCGGACCCCATCTACTACATCAACTTATCGGGGAGCTTCGAGTACCAGATCGAGGATGGCACGATCATGCGGTTCGGACCGGGGGACGTGATCCTCGTCGAGGATACGAAGGGCACGGGCCACACCTCACGCACCATTGGGGACGGACCGCGTACTTTCGCGATCATTCGACAAAGCCGCGCGGGTCCCTAGGACCGCAATGACAGGGTCTGCGCCTGGGAGATAATACTACCAAGGGGGATACAGCCCATTACTCTGTTGCCAGGCCTACGATGTCGGATACCGTTGACTAAGTAGTTCACTATAACGCCCGAATCCGTCGTTTTCGAGCACCGTCCTCTCGCCTCGGGATTGCTCACGGGCAATTTCGATTTGACAATCGGGAAGGATGCCTTTACCCTGGCGCCAGCGTCTGGCGAGTACTGGACATCATGAAAAAAGGAGGCGGAAATGAAGCGTTTAGTTATTGTTACGACGCTCGGCCTAGTGGTGGCCCTACTCGTGGCAGCCTGCGGAGGAGGAGGCGACCCGACGGCCACACCGGTCCCCACGGCCACTCCACAGCCCACGGCAACGCCGCTTCCCGGCGTGCCCACCGCGACCCCTCAACCCACCGCGACGCCTCAGCCTACCGCGACGCCTCAGGCAACCGCTACACCGAGACCCACAATTTCGCCCGCGACATTGGTCCAGCGGGGCGGCGTGCTCAAACAGGGCATCCGGGACACCCTCAGCGCCCCGTTCCAGCCGACGATTAGGAACCCTGATTGGGGCGCACAGCACGCATGGCAGTCCCGGCCCATCTTCCAGACGCTGATGTGGAACGACCCCCACAACCAGGACGTTCTGGAAGGTTACCTGGTGGACAGGTGGGACTTCGCCTCCACGGGGGACTCGATCACCTTCCACGTCAAGCCCGAGGCCATGTGGTCCGATGGGATGCCCCTGACCGCCCGCGACGTGGAGTTCACTCTCAACCACTGGATTAGTCCACCGGAAGATTTCACCATCACGCGGGGGCCCGACCAGGTCGCGAAGAGCCTCGAGAGCGTCGAGCTGATCGACGACAACACCATCAAGGTCAACTTGAAGCAGGTCGACGTCTCGATCCTCGCCTCCTTCGCCAACTACCACGCGTACATGTACCCGGCCCACAGGACGCTGGAGGAGACGGCCAACAGTCCGATAGGCTCCGGCGCCTTCGAGGTCGTCGACATCGACACCGACATCAAGATCACGTACGTCAAGAACCCCAACTACTGGATCAAAGGCCCCGAGGGCGAGCAGCTTCCCTACTTGGATGGCATCGAGGGGATCAGCTTCTTCGATGGGAGCCGCTCCTACGCCGGCATCGTCACCGGCCAACTGGACTTGTTCCACGCTGAGGTGAGCTTCGTCGTTAGCGGGCGAGAAGAGGACGCTGCCCGGCGCATGCCCGGCGCCGTTCTCCAGACCCGCTTCGCGACTTCCAGCGGTTGGGGCTTCAAGAACAAGGCCCCCTTCAACGATCCACGCATCACCAAGGCCTTCTTCATCGCTACTGACCGTCTGGCCTGGGTTGAGTTGGCCAACAACGGTAACGGTGTCATCGACACGGTTGGCGTGACGCCGGGAAGCAGCGGCAACCTCTGGGCACTTCCGATGGAGGAGGTTCTCAGCACCCCGGGCTACCGCTACCTGAATAGGGACACCGGTGAGCTGGAGACCGACGTCTGGAAAATAGTCGCCGGCCTGTCGGTGAAATACCAGAAAGACCCGGCGGACATCCAGCTGGCCAAGGACCTCCTAAAGGACGCGGGGTTCGACGTGGACAAGGGCGAGTTCCCCAAGCTCGACGTCCTGACCGACAGCACCTATAACGCGCCTGAAGCGACGGTGCTGCAGCAGCAGCTGAAGGACGATCTGGGCATCGAGATGGTCCTGAACGTCGTCGACTTCACCTCGGCCCAGGAGAGACGCCGGAACGGCCAGTTCGACGTCAACGTGTCGTGGACGCACCCGGCCACGACCGACCCGAGCCTGAGCCTTGCCTACTTCACCGAGGAAATCTTCCACTTCGCTCATGGGTTCCCGACGCCCGAGAACAATGATCTCTGGGCAGCGCAGAAACAGGAACTCGACCCAGCCAAACGAGCGGAGATCGTTGCCACTTTCCAGCGGCGGATTCTGAGCGACCCCCACATCATTCCTACCTCGGGCTTTCATGCCGCCTCCGGAATCGCCAGGGAGTGGGTGAAGAACCTGCCTCTCCCAAGGGTGACCGCGACTACCGTGTGGTACTGGGACCAGGTTTGGATTGATAGGGAAAACGCCATCGGCCGCCGGTAAAAGTTCGGGCGCCGTAGAAAGAAAGAGCCCCCACCCAACCAGGCGGGGGCTCTTTCTATTTTCGTCTATCGCGGCGGACTACTTGGCGTAGCCGACTGCCCATGTTCCCTGATGACGAGAGACAATCCAGGTCAACCCATGTTTCGGCCGATGGGACACATCCACCCGGAGGCTGACTCCACTGCCGAGCTGTCCCATATGTACCGAACGAGTACACAACATTGCGTAGTCATCGGGCGGCGTACTGCCCCTTACCGTTCTTTGGATCCCTATCGAGATCGGGTATCGTAAGTCGGATTTTGTTGGGGCCTCTGCGTCGTCTGCCATCTTTTCTCCACCTCCGCGCTAGGCTTCTGAGATCTTTGATTACTCCGAAGGTCTCTTCGCATCGTTCCTGGATGGTAATAGCGTCCTGAGGATCGCCGTGCGGCACCGAGAGCTTGATCAGACGTTCAGCGGTTGTTCGAAGGCGTTCCGCTCGACGGGGGTCACTCAGGTCAACCACAGAGCGACGGAGTTGTCGGCGGCGCTCAGCTTGCTCGTCATACCGGACTTGGACGAAATGCCAAAGCGTCTACTCTGGATTGGTGAACACCAGAAGACTAAGGGGCTCCGCACTAAGGACCCGGGTCGAGACCTGGCGCTCCAAGAAAAGCATGTGGTCTTCAGGGATGCGAACGTAGTAGACAAGGAACTCGCCGTAGCGCGCTGCGACCTTGATCCCCTTTACGGCGTTACGCACGGACTCCGGCTAACCGGCTGTTGACCTGGGCTCATCCGCGAATTCGTAACCAAGGTCGACGAAAAAGATCTATCTAAGACTCATAGTCGGTGAGGTTGCGGAGGCGTTCGAGGGTCGATTTTGTAGAAGTTGTCATAACTAACGGCTCACTATGTGGGACCATTCCGCCAAAACCAAGTCCTTTTAGAGCGCCTGTTTTGAGGACCAATCCCCTGAAGCAGCGCGCCCCCCCGTTTTGGAGCTCCCTGTTTTATGGCCCGCCGCAGGCATGGTTGTGTATACAGGCAGTATACGCATTCGGCGACACAGGGCAAAGATCTCGATGGCTGATGCGGCGTTCCGTCAACATGGCTACCCTCGCCTGTTCAATTGAACAGCGTTGAACGCCGCAGCGTACAACCTACTTCAAGAGTTGAACAGCGTTGACATCCACGGGGTACCGCCTACACTGTGTCGCCACACAGGAGGTGGCCCATGGCAACGGGTTCAGACTTCAGCGGACTGGGCAAAATGATCGCGATTGGGGTGGGAATCCTGGGCGGGACCCGGCTTCTCGAAAGAGCCACGGGCCGCTCCATTTGGGATCTGTTGGACACGTGGGGTAAGGCAGAAGCGGCCAGGAAATGGAATCTGGAACAACAGGAGCTCCAGCGCCGCATCCACCAAACCCCTATGATCGAGGCCACACATCCACTAACAATCGCCGAAGTCATTTCAGCCTACGATTTCACGCACCCTTTGCTCGTGGCCCCGGAGATATCACCTCTTTCCCAGCCGGACCCAGCTACGCCGAAGATATTCGCAGAGCCCGACTCGGACTGGCGGCGAAGGATCATGCACCCCTCAGTGATTTTGGTCCTCGGAAAACGGGGGAGCGGTAAGTCAGTCCTTGGTTACCGACTCCTGGAGCTCTTTCGCTACACCGCATCGCCCTACGTCATCGGAGTCCCGGCCTCGGCCCGCTCCTTACTCCCCGATTGGATCGGTGTGGCCCCATCATTGGACGAGGTGCCGCGTCAGGCCTTTGCGCTGGTGGACGAGGCATATCTGGCCTATCACGCTAGAGGCAGCGCCTTGCGGGAAAGCCGGGCCATGTCCCAGGCCATCAACCTCTCCCGCCAACGGGAGCAGAGCATTATCTTCGTCAGCCAGGAGGCTCGACAGGTTGACCGCAATATAGTCAGCAGCGCCAACGTGGTGGTCTTTAAAGAGCCCAGCATCTTGCAGCTGGAGTTTGAGAGGCCTGAGCTGGCAAAGATCGCGGCAGCGGCGAAAACGGCCATGGACGTTATTGCCAGGGACCGACGACGTTGGTCCTACGTTCATGCGCCTGAGGCGGACTTTGCCGGCCTCATGGAGAACCAGCTACCTTCATTCTGGAAACCGTCCTTGACCAAACTCTTTGCGCCCGTTGGGCAGCCAGCACCCAGCCGTACGCCCAAGCGGTCCAATCCCCAGGAGAAGGCAGTGTTGGCGAAGGAGCTACGGGGCCAGGGTAAGAGCTACCGGGAGATAGCGGATCTTCTGGGGGTGACCAGCGGGACAGTGGTCAACTACCTGAAAGGCTATCCCTACCGCGGACGATAAACCGCGGCCCGCATGTCCGCGGTCGGCGTTCGTAGAGTAGACGACCGGGGAACTGGACCGGTTCAGTCCCGAATAGTTAGCCAAATCCGCTGGATCGGGTGGTGGGGATTCTTTGCTCGGGCGGTGTTGGCCAGCTCGGCCATCCTCTTCCGTATCGACTCCTCGTCTTCGGCGCTCCTCAACAGCGACATCTCCATGCGCAGCTTGCTTTTGAGATCAGCTGCCCCCACTGTCATATCTTTCAGCAGCCGCCTCACGGTGGATCGGGAAATCTTCCGTCTCGTAAAGTTCTCATAGGCTTTGGCTGTCCTGCTGAACCCGAGCCCATCCAGGCAGTGGAGCTTCATCAGGAGCGGCAGATTGTATCTGGGGGCCACGTACGCTCCAGCCTCCAGCATCTGCCCGAACAGTTGATTTTCCCATTCGGCGACCTCTCCAGCGGCGGCGAACATACCTGGAGCCCTCCGGACTTCCCCGGTCATGGCGTCCTGGGAGAACAGCGTGATGCGTTTCCCCACTGGTTCCCAGGCGGGCATGGGCATGCCAACGGTCCGTCCCTGAGCTCCCTGGACATGGGCGATTTCTAACGTCGGATCAGCCTCCTTGCCCAGAGCGATCCAGCGATTGAGCGTGCTGGGCGGCACGGATCGCATGATCTCCCTGACTTCCTGTTGTCCATAGCCTTCTCGATAGAGCTGAACCGCCCGCAGTTGCTCCTGTTCGGGGCGATGTCTACCGCTGCCAGACTGCTTCAAAAGACCCTCCTCCCATGGGAAAGAACCCACGGTCCGCCTGGTTGGGTTGCGCGTGACATGAATCAGCGACATGGGTTCTCATGATTATAGCGGCCTCCAAAACTATGGCGGAAGAGGTGGTGACAATGACCAGCGCCGGTGGTGTAACAGATGCATGGCTCGCTTCCCAGCGGGCAGGAGGCGGTGCGACTCCGACCTCGGCGCTCCAGGCCCTACGGGTTGCCCCCGTCACACATCGCGTGGCGAAAGAACTGCTTCGGCAAGGACACTACCTGGGTACGTTGCCGGCAGGGACGAGGTTGAGCTTCGGTGTGTTTGCAGGCCAATCTCTAGCGGGGGTGGTCACCCTCGGCGTCGGACCCCCGAATGGCCATCGTCTCATCCATGGTGCTGGTCCTGACGAATGCTTGACTATGACCCGTTTTTTGCTCTCTGATCGGCTACCAAGAAACAGCGAAAGCCGGGTTCTTAGTGTCGTTCTCCGGGCACTTCGGCGAAACACCTCAGTCCGCTTTGTCCTGACGTACGCCGATCCGGCAGTTGGCCATACCGGGGTCATCTACCGAGCGGCAGGCTTTCTGTATTTAGGTCTTTCTCAGGGAGTGGCTCGCTACGACATTGGGGATGGGAGACGTCACCACTCCCGTACGTTCAGCCACGTTTTCGGTACTCGATCAAGGCGTCACCTGGAAGAGCGTGGCCTAACAGTACGTCTCGTCGACCAGGCCCCGAAGCATCGTTATCTCTACCTACTGGATGCGTCCCTTCAGGAGCGGATCGCTGTTCCGATACTGCAGTTCCCAAAGACAGGAGAGTGTGATGGAAGTCCGTGAGCTGCCCATTGGGAGCCTCAGGGAAGCTTTGTGGAACTCGAACGTCCTGGATGACGCTGGAATGACGCGGCTTCGCGAGAGTTTGCGACGATTCGGGCTGGTTCAAAATCTGGTCGTTCGACCAATCGGCGACGACTTCGAGGTCCTGGGAGGAAATCAGCGCCTCCAAATATTGCGGGACAGTGGGGTAGAACATGTCGCCTGCGTCGTGGTCGATCTGGACGACGCGAATGCCCGCCTGCTCGCCCAGGCTTTGAATCGCCTCCACGGCACAGAAGATATCGGGCTTCGGGCAGAGGTTGTCCGAGACATGCTGCTTGATCTGTCCATGGACGACGTGCTCGCTGTCCTACCTGAGTCCGCGCAGTCCCTTGCAGAGCTCTCCCAACTGGGCACTGAGGACATGGCCCTACATCTCCGTCAGTGGGAGGTCGCTCAGGCCGCCCGTCCCCGACACTTGGTCTTCCATCTGTCAGGGGAACATGCCCTGATTGTCGGACGTGCGCTCGAGATGGCGGCGGCCCTCAGCGGGAGCAACGAGCAAGGCCTCCCCAGAAAAACAGCCGCGCTGGTTGAAGTCTGCCGAGCTTATGAGGCCCACCACAACGAGGAGTCGGAGGACACGCAATGAAGACAATCTTGTGCCCGGTATGCAGCGCTTCTATGCACTTCAGTTTAGCCCGGAGCCGTAAGGCCAAACGTCCCAAGACCTTCCTCACGGTGGCCTGCCCAAGTGATGGTCGACACTTTCGAGGATTCATCGCTGACAGCGACTTCGTGAGCACGGTCGTCGGTGACCTCGAGCGTCTCCAGGGATAGGGTGCCCCCAATGCGGATCGCCATTTACGCGCGGGTCTCTACCGCGGACAAGGACCAGGACCCAGAGACGCAGCTCTGTGTACTGAGAGATTTCATTAGCTCCCAAGAAGATTGGACAGTCATTGGTGAGTTCGTCGATCACGCTCCGGCAACAGACCTGCCGCGACGAGAGCGGTGGCGCGATTTGCTTGACGCCGCCAGCAAGCGGCGATGTGACCTGCTCCTTGTTTGGCGGATGGACCGAGCATTTCGCTCGGTGCTCGATGCGGCCACCACCCTGGAGCTGCTGCGGGCTTGGGGGGTTGGGCTCAGGTCGTTCACGGAGCCGTGGTTGGACACAACCAGCCCCTTTGGCGAAGCCCTCTACTACATCACCATTGCCTATGCCCAGCTTGAACGGGGGATCCTCAAGGAACGCGTAAAGGCGGGAATGGACAGAGCCCGCCGTCAAGGGCGAAGAATCGGGCGACCAAGGGTGCAAGACAGGCGAGGTTTCAAGGCGAGATTTGGAGCAGTTTTGGAGCGCCTTAGCGACGGCTCCTTGTCACGACGTGAGGCTGCCCGCGAGTTGGGAATCGGCTACGCCACGCTCAAGCGGCTTCTGGACGCCAGGAGCGAGACTGCTGAAGAGGCGGCCTGAGATGCCATCCCAGGACCAGAAGGAGCAAGGTGGCCGCCCGAAAGCGTTGACAAGTATACACCCGCGTATACACTGTGGCGGCTACGCGGAAGGGGTAGAACCTGACCACGGAGGGGACCTCGATAGCCTGATGATCGACCACTTCCTGGACACGTTGGCTGAAATGGCTGTTGCGGTGGCCTCGCGGGCGTGTAATGGGCAGGTTGACTAACTCATGAGGGCGGTGGCCTACCTCCGGGTCTCCAGCGCCTCCCAGGTTGATGGCCACTCCCTGGATGCCCAGGAGCGGCTATTCCGAGAGCTTTGCAAGAACCGAGACTGGGAGGTCATTCGGGTCTACCGCGAGGAAGGGCGCTCGGCCCACTCGGAGTCCATCAAGAAGCGTCCCGTCATCCAACAGCTTCTCACCGACGCTTCGTCCGGGCGTTTCGATACGGTCGTAGTCCATACATTGGACCGATGGTCCCGGAACCAGCGGGTCTCCCTGGAGGCCCTGGCGGTTCTGGGGCGACATAACGTCGGCCTTGTCTCCATCAGCGAGGACTTCGATTACAGCACTCCCGAGGGACGGCTGTCCTTCCAGATGCTCGGGGCGGTGGCCCAGTATTTCAGCGACTCCCTCGCCAACCACGTCAAAAAAGGCCAGAGCCAGCGGGCCCATGAGGGAAAACACCTGGGAGGGATACCCTTCGGCTATGAGTCCTGCTGGGTCGAGGAAAAGGGCGAGCGGAAGCGCCGGTGCGACCCGGAACATCCCGGTGATATTCACCTGGTGGACGCTGAGGGCGAGGCGATCCGGGAACTTTTCCGCCGCTATGCCGCGGGGCAGACGACACTAGCGGAGCTGGCCATCTGGCTAAACCGCGAGGGATTCCGGACCAGAAACAATAAACGGCTGCCGGGGCCGGCCGGCGAACTGGTGGGCGGGCCACGGCGGTTCACCACAGCCTCTGTCCGGAACATTCTCCATAACCCGTTCTATGTCGGGCTGGTGCGGCATCGCGAGGAGTTGCGGCCGGGGGCTCACGAGGCCCTCATCACCCAGGACATCTTCCGCCACATCCAGCGCCTCATGAAGCGCCGAAGCGGCCGCTCCCGGACCTTCACGCGCCGCATCCCGAGCGCCAGTATCTGCTCAAAGGGCTTATCCGGTGCATCCACTGTAGGATGCCGATGTGGGCACAGACCTACAAGAACGGAGCGCGTTATTACCGGGAGCACCGGGAGTCCCGGAGCATCGCCCAGTGCCCGGCCGCGGGAGGATACATCTCGTGCGAGGTGGCGGATGAGCAGGTGGGATTGCTGATCTCGTCGATCACATTGCCAGAGGACTGGTTGGAACGGGCGCTGGACAGGGTGAATCTCACGGACCAGGTCAAGCAGGTGGAAGAGCAACAGAAGAAGCTGGAGGAGCGGCTGCGGCGTATGGCAAAGGCCTTTATCGATGGGCTGTTCGACGACGGGGATTACCGGCGGCAGAAGGAACAGATAGAGTTTGATCTAGCATCACTGATGGTGCCGGAGGCCAACGCTACGGAGGAGGCCGGGAAGCTGCTGCTGGACCTGCCGCACCTTTGGGCCGGCGCAAATCTGGAGGAGCGGCGGAAGCTGCTGCTGACGATCCTGGACACGGTCTACGTGGACGCGAAGGGGAGCCGGAGGGTGGTGGAGGTCAGGGTGAAGGTGGCTTTTAGGGGGGTGTGGGGAAACCACAATACGGCGTTCTCTCCCAGCGTACAGACCTCCTTGGTCTAGCTGGCTAGGCAGGTCTCTGGCGCATATAATCGTCTATCTGTTGCAGCTCTTTCATGTAGATGCGCCGGGTAATCATAGGGGTGAACAGCCGTTCCAGGAGTCCCTTGATACCGGGGCTGGTTCGCATGCTGGAGGAGATGGTGAGACGGGACTGCGCACCCGATTCTAGTGCATCAACTGTAAACGTGGTGGACACTCCGGCGGTCTCGTCGGCTTCCTTTAATATGCGGCCCGGCTCCGGCTCGGTGACCGTCATACGATAGTGGGCTTCTACGCCCATCACCTTCATGCCCACGCGCACAAACGGTGCCCTCTCCCTGTCCGCCTTCCTCTACGGTAAGCTCTGTGAAGTAGGCCTTCGGGAGAATGGCACGGTGTCCCTCGCGGTAGTCTGACAGTACGGCGTAAACCCTTTCCGGCGGCGCGCCGATGGTGCGACTCGCTTCAACGGTTATCTCTCCCATGGGAATCCCCCCTCACGGTACTGACAAAGAGATTAGCCCGAAGCCGTTTTGCGCGGCAACTCCCATCTGAGCCGGTCGGCGGTGGAGGTGAAGGGCGGTATTATCGGGCCATCGGCAGCTCGCGCTCGAAAACGTTTAAGACTGGGGCTCGTCGCAGACGGTGAGGATGATGGGTTACGGCATGTCTATCTGTGGGTCCGGCTCAAGCGGACCAGCCCACCTCGTGAAGGTGCACAGGATGGTCGAACCCCTTGAGAGCCACCTCCCCGTGGTCAACGAACGCCAACCCCTTGCCGATGGATAACTCTTTGATAACATTCGACACCAGGATCTGGCCCGGGTGGGCATGGGCACAGATTCTCGCGGCAAGTTGAACGGACGCGCCGAACAGGTCCTCGTTGTCAGATACCGGTTCACCGGCCGTGAAGCCTATGCGCACGCTAATAGGCTCAGCAGCCTGTTCACTGTTGTGCTTGGCCAGCCTCTGCTGAATCGCGATAGCACACCCGGCGGCGTCGGAGCACGAGAGGAATGAGGCCATGACGCCGTCGCCGGTATGTTTGACCTCCTTGCCCCTCCACTCGGCGAGCGCCTCGCGCACAATGGCATTGTGGGAGCGGAGGACTTTCATCGCCTCGGCGTCCCCCAATCGATTCGTCGTGGCGGTCGAGCCCTCCAAGTCGGTAAAGAGGATGATCCGGAGGCCGCCATCCAGCGTCTGGCCGTCACCGCCCGGTAAGAGAGCCGCCGCCCCAGCGGGTTTCTCCCCTCCGTCGCAGAGGAAGGCATTTAAAACGACCTCATCTACTTGGATGAGCTTGTCGGCGATCATGCCGTGCGCCTCTCGGTGAACGGCAACCGCTGCGTCCGGTTCGGGGGCGTCGATGAGGCAGAAGACCGACCCAGCCTCCTGGTTGAACCAATATTTCAGATACCGGACGCCGTACTTCTCTTGCGCCTCAAGGTCTGAAAGGTGGGCCTGTTCGACCTCAAGAGGTGTGACTCCTCCCTCCAGCCGATGGACATCCATATAAATTGGCATTGAATCGTCTCCTAGCCGTCTATAACGGTGCGCCCTTTGTCCAGTGTCTGGGAACTATCCCAACCGCGCCTAGGAGGTCCTACGGTCTTGGGCCATATCGCGGGCCCTGACTGCGACCCCGTTTGAGCTCACAGGTGCGATTTTACCACCGAACCACCCACCGGAAAACTCAAGACAAGACGGAGACGCGGTCGGAGCCAGCCCTGAGCGATGTCGAAGGGTGGACGCCAAGGAGAGCCGGTCGGTGTTGGAGGTCAAGGTGAAGGCGGCGTTTCGGTCTGTACTTCCTGGATATGCTCTGGCCCAGTCCGAGCAAGCAGAGACACCGGAGCCTTCTATGCTCGTGGATGGGTGAAGTCCTCGTCCCTGGGAAGTTGGACATCTTCGACGGGGTCAAGAAAGTAGGTGACCGGCTCTGGGAACTGGTCTCACAAAATCTTCCCTGTTGGGAAGTGGTGGCGCTCAGCAGTCACGCGATGCGGCATGAGTAGACGTGCGTGGCATAATTGACACCATATTGCGTGAGGAGGCTTAAGATGTCAGAAGCGAACAAGGCTCTGTACAAGAGGTTTGTTGACGAGGCCATCGGCAATAAGAGTCCGGCGGTACTCGATGAGCTCATTGCTTCTAATTTCGTTGATCACAATCCGATACCAGGGACACCCGCGGACAGGGAGGGCCTGAAACAAGGATTGAACATGCTTTTCAGTGGCTTCCCGGATCTTAGCGCAACGACCGACTTTATGGTTGCTGAAGGCGACCTTGTCGTCGGTCACCACACCACGACAGGGACTCATCAAGGTGAATTCATGGGAATCCCTGCTACAGGGAAGAAGGTCCAAATCACGGAAATCCACATAGTCCGAATCATCGGTGGGAAGGCCGTAGAGCATTGGGGACTAACCGATGATGCTGCGATGATGCAGCAGCTCGGTGTGATGCCGCCTCCTGGGCAATAGCAAACTCCGGCGGGAAAGCTACTACTGGACCTGCCACAGTTGTGGGCCGGAGCAACCCTGGAGGAGCGACGGAAGCTGCTGCTGACGGTGCTGGATGCGGTCTATGTGTACGCGAAGGGGAGCCGGTCGGTGGTGGAAGTCAGGGTGAAGGGGGCGTTTATGGCGGTGTGGGGAAGAACAGAAGCATTGTGGCTACGGAGTCCCCAGATGCCCTTTCACCCAACCGAACGGATTCGGGCCATGAAGTAGTTGAACCTCCGGGAAGCCCTTTTGGTGTGTTTCGACTCGCATATAGGCAACAGCCGCCCAGGCCTCTCCCGATTCTGTCTCGAACGTGATATACAACGGAGCCCACGGGGGGCCTGGATCCCTGGGTCGCTGCATCACATATCTACGCTTTTGGGTGTCCTGTAGTTCCTGAGGGGGCTCCGTATCTTTCGCCCAGTCGGCCCTCAGCGATAATTGTTCTTTTCGGCCAGCTCCGACTTGTGACAGGGGCTTGAGTGGCGATACATAAACCCTGATCGTGCCATGCAACTGCGCCCACGGTGAAGATGGCCACTGGTGACAATACGTCGATGGTGAAAATCCCATACGAGTAGTCCGGAGGAGCACTACTGCTGGTTCGCACGATTTGCAGTGTAGCCAGTCCGTCAGGCGGGGTTGCTGCCCCGCCAGATCCCCCGATGCGATATTCGTCAGGGTTTTCAGGCTCTTCGAGAACTCTACCGATCTCGCTGGCAATGACCCTTCCGATAACAACAGGGTCGTCGAAGCCATCGATAGGGAAATCTTGGAAGTGCTGATACATTCCGGGACGTCGCCGATTACCGTCTTCCACAAAGTATCTCAGCCGCCTACCTATCACGCGCGCATCTAACAAAGCGTTTTTCTCACGATGCCAGCCGAAGAAGTATCCAAACTCGTGGTGCACGTAGACACTGCGGTCCAGGGCCTTGTCAGTGAGCAAGAGCCAGAAGTGTTCGGATTCCTCCAGGGCAGCTCGTACTTCGTCGGACCAAATGCCTGTCGGAAAGCCAGGGCCAGTGGTGAAGACCTTGATCCCGGATGCCGACAAAAGTTTCGCCACTCTGGCGGCTAATTCATCATCTTCTGAAGCATGGCTCAGGAAAATGTCCCATCCGTCAGTGTCCTGAAGTTTAGCCTGCGCTAACGGTGACACTTCGAGCCCGGATCCGATTTCATATCCGTCGTCAACATCCAAAGATCCGGCTCCGGCGCGAAAGATGTAACGGTGTCCCTGCTTCAGCAGAAAGCCCATGCCTCCCCACTCTGTGTGCTCAGGTCCGAATAGGGATCGGTATTCAACTCTAATACTAACTGTGTCCTCGGGAAACCCGAGCCGCCAGGTGGTTTCGCCCCGTGCGTCAGCGACTTTGGTCCCTTGGCCAGAGACGGTAACTCTTGCACCTTCTCCAGGTCTATCGTCGTGCCAATCATCTAAAACTACGATTTGAACAGGTGCAACAGGGGTCATTGGCTAGCCTAGCCGAGAACGGTGAGGTGGAATGCCAATGCGGCAAACGGTGTTCTTGGTGGAGACGGGGGAGGGTCGAACTCCCCGTCCAGAAAAGTCCTGTACACCGCATCTACGAGCGTAGCCGGCATTTAGTGTCTCGCCTCGCCTTCCTCATCCGGCGTTTGTTCAGCGAGGCCAGCCGATAGTCTTAGGCTGCTCTTATCGGCATGGGAGCAGCAGCACCTCGATTAGTTTGCGCCCATCCCTAACCCTCGAGGAGAGGTCAGGGTGGACGTAGCAGCTGCTTTAGGCAGCGGCTAGGGCGAGGTTTCTTTCGCCAGTTACTTTTTTGCCACCTGATTAACGAGGGCGATGGCACCTCGGCTCGCAGCGTTGTCAGGGAACTCCCCTGTCGAACCCACGCGTCCCCATACATTTCAGTATAGCACGAGATGGGCACGGGTTGACATAAACTACCTGCTGCCCTTGACTAGGCAACCCACCCTCCCAGTTAAGGAATTAGCGAGGGGCTGCGCCCCTCGCACTCCTCCACGACAATGTCCGGAAGGGCTCAGGGTACCTGAGGAGGGGAGACTGGTTGCTGGGCAGCTTCTCCGTGCGGCGCCCGTTGGGCGGCAAGGTTGGCCCTTACACGCGCTGGCGAGTGGCCTGATCGATACGGCGATCGGATTCGCGCTTGGCGATGGCCTGCCGCTTATCGTAGCGCTTGCGCCCCCGGGCGAGGCCGAGCTCGACCTTGGCGCGGTGGTTCTTGATATACATGCGCAGCGGGACGATGGTGAGGCTGCGCGACTCAGCCTTGAGCGTTAGATCGTCGATCTGGCGGCGATGGAGCAAGAGCTTCCTTGGCCGGGTGGGCTCGTGGTTGTTGTGGCTGGCCGACGCGTATTGCGCGATGTGGACGCCGTAAAGCCAGAGCTCTTCATCCATGCCGCGGGCGTAGCCCTCTCGGATGTTCACACGGCCTGATCGGACCGATTTGATCTCGGTGCCGGTGAGGACGATGCCGGCCTCGACGACGTCCAGTATCTCGTACTCGTGGCGGGCCTGCCGGTTAACCGTGACCACTTTGAAATTGTTGTTGCCGTCAGCCATCCTGGTTCTCGCTTAGCGGCCCACCGCCAGGGCCTGGCGCACCGTCTCGATGGCTATATCGAGCTGGGGGTCTCGACCTGCCTGGAGGTCTTCCTGGCTGCGCGTGACAAGAATGTCCGGGCTCAGACCGATGCGCCCGATCTGAGTACCGTTGGGGGTGAACCAGGCCGCCGTTGGGATGTAAAGGCCTGAGCCGTCCGGGAGCCTGATCGACGCGTTGACCACGCCCTTGCCGAAGGTCTGCGTTCCCACAATCGTCCCCCGTCCGGTGTCCTGCAACGCGCCTGCCAGCACCTCGCTGCAGCTGGCGCTGCCCCTGTTCACGAGCACGGCCATGGGGGGATCGATAAACTGCCCCCCACTCTTTACCTGCCAATCAGTCCTCTTTCCGGAGGCGTCGACCTCGAAGCCCACCAGTCCGTCGTCCAGGAACTCGCTGGCCACGTCGATGACCGCCGACACCAGACCGCCGGGGTTGTTTCTCAGGTCCAGCACGATGCCTCGCACGTCTTGCTCGATGAGCTCCTCCAGTATCGTCTTTAACTCATCGGCAGTCTGGCTGAGAAAGCCGGTGATGCGCACATGAGCGATATTGTCCTGGAGCAGGTCAACAGTGACACTGGCGACGTGGATTTGGTCGCGGACTATGGTGATCTCGCTGACCTCTTCGCTTCCCACTGACTGGACGGAGAGCCGTACCGGGCTCCCGCTTGGCCCGCGAATCAAGGCCACCACCTCTTGCAGGGTGAGCCCCTCTATGGACTCTCCCTCCACGGCTCGGATCACGTCGCCGGTGGCTAGGCCCGCCCGGGCGGCGGGGGAATTGGGAAGGGGAGCTATGATGGTGGGGAAGCCGTCCTGCATGGCCACCGTCGCTCCGATCCCCTCAAAGTTCCCTTCGATGTCGTCAAGGGAAGACTGGAAGTTCTCAGCGTCGAAGTAGATGGCAAAAGGGTCGTCCAGGGCCTCCAGCATTCCCCGGATAGCGCCGGCGGAGAGCCTGCCAGGATCGAGGGCGTCGCCGTCTACATAGCGCTCCTGCAGCGCCAGGTAGGTCTCCCAGACCGCCGCCAGGTCCTCGGGCACGGCGTCGGACCGGTCGGAGGTGCGTTGGATAGAGACGCAGGCGGCCAGGAGGGGGAGGACCAGGGCCATGAGGAGGAAAGAGGGTAGTAGGTGACGTTTCAAGACGCTTCTCACTGGGTAGCCTCTCTTTCGCACAACAGGGCGGGACAGATAATCAACCGACTGGGCCTCGCCCTCGTTTCCACGTGATGTTGGGGTAACATACTGGATTCCCACGTCCATTATAACGATGCAGGGGCGACTACGGACTCCCGTTGTATCCCGTGCCATGACCGTGCTACATTGAGGAGCTTCGGAAATCGACCGTACTAAAGGAGGCGCTGAAGTGTCGCGAGTGCCATACCTATCCCGCGAAGACCTTTCTGCCGCCGATCAATCGGCGTTTGACCGCATCTCTGGACCCAGGGGAGGCCAGCTGGCCAAGGTTTTTAGCCTGGCCCTGAACTCTCCTGAGGCGGCGGCCCGGATCGGTGAGCTGGGCGCCTACGTCCGCTTTGAGTCTGAGGTTAGTCCGGACGTAAGGGAGATCGCCATTCTCGCCACCTCCAGGGAGATGAACTGCCAGTATGAGTTCACCCATCATGTACCCCTGGCCCGGCAGGCCGGCGTCCGGGAAGAGGTCATTGAGGCGATCAAAATCAGGTCTACCCGAAAATTGATACCCCAGGAGTCCGTCTTTATCGACTACGCCAAGAAAGTGTTGAAGAACGAGGTCAACGACGCCACCTCCTCGGGCGTCGAGCATCTAGTGGGGCGGAAGGGGCTTGTGGATATCACCGTTGTGATATCTTACTACGCCATGCTTGCCCACGTCATGGAGGCTTTGGGGGTGGAGCTGGAAGAGGGGCTGGAGCCCCTGATGCCGAAAGCCGCGGCCGATTAACGGCGGAGAGGACGAGCGCTTCATGGCAGATGTAAGGGTGGGCATCTTCATGCCCCTCGATCCGGCGTTGGTGAAGATGATTGAGGAGGTGTCACCGCGGATCGAGATTCGGGAGCTGGCGCCCCTTGTGTCGGAGGCGGCGACCTCGGATGAGGCCAAAGCGAAGCTAGACGAAGAGCTGAGGCACATCGAGGTGTTGTATTTCGGGGGGATCCCGGAGAAGCTGGCCGCCCGCTCTCCTGACCTGAAATGGGCCCAGTATGTCGGCACCGGCGTCGAGGGTCTGTTCAAAGCCGGTCTGGTGGACGCGCATTTCGCGGTAACCAACGCCTCGGGCACCAATGCCCAGCCCATCGCCGAGCATTGTTTCATGTTCATGATGATGTTCATGAAACAAATGCCTCAATGGGCGGAGGAAAAGGCGAATCATGCCTATAGGCGCGGCCTTTCAAGGTCCGACTTCATCGAAGGCAAGACCGTCGGGATCCTGGGCTTGGGCGGCATCGGCCTCGAGGTCGCCCGCCTGGGTCAGGCCTTTCGGATGCGTGTCCTCGCCGTGCGGCGCGGCGGGGCGCGACAGTCCGGCGTGGGAGACGTCGACGAGATGTACCCCCCCAGCGGTCTCCAGGACATGCTCCGGGAGTCGGATTTCGTTGTCGTGGCCCTTCCCCTGACAGCCGAGACGGAACGCATCATCGGCGAGGCGGAGCTGCGGGCCATGAAGCCCACGGCTTACATCATCAATATCGGGCGCGGCAAGCTGATCGACGAGGCGGCCATGGTCCGAGCCTTGAAAGACAATGTCATCGCCGGAGCTGGCCTGGACGTCTTCGAGGTGGAGCCCCTGCCGAAGGAGAGCGGCCTTTGGGACATGCCTAACGTTCTGATGACTCCCCACGTCTCCGGCGGTGTGGTCAATTATCGTGAGAGGACGACGAAGCTGTTCTGTGAGAACCTTCGGCACTACCTGGCTGGCGAGCCTCTGGAGAACCTCCTGGATTCCAGGCGGGGATACTGAGCCCCTTAGCAGGGTGCTGTAAAGGGTGTCCAGAGGGCCTGCCCTGACTATAGTCGAATGGGGCGAAGCCGCAGCACGCAGGGCCGTGCTCTGTTTCGACGACGGACGCGCGTCCCTTGGCAACAAAAAGGTGGAGTAGTATCCTGGCTCAACATCGCGAGCCAACAAGGAGGCATGACATGACCCAGCAGGGGACCGCTGGTCCGGTGGAGCTTCTGGAGGGAGCGTTCAGCCAGGCAAAGGCGCTCATAGCCGGGGTGAGGTCAGAACAGCTGACGCAGCCCACCCCTTGCTCTGAGTGGGATGTGCAAGGACTGTTGAACCATATGAACGAATCGGCGGGCTACCTCGCGACGTTCCTCACCGGTGAGAAGCCTACCGCTTCAGGGAATGCCGGGGAGGCGTACTCGGCGATCACGGCAGCGGCGCTGGCCGCCGTCAATGCACCGGGAGCCATGGACAAGAAGGGGTCGGGGCCGGGCGGCGAAATCAATGGGGCCGGGATGGCCTCCGTCATCTTTATGGACCAGTACATTCACGGGTGGGACCTGGCAAAGGCTACCGGACAGAGTCTCCCGGCGAACGAGCGTCTGGCCGAAGCATGCCGGGCGGTAGCCGAGAACATGGTGTCTGGCGGCAGGGGCTCGGGCGCCTTCGCCCCGGAGGTGAAGGTGGCCGACAACGCCAGCACCGCGGACAAGATCGCCGGACTGACTGGACGGAAGCCGTAGGCGCCGTCAGGCTGACACCTCGGAGCTAGTCGACCAGCTCCGAAGTGTCGACGTCGAGCTTGTAGAGCTTGACCGGGTTGTCGATGAGGATCTTCCGCCGTTCGTCGGCCGGGACACCCTTCAGTGAGGTCTCTCTGGCCTGCTTCGAATTGGGCCACGTAGAGGTGGGGTGAGGGAAGTCCGTTTCGTACAGGATGTTATCGATTCCCACGTGGTAACGGGTCTCGATCCCAGCCTCTTCAAACCAGAAGTTAGCGTACATGTGCTGGCGCCAGACCTCGCTGGGCTTACTTTTCGAACCGTCCTCCCAGACCTTCATCTGCTCATAATTATGGTCGGCCATCTCGAGCATGAAGGGAATCCAGCCGATACCACTCTCGACGGTGATAGCGTTCATGTTAGGGAACCGATCGAAGACGCCGGAGTACAGGATGTTGGCGATGACCTGCGCCGCCGACGTCACGTGCCTGGCGCCCATCATCGCCCTCGACGTGTTTTCGCCGTAACCGGGCCACGGCGACATGACCGGGACCGAGCCCAGGTGCAGGCACAGGGGGACGCCCAGGTCTTCGCAGGTCTTATAGACCGGGTCCCAGCTGGGGTCGTTGAAGAAGGGGAAACCCAACAGCTCGGTCCCTCCATGCCAGATCACGGCCTTGTGGCCCTTCTTTACGGAGCGGATGATCTCCTTAGTGGTCAGATTCACGTCCCACATGGGGGAGATGCATTGGGAGATGTAACGAGGGCTGTAGTCCGACCACTCTTCCACCAGCCAATCGTTGTAGGCCTGGATGCTGGCTAGCCTGAAGTCCTCGGAGCCTTCCTTCTGGAAGTTGCCGTTGCTCAGGCCGGCGATGTCCGGAAAGAGGGTATGTGTATCGACGCCGTCCAGGTCCATGGCTTTGAGCCGCTCGGACGGAACGTACGTGTTCTTGGGGACCAGCTCCCACCGGGTCGGTACCTTGAGCTGGGGCGTCACCGCGACTCCGCCGCTGGCAATCCTCGGGCCCCTGGGCTTGCCGAGGATGAACCACTGCTGAGTCCCATCGGGCATGTCGCCGATGTGAGGGATGTCGTCGCCGTATTTGTCCTTGGACATGCGTCCAGTCCAGGTGTCCGCCGCCTCCTGGATGTGCTCGTCCGTTGAGATCACGCCGTATTTCAGCTTGAGGGTAGCCATCGTTCACCTTTCCGGCCCGTCTACAACCTGTTGGGCCCTGGAGACGGGCATCGCAAGAAGGGCTGTGGTTCGTACTAACTACCGGGCAGGATATCGTCGGGCTCTCTCCCTGTCAAACCCCCGTCCCTGTCAACCCATATACGCTCGGAGGGCCTTCAGCCTCCATCGATCTCTGTTGCTAGAGGAGTCGCCGGTGGCCCCGTGATAGAATGGGCTACAGGCGCAAAGGGAGACCGGCCCTTCAGTCCGGCTCGAGGATATTGGAGGTCGCTGTGAAATGTCCAAAGGATAATACAGATCTGGTCCCGGAGATGCACCAGGGCATAGAGGTGGACCGGTGCGCTCAATGCAATGGGCTGTGGTTGGATTACCCTGAGCTGGACCAGCTAGAGGACCACGTTTTGGATGTGGATGAGCTGAAGGGCACGATGGTATACAGCCCGCGACCCACCGAGGATAAATGCCCGCATTGCGGTGAGGATATGACGGCCTTTCACTATCGCGCCAACAACCTTGAGCTAGACATGTGCAAGCATGGCCATGGATTCTGGTTGGACCATGGTGAGGACAAACTGGTCCAGGGATTTATGAATCAGAGAATCAAGGACTTGCAGCGATCCTCTACTGCGGAGGCCCAATGGACCAAATTTCTCAACACCAAGCCCAACAAGGGCTTTGTCGACAAGATCAAGGGCTTCTTCACCGGACGCTAGGCTGGTCTCGGCATTTCTGGCAGGGAGTAAGGTAGGGGGCTCGCTGGATCGTTTTAGGCACGGGGCCGGGTATAATAGGCCCCGTGTTTTTTTTTGCCCGGCTGCCGAATGCTGAAGCGGTTGGAGGACGGCGATGCGAACTCCCCTGGTGGCAGGGAACTGGAAGATGAACACCACGCTGGCTGAGGCCGAGGCGCTGGTCCTCGAGATGCGGGGGCCGTTGAGTGCCATCGGCGGTGTCGAAATAGTACTCTGCCCGCCTTTCATCTCGCTGGCCAGGGTCCACAAGGCGCTGCAAGGCACGCAGATCAAGCTGGGCGCTCAGAACATGCACCACGAGAGCCAGGGGGCCTTTACAGGGGAGGTGGCGCCGGCGATGCTGGCTGGCCTGTGCGAGTACGTCATCCTGGGCCACTCGGAGAGGCGCATGTATTTCCAGGAGGACGATGCCTTCATCAACAAGAAGGTCGCTGCCGCTTTGGCTGCGGGCTTGAAGCCAATCCTCGCGGTAGGCGAGCGTCTGGAGGAGCGTGACGCGGGGCGGATGGAAGCGGTGGTGACCCGGCAGGTGCGTGGCGGGCTGGCAGGCATTCCCGCCTCGGAGGGGGTGGTGGTCGCCTATGAGCCGGTCTGGGCTATCGGCACGGGGCGGGCCGCCAGCGGCGCCGAGGCCAACGAGACGATCGGTCTCATTCGGAAACTGGTGGCGGAGCAGTACGGCCAGGACTTCGCTGATCAAATAAGAATCCTCTATGGTGGCAGCATGACCCCCCAGAACGTCGACGAGTTCATGGGCCAGCCGGAGATCGATGGGGGCCTGGTTGGGGGGGCCAGCCTCAAGGCCGCCGACTTCGTGAGCCTGACCCGCCAGGCGGCGCAGGCCCGCGCCGGGTGAGGCTTTCGCCTCGCCCCCAGCCGGAGGATAAGAGGCGGGCACGGACCAGGCCACCCATGAGCTATCCCATCAACCTCATTGCCGTTGTCGGTCCCACGGGTGCGGGTAAGACCGCCCTGGGGGTGCGGCTGGCCGAGCGGTTCAACGGGGAGATCGTCGGCGCGGACAGCCGGCAGGTCTACCGTTATATGGATGTGGGGACGGGGAAGCCGACGCCAGAGGAGCGGGCCCGCGCTCCCCATCACCTCATCGACGTGGTCAACCCAGACGAGGAGTTCAGCGTCGCCCACTACCAGGAAATGGCGGGCCAGGCCATCAGTGAGATAGATGAACGAGGCTCCCTGCCTATCCTGGCCGGGGGCACCGGCCATTACGTCTGGGCGCTGCTGGAGGGTCTGCGGCTGCCCCAGGTCCCGCCCAACCCCGAATTGCGCCGCCAGCTTTCCGCCGTCGCCGAAAAAGAGGGGGGCGTAGACCGGCTGTTCGCTCAGCTCGCCGAGGATGACCCCGTGGCGGCTCAAAGGATCGATCGTCGCAACGTACGACGGGTGGTCCGGGCCATCGAGGTGACGCGGGCGACGGGACGCCCCTTCTCCGAGGTCGGCCGCCGCGAGCCGCCGCCCTACCGACCCGTGGTCCTGGGCCTTACGTGCAACCGCGAAGAGCTTTACCGTCGGACCGACGCCCGAATAGATGACATGATCAGGCTGGGGTGGGTCGATGAGGTGCGGCGGCTCATGGAAGAGCGAGGATACAGCATGGACCTGCCGGCCTTATCCGGGTTGGGTTACCGCGAGATAGGACGCCATGTGCGGGGGGAGATCGGTCTGCCGGAGGCAGTAGAGCGGATAAAGATCGAGACTCACCGCTTTGTCCGACACCAGTATGCATGGTTTCGGGCCGGTGACAGCCGCATCCAGTGGATTGACATAACGCAAGACCCTTTTCCGGCCGCCGAACGGGCGGTCCGTGACTCTCTGGCTCTGGTATAATGGGGCGCGGCCTATTCCGAGGCCGCCTTTTTAACGCTTTTCCAGGAGTCCACCCTTGAAGATTTCCCTGCTCTACGAGCTTACCAATCCCAAGCCGTGGCATGAGCGGAGCGAGTACGACGTCTGGCATCAAGCCCTGGAGCAGGTGGAGCTTGCCGACCGGCTCGGCTATCACTGTGTCTGGGCCGTGGAGCATCACTTCCTGACCGAGCTGTCCGCCTGCTCCGTGCCCGAGATATTCCTGACGGCCTGCGCCGCCCGCACCAAAAATATCCGCATTGGCCATGGGGTGGTGCTGCTTCCAGGACCTTTCAATAATCCGATTCGCGTAGCCGAAAGGGCCGCCGGTCTGGACATCGTGAGTAAAGGCCGTCTGGAGTTCGGGACGGGCAGGGCGACCTCGTTGATCGAGATGGACGGATTTCACGTCGATCCCGAGGAGACCCGGAGCATGGCGGCCGAGGCCCTCGAGATGATCCCCAGGATGTGGACTCAAGAAGTGTTCTCCCACGAAGGACCGCATTTCAGCGTGCCTGAACGAGAAATCATCCCTAAACCGATTCAAAAGCCGCACCCGCCGATCTGGATGGCCTGTTCCCAGCCGGCCAGCTTCGAGATCGCAGCCCAAAAAGGAGTCGGCGTTCTGTGCTTCACCTTCGAAGACCCCGAGGCCCTGGGACCCAGGATGGAGCAATACCGGGAATTGATACGGGACGCCAAGCCGGTGGGGCAATTTGTCAACAATCAGATCGCGGCCTTCACCATCATGTACTGCTCCGAGGATGCAGAGGAGGCGGCTACGCTCGGCGGACGAAGCGCCGCATGGTACCAGACCTCTTTCACCAGCAAGATCCATGGTGGGTGGCGTGGCCGAGAGGCCGCCACGTATGAACACCAGATGGCTCAGGCCGAAAATATCCCGGAGGACGTAGAGTGGGACCTGGACCGCTATGCGAAGCGGCGGATGGAGACTGGCGGCTGGTGCGTGGGAGACCCTACGAAGGTGAGGTCTCAGCTCCAGCGCTACGTCAAGCTGGGGGTCGATCAGGTGCTGCTGATCGTCCAGACGGGCCTGGTCCCCCATGAAAAGATCATGACCTCGCTGGAGCTATTCGCCAAAGAGGTTATGCCGGAGTTCCAGTCCTGACCTTGTGAAGGGTGTACTGTAGACCGGAAAAGGATCGGATGGTACTATGCCCGAGACCGCTCCCCGGCCATGGACTTTGGCTCCTGCAGGGTCTCCGCCGGGGCGGTGTTTGGAGAGCCCGTAAAGCCTGGAAGCTTGCCCGGTAACAACAGGCCGGCAAGAGAGGGAGAACGCCATGCACTTGATGTACTTCACCGAGCAGCCGATGTCGACCTATTCCGAGGAGGAGGGGTTGCGTTTCGGCCACACCGCGCTGCTGTTCTCCAACAAGCACTTTGACCCTGTCGAGGGAAGCAGGCTCTACAACGAGCGAATCGTGGAATATAAGTATGCCGAAGAGATGGGCGTCGATGGGATCATGCTGAACGAGCATCACAATGCTCCCTTCTGCATGCAAGCCAAATGTAACACCTTTGCAGCGATCCTAGCCGTCATAACCGATCGGATAAAGATCGTGCTCCTGGGCAACCCACTGCCCGTGAGCGACAACCCGATCCAGCTGGCGGAGGAGACCGCGATGATCGACATGGTCTCCAAGGGGCGCCTGGTAGCGGGGATTGTTCGTGGCGGAGGGACGGAGCAGTTCGCCACGAACGTGAACCCTGCGTATAACCGGGAGCGCTTCGAAGAGGCTCACGAGCTGCTCGTGAAGAGCTGGACCGAGCCTGGGCCGTGGCGCTGGGAGGGGAATCACTATCAGTTCAGAGTTGTGAACCCTTGGGCAACGCCCCTTCAAAAGCCCCACCCTCGGATCTGGGTGCCTGGGATCGCCAGCAAAGAGACGGTCGAGTTTGCGGCCCACTATCGTTACCCCTACATCGCCCTGAACACCACGATCGAGGACACGAAGAAGATCTGGGATATCTACGAGGAAGCGGCGCAAGAGGTCGGATACAAGTCGGGCCCCGAGAACCGTGGTTACCTGATACGCTGCCATGTCGCGGAAACCGAAGAGAAGGCCGTGGAGAACGGGAAGAAATTCATGTGGATGCAGGGTGAATTCACCGGCTTGGGTCACCCTGTTTGGGCCAACCCGCCCGGCTACGGCTCACCCTTGACCCGGCGTAACCGGCTGGTTGCCACCGGGCTGGGACAACGCCGGAAATGGGCCTCGTTCGAAGACCAGCGGGAGGCCGGGACCATCATTACCGGCACCCCGGAGACGGTCGTCGAGCGCCTTCGTCCGATCCTGGAACAGACCCGCCCGTCGATCTTGGCCCTCTGGGGGAGCGACGGCAATACCACCCATGAGGACACCATGACCTGCATCCGCCTCATGGGCCAGGAGGTCATGCCCGCCGTTCGAGAGATCGGCAAGGAGCTGGGCCTCGATAGCCCCTTCGACCTCAATTCTCCGGTCAGCCTGGCTGCTACACCGAAAGAGGAGCTGGCCCCAGTCAAGGTGTAGGGCTTTGGGAAAAAAGTGAGAAATGATGTGTCACCCTGAGCGCATCAACCTGTCACCCCTTCGGCAGGCTCAGGGCAGGCTCTGAGCGAAGCCGAAGGGTCTGAGGTGGTATGTTTTCCTGTGCGCAAGCCCAACCCCGGATTCTTCGCTCGCCTGCGGCGGGTCCAACTTTGTCGAGACTCGCGATGCAATCGGAGCTCAGAATGACATCTTGTGCAAAGCCGGCATAGGGCATCCGTAGGGGATCAGCCCACAGGGACGAAGCGGCCGCGTCGTGGGTGTGCATCGCCGAATACTGGTACGCGCTGTGGTAGTGTATCAGTTTGACGCTTGCCCAACGGGTTTAATTCTGCATAGCGTGAAGCAGCCGAGGTATGTCGGGATGGGCGAATTCGAGCTTGTCAACTTCAGCGAGGCATACCCAAGCTATTTCTGAGTGTTCATGCCCTTGTAAGTTACTGGGCGAACCCGTCCATCGTGTGACGCAATAGCGGATAACAAGTAGTTCCTCGCCGTTAAGCGAACGGCTGTGCTCCCAGTACTCCTTAGGAACCACTCCGAGTTCCTCAGCTAGCTCCCTCGCCAAAGCCTGCTCGGGCGACTCCCCGTCTTCACTATGGCCGCCCGGGAAGTCCCAGACTCCAGGATTAAACGCCCTGGACGCTGCCCGTTTAACGAGCAGCACGTGATCCCCGCGAAGGAGAATACCTAAAGACACGACTTTAGTCATTTACCTACCCCCTGTCGATACGGTGGGCGTCCTGTACGACTATCCGCGCGCGGATCAGGCCTTGACCGCATGAACGCCTTTCGCCTTCTCACTTTGCAGAGCACGCTCCACGACCTCCAGCAGTCCCTTTGTCCCCCAGCCTTTGGTTGCCGATACGAGCGCCGTTGGCAGGTCCCGGGGGCGTAGGTCGTCCCAGACCGGTGCGGCGGCCTGTGCAAGGTCCGCTTCGCTACGAGCGTGGGGCAAGGCGACGTCCATCTTGTTCAGGGCCAGGATGATCGGCTTTCCCCCCAGGCCCATCTCCTCCAGCGTCTGCTCCACCACCTCAGCCTGCTCTCCGGCGTTAGGGTGGGTCACATCGACGACATGGACCAAAAGATCGGCGTCGGACAGCTCCTCCAGGGTGGCTCGAAAGGCCGCAACCAGCGCGTGGGGCAGCTTGCTGATGAAACCCACAGTGTCCGTCAATAGGACGGCGTCACCGGAAGGGAGCCGCCCCCTCCGTGTAATCGGGTCTAATGTGGCAAAGAGTATATTTCGTACCAGGGTGTCCGCCCTGGTGATGGCGTTGAACAGGGTGCTCTTTCCGGCGTTGGTGTAACCGATGAGAGCGACTACCGGCAGGGACTGCTCCTTTCGGCGTTGCCGGTAGAGAGCACGATGGGTGCGAACCTGTTCCAATCCTTGCTGGAGCCGCTTGAGCCTTCCACGGATGAGGCGGCGGTCTGTCTCGATCTGGGTCTCGCCGGGGCCTCGGGTGCCAATACCGCCTCCCAGGCGCTCCAGATGCGACCACTGGCCAGCCAGTCTGGGGAGCAGGTATTCGTGTTGGGCGAGCTCTACCTGGAGGTGGCCCTCCTTGGTGATGGCGTGACGCGCGAAGATGTCGATAATCAAGGCGGTCCTGTCGATGATTTTGACAGTAAGCGCGTTCTCCAGGACCCGCTGCTGCGTCGGAGTCAGCTCGTCGTCCAGAATGACGGTGTCGGCGTCCTGCTGTCGAACAATCTCAGCTATCTCTTCGATCTTGCCCTTGCCGAGGTAGGCGCGAACCCGGCGGTTCTGGCGCTGTGAAATGACGCCGACGACCTGCGCGCCTGCCGTGCTGGCAAGCTGCGCCAGCTCTGCCAGTGAGTCCTCAAGTCGCAGAGGTCCAAGATGCCCCCTAACCTCCACTCCGGCGAGGACCGCTCGTTCGGCTGGGGGCGCTGTAGATACGGGGGTCTTGGGAATAATGCTCCTCCTCTCCTGACCGGACAGCCGGTACTATCGGGCGGATAGATTGAGGCCTGCCAGCCGCTCTGCCCCTTTTTCCAGGTCATCGTCGGGAATGGTGAGAGAAAGACGGAAATAGCCTTCCCCGTACCGGCCATAGCCGCTGCCCGGAGTAACGACGACCGCGACTTCATCGATAAGCTTCGTGGCGAATTCGGCGGAGGTGTAGCCCTCCGGGACCTTCGCCCAGACATAGAGGCTCGCCTTGGGAGGTATCACGTGAATCCCGGAGGACCTAAGAGCGGCGACCAGCCTGTCGCGACGGCGTTGGTAGGCTTTCACGTTGTCCTGGATACAGTCCTGAGACCCCTCCAGGGCCTCGATGGCCGCGTACTGGATGGCCTGGGCGATGCCCGAGTCCAGGTTGGACTTGACCCGCATAAGGGCGTTGATGAGCTGCGCGTTGCCCACCGCCATGCCTACTCGCCATCCCGTCATGTTGTAGCTCTTTGACAATGAGTGGAATTCAATACCGATGTCCATGGCCCCCTTGGCCTGCAGGAAGCTGACCGGGCGGAAGCCATCATAGGCGATCTCGCTATAGGGGCCGTCATGGCAGACGATGATGTCGTACTTGGCCGCGAAATCGGTGAGCTTTTGGTAAAAGCCCAGGTCTGCCACCGCGCCGGTGGGGTTATTCGGATAGTTGATCCAAAGCACCCGGGCTTGCCGAGCTACCTCCTCCGGTATAGCCTCGAGGTCTGGGAGGTAGCCGTTCTCTTCCAGCAGCGGCATCCAATAGGACTCGCCCCCGGCAAACATGGTGCCGATGGAGTAGACGGGGTATCCAGGGTCGGGCACCAGGGCCACATCTCCAGGATCGAGAAGGCACAGGGCCATGTGGCCGATCCCCTCTTTTGAGCCGATCAGGGGCAACACTTCGGTATCCGGGTCCAGCGTGACGCCGAACCGCTTGCTGTACCAGGCGGCGATGGCACGCCGGAACTCCGGCAGCCCCTCAGACTCCGGGTATCGATGGTTGGCAGGTACCTGCGACTCCTTTTGAAGCCGGGCCAGTATATGGTCGGGCGTGGGGATATCCGGATCGCCGATGGCAAAGGTGACCACGTCGATCCCCTCCGCCTTCTTCGCTGCGATCTTCTTGGAAATCTCAACAAAAAGGTATGGGGGCAACTGCTCGATCCGCCTGGCCAGGCGCATGCCGTAACTCCTTCAGTAACTGGACTAGGATGGCGGTACCATGATAACCGAGTGGAAGTGGGACGGGAAGGGTTCGTGTACTATACTCCCGCGTAGGCCGGCCAGGTATCCTTGGACCTTTTAACCAGGTGTCCCTGGACCTCACTCCCGAGGCCTCCATGAAACGCAGCACCACTCGCCGACTCGGAGAGGGGCTAGGGGTGAGGTGACCTGTGTGACACGCCTGATTCTTTTCGGGCAGGACCAAGAGGCATTACCTGAACAAGAGGAGGAATTCGGTGGCGACTACGGAAATAGAGGGGGTCTGCGATAGCCGTTTCAAAGAGGTACAGGAGGCCTTCATCGAGAACTTCGCGAAGAGGGGTGAAGTCGGTGCCTCCGTCGCTATCTACGTCGAGGGGCGTCCCGTGGTGGACCTCTGGGCTGGTCACGCCGATAAGAACAGGACTACCTCCTGGGAGCGTGACACCATCGTCAACGTCTACTCCTCCACTAAGGGAGCGACAACCATTTGCGCCCACCGGCTGGTGGAGCAGGAGCGGCTGGATGTCGACGCCCCGGTTGCCAGCTACTGGCCGGAGTTTGCAGAGGCCGGAAAGGAAGGTATACCGGTCCGGTATCTGCTGAGTCACCAGGCTGGCATGCCCGCCGTCCGGGAGACCCTGCCGCCGGACTCGCTGTACGACTGGGATGTCATGACGGCCGCCCTGGCGAAACAGGAACCATGGTGGGAGCCGGGGACCAAGCACGGCTATCACGCCGTCACCTTCGGCTGGCTTGTCGGTGAGGTGGTCCGGCGCATCAGCGGCAAAAGCCTCGGCGCCTTCTTTCATGACGAGGTAGCGGAGCCGCTGGGGCTGGACTTTCACATCGGCATGAGCGCCGAGCATGATTCCAGGACGGCCGACATCATCCCCGCGCGGCCTCCTGAGCCGGGTGAGCCGAACCCCATGGCGCAGCGCATGGCGGACCGGGAGTCGTTAGCCGCCAGGGCCTTGTCGCTGGGTGGAAGCGGTGGCGTGAACAGTCGGGAGTGGCGGGCGGCTGAGCTGCCCGCCGCCAACGGCCACACTAACGCCCGGGGGCTCGCGCGACTCTACGCCCCCCTCGGCCTCCGTGGTGACCTGGACGGGGTGCACCTCCTGACGGAGGATACCGTCAAGGCGGCCATTGTCGAGCAGGCTAACGGGATGGACGAGGTGCTGGGGATGCACACGGTGTTCGCGCTGGGTTTCATGGTGCCCGGTGGCGACACCTTTGCCGTACCCAGTCCGGGAGCCTTTGGACATCCAGGAGCAGGCGGCTCTCTGGGCTTCGCCGACCCCGGTGCGGGCGTCGGCTTCGGTTATGCGATGAACCAGATGATGACCGCGGGGGTGACTCCACGTCGGCGCCGCTGATCGAAGCCCTCTACGCCGCGTTGGGATGAAGGAACGGCGGCTACCCCTCCCACACACCCTTGAATACCGACGCCGCCGGCCCTTCGAGCCACACCTCGCCGGAGCCGTCCCACTGGACCTGAAGGTCTCCGCCGGGTAAGGCAATATTGACCGTCTCGTCGATGACACCATGGAGGCGGGCGGCGACGGCGATGGCGCACGCGCCGCTGCCGCTGGCCAGCGTGTAGCCGGCGCCCCGCTCCCAGATCCGGGCGGCCAGGTGCCCCCGGTCCAGGACGTTCACGATCTCGAAGTTGACTCGATTAGGGAACAGCCCGTGGTGCTCTACTTTGGGCCCCAGCTCGAGCAGAGGCCACTGGGCTACGGTCTGGTCGACGAAGGCGACGGCGTGGGGGTTGCCTATCGAAAGGCAGGTGACATTGATATCGACTCCGTCCACCTGGATCGGGTAGTCGATCACCCTGTCGGTCCCGTTCACCGCCACGGGTATCTCCGAAGGCTTAAACCGGGGTGTCCCCATGCCAACCCGGACCGTGTCGACCTTGCCGTCTTTCAAGCGGGCCGAGATCTGGTGTACACCCGCCAGGGTCTCTATTCGAAGGTCGAGGCCCTTTTTGGGAGATAACCCCTTGTCGATGACGTATTTGGCGACGCAGCGCATGCCGTTACCGCACATCTCGGACTCGGAGCCGTCCGGGTTGAACATGATCATTCGGAAGTCTGCTGCTTCGGATGGGGCAACGATCAGAAGGCCGTCAGCCCCAATGCCGAAGTGGCGGTCGCACATCGCCGTAGCGAGGGCGCTCCACTCGCGGTCGCCTTCCCTGCCCTCCACCAGCACATAATCGTTGCCGGCGCCGTGCATCTTCAGGAACTTCACTGAGAAACTCTCCTGGTTGTCAGTGCCTCAAGTATATACTGGCTGCAAAGTCGGAGATGCCTCCGAGCAGGTATTCCAAATTCCCCTCTCCCTTGATGGGAGAGGGCTAGGGTGAGGGTGAGACCTATCTAGCATATCGAGCTTTGGAATAGCTTGCTGTGAGCAGGTATATCCCATGGTTTTGCGCGCAGCTTCATAGGGCATACAATGGAAGTACGGCATTGGGGGGACTCCGAAGCACTCGCGGTACCATCCATTCCACCATTGAGGGGGCTACAGGGGGGAGAGTATGCGCACCCTTCTCTACACCGGTAAGGGAGGCGTCGGCAAGACAAGTGTCGCCGCTGCCACCGGCCTGACGCTGTCGAAGCGCGGATACCGGACCATCGTCATCAGCACGGACCCCGCCCATAGCCTGGGCGACTCCTATGACATGACCCTGGGCCCCGAGACCGAGCAGGTGGCGCCTAACCTGTGGGCCCATGAGATCGAACATCTTCCATGAGCTGAACTCCTATTGGGAGACAGTCCAGGAGTGGCTGGCCGCCTTGACGCAATGGCAGGGAGTCGAGGGAGTGATAGCGGAGGAGATGGCGGTGTTGCCGGGGATGGAGGAGCTGATGGGGCTGCTGGAGATTAGCCAGCACCATGAAGAGGGCAACTACGACGTGGTTATCGTGGACTGCGCCCCTACCGCCGAGACGCTGCGCCTCCTGAGCTTCCCCGAGATGGCCCGATGGTATGTGAAGAAGATCTTTCCCATCGAGCGCAAAGTGGCCACCGCCCTGGGACCGGTGGCCCGTACCTTGCTCAAGTTTCCGGTCCCCAAGACCAGCGTGTTTAACACCATCCAGGACCTGTTCGATAAGCTGGAAGAGATGCGCCTGATTCTCACAGGCCCCACCAGCTCTATCAGGCTGGTGGTGAACCCTGAGAAGATGGTGGTCAAGGAAGCGTTGCGGACCTACACCTACCTGAACCTGTATGGCTACACCACCGATCTTGTGGTGTGCAACCGGGTGCTTCCGGACGGCGTCAAGGATAGCTTTTTCGATAACTGGCGCAGCACCCAGAAAAGCCAGCTCCAGTTCATAGAGGAGTCCTTCTCCCCGCTTCCCATATGGACCGTCCCGTTCATGGACCGGGAGGTGGTTGGGTTGGACGCCCTGGAAGAGATGGGCAACTTCCTGTATAACGGAGGGACCCGGCGGAGGTGCTCTATAAAGGACATCCCCAGGAGATCATTCAAACGGACTCGGGCTATACAATGGAGCTGGATGTCCCTTTCACCAGCCAGGAGGAGCTTTCCGTGATTCACAGGGGCTCAGAGGTGGCCATTCAGGCTGGCCAGCACCGCCGAAACCTCTCTCTTCCCAGGGTGCTGGCCGGCATGTCCATCGCGAAGGCCAAGCTGGAGGACTCTACTCTTAGGCTGCAATTCGTGAAGGAAGATGCGACAAAGCGTCGGCAGGCTCACGGGAGGCGTGAAGATGGCAGAAAATGAGAAGACACTGAAAATCGAGCTGGGGCATGTCGGAGAGATCTCGGTCAGTATCAAGCCTGACGCTCTGCGGCTTATCCCCAAAGAGGCCCGTGACCACATGCGGGAGGCAAACCGGCAGGCCTTGATGGGTCTGCGCTTCCTCCTCGATCGCGCCATTGATCACATGGGACCGGACAAGGACCAACCCTCGTCCGGGGCTACCCGCGTCAAGGTGGAGGTCGAAGAGTAAGCGGGCGATCATGGACTATGAGAAGATAGCCCCGGTGATGGGCCTCCTGTGGTCCCCTATCGCGGCGGTGACGACCTCCTGGCAGGGTAAGGACAACGCCCAGATCGCCGTGGCCATCGGCGGGGCCTCCATCGTTGCCGACATCCCCCGCGTCGTCGTCCAGCTGTACAAGACCAACTTCAGCCACGACCAGGTGTTCAACAGCCGGGCCTTTGCGCTGTGTTTCATGCGTCAGGATCAAACGGACCTGGTGCGCCGTCTCGGCTTCGTTTCAGGGCGCGAGCAGGACAAGCTTGCAAAGGTACCCTTCGAACGCCGGGTCACCGGCAGTCCCGTCCTCACCGGTAGCCTGGGCTACTTCGACTGCCGGGTGATCAACGCCATGGACGGCGGCGACATGACCGTCTTTCTGGCGGACGTGGTGGACGGCGGAATGCTGAGCGATGGTGAGCCCCTCTACTGGCGGCACATGCGCACCGTCGTTCCCCAGGAGTGGCTGGATGAGTGGGACCGGAAGATACAGGGGGAGATCACCATCTCGCGCCGGGTCATGCATGATATCCGGCCCAACGTGTGGATGCTGTCCTAACATCTCGGGCCTGATGTGGAAGCGGGATCGTTCAGCCTTGAGCCGACGCAGCGGCTACGTCGTCAGCCCCATCAGGCGGCGGGCGTCTGCGGCGGTAGCGACCTCCCTGCCGGCCTGCCGGGCCATCTCGGCGACGATCTCTACATGCTGCTCGTTAGTGTGGGGCTTACCGTCGAGGAGCGGGTTGTCGCCGAGGCCCAGGCGGACGTGGCCTCCCATGGCGGCGGCCAGCATGCTGATCCTTCGAAACGCGGCTCCATCCTCGTGGGCGGCATGAACGACGGCGAACCAGTTGCACCGCATGTCTTTAGGAAGCATGTCCAGGTACATCATGAGCCCTTTGGCGTCCGGGTAGGGGCCGTAGGTGTCCCGCTCGGTCAGGGTCATCTCGACGGTGAGCGGCTCCTGGACCAGCCCCATGTCTCTGTACACGGCGATGTGCCGCAGGTGCCCTACATCCCTCACGCCCAGGTTGTATGCGATGCCGCGAGAGCGCATCGACTCTATGAAATACATGGCGTCCTCGTGGGTATTGACGTTGGCGTGGCTGCTGAGGCTCCCCTCCACCGGGTCGTAGGAGCCCATGTTGGTGCTCCCGACGCCGAAGGCGACCACCTCCATCTTGACGCTGGGGTCCTCGGCAAGGGCGATGACATGGGCGAAGCGCTCCTCCTTCGGCCGCATTGGAGGGAAGCTCGGGTAGATCATCACGTCGCACTCCCGGTGGATGAGCTTGATGGCTTCGGCGTAGGCATCGAAGCTGTCCCAGATCTGCTCTCCGGTGACGGCGTCCCTGGTGTGAAAGTGGACGATGGCGGCGCCCGCCTCCGCGCAGGCGATGGCATCACGGGCGATCTCCTCGACGCCGTAAGGGACGTTAGGGTTCTGCTCCTTGGTTGAAGCCTCGTTGATGGCGGCGGCAAGCATCATCTTGTCCATGGGGCACCTCCAGAAGTAGAGGGTCATTCTATCACGGCGGCTGCCAAGGAGTGAGTCAGGTGCTATACTGTGCCCACATTGCCCCTGGGGGCATCAATAACCTTCTCCGAGGGCAGATTCTTGCGGTGAGTGAGGTCCTTTCGGGAGCGTTATAAGAAAGGAAAGGGGAACAGCATGGCGGATTATAAGTTCTTAACCTACGAGACCCTGGACGAGGGGAAGATCGCTCGGATCTATATGAACCGTGCCGAGACGCGCAACGCCCAGAACCGTGGGCTCCTGGTGGAGCTCAACGACGCATTCCTTGCGGCGGAAAAGGATGACGCGGTGAGGGTGGTAATATTCGGCGGGCTGGGCCCGCTCTTCAGCGCGGGGCATGACCTGGGCTCCTCCGCGGCGAGGGCTGAGAGGGCGCCGGGGCCGGACCAGCACTACACATTCCAGGGCTACGGTGGCACGAAAGGTGGCGCGGAGCAGCGCATGCTCCAGGAATGGCACTTCTTCTTCGAGAACACGCTGCGCTGGCGCAACCTGAGAAAGATCACCATCGCCCAGGTGCAGGGCTCGGTCCTGGCAGCGGGGCTCATGCTTGCCTGGGCCTGCGACCTGATCGTGGCGGCGGAGGGCACCATTTTCGCCGACGTCGTCGGGACCAGGCTGGGCATGTGCGGCCTGGAATACTTCGCTCACCCGTGGGAGTTCGGCGCGCGGAAGGCGAAAGAGCTCCTGCTTACCGGCGATTCCATAGAGGCCGAGGAGGCATACCGGCTGGGCATGGTAAGCAAGATCTTTGCACCGGACAAGCTGGAGGCGGATACGCTGGCCTTAGCACGCCGGATCGCCGAGCGTCCCTCGGTCACCTCGCTGCTCATCAAAGAGTCGGTGAACCAGGTCGTTGACAACCAGGGGTTCTATAACGGACTGCAGGCGACCTTCACCATCCACCAGCTCAATCATGCCCACTGGGCCGAGGTGACGGGCGGGATGGCGGCCGGCACACCGGAGTTCGGCGTTCCCGATTGGCGGTCTGCTCCGCCGGTCAAGCCTGCCGAGAAGACATCGGTGGAGGCTAACGTCACCTAAAGCCGCCCAGCCAATCCGACACACTTGATAGACGCAACAAGATGGGTTTAGTGGCACAGTCACTAGGCCCATCTTGTTGCGTCTAGGGCAGCAGATACCGAGTGCGGTCTTCGCAAAGTAGCCAGGCGGACCGTAGAGTGTTGCACTCTGTAATCGTTACATAACGACACAGAGTATTGGACATAACTATCGTCGCGACTGTTCCTAGAGGCTATTCCAAAAAACGACGTCCCAGATCGGCTTCACCCTCGCCCTAGCCTCCGACTTTGTCGCGAGTCCCGATTCCTCATCGGGACCTCTCCCCCTTCGATTTCGCTCAGGGCGGGCATCAAGGGAGAGGGAATTTTGGAATGACTCCTTGAACAGGCCGGCACCGAGGGCGGCAATCGTGAGACTAGGGCGCGCCAAAGAGGCTATGGGCCTACAGCCTGGTGGAAATACGCCGGGCCGGGCCCGTCAACCGCCCCGGTACAGGAGGCCCTGGTGGACCACGGTATGGACAAAGGCGACATCGGGGCTCTACGGGGCTCTCCGAAAAGGTAACCTGAGGGGACAGCAGCGATAACCTGGATCAAGTCCTTTGCCGAGGCTGGAGCGCCCAAGACACGCTCGTTTGATAGGGCGTCTACCCTCAATCCCTCCGGTGTCTGCCTTTCGCTCACGTCGTCTCTCCCTGATGCGCCCTGGACCACCGTGAGCCCAGCAGAGCGCCTGGGGGAAGGCCCGGAGCCCCTTGGAGCCCCATAGTCGGCGACGCCATCAGGAACGCGTCAAGCGCGTTCCTGGGGGACATATTCGCTCTTGGGCTTGGTTCGCCTAATACATGTTATGTAGAGTAACAGGGTAGAGCGCAACAGATATAAATTTACATAATCAATTGAGGGTTTATCCAACGGTCAGGGTAGTGGAGCCGTTGTCGGGCATGACGTCGCGGCCACAGCCTCCCAGCGTCGAACAGCGCGGGGTAGGCACACAGTGGCACGCTCTGAGGCCCCAGGGCCGTCCGCAGGACTTATGGTATGCCCGACGGTGTTTTCGGCGCTGTACCGGCCTGACGGCTGAGTCCGGTCAAGGACGGTACCTACCGCCGCCTGCTCTGAGCTGCGATTGCATCCCGATTCGTCATCGGGACAAACTCGGACCTGTCATGCGGTGATATCCGATTCATCTCCCAGGAGGAGGCAGGGCTCGCCGAACTGGTCTTCGATCCCCATTCCCCAGTCCTCGTCCGAATCCAGGGGCTTGAAGCGCAACCCCCAGTCGCCGCCATAGACCAGGTATGAGAGGGCCGCTCCAGAGTCTTCCACAGGCACGCAGTGGGCGGGACATGGGGTGCCGCCATGAGCGCTGCTCCAACCGGTTGTCCAGTGGGGAATGCCCTCGCCCGCGGGGGTATCCATCTTGACCTGAGAGACCTGGAAAGGCTCTCCCTTGGCGGAAAATACCCGTAAGGGGACGCCGTAGGTGTTGTCGTTTTCCTCGACCTCAACCTCGATAAAGGTCGCCATATCGGTCCCTTTGCTCCTATCCTGAGCGGGTGCTCCGCAGATCCAAGGAGTGCTACAAACAGCGGTGTTTTATGTCCAGTGGAATGCTGTTATGTAATGCTGTTCACTGTTGAGAAAAGGTTACGTCAACGGCCTATTCTAGACGGAAATCGTTGGGCATTGCTACCGGAACAGGTCTTTGTCGGGAGGTCTGATGAGCGAAGATGAGCTGCCTTGAGCCCTGGGGTACGGATATCCTCTGGCGATGGCGGCTGGCACCCTGTCCATCTTGCCCATGACCAGCTCGGCGGCGGCGGCAAGCTCATCGGCGATGGCCAAGACGCTGACCCGCAGCACGAAGCCCGACGGGTCTTCCTGGCCGCTATAGTCGATCAGGGGGTCTATGCCGGAGACACCGATAGCGACGTTGGTGCACCCCTCTCGCCATGGCCGACCGAAGGTATCGGACATGATAACTGCTACCTCAACATTGGTCCGTCGACGGACCTCTGATCGAAGCTCCTGGCATGAGCGGTCCGGGTCCTCGGGGAGCAGGGCCAGCAAGCCCTGAGTCTCCAGGTTGGAGGCATCGACGCCGCTATTAGCGCAGATGTGGCCCAGCCGGTTTTCCGTGATGATGACGCCGTGGTCCATCCTCACGATGCGGCGGCTCTCTCGCAACACAACCTCGACGTGGCGTGCGTCCTTGTCGTAGCGATCGGCGATGGTCTGAGCGAAAGACGAGGGCTCCACGTCGCTGAGAGCAACCAGACGACCTTCGGCTTTGGAGACCACCTTCTGGGTAACCACGAGGATGTCGCCATCCAGGAAACCAGTGCCCTGGGCCTCCACGGCGTCTACGATCATCCCAGCCAGGTCGTCTCCGGTCCTGACTTCGGGCATGGCGGTTATCCCGATAACGCGGACCTCCGGTGGGGTCAAGGGCGACCTCCGGTGGATGAGACAGCGATGAGGATACATGCTAACCAAAACAGCACGGATTAAGCCTCGGTGCGGGCGGGCTCGCCCTAGACTCCGACGATCTTGATGGAGGAATGGGCTTTGTAAATGCGGTTGATGTTGGCCAGGAGGGCGGTGATATTCTCGACGTAACCGGCGTTAGCAAGCCCTCCGCCGTCTATGGCTCGAACCCCTTTGATCTTCGGGGCCAGATCCATAACCGTTTGCTTCGCGTCCGGGTCATCGCCACAGACGACGACATCGGCCGCCATGTCCACCTCGGGGTCCATGAGCTCGCGGGCGCTAAGGTTCTGGAAGGCCCCCACGACCTTGGATTCGGTGAGGATTCGCTGCGCTTGTTGAGCCGCGGAGCCCTCCTGCACAAGGATTGAGCCGATCTTCCCCTTGTCGAAGGTGAGGGGCACTACCGTGTCGATAACGATCTTGCCCGCCATGGCGTCCTTGAGCTCTTCCAGGGTATCGGCCTGGCCGTCAAAGGGGACGGTAATCAGGATGATGTCGCCGGCCTCCACCGCCGCCCTATTGACGAGGCCTCGTACAGTCCCGGACGGCACCTTGTCGATGATCTTCCGTGCGGCCTCATCGCACCTCTCCTGGCGTCGGGAGCCAATGATAACCTCTTCACCGGCATGAGCGAAGCGTACGGCGAGGCCGAGCCCCTCCGGACCTGTGCCGCCAATAAACGCCAAGGACCGCTTGCTTGCGCTCAAGAACGCCTCCTGGGTGGGTGATAACCTGATCGCGCAGGCCATATCTTACATGCGGGGTTTTCTGCTGTCTACGGCGAAGACGGCACTGACCACTACGGCTCCGGGGTCTGCGACCGTTCCGGATTGTAACGCTACAATGGAGCGTCGCCGGAACCCCGAGGCGGTGAAGGGCGTCTGACGCTATGCGGCAATCGACGGCGTAGGAACAGTAAGAATGGACTCCGTGACCGAGGGGGGCCGGGAAGAACCGGCCCCTCAAGTAGCACCAGACGCCGTGGAGTCGACTGCCCCGGAGAGAGCGGCGTCCAACGGGCGCGGGCGTATGCTCGCCCTGATTTCCTTGGCGACGATTCTTGTCCTGGCCATATGGTTCAGCACCAATGCGGTTGCTCCCGCTTTGGAGGTGGAAAAGGGCTTCTCCAAGACGAGCCTGGCGTGGCTCACGATAAGTGTAAATTTGGGCTTTCTGGCGGGGACCCTCGTTAGCTCGGTCCTCAATCTGGCAGACATTGTAAACGCCCGACGGCTTTTCGCTATCTCAGCCGTTCTAGGCGCTGCTCTCAACCTGGCGGTGATCCCCCTGGACAGCTTGGCGGCCGTCCTGGCCGTCCGCTTCGTCACAGGCGCCTTTCTCGCGGGGGTCTACCCCTCGACCATGAAGATCGTATCCGGGTGGTTCCAACAGCGGAGGGGAATGGCCCTGGGCGTTATGATAGCGGCGCTCACCATTGGCTCAGGCTCCCCCCATCTCTTGGGCTCCGTCTTCGCCGATAACTGGGAGGCGAGCATCGTCGGTGGCAGCATCCTGGCGGCGCTCGGCGGGCTTATCATGCCGGCCCTGGTGAAGGACGGGCCCTACGATGTACCGGGGGCACGGCTCAACCCGCGGTACCTGCTGGTGCTGTTCACCCAGAGAGACCTGCGCTACACCCTCCTGGGATACCTGGGCCACATGTGGGAGCTTTACGCCATGTGGGCCTGGATCGGCGTCTACCTGGCCGCTGTGTACGGCTCAAGGCCGCTGTTGGGCGACTCGTTAGAGCTGGCGGGGCTGATCGCGTTCGGCGTGTTCGTCGCGGGAGCGGTCGGGAGCGTTGTCGCGGGCTTGGCCTCGGACCGCTATGGCCGGACGATCACCACCATGGTGCCCATGATCATCAGCGGGAGCTCGGCCCTGGCCATAGGGTTCCTGCCCTTTTCGTGGTCTCCGCTCATCGGTGTTATCGCCATCGTGTGGGGGGCATCGGTGATCGCGGACTCGGCCCAATTCTCCACCGCGATAACGGAGCTGTCCGACGATGCTTACCGTGGAACGACGTTGACCTTCTAGACCGGCCTGGGATTCGCGTTGACCGCCGTGTCCATCCGGCTGCTCCCCGCGCTTGAGGGCTGGTACGGATGGGGGGTCGCGTTCTCGGTGCTGGCTGTGGGGCCCGCCCTCGGCACGCTGGCGATGTTCAGGCTGCGGCAGCTCCCCGAGGCGGTGCGCCTGGCGGGCGGACGGCGCTAGCGCTTGCTTACGTGACTAGGTGTTATCGCGTTTCCGTTCGTGGTGAGCCTGTCGAACCACGGGGCGCCCTTCGACAAGCTCAGGGCGAACTGGATTACTAGCGGGCGGCGTTAGCGGCCTAGGCCCCAAACTTTGCGAGCTTCAAGGCATTGGCCATGGCGAGCATGAGCGCATGTTGGGCCGGAAAGCGGCCCAGGCTGCCCTGAGAGCAGGTCCGCTCTGAGAACTTGGCGACGCCGTCCGGTCCGCAGTAAGCCGAGTGGAGCAGGAAGGGCACCGGGTGCCAGCTGTGGCCCCCCATTACCGATGGCGTCGAGTGGTCGCCGCCGATCATGATGACCTCCGGCTGCATCTCCCGCAGCCGAGGGATGTAGGAGTCCACTTCTTCCAGAGCCTTGACCTTGGCGTCGAAGTTGCCGTCCTCGCCGGCGGCATCGGTGGCCTTGTAATGGACGAAGAAGAAGTCGTAGCTGTCCCAATGCTGGGCCATGGTGTCCAGCTCGTCGCCCAACGTCGTACCAGTCTCCAGGAGGTCCATGCCCACGATCTGGGCCAATCCGCGATACATCGGATACGTGGCGATGGCGGCAGCCTTGAGCTTGTAGAGCTCCGTGATGGACGGCACATCGGGCATGCCGGAGAAGCCGCGAAGCAGCGCCATGTTGGCCGTGCTGCGCCCCGCCAATGCCTGCCGCGCCTTGGCCGAGAATTCGTTGGCTACCGTAGCCATCTTCTTGGCCCCGGGGGATAAGGGGCGCACCTCCAGGGGCGGTGAGCCCGTTTTTCCGGAGTCGGTGTCGGAGACATCGTGGCTAAGACCGTCACCGCGGAAGATGGCCGCGTAACGGTGGTCTTTTACTGAGTGGACGGAGACCTCGGCTCCCTCAAGATCGATCCTGTCAAGGACTTCGCACAGGGGAGCACTCTCGGCCGAGGGGATGCGTCCGGCACGCCGGTCTACCACGTTTCCCTGGGCGTCCAGTGTGCAGAAGTTCCCCCTCACCGCGATCTCTTCCGGACGCAACTTCAACCCGATGCCAAGGGCCTCCATGACACCCCGTTTGATCAGGTATTTGAGGGGGTCGTAGCCGAACAGGGCCAGATGGCCCGGCCCGCTTCCGGGGGTGATCCCCGCCATGACGGGGTCGGTGAGACCGAGGGCGCTCTCAGCGGCGAGGGCGTCCATATTGGGCGTGCGGGCCGTCTCCATTTCAGACTTACCCGTAGCCGGGTCGCGCAACCCTCCCAGGCCGTCCATCACTAGAAGGACGATTCTGGAGGGGGTGGACTCGACGATTTCTGACAGGTGCTCGAAGGTCATGGAGAACTTCACCCTCACCCTGGCCCTCTCCCATCAAGGGAGAGGGGATTTTGGAATCCTCTTAGCCCCTCTTCCTTCTGCGAGGCCAAGGCTGGCTTCAGATGGGGAGGGACCGCTCTGTCCTGTTTGTGTGCGTTTTGCCGCTGTCAAAGCAGGACGCGCTTAGTATGACACAAATCCCGAGGCATGGCGTTCATCGAGGCAATTCTGGAGTCTACTAGTTCTTATCGTCCAGGGCCGCGACGCCGGGGAGGGTCTTGCCTTCCAGGAATTCCAGCGATGCGCCTCCCCCGGTGGAGACGTGGGACATTCGCCCAGCAAGGCCCAGGTCATGGACCGCCTGGGCGGTGGAGCCGCCCCCGACGATGGTCGTTCCGTCCAGGCCCGCCAAACACTCGGCTACCGCTCGCGTACCTTCGGAAAAGCGAGGCATCTCGAAAACGCCCATGGGGCCGTTCCACAGCACGGTCTTGGATTTCTTCAGCTCGTCCTGGAAGAGCGCGATAGTCTTGGGTCCGATGTCCATGACGGTCCAGTCCACCGGAATCGCCTCCGCATCGACGGTGCGAGATGGAGCGTCGGCTTCGAATCGCTCGCCTACGATCAGGTCGCTAGGGAGGAGAAGGGCGACGCCGCGCTCTCGAGCACGCTGCTCCAGCTTCGCCGCGAACTCCACCTTGTCCGGCTCCAGGAGGGACATGCCGGGCTCGAGGCCACGTGCTTTCAGAAAAGTAGCGGCCATGCCGCCACCTATCAGCAGCGCCTGGACCTGGTCCACCATGTGTTCAAGCATGGCCATCTTATCGCTGATCTTGGCCCCGCCCACTACCGCGGTCATGGGCCGCTCAGGGGACGACAGGGCCTTGCCGAGAAACAGCAGCTCCTTTTCCATGAGGAAACCGGCGACGGCGGGGAGGTGTTGGGCCACTCCGGCTGTAGACGCGTGTGCCCTGTGCGCTGCGCCAAATGCATCGTTGACATAGACATCCGCCAGCGCGGCCAAGGCCAAGGCGAAGGCTGGGTCGTTCTTCTCCTCCCCCGGGTGGAACCGAAGGTTCTCCAGCATCAAGAGCTCGCCGGAGGCCAGTCCTTTCGCCGCCGCTTCGATGTCGGCGCCGATGCAATCGGAGGCCATGCGGACCGGGACGCCGGCCAATTCGGCCAGGCGCTCGGCTGCAGGGGCCAGGCTCTGCTTGGGGTCTGGGCCTTTGGGCCTTCCCAGGTGAGAGCAGACGATGGTGCGCGCCTCCTTTTCCAGCAAATAGCTGATGGTGGGCAGGGCCGCCTGAATCCGGCTGTCATCGGAAATAGCTCCGGTACTGGGGACCATGGGGACGTTGAAGTCCACGCGAAGGAGGACTCGCTTTCCGGAGACGTCAAGGTCTCGAACGGTCTTTTTATCCATGGTTTATGCGTCTTGCCAGTCCAGTCATCGCGAGTCCCGATTCTATCGGGACGTGGCGATCTTATCCCGTTCGTCCGTTTTCTACGGGCCAGGTGTCGGATTGCTTCGTCGCTGACACTCCTCGCAATGACGCCGCGGAAGGGCGTTACGGAGCGGGACTGGGCTCGGCGGCGGTCCTCTCCAGATCGAACCGGAACTGCTCAATGACCGGGTTGGCCAGCAGCTTTCGGCACATCTCCTCAACTTGGGCGAAGGCCTCCTCGGCGGTGGCTGCGTCCACGTGTACCTCCAGGAACTTACCCATCCGGACGCTCTCAACAGACTGGAAACCCAGATTACGCAGACCGCCCAGGACCGTAAGACCTTGAGGGTCGTTAACGGTTGGCTTGAGGGTCACGAAAATCCTGGCGAGGTACATGTGGCTAGCAGGTCTCTAGGGTACGTTGCGCTCGGGGCCGATCTTCCCTCTGTAGGAATCGATGAAGTCCACGATAAGCTCCTCGTCATGCTCCTCCATGGTCAGGAGCCGCGTCCAGGCGGTCAGGGCGATGGTGGACTGGGTCTCCGGCCGGTAGTTGACGATGAGCTTTTCATCATAGCGCGTAAAGATTCTGGCAAGGTCGTCGACGAGTTCCGGACACACACTATCGTTACAGTTGTGGTTGATAACGACGTAACCGTGCTCCAGGCTGTGCACCAGCCCTTCATCCGGGGTGCCTTGGCTATAGAATCCCCGCGGAGTGCGGCTCGGCGAGTGGGGGCCGGAGGTGGGTGGGTTAGAGTTGTAGTTTGGGTAGGTCTGTCCCACCTCAAGATGTTGAACGCCCAGGCTGGAGATCTCTTGCCCAGGCCCCGAAGGGTCGCCGCTGATCAGAATGATGCCGACGACGATGACGGCGATAACCGCTCCGACGCCTCCTCCAACGAAGACCCAGTTACGGATACTTTCACGTTTGGCTACCGCCATACGGCTTTCGCGCTGGCGTTTTCTGTTTCTGGGCATGAATTTCGGTCCTTATGTCGCCACTAGGGCAGGGGCTCGCCGGTGAGCCTTTGATAGACTCCTTTGTAACGCCGGACGGTATTCTCCACGACTTCAGACGGAAGCTCCGGGGCTGGCGGCTCCTTGTTCCAGTCCGTAGACGACAACCAGTCCCGGACCACTTGCTTATCAAAACTGTCCTGGGATCTGCCGGCCTGATAGTGGCTCGCGTCCCAGAACCGGCTGGAGTCCGGCGTCAGTACTTCGTCGATAAGGGTTATGGCATCCCCGATTAACCCGAACTCGAACTTGGTGTCCGCTATGATGATGCCGCGGGTCAGGGCGTACTCGTGGGCGAAACCGTAGAGCTCCAGGCTAAGGCGCTCCAGGTCTCCGGTCATTCCCGCTCCCACCATTTCTTTCATCTGCTCCAGGGTTATGGCCTCATCATGGCCGACCCGGGCCTTGGTGGTCGGTGTAAAGAGTGGGCTGTCCAGACGCTCGCATTCCTGGAGACCCGCTGGGGCTGTGGCGCCGTTGATGGTCCCGCTTTTCCGGTATTCGGCCCAGGCGGAGCCGGCGAGATAGCCGCGCACGACGCATTCGACCATGACCGGCTCCGCTTTCTTCACCAGCATCGCCCGTCGCGCCATCTCGTGTGGGAGGTCTGGGATGTATGCCGAGACCTTCTCCGCATCGAGGCCCATGGCGATGAGGTGATTGGGGAGCAGATCGGCCGATCTTTCGAACCAGAAGCGGGAGAGCTCGGTTAACACGACACCCCGCTCTGGGATCCCGTTGGGGAGGACCACGTCGAAGGCTGAGATGCGGTCGGTTGCGACCAGGAGCAGGACCTGGCCGAGGTCGTAGATGTCGCGGACCTTGCCCTGGTGCTTCGGGCCAGCGAGTTGGGTTGTGGTCAGAATGGTAGGCATCTCTGGTCTTGGGAAGCTCCGGGGCGGAGGACCTCAAGGCAATGTGCTAGGGGCAACCGTATCCTAACACACCAACGCTGAGAGGAGGCCCGTTGGTTGCATGGGGTTATAGCTCAGCCCGCTGGAACACTTCATCCACGTAGCGTATGTAGTAACTGTGATCGAAGATGGAATCGATCTCCTTCGACGACAGCCGTGAGGTGACTTCCGGCTCTGCCTCGATCAACTCTCTGAATGTCGCGCCGGTGTCCCACGATTTCATGGCGTTACGCTGGACGATCCGGTAGGCATCCTGTCGCTCCAGTCCTTTATCGATCATTTCCAGCAGGAGGCGTTGAGAGAATATCAGCCCGCGGCTGACACCCAGGTTCTCTTTCATCCGTTCGGGGAAGATCTGTAGGCCGCGGACTACGAAGGTGAATGTGTCCAGCATGTAGTCCAGGGCAAGGCATGAATCGGGCAAGATCAGTCTCTCCGCGGAGGAGTGGCTTATGTCCCGTTCATGCCACAGAGCGACGTTCTCCAGGGCGGTGACGGCGTGACCTCGGACCAGACGGGCGAGTCCGCACACCCGCTCGCTGAGCTCCGGGTTGCGCTTGTGCGGCATGGCGGATGAGCCGGTCTGGGACTCGGCGAAGGGTTCCTCTACCTCTCGGATCTCGGTGCGCTGGAGGTTACGGACCTCGGTGGCGAATTTTTCGAGGGAAGCCGCGATGAGGGCCAGGGTCTGAACGAACTGGGCGTGGCGGTCACGTTGAATAATCTGTGTAGAGGCAGGGGCGACGGCCAACCCTAGCCGGGAGCAAGCGGCCTCTTCGATCGATGGCGGCACTGTGGCGTGGCTGCCGACGACGCCGGATACCTTGCCGACGGCGATGGCCTCACGGGCCTGCCGCAAGCGCTCGGCGTTTCGCCGCATCTCGTCAACCCAGACCAGCAGCTTCATCCCGAAGGTGGTGGGCTCCGCATGGACCCCATGGCTGCGCCCCATGATGAGGGTATGTTTGTGCTCCAGGGCGCGGCGGCTCAGCGCCTCCGCCAACGCTTTCATATCGTTTGCCAGGATGTCGGTCGCCTCCATGAGCTGCAGGCCCAGGGCGTTATCCTGAACGTCGTAGGAGGTCAGTCCGAGGTGGATAAACCGGCTGTCTGGCCCAATCGACTCCCTGACCGACTGGAGGAAGGCGGTCATGTCGTGGCGAGTCTCCTCGAAGATCTGCTCGATTCTTCCGATATCGTAGGAAGCCTGCCGGATTTTTGCCATCGACTGTTGGGGGATGGCGCCATGCTCGGTCCAGGCCTCGCAGATGGCGATCTCCACCTGGAGCCACTTATCGAGCTTGTTTTCCTCGGACCAGACCCGCTTCATCTCGGGCCTGGAGTATCGGTCGATCAAAACGCTCATTCCTCGGTTGGTTTGTGTGGCGCCGCAACGGGTTTATTGTACCCGGTTTGAGAGCGCTCGTGTACCTCCAAAGCAATCAGTTGAGCCGAGGACCGTTACGCAGATAGGGGCATCCACTGTCGCCAGAGGATGAGGCCAACATGATGGTGGGGGGAGGCGTTGGGCTAACGGGACCAGCAGGCGGATCAGCGGTGGGAGAGGTCCGGCGCTGCGCTTCGAGTCCGCTCATGCCGCTCCCGCAACGGCCCGCAGGCCGATGTCCCTGCGGTACTGAGCGTCCCTGAACTCGATGCGCTCAAGTTTCTCATAGACTCGATCCCGAGCCTGGGCCACGTCCCGACCCAACGCCGTTACGGTCAGCACTCGCCCACCGGCTGTCATCGGCACACCGTCTTGCGACCTGGTGCCGGCATGAAATACCAACGCATCCGGGCCAATCTCGTCGAGGCCGCTTATGGGGTATCCCGTCTTGTAACTTCCTGGGTAACCCCCAGAGGCCATGACGACGCCGACGCATGCCCCGGGGGTCCACTCCAGGGCCTCTCGGTGAAGGGTCCCATCGATAGAGGACTGCATTATGTCTAGTAAGTCTGTTTTCATACGAGGCAGAATCACCTGGGTCTCCGGGTCGCCGAGACGGCAGTTGAACTCGATCACCTTCGGCTCTCCTTCCACGATGATGAGTCCGGCGTACAGTACTCCTTTATAAGGCTTCCCTTCCGCCTCCATTGCCCGCACCGTTGGAACCAGAATAGTGTCGGTAATGCGTTGGAGCATGGCATCGTCAAGGAACTCAGGCGGGCTATAGCTCCCCATCCCGCCGGTATTGGGGCCTATGTCGCCGTCCAGTGCGCGCTTGTAGTCACATGCCGGAATTGTGGCCAACACCGTTTTGCCGTCGGTAAATCCGAAAACACTGGCTTCCAGGCCGACCAGCCGCTCCTCGATCACCACCCGCCGGCCTGCTTCTCCGAAAGTCCCGGAGACCATGGCGTTTTTCAGTGCGTCCACCGCCTGGGCTGTGCTCTCGGCCACAACGACCCCTTTTCCAGCTGTCAGGCCGTCAGCTTTGACCACCGGCGGCTCGGCAAGTCCCTCGACGTACTTACGGGCGTCTTCAAAGGAGGTGAATTTCTCGCCTCGGGCGCAGGGGATGCCGTGCCGTCGCATCAGGTCCTTGGCGAAGGACTTACTGGATTCCAGCACTGCCGCTTCTTTTGAAGGGCCGAAGATGGGAATGCCCCTGTCCTGAAAGTCATCAACGATGCCTGCCGCCAAGGGGTCTTCCGGCCCTGCCACCACAAGGTCTATGCGGTTTGACTGCACCACGGCGGCAAGACCCTCGAAGTCGAGCGCGTCAACGGCGATAGTATCGCCTAAGGTAGCAGTCCCAGCGTTGCCGGGGGCGGTAAAGATGCGGTCTACTCTCGAGCTCTGCGAGAACTTCCATGCCAGGACGTGCTCTCTGGCCCCCGAGCCGACGATGAGGAGGTTCAAAAGGGCCTGCGCTTTCTTGGCTGTTTGCGTTTTTTTGGGGCAGGGCCCGCTTTTACTGATTCGTAGGCCGTCCGTACCCATGGTGTCAGCCTTCCCTCAACGCCGGCAGGCTGGAACTGGACCCAGTTGCCGAAGGGGGCATTGTTGTGCCGGAAAGGTTGGCCCAGGGAAGTTTGCAGGGCCTGTTCCCGGGGACCGTCGGGCAGCTTGATCACGATATCCTCTCCCCCTGAAAAGGCAAACATCTTCGCATCTACCATGAATGCCCAGCCGCCGAACATGGCCTTCGCCGTCACGTCGGGCCAGGTTGACATCTCATTAGCGAGGGTTGCGAGGTGTCGTGGAAACTCCATGGATCGTCGTCGATGTCCCTACCGGCCCGGGAAGATGCGGTTCAGCTTCGCCGCTTCGCCGGGGTCGTCCGCGGTTGCCGCTCCAGTCTCAATAGCGTGCGAGATGTCCAATCGGCCCCAGAGAAGGCGCACGTAGTGATCGGCGGTCAAGGAGACGGTGACGTTGCTCCGCTCCCGCGCACCCCACTCGGCGGTCACCTTGCCGTCGTTCACCTTCATGGTCACCGGGCCGACTCCGTCTCCAACGTCCAGCAGATAGACGCCCGGACACTCCGTGGCTCCGGCTCCGGTGAGGATTGGTAGAGAATTGAAGATTACCTGGGCAACTTGAAACGCCCACGGGGCCGGGATAACGGCGCCAGGGTCCCGCCCTAGCCGCGCATCCCAGCCGTGGACTACGGCCTCCGTAGCCGCGACGCCCGTGATCGCCCACAAAGGCATACTCCCAAAGGGGAATTGGGCCATTTGTTGGAGCTGGTCGTTACTGGAGCCCAGAACGACTTCTCTTGTCCGAATGGCCGGCTCCTGTAAGGCGCGGGGAAGGTCGCGGTTGGGAAGCGCCTCCATCTCCTCTCTTGCCTTCTGTCTCGCGTCCATGGCTGGTGGCGCTGTCTCTCCTTGAAGGATGGGAGCGATCACATCGGAAAACATGCGTCCGGCGATGCCGACATGGTTGGCGAGTTGCCGCACGTTCCATTCAGAGCAACCGGTGGGTTCGGTCCAGCCGTCGTCCGGAAGTCCGAGAAGCCAGGCGGCTAGGTCTTCTGTGGCTGCCAGGCCGACTTCGACGTTCGCACGCGCGATGGCGTCATGTGGCGCTTGTCGCATAGGGCTAGCCACCCTTTCCGCGTCTCCTAGAGGCGATTCCGATCGACATGCCAGATTGGTTTCACCCTCACCCTAGCCCTCTCCTATAAAGGGAGAGGGGATTTTGGAATAGGCTCTAAGTCGATTTGATGGGTAGGGTAAGGTCAGAGCAAATCACGCTATGGTATCGGCAGGGCCTACTCCCATTCGATGGTGCCCGGCGGCTTGCCGGTAATGTCATAGACGACGCGATTGACGTTCGGGGCCTCGTTGACGATGCGGGTGGAGATTCTCGCCATGAGGTCATAGGGCAGGCGGGCCCAATCTGCAGTCATGGCATCCTCACTGGTCACGGCTCGCACCGCGACCACATGGCCGTAGGTGCGGTGGTCACCCATCACGCCGACGCTCTGGGTCGAGGTCAGAACGGCGAAGCTCTGCCATAGCTCTCTGTATAGCTTGGCCTTCTTGACTTCGTTCATCACGATCCAATCGGCGGCCCGCAGAGTCTCCAGCTTCTCCGGCGTTACCTCGCCGATGATGCGGATGGCCAATCCGGGGCCGGGGAAGGGCTGGCGGTAGACCATTTCCTCCGGCAGGCCGAGAGCCAGGCCGACCTCCCGGACCTCATCCTTGAACAGTTTGCGAAGAGGCTCGATGAGCTCCAACTTCATGTGCTTGGGAAGCCCGCCGACGTTGTGATGGGTCTTGATCTTGGATGCGGCCGTATTCTCTGGCGTCACACTTTCGATCACATCCGGGTACAGGGTGCCCTGGGCAAGAAAGTCAACATCACCGACCTGCCGGGCCTCCTCTTCGAAAACCCTGATGAACTCGGCGCCGATAACCATGCGCTTTTCCTCGGGCTGCTCGACCCCGCGAAGCTCTCCTATGAAGCGCTCCTGTGCCTGAACGTGGCGCAGGTTGATCTTCAAGTTCCGTTGGAAGACGTTAAGGATGCGCTCAGGCTCCTCTCGGCGGAGCAGCCCGTTATCGACGAATATGCAGGTCAATTGATCGCCTATGGCCCGCTGTATCAGCGTTGCCACCACCGCTGAATCGACTCCGCCCGAGAGAGCGCAGACCACTTTTCCGTCTCCCACCTGTGCGGCTATCTTGTCGACGCTTTCGGATACGAAGTTCCCCGGTGTCCAATCCCCGGAGCAGCCGCAGATCTTGAAGAGGAAGTTGCGCAGGATCTCTTTGCCCTGTGGAGTGTGTACCACTTCGGGATGGAATTGAAGGCCAATCATCCCTTTTGCATTTCCCATGACCGCCACCGGACTATTCTCGGAATAAGCCAGGCTCTCGAAGCCGGGTGGCATCTCTGAGATTCGATCAGCATGACTCATCCAGACGGGTAAAGAGGAGGGCAGGTTCGCGAAGAGGGGGTGTTCCTGAACGTTCTGGTGCACCACTGCATGGCCGTATTCCCGCTTGTCGCTGGGGACGACTTGCCCGCCAAGCTGGTGGGCCATGAGCTGCATGCCGTAGCAGATCCCCAGGACCGGCAGCTGCCGTTCGACCACATAGGTCGGCGCCATGGGGGCGTTGGGCTCATAGACGCTGGCGGGACCGCCGGAGAGGATAAATCCCTTGGGGTTCAGGGGCGCCACTTTCTCCCAGGGGGCGTCGTACGGCACAATCTCGCAGTAGACGTGGGACTCTCGCACGCGCCGAGCGATAAGCATGCTGTATTGGGAGCCGAAGTCCAGGATCACGATAGTCTCGCGGGACCCCGGTGCGGCCTCCAGCCCCGAGACCGGCTCAACTCCCTGTTTTTCCTGAGCTATCTCTAGATAAGTCGAGACCTCCAGGTCATCGCTCACTGAAACCCGGAGGTCTTCCCCACTGCCCTTCTGCTCCACCCGGACCTCCCACGCCTGATTCACGTGTATGACAAGAACAGCAAGGGGTCTCGATGGCGAGTGGCACGCTTGACGCTGATTTCGAGCGGGAACAGGGCTGGATATCGGCGAAGCGCGGACCTGAAAAGTCCTGAGCCCTCCCCAGAGCCCGTGGCCCCCAAGCTTAGCACCTGTGCTATACTGCGTCAAGGAGCCAACAGGTGCAGGCGCAGCTTGGCAAGGCCATTGAAATCCTTCGGAATGGGGGGCTTGTGGCCTACCCGACTGACACGGTGTATGGCCTCGGAGCCCATTGCCTGGACGCCCACGCCGTCCTTCGGGTCTTTGAAGTAAAACGCCGGTCCCTGACGGCCCCTCTCCCCCTCCTTGTTGCTGATTTGTCCATGCTGCGCGCCACAGTGGCCGATTTTCCTGAAGTCGCAGCTGCCCTGGTGGAGCGCTTCCTGCCCGGTCCTTTAACTCTGGTTCTGCCAAAGGCGCCGACAATCCCGGACATTGTCACGGCGGGCAGTAAAACGGTCGCTATACGGATCCCTGACCACCCGGTGCCTGTGGGGCTGGCCGCCGGAATAGGCGCTCCACTGGTGGGGACCAGCGCCAACCGCTCCGGGCGGCCAAGTCCGACGACGGCAGCGGAGGTATTCGACCAACTAGGTGAAAGCGTCGATTTGCTGGTAGAGGGAGTGTGTCGTGGCGGGATCGAGTCGACGGTTGTCGACCTGTCCCAGGGACCGCCGAAGATTGTGAGGCAGGGGGGTGTGCCGGCTGAGGCCATCGAAGAGGTCCTGATCAGGTACAGAGAGAAACCGGTAGCCGACGGATCGGTGACGTTACCGAAAGCGTCCAAGTCATGATCAGGGATAGGGTGAAAGCGACGGGGAGAGGGACAACCGAGTATCGGTCGATGGCACGGGGCTTACCCGGAGCTTGCTAGAGTTCATCGAAACGGTAAAGGGCTAAGGGATGCAACAACCCGGCACATTCGAACGCTTCTCGCCTGAGTTGGAGGCGGAGCTGAAGAAACAGGGAGGCGGCCGTCAATCTCCCTTCTACGACATGCTTCGCTACCACATGGGATGGGACGATGGAACGGGAAGACCCCTCGAACATACGCCCCCGGATCGGGTTTTCGGCACCGTTTGTCTTCTCTCGGCGGAGGCGGTAGGGGCAGATTATCAAACCGTGCTTCCGGCGGCCGCCGGCGTAGAGATGGCCTTCGGCTTTGCCCAGATCCATGAAGAGATACGCCTTGGAACTCCTGAGAGGGGTGACCGGCAGGCGTTATGGTGGGTCTGGGGACACTCCCAGGGCATCAACGTTGGCGATGGTTTGTACGCCCTTGCAAGGTTGGCGGTCATGGACCTGGAGCCCGCGGGCGCTCCGCCCGAGATCGCTCTACGGGCCGCGACAACCCTGGACCGGTATTGCCTGGAGATTTGTGAGTGCCAGTTCAAGGAGATAGAGATACAAGCAGGGCCGGAAACGAGCGTTGAAGAGCAGATGAACGTTTTTTATGGCACCGACGGCGCATTGATGGGCTGCGCATCGGAGATCGGCGCGTTGGGCGGGTTAGCCGACGAGCGGACCATCGAGGCCTTCGCTGTTTTTGGCCGGAAAGTGGGCGTAGCGTTTCGGGTGCGCCGGGACCTGGAGGCGATTTGGGGCAACGGGCCCAGCGGCAGGTCGCGGGTCGTTGACATTATCGACGGGCGCCGCTCTTTGCCGATAATTTACGCTCTGGAGAACGCCACAGGTGCGGGGCTGAGCCTCATCCATCAGGTGGCGGCGCGAGAGCGCGTGGTAGAGAACAAGGACATTGACGAGATTCTCAGCGTTCTTGAAGATGTTGGCGCTCGGAGATACGCCGAGGAGACGGTGGAGCGATATGTAGCGGAAGGCATACAGGCGTTGGATAGGTCGGGGGTAGGCTCAGAGGCCGTCGCCCAGCTCAAGGCCTTGGCCGGTTACCTCGTGGGGCCGAAGGAGTAGTCCAGAAGATGTACAGAAGGCTCTCTGGTCGAAGGGCTTCGCTCGTGAACGCGTTGGCAGGGCATCTGCGCTCCAAGCTCTTGTTGGGGGTGCTGGTGTTGATCCCTCTGGCGGTCACGTTCGTGGTGCTAAGTTTTATCTTTAATGGGATGGACGGGCTGGTACAGCCGCTGGTCGATATCATCTTTGGCAGAGAGATCGTGGGGGTGGGGATCGGTATGACGGCTGCCGCCGTGTATCTAGCAGGCCTCCTGGCCTCTAGCCGCGTGGGTCGGGCCATCATTCGTTGGGTCGAGGTGGGTATTCTCCGCATCCCTGTGGTTAGCTGGATCTATCACATCGTCAAGGACATCACCGATGCTCTATCCGCCGTCAGAAAGGTGTCCTCTCGGGTCGTCATGGTCGAATGGCCCAAGGCGGGGACGTATACGATCGGGTTCCTGACCAAGACCATGGTGAAGGACGACGGCAAGACCTACCACAGCGTGCTTATTCCCACCACGCCCACACCCCAGACGGGCCTGCTGGCTATCATGCCGGACGAAGAGGTTACCTTCACAGACTTGTCGGTGGAGGAGGGGATTAAGCTGGTGGTGTCCAGCGGCATCCTCGCCCCGGACGATCTCATGAACCGTATCGACACCGCTGCCCGCGGAGGCGCAATGCCCGTGAAGGAGCCTGGCGAAGAAAGCCTGGCGGAGGCCGCCCGGAAGCGCTAGTACCTGCTTGTTTAAGTCAGCGCAAACAACAACCTGGCTGTAACCCCGTTCGTCCTGAGCTTGTCGAAGGGTGCCCAGTGGTTCGACAGGTCCGACGGAGCCGAGACTCGCTACCTTCGGTCGGAGCTCACCACGAACGGAAAGGTAGTAGCGCCCATTTACGTAAGCAAGCGCTAGGCCTGGCCTACGATTCGATGACTCCTTTAGTGCTGGGTAACTCACCAGCGATCCGTGAATCAAGCCGCGTCGCGCCGTCTAGCGCTCGGGCAAGGGCCTTGAACAGGCTCTCCACCTTGTGATGGTCATTGACACCGCGGAGGATCTGGGCGTGGAGGTTGATTCGGGCCTCCCGCGCCAGGGTCTCGAAAAAATGGCGTACCAGGTCCGGCAGCAGGTCCCCAATTGCCTGGGGCCCAAAGTTAGTCTCGATCACGGGAAAGCCTCGCCCACCGATGTCCACTGAGACCATGGCCAGGGCCTCGTCCAGGGGAACGAAGGCGTGGGCCATGCGGGTGATGCCCTTCTTATCCCCCAGGGCTTGATTGAAGGCCTGCCCCAGCGCGATGGCCACGTCCTCGACGGTGTGGTGGCCGTCCGGGTCCATCTTCGCGGCGGAGGAGAGCTTGATATCGAAGGCGCCGTGGCGGGCTAGCTGTCCAATCATGTGGTCTAGCATGACTATCCCTGTGGTCACCTCGTGGGCGCCGGTTCCGTCTATCCCAAGCTCTAGGGAGATCGATGTCTCCCCGGTCTCTCTGACGATGGTCGCGTTACGCTTCATTACTCATCTCCTCCCATGTCCGCAGCTCCCAAACGACGGCATCCGTATCCTCCGGCTTGCCGACACTTATACGCAGCGAGTTCCGGAGAAGCGGTGTATCGAAGTGCCGTATGAAGACGCCTTTACCTCGAAGCTCCTGCTGGATCATACTGGCGTCCCTTTGGATCACTCCACACAGGATGAAGTTGGCCTCGGATGGCACGGGGTCCAGGTAGAGGATGTTGCTGAGCATCACAAAGAGGCGCTCGCGTTCCTCCACAAGAGCGCGGACGGTACCCATCAGGTAGTCGACATCCTTGAGGGACTCCAGGGCGGCGATCTCCGCCGCCGAGTTGAGATAGGGTGGCTTGATCGTCATGAGGCGTTCCGCGATCTCTCGCGGGAAGAGTCCATAACCTATACGCATGGCGGCCAGGCCCGCCCACTTGCTGAAGGTCCGTAGCACAACCAGGTTATCGCGCTGGGGGACAAGATCGGCGACAGTAACGCCGCAGAACTCGTAGTAGGCCTCGTCCACGATAACCAGCGCCCCTGTATCAAGAAGCTTCAAGACGTCATCCCGAGAGGTTAGCGTGCCCGTGGGGTTGTTGGGAGAGGCGATAAAGATCACTTTGGTCCGGTCGTCCTCGGCATTGAGGACCGCCTCGACATCCACGTCATGCTCAGCCGTGCGCCGTACCTGTACGATCTCGCCGCCGCACACCTGTGTGCTGAAGGAGTACATGCCGAATGTTGGGATACAATCGATGACCCTGTCCCCAGGCTCTAAGACCAGGCGAAGGGATAGGTCGATCAACTCATCGCTTCCCGCGCCGGCGACGATGTGGCTTGCGTCGAGGCCCGTGTACTCCTGGAGGGCGCGCCGTAGGGCTTTCTGCTCCGGGTCCGGGTAGACGTGGTAGGAGCCGAAGGACTGCAGAGCCTCCCGCACTCTCGGCGAGCATCCGTAGACGTTCTCGTTGCCATCCAGCTTGACGATCCGGCCGGCGACGGTCTCCCCCTCCTCCGGCGGTAGGATCGGCTGGTATGGGGTAAAGTTCTTGAGCGAGCCGCGGACCAGCCGCTCCGCCGCGCTATCGGCGCCTTTCTTAACCATCTCGCCCATCTCCGCCTTTATCCGATTTCGCTGCGCGGCCCGAATGCTGATCTCTTTTTCCAGCCTTGGCGGTGCGCAGCCTCAGCTCCGCCGCCCTGGCGTGGGCGGTCAACCCCTCGGCTCGAGCGAGGCGCGCCGCGGCTCCGGCCAGGCGTTGGCTTTTCTCGCTATTCAGCCCTACAACGCTGGTGATCTTGAGGAAGTCATTCACCCCGAGAGCCGAGCTAAACCGGGCTGTGCCTCCCGTGGGCATGACGTGGCTGGGACCGGCGTTGTAATCGCCTAACACCTCCGGCGAGCCCTCGCCCAGGAAAAGACCGCCTGCGTGGCGTACCTTGTCAGCATATATCCTGGGGTCGCGGACCATGAGGCAGAGGTGCTCCGGTGCGAACTCGTTGGCGAGTTCGATGGCGTCATCAACTGTTGGGACCAGGGCGATGAGGCCACGGCTCTCCAGGGCGCTCAGGGCTGTCTCCTTGCGCTCCAGTGTCGCGGCCTGCCTTTCGATCTCCCGTGGCACCGCGGCTGCGATGGCCTCCGAGGTCGTGACCAGGATAGGGGTCGCCATGGCATCGTGCTCAGCCTGGGCCAGGAGATCGGCGGCGCACACCTCGGCGTCGACCGTATCGTCGGCGATGACCATTGTTTCCGTGGGGCCGTGGAGCGCCTCTATGCCGACGATGCCGAAGAGCCTCCGCTTGGCGGTGGTAACGAAAATGTTGCCGGGCCCCACGATCTTGTCCACCCTGGGAACGCTCTGCGTGCCCAGGGCCATGGCGGCAATAGCCTGGGCGCCGCCAATCTTGAACAGCCTGTCGACCCCCGCGATGGCCGCCGCGGCCAAGACCGTGACTGGGACCTCTCCATCCTTCCCGGGTGGGCTTGTCATGACCACGTTGCTGACGCCTGCAACTTTGGCGGGAATGGCGGTGTGGAGCACGGTCGATGGGTAGGCGGCGGTGCCGCCCGGGACGTATACGCCGACGCTGTCCAGAGGCAAGATGCGTTGCCCCAGCCCGGTCCGGTCGTCGAACCAGCTTGTAGGAAGACATGCCTCGTGGAAGCTACGGAGCCGCTCCGCCGCCAGCTCCAGCGCCTCTCGAAGCTCCGGGTCGAGTCCATCCCTGGCGCTCTGGACCTGGGCCAGGCTGACCTCGAAGGTATCGAGGTCAACGCCCTCGAAGCGGCTGCTGTACTCCCGTAACGCGGCGTCGCCCCTAAGGGCCACGTCCGAGATGATGGCGTCCACCACGTGCTCCGGAGAGGCATCCTCGCCATGGGAAAGAAGGGGTAGGGGGCTGCGGCGGAGGAACTCCCTGGCCGCGGTGACTCCCCTGACCTGTCTCACGGTACACGTCCCTCATTCAGATACGGTGTGGCCGCGTCAACGAAGTCACGGATAGCGTTTTCCCGGAAAGCTTGCACCTCCGCCTGGTTTACCTGGGCGTGGACCTTTTCCAGCATCTCCGGCACGGTCGCCAGCATATGGTCCACCTCCTGCTCATCCACCTCCCCGCGGACCCTGCGGACCATGCCGCGGAACCGGTCCCAGGGTAAGTCGCGGCCCACCCGGTCGAGGACCACTTCCTGCCACTGTCGAAGCAGATCGCCATCGATGAAGCCGACCTCGACGCCCTGATAGGAGCCGCGCATGCTGTCCACTGCTCCCTCCAGGTCCTCAATATTGGCCCGCTCCTCTCGGTCCAGCTCGAACTGGAAGGCCCGGTCCAGCACGTGCACCAGGGGGTCTTTCGACAGCTCAGTGCCGCTGCCGAAGAAGCGGCGCCACACCTGTACGATCCAGCTTTCATCGGTGTACAGGTGGGTCATATATCCCAGCATGAAGGCCACAGTCTCCCGGCTAAGGGCCTCGGACTTGCGCAGGTGAGGGTTGGCGCGCAGCAGCCCTTCGACGCCGACGCCACATGGGTCCGTGGTCAGCTTAAAGAAATGGGTCCGCTCCCGCTCCCAGCCGGCGAAGAGACGGATATCCGGCGTGGTAGAGCCAAAAAGGAAACTCCCTAGGTGGTCCTGGGTGATGGGGTGTCCCAGTCGCCGGCCGCATTCCAGCGCGAAACCTATATGTAAACCCAGGTTCGGCATGTTCTTAGCTTATTGCACAGGCGTTGAGGTTATCGGCTTACGCTCGGGGTGACACATGATTCCTCACTTTTTGTGCAAAGCCCGGCTTGCGTGTACCGGCAGTCGCTCAATTTACCAGAACGGCTGACGAGGCGCCACCCTATCCCCCGCTGCCTCCGCCAACGCCCAGGACAAAGGGCAAGACTAAAGCCAGAAGGAGGGCGGTTGCCAGGGCGATGGCCAAGACGACGTGCAATCGGTGGAGGGTGATGATCTTCCGAACAGGCGGAATGCCCCAGCGACGCCTGGGACGGCGCTTGCTCATGGGCTACACCTCCGCCAGCTCGGCGGTCAGCCGCTCATACGCGTCGCACTGGCCGCCAAAGACGTACTGGGCGGGAAAGACAACGACGCCGCTGGCCCCGATTTTTCGCAGGTGGTCCACCCCATTGGTCAACCGGGAGATGGGGACCACGACCGAGACCGAATACCAATCGCCGCCGCCGGACTTGCTCACCACCCGCGAGACCGTGGGACCTTGCATGCCCGAGACGTCAGGGCTGCTCATCACCTGTTCGGCGACGCTTTCCATGGACGGCCCCTGGATGTTGGCGATGATGCTGTAAAAGTCCTCGGCGCGCAGCCGGGCCTCGATCAACTCCACGATCGTCTTCGTCGCCTCCAGCTTCGCGCGTTCTTCTCGCAGCAGCCGCTTGTTGGCTACCAGGCATGCGGCGGACTGGACGATAACTCCGTCGGACAGGACTTTCAGGTCGTTCTCGCGAAGGGTGCCGCCGCTGGAGGCGAGGTCGCTGACGATGTCCGCGGTGCCCATAAGGGGAGCGGCCTCAACGCCGCCGGTGATGTGGACCAGGCGATAGTCCTTGACTCCGTGCTGGTCCAGGAACCTGCCCACCTGCCGTTGGTATTTTGTTGCGACCCTTAGGGGGGATTCTCTGGTCATCCCGGCCATGTCCTTCATGGAGTCGACGTGGGTCCACGAGTTGGGGACCGCCACCACCAGCCGGGCGTAGCTGTAGCCCAGGTCCTGAATGACGACCGTGGTGTCGCCCTCTTCGTCGCGGCTTTCCAGGTAACGCTCGAAGCCCATGATGGCGAGATCAACGGCGCCCTCGTCCAGCTCCCCTGGAATGTCAATGGAGCGTTGGAAGAGGACGGAGACGTCAGGGACGGTAACGAGGCTGCCGACATACTGTCTCGGGCTGGGCCGTGAGACCCGCAGGCCACAGTTATCCAGGAAGGAGACCGTGTCCTCCTCCATCATCCGGTCCCCCGGTAGGGCCAGGCGAAGGCATCCATTTTGTGCAGCAGAACGGGCCATGCGCGCTCCGCGCTCCTTTATCGGAGCGGTTCTCGAAGGTGACTCCTGTCATTGTACACCAAGGCCTGCTCCGAATCTGATGGGAGGCATCGGAGCTTCTCCCCTAAGCCCCAAGCGGCCGGTTCCCCCTCTCCATAGCGGATGGGCAGAGGGTCATGGGGTGATGCGGAGCCGATTGACGGGCGTCGTGAAGAGCCACTACAATCCACCCTGGTCACGATTTCATTGCTCAGGGGCTGAGGGCAGGAAGTATCTATGAAAGCGGCGTATGTCGAAGCGTTCGGTAGCGAGGACGCCTTTATCTACGGGGATCAGCCCGACCCGGAGCTGGGACCCAGACAGGTGCTGATACGGGTCAAGGCGGCGGCCATCAACCGTGGCGACCTGTTCGGAGGGCCGGCAGCTATGGCGGCGAGGCCCCTGCCTTTCCCTTCGTGCCCGGATGGGAGGTCGCCGGCGTCATAGAGGCTATCGGGGCCGACGTGCAGGACCGGGCGGTGGGGCAGAGTGTTGTGGCGACTCTGCCGCAAGGCGGTTACGCCGAGCTCGTGGCGGTAAGCCGGGCGGGAACCGCGCCTATTCCAGACAGCCTCTCCTTCGAAGAGGCCGCGAGCATCCCCATGGTCTTCCTGACCTCCTGGTACGCCCTGGTCAAGGTCGCCCGCGTCGAGCCTTCCGACGTCGTGCTGGTCCAGTCCGGCGGCAGTGGGGTCGGCGTGGCGGCGATTCAGATCGCCAAGCACATCGGGGCCAGGGTGATCACCACTGCTGGGTCAGCGGATAAGGTACAGAAAGCGATAAAGCTGGGTGCCGATGAGGCGGTCAACTACAACGAGCAGGACTTCCTCCCGGAGGCGACGCGCTTTTCAGGCGGATCGGGCATCAACGTGATACTGGAGTCCGTGGGCGGTGAGGTGCTGACCAAGAGCATCCAGGCGTTGGCGCCTCTCGGTCGTATCGTGATTGTTGGGAACAGCAGCCGAAGCACGGTCACGCCCGATATGCAGGCGCTGGCGGCCAAGAACGGCAGCCTGTGTAACCTCTCGCTGGCCCGACAGATGGGCTATGGCGGCGTCATGGCCGAGCTTTCAAAAGTCCTGGACCTGTGCGCCCAGGGGAAGATGAAGGCGGTAGTGGACCGGGTCTATCCGCTGGCGGAGACCGCCGACGCCCACCGCTACGCGGAGCAGCGCCGGAACTTCGGCAAGGTGCTGCTCAAGCCGTAGCGAGTTATGTCAACCGGGGATGACTGTTCCCTGTTTCGCTCCTGCAAAAGCAGCGCCGGCGGTAGCCCGCCGGCGCTGCTGACTTCTCGTCTATAGCCGACCGAAGGATGTTAGTTCTTGTACTGCTCAGGGACGTCGAACTTGAAGAAGCCTGCGGCATTGAGGCCCAGGACCTTTGCCCGCTCGTCTTCGGTCAGATCGCCCATGGTGCGCTCGATGGCCTCGGCGGAATGGGGCCACGCGCCTTCCTGGTGGGGGTAGTCATTGGCCCACATGAAGTTGCCAACCAGGTCAAACTTTCGGGCCAGCTCGATGCCTGGGGCATCCTCCTGGAAGGAGGCGAAGCCATGCTTTCGGTAATAGTCGCTGGGCATCATCTGCAGCTTTGGGAAGCTCCACATGTGATGTTTCCTATAGGCCTCGTCCATGGCGGTCAAGGCCCAGGGGACCCAGCCGATGCCGGCCTCGATGGTGGCGAACTTGAGGCCGGGGTAACGCTCGAGGACGCCCGAGGCGCAGAGGTTCACCAGCGGCTCCACGGTGGGGGCCAGGGAATGGACGACGTAGTTGATCACCGCGCCGCCCTCACCTCGCGCTCCCCGAGGGTCTCGCCCCGTGGAGATATGGAAGGTGATGGGCAGGCCCGTTTCCTGGATTGCATCCCAGATGGCGTTGAACTGGGGGAGGTTGTAGTTGGTCTGGTCAGAAGGATCATGGGGGCCCCATTGAGGCTTCGTCGGCAGCATCAATCCGCGGAAGCCCATCTTGGCGACTCGATAGATCTCCTTGACGGAGCCATCGATATCTCCCGTGGCAAGCCCTGCCATGGGGGACAGGCGGTCGTTGTGGGCACCGAAGACCTCCCACGCCCAGTCGTTGTAGACACGACACTGGGCCATGGCGAAGACAGGGGACGGCGTCGCCCACATGGCCAGCCCCTTTTGCGGGAACATGATCTCCGCGTCGACGCCGTCCCTCTGCTGGTCTTTGAGCCGCTCCTCGACTATGGCGTTGCCCCGCGTCGACCGTTCCAAGTCTTCCCCCTGGAGCTTGAGGTCGCGGAGCTTGTGGGGGCGGTAGCCTTCCGCGATCTGGACCTTAACCCCGTCTTTGTCTGTCTCGACGTGGGGTAGGCGGCTGCGGAACTGCTCCTCGATCCGAGAGGTCCACAAATCGACAGGCTCGCTCACGTGATTATCGGCGGAGACCATGAAGTACTTCTTGGGATCGCCCGGCCTCGCCGTCTTTTTCCACCCCTCGACGCCAGGGGTCTCTATCCGCCATTGGTTCTGCGTATCGATGGTCATAACGTCCTCCTCGCGTCGTAAATCCTAGGGACTGATGGGTATATTACGGGATCTCTGACCCGGCGATAAGGGTCGCTCCGGCAAAGAAATAGCCGCCGGGGCCGTGGGCTATTCCCGTCTTGGCGCCCTTGACCTGCCGCTCCCCGGCCTCTCCCCGCAATTGCCGTGTCAGTTCTATCAAGGTGTACATTCCGTACATTCCCGAGTGCGTGTAGGAAAGGCCGCCGCCGTTGGTGTTCATGGGGAAGTCGCCCCCAGGAGCAGTGCGCTGCTTCTCCACGAAGGGGCCGCTTTCACCCGCCTTCACGAAGCCCAGGTCCTCCAGGGCCGACATGGGAGTAAAGGAAAAGGCGTCGTATAGCTCGGCGACGTCTATGTCTTTGTGGGCGACTCCCGACATCTCGAAAGCGGCCTTGCCCGATATTCTGGCGGCAGCGGATGTGGTCATATCCGCCATCATGCTGACCATGGCGTGTTCTGTCCCTTCACCCGTCCCCAGAACGTAGACCGGCTTCTTTTTGAGGTCCCTAGCCCGGTCCGACCTGGTGAGGACGATGGCGCCGCCGGCGTCGGTCACCAGGCAGCACATGAGCAGCGTGTAGGGCCAGCAGACCGGCCGGGCGTTGATCACGTCGTCTATGGTTATGGGGTCCTTCATCATGGCTTTGGGGTGCATGGCGGCCCATTTGCGGGTTGCGACGGAAACCTCGGCCATCTGCTCTCTGGAGGTGCCGTACTGGTGCATGTGTCGGGTGGCAGGCAGGGAGAAGGTCGTCGTGGGCCCGGCGGCGCCGAAAGGGGTCTCAAACTGGCCCATGGGCTGGCTGGCATTGCTCCCAAATCCCCCCATGCCGATCCGCGAGCGGCCGCTTTCAGCGTGGGAGATGAGGGCCACGTTGATGATGCCGGCGTTGAGGGCGAGCATGGCGTGCTCGACTTGCAAAATAAAGGAACAGCCTCCGACGCTGGTGCCGTCGGTATAGCGAGGCACGATACCCAGGTATTCGCTCAGCAGGTTGCTGTTCGTCCCGGCGGTGAAAACTCCGTCCACATCTTCTTTCTTCAGGCCGGCATCGTCCAGGGCGTTGCGCGCCGCTTCAGCATGCAGGGTCAAGACGGACTTGCCGGGGACGACCCCAATCTCGTCGGCCTCGCTGGCGCCGACGATGGCGACCGTGCCTCGTAGATCTCTCGGGACCATCAGGCGGCTCCTTTGGGGCTAGGCCAGGCGAAATCGAGGCAGGGTAACCTCGTCGGTCACGTCGTCATACTCAATCGTGACCGGCGCGTCACAGTGAATCTGGGCAGGATCGGGATCGGCGCCGACAAGGGTGGTCATCATGCGCGGCCCTTCCTCCAACTCCACCACGGCGAGCACAGAGGGCTCCTTCCCCAAGAACGGCGGTGGTCTGTAGTTGATGACGAAGGTATAGAGCTTGCCCTTGCCGCTGGCCTCGAACCACGAGACGTTTCGGGAAAAGCAACTGGGACAGAAGGGCCGGGGGTAAAAATACGGCTTCCCGCAGTCGTTGCAGCGCTGGATGGTAAGCCGACGTTCTTTCAGTCCATCCCAAAAGGGCTTTGTTTCCGGTGTCGGCTGGGGAAGAGGCCCCTGGTAGTCGGTCACGGCTCACCTCACGGAGCTCGGGAGGCCGTGCAACCTGCCCCCATGGTCTGGGCGCCCCATGGTCTGAGCGATAGTGGTGGCGGCGGTCGCGACCTTCGAGCGAACGATACGGAGGCGCCGGGGGTTTGTCAAGGAAAAGAGGCTCTACTGCTTCATGGAAGCCCTTGCGGCCATTGGGCAGGGCAGGGTATAATTTTTTCGGCTGGAGTGATCCACGCTGGGGATTCGTCTAGCGGTAGGACGGCAGACTCTGAATCTGTTAACCCTGGTTCGAATCCAGGATCCCCAGCCAACCCGATGCGGCGCATTCGTCTAGTGGCCCAGGACACCGCCCTCTCAAGGCGGAGACCAGGGGTTCGAATCCCCTATGCGCTACCAAAACCCCCCTTTTTGCCTTGCACACATAGATGAAGTTGTGCTGAAATCCTTCCTCTGGTGGTATAAAACCAGTGGTAACGGTGGTAAAAAGGAGGGACCCCAATGGCAAGTTTGACAGCGGCAAAGGTGCGGGAATTGAGCAAGCCCGGTCGATATGGCGACGGCGGAGGGCTCAACCTCAGCATCGCTAAGGGCGGCTCGAAGTCGTGGGTGATGCGCCTTCGCGTTGACGGGAAACGGACGGACAAGGGCTTGGGCGGGTATCCCTCGGTGTCCTTATCGGCGGCTCGGAAGGCGATGGAAGTTTACCGGGGCATGATCGCAGGGGGCCGTAACCCCTGGGACGAAGATCAAAGAGCACTCCAGGATCGAATGGTCCCGATCAACCGCATCCCGACGTTCGAGGAAGCCGCCCGCCAGGTCCACTTGGAAAAGGTGGCCGCAGGGGAGATATCCAGCGACAAACACGCTCGCAACTGGATTCAGATGTTGGAGCGTCACGTCTTCCCGCTCTTTGCCGACACCCCTGTCACTGAAATCTTTCGACGCGAGGTCAAAGACTTCTTCGAACGGCTAGGCCCGACCATGCCCGAGACGGCCCGCCGCCTCAGATTCCGAATGAGAGAGATATTCGACGACTGCATTGAGTCCGAGTACATCACCGACAACCCCGCAGGCGATGGTATCCGGGCTTCGGTGAAGCGATGGAGTAGTCACCGCAAAGTCCAGCACTTCAAGGCCCTGCCCTATCAGCAAGTGCCCGGCGTAATCGACAAGATTCTGCACTCCCAAGGGATGCGCGAGACCCGCCTTGCCCTGGCCTTCGTCGTCTTGACAGCAACCCGATCCGGCGAAGTAAGGGGAGCACGTTGGGAGGAGATAGACTTTGAGGCGGGAGTTTGGAGCATACCCGCCGAGCGCATGAAGTCCGACAGGCCCCACGTGGTCCCGTTGAGCATCGAGGCCCACCTACTGCTGCGGGACGCAAAGGAGGCCATTAAGAAGCGGGAGAAGTCAGAGAAGCGCAGGCCCGATTATGATTCTTCGTTTGAATCCGATCCCTGGCCCGACGCCGGGCTTATCTTCCCGCACCCGTCGGGCCAGCCGTTGAGCGAGAATGCCCTTTCACTACGAACCCGCAAGGACAAGCTAGGATGTACGCCGCACGGCTTCAGGTCCTCCTTCAAGGGCTGGGCAACGGCTGATGGGCGCTGGTCGTGGGAAGCTATCGAGCTATGCCTTGCTCACCGAGTGGGAAACAGCGTTGCCCAGGCGTACTTTCGGGACGACCTATTGGAGCAACGCCGCCCGATAATGGATGAGTGGTCACAGTACGTCTGGTCGGTCCGCCCCTTCTGAGGTTGCTCGCACAGCGGCGTGGGCTGCTGTCTGTGCTTTCCGGGCCTTGGCCTGTTTGCGGCGCTTCATCTTGAACTTATACAGCCTGTCCGAATCTCTGACAGCTTCGCCGGAAGCCTCGGCGGCTGTGGGCGCGCGAGCTGGGATCATGCCCCTACCGCAGAGAACACAATGGAATAGACCGCCATGGTCCATCATGGTCCCCCCGCAACCTGTTCTAGGGCAGGCGGTCATCATCCCTGCACCAAGAGCTCAAGCCAGCGCCCGCGGCCTATCTCGCCAACTCCCTGCACGGTCTGAGCCGCGCCCTTGTCGTCGGTAAATGTGTCCCCTATGGCCCACGCTGGCCCTTCCGCGCGGACGACGAACCTGGTCGAGGTGATCCCGATGAGGCTTTCGGTTTCGGATACCCTCAGGAAGTCCCGACCTCGATAATCTCTGCGCTGTGCCCACACGGGCCGCTCGGTCGTCTGTGTGACGGTCTGTGTCCCCGCCGTTGGAAGCCTGATCTCCAGAGCAGTTCCCGCTGCTGGAAGTGTGCCGTCGAAGGTCAGGAGTATCCCTATTGGTAGCACATTGGGATCACGTAGTATCTCCATGCCCGTGACGTTCAGGATGGTGGGCGTCGCGCCGTCCCATGCCACCTCAACACCGTTGGCCGGTAGGGTCAGGTCCGGGAATGATAGACCGCTGCTATCCTCCAGGCCCACGCCGAGCACGGTGTCAGAGTCCCGCCTCCACTCCCCATCGGCAATCCCTCCCGACTGCGTTTCCAGTGCATCGTAGGTGTAGATCGTCGTCGCCGGTACTTCAACCTCGACGGTCACTTCGCGTCGGATTAAGCGGTCCAGCACCGGCGCGTAGTCTCTAGGCGTCGTCATCGTCAACCATGAGGCCAGCCAGCGCCGCCGCCTTTGAGATGTCCATGCCACCGCCCACGAGCGATTGAAAGGCCCGCGCCCGCCCCGCTAAGTCACTAGCAAAAAGATTCGAAAAGTCGAACGCCAGCCCCGGAGTGTCCAACTTGACCGCTAGCTCAGATGCAACGACACGCGCCACAGGAGAGATCGTGCTATGGAGGTAGCGCCTCATCTCTTCGCGACTTAACGTCCCATCGGACCGCTCAATCAAACTCCCTGGGCAACCGCATGCCGCCAAGATAGACGCCTGTACTTCCCTCCGAAGATCGATCATGGCCGAGGGCGGGTCCGCCCCAATGCGCCGTGTTTGCCAGTCCATTTTAGGCGCTGCTTCCTTATCGCCGTAACCTGCCGCCGTGCTCTCCACGAGCACAGTCCGGCCCGCCAGCTTGTCGATGTCCTGCTGTAGAGCCTCGACGCTGTTTTTATGCGGCAGGGGTAAAACATTCCCGACAGGCCCGCCCACTTCCTGCGTTAACTTGGTTTCGAGTTGACAGGCCAGCGCCGCCGTTGCCGAGGGTATCGGTGATTGGCCTTCCCATGGCCGCTTCGGGGTCGCGCCTATGCGTGGGTGAAGCACCCGATCGGCTGTCAATGTCCGGTGGTAAGTCCCTTCCGGGGTCGAGAAGCTAGCACGGTACAACCATGACCCTCGCTCCTCGATCTCCCAATTGGACGCCTCTATCAGCCGGACCTCTCCATCCTCGACCGTGATCTCAAACAGAGCTTCCCCGTGGAGCAGCAGTCGGCGTCCTATGGCCTCTAGGACCGGCGGCGTCAATGCCGCTGTAGCCATGTTCGAGGGAGTGATCGTTGCACTGGCAAAGCTCCTGCCCCACAAGCCCGCGCAAGCCTCCGTGACTCCGAGGCTAGCAACGGACGCCGTCGAGCCCGTAGCTTCTTTCAAAAGAGCTTCAACTATCGTGTCGGTGTACCCGGCCCGCGTCTCAGGTCGGTTCAAGAACGGTATTTTCATCTGAACTCCGCCATGCAATCACGGTTATAGTGCTGGTGGCGGTCGGTGCAGCGACGGCGTTCCCACTGGTAGACTGAGCGGTATTGATAACATCATCGGCGGCGGCGTCTATGGAGAGCGTCCATTCAACGTTGCGCCCAATGGGAACAATCAAAGGCGTAAAGGCGATTAGCTGGACGGTGCTCACTGGTGGCGTCATGTAGGTGTTTCCGCCTACGGCGTAGAATAGTTGAACGAAGTCATAGCCCCTCCAGCCCGCCGCCGTCACGTCGCCATGAGCGGTGTAGGCTGCCCCATCCACCAGCACCACAGGCGGCGTAGGCGTCGCTGGCGTCCCTCCGCCATTCCCTCCACCGTGAGGCGTGCCCTCGTGCTGCACCAAGGCGTCGGAGTTGCGCTGTATCGCGTCGTTCGCCTCTGACAAGCCGGCGTTGGTCGCATGGCCCGCGTTGTTAATCAGGCGTTGTGCCGTCTCCTCGACCTGGTCCTGTGTCACGCGCCCATCAATCGCTGTCCGGATGTCCTCGTGGGAGTCTGAGGCGGCGTTGTGGACTACCACGGCTTGAGCCCCGCCCTCTGGAGGGGTGTGGTGCACGTTCTCCTGGTCCGCGTGTTCACCGAGCAGACTTTCCACTATGGCCCTCACCTGGTCGTCATCCAGGCCACCGGTTGAAGGACCAACGACCGGCACTCCCTCCCCGTCGCTGCCAGCCCTACGGACCACCCAACGCGAGACTAGCGCTTCAGCACCACTGTTGCGCCATGCAGCCGCGTAACGGTCTCCAGAGGCCGCCGTTGGCGAATCGTAGAGGTATGCTGACATTCGGGTTGTGGCCTCGTCAGCGATGACCTCCGGCGCAGAAGGCGCGGCTAGCGCAACGAACGCCTGGGAGACACCCAACAGCCTGGAGAGTATCCCTGCTACGGGCTCAGTGGGCGCGGTCACCCCGTCGCCGAGGCGTAGGGACGCCGCAAGTTGGATGAGGGTTACAGCCACCGAAGCACGTCCTCGACCGCCCAGGCCCGCGCTCCGGCTTCAGCACGGACCTCTACAGTCGCGCCCGCATAAGCTCCAGCGTCCACCAGGGCCGCAGCCCCCAAAAAAGCCGACCTGATCTCCCGCAGGTTGCCCCGCCGCCCTTCAGACCGTGACTGAAATTCCACGGACATACCGCCGAAGATACCCTCTCTTATGTTAACTACACTGTCCCTACCTAGGACTGTGTTCGGGATCGGCGCGTCTATCTTTACGGAATCACCGTCATTGAAGGGGATCGCACGCAGGATAGGCTTTGAGCGGTCGTGCTGCCAGTTAACGAGTATGCCCTCGGCGGGCCAGGTCAACGCGCCCTGTGCAAAGACTTCCCGCCGGTCTTGAGCGACTTCCCCATATCGTAGGAGCGTTCCCACGAGCCGACCAGGACTTTCCCGCGTAGGGTCGTCAAGTTGGCGGACTTCAAAAACGAGCTGGTCCATTTACAATGTCCCTATGCGTCCATACCAACGCTGAATGGCGTCTCTGCATTGGTCGGAGAGGGTGCCATTGACCGACAACCTTTCCGACACAATCTGAATGCCGGGGTCGATTACCCTTTCAGTTGCACCTGGCCCCAACCTCGAAAGCAGCAAGGCCCGCCGCTCCGGTGAGCCATCCGACGAGGTACTCACAACATCCACGCCTCTATCCTGAGCGGCCCCAATGATTGCCATTCGAAGGTATTCGGTTAGGGGTAGCAGCCAGGAGGCTTGAGACTCCCGACGTGGCGGGTAGCGGCCATCGGGTTGCCGTTCGAGCAAAGTCAAGGCAGCTAGGATGGTCTGAAAGTCGGCGGCAACCATAGGCTCGCTAGACGCCTCTAACAGCCTCCGAGCTTCCGCAGTCTTCCCGCCTCCAGCCGGTCCCGTCAAAAGCAGGTTTGGCACGGCTAGGAGACGAACTTCAGGCGTTTGAATGAATCGGAGCGTGGAAAAGCAAGTTGCCACAAATAGTTGAGGGTTAGCCCAACTTCGCCCTTGGTGGCGTGGGAGCCGTAGATGTCCCGGACCAACTGCCCCTGCTCCCACACGGCGGCAATTCCGGCACCTTCAACCCCTCGTGCCAGTCCGATGTAAGCTCCAAACTTGCCGTTAGTCGTAGCTGCGTCTATCCCACCCCTCGCGGTCCAGCTCAGGCCGGAAGCCATGAGGAACTGCGCGATGCTCTGGTTGTCTACCGCGCTGTTGTGGATGGAGCCGTACCAAAGCACGTTGGTGCCCACGCTGGTAACGATCCGTACGTCCCCCAAGGAGGCGGCATACTGCCCATCCACATATTCCAGGAAGAACTTCAGAGTCTCGTCGGCTTTGACCTTATTGCTTTGGGTCAAGGTCGCTTCGGTAATGCCCGCCGTCTTCATGCCCACGATGTCTGCGGTGTTCTCATTCGCCCCGCCGTCACCGTTGAACACGGCCAGGTCAACGCTCTCTGCCATGGCCATCCGCATATCCCTTTCAATGGCCGCTCCGATCCCAGGCAGGCTCGCATCATCCTCTATCGAGTAGATTCCATGGACTGCCCTTCGAGCGGGTTTTATCTCAGTGACCGCCACCGTGTACGTCCGCTCGTCCGCCGCCTGGGTCCGTCCGCGCTGTTGCGGATTGCCCCCTGCGGTCGTGACAGGGTAGGCCGCGATGCCTGGACCTACTGGCCGGAAACTGATACCAACGTTCTCGGCTGCGGTCCCGTGGAACACCCGATCGAGCCAAGTCCCTTGACTGGTCTGAGCGTCGCCGTCGCGGAGTGCCCGCATCTCCGTCTTGCCCGCCAGCAGCTCCAGGGGGAAGTAGCCGTCCGCGATTTTGAGGTGCTGGTTAAGCTCCAGCTCCGCGCCGTTGGTGACTCCGTGGCCGCTCATAGCGGCCGACACATACCGCCCAAAATCGACGTTATCCCGTAGCTCGCGGTACTCTCTACCCTCCGAGGTATCCTTGGTGGCTATTTCAGCTACCTTGTCCTCACCGGCTGCTATGGCCGCCCCTACGTCCGTCTCCAGGCTTCGGACTTCGCGGGTGAGCTTGCCCAGGTCGTCGGAGTAGGTCTCCGGACGCTCGGCCTCAGGGGTGTCTAGGAGCTTGCCCAGGTCAACCCGGACCTCACTCTGGCGTAGTTGGAGCTTTTGAAGTCTAGTCACGTGTCTAACCCTCCCTAGGTAATATCAAGACTCTATTATACCACATCTAGTAAAAGTATAGTAACTCACCTACCAGGCGTTGCCATCCAACATCCGGCGCGTGTGGGACGCCGCCCCGGTCGAGGGCAGTCTTGGCGAAGTGACACGGACGGCATAGGGTCTGTAGGTTGTCCATGTCGTAGGCCGCGCCTCCAGCGCCTCCAGCCTCAAGAGGCACGATGTGATCCACTTCGAACCTGCCCGCCGCCTTACCGCAGGCCCTACACCTGTACCCGTCACGTTCGATAGCCGCCCGCCTTACCCGCTTCCACTTGGCGAGACTCCGGACATCCGTTGTATCGCTCCGCATCCCTTCATATTTCCGCTGATATCTCATGGCTAACCTGCCAATGCGTAGACCGGCCCGCCGGTGCCTTGCTCTGAGCCCCTCCGCCCGACTGCTACTGCCAAAATCATGGCCGCCACTATATCGTCTTTGGCCCTCGCGCGACGAGTCCCTTCTGAGCCTTTACAAAGCTTGAAATTTCCAGCAGCGTCACCTAGCAATCTCGCTTCGCTCAGGCTGGCCCGCATGATGAGAGACTTGATCGGAGTGAGATGTCCGCTCAGGGCCGCTAACTGGAATTGCCTCACATCCTCAGCGCCATCCCTAAAACCCTGACCCCTCAAAACCAGGTCCGCGACCGGGAAGTCCAGCGCGTTCAGGTGTCCTATCAGCTCGGCTTTCTTGAAGCGATCCGCTGCTATGGCCGCCGGTATACCCCAGCGATCGAGCGCCTCCGATAGAAGCACCTTAATGTCGGACACCTGATCCCCCGCGAGGAGCAGCTCGCCGCGCCGATGACATTCAGAGTACAGGTTGCCCGCCCCGTCGTTGGTGGCCCGCGTTGCTAGATCGGGGTGCTCAGGGAATACCGCAAACCCGTCGAGGGCTCCGGTTTGAGGCCACCATCCCGCTGCTGCGGCTTGACTAGTAGAAGCACCGAGATCAATTCCGAGCACATACTCCCCCTCCCGCGCCGCCTCACCCTCGATAGACTCCCAAACGTCGGCTTCCAGCAGCACTCCGGATACCACATCGGATATGCCCATGTTGAGCCTCAAGCTCTTGAACGACTGCATCATCACCCCATCACGTTTCGCTGCCTCTGCCTCTGACTTGAGCTGAGCCTTGAGCGAAGGGAGATATTGCATGGATGGGTTAGCCTTGGCCCACGTCGAAGCCCTGAATATCGGCGCATCCTTCGGCGCCGCGTGCAGTTGGTGGTATGGCGCATCCCTTAGCATCTGTGAAAACCAATGCTGCCCGTCCGCTGGCAGGGTGCCCAACGCTATCAACCGACTGCCTGGTGTCTTTCCCAATCCTGTCCGCAAGGCACTTACCATCGCCTCAGCTTTGCCTTGCTCCCATTGGGCCGGTTCGTCCGCCAAAACTAGGAAGGGTCTTAAACCGTGAGCCCTTTTGGGGTCAGAGCCAATGCACCTTACCCGCGCCCCCGTCTTCACGTACTCCAACGTAGCCATGTTCTGGCTATCCTGGCGTCGCCATAGCTCACGGTCGCCCAGGTCATGGCCCAGGCCCCGTGCATAGCTCAAAACATCCTCGAATATCACCCGCGCCTGTTGGAAGCTCGACGCTACGCATACCACCTCCCGCCTGACACCGTGCAACGGCGCACCTGGGCACACCACGGCGGCAGCCAGCGAGGCTACAAATGCAGATTTTCCCTGACCACGTCCACAGCTCAGGGCCGCGTTGCCTGGCTGCCCGAATGTTCCCGCGATAAAGCGCCGCTCCCACGACCAGACCGTGAACGGTTGCCCGTCCAGATCGCCGCCGCTCAGGGTGAGCTTGCCCAACCAGTCAATCAGGGCCGCCCCTAGAGTTTGTTTGCGCGGAGCTACCAGGCGCTCGCACGTCCTACTTTTTACGTTGCGGTTAGGGTCCCACGCCACCGCACGACGTGGTGCTTTGATCTTCATGTCAGCCTTACCTTTTTCCATGACGTTCTCATTCCTCGGCCCACACCCTGCTACCGTGTCCCCCCCTTAGGGGCGGGACACGGGTACATCTGCAGGTTGTTGAGGGGAAACGGTGTCCCGATTTGAGTTTCGGGGACCCGACGGGTACACCGTTTGGCCTTTAACAGTGTACAACGTGACCTTCCACCAAGTAGGCGGGGACACGACGGGGACACCGTTTCACGTTATGTCGTGAACCCGCTGTCTCGCCATGGGACCATGCGGGTTCACCGTTTTCGTAGCTAATCCTCATCATCAGCCGCTTCCAATTCTTCGAGCCCAAGCGCGGTGATTGAGTAGTGGACTTTCTTACCTGACGTCTTCAATATGAAGCCTAGTGTCACCAGGTCTCCGATGGTCTTGTCACGCTGAGTGGCCCGCCCCACCACTAAGTCACGCATGGCCTTTTGACCATGTACGCCATCCGGCCCAGCACCCAGCAGGGCTCGCAAGGTGGGTATGTACGCTTCCTCAATGTTGTCTTCCGCCTCCGGCGAGACGATGCTCAGGGCTAAGTAGTCTCCCTCATGAACGCCTACCAGCCGCGCAACAGCCTTACCGATGGGCGCGGGTAGCTGCCCGTGACGGTCCTTGTGGTTGGTCAAGACTAGGTGTCCGTCCGTCTTCTGAGTCCAGGGTACACCCGACACGAACAGGGCCGCGCCGTCCACGCGAGCGAGCTTGTGCTGGCTCCCGATAGGGCCAAGAGGCCGACCCTCTTTTCTTTTTGGCACGTGGTCGATCACCAGCACGGTAGCGCCCGCGTCGAGGAAGGGCTGCACGATCTTCGCCAGCCAGGGCGCAACGTCCGCGCCATCGCTGGGGCATCCCGCGCTTTCGGCGCTGTCGATGATGACCAGCGTCGGGCCATCGCCGCCCGCTATCCATGCCGTGACCTCCGCCATTGCCAGGTCTGAGCCGTCCAGTCCGGGCCGCAGGTACTTGAATTGACCATCGCTCCAAAAGTCCGCCAGGTTCACGCCCATACGCTTAGACCGCCTACTGAGCGTGCCTGGGGTGTCCTCGTGGTCCCAATAGGCGGCCCGCCGCCCGCGTAGGAGCGCCGCATGGACGCAGTGCAGGGCAACAAAGGATTTACCGCCCCCAGGTACGCCGAACAGGAAATTGAGCTTGCCATCGTAGAACAGCGTCGCGCCGTCCTTTCTTTGCAACATGGCGGTCGGGGCCAGGTCCAGGTCGGAGCCGTCCATCGGCGCCTCAAACGCTGATAGCGGCTCCCCGTCACTCTCACCGTCTTCCACCTGGCCGCTATCGGCGGCGGCGTCTTGGCGGCGCTCCCTGCGCGATAGCTCCCGTTCCTTGACGGCCCTTTCCCGGTCCAGCAATTCGGCGTCCTTGCGGTCGCGCTGGGCAACCTTACGCAATGCGGTCAGGTTCGCCATTGACTTCTCCGCCTTGAGCCTTGCTCCCCGTTCCACCATTGACTTCTCCGCCTTGAGCATTGCTTCCCGTTCCTCGTCTTTGCGACGCCGATGTTGCCGGCCTGCCTCCTGCTGAGCCGCCAACTCGTCGGCGTCGGCCTTGCGCTCGGTGATGTCCCCTGGGCATCCACAAAGGCTCCACACACCTTCTTTAGCAGCGCCACAGTGAGAGCAGGTGGGGTTATCGAGTCGCGCCTGAACCTGGCCGCGCTTGCAGCCGTGAATCAGGTATACCTTTTGACCGTCGTCCGGCGGTTGTTCGGGCCGGAAGATGTCGCCGCAAGCATCACAAAAAAGGTAGGGGTTGGGGCAGCCGCCCGGACAGCGTGGGGTAGAATCAGTGACCGGGTGCTCCGCGGTTAAGGTGTCGCCGCACTCGTAACACTGAGGCTTGATTCCTGTAGTGTTTTCTGTCATAATGTACCTGCCTTCATTTCGCGCCGAAAGCACCCTGGATAGCTAGCCGGGGTGCTTTCCTTATGCGCTTTCATTAATCCCCTCTCATGGCTCCGTAGAGGATTTCCTTCTCGGCATCATAGGACGCGATTTGACTCCGGTATCCCGCCGCCTCTTGGCGAGACCTAGCTGCTTCCTCGGCCTGGCCGCATAACACGGCATCCTCAGCGCGTCTCGCCGCTTCAACTGCCAACTGGTGGAACTGCGTGATAGCCGCTTCGTTGAGCATGAGCCGCCGCGTGACAGCCCCCCGTATCTGAGCGCGTATCCATTCCTCACGACTCGAATTGCCGGTAAGGACTCCCAGGGCTGCAACCTCCGCCTCCGTCAGTCTCACCATCACTTGCTTGTCTCGCATCTGGAACCTCCTGTATGAGAATTTGCAATAATGGTAACACAGACATTAGCATCGCGTCAATAGGGTGAGGGTCGAAGGGCAAAAAAAGAGCCCCGTAAACGGCCGGTGGTACTCAGGTAAGGGGAGAGGCCGTTGCTCGCCGCCTCCCTAGCTAGGGCAACACTCCATTGCACCTTACGCTATACTATTAGGTGGTGGACGCTCCTGCACCCTAGGGCCAAGTGTGTGTGGGGGGGTCGTCGCCTGAAAATCCGGTGGTAAAAGGACGGGCTTTCTACCACCAAAAACAGGTATTTATACCTAAAGGGCGAATTCCCTATGCGCTACCAAATAGCGAAGGAGACGCCGCCAACCCTCTATGAGAGGGTCCCAGACCTCGAGCCAGTTCGAGGCTTCTGCCCACAAAGGCTAGTTCAGGAGACGCGACACGATGGGTTACTACATAACCGAGCCATGCATTGGGGTAAAGGATGCAGCCTGCATAGAGGTATGCCCTGTCGACTGCATTCACCCCCGTCAGGGAGACCCAAAGTTCGAAGAGGTCACCATGCTCTATATTAATCCGGACGAGTGCATTGATTGCGCTGCATGTGAGCCGGTCTGCCCGGTGACGGCTATCTTCGAGGAAAGCGCCGTGCCGGACGAGTGGAAGAACTACATCGAGATCAACGCCAACTACTTCAAGTAGTTGTATGGTCCTCGGCCCCCCGAGAGGGGCAGGAAAACCTATTGGGAACGAAGTCCCGCCGCTGAACCGACTATTCCTAGTCAGCAGCGGTTGGTGTACTATCGGGCGAGGTGCAATGCCGGGATTCTCGGTGGAGCGCCTCGTAACTATTTGTGGAGGCAAATGCATCGCCATGGCCGTGATCGAGTCAACACGCGACCTCGTGCAGGATGTTTACAAGCGGTCCCAAGAGAAACTCGCCGTTGTCCGCGGCCGGCTGGACCGCCCACTGAACCTCTCTGAGAAAATCTTATATGGTCATCTTTATGATGCCAGAGGACAGGAGCTCGTCGCCGGATCCAGCTATCTGCAATTGAAACCAGACCGGCTCGCCATGCAAGACGCCACGGCGCAGATGGCGCTGCTCCAGTTCATGCTGGCCGGCCGGAAGGAAGCCGCGCTGCCTACTACGGTCCATTGCGATCACCTCATCCAGGCCCATGTGGGCGCCCGGGAAGACACCCAGGTCGCCCTGGGAGAGAACAACGAGGTCTACGGGTTTTTGGAGACGGTTTCACAAAGGTACGGGATTGGTTTCTGGAGGCCTGGCTCCGGAATTATCCACCAGGTGGTGTTGGAGAACTACGCCTTTCCGGGCGGACTGCTTATCGGCACAGACTCGCATACCCCCAATGCCGGTGGCCTGGGAATGCTGGCCGTGGGAGTGGGAGGGGCCGATGCCGTGGATGCGATGGCGGACCTTCCCTGGGAGGTCCTGAACCCGGAGGTCATCGGGGTCCGACTCACCGGGAAGCTGAGCGGGTGGACCGCTCCGAAGGACATCATCCTCTACCTGTGCGGCCTCCTCACCGTCGCCGGCGGGACCAACCGAGTCATCGAGTATTTCGGTCCTGGTGCCAGCAGCATTAGCTGTACCGGTAAGGCCACGATCTGTAACATGGGCGCAGAGCTTGGGGCAACCGGCTCTATTTTTCCCTACGACAGCCGTATGGGCGACTACCTGAGAGGCACCGACAGGGAGTCCCTGGCCGACCTGGCTGACGCCAACATCGCCGCCCTGGCAGCCGACCCGGAGGTGCAGGCGGACCCCGGGCGGTTCTTCACCCGCGTTGTGGAGATCGACCTTTCTAAGCTGGAGCCTCATATTGTGGGGCCTCATACGCCGGACCTGGCGCGCCCCGTCTCGCAGCTGGCGAAGGATGTCGAGCGGGAGGGGTACCCGGACAAGGTCTCGGTGGCACTTATCGGGAGCTGCACCAACTCTTCCTACGAGGACATTAGCCGGGCAGCCGATGTTGCCGAGCAGGCACAGGCTCATGGGGCCAAGGTCGTGAGCCCTCTTCTAGTAACCCCCGGCTCGGAAATGATTCGGGCCACCGTCGAACGCGACGGCCAGCTCAAACAGCTGGAAGAGGCCGGAGCCGACGTCTTCGCCAACGCCTGCGGGCCGTGCATCGGCCAGTGGAAGCGAGAAGGTGTAGCGGCCGGCGAGGATAACAGCATCGTTACCTCTTTCAACCGTAATTTCCCCAAGAGGAACGATGGGAACGCGGCAACCATGGCCTTCATCGGCAGCCCGGAGATCGTGATGGCCTACGGGCTGGCGGGACGCCTCAGCTTCAATCCCTTGACGGATACTCTCAAGGCCGCAGATGGCACCGAATACAAGCTACAGCCTCCGGGCCAGGCCTCGGACCTCCCTCCTGATGGATTTGTCCGGGATGAGCTTGGGTACCTTGCTCCTCCCGGGGACGGAACCGGGGTGGAGGTCAAGGTTGCAGAGAACAGCAAACGGCTTCAGCTGCTGGAGCCTTTCCCCGGTTGGGACGGCGATGACTTCCTGAAAGCGCCGGTGTTGCTGAAAGCTAAGGGGAAGTGCACCACCGACCATATATCGCCGGCAGGGCCGTGGCTGGCTTATCGCGGCCATCTGGACAAAATCAGCGACAACACGTTCCTGGGCGCGGTGAACGCTTACACAGGAGAGGTTGGGAAAGGGCTGAACCAGGTGACCGGCGAAAAGGACCAGCCGTTCCCGAAGGTGGCCCGTGACTACGGAAGTCGAGGACTGAGATGGGTGGTCGTCGGTGACTCCAACTACGGAGAAGGAAGCAGCCGGGAGCATGCCGCCATGAGCCCTCGACATCTGGGTGCCGCCGCTGTGATTGTCCGTAGTTATGCCCGAATTCACGAGTCCAATCTAAAAAAACAGGGCCTCTTGCCGTTGACATTCGCGGACCCCGCCGATTACGACAAGGTGCAGGAGACGGACCGTATCAGCATCACGGGGGTAGCCTCCATCGCGCCGGGCAGGCCCGTCAGCGCAATACTCCATCACGCCGACGGTGGAGAGGAGCGGATCGAGCTTCGTCATACCCTGAGCGAAGAGCAGTTCGCCTGGTTCAAGGCCGGCTCGGCATTGAACCTGCTGAGAGACAGGGCCTCGTAGCTTTCACGCCCGTCCTAGCTATCCTTCCCTCATGGAGCTACGTACCCTGTGGTGTCGTGGCCCCTGGGCGTACGGACTCCTACGCGTAGGGACCAAGGTAAAAGCCGCCCAGGATGTGGATATGGCCGTGGGACTGGCTCTGCATGCCGTCCCGCCCGAAGTTTGAGATCAGGCGGTAGCCGTTGGGACAGTGCTCCTCTCCCATCTTGATGGCGATAGGCCCGACCTTGTCCATGTGCTCTTCCCAGAGTTCTTCTTGAGATACATGTTTCTTCAGCATCGCCAGCATCATGACGGGGGTCCACCGCATCCGGTTGTCAATCACGACCACGTCGTCATCCTCGTAACGGATGTTGCCGGGCTCTCGGCGCGCTATAATCTCGCAAAAAACGCAGCTCATACCAGGAATCAACTCTCCGGTGGGGACGCTGCTCGCTGCGCCGCGCCCCTAGCCGGCCGTCTGTCCCCTCCCTTTCGAGCGGCCCCGCGAGCGCTCAGCGTCCGGCATCGTCTTGGGCTTGTGCATGATGTTCGTCCGGTAATGGGGCGCCCTGATCTCATAGACCATGCTCAAGGACGGGTCGCCCATGCGGGCCCACATGCGGCGCTCCAGCAGTTCCGGCTCGACGCCTGACGTGATGACGGTGGGCAGCCTGGTCAGGTGCCGGTAGTTGAGAATCTGGTAGAGCTTCTCCCGCGCCCAGGGGGTGTCGATGGGCTCGCTGAGATCATCCAGAATCAGGAGGGGGACGCGCTTCACCTGGTCGATAACAGAGTAGGTGGAGCCGCCATCAGGCTGAAACGTCGATCTCAGGTAGTCGAGGAGGTCCGGGACGAAGACGAAGAGCACCCGGTCTCCGCGGCTGCGGCGGAAGTGGACGATGGATGCGGCCAGGTGGGTCTTGCCACAGCCGTTTCCCCCCACGAGCATCAGCCACCCGTCCGGCTGCTCCGCGAAATTTCTGGCTAGCTGCCAGGCTTCCCTGAGGTTCTCCCCCATGGGCCCGACCATGTTACCGGTGGGGTTGAAGTTATCGAAGGTCATGGAGGAGATGTCGCCAAGGTCCAGGCTGTCGATAACCTGTCCGCCCTTTCTCTCCGCACCGCCCAACTCGATGACGCGAAGATGCGAGGAGTCTTGAAATCGGACCCTCAGGCGGTCGTCGATCTCGTCCAGGGGGACGTCGGTAGTGATAACGGTTGGAGCCTGGCTATTGTTCCTGTGGCTCAGGAGTTGGGAGAGCTTCTCTTGTGCCCAGGGCGTGCTGGTCCTTAAGCCCAGGTCATCCAGGATCAGCACAGGGACGTTGCGCACCTGATCGAACAGCTCGTCGAAAGGTGTCTCGCTTGAAGGCGCGTAGGCGGCCCGGAGGTGGTCCAACAGGTCGGCCACGGAGATGAAAAAGACGGCTGTGCCTTTCCTGAGGCAGTGATTGGCAATCGCGGCGGCCAGCTGTGTCTTGACGCTGGCGTTGGAGCCGACGATGGCAAGCCACCCTTCCGGCCTCTCGGCGAAGTCCATAGCGACCTCTCGGGCCCCCTCCACCCCACCGGTCGAGGACCCTTCCCAGGTCGGGAGCGTGAGGGTGTCGAAAGTTACCCGTTCCAGGCCGCCGAGATTACTGAACCTGAGCAAACGCCCGAAGCGGTCCGCCTCGAACCTCTCCATGCGACAATCGCACGCTACAACGTCCCCAAAGCCCGGGTCCTCAACGGGGAGGTCGCGCCGCAGCCAACCGATTCCGCCGCACAATGGGCACTCGTCGGGGACGGGACCCTCAGCGTTGCTGGCGCTTGACGAGGTAGCCACCGCGCGTGGAGGAGGGAGGTCGCCCTCCTCCTGAAACTTGTTCAGTATGTCTCCCAAGCTTTCCATGAGGCTGCCCTTCGGCCTTCCAATTCTCCAGGATGCGCTGAATGTAACGCCAACTGCGACGGTTCAATCTCGCAGCTTCTTTAAACGCCTCTACGATCCAGGGGAACGGGTAGAGCTCCTCCGCTTCCTTGAGATCTTCTGCTATCAGGGGGGAGAGTACTCCGACATTCTCCTCGTACAGGCTATAGATGTCTCGATGCTCCGGAGGCTCAGGGACCGCCTCGACCTTCGGGAGACCCCCCAGGTCCAACTGGCCATCCTGGACCCGGACTATAGCCCGCCGGTCCGCGTCCGTGTTCAGAAAATACAAGTGCTCGGTAGCCTCTTCACGCTCTACCCCCAGGTGCAGGAACGTGCCCCGTGCAATGACCCGCTTGAGCCCCACGGCAAGCTCTTGGGAGGGGTCTTTGCCGTCCAGGGCCAGACCTGACATCAGGTCCAGGTCGCCCGCTAACTCCTTCAAGGTCACGAATCGTGGGTACCCTTTCTTCCATGACATTTTCCAGATAAGCTGCAGCGTAACCTTCAGCTCCGCCAGATCGTCGATCAGGGGCAGAACGGCAGTGAAGAACAGGTTCGGAATGGGCGTCTGCCTGCTTGCCTTGCTGGGGAATCCTTGAAAATCGGCCATCGATTATCGAGCGACTTTCAAGTTCTGGAAGCTGGTCCTCTTTTGGTCGAAGTAAAGCTGCACGGTGCCGATGGGTCCGTGCCGGTGCTTGGCCACGATAATCTCCGCAATGCCCTGAGGATACGGCTTATCCGGGAAGGCCTTTTCCCAGTCTTCTTCCCGGTAATACATGTCCTCCCGGTTGATGAACATGACGATATCGGCATCCTGCTCGATGCTGCCGCTCTCCCGCAGGTCTGAAAGCTGGGGTCGATGGCTGGGCCGCATCTCCACGGCTCGACTGAGCTGAGAGACGGCGATGACGGGGAGATCCAGGTCCCTGGCGATGCCTTTGAGAGAGCGGGAAATCTCGCTGACCTCTTGGACCCTGTTGTTGGAGCCGTAGCCGCCGGCGCCGCCCATGAGCTGCAGGTAATCGACGATAATCAGGTCCAGCCCTCGTTCGATATAGAGCCTTCGAGCTTTGCTGCGCATCTCCACCACCCCCATCAGAGGTGTATCATCCACCCAGATGGGCAGCTCGGACAACTCCCCTATGGCCGACATGAGAGCGGCCTCTTCTGCCTCGGAATGGTCTCCCAGCCTGTATTGACGGAGCTTATAGGTATCGATCTTGGAGATGCTGGACATCAGACGGTCCGCCAGCTGCTCCTTTCCCATCTCCAGGCTGAAGATGGCCACGTGCGCCCCGGCGTGCTTGGCTGCGAAATGGGCCACGTTCAGCGCCATGCTGCTCTTCCCCAGGCTTGGGCGGGCCGCCAGGATCACCAGGTCCGATCGCTGTAGGCCTCCCAGAAGCTCATCAAGAACGAAGAAGCCCGTGGGGATGAAGGACGGAGCGTCGGGTCGGGAGGTCGAGAGTAGCTGTTTCTCCTCCAGGTATTGGTTTAAAACGTCGCGCAGAGCGACGAAACCCCGTTCCCCCTTGCTGATCCGCAGCCGAAACAGAAGGTCCTCGGCCTCCGTCAGTGCTGCGTCGACATCAGGACCCGCCTCATAGCCAATATCAGCGATACCTTCGGCGGCATCGATGAGTCTCCGCATGGTGGCCGTGCGGTGGACGATCCTTGCGTAGTGCTCGATATGGACCGACGTGGGGACCTTCGAAACGAGGTGGCTGAGAAAGGCTGGGCCGCCAACGGTGTCGAGAAATCCGCGGGTCCCCAGCTCGTGGGCAACGGTGACCTGGTTGATCCCTTCGCTGCGGTCGAACAGATCGCGGCAGGCCTCATAGCAGAGCTTGGAGCGCTCAGAAGAGAAGTCTTCGGCTTTGAGGAACGAGGCGACCTTTAAGAAGGCGTTGCTATCAATGAGCAGCGAGCCAACGACGGCGTCTTCCGCTTCGGCGTCCTGGGGCGGTAGCCTATCGTTGTACACGGAGCGCTCCGTGGTGTGCTATGAGGAGGACTCGTCGTCAGCCTCGGGCTCTTCTGAAGCATCGGGCTCATGGGACGTCTCGGTATCGGGCTCCGCAACGGTCTCACCGACTGGCCCCTCGGGGGCTTCGGCCTCGGGCTCCGCAGCAGTCTCACCGACTGGCCCCTCGGGGGCTTCGGCCTCGGGCTCCGCAGCAGTCTCACCGACTGGCTCCTCGGGGGCTTCGGCCTCGGGCTCCGCAGCGGTCTCATCGACCGGCTCCTCGGGGGCTTCGGCCTCGGGCTCCGCAGCAGTCTCACCGACTGGCTCCTCGGGGGCTTCGGCCTCGGGCTCCGCAGCAGTCTCACCGACTGGCTCATCGGGGGCTTTGGCCTCGAGCTTCGCGGCAGCCTCCTCGGCTTCCAGCTCCGCCATGACCTCAGCCTCGGTCTTGTCGACGACCTCATCTTCCCCGACCCTGCCAGGAGCCGTGATGATCACCGTGACCTTGGGCTCTATTCCCTGGGCTAGCTTCACGGGCACCTCGTAGGTCCCCAGCTGGCGGATCGGGTCCAGGGAGACGCGCCTTCGGTCGATCTCTCGTCCAACGACCTTGGATATCTCCTCGGCGACCATGACGTTCGTGATGGAGCCATAGAGGCGATCGTTTCGTCCGGCGCGCCCTTCGATGGTGATGGTAACGCCCTCCAAGCTTTCGGAGAGAGATTTCATCTCCACTTCAGTAGCGTCACGTCGCTTGGAGGCTGCAGCTTGGAGGCCCACGACACGGTTCATCTGGTCCCGGGTCGCGAGCACGGCAAGCTTTCGGGGCAGCAGGTAATTACGGGCAAAGCCGGGCTTAACCTCTTTGATATCGCCTGAGTAGGCCGTGCCCGGCACGTCCTCGACGAATAGGACCTTCATGGGGAATCCATCCTTCGACTCGAATTGGACCCTGGTTACCGTCGCGGTGCAAATCCTCAATGGAGGCTTGCCATCGGCAGCCGGTCCCTTTGGTGTGATAATCGGTTCAGTGAATGATTATAGGGCTATGGCGGCGGTGAGACAAGGCGGGAGCGGCACTATTCGGAACCTGCTGTCATGGCATTCTCTGTCATTCGGTAGGAGTCTGAGCCGCATCAAGGCCGCCAAGCCAGGCAGCCTCTATCAGGGTGAGCTTTAGGCGTACGTCCGTCCCAAAGACAAGCTCAGCCTCAGGATGACAAAAGAAGGGTACTTCAAGCTTGCTTTGATGAAGAGCCCCCAGTCTGGGGGCTCTTGCAGGTGGTCCCGGATGAGCTTGCCGAGGCCCTTGGCGGTTAGCCGTACTGGCGCGGCGTCCTCCCCAGGCCTCGGTTCCTCCGTGGGCTACGCTTGTCTACAGTGTACGGGGCGGTTCTACTTCTTCGGAGGGTTGTTCCCTCTGTCCGGCCCCGACGGATTGCCGGTCCTACTCGGGAAGTTGGGATTGGGGCGACTGCCTCCCCCTTTGCCTCCGCCCTTTCCACCGCCGCCCTTCGCCATCGTGATTGATTTACTCATGGCTCCCTCCTGTTTCGTCTCAAAGCAGTTTACGATCCCTCTCAGTGCTAAGCAAGGTTCTTTGCAAACCGCTGGGGGAGCTTCTTCCGCAGCTCCTCTTTGGCTATCTGCGTATAGATCTGGATGGTGCCGATGTCGGCGTGGCGCAGCACTCCCTTGATGTCCCGGATGTCGGCCCCGCGCTTACGTAGGTCAGCCCCGACGGTGTGCCGCAAGGAGTGGACCGCCCGCCGGATGTCTCCGAAGACCTTGCCCTCGGCAGCACACGGCTGACGCTGGTCACGAGGCCTCTACGCTAAGGCTTTCTCCAGTCCCCCGTCCCAGGCGGCGGTGATCTCGCTGAGCGTGAGCCGAATATCTGTCCCAAAGACAAGCTCATCTCCGCCGACGGAGCCCAGGCGAAGTACAGGAGTCTCCGTGCGACGGGCCAGCTCCTCCACCCAGTCCTCATCACTAGCAGCCACCGTGACGATGATACGCGATGCGGCCTCTCCGAAATACGCCGCATCTTTTCGTCCAACCGTGGGCCAGTCACCAAAGAAGCCGAAGCCTCCGATGATAGCGCACTCGGCCAGGGCCACAGCGAGTCCGCCCTCGGCACAGTCGTGGGCCGATTTGAGCTTGCCCTCCGCGACACCCTCAAGGCAGGTGTCCTGGACTTTTCGCTCGAGGTCGAGATCGATGCGGGGCCTTCCTTGGACACGGCCATGGAGCAGGTCCAGGTATTCGCTGCCTCCCAAGCTGTCCGCCTTCAGGTCCTGATCGCCGATCAGGTAAACGACATCTCCCGAATCCTTGAAGCCGGGCGTAAGCCGCCGGTCGATCTCCTCCAGCAGGCCCACGCCTCCGACGATGGGTGTCGGGTAGATGGCCTCCCCCCGGCTCTCGTTATAGAGGCTAACGTTACCGCTGATCACGGGGAGGGACAGGACCTTACAGGCTTCGGCCATACCTCTTATGCATTGCTCCATCTGGTAATAGACGTCGGCCCTCTCCGGGTTGCCGAAATTCAGCCCGTCGGTGATGGCGATGGGACGGGCCCCCACACAGACCAGGTTTCGGGCGGCCTCGGCGACGGTCATGGCGCCTCCGGCGAAGGGGTCCAAGTAGCATTGCCTGCCGTTGCCGTCTGTCGTCAGTGCGATCCCCTTGGATGTGTCCTTGATCCGAAGGACCGCCGCGTCGGCTCCCGGAGCAGTCACGGTGTTGTCCAGCACCTGGTGATCGTATTGCCGGTAGACACTGCTCTTGCTGGCGATATTGGGGGACGCCAGCAGCCGGAGCAGGACCTGGCCCAAGGGTTCAGTAGGCTCAGGAAGCTGGGCGAGGTCGACCTTTTGTAGGGCCTCCAGCCAGGAAGGCGGCTCAACCTGCAGGCGGTAACGCGGCGGATCGGTCAGCAGTTTGACGGGGAGCTCCGCAGCCGGAGAATCTCCATCGACGATGGTGGCCACGCCGTCGCCGGTGACCTCGCCGATGATCTCTGAATGCAGGTCCCATTTGTTGAACAGGGCCACAACTTCGGCCTCGCGCCCTCGCTTGACGATCACCAGCATTCGCTCCTGAGACTCGGACAGCATGACCTCGTAGGGGCTCATCCCCTTCTCCCGCCGAGGTATCTTGCTTAGGTCAATACGGAGGCCGGTTTCACCCTTCGACGCGGCTTCGATGGCTGAGCTTGTAAGACCCGCCGCGCCCAGGTCCTGCATCCCCACGATTGCGTCGCCGGCGGCGAGCTCCAGGCAGGCCTCCATCAGGCACTTCTCCAGAAACGGATTGCCTACCTGCACGGTGGGTCGGAGCTCCCGCTTCTCCTCGAAGGTGCGGGAGGCAAGCCCCGAGGCGCCGTGGATGCCGTCCCGCCCCGTATCGGCCCCCACGATCATGAGCAGGTTTCCAACCCCTGCCGCAGTCGCGGAGATCAGGCGCCCATGCTCGACGATGCCGACGCACATGGCGTTGACCAGGGGGTTCTCAGAGTAGGAGTCGGCGAAGACGACCTCGCCGCCAACGTTAGGGATGCCCAGGCAGTTGCCGTAGCCGGAAATCCCCGCTACCACGCTCCCGAAGAGATATCGGTTCCTGCTCTGTGTAAGGGGGCCGAAGCGTAGCGAGTTTAGTAAGGCGATGGGCCTCGCGCCCATGGTGAAGATGTCCCGAACGATGCCACCCACCCCCGTGGCGGCTCCCTCGTAGGGCTCTATAGCCGACGGGTGGTTGTGTGACTCGATCTTCATGACGATGGCGAGCCCGTCACCGATGTCGACGACGCCGGCGTTCTCCTCGCCGGGGCTGACGAGCACCCGAGGGCTTGACGAGGGGAAAAGACCAAGCAGCGGCTTGGAATGCTTGTAGCCACAATGCTCGCTCCAGAGGGCGCCGAACATGCCGAGCTCCACCGGGTTGGGCTCCCGCCCCAGCCGCTCGACGATCATCTCGTACTCGCCCTCGCTGAGGGCGATCTCGTCCAGGACCTCTTTGGAGATGGGCATGGTTCTCCGTCACCCGGCCTTCGAAGCCGCCGTTTTATGGTCTACGGTGACCACGCGGAGGTAGCGGGCATCCGACGATTTTGGCGCCTCCAGCTGGTAGGTCGTGCCCTTCGGAATGCCGACGACCCCACCCGTTGTCAGGAGCTCCCCTGCGATGGCTAATTGCCCCTCCAGAACATAGATAAGCTGGTCGAAGCCGCTCTGCAACGGGGGCAACACGGACCCTTCGCTGAGCCAGTTCTCATCGACTTGTGGGTTAGGGCCCAGCGCTCTCCTGGACAGCAGCTGTCCCTGGCTGCCTTGCGGTATTATCGATGCGTGCTCCGTCCAGGGCTGCTCGCCGGGTCCGGCGCTGAAGGAACCCTTTACGGGGTCCAAGCTCCTTTGGCCTAATGGCGGAGGGGGCTTCGCGCCGCCGGTGAAGGGCACGCCGACCGGTGACATGTCTCCCTGATAGACGGTATAGCGACCGTTGCCTCCGCCGGGCTTCAGCTCGCTCTCCCCACCAGGCTTCGACCCAGGACGCCCGTCCTCCATGTCCCAGAGCTCCACGCGCAGGAAGTGGCATCCCTCCTCACAGGTGTATTCCGGGCCGTACAAGGTGTTCCCAGGGACGAAGATAGCCGACCCTGGGGTCAGGTCCTTGCCGTGCATCATCATCTTACCGCTGAATATCCAAAAGACTTCGTCCATGGGGTGTTGGTGAAGACCTTTGACATACCCTGGCTCGTACCAGACCTCCATGGCCGCTGGAGCATTCAGCAACAGCTTGAGGAGGGCCATGGCCTGCCCGGCGTCGTTTTTAGTCGACTCCAGCCACGACAATTCTTGAGAGTGCGCGAAGGCGATCCCGCTCATGCCTTGTGCTCCAAACGAAGTGGTCTCGACGCCAATCTTATCCAATGGCGCCGTCGAAAGCTACCCCAGGCGGACCGACTTGAGCCGAAGCTCTCCACGAGCGACTGGTGGCCATGAATTGACCCCCCTCAGGGGCCGGTGCTAGACTGGCAACGGGTCAAGCAGGCCGGGCGATCGCTCTGTCCTTCCCTGGAAGGACGGGGAGGAAAGTCCGAGCTCCACCGGGCAGGGTGCTGGGTAACTCCCAGGAGGGGCGACCCTACGGAAAGTGCCACAGAAACCAAACCGCCTCGACTTGTCGGGGTAAGGGTGAAAAGGTGAGGTAAGATCTCACTGGCGTCCCGGGTGACCGGGAGGCTGGGCAAACCCCACTCGGAGCAAGGCCAAATAGGAGGACTTAAGCGCCCGGCTCGTCCTCGGGTTGGCCGCACGACCCCGATGGTAACATCGGGGCTAGATAGATGATCGCCACCGGCTTCAAGGGAGGAAGTCCTTTCCGCGAGGGAGGGATGTAAACCGGCTGGCCGGTACAGAACTCGGCTTACAGGCAGGCTTGGCCCAACTCGGAGGCGATCGCTTCTGTTGTGGAAGCGGTCGCCTCCGTACTCAGTTCCGGCTCTTCCACGCCTTCTGGAAGTCCGCCACTACCATGGCGAAATGTCGCTTGGTCCTGGTCTTCACTTCGTCCAGCACGGTCACATGGAGCTGTTGCCCGTTGCCCAGCTCGAACGGCCTGGGCAGCCCGCCTGCCCGCCTATCCGCCAAGTGTCTCGACCCATGTGCTTAGCAGCTCGCGATTCCGCATGACTTCGACGGCCGCCGAATAGGGGTCGATCTCTCCCCGATGGATCCTTCCGATGATGCTTTGAAGATGATCGTTGCCGGCGAGTAGTCCGTGGAGCCCGGTGCTGATATTCTCCTCCACGGTCTTGAAGAACTCCATAGTCCCACGCCTCTGGCGTTTAGCCTCCAGGTTCCCCGACTCGCTCAAGGCCTTGCGATGCCGCTCGACAGCTTCCGTGACTTCGAGGATGCCCTCACCCTTGTGGGCCTGGGTCAGAAAGATCGGGACGTCCCACCACGATTGCTTGGGGCTCAGGTGCAGTGCGCTCGATATCTCTCGGCTCAGCTTATCGGCCCCATCGCGGTCAGCCTTGTTAACGACGAAGATGTCGGCGATCTCCATGAGCCCCGCCTTCATGGTCTGGACGGAGTCCCCAGCCTCCGGGACTAACACCACAATGACGGTGTCGGCCACTTCCATGATATCCAGCTCCGTCTGGCCGACCCCGACGGTCTCCAAGAGAATGTAGTCCTTGCCTGAAGCCTCCATGACCGTGGCAGCCCTGCTGGCTACGCCCGGCAGCCCGCCGTGGCTTCCCCTTGTTGCCATGCTGCGCACAAAGACCCCTTCGTCCTTGTAATGCTGCTGCATCCGTATACGGTCACCCAGGATGGCACCGCCGGAGAAGGGGCTGGTGGGGTCGACGGCGATAATTCCCACCGCTGGCGCGTCATCGCGGGCGCGCAGGACCTTGGTTACCTGGTCCACCATGGTGCTTTTTCCGCCGCCCGGCGGACCGGTGAACCCCACTCGGTAACCGTTACCGGCCTTGGGGTAAAGCAGATGCAGGACTGCCGGGACATCCGGGCTGTTCTTTTCGACATGGGTGAGAAGGCGCGCCAGGGCGAGCTTATCCCCCTGGGATGCGGCGTCCACGAGGTCCTGAACGGAGGGAGGCAAGGCAGCTACTCCAGAGGATTTCAGCACGACTATCGTCCGGCATTGGGCGAAGGATATTATACGCCCGGCTCTGAGGGCCCCACAACAGTTGTCTCCAGGGCCCGGCGCGGCATTTCAAGACTCCTGTGCTATCATACGGATACTGCACCCATCCTGTGGAGCGCCGTAAGATGCTCACCTTTGAACGGGGTAGCGCCTCAGAGCCCAAGGGCCATGCCCTGGCCTACATGAGGAACGCCACGGCCCCGGACGAGATTTTCGCGACCTACCTGATCGTCCCGCCGATCTCCATCGATCTGGCCAAGTACATGCCGCCCATGTTCGCATCCAAGATATCTCTGGCCGACATGGAAAGCCTCTCGGCGGTCCCGTTGCCGCCGGTCCCGGAGAGGGTTCAAGGGATCGACTATCTCCAGAGTCTGGCGGAGCGCCGTGGGGATGACATCGTTTTTCTGGGGACCCTAGACGCCAGCGACGTCCAGGGCCTTCTGGTGCAGGTAGCGGAGGCGGCCCAAGAGTACTTGAGCGTCTACACCGCCTACATCGAAGCTGCCGTCGAGCAGGAATCGGCGCAGCCAGCCCTTGGCTCCAGTGTGGACGATGTCCTGTTTGGCTTGATGAACGATCGGGACAAACTGGGCGAGATGGCCAAGCTTCTGGGAAAGCTCCGCTACGCCGCTGATGGCGGCGATGAGGGCCAGGTGAAGGAAACGACGGCGGAGATGGAGGCCCTGGGCCGGCACCTTCCGGAGAAGTATCGGGCCCGTGAAATTGTCGCCGCCGGAGAGATGACCGGAGAGAAGGGGCGACGCCTCTCGGAGCTGCACATATCCCGCTGTTACAAGATCTGTGATGAAGACTACCTCGCCGTTGAGGAGCTCGAGGGCCGTATCCGTGAGGCAGAGGCCCTTCCGTAGCCCACTCGCTTCCCCTGTTGGGATCGTACGTGCGGGGCCGGCAGTTTTGAGAGCTTCTGGCGAGCCCGCGTCATGAACGTGCAAGACATTTCGAAGCCGCGCCTTCGCCGTGTGACGGCGCGTTGGCACGATCCCTCCCACAGCGGCCATACCTATTGTCTGAAGCCGGGCGAAACGCCTGCCGAGATCGGATTGCCGGAGGAGCCGCTGGCTCTCCTTCAAGGTTCGGGGACTGGGGCTTTTCTGTTCTGGAGCCTGGCCGAATCACACCTGGTCCTACCCCCGTTTCCCGTAGAGAAGCAGGCGGAGCTCGCTGGCTGGCAGGTCGGCCCGCTGCAAAGCCTGCTGGACAGGCAGCGAACGGTCCTGGTCATGCTCCTGAGGATGGGGGGCTTCGCCGTCGGCATATTCCAGGGCGAGCGATTGGTCAGCTCCAAGGTTGGCTCGCGGTTCGTGAAGGGGCGTCACAAAAAGGGAGGCAGCTCCGCGGGCCGCTTCGCCCGACGGCGCGAGGGGCAAGAGAGAGCCTTGTTCGATAAGGCCTGCGAGACTCTTCACGCCCAGGTAGAGGGATTTGACGGACGGCTTGAGCACATGGTCCTGGGTGGGGACAGAATGACCCTCCAGGCTTTCGAGAAACGGTGCCCGGACATGCGGCGGCTCGGCGCAATTCGAACGGGCCGAGTTCTGACGGTGCCGGACCCCCGGCTGGCGGTGCTGAAGGATATACCACGGCTCATGTACAGCAGCCGGGTGGTAAGCTTCGCCTCCCACCCGTAGCCTTAGCCTGTTGGAATAGTAGCAGGACGCTGAAGTAGGGCCTGCCCTGAGCCTGTCGAATAGGGTGTTTTTCAGCACCCTGTTAGAAGATAGTGTATAGTGGCAGGCACTATGCGATCGATGTGGCGAGGAAGCGCCTACTATTTTAGCTACTTTACCAGCCGGGAACGTGGCTGGGGCCTCTTCGCCCAACGTCAGGATGACCTGAGAGAATAAGTCGGAGCAACAGCGAAGAAATAAAGGCCTCAGCCAAGCCGGCTGGGGCCTTTTCTTTGCCGGTACGCCCAGGAGGCACAAGCATGGCGACGACAGGGACAAAAAGGACGACCAACGTTCATATTGCCAGGATGACACCTTTGATAACGCCGGCCCAGCTCATGGATCAACTTCCTGCCACACCCTCCGTTGAAGAGAGCGTGTTGGAAGGCCGGAGGCATCTCCGCCGAATCCTGGACGGCGAGGACCAGCGGTTCGTGGCGGTGGTGGGACCCTGCTCGATCCACGAGGAGAGTGCCGCTATTGAGTATGCCGCGCGCCTTGGCCAGCTCTCGGAGCGGGTCAAGGACCGCTTGTTGGTCATCATGCGTGTCTATTTCGAGAAGCCGCGGACGACGGTTGGGTGGAAGGGGCTGATCTATGATCCCCATCTAGACGACTCATTTGACATGGGGGTTGGGCTCCAGAAGGCGCGAAAGCTGCTCTTAAAGGTAGCGGCCATGGGCCTCCATACCGGGACGGAGTTTCTCGACCCCATTGTTCCTCAATATCTCGCCGATCTGGTTGCCTGGGCTACTATCGGCGCGCGCACTACTGAAAGCCAGACACACCGGCAGATGGCCAGCGGTCTCAGTATGCCCGTCGGCTTCAAGAACGGCACGGACGGCAACACCGCCGTAGCCATCAACGCCATGCTGTCGGCCCAGTCGCAGCACGGTTTTCTGGGCGTAGACATGGACGGGAAAGCTTGCGTGGTCCAGACTACCGGGAACCCAGACGGCCATCTGGTCTTGCGGGGAGGCGATCAGGGGCCGAACTACGGCAAAAGCGCCATCGCCGGAGCGCAGAAACAGCTGGAGTCGGCGGGGCTCAGGCCAAGGCTTATCGTGGACTGCAGCCACGGAAACTCAAACAAAGACCATAAGCGGGTGGCACAGGCGTGGCGGGACGTGGTGGAGCAGCGCGCAGAAGGAAACGCCGACATCATCGGTTGCATGATGGAGAGCCACTTATTCCCCGGCAATCAGAAGCTCAACGGCGGCTTATCGAGTCTCAAATACGGGGTCTCGATCACCGATTCCTGCGTGGGCTGGGAGGAGACCGAGGCCCTTCTAAACTGGGCCTATGACCGGCTCAAGTAATGCTTTACCAGGTCCAGGGCCGCTTCAGCGGTGCGCTCCTTGAAGCCTATCCGGTCTGTGTCGAAGAGGAAGCGTTCGGCCAGCTGGTAGCCGTCTTTGGCGCTGATGGCGACAAAGACGGTGCCCCGAGGCCTCTCCGCGCTACCGCCAGTGGGTCCAGCGGTGCCGGACTCGCCGATGCCAATATCGGCCTCCAGCAACAGGCGGGCCCCCTCGGCCATGGCCAGGGCCGTCTGGGCGCTGACCGAACCGTTCTGCTCGATGGTGGAAGCCGGTACGTTGAGCACAGAAGTCTTGGCCTTGGTGGTGTAGGCCGTTACCCCGCCGATGAAGTACTTGGAGGCGCCGGGTACCAGGTTCAACAGGTGTCCTATGTAGCCGCCGGTGGTGGACTCGGCCGTGACGATTTTCAGCCCTTTTTCCGTCAGTAGCCGAGCGACCTCTTCTTCGATTCTGGCCAACGTTCCCTCCTTCGAGGCTGCCGATCTCATCCTGTCTGGTATACTTCTGGTGCTCGCCGGAAGCGATGTTACTCTGATGGCGGCCCTAGTATAGCCCATGCAGCGTGTCCACGTGGTGACCAGCTTTCTTTTGCGTCGGGACGGTCCGTTAGACAGGGTCTTGCTCCTCCGCCGAAGCGGACGCGTGGGAAGGGGCCCTTCTGAGGAAGGACTCGCAAACCGAGCCACGGTGTCATTGCGAGGAGTGTCAGCGACGAAGCAATCTCATTTTCGACTGAGGTTTCCACGTTCCGATTTCATTGGGGCTCGTAATGACAGGGAAGGCGTTGCCGAACGGCTTCAGGGTGAATATTTAAGGGAGGAATGGAGATGGTCAAGCAACCGTTCGATCTGAAGAGCATGCTCTCTAAGGCGGCGGAAGTTGCCACCCCTTCGGGAACGGGGGCGCCCACCTCCGCGCCTTCGATCGCTCAGGGACTGATGGCCGGCCTGCCCGACCCGTCCCTCTTCCCGTCGGATGAGCTTTTGGCGGCATCCGAGCGGGTGCTCAGGCAGAATGCACACGCCGCTCTTCAGTATGGAGGCAACTACGGCTTCGAGGGGCTCCGTGACTACCTGGTTGAGAAAACGCGAAAGGACGATGGCAGGAGCGTTGGACTGGAGCAGGTACTGCTGACCTCCGGAAGCTCCCAGGCCCTGACCCTCTCATTCTTCGCATTCCTCAATCCCGGCGACACGGTTGTCGTGGAGGCGCCGACGTGGGGATGGCTCCTCAACGCCCTGCGCACGTACCAGGCGAACGTGGTCGCGGTCCCCCTGGACGAGCAGGGGATGAGCACCGACCTCTTGGCGGAGCAGTTGGACCGGCTTCGCGGTGAAGGAATCCGCCCCAAGCTGGTCTACACCATAGCCAATTTTCACAACCCGGCGGGCGTGACCTTGACCTCTGAGAGGCGTCACAAGCTTCTGGAGCTGGCCGCGAATGCCGGGGCCATTGTCCTGGAGGACTATACCTACGGCGACCTCCGATATGAAGGTGATCCACCACCCTCTCTCCTGTCCATGGACGAGCGGGGGCAGGTGATCAAGATGAGCTCCTTCAGCAAGGTGCTGAGCACGGGTCTCCGTGTGGGATGGGCCGTGGGCTCGGCAGAGGTCATCGCCGCCATGGCATCTCTTCGGTACGATCTCGGAGTAAGCCCATATCTCGCCAGAACGGTGGCCGAGTTCGTTAACGCCGGTCATATGGGGCCTCACCTGGACCGGATCCTCACTGCCTATCGGGCCAGGCGGGACACGATGATGGCCGCCCTGGGAGAGCACTGCGGCCCGAGGCTCCGCTGGCGAAAGCCTGAAGGCAGCTTCTACATCTGGGTGGAGCTTGCCCCGGAGATCGATCCCGCCAAGCTGAGCGCCGCCGCGGCGGAGGAAGGGACAGGGTACATGCCGGGGACGATCTATTACACGGACGGCGGGGGAAGCAACCGGTTTCGGATCGCCTATAGCTCCCTGCCTCCCCAGGATATCGAAGAGGGCGTAGCGCGGCTCGGCAGGGCCCTGGACAAGGCGGTCCGCTAGGCACGATGCCACGAGACCCTGATACAGGAGCCGGCACAGAGGCCGCAGGGCTTGATGGCGATGGTGCCCAGGGTCCGTTAGCCCAGACGGCGGATGTCGCCCGCGGGGCCACCGGCGAGGCCATAGCTGAACCCCGGCCTTCCGAAAAGACTTTCAAGCGCACCTTCAGCTCTTTGAGCCTGCCCTCCTTCAGAAACTTCTGGCTCGGCATGCTCCTTCAGCAGGGGGCCATGCAGATGCAGATGCTGGCACGCGGCTACTTCGTCTTCGAGCTTACCGGCTCCCCTGCTCTCCTTGGCGGTGTGCTGGCGGACCGCATGGACAAGAAGCGAGTTGTTCAATGGGGCCAGAAAGCGTCGATGCTCTTGGCCCTCTTTATCGCGCTCTCCATCACCACCGACACCATCACCTGGCAGCACCTCGTTGGAGCATCTGTCGTCTAGGGGGCCTTGCTGCCCGTGATGATGCCGGCGCGGCAGGCCATCGTTCCCCAGCTGGTCCCCAGAGAGCGGCTTATGAACGCTGTCGCCCTGGGCTCCATGGCGATGAGTTTCACGACCCTGGCCGGACCGGCCGTCGCCGGCGGCATTATCGTCTGGTTGGGCATCGACGGAGTCTACTATGCCGTGACGGCGATGTTTGCCGGTTCCCTGATCTTCACTGGGTTGCTGCCATCCTTCCCTCCGAGGGCCAGGGACCCGGGGGAGAAGCGTCCGCCGGTCCTCGAAGACTTGAAGGAAGGGCTGCGGTACGTCCGGGGAAAGAAGGTCATCCTCCAGCTACTGCTCATGGCCTTCGCAACGATGATGCTGGCGATGCCTATCCGAATGGCCCTCCCTATCTTCGCCAAGGAGACCTTCTCCGTGGGCGCCGCTGGGCTGGGGATCATGTTGAGCTTCATAGGCGTGGGCGGCCTGGTGGGCGCACTCTTCATAGCTTCAGCGGGGAATGTGGCACGCCGAGGCTATCTTCTGGCCGTCAGCGGGTTTGCGTCCGGAGGGGCGGTCCTAGGCTTCGCCGTCATGGCCCAATTCGCCCCCATGTACTGGGCGGCGCTGTTGTTCATGATGGTGATTGGGGTCATCCAGGCGGGGCGCATGGCGTTGAACAATACCCTCATGATGGAGCACACGGACGATGAGTACCGAGGGAGGGTGATGAGCATCTTCACACTGAACTTCGGGCTGATGCCCCTGGGGGTCGCGATGGTGACCATCGCTGCGGAGTTCATCGACCCGCCGCTGGCGCTGGGCATCATGGCCGTGGCCCTGATCGTCGTGTCCGGCGCCCTCATGGCGGTGAGCCGGGATCTGAGACAGGCGCCGTGACCGTCCGGCGCGAATCCGATTCAGCCCTTGCTGGGCAGGATTACCGTTGCCTCGCCAGGGGTAGATTTCTCGCCCTGCTCGTTTTCGATCCAGACCTCTAACTCCACAAAGCCCTGACCGCCTTCCTGGCGCTTGGCGGTGACGACTCCCGTGGCGGTCAGCTTGGAGTTCACCGGGTCCATGCGGCGGTATTGCACCGCCAGCTTCCTGACCCAACCATCGTCTCCAACCCAGTTTGTCAGGGCGTTGCCGAGGTAGGCCAGCTTGAGGTTGCCCATCACGATGGCGTCGGGTAGCCTGGCGACATTTTTCGAGTAGTCCGGGTCCATGTGGATCATCACGAACTCGCCGTTGGCGCTGGCGAATCGGTTCAGCTCCATGTAGCCGGCGGTGACGATATAAGGAGGGAGTTGGTCCCCCTCTTTGACATCCTCGTAGTAGAGCTTGGCCATGCTATTCTTCCTCAGCGGAGCGCTTGCTCTGCGGGTCCGACCGTTTACTTCTTTATTGCTGCGTTGTCGGCGGCGTAAATGCGCAGGAGGGTCATGCCGCAGTTGAGCACGTGCTCGCCCTTCTGATTCTCCACCCGCCCCGCGAAGCGGAGGGCGATTAACACCCCGCCATCGGGCCGGGGGTTCTCCTGGATGTCGACGAGCCTTCCTCGGCCCGTTAGCCGATCGCCGGGTCGGATAGGCTGGAGAAACTCGTAGTCCCCGCCGCCGTTCAACATCGTCGTAGGGCTCGGCATTATCTCGAAGACCTTCTGGATCACGTTCCCAAGCCAGCCGACCCTGGTGGTAAAGGTCGGGGGCGCGACGATGCTGCCGAAACGGGACTTCTTCCCGTGCTCCTCGTCGAAAAAGAGAGGGTTCGGTGGATTGGGCCAGGCGATGGACTGAGCAAAGTGCTTGACCCAGCTCTTTTCGACTTCCGTGACGGTTGGAGAGCCCTCTACATCGATCAGGGCCTCCAGCTCCGGACTGACGACGACTCCCATGTCCACCTCCATGCTGCGGCGCCCACATCATACACAGGAGGACCCAGGGGAGCAACGGGCCGGAAGCTCGACATGTTGCCCGTGGCACGCGGCCCCTGTTACCATAGAGCGAGGCGCGCAAAGCGCTGCCACGGAGGTCCAGCGTTGGCGACCAAGTCCCGTTCGACAAGCTCAGAGCAGGCCCAGCCCGGCACGGTAGACATGGACAAGATCACCTCCCTCGCCAAGCGGCGAGGGTTTGTTTTCCAATCGAGTGAGATATACGGGGGTCTGGCCTCCACCTGGGACTACGGCCCGCTGGGCGTCCTAATGAAAAACAACATCAAGGCGGCCTGGTGGCGCGCTATGGTCCAGGACCGAGACGACATCGTCGGGATGGACGCGGCGATTCTGATGCACCCCGATGTGTGGAAGGCGTCCGGCCACCTAGAGGTCTTCCACGATCCCCTGGTTGAGTGCCTGAATTGTCAGCATAGATTCAGGTTTGATCATCTTCTAGTAGGACAAGTAGTCGGAGATGGTCCGAAGTTCGTAGCGGCAATTGCAGGTGGCTCTGAGGACGAGGTAAGAAAACTGGTCCAGGCCAAGGCCAAGAAGGCTGGCTCCAATATTGGCAATGTTGAGATCGGGCCTGCTCGAGTGGATGAGTCCCTTGATGCCCATATCCACGGCCATGGATCAATCGGACCCTTGTCAGCAGTCCCCTGCCCCGCCTGCGACACCGTGGGCAGCCTCACCAAGCCCCGCATGTTCAACCTGATGTTCAAGACCTTCATGGGGCCGGTGGAAGACAGCGCCGCTACCGTTTACCTGCGCCCGGAGACCGCCCAGGGCATCTTCGTCAACTTCGAGAACGTCCAGACCACCACCCGAAAGAAGCTGCCCTTTGGCGTCGCTCAGATCGGCAAGTCCTTTCGGAACGAGATCACCACCGGCAATTTCGTCTTCCGGAGCCGGGAGTTCGAGGTGATGGAGATGGAGTTCTTCGTCAAGCCGGGCGCAGACGACGAGTGGTACCGGCACTGGGTGCAGGCCCGATTGGACTGGTGGACGGGGCTGGGGATCAGGCCGGAGAGCCTGAGGGTTCGTGAGCACGGCAAAGATGAGATGAGCCACTACTCCAAGGGGACCAGCGATATCGAGTTCAAGTATGCCTGGGACTGGGGGGAGCTGGAGGGGATCGCTAACAGAGGGAACTACGACCTGACCCAGCATGGCGAGCATAGCGGAAAAGCACTGAAGTATTTCGATGACGAGATCCAGGAGAGCTTCGTCCCCTACGTCGTCGAGCCGGCCGCCGGCGTGGACCGCGGATTTCTGGCCTTCTTGACTGACGCCTATCGAGAGGAGATGGCCCCCACGGGTGATTCGGGACAGGCTAAAGAGGAGCTCCGGGTGGTGTTACGCCTCCACCCGGCGATCGCCCCCATCAAGGTGGCGGTGCTTCCCCTAAGCAAGAAGGAGCCCCTGGCCGAGCGCGCGAAAGAGGTCGCCGCTACTCTCAGGAAGCATTGGATGGTCCAGTACGACGATGCGCAGTCCATTGGCCGTCGCTACCGGCGGCAAGATGAGATCGGGACGCCTCTGGCCGTCACCATCGATTTCCAATCGCTGGAAGACCAGCAGGTCACCATACGAGACCGAGACAGCATGCAGCAGGTCCGGCTGCCGATAGAGGACCTTGTCCCGGCTGTCCGAGATCGGCTGGGTTTGTAGGGCAGGGCTGGGCCGTCTGCTATACTGTTGGCGGCCTTACTACTGGTCTGCAACAGCGATCGGCGAGATTTTTTCTACAGAAGGCAGCCACGGTGTCAAACCGGAAACTCGAGCCCCTCAGCGAGACCCTCAACCGGCTTCGGGCCGCTGCCTTCCGCCTTCTTTTTACCGATCTCCCAAGCCTCTTGACGCCAGGAGGGAGACGCGGGACGGAGACGCGGGAGGTGGAGACACTCATGAAACTGTTCCGCAGGATAAAAGTGGCGCATGGCACGGGTGACTACGCCGCTGTAGCGGACATGGTGCATGAGGACGCCGTTCTCCGAACGGTTAGGGGAGAGGAGCACGGTCGTGATCCCATCCTCAGACACCTGAAGATGCTAGAGGACAGCCGTCATCAGACCCAGATCGTCGCTCCTAAGGGAGGGTTGGTCACCGTGGTGATGACGCCGATCTCTGTGGAGGGGTCAAGGACCGGAAGTGGGCATGAGCAAGTCTACCGCCTGGCCCATGACAGGCTGGCCGAGCTTATCGACATGGGCCGCACTCCGGATATGGTCAACCGACCCGAGAGTCAGCCATCCTAGGAGGTACCCGGAGCGGCGACGTGGGCTCGATATCACAAACATTGAGACGCACCGCAATCATCCCGGCGGTCAGGGCCCCATGGCTCCGCTACGGCGGCCTGGCGTCTCTCCTGGCGATCACCGCGCTTAGCAGCTACAACGCCGTGACCACGGACCGGTTTGCCTGGGACCTTTCGATCTCACGCTGGGTCCAACAGGTCACGGTTGGCGAATCCCTGGAAGAGGCGCTCTTCTACATGGGAGTCCTGGGGCTGGGTGGCGTCGCCATGACTCTGGCATTCCTCTGGCTCTGGCTGAAAGGGCACCGAGTGGATGGCGTGCTACTCCTTCTGGCTCTTGCCCCTAACGGCGCCGTCTTCTTCCTGCGCGATCTCTTCGACCGGCCACGCCCCAGTCTGGACCTGGTCAACGTCATCGGTGGAGCTCAAGGCGCCAGTTACCCCAGCGGACACGGCTTCATGGTGGTGTTTCTCTATGGCTTCCTGTTTTACCTGCTTACCAAATATACGGACTCCAGACGTGTCCTCTCCATCGTGTTGGGGCTCATCGTTCTCTACGTGCCCTTCGCCGGCCTCTGGCTCATCAACCACGGTCGTCACTGGCCCAGCGACGTCGTCGGCGGCTATATGTATGGGGGGCTGGCCCTGCTACTGTGGGTCCAGCTTCATCGGCTTGCCAGGGCCTGGGAGGCCCGCCATCCGGGCTTCTTCACGATGAGGACCATTCGGCGTTTAGCGGAGAGGATCGGCCTCCCCCGGGGCGCGTAGAGCCATGCGTCTTCTGCATTTCTCAGACCTCCACATCGGCATCGAAAACTACGGCAGGCCTCTGACCGAAGAAGATCTGCCCGGCCTGCCGGACTACTTTGCGCCGGGGGAGTCCCGAGAGCGATACCTGGGCTACTCCACCCGGCTCGTAGATTTCCTGTGCGCCTTCGACGAGCTGGTCGCATATGCTCTGACGAATGATGTCGACCTGGTGCTCTTCTCCGGCGACGCCTATAAAAGCCGAGAGCCTACCCAGACTCATCAGCGTGAGTTCGCCAAGCGCATCTCACGGCTGGCGTCGCATGAGGTCCCGACCTTTCTGCTGGTTGGCAACCACGACCTGCCTCACGCCAGCTACAAGGCCACGGCGATCGAGATATTCGAAACGCTGGATGTCCCTAACGTCACGGTGGCGGAGAGGCTTGGTGTGTACCAGGTGCAAACGCGAAAGGGGCCGCTCCAGGTGCTGGCCTTGCCGTGGGTCCGGCGAAGCGTCTTTTTAGCGCGGGACGACGTCCGCAACCTGCCTATTGATCAGATCAACAAGATGCTGGAGGATAAGCTAACGGATATGCTGCGGGACCAGGCGGAAGGCCTGGACAGCGCGATACCCTCGGTCGTGGCGGCCCATGTGTCCCTGAACACGGCGAAGCTCGGCAGCGAGAGGACCATGATGGTGGGGTACGACCACTTGCTGCTCCAGAGCAACGTCACCAACCTTCCGGTGGACTACGTCGCCCTGGGCCACATTCACCGGTCCCAGAAGCTCTCGGAGAGCCCCCCGATGGCCTACGCGGGGAGCCTTCAGCGCGTCGACTTCGGCGAGGAGGGCGATGAAGCCAAGGGCTTCTACATCGTCGATATCGACCCCGAAAAGCCCGCCGGTGGCCGGGTGACCTCCATGGACTTTCGCCCGGTGGACGCTCGCGCTTTCGTTACGGTGGACGTGACGGTCCCCGAGGGCGACCCCGACCCGACGGAGACGGTATTACGGGCCATCGGGCGGCATCACGTCGCCGGGGCCATCGTGCGGGTACACGTGCGGATACCGGCTGAGCTGGAACCGGCGCTCAGGGAACGAGACGTGCGCAGCGCCCTGATAGGTGATGGGCTAGCCCTTCCGCAACGCGCCCACACGGTCGCGGCGGTCACCCGGTTGGTGGAGCGGGCCCACCGGACACGCCTCGGCGCTGTACACGCCTCCAGTAAATCGCCCGATGAGCTTCTGCGCCTCTACATGGAGACCAAGGAGATCGGGGAGGAAAGGGCCGCGAAGCTCTCAGCCTACGCGGAGCGGCTCATGCGCGAGGAGGGGGACGAGGGGTAGTCCCGCAGATAGCCTGAAGTGAACTCAGCCCTCCAGCGCTTTGATCGCGGCGGCGATGCGGCTCAGGCACCTATCGCGGCCGAGGACCGCCATGGTCTCGAACAACGGCGGAGCGGCGGCGCGGCCGGTGACGGCGACGCGCAGGGTCCCGAAAAGCTGCCCCGTTTTCAGGCCAAGCTCCTCCGCCAGCGGTCTGAGCGCGCCTTCCAGCGCCTCCGCGTCGAACCCCGCGTTCCCCTCGATTTTCCCCAGCGCCCTCTCAAGCGCCCCCAAAGCGCCTTCCCGGTCCATCCCCTTTTGCACCAGAGCATCTGGGTCTTGGTTGATGCTCTCGGCGAAAAAGAAATCGGTTAACCCGGCAGACTCCGCGAGTGTCTTGACCCGCTCCTGCACCAGAGGCACGATCCGGGCGAGATAATCTTGTGGCACGGGCTTCGGAATGTCTGCGGATTTCTCTAAAAAGGGCAGCATCCGGTCAGCCAGGTCATGGACCGGTAGGTTTCTTATGTAAAGCCCGTTCATCCATTCCAGCTTCTCGCGGTTGAAGATGGCGCCGGTCTTGCCGATGCGCTCGATGCTGAAGTGGTGGATGAGCTCACCTTGATTGAATATCTCCGTCTTATCGTCCAGCGCCCATCCCAGGAGCGCCAGAAAGTTCATCATCGCTTCTGGGAGAAAGCCCTCGTCGCGGTACTCGAGGAGGGAGGTGGCGCCGTGCCGCTTGCTAAGCTTGGAACGGTCGGGACCCAGGATCATGGGCAGGTGAGCGAAGAGGGGCGGGTCCCAGCCCAGCGCCTCATAAAGCAGGACATGCCGAGGGGTGCTGGAGACCCATTCTTCGGCCCGGATCACGTGGCTGATTTCCATGTGGTGGTCGTCCACGATGTTGGCCAGGTGGTACGTGGGAAAGCCGTCGGATTTGAGCAGCACCATGTCGTCCAGGGTCTCGTTCTCAAAGACGATCTCCCCTCGGACCAGGTCAGAAAAACGGGTCTTGCCTTCCAGGGGGATGGCGAACCGGACCACCGTGGCTGCTCCTGAGCCGCGCTGCCGGGCACGCTCCTCGTCGCTCAGGTTGCGGCAACGCTCGTCGTATTTGGGCGGCTGTTTCTGCTCCTGCTGTCGCTTGCGCATCTCGGTGAGCCGCTCAGGGGTGCAGTAGCACTCGTAGGCGTGGCCTTCATCGATGAGCTGCCGGGCGAAAGCCTGGTAGAGTCCTTGCTCTTTACGTTGCGACTGTATGTATGGGCCGAAGTCTCCCCGGCTGCTGCCTTTCTCGTCTGTGGGGCCTTCATCCCAATCGATGCCGAGCCAGGACAGGCTATCCAGGATGGCCGAGAGCGCTTCAGGGACCAGGCGCGCCTGGTCGGTGTCCTCGATGCGGAGGATAAAGGCGCCGCCGTGATGGCGGGCGAACAGCCAGTTGAAGAGGGCCGAGCGGATGTTACCCACATGGGGGATACCCGTGGGACTGGGAGCGAAGCGTACTCGAACGGATGTTGTCATAGGCGGGATGGCTCCAATGCCCTAGTGGGTGTTGGAAATCACCCCCAAACCCCCTCAAGGAGGTTCAAGGTATCCCCTTTGGGGATGATTTACAGAAGGGGGACGCCCCCTTCGACCCCCGTCAAAGGGGCTCCGCCCCTCTGGACGCCCCTTTTTCAGCACCCTGCTAGTATAACCCCTTGCCCTGTCCATCAAGGCAGAAGGGGAAGGCCCGGCGGCTTGACGCCGTGGGTGGTCGGGCTGTAGCGTGGCCGCTGAGTGGTTGAGGGGCAGGGTCCTTCAATGAAAATGCCTCGGTAACAGGTGGGCAATGCTGAAAGATGTCACACGATTGATACGCATCTTGGGGCTGGCGCTGCTGGCCATGGCGGTGTTCCAGGAGCTTCAGCGGCCCCCGGAAAGGCGCTCATGGCATGGGACCGTCCTCGGCTTCATCCCTTATGACCTGCGGTTCCCGAGCCTGGAGCGCTTCAGCAGCCGCCTGTGGAATCCAGCTGACCCCCGGCTCTTCACCGAGCATCCATTCGGCGTCGGCTGGGTCGTCAACATCCCCACCGCTCTGGCGATAGTCCGAGAATTGGCGGCCCGTCGGCGCGATGCCTTTTAAGGGAGGCGTGAGCGCGTCTATCGTTGCCGGCAGCCGCTTATGATTCCTTGGGCCTCTCCGACGCCTTGCCCTGGTAGGTGATTCCGGAGAAGCCTTCTTTGCTTCCACGGAAGTTCAGGAACCGGACCCCTTCATCTCCCACTTTGAAGCCGTAGACCGTATCCTTTTCCATAAAGACCAGCGTCCCGGGGCCGCAGGTGCGTTTCCCCATGGAGAGACCGCCCTGAACGATATAGATCACCTCGTCCTGGGCGTGGCTGTGAGGCTCCGACACAAAGCCCGGGTGCAGAGAGTTGATCATCACCCACGGGCCCTGCTCCATGTCGCCGAAGAACTGGTTGCCGCGCACGATCGGCTCACCCATCTTATTGGGGCCGCCGCGATTCCACGGCGCCTCGTCAACGTGCATGATAATGGCCCTACCCATAATCACCTCCTGACCAATGTGCGCTTATGATACTCCCGACCAGGCAGGTGTGAAACCCCTCCGGGCCGAGCGAAGCGACTTGAAGGTCGGATGCGGCCTGCTTGTATGGCAGACCTGTTGTGGCTGGACAGGTAGTCCTTCTTCCCAGCCGAGAAGGATAAGCGCCCCTGCGTCAGTCTATCGGGTTGCGGTAAGAGTCGTGGGTCTGTCCGCCGATGGTAATCTTGGCCAACCCCTGGCGTATGTTTAGAAAGCGGACCCCGTTGGGGCCCACGGTAAAGCCATACTCGGTGTCCTTTTCGTTGAACAGTACCGTGCCTGGGCCGCATTTCCGCCCCTCTATCGTTAGCTCACCCTCGACGATGAAGGCGACCTCGTCCTGGTCGTGGGTGTGTGGAGAAACGACCAAATTGGGCTCCAGACAGTGGATGTGGACCCAAGGCCCTTCGTCCAGGTCACCGATGAGCTGTGTAGCCCGAGGTATGGGGCCGCTTCCAGGCTTGTAGGGCCCTCCCTTGGTCCACGGCGCCTCGTCTATGTGCATGACGATGGATCTTCCCATGGGCACCTCCTGTGTTTCGTCCGCCTATGATACGCCACGATGCGAGTAATGAGAACGCTCGACCCCCAACGGGGCCACTTGAACCTATTGCTACCCGATCTCAGCGAGTCGCTCCTTGAGCTTTTCCAGCCTTGCCTGATACTCGGATAGCCGAGCCCGCTCTTTCTCGACGACGGCTGGGGGCGCCTTGCTCACGAAGTCGCCGTTACCGAGCCGCGCTTCCAGCTTCTGGAGGACCTCTTCTAGCTCTACCCGCTCGGCGTCGATGCGCTGCCGTTCCGCACCCAGGTCCACCACGCCGGCCACGGGCAGGATCACCCTTGCCGAGCCCAGCACGGCGACGCGGGCTCTGTCAGGCGTCGGCGCAGGCTGGCCGTTGCCGTAAACGGTGATAGGGTGCGCTTTCGCGAGGGCGCTCACTTGCTGGATGTAGGTCTCCACCAACGGCTTGCGCTCTCCGGCGTCGATAATGGCCTCGACTTTGCGGCCCGCCTCTACTTTCAGCTCGGAGCGGGCGTTGCGTATGGCGGTGACAATATCGATCAGCAGGTCCATCTCCTCTTCGGCCTGACCGTCGTGGCGGCTTCCATCTGAGATAGGGAACGGGGAGACCATGATGGAAGGTGGTCTGGAGGGGTCGTCCGGCAGGCGCTGGACGAGGCTTTGCCAGATCTCCTCCGTGACGAAGGGCATGAAGGGGTGGAGCAGCCGCAGGGTACTCTCCAGGACATGTATCAGCACCGGCAAGGGCGAAAGTCGCCCGCCCTCCCTCAAGCGGACCTTGGTCATCTCGATATACCAGTCGGCATATTCATTCCAGAGAAAATCGTGGCACTCCCGTTGCGCCTCGCCTAGCTGGAAGTCCTCCAATAACTCGTTGACTTTGGCGACGGTGCGGTCCAATCGGCTGAGGACCCAGCGGTCCTCTAGGCTCAGATCGACCGGCAGCGAGGGACCGAAGTCAGCGGCCTGGTCCACGGCCTGCAAGACGTACCGGGAGATGTTCCAGAGCTTATTGGCGAAGTTCCGGCTGGCCTCCAGCTTGCGGGCGCCGGTGCGGCTGTCGTTGCCGGGGGTGATGCCGTTCGTAAGAGCGAAGCGGACTGCGTCTGCGCCGTATTGGTCGATCAGCTCCAGAGGGTTGACAACGTTCCCCTTGGTCTTGCTCATCTTGCTGCCACGCTCGTCGCGGATCATGCCGTGGAGGTAGACTTTCCGGAAGGGGATCTGGCCGGTATTTTGAAGCCCCATCATGATCATGCGAGCCACCCAGAAGAAGAGGATGTCATAGCCCGTCTCTAAAACGGAGTTGGGGTAGAAATAGGCCAGGTCCTCGGTGTCTTCGGGCCATCCCATGGTCGAATGGGGCCATAGGGCGGAGCTGAACCAGGTGTCCAGGACGTCCGGGTCTTGCTCTATGTCCCCGGAGCCGCAGGCCTCACACGTCGTCGGGTCCTCCATCGAGACCGTCTCGCGGTGGCACGCGCTGCAATACCAGACCGGGATGCGATGTCCCCACCAGAGCTGGCGGCTGATGCACCAGTCCCGAATGTTCTCCATCCAATTCATGTACACCTTGCTAAACCGTTGAGGGACGATCTCGATCTCGCCATCGACCACCGCCTGGTACGCTCGACCCGCAATGGACTGAGAATCCTCGTGGGAGCCGACCTTCATCCACCACTGGAGGGTCACCATCGGCTCGATGATGGTGTTGCAGCGTTGGCAGTGCCCGACGGAGTGAGTGTGGGGCTCGACCTTCTCCAGCAGCCCCTGTCGCTCGAACTCTTCGACGATGGCCTGGCGGGCATCGAAGCGGTCCTGACCCTGGAACGGGCCGCCGTTTTCGTTGATAGTGGCATCCTTGTTCAGGACGGTCACGAACTCCAGGTTGTGGCGCCGGCCGATCTCGAAGTCCGTCGGGTCGTGGGCCGGGGTGACCTTGACGGAGCCGGTGCCGAACTCGGTATCGACGGCCTCATCGGCAACGATGGGGATGCGCCTACCGATAATGGGCAGCACGACGCTTTTACCGATGACGCCCTTGGTCCGCTCGTCGTTCGGGTTCACAGCGACCGCGGTGTCGCCTAAAAAGGTCTCCGGGCGGGTGGTTGCAACCGTGACGTAGCCGTCGCCGTCAGCGTAGGGATAGCGCAGGTACCAGAGACTCCCCTGCTCTTCCTGATGGTCCACCTCCAGGTCGGAGATGACGGTGCCGCAACGGGGGCACCAGTTTGTGAGACGCTCCCCCCGATAGATAAGTCCTTTTTTGTAGAGGTTTACGAAGGTCGTGCGTACGGCATTACTTGGACCTTCGTCCATGGTGTAGCGCTCCCGGGACCAGTCACAAGAGACTCCCAGCCGTTGGTGCTGCTCCGTGATACGCCCGCCGTAAAGGCTGACCCAGTCCCTGACCCGCTCCAGAAAGCGCTCCCGCCCCATCTGCTCACGGTCCAACCCCTCCTCCGCCAGCTCGCGTTCAACCATGACCTGCGTAGCGATGCTGGCATGGTCCTTACCGGGGAGCCACAGGGTGGGCTCTCCGCGCATGCGGTGCCAGCGGATCAGCGCATCTTCGATGCTGGCCACCATGGCGTGACCGATGTGCAGATCACCAGTGACGTTGGTCGGAGGCAAGATGATGACGAAGGGCTCCCGGGATGGGTCGATTATCGCCCGGAAGAAGCCGCCGTCCATCCAGAACTTGTAGATCCGTTCCTCGGCCTGGTGAGGGTCGTAAACCTTGGGGATAGTGTTGAGCTTCTGTCGTTGCTGGGCCATGCTAGGGTCCCTGGTTATTGGTCTTCGGAGGAAGCGGTCGCAGATGAAATACGCCGCCATCGCCTCCACTGACGAAATTCGTAATTATTGTAACCTATTGGAGATCGGGCGGACCTGCAATGCCTGATCCGGGCGAGGGGATCTTGAGGAAAATCATCCTCATCCCGGTCTCCAACTTTGGTACCTGTGCGATGAGCTAGGGCCTCTTCCGTCGGGGCAGGGGGTGGGCGGCGTCACCGGCATCACTTTTTCATAAAGCTCTTTGCCAAGAAAAGGCCTACAAGAATGCCTCCTGCGAGGCCGAACAGATAGTGAGGCCAACCGACCGCCGGCAGGAAGCGAGCCTCCTCTGGGGTGATGACAAGAAAGCCGGCGGGTTGGGCATGGACGGCCCCTCCTCCCCCGCCGCCACTCCTCTGAGCAGTACCGAACCCGTTGGTCTCCGCGGAGGCGGCAGGGGCATCGCCGCCTCCGGCCCCGAAACCGTAGGTTACCTTCGCCACGGGGATCACAGTCTTGTCTCCCACAGTCCGCGGCTCTCCGAAAAGGGTCTCCACCGTAGCCGAGCTCTTGATCCGCTCGAAAATCTCTTCCAAAAGCGTTAACGGGTTCATGATCAGCCGTTGGGCAGCCTCCTTCCCATCCTGTGGAGAAAGTCCAGTCCTTTCTTGGTGTCGCTAGCCAGCCGGGCCGGGTCACTGCGCTTCATTCGATACTTGAACAGCCAGTAAGTAAATTCCTTGAGATCAGCCAGGCTGCTGCCCTCTTTTTCGAGCTCCTCCCGCTCTGTCCAGAACTCTTGCAGGAGCTTCCAGCGGGGTTGCCCATAGATGCGCTGGTACACGGCGTCGTCCAGGCCGGGCTCTTCCGGACCAAGTCCGCGCCGCTGCTTGCGGACCTCGTGCTCTACCACCAGGGCCAGCGCCTCTTCGACGGTGACGCCGTACCAGTAGTTGCTCACGGCCCGGTACTTGGTAGGTCCGATCTTCTCCTTAAACTCCGCTTCGGACAGCGCTCGGGGTGGGATACCGTGAAACAACAGGCGGTCCCGGCTTTCCTCCGGGACCAGGCCGTCTGCGCAAAGGGTCAGGCGCTCAGCCAGAAGCAGCCAATCGAAAGCCTCGCCGCCCACCAGGTACTCGTACCGCCGTCCTTCGTGGGTCTCCTGCCCCGCCGGCCAGATGGCGATGGTCACCAGCAAGGCGTCGAACCAGTCCGTTCCCTCCCGAAGCGCAGTGGTAAATTGCAGTACCGCTTCGAGAACGCTGCCATCGGCGACCAGGTCGGCAGCATCTTCCGCACCGTTAGCGCTCATAGCCGTAGTGTAACGAATACGCCGGGGCGCCGCCACCGGGGGTTGCGTAGCTACCTTCCGCCGTTCTTGAGAAAGGCTAAAAAGTCCTCAACCGGCCTGGTGTTAAGGATGTCCTCGGTGCGGCACATACCCCGCCGGGCGACGCCCACGCCAAGACGGAGGCCGTCCAGGTGGCTGGCGGCATGGGCATCGCTACTGATAACGAGCTTGATCCCCAGCTCCCTGGCCCGCCTGACGGAAGTATCCTTCAGGTCCAGCCTCAACGGTGAGGCGTTAATCTCCATGGCGGTGCCCGTGCGCTTTGCCGCCAGAAGGACCTCCTCCATATCGAAATCGACGGGAGGGCGCTCCCCAATCAGGCGGCCTGTGAGATGACCGATGATGTCAACGTGAGGGTTTTCCATGGCCTTGATGACCCGGGCGGTGATACGCTCCCGGTCCTGGCTAAGGCCCGAGTGCAGGGATGCCACCACCACATCGAGCCTGGCCAGCACCTCGTCGGAAAAATCCAGGGAGCCGTCGGCACGAATATCGACCTCAGTGCCGGTCAGTAAGCGAAAGCCGTTGTGGAAGCCTCCGTTGATTCGGGATATGGTCTCGATCTGTTGGAGCACCCGCTCCTCGCTCAGTCCGTTGGCGATGCCCCGGCATAGGAGTGATCGGTGATGGCAAGGTACGGGTATCCTATCTCCTGAGCACGGTCGGCCAGGGCCTCCAGCGGGTCTCTTCCATCGCTCCATTCCGAGTGGCAATGCAGGTCGCCCTTGATGTCTGTCCCCTCCACCAGAGCTGGTAACCTGCCCCGCTCCGCCAGATCGATTTCGTCGAGACCCCAGCGTATCTCGGGCGGAATATAGGGAAGCCCCAGCCTGGCGTAGACCTCCTCCTCCGTTGCGAACTGTTCTCGGTTCCCCGTGGCGATGTCGGTGATGCCGTATTCACTAACGCTGAGGCCCATCTTACGAGCCCGCTCTCTGAGGAGGACGTTGTCTCTTTGCTACCGGTGAAGTGCTGTAAAAGGTCTCCGTACGCGTCATGCTCCACGATGCGAAAGTCCACCTGGACTTCATCGTAGACGATCCCAGCGGCCTTTGTGGGGCCATGGGCCAAGACCCGTGTGATGAAGGGCAGGTTGATGAAGGCGTCAGGGCCGCCTTTGGGTCGTCGGAAGTTCCCAGGATGTCAATGTCGCCGACTGTCTCCTCCAGGCGGCGAAGGCTGCCGCCGGCGGTGACGTTCTTCACGTAGGGTCGTATGGAGGCGCATACCGCCTCGGCAATGGGCAACGCCTTCCCCAACGGAATACGGCCGTCCCTGGAGGTGAAGCTGTGAATGTGCTGGAGGATGTTCTCCCCGGTCTTCTTGCCCATCCTGGGGAGGGTCTCCAGGCGGCCTTGAAGAATCGCCTTTTCCAGCCCCTCGACCGTACTAACGCCGAGCTCCTGGCAGATGAGGTAGGCGCTTTTGGGGCCGATGCCGGGAATGTTCGCGATACGGAGCACTCCCTCCGGCATTTCGGCGCGCAGCTCCTCGTACTGCCGAAGCTGCCCGGTCTCCACCAGCTCTTGGATCTTCGCGGCGATGGACTTGCCTATGCCGGGGATTTGCTCCAGCTCCCCTTCTTCAGCGAACTCCCTCAGGTCGCGGGACAGGTGTCCTATGGCGCGGGCCGCCTTCTGATAAGCGACGACCTTGAACCGCTGCTCCCCTTTCATTTCGAGGAGGTCCGCCATCTGCGCCAGTATCTCGCTGACCTGTGCGTTATTCATGTCGCCGTAACTGTAGTGTCACGATGGCTGCAATGGCAAGGAGGCCGAAAGAGGTGCGTTGGCACGAGTGCCCTTGGACAAGAGGAGTCTGCGCTATTAGCTGCTCAGGAGCTTCATGAGGGCGGCGCGACCGTGGGTCAGGCCGTGGCCGGGCATCTCCGCCGTTGGGCGCTCGGTCAAAGTAAACCTGACGGTGGCCTCCATGCCGTCGTCGGGACGGACGTCGAACCACAGGTCGTAGCTTTCGCCGTTGGGACTTTTCACCTGAAGGTGCGCCCCGCGGTACTCGATGGAGCTTCCACCGTTGAAGCCGACGTCATAGGGTAGGAGCCGGAGGAATTTCACGGCGGCGGCGCTTCCCAGCTCGAAGCGCAGTGTGAAGGAGGCCGTAACCTCTTGAGTAATCGGCTCCAGGGCGCTAAACAGGTGGGAGAGGTTAAAATCCGTATGGTGGAGCTCTATCTGGTCCTCTAGCTCGCTTTCCACCAGGTATTCGATCACTACATCCGAAGGCCCGCCTTCTACCAAGTGCGCCTCTCCCCAGCTATGGAGCTTCTGGCCTTCATGCTCCGTAGAAGACTGCCGATAGTCCTCGTGGAAGTAGACCAAGTCCTCTTCGTCAGTATCTCGAGAGCCCAGAAGAGAGAGCTCCGTCCGGACGGGTTCTGTCAGGTCAAGCTTGAAGTTCAGCTCCAGGCTCAAGCACTGTGCCGAAGCGAGATCGAGTTTCAGCGGTGAAGAGCTCATTTAGATTCCGTGACATCTCTTATATTTTTTTCCGCTTCCGCAGGGACAAGGATCGTTACGGCCCACCTTGGAGGAGACCGCCACCGCGCCCCGATTCCCAACGGCTGCCGCCATGGCTTTTTGCTCGCGGCTCGCCACGACGGTCATGGGCGGCGCCTGCTGCTGTTGTTTCGCCTGATTTTGTGCCATGGCTGCATGGTAAACGTTGCGTGCGAGAGTGTTCTGGATGCGGGATTTGAGGTCCTCAAACATCTGGATACCCTCGCGCTTGTACGCCACTAGAGGGTCGATCTGAGCCACCCCTTGCAGGCCGATGCCCTGCCGCATGTTCTCCATGGAGGTCAAATGCTCCACCCAGTGGGTGTCTATGGTGCGAAGCATGACCATCCTCTCCAGGACGCGCATGGTCTCGGGTGTGACGACGGACTCCACCTGCTCGTAGAGGTCATTCGCATACTTGAATACGGTTTCCTTGACCTCCGCCCGGCTCCACTGGCGCACTGCTTGCGATGTGAGGTTGGCCGGCAGAGGGAAGAAGGAGGTCAGCGTGGTGAGGAGTCCGTCCGGGTCCCACTGCTCTGAGTCCTCGCCTTGAAGGTGGGAGTCGATGGCGGTTTCAACCTCGATGTGGACCAGACCCTCAAGATTGCTCTTGAGATCGGCGCCATCCATTATCTTGCCGCGGTCGCCGTAGATTTGCTCCCGGTGCTTGTTGACGACGTCGTCATAATCAATCAGCCGCTTACGGATATCGAAATTGTGTCCCTCTACCTTGGTCTGGGCGTTTTGAATGGACCACGTTATTACCTTGTTTTCAAAGGGGACGTCGTCGGGCATCATGCCCATGAGGCCCCTGACTCTATCGCCACCGAACCGGCGCATCAGATCGTCATCCAGGGAGATGTAGAACCTGGACCCGCCGGGGTCTCCTTGACGTCCGGCGCGGCCTCGGAGCTGGTTGTCGATGCGACGAGCTTCGTGACGCTCGGTCCCGATTATGTAGAGTCCGCCCAAAGCCACCACCCTGTCATGCTCGGCCTGCCAGTCACCGTCGCCGTTGGAGCTTCCCCCCAAAACGATGTCGGTGCCGCGGCCCGCCATGTTGGTGGCGACGGTGACCGCTCCGGGCTTCCCCGCCTGCTCGATGATCGAAGCTTCCCGTTCGTGCTGCTTCGCATTCAGCACCTCATGGCGAACGCCCTTACGAGTGAGTATCCCGCTCAGGCGCTCCGAGCTTTCAATGGAGACGGTGCCCACCAGCACTGGGCGGCCTTCTTTTTGGGCCGCTTCGATCTCTTGGGCCACAGCTTCGAACTTGGCGTCCTGCGTCTTGTAAATTAGGTCGTTCTCGTCAGTGCGGATCATGGGCATATGCGTAGGGACCACCATGACTTCCAGGCCATAGATCTTGTGGAACTCCTCCGCCTCTGTAACCGCGGTCCCCGTCATGCCAGCCAGCTTCTCGTAGAGGCGGAAATAATTCTGTATCGTGATGGTTGCTAAGGTCACGGTCTCCGCCCGGACCTCGACCCCTTCCTTGGCCTCGATCGCCTGGTGCAGGCCGTCCGAGAGACGCCTGCCAAACATAAGGCGGCCCGTGAACTCATCGACCAGGACGAGCTCCCCGTCCTTGACCACATAATCGACGTCACGCTTGTAGATGACGTGGGCCTTCAGCGCATTGTCCACGTAGTGGGTCAGCAGATAGTTGGCGGGATCGTACATATTGCTCACGTCTAGACGCTGCTCCATCTTGGCGATACCGGACTGGGTCAGCGCGACGCCCCGCAACTTCTCGTCGATGGTGTAGTCTTCTTCTTCACGAAGGCTGGGAATGAGACGGGCAAAGGTCGAATATTGCTCGGCAGAGCTGCCTGTCCGACCGCTGATGATGAGAGGTGTTCGCGCCTCGTCAATGAGGATGTTGTCCACCTCGTCCACCACGGCATAGTTCAGGGGACGCTGCACCCGGTCCGTGGCCTCCACCACCATGTTGTCTCGCAGGTAATCGAAGCCGAACTCGGAGTTGGTGCCGTAGGTGATGTCGGCCTCGTACGCCTCTCTGCGCTGGATGGGCCGCAGCTTCTCGATGCGCTCATCGTCGGCCTCCGCGCTGGGGTCGTACAGGTAAGCCGTCTCATGCTGAAGGCATGCAACGCTTAAACCGAGCTCGTGGTAAACGGCGCCCATCCATTGAGCGTCGCGCTTGGCGAGGTAGTCGTTCACCGTGACAACGTGGACCCCTTCGCCTTTCAGAGCGTTCAAATAGGCGGCCAACGTGGCGACAAGGGTCTTGCCTTCGCCTGTCCTCATCTCGGCGATTTTTCCCTGGTGCAGGATCGCGCCCCCGATGAGCTGGACGTCGAAGTGGCGCTGGCCTAAGACACGTTTCGCGGCCTCACGCACTGTTGCGAAGACCTCAGGCATGAGGTCATCCAAGGAGAATCCATCAGCCGCCGCGGCTCTGAACTCGTCAGTTTTGTCCCGGAGTTCGCTGTCGGAAAGACGCTCGTATTCTGGCTCCAGGGCGTTGATCTGCTCAACAACGGGACGAAGCCGCTTAAGCTCTTTCTCGTTGGAATCACCGAAGATCTTGGAAACGGAAGTCAGGAGGCTCAACCCACTCTCCCCTTGGACGGATTCAGCTAAGGAAGGGCTGCTTCCCCACCATTATATAACGAATGAACCGGGTGCTTTGGTTGCGAAGGGGAGCGGGCGCTTCAGGAAACGTGTTTTGCGGTGAGAGACACGGCCCGATGCCCGGGGAAAAAAGGCGCCGTTTTTTTGGGGAGGCTCACGTTCCTACATGAAGAGAGCGCCGACGGACTCGCCGAGGTGTATCCGCCTTATAGCCTCTCCGAAGAGGGGGGCGACCGAGAGCATTTTGATCTTCCCATTCCGTTTATCAGGCGGAAGGGGAATGGTGTCCGTCAGTACGACCTCTTTAATCGGACTCTCCAGGAGCCGGTCCACGGCGGGGCCTGAAAGGGGACCGTGGGTGGCGCATGAATAGATTTCTTGTGCCCCTTCACGCTGCAGCGTCTTGGCCGCGGCCATGAGGGAGGCTGCGGTGTCGATCTCATCATCGAACGTAAGGACGGTCTTGCCCTTGACCTCGCCGATGACGTTGAGGGTCTCAGGCTGTCCCTCGACACGCCGCTTCTCGATAATAGCCAGGGGGACGTTCAGCCGCTCCGCCATATTCCGCGCCCGCTTGGAGATGCCGATGTCCGTGGCCACCACGACGAGGTTCTCCAGGGCCTTCTCTTTGAAATAGCCGCACAGGACTGTCAGAGCCGTGAGCTCGTCGACGGGGATATTGAAGAAGCCCTGAATCTGCCCGGCGTGCAGGTCCATGGTGAGGACGCGGTCCGCTCCGGCAGTGGTGATGAGGTCGGCCAGCAAACGGGCGGTGATAGGCACACGAGGCTGGTCCTTCTTGTCCGTGCGCCCATAGGCGTAATAGGGGATAACCGCGGTGATGCGTCCCGCCGATGCACGCTTGGCGGCATCAATCATGATCAGCAGCTCTATGATGCTGGTATTTACGGGAGAGGAGAGGGACTGGGTTATGAAGACATCCCGCTGCCGGACGTTTTCGTGGATGCGGACGAAGATATTCTCGTTGCTGAATTGGAAGACTTCCGCTTCACCGTGAGTTATTTCGAGGTAGTCGCAAATCGCGGTTGCAAAGCCTGGGTTGGCATTTCCCGTAAAGACCCGTGGGCTGCCGTTGAATCCCCGGTACTCGTCGCTCACTGATCCCTCCGCCTGTGCTGGGGGTGGAGATGCGGCCTCATTATAGCATGGGGTGGAGCCTTCCCGTACGGCTGCCCGGCTAGCAACGATCGAGGCAAATGGACTCCCACGGCGTGCCCGAGAGCCGCCTCAAGGTCTTAAGCTGACCTCTCCGGCGATCATTCGCTCAAGCGTACCGTCGGCGTGGCGCAAGAGCAGCGCCCCTTCCTCATCGACATCCTCGGCCACCCCTTCGCCAAGAAGGGAAACCTTTGCTGGATCTCCAGGCCAGGTCAACCGGACGCTTTGGCCAAGGGTGCTCAGGTGTCCCCTGTATTCGGAGAGCAGGGAGCTCCCAGCTTTCACCGTTTCGTAGAGCTCTTCTGCTTCGAGGAGCAGCCGGGCGAGGACCGGCAGGCGTGCGACGCTGGCATCTATCTCTCGCGAGAGGCTGGTAGCGATCTCGGCTATCTCAGTGTGCTCCGATGGGTCGAGCCCTACGTTGAGACCGATGCCGACTATGGCATGCTGCACAGCTCCGGCCCTCAGGGCGGTGTCGACGATTATACCTGAAAGCTTTTTGCCTCCGATTTGCACATCGTTCGGCCACTTAATGGTAGCCTCCAGGCCGGTCGTGACCCGTATGGCTCGCACTACCGCCAGGGTGGCGACCATGTTGAGCTTCAAAAGCTCCGCAGCGGATGGCCTCAAGATGAAGGACACCAGGATATCGTCTCCCCTGGGCGATACCCAGGAACGCTGGAAACGGCCTTGACCGGCGGTCTGCTCGTTGGCGACGACCGTGGTGCCTTCGACGGCGCCTGCCTCCGCCTCATGGTGAGCCTGGACCTGGGTGGATGTGGCGGACTCCAGGTATATAAGTTTGCGGCCCAGGTAGCGCGTCGTGAGGGCTTCACCAATGGAGGCAGCCGAGAGCTCGTCCGTCATCGCGATTCACCGGTCCCGTTGAGGAGGCTCAGGACATCCTCCCGTAACTCCAGAAGGCCAGGGTCGATGTTCAAAGGCCGGCGTCTTCGGCTAGCGACGAGGCTTAACGCCTCATCGAAGTCCATGGAGCGTTGGAACGCCAGGTAGAGGGCCATGATGAAGGGTGAGCGGCTGACGCCGGCGGCGCAATGCAACAGGACCTTCCCTCGTTGTACCAAGGAATGCAGCCGATCCACAACCGCCGCGATGTCGTGGGGCGCGTTTCCCGGCCCGTCGATGATGGGCATATGGGCATGGTGGACCGTGGTGTGATAAGGGGAGTATCTGTCGACGTTCAGAATTGCGTCGAACTGGTCCAGGTCGGTCTTGGAAGAGGGGTACTCCCAGACCGCGATATCGGGCGTGACCCAGTCCATTACAGGCATCCACCGTCCTTTGAATCATATGCAGGGCGGAACCGCCCGAGTACCACCCTATTGTAGGTCGTAGATGTCCTCGCCGACCAGCGTAAGGAGCTTGGCTGCCGCCACGAGAACAATAATTGCGATCAGGATGGGTGGTAGGGTCTTACGCCTCATGCGCTCCTCCCGGCTCAGGAGGTCAGGCCTCGCCCGCGTTACAGCCCCATCTCCCTGGCGACTATCTCACGGTGGAAGTTGGCGTCTCCGTAGTTCACTGCAATGCCGGATGAACGGCGGGAGTAGAGGGGCAAGGCATGCTCCTCAGTGAAGCCGATGGCCCCGTGGACCTGGTGGCCGCTGGCGATGACCCGTCGTGAAGAGTCGGCGACGAAGGACTTGGCCATACCGACCTGCAGGTCCGCCGGGAGACCTTCGGCGATGCGCCAGGCGGCCTCATAGGTGATAAAGCGGGCGCCATCGGTATCGGCAAGCATGTCGGTGCAGTGGCGCTGGACGGCTTGAAAGCTCCCGATGGGCCGGCCGAACTGGGTACGGCTCTTGGCGTACTCCACGGTCATGTCCGTTACAGCGCCGCAGGCGCCGACACTCTCGGCGCATTGGGCAGCCGCGCTCAGTGTACGTATTCGTTCCAGGATGGGCCAGCCCTTCCCAACCTCGCCCAGGATGTTTTCCTTGGGGACGATAACGTTGGCCAGCCGCACCTCATGCTGCTTGTTCTTGCCACGAGTATCCTGCAGCTCCGTATCGACGCCGGGGCTGCCGGCGTCAACGATGAATATGCTGACCCCATCCTCGGAACTCTTGCGTCCGGCGGTCCTGGCCACTACCACCAGGTAGTCGGCTACGTGGGCGTAGGGCACGAAGAGCTTGATGCCTTTGAGGCTATAGCCTCCCTTCGCAGGCGTAGCCTTTGTCGAGACCTCCGCTTCATGGAAGCTCGTGCCCGGCTCCAGGAAGGCCAGCGCCATCAGAGTCTCGCCACTGGCGATACCAGGCAGATAGCGCTGCCGCTGGGCCTCTTGCCCGAACTCCAGGATCGCCATGCCGCAGCTAACCACGGTCTGGAGGAACGGCCCTGGGACGATGGCCCGGCCTATCTCTTCGAGCAAAAGGGCAAGGTCCATGAAATCCCCGCCCCCGCCGCCATATTTCTCTGGAAGGACGATGCCCGTCCAGCCTAAATCCGCCATCTGCTTCCACAGGCTTGGCACCATGCCTCGCTCGTCGGCTTCCATTTCGCGCACCAGGCTTGTGGGACACTCGCGCTCCAGGAAATCTCTGGCAGCTCGTTTGAGCATCTCTTGCTCTTCGGTGAGATTCAGCTCCATCTTGACCCCTCGGGATGGTGGTCTTTCACCCTCACGTCACTGACATTTATCAGGGAAGGGGGCACACAAACGGTTGCGCCGCAGCATTGTAACATAGGCGCCCAGCGGACCCGCCTCGACGCCGTTCCCCGCTCCCCGGGATCGGCCTTGTCCTGCGTTCATGGCGGATCGGCCTTGCTCGGAAGAGCGGCTACGTCGCTATCACCCTGATAATTCCCTGTCACCCTGAGCGAAGCCGAAGGCTCTGGGGAGGCGGGGCGGCCCCTACATACCCCCCTTCCCTTCTCCATCTGTGGAATCCGTGGATGAACAGGGGGGTGGTGGGGCTACCACCAGTGGGTATCATCGAGGGTGGCCGATTCCTCGCGGGCGGCGCTCCATGGCCGGGCGGGCAGGTACTTCCATCCACCATCCGCGAACATGACCACGATCGTCCCCTGCTCCATCCGTTGGGCTACCCGCTGGGCGGTGTGCAGGACGGCTCCGGAAGAGATGCCCGCCATGATCCCTTCCTTTTCAATGATGGCTTCAGTCGCGGTGATAGCCTGGGCGCTGCTGACCAGGAACCGTCCGTCCAAGGCCTCCAGGTTCAGAAGCGGGGGGACATACCCCTCCGCGAGGCTGCGCAGCCCCTGAAGGCGCTCTCCCATTTGAGGCTCGACGCCGATGACGCGCACGCCGGGGTTGGACCCCCTTAGCCGGCGGCCGACCCCCATGAGAGTCCCTCCAGTCCCTATCCCAGCGACGAATACGTCCAGGTCAGGAATCTCAAGGGCGATCTCTTCCCCGGTTGTGCGGTAGTGAGTCTCCACGTTCGTGGGGTCCGTGAACTGACCCAGGCAGTAAGAGCCATCAGCCTCCGCGATCTGCCGCGCGACCTCGACCGCGCCTTTCATCCCGGCATGTGACTCACACCAGGTAACCTCGGCGCCGTAAGCCTGTAGGATGTCGGCGATGCTGGGGGTCACACCCTTCGGGATGGCCAACCGGACACCGTAGCCCTTTTGCTTGCCGATCATGGCCAGGGAAATAGCGGTGTTCCCTGTGCTGGCCTCGACGATGGTATGGCCGGGCTTGAGGTCGCCGCGCTGCTCCGCCGCCTCCACCATTGCCTTGACGATGCGGTCCTTGACGCTCCCGCTGGGGTTCTGCCCTTCCAGCTTTGCCAAGATGCGGATGCCAGGCTTGGGGGCCATGTGACGCAGCTCGACCAGGGGCGTATTGCCGACGAGGTCGAGGATTGTTTCAGGAGACATGGGTGAATTGTACACCGGCCTGAGAGAGGTCGCCTGAAGGCGATTCGTTGACAGTACAAGAAGCCGCCGGTACACTCGCCACGCACAGACCATGAAGGAGGCTACCTATGGCTAAGATCGGCATTATCGGGGCCGGAGCCATCGGCGGAACCCTTGGGGGGCTCATGACCAAGGGAGGCGAGGATGTCACCCTCATCGACCCGTGGCTGGAGCACGTTAAGGCCATGCGTGAGGATGGGCTCCGCATTCAGACGCTGAAAGAGGACCACCACGTTCAGGTCAACGCGCTGCACGTGGGTGAGGTCGACCAGATCAAGGAAAAGTTCGACATCCTGTTCGTCTCCGTTAAAACCTACGATACTGAGTGGGCCGTCAACTTCATGAGGCCCTTCATCAGAGATGACACGCTGGTGATCAGCGCCCAGAACTGCATCAACGAGGAGATCATTGCGCCGATGGTTGGCGCCAGGCGCACCCTGGGCGTCGTGATCCTGCTGAGCACCTGGCTTCAGGAACCGGCCCACATCCGCCATTACATGTCCATGGGGGAGCAGATGAAGGGCGCGGAGGTCAACTTCAACGTCGGCGAGCTCGACGGAAAGATCACCCCTCGCGCCGAGGAGATCGCTCAGCTCCTGAGCCTGGTGGGTGGCTCCGCGGTGACTCCCGATCTCTGGGGGGAACGGTGGTCCAAGCTGGCGATCAACTGTATGGCGAACCCGGTGTCCGGTATGACGGGGCTGGGAAACTTCATGATCCGAGAGAGTCCCAGCAGCCGTACCCTGCTACTGAAATTGGGGGCTGAAGCCGTGCGCGTGGGACGCTCGTTGGGATACGGCGTAGCGTCGCCGATGAAGGACTTCTCCATCGACCAGCTGGAGGAGGCCGCCGCGGGCGGGATGCCTGCCCTGGAAGCGGGGATCACCGCCGACCCGCCTGGCCCCGATGAGGGAAAGCCTTCTTTGTTGCAGGACGTCATGAAGGGGAGGCGGACCGAGATCGACTACATGAACGGCTACATCGTACGGCGGGGAGAGAGCATCGGCCTGCCTTCACCCTACAGCGCCGCAACTACGGCGGTGATCAAAGGGGTCGAGGCTGGGGAGTTCCCCATGGGGATGGACAACATCGATCGCGTCAGGACCATCGTGGAGGCGGACGGCCGCTAGGCCTATTCCAAAACCCCCTCTCCCGTGATGGGAGAGGGCGGGGTGAGGGTGAAAATAAAAGGAGGGCGTCGCATGAGCGTTTCAGAGAGATTCAACAAGATGCCGGTCGTCTTCAGGAGCCCACATAGGCCGATTCCGCCCGTCAAGGAGCACACGGAATACATCGAGGCCGGGCCACTGACCTTCGGAGTCGAATACAGGCTCCTCACGAACGAGATTTACACGGCTAACTTCGATGTGACCCTCGATGGCAAGGTCGACGACCGGGGCGTCACCATTCACGTCTTCGGCAGGGCCGGCGACGACCTCGAGGAGCATCTACGGTTCGACGCCTTCGATGAGGACCCCCACTACCACTACATCCACTGGTCGGACGAGACCCAGGACATACGGCGGATGGACCCAGTCGCCGATGGCGACCCTTTAGCCTGGTCGCTTGAGCGGATCCGGACCCGGCTGCCGCAAATGCTCAAGCTCGCCGGCGCCATGAAGCTTGCGGAACATTTCGATCTCCATGAGCTGGAGGCAGCCCTGCCACGTGTCGCCGAGGCGGCTTACCGCGCCAAGTTCCAGAGTCCAGACAAAGAGGCCGTGCGCAGCGCCGCCTTGAACGTGTAAGGTTACCGGGCCGCCGGCAGGACCTCTTCGGCGAACCATTGGAGCCTCTCCAGATACTGGTCGACGCTGGAGGTCTTCCCCTCCCAGATGAGCGTTGGTGGCCGTGGCTCCCATTTTTTCTATGATGCCAACCTGCTCGAGGATCGCATCTCGGCTGTCCAAAGAGGCCCCGGCAGTCTGACGATGGGTACCCACCTCGACGGTGCTGCCGGAGAGAGACATGACGATGTCGAAGGGGCGGGTCCGTGCTCCGAACCCCGGCTGCTCGTGAAGATATTCCAACATCTCGGGGAACTTTTCCCGGCTTATGGCCGATGGGTTCCAGCCGTCGCCGATTCTGCCCGCTCTTCGGAGCGCGGCCTTCGTGTTGCCGCCAACCCACAGTGGAGGGTAGGGCTTCTGGACGGGCTTGGGGTCGAAGACCACGTTATCGAACTGGACGAACTTGCCGTTGAAGGTTGGGTCATCGCTGGTCCATAGCTCGATCATGGCGTCGACGTACTCGTCGGCTATCGCCCCTCGTTGGTGATAGTCAACATTGAGAAGCTTGAACTCTCTCACCGCGTTCCCCACACCGAAGCCCAGAGTGACTCGGCCCCCAGAGAGAAAGTCAAGAGTGGAGACCATCTTGGCCATCTCCAGACAGTTGTGCCAGGGCAGCACCAGGACGCCGTTGGTGACGCGGATGCGCTTGGTCGCCCCGGCGATAAAGGCGATGGCCGTGAAGGCGTGGGACCACCTGGACCCCATGACTTCGACGTTCTCCTTCACCATGAGGATGTGCTCCGGGACAGAAAGCCAGTCGTAGCCCAGCTCATCAGCCCTCTGAGCAATACGGACCAGCTCCTCCGGGCTCGCCGTGGCTTCCCAGGGGTGCGCCCCCGGCGGAAAGAGATGGGTGCCGGGCATCCCAAGTCCGAACTTCATGGTGGTCCCTCCTGTGTCGTTATCGCCATGCCGAGAAGCGGCGAGAGGTCCGTCGGTTCCTGCAACGCCCAAGTATCGTATCGGCAGCCGTCGAAAGCAAGTACGGGGTCATTCCCGGAAGTGGGGCATGACCTCCTGGACGATCAGGTCCAGGGACTCCTGACCCAGCTCATAGGGCATGCCCCCCATCATGGGATTGAAGCCCAGGGCCGCTCTGTCGCCTACGGCAGCCTCCATGCGCTTGCCCAGGTCGACGGTCTCCTCGGGCGTTAGGACGAGATGGGAGCCGCCGGCGCGAATAGCTTCAGCCCGCGCCATCTCCTGGCCACGAGAGACGCTGGCGTGCGTGGAGATGTACAGGCCGGCAGGGTTGTCCGCCGCAAAGCTGCCGTACTCGTTCATCTCGTATTCGGCATGGGGCGCGATCCGCTCCCACGCCGCGTCAGGATCTCTGGCCACGTGGAGGAACAGGGGAGACCTGGGGGCGTCTACGGGTAGTGACGGGGGGCCGGGATCCTTGCCGAGCCGGATGCACTCTTGGCGATAGTCTTCCATCCAGTTGCGGGAGACCGGGGCAAAGCCGTCGGCCCGGCGGGCGGCCCGGCGGGCGGCGGCCGCCGAGTTCCCACCCAGGACGATGCGCGGTCGGGGCTGCTGGACCGGCTTGGGAGTCATCCTGACCCCCTTCAGATTCCAGTACCGGCCCTCGAAGTCGAACTCCTCTTCTTCCCAGCAACGGCGAATGATCTCGATCGCCTCCTCCATGCGCCCGGGCCGCTGGCTGCGGGGGATGCCGTAGCCGACGAACTCGTTGCGACGATAGCCCGCTCCCACCGTCAGGTCCAGCCGGCCCCCGCTGATGATATCCACGATCGCCGCATCCTCGGCAACCTGGACGGGATGCTTCAGGGGTAGCAGCAGGACGCTCAGATTGATGCGGATGCGTTGCGTCCGGGCTGCGACCGCTGCGGCTATAGGCAAGATGGAAGGCGAGAAGCCGTCCTCAACGAAGTGGTGCTCCGAGAGGGTCAGCCTAGCGAAGCCGTTGGCGTCTACCCAGGCCGCCTGGTCGAGAAAATCGGCGTAGTAGCGGTCGAAGGGCCGGCGCCACTGGGGTGGGTTCCTCAGGTCATATCGCACGCCGAATTGCAAAGGCTACTCCTTGCTTCGGGCTAGAACCCATTCCAAAATGTGGTCTGCAAGATTGGTTTCACCCTCACCCTAGCCTCCGACCCTTCGACGAGCTCAGGACAGGCTTTGTCGCGAGTCCCGATTCCTCACCGGGACCTCTCCCTCTTCGGCTCCGCTCAGGGCAGGCATCAAGGGAGAGGGGCGGGCAGCGCCCGCTGGCAAAGCGCCTGGCGGCGAGGGCGTCAGCGAGGGCTGAACATCTCATAGAACTCGATGTAGCTCTCCTCCTGGATTTCACGGAGCTGCGCCGCGATGGTGGCGATCCCTTCTGGGAACGTGTTGCCTTCGCGGTAGGGAGAGCGGATCGTCTCCTCCATCCAGTCCATATAGACCGTATCGGCCGGCCCTGGAACGGTGCCGCCGCTGGTATAGACTCTCACGGGCGAGCGCTGGCCTGCCTCTGCATAGAGCTTTCCCATCTGGGATATGATCTCGACCGCCTTGCGCCCCGTGCCGGGCTTGACCTTGAATACTCGTCGCAGCAGGTACATGGGCTTCCTTTCCTGGGTGCCTCTCCCGCAGCCCCTCCCCGACACCGGGAGGAGAGCTCGTTCCCCCTTCTCTTTGAGGGAAGGGGGGCAGGGGGTTAGGGTCTAGTCGCCGCGGTGGATAGCCAGCCAGCGTCGGCGCCAGGTCTCCACCAGGCCCTGGAGTCGCCAGAAGTAGACGCTCAGGGGTGACGCCGAGGTCCCGAGGATGGGCTCTTTATAGACCGCTACCGCACCCTGGTTCATGGCCCAGTGGACCGTCGATTCCACCGTCAGACCCAGGGCGTCCAGGGTCGGATAGGCCGCCAGGTCTGGGGGGTTCCAGGCGTGGGCGATCTCACCGGTGGACACAACTGCCCGAGGCAACCTCGTCCAGGGCCGGATTGGCAGAAGTCCGTTGCGCCGCCTCCAGCGCATGTATCGTTCCAGGTATGCGGCATGCCACGTCAGGAACTCTTCGCCTGAGCCCGGCTCCCCCATGGGGATGCCGCGACCGCCGGGCGAGGAGTCGCCCTCCACGTTGTGCCACCGGATGTGCTCTTCTACCACGCGCTGAGGGATACGTACCCAGGTGCCCATGATAGCCTCCCGTCGCCCTTCAGAAGAGGGCCTCTACATGCCGAGCAGCTTCTCTAAATTACCGCCGAGAATCATATCTTTCTCGTTCTGCTTCAGGCTCTCCAGGCCGTTGATCCACTCGACCGGCGAGTCGAACCCCATGTCATAGGGCCAGTCGCTGCCCAGGACGATGCGGTCGGCGCCGATAGTATCGATCATGAATCGTAGTGCCGCCTCGCTATGAGTAAGGCAGTCGTAATAGATGCGCCGCAAGTAGGAGCTTGGTGGCCGGTCAATTTGGGACCGCGTTTCGGAGCGCACCTGCCAGGCCCGGTCCATTCGCCCCATAAGAAAGCAGGCCGGGCCGCCTCCGTGGGCGATGCAGACCTTCAAGTCCGGACAGCGGTCCAGGATGCCGCTGCAGATGAGGGTGCCCGCTATGAGCGCATCCTCCAGTGGGTTGCCGATAGTGTTGCGAAGGTGGTAACGATCTATCCGCTGCTGCACCATCGGGTGGGCCGGATGGAAGAAGAGCAGGGCCCCAAGCTGCTCGGCGACCTTGAACAATGGAAAGAACTCGGGCTCGTCCCAGTTGCGACCATGAATGGCTGTATCGATCTCAACGCCTTTGAAGCCCAACCGCCCAACCGTACGCTCCATCTCGGCAATGGACGCAGCCACGTCCGGCAGTGGCAGCGTAGCGAGGCCGGCGAACCGCTGGGGCCATGCCGTGGTCATGCCCGCGATCTCGTCATTCACCTCTCTAGCCCGCTGGATAGCCGGCGCGGATTCCAGGTGGTAGGCGAAAAGGGGTGGAGAAATCGATACGACGTGGACGTCGACTTCCATGGCGTCCATGTCCTTGACGCGCTCTTCGAGGGAGAACCGCATCTTGACCCGCATATCCTCAGCACGTTCCTCGGGGGAGTAGCTGGACTTATCCGTTGCATGGGGATCGAGGGGCCTTCCTTGTCGAGCCTGCTGCTCTCCTTGCTCCCCCGTCTGGTAGCTGACGCCGTACCAGTCGCCCCCGGTCTCCATGGCCTTCCAGAGAGCCTGGGGAGACATGTGAGCGTGCACGTCTATGGACCGCATCGTGAATACCCAACTCCGAGACGGGATGTGGCCTCGGTCAACAGGCTAAAACTTGCATCGCCGCGCATTGTGAAGTTACGGCGGAGGTCTGTCAACAATACCTGCAATGCTAGCTGAGCGAAGGCTCGCGGACGGCGCCGGACCTCAGCAGTGCATCGACCTCGGTGGTTGAGTAGCCCAGCTCGGCAAGCACTTCGCGGCTCTGCTCCCCCAGCGCTGGGGCGGGCCGCCTTACTCGTTCAGCGGTGTCCTGCCCCGAGAGGGTGAAGGGGAAGCCCACCATGTCTACCCTGCCCACGGCCGGGTGCTCCGTCGAGATCATCATCTCGTTTGCTAGGATTTGCGGGTCGTCAAAGACATCGTTTCTGGTCATGACGGGCCCGCATGAGACCCCGGCATGCTCCAGCAGCGCCTGCCATTCCTTCAGCGGCCGGGTGGCGAAGAGGGCCGAGAGAATTTCGTGGAGCTCAGGCGTGTGCTTCGAACGTCCGTCGTAGGCGACGAACATGGGGTCCTCGGCCAGATGTTCCAGGTCCAGGGCGCGGCATACGGCCCGCCACTGATGGTCGGCGGGGGCTACCAGCATGAACCAACGGCCATCGGCGCAGGCGTAGGCCGTCGAGAGGGCGCTGGGGTTCATGCCAGGGAGAGGCGAGTCTTCGGGACCCAGCCGGCAGAGGGCGTGGACCTGCATGCCCAGGGACATGCCGAGCAAGGAGATGTCGACCCTGCGGCCCTGGCCCGTCCGCTGCCGTTCCCACAGGGCGCACATGATCGCGTAGGGGAGAAACATGGCGCCGGAGATGTCGGAGACCATCAAGTACGGTGTGATGGGGGAGCCGTCCGGCGCTCGGCGCTCGGCGACGATCCCCGCCCTGGCCTGAAGGACCAGGTCATAGCCGGGCTTGCCGGCCTCGGGTCCTCGGGGGCCGTAGCCGGTCATGACGGCGTAGACCAACTTCGAATTGATGCCGGAGAGGGTGTCGTAGTCCGCCTCCAGCCGTTTCGCGACTTCGGGGCGAAGACTGGTGATAAAGACATCGGCCCAGCCCGCCAGACGGTGCAGCACCCCGCGCCCTTCGGCGGTCGTCAGGTCGGCGGAGATGCTGCGCTTGTTGCGATTGAGGGTGAGGGAGCCTTTGCTGTGGGTTGCAAGCTTCGACGATGTGCTCATCCCGCGAATGATGTCGCCGGCGAGAGTCTCCAGCTTGATAACGTCCGCGCCCTGGTCGGCCAGGAACATGGCCGCCCCCGGCCCCGCCAGCATCTCGGCGGCCTCCACCACGCGAACGTCCTGTAACGGCAGCGACATGGACCACCCCCCTGCAGTGGCTTTAGAAGCGTTACACCACACCTTCTTCGGCGAACGCGCGGTACGCGACCTGGGACATGCCCAATTCCTCACACAGTACCTGCTCGGTATGTCCGCTCAGCGCGTCCGCGGAAAAGCGTACCTCAAGCCGCTTCCCGTCGAGCACGATGGGGCACTGGGCGGTAGGGATCTCGCCCAGCTCCGGGTGGGGCACCTGAGCGATAGCCTCTCGTGCCCGGAGGTGCTCGTCCATCTCGGTCAGGTCGGGGCCCTGGGAGACGACACCGGCTGCGATGCCAGCCTCTTGCAATTCGCGGAACGCGTCCCATGGCCGGCGGGTCAGGGCCCAGCTTGCCAACGCCTCGTGCGCCTCAGCCGCCGAACGAGAGCCGGGCCTACCGGTCACCGTGCCGAGGGCGTCCAGCGCCCGGTCGTCAGGAGCCGTGACGACGATCCACTGGTCGTCGCCGGCGCAGCGGTAGCAGCCCTGGAGCACGGCCCCCAGGGCTCCGGCGCGGTTCCCTTCACCCTTGGGCTCATGCCGGTTCACGGCCCAGTCCAGGATCTGCGTGCCGACGAGGGTCGCGGCGCTCTCCAGCATGGAGATGTCCACATGGTCGCCATCGCCGGTCAGCTCGCGGCGCAATAGCCCGTCCAGCACGCCGATCGCCCCCACGTAGCCGGTCACGTAGTCCATGTAAGAGTTCCCGAAGCCCTGGGGCTCGCCTCCTTCGTAAGCGAACAGGCCCGTTAGCCCGCCCATGGCGGCAACGGTTGGGTGCATGCTCGGCCACGACCGCCGGTCCCCGGTCTGGCCGTAGCCGGTGACGCTGCCCAGGATTAACCTGGGATTTGCGTCGGCCAGTGTCTGATAGGGGATGTTCATCCGATTCATCGTGCCCGTGGTGAAATTCTCCAGGACCACGTCCGTCCACCGAGCGAGCTTCAGCGCCACTTCTTGAGACTTGGGGTGCTTCATATTGATGGTGACGCTGAGCTTGTTGCGGTTGATGTCATTGAACGTATAGCTGCCGTTGCGGTTTGGGGTCCTGTCTCGGAACGGCACCAACCCCCGACTGGGGTCACCGGTGCCGGGCGGCTCTACTTTGACCATCGTCGCTCCAAGGTCGCCCAGGACCCGCCCCATCGTAGGCCCCGCCATGTTCCAGCACAGGTCCATGACCTTCACACCGCCGAGGGGCAGGACACGCTCCGGCTCCGTCGGCTCAGGCCACGCCCGGCCCTTGTTTGGCCAATTCTTGAGCACCTCGGCTGTATGCTGGCCCGCCCGAGGAGGCGCCGTAATCTCGCGCTGCCAGGGCCCGTTTCGACCCCGAAACGGCAGGGTCCCGTATGGGTGGGAGGCGCCCGAGGTGCCATCCCTGGGGTCCGGCATGCTGTTGAAGAACTGGCGGAAGGCCAGCTGCTCGTCTTGCAGCACCTCCGGAATGGAGTTCACGGGTGCATTGGGCGTTCCCATTTCCGCCCCTTTTTCATGCAGCTCCCGGCGGGTCACATGCTGGGCGAACTCGCGGACAGCGGCGTTCACTTCAGCCCGCCGTTCCGTCCGGTCGGTGCCGTCTCCCATGGAGTCAAGCATGCTCTCCGAAACGCCAACTGAGCGCATCCAGTCAAGAAGGGCTTGCCACCCATTCCCCCCTCCAGCAGTGATGAAGGCATAGCCGTCCTTAGCTTTGAAGGCGCGGAAGGGGCAGGTAAGGATGTGGTCACCCGCCATGCGCTTGACGATGTCGCCGTTGGCCAGGTAATAGGAGTGAGCAGTCTCCGACATATCGAAGACCGCCTCCTGCATCGAGATATCCAGCCTCGCGCCCTGCCCTGTTTTAAGACGGCGAAAGACCGCCCCTTGAATAGCGATCGTCGCCCACAGGGAAGTGACCTGGCTCCCCTGCAACGCCGGTGGATTCAGGGGTTCCGATGAGGGATCGCCGGTGAGGCCCATGAGACCGCCCAAGGCGGTCCCGACGATGTCGGATGAGGCGTAGTCACGGAACGGCCCCGTGAGGCCAAAGCCGGTCACCGATGCCAGGATCAGGCGGGGATTAGCTCCGAACAGCGTTTCATCGTCCAGGCCTAATGAGGCGAGATGGCCGGGTTTGAAGGGGTCCAATAACACGTCGGCGTCCTTGACCAGACCTAGGAACGACTGCCGTTCCTGGCCCTGGCTTATGTCAAGGACCACGGAGCGCTTATTGGCGTTGGTGTACCAGAATAATAGGCTTTCTCCCGAGTGGCCGGCGTGAGGAGGCACCGTGCGCAACGACGTGCCCCCAGGAGGCTCGATCAGCACCACGTCGGCGCCCATATCCGCCAGTAGTTTGCCGCACAACGCGGTCTTTGGGTCCGTAAATTCCAGCACCTTCACCGCATCCAGGCCCGACCTCTCCGTTCGATTCGGCTTGTTCATACGGCCCCCCCGGCAATGGATAGCTGCTGCCGCATTATCGTGATTGCCCGGCCTATGTTCAAGAGCCCCTCGCACGTAGACCCAGCCATCAGGCGTCCTCAGACCCTTGGCCGGCCCCACCCCAGACCCTTCGGCTTCGCTCAGGGTGACAGGTTGATGCGCTCAGACCCTGCCCTGAGCTTGCCGAAGGGGTGACACATGATTTCTCACTTTTTGTGCAAAGCCCCCTGACCAAGGATGCCGAGGAGGTTTAGGGAGAAGACACGTTCCCTGTCCGCGTCCGAGAGGCGGGACTGGCGCACAGCCTCTGCGATATGGTTGCTGTTTCCTCCCATGGGGTGAGAATAGAGCCCTGAGCCAAAGATAAGGCGGTGCACTCCCAGGACCTCCACAACCTCATCGATCTTGCCTGCGCCTCCTGCCCACATTCCTGTGTCGAAGACGATATTTTCCCTGCGCTTGCAGATGTCGTAAAACAGCTGGGCCTCCTCGTACCCGGCAAGGCCGTCGAGTACCACGAACATGGTCTGTGGAAATTCGACCAATAAGCGCTCCAGCCGCCATGGCGATTCCAGGAGCGAGCCGTGATGGCAATGGATGAATGGCGTCAGCCCCTCCTCCGTCGCCACACCGACGCATTTCCGCATCCAGGGGGAGTCCACGTAGCAGCCCTGGAGCCGGTTGTGCCACATGATCCCGACCATGCCGAGGTCGCGTTTCACGCGGCGTATTTCGTCCAGGGCTGCTTCGCCCTGTCTTGGCTCGATAGCCGCAATCGCGAAAGGGAGGTGTTTCGAGTCCCGATCGCGGAAGGCGGCGATCTGGTCATTGAGACGCCTCGTATCGGCTATGCCTTCAGGCATCAAGTACTGATAAGCCGGACCTATGATGCCCCGGTCCACGCCCATCCGGTCCATGGCTTCGATGCGCGTTCGATATTCCAGCTCCTCCGCCGTCTCGCCGGACCTGCTTTGGGCCTTGCCCCTGCTGAAGTCTGCAAAAATTCCCAGGTGCTGATGTGCATCGAGGATTTCCATGAAGCCCTCCTTTTGGTCTACTTCAACCTGGCAGCGTGCTAAAAAACACCCCCAAACCCCCTCAAGGGGGTTCAAGGTGTCCCCTTCGGGGATGATTTACAGAAGGGGGTCACCTCCCGACTTTGTGGAGACTCTCGATGTAATCGGAGTTCAGGGCGAACGGATCATTCCCCCGTTCGAGTGAGTCCCCCCGTTCGTGGTGAGCTTGTCGAACCATGAACGGAGACTCTCCAACGGTCCTCTCATGTTGAACGGCTTAACATTTCAGGACGCGAGATACCGCCGTCAGCTTTCAGGGCGGTAAACTATTGTAACAACGCTGTCTTGCACCTGGGAGACCACCTCTCACAGCCGGCTCGGGGTTGACTACCCAGACTCCAGAACCTATATTAAACCGGTTAGCACACGCCGTACGTTACGGGGGTCCCGGCGACACTCGACAAGGGGGAGCGACATGACGACGACGCAGCGCATCACGATTTTAGAGCCCAAAGGCGAGTCGGTAGGGGAGTGGGTCGAGGTGGTCGACCGCCTGGACACCCTCGCTGGTAAAAAGGTCGCTCTTGTCCTGGATGGAGCATGGCGGAGCTGGCATGTGTTTACCGACCAGGTTGAGGAGACATGGGCCACGCAAGAGCCAGCGGTCCAGTTCGTGCGCTCGGTGTCCTCCGCGGGGGCATTCGAGCGTGTCGCCCTGAGCATCGAAGGCCATGGCCAGTGGGAAGGCAAAGGGCGCGAGCGATGGCTCACTGAGCTCGCCGGGCAGGTCGATGCCGCAATCGTAGGGTTAGGGTACTGAGGCAGCTGCACGGCCCGTGTGGCCGGAATCTCCATGGACCTGGAGAAAATGGGTGTGCCGACAGTCACCGTCGTGTCCGAGCCCTTCGAGAGCTTGTTCAAGAGAAATGTGGCCTCTCGCAAGTTCCCCGAGCTGCCGCTGGTGGTCCTTCCACACAAGATTGACACCAGGCCGGATGACGAGGTCCGGGAGGTCGCGACGGAGAGGTCCCCAGAAGTGTTGGGCAAGCTTCTGGCAGCCATTCAGGCTGCTACCGCCAGATAACGGGGCCTGGTCTTTCCCCCCGTTGATTGTCCGACGAGTTTGATGGACCTGGCAGGCTGAGAGGAGCTCAATCATGGCGTCCCTGGCTTCGCGCATTGACCTCGATGACTCTGTCGAAGCGGTCATGGACTACTTGGAGCGAGAGGGCGCCAGCGACGGTCTGCCAGTGGTCCCCCCAACACCGGAGAGGGTCGAGGCGATGATGGCCGCGTACGAGAGGAAACCGGAGGATGTCGTCGGTATCCTTCCCCCTCTTGAGGGCGCCGCCACGGTGGAGAAGATCGCCATCAACGCGGTCATGGCCGGATGCCGTCCCGAGTACTTCCCGGCAGTGGTTGCCGCTGTGGAGGCTACCGCCGACCCCGCGTTCGACATCAGGAGCTTGAACACGACCACGAACAGCGCGTCTACGATGGTGGTTGTGAACGGGCCTGCACGTCATACCCTCGGCGTCAACTTCAGCTACAGCTGCTTCGGTATGGGGAGCCGCGCCAACGCTACCATCGGAAGGGCGCTACGTTTAGCGCAGCTGAACATCGGCGGCTCCATTCCAGGAGAGGTCAGCAAGTCCAGCTTTGGGCAGCCGGGGCGCTATTCAATGTGCATCGGGGAATGGGAGGAGATGAACCCATGGTCCCCACTGCAGGTCCAGCGAGGGTTCCGCAAGGAAGAGAACACCGTGACCGTGTTCGCCAGCAGTCAGACCTACAATATCACCGATGTATGGAGCCGGACAGGTGAGGGGTACCTGACAAGCATTGCCCACTCCATAGACGGAATCGCCAGCGCCTGGGTTATCGTGGGTCAGGGCGATATCCTTATTGTCCTTTCACCCGAGTGGGCGGAAAGGATAGCCGAAGACTTTGAGCTTCCGGACGTCCAGCAGTTTCTCTGGGAGAACGCCAGAATTCCACTGGCCCGCTTTCATTCGGAACACCTTGCTCCGCTGCGCGAAGGGGGTAGAATTCTGCCCGATGAAACGGTGTCCATGGTGAAAGAGCCAGACCATTTCGTCATCATCGTGGCGGGGGGTGCCAACGGACACCACTCCTACGCCTGCCCGAGCTTTGGCCTGCAGCGATCGGTGACCCGCTCCTTCACTCTGCCGGAATCGGCCGGCTCTTAGGGCCTGTCCCTCACCGTCGCATGGACGCCAGCCCCACCTCTCCAGACCCTTCGGCTTCACTCAGGGTGACATTATCTTGCCGCTTTTGAGGCAACGCCCATCAAAGGTAGAGAGGAATATGTAATAGCCATGGGACGCCACGGGACCTCCCGTGACGGAAAGGTGATGACGGCGATGGAATCAAAGGTCGCGATGCCCCGACCGGAGCCCGACGAGCTCACCCGCTTCTTCTGGGATGGGGTGAACCAGCACAAGCTGCTGATTCAACGCTGCCAGGATTGTGGGTTTTACGTCCATTGGCCCAAACCTATCTGCACGAAATGTCTCTCGGCGAACCTGGCCCCCAGCGAAGTCTCGGGGCGAGGCGTTCTGTATTCCTACGGGGTCGCGATGCAAGCCTTCCATCCAGGATTTGCCGACAAGCTTCCGTACATTATCGCCGTCGTTGAGCTGGAGGAGCAGAAGGACCTGAAGCTGGTGACCAATATCATTGAATGCCCCGAGGAGGAGGTCTCCGTGGGGATGCCGGTCGAGGTGGTCTACCGAGAGGTGGAAGAAGGGCTGACCCTCCCCTTGTTCAAGCCTCTAGGACAATAATGGACCCCCGATCGAACCACGGCCTGGAGGACTGCGATGCCAAGAGGTAGCGGCAACCGTCGGGTAGCCATTGTCGGTGTTGGCTATTCGCCCAGAGGCAAAAGGATCGGCCATTCCTTGGAGACGCTCACGGCTATGGCCTGTAAGGCAGCCCTGGGGGACGCGGGCCTGAAGTCCCAGGACATTGATGGAGTGTCCGTCTATGCCTCTCCCGGCCAGGCAGTCGGCTCCTTGAAGATCGCCGGCATGCTTGGAGTGCCCCAGCTCCGGTGGTACATGGGCACCACGGAAGGCCCAACTTTTCACGGCGCCGTCATCCCCGCCATTGACGCAGTTGCTTCCGGCAGCAGCGAAGTCTGTCTGGTGGTCAACTCCATGCTCGAGGCGGGCGGCAGCTTCACCAAGCGCGTGCCCAGCGTCACAGGGGATAGCCAGTTCACGGTCCCCTTCGGTGTCCATGCAGGGCCTCATTGGATAAGCCTGCTGATGCGTCGCCACATGGCCCAGTACGGGACAACGGAGGAGCACTTCGGTTACCAGGCCATCGCTCAAAGAGAGTTCGCTGTCTTGAACGACGACGCCTTTTTCCGTACCCCGCTCACCATGGCGGACTATCTCAATGCCCGGTATATCTGCAAGCCGTGTCGTCTCCTCGATTGCGACTACCCGGTGGACATCGGGGGCGCGGTGATCCTGACCACGGAAGAACGGGCCAGAGACCTGAGGCAAAAGCCGGTATTCTTGGAAAGCTGGGCCATGGGGTCTCCACGGGTACCGGACAGCACCATCATGGAGGATATGACTCGTCCCGCTCCTTGGGCTGCCAGTGAGATATGGGGGCGGACCGATCTTAAGCCGAAGGATGTGGATGTCGCCAGCCTGTATGACGGCTTCATTTTCGCCGTCCTCCAATGGCTGGAGGCCCTGGGGTTCTGTGGCGAGGGGGAGAGCGGGCCCTTTGTTGCGGAGGGTCACACGAGGCCGGGTGGGAGCCTGCCCGTCAACTGTGACGGGGGCGCCGTCAACGCCGGCCGGACCCACGGCACCAACCACGTTGTGGAAGTGGTGCAACAGCTCAGGGGGGAATCGGGCCCCAGGCAGACGCCCAACGCCCGTGTCGGGATGTCATCCAATGGGTTGGGGCCCGTTGGCGGGTGCCTGCTCCTTACCACAGACTGATGACTTACTGTCCAGAGGAGGCCTCATGAGACTCGAAGGCAAAGTGGCGTTTATCACCGGCGCTTCATCCGGTATCGGCCGCGCCACGGCCCTGCTGTTCGCGCGAGAAGGGGCCCGGATAGCGGTGGTTGACATGGATGAGCCGGGGGGCCAGCAGACGGTAGCGCTCATTGGAGAGAATGGCGGGGACGCCGCCTTTTTCAAGGCGGACGTGACGAGCCCCGACGAAATTTCTAGCGCGGTTCGGGCCACCGTCGAGCGATTCGGCGCCTTACACCTCCTGTACAACAACGCCGGGGTCGGCTCCAGGCGGTCAGACGTCGTTACCACTATCGATACGGCTTCCGAGGAAGAATGGGGCCGGATCATAGGGATCAACTTGACTGGAGTGTTCCTCTGCTCCAAATACGCGGTCCCGGAGATAAAGCGAAGCGGTGGCGGCGCGGTCGTCAACACCGCGTCCATCGCGGGTATGGTTTCCCTGGGGAGCCTCTATGCCTATAGCGCCTCCAAGGCGGGGGTAAGCCAGATCACGAAGAACATGGCCATGGAGCTGGCGAAAGAGGGTATTCGCGTGAATGCGGTAGCTCCCGGCTTCGTCGATACCCCCTTGACCCGCGGTGTACGCTCGGGGCGCTCGGCTAAGGATGGGGAGGAGGCCATCGCCGGCTTTGCAGCCCGGACGCCCATCGGACGCGCCGGCCAGCCGGAGGAGATCGCCAACGCGGTCCTCTTTCTCTGCTCCGATGACGCCTCGTTCGTCACCGGCCACACCCTGGTGGTTGACGGCGGTTACACAACGCAGTAGGAACTGTTCCAAAAATCGACATGCTAGATTGGGTTCACCCTCACCCTAGCCCCCTCCCATCAAGGGAGAGGGGATTTTGGAATAGCCTCTAGGAACTTCGCAGAGAGGCTCGCCAACGCAAGTTTTCATAGAGGACATTCGCTGCAAGGTCGGCGTCATCGGCGTCGGTTACTCCAAGATCACCCGTGAGCCCCAACAAACCCTGGGCAGTGATGCAGTGGAGGCCTGCTCCAACGCGGTGGTGGACGCGGGCTTGCCCCTTTCGGACATCGATGGCCTCTCTACCTCCACGGTGCAGCCCTACGCCAACGCCGGACGCGTGGACGGCGTGGACCTGGTGTCGCCTGCGTACCTTGCTCCGGCCCTGGGTCTCTCAGATGTATCGTGGAGCAACGACGATCCCCGCCTGATCGGCAACTCCCTGGTGGCGGCCATCCATGCCCTGGTGGGCGGTAAGTGCCGGTACGCCCTGGTCTGGAGGGCGCTGAGCTTCCCCAGGGGGGAGGAGTATGGCCAGGTTGATCCGTCGAAGGTTTCCGGTCACCTGCAGTTTTTCGTGCCCTACGGGTACACCGACACCGGCGCTTCTGCCTACGCATCCGTCTGCCGCCGGTACATGGAGCTTTACGGCGCGACCCGAGAGCACATGGCGACCCTGGTGGTGAACAGCCGCCGGAACGCTCTTCTCAACGAGAAGGGCTACTGGTACAACCACGACCCTGAGCCGCTGACCAAGGAACAGTACCCTCTGCCCAGGTCGTCGCCGAGCCCTTGTGAGTGCACGACGCGGACCTGCCGGTCCAGACCTGCGTCGCCTACGTCCTGACAAAGGCCGACCGCGCCAAGGCCGGGCCCCACACCGCCTACGTCGTCGGCTACGGCCAGGGCTCAGGCGCGGCGGGACTGAGTCAATTCGGCGGGGCGCTGGAGCCCTATCAGGAGGTGGCCAGGAGCATCGGAGACAGCCTCTGGGAGTCCACGGGCCTGCAGCCCCACGATATCGACACGGTGGACCTATACGACGGCTTCAGCCCGTTCGTGTACCTGTACCTTGAAGGTTTGGGCTTTTGCAACGAGGGAGAAGCCTGCCGGTTTATCCAGGACGGCCGGACCAACCTGGGTGGGGAGCTGCCGCTCAATACCAGCGGCGGCAGTCTGGGCGAGGGGCGGGTTCACGGCGCGGCCCACATCTCGGAGGCAGTGCTTCAGGCCATGGGGAGGGCAGGCGCACGCCAGGTAAAGGATGCTTACCTGACTCTTTCCACGGTGGGCTTTCGCCACGGGGGCCAGGGGCAGGCGATGGTCTTCTCCCGCGAGCCCCTTTGACCAATAAGCGCCCGGCTTTCTTCGGGTTATACGGGCTTGAAACCCGGGGTGAACAGCGCGTGCAGCTCGTGGACCTCCACCGCCGGCTCGTCTGAAACGCCCAGCTGGTGGAGTCCCGGCATCAAGCGACGGTCCACGAAATTTTGGAAGGATTCGGCTGATTCCCAGACGTCGATCACTCTAATCCCGCTGTCGGTAAAAGCAGCAGTGTGAATCATCGACCCTGCGGGCGTGTCTCCCTCCCAGTTGACGATTATTCTCGCTGCCTCGTACTGTCCAACCGTTATGCCTTTCCAGTTCATCGTGACCAATACCGCCATGATGCGCGCTGCCCCCTGGGTGTGGTGAATACGCCGGGAATTGTGAAGTTGCCGCAGTGGGCTGTCAACAGGCCAACGCCGGCCATCGGGCCGGACTGGAGGCAGAGAGCGGAACGGCGACCATTCCATAGCACACTGGGCCGTGGCGGCGCTGCTCACGGAAGGGTTCCTTTTTGAGGGTACTCATCCCATAATGGCGAGTGGCAGTGCATCATATACAGGGAGGCGATGATGACCCCGGAGGAAAAAATAAGGTGATTATCCCTTGACATCACGTAAGGCGTCAAGCGTACCCCTAGGCAACCGGAGCATGGTGTAACCTTGACATATATATCACCCTCATATAGCATTCCCAACCGGACTTGGCATGCTAAGTCCAAGGCAGGGGTCGTAGTTGGTCACCGTGAAGCTGTACAGCGAAGATGAGCTCACGGAGCTTAAGTCGATGGCGAAACACGTGACTAATCCAGGGGCTCGATGGAATGTTAAGACTGGCCATCGCCAGCGGAACTTTCATATAGGTGCAGGTCCCGAGGGTGAGACGCGGTTCGATATCTACCAGCGGCAGAGTGAACACGATTGCGACGATTTCTCATGCGGAATCGCGTTTCTCCCACTAGGCGGCGCGCGGCTGACATTGGCGCGCTACAACGGGCCTAGCCACATTCACGGTGACATCGAGTTTAAGCCACACATTCACCGTGCGACGGCAAAGGCTATCGCGGCGGGCAAAAAACCCGAATCCGAGGCCGCAGAGACAGACAGATTCACTACCCTCGATGGGGCATTCAGATGCCTGCTCGATGACTTTCGAGTTAAAGGGATCACACCTCCTGAGTTACAGGGGAGGTTGCTGTGACGATCGACACAACTGCACTCAGGGAACTTCTATGTACACGCCTTTGTGAGGATGTAGTAGTGAGCGAGCGGCCTGATGGTAAGCTAATGCTCCGTACCCACTTCACCTTCCCAGACGGAGACGGTTATCCCTTCCATCTGGCCGAGGCTCCCACCGGCGGGCTTCGCCTTTCGGACCTTGGGCACACGCTCATGCACATCAGCTACGAGCACGACATCGATACCTTCCTGACTGGCACGCGCAGGATGCTCCTGGAGCGAATCGTCGGAGAGAGCGGAGTCCTCTACGACGAGGGCGTGTTCTCCCTCTTGACATCCGCCGAACGGCTGCCAGAGGCAATCTTCGGCTTCGGCCAGGCGCTGACCAGGATTTACGATTTGACCTTGCTCTCCCGCACCAACGTCGGCTCCACCTTTTACGATGATCTTGCCGACTACCTGACCAGTTTCATCGATGAAGCCAAGCTGGAGCGGGACTACCTGCCTGCGGTCCCGAATGCTGAGGCATATCCGGTTGATTATCGGATCGAAGGCAGCAGTGACGTACCGCTATTTCTTTACGGCGTGCCGAATCGCGATAAAGCTCGGCTGACAGCGATCATGCTCGCCTACTTTCACCGCCGCCAACTGGACTTCGAGTCGATCATCGTCTTCGAGAACCAGGCAGACATTCCCAGGGTAGACTTGGCCCGACTTTCTGATGTCGGCGGCGAAATGATCTCATCGCTCGAATCGACCAGTGACCTCAGTCGCAAGCTCCTGCGGCGAGTTAATGGAAGCAGTCTAGGAGGGCCTAATGGAGAGGGAATCCGAGAAGGAATTGACCAAGGAAGCGTTTGAACGCTTGTTGACTAAGGCTGCCCAGCCTATACGGAAGCAGCCTTCCCCAGAAGTTGAGAAAACATCGGAGCCGAATCGTTCCGGTGATTGAATCTGTAGACGTAGGAATCAAGGTAGGACTGGAGATGCTTGGGACTGACGGCATGGTTTACCCCGTCGATTCCCCGCTTGACGTTGCTCCACATCCCTTCGATATTGTTCGTGTGGACCCGTCCGGCGACGTACTGCTTGGCCGAGTGCCGGACCGTATCGTGCATATAGCCCAGGCTGGAAAGCCGGTTGTAGCTGAACATCTCGTCGGTGTAGACGATCTGACCGGCTGGGACATGCTCCAGAATCATGGGCAGCAAGGTCTTAGCCTTCACGTCCGGAACCACCTTGACCACGGCCTGCCCGCCGCGTTCCACTATGCCGGCGACGATGGTCTTGCCGGCGGCTCCCCGGCCCCGCTTCCCTGGCCGCTTGCCCCCGATGTAGGTCTCGTCAACCTCGACCTCGCCGAAGAGGGTGATACCGTCCTGGGCCATGAGTTGACGGATTTGCTTGAACATCCGCCAGGCCGTCTTGTAGGTGACGCCGATCTCCCGTTCAAGCTGCTTGGCCGATATGCCCGTCCTGGTGGAAGCCATGAGGAACATGGCGTGAAACCAGGAGCGAAGCGAAGTTGCGGACTTGTGGAAGATGGTATCTGCCGTGGGGGATACCTGGGTGCCGCAGAACTCGCAGCCATAGACCTTTCGGCTCTTGATGCGGTAGTGGGGAGTGACCTTCTGGCAGGTGGAGCAGGTGATACCATCGGGCCAGCGGGCGGCTTTGAGGAAGTCCAGGCAGGCGTCGTCAGTGGAGAATTGGGAGTCGAACTCTTTGATTGTGTACTTCTTCATGCACCTATGATATCAGATAGAGTACGTGATGTCAAGGGATAATCACCAAAAATAAAGCGGCTACGTGATGGCTTCGACGCCTTCGCCCAGCAGGACTTCGCAAAGCTCACGGAGTTCTTCGCCGATGACCATTAAATGGCATGAGCCGCCCGGCACCCGCCTTGGAGGCGACTACAACGGCCGAGACGATGTCTTCGGTCGGTTATTCGCGGCAGTGCCCCAGGACTGGGATGAGTTTGTCTTCGATACGCACGACATCCTTTCCAATGGTGAGCATACGGTAGCCCTGCTTAACTGGAGCGGTAAATCCAAACATACGGGCAAGAGTTACAAGGACCATGTGGTGTTCACGGCGCACATAGACGACAATGGCCGGCTAACGGAGTCGTGGGCCGCTTGGAATACAGTCCAGCTGAAGGAAGCGCTGGGCGATTAAACCGCCCATCAGCCGCCGCCGCGCAAGGTGGAATGAAAGAGACCCCCGACATCCGCCGAGGGTCTCTTGTTATCAGAGCCGATATAACTATGCCATCAGTGCGCAGAGTAATGATGGCCTCAGCCTGTTTCCGCATCTAGCCACCCATCGAAAGGTATCTGCCGTCTAGCAGAATGCTGAAGAAGGGGTGTCCAGAGGGGCGGAGCCCCTTTGGCGGGGGTTGAAGGGGGTGTCCCCCTTCCTTAAATCATCCCCGAAGGGGACACCTTGAACCCCCTTGAGGGGGTTTGGGGGTGTTTTTCAGCACCCTGCTGGGCGTACCTAACTCCTCCACCGGTCCCTATATACCACCTCGTCCAGGGGGAGGCGCTTGGGGAGGCCATACTTCCGGGCAGGGTACCCCAGGGGGATGAGGCAGCCGATATAGACGCTGTCCGGTATGCCCAGCACCTGGCGGAGCTCTTTCTCCCGGTGCATCCAGATGGTGGTGAGGACGCTGCCGATTCCCTTGCTCCAGGCCGCCAGCATCAGGTTCTGCACCGCCGGGAACAGGGACGCGCCCGGCTCCGAAATTCCGCCCCCTTCGTCACAGCAGAGGACCAGGGCCGGGGCCTTGCCCATGTCGCGGGCCAGGGTGAGGAACTCGGTTCTCCGAAGGCTGTCGGTGGGCTGGGCCAGGGCCTCCTCGATAGTCGAGGATTCGTTCTGGTGGAGCATTGAGTCTAGGTAGACTTTGCCGACCTTGTTGCGCATAGCAGGGTCGGTGATGAGTATGAACCGCCAGGTCTGCCTGTTGCTGCCGTTGGAAGCCTTCGTGGCCATATCGAGAATATGCCGCAGGTCCGCATCGCTTATCGGCTGCTCGGTGAACAGGCGGACACTGCGCATTGTGCCCATCACCTCGAAGATGTCCCGTTGTTCCATGGTGTGCCTCCCCCCGTCTTGCGAACGAGCGCCGCTTGCGGCTGCTCAAGAGCGATTATCACAGACTGTCGCCACATAACAAAGCCCCAGGCCGTTTTTCCAGGCCGGGGCCTCGTTGATTTCGTTAAGGTGGCAGGAGCGGCAGGATTCGAACCCACGACCGGTGGTTTTGGAGACCACTGCTCTACCAGGCTGAGCTACGCTCCTACGCGGCGTCACTCCTGCCGATTTGTAGTATAGGCACCGGCCCCTGACCCGGTCAAGGTAACGAGGATTCCCCGCCTCGAAGCTCTTCTTGACACAGCGCCTCGGCGGTGTATACCGTGCTGTCTAGTACAGGGCGCTGCCAGGCTGGAGCGAAATGGAGGGGAAACATGAGGAGTCTACAACTTGTCTCCGGTGACTCGCACATCAACGAGCCTCCCGACCTATGGACCACCCATCTTCCGGAGAGGTTCAGAAGCCGCGCTCCCCACATGGAAAGCCTCGAGCAAGGTGACGCCTGGATAGTGGAGGGCGCTCGGGACCCGATCAGCTTCGGGAACAACATCTGCGGCGGCTTTCCACCCGAGGACTGCACGCCCTGGAAACGCTGGGAGGAGGCGCGGCCCGGGGGCTACGATCCGGTGGCCAGGATCGTGGAGCAGGAGCAGGACGGCGTGGATGCGGAGGTCCTCTACCCGACCCCGCGCCTGTCCAACACGCTCTTTACCCATAGGACTGACGCGGAGTTCCACCTGGCGTGCATCGTCGCCTACAATGATTGGCTTTCCGAGTACTGCAGCTCCTCCCGCGACCGTCTCATTGGGGTGGCCATGATGCCGACCATTGGAGTAGACACCGCCATCGGCGAGCTACACAGAGCCCTGAGCCTCCCAGGCATTGGAGGCGCCCTCCTGGGGATGTATCCCTCCGGCGGCTCTGCTATCTCGACCGAGGACGACGGGTTCTGGAGCGCGATTCAGGAGGCGCATGTGCCGTTGAGCATTCACGTCAGCCTGGCAGACCAGGCCGGAGATGTGGGATCGGTCCGTCTACCGGCGGGCGTGCGGGGCGAGTTCCGCGCCTTCGACGCGCCGATTCGGGCGTTCGAGTTCATTCATAGCGGAGCGCTGGACCGCTTCCCCGACCTCCGGCTGGTGATTGCGGAGGTGGACTGCTCCTGGATCCCCTATGTGAAGGAGCAGTTCGACGATCGCTTCACCCGCCGTCCGAAGGCGTTGCGCCCCAGCCTCGAGCGCATGCCCAGCGAGTACTTTGACCGAAACCTCTTCTTCACCTACATCATCGACAGCTATGCCATCGTCACCCGGAAGCACATCGGTGTTAGCCAGATGATGTGGTCCAGCGACTATCCCCACTTCACGACCGCCTGGCCGAACTCCTGGAAGGTCATCGACGAGCAATTCGCCGGGGTACCCGAGGACGAAAAGCATGCGATCATCGCGGGCAATGCGGCCCGTCTCTACAACCTCGGAGGAGGCTCCTAGAAGCTATTCAACAACAACACGCCAGATTGGTTTCACCCTCACCCTAGCCCTCTCCCATAAAGGGAGAGGGGATTGTTGAATTGCTCCTAGCCCCGCCTACGCCTTCAGGGCCGTTTTGCTGCGCTGCGCCAGGATAGCTTCGTAGTCCTCCCGCTTCCACCTGTAGGGGAGGTCGACAATGGTGCCCGGCACCTGATTCTCCACCAGGATGTTCAAGCCGTCCTCGATGATTACCCGCTGCTGCGCTACGTTCCCCGGCTCGCCTAGAGGTCTTCCGAAGGGGAAGCGCACGTGGGCAACCCGCGGAGGACGCATAGCCTCCGCAACCTCTTTGAACATCATGACCAAGACTGTCGGGATGCCGATAGCCTCAATGGCGCTGGCGACCACTCCACCGGAGCGGTTGCAGAGGGGTCAGGTGGCGGTCAAAAACACGGCGTCGATATCGTTTGCCTTCAGCTTCTTCGCCACCTCTTCGCTGCTATCTTTCAAAATAGTCGCATCTCTGATCAGCCCCATGAAACTGTAGGCGGTCTCCGCCAGGCTGCCGATGACCCCTTCCTGCTCAAACTCGTCGAAGCGGTGGAGGGGGAGCACACAGTTCACATCTTCTTGGGGGCCCGAGATGTCATAGCCACGGTGTGAGACGTGGATGGCGGACTGGGGTGTCCCTTTCTTGATCTCGCGGTAGCTCACGTCGTCTGCAGGCTCGAAGGCGTCCTGGCCGTCGGTGTAGATTCCACCTGTGGTAACGAGGGCGATCCGGCACTGGTCGATGGGCTTGGTGAGGCTGGCCCACGGCACCCCCGATGACTCAGGGAACTTCATCCCGCCAGCAACCCGGCCGATCATGACCGTTTCCCACTCCTCCAGGAAGCGCTCCAGCTCCTCCCAGGAGTTGTTGTACTTGGCCTCGGCGCTCTTGACGATCAGACCGTTGACAAACTCGACCACCTCTTCTTCACTGGCCCGCCGTGTCAGGTACTTGATACGGGAGACGGCGGCACGGCTATAGTTCGCCTGTAAATCTCGAAGCAAATCAGTCGTTTCTACTGCCACGTCGATTACCTCCCGTCAATCGCTTTGATGCGGATTGGCGTCATTGGGTGTGCGCGATTGGCCGCCGGTCGTTTCAGGCTTTATTCGCCGGGCGGGAGAGCCCGACGTAGGCGGTCCTGGCTGCCTCCTGCTCTGCCTTCCGCTTGGTGTTTCCGGTCCCGATCGCCAGGACCTCTCCCGCCACCAACACCTCCACCGTGAAGGAGCGGTCCGGTCCAGTCCCCTCCTGTGCTACTGTCTGGTAGGCTGGGGCCGGTCTGCCACGAGACTGGACCTCTTCTTGCAGCGTCGACTTGAAGTTTGCCGTCGCGTCAACGGGCTGGGATACCAGCAGGTCGCCAAACAGGGCTAGAGTAACCTTCCGGGCCTTTGCAACGCCCTGGTCAAGCATAAGGGCGCCCAGAACGGCCTCCAGCGCTCCCGCCAGGTTGCGCTCTCGGGTACTGCCCCCGCTCTGCTTCTCGCCCCGTCCCAGATAGAGGTAATCGCCCAGACGCAGCTGCGCGCCGATTCGGGCCAGGGTCTCGGTCCTGACCAGGCTGGACCGTATCTCCGTGAGCCCACCCTCAGGCAGGTCGGGAAATTTTAAGTAAAGCTCCTCGGCTATCACCATGCTCAAAAAGGCGTCCCCCAAGAACTCAAGGCGTTCATTGCTCTCGGGCGCCTCGTCGGGACGCTCGTGGACGAAGGAGCCATGGGTCAGCGCCAACCGCAGCAGCGAGCTATCGCGGAAGCGCACGCCAAGTGCGGTTTCCAGTGCGTGTTTCGGCTTGCGAATCATTCTTATAGAAAGACAGGAGCAGGCAGGGAGCTTCTGTCGACATTCTAGACAATCTGAAGGAATGGCGTCAATCTGTAACGGGCGTTTCACTCCTTCGGGCGGGGGCCTCCACTGGTTTATAATGCGTCGTTCGAACAGTTTTCCGGAGGCAGATTTGATCGACATCGTTGCGGGCCTGGAGCGTCGCCTCTCGCCTGAGGCGCTTCGTATGCTCACGGCGGCGACCGACCTGGCCGCGGAGAAGGGCCAGAACCTTTACCTGGTCGGAGGCATTGTCCGGGACCTGTTGCTGGACCGGGCCAACCTGGACCTTGACCTGGTGCTGGAGGGGGACGCCATCGCGCTGGCGCGGTCGCTGGCCTCTCGACTGCGAGGCCGCCTCGTCATCCACCAACGGTTCGGCACCGCGACTGTTTCTGTAAACTCCTTGACTCTAGACCTGGCGACGGCGCGCACGGAGCTCTACGCAAGGCCCGGCAGCCTGCCCGAGGTGCAGCCGAGCACGCTGGTGCAGGACCTGCGCCGGCGGGACTTTACCATCAACGCCATGGCGATGGAGCTTTCGCGGCCCGGCTACGGCGGGCTCGTCGACCCTTTGGGTGGCAGAGGGGACCTGGAGGCGGGGCTCGTGCGAGTTATCCACGACGGTAGTTTCGTGGACGACGCCACGCGGCTCTTGAGGGCGGTGCGGTACGAGCAGCGCTTTGGCTTTCGACTCGAAGAGTCGACGGGGGCGTTAGCGCGTCGAGACGCCGGGATGCTCTCGACCATCTCAGGCGATCGGCTCCGCCACGAGATGCAGCGTATCCTCGCGGAAGCGCGTCCGGAGCAGGCGCTGGAGCGGGCCCACCAGCTTGGGGTGCTGCAAGCGATACACCCCGCGTTGAGGTGGGATGTCGAGGTGTCGAGAAGCTTCCACAGAGCGCGGCAGGCCGGGGACGAGCAGACCCGGGTCTATGTCGCAATCGTGGCGCAGGACCTGACCGAGTCCGACCTAGAGGAGGTTGCCCAGCGTCTGCGCTTCCCAAAGAGCTGGGCATCGGTGGCCCGGGACGCTCAGCGGCTGGACCCCTCGCTATATGCGCTCGAGGCTCCAGGATTGCCGGCCAGCCAGATTGCTGAGGCGCTGGAGGGGTACTCCCCCGAGGCCATCAGGGCTTGCCGGGCCGTCAACAGTTCAGCAATAATACGGGAGAGGCTGGCCATGTATCTGGACAAGCTTCGGAGGATAAGGCCCGCTCTCGACGGCGACGACCTTCTCGCGCTGGGGGTACCCCAGGGTCCTAGCGTGGGCGAGGCGTTGACCGCCCTCAAGAAGGCACGGCTGGATGGGGTGGTAGGTAGCAAGGACGAAGAGAGCGCCTTCGTGAAGCGGTGGCTTCAGAAGAGATAACGCGGAAAGGATAGGATGCCAGAGGACTTGCCGGAAAACTGCCAGGTGTGTGACGAGGCTATGGACGCCCAACACAATGCCACCTGCGCGTTCTGCCACAGGGTCTTTCATCTAACGTGGGACACCCGCCTGGAGATCAAGGACTGTGGGAGGTTCGACCTGGACGAGGAGTCCCTGGCCATGTATTTTACCTGTAACGTTTGCCTGGCCGATCTGCCCCAGAGCTCCCAGCCGACGCCCTAGTGGGAAAGAAAGAACCGAAGTGACTCAGCTGCAACGAACCAAGATCGCGCCTCCGTCCGCCGAGCGGACCACCTCCGAGCCGGACTGCTGCGTATGCGGCGAACCCGTGGACCAGCGTCACGGCAGCACGTGCCTCTCGTGCGATCAGCCGATCCACATCGCCTGGGCCCAGGACCAGCCGGAGTCACCCTGCAGCCGCATCGCGCCGACCCCGACCGCCTGCGGTGTGTCGTTTGTCTGCACACCCTGCTACGGCAAGCTGGACTTCGGCTAGCAGGATGCTGAAATAGGGGTGTCCAGAAGGCCTACCCTGAGCTGCCCGCCTCCGGGCTGTGAGCCGGTTCAGGACACTGATGTGACCTGAAGCAGGGGCTTTACCCCAAGCACGTCGTGAGCGTTCCCGCCCATGAGCTTCTCGATAGTCGAGCCGGGGACTCCCCCTGCCTGCAGGTCCTGGATCGCGTCCCACGCCGATGCCGCGTCGTGGTTGGGGTACCGCGAGCCCCATGAGCCGAACTGCTCGAAAACCGTGGGCATGCGGCGGACGGTGGCGTCGCCGGAGTCGAACGTGACGAGGTTCTTTCGATTTTGGAAGACATGCTCCGGCTCCAAACTGACCGGGTCCGCTTGCTCGGAGAGCCACAGGTACGGCTCCGCCTTCTCCAGGGCTACCGTGAGCGATCCGGCGCCTGAATGGGTAAATGCCATCTTGAGCTTGGGGAACTTCTCCATGAGGCCTTCGAACATGATGGCGACCAGGAATGCGGCGTTGTCCATGGCGAGGGCACTGACCTCGGCCATAGGATGCCCGATCTTGGCGTTTGCGCTGACTCGCTCGACAAACGGCGCGTTGGCATCCATCTCAGGGGCGGCCGGCCCAGCGGTGGGGTGGGAGCAGGCGGTCAGCCCATGGCTCTCCAGCTCTTGCCACAAAGGCTGGTAGTAGGCGTGGTGCGGAAGCCGGTCATTGAAGAAGACCGGACGGATCATAGCCGCCCGAAATCCGGCGGCGGCCACCCGCTTCACCTCTCTCACCGCGAAGTTCACGTCTTGCAAAGGCAGCACCGCCACGGGGAAGAGGCGGACCGGGGCTGCGCCACTGAAGTCCAAGACCCAATCGTTGTAAGCGCGGGCCAGGGCGTACGCGACATCAGGGTTTTCGATGAAGGGAAAGTACTCGGCGAACAAGGTCGGAAAGAGGAGCGCCTGGTCGACCCCCATGGCGTCCATGTCTTTGAGCCGCGCTTGAGGATCGCTGGCGCCGGGATTGACGGGGTGAGGCTTGTGCGGGTCGAGGCCGCCGATGTCCTGCGCGGTCATGCCGGGCCGCCAGATGGCGTACCGGGGGATGCTCGACGTGGTCAGCGCCGGCGCCGGCCGGCCGTTAAGGATGGTATGGGGGCCGACCTCGTCCACCTCGTGCCAGAACCATGATCTCGCCACCACCCGGTACTCCGGATCCAGGAAGTCCTCCCAGACCGCCGCAGGCTCCAGGACGTGACTATCGGCGTCGAATACCGAGAAGCTCTTGTTCAAGTTCATAGATATTGCCATGAGCGCCTCCGCGGGAATTTTGATCACCCCCATCCCGCCCTTCCCCGGCTTTGCATAAGAGGTGAGAACTCATGTGTCACCCCTTCGGCAAGCTCAGGGCAGGCCTGAGCGCATCAACCTGTCACCCTGGGCGGAGCCGAAGGGTCTGGGGTGGTGGGTCTTTCCGTTGAGAGTCCAGCCCCGCCCCCAGATTCCTCGCTTCGCTCTGCATGACAATGTGTGGCGGCGGGCTCAGAAGGACATTCGGGGCAAAGCCCTTCTCGCCCTCGACAGGGTGGGGTGAGCTGGAAATGTCTACCTGCTGCTACCTTCTGGCCATCAGGCCGGCAAATTCCTGTTCTATCTCCTCCGTCTTGGGGTACCACTCAGGCCGCGAGTAGGACTCAGGCTCGTCGGTGACGAAGAGCTTGGGCTCTATACCGTACATTCGGTATGCGTTGCCACCAAGGATCTTGGCCTGAACGTTCTCCGGCACCTCCAGCTTCTCCATCCTGGCGATGGCTGTGACGCTCGAAGAATCCCGATAGAAGCACGCTGGGAATCCAGGTCATGGCCTCGTGAACGAAGCTCAGGGTCTGAGACCTGGACCCCTGGCTGCTCATCTGGGCCGGAGTAATCGCCCTCTCCAAAAACATGCCCGGACTCCACTGCTTGCTATCCGAAGCGAGCTGTTGGACACCCTCTCCGGCGGTAAGGGAGTGCATAGCAGTGACCAGGCCGGTCTCCTCGAAAGCGTTCCACAGAGGCTCGAAGTTTGGGTGGTTGGGGTAACCGTCGCTGGATGTCTGCGGCCCGGACCATCGCGAGCTTGAAGCCCTTCTCGGCGACCCGGCGAAGCTCCTGCGCAGCCAGCTCTCCGTCCTGTGCGGGTAACGCCGCCGCCGGAAAAATCCTTTCAGGAGCGACGGAGCACCAGTCGTAGACCCAGTCGTTATACGCTCTGGCTATGAGCTGGGCCGCATAGATATTCTCTACGAAGGGAAAATCGTGCAGCATGGAGATGGGGATCACGACGACCTGGTCGATCCCCTGCAGGTCCATGTCCACGACGCGGGCGTGAGGGTCTCTGGCGCCCTTGTAGTTGGTGAAGGCCCGCTGCTCCGGCGTCAGGTCCATGGAGCGGAGTTTGCGGATCTGTTTCTTGGTGACGCCGGGGCCGGACGCCTCGATGACGGCCGCCGTCATGCGATCGATAGCCCACAGGGCAGCGCCTGTCTTGTTTCCGTTCACGATCAGCCGGTTCCCATCCGCCCAGAACCAGGGCTTGACGGTCTCCTTTTCCTTTGCGGAGAGGTAGTCCCATATCTCAGCGAGCTCGGTAATATGACCGTCGCAGTCGAAAGCGGGAAAGCTCTTCTTCATGGCCGTCATGTCCTGAATCCTCCTCATCTTCCACAGCTTCCGAACCTGAGCGTTTCATGGGAATGCTCGTCATGCCGATGGAAGGCATGGTAGCCATACATGGGAACTCCGTCAATTCCTTGGGCGGCACACAGCCCTGCTCCTGGAGATCGGGAACGGGGTGTGCTCGGAAGAGATTAACCGGTTACGTGAAACGTCTAAACTCGTAGGCCTTCCGGTCTGGCGTGGGGCTTTTTTTTGTCTCGCGTCTCCCGTCACGCAGCGCTCATGGGCCGTCCTTGCGCCTCCGGGTCTTCAAAGGTCTGCTCGGGTGATCCGTCAAAGATAATGACTGTTCGGCAGCCATCCGGGCCCGCACTCTCCGGGCCGTAGAAGATATCTTTCTTAATGGTAATACAGCTACCGGCAGGGACCTTTGTTCCTTCGACGATGAGCTCACCCTCCATGATGTAGATCACATGGTCGGAGGCGTGCTTGTGTCGCTCGACGAGCATGTTGGGGTCGAAGTCGACACGCATCACGAAGAGGTTAGGCTCCAGGGTGCTCAGTATTTTGTTGAGAGCGGCGTGCTCCTTGCCGTCGATCCTCTTGGTAGAGCCCGTTCGCCATTCCCGCTGAGATTCATGGACGATGTCGATGTCAGCCATTTCAGCCGCCTTTCTCGCCTGCCTGCCGCGGAGCGCATCCCTCGTGATCTAGCAATCCGCCCACCTTGACGGGAGCTCATCGTAGTTGCGCCGGAGAAGGCCGTCAACCGCGGTTCCTCGCACCGCGTTTCCAGAGGTCGCAGTCCACCTTCTACAAGGGTATACTGTCGCCAGACTTTTCAGGAGCGGGGTGCCATGCTTGACTACAGCCATGACGCAGGACGCCAGAGAGGCCAACGCCGCCGTTGTGGAGAAGCGTCCACCCAAGTTCCAGGGCCGTTAGCTTAGCGGAGAACGCGTTATGTCGCACCCGGGTACGGGCGCGGCGGAAGGGGTGCGCCGATGATCGAGACCGCCCTTTCCGGCCTCAAAGTCATCGACCTCACCCGCTATATCGCCGGGCCCTACTGTACCAAGCTCCTGGCCGACTATGGGGCTGACGTCATGAAGGTCGAGCGGCCCGGCACGGGCGACGGCGCTCGTCGCCTCGGTCCGTTTCCCGGTGACCTGCCCGATGCCGAAAAGAGTCTCCTGTTCTTACATCTCAACGCCAACAAGCGCGGCGTCACCCTGGACCTGGAGAGTCGTGAAGGGACCGAGCTCTTCAAAGAGATGGTCCGGGGCGCGGATGTGCTCGTGGAGTCCTTCATGCCGAAGGTCATGCCTGGCCTCGGCTTGAGCTATGAGACTCTTAAAGGGGTCAATCCGGCGCTGGTCATGGTCTCCGTCTCCGATTTCGGGCAGACGGGTCCCTACCGAGACTATCGGGGTTCGGAGCTGGTGGACCATGCCCTGGGAGGGGCACTTTTTTCCAATGGCATCGATGAGCGCTATCCGATAAAGCTCGGAGGGCATGTTACCCAGTACTACGCCGGGGTGCACGCAGCCGCGGCGACGGTGGTCGCGCTGGTGGGAAGGCAGGGCCACGGCGGCGGCGACCACGTGGACATCTCCATCATGGAGACGCAGGCAGGCAGCCCGGACCGCCGGGGACCCATGCTCATTGGCTATCAATTCACCAAGACCATAAATCAGAGGCGTATTCTCGTCTCGGCCTCGATACGGCCCTGCAAAGACGGCTACGTAAACATCTCGACGGGTGGCAGCCGGATGGGCACGCTGGCCGCCATGATGGAGATGCCGGAGCTGGCCGAAGACCCCAGGTTTACAGACCCAGTCCAGTTCGCGAACCCGGAGAACGTGGACATGCTCAACACGATCCTCCTGGGCTGGCTCTTGGACCGCACCAAGTCCGAGGTGTTGGACGCGGCGCAAAAGGCCCACGTCCTAGCCGGTACGATCAACACTACCGAGGATATATTGGCCGACCGCCATTTCAAGGCGCGAGGTTTTTGGGAGGAGATCGACCATCCCTCGGCCGGCCGACTTACCTACTCCGGGCGGCCATTCGCCACGCCGGGTGTTGCTCATGTCAAGCGGCGTCCCGCGCCTCTGCTCGGCCAGCACAACAAGGAGGTGTTAACGCCCTTGCGGACTGTCGAAAAGAAGCCCGGCACGAACAGCGGCAGGAGCGCGGATGCAACGGGCGCGCGAGCTCCTTATCGCAGACCCCTCGAAGGAGTGCGGATCATAGACATGACCCTGGTGCTGGCGGGCACCGGTGGGGCCATGTGGCTGGCCGACTGGGGGGCCGAGGTGATCCGAGTGGAGCCCCGGAACATCTTCCAACCCTTGACCCGTGGGATCTATGCCCACCCCAGCAAGGCGAGCTTGGAGGCCTCCAAGAACTGGGTCAACGCCTACCCGGACTGGACGCCCGGTGAGCATCCGTGGAACCGCTTCCCCCTGTTCCATTCTCATGGTAGGAACAAGCTCAGCATGACGTTGAACCTGGGGAAGCCGGAGGCCTTGGAGGTCTTTATGCGTCTCGTGAATGTCTCGGACGTGGTCATGGAGAACAACGTCCCGGAGACTATCGAGAAATTGGGTGTTTCTTACGAGGAGCTTCGGAAAGTCCGTCCCGACATCATCATGGTGCGCATGCCCGCCTACGGTCTTTCGGGCCCCTACAGCCATTACCGCTCCCTGGGGCAACATCTGGAGGGAGCGGCTGGGCATACTTTTATGAGAGGCTATGCCGATCTAGACCCATCCATGAACCACGATGTGTTCCTGGGAGACGCCACTGCATCGGCCAACGGTGCGTTGGCGGTCGCTTTGGCATTGCAGCAACGAAGGCGCACGGGTAAAGGGCAGCTGGTGGAGATGGCCCAGACAGAGGCGCTTATCCCCTATTTCGGCGATGCGCTTCTGGACTTCCAAGCTAACGGACGGATTGCCCAGGCTCAGGGCAATGACCTGTACGACATGGCCCCGCACAACGTCTATCCGTGTAAAGGAGAGGAGCGGTGGGTCGCCATCGCTGTTGCCAACGATCAGGAGTGGCAGGCGATGGTTGAGGTCATGGGCGACCCGGCCTGGGCCTTTGAGACACGGTTCGGCGACCAACCGAAGCGCTACGAGCACCGGCGGGAGCTCGACGAGCTGGTGGGCATGTGGACGGGGCAGCAGGACAACCGCTGGGTGATGGGGAGGCTGCAACAGGCCGGAATCCCGGCCGGGGTCGTCAACGATGACCGGGACGCCTATGAGGACCCGCAGCTCGGTGCCCGGGGCTTCTTCCAAGAGCTTACCCATGCGGAGACGGGTACGAACCTCTACCCGGGGATCATCTGGAAGATGGCCAACACTCCCAACGAGATTCGGAGACCCCCTCCACTGTTGGGGGAGCACAACGATCATGTGTACCGCGACCTGCTCCAGTTGACCGACGAGGAATACTCCGTAATGGAAGAGAATGGGCACATCGGCATGGACTACGAGCCGCAGGTGCTGTGACCGCCTGGGCTCAGCACGTGAACCTTTTACCAGATCGATTGCTCCCCCAACCTAGCCTTTCCCAGGCCTTGCACAAGATGTCATTCTGAGACCGTCGCAGGCGGCCCCAAATGTCATTCTGAGGAGCGGAGCGACGAAGAATCTGGGGTGGGGTTAGCCTTCACCCCCATCCTAACCTTCCTCCATCAAGGGGAAGGGAATAATCCATAGACCCTTCGGCTTCGCTCAGAGCCTGCCCTGAGCCTGCCTAAGGGGTGACACCTATCTTGCCACTTTGGGGAGAGTCAGAGAGGGAGTGAGAGGCCGGGTGGAGTCATCATTTGCCCCTCAGCTTGGCTGGCCGGCTGTGGGCCGCCTGTCCCTCCAGCCGTCTCCCGTGGAACAGGTATTGCTGAGCGTAGCCTGCCAGGGGGCCGAAGTGCTCGGCAGCCCAGAGCCGAAGCTGCCTATCGGTACGCTTATCCCCGGGGAAGTACCATTCCAGAAGCTCATGGCGGATGTGTACGTCCACTGGGAAAGCCTCCAACTTGTCCAGGGAGAACAACAGCACACAGTCCGCCACCTTCTCGCCGACCCCGTCCAGCTTTAACAGTTCGGCCTTGGCCTCAGGGTAGGGGGCGGATCTGAGGTCGGCCAGCTCGAGGTCCCACTTCAAAAGGCTGGGTGCAAGCCGGGCAAGAAAAGGGGCGCGGTAGCCCAACCCGATGTCCCGAAACTCCGGCTCTCCGACTTCGGCGAGCCTGGACGGCGAAGGGAAGGTGTGGCGGTGATGGCCATCCAGGGAGACCGGATCGCCCCACAGCTCGCAGATTCGCTCGACGTGGCGGGTGATCCTCGGGATGTTGGAGTAGGCGGAGATGACAAAAGTAACGAGGCACTCCCAGGGCTCTTGCCGGACCAGGCGCATGCCGCGGAACCGCCGGACGGCACCGGCGACCCGGCGGTCCTCTCCAATGTGGCGGTAGATGCCGGCGAGGTCGTCGTCGAGACGAAAATAGCTCCGGGCTAACGCAGCAGCCTCGGTATCCGGCTGCAGGGCCGAGTGGAGCTCGATCTCGCGGCCCGCCTGGCGCACCTTCCATACATCGCCGACAACGACTCCGTAATACCAGCCGTCATGAGGCTGCCAGCGAAACGCCTGCCCCGACCCGATGGTATGAGCGAGGTTAAAGGGGCCCTTGGGCTTGAGTAACATGGGCGGTGGCGCTTTCTCGTGCGGCTTCCGGACAAGGGGTTCGTCGGCGAGACCGCCTGCTAGTGCAGTGCCTGACAAAAGGCTTGATAGAGAACGAGCTTGGGTGGGGGCTGTCTTTGGTAAGGCGTTCACCCTCACCCCTGCCCTCTCCCATCAAGGGAGAGGGGGTATCCTCCCTCCCCTGGCGGGAGGGGGTTAGAGGGAGGGGAAAATGTTCTGTAAGTCTAATCAAGAGACGCTACACAAAAGGGGTCCTTTACACAGACTCTATGTGCGGGCTGAAGCTCTTCAACATCTCCTCGGGCGTTACCTTCCCGGCCTCCGCCAACCGCTTCAGCATCTTGGGGTCTTGAAGGTCCTTGGGCTCGAGGCGGATCATATATTCGCGGGCCACCCTGAAGTGCTCAGAGGTAATATCCACAACCCGTATGATAGGGCGGCCGGCATTGTCGCGCATCTCGGAGAAGGGAAGGGTCCACAGGTGGCCCTGTTCCAGAAAGACCATACCGCCGGCTTTGAGCGCCTCGTCCTGCGGCTCGGAAAGCAAGAACCGCACCGCTCCGTACCCCAGCGTCCGCGTGTAGTCGATGTCGAAGGGGATGGGCGGCGCGCAGCGGAGAGCGTAGCCCAGCGTTACGTCGGTCACCGTAATGGGATCGTTGAGGGTGGTAAACCGGGCCTGGACTGCTCTCCTCAGAATGGTAGCGATGGGGATCTCCTCCAAACGAATGTGGCCGTGAGGGTCATACTCGGTCTCGGCTCCCGGAATGCGTTTCAACTCATCGGGGTGAAGCTTTTCCACGATCCCCTCGGCGATGACGGCGACGCCGTGTGTTCGGCCCATGACACGTCGTTTCAGGATAGAGCCCGAGAGCACCGCGCAGAGACGTTCCAGGCTCACATGCTCATCCGGGAACTCCTCGGGGATCACGGTGATGGTGGCCCCAGCCGCCTTTCCGATGCCCAGGGCCAGGTGCCCCGCTTTGCGTCCCATTACCACCACAAAGACCCAGCGGTTGCTGGTGCGCGACTCTTCCATGAGATTCAGCACTTGCTCCGTGCCAAAGTGGCGGGCGGACTCGAAGCCAAAGGTTGGCATATCCCCAGGCAGCGGGAGGTCGTTATCGATGGTCTTGGGCACGTGAGCTATCCGTACCGCTCCTCCACTGGCCCTGGCCACCTCGGAGGCGGCGAAAGCCGTATCTTCTCCCCCGATAGTCACCATGTAGGAGAGGCCGAGCTTTTTCATGGTGTCTACGGCGCTGCGCAAGTCCTCGGGCGAGCGAGTCGGGTTTGCTCGTGAGGTGCGCAGGATGGAGCCGCCCTGGGCGTGAATGCGAGCCACGTCGGCGATGCTGAGAGGCCGGGCTAACTCTTCGTGGCCGCTGATAAGGCTCTCAAACCCGTCGTAGAGGCCGGTGACCTCCAGTCCGGAATTGATCGCCTCGATGGTCGCGGAGCTGATCGCACTATTGATGCCTGGAGCCGGGCCCCCTCCGGTGAGGATGCCCACCCGGCCTTTCCTTCGGGGCATTATGTCACCTCAGCGTACACCGATGGCCTGCCTCCCTAAACGTAACGGCAATCTTATCACTTTTTGTCCTCAGTAAACGGCAGCGGTAGGGCCTTCTTGCTTGGCAAAGAGTCGCCTTTGGCCGCTGCCCAGGCCGTTAGCTGAGGGGAAGCTGGCGAAGCCACTGGACGGTGGCGTGGGGTAAGTCACTGGCCGGACCAACCTTGCGGCTGCAGCCGGGGATCGAGTCCAGGAATGCCGTGCCATACGTCCTGGAGGTGATCCGACGGTCCAGCACCACCAGTACGCCACGGTCGGTTTTGCGACGGATCAACCTACCAAAGCCTTGCCGGAACCGGAGTACTGCCTGGGGGACGGCGTAATGGCTGAAAGGGTCTTCGAACTGTTGCGAGCGGGCCTCGAAGATGGGCTCGGTAGGCACATTGAAGGGAATCCGAGCGATGACCAGGACGCTCAGGGCCTCGCCGGCGACATCCACTCCTTCCCAAAAGCTCCCACTGCCCAGGAGGACCACTTTGGGGGTGGACTTGAAGGTCTCTAGCAGCTGGCGTGGGGACCCATCGATCCCTTGACCCAATACCGTGATTCCGTCTCGAGCAAGGGGCTCGTGAAGACCGTTACGGGTGTTCCGAAGGGAGGCCCTGGAGGTGAACAGGACCATGGTGCGTCCCTCTGCGGCACGGGCCACGTCGCGGATGGCTGATTCCAGGGCCGTTTGATAGTCGCGATGGTTTGGCTCCGGCATATCGTCTGGGATATATACCAGAGCGAGTTTCGGGTAATCAAACGAGGAGCCGAGCTGGAGCTCGGTGGCCGGCTCCATCCGCAGCCGCTCTTTCACATACTCGAAGTTTCGTTCCGTGCTGAGTGTTGCGCCAGTGAGCACGGCCGTGTCCATGCTGTCGAAGATACGTTCCTTCAGCAGAGGTCCGACATGCAAGGGGGCGCTATGGAGACGTACGATTCCATCCCTATTTCCCACACTGAGCCAGTACACATCAGACGCCTCCGGGTTGGCGATGGCCGATGCCAGGGCAAGCCGCAGCTGTTCTCCAAGCTGCTCGGCTGAGGAAAGGTCCAGGAGGCGGTCCTCCAATCCTCCCGGTACCAGCGAGGACAGTTGCTCAGCTGAGCCATAAAGTTTTGAAAGACCCTGCAAGACTTTTTCAAGGAGCAGGTTAACGTCCTCCCAGGCGATCTCGATTTTCGACCAATCGGGCTGGGCCCTCATCGCTGGGGTTAGGCGCAGGCGCGCCTCGTAGTCCCCCGCATCCTTCGAGCTTCTGACGGCGAAGTCGGAGATGATCTTAAAGAGGAGGGTCAGTCGGGAGCGGCAGCCTTCTACGTCCTCCTCAATGACGCTGATAACGGTCCCGAGGTCCCGACGCCTGCTCTCCGCAAGCTGGATAGACCTCACCAAGGCCCGGAAGGGCGCAAGGAGCCCTAGGCCGGCTGCGGGGCTTCCGGTGAGCCTCGCAAGAAAAGCATCGATCGCCTCGTCGTCCACTTGAAGGCCCAGTTGATTGGTGGCGACCTCCTCCAGGTTATGCGCCTCATCGACAATGAGGTGGCTGTATTCGGGGATCAGCGATCCGTGCTGGGCGTCTAGGACAAGGAGAGCATGGTTTACGACGACGATGTGAGCGGCCTCCGCTCGCTGCCGGGCGGCGTTGTAAAAACAAAGGCCTCGCCGGAGGAAAGGGCAGGGGCCGGTCTGATCGTCAAAGCCCTGGGCGGACAGGCGGTTCCAAAGGGCAGCCTCAGGGGCGGTCAGCCGTATCTCGCTTCGGTCCCCTGTGGCCGTCTCCCGGAGCCAGAGCAAGACCTTGACCACAAGCTTGGCCTCACCGGGAGTCAGGCTGTCGTTCTTCTTGAGAGCGGACCAGCGCCTTAAGCAAAGGTAGTTTCCCCGACCCTTGAGGACAGCGAAGCGAAACGGCTCTGAGCCAGTAAGGTCGCCACCGGCTTCCAGGGCGGACAGGGCGTCCGGTATGTCTTTGTCGATGAGCTGTTCTTGCAGGTTGATCGTGTTGGTGGAGACCACCACCCGCTCGCCGTTGCGGAAGGAGAAGAGGGCTGCGGGCATGAGGTAGGCCAGCGATTTTCCGGTGCCGGTACCGGCCTCGACGATAAGGTGCTGTTCTTGGCTGAAGGCCTCGGATACAGCCTGCGCCATGCGAAGCTGCTCGGGCCGGGGCTCAAAAGATCCCAGGGTGGCCGCCAGCGTCCCTTCCGGACTCAAGGCCTCCACGACCATTCCAGCGTCTACAGGCTGCCGCTCGGCCTTGCGGCTTATGGGCGGCGGCGGACGCAGCCGTTGAAGCAGCTCCTCGACGTTGACGCCTTCAAGGCCCGGCTCACCCGACTGGAGAGTCGGCGCCCCGTCCTCCACCCCGAGCTCCCTCAGCAGGTAGCGCAGGGGCCATTCCGAGCGCTCGGCGATGCGCCTGATCTCTGCAAGGACCGGTGGGTCGACGGCCGCAAGCAGGTCAGCCAGCTTGAGAAAGGCGGATGCAGCCATCTCGGCATCTCTGGAGGCCCGGTGAGGACGCTCTGTTTCCAGTCCGAGGGCGCGGCAAACGGCCAGCAAGTTGTACTCTGGAATTCGTGGCAGGAGCACCGAGGCAAGGTCGAAGGTGTCGTAAACCGGGCCGGTGGGCCTCAGCCCTTTCCGGTGGAGAAATGCCAGGTCGAAGCCGACGTTGTGGCCTACTATCGGGTGGCCGCCCACGAACTCCTCTAACTCTCCCGAGATGGCGGCGAAGACCGGTGCTGAGGTGAGGTCCTCTGTCCTGATGCCCGTCAGAGACTGGACGAAGGGAGGAACGGGACGTTGTGGGTCGATGAGTGTGGAGAAGGAGCCTGCCGGCTCCCCGCGGTGGTATTTGACAGCGCCGACCTCGATGATGTCATCGGTGTCAGGGTCGAGCCCAGTCGTCTCCAGGTCCAGTGAGACAAAAGCCTGGACCCTGGAGCCCCCTCCGGGGTTCACGCGCCCGCCTGAGGGTCCGCCGGCGTGCCATTGGCCCCGAAGGGTTGGCAGTGCCCTTTGAGGAGGCCGTTGGTGGCGTAGTACCGCCCGCTCTTGAGCTCCGTGATCAGGTCCTCGGTCGTGCGGATGTCGCGGTCGAAGACGGTTGCACCGCAGCCCAACCCTTGGGTGGAATGGGCGTCGCTGCCACCGACATTCCCCTTCCCTAGAATCTCGGCTGTCTTTAGGGCGAACTCGTTTTCCTGCTGAGAGCAGGCTCCGTTCACCACCTCGACCGCATCGGTTAGCTCGAAGATTGAGTGGGTGACAGCCTCTTCCAGAGGGACGGGGCGTTTGAAGAGCAAGGACTTAAACAGAGGCGGTTTGTCGAAGAAGCGGCGGTAGGGGTGCACCGCGATCATGAAGCCGCCCACCTTGTCCAGTTCGGCCCGGAGGTTCTCGATACGGTGGATACCGCTGATGTAGCCGTCGAGGCCGAAGGTGGTAATGTGGCCCATCTCGGTGTCGACTTCCAATGCCCGAATCAATACCAAGTCTGGGTGCTGTTCAGCGAATTGATTAAAGTCCCACTTGTCCCAGCCGCCGCCGTGCTCCGTTAAACAAACGCCGTCGAGACCGACGCGCCGGGCTTCTTGTACAAGCTCGTCAGGGGAGAGATTGCTGTCTGGGCCGCCCTTAACGGTATGAACATGCAGGTCAATGATCACGGGGTAAAAGACCTTCCCGACTGAGTGCGTTAGGCCATTGTACCGGTAGCCTTGTTGGAGCGTCAACCTGATAACGGCGTGATACAGGTGTAGCGAAGTGCGCTCACGATGTGACACGACACTGTGGATGCGTTCATGCTGAGGTCATGGCGAGGTGCGGCTCATGTATAATACCCATGCGAGTTTGCACGCCACCGGACGCTACGTGCTGCGGCGCCGCACGCGGCAATCCACTTCTGGAAATACTTCGTACTATTCGAATGTGATAGGGTTGGCATGGCCGAGGACTCACCGGCCCAAAAAGAGCAGGAACAACTGGATGACCATACGCTGGTCGACCGGATTGTTCAGGGCGATAAAGAAGCCCTCTCGGTCCTGTACGACCGCTATGTGCGGCTGGTCTATTCCTTATCCATTCGCATCGTTGAGAAGCCCGGGGTAGCCGAGGAGGTAACACAGGACGTTTTTATGACGCTCTGGTCGCGAGGCTCCAGCTACAAGAGTGAGCGAGGTCCGTTCTCCGCCTGGCTGCTGAGCATCACGCACAACCGGAGTATCGACGAGTTGCGCAAGAGCCGCCGGCAAGCGAAGCTCCCTACAGTGGAGATCGACGAGGCCTTCATTGTCTCAGCAGGGGGCAACGATCAGGTGCCGGATATTGTTCTTGCCCAGGTGGACCGGGAGCACCTCCTGGGGGTCATGGAGAAAATTCCGGCCGCACAGAAACAAGTGATCTTCATGGCCTATTTTCAGGGACTGACACAATCCGAGATATCACAGTCGATGGGGGCGCCTCTCGGCACTATCAAGACCCGCATGCGGCTGGGATTGCAGAAAATGAGAGAACTACTCACGTCTGAAGGTCGTAGGATAGAGTAGAGGATGGATTGCAACAACGTACATCCGTTGCTGGGCCCTTACGTTCTAGGCGCGCTGGAGGGGGCTGAACGGGCGAGCGTAGGAGCTCACCTGATGACGTGCTCTACGTGTCCCTTGGACCTGCAGCACGAGCGCGACGCCCTTCAGTGGCTTCCCTACGCCGCCGATCAGGTGGAGCCGCCGGTTGGGCTGAAAGCCAAGCTGATGCGGCGGATTGAAGCCTTCGAGGCGCAAGGCTGGGTTTGGGAGGAGGCCGGTGCCGGTGGCGCCCTTCCGTCCCTTCGCCGAGGATGGCGGCGTCTGCTCCCACCGAGGCCCGTGTACTCCATGGCCTTCTCCGTCACGGTTGTAGCCCTGGTCCTTGTTGGGTGGAGCACCTACCAGACCCTCCGGGTGAATGACCTGCAGAGCCGCAACGACGAACAGGTCGAGCAAGTCAACGCTTTGCGTGACATGAATTTAGAACAGGTCGAGCAAGTTAACACTTTGCGTGACATGAATAACGAGTTGGGGATCAGGGTAAAGGACCAGTGGCGCGCCCTTAACCTGGCAACCGATCCTAAAGTTGAAACGGTGAGCTTCAAAGGGTCTGAGGCCTCTCCCGCCACAAGGGGTAGTCTCCTTTTGGACATGGAGGAGCAGACCGCGGTCATGATGATCGTGGACCTGGACCCTCTGAGCCAGGACGAGGTCTACCAGGTGTGGATGTGGGATCCCGGAGGGTCGCTGCTTGCGGTCGGGACCTTCCGGACCTCTGGGGAGGGCTATGGCATGTGGGACCTCCATGTACGTTCAGGACGTCTTACCTACCGATTCTTCGGCGTGACTCGGGAGCCCCAAGGGGGCAGCTCCTCCCCCACCCAGCCGATGCTCATTCGTCAGGAGAACCCACTGGCCACACAGTGATGTCAACAGCCCGGCTCAGCCCCCAGGCTCTCCTTACTTTCCCTTTTCAACCCGCACTTCCTTTGCTATACTCCCCACTGTTTTGAAGCCGTCAGAGTGAAGGGATATCATGCCAGCGATCGTCGTCCTCGGCGCCCATTGGGGAGATGAGGGAAAAGGTAAAATTGTTGACCTGCTGAGCCAAGACGCTCAGATGGTCGTGCGCTTCTCCGGTGGAGACAATGCCGGCCATACGGTAGTCAACGATCAGGGCACCTTCAATCTCCACAATGTGCCTTCCGGGATCTTTTCCCCTGTAGCCAAATGCGTCATTGGCAACGGGGTCGTGCTCAACCCTCAGAGCTTCTTTGAAGAGCTGAGCGCCCTCGAAGCCAGGGGAGTCGATGTTGAGAGGATCATCGTCAGCGACAAGGCCCATCTGGTCCTGCCTTACCACTTGATGCAGGACGGTCTCGAAGAAGCCGCCCGAGGGGATGTGGCTATCGGCACGACCAAGCGGGGGATAGGTCCGGCGTACGCGGACAGGGCGGCCCGCAATGGCATCCGCGTTGGGGACCTGCTTGACGATGATGCGTTAGCGGTACGCCTGGGTGTCGTCCTGGATGCCAAGAATCCTATCCTGGGACTACATGGGGCTGAGGCGCCGCCCTTTGACGAGATATACCATCAGTGTCGCGAATTTGGCGAGCGTCTCCGGCCTTACGTCGTTCAGACCGAGAAGCTGGTGAACGAGGCGTTAGACCGGGGAGAGACGGTGATCTTTGAAGGAGCGCAGGGCACGTTGCTGGACCTTCAGTTTGGCACCTACCCCTTCGTGACCTCTTCGGACACGACCGCCGCCGGCGTGTATACGGGTGCGGGTTTGAGGCCACGACAGCTCGACGTCATCCTCGGCGTCTTCAAGGCCTATACCTCGCGAGTCGGAACGGGGCCGATGCCCTCGGAGCTCTTGGACGAGACTGGAGAGCGTATCCGCCAGCAGGCGCATGAGTTTGGAGTTACCACAGGGAGGCCACGGCGCGTCGGCTGGTTCGACGCCGTTGCGGGCAAGTTCGCCGTAGAAACCAACGGCATGACCTGCGGCGCTTTGACCAGGATTGATATGCTGGACGATTTCGATACCGTGAAGGTTTGCAGCAGCTATCGGCTAGATGGCTCCGTGGTGGACAGCTTTCCGGCCAGCGAGGCACTCCTGTCCCGCTGCGAGCCTATTTACGATGAGCTTCCTGGCTGGAAACAGCCTACGGCCCATCTGCGGAACTATGATGATCTGCCGGCGGAGGCCAAGTCCTACATCCGGCACCTGGAACGGCTCGTCGGCTGTCCCATGAACCTCATCTCCGTAGGGCCCCACAGGGACGAGACGATCTGCGTTCGTCCCATCGTCTAGCAGGGTGCTGCAAGCGCCTCCACCCCCCCCCAAGGGGGTTCTGCCCCAAATGTCATTCTGAGCTCCGATCGCATCGCGAGTCTCGCCAAAGTCGGACCCGCCTCTGGCGGCGAAGAATCTGGGGTGGGGAATACCTCCCCACCAGATGCTTCACTTCGTTCAGCATGACAGACTGTGGCGCCCATTGTTTGACGAATTAACGACTCAGCAGCCTGCCAGAGGCCGCTCCCTGGCGTACAATAGGCAGAGTAAACCGGAACCCCTTCCTGCGGACCTACGACTCATCGAAGCGAGGCGAGAGGAGATCTCTATGCCGGATGTAGACCTGGGCGACGTGACCATTCACTACGAAGAAGCAGGCGCGGGGCCGTTGGCGTACGTGCTATGCCACGGTCTTGGGGGTGACGGTCAGGGCTTTGTGGAGGAGTTCCCATTTTGGGTGGAGCACTTCGGGCGGGTGGTGAGCTGGGACAACCGCGGCTTGGGGCGGTCCTCTCAGGCCAGGAAGTACTCGTTGCCGCTGTACGCCGCAGACCTTGCAGCCCTTCTGGAGACTATCGGAGTGGAAAAGGCCGTGGTGTACGGGGTCTCATGGGGCGGGGTCGTGGTCCAGCAGTTCGCATTGGACCACCTGGAGAAGTGCGCCGCCATTGTCGTCGACTCCAGCTCCAGCGAGGCGAACCAGGCTGCCTCGGAATTCTGGTATAGCCGGGGGGAGATTGCTCGCCTGGGCTCCGAGGCCAAGGTCGGCGATCTCAAGCCGGCCTTCGAGGGGCATGACCCGTCGAGGGTCGGTGGCCGGCTGGAGGGTGGTGGCGTGCGTCCGGAGCACCTGGACTCCTACGTGGCCAGTGCAAGGACTGCCGCTGGGCTGCGAGAGCATCCCCTGACGCCGAGGCTCAAGTCGATCACCTGCCCGGCTCTTATTGTGGCCGGTGGCAAAGACGAGGTGGCGGGGGCAGGGGGATCGGTCATCATGTCCAGAAATCTGCCCAACGCTCGGCTACAGATATTCGATGATGCGGGGCATGGAGTTTACCGGTACAAAAGCGATGAATTTCGGGCCCTGGTGCTGGAGTTTTGCAGAGAGCACGGTATTATCTAGCCGCACCGGGGAAACAATATGGGTAACCCTGTCAGGAGGATTCCATGGCCACATTAGGGGTCCGATTCGATCCGATACCGCAAATCACTCCGGGGGACATGCTCAAGCTCACCCTATCGGCGGAGGAGCGGGGTTATGACACCGTGTGGGTCCCAGAGGGAGGAGGCTTCGACGCGACGACCCTTCTTTCCAGCTTTGCGGTTGCCACAAGCCGAGTACGGATAGCCACGGGCATCTTGCCCGTATTCTCGCGGACGCCGACCTTGACGGCTGCTGCTGCCGCCGGGCTGGACCTTCTGTCGAACCATCGGTTTACGTTGGGGCTTGGAACAGGGCATCGGGGCTTTGTGGAGGCTGGACACGGCATCGCCTTCGAGCGCCCTATCATCCGGCTCCGAGAGACTGTAGAGATCGTGCGAAGGCTGCTGACCGGAAAACCGGTATCCTACGACGGTAAGGTGTACAGCCTGAGCGAGGCGGTGCTCGGATTTCCCCAGGAGTTCTCGATACCCATCTACATTGCGGCTTTGGGGCCGCAGGTAGTGGGCCTGGCCGGTGAAGTGGCGGACGGCGTGCTGCTGAACTGGGCCGCCCCCGCCTATTTGTCTGAGGCCGTCGTCAACCTCCATCAAGGCGCCGCAAAAGCCGGCCGCCGTCCGGATGACCTGGGGGTGGCCTGCTACATCCGCGTCGCCGTTACCGAAGATGTGGACGCAGTCCGCGAGCCCCTGCGCCGGCAGCTCTTGCGCTACGTCGGCATGGAGTACTATCGGAACTTTTTCGAGAGTACCGGCTTCGCGGAAGAGATGCAGGCGATGGCCCGCTACATGGCCCAAGGAGAGACTGACAAGGCCCTCTCCTGCGTGAGCGACGAGATGCAACGCCAGCTGGCGATCTTTGGGCCCGCGGAGTTCTGCCGGCAAGAGGTCGAGCGACGCCGGGGTCTTGGACTCACCATGCCCGTCATCGCCCCCTTTGCGGTTGGCGACCCATTGAAGTCGTACCGGGCGACGGTCGAGGCCTTCTCCGGATGATCTCAACGCGCGACGGGCGTTCCGAGAAAAAGTAATCTTTATGTTAAGCACCTCGGGAGGCCACACGCCGCCCCCCTTGTGGCATTGTCGGAGCATGGTATCATGTCCTTACACAAGGAAAGGAGGTGATCCATTTGATGGTAAGAACTTGGACCTGTGAGGTGTCTGCAGCGTAAACGGCGTCTTTGGACAGAAGAGCCATGGGTTCCGTTTACGGAATCCCAGCAGGCACTGGACCCCGAAGCTCCCGAAAGTCCATCGGGACGGTCATAGACCGAAGCGCTTCGGGGTCTTCCTTTTGTCCGTTGATCGGACCGCTGACAGAGTGTCAAAATGTTGACGAGAACAACGGGCGTGGCTAGACTAACCCGAAAGGCTGCGGTGGAGGTCAGGGATGAAAAACGGCGGTAATCGCATGAAGAAGAGCTTTCCAACGTTCGATTGCGACTCCCACATCAACGACCCCTTGGAGATCTGGTCTGACTATGTCGAGCCAGAGTACCGAGAGCTGGTGCGGCAGACCTATTGGCGGGATGACAAGCGGGCCTGGGTCAACGGCCGGTCCCGTATTACCGGGGGCTCCAACCCGGATTTCCAAAAGTACAACGTCATCACCATTTCCGGGCCGGGAGTGGACAAAAAGGTCAAGCGGAAGCTGCTCTTTACGGACCTGGATGATGAGAAGCTAGACTACCTTGATCACAAGGGCGCCTACGACCCTCATGCCAGAGTCAAAGACCTGGACCTCCTGGGCATCGATCAGGTGATGGTCATCCCCACGGCCATCGTCGGCGGTTTCTATTTCGCCGAGAGCGTGGAGGGGGCCTATGCTTTCTCCCGGGCCTACAACAACTGGGCGCACGATTTTTGTAGCGCCAACCCAGAGCGCCTCTTCGCGGCGGGGTGGCTGCCGCTCCAGGACCCCTACAATACTGTCGACGAGATGCACCGCATCGCCAAACGCGGCACGCGCATGTCCCTCATCCGCCCCATCGACGCCCGAGGGAACTATCCAAACCAGATCTTGGCCCAAGGGACTCGGTCGCACTGGGACATGATTTTCAGGACCTTCGAGGAGACTGGTATGGTGTGCGGCATGCATACCTTCCCGTCCGGCGTATCACCCAGGGACGTGGACAAGACGAGGATGTTCTCCCCCGGCCAGCTTGTAGACAAGACCGCTCACGAGGCGGGCTTCGCCCAGGGAAACAATTCCCAGACCTTGAGCTTCATCTATGAGGCCGCTACGTGGCTTACCCAGGTGCTGCTGTCCGGCTTCCTGGACCGGTACTCGAAGCTGAAGATGGCTATCCTGGAGTCCAACGCCTCATGGCTCCCCGGCGTGCTCGAGCAGCTGGACAGGCAGTTCGTGCTCTACGCCAATGAGCGGACGGCTCGCGCCAAAAGGTTGCCCAGCGAGGCCTTCTACGACCAGTGCTATATCTCCTTCGAGGGTGACGAAGATGTCGCCTTCCGCCAATGGGACCGGTTCGAGGACGTGGGTATCTGGTCCAGCGACGTCTACCATCATGACGGGTCTGACGCCTGGAGCGCGCTTCGGGAGATGGAGGAGTCCGAGGTTCCACACGAGGTACAGGCCAAGCTCATGGGCGGCAACGCGGTGCGCATGTACGGTATTGAGCCCAAGGTCTTCGTCTCGGAAGAGCAGCCCCTTCCCGCAAGGCCGGACTGGTTTCCCAAGCCGGATGAGGTGGAGGAGTTCGCTAAGATACAAATGGCCGCCTCTCAGCAGGCTCGAAAATAGGTTAAACAAAAGATGCGGCAGAGGCCCGGCTTCGCACCGGGCCTCTTGCTTGGCAGGATGCCGAAGAACGGGGGTCGGTGAGATGGCGACTCAGGGTAAGGGCTTTCCTGTTGTCGACGTGGACAGTCACATCTTGGAGCCGGGGGAGATATGGACGGAATACCTGGAGCCTGAGTACCGGGCGCCGGCCCGCTCCTCTTTCCTGTACGAAGTGGACGAGAACGGCCTGGCGGCGGTGGTGCTCAACGGACAGCCGGCCGAGCCCATGGGGACGAGCAAGCTCAACCGTCTCGCCCTCTACAAGCCCGGCATGACGCCCCAGGAAGTCGGCGCCATGGACCCCAGGAAGGCACACCCGGCCACGCCGGGAGCCCGAGATTCCCAGGAACGGCTGAAGGACATGGACGCCATGGGGATCGACCAGGCCCTGATCATGCCCACCCTCTTCGCCGAATACTTCCCCGTGATCGAGAATCCCGATATCGCTTACGCCATGGCCCGCGCCTATAACAACTGGGTGCATGACTTTGCGAAGGCGGCCCCGGACAGGCTCTTCCCCGCCGCGGTCCTGCCTTTACAAGGCCTCGCCTTTGCCGTCCGCGAAGCACGTCGCGTCGCCGGCATGGGTTTCAAGGCGGTGTTCATACGCCCGGCCGTCAATCAAAACCGGTTTCCGACAGAGCCCTATTACCAGCCTCTTTGGGCGGCCTTGAACGAGCTCGGTCTCGCAGTTTGCGTGCACCCATCTCCAGGGAGCACGAACCCGGAGTGGACTTCTGAAGGCCCCTTTGTGGAGCGAGTGGCGGCCAACCTGCGCATCGGCCACCCCATCGCCGAGGCGGTCGCCCCGTGGATGGATAACGGCCTCTTTCTGGGCGCCGTCTGTTTCCTGGGGCAGATGGAGGACTACCCTGATCTGAAGATCAGCTATCTGCATTCAGGAGCGTTTTGGGTGACGCTGGTGCTGGAGAAGTCGGAGACGTACCTCTGGCTATCCCCACAGATGTACAAGCCGGTAAGCCTGGAGCCCGCCGAGGTCTTCTTCAATCGGCCCTCACTGGTGAGCTTCGACACCTGGGAGTCCTCCGTGGCGCGGATGCCGGACATCTATGGCCGTGTAGCGGCCTGGGGCTCACGTTACCCGCAACACGACGCCAGCGATGCGGCAGAGGCAATCCAGGGGCTGCAAGAAAAGGGCGTCTCCGGGGATGTGATCCAGGACCTCATGGGAGGCAACGCGGCCCGGTTCTACGGCATTGAGGCGAGGGTAGCCGCTCAGCCCTCAGCCTGACCTCCCCCGCCGAAGGTGAAGGCAAATCTCCGACCCCTTGACGGGTGAGAGCTAGCGCGAGTCTGCATTTGACCCTTCCAATGCTTGCTTCATGCCTCGAATGTAGTCGATCTGCCCCAGGTGCTGCAGCTCTTCGTTGAGGATGAATGCTAGCGTCTGGGCTACGGTCCGTACCCGCCTCCCCGGCACTTCGCGGTCCAGCCTATTGGACGGCATGGCTTTTAGGGCAGGCAGAGTCCGCCCGCGCACCGCCTCCAGGTAGCTAACCAGCTCCCTCAAGTCCGGCTGGGAGGACTGACCTAGATTGTCAAATCCCCATCCCCAGTCATCTTCAGCCAAGCCTAGCTTCCGATGCCACCCCTGGCTTTGCCATAACTGCTCTGTCAGGCCCAGGGCGCCGAGGGACAGCACGTCCTCGACACGGCCGATGTGGATGGCTATCGAGCCGATAGAGTTACAGGTCGCACATGCCCTCCATCGGAGATCATCCTGGGATAGCTCGTTCAAGATCTTGAGGGTGCGGGAGCGGGCATCCTCAAGGACCCAAGCCTGGTGCTCGATGACGTTCATGGCTACTCCTTTAAGAAGCCTTGCTGTTCTGCATCCCTTTGAGGTAATCGATCTGGCCGACGTGCTGGCTCTCTTCGATGACGATGTGGGAGAAGATCTGCTCCACGGTGAGATTCATCGGGTTCTGGGGGCTCTCCGCCAAACGCTCCGCCGGTAGCTTCTCGATAAACTCGACCAATAAACGGTGGGTAGCCTCGTAATAGCTGACCAGCTCCGACAGAGGCTTCTGCTCCTGGGCGGACTGCTTATCGAAGGTCCAGCCCCGGTCCTCGATGGGCAGGCCGAATTTCTGGGCCCAGCCGTCGGTCTCCCAGATGTCCTTGCCGCCCAGGATACGGTGGGTCCACGTATCCTCAACCCGACCCAGGTGGATGACCATGGATGCGATGGAGTTGCAATTCCCGCAAGCGCGCCATGCGGCCTGCTGTTGGGTCAGCCCATCCAAAGACCTGTGCAAGAAGCCCTTAGCGCGGTCCAAGCTCCACAGTGTACCTTCCTTGAAGTCCATCGTGCTCCTCCCTGTGATTGAAAGTTTTCAGCTGTTTTGCTTGGCTTGAGCGAGACGGCTGGCGCTGCAGCTCAGTCCCCTAGGCATGTTCACGTCTGTCTTCCCTGTTTCGGTGGGCTATAAACATTCGGAAGGCGTGCTGGTCCCCATACCCAATGTAGCGTTACACGCCGGTCAGGCCATAGAACTCGCAGGCGTTGTCGTGAAGCATCATCTTCAGCTCCGCTTGTGGAGCGCCCGTAAACAGGTTGTCGATCTGGCTCCGGCTGTTGGGCCATTCGGAAACACCGTGAGGGAAGTCTGTCGACCACATGACGCGGTCCACTCCGATGGTATGCCGGTTTTCAACTCCGTGGGGATCGTACAAGAATGAGGCCCAGAAGTTCTGGCGGAACTGCTCGCTGGGCAACATTTTGAGGTGGCTCTTTCCCACCGTGAAGCGATAGTGGGCCCAGTATTTATCGACCTGCTCTAGGTAATGGGGGATCCAGCCGATGTTGGACTCTATGAGTCCGATCTTAAGGCCTGGGAATCGCTCAACGATGGCCTGGCCGAGAATGACATCAACGGTAGGAATTGTGGTGACGCCGCAGGTATTTACAGCGCCTATGGCAAACTGGCTTGGCGTATGGTTTTTGAATGGCCCGGTCATGGCACCCATATTGTCGCCCAAGAAGTCATTCACCACGTGAATGGAGATGGGCACGTTCATGTCCTGAGCGGCCGCCCAGAAAAGATCGTCAGCCTCGTTGGGATAGTGGGTGCCGTTCGGCCAACGGCCCAGGATAATCCCCTTGTGGCCCTTCTTGACACAACGCTCCATCTCTGCCAGCGCGTCTGCGGTCCCCGTCTGCGGTGTGATGCACAGGGCAAAGATCCTGTTATTGGAGGGCTGGCTGACCTCCTCAATGAGCCAATCGTTGTAGGCTTGAATACAGGCGAGTAACAGATCGCGCTCCTGGCGATAGATTTCATTGAGCTGGAAGCCGTTGAGGGAATAGATGACGCTTGAGTAGACCCCATCGAGCTCCATGTCCTTGATACGCTGCTCCGGTCCAGAAAGACCGGGGACGAGCGTCGGTCCACCGACGCGGTCTCTGACCTGCATCTCAGGATTTCGAGCCCCGGCCTCTTCCTGCTCACGGAATATAGGTCTGGTTACCCGACCATTGTCATAGGACATGACCACCTTCCCATCGGGCCCCTGGAGGGGTTTGGGAGCGCGGTCCCTGAATTGTCCGGGTACGCGTCTCTGGTACAGGTCAGGCGGAATGGCGTCCCAATGAGAATCAGCATCAACGATGTTAAATCCGAGCCCTGAAGACGCCTGCTTCGGTGACATGTGTCTCGCTCCTTTTCCAAAAAGACGTCGCTTTGGCCTCTCACCCCCGTACGGATTCCTGAGACTCCCCGTGCGGCGAGTCCATCCATGGTGCGCCCAACGTGATGCCTTACGTCCTGGTGAGGAGCTCAAGGACATGTCCGTCGGGGTCCTTGAAATAGAATCCCCGACCTCCACGGCGTGTGTTGATCTCCATGTTTTCCAGTTCGAAGGGCTGGCTGCCGTACGGGACACTATCGCCCTTTACGCGGTCGAAGATGGCGTCGAACTCCTCATCGCTGACGTGGAAGGCGTAGTGGTGACTTTCGACCTGTTCGCGGTTGTCGAAGTCCAGGGTCAGGGTGTCATTAACTCGAACGGGGGCGAAGTGTCCCATGGCCGGCTCAACCTGCAGGCCGAAGATCCGGGCGAAGAAGGCCGCGGACACCGTCTTGTCCCGAGCGGGCATGATGGTGTGGTCTAACGTGATGGCCATAGCTTTATACCAATCTTTCTAAGGCATCTGGGTGCCGTGTGGTCCGGGTGGTAGAAGTGGCCCGAATCATACGTTGTGGACTCATGCATGTCCAGCGAGGGGGCGCCTGACCTTACAGAGCACGCCGGAGCATTCAGGCCGCGTGTTGTCCCGTTATCGGCGGGCTGGTGAGGTCGCCGACGGCAGAGACAGATCGACGGTGGTCTCGCGGACGGTCTGTTCCACAATCGCGGCGGACTTTTCGTCGGCCTCGGTCAAGGGCAGCCTGCAGCCGCCCACCGGGAAGCCGATGTAGTTCAGCGCGTGCTTGACCGGGATGGGACTTGTTATCACAAAGAGGTCTCGGATCAGCGGGGCCAACCGATTTTGAATCGCCTCGGCCTCTTTGTACCGACCGGCGATGCACAGTTGGAACATCTCCTGGATCTGGCGCCCTGCCAGGTGGGAGGCGACCGAGACTGCTCCATAGCCTCCCCGGCGCATGATGGCGAAATTGTCCTTATCGTCCCCGCTCCAGACATGGAAGTCCGGCCTGTTCACACCGTCGACGATGGCCCCGATCTGATCGAGGTCGCCGCTGCCCTCTTTGACGCCAACGATGTTGGGTATACCGCTCAGGCGTAGAACGGTCTCAGAAGAGAGGTTGGTGACCGTACGCCCCGGTACGTTGTACAGCATGCAGGGCAGCCGCGTGCTTGCGGCGATAGCGCTAAAGTGGCGGTAGAGCCCTTCCTGCGTCGGCTTGTTGTAATAAGGGACCACAAGAAGCGCCCCGTCGACACCCTGGCCCTCCGCCGCCTGGGTCAGATCGATGCTGGCGGCGGTGTTGTTGGTCCCGGTGCCCGCGATAAGCGCGTGGTCGCCGGCAACCTCTTTGACCTCGGCGAACAGTCGAAGCTTTTCGTCCTTGGTCAGCGTTGGCGACTCGCCGGTGGTGCCCGAAATCACCAGGCCGTCGCTGCCCGAGTCCAGCAATGCGCGCGCCAGCGCCTTCGCCTGACCGTAGTCGACAGAGCCATCCTCATGTAACGGCGTCACCATCGCGGTGATCAGCCGACCGATCTCACCCATGATGCGCCTCCACTTCACAGGTCGTCCGCTTAGCTAGCTAGGATAACACACGCAGGCCAATAGACTTCTACGTGGGGAAAGGGCCGGGCTAACGGCCGTTTTTCAGGAGCCCGCGCCGCTGCATCTCCTCAGCTATCTGCACGGAGTTCAGCGCGGCCCCTTTTCTGAGGTTGTCCGCCGTCGCCCAGAAAACCAGGCCGTTGGGGTGGGACATGTCCCGTCTTATCCGTCCGACCAGCACCTCGTCCATGCCTGCGGCATCCACGGGCATCGGGTACCGATCAGCCGCCGGGTCGTCGACTACCTGGACACCAGGCATCCCAGCCAGCAGCTGCCTTGCCTCCGCGACAGAAACCGGACGGCTGAACTCTACATGGGCGGCTACGCTGTGACCCCGATAGACCGGGACCCTGACGCAGGTGGCCGAGAAGTCCAGGTCCGGTAAATGCAGGATCTTCTTACTCTCCTCAGCCATCTTCCACTCTTCTTTGGAGTAGCCGTTTTCAAGGAATGCATCCACGGCCGGGATTACGTTTGCCGCGATCTGGTGGGCAAAGACCCTGGGCTGTATCGGCTGGGAGCCCAGTACCCTGGTCGCCTGCTCCGTCAGCTCAGCTATGGCGGCGCCCCCCGCCCCCGAGACCGCCTGGTAGGTATCGACAACGACTCTCTTCACAGGAATGACTTTGACCAGTGGGTGCAGCGCCATCACGAGAGGCACGGTGGTGCAGTTGGGCGTCGAGACGATGCCGTGATGGCCGTCCAGGTCTTCCGGGTTGATCTCCGGCACCACCAGGGGCACCTGAGGGTCCATTCGGAAGGCGGAGCTATCGTCGATGGCGACACGCCCGGCTTCGGCGACCTGAGGACAAAGTTCCAGGGAGGCCTCGGCGTTGGCCGCGATAAAGACGAGGTCGGCCTTTTTCACGGCTTCCGGTGAGACCTCCTGGACTTCCAGGACCTCGTCCCCAAAGGGGAGGGTCCTTCCGGCCGAGCGGCTGGTGGCCAAGAGGTGAAGGGAGTCCACCGGCAGGCTGCTGCCGCGCAGGACTTTTAAGAACTCGGCGCCTACGGCCCCCGTGGCCCCGACGATTGCGACGTTCAGTCCCATTTCCCTCAACCCCCTAGACCCAGCAGCTTGTCCAGCCCGTAGACCAGACCTTTGTTTCGGACGACATGCTTCACGGCGGTCATGATTCCGGGCTGGTAACAGTCCCGATTGATGGTGTCGTGCTTGATATGGAGGGTCTGGCCCGCAGCGCCGAATATGACCTCCTGGTGCGCCATGGCGCCGGGCAGGCGGACGCTGTGAATGGTGACCCCACCGCTCTCCCCCGCCCTGGTCCCAGCCACGGTTTCCTTGTCCGGAACGTTGCGCTGTAAGGGTTTACCCGCTGCCTCCGAGATCATGTTGGCGGTGGTCATCGCCGTGCCGGAAGGGGCGTCGATCTTGGTCTCGTGGTGGGTCTCGATAATCTCGGCGTAGTCGAAATAGGGGGCTGCTTTCTGGGCCAAGTACATCATCACTACCGCGCCCAGGGCAAAATTGGAGGCGACCACGGCTCCAACCTTGTGGCGGGCAGCGAGCTCCTCCATCTCGCGCACGTTTTCAGGAGTCAGGCCGGTCGTGCCGACGACAAAATTGACGCCGTGCTCAGCGGCCCAGCGGACCGCCGGCATGGTAGCCGACGCGATCGAGAAGTCCACCAGGACGTTGGGGTTGGCCGACGCCGGAATCGCCTCCATAGTGGAAGACAGCGGGATCGTGCCCCCGCTGTCTGGCAACCGGAGAGAGTCCGTGGTCGCAGCGGCGTCCACTCCGGCGACGGGAACTGCCTCCCCGTCCTGGGCGACAGCCGCCAGGACCGTCTGGCCCATCTTTCCCAGCGCGCCGTGCACGATGACGCGGATGTCGCTCACGACGAAGTTGCCTCCCTACAAGAGTAGCTCAATTATACCTGGTAAACCGCCGGCGTAAACATAAAGGCGCTGGGGGCAGCGCCTTTGTGTTTCTCCGGAGAGCTGGTGGTGGTGGTCGTCGCTATCGGCGAGGGCCTCCGGGCCGGGGGCCGCCAGGTCGCGGGCCCCTTGGACTTGGGCCGCGATCTCCAAAGCCCCGGTCACCCCGGTCGCCTCGGTCTCCCCGATCATGGGAATCTCTGACGCGGGCGCCACCCTGGCTCAGACCCTCGAGGACCGCCCTTCGGGAGAGGTTGATCCGGCCCATGCGGTCAATCTCCGAGACCATGACCATGACCTCGTCGCCGACGTTCACGACATCTTCAACCCTGTTAACTCTGTCCTCCGCCAGCTCGCTGATGTGGACAAGCCCCTCTTTACCTGGGAGGATCTCCACGAAAGCGCCGAAGGCCATAATACGGGTCACCTTGCCGGTATACTTCTCGCCGACCTCTACATCTTTCGTGAGCCCCTCGATCATCTCGATCGCCTTGCGGGCGCCTTCTTCCGACACCGAGCCGATGAGGACGGTCCCGTCATCTTCGATGTCTACGGTCGCCTTGCTCTGTTCAGCTATCGCTCGGATCATCTTGCCGCCTGGCCCGATGACGGCGCCGATCTTGTCCTGAGGTATCTTGATGCGGGTCATGCGGGGAGCATACTTACTGAGCTCAGGCCTCACCTGAGAGATAGTCTGGTTCATCTTGTCCAGGATAAAGAGCCGTCCATGCAGGGCCTGGGCTAGGGCCTTCTCCATGATCTCGAAGGTAATCCCTTTGACCTTGATGTCCATCTGGAGGGCCGTAACCCCGGCGGCGGTGCCCGCGACCTTGAAGTCCATGTCGCCGAGGGCGTCTTCCATCCCCTGGATGTCCGTTAATATGGCGAACTCCTCGCCCTCGCCTTTCACCAAACCCATGGCCACACCAGCCACTGGGCTCTTGATTGGCACACCCGCGTCCATAAGAGACAGGGTGCTACCGCACACACTTCCCATTGAGGTGCTGCCATTGGAGCTCAGGGCTTCTGACACAAGCCGTATGGTGTAGGAGAACTCCTCCTCTGACGGTATGACGGGCATCAGTGCCCGCTCCGCCAGAGCGCCATGGCCGATCTCACGCCTTCCCGGATTACCGACTCTGCCGGTCTCGCCAACGGAGTAGGGCGGAAAATTGTAGTGGTGCATGTAGCGTTTGCTGTCTACGACGCCGATGGTATCGAGCCTCTGTTCCTGGCGCATAGAGCCTAATGTGGTGACGGTCAGTATTTGAGTTTGACCCCTGGTGAACAGACCCGAGCCGTGCGTCCTGGGCAGGATCCCCACCTCACAGGTGATAGGTCTGATCTCATCAAGGGCCCTTCCATCAGGCCGCAAACCCTTCTGAATAATAGTCCGGCGAAACTCGGATTTCACATGGGCCTGGAAGGCGGAGTGGACCTGGTCAGGAGAGTACTGTTGCCTTAGCTTTTCCACGACATCAGACTCAAGGACCGCCAAGGCGGCCTCGCGCTCGTCCTTGGGCGCGTGCCCGAAAAGAGTGTCTTCAAGCCGACCGTTGGTAGCTGGCCCGATTGCGGCACTAAGCTCGGGGGGAGGGGCCTCCACCGCGGGGACCGTGAACTTGGGCTTCCCCACGGCCTGCGCAAGCTCCTCCTGAAGGCTGATCACCTCGCTATTGGTTATCTGGCCAAGCTTTAGTGCTTGGAGGAGAAGCTCCTCGGGCACCTCATTGGCGCCGGCCTCAACCATGACGACGGCATCCTTGGTACCTGCCACCACCAGGTCCAACGCACTGTCTTCGAGCTGCTGAAATGTGGGGTTCACTACCAGCTCGTCGCCGACAAATCCTATGCGGCTGGCGCTGATTGGCCCATCGAAAGGAATGTTGGACATGGTGAGAGCGGCGGAAGCGCCGATAATACCCAGGATGTCCGGATCGTTCTCCTGATCGGCGGAGAACACGGTGATAATCACCTGGACTTCATTCCTGAGATTTTTCGGGAAAAGAGGCCGCAGGGGGCGATCTGTGAGGCGCATAGCCAGGATCGCCTCGGTTGTGGGCCTTCCTTCCCGGCGGAAAAAGCTTCCCGGTATCTTCCCTGCGGCATAGAGCCGCTCTTCGTAGTCGATGGTGAGGGGGAGAAAATCGATGCCCTCACGAGGTCTTTGTGCGGCTATCGCCGTCGCCAAGACTAAAGAGTCCCCAAACCGCACGGTGACCGCTCCGCTGGCCTGCTCGGCGAGCTTGCCGGTCTCAATACGGAGTGTTCGCCCGCCGATCTCGCGTTCAAATACATGAATCATAGAAAGTAAGTCTCCTCTGTAGCGGCGCAGTCACGGACAAGAAAGAACCCCATCTCTTGGAGACGGGGTTATCTTCGGAGGCCAAGTGTGGTAATGATGGTCCGGTAACGCTGAACGTCCTCTCGGTTCAGGTAGCGTAGAAGGCGGCGGCGCCGACCAACTAGCTTGAAGAGCCCGCGCCTGGAGTGGTGATCTTTCCGATGTACCCTGAGGTGGTCGGTAATTTCCCTGATACGCTCCGTTAGCAGCGCTACCTGCACATCGGCGGACCCAGTATCTCCTGGGCATTTCTGGAACTCCTGCAGTAACTCTTCTCTTCTAACCTTATCCAAGTACTCCGTTACCCTTTTGTTTTTGACTGCGTGTTTATGCTTTTCCTGGCAATTATAGCACAACAGGCTGGCGCCGCCAACTGCGCTCGGCGCGGTTGGCGGCGCCAGCCTGTTGTGGGTCCTACCTGGAAAGCTAAGCGATGCGGCCCAGGGAACGTTTCTTTACATCTAGTAAGACGAGGGTCTCGGTCTTTCTTACGCCGGGGACCTTCGCCAGAAAGGCCTCAAGAAAATTCCGCAGCTCGTCCAAGTCTTTGACCAGGACCCATGAAATCAAGTCATACCGTCCGGTGGACACTGCGAGGAAGCCGACTTCGGCCCTCTCGTTCATGGCGTCAGCGACGCTATCCAGGGTGTCGGGCTGCACATCCACGCCGATGATCGCGGTGGTAGTCAGTCCAAAACTCAGCGGGTTAGGGACCGCCCTGACCGAAAGAGTACCTTGCTCCACCATGATCTTTATCCGTCGCCTGATCGTCGCTTCGCTTACGCCGATGATACGGGCGATTGCCGCATTGGACTGGCGGGCGTCCTCTTGCAACAGGCCCATGATCTTTCGGTCAGTCTCGTCTATTTTCATCCTACCCCCTAGAGTACGGAAATTCGATTCCGTTCCTTAACAACCAGAAGTCACCGCTTGACGCCGAAAATATTAACGATAGACCGCTTCTGTGTCAATATACGTGACGGTCTCATATCGCGTCAAGGCTCGTCACGCCTAATTCTAACCGTTTTCACACGCTGCGGCGCCATGGCCTAGCCGGCGAAAGACGAGCTAAAGGCGGGCCGGAAGGTCAGCTCGCCCCGCGATAATCCCGAAACGGTCGGTCTCTCCAGTCCAGGGCGGCTTTCAGACCCTGCTCCCGAGAGATCCGCGAGAACTCTTCATACCCCGGCATCGCGTGATAAATGGCGTCCAGCTCTCCACCTTGCTCCACCGCGCCTTTGATGTTCATCAGCTCATAGTAGCGGTTGGCGGCGCCCTTGATGACGCCCAGATACTCCACCGGCGTCAAGGCCATGCGTGCGACTATGCGGCGGACTTCTTCGTCAAGCTTGTCGGCGGGAAATGATCTGGTCACAAGTCCCAGGTCCTCCGCCTCTTTGCCGGTGATGGAGTCTCCGGTAAACAAGAGCTCTTTCGCCTTGGACAGCGGCATTTTGATGGGCCAGAGCCCCATGGTGATAGCTATCCCGAGGGCGCGTCCCTGTGGCTGCCCGAAGGTCGCGTCATCCGCCGCGTAGATAATGTCGCACATGCCGGCGATTTCGTTTCCACCAGCGATGCAGTAGCCGTGGACCTGGGCGATAATCGGTTTTGGCAGGCTCCACATCCACATCCACCGTTGGGCGCTACGGATCAGGCCAGCGCGATCGGTTGCAAGGGTCCGCTCCTGGCGGCGAGCGTCTTCGGGTCCCCTTGGAGAGATGTCGTATCCGGAGCAGAACGATCTGCCGGCCCCTTTGATGATGATCACCCGTACCTCATGGTCAGCTTCGGCTTCCCGAAGCGCTCCCTCCAGGTCCGTCCGGAGGCTGTCGCTGATCGCGTTGAGCTTCTCCGGTCGGTTGAGGGTGATGGTTGCGATGTGTTCGCCTGCGTCGTAGAGAACGTTGGTGTAGTCCATTTCTTGCCTACTCTCCGTTTCTATTCGGCTCTTTAGCTGGCGGGTGTGGGCTGCCGCTTTTGCTCGCCGGCCGCCCCGTTTTGGCTTTCCGGTCCTTCCACGTTACGGCCAAACTCTCGGAGACTATCCGCGAATTCCCGGAGTCTCTTGCTGACTCGGTGATGGATGGTGCCTTCCAGGTAGTTCCCCTCTTCGTCCTGCTCCCCAGCAGGGAGCCCCGTGAGAAGCTCGATGCCCTCGTCGATAGTACCTACGGCGTAGACATGGAAGAGGCCGTCGGTGACGGCCCGCGTCACATCTTCCCGTAGCATGAGGTTTCTGACGTTTTGGCGAGGTATCATGACGCCCTGCCGGCCGGTGAGCCCTATCGCCTTGCACAGATCATAAAACCCCTCGATTTTTTGGTTGACGCCGCCGATAGGCTGGACCTCTCCCTTTTGGTTGACTGAGCCCGTTACCGCCACCCCTTGTTTCAGGGGGGCATCGGCGAGGCTGGAGATGATGGCGTACACCTCGGTGGAGGATGCGCTGTCACCGTCGATACCTTCATAGGACTGCTCAAAGGCGATGGTTGCGGAGACGGACAGGGGTTGTTTTTGGGCATATTTCCAACCCAGGAAACCTCCGATGATCAGGACCCCCTTGTCATGGGTCTTCCCACTCATCTGTGCCTCCCGCTCGATGTTAATCACGCCGCCTCTTCCAAGGAAGGTCCTGCCGGTAATGCGCGCCGGTTTGCCGAAGGTGAAATCTCCCACGCTGAGCACAGCGAGGCCGTTGACCTGGCCTACAACCTCACCATCTATGTCGACCAGGATGGTGCCGTCTTCCATGAGCTCCTGCATCCGCTCCGCCACAAGGTTAGAGCGGTACACCTTTTCCTCCAGGGCCTTATGGACATGCTGGTCAGTGACCATGTTTTGATTATCCCGCCGGGCCCAATAGTCGGCCTCAACCAGGAGGTCCGTGATGAAGCCGAAGCGCGTAGAGAGCTTCTGCTGATCGGCGGTGAGGCGAGCGGCATATTCCACGACCTTGCCTACCCCACTGGGATCAAAGTGATGAAGCCCATTCCTGCTGCAGGCCCCACAGATGAAAGCAGCGTAGGCGTCCAGGTGCTGATCGGTCCTGCGTATCTGACTATCGAAGTCGGCTTTGACCTTGAAGGTCTCCCAGAAATCTTCATCGTAGCTGGAGAGCAAGCTATACAGGTTCGAATCCCCGGTCACCACGACCTTGACGTTCAACGGCATGGCCTGGGGTTTGATGCTTTGCGGTACCACGATGCCCATGGCTTCGGAGGCGTCCTCGGGGCGTACCTCCTTGGTCCTGATGACCCGCTTCATCGTCTCCCAGACCATTGGGTTTGCCAGGAGATTCCGTATGTTCAGCACCAGGTAGCCGTCGTTGGCCATTTGGAACGAGCCCGGCTTGAGTAGCGTATGGTCGGTTACGTAGCCGCCCAGCACGAACTTTCGGTCTATCCTACCGAAGAGGTTACTGAAGGTCGGATTGTTCTCCTCAATTATCGGTGGCCCGGTCGCTTCAGAGTTGTCAACAAAAACGGAAACAACAAAGGGGAGGAGGGCCTCCCTTTCCCGAGCTGCGCGGGCGACCTCCTGTACGCCGTTGCTCTGCTGCTGTTGCTGCTGCTGCTGCGGTTGCCCGCCTTCCCGAAAAGCATCAATGCGGCGAGTGGCGAAGCTGCGGAGGCCGTTGAGGTAACGAAGGAGGTCCGGATAGTTGGAGTAGGCCTTGTATAGGGTGCCAAAGGGGCCGGACACGGCGAACTCGGCGACCCGCTGGTCGAGCTCTTCCATGCGTCGCAGAGCTTCGCGCTCCAGGTCACGCACGGCTTCTATCGCCTCTTCCACTTGCCCCGTGAGTCCCCCCCGACGCTCTTCCATCTCTTGACGGGTAGCCTGGTCCATCTGAGCGAGCTCTTCCTGGCCGGCCGGCTTTCCGTCTACCAGTGGCGCCAACACCACTCCCATGGGGGAAAATTGTACCGTGAATCCCTGTCCACCCGCCTCTTCGTCCAAGCGTTGGAAGGTCTGGCGCTGTCCGGACTGGTTGTCCTCTAAGATCTGTTTCCTCTGCGCCTCGTACTGGTCGCTGGCGAAAGCCTTGGAAACTTCGCTTCTCAGCTCCTCCTGGAGCCGGTCCAGGCTTGTCTTGAAATCCTTGCCTGTTCCCGCAGGCAAACGGACGATGTTTGGGCGGTCTTCAGCCGAGAAGTTGTAAAGATAGCACCAGTCGCTGGGCTGTGGCGCGACGCCAGACTCGTTTCGTTGAGCAATCAGAGTTTCCAGATGGGCTTTGATAACAGAGGCCTTGCCGGTCCCGGTCATCCCAGTGACGAAGATGTTGTACCCCGGCTGGTCCACTGACAAGCCAAAGTTAATTGCCTTGATGGCCCTATCTTGACCGATGAATTCTTGTAGGGGGACCAGCTCGTCCGTGCAAAGAAACGTAAAACTGCTGCTGTCACAGCGCCATCGGAGCTTCTCCGCAGGTACCTCCAGGTGACTTATGTCCATGGTGCCTCCGTTTCCGCGGTGACCGGCAAACCGGAAATCATGATAGGTTGCGTCTTCCTTTACCGCAAGCTGAGAGCATTCCAGCCCTGTTAGGCTCTCGCGGCCCTCAATACCCCGCCCGACGGTCTACCAGGTTTAACAGCGGTTCGCCGTCCAGGTAGCGAACGAGGTTCGCAGCAAACAGCTCGACGACTGCGCCATCGTAGTCCTCAAAGAGGCCGGCGATATGGGAGCTGATAACGACGTTGGGCATCTGCCAGAGAGGACTGTCTTGGGGCAGGGGTTCAACCTGGAACACATCGAGGGCCGCGCCTCCCAGGTGAGCCCCCTGCAGAGCCTCGATCAATGCGCCTTCGTACACCACATCGCCCCTGGAGATGTTGATCAGCACGCCGCCAGGCTTCATGGCCGCCAGCTCTTTGGGCCCGATCATGCCGACGGTCTCTGGCGTGGCCGGGACGCTCAGCAGGACGTAGTCGCTTTCCGCCAGCACTCGGGGCATCTGGTCGATCGGAAAGACCCAGTCCGGAAGGCCGGAATTTGAGCGCAGCGTGCGCTTGGTGGCCAGGACCACCATACCCAGGGCCTGGGCTAGACGGGCAATCTCCTTCCCTATGGCGCCGAATCCCAGGATACCCAGGGTCTTTCCCCGGAGCTGGCCCATGTTAATGCGGTCCCACTTGGCCGATGCCTGGCTTTCGAGGACGCGGCGAAGGTCTTTGGCATGGGCAAGCATCATCATGAGGATGTACTCTGCAATGGGCTGCGCGGAGATACCGGCTGCGCTGGTGATATGAACTTTTGAGGCCTTCCAAAGATCAGACTTCGTCACCCAGTCCACGCCGGCGAAAGGGAGCTGGACCCATCGAAGCCGGGGCGCCCGCTTGATCAGGTCCGGCAGCAATCGCCTTGCGGACAGGATGATCTCCGTGTCGGCCAGGAGAGTGTCCAGGTCGCCAACTGGGCTCCGATTGGGAGGTTGCTGGCCTGGACGCAGGGCGTCTGGGACCTCCCGAAGGACGAGGGCAGCCGCATCGGTCACACGGGTCCCGGAACCGGCTGAAGCGATGAGCTCCAGCTGGGGGTCGGAAATGCTGGTACAGACCAGCACGTTAATGGGCTCTTGGCGTGGCAGCACGAGCTCCTTGGGCGGCGGTGTTCAAACAGCGCTTCCGCCGCTCACTGGGCGTCAAGATACTTGCCGTCATTGGGCATGTCAAACCGCCATGCTAACGGCGCGTCCCGGCGATGAGAGGAAGATGCTCCACCACCTCCCCGACTTCTTTCCTATAGATTAGATGCTCTATCGCGCTCGCTGGGTAGCTGTCTGGATCGCGCAGTCCTAGCAGACTCGCGAATTGCCGCACGACTGAGTCCTCAACCTCTCGTTGCAGCGGAGCCCGGCCCAGCAGCCGCTCCATGGAGGTAACCTCCCGGCCGACGTTCCCGCAGGTCACGATGTGCTGGTAGAAGGACAGGTCGGGGCTGACGTTCAGATTGAACCCATACGTGGTCACTCCCCTCGAGACCTTCACGGCGACGCCGGCAATCTTGGCTTGGCCAGCCCAGACGCCGGTCAGTCCATGGATTCGGCCAGCGCGTACACCGTGCTCACCCAGCGTCCGAATGACGACCTCTTCAAGGGTCCGCAGATAGCTGATGGGGTCCAGGCTGTGGCTGCCGAGGCTTACTATGGGATAGGCGACCAGGTGGCCTGGGCCCAGGTACATGACGTCGCCGCCCCGATCGACACGATAATAGGGGACGCCCAGGGCCTGCCGGTCGGCTTCGCCGATGAGGACGTTGCGGTCCTTGCCGAGCACCCCGGTGCAATACGTATGCGGATGGCGCGCTAGAAGAAGGGTGTCGCCGATGGTCCCGGTGCGCCGCGCCTCCGCGTAATCGGACTGCACGCGGCAGCCATCCATGAAGTCCATCAGCGGAAGCCGCACGACCTGGAGTTGCGCCACATTATCCCGCCAGGCGGTCCCTGACGCTCTTTCAACGGTTGTAACGAGTCCAGGCATGCTAGATTCTTCGCTCCGCTCAGAATGACACAAGGCGGTTGTCAGAGTGACACAAGGCTGTGCCCAGGAGGACTGGAAGCTTCGAGCACTGAGCGCGCACCCCCCTAATACACCAACGTCTCCTGGCTATAACTCTCCAGCGCTCGCTTTACCGCCTGCATAAAGCGGCCGACCTGTCCGCCATCGAGCACCCGGTGGTCGAAGGAGATGGAGATGTTCATCATGGAGCGCACGGCTATGCCATCGCCAATGACCACAGCCCGCTTGACTATCGCCTCCGTAGCCAGGATCGCTGCCTGGGGCTGGTTCACTATGGGCATGCTCAATATGGCCCCGAATGCGCCCGTATTGTTGACGGTGAAGGTCCCACCCTGGACATCATCCAGGGTGCTCTTGTTCTCCCGGGCCCTTTCGATGAGGCCGTAGAGCTCCTTCGCCAGCCCGGCGACGCTCTTCTCGTCGGCGTGGCGCACCACCGGGACGATGAGTCCCTCGCTCCGATCGACGGCGATGCCGATGTTGATCTCTTTTTTGCGGGTAATCTTCCCATCGGCCCAGGAGGCATTGAGCTCCGGATGCTCCTTCAATGCCCCCACTACCGCCTTGATGAAGAATGGGAGGTAGGTGAGATTTACCCCCTCCGTTTGAAGGAAATGCGCCCTGGCCCCCTCTCGGAGCGCCACCAGTCCCGTGACATCCACCTCCATGGTTGTCCATGCGTGCGGGACCTCCTGGGAGCTCAGAACCATCCTCCGGGCGATGGTAGCGCGCACCGCTGAGAGCGGAGCCTCCACGTCTCCCGAGACGGTTGCGGGCGCCGTTTCCTGGGCGGCCACGAAGTCCAGGATATCCTGCTTGCGGACCCGGCCCCCAATGCCGGTCCCCGCCACCTTGGTCACGTCGACGCCGTGCTCCGCCGCAAGGCGCCGTACAAGGGGAGATAGCCGAGGCGCCCCACCGTCGCCGGCCGGCGACGGGCCTCCCGTGGTGGTGGAGGCGGATACAGCGGTCTCTGCCGCTCGTGTTCCTGCCGCCTCCGCCACCTCTCTCACCGCCGTTACGACAGCCCCCGCCTCCGCCGCTTCCTCGATGTAGGCGAGCTCAGCCCCGATGGGGACTATTTCGTCTACAGATGCCAGTATTTTTGAGAGCACGCCGGAGGCCGGCGATGGGACCTCGATATTCACCTTATCGGTGACGACCTCTACCAGGGGCTCATACTCCTCTACCCGCTCACCCTCGTTCTTGAGCCACCGGGCGATGGTGCCTTCCACGACCGTCTCGGCAACTTCCGGCATCGTCAGCGTTGTGGTCAACTGTTTCTCCCTCGATAGGCCTTAATAGGCGGCCAGGTCACGAATCGCGGTAACAATTTTTGGGGTATCCAGCATGGCGAACTCCTCCATGGGCGTGGCGAAGGGCATGGAAGGAATGTCCGGTGAAGCCAGCCGGGTGACGGGGCCATCGAGGTCTTCGAAGATATGCTGGCCGATGAGGGCCGCGACCTCCGCGCCTGCGCCGCCGGTCAAGTTGTCCTCGTATACGATGAGGGCCTTACTGGTCTTTTTTACTGATCCCAAAACCGTCTCTTCGTCGAGCGGTTTGATAGTGCGCAGGTCCACGACCTCGACGTCGATCCCCTCCCCGGCGACAATCTCGGCGGCCTCCAGACAATAGTGGACCATCAGGCCGTACGTGACGACGGTGAGATGTTTCCCGGGTCGTTTTACCTCCGCCTCGCCGATCCGCACCAGATAGTCCCCGTCCGGGACCTCGCCTTTGATCAGCCGATAGGTCTTCTTGTGCTCCAGGAAGATCACCGGGTCTTCATCCCGTATGGCTGCCTTCAGCAGTCCCTTTGCGTCGTAAGGGGTCGCTGGAGTCACGACCTTCAGGCCCGGCACGCCCAAAAACAACCCCTCGACGTTCTGGGAGTGGTACGGCCCGCCGTGGGAGCCTCCTCCGTAGGGGGCCCGAAAGACTACAGGGCAGCCCTGGACGCCGTTGGTACGGTAGCGCATCTTGGCCGCCTCGCTGATGATCTGGTCTACAGCGGAATAGAGAAAGTCCGCGAACTGAAACTCGGCCACTGGGCGAAGGCCGTTCATAGACGCGCCCACTGCTACGCCGCTAATAGCCGCCTCTGCCAGTGGTGTATCGATGACCCGCGCCTCACCAAACTTCTCCAGCAGGCCATCCGTGGTGTGGAAGACACCGCCCATGACACCGATATCCTCGCCCAGGAGTATCACGCGCTCGTCTCGGGCCATCTCCTCCTCCAGGGCGTCGTGAACGGCCTGCAGCACGTTGATCTCAGCCATTATTCCTCCAGGTAGACGTGCCTCAGAGCGCTCTCAGGCTCCGGGAGAGGACTTGCTTCAGCGAAACGAGTTGCCTCGTTGACTGCCTGCGATAATTCTTGCCCGATGCGCTCATCCGTGGCTTTGTCCAATAGCTCCCATTCCGAGAGGTAACGCTTGAAGCGCTCGATGGGGTCACGGCGTTGCCATTGCTCCAGCTCTTCCTTTGTCCGGTAACGAGTCGGGTCGTCATTGCTGGTGTGTGGGGTGAGCCGGTAGGTCTTGGCCTCGATGAAGGTGGGACCGCCGCCCGCGCGGGCCCGCTTGGCCGCCTGCCGGACCGCCCGGTACACGGCCAGGACATCATTGCCGTCGACGGTGACACCGGGAAAGCCGTAGCCCCTTGCCCGCACCGAGAGGTTCTTCACCGCCGCCTGCTTTCGGCCCGGTACTGAAATAGCGTAGCCATTGTTCTCGCAGATGAAGATCACCGGCAGGCGATGGACCCCTGCGAAGTTAAGCCCTTCGTGGAAATCGCCCTTGCTGGCAGCGCCGTCGCCGAAGTAACAGACGGTTACGGCCTTCTCGCCGCGCAATTTATCGGCGAGGGCGATCCCAGAGGCGTGCGGGATTTGCGTTGCGACGACGCTGGAACCGGAGACAATCTTGAGCTGAGGATCGAAATAATGGCCGGGAATCTGGCGTCCGCCGGTGCTGCCATCGGCTGCGCGGCCCAGGAAATGCAGCAGGACGTCCTTGGCTGTCATACCGGCCGCCACAGCGACGCCGATATCCCGGTAGTAGGGGAGGAAAGTGTCTCTCCCTCGCTCCATTGCACAGACGCTGGCGACCTGGACCGCCTCGTGTCCCTCACCAGTGACCATAAAGGCCGTCTTGCCGCCTCGCTGGAGAAGCCATCCCCGCTCGGAGAGAGCCCTTGAAAGGCGCATGAGCCGGTAGATCTCAAGGAGGTTGTCCTGGGACAGACCCAGGTCTTTGTGAGGAGCCTTCCCCACCGAGGGTTTGATCGTCATGGTGGACCATTCCTTCCGCCCGGGCTGCTCGGGACTTCACCCTGCGATCTGTACTGTAGCCGTTTCCGGTGCGACAACAGTGCTGTGCGGGGAAAACAGAGCGTCGGCACCTGCGACCCTCTTTCTGCAGCTGCCGACGTGTCAGAGAGTGCCACCCCACTTTGTTTGGGGCTTCCCCAGCGCCTGAGAGACCTTTGGGCCAGGCCCATTTTGAGACCCTTCAGTCATGCTCACGCTAGCACGGGCAACGAATATCGTCAACATTGCGACACGGATCACATTAGGCGTTGCCATTAGCTGTGGGCACCCCGAGGCCGACTCAGTGCTCTGCCTTTTGGAGTTGGATGCACGGTGACGCTGAAAAGGTCGCGGTTAAGGTGGCTCGACCCTTTCGTTTGCCTGCCTTTTGTGACTCCATGGCTCTCGGGACTAGCCGGACGCCGTCCCTTTGGCGTACTTCACGGCGCCTTCGAGGGGAGCCGAGTTGGTCACCTCGAAATAGGCGATGTGGGGCTGGTCCTGGCTATCGATCTTCAAAGAGACCAATTGCCCGAGAGGCCTACGGCCGGCCTCGACGACTGTTTGCGTCTGCCACTGGGCGCCGTCCCAGACCGCTAGGTTCAAGGCCCGCTCATCCGAGTAAGCGATCCAGGGGTTCCCGTTGCTGTCCAGGGCCAGGGAGGTAATGTTCCTGGCGCCGGTCTGGCCGAAGCGAAGGGCTCCGAGGCTCGCGATCTCCGTGATCTCCCACGGGCCGTCAGGACTCGTGCTGGTGGCATACTTGACGATTCCAGCGTTATTGCGGGTCTGCTCCAGGTAGCTGATGTGGAAACGTCCGCCATCGTCGATGACGAGGAAGGTGAAGAGACCGGTGTCTCCTTGGCGGTCCACGGAGGTGACGTTCCAGCCGGAGCCGTCTCTGCTCGCCAGTTTCAGGTCCCTGGTCTCCTGGTCGAAGTAGGTGACGTGGGGATTACCCTGTGGGTCCACAGCCAAGGAGGTGGCGAACTTGTAGGAAAGGGGACCGCTTCCTACCGGCTCCACCTGCCATTCGCCGCTATCGTCCAGGCCGTAGTACTTGACACCGACGCCACCGAACTCTACGGGATCGATCCCCGTCATATGAGGCGTGCCTGAGCGGTCTACGATGATCCGGTTGTCCCAACCGTCATGCCCTTCAGCTTCCACGGCTTGTACCTGCCACTCGCCGTCCCTTAGCACGGCGTAGACAGCGTCACCCTTGTCAAGCTGGAAGGTAGGTGGTGGTCATGGTAGGCGACGTGAATGGTGTCATCAGGCCCAATGGCGGCGTCGAGGGGCCCATAGAAGTAACCGTCGGCCAGCTTGTCGACATTCCAGTCGGAGCCTTCGAGTGTGGCTACCTTCACGAAGCCGTTCAGCGCCTCGGTCATGTACGCGACGGAGGGAACCCCGTTGCTGTCCACGACAATCGCGGGCTTGATCCCACGGTCAACGTCTTGCACTGACCATACAAACTGCAGGGCCGGGGTAACGGCGCCGTCATCTCCGGATGGCGGCCGGGTAGCGTCCGCGGGGGCGCTGGTAGCGGGGGCGGGGACCTGCGTCGCGGTCGCGGCTGGCGGCAACGGCGTTGCCGTGGGGCTGCCGGAGTTGGAGCAGGCGGTAACGACGGCGAGGACCAGAGTGCCGCCAGCAAGAAGGACCTTGCGACGGCCGGCTGGCAGAAGCTTTCTGCGGGGCATAAAGAGACTCCTTCCATCATCGGCGAAAATGATCACAGAGTTTGGATGCAGCGATCTCTAAAAAGTGTCACATGGTGTGACGATGGATGGCTCCAGCCAGGTCTTTCAGATCATCGCGGCGAGCGTAGCGACCCGTCCCTCCATGAACGCAGCTACCATGATGATCGAATCACCATGGGTTTACCAGGTCAAGCCTTGAAGGTGTCTCAGCTTTGTGATACAACCTCCCATGTCGCAAACCCGGAGGAGCTGAGAATCGATGGCGAAGCTGTGCGGAGAATTAACGGTCCTGGACGTGACGCAAGGGATGGCCGGCGGCCTGGCTACCATGCTTCTGGCGGATGGCGGCGCCGAGGTCCTCAAGATTGAGCCCCCGTCCGGCGACTGGGCTCGTGGAGAGCCCGGCTTCGTCATGTGGAACCGGGGCAAGAAAAGCGTTGTCCTGGACCTCAAGAGCTCTCAGGGGCAGGCGGACCTCCGAGAATTGGCCTCAACCTCAGACGTCTTGGTGTCCAACTGCAAGCCGGACTCCGCTGAAAAGCTCGGCCTAGGGTACGAGGGGCTCGCTCAGGCCAACCCGGCGTTAGTCCACTGCTCCATTACCGGCTTTGGACCGATGTCCAAGTTTGCCCACCTCAAGGGTTACGACGCCATCGTCAACGCAAAGACCGGGCGCACGGGCGCTTTTACCAAACAAGTCCAGAAAGAAGGTCCCACCTACTCCGCCTTGATGTGCGCCTCTTACGGCGCGGCTATGTACGCGGTGCAGGGGGTGATGGCGGCTTTGTACGCTCGGGAGAAGACTGGGCGGGGCCAACAGCTGCAGACCAGTCTCGCACAGGCCCTCTTTGCCTATGACTGGGGATGGCTCGCCTGGCAGCTTGCTCGGCGTTCCAGTCCACCCGCCGGCTTTGTCAGGGGATCGCCTACGCCCCAGTACTTCGTGGGACGGACGAAGGATGGGAAATGGCTGCAAATGGCCAACACGATGTCGCACCTGATGGTGAACTTCATGGTGGGTCTTGGACTGGGAGAGGTGTACGACGATCCCCGGTTTCAGGGCCTGCCGAACATCTCCTCCGGGCCGGATATGGAGGAGCTGTACACCCGGATGCACGCTCGCATGCAGGAGAAGACCGCAGCGGAGTGGATGGAGGTCTTCACCAACGAGGTGGACGCCGCTTGCGAGCCTTTCCTGACCACTCAGGAGGCGTTCGAGCACCCCCAGATCATCCACAACGGAAACTTCGTCGAGGTAGATGACCCGACGGTGGGACGTATAAGGCAGCTGGGTCCGCTGGTACGTTGCTCCGAGACGCCGATGGGTCCCCAGGGGCCGGCGCCTCTGTTGGGTCAGCATACTCAAGAGATACTGAGTTCGATTAGCAGCCGAAAGGCTACCGTCCATCCCAACGGCAAGCCGGTGCCCAGGTACCCTCTGGAGGGCGTCACTGTCATAGAGTTCGCCACGTGGTATGCGGCTCCGTTCGGCACGGCGGTCCTGGCGGAGCTTGGCGCTCGGGTCATCAAGATCGAGACCTTGGATGGGGACAGTTTCCGTCGGTCAGGCGCCACCGCAATAAAACCACAACAGGGGAAGGAAAGCATCGCCCTGGACTTGAAGACGCCGGAGGGCCGGGAGATTGCCTACCGGCTTGTGAAAGACGCGGATATGATGATGCATAATTTTCGACCGGGTGTGCCCCAACGGCTCGGCATCGATTATGAAACGGTCCAGACCATAAACCCCAAAATTGTCTACCTGTACGCGGGCTCCTACGGCTCGACGGGACCCTCCTCGCATCGCCCCGCCATGCACCCGATCCCAGGGGCCGCTTGTGGTGGGGCCCTGTACCAGGCCGGTCGAGGGGTGCCGCCTGCCCCCGACACTCCCATGACCTACGCGGAAATCCGGGCCACTTCAAGCACCCTGTTTCAGGCTAACGAGGGCAACCCTGATTGTTCCGCCGCACTGGGCGTAGCGACGGCGATGATGCTGGGGCTGTATGCCCGCGAAAAGCATGGGGTGGGACAGTATATGGAAACAACCATGATTGGAAGCTGTCTCTATACCAATGCGGATGACTTCATACAGTTTGATGGCAAGCCCGACCGGCTAGTCCCCGATCGCGAGCTGAACGGGCTTCACGCCCTATACCGCTTCTACAGAGCGCGGGAGGGGTGGGTGTTCCTGGCATGCGTTACCGAGGGGGAGTGGCACTCTTTCTGCAGCGCCGTGGAGCGACAGGACCTGATTGACGACCCCAGGTTCGCTAACCATGGTCTACGATTGAAGCACGACGAGGAGCTGCTGCGCGCACTGGAGGAGGTCATGCTACGGCGTACGGCGGCCGACTGGGAGCCCTTTTTGGCAGGGCATGACGTCGCCTGTGCGGAAGCGGCTTCAGCGGACTTCGCGGAGTTCGCCAACACGGAGCCGGCGCTGAAGGAATCGGGACTATGGGTGACCGTCGAGCACCCGTCTTTGGGAGAGTACCAGCGCTACGGGGGCGCTATTACCTTCGCCTCGTACAAGACCCGCCTGGCCCCAACCACCTATGTAGGAGAGCATTCTCGCGAGATACTGTTAGAGCTCGGCTTCACCGATAAGGCGGCCCAGGACTTGAAGGACCGCAAGGTCGTCACTTGGACCACACGGTCGGCCGACCCGGAAGCCTAAGCAGTCACGTGACTCTCGTTCCCGCACAGCAGCGTATACTTCATCAGAATTCGTTCTTGTCTCCCTTGCCCGCAGCCCGGTCTTCAAGCACGCAGTTTTAAGAGAGTCCTCCTCAAGGAGAGGTATTGTGCAACAGGAGATACTCCATCTGGCGCAGGTGATGTTCTTGCTCCAGAACAATGTGGAGAAGGTCATCGTCGGGAAGCGCGACGTCGTCGAGCTGGCGATGGTGGCCTTGCTCTGCGAAGGTCATATCCTCATCGAAGATGTGCCTGGGATAGGGAAAACGATGATGGCCCGCGCTATTGCCCGCTCCCTCAGCTGCTCTTTCCGCCGAGTCCAATCAACTCCCGATCTGCTGCCCTCGGACTTGCCGGGTACGTATACCTTCAACCAGCGCACCTCCGACTTCGAGTTCCGGCCAGGGCCCCTGTTCGCCCAGGTGGTGTTGGCGGATGAGATCAACCGCGCCACGCCGCGCACGCAGTCCGCGTTGCTGGAGGCGATGGAGGAGCGCCAGGTGACGGTTGAGGGTGAGACCAAGCAGCTGCCCCGGCCGTTCCTCGTGCTGGCCACGCAGAATCCGGTGGAGCTGGAGGGGACGTTCCCGCTCCCTGAGGCGCAGCTGGACCGCTTCATGCTGCGCCTGCGCCTGGGCTACCCCACGGCGGAGGAGGACCGGGAGATTCTGAACAGGTTCAGAGAGTCCAGTCCCATGGACGAGCTTGAGGCGGTGGTGCCCGCCGAGCAGTTGATAGAGCTGGGGAAGGTGGCCCGCCGGGTCCTGGTAGACCATGATATTGAAGGGTACATCGTGGAGCTTGTCAGAGCGACGCGAGAGCATGCCGAGGTGGAGCTGGGGGCCAGCCCACGGGCGATGTTGGGCCTGTACCGGACCAGTCAGGCCCTGGCCGCGATTCGGAGCCGGTCGTTTGTTACCCCTGACGATGTGAAGTATTTGGCCCCCTTCGCTCTTGGGCACAGGATCATCCCCAAGGTCCAGAGTCACCTACGCGGCCAAAGCTCCGAGGATATCCTCCAAGAGGTCGTGGCGTCGGTGCCCGTACCAGCTGAGCAGGTCGGTGAGCGAGGCTAGACGTGCTCGGAGGCGCCTGGCTTTTCCTCAGCATCGCCCTGCTCATACCGGCCGCGGTCCTGGGCGAGCCGGCACTGTTCCTCGTGGCTATCCTCTTCTTCTTTATCGGCGGCCTTGCTCGTGTTTGGTCTAAATACTTGTTCGTCCAAGTGGAGTACTCCACCGGATTAAGCAGCAGACGGGCCTTTCACGGCGATGAGGTGTCGCTGGTGGTACGGGTCTCCAACAACAAGATCCTTCCCTTGCCGTGGTTCCGCATCATGATGGATGTGCCCATGGAGGTCGACTTCCTCAACACGCCGACCCGCCCTTCTCATATGGAGCGCCAGGCGTTGCTGTCCATCGGCTTTTCCCTTCGCTGGTACCAGCGGGTTACCAGGCGGTACACGCTGCGGTGCTCCAAGCGAGGGTCCTTCAAGATCGGTCCAGCCAAGCTGGAGGCCGGAGACATGTTTGGCTTCTTTCGGCGGGAGATCACTGTTGAAAAGACGGAGCGAATCATCGTCTACCCCAGGATCGTCCCTCTGGAACGGCTGGGCATTCCCTCCAAGGAGCTTTTCGGCGATATCCGCATCCGGCGTCACCTTTACGAGGACCCACTGCGAGTAGTTACGACCCGAGATTACGCGCCGGGCGATCCCCTCAAAAGGATCCACTGGAAGACTAGCGCCAGGGTGCGCCGGCTCCAGACCAAGGTGTTCGATCCTACCACCTCGACCGATGTGGCGATTTTTCTTGATACCCGGACCGTTTCGCCGCCGTATTGGGGCTTCGTGGAGCAGCTTTTCGAGCTGGGAATCACCACTGCGGCCGCCATCGCCAGCTATGCCCAGGAGCAGGATATCAAGGTAGGGCTCTACGCCAACTACGGATCGTATGCCGACAACAGACTGGTCCAGATTCCACCCTCCAGCCACCCTGACCAGCTCGTTCGAATTCTGGAGTCGCTGGCCTATGCGCACCCTCAGGAGGTCGTCCCCATCTCGAGGCTGGTCCAGACTCTGGGTAGAAGCTTGCCGTGGGGAACGACGCTGATGGTGATAACGGCGGCCCCGGACGCGTCTTTGCTGGCCAGCCTCACGCAGCACCGCCGGGCTGGGCGACGGGTAGCCGTGGTGGTCCCTGGCGGCCACAGGAGGGGGCAGATAGCCCCCGGCATTCCGACGTTCAGCGTCGCGGATACTATCCCGTGGAAGGACCTGGAGTCGGTGAGCATCGAAGGTGAGGTGGGCTAGTGGAGGGCGGCATCACCAGGACGCTGCCTGGACGTGGGAGCTTCGCCGCCCATCGGCTACTGCCTGTCACAGTCATCCTCATCGAGGCTCTTTGGATATTCCCCTGGATGGCGGGAATCAGCAAGTGGAACGCCGTAAGCTGGGAAGACCCGCCCCTGGGTCTTGGCTCGACGCTGCTCTTTTTTGTGGTGGCCTATTTTTCAGCTGGCTATGCATTGCATGGGGCACGAGGGCGCTTGGGCCAGATCGGAGCCCTCGCGGGCACTGTCTTGTTGCTGGCATTCCTTCTCCGGGTTGAGCAGAGCGGAGGCTGCGCTCTCTGGGATACCGGATGGGGCTCCCATGGCCTGGACAACATACAAAAGCTCATTGCCGGATTCTTCTTTGGCACGTACATCATGTGGCGAGGCCACTCCCTCAGCCAAGACACGATAACCCCCCAGCGTGTCTACAGGACGTTTCTTTTCGGGCTCTTTGCCCTGGCGTTTCTGCTAGTGGTTTGGGACGGCGCCAGGAAGACCGGCGCCTTTACCCCGGTGGATATCTCTGCGGGCGTTTATATCGCCGCTTTTTTCTTCTCTGCTCTGGCCGCTCTCGCCCTGAGCAATTTCCACGTCATGCAGATGGAGGCCCAACGGCTGGGGGTCGACGCTCAGGGTCTTCACCGGCGGTGGGTCTCGCTGACCGTCACCGTGGCCCTGGTCATTGTCCTGGTGGGCCTGGGTATCGCCAGCGTTCTTTCGCTTCGGTTCAGCACCAGGCTCAAGGGTCCCCTGGATGCGGTCGGTGACGCCTTCCTTGCCGTTCTGCTCTACGGCATTATTTTACCGGTCAGCTATATCGCAGGCGGGTTCATCTGGGTCGGCATGTGGCTCTTCAACCTTATCCGAGGGGACGTGACACCCCCCGAATTCGACCCTCCTGGCGCCGACGGATTTCTCAACAACCTCCGGGAGACCGCCGATAAGGAAGATGGCGGGATCTCTCAAGCGCTGATCCAGGCCGGCATATGGAGCCTGGTAGCGGTGGTGGTCACTATCGTCTTGATTATCCTGATACGGCTGTACCTGCGGCGCCGCCCACCGGGGGATGACTCGGACAGCGATGAGGTCAGCGAATCCCTGTGGTCGTGGGAGCGATTCGTGAGGGACCTCTGGTTGTTCATCCTCGGGCTGTTTGGCGGCCTGGGGCGCAGGTTCTTTCGGGAGCCGGAGAGACCGGTGGAGGCGCGCTTCCGGGTAGACGACGACCGGACGTTGCACATACGGGAGATGTATCAGGGGCTGTTATGGGAGGGACGGGTGTCCGGGAGGCCCAAGCAGCGAGGAGAGACCCCGTCCGAATATGCCACCCGCCTGCGACGCGAGATGCCAGGGGCAGCCTCCGACGTTGAGGAGATCACGGACGAGTACATCATCGCCCGTTACGGCCACCGGACTCAGGACGAGGAGGGGGCCCCGATGTTGAACCGCGTCTGGCGTCGGCTACGCTCCGCCTTTCGTGGCGAGGAGGCCTTGTAGCAGGTACTGAAGAAGGGTGTCCAGAGGGGGGTGAGTGCCCGGTATCCTTCTCTCCTACGCCGTCAGGCGCAATGCCAGCGGGCGGCTGCCCGCCTAGGTCATGGCACAGCGGCGGCGATCCTGTGCAAGTACGTCTCTAGCTCCACCAGGGACCGAAAGGCGCTGACCTCATGATAGGAGATCGAGTTCGCCTCGCAGAATTCCTTGACGGCTCCCTGGGACTTCTTCAGCTGATTGCGCGGCATGTTGGGAAACAAGTGGTGCTCTATCTGGTAGTTGAGACCGCCGTACAAGAAATCGTTCACCGGATGGGCATTGATGTTCCTCGCGGTGATGACCTGTTGTCGCACGTAGTCCATTTGAGTCCCGCTCTCCAGGATGGGCATACCCTTATGGTTGGGGGCAAAGCTTAGGCCCATGTACAGGCCGAACAACATCTGGTGAACGACGGCGAACAACACCGCGGTCAGGGGGTCGAGCAGATAGAACAGCAGGCCGAAGTACACGATGGAGTGAGCGGCCAGGATGGACCACTCGGCCTTGGGGTGCTGCACCTTGTGGGAAAGCAGGAACTGGACGCCGGCAAGCCGCAGGCCGATGCCCTGCAAGGAGAGTATGGGGAGAAACAAGTAGGCCTGGTACTTCGCTGTGAGCCGGAACAGGCCCCGCTTACTCCTGACCTGCTCCTCCGTGAATGCCAGCACCGGTATGAAGGTGTCTGGGTCCTGGTCGAGGTGGTTCGGGTCGGCGTGGTGTCGGCTGTGCTTGTCGACCCACCAGCTTCGATTCATGCCCATGAGAAAGCTGATGATGTGGCCCGTGGCTTCCGACCACCCGTTAGAGCGAAAGATGACCCGGTGCCCGGCATCGTGGCCGATGAAGGCCATCCGGGTAAACACGAAGGCCATATAGACGGCGTTGAGAAGCTGGAGCCAGAGGCTGTCCAACACGACCAGAAAATACATACCCAGGCCAAGCAACGCCAGAGTCGAGAGGATTGTAAAGGCGTAGTAGCCCGGTTGGGGCTTGAGCAACCCCATCCGCTCGACTTCAAGAGTCAGAGCGGCGAAGGCCTTCCCCGTGGAAGGTTGGGGCTGGGTGGTTGATGGGGTAGAGGGTGTAACGGCGGACTCGGCCATGAAGTTTAACAAAAACCTGTTTCAGTTATATTCCTAGTATACCCGCTTGCCAAGCTTCAGGCGGTTGGGGGGGGGGGGGCGACACCCGTTACGACAGGCGGTTTCGGCTGTGCTTGGCGGCCTCAGGGTTGAGCACTCGCACCTGCTCGCCCCGCAGGTAGGCCGCGATATCCTCGACAGTCTGTTCGTAGAACACTCGATAGCCTTCTCTCGTAACGTAGCCAAGGTGAGGGGTCAGAACGGTGTTCTCCAGCTGCGTGAAGGGATGGCCCGACGGCAACGGCTCCTGGTCGAAGACGTCGAGGCCCGCGCCGGCGATGGCTCCTCGATGCAGGGTGTCCAACAGCGCTACCTCGTCCACGATGGGTCCCCTGGAGGTGTTGACCAGGTAGGCGGTAGGCTTCATGAGCCCCAGCTCTTGGGAGCCCACGAGCCCTCGGGTACGGTCGCTGAGCCGGAGATGCACGGACAGGATGTCGGACCGAGCGAAGAGATCATCTTTGGCCACTAGCTTGGCCCCGAACTCGGCCGCCCGCTCTTGGGTGAGGTTCTGACTCCACGCGATGAGCTCAAGGCCGAAGGCTGCGCCGATGGTAGCGACCTGAGAGCCCAACCGGCCCAGCCCCAAGAGCCCAAGTACCTTGCCGGGAAGCCCAACACCCAGGGTCGTCTGCCACTTTCCGCGGCGGGTCTCCGCATCCTCCTTGGGTATGTTACGCACCAGGGCAAGAATGAGGGCCCAGGTAAGCTCGACGGTGTTGCTCAGACCCCCTGTGCCGCATACCACGATACCCAGCGACGTGGCGGCCTGGATGTCTATGGCGGCGTTAGCCATCCCGGTGGTGACCAGGAGCTCCAGTTTGGGCAGCCGCTCGAGTACCTCGCGAGGGAAAGCGGTGCGCTCCCGCATCGCCGCCACCACTTGGAACTCGCTGAGCCGCTCCACGAGGGCGTCGGCGTCATACAGGTGGTCCTGGAAGACCTGGACCTCCGCTTCTTTGGGCAGCAGGCCCCAATCGGCCATATCCAGGGCGACACCGTGGTAGTCGTCTAGGACCGCGACCTTCACCATAGGCGCTGTCCTTCCAGCGGCCTAGGCAAAGCCGTACATCTTCGCTGCGTTGCCGGCAATGATCTTCCCTTTGTCCTCCTCCGGAACTCCCTGGAAGATGTCACCGATGACCTTTTGGGAGTTGGGCCAGGTGCTGTCGAAGTGAGGGTAGTCGCTGGACCACAGCATATGCTCAACGCCGACCTGCTCCCGGGCAAGTATGCCGGAGCGGTCACGCATGAAGGTACAGTAGATGTTGCGGCGGAAGAAATCGCTGGGCTTTTCTGAGCCGCTGCCGATGGGGTATTGGCTGGCCATGCCCTTGCCGAAGACGTAGTCCATGCGCTCCATGAAGAAAGGGACCCAGCCGACGTCGTTCTCGGCGGAGATGGCCTTGACGCGGGGAAAGCGCTGGAAGACACCTCCGAAAATCATCGTCGCGAGGGTACGCTCCATCCAGTAGACGTCGGTAGACTTGGTGATGGCGTTCCTGATGGGGATCTTGGCCCGGTTCGTGAGCACATGCATGCTGATTGGCATCTCCAATTCCTGCGCTGCGGCCCAGAACGGGTCGTAGGTGGGGCTGTCGTACTGGACATCATCCGTCTCCTGGTGGAGGCCGATGACGGCGGCTCCCAGGCCCAGTTTCCTGGTGCGGTGGAGCTCGATGACGGCAGCCTCCATATCGTCCAGGGGGATCAGGGCCAGGGCCTTGAGGCGGTCCGGGTGCGCGCCGACGAACTGAGCGATCCAGTCGTTGTAGGCCCTGAAGCAGGCCCGCAGGAGGTCTGGATCGTCGATGCTGAACATACGGAGAGCGATAGTCGGATAGACCACCTCGGCCTGCACGCCGTCCGTGTCCTGGTCCTTGAGCCGTTCATCGGGGTCATACGCCCCTTTGAAGGTGACCTCTTCATAGGAGCCCCGCAGCATTTGCTGGGAGGACCTGTTGGCAGCGGAGCCTCCGGCAATGGGCAGCAGGTCGACTCCTTCCACGGTGAAAACATCGTTGCCGTTGTCGTTGATGACTCGGGGGGCCCTCTCGCGATAACCCGGATCGATATGGTCCAGCCAGAGGTTAGGGGGCTCCACCACATGAGAGTCCGCGGAAATGCATGTGTACTTCGGCATGAAGCTGCTCCTCCCTGGATTCCTAAGTGAGATACCCTCGGGGCGGATTGTAGCAACGTCAATCAAGTTCATCAAGGCGCATGCGAGGTCCAACACCCTACATCATGCCGCCCTTGCGCCGGACAACGGCGGCTCGTACACTACCGGTCGATGGTCAGGCACGTCCGTCAACCATGTCGCAGAGGAGGCAGCGATGCGGTTCAAAGACAAGGTGGTTATCGTCACGGGTGCCGCGCAGGGGATCGGTATTGGAATCGCGCGGGTCTTCGCCCAGGAGGGCGCGTCCGTCACGCTGGCCGATATCGAGGTCTCGTTGGGTCGCCAGGCGGCCAGGGACATAGGCCGGCAAGAGAAGGCGGCGACCATGTTTGTGCGTACCGATGTCTCCAAGGCGAAGCAGGTGCAGAACATGGTGGACCGCACCATCGCTCGGTTCGGCACCGTGGACGTGCTGGTGAACAACGCGGCGGTGATCGAGCTGACCCCATTCCTGGAGTTCTCCGAGGCTTCGTACGATTGGATCCAGGCGGTGAACCTGAAAGGCCCCTTTCTCTGCAGCCAGGCGGTGGCGCGACACTGGGTCCAGCAGGGGAAGCCGGGCTCCATCGTCAACATCACCAGTGTCGGGGCCGAAGGCGCTCGTAAGGAAAACGCACCGTACCACGCTTCAAAAGGGGGTCTGCACTCGCTGACCCAGGCGATGGCGATGGACCTGGCGGAGCACGGCATCCGCGTCAACGCCATCGGGCCGACGGGCGTTCCCAGCATGCTGGCGGCGCCCAAGGGCATGACGCCGAGCGACACACTGCAGGGCCGTCTGCGCACCGTGGACACGATACCCCTGAAGCGCCTCTCTACCGCTGAGGAGATGGGGCGGGTGGTGGCCTTTCTGGCCTCGGAGGATGCCGGTTTCATTACGGGCCAGCACTTCTACGCGGATGGTGGTAAGACTACGAAGCTGTAACCGCAGCCACGCTGGAATCGGAGGCAACGATGGAGTACAGATTGATCGATGCTGACAGCCATGTGAATGAGCCCGCCAACGTGTGGCAGGAGCGGGTCCCCGCGGCGCTGAAAGACCGGGCGCCGAAGATGGTTGAGCTGGGAGAGGACAAGTTCGCCTGGTCCTTCGACGGTGGCAAGAGGGTCGTGCCCATCGCATTGACGGCAACCGCTGGACTTGAGGTCACCGATTACGACCCCACAGGCACGCCCATGAGCAGGCTGCGTCCCGCTAGCTGGGACCCCCAGGCACGCTTGGAGGAGATGGAGTATGACATGGTCCAAGCCCAGCTTCTCTACCCCAGCGTAGCGTTGACAGGGGCCCACACCTATTCCTCGGATAGGGACCTGCAGCTGGCCTGTGTCCAGGCCTACAACGACTGGCTACGAGAGGATTTCTGCTCCGTAGCGCCGGACCGGTTGATCGGCCTGCCGTTGGGACCCATGACGGGGGTGGAAGACCTGCTCCTAGAATGGCGCCGTGTGGCCGAGCTAGGGGCCAAGGGCATCATCATGAGCACCTACCCCAGCGGCGGGACACAGCCCTCACCGGAGGATGACCGCTTTTGGGATGAGGTCCAGCACTGGGACTACCCGGTGCACATCCATTTCGGCTTCATGTCCCCTTCGCCGCCACGGCCCGGCGGTGGCCCGATTACGGTGTCCGGCATGGCCCGGTTCACGGGCTCGTTCTTGTCCCGGTTGGGCGTCAACGTCTTCAAGCCCCTGGCCGACATCGTCGGCGGCGGCCTCTTCGAGCGTTTCCCGAAGCTGCGGGTAGTGGCGGTGGAGACAGGGATTGGCTGGATACCCTACTACCTGGAGAGCCTGGACGACACCTTTCTGCGCATCCGCTGGTCCGCCGGCACGCACCTGAAACGGCTGCCTAGCGAGTACTTCAAGGAACACCTCTGGCACACCTTCATTACCGATCCCCACGGCATCGACAACCGTCATCTCATCGGGGTGGACCACATCATGTGGTCCACCGACTACCCTCACGTAAACTCGGACTGGCCCAACTCTCAGCGGACCGCCGCCTATGAAATGAGGCACGTCCCCGCGGATGAGCGGCGTAAGATCATGCGGGATAACGCGGCCAAGCTCTACAAGCTCGGCGAAGCCTGAACGCTTTTCAGGTCATTGCGAATAGACGTTGGGCCGCGGGCAGTGCCCCCATGGGGGTTTCTGGCGGGCAGCATCTAAGAGGGGACGGCGGGCATCTCGGAGAGCAACCTTCCTCTGCCCTGGATGGGACGGGTTTCTCCAGCTATCCGCAGAGATCGCCACAGAGTCGCCTGGCTGGCGGCAATCACCGTCTTGCCGGTACGACGCTCCAGCTCGTCTGCTATATCCATCGCTCGCCAGGAGTTGCAGGGTAAGAACATCGCGTCGGCATCGGGCCGGCACACCTTGGCGGCGAACTCCAGTATCTCCCTGGGGTCCTGCTCTTGGAAGGCCCGGTCTCCCAATTTTGATACCCGAGGCTCCGAGTCTGCGCTGACAACATCGAAGCCGCCTCCCACGAGCAAGCTCCGCAACCCCTCCGTGGAGGGCTCGTCATAGGGACTGACGATGGAGACGCGCTGAGCCCCCAGGGCCCGCAGCGCCATCCCCGCCGACGAGCTAGTCCGCACGACGGGTATGCCGCTGATGGCGCTCAACCGACTCTCAATGTCGGTCGCACCCTCGCCCGGCGGCGTCGAGTGGTAGATGACAATCACGGCGATGACATCCACCGGTACTTGCGCCAGATACTCTACGCCGCGGTCTATCTGGGCTCCCATGCGTTGCTGGGCCTGATCGTCTCTATAGTCTTCCTCGACCCAAAGGCGGTGAGCATGCACGGTCACGCTCTCCGGCACGGCGTGGTTGAAGTCCGGCTCGATAACGGCGTTGTTTGCAGGGAGAAGAAGCCCTAATCGCGTTGTAGCGGTCATTTGACGCGGCCTTCCCAGGTCGTGACGTTGGCCGATTGTAGACGGGCTTCTGGACGGCAGTCAACATGACCCCTTGACACTCGGAACGCAAACTTCGGAATGTGCTCAGGAATAGCTGGCAAGAAAATGTGCCTGTCTGAGCCCACGAGCTGGTTGATGGGGCAGCGACGCGGGGCTCACGCAATCACGGCAACCAGGTGCTTCCCTGGCTCCCGATGGTGGGTGTGGCCCCTCCATCCAGTGGGCGCTACGTGCCTCGGGCTACCGCAGATAGATTCGCGCCGCGTCGGAGAAGCCGTCTACTTCGTCGGCGGTCCGGTCTGGGACCATCTCGACCTTGATCGTCCGGTCCCGCGATCAGCGCTCGAAGTCGACGTAATCGGACTGGAAGACCCAGGGTCCGGTGCCGCATTGTGCAGCGTCACGCTTCTCGATGCGGAGGGTTATGTCACTGGTCATCTGCAAGAGGATGACCAGGGGTGAGGACGGAGGACGCCCCGACCTGCCCACAGGTTCGTAGCAATATATGGTGCCATCGGCAGTCACCTGACTGAAGTCTCTGTTGACGCCGCCTGAAGGCTGAGGAGCGAAAAACCACGCGTTTGGTCCGAGTCCAGGAACGGACGTTCCAACCGAGAACACGCCTCTCGATGGGTCAACGTTGTCGTGAACGAGGGCCAGATGGGGGTCCTCAGGAGAGAGTTCCACCGCGGTGCCAGCTCTGTACCACTTACCCTGGGCCGTGCCTGGCTCATCCTGCTCCACCTCGCCGCAGATTGGCTCTATTGTCCTCGGCCTTTCTCCGAAATAGTCGCCCAACCGGGCCAGCAACTGGTCCCGCTTATCTGGGGGATAGTAGTCTATCGCGCAGGCCAGATGAAACTGGTCAAATCCAGATTGGTTCGAGAAAAGACGAGATGGATTGGCGTACTCGAGGGGGGTAATCCGGCTATCCCGAATGCCGAAGTCCAACGCTAAATTTCCATCATCGCCCGCCGTGCCGATGAGCTCACCTGCCTGCACCTCTATCATTAGGGGGCGCTTCTTACAGACCCGGAGTGTTTGACCTCCTGTCGAGTTGGTATTGCAACCGCCCGTGTCATAGGGGCCGCTACGGTCGATCAAACCCTCGGTGAGGGACTGAACGTGGTGAAAGTATCCCGATACCTGCCTACAGGGGCTAAAGTTAAGGGAGTACTCTGTAAATGGCGGACTTGCCGAAAGCTATTCCGACGAAGTAACGGAGGTGATCCACATGTGCCCGGGAGCATAAACAGGAACACTTACCGGGGAGCTTCTAGTATCCGTTGGGTCCTCTCTCCGAATGTAGAAGTAGAGATGCTGCGACGGAAAGGTGTGCCCTGGCGGGTTCAGATTGCCCAGGGGGACGACGCCCTGGATGTCGGACAGCCGTATGGGGGAAACCTCGAAGAGCGGGGCGTCGGCTGAGCATTCAGGGACCGGCGAGCTGATGGGTGTCCGGGTAGGCGCCTTGAGTGGGCCGTGGCGTAGGAGCTGGTGATGGCACTAGGGTAGGAGTGGGCGTCGGTGTGGAGCTAGGAGTTTGTGTGAGTGGTACTGTTAGCGTAGGAGTGGGTGACAGCGTAGGCGTGGCCGTGGGGGTTGGCGACGGCGTTGGAGCTGGCGACGGCGTAGGGGTAGGCGCGGCCGTGGACTCCGGGGTGGTAGTGGGAGCGGTCGTGGCCGCGGGGGTCGAGGTGCAGGCGGCCAGCACCAGGATAACGCCGATGGCGCCGAAAACGACGAACAGGGATAGTTTCATCGGTGGGAGACCCCCATCGCCTCCGGCTTCACGGCGCGCACCTTCTTCCTTGAACACATAAAACTCATTTATCGTTTGCCATCACGCGATAGCGCATAGCACCTTCTTGCCGGTGGTAATTACGAAGAGGGGTTCAGCGACACATCGCATGCGCATCAGCCGAGAACGAATACTGGCCTTCCTCGCACCGCATTCTCGTCATTCCTTCGATGGTTAGAGTCCGACCATCTTCAGACACCTCGATCAGTACCACCTCTGTGACCGTGTCATCCCATCCCGAGACGCCCCTCTGGCGGCGGAGTTCGGCGCAGTACACCTCACCCGGGACTACCGAGTCCCACTCGCGATTGACAAGACCGTCCGAAACGGTCCCAATCCGATACATACCCGCCGGGATATCGGGTAACTGGCTTCCAATTTCCAGCTTGTGCACCGACTCATCTACCCAGTCTTCGTAAAGGTCAAGGCCTGAAGTTTTCCCTCCTCCCAATGAGGCCCATTCAGTCCCACGCCCACGGTCTGGGACGCTCCCGTCGGCAGGCGGCCGTATTGGCAACCACATCCCCATGGCAGTGCCTGGTACGTCTTGATTAAACGGGCCGCACCTGCCCGCCATCGATTCTAGATATGTCGTCCTATAAGGCTCCGGGAAGTACTCTAGCGTACAGACAGCGTTCCCACCCGAGTGGACCCAGGGGTTAATGGAGTATCCGTAGCTGGGATGCTGTTGGAGCTCCTCGGCTGTGAGTCCAGCGAGCCGAAGACCCAAGTCAAATCCTGTTGAGTAGCCGCTGGACTTCCAGATGGGCGTACCCGCGCTAATTGGAGGATTGATAAACACGTTCCATCTGCATTGTCCAAGTTCTGTCGTTACCAGCGCCTCTTCGGTTGTTGACACTGGACAGTCGGTCCACTCGACCGGAGCGGTCTTCCTGAAGATATCGAGGATCTCTTCGACAGGTCTTCCAACGTGCGACCAGAACAGGCTGTAACCTTCGCAGATGATGGTATACGCGCCCCACTCCTCGTACGTCCCACCATCCTGCGACTCAAGGATAGACCGCCCGAAGTTCATGAAGTAGATGTCCGCGGGGGCATACACTTGGACCTGCTCTGAGGCAGGTATACCAGCCGCTGGAAACTCCTTATTGAGCTTCCGGGTAGCCCAGTACACCATGTGGTCATGTGGGTATCCCTTGTTCTCCCAGAAGAATGGGGTCGCATCTGCCGGGTCTACTACAGGCTGAGTGAATATGGAATCACCACAGCTTGGAAGTGGCTCACCATCTCGTCCAACCATGGCCCGATTCTAGAAATATTCCTCAGCGTCCGTGGCGGTGTTCGATGGGCCTTCGACGACGGTGCAGGCGGCCAGAAGCAGCGCACCCAAGACAACAATCACAGGCCAACGCACCAGGACCCCCATAGCTCGATTATAGCAACGCGTACGACGGTTCAAGCTGCAGCCTCATCTGTCATACCCTGGCATGGGCGTGAGCCCCTGGCTCAAGCGAAGCCGGTCCGAGTACACAACAATCGCCCTGCCGTTACGGCGGCCGGATCTTTGGCTACCGCAGATAGATTCGCGCCGCGCTGGTAAACCCCTGGACCTGGTCCGGCGCCTGCCCCAGGAACACCTCCAGCTCAATGCGCCGGTCTCCGAGCATCTGCACGAGCAGGGTGCCCCTGGTCTCGCCGTTATCCCCTCTGATCTCGGAACCCGGGAAGCTGTATCTGGAACTGGTGATCTCGTATTTGATGAGTCCGGATGTGGGCGTCACGTCGGCGGGATCGGGCGAGTTGCCACGGACGCCGAACACCATGCCTCCATCGTCACCGAGTCCGCCAACGCCAATCCTGATCTGCGTGGGGTCTATGTAGTCGTAGACAATGGCGAAATGCCCGTACCAGTAATTCGGGAACACCAGCGGTCCGGAGCCCCGGTAGTCCACCGTGCCTTCCAGGAACCAGTTGCCGATCAGTCGGCCGTCGATATCGTAGTCGATCCGCCCGCCCCTGGGCTCTGTGGTCCTGAGACTATGCTCCATGAGCTGCGTCCTGAGCGGCTCTACGAACGGCTCGAACGGGTCTATGGTGTGGACCTTCCACGGCTCGCCGTCGTAGCGGGATGGAACCACATAGCCGCTGAGGGTCACCTCGGCGTCGTGGACGCTGAAGTCGAAGGAACCGACCCCAACCTTTCCGATCACCTGCCCGGCTTTGACCGGTATCGGCGGGCTGCTGTCAGACGGGACCCAACGAGACCCCTGTCCAAACTCCCCAGTCACCTCCAGGATCTCCGCTGCGAGCCCGTTCATGTGGATGTAGATCGTGAGGAAAGTACAGGAATGGGAAATAATGACGCGATAGTCCTCCACATTGCCGGGTTGGCCTGGAGGGGCGGGTCTGAGGTGCCCACTCATGGTCCCGATGCTGACGATGTACCCATCCCCTGTCGCTCTGACATCGTTCTGCGGAGGGAATATGCCCGGGTTCCGGTGATGAAAGTAGGCATGGTCCGTCGGCGTTATGTGGGACGTTGAGATCGACCCCAGGGGTCTGATGTAGTCGATAAGGTCTGGATCGAGAGGAGAGGTCGTAAAGGGAACGGGTCCCGCGCCGGAGCATGGCCGACCAAAGATCGCGTCGCGAAGCTGCAGGGTAGGGGCCGCGGTGGGCACTGGCGTCGGTATGGGGGTCGCGGTAGGTACTGGAGACGGTACGGACGTGCCCGGCGGCCTGGGAGAAGCCGTTGGCCCAGGGATGGCTGTCGGAACGGGCGTAGGGATAGGGGTAGGGGTCGCTGTGGGATTCGGCGATGCTACAGGTGTAAGTGTCCGGGGCGGGGTGCCGACTGGAGAGGCCGTGGCGGTCGGCGTTGGCGCGTCCGTGGGTGTGCGGGTGGGCTCGGGGGCAGAGGTGCAGGCGGCCAGCACCAGGGCAATCAGCAGGATACCACCAATAGGAATGCTGAGCTTCAAAAGAGACTCTCCTCACCCGCCCCGGCCTGTTTCTGTTCTCTTTCAAGCATGGTTATTCAAACCTTTCCGATGTCGCCCAAACGTCGATGATGCGGACAAGTATTCCGGGAGGGCTCACGGCTGGCTGATGTTGGAAGCGTGATGGAACTATCGCTCTCCAGCTCATCTCTCGTAGAGTTTCGCCGCGGCGGTGAAGTTCCCTACTTCAGAGGCCACCTTGCCCGGGAATACCTCAATCTTCAAGAGCCTGTCGTCGATCATCTGTAGTAGGACTACACCCACGATTGGTGCTGGGACGTTCTCCGTCATGGGTTGAGCATAGAGTTGAGATGTGCCGTCCCATTGGAAGCCGCAACGTCTCGGCTCGTCAACTGAGCAATACCACCTAAAGCCGAGTTCGTACTTGACGATGCTATCGCTGACCATAACGCTCCGCGGATCTGGGTCGGCATTCACTACCAGATAGCTCGCCGCTCCAGAACCATCATGCTCTCCCGGCCAACGACCGATAGAGAACATCCATTTCGTAGGGTCCAGATGATCAGGCGCTACGGAGAGATGTCCGTCCCAGTATCTGCGTGGGTAGATACCGGCGTACCAATTGGTGTCTTGCTCGAACCAGTTACCAGCTAACCTGCCGTCGATGTCATGGTCGATTTTGCCAGCTAGCGGTTCAACTTTGCGGAGATTCCTTGCGAGGAATATTTCGCGGATGTCTGGCGGGAAATACGGGAACGGATCGACCGTATGAACTTTCCACACCTCCCGGTCATAGTGTGCAGGAAATACAAAGCCCGATAGAACGGTCTCGTAGTCGTATACCCCGAAGTCCAAAGTCTGGCCGCCAATTCTGCCGACGACCTGGCCCGATTTGACTGGAATACCACTCCACCGGGCGGTGCGGCCCCCCTGAGTTTTTTCCCATTCAGCCAATATGGAGGGTTCAAGACTAGTGAGGAGGTCAAAGTAGCTATGGAATGTGCAGGTATGAGCGATGTCCATACGCCATTCCCGTTCCTTGGATTGACCGGTATCCACGTTGATGTCGCGAGGCTGGAGGTTGTAGATGACCCCATCTTGGATAGCCCGCACCTCGTAACTGTCTCTTCCAAGCGACCGGTCCTTCATGGTGAAGTACATATGGTCAATCGGCGTCACATGTGCGCCCACGACCAGGCCGTAAGGAACGATTGTTGAGAAATCCTCGAACCTCATCGGGGAGTGTTCGAAGTTGACCGGACCCGAACCGTTGCAACCGGTAAACCGCTCGTCTATTTCGATGCCCTGTTCAAACGATTGGCCTACGGGAGCGCGGGTCGGACCCGCCGATAAGGGGTCCGCGCTTGGGGTAGCCGTAGGTGTTGGGCGAGGTAGGGCCGTGGGTGTGGCCGTGGGTGTGGGGGTCGGCGTGGCCGTTGACACGGGCGCGTCCGTGGGTGTGCGGGTGGGCTCGGGGGTAGAGGTGCAGGCGGCCAGGAGGACACCGGTCGCCATCAGTACACCCAAATAAAAGACCTTCGGCACCACGCTTCTCCTCCGCCACGCCGAATGACGTTTCGGTTAAGCATACCCGACATTTCTCATTTTAGACTGCTGCCACCCTGATCGGCGGTGCGACCCTATGGCTGAGCCATAACATCGCAGGACAGGGCCTGGTCCGTCAGCGGAAAGGTCGTACTGCACTTAGCGAAACCGCTGGGAAGCGGTAGGCGCGCCGATTCGATATTACCGTATAGCGGCTACGATCTCGGGATCGAGGGCCGGATATTGTAACAGCTCTTCGACGCGCTCTTTCTTGAACTGTTTTGCTACCTGTTGATACGCCTCCAGCCGCCCCTGACGCTTGTAGAGCAGATATGGGCGGAGGAGCTCCTCGTCATCGAACTCAGGTATGCCCTCAGCCACCTCGTAGCCGAAATCGGGGTCACGTACCCAGGAGATCGTTCCCTCGGCGATGCCCCTGACGACGGCGCTGGAATGATGAATCTTGACCTTCTTGCTGTTAGGGTTATCAGAAGGTCCGCCGACACGGCCGGTGTTCAGCAGGAATACTTCAAAGTGGCGCTGGCCGAGAAGCTCCAGGAAGCGGTTCCCCTGGAGATCGTCGGGCAGCGGGAAGAAGGGGTTCGTTCCTGGAATTCTCAAGAACTTACCGGCCTCGTCCTTCCCGCCGGCGGAGGTGCCTTGAGTCTCTCCCAGCATGAAGTAGGCGGCAGCCTGAGCACCGGTCAGCCTGCCGACCGCAGGAACGATGTTCTCGTTCCTGTTCAGGATCAGCAATGCGTCCATCGGGCCTACGTCTCGGGCGTCTTTGCAGGCTGCCAGCTCGTTGAGGCCGAAGACGGCTCGCCCATTTTGCGTATACCCGTCGTCGTGGAAATCGACAGGCCCATGCTCTACGCTCTGGGAGACATTTTCGAGGTAGGCGGTCGGGCGCACCACAGCGCCATGGATGGCCGGCTCGTTGACTGGGTCCAGGCCGAAGGTCTTGGCGAAGCAGCCATTTTCAGTCGCGATTATCTCCCCGCCGGGAAATACCGCCACAAAGTCGTCCTGCATTGGTAGAGAGCCGTTCTGCTCGGTAAAGGTGGTGGTGGTCTTGCCGGTACCGGATAGACCCACGATGGCTATGACCCGTTCCCCCCGTGCCGTCGGCACGACTTTGCACCCCGCGTGGAGGGGAAGCCCGCCCAGCTCGTATATTCGTTTGTTCCACATCCTCAGGCCGCCCTTTTTGGACTCCCCGAAGTAATCGGAGTTCATCACCCGGGTGATTCCGGTATCCAGGTCCACGATGATGGCCCGTTCATTCGGGTATCCGGGGGCCGCCAGGTTCGGTGTATAGATCACGGTGAGCTCGGGGTCTCGTGATGGCTGGGAGGCGAAGTACAGGATCTGCTGCATGCCGACGACGTTGGCGTTCCGCTTCTCGATCATGAGGCGCGCCGGGGTCGCCAGCCTCTCATGGTTACCGATGGAGCCGTCCACAACCAACATTTCCTGGCTGCGAATGTAGTCATCCTGCATATCCGCAAGGCGGGCGGCCTCCGCCTTCGTGACCGTCTGCCCCGGGTGCCGCTCAGGAGTGTCCGTGGCTATAAATGTGCTGCCGTTGCTCCGGGCCACGACCTTTGTCTGCACATTGTAGTTGTCGAAGATGGTGTGCTTGGCGTTGGGCATCTCGGCCGTCAGGGCTCGAAGCTCCTTTGCCGATGGATTTCGGGTGACCGTTTTTGCTGTAGGGATGTCTCCCGACTTCTTTACCGTAGCCATTAACGCCTCTTTCCTAGCGCTATTGTTCCACCCCCGTAGTTCCACACCAAGTGCATCGGAGGTCAAAGATCGCGTGCCGGTAAGCTCACCGACTTGACCCGCAAGTGGAACAGCCGATGAGAAGAGCAGCACGCCGGTCTGAAACCGGCTTGTTAGGTGGTCCGGCGGGCCAATTCGCCAGTTGTTGACGCAAGGCTCTTAACCCGACGCTCCTCGCTCTCAGCCGACAGAGAGGCACCGTCTTGGGAAGGTCGAAACTTGACCCTAATCAGTTATTAGAAGTCCTACCGGTGACATGGCTTTTGGGGCTATGTTCGGCTTCTGAGGTGAACTCGATAAACCAAAAGGGAGACGGGTGGTAGAAAGTTCCACCCGTCTCCCTGCGGCTCCATCTGGACGGACCTGGTTTTCGGGCTACGGTCTGGAGCCCCATTGGCGCCAGGTTGGTAAGGGGTTGACGGACCATGACCCGGTGTCTGAAGTCATTGACTAGCTTCCTGGGATATGGCAGCAGCAACGAAGCTGCTAAGGTCGATCCCGATAAGATCGGGAGCGGTCCGGTGGGCTGGGAAGAGCTCGTTCGCCCGCATGACGCCGGCCTGTGATACATCCGGCGTAGTTGGGTATCGCGGGAGCGTAGATCTCGACGATGGTCTCGACCAGACCTCTATCCAGGCCCGGGACGCCGGATTGAAGAATGGCTTCGACGGCCGCCTGCTGGTCGGAGTGTAGTAGCTGCTGGGCCCGGAAGACTGCCCTGGCCAGAGCCACCAAGGTGTCTCGCTGGGAGCCGGCAAAGGAGCGGGTGGTGACCATAGCGTGGATTTGTCGTCCGGACAGCTCGGGGACCTCTCCCGCCGATTGGTTTACCAGGATAACCGCGCCTTGCCGCACGAGAGCCCGTTCGAGGTAAGGAGTGTGCGCGTAAAGAGCGTCGACGAGACCCATCTGAAAGCTGTTTTAGCATCGCCAGCTGTTGCGGGGTTTCCGAAGATGGAGAGCGCAAGGTGCCCGGTGTGTGGAAGTTCTGCCGAAACCTTTCAGTGCGCTCGCTGCGGTGAGCCAACCAGTACGGGGCTGAAGGTCCGCGATATCGATCTGTGTACCGATTGCTACGGAATTAGTTAGACGCAACCCACCTTGTTTCCGTCAAGCTTCCCAGAGGCCTTTTGGCGCTAGTCTATCACACCGTGCTGAGAACTGTGTTCGCTAGCCGTCGACGGCAGTGAGTCCACCCAGAGAAATCGCGATCGTTACTGTAGTGGGTAAGGGTCGAGTAACACGGTTGCTTGTCCAGTCAGGACTTCGGCGCCGTCCTGATTGGTGCAAACGCAGCTGAGTGTGACGATGGGTCGGTCCGGCCTGATCTCTGTGACTTCACAGGTGGCGGTCACGGTGTCTCCAAGAAACACCGGCTGAACAAAGCGACAGTTCAGTCCCAGGAAGACGACCGTCGTCCCTGGCCCTGCTATTTGAGTCCCGAGGACTCCCGAGATGAGTCCGATCGACAGGCCCCCGTGGGCGACCCGCTTCTTGAAACGCGTCCCTGAGGCGTAGCCGTCATCCATATGCAGGCCTTGCGAATCGCCACTGATTCGAGCGAAATCCTCGACATCGGCCTGTGAAAGCGTTTTCGTAAGGGACGCCTTTACGCCGACCTTGAGTCCTGGGTCCACGATTAGTCTCCTAGTCCTCTTGCGAATTCCTTGTTTGCCCGCTGTCGGCCGTCGCTGACTGCTCTGTGAGCCACCCAAGCATTTGACTAGCCATCCGTTGGTACGCCCCATAAACGCTAGCATTGTAGTTCGTCAACGTCTGTGCGAGGCGCTGCCCACTCTCTATCATCTTTAGCGAGGGCTCCATGCGATCCTTGAGAAAGCGGACCTGCCGCTCTTGAAGGACGTGAAGGTACTTGCCGAATTCCTCAACGAGGCCAGCGTCCTCCTGCGTTAGTTTGTCTAACACCGCCTTAGCCTTCTGCTCGCCTCCACCATTACCGTGGACTGATACTGGCCTCTGCGTCTGGAGCAGCTCAGCCAGCGCTTCATTGCGGCGGGTGACGTAGAGGGCGAAGCTTTCGAGCACCTGCCGGCTTTCTTGCTGTCCATCTTCAAGCGCCTTGGCGAAGACCTGGACCGTATGGGCGGCCTGCTCGGACGTAGCCTCGAAGGCTTTCAAGGTTTGGGTCACCAATTCGTCTAGGGCTTTGGCCATCTCATCGGCCATTCCTTTTTGCTGGCTGCTCACGGGCTCTTTTCCAGTATGCCCCGGCGAGGCTTGTCGGCCTGCGGGGATGCGCGTTAACGGATTGGGCTACCGGTCCCCGGTGCTTCACACACCGGACACTCAGCTGATTCGGGGTTAGGCTCCCGCTGCCGCCCTCTTCTTAGATAGCCCAGCTTTTCTTGGGGCTGGCTCTTCGGTTGGTTGAGTTTGACTGGCCGATATCGCGCCGTTATGGTGCACCTTGTTGTGCTGGCGCATCACCTGCTCGATCTCGTCCAACTGCTCCTCCAGGCCGATCACCCGCTGCAGGAGGCGATCGATCTGACCCCGCGAAGGAAGGTTGACCATTCGCAGCGCCGAATCGATCTTGGGATTTATCGCCTTCGCGAACTTATCTTCGGCAGCCAAAGTTTGCTCGACGCTCTTACCCAACACCTTCGCGAACTCCTCCGCACGCATCATCTTTGAGAATGTGCTCGAAGCGTTCTGGAGTTGCTCCATCCACTGCCGCTCGGCGGCTTTGAACGGGTCAGACGAATCCGACGAACCGGCGTTTCGATTCCAGAAATCGGTCCAGAACGACAGATATTGCTGGAAGAGCTGCTGCGCGAAGTCGGGGGGCGTCGACGCCTGTCCCTGAAACATCTGCTGAAACGGATTCAACGTCTGCATCGGATTGAACATCTGCATCGGATTGATCGCCGGAGCCTGCCAGCTCTGCTTGAAGCCCTCGGACCACTTGCTGAAGGTGTCAGTCCAGGCCTGGAAAGGATTTGTGCTGCTCTGCGTTTCGGTCATTGCTTTACTCCCGTCGTTGATTCAGTTTCTACTTGGATCTGGCCGACAGCCATTCGTTCATCTTTGGCCACAAGGTCTGGTTGGCCTGGCGGCCGGAGAACACGGAGATGTGGCCACCGGTTAGCTCGATATACTCCGTCTCCGTGCTCGAAACGGCGTCGCCCAATGCCCGCGCAGCGAGCGGTGGGACGATGTAGTCCTGCTTTGCTCCCGCGACCAGCAGTGGTTGGTGGATGTTTTTCAGGTCGACCGTCCTGCCATTGAGGACGAACTGTCCGTTGAACAGCTTGTTCTTGAAGTACAGGTCCTTTGACAGCTGGGAAAAGAACTTCCCCGGCATGCCGATGTAGTCGTTAGCCCACTTGCTCATGGCCTTGAAAGAGTCTGGATAGTCGGGGCTCTCCAAGTTCATCCACAGCCCTGACAAAGCCTCCGCGTCAATAGTGGGACGCAGCATCTTGAACGCGGACGACATGAGGTTCGCAGGGATGCCCCCGTAGCGCTCGACAATAAGGTCCGCTGGGAAATACTTCTCGTTGAGCCACGTCTTGTACAAGCCGCCCTCGTCGAAGTCTATGGGCGCAACAATAGTAACGAAGTTCCTCACGGGGGCGTCCGGCGTCAGCGCCAGGTAAGATGCGCTCATGGTGCCGCCCAGGCAGATCCCGTTGATTGTCACCTCCTGGGCCTCCGACTCCTCCAGAGCTCGCTCGATGGCCCGAGGAATGATCTTGAGGGAGCCCTCATCGAACCCCAGGTCCTTGTCTTCCTCGTCGATGTCACCCCAATCAAGAAGGTAGACGTCGTATCCTTGCTTTACCAGGAACTCGATGAAGCTGTTCCCAGGCAGCAGGTCCAGAACGTGAGTCCGGCTGATGCCAAGCCAGGGCACCATGACATAGGGAACCGGGTAGACATAGTCGGTCTGCCGGCGATATCGGAAGAGCTTGGTCTTGCCCCGCTTCCAGACCACGTCCTTGGGGGTCGAGCTCATAGGCGGGTCCGCCGGACTCACGACGAACGCGTCCACCAGATTCTGTACTCGCTTATAGTTCGTGTCATGTGCTCTTGAAATGCACCAGCGAACTCTTCGGCTTTAGTAGCCTCTGCCACGACTGTCCTCCTAATTCACCCTTATGCGACCTGCTGATCAGCGAAGAGCCGCTAATCATAACGCGACAAGACTAGCTGGCCGATTTCTCCGTCTCAACGGGCCAGTTGAACAACGCCGAGCCATATCGGACGACACTCTTCTGGAGCTCCTCAATGGCGGGAATAATCTTTGTTCCGAAGGACCAGAGCCCCTGGACGACCTCTGTCTTCCTCGCCTGCGCGTCCAGCGCGTAGTCGGCGAGCCCCTGGATCGCTTTTTTGTGCTGCTCAAGAACCTCGGCTGCGATCCGATTCTGCCCATTCACGGTATTGAAGTTACCTAGGTTGGCAGTGAAAGAAGCGAGCTTCTCGCCAAACCCGGCTGTCTCGTTGAGCAGCTCAGCCTGTTGGGCTCCCATCTCTTTGGTGATCAGCTCGGAGGCGCGTCCCATATAGTCCAGTCCTGCTTCGTAGACCTTCCTGCTGCCGGACAGCACTTCACTAAACGCCTCGATCGCTCCGACTGTTCCATTGTTCCCGGCTGCTTGCGTCATCTTCATCCTCCTTTTGATTTCTTGCGGCCAGATTCTTTCTGGTCTGTTATCGATATCCCCATGAGGTCTCCGTAAAGATCGAAGAACCCTGTGATCATCCGTTGGTATGCTGCTGCGGCGTCCGCGCCGCTTCGGAGCATCTGCTCCCCCGCGTCGGTAATGGCATAGATACGCTTGGCCGGACCGCTCCCATCAGTGCTCCACGACGAGCTGACGAAGCCCTGACCCTCCAGATTCCGCAGTTCCCTGTACAACGTGGCATGGTCGATGGTCGGAAAACCCATGCGCTGGAGGTTTTGCAGCAGCAAATAGCCGTGCGCCTCCCATTGCTTGAGTAGTAGAAGGATCCAAGGGACCAGGAGGTTCCTCGGCATCCCCTGACCGCGAGGGGCGTCGGACCCATTGTCTGAGCCTGGTTTCGTGCTTTCGTTCCAAGTAGCTCGTTCCATATATGGATGTTTTACACATAGATGCACCGATGTCAAGCCCTTTCGACCCACCGGGGGAAAACAACGCTCTAGTCAAGAGCTTGGGTCAAGGACCTGTGTAGGCCCAAGATGTCCGGACGCGTGAGCACGAGAAACGCCATGTAACGTTTGTGTTACGCGAAGGCCCTGGGAAAGCTGATTGTGTGACGCTGCCGGGGTAGCTACGCCTCTTTAGCGATACTGCGCCTGATGAAATCCCAAGAGCGGCCGATGGCCTCTTTGCCGATCCTGCACGGCAGCAGCGTGAACCCGTGTACCCCGCCGGGGTAAATGGCGATGTCCGCCTGGTTGCCGGCGGCGATCCACCGTGAGTGCATGAACAACGTGTCGTCAACGAGCGGATCAAGGGTGCCTATGGTAAATAACGCCGACGGCATATTCGAGAGGTCGGCATAAAGTGGTGAGACGTCTGGATCCCTCCTCAGGCTCTCTTCGACGAAACTGTCGATGAACCATTCGATAGTAGGAGTATTGAGCACCAGGTTGCGATCGCCCCACCGCCGGACGCTGGGAGTAAAGGACATGTCGTAGGCACCGTAGGTCAGCACGGCCCCGGAAAAGCCCATGAAGGCGTGGCGGTCTCGCATCCGGACCAAGGTGATGGCCGTGAAGTGGGCCCCGGCCGACTCACCGCCTATGACCAGACGGTCGCTGCCAAACTCTGCCTTGGCGTTGCTGGCGAGCCACACCGCAACCGCTTCGCAGTCGTCAGGGCCAGCCGGATAGGGGTGCTCCGGGGCCAATCGATAATCAACACTGACTACCGTGACGTTGCAGGTAGTGGCGATGTCCCATAGAGCTGAGTCCTGATGGTGGGCCCGGCCAAAAACGCCGCCCCCACCATGGATATGGAGGTAAACACCATTCACGACCTCCGGCTGCAGCACGCGGACGGTCACCGGGCCATCCGGCCCGCCGATAATCCGATTCTCAGCTTGATCTAAGAGGACTATCGGCCCGAAGGGGCCCTGTCCTGACTCTCGAATCTCACGAGTCTCCTGAGGAGGCAGACTCGTGATAGAAGGAACAGTCCTCAACAAAGCTTCAACCTGCTCGTTGAACGCGGCTGTCTCCGCGTCGATGGAGGATGGGTCAAAGGGATTTGGCTCGATTTCGTGCTTATCCTTGGGTCCTACTCAACCACACCGATAGTCGGCTTCCTCTGCCGTAAGGCCACGCTCGCAGGCTAGTAGTGCCAAAAGGGTTTGTCAACACGTTGCTTATAGAAGGTGCGGTTAGGTTTTCCCACCCCGACGGTGACGTATCGTCCCTGCCTGCTGCCCCAATCCCCCTCACGCATGGCTGTGGGGTGATGCTTTCAAGTCCTTTTGGGTGATGGCTGGCATGGGCAGCAGCCCCCCAGTGGCATCAGGTCCCAGGAAGATTTGCGAGCCAGTGGGACCCATAAGTGCGCGTTTTGACGCTCCGTACGCGTGGAGGTATGATCACCTACAACATGGCGACGGAGGTGGAGGATGACGACCCTGAAGCTCAAGTATGGTGTCATCTCGACGGACGAGCATGTCCAAGAGGCGCCTGAGGTGTGGACGAGCCGCATGTCCAAGGCGCAATTCGGCGACGATATTCCCCAGATCCGGGAGATGCCCGACGGGAGCGAGGCCTGGTTCATCGCCAATGCCCCGCCGGCGAAGGCTAGGGTTAAGCACAGCGTGGCCAGCGTCGCCGCCGCCATGGTGCCCCGCAACGCGGTGCCCCGCCGCTGGGAGGACGTGCCGAAGAACACCTATGTCCCTTCCGAGCGGCTGAAGGCCATGGACGTCGACCAGGTTGACACGCACACCTTCTTCCCAAATATCGCAGGCTTCTCCAACCAACGGTTCCAGGAAGAGGGGTCCGAGGAGTTCCGCCTGGCGTGCATACAGGCCTACAACGATTGGCTCGTGGAGGAGTGGACGACTTTCAGCCCCCGCTACATCGCTCAGACCCTAGCCCCCATGTGGAACGTTGAGATGGCCGTCGGCGAGGTGCACCGGTCGGTAAAGAACGGCCACAAAGCCTTGATCTGGCACGGGGCGCCGGAAGTCTTCGGTCTCCCTCATTTCAACGAGAGTCACTGGGACCCCATCTTTGCCACGTGCCAGGAGCTCGATATCCCCATGTGCCTGCACCTCGGCGCCGTCCCGGTGCTGGAGTCTTGGAAGGGATACACCCCGCAAACGGGCGCAGCCATGAGCGCCACCCGGGCCATCTCCAGCCAGATCCAAATCATCGCCAACGTCCTCTTCTCCGGGGTGCTGGACCGGTTCCCGCGCTTGAAGGTGATCATGGTCGAAAGCGGCATCGGCTGGATTCCCTATGTGCTGGAGCTGGCGGACCATGAGTACCACAACCTGGGGGTCGCGGGCGAAGGGCTCGCTACACGTCCCAGCGAGGCATTTAAGAGACAGGTCTACGCCAACTTCTGGTATGAGCAGTTCGGCCTACAAAACCGGTACGACATCGGCGTGGACAACATCATTTACGAGACTGACTTCCCTCACCCGACATCCACCTGGCCTAACTCAAAGGCCATTCGGGAGAAGACCATGGAGGGAATACCCGCTGACGAGCGCAAGAAGATGCTCATGACCAACGCCATCAAGCTCTACAAGCTGGACGTGGATACGTCTGCTCTGGACGGCCGGGCCTGAGGCCGAAATATGGCGGCCGGTGGTGAATACGGGTGTCTTCCGGGTCGCAGAGGCCGAAGGTCTGCCGCGCACGTATGCGCTCCCCGCGGACCGGATCGCCAGCAAGCTACCAGAGGCCGTATGGACCTAGAAAGCTTGCATGTCCGCTGAAACCGGATTGTAGGGGCAGACCATGAGTGTGCTCCACAAACGTAGGCTTGGGAAGACCAATATTCTTGTCACCGAGCTTGGCCTGGGAGCGATGGACACGCCTCAGGCACAGGAGGGGGAAGAGACACTGCATGTTGCCCTCGACCTAGGCATAAACTTCATCGACACCGCTAGAGAGTATCAGGGCAGCGAGTTCTTACTCGGCCAGGTCATCCGAGCACGAGGAGGCAAGGACTTCTGCATAGCAACGAAGACGTTCAGCAGGACCAGAGACGGCAGCCAGCACGATGTGGACCGAAGCTTGAAGATGCTCGGTGCAGATAGGATAGACCTGTATCAGTTACACGACGTCTCGTCGCTTGACGCTTGGGAACAAGTGATGCAGGCAACGGGCGCACTGGCGGGTCTCCAAATAGCGAAAGTGCGCGGGCTGATCGGTCACGTCGGCATTTCGTCCCATAGTTTAGAGGTCTTGGATAGAGCCATTACCTGCGGAGAGTTCGACACGGTTATGCTTGAGTTCTCCCCGTTCTTCCCCGACACCGAAAGACTTATCGGTCTGGCCAAAGAGAGGGACGTTGGAGTGATCGTGATGAGGCCACTGGGCGGATCGGGGCGGATGAGTAGCATCCGTAAGAAGATGGCCTCAGGGTACCAAGGCAGCCTAACCCCGACTATGCTCCTGAGGTACACACTGTCCAATCCTGGCGTATCTGTGGCTATTCCAGGAGCTCGATATCCTTCGAGAATCATGGAGAACGTCGCCCTTGCTTCCGGATACCACCCCCTTGATGCAACTCAAAAGAGCGCATGCGAGTCGGAAGCCAAGCTATTGTATTAGCCCCAGTTGACCTCGGCGCAATACTGAGTGTCAAGGGATGTCTTGGAAGCTGCGTCCAGGATGTCGCGGAGGCAAGGGAGGGGCTATGATGCTCGCGGACAGGGTCGCTATCGTCACCGGAGCAGCCTCAGGGATGGGAAGGGCGGTCGCGACGATCTTCGCCTCGGAGGGGGCCAGCGTCGCCGTCGCCGACATCAACCGGGCGGGGGCCGATGAGACGGTCACGATGATCGAGGTGGCAGGCGGTCGGGCCCTCGCCGTCCACTGCGACGTCTCCGTGACCGAGCAGGTGCAGCAGATGGTGCGGAGCACGGTCGAGGCATTCGGACGCATAGACATCCTGTACAACAACGCTGCGATGGGGAAGCCGGAGGCCCGCGTTTCCGAATCGGTCGTCGACATGCCGGAGGAGCACTGGCAAGCAATGCTGGATATCAACCTATCCGGCTATTACCGGTGCGCCAAGTATGCCCTGCCGGAGATGTTCAAGGTAGGCGGGGGCGTCGTCCTCAACGTCTCCTCAACGGCGGCGCTGGTGGCGGCTGGGCACCTGGCGGCTTACGCGGCTACCAAGGCCGGCATCATCGCCCTTACCCGGTCCATGGCAGCCGACTACGCCTCCAAGGGCGTGAGAGTGAACGCCATCTGCCCCGGCCCCATCGACACACCTCGTTTCAGGGGCACCATGGACCCCGCGCGGGGGATGGGCGAGGACCGGGTGAAAGCCAGGTCCGCCGAGATGCCGCTGGGGCGCATCGGGACGCCGGAGGATGTGGCCAAGCTGGCGCTGTTTCTGGCCTCGGACGACGCCTCGTTCATCACCGGCGTGGCCATACCGATCGACGGCGGCTCGCTGCTCAGGGGGGGTTAGGAGGCTGCCGCGTCAGCCTACACGAGGCGGCTGACCCGCGCCCCCTCCAGGACGGCCTGCATCATGCGGCGGGGGACTCGACAGTCGCCGACCATGTGCAGCTCCTTCACCCGGCCTTTCAACGCCCGACCCAGCCCGTCGCTGGCGCGGCTGCCACAGGCCAGCACCACCGTGTCCACATCGATGCGGCGCTCTATTCGGCTGAAGATGTTGACGCCCACCGCCGCGGTCTCTTCAACGGCCCTCAGCGCTGTCAGCGTCGAGATCGCCACGCCCTTCACCAGCAGGCGCTTGACAAGGACGTTGAGGGTGGAGGGCTCGATACCGACACCCATAGTCATCAGCTCCGTCAGCAGCTCCACCTGTTTGCCCTGGCCGGCCAGGAGGTCGGCCATCGTCGGCGGGGCCAGATGGTCTTCCAGGCCGCCTACCACCACGACGCGCTCTCCGACCGGGACCTCTCCCGCCAGCACCTGGTTGGCGGTAACGACGTGGGTACCGTCGATGCCGGTGACGGGCGGCACGTAGGGCCTGGAGCCGGTGGCGACGATCACGGCGTCCGCGTTCAGGCCGGCCACCATGTCGGCCGTGACGTCGACGCCGAGGTTCAGCGCCACACCGGCTTCCTCCAGACGGGTCCGCTGATGGTTGATATAGCCGTTGAGGTCCGGCCGGTTCGGGTCCAAGGCCAGGATGCCGATCTGACCGCCGAGGGCAGGGCCCTTTTCGTACAGGGCGACATCGTGGCCCCGCAAGGCCGCGCCGAGGGCGGCCTCCATGCCGCTGGGGCCGCCGCCGATGACCACGACCCGCCGTTTGCTCCGCGCCGGCACGATCGCCAGCTCCTCCTCGCGGCCCGCCAGCGGGTTTACCGCGCAGGAGGCGGTGGTATTGGGGTAATGGCACTCGTTGCCGCCGATGCATCTTCTGATGTCGCCCGGCCTGTTCTCCATGACTTTCTTGACGAACTCGTGGTCGGCGATGAGAGCCCGGACCATGCCCACCATGTCCGCCGAGCCCTCCGCGATGATCCGCTCGGCATGCTCCGGCTCTGTGATCCTGCCGGTGACGATGACCGGGACATCTACGGCTTGCTTGATCGCCGCGGCGGCAGGGACCGCCGGGCCTGCCGCCACATACCACGGGGCACAGTAGGGGACCGCAAGACCGTCGCGGAGGCCGCTGTAGAAGCCGACGACGACGCTTATGTAGGCCACCTTGCCGGCGACTTGGCTGAGGATCTGCTGGTAATCGTGCGAGGTCAGGCTGCCTTCCGCCAGCTCGTCGCCGGTGGTGCGGAGCCCCACGGGGTAATCTGGGCCGACTGCCTGCTTGACGGAGGAGATGGCCTCGTTGAGGAATCGCATACGGTTCTCCAGGCTCCCCCCCCAGCGGTCCGTCCGATGATTGGTGTGGGGTGAGAGGAACTGCTGGATCAGATAGCCATGGGCGGCGTGGATCTCGACTCCGTCCAGGCCCGCCTGCTTGATCCGTCTTGCGGCGTGGCCGTAGGCCTCCAGCAGGACTGCGATCTCCTCCTCATCCAGGGTGTGAGGCACTGTATGCTCGTAGTCGTCCGGGATTTCCGATGGAGCCGCCGGCCCTTGAAGGTTGTTGGTGTGCCTGGCCGCGCCGGGCTGATGGAGCTGGCCTACGCACAGGGCCCCATGCCTGTGTATCGCCTCGCCTTGTGCCCTGAGCGAAGGGATCATCATCTCGTCGAAATAGCGGATCCCCTCAGCTGATACCGGGTTCGGGAGAATGGCGTCGGAGTCGCGGGCGTTCTCCGGCCTGAAGAGACCGGGTCCCGCCGGGTAATCCGAGACGCCGGTGCCTGCCGGAAGGCCGAATAGCCCAACACCGGCCTGGGCTCGCGCCTCCAGGTAGGCGAGATACCGCTGTCCTACCAGCCGAGGTCCGTGGGTGGTACACATCACACGATTCCGAACGCGCATGGCGCCCAGATCTATAGGCTTCAAAAGGTGCTCGAAAACGGCCATGCTTCAACCTCCTATGTCTCGCCCGAACCAACTGTATGGGAAGCTAATGGGAGGCCCAGCACTCGCCCAAGGTTGCCTCCCATGAGCCCTTCAATGATCGTTTCCGGGACGCCGCCCTGGCGGAGGTCCTCGATAGCATCCCAGGCCGACGAGGCGTCGTGGTTCGGATAGCGGGAGCTCCATGCACCGGTCTTTTCGAAAAGAGAGGGCATACGCCGGACGCTGCCGTCGCAGGCGGAAAAGGTCACGAGGGTCGCCCGGTTATGAAAGACCGCCTCCGGGTCCAGGCTGACCGGCTCCTCCTGTCGGGTGAGCCACAGGTAGCCTTCGGCCTTTTCCAGGGCCGTCGGCAGCCATGCGGTGCCCGAGTGAGAGAACTGGACCTTGAGTCCGGGGAACCGCTCCAAGAGGCCGTTGAACATCATGGAGACCAGCAGGGTGGCATTGTCCATGGCGGGAGCGATGAATTCGGCGACGGGATGGCCCAGGCCCAGGTTGGCGCTTACCCGTTCGACGAAAGAAGAGTTGGAGTCCATCTCCGGAGCGGCAGGGCCGGCTGACGGATGTATGCAGACTACCAGGCCTGCGCTTTCGAGCGCCTCCCACAGCGGGAGGAAAAGGTCGTCTGAGGGAAAGTGGCCGCCTGAATAAACGGGGCGGACCATCGCTGCCCGGAAGCCCGCCGCGGCTATCCGCCGCACCTCCTTGATCGCCATGGCAACGCTCTGTTGCGGCAGAACGGCGACGGGAACGAGACGCTCCGGCGCGGTTTTTGAGAAGTCAAGGACCCAATCGTTATATGCGCGGGCGAGGGCGTGGGCGACGTCCGGATTCTCCACCAGGTGAAAATACTCGGCGAAATAGGTCGGGAACAGAAGGGCCTGATCGACACCCAGGGCATCCATGTCTCTCAGGCGGGCCTGAGGGTCGCTGGCGCCGGGGTTAATGGGGTGGCGCTCTCGCGGGTCCAGGCCTCCGACATCCAAAGCCGTCATGCCTGGCCGCCATACCGCGTGCCGTGGAATGTTAGGGGTGGGTAGCTCTTTCGCCGGTCTACCGTTCAGAATGGTGTGAGGGCCGACCTCACCCTCCTCGTGCCAAAACCATGAGCGGGCGACAACACGGTACTCGGGGTCCAGGTACTGGGCCCACAGGGCAGCCGGCTCCAGGACATGGCTATCCGCATCGAGGACGGGGTAGGTCTTTGTCAGGTTGCCGGTCGTAACCAAGGCTGGTCGCTCCTGAGCTAATTAGAGGCTATTCTGAAAATTGACATGCCAGATTGGTTTCACCCTCACCCTAGCCCTCTCCCATTAAGGGAGAGGGGCTTTTGGAATGGCTTCTACCGTCTTGCCGCCAGGGGGGCGTACTCGAGCTCAATCTCTTCCGCTTTGGGATACCAGTCCGGTCGCGGATAGGACTCGGGCTCGATGGTGGTGCATAGCGTCGGCTCGATTCGGTACATACGGCGGGCGTTGCCGCCCATCAGCTTCGCCTGGACCTCTTGGGACACGCCGAGCTTGTCCATCGCCCGGATCGCCGACCATGCGTCGGCCCCATCGGCGTGGTACACGTCCGAGGACCAGATGCCGATGTTCTCGAAGAGGGCATGCTGCAGATAGACAAGTTTTTCATCCCCCTCGAAGGCAATGAAGCAGTGGTCCATGAAGCTCTGGCTGGGGGGACGGCTGATGGGTAGTCTGCGTTCGCTCTTGTAGAGCTGCACCGCCTTGTCGCACTCCTCCAGGAGCATGGGTAGCCAGCCTGCGTTGGACTCCATAATGGCCATGGTGACTCCGGGGTGCCTCTCTAAGAAACCGGAGAGGAGCACGTTACACATCCAGGTCATGGCCTCGTGGATAAAGCCGAGGGTCTGGGACTTGGAGCCCTCCGACTGCATCTGGCGGCCGTCGAGGACCCGCTCTTGGAAGATGCCAGGGCTCCACTGTCTGTGGGAGGAGTCGAGGCCCTGCACGCCGACGCCTGAGGTAAGGGAATGCATGCCGCAGGCAATGCCGGTCTCTTCAAAGGCGTTCCACAAGGGCTCGTAGGATGCCTGGTTGGGATATGCCCCCTGAATGTCCACGGGCCGGAGAAGGGCGACTCTGAAGCCCATCTTAGCGACGCGTCGCACCTCCTCAGCCGCGAACAGCGGGTTTTGGACCGGCAGGGCTGCCGCGGGGAAGAGACGGTCCGGCCTCGTTGAGCACCAGGCATGGACCCAGTCGTTGTAGGCGCGAGCCACCAGGGCGGCTGCGTAGTGGTTCTCAACGAAGAGGAACTGGTTAAACATCTGAATCGGAATGACGACCACCTGGTCGATACCCTGAAGGTCCAGGTCGACGAGCCTCGCCTTGGGGTTTCGAGCGCCCTTGTGGTTTACGTACTCGGACTGCTCCGGCGTCAAGGGGGCCATGTGGCGTAACTTTCGGATCGTCGCCCGGTCGACGCCGGGGCCGGCCACCTCCACCAGGCTGACGCGACCGGGGTAGTTATTCCAGATCTCCCCAGTGACCTTTTCCCCGTTAATGATGAGCTGAGAGCCCTCGGGCCAGTACCAGGGCTTGACGGTCTCCCGCTCTTTTTCGGAAAGGTGGCCCCAGATCTGCGGCTGCTCGGTAATGTGGGCGTCGCAATCGAAAACGGGGTAGCTTTTCTGGGTCGTCATCGTATCATCCTGTGCTTATTCGGGGGTCTATAACCGCCCTCCTCCTCGCGATTTTCAGATCATGACGCGGCTGACGCCACACCGTAGAGCTCCTGGCAGTTCTCTCCGATTATTCTACGACGCTCATCATCCTGAACGCCCGACAGCAGATCTCGGACCGCCAACGGGGAGGCGGGCCACGACGAGGTGCTCTTGGGATAGTTGGAGGCCCACATAAGAGCGCCGACTCCCAGGTCCTGGCGGGCCTCAATCGCGGAACGCTCGACTTTGATGGTCGCCTTTACCTGTCTCCGGACATAGTCGCCAGGGGTGTGCTTCAAGCTCGCAAACTCATCGATGTACCGGGAATAGCGAAAGTTCCAGTCCAGCAGCTCTGCGAAGAAGGGCAACCACCCCGCGCCGGCATCGATGAGGGCCACTCGGAGTCGGGGAAAGCGATCCAGAATGCCGGCCAGGACAAAGTACGCCAGGTTCACGTTGGGGATACTCGCTGATTGAACGAAGGACATTTCCAGGGGAACAACGTCGCTGGAAACATAGGTGCAGTCCGGTCCGACCGGCCCGCCCTTGACCAGGTTGATAACCACAGCGGCCTCTTCGCACAAAGACCAGAAAGGGTCCTCATCGGCCTGTGGCTCGGCGCCGGCCCCCGGCCAACCGGAGAACACGATCCCTCGATAGCCCTTCTTCACCACGCGCTTCAGCTCCCCCATTGCCGCGGCATAGCCCACGGCGGGCATCAGGGCATGGAGCAGCAAACGCCTGGGGTCTCCTTCCTGGACCCATTCCCACAACCCATCGTTGTATGCCTGGACGCAAGCCAGGTGCAGGTCGGCGTCGGCTATGTTACGGACAGACATGCCGAACGTCGGGAAGATGCAGGCCGCATCAACTTCATCGATGCGCATGTCCTCGATGCGCTCTCTGGCGTCGTACATCCCTTCCCGCAGAGTCTCATAGGTATAACCGGAAGCCTTGATGTCCAGGGGACTACGCCCCGCCGCGACCTCCAAACCCATGGGACGCGACCATGCGCCGCCTTCGAAAGACCATGCTTCGCCTCCGTCCGGCAGCGACACGACCGTGGGAGCCTGCTCCCTGTGGCGGGCGGCCACCCGGCTCGTCCACATGTCCGGAGGCTCGACGATATATTGAGCCGCGTCCACCACGAAGGGAGTCATATCCTCCTCGACTTGTCCGGCTCCAGGTCCATGAGCGAGATCAGCTACTCGACTCCATACAGGGCGGCGGCGTTTTCCCAGAGGATTTTATGGGTCTCGTCATCCGGGACGGAGTCGAACAGGAGATCGATAGTGCGCCGGCTATGGGGGTAGAAGCTACCCATGTGGGGGTAGTCGGTCCCAAACATCAGGTTGTCGACTCCGATAGCGTCTCTGTGCTTTATCCCTTGAAGCTTCCGGTCAATGCTCGCCTTGACTTGCCTTTTGATGTACTCGCTGGGCAGAAGCCGTAGTCTCTGCTCCCCTAACCAACGATGGTGGATGTAGGCCTCATCCAGACGTTCGCAGAAGGACGGCAGCCAGGCGGCCCCGGTCTCATTCATGCCGATGCGCAGTCCCGGAAACCGCTCCAGCACGCCGGTCATGACGAGGATGCCGAGGGTCATTGGAGCCCCCAAGCCGGATGCCCGAGTGGCTGATGCCGGTATTCTCGGAAGTGGCGCCCTGGGCTTTCCGATCTCGTGCTTGGGAGGTTCCGGCGTGCCGGCGGAACGCTTCACCCGCCCGGGGCCGCCCCCGTGCATGCTCATGGCCAGCCCGGTCTCCTGCGCCAAGCTCCAGAACGGATCGTCCTCCGGCGCTGGACAGCCGTTCCCGCTGGGTGACACGATACCCAGGAAGTGGCGGAAGCCTAGTTTGGCGACGCGATGAAGCTCGGCCATGGCGGTCTCGACGCCGACGCAAGGGATCAGGGCCGCCGGATACATCCGCTTTGGGTCTCCCTGTTGGGCCCAGTCCCAGATACCATCGTTATACGCCCTCAGACTCTCTCGGCAAAGGTCCTCATCCTGAACGCTGGCGGCATATTCCGCCCCACTGGGAAACAACAGCGTCACGTCGACCCCGTCGATGTCCATCGAGGTCAGCCTGGCCTGGGGGTCGTAGCACGCCGGGCCGATCTCATCGTAGGTGGCCCGCCACTTGAACGTAGCGGGGTCTTTGCCCTCGACGTTCTGCATGCCGAAGAGGTGCAGATAAGCGCCTCCATCGAACGACCATGCCTGTCCCCCGTCTGGGAGATCGACCACTCGGGGCGCTACGTCCGCGTATTTCTTGGGCATGCGACTGGTCCACATGTCCGGTGGCGGCGTCACGTGCTGGTCTGTATCAAAGAGGCGGGGGACCATACTCTCCTCCAGCCAGTCTCTTCCATTCCCGGAGCCGTGGCAGGTTTGGGCCAGCTTACTGCGTTGAGCCGTAATTGTCACGGATGATGGGAGTCAACACCCATCATCCGCCTTAGCATGGTGCTGAAAAGCACCCCCTTCGTCAGGCTCAGGGCAGGCTCTGAGCGTATAGGGGACCCGTCATCGCCTACATCCAAGCTTCGCTAGACCCGGTAGCCCCTGTGTATAAGGGTCAGTAGGTGTGGCCGATGCTATGGCCGCCATCGACATACAGCGTCGTGCCCAGCAGGTACTGGGCTTCGTCCGATGCCAGGTAGACCGCGGCCCAACCGATGTCCTCGGGCGTCCCCATTTTGCCCATGGGCAGGGTGTCCGCCGAGGGCGCGGAGACGGTCCGGCCCGCGGACAGGCCGGTGCCGCCCACGGGACCCGGACCTATGGCGTTCACGATGATGCCGTGCTTCACCAGCTCCAGGGCGGCGGAGCGCGTGAACATCTTGACCCCTCCCTTGGAGGCGCAGTAGTGCGCCAGGTTCGGCCGGCCCAATTCGGCCCGGTTAGAGGTGATGTTGATCACCTTGCCGCGACGGCCCGACCCGACCCAATAGCGAGAGGCCTCGCGAGTGCAGAGAAAGGTCCCTTTCAGGTTGGTGCCGATTATCCGGTCCCACTCCTCCTCCTCCATATCGATGATGGCGACGTGGGAGTTGACCCCGGCGACGTTGACCAGCACATCGAACGAGCCGAAGTCCTTGGCCACGGCTTGGACCATGGCCTGCACCTCTCCGCTATCGCTGACGTTGCAATGGTAGGACCTGGACCTACGCCCCATGCCCCTGATACTTTCCGCCGACTGCTCAGCCACGTCATCGACTACGTCCACGATAGCGACGTCAGCGCCTTCCGAAGCCATCTTCTCGGCGATCCCGAAACCTATTCCTCGTGCGCCGCCGGTGATAACGGCAACCTTGTCTTTGAGTCGCATTGCTCCTCCTTTAACGTGGTGTGAAAAAACAACCCCTCTCCCCTCAGGGGAGCGGGGAATACCCTCACCCTAGCCCTCTCCCAGCCTTGCAAAAAATGTCATTCTGAGCCTGCCACAGGCGGCCCCATATGTCATTCTGAGGAGTCCGCCTGAGACGGACGACGAAAGAATCTGGGGTGGGGCAGACTTCACCCCCATCCTAACCTTCCCCCCTCAAGGGGGAAGGGACTCCTCCCCAGACCCTTCGGCTTCGCTCAGGGTGACAAGCATCGCTGGACGCGCTTACGTGAGGTATTCGCCGCCGTTGATGTGGATGGTCTGGCCGGTGATGAAGGCGGCGTCCGGCGATGCCAGAAATGCGCACAGGTCGGCGATCTCTTGAGACTCTCCCAGTCGTCCGACCGGTGGACCTCGTCGCTTGCTCCGGTCCACCGCTGGGGCGGGGTGCGACCGTCCTTCGCCCATGTGCCACTCAGTCGTTCTGTCCGTATCGAACGATCCTGGGACGATGGTGTTCGCGGTGATGCCCTTCGGCGCGAACTCCAGGGCGAGAGCCCTGGTGAGGCCGATGATGCCGATCTTGGAGGCGGTGACGTGGGCCCTCCCCCTGCCCCCGTAGAACGAGGCAGCGCCGGAGAAGTTGATGATCCGGCCCCAGCCGCGCTCTACCATGAAGGGGACGAGCGCTCGGCTGGTGTAAAAGGGGCCGTAGAGGTTTACATCGATCACCCGCCGCCAGTCCTCCTCGGTTATCTCCAGGAACGGCTGGGACGGACGGATGGCGACGTTGTTGACCAGGATGTCGATGGACCCCACCGCCTGAGTCGCTTCTTGGACCATCCGGTCGACATCGGCTCGGACCCCCACATCGCCCAGGACCCCCACGGACTTGACGCCGATGTCTCGTATCTCCTTCACCACCCCCTCAAGCTCTCCTCGGTTGGCGCGGGTGTTGACGGCGACCGCCGCCCCCTGGCGGGCCAGCTCCAGGGCGATGTACCGTCCGAAGTTCCTTCCGGCTCCCGTTACCAGGGCCGTCTTGCCCTCGAGGGTCATGATGCATTCAGCCCGTAGAGCCGCACCGCGTTCTCACCCAAGATTTTGATCTTTGATTCTTCCGGTATGTCGGTACGCTCCCGGACAGCCCTGGCGGCTCCGGGGAACATACCGTCCGGGTGGGGGTAGTCGGTCGCCCAGGTGACCACATCGTCGCCCAGAAGGTCTATGGTGGCGGGAACGGTCCGCTCCAGCGGGTCGGCCGAGATAAACCCCTGGCGGTTGAAGTACTCGCTTGGTTTCATCGTGAGGCCACGAACAAGCCAGTGGAAGCTCTCCACATGCTCGTCCATGCGCTCAAGCCAGTGGGGTAGCCATCCGGAGCCCGATTCCAGGAACACGATCCTGAGCTCGGGGTAGCGTTCCAGCACCCCCCCGCCTATGAGGCTCATGCAGGCGATCTGCATCTCGTGGGGGTGGGAGATCATATGCCGAAACCAGTGGTTCTCGAACCGGTCTGCCCCAGCCGTAGGCACGTTCATCGTGGTGCCTTCGTGGATGGCCACGGGGACGTTCAGCTCCTGCACTGCCGCCCAGAACGGCTCATAGGCGGGATGGAACATGTTGCGGTCATTGACAGGGTTAGGGCGTATGAATATGGCCCTGAAACCAAGCTTCCCCACTGCCCGTTGCGCCTCGGCGATGGCTGCATCCACATCCTGCAGCGGCACCGCGGCGGCGCCGATCAGCCGTTTTGGAGCCGTCCTACAGAAATCGGCGAGCCAGTCGTTGTATGCCCTGCACAGGGCCGCAGCCAGACCCAGGTCTTTGACCCCCGGTAGGCGTAGCGCGGTGGTTGGGTACAGCACCGCGATATCGATTCCCTCTTCGTCCAGGTCTTTGACCCTTGCCTGGGGGTCGAAGCCGCCTGCCGGGTACCGCTGCTGCCGGGCGGCTTCCGGAGGTACCTGGAGGGCCACAGGCGTAAACTGTCCTTCCAGCATGGTGACGCTTCGCCCCTCGTCGTCCTGGACTCGCATTGGAGCCAGGGAATGGTAGCGCTTTTCCAGATACTGAGGCCACATGCTCTCCGGTTCCAGTACATGTCCATCCGCGTCCACTGTTAGCGGAGAACCCATGGTTTCCTCCTTAAGGCTGGAAGTCTGCTCCCGGCAGGTGTCGGCGTTTTATCTGGCCAGCGCGTAGACCCGAGCGGCGTTCTCGCCCAAAATCTTGATCTTCGATTCTGTCGGAAGGTCGGTACGGTCGAGAAGCAGCCTTGTAGCGCCGGGGAATGGCTGGTCAGGATGAGGGTAGTCCGAAGCCCAGACAAGGACGCCGTCACCCACAAGCTGGGCCATCGCCGGTAATGCACGCTCGCCGGGATCGGCGGCGATGAACCCCTGCCGAGTGAAGTACTCGCTGGGTTTCATGCTCAGGCCGTGTACCAGGTTGCCGAAGGTCTCGACGTGATCGTCCATCCGCTCCAGCCAGTGGGCGATCCACCCGGAGCCGGACTCGAGGAAGCCGACCTTCAGGCGTGGGTAGCGTTCCAGCACCCCTCCGCCGATGAGACTCATGCAGGCGATCTGGTGCTCGTGAGGGTGGGAGACCATGTGGCGGAGCCAGTGGTTGTCAAAGCGGTCCGCTCCCGCCGTCGGCAGGACCATATGGGTGCCTTCGTGGAAGGCGACCGGGACCTCCAGCTCCTGTACCGCTGCCCAGAACGGCTCGTAAGCCGGGTGGAACAGGTTGCGACCGTTTACCGGGTTGGGCCGGAGAAAAACGCCGCGAAACCCGAGCTTGCCCACCGCTCGTTGCGCCTCGGCGATGGCGGCGTCTACGTCCTGGATGGGGACCAGGGCGATGCCGGCGAAGCGTTTGGGGAAGTCTTTGCAAAAATCGGCTAGCCAGTCGTTGTAGGCCCGCGAGAGGGCGACCGCTAACTCAGGGTCGGCGACTCCCGGAACGCGCAGGCCCGTCGTCGGGTACAGGACAGCGACGTCGATCTCCTCGACGTCCTGGTCGGCGATCCGAGCTCGAGGGTCGTAGCCGCCCGCCCGCCCAACGACGCCGTGGCCCATGGCTCCCTCCGTTGAAGCGGTGACGGGACGCGCTTGGGGCAAGAGGCGTCCCTCCATCATGAGCACGTTACGTCCTTCATCATCACGGACTCGTTTTGGCGCCAGGGAATGGTACTTACTTTCCAGATACTCGGGCCACATGCTGTCCGGCTCCATGACGTGCCCGTCCCCGTCTACGATGAAGGGCTTCGTCGTTCCTGGAGCCTGCCCTTCTGCCACTATTCGAGTCCCTCGGTCTTGCGGACCTCCAGCTGGTCCAGGACGGCGGCGATCTCTTTGCGGGCCGCGTCATCGATAGGCAGATAGGGCTTGCGGAGGTACCCACCGTTGCGTCCCAGAATACTGAGCGCGGCCTTCTGGGACTTGGGGTTATGGTGCTTACCCAGAACGGCGCTCAAGGTCTTGAGCCGCTCGAAGGCCTCGGCGGCGCCCTTCTTGTCGCCGGACTGAAACGCCGTAAACACCGCGCGGCTCAAGCGTGGCGCCGCGTTGGGATCGGGGCTCAGAAGCCCACGGCCGCCTCGCTCCATGGAGTCGAGCCAGTGTCCGGTGATGGACATGTCGACGGGCACCTTGGCTGCGATAGCGTCAAGGAGCCGCTCGTTGTAGGCGAAGTCCATGTGGGCGCTGGCCACCGCGATCACCTGGTCATAGCGGCCCACCAGCATCGTCATGATGTCGAGCGGTATCTCGTAGAAGTTGACACTGATGTTGTTGGCCAGAATCACGGGTGTCTTCACGGCATCCAGGACCTCGGTGAAAAAGCCCTCGATCTCGGCGTGGGTCGGCGGGCCCGCGGGCAAACGCTTGGGACCATAGATGTAGACTCCGTCCACCCCTATCGACGCCGCTTGCTTTGCCGCATCGATGCTGTGCCGGGTCCCCGTAAGGCCCAGCCCGGCGGCGTAGACAGGGGTCTTGCCCTTCAGCTCTTGCACCCCTAGCTCGTAGGTGCGGAACAGCTCCTCAGGACTTAGCAAGGGGCCTTCTCCCGTACCGGCGCTCCCCGACGTACACTCCAACGCCGCCTGCCGCCAGATAGCGCAGGTGCTCTCGCATCAGCCCTTCATCGATGGCTCCCTCCTCGTCGAAGGGGGTGATCGTCATGCCGTAGACGCCGGGGCTGTCTTTGAGTCGGCTTACCATGGGTGACGCACTCCTGTCCGCAGCGCCGTTGGGGCGGTGTCTAGGGGATACCTTCGGACTGCTTGATGTCCAGCTTCTGCAGCACCTGCCCGATATCCTGGCGAGCCGCGTCGTCCAGCTCCAGGTAGGGCCGCCGCAGATAACCGCCGGGCAGGCCCAGGTGGTTCATCGCCGCCTTGATCGATTGGGGGTTTCTGTACTTTGCCAGGGCCATGAACATGCGCATCAGTTTGGCCCAGCTCGAGGTAGCCTGGGCGACATTGCCGGTGCGGTAGTCGTCATAGATCGATGCGCACAGGCGAGGCGCAATGTTGGTCTCATAGCAGAGAAAGCCGTCGCCTCCAAGGGCCAGGCTGTCAATGGCCAGCATAGATCCCCCGACGCGGACGGAGGCCTTTTTCTCCATGGCGTCGATAACCTGCGCCACGTACATGACCGAGTGGCTGATGTTAAAGCCGATGAGGTGCGGGTAGGTATCGACGAGCTGGCGAAGGAAGGCCGGCCGAGGCTCGACCCCCGGCGCGGCCATGGTGTGGACCGACAATACCATGGGAGCGTCGATGGCTTCCAGAACGTCTTGAAAATACTGCTCGACCTCCGCCGGCTTGGCGGCAGCGCTGGGATAGGCCGGGCGTGGCGCGTGCAGCTGGATTGCATCGACTCCGGTGGCGGCGATCTCCTTGGCGATCTGGATAAAGTCCTTGGTCGAAGGGCCCAGGCCCTGTCCGGCGGCGTACACGGGCGTCTTGCCCTTGAGTTCCTCGACGCCGATCTCATACACCCTGAGCATCTCTTTATGGTTGACCTGGTGCCCCTCTCCGCTACCGAAGCTGAGGAGGTAAATAGCGACCCCTCCCGCTGCCTGAAATCGGAGATGTTGCCGAAGGGCCGGCTCGTCCAGGTCCCCGTTCTCTTTGAACGGGGTCACGCTCATGCTCCACACGCCTTGTTTTTCTATCAAGCCCACTCAATTCTCCTCTCAGGCCGTCAGGCCGCATCATCCGGTATTATGCCATTTGGATCTTCAGCAAGACACGCTGCATGGTCGAAGCGATGGGAAGCCTGCGACTCAGGAGGAAACCGGCTCTCGTGGAGCAGCGCCGTAAAGCTCGGCGCAGTTCTCCCCTATCATGCGCTTGCGTTCGGCGTCCGGCACGCCCCTGAACAGCTCCTCTATGACCGTGCGCGATGTGGGCCACGACGACGTGCTATTAGGATAGTTGGACGACCACATGAGCCTTTCAACGCCGATGTCTCCCCGAGCCTCCATGGTCCTGGGCTCTCCCTTTACCGTGGCCATCACCTGCCGGCGAAGGTAGTCGCTGGGCCAATGCTTCAGGTCGGCGAAGGCCATGAATTGTTGGTAACGATACATCCAGTCGAAGAGCTCTCCGCATGTTGGGAGCCAGCCGGCCCCCGAGTCGATGAGGGCGATCTTCAAGGACGAGAAGCGGTCTAGCACCCCGGTCATCACGATCCAGCTCAGGTTGAGGTTCTTGATGGTGACGCCCTGGGCGAGTATGACCTCCAACGGCAGGTCGACCGCCCGGACGTCGGAGCCTTGAGGACCGATATACCGGCCAGGCGCAACGGGAGTACGGGCCTGTCCCAGGGGACCTCCACGCAGGAGGTTGACCACGATCCCGGCCTCCTGGCAGAGGCTCCAGAAGGGGTCCTCCGCAGACTGCGGCTTGTCTCCCGCCGCGGGCCAGCCGGGAAAGATTATCCCTTTATAACCCATGTCCGCCACGCGCTGGAGCTCGGCCATAGCCGCTTCCATTCCCACGGCGGGCACCAAGGCGTGAGGGACCAGCCGGGCGCCATCGGCCTGCCGCGTCCATTCCCAGAGGCCTTCGTTGTAGGCCTGAACGCAGGCGACGTGAAGCTCTTCGTCACGGATGTTGCGCAGCTCCAGGCCGAAGGTGGGGAAGACGGAGGCAACATCCACCTTGTCCAGGTCCATATCGGCAAGGCGCTCTTTGGGGTCGTACATCCCCTGGCGGATATCCCCGTAGCTATACCCAAACTCCTTGATGTCGACGGGGCTCTTACCGGCGGAGACTTCCAGGCCAAGGGGGCGGAGCCATGCGCCGCCTTCGAACGCCCATCCTTCGCCCCCATCCGGCATGGGAACCACCTTCGGCGCCTGGTCGCGGTGCTTGGATGGGACCCGTGCGGTCCATAGATCCGGCGGCTCTACGATGTACTGAGCGGCGTCCATAATGAAGGACGCGTCATGCTGTGCCACTGTTCGTATTCCTAATCATCTATCCCATAGAGTGCGGCGCCGTTCCCCCAGAGGATCTTCTCCGTCTCCTCCTCGGGAATTCCGTCGAATAGCAAGTCCAGGTAGAAACGTGAGTGAGGCCAGAAACTGCCCACGTGAGGGAAGTCCGTCCCGAACATCACGTTGTCCACACCGATCTGATGACGGTGCTTGATGCACTGTATCTCGCGGTCGATATTCATCTTCACGTTGGCCAGGTACTCGCTGGGAAGCTTGCTGAGCTTGTGCTCGCCGAGCCATCGATGCTGGGTGTATGTGGCATCAAGCTGGTCCACGAACCAGGGAAACCAGCCAACGCTGGTCTCGATCAGTGCAATTTTCAAGTCCGGGAACCGCTCCAGGACTCCGGTCAGCACCAAAAGGGCCAGTGAGGTCGGAGCGCCCATGCCCCCGGCGCGAACTGCAGTGACGGCCTCCTGGTCGCGCAAAGGTGGGACCGCCACTTTTTCGCGGTCCAGGGAAGGATGAAGGCGGGGAGTGCGGCCCGGCCCGCCGCCGCCGTGCATGCTGATGACCATCCCCGTGTCCTGGACCATGCCCCAGAAGACATCGTCGGCAGCGGTTGGATATGGGCTGCCGCTGGGTGACGCTATTGACTGATAATGGCGAAATCCCTTTTCCGCCACTCGAGCCAGCTCTCCGGTGGCGGTCTCCAAGTCCCGACACGGAATCAGGGCGGTGGGAAACATACGGGTTGGGTCACCCTCTTGCGACCAGTCCCAAATGGCGTCGTTGTAGGTCCGGAGGCATTCAGCGTACAGGGCGTCATCCTGAATTTGTGAGGACTGGCCGGCGACACTGGGGAAGAGCAAGGCGGCGGTTATGCCGTCGGCGTCCATGGCTTCCAGCCGGGCCTTGGGCTGGTAATAAGCGGGGTCGAGCTCGTCATAGTGGGCCTGCCACCTGGTTTCCTTGGGGTTCTGGCCGCCGACGTTCTCCACGCCGAAGGGGTGCAGGATAGCGCCGCCCTCGAAGGACCACGCCTGTCCGCCGTCGGGCAGGTCAACGACCCTCGGGGCCATCTCCTGGAACTGCTTCGACATCCTGCTCGTCCAGAAGTCGGGCGGCGGCGTCACATGCTGATCGGTGTCCAGGATGGGTGGTCTCATGGGCTGCTCCAGTCCTCGACGGCCACGGTAGACCGGCTACTGCATATCGGCCACTACGCAACGGATGGTACCGGCAGCCTACGCTGGACGCTTTGCCCTGTCAAGCGTGGTATCAGCAGGGTGCTAAAAACACCCCCAAACCCCCTCAAACGGGCAGCGCCCGCAGGCATTGCGCCTGGCGGCGAAGGAGAGAAGGATGCCGTGGCCCCGCCCCTTCGGCTTCGCTCAGGGCAGGCGCCGGGGCTCCGCCCCTCCGGACACCCCTTCTTCGGCATCCTACCAGGAGATTTCGGGACCCGTCGGGTCATTGACCGGCATGCCGGGGCCGCCCTACAATCCTTCGGGACTTCACCAGGTTTATTCACGGGCGAGGGCTGTTTCGCCACGATGTCAAATCGTAATCTGGATGCGTTGGGGAAACTGGTCAAAGATGTCCAGCAGGGACAGAGGTCCCAGAGACTCCTGGGGAACCTCTCCTTCGTGTTGCAGCTACGTGCCACGGACGGGGGCGGCGAGGGCTATCTGACCGTCGAGGGCGGACGGATAGAGCACGGCGACGGTTTACACCTCAACCCCACGGCGACCCTGGATGGGGCCCGAAAGCACCTGCTACGTGTGATCCGAGGCGATATCGATATTACCCACTGCTTCAGCCGGGGAGAGATACGGGTCTCCGGGAACTACTACCATGCCATCGACCTGAGCCGCCTGGCCCTGGCAGCGCGTCAGGAAGGCGGCAGGTGATGGTTAGCCGAGAAGCCATGCCGAAAGTCGCCATCGTCGGAGTGGGCCAGCTCCCTTTCAAGAGTCGCTACCCGGACAAGAACTACCAGGAGCTGAGCTTCGAGGTCGTCAAGGCCACGTTGGAGGACGCGGGGCTCGGCAAGGATGACCTGGCCTCGGCTGTCTATAGCATCTATAGCGACCCGCTGATGCGCCAGCAGGCCTCCGACAACATGATCCACGACTACCTCGGTCTGCGAGGAAGGCCCGGTCTGCGGGTCACCGCCGGAGCCTCCACGGGCGGCTTCGCCATGAGGGCCGGCTTCGCCGAGGTAGCATCGGGGCTGGCCGACATCGTGCTGGTCCTGGGAGTGCAGAAGGCCGGAGACCTTATAAACATCGATAACATGCACCGGGGCGAGGGGATCATGATGGCCGAGTCCATCACCCACGACACGATCTGGCAGCACCCCTACACGCCCTTTCCGCCTGCGGCCTGGGGGGTTATGCTCAACGCTCACATGGACCGGTTCGGCGGCCCCACGCCGGAGCAGCTGGCCCGGGTCGCCCTCAAGAACCACACCAACGCTCTCGCCAACCCCAACGCGCAGCTCAAGCTGAACCTGACCCTGGAGGACATCCTCAACTCCCGGCTCATCGCCTGGCCGACGACGATGTACGAATGCTGTCCCTTCAGCGAGGGGGCGGCGGCGGTGATCCTGGCATCGGAACAAGCAGTCAAGGACATTGGCCGGCCACCCGTCTGGATCACCGGTGTGGGAACGTCGGTAGAGAGCTCGCTCCCAGACATCAGCCTTGAGCACCACGGCCGGCTTCCATCGGTACGGCTCTCCGGAGAGGCTGCCTATGCCATGGCAGGGGTCAAGGACCCGCGCTCCGAGCTGGATGTCCTGGAGGTGCACGACCTATTCAGCGGCCTGGAGATCATGGCCTACGAGGAGCTGGGCTTGTGCCCGGTGGGTCAGGGAGGCGCGCTCATCGATGAAGGGGTCGTGGAGAAAAATGGCCCGGTCCCCGTGAACCCCTCCGGCGGACGCATCGCCTGCGGCCACATCGCGGGGGTCTCGTCGGTCTTCAGCGTTGTGGAGGTGGCGCTGCAGCTTCGACGGCAGGCCGGGGAGCGGCAGGTGGCTATCCGAAACGGTAGAGGACTGGTGTCGACCGTGGGCGGCCCGTCCGCATCGATAGCGTCAGCCATCGTGCTGGAAGGAGAGAGGCCGTGAACGACCTGGAAGCACCCTTCGAGATCCAGGACCAGATAGTCAACAACTACCGGTACAGCTACGGCGGCATCTCGCGCTTCTTCAGGGAGCTGAAAGAGAACCGGAGAATAACGGCCACGCGATGCCAGGGCTGCGGCAAGGTCTGGTGCCCGCCCCGGCTGCACTGCTCCCACTGCTACCAGACGACAGGGTGGGAGGTGCTGGGGAACAAGGGGACGGTGAGGTCAGCGACCTTCTGCTACTACGTGCCCTCGAACTATTCCCTGCACGACTACATGAAGATGCCGTACGTCCTGGCGTTGATTCAAATGGACGGGGCCGACACCGCGCTGTACAACGTCGTGCACGTGCCGGAGGTGGTCATCGGCTCGGTGACGCCGGGCATGAGAGTCCGGGCCGTTTTCCGTGAAAAGCGGGAGGGGCGCCTGACCGACTTTTACTTCGTTCCTGCCGGCTGACAGGGCCAGATTCTCTCCCCCACTGACCGGGTAGAGTGAGGGCCAGGGTAGCGCCATTGAGTAATGGGACGCAGGGTGGTGGATGGTGGAGCCCGCCTAAAAGTCGCAAGTGCCGCGAGGGCTTGCGTTTGCGCTCCCACGAAATCGAGGGCCTCGTCTATCCTGTCCCTTTACCGTCTTTGCCGCGGGACTTGCCGCCGTTGTTCGAGACCCGGACGTCGTCGCTGCCCTTAATGTTCGAGACCCGTACACCGTCGCTGCCCGTATCGCTCCCGCCGGCGGTCAGATCCGCCGTCAGGGTAAGGGACAGGATCGTCGCGCCCGGAGTGCTCGGATCAATCCCTATGTCGACCTGATGGAACCTCACGTCCAGGTCCGGGAGGTTATCCCCGTTGCGGTCGGTGATACGACCGACGAACGAGGGAGCTGCGCCACCGGGGCCGAAGGCGATGGTGCTGGTGTTGACCTCGTTGACCTCAAAGTCCGCGCTCCCGAGGATCCACACAGTAACCAGGCCATTGCCGTTGAGGTTGATCGAAGTCTCCTTAACGTCTATCTCCACATCGGCCGTATCCGGCGGCACCCACCCTGCCGGTGGGGCTGTGCAGTCCAGCACGTAGAGCCCCAGGTCGAAGCTAGTGCCGAGCCTTGTGAGCAGGGAGTGGCCGTTTGCTTGAATCCGTAGCTCATAGGTCATCGGGACCGATTGGGTGGGGAACCCGACGAAGGCGTCCATCCCCTGGCTGACGGGTGTGGGACCGCTGGGGGCGAAGGCGTCGACTATCTGCCACCTGATATTGTTGGCCTGCTTCGGCACGTCGCCGGCGCCGACATCGGCGATGACGAAAAAGGCGGAGTTCTCAAGGGCGGCGACGTTCACAGCCCACCGGTTGAAGTTTAACTCCTGGTACTCCAGACTCGGACTACCCATGCCGATCTCGACATCGCCCTGGACCGCCCCCACGGTGTAATGGCGGGCCAGCGGCGCTGTTTGGCCTTCAAGCGGCAAATTTTCGATCGTCAGATCGTACATAGCACCGGGGGTCACGGAAAGAGTAAGGCTGGCAATGGCTTGTCCCAGCCCTGCAGGGTATATTGCCCCGACGGACCGGGCGCCACTGTTGTCGGTGGCGGTAGCAACCAAGCGGCCTTCCTGGGTGGCGTCGACCGTTACCGCGCCTACCAGGATGTCGATCGTGGAGCTGCTGCGCGAGAGGACCTGCCAGTGGTGCTCCAAGGCATGCGTTGTGGGGCCGCCGAAGTTGCCGATTTCGCAACTTTCGTAGTTGGCGGGGTTCAACCCCGTTAGAGGCAAACTAAGGGAATTATATACTTGACTCCCATAGAACGCTATGGTATCATCTTCCTGTAAGGAGATTGAACTATGGCACATGGCAATCTGACGGTCAGCACCTTTGAACTCTTAGAGATGATACCCGACGCCGAGGCCGCCCGTCTCTACCTTGAAGAGCGGCGGTGGCGTGGGTCGCCATCCTGCCCACTATGCGGGGCCTTCGAGGACATCACCGCCCGCACCGGTAAGCGCGTGGGCTATTACCGCTGCCACGATTGCGCTGGCGAGTTCACCGTTCGTACAGGGACGATCTTCGAGCGCTCCCATGTACCGCTCAACAAGTGGGTCTATGCGATGTACCTAGTGGTGACGGCGCGCAAAGGAATATCCTCGCTTCAACTCTCGAAAGAGATTGGCGTCACACAGAAGACCGCCTGGTTCATGCTTGGCCGCCTTCGTGAGGCGTGTGGTCATGACCCTGACTCGCTAAGTGGGATCGTTGAGATCGACGAGACCTACATCGGCGGCAAGGAAGCCAACAAACATGAATCAAAGAAGCTCCGTGCTGGGCGCGGTCCCGTTGGCAAGACCGCTGTTCTCGGAATGCGTGAGCGCGGAGGGAAGTCCATCGCCCAGCTGATCCCAGGAACAGACGGGGACACGCTCCGCGCGGCCATTGAGCAGCACGTAGTGCCTGGGGCTACCGTTTACACGGATGAGCATCGTGGCTACAACGCCCTTGCGGGCTACTCGCGGGGGACGGTCAATCACGGCGCGAAAGAGTACGTTGGGGCAGGCGACATCCACATCAACTCGGCGGAGTCGATGTGGGCGGTGCTCAAGCGCAGCATCTACGGTACTTGGCACCATGTCAGCGTCAAGCACCTGGGGCGGTACGCGAATGAAGCGACGTTCCGACTCAACGAGGGCAACGTCCAGCAGCACACCCTGGACAGGCTCGCGGCATTCGCCGCGAACACCTTTGGCACCCGCATCACCTACGAGGAGTTGATCGCATGAGCGAAGCGTTAGATGCAATCACGGACAAGGTGCTGGCCTACCAGCCGGACAAGCATCCACTCAAGGTAATCGCTGGAACGCCGGATGCGCCGCTCCGCATCGGCGATATCGAGATTCCCTGCTACGTCCTAGAGGACGAGACCAGAGTATTGAGCCAGGGCGGATTTGCACGGGCCATAGGCAGGACGGGCGGGCCCAAGGGCGGCCATGATGAGGACCTCTTCAATTTGCCGGTGTTTCTGCGTCCAAGGAACCTCGCCAGGTTTATTCCAGAGGATCTAAGCACCTCTTCAAGGCCTATCCAATTCCAAGCGCTAACGGGCGGGTCAGTCGCTACGGGGTATCGGGCTACACTTCTCCCTGAAGTCTGTGAGGTCTTCCTTTCAGCTCGGCAGGCCCGTGCGTTACATCCGACCCAGTACCATATCGCCGAGCGGGCGGAGATTCTGATTCGAGGTCTCGCCCAAGTCGGCATCATCGCCCTTGTCGATGAGGCCACAGGATACCAGCGCATCCGCGAGGAACGGTCCCTCGCCACAATCCTTGAGAAGTTCATTGCCAAAGAACTCCAACCGTGGACCCGCACGTTCCCCTACACCTTCTACGAACAGATATTCCGGCTCAAGGGTTGGGGTAGTGCAGAAGGGATGCCACGCCCCTCCGTGATTGGGCACTACACGAACGATTTCGTCTACAACCGAATCGCCCCTGGCGTCCTGGCCGAACTCCGCAGCCGCAACCCCGTGCAGCCGCAGGGATGGCGCAGGAACCGTCATCACCAGTGGTTCACCTCGGAGTACGGACATCCTCGGCTCAAGGAGCACCTTGAAAGCGTCACTGCGCTCATGCGTGCTGCGGGGAGTTTTGACGGCTTCAAGCGCAGTCTCGATCGCGCCTACCCCAAGATTGGCAACACCATTCCGTTAGCGATTGACGACGACCAACATGAGGGTCTCTAGTATGGCCGCGCCCAACTTTAAGAACCGAACGCTGTGGACCGGCGACAACCTCTACGTCATGCGGGGGCTGAACGCCGAGACGGTAGACCTTATCTACCTTGACCCGCCCTTCAACTCCAACCGTGGTTACGCCGCACCCATCGGCTCCGAGGCGGCGGGGGCGGCCTTCAAGGATACGTGGACGCTCTCGGACGTTGACCTTGCATGGCACGGTGAGATCGCCGAGGCCAATCCCGGTCCCTACCGCGCGATAGACGCCGCGAGGGAAGCGCACGGGAAGGGAATGCAGTCCTATCTCATTATGATGGCCGTGCGCCTCTTGGAGATGCAACGGCTCCTGAAGCCGACGGGCAGCGTCTATCTCCATTGTGACCCCACGGCCAGCCACTACCTGAAGATGGTTATGGACACCGTGTTTGGGCATCACAACTTTATCAATGAAGTGGTTTGGTACTACAGAGGGGCCGGTGTGCCAAAGACAGCTCGCGCACGGCGGCATGACAATATCTTGTTGTATGCAAAGCAACGTGGCTCCCACTATTTCGACCCTGACCCAATCCGCTTGCCCTATGCAGATGCTACAGTGGAGCGATTTAGCCACTACATTGGGAATGTGAGGGGTGGGGCCGACTTCGGCCAGCAAGAGTTGAATCCTAATGGCAAACATCCCGACGATGTTATCACCCATATTCAACCCATTGCTCCATCGGCGAAAGCAAGACTTGGATACCCTACTCAAAAGCCCATCAAACTCTTGCAGGACTTGATTGCGTCGTCCTCGCAAAAAGAAGCTGTGGTGCTCGACCCATTTTGCGGCTGTGCGACGGCTCTCGTCGCTGCGGAGAAGCTAGGGCGGCATTGGGTTGGGATCGACCTGTCCCCAAAGGCCAAAGACCTTATCAGGTCACGCATACGGGGTGAGTTGGGGCTGTTCGGGCTGGACACGGTGTACCGCAACGACGTGCCTGTGCGGACTGATAAGGGCAAGTTACCGGCCTACCGGACGCACACGCACACACTCTACGGGTTGCAGGAAGGCCACTGCGCGGGCTGCAAGGTGTCCTTCCCATTCCGCAACTTCACGGTTGACCACATTGTCGCGCAGAGCAAGGGCGGCACTGACCACTTGGACAATCTGCAACTGCTCTGCGGTGCGTGCAACAGCATGAAGGGCGTCAAGACCCAGGAACAGTTCCTCGCGGCGCTCAAACGAGAAGGGATTGGGTAGCAGTGTGCTATCACGGGCTACGTCGAAATCATCGGGCTATGGGAGTCAAGTATATAATTCCCCAAACTAAACGGGCTCTCTCCGAGGGACGCGGTTCCGGCAACGCCGGTCCCGTTGCCGGCCGGGCCCACCACCAAGGACCTGGGCGTCACCTGGCCCGTCGTGATGATTACGGCTAAAGCCACCGCCGCCGCCAGCAACGAGACCAGTGGGAATAGCGCTCCTCTTTTTTCGTTTCTCAACATATGACCCTGATGTCAACGTATCGCAGCGGCGCCCCAGACGGCGGTTCTAGCGGTGTCAACTCGGGGGCAACTGGGTGTCAAGTTGGGAGACACTGCGAGTGTCACTCGCGGTTAACCCGAAGTATCAAGGGGGCGAACGCGGTATTGGGACCTCGGAAGAGAGCTCGCTCCCGGACATCAGCCCCGAGCGCCACTGGCGGCTTCCTTCGGTGCCGGAGGTGGTCACCGGCTCGGTGACGCCGGGCATGAGGTCCGGGCCGTCTTCCGTCAAAAGCGGGAGGGGCGCCTGACCGACTTTTACTCCGTGCCTGCCGGCTGACCCCCACGCTACCCTTCCCCCTTCGAGGAGCCTTGCCTCAAAAGTGAACGGGATTCATGTCACCCTGAGCGCATCAACCTGTCACCCTGAGCGAAGCCGAAGGGTCTGACCCCCCGGCATCCTTCTCTCCTTCGCCGCCAGGACCAATGCCTGCGGGCGCTGCCCGCTCGAGGGGGTTTGGGGTGTTTTTTTCAGTACCCTGCTATTGAAACACCGGGGGACGCTTCTCCCGGAGTCCCGCCAACCCTTCGTGGATGTCCTTCCCCATGAACCCCAGCATCTCCAGCGCGGCCGAATAGTCGAAGGCGGTCTGGGCTCCCAGCCGCAGCCACTGGTTGAGGGACTGTTTTGTCCAGCTGATGGCCTGGCTGGGGCCTTTAGACAGCTTCTCGGCGATGCCCATGGCCGTCGGCATGAGCTCGTCGTCGGCGACTACCATGCTGACCAGCCCGATGCGCTCGGCCTCCCGCCCGTCGACGGCGTCGCCGGTGAGCAGATAGAGCTTTGCCTTGGCCATCCCGACGAGCAGCGGCCAGATGAGGGCGGCATGGTCACCCGCGGCGACGCCCAGCACGACGTGGCCGTCCAGCAACCGGGCGCTCTCGGCGGCGATGCTGATGTCCGACATGAGGGCCACCGCCAGCCCCGCGCCGACGGCATGGCCGTTGATGGCCGAGATGACGGGCTTGTCCAGGTTAATCATGTTGTGAACGACGTCTCGCGCTTCCTTGAAGAGCTTCGCGATGACCTCCGAGTTCCCCGCCGCGGCCTCCAGGAGCTCGAAGTCCCCACCCACTGAAAAGGCCCGCCCCGCGCCTGTGACCACGATCACCCGGACTTCGTCATCCTCGCCCAGGGGCAGCCAGATCTTACTCAGCTCGTAGTGAAGCCTCGCGTTGGTGGCGTTGAGCTTTTCGGGTCGGTTAATGGTGAGCAACGCTATGCCGTCTTTCTTGTCCACGACAATGTGCTGGTACTCGCTGTAGTCCATAGCTGCCTCCTCTGTTGTGGTCATCATCGGGTTGGGCCGCGACCGGTATTCTAACCTTGTTTGACCGACAGGGGAATCCCGTCTACACTCGCAGCCATTCCCGCGGGGAGGCAATACATGGACGGAAGGCCGCTAAAAGGCATACTGGTCTTTTTCAACAACTGCAATGACCCGGCCAAGGACGAGGAATACAACCGCTGGTATAACGAGACGCACATCCCGGACGTGTTGGGAACGGGCGCGGTGCACTCCCCGTCGCGTTGGATCAGCGAATGGGAGCATCCAGGCCAGCGGGTCAAGACCAGGTACATGGCCGTCTACGAGACAGACCAGGACCCCCGAGACGCGTTGGCGCAGATACAGCCCCATTCCCGCCGCTGGCAAGAGGAGGGGCGCATGCACCCCAACATGGCGGACCGCGGCTTCATGCTGCTGTCGCAGGCGTTCGTGGCGGCCCGGGAAGGGGACGTATCCCCGTGGACGGCGAAGGCGCTGCTCTTCATGGGGGTCAACAACCTGACGCCTGACAGGGAGAAGGAACTCGATGGCTGGTATAACGGCGTCCACGCAGCGGACTTTATGAAAATACCGGGTGTGCTGGCCTACAGCCGTTACCGAAACGTGACAGCGGAGCATGCAGTTCCCCAGTACATCGGCATCGCGGAGGCGGACTCCGAGGACCTTGACGCCGTCGCAGGGGGGATCCAGCCGCAGACGCAGCTTGATGGGCACGAGCCGCCTGCCGACCTGATCGAACGTGTCTTCCGTGCCAGGTGTACTCGGATCGCTTTGGAAGAGCTGGGTTGAGACCGGGGTGTGGCCGTCCTCTAGGGACTCAGGGCGTGGCTACGGCGAAGACATCTAACACGGATGCGCCGGTTAGAGGAGGGCGTGCTCCCGGACGAAATCTTGCGCCACGACGACCTTGCCCGAGAACCACATGGGGTCCGGGCAGGTGCAGAGGTGCAGCATGGTCCTGGCGGGAACGTCGACAGAATGGGCCTGTTCGACCTTGGGCCCATGACGAGCTTCCGTCGAAGGTGTGCGGGTGAACCCCGGATCCACCGCGATCACAGGGATATTGTGGGGCCGCAGATCGGAGGCGAGGTACAGGGTCAATCGGTTGAGGGCCGCCTTTGAGGGGCCGTAGGCGACGCTCATGAAACCGGCCTGCCCCGGCGGTACGTCGCCCTGCCCAATGGCTGCAAAGGAGGTTGTGAAGAGGATGGTCCCGTTCCCCCGTTCGATCATCTGAGGTACAAGCTCCTTAGAAGCGATCCAGGGCGCGGTCACGTGCACCGCGAACACATCATTCCAGTACTCCACGGGAACGTCCGTAAAGTGCTGGAGGTGCGCCTCCTTTCCGTCATACCACGCGTTATGCCAGGCGTTATGGACGAAGATATCCACCCGTCCGAGCTCTTCCAGGGCCGTCCTGCACATCTGCTGGACTTCTTCGGGCAGCCGCAGGTCCGTCCTGATGGTCAGGGCGCGCCTGCCTAGTGCCCTGATCTCTTCGGCCGTTTCGTGGATGGTCCCCTGATAGGGGCTATCCGCCGAATGCTCCGTCCGAGCGACGATGACGACATCCGCGCCTTCCTTCGCCAGCGCCAGGCCCACCGCCTTCCCGATCCCCCTGCTGCTCCCGGTGACGAGCGCGACCTTACCCAGTAACTTCACCTGTTCCCTCCTATGATGTTGCTACGCCCCACTTTTTGTCCTGTCCCAACTCTCGGGAGTAATGCCGCGGTCGCCCTCGGCTCGCAACTTGTATTTTTCGATCTTCTCGGTGGTGGTCTTTGGCAGGTCATCGCGAAACTCGAAATATCTGGGCACCATGAACTTGGCCATACGCTCGTCGCAGTAGGCCGCCAGCTCTTCGGGTGAGACCGTGGCCTCGGCGTGAAGGACAATGCAAGCCTTGATCTCGTCCTCACCCAGCTCGGAGGGCACGGCGATGACGGCGGACTCCAGCACCGCGGGGTGCGTGTTGAGGACACGTTCGACGTCAAAGGCGGCGATGTTCTCCCCCCGCCGCCGAATCGAGTCTTTCTTGCGGTCGACAAAGAAGAAGAAGCCGTCCTTGTCCCTGTAGGCCAGGTCTCCTGTGTGAAACCATAGGTTCCGGAAGGTCTCCACAGTCGCCTCTGGGAAGTTGTAGTAGCCCGATGTAATGGAGAAGGGTATCAGGGGCCGCACGACGATCTCCCCCGTCTCCCCGGCTGGGAGCTCCCGGTCGCGGTCGTCGACCAACCTGACGTCGTAGGTACCGGAGTTGACCTGACCGCAGGACCCGGGACGCCACTCACCGTAGGGGCTGCCGGTAGCGATGCCCACCTCGGTACTACCGTAGGTCTCCACGATCCTTGTACCGAAGCGCTCGGAGAACGCCTGGTCCATGGCCGATTGGCCCAGCCAGGCGCACCGCAGCGTGTGGTCCTTATCGTTGGGAGCGGGAGGTTGATTCAGAAGGATGTGAAACATGGAGAAGATACCGTGGGCGACGGTGGCCCGGTAGTTGCGGACATCCTCCCAGAACCGGCTGGTGCTGAACCGCTCAGCGATGGCGATGCTGGAATCGGTCAGCAGAGCGGCGGCGACGCCGCAGGTGTGGGCTATGCCGTGGAACAAAGGAAGAGGCGAATAGATCACGTCGTTTGGGGTGTAGGCGACGAAGCGGCACCACTCCAGGGCCAGGGTGCACGCCTGGGCGTGAGAGACCATGACACCTTTTGAGGGACCGGTGGTGCCGGAGGTGTACATGATGGCCTGAAGGTCGCCATGCCATACGTCGAGACCCGTGGATAGCTGTCGGTTGTCCAGAAGGCTGCGCAGGGAATGCATCTCAGCATGCAGCCCGGAGGGCGGTCCGTTACCAGGCTGGTGAACGATGACCCTCTGAACTTTGGCCAGGCTTGGCTCTACGGCGGCGAAGCGGTCCAGCCACTCTTCAGCGACCACCAGCACGGTCGAGTCCGAGGAGGTGATCACGTGCTCTAGCAGGTCGCCTTTATAGCCTGTATTGATGGGGACTTCGACCGCTCCGAGTTTGGCAAGGGCGAAGGTTATGTAAAGAAACTCGGGGCAATTGGGCAGCATGAGAGCAACTTTGTCACCATGACCGACGCCGAGCCTCCTGAGCCCCGCAGCGACTCGGTTGACCATATCATCCAATTGGCCGTAGGTGAGATCGGTATCACGGAAGCGCAGGAAGGTCTTTGATCCGTGCATACGGGCCTTTTCGTCGAGGAGCCGACCCAGCACCAGCGCCTCTCTAGGGTAGTTCTGCACGGTACTCCTCGTCGCCCATACGGTTAGCCGCGGCCACGTCTCCACGGTCCATGCCACCGAGGGCGTCCCGCCCATCATATGGAAGTCTGTGGCGGCGGTAAAGGGGCTCGTGGATTGCCGGGGGGCCTCCCCGGCACAGAGGGAAGCCTCACGGCTCTCAGCATGACAGGAAGGCGCTCAGCATGACCGTCGACGCTGACTAACAGGTAGCCTGGGCGCAGCGGCCTGGAGTTAGCCGTTGACGCCCAGAAAAGCCCCCACTACACTCGTCCTTGATGAGCAGATGAAGTGACCGCAGCAGGTCAGTCGGGGCATTGCGGACTGCCCCATAATAGGTTGAAAGATAGTAGCGACTGAGAGAAGGAGCCCTGATATGGCCAATATAGGTGTCATCGGAGCCGGAGCGATCGGCGGCTCGTTGGGGGGCCTTATGGCCAAGGGCGGAGAGGACGTGACACTGATCGATGTCTGGGCTGAGCATGTGAAGGTCATAAGGGAGAAGGGGCTGCACATCGATGGCTATACCGAGCAGCACGACATTCAGGTGCAGGTCATCCATGTGGACGAGCTTTCCCAGCTCAAGGAGAAGTTCGACATTCTGTTCGTCGCGGTGAAGGGCTACGACACTGAATGGGCCGTAAAGCTGATGCTCCCGCACATCCACCACGATACCTGGGTGGTCACCCCACAAAACGGCGTCAACGAGGAACTCATTGCCCCCATGGTCGGGGCGCATCGCACGTTGGGCTGCGTCGTCATGCTGAGCGCGTGGCTGACGGACCCCGGCCGTATCCTGCACACCAGGTCTTCGGAGATCGACTTTTACGTCGCCGAGCTTACCGGGCAGATCACCCCGCGTGTCCAGGAGCTGGGGCGGCTCATCGGGTTGGCCGGGGGGACCAAGGTGATCGAAGACCTGTGGGGACAGCGTTGGTCCAAGCTGGCGATCAACTGCATGGCCAACGCGATGGGCGGACTGACCAACATCAGCTTTTGGGAGGCCCGGGCCAACCCAAAAAGCCGCAGGCTTATCCTTCGGCTTGGCGCAGAGGCCACCCGTGTCGGTCGAACCCTTGGACACAGGCTAGTGCCACTGAGCGAGGTCCTTCGTCTGAATCCATCGGAGGATAGGTTCACCTATGACGATCTGGAGACAGCCGCCAGGGAGGGGCTCCCGGCGTTGGAGGAGGCGATGCTGATGGAGCGGCCTGCCCCCGGCTCGCGGGCCGACCAGGCAAGAGCATCGCTGCATCAGGACCTGCTTAAAGGACGTAAGACGGAGGCGGACTACCTGAACGGCTATGTCGCCCGGAAAGGCGCGGCGTTGGGTGTCCCGGCCCCTTATAGCGCCGCGGCGGCTCAGGTCATCAAGGGGATAGAGGCAGGGGAGTTCCAGATGGGACTGGAAAATATCGACCGGGTTAACGGCATAGTTGAGGCCGCTGCGTCACGGTGAAGCGGGGGCAAGGGCGTCCCTATTGACCGTAACGACGTCTCCGCTGTTGGTAGCTTCTGATGGCCCGCAGGAAATCGATCTTGCGGAAGACGGGCCAGAGGGCGTCGCAGAAATAGTACTCGGCGTAAACACTCTCCCAGAGCATGAACCCGCCCAGCCGAATCTCGCCGCTGGTACGGATGATGAGGTCCGGGTCCGGAACGCCGTTGAAGTAGAGGTGTTTCCCTATCTCCTGGGTCGATAGCTGTTCCGCCACATCCTGTACCGAGTGCCCCTTACCGCCTTCATGCACCAGGAGCTGCTTTACCGCATCGACGATCTCCTCGCGCCCTCCATAGCCTAGCGCGATATTGAGCAAGTGCGGCTCGTAGCTGGCCGTATCGCGTTCCACCTCGGCGATAGTCTTTTGTAGCGTGGGCGGGAGAAGCTCAGTGCGGCCACACACCTTGATGCGGCGAGGATGGCGGGCCTTTTTCTGAATGTCCCGCAGGTGTGGAAGCCCCATGTTCAGCGCATCCAGAAGGCTGTCGACCTCTTCGGCCTCACGCTCGAGGTTGTCGACGGAGAGGCTCCACAGCGTGACGATGGGAATCTCCAGCTCATCGCACCACGACAGGAGCTCTTCAATCTTCTCCGTCCCCAGGCGGTAGCTGATGGCTGGATCGGCGTAGCCGTTACGGGCCGCGAAGCGACGATTGCCGTCCAGGACCAGCCCGATGTGTTGGGGCATTGGCCCTGAAGCGACACGGGACTGCAGGCGAGCCGAATAGATTGCGTAGAGCGACCGCTTTAGTAACGCAGGAGAGGAGATTCGGGCCAGTACCCGCCCTATGCCTCCCTGTAGACGGGTCTCCCCGGCACGGTCTTCGTGACCGATCGTCTGGGAATCCTCTCTGGCAGCCATTTGGAAGGTCCTCTCCGGGACTGGCCCACGGGCTTCGCGGTTACGACGCTCCCGTGGCTGTCTGCATGTTGGTCTCTCCGAGGCTGTCCAGGTCAGACCAGAACTCAGGATAGGAAATGGACACGTCCTCAGCTCCATCGAGAACCGTCTCTCCCGACGCTACGAGTCCCGCAACAGCGAGGGTCAAAGCTATCCTGTGGTCCCCATGGCTTGAGCAGGAGGCGCCCTGGAGATCGGGGCCGCCGTGAATGATGAGCCCGTCCGGCAGTTCCTCTACACGAGCGCCAAGCCTGGTGAGCTCGGCACAGGTTGCCGAGATGCGGTCTGACTCTTTGATACGCAGCTCGGCCGCATCTCGTATCTCGGTTGTTCCAACTGCCTGGGTTGCGGCCAGGGCTATCAGGGGTAGCTCATCGAGGAGCGCCGGGATGATCTGACCGCCGACGCTGGTCGCCCGGAGATGGCTGGACCGCGCTCGAATGTCGGCCACGGGCTCACCGCCCACGAAGCGCTGGTTCTCCAGGGTGACGTCGGCCCCCATATCCTTAAAGACCTCAAGAAGGCCTGTCCTGTATTGGTTGACTCCCACGCCCAGGATCAGGAGCTCGGCGTCCGGGTGAAGGCAGGCCGCGGTAATCCAAAAGGCCGCGGAGCTGAAGTCTCCTGGGACGGTGATGTCGACAGCGGTGATGGGGCCTGGCTGGAGGGTGATCTCACGTTCATCTACGCGGAGCCGTGCTCCCATGGCCGTGAGCATGCGCTCGGTATGGTCTCGCGAGGGCGCGGGCTCCCGGACCACCGTCTCTCCTTCGGCGCTCATACCCGCGATGAGGATGGCCGACTTTACCTGAGCGCTGGCCACCGGCAGGTCGTAGGTGATTCCTCGCAGACCGCCACCCTGGATGATCAGTGGGGCCCGAGCATGGCCGTCACCGCTCCCCAGCACTGTGGCCCCCATAAGGGATAACGGACCGATAACACGGTCCATGGGCCGTCCGCGTAGGGAGGCGTCGCCCGTGATGGTGGTCCGGAAGGGCAGAGATGCCAGGAGGCCGCTCATGAGGCGCATGGTCGTGCCGCTGTTGCCGGCATCCAGGATATCCCGGGGCTCCGTGAAGCCGTGGGCTCCGCGCCCATGGACCACCAGCCTGTCTTCTACCTCTTCGAACCGGACGCCTAGAGCACGCATGCACGCCAGGGTCGAATGGCAATCGCCCCCGTGGCTGAAGTTTCGGACCTCCGCACTTCCCGTGGCCGTACCGTTCAAGATAAAGGCCCGGTGGGTGATAGACTTGTCGCCAGGAGGGCTTATCTGGCCTCGGAGACGTTGCGGGCGGTTCAGTCGCCTGACCATAGCGGCTCCGTGGAGGCCTAGTATTTTTTCTGCCCCAGGTCTTGGGGCTTTTCATACTGCGCCAGCAGCGCTTTGGCCTTCTGGGACATGAGCTGGCCGAACAGGAGCGAGCCCATCTGTTCGCCGGCGCTGGGAATGTCCACATCACCGAAGGTGGAGGGGCCCAGAGGTACGCCCGCCATCCACTTCTCTCGCTGTTGGTAGTTCTGCAGGAAGTAATGCGTCAACGCCTCGTCATTGGACTCCTCTATGTAGCGCTTGACCTCCAGCAGCTCCGTAATAAGCCGGTCAAGCCATGGAGCGATCTCCTTGGCGTTGGTGAGGCAGATGTCACGGTTCATCTCCGGGTCTCCTGAGGCAAGGCGGGTCAGGTCCCGGTAGCCGGAGGCAGCCAGACGAGCCATCTCGTGCCATGCCGGGCTCTTGGTTGTGGAAGCGACGAGGGCTGAGGAGAGGACCAGAGGCAGGTGGCTTACAGCCGCCACGAAGCTATCGTGCTCTTTGACATCGATAAAAAATGGCGTGGCGCCGATAAGTTTTACGATCTTGATGACAGACTGAACCGCGTCTCTCTTGGCCCTGGCGCTTGGGATGATGCAGTAGGTCGCGTTCTCGAACAGCTTGGATTCGGCGGCATCGGGGCCTGAGGCCTCTTTACCCGCCAGTGGGTGTCCGCCCACGAAGCTCACGTTCGAAGGCAGTATCTCCTCGGCCCAGGTCATAACGTCGGCCTTGGTACTCCCCGTGTCGGTCACGACACAGCCCTCCAGCAGGTGGGGGGCAATGGTTTCCATGACCTCTTTCATGGCGACCACCGGGGTGGAGAGGATAACCATGGATGCGTCTCGAACAGCCGCTGGCATGTTCCACTCGCTGGAATCCATCGCGCCGATTCTGTTGGCGCCCTTGGCCGCCATGGGCTCCCGATCGTGCCCCACAATCTTCAGACCTCCTATCCCCTTGGATTTCTTAAGGGCTAAGCCGATGGAAGAGCCTATCAAGCCCATGCCGATGATCGCTATTTTGGTTGCCATACCAGGCCTCCATGAGTTCCGCGTTATCTTCACCACCCCATGCCGGCGGCCCCGGTTTCGGAGTTACGTGTTCTCTATTCTACCGGACGACTGCTCTAGGGAAAAGGTTTGCTATGCAGCGGGCCGGAATGAAAGCAATCCAGGAAGCCCGGTTATCGGGACTGCGCAGGCGGGTCTAACAGCCGAACGACTCGGTCCAGCAGGCGATGTCCAACGTCGTACTTGGCCATAAGGGGCAATTCTTCAACGCCCCCTTCAGGGTCCAGGATGGTGACGCGGTTGTTATCCACGGAGAATCCGGCATCGGTGGCGGTGATGTCGTTGGCGGCGATAAGAGCCAGCCCTTTCGCCTGCAGCTTTTTCTGAGCGTTATGGAGCAGGTCTTCGCTCTCGGCCGCGAACCCAACCCTTAAGACGTGCTCCGGCACCTCTAAAAAGAAGTCCGGGTTTTTCACCAGCTGCAGGGTCAGACCGGCATCGGGGCCCTTTTTGATCTTTTGCTCAGCGGTCTTGAAAGGTCTGTAGTCGCTGACGGCGGCCGCCATGATGAGCACAGCGGCGTCGGTGCAGGCGTCGAGCACAGCGGCGCGCATCTGCGCAACCGTTTCCACGTGGGCAGTCTTCATCGCCGGAGGGTCCGGCAGGGAGTTGTTCGCCGAGACCAGCGTGACCTGAGCCCCTCGGTCACGGGCGGCCTCCGCGATGGCGTAGCCCATCTTGCCGGATGAGCGGTTGGTTAACACACGGACCGGGTCGATGGCCTCCTGTGTCCCCCCGGCGGTCACCACGACACATCTGCCCGCCAGGTCGCCTTTCCGGCCCAGTACCGCACGGATCACGCCGGCTATCTCCGGCACATCCGCCAGTCGACCTTCCCCGGTCAGCCCGGATGCCAGCCTGCCGGTTCCTGGACCGACCTGGACTACGCCGCGCTCTCTCAGGATGGACAGGTTCTGCTGGGTCGCCGCATTCCTGTACATGTTCCCATCCATAGCGGGGGCTACGATGATGGGGGCCGCCGTCGCCAGGAGAGTGCAGGTTAGTGGGTCGTCCGCGAGGCCATGGGCCATTTTGGCGAGAATGTTGGCAGTGGCTGGGGCTACCACAACAAGATCGGCGCGTTCAGCCAGCGCCACATGCTCCACGCTGAGCTCCGACTCGGGGTCGAAAAGGTCGACAACCACGGCACGGTGCGTAAGGCTACGGAATGTCAGGGGAGTAACGAACTGGGCGGCGTCCTTCGTCATGACTACGTCGACCAAGGCGCCCGCCTGGGTCAGGTGACTGGCGAGGTCGGCTGCCTTGTAGGCGGCGATGCTGGCGCTCACGCCCAGGACGATGTGCTTGCCTGAAAGCATGATGCCCTAGCCCGCCACCTTTGCGGGACTTTCGTTGAGCTCGTAGAGTATTTTCAAACCGATCAGCACAAGATCGTAGTTGACCACGTCGATGACATGGATATCGTTGGCCATCGTTCGTGCGAGCCCACCGGTGGCAACCACCTTCGCCCCGCCGCCGAGCTCGCGCTGGATGAGCGCCACCAGGCCCTCAACGAGGCTAACGTATCCGAAATAGAGACCGGCCTGCATGCTGGCAGTGGGGTTTTTTCCGATGGCGTGCTTGGGACGCTCGATCTCGATGCGGGGGAGCTTGGAGGTGCGCTCGAACAAGGCCTCTGCCGCAATATTGATGCCGGGGGCAATGGCGCCGCCGAGATAGTCACCCTCCTTGTTAATGGCGTCGAAGACCGTTGCAGTCCCGAAATCCACGATGATCAACGGACCTCCGTACAGGCTGAGGCCAGCCACTGCATGGCATATGCGGTCAGCCCCGACCTCTCTGGGATTTTCATACAGGATCCGTATTCCGGTCCTGGTGCCGGTGGCGCCCACGATCGTAGGCTTTGTCTGAAAATATTTCTGGCAGAGCTCCTCGAACGTCCCGATCAGAGGCGGTACGACGCTGCTGATGATCGCGCTGTCCAGGTCTTCCCTGGCGATATGGTGATAGTCCAGGAGCTGCACGAACGTCGCAGCATACTGGTCAGTCTGGTGACGGACATCAGTTGCCATGCGCCAGGTGGCGCGAAGGTCGTCGCCCTCGAACACACCGGTGGTTATGTTGGTATTACCTATGTCTATAGCCAGCAGCATCCCAACCTCCAACCGGAATTATAGGAGTGGCCGCATCCGCTGGCAACAAGACCCTTTCATAAGGGGTCGATATCCGGGTCAGGACCGGAGGGCCTTCATAGTACTGGGAATGGCAGGCAGCAGGTCAGAGGCAGCCATACCCGCGTCACCCGTCTCTCCCCGCACTATCTCCGCCGCAGCCCCGTGGATGTAAGCGCCGGCAGCCGCTGCATGAAATGTCGAAAGACCCTGAGCCATCAATCCGGCGATTACCCCGGAAAGGACGTCTCCTGTTCCCGCCGTAGCGAGAGCGGGGTTGGCGAAGGGGTTGATCCTGGCTTTCCCCTCCGGGCCGGCCACAATGCTGTGAGCGCCTTTCAACAGGACAGTCTTTCGCCAGGCGGTGGCCGCTTCTCGGGTGACGCGTAGTCGATCGGCTTCGATCTCGTCGACGGTATGCCCGGTCAGGCGGCGCATCTCGCCGGGGTGCGGGGTCACGACGGTATCCGTTTTGATTTGCTGCCACCATTCAGGCACCCGGGAGAGGATGTTCAGAGCGTCGGCGTCCAGCGCGACCTTGGGTGCAAGAGTGGATGGCAAGGAAAGCAAGAGCGTACGGACCATATCGGCGACCTGAGGGCCCTGGCCGAGGCCGCACCCAACCAGCAGCGTGTCATAGGACGGCAGCTCGTGATGGATCTGCTCGGCGGCCGCTCCACCCGCGACGACTCCCCACTCAGCCTCTTGAAGCGGGATGTGGGTCACTTCCGGCAGCATTGAGGCGACGATGGGTGTCAGACTCCTTGGCGTCGCCAGGGTCACGAGACCCGCACCGGCGCGGATGGCTCCGGCGCACGCCAGATAGGCAGCTCCGACGTAACTGGCGGAGCCAGCCACGACCATGACCCGGCCGAACGTGCCCTTGTTGGAGTTAAGGGGTCTTGGAGGCAACACGGAACCGGTCCATTCAGGAGAGGTAAGCTCCAGGTCGACGTTTTCCACGAGCTCTTCAGGAATGCCGATATCAACGATTTCGACCCTACCCACTTTAGCGGCGCCAGGGAAGTTATAGAGGCCGACCTTCGGGTAGGCCAGGGTCACGGTAACGTCGGCGCTTGGTGTCGCCGCGTCGGACTTGCCGGTGTCCGCATCAAGCCCGGAGGGCATGTCCAGGGCCATGACCAGAAGCCCCTTGTTTTTTTTCTTAGCGCGTTGAAGCAGCTCCAGGGACGCGCGGATAGTGGCCCCAATCGCTCGGGAGCGACCCGTACCGAGTACCGCGTCAATGGCGAGACGGGAGATATCCAGGGCCCGTGCCAGCGGTGCGCTATCCGCCCCTTCCGAAAGGTCTATAACATCTACGGCATATTCCCGTAGCTCCTCGATCCTGGTGTTCCCGTCGGGTCTGGGGGCGCACAGGCAGACGTGCAATCGTGCCCCCCAATCATTGAGGCGCCGGGCCGCGACCAGGCCGTCTCCGCCGTTGTTTCCCGGCCCCACTAGGATCGTGATATGCTCTCCCTTGACCGCTCCGTCCAACAGGCTTCTAGCCCTTTCCGCGACGGCCACTCCGGCATTCTCCATGAGCTGGTCCAAGGAGATACCTCGGGCGGTCGTTTGAGCATCCAGCTCTCTGACCTGTTCTATAGTGACTATCTTCACCCTGCTCCCCCAATAACAGACGCGATTGCGTACTCATCGGTATGGGAGAGGCTGATGGCCAATTCTCCTATGCCAAGACGTCTCGCACGCTCCTTGGCACGGCCATGCAGGAATATCAGTGGCTTGCCACGCCGATTTGGAAGGATTTCGATCTCTCGCCAACCTATTCCGCGTACCCCGGTCCCCAGGGCCTTCATTGTGGCCTCTTTCCCCGCAAAGCGCACTGCCAGCTCGGAGATACGGCCACGGTACAAGGCCAGCTCCGCATCGGTGAATATGCGACGGAGGAAGCGGTCGCCACGACGGCTGACCGCCGCTTCGACTCGATGGACCTCCACGATGTCGACTCCGGTAGTAAGCAAGAGTCCTCCTGGCTTAGTGTCCTGGCAAGGTAGTCTCTATGTTCCGCCTATGGTCGATAGAGAAGCGGGCGGGTGAGGGACGAGACTGGGGTAGGGCAGTGATGGCCCACTGGCGGACCGCCGCGCGCCCTTCGTACAGGTCGCAGGCATGGCGCTCAACCTGACACCGGTGAAGGCGGGGCCACCGGTCATGAACAGAATGCTCGTGAGCTTCGAGAGGATGTCCGTGGTTACCTATCCCCTTAACGTAGAGCGTATTATAGGACGGGGTGTTCCGGCAGTCCAGATTAACCCCAGCGCGGGCAGAGTGGCTAAGCCACAGCGCCCGCTTCAGGTGGATAACTTGAACCCCCCTGAGGGGCCTTGTACAAAATGTCATTCTGAGCTCCGATTGCATCGCGAGTCTCAACAAAGTCGGACCCGCCGCAGGCGAGCGAAGAATCTGGGGTGGGGCAGAGCCAACAGAAGGCCCCTACCTCCCCAGACTCTTCGGCTTCGCTCAGGGTGACCTGTAAGGAGCACTTTTGGAGCAAAGCCCCCTTGAGGGGGTTTGGGGGTGTTTTCCAGCACCGTACTAGGCGGCTACCATGAACGTTTCAGATAGGCTACGCAAGAAGGCTGACCCCGTATGGGAAAAGATCTTGGGCCACCCCTTCGTTAGGGGTCTGGGTGATGGCTCCCTGCCACGGGACAAGTTTACCTTCTTTCTTCGCCAGGACTACCTCTTCCTTATCGAGTACAGCAGGGTCTTGGCCATCGCCTCAGCCAAGGCCCCTGACCTGGCCGGCATGACGCGCTTCGCAGAGCTCATGCATGCGACCCTGACAGTCGAGATGGAGCTCCACCGGAGTTACTGCGCAGGGTTCGGCATAACCTCTGAGCAGCTGGAGCGTACCCGAATAGCGCCGGCGACCTCGGCCTATGCCCGTTACCTGGTGAGTATCGCCTATGAGGGTTCGGTCCAGGAGATCGCGGCGGCGCTGCTCCCATGCGAATGGGGCTACTCAGAGATTGGCCGGCATCTGGCCGCGCATGGGGACACCTCCGAGAAAAACCCCTATGCCAGCTGGATAGAGACCTATGCGTCCGAGGAATTTTGTGAGCTTGGCGAGTGGCTCCGGGGGTACCTGGACGCGATGGCAAAGAGCCCCTCCGTAGACCAGCGTCGTCGGCTGGAGCAGGTCTTCCTCACCAGCAGCCGGCATGAGTATCTGTTCTGGCAGATGGGCTACAATAAGGAGCAGTGGCCGGTATGAAGCGGCCTTCGGAGTAGGAAGCGCAAGGGAATGGTTTGACTGCGAAGCTGATTGACGGACGGGCCATAGCCGAAAAGGTGTTAGCCGCCGCCGCTGTCGAGGTCGCCAGGCTCAAGGCAGATGGGAACATCACCCCGGGGCTCGCGGCTGTGATCGTCGGCAACGACCCGGCTTCGGAAGTTTACGTACGCAATAAGACCAGGGCATGCAGCCGCGCCGGCATGGTCGGTGAGACCTTCACTCTGCCGGAGAGCGTTTCTCAGGCCGAAGTCCTGGAGCTGGTCGAGAGACTGAACGACGACGACCGGTTTCACGGCGTTCTGGTGCAGCTTCGGCTCCCGGCCCACATCGACGACAACCTGATAACCGGTGCCATCTCCCCGGAAAAGGACGTGGACGGCGTCCACCCGCTGAACCTCGGCCGTCTGGCCCTGGGCCTTCCCGGCTTCGTTCCGGCAACACCCGCGGGTATCCAGAGGTTGCTCGAAGCGACCGGTCACGACCCTGAGGGCAAGCACGTGGTGATCTGCGGGCGGTCCATCATCGTCGGCAAGTCGTTGGCCCTGCTCTTGATGCAGAAGGGGCCGGGGGGCAACGCAACCGTCACCGTGTGCCATACCAAGACGGTCGACATAGAGAATCTGATCCGTCAGGCAGACATTCTCGTTGTCGATACCGGGCAGCCCCAATGGGTGACCGGAGATATGGTCAAGAACGGGGTCGTTGCCATCGACGTCGGGGTCAACAGGGTCCCCGACGCAACGGCCAAGCGCGGCTACCGGCTGGTGGGCGACATCGAGTTCGCCAGCGTGGAGCCAAAGGCTTCCGCCATCACCCCGGTGCCGGGAGGCGTCGGCCCGATGACCGTAGCCATGGTCATCGAGAACACGATAAAGGCTGCCAGAATGACGCTGGAACGGCGGCCGCAGAAGAGCGCACGGCGGTAACGGAAAAAGATTACCGTCTTTCGAACAGAATGCTGAAGAACGGTGTCCAGATGGGTGGAGCCCCTCCGGCGGGGGTCGAAGGGGGTGTCCCCCTTCTTTCAATCATCCGCCCAAGGCGGATACCTTGAACCCCCTTGAGGGGGTTTGGGGGTGCTGTTCAGCAGCCTATGCTAAGCCTCGGTCTTCGAGGGAAACGGACTGACTTCTCCCCTCCCGGCGGGGAGAGTCAGGGTGGGGGTGAAGAAACTCGTGACCCACACGCCGCCTGCCCTCCGTACGTCCGATTTCGACTACGATCTTCCCAAAGGGCTCATCGCCCAGACCCCCCTGGAGCCTCGCGACAGCTCACGGCTTCTGGTGCTGGACCGTAGCGATGGCTCACTCCGGCATCACCGGTTCTCGGAGCTCGGCAGGTTCCTGAAGCCCGGCGACCTGTTAGTGTCCAACGATAGCCGAGTCATTCCGGCCCGCCTCCGAGGCGTCAAAAAAGGCACCGGCGGGGCTGTCGAGCTCCTGTTGCTGCACCGCCATGCGCCAAACGTCTGGCAGGCCCTGGTGCGCCCCGGCAGAAGGCTTGGCCCCGGCACGCAAGTCGAGCTCCGGGACCGGGAAGGCCGGATACACAGGGTAGAGGTCGGCGAGCGACTGGAGGGGGGTGCCCGTCTTATCCATTTCGAGAGTGAGACAGCCATCGAAGCCTGCGGGCTGGTCCCCCTGCCGCCTTATATCCACAAGCCGTTGGCGGACCCGGAGCGATATCAGACCGTCTACGCCCGGGTCGGAGGCAGCGCAGCCGCGCCGACGGCCGGGCTGCACTTCACGCCGGACCTGCTGGCGAGGCTGAAGGATGCAGGAGTCGGATCGGCGTTTGTTACGCTGCACACCGGCATGGATACGTTCATACCGGTCAAGGAAGAGGACCCCCGGCGGCACCCCATACACCGAGAGTTCGCCGTGCTACCGGAAGAGACGGCACGGCGCATCAACGAGGCCAGAGCGCGGGACGGACGTATCGTCTGCGTCGGCACCACGTCGGCCAGAGTGTTGGAGACGGCGGCGTCTAAGGCGGGGAAGGACGAGGTGGTAGCGCCCTACGCCGGCTGGACGGACCTGCTGATGCTGCCGGGGCATCGTTTCGAGGTTATCGACATCCTGGTAACGAACTTCCACCTGCCCCGCACGACGCTGCTGATGCTGGTCAGCGCCTTTGCATCGAAGGAGCTCATCGACAGGGCCTATGTGGAGGCGGTGCGGCAACGCTATCGCTTCTACAGCTTCGGCGACGCGATGCTGATTCTATGAGGGCTACTCAACCGTCAGCGTGTAGTCAGTGCGGCTGTTGGCGCGAAACGCCTGGACCCCGACGAAGTACTCCCCCGCGTCGAGCATCGCCGTGATCGTCTCCACCGGGTCACCGGTGGTGCTGAGATCGATGACCTCCGCCGTCTGTCCCCCGATAATGACGGTGTCCTCATTTTCGGTATCCGTGAGGACCAGCAGGAGAAGGTTGAGGTCGGCGTCCGCGCCCTCCTCGGCGGTCAACGTAATGGTAACCTGCCCTGCCTCCGGCACCGTGACTTTGTAGAGGTCATGCAGCTCGATGAAGAGCCACTTCTCAGCGTCGGCATCGTAAAATTTCAGCTCGCCCCAGGAGTCCGAACGGACGACGTTGCCGGATATCGTGGCCGGCATGGCAAGACGGTGCGCCGAAAGCAGGCTCTGGTTGGGCTCGATCTCC
>CAXXHW010000004.1:0-267500 GCA_963666265.2 Dehalococcoidia bacterium | reverse complement strand
CCGCCTCCGACGCAGGCGATGGCGTAATCGGGTAGCCGGCCGATGCGCTCCAGGATCTGCCGTCGGGCTTCCCGCCCGATGATCGATTGAAAGTCTCGGACCATGGCCGGGTAAGGGTGGGGCCCTACGGCGCTCCCAAGGAGGTAGTGCGTTGTTCTCACGTTCGTCACCCAGTCTCGGATGGCCTCGTTGATGGCGTCCTTGAGGGTCTTGCTCCCGCTGCTGACGGGTACAACCTCCGCCCTGAGCAGCTTCATGCGAAAGACGTTGGGCGATTGCCGGCGAATGTCCTCCTCACCCATATAAACGATACATTCCAGCCCCAGCATCGAGCAGACCGTGGCGGCGGCAACGCCGTGCTGGCCTGCGCCGGTCTCGGCGATGATACGGTGTTTCCCCATGCGCTTGGCCAACAACCCCTGGCCCAGGGCGTTGTTGATCTTGTGGGCGCCGGTGTGGGCCAGGTCCTCGCGCTTGAGGTAGATTTTTGCTCCGCCTGCCTTCCTGGACAGGTTCTCCGCGTAATAGAGGGCGGTCGGCCGCCCCACGTAGTGGCTCGAAAGGGCGGCCATCTCGCTTTTGAAGGTCTCGTCGGCCTGCGCCAGCCGGTACTCTTCCTCCAGCTCCTCCAGGGCCGGCATGAGTGTCTCGGGCACGAACTTGCCGCCGAACTCGCCGAAATGGCCCAGGGGATCGGGTTGCGTTTGAGCAGCCGGGGATTTTTTTGTTGCCATCGTCGATGCTCCTATCGTGGCAGACCGCCCCGCCATGATAGCACCGCCAGGAGTACCGAGTACAGGAGGCTAAGGGGTAGGCGGCTGCCGGAGTTTTGACGCAGGGAAGGGCCGAGCCTACAATACGCGATAGCCTTGAAAGGGAGAGAAACTCATGCGGATATGCTCCCTCCTGCCCAGCACCACGGAAATCGTCTACGCCCTTGGCCTTGGCGATCGGCTGGTGGCCGTCACCCATGAATGCGACTACCCTCCGGAGGCTGCCTCCCTGCGCGCCGTCACCCGAAGCGCCATCGACCATGCCGGAATATCCAGCCGGGAGATCCACAGCCACGTCTCCCGCTCCGTCCATTCCGGCAGCAGCATCTATCACCTGGACCAGGAGCTGCTGAACGAGATGGACCCGGACCTTATCCTCACCCAGGAGCTTTGCGAGGTATGCGCCGTCTCCTACACCGAGGTACGAAAAGCCGTCCGTATACTGGAAGGTGATCGGAGCATCCTCTCCCTGGAGCCCACCAGCTTGGGCGGAATCCTGGAGAGCATCGCCGAGGTGGCCCATGCGGCGGGGGTGGCTGCGACCGGCGCCGAAGTCGTCGGAGGGCTTCAGGAGCGGATCGACCTGGTAGCCTCAAGAGCCCAGGGGGCATCGACCCGCCCTAGAGTATTCGCGGTAGAGTGGCTGGACCCGTTGTTCATCGGTGGCCACTGGGTCCCGGAGATGGTGCGTCTGGCCGGCGGTACCGACGGCCTCGGTCGCGAAGGTCAGCACTCCACCGTCGTCTCATGGGAGCAAGTCGCCGAATACGATCCGGAGATCGTGGCGCTGATGCCCTGCGGGTTCAATCTAGAGCGCAACCTCGAAGAGACCGGACGAAGCGCTTTCCCCGAGTCGTGGCGGGGCCTGAAGGCGGTGCGGGCAGGCCAGGTCTACGCCGTGGACAGCTCTGCCTACTTCAACCGGCCGGGGCCGCGCATCGTTGACGGGCTCGAGATTCTGGCCGAGATTGTCCACCCCGAGATATTTCCCAGAACAAAGCCGCCTGAAGCATGGCGTCGCCTGGACACGGTCTGACCCCTCAGGGTAGGGGCTTCACCATGAAGAGCTGACGTCCCTTCGTGACCGGGTCTCCCTCGAAGATCGACCGCTCACGCTCGTAGCTGAACCCCATGCTTTCATAGAGGGCCAGGGGGACGACGTTAATTTCGATTATGTCAAGGACCGCCCGCCTGCATCCGCGCGCGGCGGCCCGTGCCAGGGCTGCCTCCATGAGCGCGCGGCCCAGTCCGTGTCCGCGCTCGGCGCTGGTGACAAAGACGTCTTCAACGTAGGCCTCTTCCGCGGACAGCCACAGGGAGTAACGGTACCGTTGCTGAAGAAAGCCGGCGCACTTCCCTGAGCCGCCGACGGCAACGAAGAAGTCGGTATCGGGGTCGTCCATCAAGCGCGTGACCCCCTGGACAAGTTTTTGGTCGGATGGGGAGTCGAAAGCAAAAAGGGCGGCGAACCCCTTAAATGATTCGATGATGCAGGGGATGTCTTCCGTGGCTGCGATGCGTACGTGCTGTGACATGAGGGCCTTCAGGAAATCATTATATGCCACCGTTGACAGCCATCCGGTCGGCGGCTAGGCTAGCAGCCGTGCTCATCGGCCTACTCACTGACACCCACCTGCCAAGCTCGATCCGTACTCTCTGGGACGAGGTCAGGACCGCCTTCGACGGCGTAGACCTCATTCTGCACGGCGGCGATATCGTCTCTCCCAAGGTCCTGGACTGGCTGGAAGAGATTGCCCCCGTGCTGGCGGCCCAGGGGAACAACGACTACGGCTGGGGAGACCCCAGGATGCGGGACCTTCATATCGTGGAAGCGGAGGGATGGCGCCTGGGCATGGTCCATGACCTGGAACCCGAAGAGAGGCCTATCGATTATCTGACGAAGCAATACTTCAACAGCAATCCAGTCGATATCATGGTCTCCGGCCACACCCATTTCGAGCGGATTGACTATCGCGACGGGGTCTTGCAGATCAACTCCGGCAGCCCGACTCACCCGCACCTGTATTCGACTCGATTGGGCACGGTGGGTCTGTTGAAGCTGGAGCCGGAAAAGCTGGAGGCCCGTGTCGTACGGTTAGGTGAGACCCCCGGAATGCGTAATCCCGGGGCGGAGCTCTCTTTCACCCTCCCCTAACAGGGTGCTGAAAAACTCCCCCAAACCCCCTCAAGGGGGCTTTGCTCCAAAAGTGCTCCTTACACGTCACCATGAGCGAAGCTGAAGGGTCTGGGGAGGTGGAGGCCTTCTGTTGGTTCTGCCCCACCCCAGATTCTTCGCTCGCCTACGGCGGGTCCGACTTTGTCGAGACTCGCGATGCAATCGGAGCTCAGAATGACCTATTGTGCAAGGCCCCTCAAGGGGGGTTCAGGGGATCCGCCTAAGGCGGATGGTTTACACAAGGAGGACAGCCCTTCTTCAGCACCCTGCTGAAGCCTTGTCCTGGGCCGAAACCGGCGGCCTCGGTTCAGTCGCTCCAGGTGCTCCGAAGCACCTTGCCTGCCAGGTCCCCGGTGTCCCGATCTCCCTGCCGCTCCAGAACGCCGTTGGCGTAGACCGCCTCTATCCCGGTGGCGCGCTGCACCAGCCGGCTGGCGCCTCCGGGCAAGTCCTGGACGTACGCCCGCTCTGTGTTGCTCACGGTTTCGGGGTTGAACAGCACGATATCGGCGGCCTGTCCAGGCGCGAGACGCCCCCTGTCCGTGATCCCGATTTCGTCTGCAGGACGGGCCGTTAGGATATGGACCGCCTCCTCAAGGCTAAGAGCCTGGCGCTCTCGTGCCCAATAACCCAGGAGGTAGGTCGGCCAGCCCGTATCGACGATGGTCACCATGTGGGCCCCGGCGTCCGACATGTCGATGAGGATGTGGGGGTGCTTCAATATCTCTACCATGACCTCTTCTTCCGGATAGCGGCTGTCACGGAGCCTGAACTGGGTCTTGAGCTCTTCGTCCAGGGAGATGTCGAAGGCGGCGTCAAGAGGGTGTTTCCCAACCTCCTCGCCGATCTCGGTGACGGTCTTGCCCTCGAACCGGCTCCATCGGCCGGTTGAGGAATGGATGAGGTTTACCAGCCCCCAGTGGAAGGGCAGGAAGGGTACCGGGTCCTCTTTCATTTCCTCCTTGATGCGCTCCCGCACCGCGGGGTCTCGCATCAACGCCTCCTTAACGTCCCGTGGCTTCATCATCACGCTCTGGGCTTCGGTCCAGCGGTCGAAAAGATTGGTGCTCTCCATCCACATCTCCATGTGAGAGCGGTCGACGGGGCACATGCCGAAGAGCCGCTTGCCGGCGGCGATCTGTCCCTGAAGGTGGGCCATCTGCTGTTTCCATGCCCCGGGCGGGGAGTTGATAGCCTGGGTGATCAGGGCGCCTTCATAGGGCCTGCCTGTTAGCTCCGCCATGTCATAACTGAGCTCGTTGTCTCCGGTCCCCTGAAAGAAGCCGTTCGTCATGCCTTTCATCTGGGAGACGAGGACCCTGCGCTCATCGTCGGACGCCAGGCGGCTGGGAACTGGATTATGATCAGAGTCCCAGTGGGTTTGCGCTCGTGAGGTGCTAAAGCCGATGGCCCCGGCCCTGAGGGCCTCTCGCACGATCACGCGCATCTGCTCGATCTCACCCTCAGTCGCCTCTCGGTGGGAGGCCTCCTGCCCCAGGACATACCTGCGGACCGCTGAATGGCCAATGAGAGAGAGGACATTGACTCCGAGACGCTTGTCGATGAGGTCCAGGTATTCAGGGTAGCTCTCAAAAGACCATGGGAGAGTAGACTCCATGGCGGTGCGCTCGATCCCCTCTACTCGCGACAGAGATCGGATCAAGTAGTCCTGGTCCGCCGGTCGTGCGGGCGCTATGGTGAAGCCGCAGTTGCCCATGGCGATCGTTGTGACCCCGTGCCATCCCGAGGAGGAGGCCATGGGGTCCCAGAGAAGCTGGGCGTCGTAATGGCTGTGTATATCCCAGAACCCCGGCGCGGCGACCAGGCCGGTGGAGTCCACCACCTTGGAAGAGCTTTCGTTAGTCTCGCCTACGGCGGTGATGACCCCACCCTTGATGGCGATGTCGCCGTGGTACCCGGCCTGTCCGGTACCATCAATAATCAACGCGCCTTGTAAAAGGGTATCGACAGCCATGACGGCCCTCCTCGGCCCCTCTTTATCATTACGATGTCAGCGTAGAACATACATGGCGGGTTTTTCCCCGTCAAGGCGGACGGCGAGAGGGGGCTCGCTGTGTCGTTTCCGTTAAAATTCGTTGCATGGCCGCATGTGAGGTGGTAGGCTACACTCACTTTTCCAATAGATTGAGGGGATGGCATATGCGCGACTACAAACTCATATCGGGCGATTCCCACGTCGTCGAGCCGCCGGATGTTTGGGAGGGCAGAGTCCTGGCAAAGTATAAGGACCGCGCGCCCCATATGGTGTACATGGAGCACGGTGACGGCTGGATCATGGAGGGCACGGATGAGCCCCTTCCCTTCGGCCTCGTCCAGTGCGCCGGGCTAGGGCCCGAGAATTACCTGACGTGGGTGAAGTGGGACAGTGTCCGGCCTCTCGTCTACGAGCCCGGTCCCAGACTATTGGCGCAAGACCAGGGCGCCACGGATGCGGAGGTCCTGTACCCATCACCTCGCATTGGCAACAATTTGTTCACCACCAACGCTGACGCTGAATTTCATGTAGCGATGATTCGGGCCTACAACGACTGGCTCTCCGATTTTTGCAGTCATGCCCCGGACCGTCTTATCGGGTTGGCCCTGATGCCGACCCTCGGAGTGGGTTCCGCGTTAGAGGAGATGCGTCGTACCATGAAGCTGCCCGGACTACGTGGGGTCGTGCTCGGCAGGTACCCCACGGGCGAGATGGCGGTAACGCTCGAGGATGATCCGTTCTGGGCCGAGGCGGAGGCCTCCGGAACGCCGGTGAACATTCATGTGAGCCTGGCTGGCCAGCAGATGGGTGCCGCCAAAACACCGTTCTTCGGTGCGTTTACCGGAGCGCTCCGGTTCAGCGATGCCTCTCACCGCTGTCAGGAGCTTATCTACAACAAGGTCTTCGACCGATTCCCAAAGCTGAACGCTGTCTTCGCCGAGGTCGACGCCGGCTGGATACCCTACGTGAAAGAGCAGTTAGACGACCGCTATTCCCGGCAGAACAAGGCGACTCGGCCTGAATTTGATTTGCTCCCGAGCGAATACTTCGACCGGAACATGTACTGGACCATCGTGGCGGACGGCCTGAGCATCAAGTACCGGAACGACGTAGGGGTGGGGCAGATCATGTGGTCCAGCGACTTTCCCCATGGCACGTGCGACTGGCCGGAGTCCATGAAGGTTATCGAGCGTGACTTCGCCGGTGTCCCCGCGGAGGACCGGCACAAGATTCTGGCCGGAAACGCGGCGCGGGTCTACCATCTGGGTTGAGTCTTGGGGCTGGTTTGAGCCTCGGGGCTCGTCTAGTGTGGTGGGGAGCCTGCCCTGAGCGAAGCCGAAGGGTTCAGCATGACAGACTGGGACGCCCCAATGGGCGCCTTCGCTACTTTTCGTAGACGGTGTCGATCACTGCGGAATCGTCCATAAATTCCTGGAAGGTCGCTTGCAAGCGGTAGAACATGTCGACGCGCATCTGGTCATCTCCATGGATCCGGAAGGGGTGCTTCAGGAGGCTTAGGCGGTTCAGGGAATGATCGGCGTCGGCGTGGCCGTTGGCTTTGATATTTTGGAGCATTTCCTTCCAGTCCGCGTAGTCACCCTCGAAAATCCAATCGTAGTCGAATTTTTTGAGCTCGTCTTGTGAGAGCTCCTTGACCTCCGCGCAGTCGTACGTATCGAAGACCGCTCCGAAATACCGGTCTTTGGAGCCGTTGCCCTTGACGCCAAACACGCCGCGCGCGTCCACGAAGCCCAGGAGCTTGTACTTCTCCTCCTGTTCGTTCATGCGCTTTTGAAGAGCCTGGAACCACTCGATGGATGGGAATGTTGCCTTCATGGGTATCTCAACCTCCGGGTATCGGTAGCAAAGAGAGAAAGTTCCTAGAACGGGGCCTCCGACGGTATGAGGCAGCGGTTATGGCGGGGGAGGCCGATGTGGTCCAGTCTCGCCAGGTACTGCTCTGCGATTTGAGGCCAGAACTCTCGAAGAGCCGCGTAGCCTTGCTGCATCTTGGCTGTCCCGCCACCGAGGAGGATGGCCAAAGGCTCCAACACTTTGGGGTTGAGCAGGTGCTTGGCCGTCTGCCCAGGCTCGATGAGGTCCGCCGCAGCGTGCAGCTTGTCGACAACTTCCTCCCGGTTTGGGCAGTGGTCCAGGTAGTAACGCAGGCGCTTACAGCCCCAAGCGACGTGCCTCGCGTTGTCCTGGATCATCTGGCGGTATATGGCCTGATCGAACCGGCTTCTGGCCGAGCCCTCCGCCAGGCGAAGGATGTCCAGCACAATGCCGTTGAACAGCACATCCATGGCGAAGACCATGCTGTTGAAGTCCCGTTCGACCTCGCCTTCGAACCCCTGCGACGCCTCGTTGCACACCTCAACGACGCCGGCGTCGTAGCCGTCGACCTGCGAGCCCATGCCTCCGCCGTTGGCCAGGATACGCTTGCGGAGCATACCGGCATGCAGGTTGTAGTCGAATAGTTCGTACGCGAGATAGCCTTTGACCTCGACAAAGGCGTAGTGGGTCCGGCCGATGTACGGTCCCAAGACATCGGAACAAAAATATTGGCAGGAGATCAAGTGGGTCATCAGCTGGTCGGTGGCCCTCTCCAATTCCTCCGGGAGGGGCTCCATCTCCTCCCAGCGCATGCTCCGCTGAGGGCGCCATTGACGGGAGAGGGCCTCCTCAGCCAGGTTGCCCGCATCATCGATCCAGACCTGGTATCTGTGCTCGAGCTCCCGTGTGGAGCCGTATTTCGGGGCGCCGCCCCTGGTCAACTCGGTCTGTGTAGAGTCGTCAGATTTGACCTTGATGAACCGGGATAGGACGAGGGTGGAGGAGCCGGTCTCGGGCGGCTCTGGGGCCGTGCTTACCGCATTCATCGAGGCATAGGTCATGCCTCGGGGTTCCAGCTTGGCCCGCCTTCCCCAGGCCGACCATGCGGAATTCTCCAGCGGGACGGTAAACCATTCGTGCAGTTTGCCCTCTCTCAGGGCGGCAGCCTGAGGATGAAGCTTGAGCCGCGCTTTGATCTCCTCTGCCGGAGGCAACGGCAGAGGTTTGACCTTGTGCTGCTGCATGATTCGCACGCGCTGAGGCTTTACCATGGTTACTCCTGGCTTGGTTTCACCCTCACCCTCTCCCATCAAGGGAGAGGGGATTTTGGGATACCCCCTAGAAAGGCACCTCTCGGGGCAGAAGGCACTTGTCCCATCGAGGGAAGCCAGCGCGCTCGCACCGGCCGAGGTACTCCTCAACCACCTTTGCCCAGAACTCCCTGGTGTAGTCCCACCCTTTATCCAGGTTAGCCGTGCCTCCGGCCGCCATGAGGGCGAAGGGCTCAATGATATTAGAGTTCAGGAGGAAGTCGAAACCCGTGCTTCCAGCCTCCGCCACAGAAGCGACGTAGTGAATCATCTCCAGTGCCCGCTCTCGTTCGGCCTTGGGGGCGTGGTCCAGGTAGTACCGGATATGCATCGTCCCGTAGGAGACGTGTCGGGCCTCGTCCTGGAGGACCCGGCGGAACATCTCTTTGTCGAATGGGTTGCGACCAAGGAATTCACCGAACCGGAAGAAATCCAGGACTAGGGACTCGCCAAGCATCTGCGTGTGATAGCTGTAGCCCAGGAGCTCCCATGCCGGGCCCCTGCCTGCGATCACGGCTTTGCTCTCCACGGGTATAGCCGTTAGCTCAAGAGGAACACCGCCGAACCCGCTCATGGGGTTCACGCCGGGTCCTCCACCGTTGGCGAACAACCTTTTGCCAAAGACCTCCATGTGCCGGGACTCATCGGCGCATTGGGTGGCGAGGAATAATCGGGCCTCCGGGAAGGCGGGGTCTATGCGGCTCATCCAGTAGGGAATGATATCCGTAGGGAAGAATTCCACGATATGCAGGAAGGTCACGAACTGGCACAAGGCCCGCTCCAGCTCTTCAGGCAGAGGCTCCAGCTTGTCCCACGGCAGGTCGGTCGTGGCGCTCCACTGTCGTGACAGGGCCTCATCGAGTAAACTCTCCAGGTTCGTGGACCACACTTCATATTTGTTCTTCATCTGATATTCATAGCGCTCAGATGAAGGATCAGCCCCGCCTTCTCGACCCACGATCAACCCAGGACCCTCGTCCGGGATTTCATGGGGATCGGCTTTGTTCAGGTCAAGGAAGCTGATGCCACGTCGGTTCGGCGTGGCATGATGTCCCCAGGAGCCCCAAGCGCCTCCCTCTTCGGCAGGCTTGGCTGTGAACCACTCGCTGGGCTCGTAGTTTCCGTCTCTCCAACGTTTGACCTGGGGCAAGCTCTTGAGACGGTCGGCTACGTCTTCTCGCGAGGGAAGTGTGGATGTCATGGCCACGACTCCTTTCGGCTCTCCGGCCTGCATGACGCAGGTCCAGCAGTCCGTATAGTATACCCCTCTCGATCCGCGTTCAAGTTACCTGGGCACAGGTGTACGGGTATCAGCGAGGCACGACTTGGTAGAGGGGTTTCTGGGCCGCCCGGACCTTGGGACATATGCCGTGACCGGCATCGCACTTGAAGCACATCCATGTCTCCGAGCCGGGCTCTCTCCATAAGACGTTGCCACAGGTTGGGCATCTGTCTTTGAGCTCCGAGCACTCCCAGTCTTTGAGCGTGGATTTCTCGTTTAGCGGGCAGCCACGGCCATGGCAGATGATGGATTCCGGGTCCAGGTGAATACAATCTACCGGACACACATCGGGGCAGATTCCGCAGTCGAAGCAGAGCATGGGGTCGATGATGAACGCGCCGCGGATGTCATCTTCGCGCTTCGTGATCGCGAAGGTGTCGCAGACAAATTCACAAGCGCCGCAGCTGATACATGCCGCGTCGACTATATAGAAGCTCAATTCCCGCACCCTTCAATAGATTGGTCGTTAGTCCGCAGATTGCACAGATTTCACAGACTTGGAGAACACAAAGCGCCCGAGTTCGAGAGATTTCATTTCCTGTGTCATCTGCGTCATTTGCGGATTCTCCTGGATCCGACGTGTCCTGAAAGAAATCTTATCACAAGGGTGAGGCAAGAGACCTTGGCTCAGCGGAGCGCCGGCATAATCTCTTTGCCGATGATCTCGAGCTTTTCGAGGTAGGACGGCACGTCCATCTCGAGAGCCGGGGGCCACAAGGCGGCATGCTGTATCCCCAGCCGCTCGAATCTGCGTAGGTCGTCGACGATCTGCTCGACGCTGCCCACAATAGGGATGGAACGCTCCTCCTCCGGCACCCTCTGGGGCATAATCCGGACGGTGGAGCGGATGGAGAGGGTGACCTCTTCTGGGGCACGCCCGGCCTTGCCGCAGATATCTCGGAAGCGGTTGATATGCTCTTCCAGCTCGGCGGGTGTCAGGTCGATAAAGTGAAGGCCGTCGCCCAGCGCCGCGGCCCGACGCATGGCGAAGTTGCTGTTGCCGCCGATCCACAGGGGCACCGTTCCTTGGGGCGGCTTGGGAGCGAAGCCCGTGCCGGAGATCTCGAAGAACTCGCCGTGGAACTCCGGCTCTTCTTTTGTCCACACCTCCCGCATGTAGCGGAGCTGTTCGTCCATCACCGCTCCACGCTTCTCCCAGGGCACGCCTAGGGCGGCGTATTCCTCTTCGATCCAGCCCAGGCCGACTCCCATGATGACGCGGCCGCCGGACATTTCGTCCAGTGAGGCGATGCTCTTGGCGTTTACCAGGGGATGGCGAAAGGGGATGATGTAGATGCTGACACCGAGCTTAATACGCTCCGTGCGGCCGGCCACGGTGGCTAACACTATCAGCGGCTCGATGATCTTGTGGTTCGGGTTCATACCCCCGGTGGCCCTGCCGCGGGCGTAGGGATAGGTGCTCCGTGAGGTTCGGGGCAACGCCAGGTGATCGGCGGTCCAAAGGGCGTCCAGCCCCAGGCTCTCTGCCCTATCGGCTATGGCGAGGATGCCGTCTTTTGCGGCCATGGCTCCGGTGTTGGGAAGTATGAGGCCGATCTCCACGTTGCGTTCCTCCTGGACACGAAGACAAGGTCCTCCCTCCTCAGGCGCGAGGGAGGCCCGCCGGGATTAGCTGGCGTACCTGCCGCCATCGATGGACACGATGGTGCCCGTGAGCGGGCCGGTGTCGCCGGCTGCGAGGTGGAGGCAGGTCTGCGCGACCTCTTCCGGCAGCACGGAGCGGGTCGCGTCCGTCTTGCCCTCGTCGAAGGTCGAGGAGACGTCCCCATACGGGGCCAGCATCGGGATCCTCATCGTCCCGGGGGCCACCGCGTTCACCCGGATATTGTGAGGGCCGAGCTCCGTAGCGAGCTGGCGAGTCATGTTCACGACGCCACCCTTGCTGGCGGTGTAGGCGATCATACCGACGGCCTGGCCCTTCAGGCCGGCCAGGGATGCGGTGTTGATGATCACCCCTCCGCCTTGCTTCTTCATCTGGGGCACAACACTTTTGCACCCCAGGAACACGCCTTTCAGATTAATGGCCAGGACCCGGTCCCACTCCGCCTCTTCCGTATCCTCGACGGGAGTGGAAGGCGGTGTTTGAAGCACACCCGCGTTGTTCCACATGATGTCCAGTTTCCCGTATTTCTGGACCGTCCTCTCAACGAGGTCCTGCAGGTCGGCCAGACGCACGACGTCAACGCGGGCCGCGAAGGCTGAGCCGCCGCCCTCGGCGATGGCGTCGACGGTGGCCTGGGCCGCCGCCGGTGATGATTGCGACCTTTCCTTCAATACGGCCTGCCATCTGACGCTCCTTTGTGAGGCGAATCGGCGTCCCTTAAGGCACCTGAATTTTGAGGCCCTCGATCTCCGGGATACCCAGGGCCTGGAGCTTCTGAGCGATCTCCCGCTTGCCCTCGTCGTCTATCGGGAGATAGGGCGCTCGTAGATGAGCGCCGGGAAGTCCCAGAACACTCATGCATGCCTTGTTAAACCGCACGCTGGTGCCCCAACGGTTAATGGTGAAGGCGCGGATCATCTTGGCGTAGGCGTCGAAGGCTTGTGTGTACTCCCCGGCGTTCCAGTGGTTGATGACGGATGCGGCCAGCTTCGGGGCGTAATTGGACTCGGCGGTGAGAAAGCCGGTGGCGCCCCATGAAAGGGATTCCAGTGCTTGCATCGGCCCTCCGGTATGGATCGTCAGGCGGTCTCCCATCAAATCGATAAGCCGAATGAGGTCGGCGAGGCTGGGGTTGGTGTAGTTGACGCCGATCAGTTGGTCGAACTCATCGGCCAGACGCTTGATGATCGGAAGAGGTATCTGGTAGCCCATGGCCATGTGGCTGGAAAGGACGCAGGGTATCTTGACTTCCTTGAGGACGGTGCGCAGGTAGGTCTCGATTTCCGTTTCGTTGGGCCTGTTGCCGTGCCCCAGGTCCATGGAATAGATCTGGGTGGCCTCGACGCCGCTGGCCTCGGCGATCTTGGTGAACTCGATCATCTGCTTGGCGGTGCGCGCCTCCACGCCCATGGACCGGCAAGGGACCTTGCCCTTCATCTCCTGGACCGCGATACCCAGGACCGTGTTCACCTCATCGGGAGTCATGGAGTACTGCTCGCCTGGAGAGGAGCCTCCGGCATAGCAACCGATACCGGCCTCAGCCATGCGGCGGAAATGGACGTGCATGGCATCCTCATCCAGACGCCCCTGCTCGTCAAAGGTCGTAATAGAGATACAAAACATGCTGTGCCGCTCGGTAGCCAAAGCTCTCCTCCTTGATCGTCCGATTCGCGCGGCGTATGCCGGAGCCTCACCCGCGGCAGAGTGTAGCAACGGGGCGCATCGCTGTAAAGAAGATCGGAGAGGCTTGCATGCGCCGGTATGCGCCCTTGACTACGGGAAAGGCGCTGGTAGTATGGGGCAACTAAGACAGGAGGTAGTGTCCAATGCGCCGAGACGTGGAATTTCAAAGCAAAGGTGAGACGTGCAGGGGTTGGCTGTTTACCCCGGATGGGGGATCAGCCCCTTACCCAACAGTGATTATGGCCGGCGGGTGGTGCTATGTGAGAGAGATCGTGATGCCTCACTATGCCGAGTACATAGTGAAGGCAGGGTTCGCGGTGATGATCTTCGACTACCGCAGGCTGGGAGCCAGTGACGGTGAGCCGAGGCAGCACCTGGACCCTTGGGACCAGATCGAGGACTACAAGAACGCGGTGAGCTTTGCCGAAAGTCTACCGGACGTGGATTCGGACCGGATCGGGCTATGGGGGATCTCCTATAGCGGCGGCCATGTCCTGATCCTGGCGGCGACGGACCCGAGGGTGAAGTGCGTCGTCTCCAATATCCCGGTGGTGGATGGCTATCCGAACATGCGACGGGTGCAGGGGGAGCGACGGTTCATCGACTTGATGAATCTCATCATGGAGGACCGGGCGCGGCGGTACAAGAACGAGGCGGACCGGGGATACATCCCCATGTCGTCGCCAGACTACAATACCCTGTCGACCTGGCCCTTCGGTGACGTGACGGAGATCTTCGGGACCATCAAGCAGAACGAAGCGCCTCTGCACGACCATCGGAGCACGATCGAATCGGTGGAGCTGCTGCTGAACTACACCGTGTTCCCGTACGCACGGCGGATCCTGAACACGCCGACTCTGATGATAGTGGCGGAGAATGACGAGAAGACGCTGTGGGACCTGGAGATCGACGCCTTCAACGTGATTCCGGCAGCCCAGAAGAAGCTGAAGGTGCTGCCGAAGGTCTCGCACATGAGTCTCTACGCTCGGAAGTCAGACCTGCAGGTCGCGGGCGAAGCGGCCTCCGAATGGTTCACAGCGCATCTGGCGCATACCCACGAAATGGCGGCTGTGGCCACATAGAGGAAAACAAGCCCGGCCCCCTCTGCATAGGAGGGAGGCCGGGTGAATGGTGAGGAGGCGCCGGCGATGGCCCTAGCCCAAGAGTCCCCTTCCGCCGCGTTGCGTTCCCGTCTGGGACACCCCGTCATCGATGGCGACGGTCATATCGTCGAGCTGGGCCCGGTCATGGCGGAGTATGTTAAAGAAGTTGGGGGGGCCAGTGTCCTGGAGCGGTATGCGCAGCGTCCAACGCTGAAGCATAGCCAGCAGTGGACCACCGCCACGGGGACGTTACAGGAACGGCGCGACCGGTGGGTGGCCATGGGCCCCTGGTGGGGCGGCTCCACCGACGCCGTCGAGCGGGCGACCGTCCTCGCCCCGCGCCTGCTGAACGACCGGCTCGACGAATTCGGCACGGACTACGCGGTCCTCTACCCCAGCGTCGTTCTGTTCGCCTTCACCATGGACGACGAAGAGCTTCGACGCGCCGTCTGCCGGGCCTACAACATCTACGCCATGGACCTTCTCGGGAGCTATGCGGACCGTATGACGCCGGTGGCCGCCATACCGATGTACACACCGGAGGAGGCGGTCGAAGAGCTGGAGTACTCGGTCAAGACACTGGGCCACAAGGTGGTGGTGTTTCAGAACTCGGTGCGCCGCCCGATCGCTCGGCTCCAGGAGGAGTACCCAGAGGCGTCGGACTTCGCGGCCCGCTCCGAGCTTTATGCCATAGACAGCGACTATGACTACGATCCAGTCTGGGCCAAGTGTGTGGAGCTGGGAGTGGCGGCGACCTTCCACGGTGATGTGCTGGCGATGAATGTCCATTCTACGTCTAGTTATGTCTACAACCACATCGGCTTCCTGGCCGCCGACCATCATCACCTCTCCAAGGCGCTGTTTCTGGGCGGAGTGACGAGGAGGTTCCCTACGCTGAAGTTCGCCTTCTTGGAGGGTGACGTGGGCTGGGCCTGTGGTCTATACGCCGACCTGATAGGACACTGGGAGAAGCGTGGTGGAGAGAACATTCATGCTCTGGACCCCTCTCGACTGGACCGCGAGCGTCTGCTACGGCTCATCGAAGAGTACGGCGACGATAGGACAAGGGCCCAGATGGAAGGTGTCCGAAAGTCCTTTTCCGGGAACGACCCGCGGCCCGATGTCCTGGACGAGTACGCCGCCTGCGGCATCAAGAGCGCCGAGGACATCCGAGACTTGTTCGTGCAACCCTTCTATTTCGGCTGCGAGGCGGATGACCCCATGAACGCCACCGCGTTCAACACCCGGGCGAACCCTTTCGGAGCCCGGCTCAAGGCCATCTTCGGCTCGGACATCGGCCATTGGGATGTGCCGGTTATGAACGAGGTGCTGACAGAGGACTATGAGCTGGTGGAGCACGGCGCCATCACCGAGGATGACTTTCGAGACTTCACCTTCACCAACCAGGTGAGTCTGCACGCCGGCATGAACCCGGACTTTTTCAAAGGCACTCGTGTAGAATCCGAAGCCGCGAAACTGATTACAGCCGGGCTCTAAAGTCTAGTCTTCCACGTAAGAGCGCTCAGCGTCCTGGTCATATTCCAGGATGACGATGGTCGCCCCATCCGGTCCGCTTTTCAACGGTGTGGGAGTCTCATCCCCCTCGGTATAGCGGAGCCCTTCGGTACGGATCTCTTCATCTCCACAGAATGCCGTTCCCTCAACAACGACCTCGTACCTTCCCCAATCCGACCCCTTGAGTTTGAGCTCGGCGTTCGGAGGGAACTCGACGATCTCAACGCCGACGCCGCTGGGCTCGCGAAAGAGCACCTTGCGCCGGAATCCCTCATGGTCAGGCATGCGCGTCCATTCGATATCCTCCCCAGAGACAGCGATCTCCCGGCCTCTGCGGTTGATCTTGTCGCGGGCTGCGCGGGTCTCGATCTTGACGACGGGTCCCGGCTTCGTGTGGACGACGTAATGCACGTAGTCTTCCGAGGTGGTGAAGGGGCCGTAGGGGGTGCAGTGGTCGGTGTAGTGAACACCTATGGAATTCAAAGTGAAGTCCGGGTATTTGGCCGATCCTTTGCTAACGAGCTGGAACTGGGCGGCCAGGTGATAATGGGGGAAGACGTTACCGTTTGGCTGCCTGGAGTGGGCGGCATCCGGCCCGCCGTTGGTCGGCGGCAGCAGGGACTGGACGATGACCGTGTTGCCGGCGTCGGAGTGAAAGTCCCGCCAGGGCGAAGTATCCTCGTTGCCGATGTATTGCGTGAGCATCGGGCTCCTCCTCATTGGGGCACGGTGAGCGCCGCGCCTGTTTCTGCGCAAGAATGTATACCCATCGTGGGCCGGACGCAAGCCTGGGGGCCTTGGGGGATGATGGAGAAGGATTGCCCAAAAGAACGGTCCCCGATGCCTGCGGGCGCTGCTCGTCTAGGGACCGTTCGGGGACAAGCCCAGCTTGCCTGGGTTCATGATGTTGTTGGGGTCCAGGGCTGACTTCACGGCCCGCAGGGCCTCCATGCCTGCCCCAAGCTCCCGTGGAATGAAGGCCTGGAGCTTCAGGCCGACGCCGTGGCAATACTCCATTGAGCCTCCCAGGTCCTGGGCGGTCTCAATTAGCTTTTCAGAAAGCCCTCGCGATCGATCAGGGTCCACCTGCTGTGCGCCATCGGGGACGACGATGGCGACGGAGAAGAGGTCGGGCCTGCCCCAGATCGCGTACTCGCGGGCGAGCAACCCAGCCTGGGCCAGCAACGACTCGCAGTGCCGCTTGTAGTCCAGCACCGTCTCAGGTGGAAGGGAGAGATGGAGGTAGTCGAACCAACGGTTGCCACCCCACGGCTGCTGCCTTCGGCCCCCCTCCTTGCCCTGATCGTTACGCGCCGCCCATGCCTCAGCCGAGGCGTGGCGTTGCTCCCAAAACCGGTGCGCTTCCTCTTCGCCCAGGTCTCGCCCGCCGTGCTCCATGCAGAGGGCCAGCCCGGCCTCCTTGTGGGCGGCGGCATCCTGGGTGAAGCCTTCGAAGGCCAGGTAGAGGGTCGATCTTCCGGGACTCGATATCGGTTCTTCGCTGTAATCGATCATGGAAGGTCTGACACCGCGGCGGCCCATGCTCAGGATGGCGCTGTAGCCGGATTCGAAGGTCTCAAAGGTGATGGCGTGGACGGTGCGTTGCTCCGGCGCTGGGAACACCCGAAGGGTCGCAGACGTGATAATGCCCAGGACGCCTTCCGCGCCGATAAAGAGGGGGTACATCCAAGGGCCGGCAGAAGCGGAGACCTGCCGGGCTTGCAGCAGCTCACCGTTGGGCAGTACCACCTCCAGCCCCAATACCTGCTCCCCCATGGTGCCGTAGGCAGCGGCGAGATAGCCCACGCCGTCGGTGGAGATGGCCCCGCCCACGGTGGCGATGGGCTGGCTCCACGGGTCGTGCCCCAGCATCAAGCCGAGTGGGGCAAGCTCCCGGTCCAGGTCCTGCAAGAGCCTTCCGGCTTGCGCCTGGGCCGTCATGCCGTCGGCGCTGATGTGGAGGCTCCGGCCCAGCCTTCGCAGGTCGACGACGATGCCACCATGGAGGGGAACGGCCGCTCCCATGACCCCCGTTCCGCCGCCGCGAGGAACGATGGGGACGCGAAGGCGGTTGGCCAGCCGGACGATCTCCTGGACCTCGGGGACTGAGCCCGGTCGCGCCACGGCGTCTGGCAGGTATGCAGCCTCCCCCGAGCCTGACGGCAGGGAATCCTGGGCCTTGGCCGGGGTAAAGGCGTCGAAGGAGTACCGTTCACGATCTTCGGTGGAGGTCAGTACATGCTCGGTTCCGACGATGCGGACCAGGGCGTCGGCCAGATCGTGCGTCGCTTGGGCGGTTCGCTCGGCATCCATAGTGGCTCAAATTCTACCATTCAGGGTGTGGTAGAGTTGGCATCCGTCGGCGACTTCGGTTCCGGCCCAATCTCCAGCGTGGAGGGAGCGAGCATATGGAATCAGGCAACATCGCGGCCATGCTCATGGCCAGGGCGAAGGTGGCGAACAGGGGGGAATGGGAGGCGTCCGTTCACGGTATCTGGGACCAGGCCGTCACGGAGCTTCGCACCAATCCTGGCTTCAAAGGGTTGGTGACGTTGTGGAATAACGATGATTCGGGGCAGGTCGTGGTCATCGGCCTCTGGGACAACCTGGAGCACCGTCTGGCCTACGAGGCCCGATCGGCTGACAAGGTCCGGGGCTTTTTCAACCCCCTGTTCCAAGAGGTGCCGGACCGCCCTCGGTTTGTGGTGACCAGGGCCGTATTGGAGTAGGCGTCGTGCAGCCCGTCCAAATCCTTCGTTGACAGGTTTGGGGGGCCGGTGCTAGTATCGCCTTGCCCCTTATAAGACCAACCGGCAGAAAACCACGACGGGAGGGTCAAGCGATGACCTCAGGCTACATCAGGGTCCTGGACCCTGTCAGCAGTCCGAAGGACGATCAAAGCGAACCAGCCGAGAGGCTTGCCAGCCTCAGCGGCAAGTCCCTGGGGCTGCTCAGCAACGGGTGGCGCAGCTTCGACGACATCGTCGACCGTTATGCCGACCTGGCCGTTGGGAAGTACGAGGCCAGGGAAACGATCAGCCGGAAGAACCCCAACGCTTCAAGCAGCACTCCCAAAGAGACCATGGAGGAGCTGGCCGCCGCCAGCGACGCCGCACTCGTCGGGGTGGGGCACTGAGGCTCCTGCACCACGTGGAGTCTCCACGACGCAATCAGTCTCGACCAGCAAGGCATCCCGACCGTCGCCATCGTCAGCGAGCGGTTCCACGGCCTGGCCCTGTCGGTGGCTCGAGCCCGGAAGGTCCCGGACTTTCCGATCATCGTCCTGCCCGCCAACATCGAGGAGCTTGAGGCGGCTGCGCTGCAAAGTCTGGCGGAGGAGACCTTCCCCAAGGCTCTCAAAGAGCTGACGGACTAGTAGCGCCTCCGTACCCTCGTCCGTAGAGAACCAGAGCATTGCCCCGGGGATCTCAAACAGAGGAGCGTCCTGCATGGCGTCCAAGCGCCCCTTAACCTCCGACGGCTTCGAAGTCGAAGACTCGCTGGAGGCTGTCGACGATCATTTCTATGCGAGAAAGCGGACGGACGGCTTGCCCATCGTGCCCCCCACGGAAGAGCGGGTCTGGGCTATGGTTACAGCGACAGGCCGCGCTCCCGACGACACCATCGCCGAGGTAGGGCCATCGCGTGGGCTAGCGACGGTGGAAAAGATCGCGGTCAACGCCGTCATGGCCGGGTGCCGGCCGGAGCATATGACCGTGCTTCTCGCCGCGGTGGAGGCGATGGCGCAGCCGGAGTTCAACCTGGATGGCGTCCAGACGACGACCAATCCGTGCACCGTTGCCCTGATCCTCAACGGCCCTATTCGCCATACGCTGGACGTGAATTGCGGTCGAGGCTGCCTGGGGCCGGGCCGGCGGGCCAACGCCGTCCTCGGACGGGCCGTCCGCTTTATCCTGATAAACATCGGCGGCGCCCTTCCCGAGGAAGTGGACAAGGCGACGCACGGCTTTCCGGGCAAGTACACGCTGTGTTTCGGCGAGGATGAGGAAAACAGCCCATGGGACCCGCTCCACGTGGAGCGGGGGTTCGAGGTGAAGCAAAGCACGGTCACGGTCGTTAGTGTCAACACGACCCTGAACCTGATTACCTCCTCCTTCATCAAAATCGAAGACATACTGATGGTGATGTCCAACGCCCTGAGTCTTGTCGCCACCAACCACGTCATGCTGGGCAGCGGCGAGCCGATTATGCTGATGAATCCCGGCCAGGCCAAGATGGCGGCGGCCAAGGGTCTGTCAAAGTTGGCGGCAAAAAACGCATTGTACGAAGATTGCGGCTTTCCCGAGAGCGTTCTCCCGGACGACATGGTCCGGCGCGAGCGGATCGGACAGACCATCCGGGACGGCGTCGTAAGGCCTGTTCGGCGCCCCGAGGATATCATGATCGTCGTCGCCGGCGGGCCGGAGCCATATCACGCTACCTTCATGCCCACCTTCGGGGACTCTCTCGCGGTCACCCGCGAGGTGCGCCTCCCTGGTTAGGGACGCTCGGAGCATGGAGGGCAAAGCGGCAAAGACTGGCCGGCGGGCCCTTGAAGGCATCACTGTCTTGGAATGGGCCCAGCGCGTCGCAGGCCCCTTCTGCGGCAGACTCTTGGCCGACATGGGGGCCGAGGTCGTCAAGGTCGAGCCGCCTGACGGTGATGCGTCACGCCGTCATGGTCCTTTCTTGAACAGCGCACCCGACCCTGAGACCAGCGCCTTGTTCCTTTATGTCAACGCCAACAAGATGTCGGTAACGCTGGACCCGACGACGCCCAGGGGGGCAGAGCTGTTCCGGCGCCTGGCCGCCACGTCGGACATCCTGATCGAGGACAGACAGCCGGGAGAGATGCAGAGTCTGGGGCTGGACTATCAGAGTTTGCGACAGGCCAATGCAGGCCTGGTCTACGCTTCGATCACTCCCTTCGGCCAAACGGGCCCCTACGCCGGCTATAGAGCGTACGACCTGAACATATTCTGCGCCGGCGGCGAAGCCAACGCTCTTCCTGGCAGCCTGAGCAACCAGCTCTTCCCCGGCCGCGAGCCTGTTCGGGCCGGGGAGGGTCTGGCGGACTACGACGCCGCTATGACGGCATCGGTAGCCATCGTCTCAGCCCTGCTGGCCCGCGACCTTTCGGGAGCAGGCCAGCACCTGGACATCTCAAGGCAAGATGCCGCCATGGCGCTGACGCGAGAGACCATTCAAAGATATACGGGCTATGGGGAGGTGGTCACTCGAGACCGGGCCTACTTCCTCGGCGGAATTTTCCAGTGCAGGGACGGCTATGTAGCGCTATTCCCCCGCGAGGACCGTCACTGGCTGTCTCTCTGTGAGGTAATGGGGCGCGACGACCTGTCTCGAGACGAACGGTTCAGTGACCTTGAAGGGAGAAGCACGCACAAAGACATCTTGAATGCGGCTCTTCAGGAGTGGGTGGAGGATAAGCCAATGATGGAGGTCTACGAGAAGGCCTCAGACGGCGGCTGCCCGGCAGGCTATTACGCTACAGCAGCCGAGGTTGCGGCATCGGCGCAGATGGCATCCCGAGGCTTCTTTGTTGAGCTGGAGCACCCAAGGGCGGGGCGGCTCAGCTACCCGACATCGCCCTATAACATGTCGGAGACGATGCCCAGCACGGAGCAGGCGGCGCCGCTGCTCGGCGAGCACAACGCCGAGGTCTTCGGACGAAGGCTGGGGTTGGCGGCGGAGGAGATGAATGAGCTTCGTCGGGGAGGAGTAATCTAAGACTCTCTCTCCGCTCTCCCTACAGGTCCATGCCATGCCTAACCAACACAAAAAAACATGAACGCATCCCCTGCAAGGCCATCCAAGCAGGCTGGCATCGCGCCGCTGGCGGGAGTGCGGGTGCTGGACCTCACGTGGGCCCTCGCCGGGCCCTATGGCTCGTTGCATCTGGCGTTACTGGGGGCTGAGGTCATCAAGGTCGAGACGATCACCGCATTAGATGCGATGCGCAGGGGCATCTATGCCCTCTCCGCCGACCACGAAAGATCGCCAACCTTCAACAGCATAAATCTGAACAAACTGGGGCTCCGGCTGAACCTGAAGCATTCGGAGGGGCTGGCCCTGTTCAAGGAGCTGGCATCGATCAGCGACGTCGTCGTTGAGAACTTCCGTCCCGGCGTGCTGCAGCGCATGGGCCTCGGCTACGATATCCTCCGAGAGCTCAACCCGACGATCATCGTGGCCTCCAGCTCCGCATTTGGGGCCACGGGGCCTGAAAGCCGCCGCCCCGGCTACGCCAACATATTCAACGCAGTCAGCGGCCTGGGCCACCTGACCGGCTACGCGGACGGGCCGCCGACGGAGATGCGCGATTCCATCGACCTCAGGGTGGGCGCCTCACTTGCCTACGCGGTCCTGACGGCCCTGTTCCACCGGCGGCGGACGGGACAGGGGCAGCGCATCGACCTTTCGTCGGTGGAGGCTATCGTCTCGTTGGTGGGACACACGGTCGTAGGCTATGGCATGACCGGAGAGGCGTCGAGACGACAAGGTAACGCCGACTCGGTCATGGCCCCCCACGGCATCTACCGGTGCCAGGACGACGCCTCGGACGGGCCGCGCCACGCCGATACCTGGGTGAGCATCGCGGTGGACGGCGACGCCGAGTTCAAGGCCCTGTGCCGTGCCATAGGCGCATCGGAGATGGCCGCGGAGCCGCGATACGGAGATGCCGCGCTGCGCAAGCGGCACGAGCATGAGCTGGACGACAAGGTGCGGGACTGGACCGCTCAGCGGACGCCGCGGGAGGTTACGAAAACTTTGCAGGGTGTAGGCGTCGCGGCCTTCCCCGTGATGAGCACCAAGGACCTGGTGCACGACCCGCATACCAAGGCCCGGGGGACCTGGCGGACGGTGACCCATCCGACCGTCGGACGGCAGACCGTTCAGGGACTGGCCTGGAAGTCATCGGATGGGATGGAGCAGGCCATGCGTCACGGTCCCCTCCTGGGGCAGGACAACGACTACATTTTGGGCGGGGTCCTCGGCGTGCCCCGGGAAAAGATCCAACGGATGACCGACGATGGAGTCTTTCAGTAAGTATGACGAACATTTCTACGCAGCCGGGGCCCCTGGCCGGCGTGAAGGTGGTGGAGTACGGCCGGAACGTCTCCGGACCGTTTTGCGCCCGAACACTTTCGGACCTCGGCGCCGACGTCGTGAAAGTCGAGCCTCCCGCGGGTGACCCGGCCCGTCGGCACGGCCCCTTCCCCGGCGATCTGCCCGATCCAGAAAAGAGCGGCCTGTTCCTCTTCCTCAACGCCAACAAGCGGGGCGTCACCATCGACCTCGCGGCGCCCGATGGGGCCAAGCGTCTTCGAGACCTCATTGGTCAGGCGGACGTTTTCATAGAGAACTACCCTGTCGGCGAAATTGACGCGCTAGGACTGGACTACGATTCCCTCAAAGCCGATAACCCCCGTCTGCTGGTGACCTCCGTAACGCCCTTTGGGAGGACCGGACCGTATCGGGACTATAAGGCCTACGACCTGAACATCAGCGCCGCCGGGGGGATGAGCTACGGCACCGGCTTCCCCGAGCGGGAGCCTCTGGCCACCCCCTTATTGCAGAGCAGCTTCTTCGCCGGCTTCGCAGCGGCGGTAGCCACGACGGTGGCGCTCCTGGCCCGCGATCAGATGGGCGAGGGGCAGCTTATCGATATCTCAGAGTCCCAGGTCCCCGCCGTCTTGCTGAACGGCTATCACTTGCCGACCTTCATCTACAGGGGGATACCCGGCCGGCGTTGGGGCAATCGCATGAGCCTGGGACTTTTTCCCAACTGCGTCCTACCCGCCAAGGACGGTCACATCTGCATTGACACCCCCCAGTTGGCCCAGTACCAGCGTTTCCTGGCCCTCCTGGGCAAGCAGCCATGGAGCGAGGAGCCCAGGTATCGCAACCGGCGGGCGATGACGGAGGAGTACCCGGAGGAGAGTGAGGCGCTGATCGCCCCCTGGTTCGCAGAACGGACCAAGGAGGATATCTTCCGGCTCTCCATGGAGAACCGTATCCCATGCGTGCCCGTGAAAACGATCGGCGAGACCGTACAAGACGCGCACCTGGCGGAACGTGGCTTCTGGCAGAGCATGGAGCATCCCGCAGCTGGTCCACTCACCTACCCTGGGCCGCCGTACCGGTTCCAGCGCTCGCCCTGGCAGCTCCGGCGACCGGCGCCGCAGCTGGGCCAGCACAATCGCGAGACCTTCGCGATCGGGTTCGAATCGTCCACACCCCAAGAGCCAGCTCGAACAGGGCCGCACCCCAAGAAGCAACCCGCGTTGGAGCGTTATCGGGTCTTGGACTTCGGGACGGCATGGGCGGCGCCTATGGCCGCCCAGCTGCTGGCCGATATGGGCGCCCAGGTGATCAAGGTGGAGAGCCGGGCCAAGATGGATGGGCTCAGGTTGGGACGCCCCATCGTCGGCGACGATATCGCCGGAGGGGACAGCGGCCAGTGGCCCGAGCTCCAGCCGGTCTTCCACGGCCTGAACCGGAACAAGCTTGGTATCACCGTCGATCTAAAACAGCCGGGAGCCGTCGACCTCCTCAAGCGTCTAGTCTCCCAGAGCGATGTTGTCATCAACAACTTCTCTCCCGGAGTGATGGACCGGCTGGGGCTGGGGTACGAGGTGCTCCGAGAGCTACGACCCGACATCGTTATGATCGGCATGCCCGCGGCGGGGGATAGCGGTCCTTTGAAGGACGTCCTGGCCTACGCCCCTATCGTCCTGGCCCTGTCGGGACTCATGGGCATGGTCGGCTATGAGGATGGCGCTGTCGTAGGAGAGCTGCAGTCGGCCTGGAGTGACGCCGTGGCGGCGCAGCATGCGGCTATGGCGGCGGTGGCCGCCCTTCGCCACCGGGATGTAACAGGGCAGGGGCAGTACGTGGAGGTCTGCCAATGGGAGGCAACCACTTCGTGGCTGGGGGAGGCGGTCATGGACTGGACCATGAACGGTCGGGATAGAGGCCCCCGGGGCAACGCCGACCCCGCAATGGCGCCCCACAACACCTATCGCTGCCGTGGAGAGTTGGAGGAGGCCCCTTCGGCGAGCTCAGGGCCGGAGGATCTGTGGGTGAGCATCGCCGTAGGTGACGACGAGGAGTGGCAAGCGATCTCCCTCGCCATACAGCAGGATGTCGGAAATGTCCCCTCGGCGTGGACGCGGGAGGCCAGGTTCGCCGAGGCCTCGAGCAGGGTGGAGCACCGTCATGATCTTGACGGTTTCCTTGGGGAGTGGACGGCGCTGCACACCCCAGGCGAGGTGACAACGATGCTGCAGCGGCATGGAGTAGCCGCTTTTCCAGTGATGAACATAGGAGACCAGTTCGTGGACCCGCACTTTCAGGCACGGGAGGCCTGGGTGGAGATGGAGCATCCCATGGTCGGCGCTGAGTGGCTGTACGGCCAGCCTTGGAATCTCAGCGAGACGCCGGGATCGGTCCGGCGGCACGCCCCTCTCTTGGGAGAGCACAACGAATTCATTTTCACCGAGCTGCTCGGGGTCCCTCCAGCGACGTTAACGAGGCTGGTGAAGGCCCAGGTGGTGCGCTAGGAGCTATTCCAAAAATCGCCATGCCCGGTTGGATTCACCCTCACCCTAACCTCCGACTTTGTCGCTTGCCCTCAACAATGTCATTCTGACGAGCGGAGCGAGGAAGAATCTGGGGAGGGGATAGCGGACTAAGAGGAACCCCACCGCCCCAGACCCTTCGGCTTCGCTCAGGGTGACACGCGAACGGCGCTTCGGAGGTAAGGCCCCATCAAAGGAGATGGAATATTGGAATAGCCGCTAGGACACTATGGTGCTACCATGTCCGATGTTCGCAAGCGAAGCAAAAGAGGAGACAGGCCATGACACAAGTAGCTGAAGGACTGATTACCGAAGAGGCTGTAGAGAGGCTGCGTAGCCGTATCGGGACTTTTAATAGGCCCAGCTTCTACGGCATGGGCCAGTTTAATGAATCCGCCACCGTGGACACCATTCGTCATTTCGTCCAGGGCATCGGCGATTACAACCCCCTCTGGAGCGATCACGAGCACGCCCGCAAGTCTCGTTTCGGCGAGATCATCGCACCACCGTCATTCCTCTACAGCGTGTACTGGTGCTCCGGGCGCACCGGAGGGCTACCGGGAGTCCACGGCTTCCATTCGGGGAACGATTGGACCTGGTACCGTCCTATCCGGCTGGGCGATCGTATCACCGTCCAGGAGCAGTTCACTGGACTCGAAGAGAAAAAAAGCAAGTTCGCGGGAAGGACCTTCATCCAGTCCAGCGTGGCAACCTACTGCAACCAGCGAAGCGAGGTGATCGCCAAGTGCAAGGGGTGGCAGGTCCGGGCCGAGAGGAAGGCGGCCCGCGAGACGGGCAAGTACCAGCGGGAGCCCTACCCCTATACGGGTGACGAGCTAGAGGCTATCCACAACGCGATATTGAGCGAAGAGTATCGGGGCGCAACCCCACGGTTTTGGGAGGATGTCGAGATTGGCGAACAGCTCCCTCCGGTTATCAAGGGCCCTCTCAGCACCGGCGACCTGTCCTCCTTTGTCGTCGGCTGCATCGGCGGCCTGGCCCACGGAGCGGCCCTCCGAGAGTTCCAGAAGCACCCCGCCTGGGGCTACCGCGACGACAAGACGGGCGCCCTGGAGGCCGTCATCAGGGTCCATGACGCGGGAGGCACCGCCTCAGCCGCTGGACTACCGATGGCCTACGACTACGGGTGCCAGCGTATGTGCTGGCTGTCCCAGGTTGCCACCAACTGGATGGGCGACGACGGTTTCTTGAAGCGTCTCTACGGCAGGCTACACCTGTTCAACTACGTGGGCGATACCACGTGGATCAAAGGCGAGGTAACGGCCAAGCGCCAGGAGGGGGATGAGTACCTGGTGGATATCGAGATCAAGGCGGAGAACCAGCTGAAGGAGCTCACCGCCGGGGGCACCGCCACGGTGGTCCTGCCGGCCAGGGCCGCTCACGCTCTCTAGGGGCGTTGCCCTAAAAGTCGCAAGCTAGGAGTCACCCTTGTATATCAACCTGTCACCCTGAGCGTAGTCGAAGGGTCTGGGGAGGTGGGGTTTCCCTGTCAGGCGCTAGCCCCGCCCTAGATTCTTTCGTCGTCCGCCTCAAGAGGACTCCTCAGAATGACATTCGGGTCAAGGCCCTCTCCAGGTACTCAGTCAGCTCAAGGCCGGTGATTCTTTGCTGCGGTGGCGGGTGAACAGTCCTCAGGGCATCCGTGGCAGGATGGAGGCCAGCGGCGAGCCCAGGGCCAGCAAGCTCCTGTCGATGCTGTCGATGGTGGCCCGTCCGCACATCGCCATGGTCATGTCCAGCTCGCTCCTCAGGATCTCCAACACCGACCGCACTCCCGCTTCACCGCCTACAGCCAGACCCCAGAAAAGCGGCCGTCCTATGAGCACCGCTCGGGCGCCCAGGGCCAGAGCCTTGAAGATGTCGGTGCCGCGCCTGATACCGCCGTCAAGGTAGACCTCGATACGCCCATCGACTGCATCCACCACCTCTGGAAGCACTTCGATAGTGGCAAGGGTGGTGTCTAGCTGCCGGCCGCCGTGGTTGGAGACGATGATTGCCTTGGCCCCATGCTCGACACAGAGGCGGGCATCCTCCGCGGTCATGATGCCTTTGACGACTAACGGCAGGTTGATCTCCCCGGCCAGCCATTCGAGCTGAGACCAGGCTTCACCCCGCTCCATCAGGCCGCCGATCTGCGCCTGGCTGGTCAGTCCGACGGAGGCATAATGAGGGGAGACGTGGCCGGCATAACGGTTCCTCATGTTCCTCTCGCGTTTGGCCCCGCCGCGGGTGTCCACTGTGATACACAGAGCGCTGTAACCTGCTTCGTCCGCCCGGCGGGCAAACTCGGCGGTCATGCCCCGGTCGCGATAGAGGTACTGCTGGAACCAGATGGGGCCTGTGGCCACCCCGGCCACCTCCTCCATCGAGTAGCTGGAGCTGATGCTGAGGACCATAGCCGTCCCCACTGAGCCCGCCGCCTTCACCGTCGCCATTTCGGCGTCGGGGTGGGCCCGGCCGTGGCCGCCCGCGGGGTCCACCATAACCGGAAACTGAATCGGCTGACCCAGCACAGTCGTGGACAGGTCACGCTGGCTGATGTCCGTGAGCATACGAGGCCGGAGCATGATCGAGTCGAAGATTACCCGAGTCCTGCCGATGGTAAGCTCATCCGTCGCCCCGCCGGCGATAAAGTCATACTCCTCCGGCGGCAGGCGGTCTTTGGCCAGCGCCTCAAACTCGTAGACGTTTATCGGCCCTGTCGTCATAGCTGAAACCTCTCTATTCGCCGGCTAGCAGGGTGTGTTGAAAATCACCCCCAAGCACCCTCAAGGGGGTTCGCGGACAGCGCCCGCAGGCATTGCGCCTGGCGGCGAGGAGAGAAGGATGCCGGGGCTCAGCCCCTTCGGCTTCGCTCAGGGCAGGCGCCGGGGCTCCTCCCTCTGGACACCCCGTGTTCAGCATTCTGTTATTGAACCCGGATGACGCCGACGCCATCTTTGACCTCGACCTTAGTCCCATATTCGGCCGATTGCTTGGTCGCCGACTCCAACACCGCGTTGAATACGGGGCCGCCGGGCTCGCAGAGCATGGGGCGGCCCATGGAGGCTCGGGAGCCTCTTGTTAGCTCTATGGGATGTATCCTGATCTCCTTGAGGCTGCGGTCCTGCTCGAACACAGCCGAGATGACGGCCATGCCGCCGCCTGTAGCGCTGGGCGGGGTGCCGATGAGCCCTCCCGTCGCTTCGGATTTGTCACGGTGCTCCAGAAATTCCAGAGCTGTTGTACCGTACCCAAGACCCCATCGCTCCAGAAGCTCCAGGGGCTGATGGCGGACCTGGTTCAACTGCATGATGAAGCCCGGGAGGCCGTAGAGGATGGCCTTGCCTTTGTAGATCTCGACGCCCCCCATCCTTCCTTTTCCGTGAGCGGCGAAAACATCGGCGCCGTTGTCGATGGCCCCGTGAGCGAAGATCCTGGTATGGTCGGGTATCTCGCCGTAGCGCCCGGCTCCCTGCTGGTGAATGCCGGCGATGACCGTATCAGCCTGGCCGCTAGCCTCCCGAATCCACTTGTAGTTCCGCTCCAGGTCGACCTCATATGGGTCGGTCTCGAACGTGAAAGTATCGTCCTCGACATACTTCGTGCCCGCGAAGTAGTAATGGCTACCACCGTCGATCTCCCGCCCGATGTTGGTGTACGCCACCAACGGCTCTGAACGGCCGCCGGTGCCCCGGCTGCGCGCGGCTTTGGCCTCGTCCCAGTGGAGCTCCTTGCCGATCCGGCGCAAGGCGTCCAGGGAAGCCTTGTCCACGTGCTGGACCACGTCATAGCGAAGGAGGTTCACCCCTGGGCGGTCCTTGTACATGGCTCCCTGGTCGGCGGCAAGGGCTCCTAGCGGCACGGGATAGGGGAGGTCCGCCGCGCCACGGGGACCCCAATCAGCCGCGCAGACGACGCCGACTCGCCCATGTGGGGAATCGGTATAGCTGGGAGCTGTAGCCGCGGTGAGGTTGCGCCCGGTGCCGGCGTGAGTCATCCCCGCCGCGTCCAGGTGCCGAAGGGTAGTCATGACACCGCCTTCGCCGAAATCCTGGGCGTGGTTGTTGGCGGTGAAGACGCTGTTGAAGCCGAACCACTTCAGCTCGTCGATCAAGAACGGGGGGTTGCCCTGATAGCCGGCAAGCGCTCCACCCGCGCCCACAAGTGCCGGTGAGTCCTCCGGGCCATCCTGAACGCAGATCTCCATGTTGGCGATGGCGAAGTCGGAGTTTCTGATCAGCTCGGCCAGCTTCATGAACTGTTCTTCGGTGTAAACGGACATACGGTGGTTCATCAGGCAGTCTCCCGCCATCGTCACCACCATCTCTGATTTTTTAGCCATTAGGCTCCTTTCTTCACTAGCTTTTGCAGGGTGCGCAGCTCTCGTGGAGGCTTAAGAGTGCTGCCCATGACGGTCCAGGAGACCTCGCCGACATACACATTTTTGGCGGAGTCCACAGCGATGCCATGAGGGGCGATGAAGCGCCCCGGTCCCTCACCCGGTCCGATATCGCCCAGCCTTGCACGAACGTTGCCTTTCAAGTCGTAGATGCTGAGCCGGGGGCCCAGCCCCGGATGGTCCACGTTGGTGCCCAGGGCAGCGCCTAGCTCTCCTATGTAACACACCTGCTCTCCGCTGGTATCGATATACAGGCCGCAGGGGCGGGCCATATTTACCCATTGGGTCTCGTACTTACCATCGGCATTGAAGACCTGAACGCGGTGGTTCTCCCGGTCCGCGACATAGACATAGCCGTCCCTGTCCGTGCTGATGTTGTGGACGATGTTGAACTGGCCCGGGTCAGTGCCGGCCTCTCCCCAAGAAAAGAGGAGCTTGCCGTCTGGAGAGTACTTGTGGACACGGGCATTGCCATAACCGTCGGAGACGTAAAACTCGTTGGTGATCGAGGAGACGGCCACGTGAGTGCATCGGTTAAACGGCAGGCCGCTATTGGAAGGAGCCGGCTTCCCGCTGGTCCCCAGCGTAAACAGGACCTTCCCATCCAGGGTGCACTTCCTCACGGTATGGTCTCCGTCGTCGGTGCAGAACAGAGTGTCGTCGGGTCCCATCGTGATGCCGTGCGCCCGAGGGAACACCCCTTCTCCCCATGAGCTCAGGAAGTTGCCGTCGCGGTCGAACACCATCATGGGATGCTCGCCGCGGTTGAAGCAATAGACACGGTCTTTGGCGTCCACAGCTACAGCGGCGACTTCTTTAAACGACCAGCCCGGCGGCAGCTTTGCCCAGTCCTCCTGGACATCATACGTGAACGTGCCGCTCTCCAATGTCGTGACCATGCGAGCGTCTCCTTTCTCCGTGCCTATGACAGGGCACCCACTCGAAAAATAGGATTCAAGAGCGAAGGTGGAATGATGACCTCATAGAGATGGTCACCCCACAACCGATGCTTGGCGCAGGGCGTCGATCTCCTTTTCGCCGTAGCCGAGCTCTCCCAGGATCGCGTTCGTGTCCGAGCCCATGATGCTGGGCCCCCAGCGAAGCCCCGCCGGGGTGTCCGCGAACTTTAGCGCAAAGCCGGGCTCGTATCGCGGAGCTCCCGTCCTTGGGTCCTGTACTTCCAGCACCATGTCGCGGGACTGTAGGTGAGGATCGCTCCTCATCTCATCGACGGTGCGATTCACGGGACCGAATTGAATGTCGTTCTCGGCCAGGATCTCGGTCCACTCGGCCAGGGTCTTTTCCAAAAAATAACGTCTGAAGAAAGCAAACATCTCTTCCCGAAGCGGCCCTTCGGTCCTGCCAGGGCCAATCCAGTCTTCACGGCCTACGAGTCTGCAGAGCCGCTCCACAAACCACGGCTCCCGAGTACTCAGGGTCACGTACCTGCCGTCCGCCGTCTCATAAACGTGATAGGTCGGGTCATGACCCTGCAACCCCAGGTCGGCCATCCGCCCCGGCGGAATCGTAACCGCGACATCCGTGAAGGCTACGTCGATGTACTGCCCCTCTCCGATCTTGGACTTGCCGAGAAGGCCCATAAGAAGGGCCATCGCGCCAAACCATGAGGCGTTCATGTCCGCCTGGTTGTAAGGGGGGAACTGGGGCACGTCCGTCTTGTCCAGGGCCAGCATGCCCGCGATCCCCTGGTATGAAAGGTCGTGGGCCGCGATAGCCGAGTAGGGGCTCTTTTGGCCGAAGCCGGAGAGGGAGCAGTAGACGATGCCCGGGTTCACCGACCGTATTGCCGAATAATCGATGCCCAGCCTTTTGACCGCGCCGGGCCGATTGCTTTCGAGCAGACCGTCCGCCTCATGTGCCAGCTTGAAGAAGACCTCCAGCGCGCCTGGAGCTCTCAGGTTGAGGGCAAGGCTCTGCTTGTTGCGCCGGTTGATTCCAGCCGATTCCGCGACCTCGCCCCCAGCGGCCCTCCGCTCCGCGTGACCCGGCTCGACGATGGTGACCACATCCGCGCCGTAGTCAGCCAGGAGCCCCGTGGCCAGTTGTCCCGGCCCGGCCCGACAGACGTCGATAATCCGAAAGCCCTCAAGCGGTCCCGCCACGTGCCACCTCGTCTCGTTTGGCCAGCGCCGAACTATAGTCATGGCTCTGGGGCCGTGTCAACCGAGACCGCCGTAGCCTTCTCAGCGATGGAAACCGGTTGAGGAGGGCGTGACGATAGGCTAGACTGGTTAGCGATCAGAGACTTGCATCATGGAGCGGACATGGCTCATAACGGGTCCGAGCTCTCCAATCAGTGAGTAACGCCATGATACTGAAACAGTACTATCTGGGATGTCTGGCCCAGGCATCGTATCTGATAGGAGACGAGGAATCAGGCAGGGCCGTCATCGTGGACCCGCGTCGAGATGTCGATGTCTGCATAGAAGAGGCCGGCGCCATGGGCCTCACCATCCGCCACGTTTTTCTGACACACTTTCATGCCGACTTCGTGGCCGGCCATCTGGAGCTGCGTGACCGAGTCGGCGCAGGGATCGGCCTGGGGAGAAGGGGGCAAGCCGCCTACGAGTTTACCCCGTTACAGGATGGGTACAGCCTGGAGTTGGGCAGCGTGCGGCTTGAGGTCCTTGAGACGCCGGGCCACACGCCGGAAGGCATCTCGATTCTCGTGTACGACCTGGCTTCCGGCTCGGGGAAGCCGCATGCGGTGTTGACGGGCGATACCCTGTTTATCGGCGACGTTGGCCGCCCCGACTTGCTGGCCTCGTCAGGCGTAACGGCCGCGGAACTCGGCGGCTGGCTTTACGACTCTCTCCACACCAAGCTGCTTGCCTTGCCCGACGAGACCATCGTCTACTCGGGCCATGGGGCCGGATCCGCGTGTGGGAAGAACCTGAGCACCGATTCCTCCTCGACCATCGGTATTCAACGCCTGTACAACTACGCGCTGCAGCCGATGAGCAAGGAGCAGTTCATAGCTACGGTCACAGCGGACCAGCCCGACGCGCCCCCCTACTTCGCTCATGACGTTAGTCTCAACAAAAGTGACCGGCCTACTGGAGCCGTTGAGATCAAGGCGCTGGACCTAGCGGAGTTTCTCGATTTACGAAGTAGCGGAGCCCAGGTCCTGGATGTAAGGGAGCCTATCGAGTTCGAGGGGGCTCATGTGGTTGGCAGCCTGAACATAGGCCTGAGCGGCCAGTTCGCAAGCTGGGCCGGCACTATGCTTGACCTAGACAAAACAACGATCATCGTTGGTGACAATGGAACGGAAGAGGATGCGGCTATCCGGCTGGCGAGAGTAGGGTTTGACCAGGTGGCAGGCTTTCTCGCCGGGGGGATGCAAGCCCTGGATGAGAGGCGAGAGATCGTAGGGCGCACCGAAAGGGTGACTGCGACGACACTTGCCGAGCAGCTATCTTCCGATAGCGCCCCGGTCGTCCTTGACGTGCGGACGGACGTTGTCCAGGTGGGCCGCAGCCGTGGCGCCATAGCGGTCGTCCTTGACGTGCGGACGGACGGAGAACGGGCCGGCAAGCATATCCAGGGCAGCATACACATCCCCCTGGCCCGGCTGCGCGATCGCGTCGGTGAGGTCCCCGCAGACCGTCAGGTGGTTATCCACTGCGCCAGCGGCTACCGGTCATCGATCGCCGCCAGCGATCTCAGACGGCGGGGGTTTGCGGACGCTGCCGACATGGTCGGCGGCATCTCCGCGTGGGAAGCGTCGAAGCTGCCAACGGTCTCCGGACCCGCGTAGGCAGCAAGGGTGTCCTCCCACACCGTAGATTGGCCCTGGTATTGCGCCTTCCCGTTTGTTACCATATCGCGCGTTACGCTCAGCATAAGGGAGACAAACTGATGGCTTTAGTATTACGGAGGGTGTTCCAGGCCAAGCCCGGTCAGGCAGACTCGCTGGTTACCCAATTCAAAGAGGAGAACAAGCTCCTGGAGAAACAGGGCATCAAGACCCGTGTCCTCACCGATTACCACAGCGGCCGGAGCGACCGCGTCGCGGTTGAGTGGGAGGTCAATGATTTTGGCGACATGGAGAAGGCCATGGCCGGCGTCATGTCGGACCCGGCGGAACAAAAACGGTTCGTCGACTGGGAGTCAAAGATGAACAGCTTGATCGAGTACTCCGACGCGGAGAACTGGTCCCTGCGCTAGCGGGCAGCGCCCCCGGGTGAGGCAGAAGCTACCGCGGCGATAATCGAATGACCCTGACCGGTTTCCCCATACCTTACTAGCAGCGCGCGCATAAGGTAAGATGGTGGGACAGCAGGGGGTGATCATGGAGTTGTTTCCATTTTTTGGTAGCGACGTGCCGGGTTGGGCCATCATAGGCATCATCGTGGCGGCAGTCTGGACCACACCGTTGTTTCTGGGTGCCCTGGTCGGTTACTTCCTACGTCACGGCCCTCCGACTGTGCCCGACGAGGAGTAACCCCCTCCCCGACCGGGACCAAACGACCTTCGTCTCTTACGCCCACAGGTCACGGTGTTCGCCGCGCTTGATGCACGCGGCATAACGTCCATTCATGACCCCCACTCGAGGCTACCGCGTTGTCACATGGACCGGCCCACTGGGATGATCTCCTGACCGAGCAGCGGGACTATTACCGAGCGCGGGCGGGCGAGTATGACCAGTGGTGGCTTCGGCAGGGCCGCTACGACCGAGGTCCGGACTTTCAGACACGATGGACCGCTGAGGTCCAACAGTTAACGGATGCCCTGACGGCGTTCGGTCCCAGAGGACGCGTCCTGGAGCTGGCATGCGGAACGGGGATATGGACACAACGCCTGGCCCCGACAGCAGAGCGGATGACCGCTATCGACGCCTCAGCCGAGATGATCGCTATCGCTCGGAGCCGCCCAGAGTGCGCGGAGGTTGCCTTCGAGCAGGCCGACATCTTCTCCTGGAACAACACGACGAAGTACGACGTGGTGTTCTTCTCTTTTTGGCTCTCCCACGTGCCGCCTGATCTCTTTGAAGGCTTTTGGAACGTGGTGCGGGACAGCCTGAAACCCGCCGGGCGGGCCTTTTTTATTGATGGTGCCACCTTCGAGCTTCCGCGGCCTGACTATGACGGCGTGACTGACCTGCGGACCCTCAACAATGGGGACCAGTATCAGATCGTCAAGGTCCTCTACGGTCCGGAGCAGCTATCCGAAAAGCTGTCTGGCATGGGCTGGACGGCCAGCATCTCCTCCACCGAAGGCTTCTTTCTATACGGCTCAGCCCGCCCTCGATAGGACGAATGGACCGAACGTCTGGGTAAGGCTGAGCAAAGTCCATTGACCCCGCTGTGGGGCGGAAGTACAATCGCCCCGTCGCCCGTTCAGCCCAGAATGCCGGAGAGACACTGACGGGGGCAACTCTTCTATCGTAAGACACGACGCATGAACTTCTCTCTTACCTATGAGATGCGGAACCCACCGTGGACCGGAAGGCCCTTGGAAACGCTCTACGCGCAAGGAAGCCTGCTTCAACAGCCTCTTCACCCACTTCTCTTGCGAGACCCCTACCGACCTTGTTAGGAACCCGGAGGTTAGAATGAAGAACAAGCGAATGGGCCGGACCGGACTCCAGGTCTCGGAGCTCTGCCTCGGCACGATGACCTTTGGCTGGCAGTGCGACGAAGACACCAGCGGGGCTATTATGGATACCGCCTTTGACGCCGGAGTCTATTTCTTCGATACCGCAGACGCTTACCCCATGGGCGGCGGCGTCGACGACACCGGCAAGTCAGAGGAGATTATCGGTCGGTGGATGGCAGGCAAACGCCATCAGATGGTGATCGCAACCAAGGTGAGGGCCCAGATAGGCAAAGGCCCGAATGACGGTGGCCTCTCTCGCAGGCACATCTTCGACGCCATCGAGGGCAGTCTCCGCCGTCTGAATACCGACTACATCGACCTCTACCAGACCCACTCGGTTGATTGGGATACACCGCTCGAGGAGACGCTGAGGGCGTTCGATGACGTGGTGCGTCAAGGAAAGGTGCGCTACATCGGCTGCTCGAACTACCCCGCATGGCTGCTGGCGAAGGCGCTCTGGACAAGCGACAAATATAACCTGTCGCGATTCGATTGCATCCAGCCGCGCTACAACATGCTCTTCCGCGAGGTCGAAAACGAAATCTATCCCCTGTGTAAGGACCAGGGCATCGGCATCATCCCGTTTAATCCTCTGGCCGGAGGCATGCTGACGGGCAAATATTCTTACGGAGAAGAGCGTCCGGTGGGGTCCCGTTTCGAAATCTTGCGCGGCGCGACCCGCCAAATATACGACAAACGGTACTGGTATGAAGACCAGCTCTCTCTTGTCAGCAGTCTTAAGGACTACTTCGCAAAGCGTGGGAAGAGCCTGACGCAAGTAGCTCTAGCATGGGTGCTGGCCAACCCGCTGATCACCGCGCCCATCGTGGGAGCGTCGTCGGTGGAGCAGCTCCAACAGTCCCTGCCGGCGGTCGACCTCACTCTTGACGAGGAGGAGATGAAGGTCCTGGACGACGTTTGGTTCACCCTGCCCAGGCACAAGGGGTCTACGAGGTAGCATTGGGTTCCCTCCGTGAATCCAACGGAGCGTCTTGCGTTCTGAAGCGGTGTAACAGCTAGTGGAGGAGAATGTGTCGTACAACAAACCGGTCCCCGTTCCGGATGATCTGAGCAAGCCTTTCTGGAAGGCGGCCAAGGAACGATCGCTGTCCATCCAGCGCTGCCAGCACTGCGGCTATTACAGTCATCCGCCGGATGTCGTGTGTCCGAAATGCCGGGGCCTCGAGCCGAGCTTCAAATTCGAGCCGGTTAGCGGACGTGGGAGGATCAAGAGCTGGATCGTCATGCAAGACGCTTTTCTTCCCGGCTTCGTCGACGACCTTCCTTTCGTCATTGCCATCGTCGAGCTGGAAGAGCAGGAGGGGCTGCGGCTGGTGACTCGGTTGGTGAACAGCTCAGACGCCAACGTCAAGATCGGAGCGCCCGTGAGCGTCGTGTTCGAGGATATCACCCCCGCAATCACGCTGCCCCAATTCAAGCTAGAATAACAGGCTAAACTCATGAAAACGCGTTTCAGCGGCCGAGGCAAGGTCGCCATTGTCGGTTTCGCCCAGAGCGAGGTGTCCAGGCGAGGATCGGTGCCGTTGGGATCGCTGACCCTGGAGGCCTGCGCTCGCGCCATAGAGGACGCGGGTCTCCAGCGGGAGCAGATCGATGGCCTTTCGACTGGGCCGATGATGCCCGCCTTCGGCGAGCACACGAACATTGAAGGCGTGGACACCGTGACCTGCCGATTCGTGGCGGAGTACCTGGGGATCCGTCCGCGTTGGTACAACAACTTTTCAGGCATCGGGCAGATCAGCAGCTCGGTCATCATGGCCGTCAACGCCCTCGCCGCAGGTGGCTGCGACTACGTCCTGCTCCACCGTTCTCTGCACAACCCTCCCGGACGCTATCACGGCAGCCCCAATATGACCCAGGCAATGGGGCCTAACCAATGGACCTCTCCGTATGGCTACTCCGGGCCGCCCGTAGCCATGGCGATGCTCTACTCCGAGTACATGGAGCGTTATGGGGCCACTCGCGAAGAGATGGCGACCTTGATCCTCCAGCTTCGCAACAACGTCCAGAACGACCCAACGGCGTACTGGCACGGGCAACCCCTGACGAAGGAAGACTACATTGATTCCCGCATCATCGCAGACCCCATGAGCATTCTGGACTGCGATATCCCCGTGGAGGTGGCCTCCGCCTTTATCCTGACCACCGCCGATAGGGCGCGGGACCTGAAGCATAAGCCTGTGTATGTGGCGGGCTACGTGCAAGGGCAGCCCAGCTTCCGGCAGGGGTTCCGGACCCTGGACGACCTGATGGAAGTAGGAGGAGAGTCGGCCACGATCCTCTGGGAAAACTCAGGGCTCGGCCCAGAGGAGATAGACGTCCCACAGCTTTACGACGGCTTCTCTCCTCTCACCTACCTTTGGCTGGAGTGCCTGGGTTATTGCCCTATCGGAGAGGCGCACCGGTTCATCCAGGGCGGGACGATCGATGTGGCGGGAAAGTTCCCCCTGCTTTCCGGAGGCGGCTCCCTGGGCCACGGCCGGCTTCACGGGATCGCGCAGATGCGGGAATGTTACCTCCAGATCTCCCGCCGCGCAGGGAATCGCCAGCTTGCCAGGACCAACGCTGGGATCGCATGCCACGCCTTTCCAGACACGGGCGGCGCAGTCGTGTACACCGCGGCGCCCTAGGCACGGATGCGGACGCCGGTATGCCCTCCGCGCGTTGGGAAGCCTCGACCACCATACTGACCCATAGGGAGGCCGCTATATTTAAGATCGGCAAGTTCTTCCATACGATCCAGGTCTGCGGCGACTTGAAGGTTGTCGATGACTGGTACGACCGGATTTTTGCCGTAAAGCGGAGCAGCCTCTCAGGCTATAGCCCTCTCGAAAAGCGGGACGCCTCCCTCAGCTACATCAGTGACTTCTGCATGGAGCCCATGGCGCCTGCCTACAGAGAAGAGGGTGCGGAAGATATGCCCGTCGGCAGGTTCCACAGGCGGTTCGGCAATCATTATCAGTGCATCGCCTGGTTCGTGGACGAGGGCTTTCCCGACTTCATCGACAACTTGCTAAGCAAGGGAATACGGCTCTTCACCGACGGTGGAGGCCCCGTAAAGGCGTCCGATCAGGTTAACCACGCCTTGTTCACGCACCCAAGGGACACGAAGTGCCAATGGGAGCTGGCTCCAGCCGGTTTCTGGGAGGGAAAGACTACCGAGATCGTACCCGGCTGGTCGGAGGAATTCTGGCGAGACGAGCACCCGTTGGGCATACCGCCGAGGGCCTGGCATGTGACCGTGGCCGTCCGGGACACTGAAGAGGCGAAACGCCTCTACGCGAACCTTCTTCACGGCGCCATCGTACACGAGGAAATGAACAACGTAAGCGGCGCCAAGAGCGCCTACCTCGCGATAGGGGAGGACTCCCTCGTCGAGCTCGCTCAGCCGACCACCTCAGACTCCCTCATAGCCAATGATATCGAACGGTGCGGTGAGATTCTGCACGCGGTGACCTTTCGCGTTAAGGACATCGATGAAGCGGAGCGGTTTATCCAGGACAACGGAGTTGGGGTAAGGAGCCGCACGGAAGATACCTTTTTGCTGGACCCCGCCGACACGTTCGGCGCGGTGATATATCTCACTCAGAGGACAGTTCCAGGCGATCCTCGGTAGAACACTCACGAGGCCAGCGGATATGAAAGGTCTACCTTGATGGTAGAATGGGGCACTCGGCGGTCGTGGCTCGCCAGGTCGCTTTCAGGATGCTGAGGAAGAGGTATCCTGCTTTCCTACGCCGCCAGGCGCCATGCCAGCGGGCGCTGCCCGCCCAAAGGCGGATACCTTGAACCCACTTGAAGGGGTTTGGGGGTGCTTTTCAGCAGGCCGCTGTGGTCTAACGAGGAGGTAGCATGATGGACCAGACAGGGATCATTTCCGCGGACGACCACATGGACCTGAACGAGCTACCCGCGGACCTCTGGCAGACCCGCCTTCCGGCGAAGTTCAAAGACGCCGCGCCGAAGGTGGTGGTAGACCCGGAACGGGGACCGGTCTGGGAGGGGGATGGCGCCCGGTGGGGGCCTCATGGGCCCGGCCGCCCCGGTTCCATGCCGGGCCTTTTCGAACGGGCGGGGATAGAAGGAGATTGGAGCGTCCGCCCATCCAACCCAAAGCTGCGGTTAGAGGATATGGACAAGGATGGGGTCTATGCCCAGGTGATCTATCCGGGACTGAAGGGCATCCCGGCCTCGAACCCGGAGCTGAAATACGAGTGCATCAAGGTCTACAACGATTGGACGGCGGAGTTCGATGCGGCCAGCGGCGGCCGCCTGCACAATCTGGCTGTCCTGCCGGTCCATGACCCCGAGGCGGCCGTGCTCGAGCTAGATCGGACCGCCAAGCTGGGCCACAAGGGAGCTATCTTCGACCACAACGATGATCAGCATCCGATTCACGATCCGGTCTGGGAGCCGCTCTGGGCGGCTGCCGCCGAGAATGGAATGCCTATCTCCGTCCACCTCTCTCAAGCGGGCACCCACAGCCTGGTGTCGCGCCCGTCAAGCTGGATGATGGGCGCCTTCGTATCCGTCTCCGCGCTCCAACTGGATGAGGTGCTGTCCAGCATCTGCTTCTGTGGCGCACTGGAACGCAATCCCGGACTCAAGATCATGCTGGGTGAGTCCGGCCTCTGGTGGATTCCGCATCTGGTCAAGAGGATGGACGGGGTGTTTCGAAACTATCGCAACACCTTTAAGGACTTTCGTCCGGACATGCCGCCCTCTGAGCTTTTCAGGCGGCAGATATTTTCAACGTATCTGGGAGACCCCGAAAGCATCCAGTCGATGGCGGAATTCGCCCCGGACAACATCATGTGGTCCTCAGACTATCCCCACCCCGGCAGTAGCTGGCCGCATTCCGCGGAGAGTATTGCTGAGACCCACGCCGGCCTCGATCCGGCCATTGTAGCCAAGGTCACCCGGGAGAACGCCGCTCGTTTATACGGGCTCTAACCTGACAAAGATCGATCTCTCATCGCTGGTTCGGCGCCTTCCCGTAATCCACGACCCAGTTCCGGGTGTACTCTTCGTCATTGATCTCCAGAAGCACCCCATGCGTTGAAACCGGGTGGACGAAAACCTGGCCTCCCCCGTTTTCATCGCCGACGATCCGCCCGCCTCGCTCCCGAACGGCCTGTATGGTCCCAACAACGTTATCGTCTACAACGCTGACTATATAGACGCCTTCGCCCTTCTCCGTCAGGAATTTTTTGACGGGCTCTGGGTGGTCCTCTGAGTCGATCAGGCCGAAATAGGCCTGGCCCGCGGTCACCTGGCCGGTGAACGAGCCCCGGCTAGGGTCCGCGGCCCCCTGGGGCGAGAACAGGTTGTGCCATGCGTCGGCGTCGGCGGCCGTCCCGTTGGTTGCGACGACGAGGTGGTGGAACCGTTTGAAGAGCGAGGGCCCATCGGACTGAGGCCCCGCGGGCCACAGCTCGATCCGCACGCCGGTCGTGAACTGGGGATCGACAGACACCCGCCCGGACCCGTCCCGGTGGACCGAGGCCCCCTGCTCCTGAACTCTTTTGACGACTGCCTCGACATCCTCCACCTGCACCGCAGCGGAGCAGACTCCCTGGCCTCGGGTCTCCAGAAATTCCCTTAACGGGCCTTTCTCAGTGACCGGCTCCGCCAGGGCGATCCAGGAGCCACCGACATTGAACTGCACGCGCCTGGACTCAGCATCCTCGCTGCGGTTGGTAGCCTTGAATGCGAAGATTTTTTCCCAGTCCGCAGCCGCGGCATCAAGGTCCTTTACGGCAACGACGATATGTTGAAGCCTATTGAAGACGGGCATCCTAAGACCCTCCTCCGAATGTGTTTGCTGGGGTCACGCTACAAAGAAGCATAGTAGTCCGCAAGGGTAGTTTCGTCTAGAGCAGGGGCCGAACAAGGCCTGCCCTGAGCGAGTCCCCGTTGTGGTACCCTTCCCGTGAACATGGTAGCGGCCCTGCGGAGCCAACGCGCAGCATCCGTCAAGGAAGAGGACCGATCTTGGAACAGATAGCCCCTAACGTTTACCGGCTGCACATCAACGACACCCACGCCTTTCATCCCGGAGGGACTAACATCTACTTCGTCGGCGACCCGAAGGACGAGATGATCCTGATAGATACCGGCGAGCAGGACCGAGAATGGACGCGGCAGATCCTTGACGCCTACAAGGAGCTGGGCCAGCCTCGAATGGCGGCGATCGTCATCTCCCACGGCCACCGGGACCACATCGGGGGCCTCGACCGTATTCGCGACGTGATGGAGGCCCCAGTGCGCTGCCATCCGAAGCTGGTCAAGGGGCTGGCGCCGTTCGCGGGTGCCGATGCGGTGCAGGCGGTGCGGGCGGTGCGGGCCCGCGAGCGTATCCCCCCCGGCGGCGGCGACGGACTGCCGATAGGCTTCCGACTCCATGGAGATCAGATAGTCGACAGCCTCTTGAGGCAATGGCCGTACGCGCCCTTTCCTTGCGATGAGCCTAAGGATGAGAACATGGGCAAGCAGATTCTCCTCCATCGCTTCCAGCGACCTATCGTTAGGTCCTACGAGGACTATACCCAGGCCGGTCACCGCAATGGCTGCTCTCTCCGGCAGGGTCTCTCCCTCAGATTCCAGCCAGGCTTCGGGCGACTGAGTATCATCCACTTCCCATATCTTCCGCCCCAGGTAGACGACGTCGTCGGGAACGATGGGGCCAGCTGCCAACCATCGGTCGAAGTCAGAGGCCGCTTCAAGCAAAGCGGAGCGCTCCGTAGGACGTACTACCGACGACCCAGCGGGCGATTTGGCTTTGAGAGCCCGCTCCAAGCCTTCGGCCCATTGTATCAACGCCCCAGGAGGCGTTGCCGCGTCACATGCATCCGGTGGCAACGGCCCAAAGAAATCCCGTGCGGCGTTCACGATTCGCGTCGTTGCATCGAATGCCTCCGGTACAGTGGGTCGGCTCGTGATCAACCCATGGTTGCCCAGCATCGTGACGTCGGGTTCCCGACCGTGGGCTCGCCGAAAGGCGATCATGCTCCTGTCCACCTCCACCGCCAGCGCATAACCGGGGGGCTCATAGGGAACCCATGCTACCTTCTCGCCGGAGGCTTCCAGGACCGCATCCTCGCCATCCACCATGCAAGCGACGGCGTTCGTGTAGACCGGGTGCGTGTGGAGCACGACGCGCTGCTCCAAGACCGCGTGCATCCCCGCTTCCAAGGAAGGCCTGAGCCCGGTGCCTCGACTCGTCGCCAGCACATTCCGGATAAACGCTTCGTGGGCTACAGCTCGTGGTTGGGAGGCCTCACCGGAATCGCGCACCAGGGCCACAAGCTCGGGTAGCTCCATCTCTACATACCCGCGATCTTCGTTGACTTCTGAGAGACGAAGGCCGGAGGCCTTGACCCACATGCGCTTACCGTCAGCGGACTTGACCGAAGTATTGCCCCCGCCGCCCTGCGCTAACAAGAGGTCCCGCCCGACCAGGTGGGATATCTCAACGAGATCACGGATGTCTTCGGCTTTAATCACGGGGTCTGGTCACCTCGACCCGGGTAGCCCATGGGACGGATAGAAGAGCGTCCTCTACTGCCGGTCTTGCTCAAGAACTTGGCTTCTGGCGGGGCTCCCCATGCTCAGCCACCATATCCCCATGAAACCAAAGCCGAGCAGGCTTACGAACCACAGGGTGGTCGCCCGGATAAGCACCACAGGCCCCAGGGCCTCGCTGGCGCTTACGTCCAGCGCGTTAAGCAGAAGCAACATAGTAGCTTCGACCCCCCCAATACCACCCGGCAACATCGAGAGCGCCCCGATCACTGTCGATATACCGTAGATAGAAAAGGAAGTCAAGATAGGGAATTCCAGCCCGAACCCATCAAGGACGAGGTGGAAGGCCAATGCCTCACACGCCCATGCAGCCGTTGCAAGAGCGAAGCCTATGGCGAAAGGCTTGGGGCTCAACAGCCGGCGGCCGGTCTCGAAAAGCTGCAAGGCCTTATCGGCAAGGCACCCATGCGAGGCAACCGCCCCAGCCATAAGAACACCGCGCGATGAATCCTCTCACTCCGTACCAGGAGGATTATCGCCCCGACGCCAACGAGGCAGATCGAGTAATAGAGCCTGGTGTCCGCCAGGATCGTCAGGCCGCCTGCCGCCAGCAGGAGCACCGCGAGCAGGTCCCCCAGGCGCTCTGCCAGCAGCACGCCGGCGGTGTCGGAGATCGCCACCCCGTTACGCCTTCGCAGTAGGCCTGCCTTTACCACCTCGCCCGCCTTGCCCGGCGTGGCCGTGAAGGCGAAGCTGGCGAGGAATGCCAGGGTATTGGGGAGAAATGGGATCTGCCACCCAAGATACCGGGTGTAGTAATGCCATCGCAGAGCCCTTATAGACCATCCCACCAACACGAGCCCCAGTATCGTCCCCAGGTCAGTCGCCCAAGGAAAGGCGCTCAAAGTGTCTCCCAACCGGTCCAGGCCCGTCCAGATGGTCAGCCCCAGGTACATGGCGATCGCGATCGCCATGACCGCCACCACGCGACCGATCCATGGCTGCAAGCGGTCGGCCCGAACGTCAGACACGGCTCTCCCAATCTTCACAGTAGTCTGTGCAGACAGCGTCCACGGGCATGTTATTCAGGAGAGTCTGGAACGCCTTTATCCTGTCCCGTTCATGCCCCTGCAATTCGGGCGAAACGACACAAATCTTGAAGTGCTCGTGCAAGCGTCGATAGGACTCGGGGTCCAGGGGCAGATGGGTAAAGCAATCGACCCACACCCAGTCCACCTTCCCCGCAAAAGCCAGGCTGTACTCGATGGGCTCGTACTCGGAGTATCGGACCGCCACCTGCCTCATGCCCCCCTGCGCCAGACCGACCATCGTCGGATTCGCTACGTCCAGGAAGAAGTAGCTTTTGATCTGGTGTTTCTCCACAAGTTCCAGTATACGGCCCTCCAGCCCATCGCATTTGACGTTGAAGATGATGAGAGCATGCTCGTACGCCCGCAGGAAGTCGTCTAACCGCTCCCCATCCTGAAACGGGTCGTGGGCCAAGCAAAGGTGTCCCCCACGCTCTCGTATGTCCACCTCTACGCCGTGGTTTGTTGGCACCCGGCCCAGGTGTTCAAGGGTGTTCACTCGGTGTTCAATAAGTAGCATTGCTGCCATTCAACCGGTTGTGGCGGGATATGTGTTTACGATTCCGCGGCTATAGGACTCGAGGCCCAGGGGAAGGGTAAAGCAATCGACCCACACCCAGTCCACCTTCCGGCAAAGGCCAGGCTGTATTCGGTGGGCTCGTACTCGGATTAGCAGACCGCCACCCGCCTCATGCCCCTCTGCGCCAGACCGACTATCGTCGGATTCGCCACGTCCAGGAAGAAGTAGCTTTTAAGCTTGTGTTTCTCCACAAATTCCAGTATACGGCCCTCCAGCCCATCGTGTTTCACGTTGAAGATGATGAGGGCGTGCTTGTACGCCCGCAGGAAATCTTCTAACCGCTCCTCATCCTGAAACGGGTCGTGGACCAAACAAAGGGGGCCGCCACGCTTACGTATACCCACTACTACGCGTGGGTTGTTGGCACGCCCGACCCAGGTGTTCAAGGGTGTTCACTCGGTGTTCAATAAGTAGCATCGCCGCCACTCGCACGTGTGGCTTTATGGAGGCTACCGCTCTCCCCAACATGGATGAGCTGGCGAGCATCGCAAGGGCCCTTTCATGAAAGCGATGTCCCTCCAAGTCCTAAACCCCGCTGGCGGATTCGGCCCATGAGTTCGGGTACAACTATGGGAGGGAGGAAGCTTTACTCTCTCGGGCGGACCCCGATGGTGTACGGGAGGCCGTTGTTGGACAAGCCGACGGTCCCCCATGCGTTCAGGTCCACAGGCGGTGACCTCACAGAGCTGGTGAATATTCGAGTGGACGGTAGCCTGCACGGCGATGCCCATTTCGAGCTCTCGACTCTCCCCAGAGACTCACTCCCCCGGGTCTTAGCGGAGACGCAGCAATGGTATGACCCGGCCGGGAAAGGCCAGGGGAGGGCGACTAGTTGACACCAGCGTGTGTGGTAGTATTTCAGCCAAGGCGCTTTAGCGATAGGACTAACATGAACCCGTTGCACGCTCCATCGACACTTATAGGGATGCTTAATCACTCTACCCTGGTGTGGAGATACGGCAGGAACTTTACTCGGACCCTGCACCAGTCTTTGGACAAAAAGGCCGCAGTAGAGCCCGCCGAGGTAGCCTCGCTTCGGTCTCCAGGAATACTATTGTGCAGCGCGGAGGAAGTCTTGGACGAAGACGGCCCAGCCCAATTAGAGCATTCGTCTCAGCTAATCCAGGAAAGACTACAAGACGACGACGTACGGGCATTCCTCTCGACACAAAATTCGGGCAGCGCCCACAAAGAGTTCATGTACCAACTCCTACCGCCCCAGCTCGAAGTGAGCAGCCCCTTTATCCGCCTGGCGCTTAACCCCCGGCTGCTGTCCATAGTGAACGGATACCTGGGGACAAAGACCTGCCTCCGGGCCCTCAACGCGTGGTTAAACGTTCCCACTCCCGCTTCCGCGAAGGAAACACAGTTATGGCATCGGGATAGCGATGACCACATGAACATCAAGGTGTTTCTCTACCTCAACGATGTAGCCTTAGACGCAGGGCCCTTTTGCTTCATCCCGAGGACTCACCAAAGCGGATCGCTGAAGATCGCACCCCGCATCGACGAGTCGGGGAGAGTTACCGACGAGACGATGACCCAGCTGGTGCCTGAGCGAGAGTGGCGCATATGCACTGGCCCGCCTGGAACTGCAGTCCTGGCAGACACAACGGGGTTCCACAAGGGCCTGAAGCCCGAGCGAAGAGAGCGCCTGCTCCTTATGTTCCAATATACTTCCGGGAGGCCCCGCTACCGCAGAGCGGTTTCCATCACCGGCAGCCCAGACTGGCAACTCACCCAAGACCAGCGGTTCGCACTCTTTCCGTAACCACCGCCTCCGATGCCCGGCTGTGTCCTGCGCCTGGCTGAGACAGCACCGGTTGAATGGGGGAGGCGGGGGCCGTTAGGGATGCCCTGAGTCCAAGCCCAGCACGAAACTGCTGGGCTCGGAAGACGATGAGGCGTGTTTGCCAGGGTGTTTATAGCAGAAACTGTATCTCACTCGAGAGCGAGAGCGGATTGACAACAACCAAAGACGCCAATGGGTGGAAAGCCCTATTGGAAAGCTTCGATCCTGCTCTATGGGTCCAGGCGGCTTCCCGTTGGCACAGTTTTCTCTTAAGCTTTACGGTTGTTACGTGGGGTCTCGCGGGACCCCTGTACTCGCTCTTGAACAGCAATCGCTGGTACGGAAACGGCGTAGGGCCTGGCCTCGTCCTCATCATCCTGGTGTTCCAGGTCGTGCCTACGGTTGTCCTTTTCCTGTTGGACCGAGGCATTGTGCGCCGCTGGGGAGCAGGCAAAGCCTTACGTGCTTATCGTACGGCACTCTTCACCGGCGCGTTCTTGGCATTTTTGCGCACACTCCAAATCGAGTACTGGCCTGTCGTGAATGGGTTTACGTTAATCGTAGTAGTGGGCCTCCTAGTCGTAGGAGGGTCTGTGGTGCTGTTCCGGTATCGCTTTACCACTTTGCTTTTCGTGTACCTATCCGTCCCTTCCTTAATCTTGACCGGTGTATTTGCAGTTCAGTCTGGACTATGGGGCCCAGCCTGGCAGAGTTCTGCCGGAGCAAGCTTCGTGTCTCAAGGGACGTCCAAGGGAGAGGATCCGCCCGTTTTTATCTTCATATTCGATGGGCTCGGTAGGGACTTGCTTTTCAAGAACGGTGAGATTGACCCAGCGCGTTTTCCTAACTTTGCCGCCCTCGGCAGGGACAGTGCCGTGTTCGCCAACGCAACATCCAACTACGACACCACCTTCATCTCCATCGGGAGTATGCTAACGGGCCAGTGGACCTCCTTGGAGGAACTTACCGGCAATCCATGCGTTGATGTCACAAGAATGTGCCAAGATAGCGTGTTGCGCAATTTGGCGGACAGTGGATATGTCATCGAGTTTTTTCAAAACAACCCTTGTGTGGGCGGAGGGCTTGTCTGCCAAGAAACAGCTTCCGTGGCCAGAAAATATCCGTTCTTGTACCTGGAGGACGCAACCTCCTTGCTGAAAGACAAGCTCATACCCGAACGGCTGCTATCCAAACTTCCTCGATCCATTAGAGAGCGCGTGTCCCTGTCCATTCCCCCTAGTTACCTCCATATATACACCTTGGCGCTTTGGGACGACTTCGTCGACAGCGTCACAGCCGACTCCAGCATGGGGAGAGTGTACTATGTACACCTGTTCTTGCCTCATGCGCCCTACGAATTCACCGTGGACGGCCGCTTGCGTCCTGTTCCTGACGCCTCTCAGATGGAACGGGCCTACGAGGAACAGACCATGTTTCTAGACAAGTTGTTTGGGAGGTTCCTCACGAAATTGCGTGCGGAAGGCCTATATGGAAACGCCTTTATCGTAGCGACGGCCGACCACGGCCCACGCACACTCGGGAGGCCCCTGAGTCGTGATTCAGGGGAGCTCAATGGCGTGATACCGAACATACCCCTAATCATTCATGGGCCCGGCGTTGGGCCTGGTGTGTTACCCGTGGACTACTAGCACATAGACTTCAAGCCCACTCTCCTCGATATACTCAAGCTCCCAGTTGAAGCGAACCAGCCCGGAGTATCCGCGTTTTCTGCGCAGCGCCCTGATCGAGACAAGGTCTTCTATGTCGAAAATCTGGGAGAACAACAGCACTACGGCCGGGTGCACGTCTACGATGAGGCTGTGCGGCGGTGGACGCTCGCGGAATCGTGACCCATTGTGTCCCGCGCGATTAACGACATGGTCATCTTCAGGGCGCCCATCGACAACAAGGGCGAGCCAGAGCCGTGCTCTTGTAAGTGGGTTAACGGTCGCTCGATTCGAGAGTACGGTCTAGAATACTGTGATCGACCTCCTGCGAAGGCCCGAGCTTCTTCTAGCGGAGGAGGCCAACCTTGCCCAAGCGGATTCGGCGACACGGGACTCTCAGATGGCGCAGGCATCCCCGTCACGAGCTTCCCGAGGCCACTGTCTCGCCCTGAGAAAGACGACGCACAAAGACTAATGGAGCGCGCGTACCTTCCGGACCGTCTTCGATCACCCATGAGTCCTCGAGAGATTCTTTGAGACCCGGGAAGCTATCGATCCACTTCGTAGCGGTGATGATGAGGTCATACGGCTCCAGGTCCGCCGGAGTGACGGGGTCGCTACGGTTGGCCATAAACTGCTCGTTGGGGAACTGCGCCTCAACCTCTTCCTTCAGCAGATTGCCCGATATTCTGAGGGCATCTCGGAACCAGGTGGAAGGGCGCTGGAGCTGCACTTCGAAGATGAGGACCTTCGGTTCTCTGCCCAGCTCCAGCGCCACCTCTTCAAGCATCCCATCGACAGCGGCTTTGTCCGCACGTCCCAAATTCCGTGTGTCGTTGTGATCCTGAATTTCTTCGTAGGTCGCCAGCCCGAACGAGACGACGATAAACGAGAGGAAGAGGGCCGAGGCTCCCATAACGACCGGCCGCCGAAGGTGGTTGAGCAGCGGAATGCCATGACCGGCCATATGCAGCTTGATGGTCCAGGCCAGACCGAACACGGTGGCGACCGCTACAGGCCCCAGGTAGCGAAGACTCGTTCCGAGCTGGCCCCCGGTCGATAAATGGCCCTGTTTAAGACCCCCTACCACCCCTAGAACGATCGCCGCCGCTACGGTCAGTCCGAAAGGAATATATGCGGCTTGCGTGGGCAAATCCCTTTTCCGTAGGAGAGCGACCACGCTCACCGTCACAAGCCCTAGGGTGACCATTAACAATGCAGTCCACAACGGAGCGGCCTCCGCCAGGTTTCCGAAGTTTCCGGCGACCAGCCCCCAGCCCGTTCCAGACCCCTCTGCGAATAACCCACCACCTCCTTGACTGACCACATTGTTGGCGATGGCGAGAGACTTGTGCGATACGATGAAGCTGCCGACGGCCCACCCTGCTCCGGCCCCGATGACATACATGAACGCAATGTTGGCGCTCTCAACCACACGCCGCCAACCGGCGGTAAAACGGTATCGAAAAAGGAACACAAGGAACCCCGAAATCACCACGTTTACAGCCCAGAACGCTCGCCAGATGGTTGGGAAATTCTCGCCGGGCAGATCCATGTTCAGCACCACCAGAAGCACTGTCACCGAAATGACGAGGTACACAACGGAAGCGATCCGCGAGAAAACAAATGGGTCCGGGGGTCCACCATTCTTGGCGAGATTGAGAAGCCTTGCCACAACATGGCCAAGGAGCCCAGCGGCGACGACGGGGAGAAAAACAGTCCAAACGGTAGAAGCGAGGCCGCCAACAGCACTCGCTAGGAGAGCTCGGGATTGCCATCCTTCCCCACTCGTTCTCAGAGACCACCACAGGGCCGCGAAGGTGCTGATGCCAAGGGGCAGCACAAAGATAGGACTACCCCAAAAGACCAACGCTCCCTGGATTGGTGGAGCGACGAAGGGTGTAAGCAAAAGAGCGATGGCCAGAAAGAGCGGCATCCCTCTTAACGTTCGAAATGCCAGGTAGGCCAGGGCGAGTAAGGTGACGATAAGGCTGACGATGTATCCAAAGGTCAGGAACTGCTGGACATTATCAAAGCCAGCGTCTAGCACCGTGACAATCCCAGCCCCAAGCACCTGGACCGGAGTCCCAGGATGGAGGATGAAACCAGGTATCTCCCCTGACGCCAGACCGTAGGAGTTGAGGAAGTAAATAACTTCTGTAGAGGTAGGAGCCGCCCAATAGGGTCGGGATACCAGAACGGCCCTGTAGAGCCAGAGAAGAAAAACAGCCGCCCCAACCAACGAAAAAGCGGCGACTGATGTCCGAAAAGCGGGGCTTCCGGGTGTCAGCCCCTCCCCACCATCGTTATTGCCCGTCAACCACGTACGGATTCCCCGAAACAAGTTCATACGATGGAAAGCATTCCCTCTCGTCGCTCACGGGGCGGGCCTCAAGAGGACCACCGGGATCTCCCGAGTCGTGTTTCGGGCATAGGTATCGTAGCCAGCGTATACCTTGAGCAGCTCCGGCCAGAGCCGTTCGCGGTCTGCGTCGGAGGCCTTCTCGGCAACGACACGGTGCCGCTCCGTCCCGATTTGCACCACCGCGTTCGGGTCCGATTGCAGGTTCAGCCACCACCGCGGGGACCATTCCGCACCACCGTTGGAACCGACGATGGCGTAGCCTTCACCGTCTCTGACAAAGGAGAGGGGGACCGTCCGCCGCTTTCGAGTCTTGCGACCGGTGGTGGTCAGAAAAAGAATCCATCCCTGTCCGGGTCCCCTGCCGCGTAACAAACGATGGGATGCAAGGTGGGCCTTGGTGATAGTCCATATCAGCCACCGTGACGTTGCCATTTTCAACCTCCATGGAGAGCATGAGCCCTCATTTGGCATACTCCCACAAGCGCAGACCGGGCGGCCGGAGGTTGCCAAGCTGCGGCAACTGGGGAAAGCTCTGTGCAACTCCACGAACGTGTCGCGGACGTGGCCTCACCTCCATGAAGACCTCTGTGGGGAGTTAACGGCCTTCACGCCCCTTCCGCACGCAAGAGGCTGCCAGCGGCCTCCTCGACCTTCGTTCCGACGAAAAACTCCGGGTTCATGCCACCATGAAGGCGAACGGAGTTCCCGAAAGCGAAATCCCGGAAGTCCTCCTCCGTCAGCAACCCCTTCTCTACCAGCTCGTAAGCCTCGGGGAGAATCGCCTCCATGTCTGGGACATCCCAATGCCCCATATCGGAGCTGAACAGGGCCCCCAGGCGAGCGCCAAAAGGGTCCATGCTGGTGTTAAAGGCCAGAGCGTTCAGCGGGTCGTCGGCTTCACAGCCGAAATAGAAGCGCGGCACAAAAAGGTCTCGAAGGTCCTCGGCCGTTTGGATGTCGCAGGCCGCCCAATCGTCGAGCACCGCGGGCCTGGGCTGTTCCCGGACCAGGGACTCTCGAATCGCATCCAGCTTGCCGTTGGCCTCATCAAATCCGTAGTCTCGAAAATAGGTCATCAGGCGTTCATGGTTCAGCGTGGCTGGATCCAGGCGCAATATCGCCTGGCCGTTCCTCTTTTCCCAGTGGCCCAGCAGGTCAGAGAACAGGGCACACGCCCAAACGACCCCCCCTTCCAAGAAGGCAAAGTTCAGCGTAGGAAATCGCCTGGTGACGCCGGCCATGAAGACCGCTTTGCACAGCGCCTCGCCTGCAGCGGCAAAGCCCCCGATATGGTTGTGCATATAGTTGGAGATGGATGTACGGTGTCCGAATCCCTGGGAGCTCCCGTGCCCGGTCACCGCCACCTTCAATTCCACGCATTTTTCCCAGACTCGGTCGTAGTCATACTCGCTATCCAGGCCGAAGGTGTCTCTCCAGGAGCCCGCCTCCCCCAGCCCGGGATGATCGCGATGGAGCTGGGGGACCGGACGGCTTACGTCACAGCCGATAGCGACCACCTTTATCCCCAGCGCATTCACCGCATGCTCGATCTCGGCAATCGCCTCGTCCGGAGTTCCCATGGGGATCAGCGCCGCCGGGGCCATCCGCTCCGGGTACTCGCCGTAGACCTCGGCCATGTACGTGTTGAGGGCCCGGCACACCACCTGCCGCATCTCGTTGTCGCGGATTCCCGGAAACGTTACGGCATAAAGCCCGGCACTGGGATACAAAACCGTAAAATCGATGCCCAGGTCATCCAGGCGGTCGCGCATCAGCCGGGGCAGGGTCGCCGTGGCCCGATCAAGGGTATTCGTGGGAGAGCCCCACCACGGCTTGATTGTTGTGCGGGTGTCCCGACGCTCCTGGGGAGACATCCTCCACCAGCTGATGGAGCCGTCACCCTCCAGGTAGCGGTCCACCATGTGGCTGCCGCCGACTTTACGGATGAAGTCCAGCAGCACCGGAGTCAGCTCGATGATATGACCGTCTACGTCTATCACGGGGTGCTTGAGACTAGCACGGATTTTTTGTGCTTGAGTAGCATGCGAAACAGCCATCGGTCCCCCCCCTTTTTTGTCGCAGGTGTTAAGGCTCTTTCCAGGTGCTGCGGACCACCCGGCCGCCAAGCTGCCCGGTGTCACGGTCCCCTTCCCGGACCAGAACGCCATTGACGTAGACTTCGATCCCCTCTGCGTTCTGAACCAACCGGCGTCCTCCACCGGGCATGTCGTCTACGAAAACCCGGTCGCCGCTCCGCACCCGGTCCAAGTCCAACAGCACGATATCCGCCGCTTGGCCGGGCAAAAGGCGTCCTCGGTCACTGATCCCCAGCTCGTCCGCGGGCCGGGCTGCCAGGATCTGTACCGCCTCCTCAGCGGTCAAAGCACCTCGCTCCCTCACCCAGTGTCCCAAGAGATAGCTGGGAAATCCGGTGTCGTTCTGGCTGGTCAGGTGTGCGCCTCCATCCGACATGCCGATGACCAAGTGGGGCGCCTTGACGATCTCGATGAGCATATCCTCGTTGGGCCAGCGGGTATCCGGGTACCGGAACTGAGCCATCAGGTCTTCATCCACCACGACGTCCAGAAAGGCATCCACGGAGTCCTTGCCCAGGTCGGCGGCCATCTGGGACACCGTCTTACCCTGGAAGGCTTCCCAGCGTCCTGTGGCAGACCTGCCAAGGGTGAGCAGATTCCAATGGAAGGGGAACACCCCCGCCAGAGGGTCCTTGGTCATATCCTCGCGAAAGCGCTGGCGGACGCCGGGATCAAGGGTTTCGGTTAGCTACCATCGCCCTCGAAGCGCTCGTCCATCTTCCTAAGGAAGTCCTCTACCTCCGGCGAAAGGTCCGCGGGTGAATCCTGGGTCGGCTCTCCGCCGGCCTGCTGGTCGTACATGGCCTCAAGCCTCTCGATGATGGCTCGCAGCTTGGGGTCTCCGGCTACGCGCCGTGAGACCTCTTGGTATTGCGCCTGGCCCCGTTTTGAATCAACCAGGTAGTCAGGAAGATCGTAGATCGACCGGAGCACCTCCATCGCCCTGGCCACCCCCGAGAAGTCCTCCTCCAGCTCGACGTACTGGGGTAGCCGCACCATGAGACTCGCGACCTCTAAACCCAGCTCCGGCGCTCTTTCCGATATCTGGAAGGCGATGGACGTGGGCCCCTGGTAGGTACTGGTCTGCACCCCTTGGAGCCCCGTGCCCGCCGCGGTGCCGCTGACCAGGAGCGGCCTGGTGTGAGGAAGAGCGTCGTACATGGAGCCGATTCGGACCATGTTTTTGACTTCGAAGACCTTCAGCACCTCGATGATAGAGTCCATGTAGTCCTCGGCGAACATGTGGGGCTCAAGCATGTGCAGGAACAGGAAATCTTGACCATCGGTCCGCTGCGCGTAGCGAAGGTAGGTGTTGGGAACGTTGATCTCCCGACGTCCCTCGACCATGCCCATGGTGGGCCGATAGCGGGTGAAGTCAAAGAAGTTACCTGGCCGCGCCAGCTCCCCCAGCTTCTTTGCCTTGAAATGCCGCTCTAAGCGGGCCAGAGTCAGGGACCCCACGCTGCCGGCATCCACCCATGGCCGCAGCATGGCCAGCGCATGCGGCTGCTCTAGTTTCGGAACCGGCTCATCAATTTCGAAGGCGCCGATCTTCATGGCCTTATCTTGTCAGCAATTCGACCGGAACGCAATCCGCGAGTGGGTTTTTAGTCTGTCCACTGCAGCCCTCACAACGTCCTGACCGGCGACGCCCACTATAGCGGGCGCATCACCGACGCAAGACCTGTTTACCACTTCCACAGGTTGCTGTCCCGGGCGGCCTGCTCCGCCATTTTCCGGTCCAGCTCATCAAGAGTGGCAAGACCTTTATCGATCACAAGCCTTTCTAAAGCTGCCAGCCAGCGCTGGTAATAGGTGGATGGCTCGTCGCTGCCCTCAGCCTCTGCAATCTCCGCAACAAATCGTTGGTGAAAGTCTCGCCACCGGCACAGTCCGCGGTTCCCCAGGGCGACGGCGATGCCGAAGGCCCTGCCCTCCCAGGGCGCTTCGAACACCAGCTCACCGTTCCTGCGGGGCAACGCCTCCGCGCCTTGCATGTTCGCTATGTCTGGATCGGTCATGGAACTCATCCCCTCGCATCAACTCGCTGCGGGTGGAGGCCCGGCCTTGGCAACTCCGATCATGGAGTCCCTGGTCACCAGGTCAATCAACTCCGCCTCCCCTATGCTCTCCGCGCCGCTAGGGCGTTCCGGCAGGACCATGTATCGCAGGTCGGCGGTGCTGTCCCAGACCCGGATTTCCACGGACTCGTCTAGCTCCAAACCAAACTCCTGTAGCACGGCCCGTGGTTCAATCACGGCGCGAGAGCGATAGGCGGCAGACTTATACCAAGCTGGGGGCAGGCCCAGCACGGGCCACGGATAGCAGGAACACAGCGTGCACACCACCATGTTTTGCACAGCGGGGGTGTTCTCCAGGACCACAATCTGGCCCTCCAACCCGCCGAACCCCAGCTCCGCTATGGCGTCCGTACCGTTCTCCAGCAAGCGGGCCCTATACGCCGGGTCGACCCATGCCCTTGCCACCACCTTCGCGCCGTTCATCGGCCCAATGTCCTCTTCGAAGGTGCGGACAAGGACATCGACTGCGTCGCTGGACAGGAGGCCCTTTTCCACAAGTAGGGACTCAAGGGCCTTGACCCGCAGCGCCGCGGAGGAATCCGGCTCTGGATGATGGCGGTGGTCATGCTCGTCGCTCATAGACGACCTCCTTTATCACATGACACAAGCCCCGTCCGCTTGAATGTGAAGGGGTAGAAACTGGACCTCACCCCCGCCCCGACTACGTCGGGACCACCCCCCTCTGCGAGTCGGAGCGGGGGACAGGGGGAGAGGTCTGCCGATGCGCCACATTCATCAAAATTTGTATCCATCCATCAAAACCATGTTGAGGGAGACCTAGGCCGCCCCGAGGCGGCTTTCCCAGATATCGATATACAGGCTGTCCCGCGCCCCTGCGGTCTCACCCCACAATTCCTGGGCGCTGAACCGTACGTTGTACACAGGCTGGGGACTGGCGTCCTCCCCCTGAGGCGGGGTGTCTTGGAAATCATGGATACCGTTCAAGCGAGCGATCACACCACGCTTTCCTCGCACGTACCGCGGCAGCCGAGTATGACCCGGAGGGTTGACGTTGAGGACCGTGACTGGGTCGCCAACCTTATAGCGAGGGGTTACGCCGGTCTCCTTGTGAGAGGACCGGCGCCGATACACGGTCCGTTGCATCCGGTCCCGCAACGCCTGGTCAAGCCGCTCCGGGGGAGTCGTCTCCGGCTGGCGCCGAAAGTGTTCTATTTTGGCGTCTAGCTCCGCTCGACTCAGGAAGCCCTTTTCCACCAGGGCCTTCTCCGTTACCAGCAGCCAGCGCTCATAATAGCTCGCCGACAAATATTGGGCCGGGTCGATGCTCTCCAGGGCGGAGCGCATGCCGTGAGGGTCGTGGACCCTATGAGGCCCCAGGGCCTGAAGCATGCCGAATATCCGCCCCTCCCATGGAGCATGGAAGACCGGCTCATTCTCTTCTCGAGGTATGGGACCGAACCCGTGCATCCCGCCCATGTCATGAACGCCGTTCATGCCACCTCTCCTAAATTCCCTAGCGCAAGGATACACAATCAGGGACACGGCAGTCCATAATCACGGCTCAGACTGAAGGCCGCAGGTTGTGCCACTCGGTGGCCTGCTCGTAGGCATGACCGACGCGACACAGAAGCGGCTCCGCCAGGGGCTTGGCGGCGAACTCCAGGCTGAGGGGCATTCCCTTGCTGCTCATCCCGCAGGGAACTGACAGCGTTGGGGCCCCGTTGAGATCGAAGGGCACCGTGAACCGCAGCCCGGAGACATCCAGGTCGTCACCCCGAGCGCCGTAGAGCAGCTCCGGCGTTACCCGGTGGGGAGGACGCATCGTGGAAGGGCATGCAAGCACGTCGATATCCTCGAAGGCCTCGCGCAAGATTCCCTTGAGCGCCGCGCGGAGGTTATTGGCTCTGGCATACTCGGCTCCTGTGACGCGGGCGCCCATGTCCAGCCAGTCCCTGAACCAAAGCCCGTAGTCGTCTCTTCGGGAGGGGTAGGTCGCGGCATGGGCCGCCACCGCTTCGGCTGAGCAAATGACCGGCCACATCGCCAGATACTCCTCCATCTTCGGCAACGTTATCTCCACGATATCGGCCCCCAGACCCTCCAGAACACGGACGGCGGCCAGCACCGCCTCTACCAGCTCCGGATCGACCCCCGTCGTTATGAACTCTTTGTCCAGACCGATCCGGACTCCCTTCATGCCCAGGTCGATCTCACCCAGCATATCCGGCACCAGGTCCGGCAACGAAGTGGGGTCGTTGGGGTCGTGGCCCGAGATAGCTTGAAGCACGATGCCGGCATCGGCGCTGCTACGAGTCAGGGGGCCTACATGGTCAAGCGACTCTGCTAAGGCCAGAACGCCATAGCGGCTGACCCGCCCCCATGTAGGCTTGAGGCCCACGACACCGCAGGCGGCGGCGGGAAGGCGAATGGAGCCCCCGGTATCGCTGCCCAGGGAGCCGTAACAAAGGCCGGCGGCAGTGGCCACGCCCGAGCCGCTGGAGGAGGCCCCCGGCCACCGCTCCGCATTCCAGGGGTTCACCGGAGCATCCCGGTCCGGGTGATAGCCGCCCATGGCGCCTTCAGTAAGATTCAGCTTCCCCAGGAGCACCGCTCCAGCGGCGGCGAGCCTCGTCACCACCGTGGCGTCGTAGCGAGGTAGGTAATCGGCTAGCACGCGCGTGCCGCCCATCGTCCGGACTCCTTTGGTGAAGCAGAGGTCCTTCACCGCAACCGGAATGCCGTGCAAAGGTCCGCGGTAGCTGCCACCCTGTATTTCCTTTTCAGCGGCTCTCGCCGCCACCATAGCCTGATCGGCGGTGACGGTCGCGTAGCTTTTAAGCCTGCCGTCCAGGTGTTGGATGCGCTCAAGCATCCCCTCGGTTACCTCGACAGGGGAAAGCTGCCTGGTCTCGATAAGGGCTGCGACCTCCCTCAGCGTCTTGAAATACAGATCGCTATCGGCCATGTTGGCGCTCCTACAAGGAAAGTGTCCACTAGATTATTGCGACCGGCGCATCCTGGCAAGCAGAGCGTGCCCTGGTCCCGGATAGTGTAGAATTCCCTGGCGGCCGCGGCGATGAGCACCACCGAGTATTGGGCGTTCGCGTCCCGCATTGCCACTTCCAGGTTTGAGCTCAACGCCGCCAAGCGAATACCGCATCTGTCCATGCCATAAGGCCACAGCGTGAACCCCTTATTATCTGGCCGAAGTCTGAGTCAGCGAGAGAACTACAAGTGGTGGGTGTTTGGCGGCCTGGTCCTGGGCTCCTTCCTGACCGTCATGGACTTGAGCACCCTCAACGTGGCGCTCCCCACCATCGGGACTCACTTCAGCGCCGATCTACCTTTGGTCCAATGGGTGATCATCGCCAACGCGCTGACCATTACCGCTTTGCTCCTTCCCATGGGCAGACTGGGCGACATGATCGGGCGCAAGCCGATGTATATCGGCGGCCTCCTCATCTTCGTCATGGGAACGGTGCTGGCGGGATCGTCGGTCAACCTGCTCATGCTTGTCCTGTCACGGGTCGTGCAGGGCTTTGGCGCAGCCATGGTCCAGTCGAACTCCATGGCGATGTCCCTCACAGTCTTTCCGCCCAGCGAGCGCGGCAAGATTATCGGCCTCAACATGAGCACCGTCGGCATTGGCGGCATCGCCGGTCCCGTAATCGGGGGGCTGCTGGTGAGCGCTTTTGGGTGGCGCTCGATCTTTCTCGTGACCGGCATACTGGGAGTGGTCGCCATAGCCACTGCGGCCATGATCCTGGACGGGCGCCGGTTTACCCCACAACCTGCAGACGGCCAGCGGCCTCGCTTCGATTGGAAGGGGTCCATCCTTTCCGCCATCGCCCTACTCCTTTTCCTCCTGCTTATGACCAACGGTTATCGCGCGGGATGGCTCTCCCCGGTCATCCTCCTCGGCATCGTAGCCTTCGTGGGGTTCTCAGCAGCCTTTATCTGGTGGGGCCTCCGCACAACCGAGCCGATCTTTGACCTTCGGCTTTTCAAGAAAAAGGTCTTCGCCCTCGCCGCAGCAGCCGCCTGGCTCTCCTTCCTGGGGACAGCATCGATGATGTTCATTATGCCCTTCTACCTCCAGAAGGTCCTTGGCTACAGCCCCAGGGAGGTCGGGCTGATCTTGATCCCCAGCTCCTTGGTAATGGCGTTGATAGCTCCCGTCGCCGGCCGGATGTCGGACCGGTTTGGCTGGCGATGGTTCACCGTCGGTGGGTTGGCTTTGTCCGTGACGGCGATGCTCACTTTGTCCATGACGCTGACCGTGGGCGCTTCGCTAGCCCTGATCATTCCACTTTTGATGCTCAGGTTCACCGGTCATTCCCTTTTCAACTCCCCGAACTCCAGCTCTATCTTCAGCGCGGTTGAGCCTTCCAGGTACGGTGCAGTATCGGCGCTGACACAAGTACTGCGAAATTCGGGCGGCGTCACCGGCATCGCCATAGTGACCATGGTCATCGTCGCCACCATGTCCTCCATGGGGTTCGAGCCCAGCCTGGACGCGGTTTCCGCCGGTGACGGAGCCGTTGCCGAGGCCTTTGTTACCGGAGTGAGGCGAGCATTCATGGTGTTGTCAGGCTTCTTCGGACTGGGACTGCTCTTCTCTTTATTCAAAGGAGGGGGGACGCGGGAAGCGGGATCCGCTGTGGTAACGGCTACCCCCGAAAAAGAGGACGCTGCCCGGTGATGGCAGCGGCCTTCTGTCCCCTGTAGCAACAAGCGCTCTGGGAGCTACGCGGGAGCGACCGCCTTTTGGCCCAGGTGCTACCATGTTGACGGCGAGCGTGCTGGGGCAGCCCCCTTATCAACACCGTCGAAAGGAGCGCAGCGATGACCTCCGTTCTCGAAGGCATTCGCATCCTGGACCTGTCACGCTATATCGCGGGTCCCGTCGCCTGCGCCTTGATGGCGGACGCAGGGGCTGAGGTCATCCGAGTCGAGTCGCCCGTAGGCGAAGAGGACCGCAACATCGGGACCATGAGCCCGTCCGGCCAGCCTCTTTGGTTCTCAGCGTGGGCGCACCACAAGAAATCGGTGGCCATAGATATTCGCAGCGATGCAGGGCTGGCGGAGCTGGACTCGTTGGCGCGCATCTCGGACGCCGTGGTCCATAGCTTCGCGCCCGGCTCGCCCCAAGCTGAGGTGTTGGCCTACGAGCGACTGGACCGGCTGAACCCCTCTATCGTCGTCGCCGCGATTTCCGCCTTCGGACAGACAGGTCCCTATGCCAGCAAGATCGGATTCGACTTCACCGTGCAGGCCATCGCCGGCCTCATGGACCTCACCGGCGACAGCTCCGGGCCCCCCATGCGCTCGGGCATCGCCCTGGCTGATTTTCTCAGCGGGCACAGCACGGCTTATGGGATGATGCTGGCCCTTTTCGAGCGAGCTCGAAGCGGTCGAGGACAGCTGGTGGATGTCAGCCTTTTGGACAACAGCGTCTTTCCGGTGATTGCCCAGGGCATGGTGTCCGAGCACAGGCTGCTGCACCAGTCCCGCCGCCGTCTGGGCAACAAGAGCTGGTACTCCTTTGTCGACGCCTTCGAGGCCAAGGATGGCACCGTCGTCCTCTGTCCGGCCATCGAGCCCCAATGGCGCAGGATGGCCCGAGCGATCGGACGGCCTGACCTTCTGGAAGACCCACGGTTCGACAGCAACCTCGCCCGGTTCGAGCATCGGGACGCACTCTCGGACATCGTCGGAGACTGGGTCCGGGAGCGCTCCACCGAGGAAGTCGTCACCGCCATGGATGAGGCGCGGGTCCCTTGCTCTCCGGTGCTTGGTATCGCCGAGATGACCGAGCATCCTCAGATACGGGCCCGCGACATGCTGGTCGAGCTGGGCAAGCCGGGCCAGGATGCGGTTACCGTACCGGGCTTCCCCATCAAGCTGTCCCGCACACCCGCAACGGTCGAAGGTCCTGCCCCTGACGTCGGCGAGCACAACGAGTGGGCCTTCAGCGAGCTTTTGGGGCTGGACGCCCAAACTATCGCCAGGCGGGAGGCACTCTAGGCGTGGCATCAGCCAGAGAGGCACGGCCTTGACTCTACCCCACCTGCTTTCGGTCTGGCCCGAGCTTCGAGAGCGCGTCGCGGATGCGCCCGGCCTGCTCCTGGCGCTGGACTTCGATGGCACCCTGTCCCCTATCGCGCTGCGCCCTGACCTCGCCGTCCTACCTCCGGAGACGAAAGAGGTACTGGGCCGCCTGGCAGCCGTCCCAAGGGTAGAGGTTGCCGTCGTAAGCGGCCGGGGCACGGAAGACCTCACCTCCCGCGTCGGGCTCGATGACATTGCCTACGCGGCCAACCACGGCCTGGAGATCCGACGCTCTTCCTCCCTTTGGAAGCACCCCGTGGCTGACAAGGCAGAGGGCCTTATGGTTAAGATTGAAGAGGCGCTACGTCCAGTCGTCGCGGAGGTTCCAGGAGCGCTCCTGGAACCCAAGGGGATGACCCTGAGCGTGCACTACCGGCGCGTGAAAAGCCCCGAACGGGTACGACATCTCAGGATGCTATTCCAGGAGACCGTCAAGCAGTGGCTGGACAGCGGGGAGGCCCGGCTCACCACCGGCAAGCTCGTCATGGAGCTGCGTCCCGCCGTATCTTGGGGCAAGGGGCACGCCCTCGCAGTGCTCCTGGGCCACACGGCGTCAGAGCTGGGGCCGGCGTCCTTCGACGCCCAGGGCGCCTACACAGGCAGCACCGATGGCAGGCTTCCCCTGTACCTGGGGGACGATTCGACCGACGAAGACGCCTTTCGGGCCATCGTCCATCTCGGCATTCCCGTAAAGATTGGTACCCCAGACCGGTCCACGGCTGCCCGCTACTGGCTTCGCTCACCCGATGAGGTCCAGCGTTTCTTGGAGCAGCTAGCGGAGCACATGATAGGCCTGGCTCGGACCCACCGCGGCGCCTAGACCCACCCCATTTTCGGTTCTAACACTGGGCCTAAGCTTGACTGCCTGATCTGGTCTGAGGTAGTCTTCCCTCATCCCATCGGAACGCCGGTGGCCCGCGTTCAATACGCGCTCGCCCCGGACAAGCTCGTAGCCGGGCCCACGTAAAGGCAGGGAAGGCTATGGCGACGCATGGTCGGCTGGTGGTCGTCTCCAACAGGGTGCCGACCCTCTCTCTGCCCGCCACCGAGGACGAGCGGCGAGCACAACCTGTGGGCGGCCTGGTGTCCGCTCTCCGTTCAGCTCTTGAGCGGAAAGGGGGCATCTGGTTTGGGTGGAGCGGCCGCATCGCACCCTCTCGACCTTCGGACCGGATCAAAATCGCCGATATCGGACAGATCCAGTTAAGGACAATGGACCTCTCAAGAGACGAGGTCAATCTCTTCTACACCCTCTTCGCAAATCGTACCCTATGGCCTCTTCTTCACAATCACCCTGCCCACGTGGTGATCCGCCACGAAGCCTACCGATCCTATAGGCGTGTCAATCGAAAGTTCGCCGATACCCTCTTCCCTTCACTTCAGAGCGACGACATCATCTGGGTCCACGACTATCACCTCATTCCGCTCGGCCAGGAGCTTCGGCGCTTGGGGTGGAAAGGGAAGATCGGGTTCTTTTTGCACACCCCGTTCCCCCCCGCGGAGAGCTTCGCCATGCTTCCCTGGTCCGACGAGCTTCTGGAGTGCTTCCTGGCCTACGACCTGGCTGGGTTCCACACGAAACGGTATGCCTTCAACCTCACGGATGCCATGGAGATGTGCCTGGGAGGCTCCGCCGTAGGACAAGTGTATACCGGAAAAAATGGTGAGCTTCGCGTGGCCGCCCACCCCATCGGGATCGACCCGGTCAGTTTCAAGGAATGGGCCAGCACCATCGTCGACTCGCCGACGAGTCCCTTGCCGCCGCAGATCGCCGCCCACCAGCAGGTAGTGCTCGGAGTGGACCGTCTTGACTACACAAAGGGAATACCGGACCGGCTTCGCGTGTTCGAGAACCTGCTCGAGCGTCACCGGCCATTGCGAGGTAAGGTAACGATGGTGCAGATATCGGCGCCGTCCAGGTCCAGGGTCCCCGAATACATCCAGGAACGGGACCGCGTGGACCAGCTGGTGGGCCGGATCAACGGCCGGTTCTCCGATGCAGGGTGGCTCCCCGTCCATTACCTCTATCGCTCCTATTCTCAGATAGAGCTGGCAGGCTTCTTCCGGCAGGCGAACGTCTGCCTTGTCACGCCGCTGCGTGACGGTATGAACCTGGTGGCCAAGGAATTCGTGGCTTCGCAGGGAGAGAACCCCGGCGTGCTGGTATTGTCCAAGTTCTGTGGCGCCGCCGACACGATGCCCGAAGCCCTCATCGTCAATCCCTATGACATCGAGGAGACGACAGCCGCCGTCTATCGAGCGTTGACCATGCCTCGCAAGGAACGCGAACGGCGGTGGGAAGCGTTGATCCTTGGGGTCACTCAGCACACCGCCCAACGCTGGGGCGAGACGTTCCTCGCGGACCTGGTAGCCGCCTAGCAGGATGCCGAAGAAGTAGCATCCAGATCCCCCGCCCTGAGTCCTCCCTTACACCGTCAGGCTCAATGCCTACGGGCGCTGCCCGTCCAGGTGCTACATGCCCGTGAGCAGCGCGTCAAAAGCCGATTGAATCCATTTGCCCGCTTTGGTACTCTAACCCGCGTGATTTCATCAAGGAGGCATCTATGGCGTTCGTCAATGGCATGGACCTGGACAAGCTGGAAGCGTTCCGCTCAGCCATCAAGGCCAACCCAGTGACACTGGGACTGGAGGCACGGACCATCTGGGAGGGGCACTCGGGCCGGAGCACCGTCCACATCGGGCCGTACTCCCTTAATGGGCAGCGGATCGATCGTGAGACCCGGCACTACACCATACCCTATGGCGCTTGGAGAGAGGTCGAAGAGGCAGTCGGTTTCGAAGGCCCAACGGACCGCGCCGAGCCAGTCGAGATGGCACTGAGGGCAGTCGCCGCCTGTCTCGTCAACAGCATCGGCCTCAACGCGCCCCGCAACGGCATCACTCTGGAGGGGCTAGAGGTCAAGGTAAGCGCTGACGTGGACCCCAGCGTGCTGTTCGAGGTGAAGGGGCCCGAGTCCCACACCTCCTGCATCCCGAAGATCATCACGGAAATTAAGGTCAAGGGGAACCTCTCCGACGAGCAGATCAAGACCATCGATCGGCTGGCCCACTACTCCCCGGTACACGGCATGGTATAGAGTACGCCAACCAGACCGAGACCAAGGTCATCCTTGTAAAGTAGCCAGCGTTTTCACAGGGGTCCGCCGGGATCATGCCGGCGGGCCTCTGTGTACAGAAAGGCTCTCGTGGTCAAGACTCTTGTGCTGTTCGGCATGCCCCTGGACCGAGAGGCGTTCGACCAGCACTTCATTCAACACCATCACCCTTTGCTTCGGCAGATCGATAACGTCCAACAGGTGGTAGTCAACCGGATAGCGGGGGCGGCCATCGGTGAGTCACCGTTCTACGTTCTTGTGGAGATACAGTTCACTTCAGAGGAGGCGATGCAGCAAGGGCTCAACTCAGAGTCCGGTCAGGCGATGGCCGGCGACCTGACAAACTTCGCTTCCGGAGGCGCTACCGTGCTCTTCTCTCATTCCACCGTAGACTAGTCGGGCGCTGACCTGAACCGGTTGTCAGGGCAGTGGCTTGCCGCTCTCGATGTCGATGGGCGTGCCATTGTGCGCAGTGTGGTCCTCCATCTCCACCGGCTCAGTCAAGGCGGCACGAACGAAGCAGCCTGCTCGGGCGGCCCTAATCACCCTGGCCACCTCCTCCGCGCTGGCAGCCGACTCGATGTCGTAGGTAGAGATCACCTTAGGCAGGCTGGCCTTAACGGTACCAGCCAGCACCGAGCCCCGCCGTTCGATGTCGTACTTCACCTGTGCCCGGACCTTTGTGATGTCTACCTTCAGCATTTGGGAGAACCTCCCAATCTGGGTCATCTCTCAGAAAAGGATCGCAGCGGCCAGATACGCTGTGGGCGTCGGGGCGCTGCAGATTCCGTTCGGGCCAAGCTCATCAGAGAAGAGGGTGAAGCCGCCGTAGTGGGGATAGTACCCTTTCTTGAACAGCCCGCCCAACGTCTCTGCGTCCATCTCGATGGTGACGATACGCTCCGTCGCACCCGGCGCAAGAACGTCGACATTCCTATCGCCGGGGTTGCCAATCACCTCAGGTCTATCAGCACTCTTCGGTCTGGTAGGGTTGGATGCCACGGCAGCCACCTCCTTGCATGGTTTGGCGCCCTTATACCACAGCGTAAAATCGCTGTCCACATGGCCACTCTGGACACCAGGGTCTTTGCCTCACCTCCGGTCTTGCGACCACCCCCTCTCCACATTGGTGGAGAGGGGGCCGGGGGGTGAGGCGTTAGAATTGACACGGGGAAACGGGGGATGTAGCGTGCCCGGTGCGCTTCAACTGAGCCCAAACGCCCTCCGCCGACGCCTTGGGTCCGGTAGTCGGGCGAGGGAGAGATCAGGAGGAGACGGTGCCCAGAGAATTTATCAACGCGAAGAACAGTCTCACGACGCCGACCTATCACCAGGCCGTAAAGGTCGGCAACACCATCTACCTCGCCGGCATGGTCGGCTTGGACGCCGAGGGGCGCTCCTCGCCGGACGTCGCCGTCCAGATAGAGCGGGCCTACGAGAACGTCAAGGCGACCCTGGCCGCGACGGGAGCGACCATGGAGGACCTGGTTACTACCAGGGTCTACCTGACACGGACGGAGGATATCCCTGTTCACCGGGAGATACGGCAGCGTTACCTCACCGACCCCGCGACCCCCTACACGCAGATTATCGTGAAGGCCCTGGGGCGAGAGGACCTTCTCGTGGAGATCGAGACCGTAGCGGTAGTGGACGGATAGGGCCTGCTAAATACGCCGGGTGGACCCGCCGTCGATGATCCAGGTCTGGCTGGTGATCAAGCTGCTCTCATCGGAGCAGAGGAAGAGCAGCAGCCCCGTCAGGTCCGTCATCTGGCCGGCCCGCTTGATGAGCTGGCCGTCCACAACGCGCTGCCGCGCCTCATCCGGCATGCCGGTCATCATCGCCTCTGACTCGATGAGGCCAGGCGCGATGCCGTGGACCCGGATGTTGTCCGGCGCGAGCTCCGTGGCAAGGGACATCGTCAGCCCGTTCAGCGCCAGCTTCGAGACTCCGTAGGCGCCGTTAGCCAGATAGGCGGCAATAGAAGACTGGTTGATGATGACTCCGCCGCCACGCTCCTTCATGCTGGGGTGGCAGGCCGCGGCGCACATCATCGGGCCCGTGAGGTTGACCTCCAGCATTTTTCGCCACTTGCGAAGCTCCAGCTGTGTGCAGGGGACGTTGTATTCCATCAGGTGCAGCCCGGCGTTGTTGATCAGGATATCGATGCCGCCGAAGGCGCGAACGGCCTCCTCCGCCATGGCCTGTACCTGCTTCTCTTCAGAGACGTCGGTCACGGTGGCGATGGCCTTGCCGCCGCGCTCGACGATCTCCGTCGCCGATTTCTCACCCGCGGCGGCGTCCATGTCGGCGACGACGATGGCGGCGCCTTCCTGCGCCAGCGCCTGAGCGTAGATACGTCCGATGCCGATGCCGGCGCCGGTAATGACGGCAACCTTCCCATCCAGCTTCATCGTAGTGTCCCCTTATCGTGGCAAGAATCGGAGCACATGGTAGCACTTACCGAATGCCCAACCGGCAGGAGGCCCGCCGCCTCCACCTACCGGGGGCCAAAAAGATCGTCGATATCCTTTTCTCGTTGGACGCTTCGCTGGGCCGGCTCCAGATGTCCGACAGAGCGATAGAACTCCGCGTCATAGTCCCTGGTGCGGACGACCACCGGCATCGGGACGGCATGACCAAATATAAGGGCCTGCTGCCGGGTCTCCAGCTTGGATAACACGGCTCGAAGCTCGTTGCGCCCGGAAACCCCCGCCAGCACGGCCTCCACGTCCCTATCGTTCTCCAGCAAACAGGACATCTTCGTGCCGACCTGGGACATCACTTCAGGGTCGATGCCGCTGGGGCGCTGGTCGATGATCAGCAGCGTCACGTTGTACTTGCGCATCTCCCTGGCGATGGTGCCGAAGATGGTCTGTCCCGTAAGCTCCGGTCCAAGAAACTTGTGCGCCTCCTCGATGACGATGACCAGTGGCCTTGGCTCATCCCCTTGCTTCCCCAGCGCCCGCTCCATCTTTTCAACGTAACGTTCATGCAAGCGCCGCGTCAGCAGGTTCGAGACCAGGATATAGGCTGTCAGGTTGCTGGCGAAGCCTCCGAACTCCAGCACCACATGCATGCCTCTGTCCAGGTACTCCATGAGACGTTTCACCGAGTCTTCATGGCCATTGGAGGTCACGAAGGAGAACCGCTCGAATGCCTCCAGCTTCCTCCGCAGGGCCGCCAGGGTACCCTCATGCTCGTAATCGCCACCGAAGCTGGTCAGCTCCTCCCTGCTCTCGGTCGCGAGAAATTTCTTGAGCCAGCCACGGCCCTGGGCTTTCTCCAAACGGTAGGCCGCCTGCACCATGGTCTCCGAGAGGCCCAGGGTGCCCGCCAGTGTCGCGATGTCGGCCGCCTGGATCTCGTCGTAGCCGATCTGGACCTGGAAGTCGGCGCTGATCCCCCGCCTTCGTGCGCTCTCCTCATCCAGAGTAAAGACCGCTACGCTGGAAGCAAAGAGCTGCTTCAGCCCCTTGACCTCCGTACCGGACTCGCTGCGGTGGCTCCAGCCGTACTCACCGTGCATGTCGAAGATCAGGGAGACCGCAACTCCCTTTTGGATCATCTCCGCCAGCACGATCCGGGTCAGGAACGATTTGCCCGTGCCCGTCTTGCCGAACACACCCGTGCTGCGCTCCACCAGCCGCTTGGCGTCCAGGCAGACCGGCGCCTCCTCCATGTCCAGCGGGCTTCCGATCCAGATGTGCCGGTCATCGTTCTCGCCGAAGATCATCTGGACCTCTTTGGCATCGCTGGTGCGGGCCGCGGCAAAGTGGGGCGGGACGGTCTTGGCGGGGCCGATCTCGTCGCCGACCGGCATGGTCAGATACGGGACCACGTGAATCGCGCCGTAGGCGCTGGTGCCGGAGACAACCTCCGCAATGAATGGGTCGGAGACGTCCGGCGGCATCGACGGCAGCCGGTCATCGACGGTCTCCAGGGAAACGTCGGTCAGCACGCCGAAGAAACGCCGTTGGTTGCCGTCTATGGTCACGAAGCGGCCGACGGCCATCTCTTCCACGGATACGTCGCCATCCAGCTTGACGTCGACCCCTTTGGTGAGGGAGCCGGCGACGACCATCCCCAGCCTTCGTGTTGTACCATCAGGAGATTCCACAGGGCACTCCCTTCGCCGAGCGTCCCTATTCTACGACGAGTCGCCCCTTCGGGGAACCGGTCGGTGGCCCGTTGGGCCTGCAGCTAGAAAGCTGCGATATAGGCAATATACCGCTGTCAACTCTGCGCAAACTTGACAGATCATTTATGGTTGAACTGCCTTTCACCAATTCCTTTATTAGTTTTCGTTAAGGCAGCGCGTCGTGGGCTCAATCAGATGATCGAAGCAATCAACGCGCGGAACGAAGTTGTGGCATGGGCAGGGCGGTTCGTGCACAACAAGGAGTAAGAACCTGCTTCCAAGGTCAGGCAACGCTCGCGAGCTCTCATTTACGGGTCGAGTTGCCGGGTGGAGCGCCCGTCACCGATGGATCGTAATACTCGGCGCATTAGCTCTGTTGGTCATCTCATTTCTGCTGTCCAGCACCATCGGCGTGGAGACGAGCGACGTGTTTGGTGCTGGTGACTCCGCAAAAGGCGAACGGCTGATCGAGGACCGGTTCGAGCAGCTGCCGTCTTTCGAGTCTGTGATCATCAAAAACCCTGGTCTGGACGTCGATGATCTGGCCTTTCGGTCGACCGTCGAGCCACTGGTCGAGAAGCTCAGGGGCCTCGATGGCGTCGTCGAAGTGGAGAGCTATTACGAATCCGGCGCTTCTAACCTGGTTTCCGAGGACAGGCATGTTGTCATTGCCCGCGTCGAGCTTGAGAAAGCGGAACAGGACGAGCTGAACGACTTCGGCGAGGTAATTCTCGAGGTGGTGCTGGAAGCTGAGACTTCAGCCGCCGCCGATGGATTCGATCTTGGGGTCTTCGGTGGAGCGGCGCTCAACATCGGTTCGGAAGAAATCATCAACGAAGACTTCCAGAAGATTCTTGTCTTCAGCCTTATCGGTGCTCTGATCATCTTGATCCTGGCATTCGGCACCGTGGTGGGTGCTCTGATTCCGAACGGCATGGCGATTATATCGATCTTCACCGCCGTTGGCGTAGCCACCATCGTGAGCCAGGGAAAGCCATTGAACTTCAACTTCTTCGAGATGATCATCCTCATGGGCCTGGCCGTTGGGATCGACTACAGCCTGTTTATAGTCAACCGTTTCCGGGAGGAGCGGGCCGCCGGCCGAGATAAGATCGAAGCGATCCAGGTCGCTTCCGATACCACCGGCAGGGCCGTTTTCTGCGCTGGGATAACCGTGTTCGTGTCGCTGGCCGGCATGCTGCTGACGGGCGACGCTCTGTTCTATGGCCTGGGTCTTGGTGCGATGATCGTCGTAGTTCTGACCGTGATCGCCTCTCTCACTCTCCTGCCAGCGTTGATCTCGTTGCTGGACCACCGAATGAACTGGTTACGGATTCCAGGCCTCGGAAGGCCCTCCACCGGCGGGGGCATCTGGGGGACGATCACAGACGCGGTCCTGGCTCGCCCGGTGATATACGCGGGGGTGACTTTCGCCGCGCTGATAGCCCTGTCAGTGCCACTCCTTTCGCTAAACATAGGTTCCACGCCGATCACCAAGGTCTTCGATTGGGATGGTGCCGTGGATGACGGAGGGAAGATCGGAATCATCGCCAGTGGTGTCAACCTCATGGATGAACACTTCATTCTCGGCGAGGTAGGTGGCCTGGCAGTGATCGTCGATCCGGGAGAGGGCAGCACGGTAGACACGCCTGCAATTCAAGCCTCGACGGCGGACCTCATCGCGGCTGTTCAGCAGGATGATCAGTTTGGCGAGCCGATAGAGACGTTCGTCAACATTGAGGGGGGATCTGCTGGGAATCTCGGTCCCCGTCACGGATATCGAAGACACGTCAAAGGCCAACGCGGCCGTTGAGGAGCTGCGTGAGCTCGCTCCCGCGGCGTTCGCCGGAGCTGGCGTTGACGTTTTCGTGGCCGCGGGGCCGGCCGGAACACTCGATTCAGAGAACAATACGAGAGCCAAGGCGCCCCTCGTCTTTGGATTTGTCTTGATTTTGTCTTTCTTCGTCGTGCTGTTCAGAACAATACGAGAGCCAAGGCGCCCTTCTCGTCTTTGGATTTGTCTTGATTTTGTACGGACGGCCCAGGAAGCCATTCTCCTGGTGATGTTCCGCTCTATCGTCATCCCAATCAAGGCCATTATCTTGAACCTGCTCTCTGTCGGCGCAGGGCTAGGAGTGATGGTCCTCGTCTTCCAGGAGGGCGTGGGAGAGGGGCTCCTGAACTTCGAGTCAGCTGGGACGATCGAGATATTCATGCCTCTGTTCCTCTTCGCTGTGCTCTTCGGGCTGTCTATGGACTACCACATGCTTCTTCTCAGTCGAGTCAAGGAGGCATACGACGCCGGAAGCAGCAATGAGGAATCCGTTTCGCGGGGGATCAAGTCGACAGCTGTTCTCATCACGAGCGCAGCGCTCGTCATGGTGCTCGTCTTCGGCACCTTCGCGACATCAAGGTTCATGTTCTTCCAACAAATTGGGGTCGGGCTGGGAGTGGCAATTCTCATCGACGCCACGGTCATCCGAGCTATCCTGTTGCCCGCCAGCATGAAGCTGCTCGGAGACTGGAACTGGTACCTGCCAAAATGGCTGGAGTGGCTGCCCAGGATCTCTGCTGAGGGAGACCGCAACTCGAATTAACTGGGGACAGTGGCAGGCGGGAATCAGCCCCTACGCTGAATTAGTCGCTGCCAAGGCTGGCGACGCCCGTATCCAACGATTGACCATGCCCCCGAAGGCAAGGCCCGTCGTAGCTATGACCTGGTCTCGGCCAGGGGGCGCTATAACGGTTCAGCCTGAATGAGGCCTTCGACGAGCAGGATGCCCTGGCGTATCAGAACTCTTGACGGACGTGGGGTAAGGCGAGGGAGTGATCGGCATCCTTCTCTACCTTTGCCGCCAGGCGCAATGCCAGCGGACGCTGCCCGCCTATGGCCGCCAGCAACGGCGAAGATGTATAGTGCAGTATCCTATCGGGAGATAAAAGCATGTCAGCTATCCACCCCGAGATCACCGAGCAGCTGCGGGCCTTCATTCAGAGCCAGCACATGTTCTTCGTCGCCACCGCACCGTTGGACGGCAACGGCCACATCAACCTGTCACCCAAAGGACTGGACACCTTTTCCGTGTTGGACCCTCACACCGTCGCCTACCTGGACCTCACGGGAAGCGGGATCGAAACGGTGTCGCACCTTCACGAGAACGGGCGCATCGTGATCATGTTCTGCTCTTTTCAGGGGCCGCCCAAGATCCTGAGGCTGCACGGGCGCGGGCGGAGCATCAAGCCTGGGGATGCGGAGTTCGACGGTCTCCGGGCCCTCTTCCCGCCCTACGAAGGGACCCGGTCGGTCATCTGTGTCGATGTCGAGCGGGTCGCTGACTCCTGCGGCTACGGCGTTCCCCTTCACGACTATGTGGGAGAGCGCACGCAGCTTCCGGCATGGGTCAAGAGCAAGGGGCCGGAGCTCATCGCCACCTACCAGGAAAAGACCAACGCCGCCAGCATCGACGGCCTTCCAGGACTCGGGGGACGGTAGTGCCTGGGGGCGGCAGCCGCGTCCAGGGCCGGGTCTACCTCGACCACATGGCCACCACGCCATGCCTCCCGGACGTGGTGCAGGCGATGCTGCCCTACTTTACCGAGCGTTTCCACAACCCTCAGAGCTTCCACCCACCCGGACAAGAGGCCCTGGACGCGGTTGAGGAGGCCAGACGGCAGGTCGCCAACCTGATCGGCGCCCTCTCCCCCGCCGAGGTCTTCTTCACCTCGGGCGCCACCGAGTCCAACAACTGGGCGCTGAAAGCCATGACGACGATGTCTCGCCGCCGCGGGCAGCATATCGTAACTTCCCAGATCGAGCACTTCTCCGTCATGCACCCATGCCGGACCCTGTCCAAGCAAGGGTTCGAGGTCACGTACATCCAAGTAGACCAACACGGCTTCATCGACCCCTCGGAGTTGAGGCGGGCACTGAGGGCCGACACCGCCCTGGTCTCAATAACCCACGCCAGCGCCGAGATCGGGAGCATCGAGCCCATCGCCGAGATCGCCACGGCCTGCCGCGAGGCGAATGTGCCCCTCCACGTCGACGCCGCCAACACCGCCGGCGTCATACCACTGAACGTCCGCGATCTAGGCGTCGACCTGCTCACCATCTCCCCCCACATGTTCTACGGCCCGAAGGGAGTCGGCGCCCTCTATTCCCGCCGCGGCGTCCGTCTGCCGCCGTTGTTGGAGGGAGGCACCCAGGAGGAGGGGCGCAGGGCCGGGACCGAAAACGTGCCCGCCATCGTTGGCTTCGGCAAGGCCGCCGAAATCGCCGCCTCCCAGATGACCTCAAGGAACAAGCACACCGTCTCTCTTCGCGACCGCCTTCGGGCCGGCCTCGAAAACATGCAGCGCGTCCGCATCACCGGCCATCCGACAGACCGGCTGCCTCACCATATGAGCTGCCTGGTGGAGCAGATCGAAGGGGAGAGCATCCTCCTCTCCCTCGCGACCACCGCCGACATCCACGCCGCCAGCGGCTCCGCATGCAGCTCCAAGGCCCTCCAACACTCCTACGTCCTGGAGGCCATCGGCATCGACGCCAGCATGGGAATGGGCTCCTTGCTGTTCGGTATCGGCATCGACAATACAGCGGAGGAGATCGACTACCTTCTGAGGGAGCTGCCGCCCGTGGTAGAGCGTCTGCGCTCTCTGTCTCCGTTGGGTTAGGGCCGCGAATAATGCCTGAAGCCACCTTGCCCCAGCCCGACGAGACATTGGACACCCTGGGCCTCTACTGCCCAGTGCCGGTCTGGGAGGCGGCCAAGCAGATCAGACGAATGCAGGTCGGTCAGGTGTTGGAGGTGCTCTCCGACGACGACCAGATCGTCGAGGATATGCCCATCTGGTGCCGTCGCACCGGCAACGAATACCTGGGCCTGACCCGGGAGGGCGACGACTACCACGTGTTTATCCGTAAGTCCGCGTAGTGGGACGCTCACCGACGCTGAGCTCACAGGCGAACCCTTCAGCAGCCAGCCCGCATCTAAGTCTGATTGATGGCGTAGGCGCGCTGTAATCCCGGAGGGCTTTGATGAAACTGACGGTCTCCGAAGACGCTATAGCCGAGGTGGCCCGCCGCGGCGGGCGCGCCGCCCTGGACTTTATCCCCCCGATAGGGTGAGGCGGGCGCGCCGAGGTGTCGGTCGACACCTACCTGAAACGTAAAAATGTCACCAGTGGCTACCAGGTAGTGAACGAAGGCGACGTCCAGCTCCTGGTCGCCTTCGGCCTGACAAAGTGGGCCGGCGCGATTCACATAGACGTCAGCAAATTCCTGTTCTGGAAGCGGTTTACCATCGACGCCGAGCCCAAGCACCCGCACGTCCACGGCTCCACCTGAAGGCATTAGCCTTCACGCCGAGTTCGGCGCATCAAGTAAGAGGGGCGTAGCGTGATGCTACGCCCCTACGTTTTGGGCCGGTACACGCCGTCGCTAGAGACTACTCCAAAATCCCCTCTCCCTCGATGGAGGTTTGCCTAAAAAGTGTCATTCTGACGAGCGGAGCGAGGAAGAATCTGGGGAGGGGATGGCGGACAAAAGAGGACCCTGCCAGCCCCAGACCCTTCGGCTGCGCTCAGGGTGACATGGGAATGCCCAGGGTGACACTTAAAAGGTACTTCTCAGGCAAGGCCCCTTGATGGGAGAGGGCTAGGGTGAGGGTGAAACCAATCTGGCATGTCGATTTTTTAAACAGCTTCTACGGCTGCTAGATCTCGATGTCCGGCACCGCGAACCCCAGGGAGAACCAGAAAGAGCGTCGCGTAGGCAAAGATTCCAGCTCGACGCCCTCCAGGGGGCCTTCCACAGCCCGACCGCCAAAGTCCCACCGGCTACCGGTCTCCCGGTCCACAACCTCTTCGTCCTGAACCTCAAAGGTCAGCACCCGGCCATCCACTTCGCGGGAGAAGGCCCTGCCAAACGTCCCGATCCGGCGTGAGAGCACCAAGACCGGCCGGCCGCCTATCTCATCGTTAACGGCGGCATCCTGCAGAGCTTCCAGGGGATAGGCCTTCTCGACTCCTCCCGCCCCCACGGCCAAAACGATAGCCGATGGTCTGAGCCTGCTGTCCAGCTTATCGGTCTCCACCGGAAACAGGAACTGCAGGTCATCCAGCCGCTGGCCGTACCCCTCGAAGAAATCGAAGGTGTAATCCGGGGCCCGACCGAACCCCTGCTCCCGGGACAGGACGCGGGTCCGGGGGTGAAGCGACAGCCAGTTCGTCCAGGGCATGGTCACCGATGGCAACGGGGTGAGCCTCTCGCCGGTCAACGTGCCGACGATAGCTTCGCCGCCGGTCTGAAACCAGAAGGACCCCGTTTGATGGTCGAACATCACCAGATCGCTTTGATAGAGGGCGCTGGTGTTGCCAAAGAGCAGTGCCTCTCCGTTCAGACGGCGATCGAATACGACCCCGCTTCCGCATAGCGGGCAGTAGGTCACGACGATGGGGACCCCGTCGATCTCGTCGTTGACAATCTCGTGAAAGTTCAGGAACTTTATCGGGTAGGCGAATGCCTCCGACTCCCCTTCGAAGCCGATAACCAGGTCGTCGCCGCCCAGCCAGGACCCGCCATCCGGACCCTCGTACCGGGGTGAATAGACCGGCTGTATGGCGTCGCGGAGTGCCTCGATAGCCCCATCGGAGATGCCTGAGAGGCGGACAAAGCCGCCCTGAAAGGTGTCGAAGACCACCTGGTCCAGGGGAACACTGTGCATGCTCCTATCCACCGGCGGCGGCTGACCAACGGGGACCAGGGCCGCTTGCTGCTCCCCGGACGGTCCAGAGGGGGTCGGAGTCGAAATGTCCGTCTGCCGCTCTGAGCCGCCGGAGCCACCGCTGCACGCGGCGGCCAGCAGGGCCAGGGCGACTGCACCCAGGGCCAGCTTGAAGCGGTGGTCCCATGACTTCCGTGACGCCGATTGGCACAGTCGGTGAGATGTCACCTCTGCATCATACGATGCGCCACAAGCGCCTGCGGATTCTCCAGCCGCTCGCCGAGATCCAGGCCTTACTACCCCCGCTGGAGAAACTCGTTGGCGGCCAGCGCGGCGGTGACGCCGTCTCCCGCGCAGTTAGCCAATTGACGGGTCGATTGCCACCGGCAGTCCCCCGCGGCGAACACTCCGGGAACCTCCGTAGCCATCTTGAGATCTACCTTGATATGGCCGCCGCCGTCCATGGGGACGGCTCCCCGGAACGCATGGGTTAACGGCAGCATGCCGATATAGACGAAAACACCGGCGACGGCCAGGTCTCGCTTCTCCTCCGTCTTCAGGTCACGCACGGTGACACCGTTCACACCTTCGTCTCCACCGTTGATTGATTCGACCACGGAGTTGAAGACGATCTCCATTTTGGGGTTCTCCATGGCCCGCTCCTGTAAAATCTTGCTGGCTTGAAGGGTCTCGCCATGGTGTATCACCGTCACCTTGCTGCATATGTCAGTCAGGTACAGTCCCTCATCCATGGCCGAGTCGCCTCCACCGACCAGCACGATCTCCTTATCGGCGAAGAAGGAGCCGTCACACGTTGCGCACTCCGATACCCCTCGGCCCTCGTACTCCGCCTCACCGGCGACCCCGAGCTTTGCGTGCTGGCTGCCTGTGGCGATGATAATAGACCTCGTCGGGAACTCCTCGTCTTCGGTCCGGACCACCATCGGCTGGCTCTGGAGGTCAAGGCCGACGACCTCACCGAAGGCGTAATCGAGGCCGTGGTTGCTCGCCTGCTCCTCTATGGCCGTCACCAGGTCGGCCCCGGAGATGCCGTTGGGGAATCCGGGGTAGTTCTCGATCTTATCGGCATTGATGATCTGGCCCCCGGTAAAGATCTTCTCCACCAGGACCGTTTTCAGCCGGGCCCGCGTGGCGTACAGACCGGCGCTCAGCCCGGCTGTGCCTCCACCGATAATCACGACGTCATAGGCATCGCTCATAGCAGCCCTCCGATGCTTTGATGCATGCGTGTCCCTGTTAACAGATCACGCCGAAGTATTCTAACAGGATGCTTCAAAGGGGGTGTCCTGAGCTCCGATTGCATCGAGAGTCTCGACAAAGTCGGATCTGTCGAACGGCTTGCCCTGCTCATCAAAAGGACATTTTTTGAACCCACTTGAGGGGGATTTGCACAAAGTGTCATTCTGACGAGCGGAGCGAGGAAAGAATCTGGGGAGGGGACGGTCGGCCTCAAGCGACGGACTGCCGCTAAGACCGGACCGCCTTACGCGCGGCGGCCCTGGGCGCCCACCAATGACGGTAGACCAGAGCGCCACCGCACCCCACGACGGCAGCGATGGAGAAGACCGTGGCGGTGGGCAGTTCCCCCCCGATGGTCCAGTTACCTATTCGGAGGTTCTCAAGGCCGAGGCGGATCGCGCCGTAAAACACCCCGTAAAGCAGCACGATATCCCCGGTCTTGAGTCTATCTGCATACCTGCGCCCTATATACAGCAAAGCGCCGAGAGCTATAAAGTTCAACAGCGACTCGTAGAGGAACAGGGGATGGAACTCACTGAAGCCTTCGTATCCGAGAATCCTCTTGTCCGGTGGAATGCTGATGGCCCAGGGCAGGTTGCTTGGCGTGCCGTACAGCTCCTCGTTGAAGAAGTTGCCCCACCGCCCGATCGCCTGCCCCACGATAAGGCCCGGGGCGCCGATATCCAGCCATCTCCACAGATTAAGCTTTTTCCATCTCGTATAGATGACGACCGCGAGGATGCTGCCGGCTATGGCGCCGAAAATGCCGATGCCCCCCTCGTTGATCAGGAAGATACGCCACACGTCGTGCTTGTAGATCTGATTCCACTCGTCGACTACGTGGTAGGTCCGCGCCCCGATGAGAGCGAGGGGGAGGGCGAGCAAGAGGATATTGTAGACGTGGGCGGTGTCTTCCTTTAATCGACGGGCCTCGATGATAGCGACGTACGCCCCGACCATGAGGCCAGCGGCCACCATGGTGCTGTACCACCTGAGACTGAAGCCCCCAACCTGAAAGACATATTCCACGCTGTACCAACCTTGCCCGATTTGGGCTCTGCCAACTTAGGTACGACCTACGGGGGTACGCAGAACAAGCGCAGAAGGTTCCCCCAGCGCCGTTACCCCTTGGCCTTCAGCTCCCGGGAGAGAATCACCGCGACCTCCGGCCGAGTGAACTCCACCGGAGGCAGCTTTCCCTCGGCCAGAATCGACCGCACCTGGGTGCCGCTGAGAGTAACGTGCTCCGTCGAGTCGTGAGGGCAGGTCTTGCTGGAGCCCATGGAGCCGCAGCGCTTGCAATAAAAGGTGTGCTCGAAAAAGAGGGGAGTAATGCCCAGCTCGCCTGGCTCGAAATCGTCGAAGATGTGCTGCGCGTCATACGTACCGTAGTAATTTCCGACACCCGCGTGGTCCCGGCCCACGATGAAATGGGAGCACCCGTAGTTCTTCCGGACAATGGCGTGGAAGATCGCCTCCCTGGGCCCCGCGTACCGCATGGCGGCGGGAAACACGCCCAGTAACGTCCGGCCTTGGGGGTAGTACAGGGAGAGAAGCTCCAGGTAGCTGCTCATGCGCACCTCGGCGGAGATGTCATCTCCTTTCGTTTGCCCTACCAGCGGGTGGAGAAATAGACCGTCGACGACCTCCAGGGCGCATTTCTGGATATACTCGTGAGCCCGATGTATGGGGTTACGCGTCTGAAAGGCCACGATGCGCCGCCATCCCCTTTCGGCAAACTGGCGACGGCTTTCGACGGGGGTATACTCCTGGTCCTTGAAGAGCCCGATCCAGGAAGGGTGCTCTATCAAGCGGATCGGGCCGGCAAGCAAGACCTCCCCCTGCTCATAGACCCGGGCGACCCCGGGGTGGGCCTCTTCGGTGGTCCGGTAGACCAGCAAGGCCTCACGCTCCTTGTCGTACCCGTACTTCTCCTCTACTTGCATGACGGCCAACACCCGACCCTCTTCGGAAAGGGCAACCTCCTGACCCTCCTTGATCTCCCCAGCTACATCCGAAGACACGGCTAGGGTAATAGGAAGGGACCATACGAGCCCGCTGGCGAGCCGGGCATTCTCCACCACGGACTTGTAGTCGGCGCTGCCGATGAAGCCGGTCAGCGGGCTGAAGCCGCCGATGGCCAACAGCTCCAGGTCGGAGCTAGCGGTGGAGTTGAGAGGAATCTGCTTGAGGCTGACAGCTCTCCGGGCCGTCTCTTCACGCTCAGTCTTGTCCGGCAACTCAAGGTTTACCAGCAGGCCGCCGTGGGGCGGGACCGCGTGGTCAGGGTTGGTCATGGTTGGTTTCGCGGGGGCTCCTCTCTCAAAAATCAGGTATAACATTATAGCAGTGAGACCGGTGGCTGTTTCAATGTGGCCTGGAAGAATCCAGGGTCATTCGATTATCTCCGAGGTAGCGGCCTCACCCCCGGCGTGAAAGACCCTGATGCTGGAGGAGGGGCTCTTGGCTTTTGGAAATCCGAGGAGATACAATGGCTTGCTTGTTCATAAGCGCACAGTCTCTCCACCAAGGCAACGACCCGGCAGCAGGACCTTTTAGGGGAAACGGTAACGTCGTGGCATCGTACGTAAAGATAGAACGGCCTCGGGATCACGTGGCACAGGTCACCCTCAACCGTCCTGACCGGTACAATGCGCTGTCCCAAAAGCTCCTTCAGGAGATCGGCGACGCATTCGACACCTTTCGAGACGACACTGAGACATGGGTCATCGTGGTGACCGGCGCAGGCCGAGGTTTCTGTGGCGGTTTTGACCTGAAGGCGGACCAGCAAGGAGAGAACGAGTCGTGGGTGTGGGGTCCCAGCGATACGGAAGCGGTCTACCGAATGCAACAGTCGTTCGGCAGCCTGGTGGTCAAGATGCGAGACGTCCCGCAGCCGCTCATCGCGGCGGTCAATGGCGCAGCGGTCGGCGGCGGCCTGGCCATTGCGCTCGCCTGCGACATGCGCATCTGCTCGCAAGTTGCCACATTCAGCGCCGCGTTCACCCATCTCGGTCTCGGCGCCGCTGACATGGGTACGAGCTTCTTCCTTCCCAAAGCCGTAGGCTCTGCCACGGCAGCCGAGATACTCTACACGGGGCGCATGATCGAAGCCCAGGAAGCCCTCGATATCGGTCTGATCAGCCGCGTTGTTCCGGGTAGCGATCTGCCGAAGGTAACGCTGGCCCTGGCGGACGAGATCGTGCAGGCCGCGAGTCCGTTTGGGCTTCGGATGACTAAAGAAGCCTTGAACCTGGCCCAGGGAGGCCTATCACTCGAGCAGGCGGTCCATCTTGAGAACCGCAACCAGGCCCTCGCCATCCACACCGGTGAGTTCATGCGGAGGAAGCAGGCATGGGCGCAGAAGCGGGCCGATAAGGACGAGTCGCGCTAGCAGATTCGCGAATCGCTCACGGCAAGGGTTTCCCGGCAGTTCATCAGAGGCAGCCTCTGGCCAGCAGGATGTTAGTGAAGAGGTGTCCAGAGGGGCGGAGCCCCTTTGGCGGGGGTTGAAGGGGGTGCCCCCCTTCTGTCAATCATCCCAGAATGGGATACCTTGAACCCCCTTGAGGGGGGGGGGCGGGGGTGTTGTTCAACAGCCTGCGGCCAGGGCAAGGAGCATTGTGGATCTCGACCTTTATTGCACCGATCTGCCGTTGTCGGAGGTTCCCGGCTTTGCCCGGCGGGCCGAGAATGCAGGGTTCTCCGGCTTGTGGTTCGGTGAGGTCTCCCACGATCCCTACCTTGCGTCGGCCCTGGCGGCCACAGCCACCTCCGGCATCTCCGTCGGCACTGATATCGCCGTCGCTTTCCCACGCAGCCCAATGGTGACGGCCCAGCTGGCATGGGACCTTGCTGAAGTGAGCCGCGGTCGGTTCAGTCTCGGTTTAGGGACCCAGGTCAAGGGGCATATGGAGCGGCGCTTCTCTGTCCCGTTCTCACAGCCAGGAGCGCGGGTGCGAGAATACATTCAGGCTGTCCGGGCGATCTTCGGGGCATTCCAGGGCACGGCGCCCCTGAGCTTCCAGGGGGACTTCTATTCGTTCTCACTGCTCCCTGAATTCTTCTCTCCCGGTCCCATCGATCATCCCCACCTTCCCATCTACCTCGCAGGAGTGAACGCCGGGCTGGCCCGAGTCGCCGGCGAGGTGTGTGACGGCTACCACATCCACCCGTTGCACTCTGTTGAATACCTGCGCCAGGTCACGCGGCCGGCCGTCGCGGAAGGCGCAGCCAAAGTAGGACGCAGCCCGACAGAGGTCACCCTGGTCGCGCCAGTATTTATGATCGTGGGCGACACGGAGGAGGAGATCGAACGGCGGCGGCGGGAGACACGCCGCAACATAGCGTTCTACGGTTCGACTCGAACGTACCAGCGGGTATTCAGGCTCCACGGCTGGGGCGACCTGCCCGCCGAGCTGCATGCCGCCCTGGCAAAGGGCGACCTGGAAGCGATGGAACCCTTGATCACCGACGAGATGCTGGATACCTTTGCGGTAACCTCCGACTGGGATGGCCTCGCGGGGACCCTCCTCCAGCGGTACGAGGGTCTGGTCGATAGGGTCCTTCCCTACGGCGAGCATCGGCCCCTGCTCCAATCGGAGGAGCATGCCGAGCGATGGCGGGCAGTGACGGCCGCGGTTAACGTTGCGAAAGGGGCTTAGCCCATCGCGCTGTACCCACCATCGACCGAAATGACGGCGCCGGTGATGTAGTCGGAGGCCCGAGAGGCCAGCAGCAGCGTCACTCCCTGAAGGTCCTGGGGTGCTCCCCACCGAGAGGCCGGAATCCTATCGCTGATCCGGCTGTGCCGGTCGGGATCGTGCTTGGCAATGGGGGAGGTGAGCGCCGTATCGAACCATCCGGGCAGGACTGCGTTGACCTGGATGTTGTCCTTGGCCCAGGCGATGGCGAGGCTTTTCGAAAGCTGCACCATGCCTCCCTTGCTGGCGGCATACGGCGCAACCACGTCGCTCCCGAACAATGCCGCCATTGAGCCGACGTTGATAATCTTGCCCCCACCGACCGCCTTCATGTGTGGATACACCTCGCGTGAGCACAGAAACGCCCCTCGCAAGTTGACGTCTAAGACATGGTCCCATTCATCGATGGAGTAGTCCTGAGGGCTTCTCCGAATGTTCGTACCCGCGTTGTTGACCAGGATGTCCACGCGTTCGTAGACCTCGATGCAGCGGCGCACCATGCTCGACACGTCCTCTTCGCTGGCGACATCCGTGGTCACCGACATCGAGTCCGCCCCCAACTCTTGAAGGGCTGCATCGCTTTTCCCCTCGTCCCTGGCCGCGATGACAACTTTCGCTCCCGCTTCGGACAGGACCAGGGCCATGCCCTTCCCGAGTCCACCATTACCCCCGGTCACGATGGCCACCCGGCCGCCGAGGTCAAAGAGGTCCTGGACATGCACGTCGCTCATGGAGACCGAGCCTCTTCCGTTTTTGTTTGCTCTTGCTGGCTTCGGTAGCGCTCCAGGAACGCGAGGCTGCGCCGCAGCGCCTCCTCGTATCCCAGAGCTTCAACCTGGGGGCCATGCGTTTCGATTTCGGGGGCCATGCGTTTCGATTTCGTAATAACCCTGATACCCCGCCGCTTGTAGCGCTGCGAAAATTTTCGCCAGGGGGATACACCCATCTCCCAGCGGGGCCCGGTCGCCGGCTGACCGCGTACCCATCCGGTAGTCGCCGGCCTGGACATGAACGATCCGGGCGACCCGGCTTCGGATGTTCTGGTACAGCCTACGCTCCATGAAGCAGTGAGTAATCTCGAAGTTCACTCCGAACCAGGGCGAGTCCACCTCATCGGCCAGGTCGAGGGTATCTTCGAGACGGTGGACGAAGCTCGCGTCTATCGCCACGGAGAGATGCGGTTCCAGTGCCAGCGGAACGTCCAACCGCGCTGCCTCGGGGACTACCTGACGGGCCTGATCGAGAAACCGGTCCGCCGCCTGCTCGTAGCTGACGTCCCCGTACGGCCCGGTGAGCAGCACGAGGCTCTTCGCTTCCAGGTTCGCTGCGAGCTCCAGAGAGCGGTATAACGCCTCCAGCCGCCCAGGCCATTGGGCAGGCTCATGGATAGAGAAGCGGTCGCTGGTCTGTAAGCAAGAAGCGGTCAGGCCGGAATCCCTCAGCAACTTGACGCCACGCTCGATACCGTAGGCCTCCAGCTTGCTCTTCACGACCCCCATGGCCGACACACCCTGGCGGGCGAAGAAGTCCACGTCACGATCGAAAGGCCATTTCATGGTGGAGATCTCGCTGAGAGAGATGTTCATCGGCTCCATAACCTGACCCTCGGGTCGCTGCAATCCGGCGTCAGCCAATCCTACCATGCTTTGCTGCCTCACCCCCCGGCCCTCCAGATGACCGAATGACCCTGCTCGCAGTCCCCGTTTCATTGCTACCGCCAAAGGGTTGTGATAAACTTCACCCGCCTCAGCAGGAGACCACTGATGTATCACCACGACGTTCTCGTCATAGGGGCCGGCCTTGCCGGCATGCGGGCCGCCATCGAGGCCTTCCGCATGGGCGCCGACGTGGCCGTCATGTCCAAGGTCCACCCCGTGCGCAGCCACTCCAATGCGGCCCAGGGCGGCATCAACGCGGCCATGGGCGGCGAGGGAAGCGAAGACACCTGGGAGGTCCACGCCTACGACACCGTCAAAGGCAGCGACTGGCTGGGGGACCAGGACTCTATCGAGATCATGGCCAAAGAGGCCCCTCAGGACATCTACGAGCTCGAGCACATGGGGGTCATCTTCGCCCGCGACGACTACGGGCGGCTGGCCACCCGCGCCTTCGGCGGCGCGACCAACCAGCGCACCTTCTTCGTCGGAGACATCACCGGGCAGGCGATCTTGCAGGTGATGTACGAGCAGCTTATGAAATCGGGCATGCGCGTCTACGAGGAGTGGTTCGCTCTTTCCCTGATCAAGACCGACGGCGCCGTGACAGGCGTGGTGGCCATGGACATCATCAGCGGCGACGTCCAGGTTGTCCAGGCTAAGTCCGTGATCCTGGCGACCGGCGGCATCGGCCGGGTCTATGAGCCCAGCACCAACGGCCTGATCTGCACCGGAGACGGCATGGCCTTGGCCTACTATGCCGGTGCGCCCCTCATGGACATGGAGATGGTCCAGTACCACCCCACCACCCTCAAAGGCAACGGCGCCCTGCTTACCGAAGGGGCCCGGGGCGAGGGGGCATATCTCATCACCAGCGAGGGCGAACGCTTCATGCAGCGATACGCCCCCAACAAGCTGGAGCTGGCCTCCCGTGACGTGGTCTCCCGCTCGGAGCACACGGAGATCCAGGAAGGTAGAGGCATCGACGGCTGCGTCTTTCTGGACTGCCGCCACCTGGGTGAAAAGCTGATCATGGAGAAGCTCTACCAGATTTATGAGCTCGCCCTGGACTTCGCCAATGTCGACATTGTGAAGGATCCGTGCCCTATTCGGCCCGGCATGCATTACATCATGGGCGGTATCAAGACCGATACCGATGGAGCAACCTCCGTTCCAGGCCTCTACGCTGCCGGAGAGTGCGCCAACGTCAGCATCCATGGCGGGAACCGCCTGGGAGCCAACTCCCTGCTGGAGACCGTCGTCTTCGGAAGGCGGACCGGTGTAGCCGCTACCAACAGAGCCTTGAGTCAGGCCAAGCTCAACGGCGCCGACGAGGGCTCGCTGATCGAGGAGCAGAGAGGGCGGTTCAGGGACCTGATGGACCGCTCCTACCCGGGATTCACGGCGGCCAAGCTGCGGCTGGAGATGGGCGTCACCATGGACAAGAATATCAGCGTCTTTCGCACCGACGAGGGGATGCGAGAGACCCTGGGCATCATTCGTGGCTTGAAGGAGCAATTCGGGAAGGTCTCTGTCCAGGACAAGGGCAAGGTCTATAACTGGAACCTCATGTCAGTCCTGGAGCTGGAATATATGCTGGACGTAGCGGAAACGATCGCGATCGGCGCGGTTGCCCGCAAGGAAAGCCGTGGGGCTCACGCCCGCACTGACTTCCCGGAACGGGACGACAAGGACTGGATGAAGCACACTCTGGTATACAACTCTCCGGACGGCCCCATGATCGACTACAGTCCCGTCAGTATCACCCAATGGCCACCCGAGAGGAGGGTCTATTGAGATCCATCAAGCTCAACGTCAAGCGTTACGATCCTGAGGCTCAAGAATCGCATTACCAGGAATATGTCCTCGACGTCGAGGATTCCGAGACCGTCCTGGACGCCCTCATCAAGATCCGGGAGTACATCGACGAGACGTTAGGCGTTCGGTGCTCATGCCGAAGCGCCATATGCGGCTCTTGCGCCATGCGGGTCAACGGCCATGCTCGCCTCGCCTGCAAGAGCAAAGTCGTCGATCTCTCCGCCAACGGGGACACTATCACCATCGAGCCTATGGGCAACATGAAGCCGATCAAGGACCTGGTAGCCGACATGTCCATCTTCTGGGCCAAGATGCGGCAGGTCCAGCCATATCTCAAGGCCCATCAACCTCCGCCGGAAAAGGAATCCATAGCCTCGAACGCGGCCATGCACAACCTGGTCGGCGCCAAGAATTGCATCATGTGCGGCGCCTGCGTCTCCGATTGCGCCAGTCTGGCGGTAGACGAGACATTCATCGGCCCCGCGGCCCTTGCCAAGGCGTACCGGTTCGTCGATGACCCGCGAGAGACCGAGACGGCTCGGGACGAACGCTTGCGCGAGCTGAGCAAGCCATCCGGGATATGGGACTGCACCCATTGCTACGAGTGCGTGCAGGTCTGTCCCAAGGACGTGGCGCCCATGGAACGCATCGTGGACATTCGCCGCGCCGCCATGGAGGCGGGGTACAAGGACAACAACGGCTCTCGTCATAGCGACTCCTTCGCCAGGTCGGTCAAGAAAAGCGGATGGCTGGATGAGCTGCGCCTGGTGCCAGAGTCGTTGGGGTTCGACGACATCGGGGCCCAGCTGCAGTATGTACCCCTGGCCATCAAGTCCGTGCTGAAGGGGAAAATGCCCCCGATTATCCATCACAAGAGACCTGGGGCGGAGCACGTGAGCCGAATCTTCGAAGAGCTGGAGAAGGACTGATGCGCTACGCTTACTACCCTGGATGCGTCGCTCAGGGGGCCACTCCTGAGCTCTTTACGGCGACGAAGGCCGTCGCCGAGCGGTTGGGCATCACTTTAGAGCATCTGCGGGAGGCCTCCTGTACCGGTTCCGGCGTCCTCCAGGAGCGGGACCCGGAGCTGGGCGACACCCTGAACGCCCGCACCTTCGCTATGGCGGAGAAAAAAGGGCTCCCTCTCATGACGATCTGCAGCACCTGCCAGGGAGTCATGAGCCAGGCGAATTTCAGGCTCAAGCAGGACGCGGAGTACCGGGCCTTCATCAATCGCTTTTTGAAGCCCGAAGGTCTGGAGTACAACGGGACTACTGAGGTGAAGCACCTCATGTGGGTCCTGGTGGAGGACTATGGCCTGGAGCGGCTGCGTAGCCTGGTAAAGCGCCCCCTGACCGGCGTCGCCCTGGCCCCCTTTTACGGTTGCTACATCGTACGGCCCAGCAAGAAGCTGGGATTTGACGAACACCCTGAGCGAGACACCTACCTGGAGCAGATCATCCAGACCCTTGGCGGAGTGCCGGTAGACTACGACGGTAAGACCAAGTGCTGCGGCTTCCCCATCCTGACGATGAACCGCGAAAACTCCCTCATCATGGCCGGGAACAACCTCCTGGATGCCAAGAGTCACGGCGCGGACGCCATGGTCACACCCTGTCCCCTGTGTCACCTGAATCTGGACGGGCAGCAGGCCGACGCCGCCAGGGTCAAGAAAACCCAGATCGGGCTCCCTGTTATCCACCTTCCGCAGCTGGTAGGTATGGCCCTCGGCTTGGCGCCCAAAGCTGTGGGTCTCAACCGCCACCTGGTCTCCACTCGACGGTTTGTCGCCAAGGTCCCGGCGTAACTGCAGGATCAGCTGCCCGCCGCGCCGTACACTCTGCGCCGTCCCCCAATTGCATCGCCGTTGGCCTTCCCTTATAGTGTTCGTCGGGCTTCTTTATGGGGACGTGCGCCTGAAGGCAAGCTGGTGGAGCCCTGATTGGTCTCGCGGCATTGGCCGCTAACCCCATGCAGATGCGGAGAGGTGACCGAGCCCGGTTTATGGTGCCGCTCTCGAAAAGCGGTGTGTCTGAAAGGGCACCGCGGGTTCAAATCCCGCCCTCTCCGCCACCCTGAAGCGCAAAGGAGCACGGAGCGGTGCTGGAGTGGCCGAACAGGCACGCCTGGAAAGCGTGTAGGGTGTCACAGCCCTCGTGGGTTCGAATCCCACCCGCTCCGCCATCTCCTACCGGGTGCATGGTCAAGGTAAAGTTGATGGGTGTCTCCCTCGGCTTCGCCACTGCTTCTCCATTGAGAACGGAGAGGGGTACTGGGGGTGAGGCGTGACTGACGATCTGAAATACTGGGTAGCGTTCAACCTCATACCCGGCATCGGGCGCGTTCGGTTTGGCCTTTTAAAGGGGCGCTTCGGCAGTATGGAGGAGGCCTGGAAGGCCTCCGGCGGGGCCCTCCGGGCCGCCGGGCTCGACAGCCGTTCCCTGGGCGCCATCGAGACGGCCCGGCCCGGCATCTCACCCGACGCCGAAATGGAACGTCTCCAAAAGGCCCGCGTCCACGCCATTGCCATCCATGACCCGGCCTACCCGGCGCTCCTTAAGGAAACCTTCGACCCGCCGCCGCTCCTTTATGTGAAGGGAGCCCTTACCGCCGAGGATGACTGGGCGGTCACCGTCGTCGGGACGCGAGCCCCTACCGCCTACGGCCGTGAGGTTACACAGCGCTTGGCCGGCGACCTGGGCCGCAGCAGGATCACCGTCGTCAGCGGCCTGGCGCGAGGGATCGATTCCGTCGCCCACAGCGCGGCCCTGGACTCCGGGGGGCGTACCATAGCGGTCCCAGCGTGCGGGCTGGACATGGTCTACCCTGCGGCGCACCTCCCCCTGGCCCGCCGCATTCTCGAGTGCGGAGCCCTCATCAGCGACTACCCCCTGGGCACCAAGCCTCGTTCCGAGTATTTTCCCCGGCGTAACCGTATCCTGGCCGGTCTCACCGCCGGTACCCTGGTTGTGGAGGCAGGTGAGCGGAGTGGAGCCCTCATCACCGCCAGGTTCGCCGCCGATGAAGGCCGGGAGGTCATGTGCGTGCCGGGGAGCATCCTCTCGCCGGCCAGCCGCGGAGTCAACCGCTGGATTCAAGAAGGGGCAAAGGCGGTCCTGGATGTGACGGATATTCTGGAGGAGCTCAACTTGCGGGTCACCGCTCAGCCGGCCCAGCAGATCGAGCTGCCGGGGATGACCCCCGTGGACGACACCGAGTCCGCGATTCTGCGCCACATAACGTCTGAGCCCACGCATGTCGACGTGATACGACACACCGTCGGACTCTCCATAGCGGAGGTCAGCAGCGCCTTGACGACCCTTGAGCTCAAAGGCCTGGTGCGGCAAGCCGGCCCCATGAATTACGTGCTGGAACGCAACGCCGGTGTTGACTACGCGACTTCCACCCCGTAAGATTTTTTTATGGCTAAAGACCTGGTGATCGTCGAATCCCCCGCCAAAGCCCGGACTATCGGCCGGTATTTGGGCAAGAACTACGAAGTCCTTTCCTCCCTGGGCCACATCCGGGACCTTCCGCAGGGGGAGCTGGGCGTCGACGTCGAGGATAACTTCAAGCCCAAGTATGTCATTCCCAAAGAGAAGAAGGCCCTGGTGAAAGAGCTGGACCGGGCCGTGTCCAACGCCTCCACGATCTACCTGGCCACTGACCCCGACCGAGAAGGAGAGGCCATCGCGTGGCACCTGACCAAGGCCGCCAACGTCGGCAAGAAACCGGTCCGTAGGGTTGTCTTCCATGAGATCACCGAGCCAGCCATCAAGGCCGCCTTCAAAGACCCTCGCGAGATCGACATGGCGCTGGTCGACGCCCAGCAGACTCGCCGCATCCTTGACCGCCTGGTGGGGTACAAGCTCAGCCCCCTCCTGTGGAAGAAGATTCGTGGGGGCCTTTCCGCCGGCAGAGTCCAGTCGGCGGCGATAAGGATGCTGGTGCTAAGGGAGCGGGAGATCTTGGCCTTCGTGCCGCAGGAATACTGGCGGATTCTCGCCGATCTGGCGAAGAAGGGCTCCAACGGCAAAAAGAAACAGGCTGCATTCTCGGCGGCCTTTTTCGCCCCAAAAGGATCCAAGGAGGCGAAGGTCCAGGACCAAGACGCGGCTGACGCCATCCTCAAGGACCTGGAAGGGGCCTCGTACACCGTCACCAACGTGACAAAAAGAGAGTCCCAGCGCCGGCCCACAGCGCCCTTCACCACCAGCACACTGCAGCAAGAGGCCTGGCGCAAGCTCCGCTTCTCCGCCCAGAGGACTATGAGCATAGCGCAACAGCTTTACGAGGGTATTAGTCTGGGCAAAGAGGGCGACGTGGGCCTGATTACCTATATGCGGACAGACTCCCCCACGGTCAGCGCCAGCGCGGTCCAGGAGACCCACGGCTTCATCAAGAAAGAGTATGGGGAGCGCTTCCTGCCGTCCCAGCCCCGGGCCTACGTGGCCCGGACCAAGGGCGCCCAGGAGGCCCACGAGGCCATCCGCCCTACCTCCGTTCCAAGAAAGCCCGCAACGCTGAAGGCGCACCTGGAGTCCGCGCCGCTCAGACTCTACGAGCTGATCTGGAAGCGCATGGTAGCCAGCCAGATGGCCAACGCGGTCTTCGATTCGACCTCGGTGGACATCGAAACATCCAGCCCTCAGGGTGCACAGAGCTACATCTTCAAGGCCAAGGGCTCCGTCCAGAAATTCGCGGGCTTCTTGACGCTGTATAACGAAGGTAAAGACGAAGAAGAGGAGGAAGAGGGGGCCCTGCCTGCCCTGGATAAGGGAGAGGCGCTGGACTTCCTGGGGCTGGACCCCCAGCAAAAGTTCACACAGCCGCCCGCGCGCTACTCCGAAGCCACCCTCGTGAAGGCGCTGGAGGAGAACGGCATTGGCAGGCCGAGCACCTACGCCCCCACAATCGTAACGATCCAGGCCAGGAAATATGTAAAGAAAGAGGGGGGCCTGCTGCACCCGCAGAACCTGGGAATGCTGGTGAATGACCTGCTCCAGGAGAGCTTCCCCGACATCATCGATGCCAAGTTCACCGCCACCATGGAGGAAGAGCTGGACGAGATTGCCCGGGGCGAGAAGCCGTGGGTCCCGTTCTTGAAGTCCTTCTATGCCCCCTTTGAGAAAGCCGTCGACACCGCAACCGTCAGTCTCCCCAAGATGAACGAGCCGACGGACGAGGTCTGCGACCTCTGCGGTAAACCCATGGTCATCAAGAAGGGACGCTTTGGCCTGTTCCTGGCCTGCACCGGCTACCCCGAATGCAAAAACACGAAGCCTCACCTGATCAAGGTAGGAGTCAAGTGCCCGGATGACGGGGGAGAGATCGTGGAGAAGAAGAGCCGGAAGGGGAAGACCTTCTACTCCTGTGCCAACTACCCTAACTGCAAGTTCGCCACCAGCCTCAAGCCCATCCCGGAGCCCTGCCCCAACTGCGGCGGCCTGCTGGGGGCCTTTCCTCGCGGCGGCGTCAGATGCACGAACTGCGAGTTTAAGGGACGGCGTCCCAGAGCCAAGTCCTCCGAGCAGCCCGAGGAAGAGCCGGCGCCCGTGGGCGCGGCCAGCTAGTCGCGCGGCTGTTGCCACCCGATGCCTGAACCTGAGCCATCGGACCAGGAACTCTTCAAGCTTTGGGGCTCCGAATTCGACCGTCCCTTTTCAGGCTGGGATTTCTCCTATATCTCCGACACTCAGCGCCTGGTGATGTCGCCGCTGCCATGGAGCTACGCTAGCAAGGTCCTGGACTATTTCCGGCTCATTGACTCAGTACTTGACCTGGGTACGGGAGGCGGAGAGCTGCTCACGCGGTTATCACCGCTGCCAAAGACAACGGTCGCTACCGAGGCCTACCCACCCAATGTTCCCATTGCCCGTGAACGCCTCGAACCTCTGGGGGTGCGGGTAGTCTCTACCCGTGAAGGCGACCCGTTGCCATTCGAAAACGGCGCATTCGATCTCGTCATCAGCCGCCACGAGTCATATCAGCCCGAGGAGGTGCTGCGGGTCCTCGCTCCTAGGGGGCGTTTCATCACTCAACAGGTTGGAGCGCAGGACGACCGGGAGCTGGACCAGATGCTGGGCGGCGGCGAGGAAGGGGAGTTCTCGTTCTGGGACCTAGCCTTTGCCTCGAAGCAACTCCTAGAGGCGGGGTTCCAGATAGTGGAGCAGCAAGAGGCCTTTCCCCAGACTCGCATCTTCGACGTCGGCGCCCTTGTGTACTACTTGAAGACCATCCCCTGGGCGTTCCCTGACTTTTCGGTCGAGTGCAGTTTCCATCACTTACTCTCGATACATCGCAGGATTCGCACGGAGGGTTATCTGGAAATCAAGAGTCATCGTTTCTTCATCATCGCCCGCAAGCCCGATGGCTAGCTTGCGCGATAGCGCTTTGACAGGTGTATGAAGCCGGCGTAGAATTAAACCCAGTTCTAAACAGATTCGGGAACTGTCCATGCCGCATCCGTTGCAGCAGCATATCGTCGCCTATAGCCGCTACCTGGCGGGAGAGCGGGGGCTCGCCCTCCGCACCCAGCAGAGCTACCTGGACCAGGTGCAGCGGTTCGTGCGATTCCTGGAAGGCCAGGGGGTCATGGGCCCGTCCGAGGTGGACCGGCCCGTGCTGCGCCGGTATGTCGCATCGTTGGGGCAGCGGGACATCCAAAAACGTAGCATCGCCTTAAAGCTGAGCGCCGTCCGCTCCTTTTTCCGATACCTGGTCCGAGAGGGCATCTCACCCCCCAACGCCCTGTGGGTCAGGCGCTCCCGAGAGGCCAAGGCCCTGGCCCCCAAGCTCAACCAACGCCTTCCCACCTTCCTGACCGAGGAGGAGATGGTACGCCTGCTGGAAACTCCTGAGCTTTCGACGGTCTATGGCATTCGCGACCGTGCGATCCTTGAGCTGGTCTACGCAGGGGGACTCCGGGTCAGCGAGGTCTCAGGACTGGACGTCGGCGCTGTGGACCTGGCAAGACAGGAGGTGCGGGTCTGGGGCAAGCGCTCCAAGGAGCGCATCGCCCTTCTCGGCCTGCCCGCCCGCGACGCCCTGCACCGTTACATCCATGACGCCCGCCCCCACCTTCTGCCGGAAAACCGCCGGACCGTGGCCATGTTTTTGAACCGCTACGGGCTCAGGCTCTCCGTCCGCTCCATCCAGAACCTGGTGAAGGAGTGCGCCCGGCGGGCGGGGCTCGACCCGGACCGGGTCCACGTCCACACCCTTCGTCACAGCTTCGCGACCCACTTGCTGGACGGCGGGGCCGACCTGCGTATCGTTCAGGAGCTTCTGGGGCACAGCAGCCCCTCAACCACCCAGATATATACCCACATCACCAGCGCCCAGGCCAAGAAGGTCTATGAGGCCACCCACCCGCTGGCCGGGGGAGGCAGGAAGGACGGGCGACGATGAAGGTGCTGGTTATCCACGGCCCCAACCTGAACATGCTGGGCAAGCGCGATCCCACTATCTACGGCAGCCAGACCCTGGCCGATATCGACGCGAGAATCGTCGCGCGTGCCGGCGAGCTCGGCTCGGAGATCGAAAGCTTCCAGGCCAACGGCGAAGGGGCGATCATCGACTTCCTTCAGAAGTCCGCCGGGGCTGCCCAGGGAATCATCATCAACCCCGGCGCTTACGGCCACTACAGCTACGCTATCCACGACGCCCTCCTGGACACGGGCTTACCGGTCATCGAGGTGCACCTATCGAATGTGCAGGCCAGGGATGAGTGGCGGCGGAAGTCCGTCATCGCGCCGGTGGCCCGGGGTGTCGTCAGCGGCTTCGGCTGGCGCAGCTACACGGCGGCCCTGGAATTGCTGGTGGCGCTGGTGCAAGAGATGGGCTAATATTGGGGTACCCGAATTCCTTTCAAGGGAGCCCCATGAACGACCGCGTTCAGCGCCTGCGACGGCGCCTCGTCGAAGAAGAGGTCGAGGCCATTCTCATCTCCGCTCCGGAGAACCGACGTTACCTCTCCGGCTTTACCGGCTCGGCCGGTTACCTGGTCATCTCCCAGGAACAGGCCATCCTCATCACCGATTTCCGCTATTGGGAGCAGGCAGCCGTCCAGTCACCCGACTTCGAGCTCGTCAAGCTCACCCAAGGGGATATGAAGACCTGGCTGCCGCCGGTTCTCGAGCAAGTCGGCGCTGAGAGCTTGGGCTTCGAAGCCGGGAACCTCTCGTACGCCCAGCACAGCATCCTGGCCCGAGCGGTGAAATCGATGAAGCAAGCGAGCCGGCCCAAGCTGCGGCCCACCAACGAGACCGTGGAGGCGCTGCGGGTCATCAAAGAGGAGTCTGAGCTGGAGATCATCGACGGGGCCGTCCAGATCGCAGACCGCGCCTTCGAGGAGGTGGCAGCCGGCCTTCAGCCGGGTGATACCGAGCGGGAGATCGGCTGGCGTTTGGAGAAGTCGATGCGAGAGCAGGGGGCGGAGAGCATGTCCTTTGACATCATCGTGGCCGCAGGGCCCAACGCCGCCCTTCCCCATCATCGTCCGGACGACACACCCCTGGAACGCGGCCAGCCCCTGATTATCGACATGGGGGCCCGGTTAGAGGGTTACTGTAGTGACTTGAGCCGGACCGTCTGCCTCGGACCGCCCGACGACCAATTCAAACGAGTTTACGACCTGGTGCTAGGAGCCCAGGAAACCGCCATTGCAGCGGTCCAATCGGGCATGTCCGGACATGATGGAGACAAACTTGCCCGCGATGTTATAGAAAAGGCGGGCCACGGCGACCAGTTTGGCCACGGCACCGGCCACGGCGTGGGCCTGCTGATCCACGAGAATCCCCGAGTCTCCCGCAACGCCAAGAGCGAGCTCACGGACGGGACGATCTTCACCATAGAGCCTGGGGTCTATATCCCCGGCTGGGGCGGCGTCCGCATCGAAGACATCGTCGTCATGGAGAAGGGCCGGGCCCGCGACCTGACCAGAGCGCACAAGCGGGAAGTGGTCCCAGTCTAGCAGGGCGTTGAAGAAGGGGCGGGGGTCGAAGGGCTCCGATTTTATCGAGAGTCCTCGACCTGAGTCGGGAGGTGCCCCCTTCAGTAATTCATCCCCGAAGGGGATACCTTGAACCCCCTTGAGGGGGTTTGGGGGTGTTTTTCAGCCCGCAGCGAACCGCCCTCCAGGTACTCGTTGAACAAGGGGGTTTCCTATGAAAATCGAAGAGTTCCTTACCTTCGCCGACCAATATAAGAATTGGGGCAGGTGGGGGCCGGAGGATGAGGCGGGGACCCTGAACTTTGTCACGCCGGAGATGATCGTCGAGGCGTGCGGACTGGCCAAGAGGGGACGGGTCTTTCCGTTGGCCATCCCCTTCGACGAGACGGGTCCTCAGCGGCCCCGGCATGACAGCCGCCGCTTCAACCCCATCCATACCATGCTTGTGACCGGCTTTGACGGTGAGGGTATGACCTCCGACACCCCGCCGATCAGGCACACCACCGATGACATGATCACGATGCCGTTGCAGGGCGCCACCCAATGGGACTCGCTGGCCCATGTGGTGTTCCAAGGAAAGATGTATAACGGCCAGCCCTACTCCATGGTGGACGGCAAGGGAGCGCACAAGAACAGCATCGACAAGATCAAGTCCAAGGACATCGGACGAGGGGTGCTGCTGGACATCCCGCGTCACCGAGGGTTGCCGTGGCTCGATGTCGACCAGGCCATCGACGGGGATGACCTGGAAGCGTGCGCCATCGAGCAGGGGGTGACGGTGAAGGAAGGCGATTTCCTTGTGCTGCGCACCGGCCACATCGCCATGTGCCGCGCCCAGGGAGGGTGGGGCGACTACGCAGGCGGCCCTCGCCCCGGCCTGGGCCTCCAGGCCATCCCCTGGCTCTACGAGAAGCGGGTGGCCTCGGTATCAGCGGACAACTACGGCGTGGAGCTTCATCCCTCAGAGGTGGAGGGACTTCGGTCTCCCCTGCACCTGACCTGTATCGCCAATATGGGCATGCTTTTCGGGGAGATCTTCGACCTGGAGGAGCGGGCTGACGACTGCGCCAGCGACAGGGTCTACGAGTTCCTTCTGGTGGCGCCGCCGCTACCAGTGACCCGCGCGGTGGGCTCTCCCATCAACCCCTACGCCGTGAAATAGCGGTCGCACGACAAGGCCGGGGATATTCGGTAGAATCTGCTGCGGGCTACAGGCGCCGCGACCAACGGCTTCCCGCCGCCTGCCCGAGGAGGCATCCTTATGGCCGTCATGATCACCGGTGGCACCGGGTTTCTCGGCTCCTATCTCGCTCGGCGCCTGTTGAACGAGGGTGGGGAGAGCAACGTGGTGCTCTTCGAGCAGGCCGTCAACCTGGACCGCATCAAAGACATCCAGGACAGAGTGACCGTCGTCCAGGGGGATGTGCTGGACCCCGATGCCCTCCTCGCGACGATGCAGCAGCACAACATCGACCGTGTCGTCCATCTGGCGTATCTCCTGGGAATGGCCAGCGCGCGCGATCCGGCTAAGGCGACCCAGATCAACTGCACCGGCACCGTGAACGTCTTCGAAGCTGCTCGCCAGCATGGGGTCAAAAGGATCGTCTACGCCAGCTCAGCCGCCGCTTATGGCAGCCGCCTGACCCTTACCGACAATGAGGTGGACGAGGATGCCCGGCTGGAACCCAACTCCATGTACGGCATCTGCAAGGTGTTCAACGAGCACCTGGCGGCCATGCATGTGCAGCAGTACGGGATGGACATGATCGGCTTTCGACCTGTCGTGATCTTTGGCCCTACCCGCGGAAACCCCTGGACGGAGGAGTCCTCGAACTACATGATCCTGCCGGAGCTGGCGGCGCGGGGCCTGCCGGCCATGATGCCCCCGAACGAGCAGGTGATGGACTGGGTGTACGTGGCCGACGCCGCCGTGGCCTGGCATCTCGCTCTCGCCGCACCGGGAAGCGGCCATCGCGTGTACAACCTGTCGGCAGAGCGGAGGCCGGCGGGAGATGTTACCCGCTACGTGCAGGACCTGGTGCCCGAGGCGAAGATCACCATCAACCCCAAGCCTATGGGTGGGCTGCGTCTGGTGAGCACGAAGAAAGTGCGGGAAGAGCTCGGGTTCGAGCCGCGGTACACTATGGAGCAGGCCCTGTCCGAATACTTGGACCACGTGCGCCGCCAGATCGGATAGAGCTGACCCGCCGCATCCTGGGAGAGCAAAGACATGGCAATCATGATCACGGGAGGGACCGGATTCCTGGGCTCCCACCTGTCCCGCTACCTGCTGGAAGAGGCGGGTGAATCCGAGCTGGTCATATTCGAGCAGTCCCCAAACCTGGCTCGGATCAGCGATATCCAGGACCGCCTCACCATCGTTCAGGGAGATGTGCTCGAGCCTATGGAGCTGCTCTCGGCCATGCAGCGCCACAACGTAGACAGGGTAGTCCACTTGGCCTTCATCCTGGGGATCGGCAGCACCGCCGTCCCCGGCCGGGCCGTCAAAATCAATTGCATCGGGACGTCAAACGTTTTCGAAGCCGCCAGACTTCACGGGGTCAAACGGGTGGTCTACGCCAGCTCCGTGGCGGTCTACGGCCATCGCGCCACCCTTGATGGCGAGGAGATGGACGAGGAGATGATCCCTCGGCCAACCGGTCTGTACGGAGCGTGCAAGCTCTTCAACGAGCACCTGGCGGAGCTTTACTGGGGGCAGTACGGCCTGGACGTCATCGGCCTGCGCCCCATCTCGGTCTTCGGCGAGGGGCGGGGACAGCGGATCACGTCTGACCCTCAACACTTCATGGTCCGTCCGGAGATGGCCGCCCTGGGACACCCGATTACCATGCCGCCGGACGAACAAGTCGCCGACTGGATCTACGCCCCAGACGCCGCAGAGGCTTGGCACAGCGCCCTGACCGTCAAGGAGCCGCTGCACCGGGTGTTTAACATGTCCGCTGAACGTCGGACAATTGGCGAAGCTACCTCGTTTCTCAGAAAGATACTGCCGGATGTATCGATCAAGGTAGACACGAAGCCCACCGATGGGCTTATTCTGGTGAGCGGCAGCCGGCTTCGAGCCGAGCTGGACTTCAAGCCGAAATACACGCTGGAGGAAGGGCTGCTGCACTACGTCAACGGCGTGAGAGTAAAGGCGGGCCTGGCCCCTGTGAGCTCTCCGGACTAGCCCCATAAGGATGCAAACATGTTCCTGCGAATCTACACCGGGGCCGACGGCCATTCTCACTTCGAGGATATTGACCTGCCCCCGCCGAACCTCGAGGTGACCTCACCGCAAAGGGCCTCCGAGATATCCTTCCGGCGGGTCCCCCCCGGCTATGTTGCGGACTGGCATACTGCCCCACGCCGCCAATACGTCATAAACCTGACCGGGTCGTGGGAAATCCGAGTTGGTGATGGTACCGTGCGTCTGCTGGGGCCAGGCGACGTTTTGCTGGCCGAGGATGTCACCGGCCAGGGCCATTTGACGACGACAGGCGACCAGCCCCGAATCTCGGCGACGATACCCCTGGAGGGATAGCCGCTTCGTGCCCAAGGGAGGCAACCGATGATCAAGAGTTTTTCCTCACTGTATACCGGACACGTGCTGGAGGGAGACGGCGTCGGCTTCGAAGGCACCCCGGCCAACGACCGGTGGTACCCAAACGAGCGCTTGGCGAGTGCCTTTGACATCGCAAAGGAGCTAGCCCAGCACCTGGACTATCTGGGCTATGACACCTTCTGGGTGGCGGAGCATCATTTCCAGACCGAAGGCTACGAATGCATCCCGAACCTCCTGATGCTGAGCCTCTGGCTTGCCCAGCACACCAAAAAGCTCAAGTTCGGCTGCGCCTTCAATATCCTTCCCATGTGGCACCCTGTACGGCTGGCCGAGGACTACGCCATGGCCGACATCCTGACTCAGGGGCGGGTGGTATTTGGAGTTGGCCGTGGCTACCACACCCGGGAGGTCGAAAGCTTCGGCGCTCCCATGCAAGACCCGGACGCCAACCGGGAGCTCTTCGAAGAGCAGTTTGAGATCATGTTGAAGGCGTGGTCTGAGGAGTCCTTCTCCCACAAGGGGAAGCATTACACCATTCCGCCCGAAGTCCCGTATCGCGGCTATCAGCTCAAGAAAGTGACCCTGGTCCCCCGGCCCGCCGGCAACCCCGTAGAAACCTGGCAGCCCATTGTCAGCGGCAGCCGCCGGGGGCTCGATTTCATGGCCAAGCACGGCGTCAAAGGGATCATCATGGGCACCGCGGCCAATCAGGTGGAGGCCATCATCCGCGAGTACCAGGCGGCTAACGCCCGGCACGGACGCTCCCTGGAGCTGGGTGAGAACATCTCCATGGGGTTTTGGTGGTACATCGCGGACGACCGGGCCGAGGCGAAACGATGCCTCCAGCCGAATTTCGAGGAGCACGTAAAGTTCGCGGCGCCCCTGGGCATGTTGAGATACAGCGAGGAGCAGATGAAGGCCCTGGGACCCAGCGGTGCGGCCAGCCATATCGCGGCGGCCACGAGTTTCGACGGGGTCCTGAGCACCGGCGCATGGTTCAGCGGTACCCCAAAGGACATGGTGGACCGGCTCAAGGAAATCGAGGACAAGTACCCCGGCGTCGAGCAGATCATGCTACCCCTGTCTATGGGGTGGAGCACGCCCCAGTGCAAGGAGCAGCTCACACGGTTCGCTAAAGACGTTATGCCCGCCTTCACCGGCCGCTAGCAGGCCATGGCAACCTTGACAGTAGCTGGCGGGGGGCCAATAATCGCTCACGGAAACGGTACAACCTTTGCCTTCGGAGGATAGCGCCATGACGCCGTCGTTGCCCCTAGCAGGGGTGCGCGTGCTGGACTTCACCTGGCTCAACGCCGGGGCAAAGGGCACGCGCCACCTTTCAGTCTACGGCGCTGAGCTGATACACCTGGAATGGAAGGGCAAGCTCGACGCCCTACGGACCAACCCGCCTTTTCACACGATGCCCGAGGAGGGGCCTCCTGAGGCCAACGTTGGGGCCGGTGGATATGAGGCCATGAACGTCGCCAGCGTCAATCGGGCCGCCAGCTTCAACAACAACCACTCGGGCAAGTGGGGGATCGGCCTCAACATGCGCCACCCCAAGGGTAAAGACCTCTTCCGAAAACTCGTCAAGACAGCCGACGCCGTCGTCGACAACTTCACCGCCGCGACGCTGGCCGACTGGGGCTTCCCCTTTGAGGAGCTCGAGCGTGTCAAGCCGGATATCATTTATGTCCAGTCGCCGGGCTTCGGCAACCAGGGTCCCTATCGGGATTACCGGACGTACGGCCCTACAGCGGCAGCTATCGCGGGACTCACCTCCCAGGTCGGCCTGCCTGACCGCTATCCGTGCGGCTACGGCTTCTCCTTCATGGACGTCTGCGCTCCCTACTTCAACGCCATGGCGGTCATGGCGGCCCTTCGCCAGAGAAATCGGACCGGGAAAGGTGTCTACGTGGACCTCTCCCAGGCAGGGCCCGCTTTTCTCCTAACGGGGACCTCCATTCCGGAGTGGTCGGCCAACGGCACCCCCTACGTCAGGACCGGTAACCGCTCGCCCTATTCCCCGGTGGCCCCCCACGGAATCTACCGATGTGCAGGCGAGGAGGCCTGGCTATCTATCGCTTGCTCCACCGAGGCACACTGGCAAGCCCTTGTTGAGGCGATGGGACGGCCCAAGTGGACCGGCGAGCCCCGCTTTGCGTCCCTGGAGCAGCGTTGCGCCAATCAGGACGATCTGGACGGTCTTATGGAGTCCTGGACCCAGGACAAGGAGCGCTACTCCTTGATGGAACAGTTGCAAAAGGTGGGAGTGCCGGCAGCCGCATGCCAGAACACCCGCGACCGGTACGAGACCGACCCGCAGCTCAAGCATCGGGACTACTTCGTCACCGTACAGCATTCGGAGGTGCCCGAATACCCCGTAGAGGGGCACCCGTCCCTTTTCTCAGGGCCGCAGCCAACCCCTCGGGGAACCACAGGATGGGGGGCGGCGGTCTACGCCGAGCACAACTCCCATGTCTACGGCGAGCTGTTGGGCCTCGACGAGGCCGAGATGACCGCGCTGGCTGAAGAAGGGGTCATCTAATGGAGCCACTGGATATCAACGGCCTGGCCTCGCCCCTGGAAGGCATTCGAGTCATTGAGCTGGCTGACGCCAGGGGCGAGTTCTGTGGACGGCTCCTCGGCAACCTCGGCGCCCAGGTGGTCAAGGTCGAACCGCCCGGCGGCTCCTCCTCTCGAGAAATCGGACCCTTCTATGAAGACACGGAGGGGCCGGAGCGCAGCATTTACTGGTGGCAATACAATATTGGCAAGCAGGGGGTAACCCTGGACGCATCCAAGCCGGAGGGGCTGGACCTCCTGGGCAAACTCCTGGACACCGCGGACGTCCTCATCGAGTCCTACGGCCCGGGAGGGCTGGAAAAAATGGGGCTGGGCTGGGAGGCCCTCCATAAGCGCAACCCGCGCCTCATCGTCCTCTCCGTCAGCGACTTCGGTCTTGACGGCCCTTGGTCCGATTACCAGGGCAGCGACCTGATAGCCCTCTCCCTCGGCGGACTGGTGATGACCGCCGGCTACCCTCCCGCCCCGGACGGACATTACGATACGCCGCCGATCGCTCCTCAGATGCACCAGTCCTGGCACCTGGTTGGGTGCATTGGCACCATGGACATCCTGGCGGCGATGGCTTCGCGGGACCATAGCGGCCTCGGACAGCGCATCGATCTCTCCCTGCACGCCGCCGCCAACAACTGTACGGAGAACCACCTCTCCTGGTATATGATCGGCGGCATGATCAGCGCCCGAAAGCCCCAGTTCCCGGACCTCTTCACCGGCGACGGGAAGTACATGCAGGTGATGCTGGGCCTGTTCCGGGATGAGTGGGACAGGGTGGTGGCTTTATACGATAAGTACGATATGGCCGAGGACCTGAAGGACCCCAAGTACGCGGACCCTACGTATCGGCGCCAGCCGGCCGTGCGGGAGCACATTGACACGGTAACGCAAACCTTCCTGGCTACCCATAACGCCGAGGATATATTCCACATCGCCCAGGCCAACGGCGTCATCTGGGCGCCCATCCGCGAGCCCCACGAGAGCTTCGACGACCCCCACATCGGGCCCCGGGGCAATTTCACCGAACTGGAGCACCCGGAGATCGGGCGATCCATCACCTACGCCCACTCGCCCTGGGTCTCCCAGCAGATGCCCTGGCGCACCGGCCCCCGCGCCCCTCGTGTCGGAGAGCACAACGACTCGGTCTATGGCGAGCTGGGGTTGAGCGCGGACGACCTGGCATCCCTCAAAGCCGTCGGAGCCATCTAGCAGAATGCTGAAAAGGGGTGACCCGAGGGCCTGCCCTGAGCTCAGTAGCAGAGGGAGACATCGAGCCCAGGCGTGCTCAGGATTCTTGACGGACGTGGGCAAACGCGAGGGAGTGATCGGCATCCTTCTCCCCTACCCCGCCAGGCGCAATGCCAGCGGGCGCTGCCCGCCCGTCAGGATTGGACATCGCATGGCGCGGAGGAGACGATGACACCGCCTCGAAAATCCCTGGTCATCGATGCAGACGGGCACATACTGGAGCCCGGCTCCATGTGGACTGACTACATTGGTCCAAAGTATCGAGACCGCGCCCCGCGAATAGAAACGTTGCCGGATGGAAGAGAGGTCTGGGCTGGGGAGGGGAACAGCGTCCAAAAGGGGGACGCACTGGCTCTTTCGGGTCTTGGAGGACGAAGTCGCTGGGTCGATGCAACGAAACCGGAGAACCGGTTGAAGATGAACTACAGCAATGCCCATCCGGGCAGCTTCGACCCTCACGAACGCCTGAAGGTACACGGTGAAGAGGGCATTGACGTCGCCATCCTCTATCCCACCTGGGGCCTGGCGGTCACCAAAGACCCAGACTATGCCGCGGCGTTGCATCGCGCTTACAACACCTGGCTGGCCGATTTTTGCAGTGTCGCCCCCGGAAGGCTCATCGGTGTCGGAGGGGTACCCTTTCAGGACGTAGACCTGGCCATCGCTGAGATGCGGAGGTGCGCGCGCGACCTGGGCTTCCCCGCAGTGTTCCTCCGGCCCAACCAATACGTGCCGGGCCGGCAATTCTACGATTCGCATTTTGATCGTTTCTGGGCTAAAGCTCAGGACCTTGACTGCGCTATTGGACTGCACCCCCTCCGGTCGGACACGGCTTTGCCGGGCGCTTCGGTCGGGTTTGGGTTGGCCGACCCTTCCGACGGACGCATGCGCCCCGCCAGGTGGTTGTCCCACACGATAGACTCGATGGTCGCCCTCGCCGATTTCGTGGCCAGCGGGATTTTTGACCGCTTTCCCCGGCTCAGGACCGTCACCCTGGAGTCCGGTGGTGGGTGGCTGCCTAGCGTGCTGGAGAAGCTCGACCAGTACTTCGAGATCGTGGGGCAGTGGCAGTGGCCCGAGGCCAAGACGCGGCCCAGCGAGCTATTCAAGCAAAACTGCTACATCTCCGTCGATCCCGACGACGAGTTCGTGGAATTTACCGCTCAGGCAGTGGGGATGGACCGGGTCGTCTGGGCCTCGGACTTCCCCCACCCCGACGCTTGCTTTCCGGGGGCGGTGGCGGAGATTCGAAAGAACGTGGCGTCACTACCCAAGGCGGCGCAGGGACAAATTCTGGGGGAGAACGCCGCCAACTTGTATCGTCTCTGAAATCGAGCGTGGATGTACGGACAGTGGCTTGCGCCGGCCACTCAAAGCCAGCGGAACCATCTACCAGCGTAGTGCCTCTTGATTAGATTTACAAAACATATCCCCCCTCCCTCTAACTCCCTCCCGCCAGGGGAGGGAGGATTACCCCCTTTCCATTGAGGGGAGAGGGCAAGGGTGAGGGTGAAACCAATCTGGCATGTCGATGCTTGGAATAGCTTCTAGGAGGCGGTCTTGCCGGTCTACACCGTCACACAAGTAGCCAAGTACCTCAAGGACACGGTCTCCCTCGACCGTGTCCTGGCTGACCTCCTGGTCAGCGGCGAGGTGTCCAACCTGTCCCGCTCAGCAGCCGGACACTGCTATTTCACCTTGAAGGATGTTGACAGCCAGCTCCGGTGCGTAGCCTTCCGCGACGCTGTCGGGATCGATATGCTCGACAACGGCGTAGCGGTCACCGCCCAGGGTCACATCTCCTTCTACCAGGCCCGGGGCGACCTGCAGCTCATTACCGAGCTAGTAGCCTCGGATGGGGTCGGCGAGCTCCACATGGAGTTCCTCCGCATACGCGCCAAGCTGCAGGAGGAGGGGCTCTTCGACGAGTCTCGCAAACGTCCGTTGCCCGCGTTTCCAAAGCGTATCGCCGTCGTCACCTCTCGGGCGGGAGCGGTCCTCCACGATATCATCAATGTCCTGTCCAGGCGCTATCCCCTGGTGGAGCTGTTGTTTCTCCACACCCCGGTCCAGGGTGAGCAGGCGGCTGAAGGGATTGTTGCCGCCTTCAGGACCCTGAGCCTCGAAACCGACCTGGACCTGGTTATTCTGGCCAGAGGCGGCGGCTCCATGGAGGAATTGGCAGCCTTCAATCAGGAGGCGGTGGCCAGGGCCATCCACGCCAGCCACGTGCCCGTCGTCAGCGCCGTGGGACACGAAACGGACACCACCATCGCCGACTTCGTGGCGGACGTACGGGCCCCGACGCCTTCAGCCGCCGCGGAGCTGGTGACGCCGGATATCGTAGATCTCCAGCGGCGCGTCGCGGAGCAACGTAACACCCTGGCATCCGAGGTGCTGGGACAGCTAGCCTTGGGTCAGGACTCCCTGCGGTACGTGACCTCGCGGCTTGACCGGCTGGCGCCGGACATCGCTTCCTACCGGCTGCGCATCGACGAGCTCACTCGGGTCGCGCTGGCCACCGTCCGGCAGGGTACGGCCTTGCTTCGAGAGCAGGTCCACAGCCGAGGGCTGCAGCTAGGCTCGCTCCAGCCCCGCAACACCCTGTCGCGGGGCTACGCCCTGGTCCAGCGGACCGCGGATGGGCGCCCTGTGTCCAGCGTGGGAGATGTCGCTCCCGGAGACGGCATCGGCGTCCAGGTCAGCGATGGCAGTTTCCAGGGCCAGGTCCTCGGCGGGCCGCCGGCTCCTCCAAAGTCCAGGCCGGGCCGCACCGCTAAAAAGCGCATAGTTCCGACCGAGCAGGGCACGCTCTGGGAGCAGGGCCTCCCGCCGTCTGAAACCGGCGTCAGCCTGTAGCCTCCCACCCGCTGGCCGGTGTAAAATAGATGCGCCGTGGCCAAAGAGACCAACAACAGCCTGCCCTTCGAGCAAGCCTTCGAAAAGCTGGAGGACACCGTCCAGGCCCTGGAGAAGGGCGGCCTGACCCTGGACCAGGCGGTAGCTCTCTACGAAGAAGGCATGCGCCTGGCAAAGCAATGCGCCCAGCGGCTGGACGGCGCCGAGCTCAAGATCACCGAGCTGCAAAACGCCTTTCTGAACCAGCCCCCGCTCCTGAAGGAGGATGATGACAACCAATGAGCCAATTCTGAAGGCTGACTTTCACATGCACACCCATTACTCCAAGGACTCCGGCACGCTCCCCCAGGAGCTGGTGGACCGAGCGGTCAAGGTCGGCCTGACTTGCATCGCCGTAACGGACCACAACGCCGTCAAAGGGGCTTTCGAGGTCCGGGACCTGGCGCCGCCGGAGCTAAAGGTCATCATTGCCGAGGAGATCAAGACCCCCGCGGGAGAGGTCACCGGTCTCTTTTTACAGGAGGAGATTCCTCGGGGGCTCTCCCCGGAAGAGACCTGCAAGCGGATCAAAGAGCAGGGCGGTCTGGTCTCCGTCCCCCACCCCCACGACCGTTTCCGAAGCTCGCCGCTGAAGGCCGAGGCGTTGGAGTCCATTATTCCCTACATCGATATCGTTGAGGTCTTTAACTCCAGGACGCCGTTTTTGAAGGACTCGGAAAAATCCCTGGCGTTCGCCAAGGAGCACAACTTCCTCACGGGGGCGGGCAGCGACGCTCACACTCCCAGGGAGCTTGGACACGTCTACGTCGAGATGGCCCCCTTCGAGACCGTCGAGGAGTTTAAGGACTCGCTCAGGCATGCCAAGATCCACGGGCGGCGCTCCAACCCTCTCTACCATCTCATGACGACCTGGCTCAAGGTGCGCCGAAAATATCTTCCCTTTGCCGCCAGGCCCGTACGCCGGTAAAGCCCCTGGTGTACCAGATTGGCGTCTTCGCTACGGGTCGGGGCCAGGGCTCCAGGGGCCTCCTTCAGGCGCTCCACAACAACATCGAATCGGGTCACCTGCCCGTCGAGGTGGCCTTCGTCTTCAGCAACCGTGAGCCGGGGGAGTTCGAAGCGACCGACGGTTTCTTCGAGCTGGTACAGGAGTACGGGTACCCCCTGGTTACCTCTTCCTTCAGAAAATTCCGAGCGGCGCTCGAAGACGACCCGGACTGGCGACGCAAGTACGAGGCGGATGCGCTACAGCGTCTGGAGCGGTTCAGGCCGGAGATCTGCCTTCTGGCCGGCTTTCTCTTGTGGGTACCGGAGATGTGCCGCAGGTACACGATGATCAACTTGCACCCGGCGGCGCCGGGTGGACCTGTGGGAATGTGGCAAGAAGTCATCTGGCAGCTCATCGAAAGCAGGGCGGCCGCCACCGGGAACAATATGCTCTCTGTCATCGAGGACCTGGACAAGGGACCGACGGTAACCTTCTCTACCTTCCCGATCACCGGGCACCAATTCGACCGTCACTGGAAGGCCACTGAAGGACGGGCCATATCCGACCTGAAAGCTAATGAGGGGGAGAAGCTACACCTCTTCCGTCTGATCCGCGAGGAGGGGGTGGCCCGAGAGCGACCCCTGGTGGTGGAGACGGTCAAGGCCTTCGCAGAGGGCCGGGTAAGAATCCAAGACGGCCTTGTGGTAGACGGTAACGGCAATCCGGCGGCGGGTCTCGACCTCACCGAGCAGATCGAGGCCGCCATCGCTGGAGGCGGCATGCAGAAGTAAGGCGGCGGCTTTCTGAAGCCTAGGCAACCAACCGTTGCTTTACCGCCACGACGATGTCTTTGGCAAGATCATCCACTGGCAACCGACCGTCCAGCACCAGATCACAGGTGTTTTTGACCCTGTCCATCTCAAGGTAGGCCTGTCTCCCGTAGTCTAAATAGGCCGTAAGCTCTGCCAGGATAGGCTTTGTCAGCTCTACAGAGCTGCCGGAGGGAATCGACGCAAATTCGCGGATCAGCCTGCGCGCCATGGCGATGTCCAGCGGAGTATCGATGAACACCATCAAGTCGATGTACCCGCCGGTCTCAGGGTGCGTGTAGCCCAATGGGGCATCGAAAACAACCCATTTCCGTGGCTCGATCGCTATGTAGTAAACAGGTGAGATTACGGATCGGCCCGCCTTGAGCTTGCGTAGGTCATCCGCCAGCAGCGGGGTCTTCAAGTCATGGTGATTGGCCCCATTTTGCAGCCAAGTGCGGAAGCTCTCGCGGTGAAAGCTATCAACGTCGTAATCGTCGAAGAAAATTCCAACGGCGTCCCCTAGAAGCTCCACGACTTTTCTGGCGATCGTCGTTTTCCCGCCACCGGATATTGCGCTAATGCCTACAACGAAGATTTTCGCATCAGGGCCCATCGCGCACTCCCGTGGTGCAGTACTCCATCGCTCAATCGAAGTCGGCGGCGAGGTCTGGGTCGCGAAGGTGTCGGAACAGGCTGGGGACCACGCCGGCGGGCATCCGCAGCGGCGACAGCTCCGGGAGCTCCTCCTCCCGGAAAAAGCCAACTTCAGAGGCCTCCCACCCGGGATCGGCATCGCCTCCGATGATTTCACACCGGAAATAGGCGGTGTAGATGTGGTAACGCCTGGGTAGCTTCCGGTGCTTCCGCCCGTCAAGCAGATAGATCAACTTGGTGGCCCGAGCCTGGTAGCCCGACTCTTCCCGTATCTCCCTTCCGATGGCCTCAGCGGGGGAATCACCAATATCGGCAAACCCGCCCGGCAGGGACCAGAAGCCGTCGTCGGTCTCCCTGACCATGAGAATACCGTCGTCACGAAATACAGCGGCGCGGACGGAAATTTTTGGTGTCGCATAGCCACTGTCCTCTCCGAAAAGGTCCAGTATGCGGGTCATGTCTGTGCCCGAGCCTGTGGACATTATTTCAGCGGCTATCTTGTGTATCTTCTCGTAACGCTCCCTATCGGCCGGGTGCTGGGCATACGTCAGCCCTGTCTGCGCGAGCCCCTGAAGCGCCTGCGACCATTCCAGCCATTTCGGCTCCATCGACATACGGCCCTCCGAGGCGCCCTACCCCTTGCGCGGCATGAACTTCACCAGCGTAACCTCATCGGTCACGTCGTCGAAACAGACCTCTACCGGCATGCCGATGCGGATGTCGGCGTTGTCCACATGGACGACGTTGCTTATCAACCTCGGCCCCTCCTCAAGCTCAACCTCGACAACGTTGTAGGGCACGGCCTCAACGTAGGCCGCGTGAAAGGGCTGGTGATAGATAGTGAAGGCGTTGACCTTGCCCCTGCCGCTCATCTTGGCCCATCCGAAGTCTGTGGACCAGCAATGCAGGCAGTGCGGGGCGATGGGGTAGAAGAGTTTGCCGCATGCGTTGCACTTTTGAAGCCTGAGCTCGTGAAGTTTCGCAGCGTCCCAATACGGGGCGCTGGCGACGGTGATCCTGGGCAGCGGCTTAGTATAAGCAGGCATTGTCACCGTACATCCTCCATCGTTTGAATGCTTCCGAAGTGCGTCGGGTACTCACTACTTTGTCGTAAAGATCACGGATGAGCGGTCCGTGGCCAGGTACTGGGCGGCTCGGGCATTGGGCACCTGGCGTTCTTGCGCCTCGCCACGAAGCTGCAGCACCAGCTCCGTCATGTGAGCCCGCCCCGCGGCGTTGACCTGCCCTAACCCGCCGCCACCGGTGTTGATTGGCAGCTCGCCGCCGGGCTCGATCCTTCCATCTTGCACGAAGGCGAGGGCCTCTCCGTCCCCGCAGAAGCCAAACTCCTCAAGCCCAAAGACTACGGTGACCGAAAAGACATCCATAATGCCCAGGACGTCGATATCCTTCTGCTCTACCCCGGCCATCTTGTACACCAGCATCTCCGGTGCTTCATAGGTGAACTCGGGTTGCTGTGATATGCCCAGGCCCGTGCGAGAGAAAACGAAGTGCTCTGCTCCGGATATGCTTCCCTGAAAGCCGCTGATGTAGACCGGAGTTTTTTGGCAGGCCTTTCCCCGCTCCGGGGTGGTGATGATCATGCAGAAGCCCGCGTTTCCGGGCAGGGAGCAATCGTACAGGCGAAGGGGCTGGGTGATGTATCGAGCGTTGACGTAGTCCTCTATGGTGATCGGCTTCTCGTACCAGTAGCCATTGGGGTTCATCGCACCCCATTTCCGGTGCGCCACCGCGATGGCGCCCAGGTCCCGCTCGCTGTAGCCGTACTTGTCCAGGTACTTGCTCATGGCAATGGCGGCTCCGCCCTGAATCGCGACGTTCCCATAGGGGGGTGACTCCAGGTGGGGGCCGGTCCCCTCGCGAAGGCTCTCAGCATTGGACCCGGCCGTGTTGCCGGCGTACATGGAGCGGAAACCGCTCACCCACATAGACCCGGAGAAATACAGCAGGTAGTCGGCCATCCCCGAATGGACCGCCAGGGCTGCGTGCGCGATCTTGGTGGACTCCATTCTGCCGTGAGACCAATGCTGAAAGGCATAGCGGATGTTCTTGAACCCAAATAGCTCCCCGGCCTGGTCCATGGAGGCCTCCTGGGGCACGCTGCCGGGAACGATGCCGTCGATGTCGTCCGGCTTGAGGCCGGCGTCGTCCAACGCCGCTTTCATCGCCGCCGCCAGGTGCTCCATCGGGTTGGCGTTGGGGTCCCGGTCGACCTTGGTCATGCCAACGCCGACAATGCAAGCCTTGTCTTTGACATCCTCGAAGCCCATACCGTGCCCTCCCGGATGTTGCTAGAGACTATTCCAAAATCCCCTCTCCCTTGATGCCTGCCCCGAGCGTAGCCGATGGGGGAGATGTCCCGATGAGGAATCGGGACTCGCGACAAAGTCGGAGGCTAGGGTGAGGGTGAAACCAATCTGGCGCGTTCTATTCGAACGATCTCCGCTGTGTCGAACCCGGCCGCCTTCAGGACCTCCTCTGTATGCTGGCCTAGCTGTGGCGCGGGCACCGGGGAGGTGCGAGCGATCTCCTCCGAGAACCGCCACGGGAGTCCCAGGGTCTTGTACGCTCCCATGACCGGATGCTCCAGCTCGGTAAAGATATCCAGGGCCTCTACCTGTGGGTCGACTGAGAGCGTCTGAAGTGTGTGCAACGGAACGATACTCGCTCCCAGCCCCCGCGCCATAGCTTGAAGGTCGCTAAAGCTCCAATGGGAGAGGAACGGCCTTATCGCATCACGCAGCTCAAAGTTGTGGACGCGCTTGCGGAATCCCGAGAAGCGGGGGTCCTCCAGAATTTCTTGCGCCCCGACGGCCAAGCAGAAGGTCTTCCACTCCTCCTCCCCGCGGCCAAAGTCCATCTGGAACGGGGTGTCCTTGCTCTGGAAAGCGTGGTCAGGTGGCTCCGCGTACCCGGACAGTGGGCGGCCCCTCCACTCGTCAGGATTACTCTCGGCCGTCGTCGCGTACTGCATCAGCTCCGTTGCTACCTCCATCAGTGAGGTCTCGACCTTCTGTCCCAGACCGGACGACTCTCTGTGCAACAGGGCCGCCAGAATTCCCAGCCCCACCGCCCACGCGGTGGCCGTCGAGATCATGTCGTAGCCGACTCGCAATGGCGGGTCTCCGATGGCGCCAAGCTGCCGATTCTTGCCGATGAAGGCCTGGGCGTCCAGCTCTGACCCACGGTCCCCGGCCATCGGCCCCCGAGAGCCATAGCCGGAGATGGCGCAATAAACAAGGCTGGGATTGAGCTCCGCCAATGCTTCGTACCCCAGTCCCAGCCGCTCCATGGCGCCGGTACGGTACCCTTCTATGATCACGTCCGCTCCCTGGGTCAGCCGCCGCAACGCCTCCTCGCCTTCCTCGCGTTTGAGGTCCAGGCACACGTCACTCTTGTTGCGGTTGAGCTGAGCAAAGAGGGCACTTTCTCCGTTGACGAAGGGGCCGATCTGCCGGAGCCAGTCGCCGTCGGGAGGCTCCACCTTGATAACGTCGGCGCCCGCATCCCCGAGAAGCATTGCAGCGAGAGGACCCGAGACGCCCTGAGATGCGTCGATGATCCGTATAGCTTCCAGCGCCAGCGCCATCGGCGCCTCCTTAGTTTCGGCCTTAGTCGTGAGAACGGGCTGCGTCCTGCCAGTCTACCCTTTCGGCGAGCTCCGCCAGGATCTCTTCCCGGTGCTGGTCCAGCTCGGGAGCCGGTCTCGTGATCTTGGTGGGAGTCCTGCTGAACTTCAAGTAGCCGGCGCTCTGGTTCATCGGACCCCACGGCGTCTCTAACGTCACCATCGTCTCATTGGCCTGTGTTTGAGGGTGCTCGAGCGCTATGTGGCTCCGGGGCTTGCCTTCGAAGTACTCCCCACAAGGAACGCCGTGCTGCCGCAGTATCTTGAGCCAATGCCAGGCCGACCGCTTCTTCAATCGCGCCTCGAGCATCGGCAGCAGCGCCGCCCGATTGTCGACTCGGTTGGCGTTGGTGGCGAACCTCGGGTCGGAGCGCAGGTCGGGTAACTCAAGGGCCTGGCAGAACCTGGCCCAAATCCCGTTGTTCAGCACCGATATGCTGACGTACCCGAAGGCGGTCTCAAAGGCCTGGTCCGGCACGATATTGGCCCTGGCGCTGCCCATGGGGACGGGGGCCTCGCCGGTAGCGAAAAACTCGACCCACCGGGTAAAGCCCGCCGTGATCGTCGACTGAAATTGGCTGGTGTCTATGGCCATGCCACGCCCGGTTTTCTCTCGAGCGTGGAGGGCTAGCATAATCCCGAAGACGTTGAGCATCGCGCCGTTCCAGTCAAGGTGGGCCGTCCCCCGCAGGATCTCAGGTGGCCCCCCGGCCTTCCCGTTGACGCTGGCGTGCCCCGCCGCAGCCTGGGTGAACCACTCATGACTCAGCATGCCGTCCATTGGGCCAAGGCTACCGTAAGCGGAGGACTGAAGATAGATGATCCTCGGGTTGATGCTGGACATCACCTCATAGCCCAATCCCAACCGGCTCATGATCTCCTTGGACCGAAAGTTATCCACGGCAACATCCGCAGAGGCCACAAGCTGATAGGCGATCTCTCGGTCCTTATCGACCTTGAGGTCAAGGACGATATCGCGTTTCGTGACGTTGTTGCCGATGAAGGTGAAGCCCATCCCCCGCACGGTGGAGTTGGCCCCGCTGCGCACGACATCCCCTCTCGGCGACTCTATCTTGATCACGCCCGCCCCGAGAATGCCCAGGTGCGTCGCCGTAACCGGTCCCACGGCAGCCATGCCGAAGTCCAGGACTCTTATTCCTTCTAATGGACCGCTCATCGTCCTCTTAAGCTCCAGTCAAAACGTATCGTCCAGGAACATGCCGACCGATTATCCATCTCGGAACTTAACGGCGGCGCCGCCCGGTGTCAAGGGCAGCTCTTCGGAATGACACTCCGCCGAAACTCATCATGTCATGCGGACATACGTCAAGAGCGTCGTTTCGGTCTGAAGGGAATTAGGGCAGGACCAAGAAACCTGAGAAGGCGAGGCTGGAGCGATGCGAAGGAGAGGGAAACCAGTGTGAGAGGAGCACGCCTTTACGCCGTCTTTTGCTCCGCGGCATAAGCGATGGGCTGCTCGGTACTCGTCATCAAAAGGGGAGGCCGTCTGGCGCTGACGGTCTCCCCGGTGATCAAACATTTTCGAACATCGCTGAGTGACGGGATGATGTACATGACGTCCAACAGCGACTCCTCTATGACGGTACGAAGTCCGCGGGCGCCCGTCTTGCGGTGCAGCGCCTCTTCAGCCGCGACTTCTAAGGCATCATCGGTGAAGATCAGCTCAACCCGATCGACTGCGAAGAGGCGCTGGTACTGTTTGGTTATGGCATTTTTGGGCTCCGTCAGAATACGGACCAGGGTCTCCTGGGTCAACGGCTCCAGGCTAACCGAGAGCGGCAGCCGACCTACAAACTCTGGGATCAAGCCAAATTCGAGAAGGTCGTCCGGGGACAGATGCTCCAGCACGCGATACACATCCATGGAGTTCTTTAGGGTACCGCCGGTCCGTTTGGCGTTGAACCCCATGGTTTTGCCGCCCAGGCCAGTACGCTTGGCGACGATCTTCTCCAACCCTTCGAAGGCCCCGCCGCAGATAAAAAGAATATTTGAAGTCTTGAGCTGGATGAATTCCTGGTAGGGGTGTTTACGGCCTCCCTGAGATGGCACGTTGGCGACACAGCCTTCGATGATCTTCAAGAGGCCCTGTTGGACCCCCTCACCGGAGACATCGCGAGTGATCGAAGGGTTAGCTCCCTTGCGGGCGATCTTGTCTATCTCATCAATGTAAATAATGCCGAATTCGGCCTTGGCAATATCCCAGTCCGCCGCCTGAATAAGACGAAGGAGCACGTTCTCCACGTCCTCCCCTACATACCCCGCCTCGGTCAGCGAAGTAGCGTCCGCCATAGCGAAGGGTGCGTCCAGGATCTTGGCCAGTGTCTGCGCCAGAAGGGTCTTGCCTGAGCCGGTCGGACCCACGAGCAGAATGTTCGTCTTGTCTAACTCAAGGTCGTCATTCTGTATCGCGGGACCGACGCGCTTGAAATGATTGTAGACGGCCACGCTCAAGACCTTCTTGGCCCGCTCCTGTCCGATGACATGCTGGCTAAGCAGGTCGTAGATCTTCGGCGGCGTAAGGCTGGCGACGGGCACTTCCCTAGGCGGCGCCGTGGTGGGAGACTCCTCATCAATGATCCGCTGGCAGAGGTGCACACACTCATCGCAAATATACACCTTGCCGGGACCCGCGATAAGACGCTTGACCTGTTGCTGCAGCTTACCGCAGAAGGAGCACTCGTACTGAGAGCGCCCCCCTCGGGCGTTGGGCATCGATGCCTCCTAGGACCCTCTACTCACTCGTCTCGCAGCTTGCGTTACGAGGCGACGGCGGCAGCCTCTTTGCCTGCGAGAATCTCGTCTACGAGACCATACTCCTTCGCCTGGACCGCGTCCAGGTAGAAGTCACGGTCCGTATCTCGGGCAATCTTATCATAGTCCTGGCCGGTACTGTCGGCTAGTATCCTACGAATCTTGTCCTGAAGGCGCAGGATCTCCCGAGCAGCGATCTCGATGTCCGCCGCCTGGCCCTGGGCCCCACCCATCGCCTGGTGCATGTGGACCGTTGAATTGGGCAACGCGTAACGTTTCCCTTTCGCTCCCGCGCTCAACAAAACCGTCGCCATGCTGGCGGTCATGCCCACACAAATCGTGGCGATGTCGCACCTTACTAGATTCATCGTATCATGAATCGCGAGCCCGGAGCTGATAACGCCACCCGGGCTATTCACGTACAGGCTGATATCCTTGTCCGGGTCCTCCCGTTCCAGGTAGAGGATCTGAGCGATGATCAAGTTTGCAATCTGGTCGTTGATCGGGGTGCCCAGAAAAATGATGCGCTCTTTTAGTAGCAACGAATAGATATCAAACGCACGCTCACCTCGGGCGCCCGACTCTATTACCATGGGAATTATGTTGCTAGGCTGGCTCGTCATTAGTAGCCTTATCCTCCTTGGCTTTCGCAGTTTTTGTGGCTTTGACGGCCGGCTTCTTGGCCGGCTGCGAAACGATCTCCACGAGCCTCTCCAGGGTCTTCCGCGTCAGGAGGCTACGCCGAATGGACTGTCGTCCTTCCGGCGAATCGAAGAAACGACGCAGCGCCTCCCCCTCCTGTCCGCCTCCCGGCAAGGACTTCAGTTCTTCCTCTAGCTCCTCGTCGGTCACGTCTATGTTTTCCCTTTCCTTGAGTTCCGTGACCACGATAGACCGAACCACCCGCTCCTTGGCGGAGGCCATCATCTCCTCTACCAATTCCTCGCGACTCTTCCCCACGCCCTGCAGATAGTCGTCCATGCTCATTCGGTTGCGACTCAGCCGGTCCTCTTGCTCCTGGACCATATGCTCAGCCTCGTGATGAGCAATGTTGGGAGAGTACACGACCGTCGCACCTTCGACGACAGCCTTGAGCGCCTTCTCCTGAAGCTCGCTCTTGGCCTCCCGGTCCTTAGAACCGCGGATCTGTGACCTGACGTCATCCCGAAGCGCCTTCAGGGTATCGAACCCCTCCCCCACCCCCTTGGCAAACTCATCGTCCAAGACCGGCAGGCTCTTTATCTTAACCTCACTCACCTGGACCTTGAAGTTGTACTCAGCACCTTGGCTTTCCCCTTCTTCTCCGACTTGCGGGGATGAGATGGTGAACTCTTTGCCCTCGCCGCCACCCATACCGACGAGCTGCTCGGCAAAGCCCGGGACCGGCGATGGCGAGCCCTCCATCAGTCGGTACTGGACTCCCTTATCGTCGGCTACCTGCCGCCCACCCTCATCCGCATGGATATCCACCGTTAACAGGTCGCCCATTTGAGCTTTACGCTCCGCCGGCTCCCATGGGGCCTGGCTGGACTGAAGCTCTTCAAGGGCGTTATCGATTTCTTCTTTCCCAACCTTCACGGGGGGCAACGGCAATCGAATATTTTTGTACCCCTTCAGGTCCACCTCGGGGGTCAGGTCCACGGTCGCTTTCCAGGTTACTGGCTCAGTCTCGACGATTTCTATCTGGGGCTCTCCCGCTGCCTCGATCCCTTGCTCCTCGACAGCCTTAGCCGTCATCTCGGGGACCAAGTGCTGGATTGCCTCTTCTAAAAAGACCGCCTTACCGGCGTACCTCTCCAGCATCGCCATAGGCGCCTTTCCCTGACGGAAGCCCGGAACCCGGGCCCTTTGGACCAGGTGCTGATAGGCTTGTTTTTTGGATTTGTCCATCTCTTCGGCCTCAGCCTCGATGTTGAGGACGACCTGGCGAGAGGGAAGATGTTCAACAGTAACTTTCACTCGTCACTCCTGGGGCACGCTTGGTACATTATAACAAAGTGAAAACTTCTCCGGCAGCCGACGGCAGCCAACCAAAAGGGTAACGCCTCCTCATGGAGCGCTGTTGGGGTCTTGCCTTTATGGCCGGATTTGCAGATGCAACTCCTCTAACTGCTCCTTGCTCACGGGAGAGGGCGCTCCCATCATCAGGTCCGCCGCGCTCTGAGTCTTGGGGAAAGCGATCACCTCTCGGATGTTGTCCATTTTGGCAAGCACCATCACGACCCGATCGAGACCGGATGCAATGCCGCCGTGCGGCGGCACCCCATACTCAAAGGCACGCAGCAGATGGCCAAATCGCTCCAGGGCTTGCTCTTCTGTATAACCCAGAAGTTTGAATACCTTCAATTGGACCTCGCGGTCATGGATGCGGATGCTCCCCCCGGCTAGCTCCCAGCCATTGCAAACCATGTCATATTGCTTAGAGTGGGCTGTTTCAGGCGCGGAATCGAGGAAGGGGATATCCTGGTCCTTGGGCGAAGTGAACGGATGATGCACGGAGTCCCAGCGCTTCTCCTCCGGACTCCACTTCATCAACGGGAAATCGACGATAAAGGCGAAGGCCAGTGTATCGGGATCGGCGAGATCCAGGCGATGGCCCAGCTCTTGCCGAAGGTGGCCGAGAACGGCGTTGGTCATCGCTTCCTCTCCCGCGACGATCAGCAGCAGGTCACCGGGACTACCGCCCATCCGCTTGGCAATTCCCTTGAGCTGCTCCATCGTCAAGAACTTCTTAACCGCAGACCTCACATCCTCTTCGGCGAGACTCTCCAGACTCGGCGCTGCCCCCAGAGCGATGGTCACGAGCCCCTTGGCGCCACGGCTTTTCGCCATTTCGGTTAGCTCATCCAACTCCTTTCGCGAATAGTCAGCGCAACCAGGGGCCACAACACCCTTCACAATCCCGCCCTGGTTGATAGCGGTACGGAAAACCCCCAGGTCCGTCTCCAGGGCCAGGTCGGAAAGCTCCGAGAGCTCCAGCCCAAAACGCAGGTCGGGCTTATCGGAACCGTAACGCTCCATCGCCTCCACAAAGGTTATCCGTGGGAACGGCTTGAGCAGCTTGAACTCAGGGGTCACCGTCTCGACAAGGCTGGTAAACAACTCTTCGGCGAGGTCCAGAACGTCCTTCTCCTCGACGAAGCTCATCTCAAGATCAAGCTGGGTGAACTCCGGCTGTCGGTCCGCCCGGAGGTCTTCATCCCTGAAGCACCTGGCGATCTGATAGTACCGTTCCATGCCCGCAACCATGAGGAGCTGCTTGAGCTGCTGAGGCGATTGGGGCAAAGCATAGAACTCGCCGGGGCTGACGCGGCTGGGCACCAGGTAGTCCCTGGCCCCCTCCGGCGTGCTCTTTATCATCATGGGAGTCTCGACTTCAATAAAGCCGCGCGCGTCCAGAAAGTCGCGGATGTGCTTCATGATCCGGTGGCGAAGGGTCAGATTCCGCTGCATGCCTTCTTTACGCAAGTCAAGGTAGCGATATTCTAAACGCAGCGCCTCGTCCACCGGTTGGTCATCGTTGATATAGAACGGCGGCGTCTTGGCCTGGCTCATCACCCGGGCCTCAGTGGCCAGTACCTCTACACCACCAGTGGGGATCCTGCTGTTCTCGGTACCTTCAGGCCGCACACCAACCTGGCCGGTCAGCCCTACCACCCACTCACCCCTGAAGGTCTCCGCGACCCGGTGCGCCTCCGGGGCGCTTTCAGGGTTGAAGACGACCTGTACAAACCCCGAACGGTCACGCAGGTCGATAAAAATCAGGCCCCCGTGATCGCGGCGCCGGTGTACCCACCCGGCCAGGGTCACCTGAGAGCCATCATCGGTCAGCCTGAGGTCGCCGCAGTTGCGGCTCTTGAGCAAGGGGGTCTCCTCCACAGAACAAGCTTGATCGATTATACGGGGGCGGCTACAGTTCTCACAAGACAGGCGTCGAGCCCACGAGCCATGCACTGGTCTTGAAGCCTCTCTCCTTCTCCGGGGCCGCTCACCGGAGTGAACAGGGTCGGTCCACTCCCGCACAGATGCACACTTGGCGCCCCTGCATCGGCGAACCTGCTCCAGTACTCTTCCATCCCGGGAAAGGCCTCCCGGGCAACCTGCTCAAAAGTATTTTGAAACAGCCGGCCTGACGAGAGCTCCTCTCCGGCCTCGATAGCCAGCACCAGCCGCTGCGTCGCCTCGCCAGACGTGAACATGGATGGAGTCACCATCCCATACAGGGTCGCGGTCTTGGTTTCGGTGTGTATCGGCGGGGTTGTAAGGACCAGCCATAACGGCTGCACATCGGGTAATGGCTTCACCACCTCCCCCCTGCCCTGCGCGAGCGCTGTGCCGCCGTGCAAGAAGAAAGGAACGTCCGAGCCCAGCTCAGCCGCGATAGGGTCCAGCCTCGATCGGGGAAAGCCGAGCCTCCAGAGCTGGTTGAGGCCGAGTAGGGCAGCAGCGGCGTCCGAGCTGCCTCCGCCAAGCCCCGCGGCGAGCGGGATGTTCTTGGATACCGTTACGTGCGCTCCTTGATTCGCTCCGCCGCTGATGGAGAGCATTCGCAGCGCCGTGAAAACCAGGTTCTTCCCTTGCGGTACCCCAGGATCATCACAGTCCACGATCACATCGTCAGCGGGCTCGAACACCAGCTCGTCCGCCAGGTCAACGCACTGCATGACGGTAGCGATCTCATGGAAGCCGTCCTGCCGTTTACCCAGAACTTCCAGGGTCAGGTTGATCTTGGCGTAGGCCCTCCAGACGTTCAGCACGATGTCCGTCCTCAGCCCACCGCTTCAAGAGCCTCGCAGATCGCCGCCCACTCCTCCAAGCTCAAGGTCTCCGCCCGGCGTTGCGGCGAGACGCCAGCTCGCGTGAGCACCTCGAGCACCATGGGCCGGGCCGCGCCGATCCCCTTGGCCAGAGAGTTTACGATCTGTTTTCTAGGGGCGCTGAAGCCCGCCCGCACAACTTCGAAGTAACGCTGCGGCTCCACGGACACCGCAGGCTCAGGGCGGACGTCCAGCCGCACAATGGCCGATTCAACTTTTGGCGGTGGGTAGAAGCTGGAGGCCGAAACAGGCCCGATCATTCTTGGAACCGCGTAGAGCTGCATCCCCACGGACAGCATTGTCATATCCCCGGGTTTAGCCACAACGGTCCGAGCGACCTCTTCTTGGAGCAGCACCACCAGCAGCTTGGGTCGAACCCGCGCTTCAAGAAAGTGCCTCAGGATGGGGGCCGCCGCATAATAGGGCAGGTTGGCCACAACCTTGTAATCGGTACCGCCCCCGGTGTTGGAGAGCAAGTCCTCCGGTGGGACGTTCAGCACATCAGCCGCCAGGATATGAAGGCGGGAGTGCGAGATCTCCCGACGGAGGAGGCCGGCCAAGCGGGCGTCCTTCTCGACGGCGACAACTCGGCCAGCCCCATCCAGCAGCCCCCTCGTCAGGAGGCCGGGGCCGGGTCCAACCTCGATAACCGTGTCATCCTTGCCAAGCTCCGCAGCCTCGACTATCCGGCCAAGAGCGGCGGGGTCTACAAGGAAATGCTGCCCCAGGGCCTTTCGCGGATGAAGGCCGTAACGACCGAGCAAGCGCCTGACCTCGGCGACGCTTGCGCCATCGACAATATCTGTTGTTGGGACCACAAAGGCCTCATCTTTCTCGGCCCTAACATTCTCTGCAGGCCTGAAGGCCTCCCCACGAAGCAGCAAGTGGATCGTTATCAGAAATGGACCGTGCACCCGCCTTCGATCTGGCCCAAGGATGCACCGCCGCAAGCCGACTCAGAGCAGGCACTCCCACGGCACCCAGAGGCGACTACTTACCGTTGCTTCCTTCCGGACCTGGCGGGATTCATAGGCCTCTGCCGCGCGGGACCCGCTCCTCAGCACCGGCGTCACGTCGATAACGCCCAGGGGTCGAGGACCTCAGGACGGGAGTTCAGCCCCGCTGTAGCGGATTGCGGGTACAGGGCACCGCTATCTCCCCGCCTAGCACGGTCCGCATCCATGCTAGAGCAGGGCCTCAAACCTGTCAACGTATGATCGAGTGACCCTTCCCTTGGATGGCTTCCAAGATGGCCCTGTTTGCTAAGGGAAACGCCCCGGGACTATGCTGGCGGCAGATTTCGGGAGGCACGACATGGCGACGGCCGAGGACGCGGTAAAGCAGCTCATTGCGGAGAAGGGGCGCATCACCTTCGCCGAGTACATGGAGCTAGCACTCTACTCCGACGCCGGCGGCTATTACCGAGGTCACGGCAGGGTTGTCGGTCGGGACTACTACACCAGTCCGACGGCCCACCCGGTGTTCGGCGCTCTCATTGCCCTGCAGCTGGAGCAGATATGGCGCCTTCTGGGGATGCCTACGCCTTTCGAGGTCATCGAGCCAGGGGCCGGCGACGGCGTCCTGGCGCTGGATATTCTCGATTTCGCGTCGCATCTGGAACCGGAATTCGGAGCGGCCCTGCGCTACATGGCCATCGACCGGGCCCGGCCAGCGCCCGCCGACTGCCCGGCCTCGTTACAATGGCTGCGCAGCACCGGCTTTCCAGTCCAGGACATCGTCGGCTGCGTGATCTCCAACGAGCTGGTTGACGCCCTGCCGGTACACCGAGTCTCCATGCGGCGAGGGAGTCTGCAAGAGCTTTATGTAACCCTGGATGGCGGCCGGCTTGTCGAAGTCGCGGGGGATCCCTCAACGCCTGAGCTTGCAGACCGCTTTGCCCAGGAAAAGGTCCGGCTCGAGGAGGGATGGGAGGCCGAGGTCAACCTCACCGCCGCCCGCTGGATACAAGACGTTGGCCGCGGCCTCACCAGGGGTTACGTTATCACTTTCGATTACGGCGACCTGGCCGAGGGGCTCTATACTCCTGAGCGTTCCCGGGGCACCATCGTGAGCTATTACCGTCACGCACCAGAGAGCGACCCGTACGCCAGAATCGGGAGCCGGGACATTACCGCCCACGCCAATTTCACGACGCTCATGCAGGCCGGAATGCAAACGTCCCTTCGGCCAATCGGCATGCTCACCCAAGGAAAGTTTCTTCAAAATCTCGGCATCGACCTTTTCATGAAGGAAATGCCGCGTCGCCGAATGGGTGATCGAGAGCGGCAGGCCAACCGGATGGCCCAGCGCGAGCTCATCAAGCCTGAGGGTCTGGGCGGCTTCCGCGTCCTGTTGCAGGGGAAAGCGATCCCGGAGGCGCCGCTGGCCGCCATGGGTAAAGACGAATCGTTCAAGGCAGGCTTGCGGAAGCGGCTGAAGGGGCTGCCGACACCCCTTTTGGCAGACCGTCACCTGGACCTGATGGCCGGGAAATACCCGCACCTGAGGGGGGAATGGGAGGGGCTGCTGACCTAACACCCTGCCCCTTTCCCGCTACAGAGGGGAGTGGGGTTGCCCTCTCTCCGTTTAGAACATGGTTCTTTAGAGGTTGAGGGAGCTAGGGAGACACCTCCTTCCGTCAATCATCCCCGAAGGGCACGCCTTGAACCCTGGCGTGCCAGGACTCTTGACGGACTGGGCTAAGGCGAAGGAGTGATCGGTATCCTTCCCTCCTACGCCGCCAGGCGCAATGCCTGCGGGCGCTGCCCGCGCCTAGCCGCGGACGTGCTCTTTTTGGGCCAGCTCGTCAGACAGGAGAAGAAGCTTCTGGGCCCGGAGAGCGATAGCCGTGTCGATCATCTTGCCGTCCAGCGAACAGGTGCCCTTCCCATCCGCCTCGGCCTGCTCAAAAGCCAAAACGATGCGCCGTGCCTGTTGGACCTCGTCGGGGGACGGGCTAAAAACGCCATTGATATCATCGATCTGTCCTGGATGGATGGCGAACTTTCCTTTGAAACCGAGCTGAAGGGCCAGCCTGGCGTCCGCCAACAGCCCTTCGCTATCGTTGATGCCAACGTACGGGGCGTCGATGGCCACTCGGTGTGCCGCCCGAGCGGCGATGGCGACGTGGTTCCGGGCGTACAGAATCTCGTTGCCCTCCTGTGTACGGGAGACTCCCATGTCGGCGGTGAAGTCCTCACCGCCGAAGGTTATTGCGGCGACCCTTGAGGAGGCGGTGGCGATATCGAAGGCGCGAATCACCCCCAAAGCACTCTCGATCCACGGGATAATGCGGACCTGACCATAGGGGAGACGCTTACCCTCTTCCAGGCTGGTGATGATCTGGTCTAGCTTACGGATATCGTCCGCGGACTCGATCTTGGCTACGCTCACGCCGACGATGTGCTCCGAGATGACAGCGTTCAGATCATCCAAGCAGTACGGGGTATCCAGGGGGTTGATGCGGACCACGACCTTTTGCCCGCTGGCCGCCAACGTGGGGAGGGCGTCGCGGACCATCTGGCGCGCCTTCCCTTTCTGAGGCTCCAGAACGCCGCTTTCCAGATCGGGGACCAGGGCGTCGGCGTGCAGGCCGGCCGCTTTGGCCAGGAACCGCTCCCGGTTGCCCGGGACGAAGAGCATCGATCTTAGAGGCTCCAACAGTTGCCTCCATCAGCCGGCAGCTTGCCGGTGAGTCTCATTTTTTGGCCGCCTCGACCCTCTCAATGGACTCGGCGACCTCCAGCAGCTTGAGCGCCCGTTTCCACACCGGGGTGTCCACCATCTTCCCGTCCAGAGTCGTGGCCGCCGAACCCTTCTCCTTGGCCTCCTCGAAGACCTGGACAACCCGGCGGGCATGGCTCATCTCTTCCGGCGAGGGGCGAAAGACGTCGTTGATGGGGCCGATCTGGTTGGGGTGAATGACGAACTTCCCCTTGCACCCCACGGCCTTTGCCCGGCGGGCGTCCGCCACCAGGGCGTCGATGTCGTTGAAGTCCGGGTCAGGTGTATCGAAGGCGACGATGTCCGCCGCGCGGGCCGCTATGGCCGTCATCGCCCTGGCGGTGGCGATCTCCTCCGAGCCTTTGGTCCGGGTCACCCCCATGTCGGCGGTATAGTCCTCGGCGCCGAAGGCCAGCCCCAGCATGCGGGGCGTCGCCATGGCAGTGTCCTTGGCGTTAGCGACTCCTTTGCCGGTCTCTATCCACGGGATGATCCTGGTATGACCGATAGGGAGGCCTCGCTCCCTCTCGAGGACATTCAGCATGGCGTCCAGCTCCTTGGCCATTTCCGGCGAGTCCAGCTTGCCGATGCTGATGCCCTCGATGTCCTTGGAAACGACGGCCCGCAGGTCATCCCAGGTCCACTCCGTCTGCAGTCCGTTGATGCGGACGAAGACCCGTCTTCCCGCCAGGCCCGGCAGGTGCTCGGCAACGATTGCTCGAGCGTTGGCCTTCTCGTCGGGCGGGACCGAGTCCTCTAGGTCGGGCACCAGGGCGTCGGCCGACATGTCGGGGCCCTTCTGGAGCATGTTTGGCCTGTTGCCGGGGATGAAGAGCAGGGTTCTGATGAGGTCCACGAGCTGCCTCCGTCGACTTCCTATATTAAGGGTGAGGGGGTCGAAAACGCGCCGTATTATAGCACACCGTATCCTGTCGCTGCTTCTGATAGCGGCCCTGACCGGACGGCTCCACAAAGCGTCCCGCCTCCTTGCCCCCGGCGTCTCCCACGGCTACAATCGTAGTACCTCCCTGGTCGTCTCGCTTACTGGAGCGGCGCACGAGGGCCCGTAGCTCAGTGGCAGAGCGCTCGGCTCATAACCGATTGGTCGTAGGTTCGAACCCTGCCGGGCCCACCATGCGAGCATTTGTTTCCCTGTCGTTGTACAACCGCTCGCAGGGTGACAGAGATCAACCCAATGAGCTATGCAATGTCTACCCAGGAAGACTGACTGACACGTAGTTATTTAGCGCTCCGGGTCAAGATAGGTCCGCCCAACAGGTGTCCAGTGGGGCGGAGCCCAGGCGCTCACCCTTCCTCGCCGTAAGGCGCATTGCTAGCGGACCCTGCCCACCTCCGCAGGCCTGAAGGCGCTCCGACTCGCAAACCGAGGATCGAGGATGTCCCGCAGGGCGTCACCGATCATGGAGGCGCTGAAGACAGTCAGCGTCAGGGCCAGTGCCGGGAAGTAGGTCAGCCACGGCGCAGCCTCCAGGTAGCCGTCCGTGCCCTCCTGAAGCATGCGCCCCCACGAAGGCTCCGGCGGCGGTACGCCCAGCCCCAGAAAGCTCATCGCCGCCTCGGCTATGATTGCCTGCTCCAGGAGGACCGGCATCAGGACCACGACCGGGGTAAGGGCGTTGGGCAGCATATGCAGGACGATGACCCGCCAGGGCTGAGCGCCCATGGCCTCGGCGGCGTCGATGTACATCTCCTGGCGGACCGAGAGTGCGCTGGAGCGGGTGAGGCGCGCCGTCTGGGGCGTGACGGCGATGATGATGGCCAGGACCACGTTATTGGCCGCCGCGCCCAGGGCGGCGGCCAGGACGAGGGCCAGGACCAGGGTCGGGAAGGCCATCAAGCCATCGACAAACCTTTGGAAAAGCAAGTCTAGCTTGCCGCCGAAGTAGGCCGACGCCACGCCCAGGACTGCGCCGGCAGCAACCGCAATCGCCACCGAGACCACGCCGACGTAGAGGGACACCCGCGCTCCGTGGACCACCCGGCTAAAAGTATCTCGTCCGAAGCTATCTGTACCAAAAAAGAAGTCGCTTCCCGGGGCCCGCAACCTGTTGTCTATGTCCTGCCCCAGGGGATCATGGGTGGCGATCTGATCGGCGAACAGGGCGAGCACCACCAACGCCAGCATCACGGCCAGGCCGGCAGCGCCCAGGGGTTTCCGCCTGAGGACATGGGCCGACCGAAGAACAGGTAGCCTGATGAAAGCTTTTGCGCCCCGCCGGAGATACCGCTGTCCAGGCTCGACGCTCATTGGTGAGTCCTCGTTGTCCGGGCGCAGCCGGCCGGCCGATTAGCTCCGGTAGGAGATTCTGGGGTCGATGAACACATAGAGAACGTCGGTGAAGAAGTTGATGGCCAACACCAGAAAGACGATAAGCATCGCCAACGCCTGCACGACGGGGTAGTCCCGGCTGGTGACCGCCTGGACCATGCCCCGGCCGATGCCGGGCAGACCGAAGATGGACTCCAGGACGACGGCCCCGCCGAGCAACGCTCCCACCTGAAGACCCGAGACGGTAAGCACGGGTAAAAGGGCGACTCGCAGCCCGTGCCTGATCAGGACTACTCGTTCACCCAGCCCCTTGCTCCTGGCCGTCCGTATGAAGTCCTGGCCCAGGACCTCCAGCATCGCGCCCCTGGTTATCCGGAGCAGGGCGGCGCCCAGCCCAACCGCCAATACCACCGTGGGAAGAAACACAATCCGGGCATGCCTGATGGGATCGTCCCATGGATCGGCGTAGATGATCGGCGGCGACCACTCAATGACGACGACCAGCCCCAGCAAGACCAGGAGGGCCAACACAAACGTCGGCACGGACTGTCCCGCAACGGAGACGGCCCGGATCAGATAGTCCGGCCAGCGGTCCTGGGTCTTGGCGGCGATGACACCCAGCGGAATCGACACGACGACCGAGAGGATGATGGCGTAGAAGGTGAGGAGCAAGGTCACGGGAAACTGGCGGCCCACAATGGAGGCGATGGACTCCCTGCTCTCCAGCGACCGCCCGCCGAAATCGCCGTTCACCAGGCTCCAGACCCAATCGCCGTACTGGACGACCAGGGGGTCGTTCAGCCCCAGCTCCTCCCGCACCCTCTCGATCTGCTCAACGTCGTGGGTCGACTCGCCCGAACCGCCGAGGACAACCAGTGCGACATCGCCGGGGACTGCCCGCATGATCAAAAAGATCACTACCGACGCCAGCAGCAGCGTCGGCACGAACAACAACAGACGCCATGATAGATATCGGTGCAAGGTCTATCGAGTTGGGTCTACATGACCGGGAGTGTGGCCCGGCCTCGCCCTATTTGTCGAACCAGACCGTAGCGAAGTCCGTATGGGTGTGTCCGTCTTCAGGAGGAATGATAAGCCCTTTCACGTAGGTCCGGTACCCTACGACCTGAATGCTGCCCGCGATGGGCACCACGTAGGCCTGCTCCCGGATGATGTACTCCTCAAGCTCGCGCCAGACCGACACCCGCAGCCCCTGGTCCCGAGCCTCGCGGAGGCGCCGGTAGAAATCGTCGACCAGCTTATCATCATGCTTACTATAGGCGTCGGGGTTCTCGGCGTACCTGCCGAACACCGATTCCGTCCCCTCGGGGATAGGGGAGGTGAAGTGCGCGCCGGGCTGGCTGTCGTAGTCCAGGCTGACACGCCCCCGGTTCCACTCCCCCTCGTCGACGACCTGCAGCTTCAGGTCGATGTTCAGGCCGGCCAGCTGGCCCTGGAGGAACTCGCAGCGGGCCACCAGCCGCGACCGGCACAGGTAGCCCATGGAAAAGCCGTCGTTATATCCTGCCGCCGCCATCAGGGTCCGCGCCTCCTCCCGCCGCTCAGGCAAGGCCTCTCGGTTGAAGCGCGGCCAGTTCACAAAGGCCCTGTTGGTGAAGGGGTTGCTCAACGACAGGGTGGGCGATAGGTAACCGAAGCCTCCCAGGGCCGATGGGATCGCCGCCTGCTTATCGATCCACAGGGAGATGGCCTGCCGAACGCGAACGTCCTGCCATGGCCCCTCCTTGAGGACGTTGAAGCCCAGGCGGAAGATGCCTCCCTGGATGTGGGCATAGAAGGCCCGGTCCCCCAGGTCTCGGTCATACCCAACTTTTCTCTCGACGGTCAGGTAGTGCCCCTCCCCTCTGGCCCCGCCGTCCAGCCGTCCGGTACGAAAGGCGGCGTCCATGACCGACGCGGTAGGCATCATGACGAAATCGATGCCGGCCAGGTAGGGGAGCAGGTTTGCCGCCGCATCCTTTTCCCAGTAGCCGTCGAACCGTCGAAGCCGCAGCAAGCTCCCCGGCTCGTAGCGGTCCAGCTCGAACGGCCCGGTGCCGGTAAGTCCCACGTCTATGGGAGCGACGCTGACCTCTCCTTCTTCGATGCGGGGTTGCATCAAGTGGCGGGGGTGGGCCATTTTAAACCGGGGGTTGGACAGCACCGCCAGGTACTGGGGGTTGGGCTGCCGCAACGAAACGCGCAGCTGGTTGAAGGGCAGGACCTCCACCGACTTGATGTCCCCGAGCTCGCCCCTGAAAAAAGCCGGCGCCCGAGACCTGCCTTCGGCCTCGGCCCCGAATGCGGCCAGGTCGAACCAGAACTTGGCGTCTTCGGCGGTGAACGGCGCGCCGTCGTGCCATGTCACGTCGTTCCGAATCACAAAGGTCCACTCGGTGAAGCCGGGATTTGGGAACCAGCTAGTGGCCAGGTTGGGGCAAGGCAGGTACAGGTTCTGCCGGCAGCGGGTCACCAGGTTGCCCGGGCCGAACAGCCCGCCGCCGACGTGATGCAGGGCGATGCTGCTGGTCCGCATAGGATCGAAGCCCGCGGGTGGGTCCCCTCGGTTGGCCAGCACCAGCACACCGCCGTATCTCGCCTCCTGGGCGTTGGCCAGAAGATCCGTGACCGGATTGGCGACGGGGGTTGGGGTGGGGGTCGGCGCCGGCGTCCCTCCGTCACTCGAAGGGGCCGGAGAGGCCGCTCCCCCCGAATCACCGGTCCCGGAGCCGCCGCAGGCGGCGGTAATGACCGCCACGGCCAGCAGCAATGCAATGTGTCGAGTGGGCAGGCTGTTGAGTGTGAATGACATGCGTGAGAAAAATAGGGACGCTCGCGCTGCGGCGCAAGACTGAAGGCCGCCGCCTCAAGGATCATTTTACAGGAATGCCCGGAGCGGCCCTCCAGTGCCTATACGATGGAGTATGCCAGCCTGGTTCCCCACACTTCCCATGCCCGCCGCCGGGAGCTATCATGCGTTCCGGAGAAGACCGCCGAGTTATCTAGCAGGACGCTGAAAAAGGGGGGTCAGAGAAGCACCGCCTGTGGGACCTGCCCTGAGTTCGTCAAAAGGGGTGTCCAGAGGGGCTCCGCCCCTCTGGCGGGGGTCGAAGGGGGTGTCCCCCTTCTATAAATCATCCGCCTAAGGCGGATACCTTGAACCCCCTAGAGGGGGTTTGGGGGTGTTTTTCAGCACCGTGCTAGGAGCGGTTCTTTTCCCAAAGACACTCCCGAAGGAGAACCCCATGGCACTGGTGATCACGGAAACCGCGGAGGCCCTCATCGGCGTCGAGGGACCGCCGGACGTCATGGAGGTGGAGAAGGGACTTATCAAGCACTTCGCCCATTCCATGGCATGGCCCAACGAGCCGAACCCCCTCTACTTCAATGAGGAGTACGGTAAGCGCTCCCGCTTCGGCGGCATCATCGCTCCGCCCCTGTTCACGACCCGGACCCGAGGGCAGCGGGGAGTCACGCCGCCGGTCATCGAGGCCCTGGGAGATTGCACGGTCGTCATGAACGGCGGCAACGACTACGAAATCTTACGGCCCATTTATCCCGGCGACGTGATCACCGGTCGCGGCCACCTGGAAAGCTTGAAGGAGTCGCCACGGCCCGACGGCGGGGCGCTGGTCATCGTCAAGTACAGGGGGAGGATCGATAATCAAAGAGCCGAGCGGGTGGTGAACTGGAGCAGCACAAGCCTGCGCATTTACGGTCCACACCAGGTCAATAAGTAGGCGTACCGCTCGCAAGGCGGGGCAGGCAGGAGGGAAGCATGGCGAAACTCTATTTCGAAGATGTCAAAATCGGGGATGAGGTACCGCCCTACTCCATTAAGGTAGGCTTCATGGAGCTGAACCGCTTCGCCAGCGCCAACGATGAGTTCGTCATGATCCACATGGACCCCGACTACTCGAAAAATGTGGCCAAGCTTCCGGACGCCAACATCATGGGCAACCTCAAGCTGGTCTACATCGTCAACGCCCTCAACGCTTGGATGGGAGACGATGGCTGGATCAGGAAGATCGGCGCCGAGTACCGTCGCCAAGACCTGGTGAACACGACCTTGACGGCGACGGGGGCCGTCCGCGCCAAACGTCAGGAGCAGGGCGAGAACCTGGTGGACCTGGACGTGTGGGTGGAGAACGAACAGGGTGAGAAGACAACGCCCGGTCACGCGACCGTTGTCCTCCCCGGCAGGGTCTAGACTAGTCTTTGTTGATCAGCCAGGAGCCTCCCGCATCGAGTCCGCTGGCTTTTTGTTCTTTACGAAGCTGCTCCACCTCCCTGGCGTCCCGGGGCTGCGCCGACCAGCTACGTCATTGGTCGGCGCAGGCCCGCTTTTTTGATCTTCTGGACAAAGCCCCCTGCTCAAGGCTAGACTCCCTGACGTGGCCCATACACCGTCCGGACTCGCGCCCGCGCCTGTCTGAACGAGACACGCTTTAGCCCACCTCATCCTCGGTCCGCCTCACAAACCGTCGACGGCGCCGATCGAACAGTGTGCATGAGCTTCCAGGGAGGTCCAATAGCCCTTGCCCCACGACGACCTGGAGGAGCCAGCGGACCGGCCCAGGCAGGACGCCACCGGCGGCAGCACCACCGAAGCCGCACCATCCGCAGCCGGGGATGCTCCACGGCGAGGCCCGAGGGCCTTTGCCTCCCTGGCGGTTCCCGAGTACCGCCGATTCACCTATAGCTTTATCTTCAGCAGCTTCGCGTTGCAGGCCCAGATCCTCGTCCGGGCCTGGCTGGCCTTCGAGCTCACCAACTCGCCCTTCGCCCTCAGCACCGTCCTGGTTACTACAGGGGCGGTCCGTTTAGTCATCTCCCCCATCGGCGGCGTCTTCGCAGACCGGTTCGACAGAAAATCTCAGATCATTGCAGGACAAGCCGTATCCGCGGTATCCGCCCTGGTGATCGGCCTTGTGGTATGGGCTGGCGCCATCGAGCTGTGGCACTTGCTTATCGGTGCGGCGGTCCATGGTGCCGTCTTTAGCTTCCAAGGGCCGGCGCGACAGGCCTTTGTGTTCAACATTGTGGGTCGGGAGCATGTCGCCAACGCCGTCACCCTCAACTCCGGCATCCAGAACGCGATGCGCCTTGTCGCCCCCGCCTTGGCTGGGGTGCTCATCGGGGTTTCCGGAGCAGAGGTGGTCTATTTCATCATCGTCGGAGCCTTCGCCCTCTCCATCGTCACCCTGGTTCTTTTTGTCAGCCGAGGGAACCAGCCTCAAGACCGGAATCAGGATGAGCCGGCGCTCAGGGCCTTCACGGAAGGGGTGCGCTACATCTGGAGGCACCGCTCCCTGTTTTGGCTGGTCATCACGGCCTTCGTGGGCACCGGCCTGGGACTCGCTTTCCGGGACATGCTCCCAGCCTTCTCCAAGGAAGCCCTGGGGCTGGGTCCGGAGGGATTCGGGTTGCTCACCAGCATGATCGGGCTCGGCGCATTGGCCGGCAGCCTCGCCCTCGCCTTTTACTTGAGCAGCCACCGGGGTCTCGGCAGGCTGCTCCTCGCCACCGGCATCGCGTGGGGAGTCGGGATCATCTTGCTATCTGTCTCCACCAACATCGGCATGGCGATCGGCGTGCTTCTCTTACTTGGAGCCTTTAGCGCCACCTTCAACACCTATGTGAACATCCTGATCCAGACCAACGTCGAGGACGCCTTCAGAGGGCGGGTGTTGAGCTTTTACATGATCACCTTCACCGTCCACACCTTCGGAGCGCTTCCTATCGGCGCCTTCGCAGAGAAATATGGCATCCGCGATGCCTTCCTATGGACGGGGCTGCTCCTCGTAGGGTTAATGTCCTTGCTGGCCGCGAAACGGTCTGATATCAGACGCATGCCCTGACCGGCCCGAGACCGCGCCTTCCCGTCATATCCCCGGACCACGTGCGCTTCGCCTAGTGACTCGTCACCTAAAAAGCGTACCGTTTGTCACCCTGTGGATCGCAGCGACGAAGGGTCTCGCCAAAAGAGGGACGCTTACTGGCTAGCGAGATTCTTCGCTGCACTCAGAATGACAAGGGATTACCAGGACGCCACACTAGCCCGCTGAACTTTTGCCGTTCATGTTGGCTTGATTTTGTCATCGGAGCGCGAGGGATTGCATGCCACTTCAGTCGGCTTGGTAGATATTGGGATGAGATGCCTAAAAAGCTAAGTAAAATACTTGACATTAGTTATACAATAGGGTGGATTGGGGCTAAGCCATCATGAAGTCTTTCTCCGTAATGCCCCAGGGAAAGGCGGGACAGCCGGGCCGGCATCATGTCGCTACTGGGAACTTTCGAGGGACGCGTGGACCCTCAAGGCAGAGTGGTAATCCCTCAGCGGTTTCGAGAGACCCTGATTCTGGGAGTCGTGCTGGCCCGCGGGGTGGACGGCTGCATTGAGGCCTACCCACCAAAGGAGTGGGAGGAGGTATCCTCGCGCGTGAAATCATTTTCCCCATACGACGAGAATGCTCGTAAGCTGCGACGGCTCACCTTTTCGGGCGCCTTCGCGGCCGCGCTCGACAGGCAGGGGCGGGCGCTGCTCCCGCAGGGGCTACGCCAGTTCGCCGATATCGCCGAAGAGGTCGTCATCACGGGGCAGGACACCTATTTCGAAATCTGGTCGCCGGACCGCTGGGCGGCCGAAGAGGCCGAGGGAGCGAATCTGCCACAGATCGCTCAGGCGCTGGAGAAAGGGAATGCTTAGCATGGCCCCTCCTGTTGAGCACGCCTCCGTGCTCGTCAAGGAGCTGCTGACAGGCCTTCGCGTTGCCCCCGGCGGCGTGCATATCGATTGCTGCCTTGGGCCCGGAGGCCATGCCGAAGCGGTACTGGATGCCAGCGCCCCCGGCGGGAGATTGCTGGGGATCGACCTGGACCCGGAGGCGGTGAGCATCGCAGGGCGGAATTTGAAACGCTTCGCCTCCTCAGCAGTCCTGATAAACGACACCTTCGCCGACCTGGGGGCCATCGCGGCCCGACACGGTTTCGCGAACGTAGACGGTATCTACTTCGACCTGGGCCTTTCATCGCTTCAGCTGGCCGCGGAGGGCCGGGGATTCAGCTTCAAGAGGGACGACCCGCTTGACATGCGGTTCGACCCCGCCAAGGAGCGGACGGCTGCAGAGCTGATCAACTCCGGTACCGCCGAGGAGATCGCGCAGGTGTTGCGAAACTTCGGCGAGGAGCCCAGAAGCCGGGCTATCGCCCGGCGCATCGTTAAGGAGCGGCCCATCGAGACCACGGGACAGCTGGCCCATCTGGTCCAGCGAGTCACGTCGGGCCACCGCCACAAGATCCATCCCGCCACCAGGACGTTTCAGGCCCTGCGCATGTGGGTTAACGAGGAAACCTCAAATCTGCAGCGGGCCCTGCCTCAGGCGTTGGCGCTACTCAAGCCCGGCGGCAGGTTGGGCATCATCAGCTTTCATTCGTTAGATGACCGTGCCGTCAAAACACTATTCCAGCAAGAAGCCAGGGACTGCATCTGTCCGCCGGAGGTCCCGGTGTGCGTCTGCGGTCACCACGCGTCGATTGGGATCATCACCCGTAAGGTTATCGTCCCAACCGAAGAGGAGACTGACCGGAATCCGAGAAGTCGTAGCGCGAAACTGCGTATAGCACAGAAGCTCTAAAGGGTCGCAGCGCCGAGCCTACCGGAGAGAGCCTCAGGGCACTCTCCGAGGCGTCGGGGCAAAGGGGGGGATCCCGTGGGCAGAGATAGCAAAACGTTCGTCACCATAGACGCGGGGAGCAGCCGCATACGCGTGGTCGCCGCCCAGCGAAACCCGTCCGAGGGTATCAAGGTCCTGAGCGTGGGACAGGCTCAGGCGCTGGGTATTCAAAGAGGCATCGTCGACAACATCGACGATGCCTCTTTATCCATACGGGCGGCCCTGGAGGATGCAGGGCTCGCCGACAGCAACAGGGGCCTTTCCGTCTACGCCACCCTTAGCGGCAAGCACATCGGCTCAATGAACCATGGGGGTGAGGTCTACACCACGAAGAACGACGGCATCGTCTCCGCCAAGGATGTAGAGCGGTCCATCGACGCCTCCAAGGTCATCGCGATGCCTGCCGACACAGAGGTGGTCCACGTGATACCCAGGGCGTTCCGCGTAGATGGCTACATCTGCCGCAGAAACCCTGTAGGCATGCACGGAGGAACGGTCACTACAGAGAGCCACATCATCACAGCCAGCGCGGCAGCCGTCAAGAATCTCAGGAAGGCGGTCCAAATGGCCGGCAAGGACCTCGATGGCTTCATCGCCGGCGGGGTCGCATCCGGCCAGGCGGTACTCACCGCGGAAGAGAAAGAGATGGGCGTCGTGATGGTGGATATCGGAGGCGGCACCACGGATACCACCGCCTACGCTGGGGGCGCCCCTTTCCATACCTCATCTCTTCCTGTAGGCGGGTACCAGATCGCGAATGACATCGCCATCGCCCTTAACACCTCCTTCCACGTAGCGGAGCGTCTGTACCACGAGGAAGGCTCAGGCAAATCAGAGGGCGTCGACCCCGCGGAGGAGCTGACCGTCCCCTGCTTCGGACTCACTGGCACGCGCACACTACGGCGCGTTTTCCTGAATGAGGTCATTGCGCTCAGGCTCACCGAGATCCTCCGCATGGCCTTCTTCCGGGCTAAGCAAACGGCGCCCGACCTGTCTCCGATAGCAGGGGTGGTCATTACCGGCGGCGTCGCCCGGCTCCGTCATATCGATGTATTGGCGCAGACGGCCCTCGAGGTCCCCGTTCGAGTCGGCAGCCCCATACAAGTTGACGGGTTGTCCCAGGAGCTGGCGGACCCATCCTTTGCCACAGCCGTTGGCTCCCTCCTGTTGTCGTCCGACCCGGCGTCGGACATTATCCGAAACCAACGGAATGGAAACCACAATCCCTTGCGGCTATGGCCTCAGTTGCTGGGCACAAGAGCATAGATCGAGACGCGGACAGCTGGAGAAATCGACAGCGTACAACAGAAGCAGCAATGTGGGCGGGAGGGTCCACGGAAGGAAGGAGATCGAGGATCATGACAACGGCAGAAGAGATGCAAGGGTTAGCCCAGATAAGAGTTATAGGAATCGGCGGCGGCGGATGTAACGCCGTTGCCAGAATGGTGAAAGAGCAGATCCAAGGTGTTGAGTACCTGTGCGTCAATACGGACGCGCAGGCCCTGATGCGGACAGAAGCTCCCGTACGCATACGCATCGGCGAGCAGATTACCCGCGGCCTCGGCGTCGGCGGCGACCCCGAAAAAGGGCGCCAGGCCGCGGAGGAGAGCCGCGATGACCTTGCCCAGGAGATCAGCGCCTGTGACATGGTGTTCCTGGCCGCGGGGATGGGCGGCGGCACGGGTACGGGCGGCGCTCCGGTTGTGGCGGAGCTGGCCAAAAGCCAGGGAGCCCTCACCGTGGGCGTAGTGACCCGTCCCTTCAAATGGGAGGGCGCCCACGGAATGAGGCGCGCGGAAGAAGGAATCATTAAACTTCGCGAAAAGGTGGATACCCTCCTGGTTATCCCCAACGACGCCCTGGTCAGCATCTGCGACCGTAAAGTCACGATGAGCGACGCGTTCAAGCTGGCGGACGAGGTGCTTCGCCGGAGCATCACCGCCATAGCCGAGCTCATCACCGTGCCCGGCGACATCAACCTGGACTTCGCCGACGTCCGGGCCATCATGAGTAACGCCGGCTCGGCCATGATGGGCATCGGCATCGGTACCGGCGATAGCCGGGCGACAGACGCCGCCAGGGAGGCCATCAGCAATCCTCTCCTGGACGTTTCTATCGAGGGTGCCAAAGGAGTTCTCTTCAACATCACCGGCGGCAACGACCTGACCCTCAACGAGGTGAACGACGCGGCTGACATGATCAGCAAGGCCGTCGACCCGGACGCCAACATCTACTTCGGCATGACCACGGACCACCGCATGGAAGATGAGGTCAAGATCACCTTGATCGCCACCAGGTTCCCCAACCGCGAGAGCACCTCCACGTTCGTCGGAGCGGACACCCTTGGTCGGCTTATGCGAGATCCGGTTGCGGCGGAAGACGACTTGGATGTCCCGCCATTCCTCCGCAAGCAGCAGGAGGCCCAGCCTCAGCCGGGACCCGTGGGCAAGCTGCCCATCAGCTTCTAGCGTCATACAGGGCCTCCACCGGAGGGGGCGTCTTCATAAAGGCGCCATCAGCCGCTGGAGGCCCTTCTTGGGCAGCCTTACGCACATTGTGTGCGGAACAAGCCCACTGCCCGTGCATATCGTGTGCAATAGTGTGCATTAAGGCCAAGATGTGGGGCATAATGAGCTCTTCATTACCACAAATGGTAGAAAACTCGCGCAGCTGCCTATTGACAATGAGTGTACCAATGTCCTACAGTCTAGCCTACCTTCTTACTACTCCGACTCCAACTAGAGTGGCAGCGAATGAGGAGTTCTTTAAGGCGGTAGCAAAGTAACAGGTTAGTCAGACGCAGCGGCATTCAGGAAGTGCAGTGTTCTGGTTGTAAGCCATGAAGTGCCCATTCTGCAGCCACGAAGATACTCGAGTCACCGACTCGCGGACCGCCGAAGATGGCATCCGCCGTCGGCGGGAGTGCCTGCGCTGCGGCCTCCGCTTTACTACCTATGAGCGAGTCCAGTCCTCCACCCTCATGGTCCTCAAGCGGGACGGTCGCAGGGAGGAGTTCAACCGCGACAAGCTCCTGTCCGGCCTCCGGCATGCATCGGCCAAGCGTCCGCTTCCGGTTGAGTCCATCGAGAAGCTGGTGGACGAAATCGAGCTGGAAGTGCAAAGGCTGGGTAGAGCGGAGGTGCCGACAGCCCTTATCGGCGACATGGTCATGGAAGGGCTTAAAATGCTGGACAGGGTTGCATATATCCGATACGCCTCTGTTTATAGAGACTTTGCCGACATCGATAACTTCAGGGAAGAGATTGAGTCGCTGCTCCTCAATAAGGAGTCCCGCTCTCCATCGGCCCAACTGCCGTTGATGCCGGAGGAGAAGCCGACGCCGGTGGAGGTGCGCAGACGCAGGCAGACCCGCCGACCCAGGGGGTCCCGCAGGTCGGCCGGCGGGGAAGAGACGCTGGAGAACCCCACCGTCGCTCAGGAGGACCGGGGACCATAGGAGCAGAGAAGCTTTAGGATGATTACCACCGTGAACAGAGTTACAAGCGAAGGCGCTCAGGTACAGGAAGAGCGCTGGCAGTGCAGCGCCCTCTATCACGACTCTGCCCATGCCCGGCAGGTCATCGATCTCATCGCTTCCGTCGCCGGCTCCGGATCCATGGAGATCGTCGTTCTGGCGGCCCCGAGTCAAGAGGTCACGCGGCACTCCGTTGATTTCAGCCCTCACGACCTGGAGGAGGCATTCAGAGAGTTGCTAATCACCGGCACGACCAGGGTGCAGATGGTGCGGGAAACGCTGCCCCCCGGCTTTGTCCGGGCACAGGGACCTCCGCTGGAGTTGCGGACGATAGGAGATCGAAGCATACCCGGCGAAATTCTCTTGGAGGGACAGCCCCTGGAAGGACTCGGGCGCCCCTGGGCCAACCTGCGGCGGGCTGCCCAACCCTACTACTACGGGCGGCAGCTTATGTCATCACCCCAGGGCATTCTCCTTCAAGAATATTTCGACCAGGAGTTCCAGCGGGCCCTCATCGTGCCGCCCAGCCTCTTTGTGCAGGCCCTAGCCGCCCAGGCGGACTATTACGTCGTCTCCCTGGCGTTGGAGCAAGTGACGGCGGAGGCGGAGAAGATACGGGGCCTCGTGGAGTTCCACTTGAAGGCGCTAGCGGTCCGCCTGGTCCAGGCCAAGCACGGCAACGGGGTATCGATGCAGGTCCGTTGGGAGAAGGAGCTACAGCCCACCGTCGCGCACATGGAGCTGGTACCCGCCTTCCGATGGTTCAGGTCGCAAGGGATAGAGCTTGGAAGGTTTGCGGAAGAGCAGCTTCACATACTCCAGAGCCAGTGCGCGCAGGGCTTGATCAAAGAGGAGCAGCACCGGCATTTGCAGCAGGCGTTCAGCTGAGGGAAGGTACTGAGAAAAAGCACTCATTTATAGGTTCATACGGGAAATCGTTAAGACGATGACATCGAGAGGTGAATCCTCCCTCTTCGATTGACAGGCACAGGAAGGACTAGTCTTATGTCGACTGGCAGCAACGGCACAAATGGAAACGGGGGGGGACGCAGGCAGGCCCCCAGGAGCAAGCGTCCCGCGCTGCGGCTAGAGGAGCACGCCCCGGCGTTCCCCTCTAGCTTGCCCGAGATTCTGGGCGGAATCAAACTGCCCAGAGAGAGTCAGCGGGCAAGGCCGGTGGAGCCCATGTCCGTCGGATCGGGCATGGAGATTTCGGACAACTCCGATGCCGTCCTGAACCGCCGCTATCTAGCCAAAGACCGGGAGGGCAGGATTACCGAGACCCCGGAACAGATGTTTCGACGTGTCGCCCACAACCTGGCTGAAGGAGAAGCCGTTGTTGATCCGGGCACGGACATAGCCCCTTTCGAGGAAGAGTTCTATCAAATGCTCGCGCGGCTGGAGTTCCTGCCCAACTCCCCCACCCTCATGAACGCCGGCAGGGAGCTGCAACAGCTTTCGGCGTGCTTTGTCCTGCCTGTGCCTGACGATATGGAAGGGATATTCGAATCAGCCAAGCACACCGCTCTCATTCACAAGAGCGGCGGCGGCACCGGCTTCTCTTTTTCCCGATTGCGGCCCGAAAACGACCTTGTCGGCTCGACGGGTGGGGTGGCTTCCGGACCCGTCTCTTTCATCAAGATCTTCGATACCGCGACGGATGTCGTGAAGCAAGGCGGTACCCGTCGGGGCGCCAACATGGGCATCCTGAACGTCGAGCACCCGGACATCCTCCGTTTCATCCATGCCAAGGATGATGACGTTTCACTACAAAACTTCAACATCTCCGTGGCGCTGACCGAGAAGTTCATGCAAGCCGTGGAGACGGGGGCCGATTACGAGCTGGTGAACCCTCGTACCGGGCAAGTGGCCGGCAAACTGAACGCCAGGGAAGTCTTCGAAGACCTGGTGCAGAGCGCTTGGAAGACCGGAGACCCCGGCATCGTCTTCATAGACCGCATCAATGCAGCCCACACCACGCCGCATATCAGTCCTATCGAGGCCACCAACCCCTGCGGCGAGCAGCCGTTGATGCCCTATGAGTCTTGCAACCTGGGCTCCATCAACCTGGCTAAGATGGTCACTCAAGACCTGCCCAATGAGATCGACTGGGGCCGGCTGGAAAAGACGGTGTTCACCGCCGTTCGATTCCTGGACAACGTCGTCACCATGAACGACTATCCGGTCCGCGAGATCGAGGAGGTCACCAAGGGCACCCGGAAGATCGGCCTCGGCGTCATGGGCTGGGCCGATCTCCTCCTTATCCTGGGTATCCCGTACGACTCCGATGAAGCCATGATCGTGGCTGAAAGCGTGATGGGCTTCATTCAAGGGAAGGCCAACGAAGCCTCCGTCGCCCTGGCAGAGGAGCGGGGCGTCTTCCCGTACTGGCACGGCAGCGTCTACGACCCCGATGGGCCCGGATTCCGAAACTCCACGCGGACGACCATCGCCCCAACAGGGACTATCAGCATCATCGCCAACTGCTCCAGCGGCATCGAGCCCCTGTTCGCTCTGAGCTACGTGCGCACCGTGATGGACAACACCCGCCTGATAGAGGTTAACCCCTACTTCGAGGATGTCGCAAAGCGAGAGGGCTTCTACAGCGAAGGGCTGATGGAGGAGCTGGCGGAGCGGGGCAGCGTCCGCGGTATGGCCGGCGTCCCAGACTGGGTTCAACGCCTTTTCGTAACATCCCATGACATCTCGCCGAAGTGGCACGCCCGGATGCAGGCGGCCTTCCAGAAATATACCGACAACGCAGTCTCCAAGACGGTCAACTTCTCACACGATGCCACCGTGGAAGATGTACGGACCGTCTATATGCTGGCCTACGAACTGGGATGCAAAGGCGTCACGAGCTACCGGGACGGCTCCAAGAGCGCTCAGGTGCTGAGCACCGGCCTCACGGAGAAGGCCCGCAACGGGACCGACACCCCCACCGCCGTACAAGAGGCCGAGTCCATCGCAGCGGGTCCCGTGCCCCGAATGCAGCGCGAACGCCCCACTACCGTGACCGGCATGACGCATAAAGTGGTTACGGGTCACGGCAACATGTACATCACCGTCAACTTCGACGAGACGGGAAAGCCATTCGAGGTGTTCAGCGCCCTCGGCCATTCAGGCGGCTGCGATTCGGCCCAGCTGGAGGCCATTTCCCGGCTGACCACCCTTGCCCTCAGGGCCGGCGTGGACATCGACGGTATTGTGCACCATCTGCGGGGTATCACCTGCTGCCCGGCGTGGGACCAGGGCGTATTGGTCCGATCTGCGCCGGACGCTATCGCCTTGGCGCTGGCCAAACACTCAAAAGACGCCCGGCAAGGGACTCCGAATATCTGGGAAGAACGGACCATGGACGGGGCCCAGATCGGCCTGTTCCAACAAACTGCCGATACTGCTTCACTCAAGCACGAGCATGGAGCCGAGGCAGCTCAGGCCATGCGCTGCCCGGAATGTGGCAGCCGTCTGGCTTACCAGGAAGGCTGCCTGATGTGTCATGGCTGTGGTTTCAATAAATGCGGTTAGGCAAGGAATAGCTATGCAGGTACTGCACATGTAACATTGCCATTTCCCTGGCGCCGGTTGCCTCCCTGGCGCCTCTTGTTCAGACGCCCGTTCGCGCACAACGAACGGGCCCCCCAGTCCGGCGTCCTCTGCACTCACCCAGAGGACGCCGGGCCCTTTTGAGAAACAGCCACTTTGTTCCCTTACCAGATCCCCTTTAACTCTTTGACATGCCTCGCAAAAATGTCGTTCTGAGCTCCGATTGCACCGCGAGTCTCGACAAAGTCGGACCCGCCGCAGGCGAGCGATGAGTCTGGGGTGCGGCAGACTCATCGGAAACTCCCCACCTCCCCAGACCTTCAACACGCTCAGGGTGAACGGGCTCGTGGTGAGTTTGTCGAACCATGAGGCCTCCCTTTGAATAACCTCAATCGAGGCTTTCCTCGCGCTCTCCGTGAGACTGTTGGACCTTCGGGGATCCCATGCGCAGGAATGCATAGCCGGCGACGCCTGCCAGGACCGAGGCCGTCAGAACGCCGATCTTCGCAAGGGCGGTCATCTCCTCGTCCTCAAAGGCCAGGACGGCGATAAAGAGGGAAACAGTAAACCCGATGCCTCCCAGCAGTGCCACCCCGATGATGTGCCGCCAGTTTACCCCCGTGGGCATTGGTGTGAGTCCCAGGCGGACCGCTAGCCAGGTGAAGCCGGTGATCCCCACCAGTTTCCCCACGGGAAGGGCTACGACAATGCCGATGGTAATGGCGCTGGTCACCGCGTCACTCAGAACACTGCCCGAGATCACGACTCCGGCGTTTACCAGAGCGAAAATAGGCAGCACCACGTAGCTGCTCCATGGGTGCAGGGTTCGCTCCAGCCGTTCCACGGGAGACTCCGTCTCCCAGCTCAGCCTTGAGATCTCCGCGAGGGCCTCGCCGGCGGCCCCTTCATCGTGTGCTTCAATAGCCCGCTCGTGCCGTTCCACCAGGTTGTGGACCCCTGGTCGAAAGGCCTCTTTGGCATGCAGGGCGCTGGCCGGGGTGATCAGGCCGAGAATAACCCCCGCGATGGTCGCCTCTACTCCCGACTTGAGCACAGCGACCCAAAAGAGCCCGCCCAGCAATCCATACACCACCATGCTTCTGACGCCCAGGACGCGGCCGGCAAAAATGATGGCGGCAAGTAGACCGGCGGCCCAGCCTAAGGCGCTGAAGCTCAGGTCATCCGTGAAGAAGAGCGCGATGATCAGGATGGCGCCGATATCGTCGAAGACAGCCACGCCCAAAAGAAAAATTCTTAGCTGGGACGGGATAGACCTCCCGAGAAGCCCCAGCACACCCAACGCAAAGGCGATATCCGTGGCTATGGGGATACCCCAGCCCCTCGAGCCTTCACCGGTAGCGTTGAAGGCCAGGTAGATAAGCGCCGGGACTATCATGCCACCCAGGGCGGCTATGCCGGGAAGGGCCGCTTTCCGCAAAGACGAGAGCTCGCCTTTGACCAGCTCACGCTTGATCTCTAGGGCCACGACGAAAAAGAAGACAGCCAGCAGACCGTCGTTGACCCACCCCTCCACGCTCTCATCAATCGAGAAGATGTTCAGGTCTATGCTGAGATGAGCCTCCAGAAACTCAAAGTAGGACTCATCCCACGGAGAGTTGGCCCAGACCAGCGCGGCGACGGCGGCCGACAGCAGCACGATGCTGCTAAACTGCTCCATTCGCAGGAACGCCAACATAGGGGGCAGCCACCGAGCGCCCAGGTAATCCCAGATCGCCCGCGGTGTTTTGGAACCGTTGTTCAACGTGCCTTTTCCCATTTCAACGCGCGGCAGGCAGATGGAGTAAGGTCCAGGCCAACCTGACGCGCGAGGAGAGCAACAGTTGGCTAGACTGCGCAAAATGAAAGCGCCCGGGCGGCGCCTCGCCCATTATAGCACCCGTGTCGTCTTTCCTACTGAGGCACGCCCGATGCTATAATGATGGCCGATTTCGGCAAGACCATGGAACTTCTCCTCATACGACACGGACAGGCGGAGCCGATTAAAGGGGCGGAAGCGCCTGAGTTAGATTACCCCCTGACGGAGCGAGGCCGAGAGCAGGCACGACTCTTGGCAGAGAGATTGGCCGGGGCGCCGCCGGACCTCCTGTATGCAAGCCCCATCCTCCGAGCGCGGCAGACCGCGGAGATCGTAGCGGACCGGCTTGGCCAAGACATCATCTTCGAGCCTGGGCTACGCGAAATCGAGACCGGCCTCTTTGGGCCGACGCCGGCTGATGAGCGTCAGCGTCGTTTCCCCCAGCTCTATGGAACTGACGGAACCCTTTCCGTCCTCGATTTTTCGGCGCTCCAGGGTGAAGGCGGCAAGGAGTTCGGCAAGCGGGTGGCTTCCGCCATACAAGAGATCATCATTGACCGTCACGCCCATGGTGATGAGCGAGTGGCGGCGGTTGCTCACGGGGGCTTTATCAATGCCGCGCTGGCCTTTTTCCTCGGCATGACCTTCACAGGGAGAGGGGTCCGATTCGAAACTGAGAATACGTCGATAGCCACGATAAAACTCAGCCCCGGCTTCACTAGGGTGGTGAGAGTGAATGAAATCGGGCACCTGGACTCCTTGCCTCCAGCGAGCGCCGCAGAGCGCCACCCCACAGAACGGTAGCCGGGAAACGCGGTTATGGCGGGCTCCAAACGGCAAGTCGCCGACCTGTTTCTCCACAACGCTCACGTCGTCACCCTTGATGAAGATAGGCCACGCGCATCCCAGGTAGCGATCAGAGACGGCTTAGTCCTCGCTACCGGCGATGGGGACGACCTGGAGATGCTTCGCGCCCCTGACACCAGGATCGTAGATTGCGAAGGACAAACGGTCCTCCCCGGACTGATCGATGCTCATATCCACCTCTTCTCCTATGCCGCCAGCCTGATGGCCGTAGACTGCAGCCCCCGCGCAGTCTCCTCCATCACCGGAATTCAAGAAGCGCTCCGCCGCCGGGCTTCACAAACGCCACCAGGCGACTGGTTCCGAGGCTGGGGCTACGAGGAGTTCTACCTGGAGGAGGGCCGCCAGCCAAACCGGTGGGACTTGGACGCCGTTACGCCGGCGCACCCGGTCAAGCTTTTCCATCGGTCCGGCCACGCCTCCGTGCTGAACAGTCTGGGGCTGGAAAGACTGGGCATAACTCAAGAGACCCCGGAGCCGCCGGGCAGCCTTATCGATAGGGCCCTGGACACCGGAGAGCTGACAGGAGGCTTCCTGGAGATGGAGGAGGAATTGGAGCGCCGGGGAGCCCCAACCCTCGCCGAGGCCGATCTTGCGCAGGGGCTCCGGCAAGCCCGAATGCGGCTCCTCTCGGCCGGGATCACCGCGATTCACGAGGCGACTCCAAACCGGGCGATCGCCCAGTGGGAGATGCTGGCCGGCCTGAAGCGAAGCGGTGCATTCCCTCAACGAGTTAGAAAGATGGTGGCGGTGGAGGACCTGGATGAGCTGCGCAGACGGGGTCTGTTCTTTGGGGCCGGGGACCCCGGCCTTCGAGTTGGCGCCGTCAAGGTCATGATGAACGAGACCGGGGAGACGGCCCTGCCACGCCAAGAAGAGCTTCGGGACCGGTTGCTTCGCATCCATGAAGCCGGCTATCAAGCGGCCTTTCACGCCGTAGAGGAGGCCGCCATCGCAGCGGTGATAGATGCCGCAGCCTACCTCCAGCATCACGCAGCGGGTGGGGCGGCGTCGGTCCGGAGCCGCCGTCACCGGGTGGAGCACTGCGGCCTCTGTCCACCGGAGCTGCGCCAAAAGCTGGCGTCGCTAGGACTCGTCGTGGTCACCCAGCCGGGGTTCATACAGGAGAACGGGGACCGCTACCTGGCACAGGTTCCGGGCTCCAAGCACCCCTGGCTCTACCCCATCGCCTCCCTGAGAGAGGCGGGTGTGACCGTCGCATTCGGGTCCGACTGCCCGGTCGCACCGCCGGAGCCGATGACCGCGCTTCACTCCGCTACAACCCGCTCGACGTGCTACGGCGCGATGGTGACGCCGATGGAGGCCGTTTCCGTCCAGGATGCGGTACGCATGCATATAACGGAGGCTGCCTACGTGGGCTGGGATGAAGACCGGATGGGGACGGTTACGCGGGGAAAGGTCGCGGACCTGGTCTTTCTCAGCGGGGACCCGACCGCATCGGAGCCGGAGCGGCTCGACGAGATCGCCGTAGAGCGGGTCATGATCGGCGGAGAGCTGGTCTGGGAGCGTTCTTGAGGCTGAAGCCTCAGAGGGCCTACCCCTAGTTGTCTCGCTCGGTGACGAAGTGTGTGAGATCGATAAGGGCGTCGCGGGCCGGGATGTCCGGCAGCTCGTTCAAGGACTCCCGTGCCTCTTGAGCAAACACTTCGGCGATGCCACCGGCCTCCTGGATGATACCGGAGCTTCTAATCATCTCCACGGCTGCCCGCAGCTTATGAGGGTTGTCGCGGTCATCGAAGGCCGCCTGGATGGAATTTTCGTGGGGGTAGCGCTCCGAAAGCAGGATAGCGGGCATGGTCATGATACCCTGGGTGAGATCGCTTCCGACGGGCTTCCCCATCACCTTCTCATCCCCCTCAAAGTCCAGGATATCGTCGATGATCTGGAAGGCCATCCCCAGGTTATAGCCATAGGTTTTCAGGGCCTGTACATGGTTCTCCGGCGCGCCGCTGACAATCCCGCCGGCCTCCGAGGCAGCGGAGAACAGGGAGGCCGTCTTGTCCTTAATCCTTTTCCAGTACTGCTCCCGGGTCAGCTGCCAGTTGTACGTGGTCATGTATTCGCGAAGCTCTCCTGCGGAGAGGGCCATGATTGTCTCCGAGAAGAGACGGGCCACCCGCACGTTGACCGCGTCGCAGACTAGCGCAATTCCGGTTGAAAAGACATAATCACCCAGCAGGACCGCCACATCCTTGCCCCAGCGGCTGCTGACCGTTGGAAGGCCCCGGCGCACGGCCGCCTTATCGATGGTGTCGTCGTGCACCAGCGTCGCCACGTGCAGCATCTCCACGGCGGCGGCCATGCGAACCGCGGTTATTGGATCGTGAGGGTGGAACCTGAACGACAGCAGAACGATCGCCGGACGGATCCGTTTGCCAGGCGAATCGAGGACGTAATCCAAAAGCTCGGACAGGAACGGAAAGTCATCGTCCTGGCTGTAGCTGCGAAGGGTCTCCTCTACTTGCCCAAGCCCCTCTCGGACCGGTTCAAACGTTGAAAGATTCTGCAAAGAACTATTTCCTCAACCTTCGCTTCTGCCTCTATCCTGACGCCCCTGAGTGGCTCATACTTTCCGGGATGGCCTCCTCGTCCAACTTGGCGAACAGCGGCTCCGGGCGGACCAACGGCTGGCCCGGCTCTGGGCGCTGAAGGGTCCATCCCGCCTCACTGACCTCTCCCGTGAACCCCAGGTACTGGTGCACTTTCTGAGAGCTGAAGGGCATGAACGGGTACAGCGCGCATTTCAGCGCGGAGATGACGCACATGCCGACGAAGAGGGCGTTAGCCGCAGCCCTGGGGTCTGTCTTGATGGTCTTCCACGGCCCCTGCTCCTCCAGGTAGCGATTGGTGTCGCGGGCCAGCCCCATAGCCGAGCGGATACCGTCCTTAAAACGGGTCACGGACAAGGACCGGTCCACCTCGGCGAGTGTCTCCTCCGCTTTCCCCATGAGCCTCCGGCTGCTTTCGTCCATCTCCGTGAGCGGGAAGGGCTCTGGGACCCGGCCGTCACAGGACCGATACGCGAAGCTCAGCACACGGTTCACCAGGTTGCCATAGGTGGCCACCAACTCATCGTTGTTCCGCCGTACGAACTCTCTCCAGCTGAAGTCCGTGTCACTAGTCTCCGGCATGTTTATGGAGAGGACGTAGCGCAGTGGGTCAGGCTCGAAATGGTCAAGGTAGTCAGGGACCCACACCCCCCAGTTCTTACTCTTAGAGAACTTGAGCCCCTCCAGGTTCAAGAACTCGTTGGCCGGTACATCGTACGGCAGCCGCAAGTCCTTGTCGTACCCCATAAGCATCGCCGGCCAGAAGATCGTGTGAAAGGCAATGTTGTCCTTGCCGATGAAGTAGTAGGACTTGACGTCGCCATACCAGAACTCTCGCCAGGCATCGGGGTCGCCTCGATCGATGGCCCATTCTTTGGAAGCGGAGAGATAGCCGACGACTGCTTCTAACCAGACGTAGATACGCTTTTTTTCGTAGCCGGGCAGAGGGATGGGCACTCCCCATTCCAGGTCGCGCGTCATGGCGCGGTCCAGTAGACCTTCGCTGAGGTAGCTAGCGGTGAAGTTCCGCACGTTGGGGCGCCAGTGGCTCTGGGCCTGCACCCATTCGGCCAGCCGCTTCTCGAAGGCCGACAGCTTCAGAAAAAAGTGCTCCGTCTCGCGAAACTCGGGCTTGTCCCCGTGCAGCCGGCACCTGAGGTCCGTGAGCTCCGTGGGGTCCATGGGCCTGCCGCAGTTGTCACACTGGTCCCCACGAGCGCCGTCGAAGCCGCAGTTGGGGCATTTCCCCTCGACGTAGCGGTCCGGCAGGAAGCGGCTCCCCACCAGGCAGTAGGGATGCAGCGTGCTCTTGGTGTAGAGGAGGCCTTGCTCATGCAGACGCAGGAAAACATCGTGGACCACCTGGCGGTGGTTCTCGGTGCCAGTATGGGTGTAAAGGTCGAAGGAGATGCCCAGCCCTCGCCAGGATTCCAGGAACTGCGGATGATAGCGATCGACGACTGCCTGAGGGGAGATCCCCTCCTCCTCGGCCCGCACCGTGGTGGGGGTCCCGTGCTGGTCGCTGCCGGAGACCATGAGGACACGGTTCCCCTTCATCCGGTGGTACCTGGCGAAGATGTCTGCGGGGAGGTAAGCCCCGGCGATCTGCCCCAGGTGAAGCGAGTTATTGGCGTAGGGCCACGCGGCCCCGATAAAAATGATCTCTGACATGCTGAAAAATCACGAGCCGAACCCGTTGCCCTGCCCGGGCCGGGCACCAGGCCATTCTAGCATACGCAGTCTCTCTCCCGGTAGGTTGAGCGCCGCATCAAAAACAGGTTACAGCGCCCCTTCCATACCCACCTCGGTGGCCAACCCAACCAGACCGTGGTAGTGGCTTGCCGGGATGGAGAGCGTTCCACTCTCTTTCCCCTCTCGCTGCAACTTCGCGGAGCGCTCGCCGGGATAGAGGATCTCCGTGACTCCAGCCTTTTTGGGAGCGCTCTTCACCGTGTCGATAAATTGGTCCACGCGGCCCCTTAACATATCGGCTGGGGCGAACACCCCCGGGTCAATCGCCACCAACGAGGTGCCGCCTTGGCCCTGCCGAGGCAGGTCCGGCGCCAGCTCCCATGGAGGGCTGGTGTCACTGAGCAGGTACGTGAGCAGCCCGACGATAAACACCATGGCATAGCCCTTGTGTCCTCGGCCGAGAGGCTGCAGGCTCCCGCGCGCCACCATCACCCCCCGCTCCATCCAGTCGAGCTTTACGAACTCATGGGCATCCGTGGTCGGGTTCCCACGTTCATCCAGTACGGCGCCCTCCGGAGACTGCTGTCCTTGTTGGGCGGATAGAAATACTCCGCTGGCCGAGGACTCCGTCACCGACATGTCCAGAATGACAGGGTCGTGGTCACCCGCCGGAATCCCGAAGGCAATGGGAGCATTCCCCAAGAGGGGAGTCGTGCCTCCCAGCGGCGCCACCGTGGGGAAGCTTTGGGTGAACACCATGCCCACCATCCCCTCATCAACGGCCTGCCGGACATGGGGCGTGAGAATAAGCCCGGAGGTCTGGGCGCTGACCCAGCCGATGCCGTGCTCCTTGGCCTTCCCGATGGCCAACGCCATAGCCTGCCGGCAGACCAGCGGGGAGAAGCCTTTGGGTCCAGCGGCCACCAGCGCCGTGGAAGTAGTCTCCCGAAGAACGCGTATCTTCGCTTTGAAGTCCAACGAACCGCGCTTCGCCGCGCTGACCAACCCCGGCAATCGGCCCAACCCTCGGGCATGGTCCCCCTGCAACGCCTTGTTCAAGAAGATATCCATCAAGTAGGCAGCATCGTCGGGAGAGGCGCCCCCCGCTTGGAGCCCTGCCGTCACCACCCGGCGCACCGCGTCCAATGGCACCGTAACCTCCTCCTCCGTCGTGTCCCACCATTGACCGTAGGTCCGCTTTTTTTCCTTGCTATCGGGCAACGTCCGCCTCCATTTGCTCACGAATGTCCGAGGCATTATGGTGCAACGCCTACGCTCCAGGCAACTACTCCGAGCTCATCGATACAGTGCCGATGCTATACTCATGGCACCCACGGATCTGGAGTGCCCACCATGATGCGCATCGGCTTTATCGGCCTGGGGAAGATGGGGCTCCCCATGAGTCACCATCTGCTTCAGGCCGGGTTTTCCCTGACGGTCCACAATCGGAGCCGCGGCGCCGTTGACGAGCTCGTGTCGGCCGGCGCGAAGGCGGCCGATAATCCCGTTCAGGTAGCCGATCAGGCCGACATCGTCCTGACCTGTCTTCCAGATGTCCCGGCAGTGGAGCAGGTGTACCTGGACCAGAGCGGCCTGCTCTCCGCCGCCCGCCCCGGCCAGCTCTTCGCGGACCATAGCACGGTGAGCCCAAAACTGAGCCGAAAGCTATACGAAATGGCGAAGAATAATGGCTACGGTTTCTTGGACGCGCCCGTCAGCGGCGGGCCTGCGGGCGCAGCGGCCGCCAGTCTCACGGTGATGGTGGGCGGCGATGAAGACGCCTTCCAAAAAACGTTGCCGGTGTTCGAAGCTATGGGGAAGAACATCCGCCATGTCGGCCCCTCCGGAAGCGGCACGATCATCAAGCTGGCCAATCAGCTCCTGGTGGGCATTCACACAGCCGCCGCTTCGGAAGCGCTAGTGTTGGCGACCAAGGCGGGGACCGACCTGCAGACCACCCTGGACGTCCTTTCCACCAGCTTCGGCGCCAGCGCCATGCTGAACCGTAACGGCCCCATGATCATGGAAGGCCGCTTTGAAGGCGGCACGCCGGTGGACCTGATATTGAAAGATCTTCGCCTGATCGCCGAAGTGGCGGAGGAGAACTCCGTAAGACTGCTGGCCGGCAGTCTGGCCCAGCAGATCTTCGCTGAAGCCTCCGAGCAGGGTCTAGGCGCGCAGGACATGTCCGCCCTGGTCCAACCCCTGGAAAAACTGGCGGGCGTCCAGGTGGGCAAGAGGGGCTGACGCTCGATAAAAGCCGCCCTGGCTGGACAGATCACTTTCCCTTGAAGTTGGGCTCCCGGCCCGCGAAGAAGGCCTCGACAGCCTCTGCGGCATCCTCCGTCGCGAAAAGCTCACGGGAAAGAGACCAGTTGTACCTGGCGGCATCCGCCGCTTTCGGCAGACCCTCAAGGTAGTTCTGCGACCGTTTAACCGCCTGAACGGCTAGCGGGCTCCTGGACGCCACCAGCTTGGCGAGGCCCAATGCCTCTTCCATCAGATCCTCAGGCGCTACCACCTTCTCCACCGCGCCCCATTCAAAGAGCTGCTGCGCCGAGACGTTCTGCCCCGTGATGGCCAGGGCGCGGGCTTTGTGCTCCGGGACCAGACGTCGTAGACGCTCGGAGCCACCCGTAATCCCGACCAGGACCTCCGGCGCTCCGAGCTGCGCCTTCTCCGAGGCGACAAGGATGTCACAGGCCGATGCCAGCACAAAGCCCCCGGCCAGCGCCACGCCGTTTATGGCCCCTATGACGGGTACGCGACACTGCTCGATCGCCTCCGCCGCCTCCTCCACCATCTGCAACACCGCCAGGAGCTTGTTAGGATCACGGTCGGCGAACTCCGCCTTCATGTCGATCCCCGCCGAGAAGGCCCGGCCGGCGCCCGTCAGGACCGCAACCCGTACCTCGTCCCGCCTATCGAGCGCCTGGAATGCGTCTCGCACTTCCTCGTAACTCTCCCTCGTCATGGCGTTCACCGGGGGGCGGTCAATGGTCACCGTGGCGATCTGGTCTTGGATTTGTGTGGTGACGGACTCGCTCATGGGTTTCAGCCTCCTCATTAGCTCGCTCTTAGACGCCTGTGCAGACCGGCCTATCCTACCAGCTACCCAGGTCGGTGAACAGGTCAAGCACGATCCGCCTGGGCTCTCCACAAAACTCTTTCGCCGAGCATCAACGTAGTCTATATGCGATCGCAGAGGCCGCATGCAACGCTCAGCCGGTAACCGAACGCTTGATTCGTCGGCCGTGGACAGGTATAATCTCGCGGGCTGCGGTGCAAGGCCTCAAAAAGACCTAGCAGCCGCTGGACGGACAAACAACAACCGTGATTCAAGTCGAACACCTGACCAAGTACTATGGCGACTTCATCGCCATTGAAGACGTAAGCTTCGAAGTCAAGCGCGGGGAGATCGTCGGATTTCTAGGCCCCAATGCGGCCGGCAAGACGACGACGATGCGCATTCTGAGCGGCTTCCTCCCTCCAACGGAGGGCACCGCAATCATCGCAGGCTTCGACATTTTGAAGAACTCCCTGGAGGCGCGCCGCCAGATTGGCTACCTTCCAGAGAACGTTCCCCTCTATACGGACATGCCCGTCCGCTCTTATCTGGACTACCAGGCTAGGCTTCACGGCATGGAGTCGCAGGCACGGAAAAGCCGTACGGACTTCGTTATCGAACGATTACGGCTTCAGGATTACACGGAAACCCTCATCGGCAGGCTTTCTAAAGGCTTTCGCCAGCGAGTAGGGGTCGCCCAGGCCATCCTCCATGACCCGCAAGTCCTGATTCTTGACGAGCCCACCAATGGCATCGATCCTGTCCAGGTGGTGGAGACCCGGGAGCTGGTGCGGGGTCTGGGGCAAGACCACACGGTCGTCTTCAGCAGCCACATCCTCTCCGAAGTCAGTGCCATCTCCACGCGGATTGTGGTGATCAACGAAGGGCGCGTCGTCGCCGAGGACCGGCCAGAGAACCTCTCGGTCCGTCTCAGGGGCACAGAGCAGATACAGATGCAGATTCGCGGCCCCGGGCGGAATATAGCCGCGCGGTTGCGACAGGTCGATGGCGTCCAAGACGTGACGCGCAAAGAAGTGGATGGCAACGTCTTTCTCTACACACTGGAGTGCAGTCCCGGACTAAACCTCTCGGAACAGCTGGCAAACCTCGTCGTCCGGCAGGGGTGGGGGCTTCTGGGACTCCAAGCCGTCACCATGAGCCTGGAGGACATCTTCTTGCAGCTCACCCAACGAGAAGAGCAAGGGGCTCCCAGTTGACCAACATGATGACCATTGGCTGGAAGGAGATTCGGGTCTATTTCAGCTCTCCCATCGCCTACATCATCATGACGGCATTTCTGGTATTTACCGGACTGCTGTTTATGGACAGCATAGAGGGCGGGTTTCGGGAGGCGAGTCTCCGAGGGTTCCTGTCCGGCGAGACCCTCGGTGGCCTTCTGGGAGAGGCGATCAATGGCACCCTTCCGGTGCTCATCCTCGGGCCAGTGCTGACGATGCGTCTGCTGGCGGAGGAGACCAAGCTCGGCACCATCGAGCTCCTATTGACCTCACCGGTGCGGGATTTCGAGGTAGTCCTTGGCAAGTTTCTGGCGGCCCTGGTCATGATCCTTATACTCTTAGCACTGACCCTGTACTACCCGCTCCTGTTATATCTCTTCGCAAATCCGGACACAGGACCCATCGTCTCCGGCTACTTCGGACTGGTGCTCGTCTCGGCGTTCTTCGTGTCCGTGGGCCTTTTCGCCTCCTCCCTGACCAGCAATCAGCTTGTCTCCGCGTTCCTCGGGATGGTCATTCTGCTGGTGTTCTGGTTCGGGGATAAGTTTGCGGGCAGCGTCACGGGAACAACCGAATCGGTCTTGGAGTTTTTCTCCCCTCGCACCCACTTTACGAACTTTGTCAGAGGGATTATCGACACAGAGTCGGTGATCTACTTGCTCGCCCTCACCGCGATTTTCTTGTTCCTCGCTGTAAGGTCCTTAGAGAACAGGAGATGGCGGTAGATGGCGCAGGAGCAAAACAAGGGCGCCTCCCGAGGCGCCAGAGGCCGGTTAGAGAGCTTTACCGCTAGTCTTCGCGCCCTCCGAGAGCTCCCTGTCAGGGATTTCTTCAGACACCCCACGGCCTATGTCGGCAACGTCAGCACCGCCTTGCTGGGCGGCGCCGTCATGGCTCTTGCTGCCGCTGGAATCATTCGCCTCGTCGCCGACGAGCTTGGAACGTCCTCGCTGACTCTTCTGTCCGTCGGCCTGATACTCCTGTTGGCAGCCGCTGCGACCGGATTCGAGACGATGCGCTCCACACTGATGACCCGCAAGGGTTTCTACGGATTCAACACCACAGCGATGACGCTGATTTTCCTGACTATCGCTTCGATCGTCATCTTCGTCGCCGCCGACACTAACACTCGCTACGACACCACCTCGACGGGGGAGTTCAGCCTGTCCCGACAGACCAAGGACATCCTGAGCAATCTGAGCAAGAACGACCAGAGGGTCGAAGCGGTGGCCTTCTTCGTACCGACGGACGTGCTGCAGATCAGCGTACGCATCCGAGCGCAGGACCTCCTGGAGGACTACCGCCAGATCACCCGACGGTTCACGTATCGAATCGTTGACCCGGACCTAGAGCCGGAGGAGGCCCGCCGTTTCGGAATCAATCCAGACGCCGAGCCGGGCACCATCGTTTTCTCCTCCGGAGGAAATCTGCAACCCGTCAATAGCCTGATCTTCACTCGGCAAGGACAGTTTGTTCCCAACAGCAACCTGGAGAAGGACTTCAGCCAGGCGATCCTGGCCATCACCAGAGAACGCCAGAAGAACGTGTACTTCCTGATCGGACATCAGGAAGCGGACTCACTATTAACTGACGGGTCCGGCTTCGCCCTCGCCCGGTTAGGGCTCGAAGGCGATAACTATGCCGTCGATACTCTGCACCTCTTTGGTCAAAGCGACCTCCTGGCGCAGAGCGCAACCCTGATTATCGCTGGCCCAAAGACCGAGATGCCTCCTGAGCATCTTGCGATCCTTGACGACTACCTTCGTAACGGTGGCAAAGCGCTATTCTTGTTGGACCCAGATACCCCTCAACAGTACCGAGACCTCATCAGGACCTGGGGGGTGGACCTCGGGACCGGAGCGGTCGTGGACCTCTCCAGCTCTGTCTCGGACGACCCAAGGACTCCTCTGGTGAGCCGCCAACGATACAATTACCTGGCACCCTCGATATTCAGCCCCATCACCCAGCCGGTGTCGGACCAGAGCTTCTTTGTCGGCACGTCGGCGATCATTCCCATTGAGGACCAGGGCGGCAACCTGGACCCTCCTGCGCCAAATGTCTTCTTCTTCAGTGATACTATGGTCATTACACCTCTGGCCGTGACCTCCGATCTCAGCTTTATGGCCATCGACCCCGACGATGACAGCCCCGGCACCATTCTGCTCCAACCGCTGGCGGTCGGCATGAGCATTGATGCACGTGCGCCCTTCGGTGAGGACCCGCCGGCATCGGCGGACCTCCCCAGGACCCAGATCGTGGTGTTCGGAGACTCAGACTTCGTTAGCAACCGCTTTTTCACGTCGTTCGGCAACGGAGACCTTTTCCTGAACTCTGTGAACTGGCTCGCGGGAGATGTTGACTTGATCTCAGTACGGCCCAAACTCCGGGAGCCCAGGCTTCTGATTACCACCACAGGAGAGTTCAACTTCATCCGGTGGTCAACGTATTTGATCCTGCCGATCACGGTAGGCCTCGCGGGGGTGTTTGCTTGGTGGCGGAGGCGGTAAGAAATCCCGCAGGCTCGAGATACCGTATACTAGCCATGCGAGCTACAACAGTTGTGGCGGTATAAGGCGGAATGCACTACAAGACGACAATAGCCCTGATTATCATCCTTGGACTGGTTATCGGCATCAGCTGGGTCTATACCACCCAGCGTGATTCCGGCGATCCGGACCGCGTCTCCGTCCCCAGGCAGTTTTTTTACCAGGTAGACGATGACGAGGTCGAAAAGGTGGGCGTCGTATACCAGGGGGCGGAAGAGATTTTTGTCTCCGACCCTAACGGGGGTTGGCGCTTCGAAAACGCCGAAGGCGAGTTTATAGATATGAGCCGGTGGGGCGGCATCACCTTGCTCATAAGCGGCCCGCAGTACCGCCGTGTCATCACGGAAAGGGCGACTGACCTGGCGAGGTTCGGCCTGGAAGACCCCACCATCGTGATCACCGCAGGGCTCGAGGCGATAGGAGAGGTTGAGATCCGGCTAGGAGACAGGACCCCGGATGGCGTGGCCCATTACGCCCAGTTCCAAGACCAAGAAAAGGTCTATTTGGTAGACGCGCATTGGGGCGACGAGTTCTCTAAACTGGTAACCAATCCGCCCCACATCATCTACAACGAAGAGGGGACTCCGATCCCCGCCGTGGTCCCCGAGCCGGAATTCTAAGCTTCGCCTCTCGGGTTCAGCCCTAGCAGCGGTCGGCGTGAATGTAACGAGCCCCCTCCCGCTTGCTACTCTCGTTCCTCGTCATCAATCGTGATGCTGATGATCTTGTCGGGACGGATGGGAGGCTCCCCCTTCGCAAGCCGGTCCACCACGCCCATCCCCACCGCATCAATCCGGCCGAAGACCGTGTGACGGCCGTCCAGTTGACGCTGCGGCTCGAACACGATAAAGAACTGGCTCCCGTTGGTGTTTGGGCCGGCGTTGGCCATGGAGACCGAGCCTCTAACATGGGTCAGGTTACTGAACTCGTCGCCAAACTGGTAGCCTGGTCCGCCTCTCCCGGTGCCGGTGGGGTCTCCCCCTTGGGCCATGAAATTGTCGATCACCCGATGGAATACCGTGAAATCGTAGTAGCCCTGCCGCGCCAGAAACACAAAGTTGTTTACGGTGTTGGGCGCGCTCTTGGGAAAGAGCTCCATACGGAACTCCCCCTGGTCCGTCTCGACGTTGGCGAAATAACGTTTCTCGACGTCGATGGTAAAGGGCGGCGGGGCATCGAATTGCAGGTTATCCGGCATTGGTTCCTCCGTAGGGGTTACTGGACTGATCGTGGGCGAGGGGGTCCTGAACGTCGGGTTGACCGTGGGAATGTTCGTCCGGGGCGTCGGCGTAGCGGAGCTGCCTCCGCAGGCCGCGACCAACAGCAACGTTACCACGATGCCCACTCCAAGGGCCAGGGCTGGGGACCGCTTCATCTAAACTCTCCTCCCGAAAAAAAGGCCCGCTCTCCAGAGAGCGGCCCGCTTTCCCAACTATTCCCGTAATATTACTACGTTGGAAGTGCCTGTTCGGAGTCACCGAACCTGCGCCATATGATACCATAGGCCATCCAGCCGCCTAAAGAGACAGGCAACAATGAAGGCGATTATTTTGGAAGAGCCGGGAAGTCCAGCCGGCCTCCATTTGACGGATGCGGAAGTTCCCAGCCTGGGATCGCGAGATGTCCTGGTCAAGGTGGGTGCCGCCGGCGTTTGTTATCACGACGTGGTGGTCATGCGGGGCATCCTGCGTAGAGGCATCAAGCCGCAGGTGGTCCTGGGTCACGAGATCGCCGGTGAAGTAGTCGATACAGGCCCCAACGTGGAAGGTCTGTCCAAAGGAGACCGCGTCGCCTCGATCCTGACGGAAAATTGTGGCTACTGCCGGCGTTGCCTATCCGGCAACGAGCACCGGTGCCTGAACGGCCACGGCATCGGCCACAGCGTGGACGGTGGCTACGCCGAATATGTCCGCCTCCACGAGCTCAGCTTGCGCCCCATCCCCGAGGGTGTTTCTTTCGAGCAGGCGGCGGTATCCGCCTGTCCCATCGGCGTTGCTCTGCGTGGCATCCGGAGCGGCGTCCGCCCACAGATCGGCGAGACCGTCCTGGTTACCGGCGCCACCGGGGGACTCGGCGCCCATGCCGTCCAAATCGCCAAGCTCAGCGGGGCCAAGGTGTTCGCAGTCACCAGCTCTCCTGATAAGGCTGAGCGGCTCGGCGAGTTAGGCCCCGACGAGGTCATCCTCAGCCCGGAGCTGGACTTCCACTGGGAGGTGCTGGCCCTGACCGACGATATGGGGGTCGACGTGATCGTGGATACAGTAGGAAGCGCCACGTTTGAGGCCGGGTTCCAGAGCCTCGCCCAATACGGGCGGATGCTCTTTATCGGGGAGATCGCCGGTCACGAGATCACTATCAACCCTGCGACGCTGTTATTCAAGGATGCCCATCTTATGGGCTCGAGCGGAGTCGGAAAACGAGACCTGGATGACGCTCTGGCTCTGGTGCAACGAGGACAGATAAAGCCCATCGTGACGGCGTTTTCCCTGGAGGAGGCCCCGAAAGTGCACCAGATGCTGCTGGACCGTCAGATCTTCGGCAGGGCCGTACTCGTCCCCTGATCTCTGTGTGACTCTCCCCCTTGCACGGGGGTGAGGAGGTAGCGGCCAGGCTGACGCGGCTACAGCTTCCCCTGGTTGATCTCTTCGATGACCTGGACCACGGCGGGGGGCACTAATCGCTTCCAGCCATTCCCTCTCTCCATTTCGCCCCGCACATCTATCCCGCTGAAGCTCTTGGGAACGCCTTCATCGAGGATCTCGACGGTGAACCCGTTGGCACGCAGCCTGTCCGCCTTCGTCTGCTCCCAGTCGGAAAAAATCCGCATGTAATGAACGACTGAGTGGGCCGGAGGGAGGTAGTAAGGCCACTTCTCCGGATGGTGGACCGAGAAAGGGATCAGAGTCACTGTCCTCAGGTCAACGTTCTCTTCAATGAGCAACGCCTTTACCATGCTCAGCCGTTGGAAAAAGGTGTAGGGGTTGGCATCTTTCAGGTGACGGTGGCTGCTGTCCGCCTCCTCTTCTACCTCGAACGGGTCGGGATTGGTTATACCGACAATCAGGCGCTGGCACCTCGCCATGGCTTTTTTCATGTAGTCGAGGTGACCGATATGAAACGGCTGAAATCGCCCGTGGATCATCCCGTAGAGTGGCTGCATCCCGTTCTTCACTCCCAATAACCTGACCGGTTTCACGCCGAGCTTGTCCAGTTTACGGCATAAGGCTAAACGTTGCACCCCTTTGGCGGAGCTTTGGAGAGAAAGCCGCCAGGCCAACCCCGCTAGACCGTCCGGCGCAACGGAACAATACTGGCCGGTGCAGTCCTTCCAAGGTACTATCTTGATCACAGGCAAACGAGAAAGGGTTGACTATGGGCGCCGTCTACCACGTAGGCACCAGCGGATGGCATTATGAAGAGTGGGGTCGAGGGCATTTTTATCCGAAGGACTTGCCCAAGGACCGCTGGCTTCCGTTCTATGCCCGCCACTTCGATACGGTGGAGGTCAACAACACCTTCTATCGCCTGCCCAAAGAGGAGGTGGCCCGGGGCTGGGGTCGGCAGACGCCCGAAGGGTTCCTGCTCACCCTCAAGGCCAGCCGTCGGATCACCCACCAGCAGCGCCTTCGCGATTGCGAGGAGCTCCTCACCGCGTTCCTGGACCGTACTCGCGCCATAGGCAAGGACCATATCGGCTCCGTGCTCTATCAGCTGCCACCATACATGCGCCGCGACGATGGGCTGCTAGAGTCCTTCCTCGCCCTCCTTCCAACAGACATTCGCCACGCCTTTGAGTTTCGTCACCGTTCCTGGTTCGAGCCCCAGTGCCTGGACCTGCTTCGACGCTACGGCGCCGGCCTCTGCGTTCACGACATGCCCGGCGCCGAATGCCCCGTGGCCACCACCGCTTCCTTCGCCTACTTTCGCCTTCACGGCCTCGGCACGGTCCAGGAGGGGGACTACTCCGATGAGGAGCTGCGCACCTGGGCTGAGCGAATACGCAAGGCAGCCATCGACCTGGACCATATATTCGTGTACTTTGACAACGATGAGGAGGGCCGGGCGCTCAGCAATGCTCAGACTCTTCGGGACCTGTTGAAGGAGTGACGACGCTGTAGGAAGGGAAGGGTTGTCAATGCAGGACGAGCCGGTTGTCTTCTCCAGTGGAGAGCTTCAGTTAGAAGGACGGCTCCATATCCCTCCCCAAGGCGCCGGCCCCTTCCCCGGCGTCGTGCTGTGTCATCCCCACCCCCAGTACGGCGGCGACATGCACAACAACGTGGTCACGGCCATGCTGCAAGGGATGGTGAGCCACGGCATCGCCGCCCTTCGCTTTAACTTCCGTGGCGTCGGTCGGAGCCAAGGTGCACATGGCGGCGGCAGCGCCGAGCGAGATGACGTGATAGCGGCGCTGGCGGCCCTTCGGGACCGGGACAGCGTCGATGCGCGGCGCATCGGCCTCGGCGGCTACTCGTTCGGGGCAAGCATGGCGCTGGGAGCGGCAACGCAGGAGACGGAGCTCCGCGCGCTGGCGGTGGTCGCTCCTCCCATATCGGGCCTCGACAACCCCGACGTTTTGAAGCTTTCCCTCCCCAGACTGATCGTTTCAGGTGACCTGGACCATGTCGCCCCCCCGGAGCGCATCCAGGCGCTGGCCAAGAATGCTTCGACGCCCTGGGCGGTGGAGACCCTGTACGCGGGTGACCATTTCTTGATGGGGTACGAGGCCGATATCGCAGAGCGAGTGGGCCGTTTTTTCGCCGAGCACTTGTAAAAAGGAGCAGGCGCCCCAACCGGAGGTGGAGAAGAACCCAAACCCATGTGCTACACTGTTCTGGACATGCCGGGGACCCTCCACCTTAGCGGCAGGTGGGCCCGTGCCCTGCCGCCGGCGCTGCTCCTAGCCGCCGTAATCGCCGGAGACCAGGTTAGTAAACACCTGGTCAGGTCACGTCTCTTCTTAGGGGAGTCGGTCCCGGAGCATTGGTGGGTGCGCCTGACCCACACCGAAAACACCGGTAGCGCCTTCGGTCTCTTCGCCGACCAGACCCTCTTCCTTATAGTCGGCTCCTTCGTCGCTATCGCCATCATGCTCTACCTCTTCCGGCTGTTCGGCACTTCCAGCATCCTCCTCCGTGTTAGCTTTTCCCTCCAGCTGGCGGGAGGCTCCAGCAACCTTGTCGACCGCATTCGGTTCGGGGAGGTGACCGATTTTATCGATCTCCGCGTCTGGCCCATCTTCAACATCGCAGACTCGGCCGTCGTCATCGGCATCATCATCCTGGCCGTCGTGGTCCTGTTCCAGGAAAAGATCCTTCGGCACGAGCCGTAGCGGCCCACCCTAAAACACGACGCCATGGCGAAGACTCACCACCTCCAACACCCAAAACCCGGCCTGCGACTCGACCGGTTCGTGGCCGAGCGCCTGCCCGACATTACCCGCTCGCACGTAAAAAAGCTCATCGATGAGGAAATGGTGAGCATCAACGGAAAGCCTGGCAAACCCAGCAGCAAGCTCAAGCCGGAGGACGCCGTCACCGTTGTGGTACCGGACCCCGTCCCGATTGAGCTGGTGCCGGAGGCTATCCCCCTCTCGGTCCTGTACGAGGATGCCGATCTGTTGGTCGTGGACAAGCCGGCGGGCCTCACGGTGCATCCGGGACCCGGCCATCCCACCCATACCCTGGTCAACGCGATCCTGGCCCGCTGTCCGGACCTGGCTGGAATCAAGGGCTCTGTCCGCCCCGGCATCGTGCATCGGCTGGACAAGGACACCTCGGGCCTCATTATGATCGCGAAGAACGACCTGGCTCAGGTCGGACTGTCCCAACAGATCAAGGAGCGGACGGTGACCAAGCGGTACGTGGCGCTGGTAAAAGGCAAAGTCAAGCAGGAGCGCGGGTCTATCGAGGCCCCTATCGGCCGCGACCGCCACAATAGAAAACGGATGACCGTCGTCTCCACCGGTCGCGACGCTCGGACCGACTACCGTGTCCTGCGCCGGCTGGAAGGATTCACGCTGGTGGAAGCAACCCTGGTGACCGGACGGACTCACCAGATACGAGTCCACCTCTCATCGATCGGCCACCCCGTCGTTGGCGACCCTGTATATGGCGGCCGCTCACCGCTCCTGGGCCGCCAGTTCCTCCACGCCGCGGAGCTGCGCTTTCAGCAGCCGCGAACAGGCGCCGCCATCGCCTGCTCCTCGCCTCTGCCGCAGGACCTGGACGATGTCCTGGACCGGCTTGGGGGACCCCGCAAAACCTTGACAGGGAAAAGAGCCCAACCCTATAATAAAGCGACCCCTTCCCCTGGGGGTCTCTCTCTGTAAGCCTGGGGTGGGAAGGGGGCGAGATCTATGGTAGAAGTCAGACTATCAGATGACGAAAGCTTTGACAGCCTCCTGAGGCGCTTCAACAAGCGGGTGCAGCAGGACGGTATTCTCGCCGAAGCCCGACGCCGCCAGCATTTCGAGAAGCCGAGCATCAAACGGAAGAAAAAAGAGGCCTCCAAGCGCCGCAAGAGCGCCCGGAACCTCGAGCGCGCCTCCCGCATGCGATGAGCATGCAACAGAGACTCGGCGATGACCTCAAGGATTCGATGCGTAGCCGCAATAGCGTGCGCTCCGACACGATCCGTCAGGTCAAATCGGCCATCACCTACGGCGAGCTCCAAAGCAACAACGCCCTCGACGACGTCCAGGTCCAAGAGATCATTGGTCGCCTCGTCCGCCAGCACCGCGAGAGCATCGAGATGTTCAAAAAGGGGAACCGCCAGGACCTCATGGACAAAGAGCAGGAAGAGCTCGGTATCCTCCTCGCGTATCTTCCTGAGCAGATCTCTTCCGAGGAAGTCATGGCGCTGGCCCGGCAGGTAGCCCAGGAGGTCGGTGCTCAAGGGCCGGCAGACAAGGGCAAGGTCATGGGGCGCCTCATGCCCCAGGTCAAGGGCAAGGCCGAGGGCAAGCTGGTCAACGACGCGGTCACCGAGATTTTGGAAAGCCTCGGGTAGGGGCGGGGGCGAGCACCACCCCTACCCCGTAACGGGGGTCATCGTGAGGTTCGGCGTCATCGTCTTCCCCGGCACCTGGAGCGACCGCGACTGCCACCATGTCCTGGGCAAGGTCCTCCACCAGGAGGTCGACTACGTCTGGCACAAGGACACGGACCTGTCCCGGTACGACTGCGTGGTGCTCCCCGGCGGCTTCTCTTACGGCGACTACCTGCGCACCGGCGCCATCGCACGTTTCTCCCCCGTCATGGCCTCCGTGGAGCGCTTCGCCGCCGAGGGGAAGGTCGTAGCCGGTATTTGCAATGGGTTCCAGATACTCTGCGAGGCGGGCCTGCTTCCCGGCATCCTGATGCGCAACAGCCACCTCCAATTCCGGTGTCAGTGGACCGACCTCCGGACCGAGTCGACCTCGACTCCTTTTAGCTCCGAATGTCGGAAAGGACAGGTCATCCGGGTACCTATCTCTCACGGGGAAGGAAACTACTACGCCGACGCCGAAGCCATCCACGAGCTCAACCGCAACGACCAGGTTATCTTCCGCTACAGCACACCGGAAGGGGAGATTATCCAGGAAGCCAATCCCAACGGGTCGGTCGAGAATATCGCGGGCATCTGCAACCGGGAGCGGAACGTGCTGGGGATGATGCCTCACCCAGAGCGATGCTGCGAGGATATCCTGGGCGGCGCCGACGGCCGCTTCATCTTCGAGTCCATCATCCGTAGCGAGGGCGCGCTCCGGATATAGCGGCACTCCCTAGAGGCTATTCCAAAATCCCCCCTCTCCCTTGATGGGAGAGGGCTAGGGTGAGGGTGAAACCAATCTGCTATGTCGATTTGAATACTCCCTAGCCTTCTACCGTCTCCTGTACAGCAGCGTGTACTTCCAGAAGCACGGCGTCAAAGTCCACACCCTCAAAATCCGTGGTGTCCACGGTGAGTAGTTTTCCGCCGATGGACAGGGGGTCCCAGGTGTCCGTCGAGAGCGTGGCCAAGAACTCTTCCTGGCTGTTGGCCTCCACGTGGCCGGGGTGACGAACGCTCGATAGGGCCCGCGCCCGGTAGCGCTCCGTAAGAACAGCGGGCTCGGCGCTGCAATGCACCTGGACCACATCAAAGACGTACCGGCTCGCCAATTCAAGAAACCTAGCGGTAGTCGGCTCTCGGTGAAAGGCGTTTTCCGCCAGAAGCGATCTGCCCACCTGAAGCTCCGCCTCTATTATCTCGAATTTCAGCTCGACGCTAGCGAGTCCTAACTTCTTCGACCATTCTCGGTCGCTCCACCCCAGGGAGTCGAAAAGGGACTCCTTGATGCGGTCCTTGCTGATAACGGGCAGGCGCAGGCCGGCTGCGATTTTCAACGCGATGGTCGTCTTGCCAGTGCACGGCGCCCCGGAGACGACCACCACCAGCGGTTTTGGCACCACGCCCCTCCCCTCACTCAGCCGGACGTCTCGTAACCCACATGCGGCATTCCGGAGCTGCGGCATTTGCGCTCCCCGCCTTCTCCCATTCCTGCGCGCGCATCTTATCCTCAACCAGCGTCAGGCCTGCTTCGGAGAGCATGTCGACGACTCCCCGGCGCGTGGGGATATGGATGAAGGTCGGCTCCCCTTCGTCATCCACGATGCGGTCGCCGAAATCGAGAAACCGGGGGTCCTGGCGCCCCTGCTCCCACCGGACGCGCTCCCGCCCCCAATAGGAAGCCCACCGTCTCCCCTGGTCGCGGTCGTGGGTGGTGAAGATAAAGCAGCCGCCGGGCCTTAGCACTCGCCGCGCCTCCCGCAACGCCTCCAGCCGGTTCTCCCGGCCGGGGATGCACATCAGGCCCTGGGCCGAGAAGAGGGCGGCATCGAAGCTGGCGTCATCGAACCGAAGCGACGTGGCATCGCCGACCTCGAATGGGATGGGATGCCCCAGGGCTTCGGCGAGAGAACGGGCGTGGTCGATCATGGCTGGCGTCAGGTCGACACCGATGACAGTACAGTAGCCAAGCTCGTAGAGAGGGATCGTCGTCCGCCCAGCGCCACAGCCGATATCCAGAATCCGGTCATCTTTGCTGAAATATTTGTACACCAGCGCCCGCTCGGATCTAAAGAGACCAAGATTTTTTGCGTGCTCGGCGTACTTGCCGGCATGGCCCGGCGTATTGAAGCAGTCCCGGACAAAGCCTATATCGATCTTATCTTGGGTCGCCACCGACATCACCTCGGCCCTTCGCTACAGCAGCTCCCGCAGGTTCACGGTTGTGTCCTCAAGCTGCCCGATCAGCCCCGAAAGGTCCTTGCCGCGCTTTATGAAACGCTGGAAGACCGGGAACTCCCGCGTATCGGTATTGACGGCGAAGTACGCCTTCAAAAGCCCCTGTTTCAGGTAAAGGACCGTAAAGACGTTGTCCTCGAATGTACCCCTGACGACAGCCTGGTCATGCTCCGCCTCGTCGCCCGCGAACTCCAGGTGCAGGTCGAAGATGTCAGACCAGACGTAGGAGATCATATCGTAGGACGCCTCGCCGCCCGCCATGTTCTGTCCCGCGATCTGCCCCGTGTACTCGGCGTGGCCAAAGTGCTCAACGCGGCGCCGTCTGCCAAAGATCGTGTCAGGGAAGTTGGCGACGTCACCAGCGGCATAGATGTCCGGGTGCGAGCACTGCATCCGCTCATCCACGACGATCCCGTTGTCGACCTTCAGCCCAGCGGACTCTGCCAGATGAACGTTAGGCCGAAGACCCACGGCGACGCATACCAGGTCGCAAGGGAGCTCCCTGCCCTGGCTGGTCGATACCGAGGCGACCCGGTTGCCGCCATCGATCCTCTCCACGGTTTCGCCGAGGGAAAAAGCAACCCCTTTTTCCTCGCAGTACCGCTGCACGTAGGAGGCCAGCTCCCGGTTGGCGAAACGCGGCCATATCTGGGGCAGCGCCTCAATGACCATAACCTGCATGCCCTTTTGGGTCAGGGAGGCCGCGACCTCAACGCCGATGAAGCCGCCGCCGATGATGACCGCCCGCTTACCGGGGCCGGCCTCACTTCCTATCGCTGTCGAGTCCTCCATGGTGCGGAGGTAGTGGACACCATCTCGGTCAATGCCGGGCAGCGGAAGCCGCACGGGGCTGCCGCCGGTGGCGATCAGCAGTTTCTCGAAGCTAACGCTGTCCCCGTTTGAAAGGGTTACTTCTTTAGCAGCAGCGTCCAGGGCCTCGGCCCTGACGTTCAGGATTGTTTCAACCTTATTGTCCCGATAGAAATCCTGCGGCGAAACGAAAAGGTCCTCTTCCTGCTCTTCTCCCCGTAGGAACTCCTTGGAGAGTGGCGGCCGGTTATAGGGGAGACGCCCCTCCTCCGTCACCAGGGTCAGCGATGAATCGGCGTCCAACTTGCGGATGTTTTTCACGGCCTCGCCAGCAGCGAGACCGCCGCCGATCACGAGGTACTTTGTAGAGCTCATCTTCCTCCTCTTCACGGGGTGGCGGTCATGCACCCACCCCCCCCTCAAAGGGCTTGTCCCAAATGTCATTCTGAGCCCGCCTCTGGCGGCGAAGAATCTGGGGTGGGGCAGACTTCACCCCCATCCTAACCTTCCCCCCCCCTCAAGGGGGAAGGGACTCATCCCCCAGACCCTTCGCTGCGCTCAGATTGACAACCCTACAGCCTTCAATGGACCAAAGCATTTGGTCTTCTTACACTCTTAGATGTCCCGAACAGGCTCCCATTCGGTCTCTCGGGCTCGCAAGTACTGGGCCTTCCCATCCTTGAGCTGAATGCTGATTGCCGCGCCGGACAGGGAATCGTGGGCCGCCAGGTAGTGCACCGCCGTGGCGATATCCTCTGTGCTCAGCATGATCCCCTTGTCCAGCCCCGGGTGGGCGTTGGTGAGAAGCGGCGTCTTGACCGCCGAGGGGCATATGCAGTTGACCCGGACATTGTCCTTCTCCCCCAATGCCGCCAGGGACCGGGTCAGCCCTACGACACCACCCTTGGCCGAAGCATACGCCAGACCATGGGGGACAGCGTGAAAGGCCGCCATCGAGGCGGTGCTCACGATGACGCCACCGCCCTGGGCGCGCATGATCGGATAGACCGCCCTGGCCAGCAAGAACAGGCTGTTGAGGTCCACGTCGATGATGAGCCGCCACTCCTCCTCGGAGACCTCGTCGATAGTCTCTCGGATTCTATAGATCCCGGCGTTGTTGTGGAGCACGTCGACAGCGCCGTAGGCGCTCAGGGTCTTGCCCACCAGGTTCTGGACATCGGCGGGAAGGGTGACATCCATCTTGACGAAGAGTCCCTCCGCGCCGGCTTGCGTGACCAGCTCGAGGGTTTCTTGGCCGCCGGCCTCGTCCATATCCGCTACCACCACCTTTGCTCCCTTTTCGGCCAGCAGCCGAGCAGTGGCCCGGCCGATGCCTGACGAAGCGCCGGTGACGATGGCGATTTTACCTTCCAAAGAGCTCATCGCATAACCTCCTAGACGCTATTCCAAAATCCCCCTCTCCCTTGTTGGGAGAGGGCTCGGGTGAGGGTCAAACCAACAGCTTCACTCTCTCTACTCCCCAAACAACGACCCCGCTGCGGTCCCGAAGCCCTCAGGCCGCCGTTTCGCGGTGCACCAGGTCTCCCAGGGCCCGGATGAAGTCAAGGGAGGCATTGAAACTCTCAGTGCGGGTCAAGCATATCCCGGCTTCTTCGGCCTTGGTCCTGGCGGCGACATCGATGTCGTACAGGACCTCCAGGTGGTCCGCCAGGAACTGGACCGGCACGATCAGGACGTCGCGATGTCCCGCTTGAGCGAGGTCAGGGAATAGGTCCGCGATGTCCGGTTTCAGCCACTCTTCAGCCGTATGGCCGGCGCTCTGGTAGACGAAATGGCATCGATCAGAAGCCAGCCCGGCGCTCTCGGCCACGGCGCTCTTGGTCTCCCACAGCATTGTCAGGTACTCCGGCTCCCTATCCACGACGCTCTTGGGCAAGCTGTGGGTGGTGAAGAGGACCGGCACGGAGTCTCGGACATCCTGCGGGAAGCGCTCCAGCGCCTCCTTGACCCGAGTGGCCAGCGCTTCCTGGAAGGCGGGGATGTCGTGCCAGGCGCCGGCCACCCGCACCGCGGCGTCAGCGCCTAAAAACGGCGTTGCCTGCTCGACCGCCGAATGGTAGCCCCTCATGATGATGGGTGAGTGCTGCGGGGCCATAATGACCGCCAGGACCCGCTTCACCCCTTCCGAGGCAAGCTCGGAGAAGGCGTCGGCGATGAACGGCGGGGCATGGCGCATCCCTACAAGGACCCGGTAACGCCTGCCATCCTCGCCCTCCTCTTGAAGCAAAGCCTCGAGGGCCGCCGCCTGCTCCTGGGTGATCCGCGTCAAGGGCGAGCCGCCGATGGAGTCGTACCGGCGTCTGAACTCGGCCACCAGCTCATCTGGCACGGGACGGCCTCCCCGCACGCTGGAGAGATAGGCCGGAATATCGTCAAGCGTTGCCGCGGCGCCAAAACTCATCAGGACAACGCCGATGGTGGGTGGGGCCGGTTGGGCCGTCACGACGAGACCTCCCCGCCTTTACCGACGACTCTGTTCGTGGACCAGATCGACGAGCCGCGCCAGGTCGGCTGGGTTTGTGTCCGGCAGGACTCCATGGCCCAGGTTGAACACGTGGCCGGGCCTGCCGTCCGCCCTGCGCAGGACATCCATTGCCCCCTCGCGCACCACGTCGAAAGGCGCCTTGAGCATGGCGGGGTCCAGGTTACCCTGGATGCCTCGGTCGTGGCCGATGCGCTCCCACGCCTCGTCCAGGGGGACTCGCCAGTCAACGCTGACGATGTCGCATCCCACCGCCGCCATTTTCTCCAGCAAGGAGGCGTTGCCGGTACCGAAATGTATCGTAGGCACGCCCAGGGCGGACACCTCTTGGAATATGCGCCGAGAGTAAGGCTCGACAAACTCCTCGTATTGCTGCGGGCTCAGGATACCGACCCAGCTGTCAAAGAGCTGCGCCACCTGAATCCCCGCTTCTACCTGACCCCGCAGGTACAGGACGATGACCTCCGTGATCTTTGTCATGAGAGCATGCCAGAGCTCCGGGGTCGCGAACATGAAGCCCTTGGCCATGTCATAGGTCCGCGAAGGCCGACCTTCGATCATGTAGCATGCCAGGGTGAAGGGAGAGCCGGAGAAGCCCACCAGGGCCGCTGTATCCTTGAGCTGTCTCTTGATCTCCCGGATCGCATCGAGCACGTACGGAGTCCCCTCCTCGGCGTCGACAACGCGGATAGCTTCTACAGCGCTCTTCGTGCGTATTGGGTCAGGGATTATGGGCCCGGTCTCCGGCGCTATATGATAGGGGACTCCCATCCCGTCCAGCACCAGCATGATATCGGCGAACAGGACCGCCGCGTCCACGTGCAGATGCTCCACCGGCATTAGCGTGACCTGAGCGCTGAGCTCCGGCGTCCTGGCGATGGTCAGGATCTCGTACTTTTTCCTGAGCTCGCGATATTCCGGGAAACAGCGTCCTGCCTGGCGCATGTACCAGACAGGAGTCGTGTCCACGGGCTTCTGTCTGCAGGCGGCCAGCATCCGCTCGGCGCCCGTCATCTGTTTTGTCCCGGTCATGCTTTCTGTCTCCCAACGAAGGACTCTGCCTTAATGGTAAAAGTGACCGGAGTTGACGTCTACCGACTGCCCGGTCATCGCAGAGGACATGTCAGAAGCCAGGAACACGATCACGTTGGCGATCTCCTCCGGCGTGGGGATGCGCCGTAACGCCATCATGCCCGTATACGTCTCGTAGACCTCATCGTAGGTCTTGTCGAGCAGCTTCGCCCGCATCTCGTAGAAGCCCTTGAGCCCTTCGCTCCAGATGTGGCCGGGCACGACGCAGTTCACTCTGACCTGGTCTGGACCCAGCTCGTCGGCCAGGGACTGGCTGAACAGAACCAGCCCCGCTTTGGAGGCGCTGTAGGCGCTGCGGCGCTGCATCCCTTGACGCATGATCCGCGAGGCCACGTTGACGATGGCGCCCCTCTTCTCCTTGATCATATAGGGCGCCACGTATTTGCAGACGCTCATAGTGCCCACGACGTTCACGTCCAGGGGTACACGCCACTCGGCGATGTCTGCATCTACCACGTGCGCGTACGGCCCACCGGAGTAGCCGTTGTTGACCAGGATGTCTATGCGCCCGAACCGTTCGAAGCTGGTGTCGGCGAGGCGCTTCGTCTGCTCCGGTACCGTGATGTCGGTCTGCACAGTGAGGGTTTCCCTGCCCAGCTCCTGTACCTCGCTGGCTATCTTATCGAGTTTACTCTGGGTGCGAGCAGCCAACACAAGGTTGGCTCCCTCACGGGCGAGGGCAAGGGCCGTGGAGCGTCCGAGCCCGGGCCCGATACCGCTGATGATCGCCACGCGCCCGTCGAGCAGCATTCCAGTCCTCCAGCTAATGATGGGAATCAACCGCCGTAACCCGTTTGCACGAGTCGGCGGCACAGCAACTTTAGCAGTTTTCCTGGAGAACGCAACCCCGTTGGACCCGCCTCCCGCACGGTGACCTCCTTCTTTGACACTCTCGGCGACGCAACGGTATACTCGGGCCGATTACAGAGGAGGCGCGCCATGACGGAAGGAGCGCGATCAAACGAGCGCGGCTATCTGGCCGACGTGCGTGTGCTGGAGATGGCCGACGAAAAAGGGGAGTACGCGGGCAAGCTTCTAGCCGGCCTCGGAGCCGACGTGGTCAAAGTAGAACCGCCGGGTGGCAACAGCACCCGCTTCTTCGGGCCCTTCCTCAACGACGATCCCCACCCGGACAGGAGCCTCCACTTCTGGCACTACAACTTCGGGAAGAAGGCTGCCACTCTGGACCTGACTGGCCAAGCCGGTAAGGCTAAATTCCTGAAACTGGCTGGAGAGGCCGACATCTTCCTGGAGACCACCCCAAAAGGGTATCTGGCGGGGCTGGGCGTCACCTACGACGACCTCAAAAAGGCTAACCCCGGCCTGGTATGGCTCAGGATCAGCCCCTTCGGTGACGACGGCCCCTGGGCGGAATACAAAGGGTCGGACCTGGTCCACCTGGCCTTGGGCGGAATGATGATGAACACCGGCTACGACCCGGTCCCCGGCACCCATCACTACGATCTGCCTCCCATCGCTCCTCAAATGTTTCAGTCCTACCACATCGCGGGGCAGCTCTCGGTCGTTGCGGCCATCGGCGCCCTCCTGCGTCGGACCGAGACGGGCGAAGGGCAATACATCTCGACCCCCATTCACGAAGCGGTGAGCAAGAACACAGAAGTGGATGTCCCGTCTTGGATCTATCAGCGGCAGCCTCTCTATCGGCAGACCTGTCGCCATGCCGGCAGCAGCCCCACGGTGCGCACGATTGCGCTCAGCAAGGACGGGCGCCACGTTATGGCCAGGGGCCAGGATGTCTTCGAAAAGATTCTCCCCCTGCTACAGAAGTTCGACTCCGCCGACGACCTTGCCAGCGAGAAGTACCAGGACGCGGCGTACCGAAACAAGCCCGAGGTCACCCGCCATATTACGGATGTCATTCACAGAATGATCATCCAGATGAAGTTCGAGGGCCCCTGGCACGAGGCTCAGCAGAGTGGCGTCAATTGGGTCCCCCTTCGCCGTCCCGAGGAGAACCTCGCCGACGGCCACTGGAAGGCCCGCGGCACCTTCCCCGAGATCGAGCACCCCGAGCTGGGAAAACGGTTTACCTATGTGGGAGCGCCCTGGATAGACCCCACCGTCCCCTGGCGCAAGGGGCCTCGGGCTCCACTTTTAAACGAGAACAACGGCAGCTTTCAACATCGGGCCCCTGCGGCAACTCGGCTGAAGGTCTCGCGTCCCGGCGCCGGCGGCGCCGCGCGGCTCAGCGCGCTAGGCAAGCCCTTCGCTCTGAACAACGTGCGCATCATCGATTTCACCTGGTGGCTCGCCAGCGGTGGCGGCCCCCGTTTCTTGGGCGCTCTGGGGGCCGAGATTATCAAAGTCGAGTGGAAGGGCCGTTGGGACCTGCGTTTCGGCAACAACATCCCCGACGGCGGCCGCGCCGCGCGCGACAAGGCCACCGCACCGTGTCCTCCGGCCAAGCCTTCGACTGGTACCAGCGGCAGCCCCAACCTCGGTGGCTCCTTCAACAACATCAATCCCGGCAAGCGGGGCATCAGCCTCAACATGAACCACCCCAAGGGGAAGGAGGTCCTCACCCGCCTGCTCAAATCCGCGGACGTGGTGGCCGAGGGCTTCAGCCCGGAGGTGATGCGCCGCTGGGGCTTCGCCTACGAGAATATGAAGGCCATCAACCCATCCATCATCTACGTGCAGCAATCGGGCATGGGCCAGCAGGGGACCTACGGAAAGTACCGGGCGACGGGACCCACTGCGGCCAGCCTTGCGGGCATCAGTGAGATGTCCGGGCTGCCGGAGCCGGTCCCACCTGCCGGCGTGGGCTATTCCTACCTGGACTGGTTTGGGGCCTACAACATCGCGACCGCCATGATCTCTGCCATCTACCGGCGTCAGATGACAGGCAAAGGCACCTACATCGATGGCTCTCAGGTGGAGTGCGGAATTTACCTGACGGGGAGCTCGATCCTCAACAACTCCGCCAACGGGAAGCGGTGGCAGCGCTATGGGAACCGGTCCCCTTGGAAGCCGGCCGCCCCAGCGGGCGCCTACCGGTGCGCCGGCGACGACCGTTGGATCGCAATAACCTGTTTCACAGAAGAGGAATGGCAGGCTTTCTGCCTGACCATCGGCAACCCATCGTGGTGCAATGAAGGGCGGTATGCTACCCTGAAGGCCCGTCTGGCCGATCAGGACGAGCTGGACCGGCAGGTCAGCGGGGCGCTGGCGGATAAGGACGCGTTTCAGCTGATGCACGCGCTGCAGAAAAACGGGGTGCCGGCCGGCGTCTGCCAGACTGCCGAGGACAGGATCGACCAAGACCCGCAGCTCAAGCACCTGGGCTGGCTCACGGAGCTGGAGCACACGGAGATGGGCCGGTGGCCTGTCATCGAGTTCCCCGTGAAGCTCAGCGAGACGCCCGCCTATATGGGCGGCCCCATCGATCGTGGCGCCCCGTGCTACGGCGAGGACAACGACTACGTGTACGGCGACATCCTGGGGTTCTCCAAAGAGGAGATCAGGTCGTTTCGGGAAGAGGATGTCATATAAGCAGCCGCGAGACAGGATGGAGGGAGAGACCCATGAAGCACCACGTTATCTCGACGGACGACCATCTGCAAGAGCGTCCCGGGGTCTGGCTCGACCGCATGTCCGAAAAGAAATGGGGTGACAAAATACCTCAGATCAAGATTGGAGAGGACGGCAAGGAGCACTGGTACGTCTACGGCGAGTACAAACGTGGGGGCAGCAGCGGTGAGCTCGGCTCCGTCAGCGGGGCCCTACCCGATAGGGGACAGTACTCCCCCACCAAGTGGTCCGAGATGCCGGAGATCGCCTACGTGCCGTCGGAGCGGATCAAGGCGATGGACCAGGACGGCGTCGATGTTCACACCTTTTTCGGCAACATAAGCGGCTTTGGGGGCCAGACATTCCAAAACCCTTCCCTGCCCGAGGACTTTCGGCTGGAGGGCATTCAGGCCTACAACGATTTCCAGATCGAGGAGTGGGCCAACCCCTACCCGGGCCGCTTTATCCCCCTCTCTATTCTTCCGTTGTGGGATGTGAGCAAGGCCGTGAATGAAGTGCGCCGCACATACAGGATGGGAATGAAAGGGATCACCCTGGCCTTCCCACAGCAATTCGGCTACAGCCACATCGTCGATCCCTACTGGGACCCCCTGTGGGATATCGCCCAGGAAACGGGGCTCTCCATCAACTTGCATATAGGGGCCGGGGGAGGGATAGGTGTCGGCCATTTGGCGCCATGGGAGCAACGAAGCGACATGTTCAAGCTGGCGGAGAACTCCACCACGGCCATCTCCTCCAACACCAGGGTCATGAGCACCTTGCTCTTTTCCGGCATCATGGAGCGGTTTCCGCGACTCAACATCGTCGCCTCGGAGAGCGGCCTGGGTTGGGTGCCCTATCTTTTGGAAGTAGCGGACCACCAGTGGGAGCGGCAGAGGCTGGAACGGGAGGGGATGCTGCTGAAACCCAGCGACTACTTCCACCGGCAATGTTATGTCAACTTCTGGTTCGAGACCTTCGGCACCCAGGTGCGCCATGCCATAGGGATGGAAAATATCCTGTGGGAGTCGGACTTCCCCCACCCAACCTGCACCTGGCCCAACTCCAAGGAGTACATCCAGCGGGGCATGGCCCCCTTCTTTAAACCATCCCCGAAGGGGATACCTTGAACCCCCTTGAGGGGGTTTGGGCATGTTTTGCAGCGTCCTGCTATGGCGCTCTGATAATGCCGACGCCACCAGTCGCTGTCCCTCTAGGCCACGGCAGAGATCGGGAACGGGACACCGGAAAATGTGGACGCCGCCCAGCCTTTAAGACTACCTCTCCCTAGAAGATATTCCAGAAATCGACGTGCCGGATTGGTTTCACCCTCACCCTAGCCCTCTCCCATCAAGGGAGAGGGGATTTTGGAATAGCCTCTAGGCGAAGGCAGGGATCACCTCTTTGCCGAAGAGCTCCAGGGTCGCTGGGGCCGCTCGGTCGTAGAAGAAAAAGGCGAAGTGGCTTATGCCAAGCTCGGCCTTCTGCCGGATAACCTCGATGACATCCTCCGGTGTGCCCACGAAGCCGCCCTCGTTGATCCGCCACGACGCCCCCGGGTAGCGCCGGTTGGCCTTTTCCAGCGCCTCGTCCAGGTCGGCCCGCTTGGGAACGATGACCAGCACAGCCTCCTCGCTGATGCGGAGGCTGTCGGGGTCCCGCCCGATCTTCCGGCACTCCTCGCGCAAAACGCCGATCTTGCTCTCCAGCTCCGCCAGGGAATAGGTAGGGCAATTCCAGGAGTCCGCCACTCGAGCGACCAGCGGCAGGGTAAACTTCTCACCGCCTCCCCCCACGTGGATCGGTGGGTGGGGCTGCTGCACCGGCTTGGGGAGGTTGGGGGCCTTGTCCAGGCTGTAGAACTCTCCCTGGAAGGTGCTCTCCTCCTCCGTGAACAGCATCTTCATGATGCGAATGGTCTCTTCCAATCGACGTGTCCGCTCGCCTATACCGGGGAAGGGTAGACCGAAAATTCGGTGCTCATCTGGAACGGAGCCCGTGCCGATGCCCAGGTCCAGCCGTCCGTTGCTGATGACGTCCAGGGTGCAGGCCATCTTGGCCAGGACGACGGGGTGGCGGAACACGTTGCACAGGACCAGGTGCCCCAGTCGAATACGCTCGGTGCACGTGGCCAGGGCGGAGACAAGCGTCCATGCTTCCAAGGAGGGAATTTGGGGCAGGCCGGGCGCCATCAAGTGGTCCATGAACCACACCGAGTCGTAGCCCAGCTCCTCCGCCATCTGGACTCGCTTGCGGATGTCGTCGAAGCTGAACGCGAGCTGTGGGATGTAGAGGCCGAACCCGATCTTGGATGCCCCGCTCATGTCGCTCCTCCTGTTGAAAACCCTAAGGCTGTGGCCATGGTCTCGCCACGCCTCCCGCCGCTGTCGGTGGCACCGAGAGTAGCAGCGCCTCTTCTTCTGGTCAACCTTGCAGGCCCAGGGGCTTTCTCGGCTTGACCGAGGTGGCTGTCGAAAGCTAGCATGGGCAAGCCGAACGGAGGGACCCGCTATGTCGGCGCTTCAAGGAATATCGGTTATAGAGTGCACCCAGGGGATAGCCGGCCCCTACTGCGCCATGGCCCTTGGCGACGCCGGAGCCGGCGTCCTCAAGGTCGAGCCGCTGGAAGGTGACGCATCCCGTGGCTGGGGGCCTCCTTTCGTCGGCGACGAGTCGGCGGTCTTCCTCGGCCTGAACCGGAACAAACGCAGCATCGCCGTTGACACCGCCAGCCCTGACGGGCGCGAGGTCCTGCGCCGCCTCACCGAGACCGCCGACGTGATGCTGGAGGACTGGTCAGGGGGCTTCGCCCGGAAGATGGAGCTGGACTACGAATCCCTGGAAAAGACCAACTCCGGTCTCGTGTACTGCTCCATGACCGCGTTCGGTGAAAAGGGCCCGTTCAGCGACCGGGATGGGACGGAGCTCGTGGCCCAAGCGATGGGGGAGACCACCTCATCATTGGGCGGCATCGGGGATGCCCCGGTGCGCGTGGGCGCCGACCTGGCCAACATGTCCACCGGCATCTTCGCCTTCCAGGGAATCCTCGCCGCCCTTTTCCAGCGCAAGCAACTTGGCCGAGGACAGCAGGTGAGCACCTCCCTGCTTGGCTCGCTCATGTTCATGCGCAGCACCCTCTGGGCGGCCCACTCAAACCCGGACGACTGGTACGGTTTCCATCTGGACAACTACGTCAAGCCTCCGGACCACTGCTACCAGGCCAGCGACGGTCAGTTTTATTTCACCTTTGCCCGGGGACATACACCGGAGCGCTGGCACGAGTTTATAGATTCGGCTGGCCTAACCGAATACAAAAACGACCCCCGATTCAAGAGCTACCAGGAGGCGCTGGGGAATGGTCGGTATGGCTACGTCCTCCAGCCGTTGTGGAACGAGGCGTTCCGGCGAAAAAGCTTCGACGAGATCAGGAGCCTGATCGAGGAGTTTGGTGGAAACGCCTGGAGGCTGAACAGCTATCCGCAGCTCTTCAGCCATCCCCAGGCGGAGGCGCTGGGGCTGGCGGTGGAGATGGAGCACCCGACCGCCGGAAGCATCAAGTCAACGGCCTTTCCCTGGCTGTTGCACGAGACGCCGGCCGGTATATCGCGGCCACCTCCGACGCTGGGACAGCACACCAGCGAGGTGCTGAGCGAGAGTGGATACTCAGAAGCTGAAATCGAGAGTCTCCGCAAAGCCGGGACGGTCCGCTAGCCGGCTCATAGGACTTCTCGCTCCGGTTCGGAAACCTGATCAGCACTGTTCGAACACCACTTTTTACCCACGGGCCTTGACATAGGGGAAGAGGGACGGTAGTTTCCGGAACTGATGGCTTCAAAAAAAACAATAAGCGCCGCTGAACTAGTGCAGAGGAGTAGAAGAGCATGACGGCACAGCAGACGAAACCGGCGGAGGGGTTCAAGGCTGCGGTCGCCTATGAGACCATCGACGGCGATGGCCATACAACCATGGGCGATCCAGAGTGGTGGAAGCCTTATCTTCCGAAGAAATACTGGGACTGGGCCCCGAAGCGATCGAGCCAAGCCGGCGAAGAGGGGCAGGTCGAGGCTGAAGGGCGCGTGTACCGTCTCCCCCTCCCCTATCCCGGCACAGGGTCGGGGAGGACCGGCGGCTTGATGACGCCCGGAGGATGGAAGCTTGAAGACCTCGCTTCGGTGTCCATCGAGAAGGCCGCGAAAATGGGCGGCGCGGACCCGAAGGACAGGCTCGAGGCGATGGATGCCGACGGCGTCAACATCTCGTACATGTACCCCAGCGAGCTCCTCAGCCTGTCGTGGGCCGTGTCAGGCTCCTCCTTCGCGACAGCCCTGGCCGCGGCCTATAACGACTGGCTGGCCGACTACTGCCTGACGGACCCTCACCGCCTCCGGGGCGCCGCCATCATCCCTCAGCACGACATGGTGCTGGCCGTGGAGGAGGTGGAGCGAGTCCATACGAGGGGGTTGAAAACAGTCATGATCCGCCCCAATACCGTGGCGGGCCAGAACCTGGACCACCCCAACTTCGAACGCCTGTGGGCCACCCTCCAGGACCTGGGCATCGGAGTGGGTATACACGAGGGGTTCGGCGTGGAGATGCCTACACTGGGCATCGACCGCTGCAACAACTGGATGCAAGCGCACGCCTTCGAGCACCCGGCCGAGCACATGATGGCCACCATGCTGATGATAACTGGGGGCGTGCTCCAGCGTTACCCCAAGCTTCAGGTCGGCTTTCTGGAAAACGGGGCCGGATGGGCCCCATTCTGGCTCAACCACCTGGACGAGCACCATGAAAAATGGAGCCGGTTTTACCCCGGACTGGACGAGAAGCCGAGCTTTTACTTCAAACGACAGTGCTACCTGGGGGTCGAGCCCGATTACGCCCTGATCCCGCACCTGGTAGAGAGCGGCCTGGAGGACACGTTGATCTTCTCCACCGACTTCCCCCACTTCGATGCCATTTATCCCGGCTCCGTGGCGGCGATGGTGGACCGAAAAGACCTGTCCGACGAGGTCAAGCGCAAGGCGCTCCGTGACAACGCGCTGCGGCTCTACGGAGCGACCAGGTAAGGGCCGCATGACCAACAATTCCAATATCCCCTCTCCCTTGATGCCCGCCCTGAGCGGAACCGAAGGGGGAGAGGTCCGGTTTCATCGGACTCGTGACAAAGTCGGAGGCTAGGGTGAGGGTGCCTTTCGGATGGCGGGTTTTTGACGGCCATATTGGCGCCATGTACAATCGGTTCCCACAGAGCGGTTCCCAGAAAAAAGGAGGAGAAGATGAGAGATTACCGGCTGATATCCGCCGATTCCCACATCACCGAACCGCCTGGCGTCTGGGTTGACCGCATGCCTCAACGATTCAAGGAAAGGGCGCCTCACATGGTGAGCCTGGAGAAGGGTGATGCCTGGATCTTCGAGGGCTACCCCGAACCTATAAACTTCGGCCTCAACCAGTGTGGGGGACTTCCGCCGGAACGGCGAGTCGCCTGGATCCGGTGGGAAGAGGCAAGGGTCGCCGGCTACGACCCCGCGGTACGCTTGGCCGATATGGACCAGGACGGAGTGGACGCGGACATTCTCTACCCCACGCCTCGGCCTTCTATCGCCATGGTCGGCCTGCAGGACGACCCGGAACTGCACCTGGCCCAGATCCAGGCTTATAACAACTGGCTCTCCGAGTTCTGCAGTCACGATCTGGAGCGCCTGGGCGGCCTGGCAGTCATCCCCAACATCGGAGTAGAGGCTGCAGTCCTGGAGATGCGTCGGGCCATAAAGCTACCCGGCATTCGCGGCGTGCTTCTAGGACAGCTTCCTCACGGGGGAAGAGATATAAGCCCGAAGAGCGACCCCTTCTGGGCTGAGGCCCAGGACGCCGCGGTGCCCGTGGCGGTCCACATCTCCCTCTCCACGGGAGGCCCCCGCCGCCAGACCCAGGGGCTGCAAACCGCCGAGTTCAGGTTCTTTGAGATACCGGTGCTGAATGCCGACTTCATCTATACCGGGGTCTTCGACCGCTTCCCGGACCTGATGATGGTCATGGCCGAAGGGGACTGCGCATGGATACCCTACGTAAAAGAGCAGATGGACGACCGGTTCCACCGGGTCCACCCTGACACCCGACCCTCAATCAAGCTTAGGCCCAGTGAGTACTACGACCGCAATATATTCAGCGTCTATATCACCGACCATTTCGGAATTCAGCTTCGAAAGGACGTCGGTGTGGACCAGATGATGTGGTCGAGCGACTTTCCCCATACCGGCACCCATTGGCCCAACTCTTGGAAGGTCATCGAGAAGGACTTCGCCGGGGTAGCCGAAGAGGAGAAGCACAAGATCCTGGCAGGCAACGCCGCCCGCCTCTACAAGTTCGGCGATAACGACTAGGCCGCTGCTTTCATAAAAAGACAAAGAGATAGGCCGCCTGGAGGGGTCTCCCGACGGCCTATCTTTTTATCTATCCTAGAGGACTGAGCCGGCTCTAACCACCCGAGGGAGGCTGCTCCTCGAACCCGCCGTCACCTTCCAGTGGTGGCTCCTCGAACCCGCCGTCACCTTCCAGTGGTGGCTCCTCGAACCCACCGTCACCTTCCAATGGTGGCTCCTCGAACCCACCGTCACCTTCCAATGGTGGCTCCTCGAACCCGCCGTCACCTTCCAATGGTGGCTCCTCGAACCCACCGGCACCTTCCAATGGTGGCTCCTCGAAACCCGCCGTCGCCGATCGGGGGAGGCTGCTCCTGAAACCCGCCGTCGCCTTCCAGCGGTGGCTCCTCGAACCCCGCCGTCGCCGATCGGGGGAGGCTGCTCCTGAAACCCGCCGTCGCCTTCCAGTGGTGGCTCCTCGAACCCGCCGTCGCCTTCCAGTGGTGGCTCCTGAAACCCGCCGTCACCTTCCAGTGGTGGCTCCTCGAACCCGCCGTCGCCTCCCGGTGGGGGCTGCTCTACGAACCCGCCGTCGCCGATCGGGGGAGGCTGCTCCTCGAACCCGCCGTCGCCGAAGGGTGGGAACTCGCCATCCTCTCCCTCAAAAACGCCGAAGGACGGGAGCTCGCCATCCTCGCCGTCAAACCCACCGAAGGGCGGGAACGCGCCGTCCTCACCGTCAAACCCACCGAAGGGCGGGAACGCGCCGTCCTCACCGTCAAACCCACCGAAGGGTGGGAGCTCGCCATCCTCGCCCTCAAATCCGCCGAAGGGTGGGAACGCGCCATCCTCGCCCTCAAATCCGCCGAAGGGCGGGAGCTCGCCATCCTCGCCCTCAAATCCGCCGAAGGGCGGGAACGCGCCGTCCTCACCGTCAAAGCCGCCGAAGGGTGGGAACGCGCCATCCTCGCCCTCAAATCCGCCGAAGGGTGGGAACGCGCCATCCTCGCCCTCAAATCCGCCGAAGGGTGGGAACGCGCCATCCTCGCCCTCAAATCCGCCGAAGGGCGGGAACGCGCCGTCCTCACCCTCAAAGCCGCCGAAGGGCGGGAACGCGCCGTCCTCACCCTCAAAGCCGCCGAAGGGCGGGAACGCGCCGTCCTCACCCTCAAACCCGCCGAAGGGTGGGAACCGCGCCGTCCTCACCCTCAAAGCCACCGAAGGGTGGGAACGCGCCGTCCTCAAAGCCGTCGAAGCCGATAAAATCGCCGAAGGGATCAAAGTCATCACCGAAAGGACCGAACGGATCAAACGAAGGGTTTTCTTCCTCCTCCGGTTGGTCCTGGCTCGGCTGATCCGAACTCTGGGCGCTTGGAGCCGCTAAGGCCGGCCCTGCCAATGCCCCTGCAAGCCCCATCGCCAGCAAAAGGGCAACAAAGCTCCTCAGTGCCCTTGGGCTCAACCCGGAAAAAAGCTGCTTAAATGTCATGTAGTACCTCGTCGTTGGCTATCTGTGTGGCTGAAGTGCTCATCCCTGTCTTATTTGACGGTGGTCAGATATGCATTGCGGTTTCTTTGCTCGATCTCACGGCGCTTGGCGGCCTCAAGCCGACTACACCCATGATGGTCCACCTCCTCTTGCCTGAAACCGCCAAAAGATCAGCGGCGCCAGGAATAACGACGGGATTGCTTTGTCTTTTCTTGTCCATCACTAATCGTGATGATGTGATTCTGAGCTATCCGGATGAAGGGTCCCGACACCCCGCGAAAGATGCTCCCAAGGCCTAATCAGGGGCCTCCTCTAACCCTCGCTTCAGCGTATCTCCGCACCGCCCCAGACGGTGGTTCTAGCGGTGTCAACTCGGGGCCACCCTGGGTGTCAAGGTGGAAGCCACTGCGAGTGTCACTCACGGTTGACCCAAAGGTATCGAGGGGCTCATCTCCCGACAGGGAACAAGAGTTGATGGGGCAACGGGTCCGACTGGCAGGCTCAAGGACAGAGCAATCCGAACGGTGCGACCATACGGCCCCCAGCAGCCTCACGCTGGCTAGAGAGAACCCAGTATTTGGTGTAGGGCAGCTAGTTGGCTATAATGCACCGGCGACGCTAACCAACCATGGCTGGTGAAGGAGGGGTTGATGAAAACGATGGGATTAGTTGCCGCTTTCATCGACGTGCCGCAAGAGCACACCGAGGACTATAACCGTTGGTACGATTTCGACCATCTGCCGGAGTACGTTGCCCTGCCGGAATTCCTGAGCGCCCGCAGGTACGTGGCGACCCCCGATATGAAGAAGCTCCGGCCGGAGTCCTCCCTAGAGGACCTGAAGGACGGCCGTGGCACGTATTTCACGAATTACCTCCTCGGCACCGATGACCTGGCCAAGGTCAGGGAGAGCTTTGGCGAGCGGAGCGCTTTCCTGCGAGACGAGCACCGGATCTTTCGTCACGGCCGGGTCGTCGACGTAGGGTTCTATAAGCTAGAGCATATCTCTGCCAGGGGAGATATCCCTGTAAGAGACGAGGCGATCCCTTACTTGGGTCACCGGGGTGTCATGGCGGTACTCACACGGGTGGAGGATGCGAGCCGCCGCGAAGAGGTAGACCGCTGGTTTAGGGAAATCCACGCCCCAGACCTGCTGGGGGTGCCGGGATTTGTCGCGGCTATGCGGTTCTCCAGGTTCGACGGCGTCGAGGGCCGGTATATGAACCTCTATCTGTTAGACGGGGAGCCGACGGCTGCCGTCAGGGCCCTGGAGAAACACCGGGAGCGATGGATGGCGCAGGGAAGGTCGCCTAGCCCCGGGGGAGCATCTAAAATTCTCTTCTCGAGCGCATACCGATACGTCGTGCCGGCCCAGTATGACTTTTCAGTAGAGTGACCGCGCAAGGGTCCATGTGCCGCGAGGAATCGAGTTGGCAGGGTACTAGCTCAAACCAAGGTCGCCCAGGCCGTACTCTGTAGCAAGAGCGCTGAGCCGCTCCCAGGTTGCGTCCTCCACGACGATCCCCTCTATTTGGAGCTTTTGCGTCCGGAGGTGTTCCAGCTCACCTGGGTAGAAGACCTCCGAGAAACCCTTGGCTGGCGCCGAGCTCTTCAGGTACCCAGCGAACTCCGTCACCTCTCTCCGGAACTCCTCGAGGGGGCGAAAAGCCTCCACGGCGAAGACGGCCATGAAGCAGCCGTCGTTGTGCTGGCCGGTAGGGTTATGGCCGTAGCCGAGCCCGGTCAGCACGCCGGAGAATATCTCGACCATCACGGAAAGGCCATAGCCTTTATGCCCTTCGGGGCCGCCCAGGGGCAGCAAGCCGCCCCCTTGTCGCGGTGCCGCCGGGTCGGTGACCGGGTTACCGTCGCCGTCCAGGAGCCATCCCTCCGGGATGGCGGTCCCTCTGGCCGCCGCGACGGTTAGCTTGCCACCTGCTACCGCGCTGGTCGCTATATCTATGTATAACGGTCCGTCCAGGTCGCTGGGCATGGCGAAACAGATCGGATTGGTCCCCAACCGCGCCTCGCGTCCACCGAAAGGGACCACCGATTTCGCCGCCCGACCCGAATCCGCGGTCATCATGCCGATCATCCCCGCTTCGGCCGCCATGACCGGGTACTCGGTAAGCCGCCCCACATGGCTCTGACGAAACACCGTCGCGGCTGCCACGCTGTTCCGGCGGGCCTTCTCGATGATCATCTCCATGCTCCGCTCGGAGACCACGTAGCCAAAGCCCCAATTGCCATCGATCACCAAAGTCGTGGGCGTCTCTTTCACGATCTCCATGGAGGCGCCGGGAACGATCTCCCCCCGCTTGATCTGCTCAACATACTTGGGTATCTGTATGACGCCGTGCGAATCGTGACCGGCCAGGTTAGCGCTGACGGAGTGCCTCGAAACAATCGCAGCCTCCTCCTCGCTGGCACCTGCCGCCTGAAGCAGGCGGCAGGCGATGTCCTGGAGCCTCTCGCTTTGTATCGTCGGCATCGTGACCTCCCGAACGGACAACATGACATTCCCGGCTGCTTTAGCAACGCGTGAGAGCATCGGCGGAGGGGTCTCGCATCCCCAACGAAGCGCCGAGACTCCAAGCTGCACCAACACTGTACAGAAGCGCCCGGCGGGAGAATACTTTGCTCGACCGGCGGCTGTCAATGATACGGCGTGTGTGTAACGCGGATTTGTGGTAGGTTGCTATCGTCATCGCGTCTCACAGCCTCTGCGTCGATGAGAAAGGATGTACCGAATGGGAATGGCAATCGTGGTGCACATCGATGAGATTCCATACCTCGCAGGGGGGCCTTCCGAGACCGGGGAGTCACGGACGTTCGGCTATCAATCGATCGGAGACCGGGAGAGCAAGCCCTGGGTCTTCGTGCACACGAATCAAGCGGGGCGTGAGGCGCCGCCTCATACTCACGCTCAGGATGAGGTGCTGCATATTCTCGAAGGATCGTTGATTTTTGAGGGCCGCAGCCACGGCCCAGGCACAGTGCTCTATATCGAGCGTGACACGGAATATGGATTTGAAGCCGGTCCAGAAGGCGTTCGGTTCCTTAACGTCCGATCCGGGCCGGACAAACCCGGTTTTATCAGCCAGTAACCCCATCCCGTGGGCCTGTTCTGCCTGAGCGGACATCCGCACTGAGGCGTGCCCTACCCTCTGTGCCTGGGAGGAACGCCCTCACCCATTCCATGAGATCGCCCATAGTCGTCGGTTTGACCGCGAAAGCGGAGGCCCCTGCTTCAAGGCTATCTGTTCTAGCGTCCTCTTCCGGCAATGCGCTTAGCACCATGATCGGGACCTCTAGTTCCTCCCTGACCCGCCGACAAAACTCGAGGCCGCCCATCACAGGCATTATCAGATCGGTGATGACCACGTCCGGCCGTTCTGCCTTGAAAACACGCATGCCCTCTTCCCCGTTGGCTGCACGGACCACGATGTAGCCAGCCGCCTCGAACCAGGTAGCAAACAACTGCCTGATCTCGTCCTGATCCTCGACTATGAGTACCTTGTACTTTTCGTCCGCCATTCGTCCAACCTCTCGACCGAGGATCAAACTCTTGCCTCAGTCATTCCATCGTAGGCTATCCAAACCTAAACAAAACCCCACGAAAGGATGATCCTCCGCATGACAAAAGAGCTAATCCCGAACTATCCATGTTTGACGCAGTCTCGGGCCGTCAATATAATCCCAAACGCACTGTGGCTCCCCGGGGCTGCCGCCCCGTATGAAACGGACCAGGAAACCAGGTCTCACCGAGGGGGTGCTCCATGGCCAACGAGGCAAAGCCATTGCGGACCATACTGTTCGCCCCTGGCAACAACGAGGCGGAGATACGCCGTCGGGCCACGGAGACTGGGGCCGACGCAATCTGCATCGACCTCGAGGACGGTCTCCACGGTGACGAGCGTGCCGACGGTAGGGCGCTTGCCAGGCGAATCATGCAGGAACTGGGCCCACAGGGGCACACTTTTTTCTGCCGCGTCAACGGCATATCCACAGGGAAGACGGGTGATGACCTCGAGGTCATTACCTGCCCCGAGCTCCACGGCATCTACCTGGCTAAGGTACAGGGCCCCGAGGATGTGTTCGCCGCCGGAGTGCTCTTGGACCACTTCGAGCGTCGTAACGGGGTGGAGGTAGGGCATACGTTCATAAACCCTCTGATGGAGTCACTCACCGCTATCGATGCGGCCTACGAGGTCGGCAGCGCTTCGCCACGGGTCGAGTACATGGGGGGCGCGGTGGCAAGGGGTGGAGACCAGGCCCACGCCGTTGGCTACCACTGGACCGCTGAAGGGCGGGAGACCCGCTATATTCGCGCCAGCGTCCTCATGAAGGCGCGCCGGGCCGGGATCAAATTCCCCATCAGCGGCATCGGCCCCCCAGACCCCGAAGGCCTTCGAGCTTTCGCCCAAGAGACCAAGGAGCTGGGCTACAGCGGCATGATGTGCGGAGGAGACCAGGCAATCAAGATCATCAACGAGATCATGTCGCCGACGGCTGAGGAGATCGCCCGCCACCTTGAGGTGAAGGAAATGATGGAGAAGGCCTTGAGCATGGGCAAGAGCAATACCATCGCCGCGGGTTACGACCGGTTCCTGGACATGGCCCACCTCAAAACTGCTTACCAGCAACTGGACCTGGCCCGAAAACTGGGAATGCTGAAGGAGTAGCGATGGCGAACGAGCGAAGGCCGCTCCGGTCACTGGTCAGCGGTCGGGGCAACAGCGAGAAGGACATTAGAGAGAAAATGGCGTCGGAGGCCGACGCCGTCTGGATCGACTGCGAGGACTCCCTGCACCCCACGGAGCGGGTCGAGAGCCTCAAGATGTGCCGCCGGATGATCGAGGAGTACGGAGGTCAGGGCCGGGTCGTCTTCGCCAGAATCAGCGGCATGTCTACCGGAGAGACTGGGTACGACCTGGAGGCATTGGTCTGCCCACAGCTTCACGGGGTCTTCCTTGCCAAGACTCAGGGGCCACGGGACGTTATGGAGCTTGACGCTCTCCTCGACCACTTCGAGCAAAAGAACGGGGTCCCCGTGGGGCACACCTTTATCAACCCCCTGATGGAGTCCCTTACTGCCATTGACGCCGCCTATGAACTGGGGATGGCATCAAAGCGGGTGGAGTACATGGGCGGCGCAGTCGCCAACGGTGGCGACCAGGCGGCCGCTGTCGGCTATCACTGGACGCCGGAAGGGGACGAGACCCTGTACATCCGGTCCAGCGTACTCATCAAGGCCAAGCGGGCCGGTGTGCTCTACCCCTTGGGCGCCGGTCTCCCGCAAGACCCGGAGCAGATACGGACCATCGCCAGAGAAAACCGGAACATCGGCTACACCGGAATGCTCTGCACCGCGGCCATAGCCCCCATTATCAACGAGATCTTCTCTCCCTCGCCCCAAGAAATTGAAGAGTGGCAGGGTATCGTCGCGGCCCTGGATGAGGCGGACCGTCAGGGGAAGAGCAGGGCGGACTATAAGGGAATGTTCCTGGACCCGGCCCATGCCAAGAACGCCCGCCTGCAGCTGGAGACCGCCCGCAAGCTCGGCGTGCTCAAGGACTAGAGGGGGTGTGCGATGCCTAACGAGGCCGTACCTATACGCTCCATCGTCGCCTGCAACGGGAACGACGAAGAGGACATTCGCAACAAGGCGGCCTCCGAGGCCGACGCCATCTGGATCGACCTTGAGGACCACACTCACCCCGACGAACGCTCCTGGGCGCGTCCTCAGGTCCGGCGCCTCGTGGAGGAGCTTGGGTCCAAGGGCCGCATTATTTTCGTCCGCGTTAACTCGATACCCACGGGGGAGACCGGCAACGACCTGGAGGCCGTCGTCTGCCCACAGCTTCACGGTATCTTTCTCCCGAAGCCGCAGAGCCCCCGGGATGTCATCGCTGCCCATGCCCTCCTCAATCACTTCGAGCGCAAGAACGGCGTCGAGGTGGGGCACACATTCATATACCCCCTTATGGAAACCGCGGAAAGCATCGACGGCGCCTATGAGATCGCCTTGGCATCGCCCAGGGTGGAGTACATGGGTGGCGCCGTGACCAGGGACGGGGACCAGGCCAGGGCCGTTGGCTACAAGCGCTCCGATACGGACAACGAGACCCTGCTGAACGTCCGGGCCAGCGTGCTCATCAAGGCCCGACGGGCAGGCGTCAAGTATCCCATCAGCGGTATGCTCCCCAGGGACAACCCGGAAGCGGAGCGCAACTTCCTGCGCCAGACGAAAAACCTGGGTTATACCGGGGTGATGTGCAGGCCCGACGCCGCGGCCCTCGCCAACGAGATGATGTCCCCCACTGCCGAAGAGATCGCCCGCTACCAGGAGATCGTCGCCACCACAGAACAGCTTGAGAAGCAGGGCAGGACCAGGCCGGAAGGCTATCACCTCGGTCCAGCCCACGCCAAATTCGCACGAACCAAGCTCGACCTGGCCCGAAAACTGGGCCTCCTCAAGGACTAGCGCCCGATGACCCCTGCCGCGTTGTGAGGGCAGGCACACCCACCGCGTCAATCAGAGCCCAGGGTGCTATAATCGGGCAGCTTCCAGGTCAAGGTCCGAGGTATGTAGTGAAACCGTTCTTGAAGGCCCTTTTACAACGAGGGCATCATGTCGGCAGGGATTGGCCCTGGCAGATAGCCGGGGCCCTGACCGTGGTGCTTGTCGTGCGCCCTCTTCTTTGGGCCTTCGACGCTAACACACCGATTTACGCTGAGTTTCCTCTGGACATCGCCCTGATCTTCGTCGGCTTTATTCTCGGGACGGTACTGGTGATATACCGGCTGGGTTACCTGTTGAGCACCCTCAGGTCCATCGATACCATCGCCCGCCATCCCGCGCGCAAGGAGATCCGGGCGTTCATTCACGACGACCTGAGGAGCCTCCAGGACACCCTCACCCGAGTCCGAAGCGAGGAGGGCGCGGAGATGGGCAGGGCCGCCGTTCAAGCGTGGACCCAACGGTGCTTCGAGCTGGGAGAGGGCGCCTATGAAGGCGTCGACAGCCATGTGCCAAGCTCTTTCATGGAAGCGAACCCCGAGTACCTGAGCTACCACGCGCGAAACCTGGAGCGGAACCCCCGCGGGAGAAGGGTCTTGATCGTCACCATCCCTGCCCTCCAGGCAGATTCCAGAAGGAACAAGCGCACCTACGATGACTTCGTGGACTGGCACCGATCGAATCTCGTGGAGCTGCTTCACGCCGCCCCGGTGAGGGCTCGGGAGCTCGCCGAATCCTTCGGAGTTCCGGTCACGGACGTCGCCATCTGGCGTGATAAGTACGCGTTGCTCTTCGAGCCTGTCGTCGGCAGCCAGAGCATTCGGCTGCGCATGGTCTTCAAGGGGGAAGCCTTATTTGAAAGCTGCAGCCGTTACTTCGAGGCCCTGGCGAGCGAGGCCATGCCGTTCACGGAAATACCCCCGGTGTTGGGGCGCAACCTTGCAAGGGCCTGGGAAGACTTCGCCGACCCACCAAGAAGGCTCGCCCTCCAAGGACCGTTTCTCCTCAAGCTCCTGGAGCCCTACAAGAAAAAGCTGGTCCTGGATGCGGCCGCCGGGGTTGGCGCGGAGTCATCGTTCCTGCTGGACAACGGATTCGATGTCACGGCCAACGAGATCGACGACACTCTGGCCGATGTCGCCCGACTCACCGCCCGGAGAAACGGTTTCAATCTGGACATGGTCAAGACGCTGTGGCAAGACCTGGCGGATGTCTACAATCATAGACCCCGCTTCGACGTGATCCTCGTTCTGGGAAACTCCCTGTGCCTCGTCCTGGACCCGGCTGAGCAGGAGCAGTGCATGCGGTCGTTTTATACCGCCCTGAAACCTGGGGGCATGCTGGTGGTGGATGAAAGAAACTTCTCCTTCATCACTGAGAACAAACAGGAGATTGACCGGAATCCCGTCAAATTCAAGGATGACTGGGGCGGTGTCCTGTTCCGCGGCAAGGCTGTACGATGCTGTCCGACGGTGATCGACTCCATAAGCCCCGTGGTCTTTACCTACTACAAAGACAACGGGACGGTAAAAGACCGGCAGGACGTGGAAAGAAACAGGATCGGCACGCTGGAGATGTACCCGTTCAAAGAGGGTGAGCTGGCCAGCCTGATAGAGCGTGTCGGGTTCAAGGATGTCTCGCAGTGGTCAGATTTCACGAAAGGACACGCTAAGCACGCCGACTTCTATACCTATGTAGGTTGTAAGCCTCCCGCCAACTAGGCGGCGATGCTCATCTTGCCAGCAAACTGACAAAGAAAGTAGAGCCTTTCCCAAGCTCGCTCTCCACCCTGACCGTGGCGTTCATCTGCTCTACCAGGAACCGTACGATATAGAGGCCCAAGCCCGTCCCCTGCACCCCACTGGTCTCATCGCGGTCCACTCGCTCGAAGCTGCCGAAGATCCGCTCCTGGTCCTCAACCGATATCCCAATCCCTTCGTCGGAGATGGCTACCAGCACCCGACCCTGGCCCGAGTCCCACCGGGCCGACACCGTGACGCGCCCTCCATCCGGACTGTACTTCACCGCATTACTCAGCAGGTTTATCAGGACCTGACCGAGCCTTTGACGGTCAGCCACCACGTTGGGCAGATCCGGCTCCAGCTGCACCTCGAATTCGTGAGTATCCATGGCGGAACGCAGTCCGCTTACCAGCTCATTCACAACCTCGGAGAGGGACACATCCTCTTCGTGAATGACCAGCTTGCCCGACTGGATGCGCGAGACATCTAACAGGTCCTCCAGGATGGCCGTTATTTTCCAGCTCTCGCGGTTTATATAATCAGCCCATTGACGCCGGGTTTTTTTGGGCGGGTCCTGGGTCAGCAGCAGCTCCGAGAAGCCGGTAATTATGGACATAGGTGTCCGAAGCTCGTGGGAGGCGACGCCGATGAAGTTCTCCCTTCGCCGTTCCTCCTGTCGTTTCTCGGTCACATCCCTGCTTAATATCCCCACCAAGGAATGTCCGTTCTCAATAAGTATGGGGAAGCCGGTCACCAAGACGTCCCATTCCCGGGGGCGGACAATCCGGAACTCTAGCGTTACAGGCCCCTGCCGTAGGCCGTCTATCAAGCGATAGAATTCCCCCTCCCTGGCTTCCTGGTCCTTGTACGACTCGATAGCCGGCCGCACCGCCTCCGAAACGCTATCGAAGTGTTGCCCGATCTTCAGCTCCGTGTTGCCTCGGTATAATTCCTGCGCCGCGGGGTTGTAATATCGAATACGGCGCTTCGAGTCCAGGACAATCAATCCCTCCGTCATGCACTCCTGGATGGCGTTGAACTCGGCGGTGCGCTCGGCTACTTGCCGCTCCAGGTCAGCCGCATGCCGTTCTAGTTGCTCGTGTAGCCGCGCCTGATGCAGCGCCACGGCCAGCATGTCGGCCACCTCCTGCGCAATGGCAATATGCTCCGGAGCGAAAGCCTCCGGACCCTCCGCCCCGAAATTGAGCGCGCCGATCACCTCTCCTTGCCAGCTGAGGGGTATGCTCACCGTGGTCAGCAGCCCTTCATCCATGAGAGGCTGGAGGGAGCGCGGCATTGGGGACAAGGTGGAAATATCGTCCATCATGTACACGCCGCCCTGTAGCAGGTCACCCCGATAGCCGAACATCTCATCCAGGGAGGTGCGCATCCCAATATTAGGATGAATCTCGTCGCCCACGTATCCCGCCAGCAACATGGTCTCGCCGACATCTTGGTGGAACTCAGTGGCGCTGCATCGGCGGTTGGGGACTAGTTGCCGGATGTGGCGCAGCGCCGCATGGGCGATCTCCTCCTTGGACGTTGCTGCCAGGATAGCCTGCTGTATATCGTTGAGCGCCCCAAGCCGTCCGGCGTAGAGGTCCAGCCGTCTCTCCGCCTCCTGTCTCACGGTGACGTCTTGCACCAGCGAGGCGACGGCTATCACATTCCCTTGGGCGTCAATGAGAGGCGTGTTGAACCATTCACAATGGATAGTCGTCTCGTCTTTTCGTGTATTCTCGTTGGTGCTACGCCTGCCCCCTTCCTGCAAAAGTAGCGCCTCCCAGACTTTATCTACGTGAGCCCTATAAATCTCGGGCACGATGAAGCTGGCATGCTGGCCAATCGCCTCGTTTTTGGAGTAGCCGAAGATTCTCACTGCCGCAGGGTTCCAATCAGTCACCTCAAAGTCCAGATTCCAATGGATGACTGCAAGCGGAGTCTGCTGCACATGAAGCGCTTCCCGCTCTCTCGCTCGCCGTAGCTGCTCCTCAACCCACTTGCGCTCCGTCATATCACGAATCACTGCAAGCCTGGCAGGACTGCCTTGAAAATTGATGTCCCTACCCGAGGCCTCCACGGTCCGCACGGAGCCGTCAGGCCGCAGGACTCGGTATTCGACCAGCGGAACCGAGGTCACCTCGCATCCTCGCCTCACGATGCTTGACGACAAGCTCACGGTCTTCAGGGAGCACCCAGTCCTGCACCTCCACAACTGATATGTCGGCATCATCCCCGATGCCGTGCATCCGTCGGAAGGCGCTGTTTGCATAGACGCGCTTGCCTCCACTATTGTATTCGCCATGCCTGACAACTATGGCATCGTTCAGGCTCTCCAGCACCGCGCGATGCAGCTCTTCGCTCTCCCGCAGCGCCTCCTCGGCCTTTTTGCGCTCCGTGATATCCGTGTTCACTCCAGCCCAACGATAGATCTCTCCGCGACTATTGAGAATCGGGATACTTTGGGCTTCGATCCATCGTATTTCTCCGTCCTCAAGAACGATTCGATATTCCAGAACTACGGAATCCCGCAGCCCGTCCTCCCGCTGTCGTACAACCAGTTCTAGCAGCTCTCGGTCGTCATGGTGAACCAGTTGGAGCCGCTCTTGCGGGTCTTTCGTCCCCCAGATTTCAAGCCACGCCCTGTTGGCGTACAGGATCTCGTTGCCATCTGAACCTTTAAGGGAGAGCGCGGTGGTGAGGTTTTCCGCGACCTGATGAAACCGGGCCTCACTCTCGGCCAACAACTGCTCAGCCTGCTCTCGAAGATGCCGGTCGACATCCCTCAGCTTCTCTTCGTTCTTTCGTTGTTCCGTAATATCTCGGACGGTTGCAACCGCAAAAGCATCATCGAGTTTTGCGAATCTGACATGAACGGGAAAGGTATTCCCGTCCTTTGTCCTGTTGGTGCCATATACCTCAACCACCTCTCCAATGGGTGTACCGTCGTAAATGTCTCTCACAGCTTGTTTCAACGGTGGTTCAACTTCAATGTCAAAGATGTTCATGGTCAAGAACTCTTGACGGCTGTAACCGTAACGGTCACACGCTCGGTCGTTGACCTCTGTAAACATAAAGTTGTCAACGCGGCTAATAAACATCGCGTCTGGCGCCTGATTAATAATATGTTGGCGGTGCCGGATACGCTGCTCAAGCTCCTTGTTGAGTGCGATAATGCTTTCTTCCGCCCCCCTCTTTTTCTGGCGCTGGACCAAATATGCAAGAAATAACGCGCTGGAGCCTACTGCGATTGCTAATGGACCGACAAATAGCAATACCCCGAGCCATGTCGGTACCCAGCCGCTTTTGGGTATCAGCGTTAAGGTCCAGGTTGCATTAGGCGCCGCAACGTCGATGGCTGCACCATCTCGTATGCTTGTAGCCGATGATCGAGCAAATACCTGGCGACTGCCGGTGTCCGGGGGGATGCGTGAGAGCTCATACTCATGACTCTCGATGAGGTTTGGGAACCCCACGACGTCTAAGAGAGGAGACAGGTGAATGAGGGCGACGGTAAATCCCCAGAATCGATCTACCCCGGACTCGTCGCTCAGAAACACTGGATAGCGCCCGATGATAGCTGTGCCCCCTTGGACCAGCTCGAATGGCCCGGCAAGGGTGAGATCTCGCGATTCAATGGTCTTCAGCGCTTCAGCGCGCCTGGCGGGATCATTCAGGAGATCGTGGCCGATGGCCTCCTCGTTGCCTTCCAGAGGGTAGATATAGGAAACGACTCCATCGGGAGCCAACTGCAGGTTGTCTACAGACCCATACGTTGCTATCAGGTCCTGTGCGATTGCGTCGAAGTTCTCGAGAAGTTGCCGTTCACCATTGCGGATGCTGGCGGCGAGGGCAAGGGTGGTCCCAAGAGACCGCTCTAGCTGCATCTCTAGCGCCGTAGTGTTCGCCGTGCCGACAGAAACCGTGTTCGATCGCTCGGCACTGACATAGCGGTTACGGATTTCCCTGGATAATCCCCAAGATAGGATGAAGACCGTGACAAAAAAGAGCCCGCCTATCACGAGCAGTCGAAACATCCTGTCTCCTTTCTAAACAGCACTAGCCCTCAACTTGGTGTCAGGGCTTGGAAACTCAAGGGCCAACAAATGTCACTGCTACTAGGAATCCTATCGGCTACGGTCCTTTTGTCAACCTGCCTCACACCTTTGCCAACCTGCCTCACACCATGCAGCAGCTATCGTGGCACTGCAGTGCCATTGATGTGGCGTTTTCTTTCCACAGGAAGACGTGAGGATGGACGGTTACTACTGAGAACGAGGAGCGTGCCGGACGGCGAGTCAAGAGGGCCGGTTCAGCCGGCCTGCCAAGTACTTACAAGTATCTCAGCGTTTCGTCACCGGTCTTCCTGGTCAGGCGCCAGCGCATCAAGCAGCCGGAACGCGATGGCCCCTGCCTGCCCAAGCTGCTCCGGGACGATGATCTCAATAGTGTCATTGGGAGTATGGATGCTATCGAAGGTCGCTCCGAAGAAAAAGATGACCGGAATACCCGCGGACCGGAACGAGGCGTGATCGCTGGAGGAGTTGATTGGCTCCCGGCCGCTCATAAGCGTCAGGTCCAGGCCGCGGGCGATGTCCATCGCCTGGCCGACCAGCTCACCATCACCCCCGACCTCCAGGCCGCCCTGCCCCAGAGCGTCGAGGTTCACCATGGCGACGATCCGTTCCCGCTCTTGGTCCGAGAGGGTGCTCACGTAATGCCGGCTGCCCAGGAGACCAACCTCCTCGGCCCCAAAGGCGACGAAGCGCACTTCGAGGGGCGTTTCCCTCCCGGCCAGCTCTTCCGCAAGTGCCAGCAAGACGGCGGTGCCGGAGGCGTTGTCGTTGGCGCCGGGACTCACCGACACTGAGTCGTAGTGGGCTCCCAGTACTACTATAGGTCTATTCGCCGTTGGGCCTCCGATGGCCACCACGTTGTTGGAGGGCTTATCGGTTGGCAGCACACCGAGGGTAGCGGAGACGGGTCCATCCACCGTCATCTCCAGCAATGCCTCGCCGTCGGACTCGGAAATCGTCAGTACCGGCAAGTCCATTTGGGAGCCCAGGGTGCCGTTAAAGAGGCCCGGGAGATTATTGAAAACCACGACGCCTGAAGCGCCCTCTCGGGCGGCATTTTGGACCTTTTCTCCGAAGGTAACCTGCCCCCTGCGAATGAGAGCTATCGCGCCGTTCAGGCCTTCTTCCGGGAAGTCCTCTGAACGTCCCAGTCCCACGAACACTAGAGAAGCGGTGACCTCGCCCTGGCCGGACCCGGTCATGACGGCCGTGTCAAAGCTCCTTTCAACCGGTGTGGTTACGCGCAGCGTCCTCTCGGTGGCCATTACGGGGAATTCCTGCAACGATGTTTGATAGCCTAGCTCCCGGAACCGACTGGCGATGTACTCAGCAGCGAGTTTTTCCTGCGGGGTGGTGGGGGCGCGGGGGCCCAGAGTCTCCGAGAGCCATCGAACGTGGGCCATGGCCCTCTCCGTCAGCCGCCGGACTTCATCCTCCACACTTTCGACCGGGGGCGCCCTGACCGTTACCGTGGGGGTCGGCGTGGGGGTCAGTGTCGACGTGGGGGTCAGCGTCGGCGTGGGCGACGCCGTCGGCGTGGGCGGTGCCGTCGGTTCGGGTGTTGGAGCGGGGCGAGGGGTCACCGTTGGCGTCGGCTCAAGTGTGGGAACAGGGAGAGGGGTCGGCGTGGCGCTGGGCACTGCCGTGAGTGTGGGAGCCGCGGATGATGAGCAGGCCGCCACCACCAGGGCGGTGACCATGACCGCGATGGAAACGGCGTTTCGAGACTTCAGGAAGCGCAACATCATGGCCTTTCAGAGAGCGTCCTCATCGACCCATGGTCAGCTACTATGGTCTACGTCAGGAAAGACCCTCAGGCCTTGCATGGCGCTTTGAAGCGGCCGCGGCGATCGGTCTTCAAAGATCACTGACGGCTGGGGCGCGACCCTGGAGAATCTCGTCCACTCGGGCTTGAAAGTCGCCTTTCCAGTAATCATCGGGCATGACATAAAAGCTCTCGTTGCCGATACCATCGAAGACACAGTCAGCCACTCGATCAGGCGATTTTATCCTTGCGGCGACGTCCTGAAGCGGCAGCCGAGCGCTCTGCCGCTCTCTTTCTAGCGTTGGATCGTTACGAAGCTGGTCCGGGCGGTTTCGCTCCCCCTCACCGATTCTGGTGCTCACGAAGCCGGGACACAGGACCGAGACTCTGATTTTCGCGCCCTTGCGTGCCAGCTCTTGATGAAGCGTCTCCGAAAGGGTCACGACACCGTGCTTGGTCACCTGATATATACCCAGACCGGGCTTGGAAGTAAGGCCCGACCCCGAAGCGGTGTTGACGATATGGCACTCGGAATTTTGGGCGAGCATGATCGGCACAAAGGTCCTCACTCCATGAATGATCCCCCACAGGTTTACTCCCATCACCCACTGCCAGTCGGCCTCCGTGGTGTCCCAGAGGGCCACCCCCGGACCGACTACTCCAGCGTTATTGCACAGTAGGTGGACCGCCCCGAACCTGTCCATAGTCTTCCGCGCTAAAGCCGTGACATCGTCTATCTTGGACACATCGGTCCTCACCGCCAGGGCCGTGGCGCCCTCGGCAGTGAGGTCACGCTCGGCGGCGGCCAAAGGACCCTCTTCGACATCGGCCAGGACCACCTTCATGCCCTCGCGCGCGCTCCGCTCCGCCAGGGCCCGCCCAATGCCGCTGGCCGCCCCGGTGATAACCGCTACTCTGTCCTTCAGCTTTTTCACTGATTTCTCCCTTTATGCGGCTCGGTAGCGCCATCTTACAATAGGTCGACTGCGACGGTCGCGGTCTGAGCCCTTAAATTCTCTTCACGCCCCTAGAACGACTCGGTAGTAGCGCCCCGTCTGAGCCTGCCGGCTCATCCATGCGACCCAGAGGGGTCAGCTCCTGTGAGCGAAAGGGCGCATATTTTCGCGAGACAGGCCTGGGGATATTGCGTTTGAGGACAGCATATCGGAGCATGGAAATGTAGGAGGCAACAGGCTCATGGCAACGCAACGGGTGATAACCCCTTCACCACAAGAGGACCCCCCCGACTACGGTGTTACAGGCTGCCTGGAGCTGGCATGGAGCTTGGCTGTCGGCTTAACGAGCCTTCCCGCCGCGCTCATGCTGCACGCGTGGGGCCGCTTCATCGAACTGGTCCTGGAAAGACCTCGCCGAACACTTGCGTCGGGGCCCTTGCCCGTGAAAGCGCTGGCCGGCCTGCTGGAGGTAACACTCTCCCCGTTTCTGTTGGCATCCGCCTTGCCGCTGGTCATGGCCGGACGGCTGTTGATGTACCTTGGCTCTCCACCGGTGGCGCTTATCATATCGGCGCCTCTCCTGGCGATAGGCCGCGGGGGCCGGGAAGAAGCCAGAAGTCGGATTGAGGGATTAACAACGGTGCTGGAAAGGCTCTAGCGTCGAAGCAGTCGGCAGTAAACCTACGGAGTCCTGACGTTTCTCAGGAAGGATTGTACATGAATCCATTTCGAAAGAGGCTCCCCGTCGATGACTGGGAGGAGCAGATCAAACAAACGCGTGATGAAGCCCTTGCATTGTGCGACCGTTACTACACCGCTTGGGCGCTGGTAAAGATCGCGGACGACTTGCGCAAGGACCAGATCGACTCAGCCTCAGAGGTCTTTCTCCGAGTGCGAGGACTGACAGAAAAGATCATGGCCGTTCCGGAGCCACAATCGGCGAACCACCGTGCTGCGAGAAAAGACCTGGAGATGGCTCTCTTTCTCTATAGTTCAAGCGCCGAGGATGCCGTACGCTTATGCCGCCAGGTATCAAGGAGCGCCGGCCAGCGCCACGCATTGGGCTCCGCCGTGGGATTCATGGAGAGCCGCACAAACGAGTCTCTGCAGCGTATTCGACAAAGCCTTCAGGCGGCAGCGGAGCGACAAACAAGAGCTGCGGCTTACTGGGGCGGCGGGAACCAAAGACGCATCGCATCCTAGGTGATTGACTACCGCGACGGGTGAAAGTGAGATTGGGGCCTAGCCCTTTTTGACCAGAGGGATGACCTCATTGGCGAGAACCTCATGGTACGCGGCCATCTGTTCCTCCGGCCAGTTGGGGGAGAGGATGAAGTGCTCCGCCCCGGCCTCCCGGTATTCAGCAATGCGCCGAGCGCATTGCTGCGGGGTCCCAACGATGGCCAGCCGTTTCACCAGCGTGGTGAAGTCCTGACGGTACCGGGCCTCGAACGCCATAACAGCAGCTCCGGCAGCCGCTTCGTAGCTCTTGCCGACGGTGACGAACACGTACACCATCCTTTCGATATCGGCGGGGTCGCGTCCATAACCAGTCGCGAGCTCTTCGATTTGTTCCCACCCCTGCCGATAGGCCTCGACGCTGGTCAAATAGGGCATCCAGCCATCGGCATACTTCGCGACCCTCTTCAGAGCGCCTCGACGGCCTCCGACGAGAATAGGAGGATGGGGCTTCTGCACCGGCTTGGGCTCAATGGTCACGTCGTCCATGTGGAAGAAGCGGCCCCGGAACGAGACGCGCTCCTCCGTCCAGAACCGTTTGATGAGTTCGATGCTTTCGTCGGTCCTGGGGCCCCGCTCGTTGACGGGAACGCCCATCGCCTCGAACTCCTTGGCATATTCCCCGCCGACCCCGATACCCAATGACGCCCGGCCCTCCGAGAGGTGGTCGAGAGTGGTCACCGCCTTGGCCACAAGGACCGGGTGTTTGAGTGGCATCAGCAGTATAGAGGTGCCCAGCCGGACCCGCTTCGTGGCGGCAGAGGCGGCGGCTAACAGCATAAGGGCGTCATGCATCGGCCTGTGGTAGACGACGTGCTCCCCCATCCAGACGGAGTCGAAGCCCAGGGCCTCGGCCCGCTGGGCGACCTCAGCGATGTTCGCTCCGCCAATGGTGGTCCCGAATTTCAGGGCCGACATGCCTGCCTCCGGATGATGACGCAGATGCCTGCGCCAGTGACGCCTCTCTACCGGCGAACGATTTTCGAAAAGTCGAAGCTGACCACGTCAGCTACCGGCACTGCGTAGCAGGCGCCCTCAGGCCCGGCTACCTTCTGAAGGGGATCGGGCCGATCTCTGAGCCCCAGGGGAATGTCGTCCTCATCAATCCGCTCTGCCTTCCCATGGATAACGACACCCTTAATCTCGTAATAGGTGGGGTATTGATCGTTGGCGCAGCAGACGTTCTGGTCCCGCTGAATGTTGGCATGGGAGCGACTGCCGGTTGGTAACTTGAAGAACAATCGGTCCTGCTGCAACAGCGACGGAACGATATCCGCCCAGGGGGACCCATCCGGCTCAAGCGTCGCCAAGGCCACCCAGGTCCGCCCCTGCAAAAACGCAGTCGCGTCATCGAGAGTCATCGTGATTGATTCCCGAGGCATGTCTTACCCTCCACGGGCCTGATCGATGAATTCGGCAAGATCTGACGGGACGATCTCGACGATGGCGCGCCGTCCGGCCTGAATCGCCGCCTGTGCGCGCCTGGCCCCCGACTCGTTCGATGCGGCCGGGGCCGGACCTTGTCTCCGAGGCATTTCCGTCCCTTCCAGGATTCGGGTGACTCCCTTAAGGGTCACGGCCTGCATGGGCTCGACATCATAGCCGTTGAGCACCAGAGAGCAGACCCGATCATCGCGCTCGATGTTGCGGTTCTTGGCGCTTGTCTTATACGAGGAATACCGCAGGCGGCCTTCATCATAGAGCCCGGTCATGGGGTGAATCGTTGGTGTTCCATCTTTCCGGATAGTAATGAAAAAGGTCCTGCGATGCTCCTTGAGGAAGGCATCGATTTCGGGCCTGATGGGAATACTTTCAGGGTCGGTCATGGAGAGCACTCTCCGACGCTACTGCAACCGGGTGCATAGTGCCACATCGGAACGACTACGGTACTCGGGAATCTTGGAATCCACGCGGCGCTACAAAAGCTCCGCCACCCTGGCCTCGTCCTCGCCGAGCAGGGGCGGACGCCGGCGGATCCTCCAGGGAGCCTCGCTCCACTCATAGGGCGGCCCGGCGTAGGTGTATGAGGTCCCGTGCTCCGGGTGCGGCACTTCCTTGAAGAAGTTACGGGCCTTGAGTTGCTCGTCCTCCAGAAGCTCATCCGGGGCGTTGAACACCATCCAGGTAAAGCCGAGGGACTGTCCGACCTTCCAAAGCTCGTCGGACGTGCGGGTCGCAGCTATCTCTCCGATAACCTTTAAGACGGAGGGAAGATTCGCCCCCAGGTATTCCGGGTCCAGATATCGATCGTCGTACAGGGGCTCTCCAATCTCCTCTTTCTTGAGCCAATCGACCAACCGGGACCAGACAACGGGGGTAATGTTCACCATCTGCGGAATGAAATACTTGCCGTCCTTGCATTTGATCGCGCCGCCGAGGAAGTCCTTGCGGTCAAGATTGATCCCCTGGTACTCAAAAACGGGGGCTGTCCACTCGGTGACCATACTGCACGCTTCCTGGATGGAGACATCCACGTGCTGACCCTCTCCGGTCGCGTCCCGCTGGGCCAGAGCGGCCATGGTCCCTATTTGAGCCCATTGGCCCCCGATCTGGTAGGAGAAGTCGGCCGGTGGGCAGAGAGGTGGGGTGTCGTGATCGGCGTATCCAACCAGCCACATGGCCCCGCCCATGGCCCACTGGACCAACTCTCCGCCCTTCCAGTCCACCAGCGGCCCGGTCTGGCCGAAAGGGGTGACCGAGGTCATGATCAAGCCGGGGTTGATCCTGGCAAGGTCGTCGTAGCTCAGGCCCAGGCCGGCAAGGTAGCCGGGGTTGCAGTCCTCAAGCAAGACATCCGCCTTCTCGACCAGCTTGAGCAGCTTTTTCCGGTCGGTCTCCACCGTCAGGTCCAGGACGATGCTCTCTTTGTTGGCGTTATACGCCCAAAAATAGAGGCTGTTATTGGGGTCTGGCTGGTCATCTTTGAAGGGGCCCCTGTGCCGGCAGGCGGCGCCGCCAGGCGGCTCGATCTTGATCACCCTCGCACCCATGTCCGCCATGAGCTTGCCGCTGTACTGTGTCGCTTCATCGCCGAGCTCCAACACAAGGAGGTCGTCCAGAGAGCTGATGTCCTGTGAGCTCTGAGTCACGACCGGACACCCGAAACGTTGTGCATACGGATGGAATCCTCCTCCTCCAGCTCATCTATCTCGGCCTGGGACAACCCCAACAGCTCTCTGAAGACATAGTCGTTGTGCTGGCCCATAAGGGGTGCAGCGCGCATGGGCTTGTAAGGGGACTTGGAAAGACGGGCGGCAACGGTCTCGTGGCGGCGGGGGCCGACCTCCGGGTGATGGTAGACCTGGTAAGTGCCCCGGTGCTCCAGCTGGATGTCCCATTCGATCCGATCTCTGGGGGTCTGCACGACTCCGGCGGGGACGCCATGCTGCTGTAAAAGGTTCGCTAAGCTATACCGCTCCTGGTCCTTGGTCCAGGCGCCGATGCGCTCCTCCAGCTCGTCCTGCTGGTCCCACCGGTCGCGCTGCGTGGCGAACCTGGGCTCCGCTGCCCATTCAGGGTCCCCCATGGCAGCCTTAAGGCCAGCCCATTCCCCGTCGTTATAGACTGCGATGGCGCACCAGTTCTCCTCGCCGGCGCAGCGGAAAGCGGTATGCGGCGCCGCCATAGGGTGCTCCCGGCGGTTGCCGTTGGGAAAGTCAGGACGCCTGGCCGACCGACCGTTGACGGACTTGTCCAGGAAGAATGGCGCAACGAACGTAACCCCCGTCTGGGTCTGAGGCATGTCTATGAACACCCCTCGCTTGGTACGCCGGCGGTAATGCAGAGCGTTCATGATCGTGGCGGAAGCGAGCCATGCGGTGCTATGATCGCAGAAGGCGAACTGCCAACCGGCCGGGGGCCGGTCTGGGAGACCCGCCAGGTACGCCATCCCCACGTGGGCCGATGAGGACATCCCATAGGACCGGAAGTTCCTTCTGGGACCGGTCTGGCCCCAACCGGATACCGAAAGGTAGATGACATCCGGCTTGATCGCCTTCATGGCCTCATAATCGAGACCCATCCTCTGGATGACGCCGGGGGTCATATTCTCGATAAAGATATCGCTGATGGCCATCAGCCGCCTGGCGAGATCCAGGGCCTTAGGATGCTTCATGTTCAGGGTGAAGCTCATCTTGTCCATGTTGATGTTATTGAACAGGGCACTCCTGTTGAGGCCGGGGATGCCGTCGGCCCCATACATGAGCCGGGAGAAGTCCAGCCCGGGGTTCTCGGGCCACTCCGCTCGGATGACCTCGGCCCCGTAGTTGGCCAAGATGTGGGTCGCACCCGCCCCTGCCAAGTGCCGAGAGAAGTCAAGTACGCGCACGCCTTCGAGTGGTCCCATCGTCGCCTCCAGTACATCGCAAAGAGCCGTTGCCTCTGTTAGCCTGCTAAAGCAGCTATTCCAAATCCCCTCTCCCTTGACGGGAGAGGGTTAGGGTGAGGGTGAAACCAATCTGACGTGTCGATTTTTGGAATAGCCTCTAAAGGGCTATCGGAATCCTATTGCTGAAGGGTTGACGTGTCAAGGCGGCGTATGCTCTCCACAAGGTGAGCTTTCAGGCCGTCATGAGATGGTCCGAGAGCTGATGCGGGTATACAGAATCAAGCGGTTTACAAATGGGCTATCGCTATCTGTGACGTTGGGGAGCCGGGGGAGGTTCGAACTCCCGACGTCTCACGCGTCGATCTCAGGAGCCGGCCGGCCCCCACTCCTGCCAGAAGCGGTCCCAGCTCGGCCACGCCTCCGGCAGCTCGCCGACCATCAGCGGACTGTCACCTTCGCTCCGGGCGCCGTGGTAGGGTCGGGTCAGCGCGTCGACCATATACCACCGCATCAACCTGCGGCGCACGAAGTACCAGGTGCCGGTCCGGCGCTCATAGGTGTCCCAATACTGGATCACGCCGACGTGCCATTCCTTGTCCCGTTCGATCTCGTCCCGGCAGTAGACGACACCCCTGGCATGGTCGGCATCGTCGAAATCGATCACATGGTTACCCACGAAGTGGATGCTGGCCTTGAACTTACTGAACGAGTTCCCGAACCAGCGCTTCATCTCCTGGCGGCCGGTGCCTTCCCGGCCCACGCGCACGTCCTCGACGAACAGCCCCACCATGTCGTCGAGGTTGCGGCTGTCCAACGCCAGGGCGTAGCGCGACGCCAGTAGCCGGATCTGCTCGAGAGACTCGACTCGATCGATCTTTTCAGCCAGGGTGTCGATGCTTACCATGTCCAACCTCCTGCTATCGTTACGGGCACCCATAGTACACTCTGGCAGCTGGACTAGGTAGCTGTGGTCGGATGCCATGCGGCGTAGCGTACTGTTGCCGTCCCTCACACGCAACGGCTAGGTGATATGCGGCTTCATCGACTGGAAGTGTCTGTGGAGCAGCCTACGGCACGGCCGGGGTCTGAGAAAGACGAACTGCTACCTGTGCCGAGCATACGTTCGGCAACGCTTGGTTGCGACTGCTCCAGAGCTACTCTGCGGTATACTATCGGTGATGAGCGACCCGTCTGACATCCCAGGTTCACCGAAGGTCCTGTTCCTCGATAGAACCGGCGACGGCCCCGTTCGGGCAAGCGGGCTGGCACAGCGCATCAGTTCGGCCATGAGACGTCAGGGAGTGGACGTTTCGGGGCCCTTCGCCCCAATTAACCGCGAGGAAACTTCCGACCTTCTAGGCAGGTATGCAGACGCAAACTGTTTGTTCTTGCTGGCGGCAGGGCCTGAAGACCTATCGAGTGCTCCTGGGCCGATGCCCTACTCGAAACAATCTAGTGTCGGTAGCCCCCCGAATCCGAGGTTAGTCACCCTCTATACCTGCCAGAGCCCGCAAATCCCTGACAAAAACAAAGTAGTAGGGCCAGACGCTTTGGCCGCTGTAGCAGTGGTCTCCAAGCCTGACATGTCACCAAAGGAGGCCGCCCTGTTCTTTCCTGAATTCTTTGGAGAGCTGCGCACCCATTGCGCTGATTCCATCAGTCTAGCAATGGTCCGGTTTTGCTTCGCCAAGGCGAACCGACTTGCGCCGAAAAAGGCAGAGATCTGGACAGGCAGTTGACCTTGGTTGAGCTCACCAGTTCAGTGCGGCAATGAGCGACTTACCGCCCCGCCCGGGCGATCTCCCGCGGCTGGAGTTCGCCATTCCCTGCAAGCGTTTCGACAACGATGCGGTCTCACCGTCCATCGAGGACATCCTCGAAGCCGCCCAGCTTGTCCGACCCGGCCGCTTCGAGTTCACCCTGGCCGTGAAGCTGTTCGCTCCGGCGGGGCAGCACCGGCTGGCGGTCACCGCGATCAGTCCTAAAGAGGGGCCCCAGTCTCAAGACCGGTCGTTCGTGGACTTTACGGTCGAGGAGCCCGCCTGGGGCGAGCGCATCGCCGTGCCTATGTCATTTCCTGTCGAGAATATCGGCTGGTGGCTTCTCGAGGTGAAGCTCGACGACGAGCACCTGGGCGAGACCTACTTGTGGGTCCAGTTCGCCGAGGCGTAAATCGCTAAGGCTTTCCTCGACGGTGGCTCCAGCCCCATGAAGCTGGCCACGTTGACCATGAGGTTCAGGGGAGCCGCGCCGGACAGGCAAATACACCTGGGTTGCTGTCAAAGCCCTTCTTTTTGTGTTTTGCAAAGGGCGGATAGTGGCGGCTGCTTCTGTTGCGTTGGTGTGCCGGGGGAGGTTCGAACTCCCGACGCCCTGATTAAAAGTTGTGTACACCATTATACCTAGACCCCCCGCTAGTGTTGTCTAGTCCTGTTGAGCCAGAAGTCTGAAGCTGCACTCACGCCTCTAATCCCCCTGAACGTTAGCAAGCGCCCTCTATTGCGTTAGCAAAATGGTTAGCAAGAAAGCGGGGTATGATACGCCCGTGCACAGCTACCTACGCGAGACCTTCAGCCCCTGGTTGTTCCGTCGCGCGGTCCAGTCGCCCTGTGGGTACCACTTCTCGGGTCACGCCTTCAGCCGATGACAGATATTAATCTCCAAACTATCATAGGAGGAGAGACCGGCAACAGAAGGAGGGAAAGGATTATGGCAGCGTATTTAATCTTTGATGTAGAAGTCACCGATCCGGCGGCGATTGATGAGTATGCCAAACTTGCTAACGAGTCCCTGGTACCCTTCCAGTCGAAGACATTAGTTCATGGCGGTATGGTAGAGGTATTGGAGGGAGACTGGAAACCCGAGACGTTGGTAATGTTGGAATTTGAAAGCATGGAGCAAGCTCAGCAGTGGTACAAGTCGCCAGCATACACCAAAGCAAAGGATATTCTGCACAGGGCAGCGTCCACTAATGTAATCTCGGTTGAGGGCGTGTAACACACCGGTTTCAGATCACAGTATCTACGACAATCAGTCCTAGACCTCGCGAGTTTTGTGGTAGACGGCTTCGCTCCGTTGGTGCCTCCTGGCCTGGTCACCGAGGGGCGAGACTGAGCACTGATTCGCTTCACCGTTTGCTTGCCCCCACCCACCCACGGGTGACCCTATCCCGACCCCTCCACCATCCACCACCCGGCGTCTACCCAGGCCCCGTTCTGCATCACCAGGTGATACCCAGGCTCTTGGTGGACCGTGTTCCCCTCCATCCAGTGGGCGCTGCGGGTCTCCACCTTCCCGACCTTGCCGCATAGGTGCCGCTGGTAATCCGCACAACGTCCCCCGGCTTGAAGCGGTAGCGGGTATCGAGCCACGTCCCGTCAGGCAGCTGGCTCAGGTAGCTGTGGTCGGATGCCATGCGGCGTAGCGTAGTGTTGCCGTCCCTCACACGCAACGGCTAGGTGACAGCCTTCATGTGTCTGGTAAGGAATATCTCCCCGATTTGACGGTATCCGTCTACCGTGAAAAGTATCGCTAAACCACTCCGGCTTGACGTGCATGTTTCTGTGTGGTATTTAGACGCTATAGACTTGTCACCTGCGATCTTGAACATCCATCACGGTGCCGAGGGCAGCCATGTCGTCAGCAAAAGTGCTGGTTGTCGATGACGAGGCCAACCTGGCCCGGCTTGTGCACGAGTGGCTCGGGGAAGAAGGCTACGAGGTCTACTCCACCACTGATGGCTCGCAGGCCCTGCGCCTGTTCCATGAGCACCGCCCCGCCCTGAGCATCATTGACCTTCTGATGCCTGGGATGGACGGCTTCGAGCTGATCAGACGTATTCGGGAAGTCTCCCAGGCCCACATCCTGGTTCTTACGGCCGTTGGGACTGATGAATCCATCACCCTTGCCCTGGATTTGGGGGCAGACGAGTACCTCGTCAAGCCCGTCACGAGTAAGGCCTTTGGCGCCCGCGTTCATGCCATTCTGCGTCGGGCTGCCCCGCCTGAGAAACCTCTTGCCGGGTATTCGGATGCGCTGCTCTCCTTGAGTTACTCAGCCCGCGAAGCCAAGCTCCGGGGGGAGCCTCTGGACTTGAAGCCGACGGCGTTCCGCCTGCTTGCTTTTCTCTGCCAAAACTCTGACCGGGTGGTCCCTCACCAGCAACTTATTGAGGGAGTCTGGTCGTATGGGAAGGGCTCACGGGACAGCCTGAAATGGTATATCTGCGCTTTGAGGCAGAAGATCGAAGACAACCCTGGTAAGCCGCGCATCCTCGTCACTGTCCACAGTGTGGGATACCGTTATCTTCCCCCACAGCCACTCGCTGAGCCAGACCCTGAGACTGCTCGGTAGGCAGACTACAGGGCACCCGGAATCTGGCGGCGTCTGTCAGGCGGTAACGATGAGCCGGTTGCCAACCCCATCGTCTACCGACGCAACTCAAGGGCTACGGCTTCCTCGGCGGTGGCTCAAGCCCCATGAACGACAGCACGTTGACCATGACGTTCGCGGGAGCCGCGCCTTCCTTCAGAAAGCCCCCCATCTTCAGAAGCATGTCTACGGCCTTCAGGCGGTCCCGTGCGTGCTCCGCGTTGTCCATCTCCCGAATGAGCGTCGACACTGCTGCCCCTGTGTAGGACACGGTCATGCTGGTGGTTTAATCCGTGCTGGCGTACACCCTCGGGTGGTGCAGGAACGCTTGGGCCATTCATCTGCCGCCTTTACTATGCAGGTATACGGTCACGTGGCGGCTGGGCTACAGGCCGAGGCTGCCAGCGCCTTTGCCAACCTCTTATCCGAGCCATCGCGTTAGCAAAATGTTAGCAAAACTTGAATGCCAGAGGCCCGGCGCTGTGAAGCCGGGCCTTTTTCTTCCGTCATATTGGTGAGCCGGGGGAGGTTCGAACTCCCGACGCCCTGATTAAAAGTCAGGTGCTCTACCACTGAGCTACCGGCCCGTGAATCTATTGGCAGTGTCTATTTTATCAGAGGACGATACCAGTATAATGGATGCCGCTTTCTTCCCTGGTCCGTAAACGGCTGCATAATAGACGTGTTAGACGATTACACAACCCTCCGCAGCGCACGAAACGATATGGACTCCACGGCGCCAGCCTCCGGGCCAGCGGTGACCTGGAGGGGACAAGAGACCCTGACCGTCCACACCGACAAGGGTCAAGCTATGAGCTGGACTCACTTTGGGCCTTCCCGCGCTCCAGGTTCTTACCGGCCTGCCCAAAATCACTGGTCACGTCGAACCATTCTTTGAGCAGCTCGGCCCATCGCAGGGCCTGATCGCGCCCCATGTCCTGATTACGGTCCAGGTGGGCCAGCGTCAGGCGGACACCCTCTCGCTTCATAGAGACCATGGTCCTCGCCATGGACAGCGCCTCGTCCATGAGCCGGTCCGACGGGTAGGAGGCGGTCGCGAATCCGATGCGGTACGCCTCCGCGGCATCGACGACCTTCCCCGTCAGGACGATCTCCTTTGTACGGGCCACCCCCACGAGGCGTGACCACCGTGTACTCGCCCCCCATCCACCCAGGCCGGTCCCCAGATTCTTCAGGTGCCAGTCGCTAATTTGCGCCTGCTCCCCCACAAGCCTCAAATCGCACGCCAGCGCCAGCTCCACAGCCCCGGTGCTGCAAACACCATCGATGACGGCGATGGAAGGTTTCAGCATGTCGTCAATCTGGTTCGTCAGGTTGAACCCGATACCGGTCCCAATAGTATTACCCTCGAGGGTCGCCTTGATATCCACCCCGGCACTGAAGCATGGCCGGCCATCGCTCCGGGGCCTGCCGGTCAGGATGAAAGCCCGGATATGGTCATCCCCCTCGATGCGGCCGATGGCTTGGGTAAGCTCCTCCATCATGGGACCATGCAATGCATTCAGTCGTTCGGGCCGGCTAAGAGTCACAACGGCAATGGCGTCATCGATGGTCTCATAGCTTATGTGATGGTAGGTCATGGCTCCCTCCAACCCTATGCAATGGCCGAGGTTATTACCGGACGCTGAAGCGTGCGGATGTGGTGACCGGTCTGTGTGCTTGCCATCTCTGGTATTGTGTCCACGACGTCACAGGGCACGGTATGGTCAAGCCATGGCCTTTGTCAAGACGGAGCGTTCCATGCAGCGCTATGGACATCGATAGGGGGAACGTCATGCGAGGCGTGGTATTTACAGGGAACAGCACGTTAGCGACCCACCAGTTTCCAGATCCTCATGCCGGACCAGGAGAGGCGGTCTTGGCGGTCCGAGCCTCCGGCCTCTGCGGTACCGACCTTCACGCCTATCACAACCCGGAGCCCAGCAGCATGATCAGCGGTCATGAGCCCTGTGGGATTATCGCGGAGCTGGGGGACGGCGCTCCGGCAGGACTCAAATTAGGCGACCGGGTCATGGTCCACCATTACCAGGGTTGCGGCGTCTGCGAGATTTGCGCCATGGGCTACGAGCAGATGTGCGAGACCGGAGGAATCGTCTACGGCGGAGGCGGCGGACACGGCGCCAACGCCGACTATATGCTTGTCTCGTCACGCACCCTGGTACACCTCCCTGAAGAGCTTTCCTTCGAAGAAGGGGCGGCCATTGCCTGCGGCACCGGCACCGCTTGGAACGCTCTGAAGAAGATGGATATATCGGGCCGTGACACCGTGGCGATTTTCGGGCAGGGGCCCGTTGGACTGAGCGGAACGCTGTCCGGAAAGGCGATGGGCGCGAAAATCATTGCGGTTGACATCGTCCCAGAGCGATTGAATCTAGCACGGGAGCTGGGAGCAGACCATGTGGTCAATAGCAGCGAGGTAGACCCGGTCGAGGCAATCAAAGACCTGACCGGGGGAGTGGGGGTCTCAGCAGCCCTTGAGACCTCCGGTAATCCGACCGCGCGCTCGAACATACTCCAAACGCTACGCACCTTTGGCCGGTGCTGCTACGTCGGCATCGGCGGCCCGGCTACGTTCGACGTCAGCCGAGACATCATTTTCAAGGTCGCTACCATCTACGGCTCTTGGACGTTCAGCAAGTCGGAGCTCATCGAGGTCGCTCGCTTCATGGTTGAAGCCAAGGCCCCCTTGAAGCGGCTTTTCACGCACCGCTTTTCATTGGACCAGGCGGAAGAGGCGTTCCGGACCTTCGACACTGCGACTACGGGGAAGTGCGCCTTCGTTCTGGACTGAACAGGCCGGACTCCGAGGCAAGGGCCGCGCTCTAAACGGAAATCTTATAGAGCCCGGAGGCGTTGTCGCGGAGGATCTTGTCCCTGTCGGCCTGCGGCATCCCCGAGAAGTTTTCCTTGATGGTCTCAGCGGAGTTGGGATAGGGCGAGTTCTCCATGGGAAACTCTGACTGCCACAGGATTTTGTCTACCCCGATGAAGCCACGCTGCCAGTCCAGCGCCGCCTTGTCGGCCCAAGTGGTGACGTAGCACTGTCTTCGGAATATCTCTCCGGGTTTGATCTCCATGCCGTCTCTACGCATATGGGACCGGTCCCATTCATGATCGGAGAGCTCCAGCTGGAAGGGTACCCAAACGATGGCGGCGGAGGCGAAGATCACCTTGAGTCTTGGGTACCGTTCCGGGATGCCCCCCATCAGGAAGTTGGCCAGCACCACGGCATTACTTATGGGCCGCCTGACACTATCGAAGGCCCGCGCCGTTGCCTGGTCAAAGCCCTCATAGACCTCCAGCATGATGGCCGGATCGCTTCCCGAGTGCCAGCATACCGGACCGTCCGCTTCCTGTATGGCGTCCCAAAGCGGGTCCCAGGCCTGATCGTTGATGTGGGGTGATTCCCTGTTGGCGTGCCAGGGGATGGGCGGCATAACGACCCCACGATGGCCGAGGGCGAGCGCCCTGCCCAGCTCCTTCACCGCAGCCCTGGCGGAGCGCACCGGCAGTATGCATTGGGGCACGAAGCGGTCGCTGGCCGCACCCCAGGTCTCCAATAGCCAGTCGTTATACGCCCGGACGCATGCCACCTCCAGCTCGGGCTCTTCGATGGCCGCCAAGGCTTCGCCACTCAGGTCGGCTCCGCTGGGGTACAGCACCTGGACATCCGCCTGGTCCCGGTCCATAGCCTTCAGACGCGCCGAAGGGTCGTAGCTTTCCAGGGGGACGTCCGCCCACCGCTGGGGCTCCTCAAACCGGTTGACGGAGAGGGCTCCCGTCCACGCCAGGGCGCTTGCCTCACGGACCTTGCCGCCGACCACCCACCGCTCTGTGCCGTCGGGCTGCTGGGCGATGTGGGGAACGCGGTCTCCCCATTTCCGCTTGGATAGCCGCTCCGTCCAGAGGTCTGGCGTCTCCTGGACATGGTCGTCGGCAGAGATTACGCCAAAACGCAGGGCCATTCTTGGTCTCCTTATGCGGCCTTACCGCACGCGAGAGGCTAGTGCATCAGAAAGCAGGTTGTCAACCAACGTGGAAGCGTGGGGTAAGACAGAACTTAAGAGGCTCTACCACCGGGCGACGGTTGAGCCGGAAGAGCAGGTTATCCAAGGATTACGAACGGGTGTTGAGCCAGCGAGCGATTCATGGAGCGAAGCTGCTGAGCATTCCCCAGCTGCTGAGGGGCCAGTAAGTAACCCAGGCCTTGCCCACGACGTTCTCCTCGGGCAAGAGCCCCCACTCTCGCGAGTCGCTGCTCCCGACCCTGTTGTCACCCAGGACCCAGTAATAGCCTTCCGGGACTTGGACTCGAGCCCGGCGCTCCTGGTTCTCATCCAAGTAGACGGTCACGAAGTCGATGTCTTCTACCGCTGGGCGTAGCCGATCCGCCCACCGGCCGTTCATGGTGAAGGTCCCTGGGTTCTCGACATAGACCTCTTCCAGTCGTTCACCGTTGAGGAAGACGACACCGGACCTCATCTCCACGACATCTCCCGGAACGCCGATGATCCTTTTAATGAACTTCCGGCTGGGGTCGCCGGGAAACTTGAAGACAACCACCTCGCCGCGGTGGGGCTTGTGGAACGGACGAACGATGCCGTCACTACCATTGTCCAGGAAGGGCACCAATTTGGCCCAGCTTCCCACGTGTATCTCCCGGTAGAGGACTTTGTTAACCAGAACTAGCTGCCCGGAATCAAGGGTTGTTTCCATGCTGGAGCCTTCAACCCGGAAGTTCTGGAAGGTAGTCTGAATAACAAAGAAGGCCAGCCCGGCCAGGGCCGCGGTGATCAGTATCTCCCGAATAATCTTGGTCCCGAACCTCGAACGGGCCTTCGGTTCCTCGATCTGGTCCTGTTGGTCTAACGTTTCCATCTTGTGAATTATATCCCACGCCCCCTCGTTACCGCATCCGCTGCCGAGGTGTCCGCAAAGGGAACTGCTCGGCCCCCATGCTAGAATAACCCGAAAGTAATAACGTTGTTCCCTACGGAATGGTTACGAGTCCCCTACGATGTGCTTACGCCTAAGGTAGGCTGGATGGATGAGCGGGAATTAATCGAGTGCAGCCAGAACGGGGACCTGGAGTCGTTCAACCGTCTGGTCGAGAGCTACCAAGGCCAAGTGTACAACTTGGCCTTTCGCATGCTCAGAGGGGTGTCAGCTGAGGACGCCACCCAGGAGGCCTTTATATCGGCGTTCCGGCATATCCCAGCTTTCGGGGAGGCAGCTTCAAAGCCTGGCTGCTCCGCATCGCAACCAACGCATGCTACGACCAGATGCGCTCGGGGAAAAGGCGGCCCAGCGTCTCTTTGGACAGCATGTTGGAGGAGGACCCCACCTGGGAGCCCGCCTCTAAAGAAGAGTCCCCAGAAGACCATGCACTTCGAGCAGAGCTGTCCCAGGAGCTATCCAGTGCCATGGAAACCCTGCTCCCAGAGCAACGGGCCGTGCTGGTCCTCTCTGATATCGAAGGACTGTCTTATGAGGAGATAGCCACCGCGACCAAGAGCTCCATGGGCACCGTGAAGTCACGGCTGAGTCGAGTTCGGGCCCACCTTCGGGAGCATTTCTCCCGGCACGGGGAACTTTTACCGGCCCGATACCGTCGTGATAGGTAGAGGCATGAATATGGTCAGGCTTTTCCAGAGCAAACAGCGGAGACGGGAGGAGCTTCTCTCGGCCTACCTCGACGATCGCCTTTCCGGTAAGGAGCGGGCAACGGTTGAAAGGCTTGTGGCCGCATCCGAAGAGTGGCGCTCCGAGCTGGAGGCCCTCCGGGAGACGGTGGAGGCGATACGAAGCACGCCGCGGGCCCTGCCGCCTCGCTCCTTTGCCCTGACGCGGGAGATGGTTGAAGCCCCTGAGCGATATCCGGCCTGGGCGCCCAGGCCAGTGGCGATGTCGTTCGTGACGGCGTCCGCCGCACTGCTTCTCACCTTCTCGCTGGTAGGTGGCGCGACGGACCTCTTCAGAAGCAGCCCCCAATCCGTCCCACAACCGGAGTCCCGCGAAGCCACGGATGGAGCGACACGGGAAAGTCAGGCTACCGCTGCGCCGCCGGCTCTGGAGTTTGCCCCGACCCCAGGGGAACAAGTGCCTGCGGGTTCCGCCGGGCCGGCGGGTTCGGCTGGCTTCTCTGCCGCAGAGGAAGTCGGCGAACCACCGTCATCCGATAGCGCCGTCGACGACGCCGGATCAACGGAGGCCGCCACCGCATCAGGGCTGGCTCCCACTCCCGAGCCCACGGCCGAGATCGTTCCAGCGCCCGGGATCCCCGGTGAGGGGGATAGCTTCCCATGGCTTGCCCTGGAAATTGCCTTCGGAACCATAACAGGCCTCTTGATCGCCGCGACCCTTTGGCTTTACCGCAAGCCAGGACGCCAACTTGACGCGCCGGGCCGTTGAGCACGCGAATCGATGGCCGGCTATCAACGTTGACGACACGGCGAGACGCGTCCCAAGCGGTACAACTTTCTGAAAAATGGAGGAACAATCGATGAAGCAACTACGTTCAACAAGATGGCTGGCCCTGGGGGCTATCGCCGCCGTGGCTATGCTGGTACTGGCTGCCTGCTCTGGAGGCTCTTCCTCAGACCCGAACGGTGGGCAGGGAGGCTCGGGAGGGTCCAGCCTGGAAGCGCTGCTCTCCGGTGACAACGCGGCACGTTTAACGACTCTGGCCGGCATAGCGGCGGGTGGCGCGCAACAGGTAGGTGTCTGGGTGAGCGGCACCGGCGCGGTGACCGTGGAGCCGGATATAGGCGTCCTGTCCTTCTCTGTGGAGACCAGAGCCGATACCGTCGCCCCAGCCCGCTCCGAGGCGGCAGCGGCCATGGAGGCGGTTATCGCATCCCTGAAAGCCAACGGCATCCAGGACCGGGACATCCAGACCCGCCAGTTCCGGATTCAACCCATAACCGTATTCCGAGAGATAATCTCAGGGCCCAATCGGGGCGAGCGCATCCCTGAGATCGTCGGCTACTTGGTCACCAACTCCGCCAGCGCCAAGATACGGGACATCGGCACCATCGGCCCGGTGATCGACGACGCAGCCGAGGCGGGAGGCGATGCCATCCGCATCAATAGCATCAGCTTCTCTCTCGATGACCCCAAGCCACTGGAGGTCCAGGCCAGAGATCTGGCATTAGAGGACGCCATGGAGAAGGCTCAGCAGATCGCGCAGGTTACCGGTGTCTCCCTGGGAGACCCGGTGTTCATCAGCGAGAGCGGCGGCTCCCCCCTGGTAACGCAGACCAGGCTCGATGCCGTGCTCGAGGCCTCCTCGGGGACGCCCATAAGCGTTGGAGAGACTCAGGTCACTATGCGAGTCCAGATGGTATTCCCCATCCAGTAGGGCGGGAATTACCCAGCCAGGGCGGGACAAACGGCGTACGCACGGGATTCTCGCAGGAGGGGCAAGGCTCGTTAAGTCCGTAGGGGCAGGGGTTATATCCTGCCCCTACGGAGGCGTCAGGAGTGGTTATAGCCTCTTATGAAGCTTGGTGGCAACCCGCTTCATCAGAACGTAACTCGCTCCGGGATTGTCCTGGAGCATCTGCTTCATGTCTTCTAGGGGGATCTCGATGGCCCGGACACGCCCTCTGGCCCGCAGCGACCCACCCCAGCGGTCGATTCCTGAAAGAGCAGTCAGCCCTATCAGCGAGCCCTGGACATCCCCTTCAACGGCCGTGGCCACAGCCTCCCCGGCTCCATCCCTGGCCGCCTCCCCCTCCACAATGACATAGACGGACCCCGCCGTCGTTCCCTCTTCGACAATCAGAGCGCCGTCTTCGAAGACCCGCTCCCGGCAGTTACCTTCCAGGCAGGTGAAGTCCTCGGGCCGCAGCCCCGAGAGGATATCGTCGTTCACCAGGTGCTGTATGACCTCGCCCTGGTCCATGGTGTGCACCTCGTTAAGATAAGGGAAGATGACAGGAGAATGCCGCGCTTTGGGCACGCGGGGGCGTCTGGGTAACCTCAAGTATACAGCCCCAAAGGGCCTTTGTCAAGTAACTATAACTCCTGTCCCAGCGGCGAATTTACCCTGTTGCACCATACAATCGCCAGGCGTTTGACAAGAGAATTTTTTCACATTCTTCGGCCGTTCGCCGACCGAGATTCTTGTCTATATATTCCTCGGACTTGGGCCAGGTATGACGCCGTGAGGATAGTCGGAGGCCCACATGGTGGTATCGGTTCCCGTGTAGTCGAGCATCGGGCAGCCTACCTAGTCGTCCATGAACGTGCAGTAAAACTACTCGTGAATGTACTGGCTGGGGAGCTTCTCGGTGGCTGTGCTGTACCACTCGGCGCACCTGTCTCACTGGTGATCGCAAAGGCTGTTTTAGAAATACCGTCGCCGTCTACCGAAGCGACCAAATCGTCTAAAGATGACCGCGAACAGGACGAGGCGCAAGACCATTCTGAGCATGTGCGACATGGGAGCTCCTTACACATAATCTCCGATATACGGGGTCTCCGATATGTGGGCCTCCGGACTACGGCGTTCGGCTGGGCCGTGACCGGCGCTTTGCCTATGGCGGCAGGGTACCGACCAGTGTCACCGCCTGTCAACGTTAAGCCACATTCAAGTAGCTATCCGACCCTCAGAGCCGGTATAATGATTCCGGCCCGCAACAGGTTCAGGCCACCGTAGCTCAGGGGCAGAGCAGCTGTTTCGTAAACAGCAGGTCGTCGGTTCAATTCCGACCGGTGGCTCCACGGTCAACAGAACAAAACGACCCGCCTCTGTCGCCAGCTGGGCCCCGGTCCGCCTCGGCGATTGACAAGACCAACCGCTCCCCCATTACTTCTGTCGCCATGATCCGAACCTCCTCCCACAGGGCTGTTTCCGTAACGTCTTCATCCAACGTAAAGGATTCGTTCAAGTCTGCGCAAGTAGTGTCTGCGACGGATATTTATTGAAAAAACGGGTATTGAAATGACGGCCGGAGTGGAGTGTGGTAATAGCAGATGGCCACACCATACTCGTCAAGAAGGGATGGTGACCGCCGTGTCTCAGGTGATTACAGTTCTGATCGTGGCCCTTGTCTCCTTGGCTGCAGCTTGGATCGGGGGTAGATCCGCGAAAAATGCCGCTATCGCAGCTGCCGACTTGACTGCAATTGCTCATCTAAAGGCAGTGGCTCAGCAGCTCGAAGAAGACAGGAAGCGACGCGCGGAGTACAGTTGTGCCATCGCAGGATAGTGCGTTTATGAAAGCACTGGATTCCATCTGGGAAATATCGGATAAGGAGTAAAACTGATGCGTTTTCTAATCAAGGAGACTTTTAAAGCACCGCCAACGACAGAAGTTCTAGCCCTCATGCCAGCCGAGATTGCAAAAGTGAAAGAACTGACTGAACAAGGGCTGATAGCCGCCGTGTACACGGCGGCTGATCTATCAAGTGCCTGGATGGTATGGAATGTCGATTCTCAGGCTGCCTTAGAAGAAACACATAATACCCTACCGCTTCATCCGTATATGAATAGCGAAATTACGGTGTTGGCTGAGGATATGTAAAATAGCCCTCCCCATAAAGGAACCCTTTTGGGGATGGAGGTTAGCTTGTCACTGAGCTCGTACCACAGCAACGCTAATCGAGGGAAGTACAAACCCCTACCCCGAGCCCTAGCAGAGCAGAGTCCTATACCTCCCGTAAATGCCAGACAGATTGCCTAACGTGCAGTGCGTGTTATGATGTGAGGCGCAAGGATTTTCGTCGGGACCCGGAAGGATGACAACGATGGAGCTCTCAGCCCGCATAAATTGTTTGAAGACCATGGCCTCCGGCCGTGGTCATACCTGTGTGGGGGAGGGTTAGCCAACTCGTAAAGCTTACCAAGGTTCTGATGGTAGCCTCCCCAAACGGGAGGCTTTTTTATTGGGCTCGTGACTGAAGTTACAGGAAACCGTCAGGCGCAGATTCAGGGGCAATTGTCGGAGTCACCAACAGACAGGACTCAAATTTCTCGAACCGTGAAATCTGAAAGGATATGGAACCATGCAAGGTGATGAAGTCCTCCGCGTCAAGAGCCGCTACAACCCCTGGGCCGTCCACCGCCGGGGCGATATCGTGGTCCGAGATTCCAGTCCCTGGACACCGGCAGTACATTCTCTCCTTCGACACCTGGAGGACGCCGGGTTTGAAGGCGCTCCGCGCTTGGTGGGGGCCGGGTTCGACTCGGAAGGACGGGAGACGCTGACCTACATCGAGGGGGAGGTGACTGACCAGGGCTCCTGGACGCTGGAGGGGGCGGCGGCGGTGGGCGGGCTGCTTCGGGAGCTCCACAAGGCTACAGCCACCTACCGTCCGGACCCAGGGGCCACGTGGTTCCCCTGGTTCGGGCGTGATATGGGCAATCCTCGGAAGATCATCGGCCACTGCGACGCCGCGATGTGGAACGTCGTGGCGCGGGAGGGGATGCCGATAGCGTTGATCGACTGGGAGCGCGCTGGGCCGGTGGACCCTCTGGTGGACCTGGCCCAAGCGTGTTGGAACAACGCAAACCTTTACGATGACGTGGTAGCGGATTCGGAGGGGCTGCCGCCCTTGTCGGAGCGGGCCCGCCAGCTGCGCGCCATGGTGGACGCCTACGGGCTTGGGTCTCGTGAGAGACGCGGATTTCTGGACACCATCGTGGAGATCGCGGTCCATGCCACGGCGGAGGAGGCGGACGAGGCGGGGGTAACGCCGGAAACGGTCTCGGCGGAGACGGATGACAGCGTGGTCTGGAGGCTGTCGTGGAGAGCACGGTCGGTTTCGTGGATGCTTCGTCACCGGCAAGCCCTGGAGAATGCCTTGGCGTAGCGCCCCAGGATTCCCTCAAACTATCTGTCCAAAAGTGAACGATATCGGGTAGGGGGGCCTACTCCGACCTGATTTCGTAGACTCTGATGCTCGCAATATACGGGTTGCTCTGAGCAATCTGTTCTGCCTCATCAAGGCTCTCGGCGTTGATGATATTGTAGCTAGTGATAGACTCCATTCCCCAAGGTAATTCTTTGGTTCCGGCGTCTGAGATCTCTCTCCCGCCGCTGAAACCACCCTGGTCGACCATCTTGTCTGCGATGGATTCAAACCATTTGCCCCACGCGGCCATGATTTCCGGGGTGGGCGTTTCGAATCCGTAATGCAGGACCATATAACTTTTTCATGTCTCTCCCTTTGTTGTTGGTTGGCTGCCCTTAAAGATGGGGGCAGCTCACCAGGCGTGACCGGCTGAGATTGGTCACAATTATGGTCACGAACTCCCAACGACGCAACCGCACGGAATACCACAATTGGGTGATTCTATGGGTCTGGAGACGCGACCGTGGCCGAAGCGGCGATACTACGCCGTACCCGTTAGCACGAACGCCGTAGGATTCGTAAACAGCAGGTCGTCGGTTCAATTCCGACCGGTGGCTCCACGGTCAACAGAACAAAATGGCCCGCCTCTGTCGCCGGCTGGGCCCCGGTCCGCCGACGCGACATTTTTTCCTCTGTTATAATAAATCCGAAAAGAGGCGAACATTGGTTCGCTCTACAAGAGGCAGGGCATCCTGCCAGAAAACGTATCATCGGGCTGAGAGTGTGACTTGGCTCAATGGAGTCAAGGAGTACCCTCACTGAATTTCGAACAGCTGAACCTCAACCAACGTATGCTTGCCGCCGTCAAGGCTGCGGGCTACACCATCCCCACCCCTATCCAAGAGCAGGCTATCCCCGTCGCCCTCGAAGGGCGCGATGTTCTGGGTCTGGCGCAGACCGGGACCGGCAAGACCGCCTGCTTCATGTTCCCGATTCTCCAGCGACTGATGGCAGGCCCCGGGGGACCGGTGCGCGCTCTCATCGTCGCTCCAACCCGCGAGCTTGCGGAGCAGATTCACCAGACGGCCGTCGATTTTGGGAAGAATACCAATATACGCAGCGTCGCCATCTATGGTGGTGTGGGCAAGGGGCCGCAGGTCACGGCCTTGCATCGCGGCGCTGAGATTGTCGTCGCCTGCCCCGGCCGCCTGCTGGACCACGTCAACGATCGCAACATCGATCTCTCCAGAGTCGAGGTGCTGGTGCTGGACGAGGCCGATACCATGTGCGACATGGGCTTCCTCCCAGACATCCGCCGCATCCTGAGACTCCTGCCGAAACGGCGTCAGACGCTGTTCTTCGCCGCCACCATGCCCGACGAGATTCGCGGCCTGTCTAACGACATTCTCAACGACCCGGCCACGGTGCAGATAGGCATCATCGCGCCGGCGAAGACGGTCTCTCACGCCCTCTATCCGGTGACGGACGCTCTCAAGAGGCGGCTGCTGCAGACGATACTACAACAGACGGCAACGGGACGGGTGATGATTTTCACCCGCACCAAGCACCGCGCCAAGAGGGTGGCCGGATACCTGGAGACTGCCAGGTATCGCGTGGCCGCGCTACAGGGCAACATGTCTCAGAACCGCCGACAGCAGGCCATCAACGGATTTCGTGACGGCAAGTACGACGTGCTGGTCGCCACCGATGTGGCCTCGCGAGGCATCGATGTGTCGGACGTTTCCCATGTCATCAACTTCGATATGCCCAACACGGTGGACGCCTACATCCACCGAATCGGGCGCACCGGCAGGATGGAACAGACCGGCGAAGCCTTCACGTTCACTCTGCCAGAGGATGATCTGTTGGTGCGGAAGATCGAAGCCGTGCTGGGAGCGCGGATTGAACGGCGCCGCCTGCCCGATTTCGACTACGGCGGCTTCACACCGGACATCCAGGTTTCGATGAGCCGCCCGAACCCAACACCGACAAATGGGGCCCAGCGTCATCGATACGGTGAGCAGGCCCAGCAGAACGATCCACGCCGTCAAAGGCCAAATGGGCGACCCGCTGCCAATTCGAGCCAGCCACGGCCGGACAATCAGAACAACCCAAACGGCCCTCGCAGGCGGCGTCACTGACGGTGGAGTCACGCTCCGGCATCAAATTCCGCTCGGTAGCCGTCGATCTGTCTCCACCAGGCGACCCCTTTGGTATGGGTCGTGTGCCGTCTCTTTCCTGTCGCCGGTCAGGGGCCTGATCCGCCGGCGTGACATTTCACCCTATTTTGTTGCGGGGCCAGCCGCCGTGATATCATCCGCCCATGACCAAGGCCATGGAATCCAACCGCCGCAACTGGGACGAGCGTGTCCCCATCCATGCCGCGTCCCGCTTTTACGACGTCGACGGGTTTAGGGCCGGCAAGTCGAGTCTCATGTCGATCGAGCTAGAAGAGCTGGGCGACGTCCGCGACAAGTCGTTGCTGCACCTGCAGTGCCACTTCGGGCTGGACACCATGTCCTGGGCACGCCTGGGCGCTCACGTCACCGGCGTGGATTTTTCCGAGGCTGCGATTAACCTGGCCCGATCGTTGAGCGGAGAGCTCGGTATCCCGGCCAGGTTCATCCTCTCCAACATCTACGATATGCCTGAGGCTTTGGACGAGGCTGGGCGGTATGACATCGTCTTCACCTCTTACGGAGTCCTGGTCTGGCTGCCGGACATCCCGCAGTGGGCCAAGGTGGTCTCCCACTTCCTGAAGCCGGGAGGCACCTTCTACATGGTCGACAGCCATCCGTTCATGAACATTTTCGATTACAAGGATGCCAGCAGGCTCAGCGTCCTGTACCCGTATTTCGGCACGGGAGAGCCAGAGGTGTTCGAGCCCGACGAGTCCGGAACCCACACGTACACAGACGGCGACGCGACCCTGAAGACGACCAACTACCAGTGGGCTCACTCCATGGGAGAGATCGTGAGCTCACTGGCCGCGGCGGGACTCACTATCGAGTTCCTGCGCGAGTTCTCTTTCAGCCAGTTCCATGCGTTTCCCCAGATGGTGCGGGGCCACGACGGCTGGTGGCGACTGTCTGAGCAGAATGACTCCCTGCCGCAGCAGTACTCGGTGAAGGCGCACAAGCCGGACTGACTTCCAAGGGCGTTGCACTGAGGGGCCGAAGCATGACCCCATGGTGTAGCGTTAGAAAATCTATGCCGATATAACGCATATCGCGATTCAGGAGATCCATATGCCGGCCGATTTAAGAGAACTGGTGAAGCCTCCGCAGACGGCCATTCTCGTCATCCAGTGCGTTGAGGACACCATTGGCGAAGGGGCATTTCTGCCCGGTCTCCGACAAGCGGTGTTGGAGAGCGGGATGCTGCCCCGTTTGAGCAGGCTCCTTGAGTGCGCCCGTTCGGTAGGCGCCCAGATCGTCCACTGTATCATCGAAAGGCAGCCTACCAGCCGCGGCATGACCAGCACTCGACTGCGGGGCCGACGGAACGTGTCGTTGTCGGCTCGGCCGGCAGGGGCCGGACGAATCGTCCCGTAGCTAGCGCCACATCCTTCAGACATCGTCTCCGTGAGAGGATACGGATCGACGGCCTTTTACCAGTCAGGGCTGGATAATGAGCTGCGCAGCCAGGGCGTCCAGACGGTCGTTCCAACGGGCGTTTCGCTGAACATCGCCGTCACCGGCACCACCTTCGAGGCCGTGAACCTGGGCTACAAGGCCGTGATCCCAGCCGACTGCGTGGCGTCCGACCCCGCCTCGTACGCGGAATCCCTGCTGTCATACACCCTGCGGAACGTGGCGATGCTGACGACGGCGGAGGGGCTCGCGGAAGCCTGGGCAGTTGAGTGGTAGGTAGCGGCTATGGTCGCCGCGGCTTTTGCTGACCCCAGGCCTCCCAGTGGGTCGCCTCCTCGATCGGCTGGCGCTTGGGCGTCGAGAAGCTCCCCTTCGCCGGGTAACCGAGGGCCACGCACGCGCAGATGAGGGCGCTCTCCGGCAGTCCCAGGAGCCGTCGCAGCTCCTCATGGTGTCCGCCTGCGCCGCCTCCGTTCAGGACTGACCCGATGCCGTAGGCCCGAGCCGTGAGCATCAGGTTCTGCACAGCTCCGAGGATTGGCCCGGCGGCCAGGACTCCGTTCATGTAGGCCGTATCCAGGTCCGGCGCGGGGCGGCGACGATCCGGCAGAACACCGTAGACCAGCACGGGGACCTCCGCGAAGTGCTCAGCTAGGTGGATCACCGAGAGCAGGTTGCCACGGTCCAGTCCGATGGTCGATGACCCCTCGACGGTCCCTCCGCGGCCCAGGACCCGAGCGGCTCCCGTTGTTTCGTCCAGCCGGTCGCCGTAGCCTCGCATGATCGCTTGCCTATACCACTCGGCGATAGTGCGCTTCTTGTCGCGGTCGGTTACGACGATCCATGCCCACTGCTGCATGTTACCGCCGGTGGGCCCACGTATCGCCGCGTCGAGCAAGTCCCAGATGACCTCATCGGGTATGGGGTCTGGTTTGAGATACCGCATCGAACGGGTAGAGAAGATAGCGTCGACGACGTCGATAGGCTCGCGGGTTGTCATGACTCCTCCTTTCGGGCCCAGCCCCTAAACGCAGACGAGCACTGACCGTCGGCCTCGCGTGGGGACTACGGTCAATATCTTCTACGCCGTTTCACCGGTCGCCCACGCCTTAATCAAGTAGTGAGCTATGGCGATGGGCCCGGGCAAGGTGATCTCCTCGCTCTTTCCTTCCAAGGCCAGTAGCACCTCTTCACGGCTGAACCACCGCACGTCCTTCATCTCCACGTCATCCTTGGAAATGTCGGTGGTCACTGCGTCGGCGTGACAGCCGATCATCAAAGAGTAGGGGAACGGCCAGGGCTGTGAGGAATGGTAGCGGACGTTGCCCACGCGGATACCCGCCTCCTCCATGATCTCCCTGCCGACAGCCTCCTCGATGGATTCACCCTGGTCGACGAACCCCGCCAGCGCCGAGTACATCTTCGAAGCCCATTGACGCCCGCTGGACTGGCCGAGCAGGCACCGGTCTTTATCGGACACTACGGTAATGACGACCGGATCGGTGCGGGGAAAGTGCTCCGTTTCACACCTGGGGCACTTTCGAACGAGTCCTCCCTTGGCCACGACGGTCTCGTTCCCACATGCCGAGCAGAACCCGTGACGGCGGTGCCAATCTACCTGCGCCTTCGCCTGGGCGACTATCCCAACATCGGTGCGGCTGAGCTGAGCCGCGGCAGACCTGGCATCCTCGAACTTCCTCTCACCTGACGCCTCCAGCGCATGGACCGCATCGTCTCGATTGGTTATGTCGACAACGAAGTGTGCCGTACCGTTCAGCAGGCCCAGGAAAGCCGGCTCCCGGTCGATCCGCATCCGGCTTACCTCATCCGGCTCCAACCAGCCCAAGCTCTTTCGCGCGCCCTGAGAGAGCAGCGCCTTGAGATCAAACATTGGCAGGTACTTGCTCGTCGGGTCCTTTGCCTTCACGCGGACCCACTCTTCATTCCGGCGCTCACGCTCGCCCCGGTCCAGAGGGTTGCCGGAATACACGTGGAGCTTTGTCATGTGCTGTACCTTCTCACACCCGAGAATTGCCAAGAGCGCCGGCCGGAAGAACGCCCGATTATAGCATCCGCTGACCTCCTCCTACCCAGAAGGAAGGCGGCGGCTATCTGGGCCCTCCTCGTCAACTTCTTCTTCGGCATCTTGGAAACGCTGTAGGGCCTGGCGGGCTAACTCCCGATCCGCGGCATTTCCGTTTACGAGGGTCCAATCGAGGCTTTCCTTCAGCGTCGGCTGGCGCCCCTCCCTGGACCAGAACTCCTCCGCCCAGGAATAGTAGGGCATTCTGGCTCGCACTTGCGCGTCGGTCTCCGGCGAAAGTTCTTTACAAATAGTGCACAGCTTCACGCCAGTCGGGCCCCAGTAATGGTGAATCCCCAAAAGGTGCAAGGGTCGCAGCACCAGAAAATGCATGACGAGGGCAAGTGGAATAAAGATAGGGGTCAAAACCAGGAATAGCGTACATCCCAAGCATCCCCTGTTGGCAGCGCGGGGCCTCTGAAAGCCCATGGAGGACCGACTCTCTGAAGGGATTGCTTGGATTATAGCACCCTACGCCTCCACGCCGCCGAGAACGACACCGGGGGTCGCCCTAACAGAATTACCCTTGATTGCCGGCGAGGATATTGTCAGCTTGCCTGAGTATCTCTTCCATGGCGGTGCTTTTCCGGGCGTAGGCCGTAGCTCCGGCGAGAAGGCTTGCGGTCCGGCCCTGCTCCTCGGCCAAGCTGCTCAGAACCATAATCGGCACGTCGGAGGTCAAGCGTGCCCGGTTGCAGAACTCAAGGCCGTCCATCACCGGCATCATCAGGTCGGTCAGCACGATGTCAGGTTGCTGATGGGACAGTTGACACAGAGCTTCCGCCCCATTAGTCGCGGAGGCTACAACATATCCTGCATTTTCGAAAACCTCTGTGAGCAGCCCTCGAAGTATTTCCTCGTCCTCGACGATCAGGACTTTGTATCGTGAGTCCATAATGTCCCCTCTTTGTCTTATACGCAATCGGCGCTTATGAAAGAACTGTGTGCTGAGCGGAGAACTTGACATCGAGCTCCGGGTCCCAGGTGTAGGCGAAGTGACGGAGGCCCGTCACCGACACGCTGTACGTGCCCGGCGGCACGTCCAGGACCTCGGGAACGAAGATGCCGTTGACATCGGTGGTGCCCGCAACGCTCTTCACAACAACCCCTTGTGCGTCGATCACTACCAGGTCTACGATGGCGCCCCGCAGAGGTGCTTCGTTTTGTTCGACTGCGCACCCTGCGCCGTGGCTCGACTGAACGGTGACGGCGACCCGGCTCTCTTCGCCGAAGCTGACGTCCGACACGAACATGGAGTTATTCATGCACCTGGCGATGGCAGCGTAGATGTTATCCACGACGTCAGAGGCCTCGACCCCTCCCGGAGACCTGGCGCCGTCGGATGCCACCCACAAACCCAGGATGACGAAGCCGGCGAACGCTGCCAGCAGTGGCAGAAACAGTATCTTGATCGGAAGCTCTAATCTCACCATGTGACCCCTCCTAACCCTGTCAGGAACCTTCTATCCACAGGTTACGCTTCAGGGGATTGGGCGACGATCAGGAAGCCCCGTATCTTGGTCATCATGTGATTCCCATGAGCACCCATGGTGCTGGCACTAGGAGCGCAGTTGGCCACGCTTACGGCCATGAAGGGAGAGCCGCCGCTGTTGACTCCACCGTGAGGCACTGCTACTCTCGTGCCAGTCATGCCTTTTGCTCCTTCGTTGACAGGGTTGGGCCCCTGTTAATTGAGTGCTTTACCATGATGCTTTACTTGGACACGCCATGAGCCCTTCAAATGGGTGATTTCAAGGGTGATCGTGCGGTTAATCCTCGGCCGCGTTAGCGGCCCGATTCGGATGAGCTAGGGGAGTGAATATGGCTATCGACCCTATCAACGTGTACGACTACGAGGCGTTGGCCAAGGAACGGCTGCCAAAGCCCCAATACGACTTCATCGCCGGAGGGGCGACCGACGAGGTCACCCTCAGGAGGACCAGAGCCGCTTTCGACTCGATCATGCTCCGCCCTCGGATGCTGGTGGACATCGGTACCGTGGACCCCTCGACTACGGTGCAGGGGCAGGAGATAAAATTTCCCATCATACTGGACCCGGCTGGAGGGCACACCATGGCCCACCCGGACGGGGAGTTGGCCACAGTGCGGGCTGCCGGGGCTGAAGGGACCCTGCTGATCAACAGCTACTCCTCCGCTTATGGAAGAGAGGAGGTCGCCCTCGAAGCCACCGGGCCCATATGGGCCCAACAATATCTCTTCTCCGACCAGGGCTTCACCCGAGAGGTCGCTCACCGGGCCGAGGAGGCGGGCTATAGCGGTGTCTGTGTCACCCTGGACGCCAAGGTCAGGCCCAAGCGAGAGCGAAACATGCGTAACGGCTTCGTTCCGGAACGGGCGACGGCGCTCCACGAGATCCGAGACCCCACGGCAACATGGAAAGAGCTCGAGTGGCTGACGGTAAACACCCCCCTACCTGTCATAGCCAAGGGAATCATGACAGGAGAGGACGCCCGGCTGTGCGCCGAGCATGGCGTGAAGGGGCTTATCGTCTCCAATCACGGCGCACGTCAGCTGGACAACACCTTCGCCACCATCGAGGTGCTCCCCGAGGTCGTCGAGGCCGTCAGCGGCCGGCTCGAAGTGTACCTGGACGGTGGTATTCGGCGCGGCGCAGACGTCGTTAAGGCCCTGGCCCTGGGGGCTCGAGCCGTCTGCATGGGAAGACCCTTTTTCTGGGGGCTGGCGGTCAACGGCGAAGCCGGCGTCCGAGCAGTGCTCCAGCTGCTCCGCGACGAGCTGGTGATGACGATGGGGATGTGCGGTCGCCCGACGATCGACAGCATCGACAGGACATTGATCGGAACGGTGTCGCCTTTGCTATCGGCGTTCTCAGAGCCGGAAGGGCTCAGGCCCGGCTAGACTGGAGCCCAGATTTTCCATGGAAGGCCTATCGAGACCACTGCCGGCGCCCGATGTTCTCACGCAACCCTTCTGGGATGCTGCGCGGCAGGGAAAGCTGGCCATTCAGCGCTGTCAAACGTGCCATACCTACTATCACCCGCCTGTCCGCGAGTGCCTGCGTTGCGTTGCCTCAGGTTCGCCGTGTGAGCTTGCCTTCGAGCCAGTCTCGGGTAGGGGCCGGATCTACAGCCACACGCTCGTCCACGACACCCGGCTGAAGGGGTTCGAGGCGGTCCTTCCTTACCGCCTAATCCAGGTAGAGCTTGCGGAACAGGTGGGCCTGTTACTGTTCGCCAATATGCCTGACTCCCCTGGAGAGGCTATTCGGATTGGCGCCGCGGTCGAGGTAGTTTTCATCGAGATCGGCGACGGGTTCGTGCTCCCAGAGTTCCGATTGGCAAGCCGCTAGAAGATTGACCAGAATGCCCTCTCCCTTGATGGGAGAGGGCTAGGGTGAGGGTGAAACCAGTCTGGCATGACGACTTTTGGAATAGCTTCTTGTCCACTACAATGTTGTTCGGTAAAAGGGGGCAGTAATGTTGAGTCCCCCGTTCGTGGTGAGCCCCGTCGAACCATGAACGGCCAGAGGACTACCGCCGAACAAAGGAGGCCCCATGCAGGACGTTCGCGGTAAGGTCGCGGTCATTGGAGTCGGCTATTCAAAAGTGAGCCGAAACCCACAGCAGAGCCTGGGCCGGGACACGGTGGAGGCATGCCGCAACGCCATCGCCGATGCGGGATTACAGGTCTCCGATATCGACGGCGTTTCGACCGCTCCCGGTCAACCCCACGCAAATGCGGGAACGCGGGACGGGGTTGACTTGGTCACTGAATCCTTTCTCATACCCAGCCTGGGGCTGCCGGACGTCGCGTGGGTGAATCGCGATCCCCTTCTGGTCGGCTCGTCCTTCATAGACGCCGTTAACGCCGTCGCTGCCGGCGCCTGTCGCTACGCCCTGGTATGGCGCTCCATGAGCTTCCCCAAGGGAGAGCGCTATGGTCAGATCGACCCCGGCGAGGCCGTTGGCGGAGCTCAGTTCCTCTACCCCTACGGCCATATAGGGGCCGGTCCTCCTGCACACAGCCTTATCTATCGCCGTTATATGGAAAAGTATGGCGCCAGGCGAGAGCACATGGCTAGCTTTATCGTCGACAACCGCCGGAACGCTCTCCTCAACGAAAAGGGGTACTGGTACAACGAGCGTCCGGAGGTCTTAACGAAAGAGGACTATCTCGCTTCCCGCATCGTGGCTGATCCCCTATGCCTGTATGACTGCGACGTCCCTATCCAGGGATGCGCCGCTTGGGTCCTGACCAGCGCTGACCGCGCCAAGGAGGCCCCGACCCACCCCGCCTACATAGCGGGGTACGCCCAGGGAGTGGGGGGAACGGCCTTCCAGCAGATCGGCGGTGCTTTAGAGGAGTATCAGGCCGTCGGTAAAAGCATCGGCAATCGGCTCTGGGAGGGCACCGGGCTTGCCCCCAAGGATATTGCTACCGCCAACGTCTATGACGGCTACAGCTATTTTGTTTACGTGCACCTGGAGGCATTGGGCTTCTGCAAGGAAGGAGAAGCCTTCGAGTTCGTGCAGGATGGCCGGACCGCCCTCGGGGGTCAGCTTCCCTTGAACACCAGCGGGGGAAACCTGGGTGAAGGCCGCCTTCACGGCTCCCCGCAGATATCCGAGGCTGTTCTTCAGGCGATGGGGAGGGCCGGCAAGCGCCAGGTGAAGGACGCCTTCTTTACCTTGTTCGTCATCGGAATGCCTTGGGCGGGTTTAGGAACGGCCATGGTCTTTTCCAGAGAGCCTCTGTAAGACGGCGAAGCGCCCGCTTGCACCGCGCCTGGCGGCGTAGGAGAGAAGGCCCTCGATGGGCACCTCTTCTTCAGCATCCTGCTAGACGACGAGGGACCGGGTGCCGAGGTTAAGGCCCGCGCTCAAGTCATTCTTGAGGGCGATGCGATATTCATCGACCGGTCGTGCAAAGCTGCCGAACCTGGGCCTACTGCTTTCTAGCTGAACCTTCATGACGTGGGCTACATAGGGCAGGGCGGAAAGCATCCGCCGTAGCGGTATGGAACGCTGAAACGCAACGTGGAGGACGATGTCTCCGGTAGCGGAGCGGGAAATCCTCTTGGACCGGCCCTTCGCCGTGTTGTACAACCACTTGTAAAGACTCATGAGGGGAAGCTCGTCCACCATGTGGGACATGACAATCCTGCATTCGGTCACCCGGTCCTCGGTAACTTGCTCTCGTGCCCTGACGACTGAATACCGCTGCGTGAAAGTGCTTTGCTGCATCGTTGGTGACCTCCTGCAAATCTGTTGCGAACCCTCTATAACCAGGCTACGCTTCAGCAGAGCGGGCAACGATTAGGCGGGCACCTTAGTTCGTCATCATGCTTTTCCCATAGACCCCTGGTGGTTTCCCTGGCCGGAACGACACCGGGAAGTGACACCAAGTGACCCCTCGTGATACCGCTGGTGTCATCCGCCAGTGAACGGCGTCTCCAACTTGGCAAGGCTGTGGCCTGGTCCAACCTTCTGGGAGCGCAGACAGGCCCGTCCCCAAGGGCTTCTGGGAAGGTCTGCCCTGGCTTGCAGCAGGTAGTGGCTCAGGCCCGGTACGTCGCCGAAGGGCACGGCTAAACAGGGGGGAGTCAACACAACGGATAGGGGGTCTCTGGATAAGTGGGAGCCCCACTGGGAGACCACCCAGGCGTCCCGAGAGGAACTGCCTTAGGTTTCTGGATTACTTTGGAGCGCGCGCCCTCGCCAGGGAGTCTGCGGCAGCAGTAGCCAGTGCCCGCCCATCCATAAACACAGGGCACAGCTTGAAGCCCTGGGCGAAGCGCTGCCGGGCCTCTTCCGGACTGGCGCAGTGCACGCCGGCTACCAGACCGTGAGCCAAGGCGACGTCCAACACCTTCTGACATGCCTCACCGTGACGCTGGTCCTGCAGGTACTGCCTGGCAGGCACACCGATGGAGACCGCCAGGTCCGCCGGGCCTATGTAGAAACCGTCGATTCCCGGCGCCTCAGCCATCTTTTCCAGATTATCTATCGTTCTGATGTCCTCTATCATCACCAGGCAGACAACCTCATCGTTGGCGTGGTCCAGGTAGTCGCCCCCTCCATACAACGCCGCACGGTTGGGCCCAATGCTCCGATAGCCCACCGGTGGGTAGCGGCTGGCCCCGCCTGCCTTGGCGGCCTCCTCGGCATCATTTACCAGGGGAACGATCACGCCGTAAGCGCCTGCGTCCAGGACCCATTGGATGTAAACCGGCTCGTTCCACGGCACCCGGACCAGAGGGACTGTCTCCGTGGTGCTAACCGCTTGCAGCCACACGGCTGCCCTGTCCGGGCCGATCCCCATGCCATGCTGCATATCCAAGACCAGGGCGTCAAAACCTGCGTGGGCCATTATCTCGGCCTCATAGGTATCGGCCATGGAGAGCCAGCCGACAGCGGCGGGCTTTCCCTCATTCCACAGTTGTCTCAGCCTGTTAGATCGCATAGATGATCTCGTTTTGTAGCCCGCAGCCCATCCCGGTTTACAGACTGCTTCCGGCCAGTCCCTGAAGCAGCGCCGGTAGCGTAGCAAAGGGGCTATAGGGTGTCAATGAGGGCACGCCACCATGGACGCCGCGGGTATTCCACTCCTTGACAGGGCGCTGGGCCCGCCCCATCATAGATGCTGCACATCTGTTGACACGCCATGTTGCCCGATGGCCGTCCACTATTATCTGGGCCCCGCGGCAATGCACCAGAGGATAACACGTGGCAAAGCTCATAGATAAGCTCGAACGAATTCAACGGACCGGAGGCCCCCGGCTTGGGTTCACCAACCCCTCTGCCACAAAGGGAGCGTGCATGGTCTTGATTGCCGTCCTGCCCGACGCCAGTGCCGAGGTAGCGGCTGCCGCCGTCCAGAACGGGGCCGACAGCCTGCTGGTCCGCAAGCCTGGCGCTTTGAAGTCCAAGAGCACCCTGGCCCAGACCCTCGGCGTCGCCGACAGCATCCCTTGCGGCGCGGAGGTTGCCGGAGCCGCTGGCGCGGACGGCGCCGGATGGGACTTCGCCGTGCTGGATATGTCAGACCCCATCGGAGGCCTGATGGATGCCGATGACCTGGACACGGCCCTGAGGCTAGAGGCGGACCCCCCAGACTCTTTTTTGCGGACCCTCGACGGCCTGCCGGTGGACCTGGCCTTTCTCCCCGAACCGCCAAGCTCGCTGACTCTGCAGGCGCTCCTCCCCTACTACAGGGTGTCCAGGGCTACCTCCAAACCCGTACTGGCGTCTCTGGCCATCATGGCGACGCAGGCACTGCCGGCCCTCCGAGACGCCGGAATCGTCGGCGTTCTGGTGACGGTGGAGAGCGCCGCCAAGGCGAAGGCACTGGCCGACGTGCGCAAGGCGATCGACGAGATGACGCCCAAGAAGTCAAAGGCAAACCGGAGACGTCCGGTGGCTGCTCTGGGCTCGCTGGGCCAGGTGGGGAGCTCTGAGCCGAGTGCGCCGGACCAAGAGGATGAGGATGATTTCGAAGACGACTAGGGCGGTCCCTGACCACCCGACCGCCTTTGTAATATCCATGTTCCCGGGAGATTGACCCTTCCCGTGTCTAGCGGAGGCTCTTGGCTGCAGAAGGGGCTGCTAGGGGTGAGCCTTCTGGCAAGCGCATGGGCCGTTCTCACACCACTGTTGGTCTTCCTTTCGATCTTCGAGATCGAAGGGGCTATGGAGCCCATCGCTCGTGTCAACGCTCCGGACGCAGGCAGGCTGGGCGAGACCCTGGCCGCTCTTCTTCCGGCGGCAGCGCTGGGATTCTTGGGAGGCGCGGGGGGTATGCTCGTGTGGCGGGGTTCCGGTCACGGAAGAGCGATGATGGGAGTTAGCGGGGCTGCCCTCCTGGTCCTGAGCGTCTTCACCGCGTCGAGCGTCGGGTGGTTCCTGTTCGCTCCAGCGGTGCTCTTCTTCTTTCCAGCCGTGCTGCTGGAGAAGCCGCGGGGCTAGAAGGGGCCTGAAAAACACCCCCAAACCCCCTCAAGGGGGTTCAAGGTATCCGCCTAAGGCGGATGATTTGTAGAAGGGGTGTCCCCCTTCTACCCCCGCCAAAGGGGCTCTGCCCCTCTGGACACCCCTTTTGAGCATCCTAATAGGAGGGCCCGTGGGCCTGACAACTCTGGCGGGATGCTGAAGAAAGGGTGTCCAAAGGGACGGACCCTCGGTGCCTGCACTGATCCCTCTCCTACGCCGCCAGGCGCATTGCTTGCGGGCGCTGCTCGCTAGCGCCCACCGACTTCCTGCAGCAGGTTCGCCATCTCCAGCGCAGCCAGGGCAGACTCGTATCCTTTGTTCTCGTGGTTGGGGCCGGCCCGCTCGATGGCCTGCTGCATGTTTTCGGTGGTCAGGATACCCAGGGTCATGGGGACGTTGGTCTCCAGGGCAGCGGTCGCGATTCCTCCCGTGGCGTTAGCGGCGACGTACTCGAAGTGGGCCGTCTCACCCCGGACGACCGCCCCCAGACAGACGACGCCGGCATACAGCCCCGTCTCGGCCAGCCGCTTGGCTGCCAGAGGGATCTCGAAGGCGCCCGGAGTCCATGCGACCTTGACGTCGGCATCGAGCACGCCATTGTCCGCCAGCGCCTCTTTGGCGCCGACCAGCAGCTTGGAAGTGATGTCGTGGTTGAAGCGAGCAACGACGATGGCAAAGCGCTTACCCTTGCCTGAGTAGGAGCCGGTGGCCTCAGCGAGGGCCTGTTTTTGGCCGCGCTTCAATTGGCTTCCCCTAGAGCTGTCACGGACGCCCCTTCGGCTGGCGGTTACATGTCGGGCATGATGTGCCCGAGTTTGTCTCTCTTGGTCTCGAGATAGCGGATGTTGTCCGGGTTTGGCGAGGCGACGATCGGCACTCTGTCGACGACCACCAGCCCGTACCCCTCCAGACCAACGATCTTTTTGGGGTTGTTGGTCATATAACGCATGTTCTTTATGCCCAGGTCCACGAGAATCTGAGCGCCGATGCCGTAGTGCCGCAGATCGGCGGGAAAGCCCAGGGCCAGGTTCGCCTCGACGGTGTCAAGGCCGTTGTCCTGGAGCGCGTAAGCTCTGAGCTTGTTATGAAGCCCCAGGCCCCTCCCCTCCTGTCTTATATAGACCAGGACCCCTTTCCCGGCCTGGTAGATGGCCCTGAGGGCCATTTGAATCTGATCGCCGCAATCGCAGCGGAAGCTGCCGAAGACATCTCCTGTGAGGCACTCACTGTGTACGCGGACCAGCACCGGTTCTCCAGTGCTCACGTCCCCCAGGACCAGGGCAAGATGCTCGTCTGGGTCAACCGTGCTGCGATAGGCATAGACTCTGAATTGACCATACTTCGTGGGAAGATTAGTCTCGGTGACCCGCTCAACCAGCTTTTCGTGGATTCGGCGGTGCTTGATGATATCCGCTACCGTGACGATCTTTATGTTATGTTCGGCCGCAAATTTCTCCAGTGCCGGCATTCGGGACATGGTGCCGTCTTCGCTCATGATCTCGCAAATGACGCCGGCAGGGTAGAGGCCGGCCAAACGCGCCATGTCCAGAGCCGCCTCCGTCTGCCCGGCCCGTACCAGCACGCCGCCCTCCCGAGCGCGCAGGGGAAACATGTGGCCTGGACGCGCCAGGTCATGCGGCGTTGTCTCAGGATCGACCAACGCCTGCACCGTTGCTGCGCGGTCATGGGCCGAAATCCCCGTGGTCACTCCCCGCTTGGCCTCCACCGATACGGTGAAAGCGGTACCGAAGGTCGCCGTGTTGTCCTCATCTTTAACCATCATCGGGATCTGCAGCTCGTCCAGCCGCTCCCCCGTCATTGCAATACAGATCAACCCCTTCCCGTACTTGGCCATAAAGTTAATGGCCTCCGGGGTCACCCTGTCCGCGGCGATGGCCAGGTCCCCCTCGTTCTCCCGGTCCTCGTCGTCCACCAGGATAACGAACCGGCCCGCTTTGATATCAACCAGTGCATCCTCAATCGTCGCCAGCGGCATCACCAGCTCCTTCCCGCCCCGTCATGCTCACCTTCGCCATCGCGGTTGAGGAACCGCTCAATATACTTCGCCAGAATATCGACCTCCAGGTTTACCACATCCCCGACAACCCTCTCCTTGAAAGTGGTGTTGGCGCGGGTGAAGGGGATCAGGGTTACGGAGAAGGAATCACTCTGGCAGCCCACCACCGTCAGGCTAATGCCATCGATGGAGACGAAACCCTTCTCCACGATGTACCGAAGGACTCCCGGATCGGCCTCGAATCGCACCATGACAGCGTCACCGTCGGGAGAGATCTCGACGATGCGGCCTGTACCATCCACGTGCCCCTGAACGAAATGCCCGCCCATGCGCCCGCCGAAGCTCAGGGAACGCTCCAGGTTGACCGGGTCACCGGGGTGGAGCTTGCCAAGATTCGTCCTGCGCCACGTCTCCGGGACGACGTCCACCGAGAACTGGCCTTCTCCCATAGAGGTGACGGTCAGGCAGGCGCCATTGATGGCTGTGCTGTCCCCCACCTTCGCCCCTTCGAGTGTCGTGGCGGCCGCTATGCGCAGGCCCGTGAGAGAGACATCCTTGACGACACCTACCTCTTCGACAATGCCGGTAAACATCTTATTGGCGCAGGTAGCCGGAGACCAAGAGGTCGTCCCCGACACGCTCCACCTCCACATCTCGTAGCCTGAGTGCTTTGGACAACTCCGCGAAGCCCGTTCCAGCCACTGATGTAGGAGCGTGTCTGCCGCCTATTATAACAAGGGCCAGGAATGCGAAGAGCTTGTCCACCAGCCCCTGGGTAAAGAACGATCCCAGGAGCTCACCACCGCCTTCCACGAGAACGCTTCCGATCTCCCGATCCCCGAGGTCTTTTAACAGCGCTCTCAGGTCGACCTTGCCATCGGCGGTAGGGAGCACGACGACCTTGGCGCCGGCGCTTTCCAGGGCCCTTCGGGCCGTTTTCGGCGCTGATTTCGTGACGGCGACGAGCGTGTCGCCGGGCTCTGCAAGCATCCGCGCCTCCGGCGACATCCTACCCTTGCTGTCGACAACGACGCGCAGGGGTTGATGGGGCAAGGGAGCGTCCCCGTTACGAGCGGTGAGCTGGGGATCATCCCTGTGAGCCGTGTTGTAGCCCACCATGACTGCGTCGGCAGCCGCTCTTAGCCGATGGACACGGCTCCGCGCCTCTTCACCGGTGATCCACTTCGACTCTCCGGTACTGGTGGCAATCTTGCCGTCCAGTGTCGAGGCGAACTTGGCATAGACAAAGGGCAGACCCGTGGTGATCCATTTGAAGAAGGCCTCATGGACTCGTCTGGCCTCTCGCTCCATCTCTCCGATGGCGATTCGGATACCTGCTTGCTCCATCTCCGCCTTCCCCCGGCCCGATACGAGGGGATTGGGGTCGAGGGTGGCGATATGCACCTCCGCGATACCGGCGTCGATGATCGCCGTGCTGCAGGGCGGGGTCCGGCCGTAGTGGCTACAGGGCTCGAGGCTGACATACATCGAGGCGCCCCGGGCGGCCTCGCCGGCCTGGGTCAGGGCTACCGTTTCGGCATGGGAGCTGCGGTTTGCCAGGGTAGCTCCCTCTCCCACGACAACGCCGTCCTTCACGATGACGCACCCCACCCCGGCGTGGGGCGCCGCGGCGCGCAGAGCCCCCCTGGCAAGCTCCAGGGCCCGCTCCATGTGGGGCTGGTCAGCACGGCTCATGGCCAAAAGGCGTCACTCTTGAAAGTCGCGATGTATCTTGCTGGCCGTAGGCTCACCCTGGTCCTGGTATTTGCTCCCAAGCACCTGAGAGCCGTAGACGTTATCCACCGGGGTCGTAAGCGTCAGGTAAGAGATCTGGCCGATCTTCATCTTGTAGTAGAGGGTTATGGGCAAGTTGGCGACATTACTGAGCTCCAGCGTCAAATGCCCCCTCCAGCCTGGGTCCACGTATCCGGCGGTCGAGTGGATGAGGAGACCTATGCGGCCGAGAGAACTCTTGCCCTCCAGCCTGGCCACCAGGTCGTCCGGCAGACCGATATTCTCGAAGGTACTGCCCAGGACAAACTCGCCGGGATGGAGGATGAAAGGCTTGTCATCCTCGATCTCCAGCATCTCCGTGAGATCGCTGATATCCTCGTGAATGTCGATATACGGCCTGCGGGAGTTGCGGAAGACAAGGATCTTGCGGTCCAGGTGAACATCCACGCTGGCCGGCTGGATGTCCTTGGGGTCCAGGGGATCGATCAGGATACGTTCCTTTTCGATCATCTCCTTGATTGTGCGGTCGCTCAGAACCACGGCTCACCTGTCACTCTCGGGATTCTTCAGGGATTGTAGCAGAAAGCCGAGCTATCGTCCGCCGCCCGTACCGAGTGGCCGCCATGCTCTCAAAGGAGCTCCCGCCAGGACCTCCATGAGCGCCCTGCCCTTGTCCAGAGTCTCCAGGAACTCCCCTTCCGGGTCGGAGTCGTAGACAATGCCTCCACCAACCTGAAAGTAGGCGACGCCATCTTTGACCACCGTCGAGCGAATGGCGATGTTCAGGTCCACGTCTCCGTTGGCGCTGAAATAGCCGATGGCCCCGGTGTAGACCCCTCTTCGGGTTGGCTCCAGCTCGTCGATGATCTCCATGGCCCTGATTTTGGGAGCGCCGGTGATGGAGCCGCCGGGGAAGGTGGCGCGGAGCAGGTCCGCTACCCGTGCGCCAGGCCGTAGCCGCCCATGAATGGTGGAGGTGAGGTGAAACACGGTGGCGAAACGCTCCAGACTCATCAATTCTTGGACCGTGACGCTACCCATCGTGGAGACCCGGCCCAGGTCGCTGCGCTCCAGATCGACGATCATGATGTGCTCGGCCCGGTCTTTTTCGCTGGTCAAAAGCTCCTCCGCCAGGTGGCCGTCCTCTATCGGCGTCATCCCGCGGGGACGCGTCCCTTTAATGGGTCGCGTCTCAATCGAATCGCCGCTTAGCCGAAGGAATCGCTCCGGCGAGGCGCTGACTACCGCCAGGTCGCCGAAATCCTGGAACGCCGCGAAGGGAGCAGGGTTGATCTCCCTGAGGCGGCTGTACAGCTCCCAGGGCGAACCCCCCCAAGAAGACTTGAAGCGCTGGGAGAGATTAACCTGGTAGATATCCCCTGCGACGATGTACTCCTTTGCTCGCCGGACCGCCTGCAGGTAGCCCTCTCTCGTGAAGTTGCTCTGGGGCCGTAACAGAGTATCAGCCAGGCGCTCGGTGGACGGCGCCTCATCACAGGCCGGCTGGTGCAGCAGGGCTTCGAGATCGGCAAGTCTCCGTTCGGCCCTGGCCGTTCGCTGCAGCCCCGGCGGCTCTGGAAGCCCGTTCGAGACCAGATAGCCCTGGCCGAGAGCGTGGTCATAGGCCACGACGGCGTCATAGAAGCACAGGTAGGACTCCGGTATCGGTACATCCTCCACCGGCCCGCCGGGTAGCCGCTCCATGAGGCGGCCGATGTCATAGCCCAGGTAGCCTACGGCGCCGCCGATGAACGGCACCGGATAGGAGTCTTTTGGAAAAATGTGGCGCTCAAGAAATGACTGCAATACGTCCAGGGGGTCGGCCCGCAGTACGCGCTCGGACCCTCCTTCCGAAACCCGCACCTCCCGGCCATGGCTTCTGACGACCAGGAACGGGTCGGAGCCAAAGAAGGAGAACCTTCCGTGGCCTCCCTCCTGTACGCCGCTATCGAGCAAAAACGGATAAGGACGGCGACGGAAATTGGCTGCCAGGATATGCGGAGGCTGGGGCAGCGCCGTTCGCTGGATGATGGGGGCGTCTGTCATGGATACCCCGCCCTTTCCACCGCCGTCTCACCCGTGGACTACCTTCGCGAAGCCGTTGCCACTAGCTAAACGAAACGACAACTTCGTAGCCGCACCCTATCATAACGTACTGCCAGGCGGTGCCGGGCTTTCCGGCGGGGGCCTGATCTTGTCCCAGTAACGCCACACAATGCCGCCAGCGATGGCGACCAACGAGACGATCATGAGTATCATAGCCCGACGAGACAGGCCGCTACTGAAGTCGTCGACGGCGTTCAGAGCGATATCCCGCCCCTTTTCCAGTATGGCTGTCTCGGACGGAGCATCAACGTCTCTTCTCTCTTCGATCTCCTCAGTGATCTCCCGTTCCAGGTCACCCCGAAACCCGCTGGTATAGGCGGGGCCTGCGAAAACGAAGATGAGGATGGACGGAACGGCGAGGAAAGAGGCCGACCAGATCATTTTATTCGGCCAGCTCCGGGCTCCCAGCATGCCGATAGAGGCAAAGAGCAACGCCGGGATCAGCCAAGCCAGAATCCGGAAGTACGAGAGTTGACCGCGAATGTCTTTCAGGTCGTTCCGTAGGTCCTGGAGATTTTCCCAAGCGTCAGAATCCTCTTCGTCAAGCCGCTCACGCAGGTCATCTTGCGTGAACGTGATTTTCTGGATCTCCTCCCGGGCATCGCGGAGGTTGTCGACATCCTCGCTCATCTCCCTGACCCGCAGCCTGGCTGCGTCGTCCAGGTCCTCGTAGGGAATGGGCCCTTCGTACCCGGCCTTGGCGACCTCATCCTCCAGGTCCCCTCTAGTGAAGATTAGGCCGTCTTGAATCCATCCCCTGACATCCTGCAATGTCGACCATTGATCCTCACCGATAGCGGTCCGAATTTGGGACTCCGTAAAGGTGAAGGCGTTCGGGAGGACGCCGTCCACCAGCCGGGCCACCTCCGCGTCATAATTCGTCAGTTGAACAGCAGTCTTGAGCTGCTCCGCACTCACACCAGGGGGACGGCACGGAATGCCGTCCCGGACAAAAGTGTCCAGGTCCAGCCCTTGCAACTCTTGCGCAGTGCACTGCCGGAGGGAGGCGTAGAAGGTGTCCAGCTTGGCGTCCATCAGCCGTCCCACGCTGGCTACCGCAGGCTCGTTAAGCTCATCAAGCGGTACTGTGTAGGTAAACTCCTGACGGGCGCCCGTGAGATAGTCGGCCGTGACATCCACAAGCCCCTCGACCTGGATACGGAGCCACTCCTCGGTCAAGGTCTCCCTAAGCACCGTCTGCACATCCTCCGGCGTCACCGTGAGGTTAAAGGGGACGGTGAAGGAGTCCCCCAGTGCGCTCTCTACCGCCGGGTCGACGATCTCCTCGAACAGGAACGTGCTGCCATCCCACCTGGTAAGCAGCGCCTTGATCTCTACCCGGGCGGCAGCGACCTGCTCAGACACCCCGATAACCACCCTGAAGTCTTCGCTGTCGCCCGCCAAATAGGGGAGCATTTCGTCCACGGCGTTCACGAGCTGCTCCTGAAGCCATTCGTCAGGCGCGATGCGCCGAAAGATTTCCACCATCTCTTGAGAGCTTACCTGGATACCAAAGGGTATACCGTCGGCCTCTACAAGAGCATCTTCTATCGATGGGTTCAGGAGATCATCGTATACGAGGTCGACGATCTCTCCGTCCCTCAGGGCGTTTTTGAGGGCTGGTCCAGCGGCTCTAATCCGCTCTGCGAGGGGTATCTCGATGGCAAATTCGTCCGTGGCGCCTTTCAAATAGGGAACGAAGACCTTGATCGCCTCTTCGGCCTCTTCCTGCAGGAACTCGGGCGGCAATATCTCCCGAAGAGCCATCACGATGTGAGCATTCACCCGGCTAAGATCGACGTCTCGCCCGAGATCCTCCTCATCGGTCTCATCGATCAACTTTGGAAGGAGGTCATCATAGAAAAAATTGAAGATATCTGCCTCGCGGAGATGCTTGATGTAGAAGTCCTCGTCGAGAGCGGTGCCGGTGATACGCAGTGAGAACAAGGAGATCCAAACCGAGAAAATGAACACAAGGCCCACGATAACAGCGATAATCCGACGGATTAACACTGTGCTGACCTCGCTGTATGAGGCGGCCCGACATGGGGGCCGCGGTGGACGGGCTGAAGCTTAGCTAGCTCTACACAGGGAGGCGTACAAAACAAGAGCAAGACCGGTCGCTGGGAAGCGAATTGGATGATGAGGAGCCACTCCTGGGGACGCCCAGGTAATGTCATTTCCCCTTCGGCGCTCCCGCTTTAGCTCTCATTATCCTACAACGCTGTCGGGCGTCAAGGATGATCGCACACCCGGCCTTTGCCGGTCTCAGGTCACGGAGGCCGTCTCAGCGCTGCCGACCGATTCGCCTCGGGCCGCGTCTAGCCGCTGCTGAGCAAGCACATCCGCAGTCCGCGCGGTGGTCATACCCTCGGCCTTTGACAGGGCGATAACCTTTTCCATCGTATCGGAGATCTTGGCAACCTTCCTCATCGCTTCGTCGGCATCGTACCCCGTCAACTCGTAGGATAGATTGATGAGACCTCCCGCGTTCAAGAGATAGTCAGGCCCGTAAAGAATGCCCGCCTCATGAAGACGGTCCCCGTCCGCTTTTTCCAGAAGCTGATTGTTGGCCCCTCCGGCGACGATGGGGCACTTGAGGCGCGGAATGGTGTCTTGATTCAGGACCCCTCCCAATGCGCAAGGAGCAAATATGTCGCAGGGGATGTCGAAGAGCTCGTCGGTCCCGACGATGCGAGCCCTAAACTCATCCCGTGCCCGAGCCCGGGCCTCCGGATAAAGCTCGGCTACCACCAAGTCCGCCCCTTCATCACGGAGATGAGAAGCGAGGTTGGAGGCGACCTTCCCGAAACCCTGGATCAAGATCGTACGCCCTTTGAGGGACGCGTCGCCGAAGACCTCGCGGGCGCATGCTCGCATCCCCTGGTAGATGCCGAAACCGGTCGCTGGAGCAGAGTCCCCACTCCCCCCCAGCTCCAGAGGCTTGCCCACCATCCACTGCGTCTCTTGCATGACGATCTCAAGGTCCGCAGGCGTCGTGCCAACATCCTCGGCGGTGATGTAGCGCCCCCCCATGGACTCTACCGCTCGACCGTAGGCCCGCAGCAGCGCCTCCGACTTGTCCCGGTGCGGATTACCGATGATCACCCCTTTGCCGCCACCCAGGTCGAGGCCGGCGAGAGACGCTTTGTAGGTCATGGCGGAAGAGAGGCGCAGGGCGTCGACGACAGCTTCCTCTTCCGTGCGATAGGACCACATCCGCGTCCCACCCACGGCGGGACCGAGCGTGGTGTCGTGGACCGCAATGACACAGCTTAAGCCGGTTTTCTCGTCCTGGAAAAACGCCACCTGCTCATGGCCGCGTGCCCGCATTGTCTTCAGGAGCTTCATAGAACCCCCTCCACCTCTATCATACCCCCTGGGCCGTGCCGCCCCCGCTGTCTTGAGGCAGGAAACGCTCCTCCTGGGTCGTCTGAGACGCCATGATCGTGACCCGACCGTTCCCGCTAACGTTGGCCCCTCAGCGTTTTGGAGGACCGCTCGTGAAGGCAATCTATAAAGTTAGACGGTACAGGAACGGCAAAGGATTCACCGGCAAGGAGACCGTCTCACCAAAGCCATCCCTTCACCGTATGATCCGAAACAGGGGGATGCACCTGATAGAACCACTCAAAAAGAGGAGAAGCTGATTGCATAAACCCGGCGACCTCCTGTGCGTCCTCTTGAGACCGGTACATCTTCAGCGCCCGCACCTTCATGTCGCGCTGGGCTGAAACGTCTATGACAATATTGGGCTGGGTCTCGACTCCTTCAAGATCGAACCCCAACTGGGCGACGATCTCCTTTGAGATCGCCACGTAGCAGAGTGCTAACGGCCCCAAGGCACCGGCCCGACCGCCTCCTTGCTCTGTAACATACTTATGAAAGGCGCTGGTGGTCGCCTGATGGATGGAGATATGATCCTCATGATGCGAGATACCCCGCGGCCCGAACGTGATCACACTATCAGGCTGAACCCGCCCCATGATGGCTAAGACCTTCTCCTCCAGCTCGTCCGGGGGCGCCTGGTTAACGGCGCCATCAATGTAACCTAGGTGGATGATCTCGCCAACGCCAAAGAGCGCGACAGCCTGCCGCTGCTCCTGCTCCCTGACGGTCCCAAGCTCCTCCCGCCGTATGACCTGGCCACCAGTCCCGAGGCTTCCTTGCTCCCCCCGCGTGGCGGTAACAAGGGTGATCTTCGCGCCCTGGGCTGCGCACCGGAAAAAGGTCCCTGCGCAAGAGGTCGTTTCATCATCCGGATGGGCAAAAACAGCCAGTATGGAACGTTCGGTCAAAGAGACTCCCGAAGATTAGTCTGGTTGGACAAGGCCCTCGAAATTATAGCCCACGGGCTACAACAACCCAAACGCTCTTCTTTTCTCCGGTTGGAGGGCCTCCTGTTTCACGCCCGTTCCAACCATGGTGGTTTTCTTGACATGATTTTCCGGCCACAGGTATAATCGGCCCACCCCGAGCGCCGGCGCGTACCTATCCTCCCTTGAACCGGATTCCGGCGTAACTCCAGAAGGGACTCCCAGTGGCCTACGAATACGTTACCTTTGAGAAAAGGGACCTGATCGGGACCCTGACCCTGAACCGGCCCGATAAGCTCAACGCTATGAACCCCGCCCTGCTAACCGAGTTCGAGGCTGCGGCGACCGAGGCCGGCCGGGACCCGGAGGTCAGGGTAATCGTTATCCGTGGAGCAGGACGTTCCTTCTCCTCCGGCTACGATCTTGCTCGAAGCACAGAGCAGGAGACTATCGACGAAGACCGTGAGCGGCTACAGGAGAACCTGGAACGTTGGCAAAAGCTCCGGGACTTGCCGAAGCCGGTCATCGCCATGGTCCACGGTCACTGCCTGGCTGGAGCGACACAGCTTTGCATCGGCTGCGACATCATCTTCGTAGCGGACGACGCCATCATCGGTTTTCCCGCAATCCCTGCCGGGGCTGGGCTCATCGGACAGATGTGGGCGTGGCTGGTAGGACCGAGCCGGGCCAAATATATGTCGTTCCTTCCCGGAAGTCAGCTGACGGGCAAAGAGTCCGAAGCCTTCGCGTGGGCAACCCGCTCTTTCCCGGCGGACAAGCTTGAGGAGGAGACCTACGGCTACGCTCGTCGCGTGTCGAAAGTCCCAGCAGACCTGTTGAGGATCAAGAAGCTTTCTATCAATCGCACCATGGACTTGCAGGGGTTCCGAGCGGCCACCATGTTCGGGGCGGAGTGGGATTCGATCGCTCACTTCACCCCAGGGGTCAAGGAACTGCAGCAGAGCATAAGGGAGCGCGGCCTCCGCGGTACCATAGAGTGGTTCCGGGAGCAGTAGTCAACCGGGCCTTCGGCCCTTACCCCGCGCCGAGCACTACTCGGACCATCTGGTGTTCCAGCAGCTTGCCCAGTCGCTCCGCAAGAGCGCCATCCATTGCGTCGCCAACTGCGACGGTGAAGGCAACCCCGAGCAACCTTCCGAGCCTGAAATCGACGACCTCCGATGAGATAAGTCCGTTGGGCCCTTCATGGACAGCCTTCAACGAGATCGCCTCGTCGTGGAAGCCCTGTACATCCAGCCTCTGGACGGAAAGAAGTTTTTGTCCGGGAGCGGCCTCTTTACCGACACCCTCTTCGAACTGCCTCAGGAAGAAGTCTGTCATCCATTTCCAGACTGCGTCCCGGTCATCAAAGAGGTGGGCAACGGTGGCCGCCATGATGCCCGTTCCAGGCTGCGATGATGTATCGGTCTTCGGCGACCCGAACTCCTTCATGTATCCCGCAATACGCCCAAGCTCGCGCAGGCTCTCGGCGGTACTGCCGGGAAAGCCCTCCGACGCTAGAGTAGCGTTGTCCAGCACACCCTCTCGCAGCAAGACAAACTCGCCGCATTCCGGGACCTGGTCAATGTCCAGCACCATGAGACGCAGGTCCTGTTCAGTGACTTGCAGGGTCTTACGGGTCAGGCTGTCAACCAAGGCGAAACCTCTTTGCCAGAAATTCGCGGTTGGACGGCTGCAGGAAAAGGAGCGCGGACCGAAGCCGCGTCCCGGAGGCCCAATCTTCCTCACCGCCTCTCACGTACCCACACGGTGGTTACTCTTAAAGTGTACACCAGCCTATGGGCCCGGCGAGGATGTCACATCACTGTGGAGCCGTAGCCACAGGAGTACGGTCCCTTGAGACAGGCCATCCTCAAGAGCCCGTCTTACAAGTGGTGGGTGTTCGCCACTATTGCCCTGGGCACGTTCATCTCTGTGGTGGACCACGGCAGTGTGAACGTTGCACTACCCCGCATCGAAAGCCACTTCAACACGGACCTTCCCACGGTGCAGTGGGTTGTGGTCGGCTATGCCTTAACTATAAGCGTGTTGCTGCTGCCCATGGGACGGTTGGGCGACATGTTCGACCGTAAGCGCATCTATATCATTGGGCTAGTCTTCTTCGTCATAGGGGCAGGGCTAGCCGGCTTCTCCCAGAACCTCCCCATGCTGATCGGCTTCAAGGTGGTGCAGGGGATCGGCTCCGCCATGATTCAGGGCAACGGCATGGCTGCCATCCTCTCGGTGTTTCCGGGGACCGAGCGAGGCAAGGCTCTCGGCGCAAACCTGAGCGTGGTGGGCAGCGGAGCGATCGTAGGTCCGGCCCTTGGTGGTTTCCTGGTCAGCGGCCTTGGATGGCGCGCCGTCTTTTTCGTCGCCGTCGTCGTAGGGGTCCTCGCGATCATATTATCGTCCATAGTACTGGACCGAGCCCGGCTCGCCCAGCAGAATCAGGACGGACGCCAAGATAAATTTGACTGGGCCGGGGCCGCCTTCTCCGGCGGGGCGTTGCTGCTGTTCCTGCTGGTAATAAGCAACGGCCATCGGCTGGGATGGGGCTCACCTTTCATAACAGCGGGAGCTTTAGGGGTCGTGGTCTTGTTGACGCTATTCGTCTGGTGGGAGCTACGCATCCCCTCACCGATGCTGGAACTGAGACTCTTCAAACGGAAGCTTGTTGCTTTGGGGGTGGCCGCCGGATGGGTCTCTTTCCTGGGCACCTCGGCCGTCATCTTCATGATGCCCTTCTATCTTCAAAAGGTGCAGGGATTTAGCCCCAGAGAGGCGGGGCTGGTGCTCATCCCTGGCGCCGTTGCCTTGATGGTCATGGGCGGTATCAGCGGGCGTCTTTCCGACCGATATGGCTGGAGACTGTTCAACATGGGTGGGCTGGCTATCTCGGCCACGGCCCTCTTTATCCTCGCGACCTTTTTGGAAACGAACTCTTCGCTCTTGTTTATCATTCTGGTCCCGATGATGATCAGCACCGGCACCGGCCTCTTCAACTCCCCGAACAACAGCTCCATCCTTAGCGCGGTGGAGCGTTCGAGATACGGAGTCGTGTCTGCCCTGACCCAGCTGACCCGAAACTCCGCCAACGTCACCAGCATCGCTGTGGCTACAGCCATCGTCGTCGTTACCATGAGCTCCCGAGGGTTCGAGCCCAGCCTGGACGCCGTCACGGTGGGAGGAAGCGAGGAGGTCGCTCGGGCCTTCATGGCAGGGTTGCACTGGACGTTCTTTGTGCTAGGGGGGCTGCTGATTCTGGGCATCGTGCTCTCCTTCTTCAAAGGGGAGCGTGTCAAGGATTCGACGGAGGAGGCCGCGGTTGTGGCCCCGGTGGAGCCAGCCTCGGAGAGCGACACCGCCAGCGGCACCCACAGTTGATTCTAGTGACGTCAATTCCTGGCTGTGGCGGCACAGCCGGGTAGAAGTGTGGGCCTATCCCTGGACGCTGATGTACTCAGCCAAGGAACGACTTTTCGGAATCGGCAGCTTGTCCTCTCGCAGCCCAGCCAGGTGCATCGTTATCGCTGAGTGCATCCGCCTCTCCACTTCAGGTCGCGTCTTGGCTGTGGCGGCACATCCGGGCAGGTCAGGCGAGTAGGCGGAATAGTTTTGCCCAGCCTTTTCTATGACGATAGCGGTGCGTTCTCATCTTTCCCGATCCAATTGGGCTTGCTTCACTACGCTGTTTAGGGTACCAGGCGCCAGATCGTGACTTGAAACAGCTTTATCACATCGCGGACCTTCATAGCGGTGGATATAACCGGCTGAGGTTCTTACGCGAGACCCCTGGACCGGTACTGCAACGCCTCCGCCATGTGGGCCGAGGCTATGATATCCGCCCCTGCCAGGTCCGCGATGGTGCGGCTTACCTTCAAGATACGGTGAAAGGCCCTGGCAGAGAGCAGGAACTGCTTCATCGCCATCTGGAGCAGTCCGAGGGCGGCATCGTCTATTTTGCAGAACTCCCGCGTCTCCACCGGGGTCATGTCCACGTTGCTCACCAGCGGCGCCTCGATGAAGCGCTCTCGCTGCCTCTGCCGGGCAGCCTCGACGCGACCTCGCACCGTAGCCGAAGGCTCCGCGGAATCATCCGACATCAGCTTGTCATACTCCACCCGAGGGACCTGCACGAAAAGATCTATCCGGTCCAGCAGAGGGCCGCTGATCCGTTTCTGGTAACGCCCCACAGCAGTCGGAGTGCAGGTGCACTCCTTGAGCGCGTCGCCGTAGTATCCGCACGGGCATCCGTGGAGAACTAAACTACAACACCGTCTCCAGGACGCTTGAAATTGCGGCAGGCCGCGGCTCTGGAAAGAAACCGTGACTGGCAAGCCTCAGTTTGAAAGCGTCACTGTAGACATCCTGCGCTTTGTCGAGCTGCTGTGGCGGCCCGGGGACGTCCGCGAAGTTCGCATTCCCGAGTATAACAAATACGGCCACACCGCCTCCGGCTACTTCGATAGCCCGGAATCACTAGCCGAATCTGCTGCCAAGTGGGACGGCAAGGCCAATCTATATTTTACACTGAACCCTGTGAACCCGGCCCTTATGGCGCGGGCCTCCAACCGAATCGCCGACAAGGCAGAGACCACCTCCGCCGATGTCGACGTGATAAGACGGCGCTCGCTATTCATAGATATCGACCCGGACCGGCCCTCTGGCATCAGCAGCACTGAGGATGAACGCCAAGCAGCACGACTGGTGTTAGACGAGGTTGTGTCCTTCCTAGACAACAAAGACTGGCCCCAACCTATCGTCGCCATGTCTGGCAACGGGTGGTATCTCCTCTATCCCATCAGCTTGCCCAACGATCCGTCCTCCCTGGAATTGGTTCAAGGGGTTCTGGTATCGCTGGCAACTCGATTCAACAACGAGGCCGTCCACATTGACACCACCGTCTGCAACGCAGCGCGCCTCGCCGGGCTCATCGGCAGCATGAAGGTCAAGGGTGACTTTCTAACGGATAGGCCCCACCGGCGGTCCCAATTGGAGTCAGTTCCTCAGCAGTTAGCAGTAATCAGCGAGGAATTGCTGGCCGAACTTGCAGCCGAACAATCGCAACCAGAAGCTAATTTACCTAAAGATGGCTCCATATTTAATGGGTCAACACCTTTACTAGAGGAATTGCTCCAATCCCGGCACATCGAGTACAGGACACAGCCGCTGGATGGGAACGGCGTGACCTGGTACCACGTGGAAAAGTGCCCATTCCATTATGACGAGTGTCATCCATTCGAGTGCGGCGTAGGGCAAAAGCTGCCCGACGGGCCCTACGCTGGCAGGTGTTTTCATGCCGAAACGGAGCCGAGGGGCTGGCAGGAGTGGAAGGTGGCGCTGGGCCTGACCTTCTCAAAAAATGGCCAAAGTCTCAACCCTAAAGACAAGAACGGCCCGTTTCCTTTGACTGACGCCGGCAACGCTGAATTATTCGCCGCCCTCTACGGCCATATCCTGCGCTTCGACCATGCCAGAAACCGGTGGCTCATCTGGGAAGAGCACCGGTGGGCGCCTGATTCTGATGGCGAGGTACGCCGTCTGGCCAAGAAAGCAGCCCGTGTTCGCTACCGGACCGCATTGGATATCGAAGACCTGGATTTGCGCGGTAAGACCGCCAGCTCTGCTGTAAGGTCTGAATCACGCCAGAGATTGGATGCTTGTCTTGCCCTGGCCCGTAGCGAACACCCAATAGCCGACTCAGGTATGACCTGGGACCCCGACCCCTACCTGCTTGGCGTGGCCAACGGAGTAGTGGACTTGCGTACTGGAATGATACGTTCCGGGCACCCCGACGACCGGCTTACGATGCAGGTGCCGGTGCAATACCACGTGAAGGCAGAGTGTCCGAGATGGCAGCAATTTCTTCACCAGGTGTTCCAGCGTGACGGAGAACTTATTGGGTTTGTGCAGCGGGCCCTGGGGTACTCCCTGACGGGTTCGGTTCGGGAACAGGTTCTATTCCTCTGCTACGGCACAGGGTCCAACGGCAAAAGCGTGTTCTTGGACATGTTGAGAAACGTGCTAGGGGACTATGCCATGAACATTCCATTCACGGTACTAGAGCTACAGCAAAGACCTTCATTGACCAACGACCTAGCCTCGATGGCAGGGAGAAGACTTGTGACTTCCTCAGAGACTAACGAGTCCACACGGTTGAACGAGGCACGCATTAAGGCGTTGACCGGAGGAGATCCCATCACCGCACGTTTTCTGTATAGCGAATCCTTCACCTACGAGCCAGTGGCCAAGTTCTGGCTGGCGGTGAACCACTTGCCTCGAGTGAGGGACGACTCTTATGGGTTCTGGCGTAGAGTACGAGTGCTGCCGTTCAATGAGCAGTTTACGGGGGATGATGCGGACAAAGGGCTTCCCTTCAAGTTGCTAGAAGAGTTGCCGGGGATACTCAACTGGGGAGTACAGGGAGCACTGAATTGGCGACTGGTTGGCCTAGCGCCCCCTTCGGCGGTAATGACCGCCACCCAAGCCTACAGAAAGGACAACGACGAACTGGACGGCTTCGTCGCGGACTGTTGCGTGGTGGCCGACGGCGTTAGGGCGGAGCCGGGGCACCTTTTCTCCGAATACCAACGCTGGTCCAAGGAGCAAGGAATCCTGGAGCGCCACAGGTTGGGGTCCCGCTCCTTCGGCACGCGCATCAGGGAGCGATTCGGAGACTCCGTATCTTCGAATGGGAAACGCTATTTTCTGGGGATTGGATTGAAAGCCAACCAGTGACATAAGTGACGCAGCGAGGGGTCAATTTCACAAACTATTTTCAATTTACTTTTTATAAAGGATGTTTGTGAAAAAGGGGGTTCATTGCGTCACTCCCGTCACTGTGTCGAGGCTGGGAAAGGAAACGACAAAGCGAGGTAGAGCCGTGCAACAAATCCAAGAGCTAGAAATCACCCACCTGCCCATCGGCGACCTGCGTCCCGACCCAGCCAACCCGAGGCGCATAAGCGACGAGGAGTTGGAGTCGCTGACCCGGTCCATAAGAGAGTTCGGGCTCATCGACCCAATCATCGCCCGGAGGGAGGACAAGGTGGTAGTAGGCGGCCACCAGCGCCTGCTTGCAGCCAGGAAGCTCGGACTGAAGCAAGTGCCTGTGGTCCTGGTGGACCTACCCGAGGAGCAAGCTCATCTGTTGAACCTGGCCCTCAACAAAATATCCGGCACCTGGGACCAGGAGCTCCTGGCCCGGCTCTTGGGTGAATTGAAGGACCTACCGGATGTAGACATCACATTGACCGGCTTCTCTGAGGATGAACTCCAGAAGCATCTAAAGAGCCTGGAGTCGAGGGAGAAACGTGAGCGTTTAGAGACATTCGACCTGGATGAAGCAATGGAAGCCGCACGGACGACCCCTGTGGCTCGTACAGGCGATTTATGGCTGCTAGGCGACCACAGGCTCCTGTGTGGCGATTCCATTGACAGTGGCGACGTAGGGCGATTGATGAACGGGGAGAAAGCTTCATTGATGGCGACGGACCCGCCATATCTTGTGGACTACACGGGCGGCAACCATCCAGCCTCGAAGGGTAACCAGGGCAAGCCGAGCAAAGACAAGCACTGGGACGAATACGTGGACCCAGAGGCGTCGGTGGAGTTCTACCGAAAGTTCTTGACATTGAGCCTGGAACACCTTAAGCCAAACTCAGCCATCTATCAGTGGCACGCCTACCGTAGGCAGGCCTTGGTGGAGCAGGCCTGGCGGGAGAGCGGTTTGTTGGTGCATCAGCAAATAATCTGGGCCAAGGCCCGTGGGGTACTGACTCATAGCCATTATCTGTGGGCCCACGAGCCATGTTTCTACGGCTGGGTTGAAGGCTACCAACCCTCTAAGAAGCCCCCGGCTAGCGAGAGGACCATCTGGCAGCTGGACCAGCAGGGTTCCAGCATGAACATCCATCCTACCCAGAAACCGTTGGAACTCTTCTTGCGGCCAATCGAGTACCACACCGAGGTTGGGGACCTCTGCTATGAGCCCTTCTTGGGCAGCGGCACTCAGCTGATCGCGGCGGAAAAGCTTGGTCGGGTCTGCTATGCGTTGGAACGGGAGCCTCAGTACGTTGATGTGGCGGTCAAGCGGTGGGAGTCATTCACCGGAGAGCAGGCCGTGAAGGAGAACCAATGATAGCCCAAGCGGAGCGAACACTATGGCGACGTAGTGACCGTCGTCTCCAAGAGAACATTGGTCAGCTACCTCCACTTTGCCGATATCCCTTGACTTCCGGCGAAGACAGAGTGAGGTATATACCATCTTCTAAACGTGAGGAGGTGGCAAATGGCCATCGAGGACCGCAACCTGGAACCGGGTACGAAGCTGATTGCCAAATACAAGAAGGAGGAATACAAAGCCGAGGTGATAGCCGGAGAGGACGGGAAGATCATGTACCGGCTGGCCGACGGGAGAGAGTTCAAGAGTCCCTCATCGGCGGGCACCGCCATCACCAACAAGGCTTGCAACGGTTGGGCCTTTTGGAGCGTCGAGGCCGGCGGCGCCCCCAGCGAAGCGGAGGAGCCCGAGGGCGACGCATCGGAAGAAACGGAGACTGGGGAGCAAACGCCCACCGCTGGGTTCCGGCGAGTGCCAAATCAAAAAGGCATCGAGGAAGGAGAAGTGAGACTCTACTGCGACGCTTGCCAGAAGAGTTTCACGGCGCCGGTGGGCGCACCTGCAGAGCAGTGTCCAGAAGGGCACACATCGAATGGGGTGCAAGAGGCAACCACAGAAGCCTGAGCGCTGGTTCGAATAATTTCATTTGCTTGAGGCAGGTTTCTCAATGGAGCCTGCCTTTTGCTCTGTTGCATCTGACTACCAACTGGTCAACTAGCAGAGGTAATCACAGGTAATGGGCCGTCAGTGCGCATTTCGGAAGGAGGATGGGCAGATGTGCCAGGCGGCTCCCGTAAAGGACGGGGATCACTGCTTCTGGCACTCCCCCGAGTATGCCGAAGATGTGGCCGAGGCACGGCGCTTGGGGGGACTGAGACGGCGACGTGAAGTGGCGGTGTCCGGGGCCTACGAGGTCAATGGGCTGGAAACAGTGGGCGACCTGCGTCGGTTGCTAGTGATTGCCTCCCTGGACACCCTGGGTCTGGAAAACTCCATCGCCCGGGCCCGCACCCTGGGCTACCTGGTCGGAGTGGCGGGTAAACTCTTGGAGACCGGGGAGTTGGAGGAACGCCTAGCTGCACTGGAAGCGGCGCATGGTCAGAAAACCCTGCCGGAGTCGGTGTTCGACGCTGAACCCGTCGACACAGGTTTCAGCGCCGAGGTTGACTCGTGAGCAAGAACATACAAAGGGTCGCGAAGCTGGAAACCGGGCTGACTCCCAAGCAGGCCATCCTGCTGTGGTTTCAAGAAGCACACGGCTTCAATACCATTTTTGAATATATCCATCACCTGAAGAGCCAGCCGGACAGCGCCGCGCCGATACCCAGGTTGACAGACCAGGTAGCCGAGGCTGTTAAGCAAACGCTTAAGGGACACCCTCGGGAGGAAATCGACAAAGCAGTGCGCCAGGCTTACAAGGACGTCCTGTTCCTGTTCTTTCTACACCAGCAGGTTAGCCGCAAGCTGATCTCGGAGGAACGGTATTTCTGGACCCAAGGCAGGTTCTTGATAGCGGAGTTGAAATCGCTGCTCCGGGAACAGGCTCTGGGCCGGCGAATGCGGTGGAACGAGATTCGGGTAGGGATCGAGACGCCGTATCCCCTGGACTCAGAGACAGCGGCTGCGGTGGAAGCGGCCAAGCAGCATTACGTTATGACCTGGGAATTGCTGGAAGAAGGCGACGACCTGGGCCAATGGCTGTTAGAGAGCTTTCTGGCCAAAGGCAATACTGCCTTGCCTGATGGCGCTTACGGGATGATGAGCGGAGCAAAACACCTCTATTCGAAGGTGCCAACCGAGGATGAGGTGCGGCCACTATTCGAGGACGCAGAGAGTTTTCAAAAGTTCCTTGATGGCGAGGACTACTCTTACGGCCTGGCGGATGTGCCGGACGCGGAGTATGACGAACACTATGAGGCACTAGTGTCAGCCATTAAGGGCGTAGCAAAGCAGGGAATCGTAGTGGACATGCCAAGCGTGCCCCACCAATTCCTGCAAGAGGCACCTCTAGTCAACGGCGAATGGATTGACGGCTACATCGTGGAACTGGCCGAGTGGGGAGCGAGATTGGTCGAGAAGGGCCTTCTGCTGGAAGAGTCCGGCGATTATCACCCGATGGCCTGGAAGCGGATCATCAACCAGGAACACGGGTCTGAAGCCTGCGCTGCAGTCTCCATGAAACTATGGCAGCAGACCAGAAAGCGCTTGGCTGCATTTCCCGGCAGTACCAGGGTAATAGACGAGCGGCAGTACCTGAACTTCGCCGACTATCTGAAATGGAGGGGTAGGCGTAACAAAGGTGATCTAAAGTCCGGGATGCGCAGGGGGCTGGTGGTGTCCTCATGGAACCAGTGGGTGGAGTCGCAAGGAGGCGAGGGGGTGGCGACCCTAGCTGGGGTCGCTTCGGGTATACTCGATTGCTACCTAGATGGCTATCGATACCGCGTCTGCCGGAATGCCGGGGAGTTGGCAGAAGAAGTGAGCCGGCGCGAGTCGCTGCTGGAATCTGTACAGGTTGGGAAACCAGACAGCAGTAATGATGAGCGATTCCGTCAGCGGGTTGAACACTGGAAGATATCGGCCCTAGGCTTTCTTCCGGAGATATACATTCTGAGCCGAGCAATTAACTCAATCAGCCAACGGTACTTTGAAGGGCAGGACCCTCTGTTCTCCGAAGTGTCTGATGGGTTTGGTCAACTGTTGGCCTTGGTGGAGAAATTAGTCAATATTTACAACGAGGCCTTGGAGGGGGACATTGAACGCTCGGAAAGGCTGTTAACGGATATTTCCCAGAGAGCAGCCGGCGCGGACCAGCCGCTCCACCTGCAGGTCCAGATTCTTGTCCTCCGGCTCTCTCACCGAGACCCTGGCGTAACCGTAGAGCGTCATCTCCCCACACCCCTGGCTAGAATACCTGAAGTATGGCTTTCTGCCAGGGGGTTTGCAACTGGGTTTGCCAGCCACCCCTTCAGCTACGGGGAGTGGGGATTTACAGCCATGGCTGTAAACAGGGCTGTTTCCAGCCACCTCCCCTGGCTGATCGTGAACCAATCGCGATTCGAGCCTTCTGGAAGCACGCTCGCAAGGCGGAAGCTGTGGGGTTACTGGGCACGGATGCGCAGATGCGGCAGCATGGCCTCAATGCGCACTTTCGCCACCCAGACGGTCGTTCTGTCCACAATGTGCTCCCGAAGGACCGGAGCCGGACACGAGCGACGTATTGGGTGCGCTTGATTAAACCTTGGCTGGCGGCCCTCGTTGCGCCGGACGGCTATTCCATTACCATGACGAAGCACTTCGAGCGTGTGAGAATGCACTACTGGGGCGCGGTGGTCAAGCGATGAATAACCGCATAAAGGAACTCCGCTACGTCAAGGCCTTCGAGCTGGCCCCGGACCCTCGTAACCCTCGCCGCCATCCGGCGGCCCAACGTGCCGCGCTCCAGTCCATGCTTGTGGACGTGGGCATAGCCGATGCCGTGATTGCCCGGGAGACCTCGGCCGGTCTTGTGCTCATTGACGGTCACCTGCGCGCCGACCTGGACCCCGATCAGATCCTCCCCGTCCTGGTGACGGACCTGGACGAGGCTGAGGCGGGCAAGGTACTAGCGACCCTTGATCCCCTCGCGGCTATGGCTGATGTAGACAGTGGCGCGTTGGCTCGGCTGATTGCCGATGCCGCTCCGCCCATTGACCTTGCGGCGATGTTTCCCGACGTGGACCTAGGTGGTATCCTGGCCCCGGAACCTGAAGCGCCGATAGACCCCGACGATGTGCCGGAGCTACTAGTTGAACCTGTCTCCCAGTACGGCGACGTGTGGATGTTGGGGAGGCATCGGCTTATGTGCGGAGACAGTACGGTAGCCGCCAACGTGGAGCGTTTGCTGGGTGGCGCAAATGTGGACTCGATTGTTACAGACCCGCCCTATTCAAGCGGTGGTTTCCAGGAGTCAGACCGCTCGGCTGGTAGCAAGGGGACTACTGCCGCATACAAACTAATTCCAAATGACCGCCTCAGCACGCGGGGCTATCAGGCACTTATCAAAGGCACTCTGGCGCTCGTGCCCATCTCCGTCTCCGTTGTCTATGTGTTCACCGACTGGCGAATGTGGGTTAACCTATTCGACGTGGTGGAGGCCTGCGGGTACGGTGTCCGCAGCATGATTGTTTGGAATAAGGAGTCTCCCGGCATGGGGATGGGCTGGCGCTCGCAACATGAACTTATCATGTGTGGGACGCGGGAGAACGCTATGTGGAGCAAACACATGGATGCCCAAGGCAACGTCATCACGCTGAAGCGCGATCCTAACCTTGAACATCCGACCATGAAACCAGTCGCGTTGCCGGATACCGTGCTTGAAACGACGCCGTTTGCGGAGACTGTGTACGACCCCTTCGTCGGCTCAGGCACGACGATCATAGCCGCCGAGCGGCAGGGACGGGCCTGCTGGGCGATGGAGCTAGAGCCGAGGTACGTGGACTCTAGCGTGAAGCGCTGGGAGGACTACACTGGCGGGCAGGCCCGCCGTGAGTGACGTCAATCTTTGGGAGCGGCAGTCTGGCGAGACGGCTAAAGCCTACGCTGCATTTCTCCTGTATCGTGACCTGCCGGCTATAGACCGGTCCGTTCCGGCGGCGCGGGAGAGGCACCAAAGTAACACCAAAGGGACACTCCGCCAATGGAAGGGTTGGAGTATGCGCAATGGCTGGGTGAACCGCGCCGCGGAGCACGATTCAGATTTGGCATCCCGTCGCCGCGAGCACACGGCGAAGGAGATGGAGCGGTCCCAGGACGATGCGCTGATACTGATTAGGGCGGCGCTGGCCAAGGTCGCTGAGCGCATCCAGGGGATGAACGCAGAGGAGTTGGCGGCGGGTCAGATACCGGCGGCGCTGCGGACGCTGATTGAGCTTGAGCTCAAAGTGCTGGGCTACGAGGATAGGGTGGCGCTTACAGGCAAGGACGGCGGCCCGGTCAAAACGAAGCACGTCTTTCAGCCGTCTAAGGAAGTGTGGGATGATGTGCTGCGGAAGCGGGCCGAGTACGAGAGGCTACGAGATGGCGACACAGAAGAAGCTTAACTGCATCCAATGATTCGGACGTTCGTCCTAGCATCAGAGAGACCACGATGGCCCAATCACCGTTTGAACCACGGCGGAGACCAAAATCCTTCGTGGACTCGAGAACGGTCCTGGTTAGGTCAAACGCTTTTTGCAACATGCTCAATGCTCCGAAGCGGTGCGAGTTGGATGATACCGTAGGGAGGCCCCTGTGAAAGGGGCCTCGAAAGGCTAAACACGATAGTGGAAAACGCTCTTCCAACTCAGGAGATAGAGGCTGAGGACATGTCGACGTGTAGTAAAATGCCGAGCCGGACACTGACCAGAAGGGAGAATCCACCGACATGGCGAAACTACTATCGACGGCCCTGCTAGCTCTGCTGATCCTGGTTGCCTGCTCAGAGACAGTACCGACATCCATTATCACACCCACAGAAACTCCGCTGCCGGAAGCAACAGCACCATCAGATAGCCAACCTGTTCTGACGCAACCTGCGAACCCAACCCAAGAACCAACACCAGTAGCAACGCCCCCGGCCACTGCGACCCCCACGCCGACCCAGATGAATACAGCCACACCACCACCGCCAGCAACCGCCGCGCCCAACCCAACACCCACCCCTATTCCCACAGCAACCCCGAGTCCCACTGCGACTTCCACCCCTGCGCCAACGCAGCCGCCCGCGCAACCTTCGAACTTGTGGCGCGGGATCACCATAGCGCCCGAGAACAGGTGCTCGCCCTACGACTCAGACGAATACCGCTATTCGCCGTCAGTCGAACCCCGCATCGTCGCGGCCCAGGGCGGCATTTACGGCCCCTACACCGGCACATGGTTCGAGAGCATCAAGGAAACAGACATCGAACACATCGTCGCCCGCTCCGAGGCCCACGACAGCGGCCTCTGTGCCGCCGGCCCAGCAACCTGGTCGGAGTTCGCATCCGACCTCCTGAACCTCACGCTGGCGTCGCCCAGCGTGAATCGTCACCAGAAGAGCGACAACGACGCGGCTGAGTGGCTCCCAGAACTGAACCAGTGCTGGTACGTCCACCGCACCGTCCAAGTCCGCCGCGAATACGGGCTCACCATCGACCGCGCCGAGGCGCAGGCGATTGACAGAGTCCTGGCAGGTTGTCAGTCAACTGACATGGTCGTGCTGGCGCCCGGAGCCTCGGCAACCGCCACTGCCACTCCGACCCCAACTGCTGCGGCAACCCCGACGCATAGCCCCGACGTTGACGCCCTGGCCCTGTGGGATGACAACGGGAACGGCCGCATCACGTGCGCGGAGGCCCGTGCCCACGGCATAGCTCCGGTCCACCGCGGACACCCGGCTTATCAGTACATGCGCGACGCGGATGGAGACGGTGTCGTGTGCGAATAGGCAAGGATAGAGTCCGAGTCACCCTTGGATCGGCACCGTAACATCCGTCTGCCGAACTCAGGAAAGCCAGCCCCATGAACGCGTCACGTGACGACGCAGCCGGGAAAATCAGGGTCCAGAGCAACCGAGGTGGAGGATGTCAATGGCGCCGAGAAGTTGGGCCACCGTTGCGGAGCTGCTCGCGGCTCTTCGTCTGAATGACAGCACCGAGGAGACCGCCGAGGTAACCAGATTACACGCCTACGCTAGTGAGGCCGTGGTCAAACACGCGCCGGAAGCTACCGACACGGCCATGAATGAGGCCGCGCGGCGTTGGGCCGGTTATCTCTTTGATATGCCAGAAGCGGCCAGGACCGACGCCTACTCGAACGCCATGCGGAACTCGGGCGCGGCCAGGATGCTCCTGCCCTACAGGGTACACCGGCTGGGGCTTTCAGACGCCGTAGCAGAGGCTCAGGCGGCTGTCGGGAGCGTGAGCAATCCTGTGACTGGCCTTGCCGTACAGGGCGGCCAGCTCGTCGTTACATTCGATGATGGGAGCATCGACGCGCTGGACCTGCCTGCTGGAATGGGCGACCAAGAGGCGCGGGATGCGGCGGCGGCGGCTCAGGCAACGGCTGACGCCAACATAGACGCCATAACAGCGGCTCTACGCGAAGCGATCGCATCAAACAAAGTCGGGATGGATGCCCAGACTACGGCGGATGCTGCCCAGGAAGATATTACCGACCATGAGACTAACCACCCGGACGGTACCGACCAAGTGGCCCGGGACTCTGCGGCTACTGCCCAAGGTACTGCTTAGACTGCCCAGACAGAGCTTACCGACCATGAGGCTAACCACCCGGACGGCCTACCAGTCGGCACGAGTCAACGGCGCGAACTCAAGTGGAATCCCAATGCGTCGGCTTGGGACGCGGTATCAGACGTGCAGACCGTATATTACGGCGCCGCCGCCCTTGGTGACTACACCCACGTTGCCGCCGCCCTTGCTGCTGGACTGAACACGGCTGGTACTCGCATTACTACCACGTCCTACATGCTTTACAAGGGATTCGGAGCAAACGTCTTGCGAGATGACCACCTAACCGCACTGTGGGCGGCTATCAACACCTCGCCTGTGGTGTTCGTACTCGCGCCCGCACATACGGACTGGATTAACAATTTTGGGCTGACAGTTAGGACCGGGCCGCTAGATGCTACCGTTACCGATGATTTTGTCTACATCAACAGCACCGCATACGACATTAAGCTAGCCACCTATCCGGGCGTCGAGGCGGACGCTGGGTCAGCACAATGGCGATACACCACGCCCGCAGCCGTCTATACCATATCGCAGACGGCCGCCTAATCATGCCAGCCGATCGCAGGATCATCGTCAACGTGAGCGAGCCAGGATACCGGGATCCAGCCCTTCAGGGCGAGTGGGTGCCAGGGGCGGTCACGCCTATCGGAGTGTGGGCCAGCCGGCGGGACAAGTCTCTTACAGACATTGCGACAGAGGGCGGGACTAGGAACCAAGGGCGGAGGAACTGGAGGATTCGATGGGATGCGCGAATCGCCAACTCTACGACGGCCAATCTTGAGGTCGTAGACGCCTCGCTTACCTTCACGATCTCGAACATGGTTGAAGTCATAGAGCAAAGGGGAGGCCCGGACCTTCGACGAAGATTTCTTGACCTTCAAGGGATACACGGATAATGAAATTCTGGCCTTCTTTTGGCAACAAACTAGAAACCCGGGCCAGCTACACCGACACGTTGATAGCTGCGTTGGTGTCACGCGTCCAGGGTAAGACCTTGAGCATACCCACGGCAACGGCGGCCTTGGAAGCATGCGCGGGTACCGTGGGCCGAGGCTTTGCGGCCTCGGAAGTCTCCGGGCCGGACTCCCTTACCCAGGCGTTGACGCCTTCCATCATGGAGATGATCGGGAGATCGTTGATCAGGACGGGGGAGCTCGTTCTCCTGATCGACACCACGGCGGGCAAGCTCAGGCTGATACCCGCCGAGACGCATGATGTCGAGGGCGGGCCGTTTCCCGAGGAATGGGAGTATCGTCTCACGCTCGGCGGGCCGTCCAGGACGATCACCTACGACTTTGTACCGGCTCAGTCGGTGTTGCACTTCAAGTACGCCGCCGACCCTTCGACACCCTGGAGAGGCAACGGTCCGATCGCTATTGCTAACCTAGCCGGTAAGCTCTCCGCCGAGACGGTGAGGGCATTGGCCGACGAAAGCAGCGGTCCGATTGGCCGTCTCCTGGGGATTCCGGTCGACGGCGGCGACGCCACTGTTGAAGCGCTCAAGGCCGACATTCGGGATGCTAGAGGCAGGACTGCCTTGATCGAAACCGGGGATTGGGGCAACTCCGGTTCGGCCAAGGTTTCCTTGAAAACCGAACGCTTTGGACCTCAGCCACCGAGCAGCTTGGTAGAGCTGGTGACAGTGGCGAGCAGGGAGATATACGCGGCCTGCGGCCTCAACGCGGCCATATGGGGCGCTGGTGATGCCGCCAGCACACGAGAAGCATGGCGATTGTGCTTGTTTGCTGTTTTAAGTCCGCTCGGCAAGTTGGTTGAGTCGGAGCTGAAGTCCAAGCTCGACGATGAGATCGCCCTGTCTTGGGGAGAATTGAAAGCCAGCGATCTAAGTGGTAGAAGTCGAGCTTTTCAGTCGATGGTGAACGGTGGAATGAGCGTAACTGATGCCATGTCAGTGGCTGGTCTCATGGTCGAAGACTAGACCGATTCCCCCGCCCGCACGCGCGGGGATAGACCCATCGAGTAGGTTTTGAACAGCTATTGACATTCCAAATGTTCATTCCTGATAATACATGTACACACATATGGTTCCACTGCCCATTCGTTAGAAGCTTTGACTTTGCGGCTAGAAGGAGGTCCACATGGATTTTGTCGACGAAGTAAGGACCCGCTCCGGGCGTTTCGCTGAAAGAGCGAAGCATTGGGAAAGTGAGACGCCTACTGAGGAGGCAACCAAGACCTCGCTGGTTTTGCCTTTCATTCAGATGCTTGGGTACGACATCTTCGACCCCGCCGACCTGGTACCGGAATTCACCGCCGACATTGGGATAAAGCGGGGCGAGAAGGTTGACTACGCCATAATGCACCGCGGCAAGCCGGCCATATTGATTGAGTGCAAAAAGTACGGCAGCAACCTTGCCGAAGATGCCGTCTCTCAGCTCGTCCGCTACTTCGGCGTCACCGACGCCCATTTTGGTATTCTTACCGACGGCATCAGCTACCGGTTCTTCTCTGACCTTGACCAACCCAACGTCATGGACCCAAAGCCATTCTTCGAGTTCAACGTGCTCAGTTACTCTGACAAAGCAGTCGGAGAACTGAAACGTTTCACCAAGGAAGGGTTTAACGTTGACGAAACTCTGGAAGCCGCTTCCGTTCTCAAGTACATCGAAGGGATGAAGCAAGCGTTGGTCAGCCAGTTAAGTGCCCCCGACGAAGAATTCAGCAGGTGGCTGACCAAACGGGTCTACTCCAAGCACTTGACCCAAGCGGCTAGAGAACGATTTTCCCACTTAGTCCGCCAAGCCTTCCGGGAGTTCATCGATGATCGGATCAACGCCACTCTCAAAAGTGCCCTGGCCAGGGACACTATCATCGATGAGCCGACCCCTAAAGTCGTTGCTCCAGAGGACACAGCCCAGCCAGTAGCCCGAGGAGTCGCCACTACTGAAGTGGAGGTTCAAGGGTACGAACTGGTCAAGGCCATCGTCAGTGACGTTGTTGACTTGGATCGGGTATTCTTCCGAGATACCAAGAGCTATTCCATGGTCCTGCTTGATGACACCAACCGGAAGCCTATTCTCCGACTGTACTTCAATTCCCTCTCCAACAAGCAGATTGGGTTGCCAGGGGAAGGACGAGACTCTGACGGTCGGAGAGAAGTACCGGCTTACTCAATAGAATCCGTCGAGGAGATAACGGGCTACGCCAACCAGATACGGGACGTAGTGATACGCTACCTCAAAGAGGACGGTGACCCGAGAGAACTGGAGTAAAGAGTAAGGATCAGGTGGACAACATTAGCGCCCGACTTTTGATTCAACCAGGGCTTTTGGTGCAAAGCCACACATACCTAAAGGAGCGAACGAATGGCGATAACACCCGTCAAGATGATCCGGTTAGGTGGGGAGTCGCTGGAGTTGGCGGCGCGGCTAGTCCTGGACTTCAAGAAGAAGGGATACCGCAGCACCTATTCCAGTGTTGTCGATACGGCTGTCCCGATCCTTCACGCCGTCACGCTTGGCGAGTACAACCTGGTCTCCGACGCCGAGGTTGCCGAGCGCCGCGCCTACGACCTGGGGGGGGGCATCGCAACAATGCTAGCCGCTCTGTACTCGGCGAAGGTGGATATGAGCGGGTGTCAGTTGGGGTATATCGAGGAGGTTGAAGCAATCGTCATCCGCCTAGACGCCACGGGGGATATCCTCATACCCATCGTCGGCTTGGACCCTGCCCTAATCGCCAACATTATCAAGACTCAGTTGATCAACCGTGGGTACCTCAAGGACGACGGGACCATTATTGTGGACATGGAAAAGTTGCTAGGAGAGACCGACAAGGAAGGAATCTAACCTAAAAGGTCTGACTGTCTCTTAGAATGCAAATGCCCGGGGTCGACAAAGAACCCGGGCGCTTGCGAAAACCGACGGACAATCGAAGGAGAAGACTTCGATGCCACAAGTCAACAGGTAGGAAGAATCTACCATGCCGACAACTCAAGTATACACTGAAGCAGGGCAAACCGCAATCCTCGAGCTGCAACGTCAAGGCGCTCGGCTGGTGCGAATGCGGCCTGATGGGAAGCGTCCCGCCTACAAGTGGGGCGGTCGAAAAGGGAGATGCCTGACTCAACGCCAAGCCGAATCATGGCTTCGAATAAACGGACGGTTCGCTTTGGTTCCATACTCCATTGGGTTCAGTGTCTTGGATATCGACGACGGCCCATGGCAAGACCTGGCCTCTGTCTACCCACCCCATGCCGTCATACCATCGCGCAAGTTGTGGCGGCGGCATCTCTACTATTCTGACCCTGAGCCACGCTCTAATGCCCAAAAGCGCAATTTGCACGGATGCTTAGTAGATGTGTACGCTCAGCGTCGGGATACGTCGCTCTGTGGCAGCCTGAGACCGTCCTGGAAGCCGCTGAGAGTCCGCGCCAGGGTGTTCTCTTCCCCTGGTGGACCTGGTGGACGTGTCCAGCCGGGAGGTTTGGAGTGCTTGCGGATTCAATGCCTCATTGTTCGGAGGCGGTCAAGCTGCTGCTGTTAGGGAGGCCTGGAGACTCGCCTTGTTCGGGGTGCTATCTCCGCTCGGCAAGCTGGTTGAAAGCGAGATGAAAGCCAAGCTCGATGACGAGATAACCCTGTCTTGGGGAGAGTTGAGAGCCACAGATTTATCCGGAAGGGCACGCGCCATGCAGTCGATGGTCAATGGCGGAATGAGCGTAACGGACGCCGTCTCCGTAGCTGGTCTCATGGTTGAAGACTAGAGCGGCCCCTACACCGATAGTGGACAGCTTGTCCACTATCGGTGAACGTGTTGCCTGAAGGGAAGCAAACTTGTGGTGCTGGAAGTGGTAACAAGAACGGCGGGTAGGTCAATTCATAGCTATAATAGAAGTGTTGTGGTACCCCTGCCCGGACTCGAACCGGGGCACACGGTTTAGGAAACCGTTGCTCTATCCGCCTGAGCTACAGGGGCGTATTATAGATTGGCGCAAGGCCTATTGGGAGGTATCGGAAAAGCGCAAAAGAGTCGCGGTTTCGCTCGATCGAGTGATCACTGGAACATCACCCTAACATCACGGTCTCTGCACACTCTCATCACGAATATTTGCACGTGAAGGAGGGTTTTTTTATTATGGGCAAAAGAAAAAGTCGCTAGGAGACCATGAACAAGAAAGACACACCCCTAGAAAGGCTTGCTCAGCACTATCTTACCACGTGTCGTACGGAAGGCAAAATCCAATTGACCCTTCGCGGCTCGAATCCACATTGAGCAGTTACCCGCTTATGCTTCGGAACTGAACCCCGATGAGAGTGTTTGGAACTATCTGAAGCGAGTCGAATTAAAGATTCTTGCTTGCCAGAGCATCCCTGAACTGCGTTATGAGATTCGAAAAGCCAAAGAGAGGATGAGGCACAGAGTTGACGTCATCACCGCCTGTATCGATCAGGCTCAATTACGTTAGCTCTTTATGCAGAGGTCAGTAATTGCCCTTTATGACCATTCGGCATGTTCCTGAAATCACATGGTGTTTAAGCCCCGCCCTTTGGCCCCAAGAATATGTTGAGTTGCCAACTTACCTTATGATATACGTGGGTTGGATTTTTGACGAGTCCCTGGTAACCTCATGTACATACTCACGCGCACCGTGACAAAGGAAATTACGAGACTGATCCGGTTTTATTCTGCAAATGTTATGCGGAGTCGCCAAGAAAACTCAGTCAAGGAATATTGACAAAGAGAAGGACATGAATCGGAAAAACTTCGCGATTTTAGTTGGCCTGATGGTTCTGCTCTCCATGGCCGCGGCTTGTGGTGGAGACGACGATGAAAAGACGGATAATACTGATGGTCGCCTGGAAACTGTTAAAGAGCGGGGTAATCTCATCTGCGCGGGTCGCACCGACCTGCCTGGTTTCGGATACCTGGACCCGGCGGGCAACAACCTTGGCTTCGACATCGATCTCTGTCGCGCGGTGGCCGCCGCAATCTTCGGCGATGCGAGCGCCCTGCAAATAGTGCCCATCACTGCTTCAGAGCGGGGGCCAACTATTCAAGCTGGCGAGGTCGACATACTATCTCGTAACGTCTCATGGACATCGACTCGAGATGCGCAGTGGGGCAACTATACCATTACAATGTTCTATGATGGTCAGGGCTTCATGACCCGCAAGGACACCGGTTTCAACAGCGCCCTCGATCTGGATGGAACAACTGTCTGCGTGACCGGCGGTACGACGACCGAGTCGAATATGGCGGACTTTTTCCGTCAGAACAACATGTCATTCGATGCTGTGATCTTTGAGGACACCGCCACCGTGTATGACGTATACGAGCAAGGCCGTTGCGACGTTACAACTAGCGACAAGTCTCAGCTAGCGGCTATCAGGAACGGGTTTGCGGAATCAGACGCCCATGTAATCTTGCCTGAGACAATCTCAAAGGAACCGCTGGCGCCGGTGGTTGCCCACGGCGATGACCAGTGGTTTGACCTCGTGAAGACGGTTATGTTCGTTCTCATCAACGCTGAGGAACTGAATGTTACTCAGGCGAATGTGGACTCAATGCTCAGCAGCGACAATATCCAGATTCGACGCATGTTAGGCGCAACGGGCGAGTTCGGCCAATCCGACCTTGGCCTGAAGGCGGGCTTTGCTGTGGATGTCCTCAAGGCAGTTGGCAATTACGGCGAAATCTACAACCGATACATGGGGCCTCAAGGCATTGCATTTGCTCTGCCACGCGGCCTCAATAAGCTTTGGACCAATGGTGGTCTGATCTACGCGCCACCTCTCAAATAGGCCTGGTTGCAGCAAAGTAGGCATGTTCAGACACGATCGACTTCGGGCGATTCAAGGCATTGACGTATTGAGGTTAATGTTTTGAATCGCCTACTCACTTATGACGGTATCCCACTTTGGCGGAACGTTCGAGTATTGCAAGGTGTCGCCCAAGTCGTATCCGTCATCGTCGTAGTGTCCTTTGTCGTCTTCTTCATCGGCAATTTCCTCGACGCCGCCGACAGACGAGGCTTGTCATTGGGATTCGGGTTCCTAGATCAGGAGGCCGGTTTTCCTATCGCGGAGTCGCTCATTGAGTACGAGGAATCCGCCTCGTTCGGGTACGCCTTCATCGTAGGGATAGTTAACACTCTCAAGGTAGCGCTGGTGGGCATCATGTTAGCCGCCATCCTGGGTTTCGCCATAGGCGTGGCTCGGGGTTCCACCAATTGGCTCATCAGCAAGATGGCCGCTGTCTATGTCGAGACCTTCCGTAACATTCCCCTTCTAGTGCAGCTCTTCTTCTTTCCCCATCTAACAGTCCTGCAAAACATTACTCTGCCCCCACCTGGGTTCGGAAGTGGCCCCGTGAGCGAGCGCATGAAGTGGCTATGGAGCTACTGGAGCGAGTGGGTATTCCAGAGCAGGCCGACAAGTACCCTACTCAGCTTTCCGGCGGATAGCAACAGAGGGTTGCCATCGCCCGCGCTCTCGCCATGCAGCTTAAAATCATGCTGTTCGACGAACCTACGTCTGCCCTAGACCCGGAGATGATCAAAGAGGTGTTGGACGTCATGCGAGAGTTGGCTGCGTCTGGCATAACGATGATCGTGGTTACACACGAGATGGGTTTTGCGAGAGAAGTTGCCGACCGATTGATGATGTTCGACGATGGAAACATCGTGGAGCATGGCACGCCAAAGGATATCTTCGACAACCCTCAGCACGAACGAACAAAGCTGTTCTTATCGCAAATCCTATGACATCTCGCAGCACTACGCCTCATTCGTCATCGTGGCTGGTGGGGAGAACAAGGCCGACGATAGTTTCGCCCTCTCGACCAACGAGGTTCGATATATGTCAACATTCTTCTGCCGAGCGGCGGACGACGACCATCAAAGTAATGTCATCAGACTGGGGTGCGTCGCCCACGAAGGCGTCGACCTGTGCGATCAAGCCATCCTGTATATCCAGAGCCGAACGCCCCGCACTGGCGCGAACAATCTCCCGTAACCTCTCTTCGTCGAAGAAAGCTTCTTGTGCGTTCTGCGCTTCGGTGATGCCGTCGGTATACAGCAACAACACATCACCGGGGGCGAGATGAGCGGTGCCTTGTTGCCATGTCCCGTCATCGAGTATGCCCAACGGCACTCCCGTTTTGTCCAATTCCTGGATGGCATTCCCGTTTCGGCTACTGAGGAGATACGGTGGGTTGTGCCCGGCATTACAATATATCAACTCTCCGGATGATGGATCGAGGACACCGTAGAAGACCGTGACGAACAGGCCAGCACGAGTATCCGTCAGTATCCGGCGGTTCGCGGCACTGAGCGTAAGCTCAGGCTGAGTGTCGTATTCGACGGCGTAGGTGCGGATGAGCGTGCGACTCAAGGCCATATACAATGCAGCCCTGGTGCCTTTGTCAGCTACATCTGCGATTAGTATTCCCAACCGCCCGCTTGGCAGAGGAATGACGTCGTAGAAATCTCCAGATGTCTCTCTAGCCGGCTTAAGCATTGCAATTAACTGCCAGCCAGGAACATTTGGCAGATTGTCGGGAAGGAAAGTCGCTTGTATTTGTCCGGCCAATGCCAACTCTCGAGCCACACTCTCATGGGCAAGTTCCTGGGCAAAGACCCTTGCACTTTCCAGTGCCGAAGCAATCTGCGTCGCGAGGGATTGTACCGCAGGTAGCAGATTTGGAGCAGCATCTGGGTCGCTACCAGGCGTCAGATGGATCCCCCCTATCGGCTCTTTCGTTTCCACGTTAAGAATGGGGGTCACAACCACCGCGGCGGGCGTTGGTTATTCATCCCAGGGGAAAGACTCTCCCTGTGGGATGAATAATGCCTCGGACTTCGTGGCCAGCCACTCCCACGCCGAAGCGGTAATCGGCGGTCGATCATCCCGATCGCGAAACAAGGTCTGATCGGGGAAGATGCGGATCTCAATCCCACTATCTGGGAACATGGCGGGAACATGCTCACTCAACACCTCAGGCAGAGTCGATGCATCTGGAGGGCCATTGATGATCGCGCGCCCGAGTTCCTCCAGTTTCTCCATCTCTCGCGTTCGGTCTGCCACCTGTCTGGCCATGTGGTTGAACTCTGTAGCTAGAACGCCGATCTCATCGCCGGAAGGGGATTCAATCCTCCTGGAGAAGTTCCCCGATCCAACTGCTCGTGCCGCCGCGATCAGTTCGTCAACTGGGCGCATGAGGCGTTGAATGCCAACTCCGACGATGGCGATCGGAGCGAGGATTCCGAAGGCTAGCAGCACGAGCAGCAGCCGTTGATAGCCGCTGCTGGCGCTGGTTAGCGATGACCAGGAAGCCTCAGAGACCAGGCTCCAAGAGGTTCCTGGTACCTGGGAGTACGCAGCGACGACATCCTCACCCGCACCGCTGGTGGTGCGGAGCGCGCCGACCCCAGATGTGAGTACCTCCTGCACCGCGGCTTCGCTGGAGAAGTCGGAGCCCGCGAATGCAGTATTACTGTGGTAAATGACCCTTCCCGTGTCGTCCACCAGGTAGACTGCCCCACTTTGGCTTAGCCGGAGGCGGACAATCCGTCCGTAGAGGGCGCTGACTGATGTATCACCGAGATTGAACATGCCGATTGTCACGCCAAATAACTCTCCGCGGGCACCGACTATGGGCACGCCCATCGCCACTATTGCGCGGTCTTCTGTGCTAACTCGCAGGACATTGGAGAAAACAGGGCGCGATGAGATAAGAAGGTCACGGAACACAGGCAGCGACGACCAGTCCTCGAATGCGCTAGCGCTACCCCCTGGACGCTCTGCCAAAGGTGTGCCGAATCTGTCCAGCACCACGACGCCCCCATCGAATACCGAAAGCCGCCCTAATGTCTGTACCGTGGGGAACCTTGAGGGTCCCGGAGGTTGGGATGGATCCATCCCTCGTCCCACTTCTTCCAACGTGTCCGTGAACTCTCCGAACGATGTCGAAAGCTGACTGGCCGACAGCCGTGTGAGGTCCTGGTTGCGCTCGATCACCAGATCAGCCGTCACGTCCTGGTAGGCGAAGAAGTTGATGACCGCGACTGCAATGAGCAACAGTGCCGTGGGTACAAAGAACCAGGCGATGATCTTGACCCGAAGAGAACGCCACCACCACCAGTGGGCGCGTCTGGGCGACTCTTCCAGAGAGTTCAACGCGCCTGTTGCGTTGTTTCGATCTGGGCGCATACGTCCTCCATCTGATTGACGCTACCCTGTCCGAGCATGAGGATGCTCTCCCATGCCGCGTAAGAAATTGATGTCGCGTCCGTCATGTTGAGGAACACCTCTGCTGTCATAAAGTAGCCGTTGAAGTGACCTTCGGCGAATGCAGCGATATCCACTTGCGCGGCGGCATATGGGAACTCCTCACGGTTCATGTTGGCCCAATCGAACTACATGGGATGCTTTTGCCAGTTGGAGGAAGTTCGCTCTGGCCATAGCTATATCGTACTCGTCGCCGATGAGGAATTTCAGAAACCCCCACACTTCCTTGGGATGCTGGATCCCGGCATATATGCCGAATCCGTCCGAAGTAACGAGCGCTTCATATTGGGCGCGATCCAAGTTGCGCGTCAATGCTCCACATGTTTGCTCAACATCAGTACGTTTGGTTCACCTGGTGCCGACGCCGTCTCACGCACGACCTCATCCATCAAGCTGTCAATAAGGTGCAACCCTGTCCCGCCTTTGGCACGCGCCTCAACCGGCGCTTCTACGTCGAAGGGCCTTACGTTGTTGGCATCGAACGGAAGGCCCCAGTCGATGAGCGTAATCCTTACGACGTCATCGGTGGCCTCTACCCGCAGCAGGATGTCCCCCACCCGACCAGGCTGGTACGCGTGGCGTACGATGTTGGCTGACGCCTCTTCCACGGCGAGATCGATGTAAAACAGCGTGTCCTCAGTCAACTGCAGCCGTTGCCCCACGTCTCGAACGAATTCCGAGATCCTCCGCACATTCTCGATGGTGGCCTCGACACGCAATTCATCCTGTATGACCATGGCTGCTTCGGAACCTCTCAACGCACGAAATCGGATTAAAGACGTACTGGTGAAAAGAGATAGTGTATGCTCTTCCTCGTGGGAAGGGCCGGGCTATGACGCGGTGCTGGACGAAAAATCGGCAATGGCAGCTTCGGGCGAGTCGTGGACCGACATGAGAACGTCAAACCCGATGATTCTGAAAATGCGGGTCACTCTTACGTTCAGGGAAGCGAGCTTCATGTCGCCACCCTCTGCCCTGCTCTTGACCAGCACAGCGGCGAGGGCACGCAGACCAGCACTGCTGATGTAGTCCACTCCGGACATGTCCACAACCATGTTGTGATTGCCTGCCGACACGGCGGACAACAAGGCCTGGTCCATGTCAGTTGCGGCCTGGGTGTCAATTCGCCCTTCCATCGAGAACACGGTGACATCGCCTTCGACACGCTGCGTAATGTTCATTGAATCTGCCTCCTGATACTGGGTGGCTTGGCCTTCCGTCCCTCGATCATTGTCTCGCCACAAGCCGGGCGTCAACCTCGCCCGCGCTCACAAGGCGCCCGTCACGTACCTCTTCTACTCGGGGAATCTGGCTGGCAAGGTCGCGGTCGTGTGTAACCATGACTATCGTCTTGCCCTGCTCCACCAACTCCTCGAAGAGCTCGAAGACCAGGCCAGCCGAGATCGTATCCAGGTTGCCTGTCGGCTCATCGCCAACGATCAATTTAGGGTCATTCACCAACGCCCGCGCGATCGCCGCGCGCTGCTGCTGACCGCCAGAGACCTGGCTTGGATAATTGTTGGCGGTCTCTGGAACCTTCACGAGCTCAAGCATCTCCATAGCGCGCTCGCGCCGTTGGCCCTTGTATGTGCGGCCATATTGCATGGGCATCATCACATTTTCAAGGATGGTCAGGGTCGGCATTAGCTGGAAGAACTGGAATACGACACCAACGTTCCTGCCACGCCACTTGGCGACCTTGTTCTCGCTCATCCCGGTCAGTCGCTCGCCGGCCACGTGTACCTCGCCCGAGGTCGGCCGGTCAATGCCGGTGATCATGTTGATGAGGGTACTCTTTCCACTTCCCGACGGACCCACGATGGCGACGAATTCACCTCCCTGGATCTGCAGGTCGATACCACGAAGTGCAGTAAACAGGCCGGCCCTGGTCTTGAAGACCTTTTCAACATTTTCCAGACTGACAAGGTTGTTGTTCATATCTTATTCCTCCTCGCCATTACTGATACCGGAGAATTGCCGACACCGTCCTGCGGGCAGCGCCCAGGGAGGGGGCCAGACTGGCGAGGACGGTAATCACGATCAGGCCGATCACCAGGGCGATCGGTCCGTATACGAGGTCGAAGCCAATGTCCAGGCTCGAAGTTAGCCCCAGAAACAGCAGATAGCTCAACGGAGCCGCAACGATATATGCTGACATGCCCACCAACAGTCCCTCCGTCAGGAACTGGCCAGCCACCGTAAACGAACTGGCGCCGACTGAGCGCATCACCCCGATCTCTCTTTGCCGTTCAAATACGCTCATCGAAAGGGTGGACAGCAGCCCGATTGCGCCCACGGCCGCCATCACGATCGCGGCGCTCTCAAATATCAGACCAAAAAGTGCGATGATCTGGGCGAAGTCTTCGGCAATTTCAACCAGGTTGACCTGAGCGGCAGCAATTCCATTGGATAAGAGGACTTCATCGATTTCGTCGATGATGTCGTCGACCTGTTTGACCGTAGGGTCCGCGCCGGTGACCTGGACCAACAATTGCGTGGGCGCCGGATCACCTGAGGCAAGCGTGGACCCTACCAGCCTGGCTAGCGCCCTCCACTCCATGAAACCCTGGTCGAAGGGAAAGGAGGCAATGCCGATAATCTCGAACTCAGCGCTCTGCCCCTGTGCCACGAGTACCACAGTGTCTCCGGCGTCTTTGCCGCCTGGTCCGCAACGTCGAAGCGCTCCAGCAATGCCATGGCCTTTTCACGTCGGTCCTTCGGCCTATGAACGCGGGCAAAGTCCATCGGCATCATGACGTTTTCCAGGACTGTCAGCGTGGGCATGAGCTGGAAGAACTGGAACACGATGCCAATGTTACGCGCCCGCCAGCGCGTGAGCTTGCGCTCGCTTGTGGTTGAGACGTCCACGCCGTCCACGACCACCATGCCGGACGTTGGTCTGTCGACGCCCGTGATCATGTTCAGAAATGTGGTCTTTCCGCCGCCCGAAGGACCCACCAGGGCGATAAAATCACCTCTTTTGACTTCCAGGTCAATCCCCTGCAATACTCCGAGAGGTCCGGCTGGCGTCTCGTAAGTCTTGACGAGGTTGCTGATCTGGATCAACGGCTCTGGCATCAGACACCTCCGACCGCGATTCGCCTGAAAGGCTGAAGCTAATAATAATTTCCAGATAAGATTATTACATAAATCTTGCGAATGCAACCTATTAATTCGTAAGCGTTCACTCCCCGAGTGCCAGGAGAGCTGAACGTTTATAGGCTCTTATATCCCTTTCAATCCTCGTAAGCGCTTATGCCCATTGTCAGTCCTGTACAAACGAACCAGTGATGGAGGAAAGACCGAGGCCCAAATCGCCCGCTTCGAGAGGAAGGATTTGCGTACCGTCAGAGGCGCGATCGAACCGACGACAACGGCAAACCAGTCCCGACGTTCAGGCCGCCGGACGCTATCCCTATATGGAGAGGTTCACCGAGCTGCTGCCTGACCTCAGTGTGCTTGACTTCATCGCCGAGGATACGGATTTAACCGATGAGGTGAGGGCCTTGTACACGCCGGGCCACACTCCGTGGCACATGAGCGTACTGGTCTCCTCTGGTGGACAGAAGGCCCTAATACAGGACGATGTGCTGATTCATCCCTTACAGGTGACGCACGAAGACTGGAACGCCAACTCCCATGCCTATCCTATCGCCTTCCGCGTGGGGACTCGTTGCATTGAGAGTAGGAGTTGGGGCGCTTGCGATTTATCCTCCTGCTCTCGTGAGAGCCTAGGAAGTGGGATGGGTGAGAAGGGCAGCAACTCTTCAGCTAGCTCCCTAACGGCTTTCGCGTCTTCCGGGGAGAGTCCCTCACAGGAGAGTAACTCAACTTGTTCACTCATTGCATCACCCCTGTTAGCGTTGTCAGTGTAAAGCATATTACTCCCTGCAACGCCAGAGACATATGTGTTTTCGGGTATCCTTTGCCTCTTTTATGCCACTTTCAGAAACGTAAGGCGTGTCCGAATCGGGTAGTGTAGTCCAGGCTTACATCAGCTAGAGCACTTTGAAAACTCATGCGGCTAACATCTTCTAGGAACTCGATATGAACCCCTGTACCAAGGCTGTGATTCAAGCGCTCCAGAAAGGCATCATCAAGCCATAGTCATCCCGAAGTAGGATGGTCCTTCAATCAAAAGGCTGGCTACGGAGTCAGCCCTTTTTCTTTGGCATAATCAACTTTTCTGCTGATGGCGACGTGTAGATCGTCCGATAGCATAGTCAATGCAAACAGTCAGAAAGGAGCTATGCAATGCAGCGTGTAAGTCAGTCCACCTCACGACCTCTAAACTTCGGAAAGGTAGTTCAACCAGCTGCGTTTCTTGTGGGTGTCGCAGGCTTCGTCATGTTGGCCCTACTAGCTTCTGGACAAGCTTACTCCACGCTGGACCTTCAGATCGCCGGATGGGTTCAGGGCCTGAACGTCCCCGGACTGGACTTGGTGGCAGCCTCGATCAATTTCCTTACTGACGGCCCAATGGCCATCGCCCTCTGGCTAGTCGCGATGACCATCTTTGTCTTGAAGGGGCGTCCCGTCGAGGCCATAGCCATCTTCTTGATAAGCGGCCTATGGGTCTCCAACGAGTTTGTGGGCATAGTTGTAGACCGGCCAACCGCCCTTCTGGAGACCGGAGGCATGATCGAATTCTCACGGACCGAAAGCGGGAGTTTCCCCAGTGGCCACGTCACCGGAGCCGTCGCTTTCTACGGACTCCTGGTCTTCCTTACATTCAGCAACGTGCGACACGGACACCTTCGTGTGGCTATACCAGCGATTGCCATAACTATAATTGGTCTCACTTCGCTGTCCAGGGTCTACTCTGGAGCCCACTGACCCACCGATATACTTGGCAGCTACCTCCTGAGCTTTATGGGAGTCGCCGGCATCGCCTGGTTCTACACCAACGTCAAATTTGACACGCTGCATATCCCCCGCCCTCGCCGCAGCAAGCAGGTCGAGCCAGAAATCGAAGGCGTGACTATGGCAGGATCGATCGCCAGCAAGGTCTATCTCGATTGGAATGCAGGCACGGCCACCAAAGAGTACTACCCTCCTCTGCCGATAAGGGCACTATACAGGCTGGCATTCCAAGCGCCTTTCCCTTACCAGGGCCGCAGGGATGCGCTGGAGGCCGCTGCTGCCAAACGCAAGATAGCCGGACTGCTGACCAAACACAGGTTTGGCTACGATATGGTGGCTGCATTTTACGGGATTCGCGAGAGTGAGAATGGTTACAGCTTCGAGACAGAGCTGATCCAAGGCTCGGAGCCAAAGTCAAACAGTGAAGTGGAGGACCTCCTGAATGACATGTACGCATACTTCCAGGAAACGGGGATGCCCACCTGGCAGATCGCCCCAGGCAATCCTCACGCTTACTCCAACTTCATTCGAAGGCCAAACGGCGAACTCAAGCTGATTGACCTTGAATCCGCGCTCGTCTCCGTTAGCTACCCCTGGAAAGAGCTTCGTCCAGCCTTGCGCGATGGCAATTTTCCCACCTTCGACGACGTAAACTTCGTTCAGCTCCGCGACTATGTGAGTACACGTGCGGTTGAACTTGCGGAGAATCTGGGATCAGAAGGGCTAGAGGAACTCAGTGACGCCATCGAGGTCGCAGAAGTCGCTTCTAAAAGCTGGAAGGAGAGCGAACCCAGGATTTGGGGGCGGGCAGCCGCGCGCGTCTACCGTATGCTCGATATGAGCAGGCCAATCAACACACGATTCGCCGTCTCTTCGAAAGAGGGGAGGCAATGTCAACATCATTCCTGGCTTCGGCTGTCGACCGCTGGGAGCAGGAAGGGAAAATCGACGGCGAGGAGGCGACGGCGTTTCGGAATAGCCTGGGAACATCGGAAATGAGTGAGGTAATCAAGCACCTTGGAGCACACATAGTATTAACTGTGGCAATAGCTGTTCCCATCCCAGGTCTGCGGAGCATTGCTCGCTCTGGATGGACGCTGGCCTTCCGCCTCAAAGGGCTATTAGACCTTGCCACCAAAAGGATTACCAGAGAAGAGTATCGAGAGGTGCGGTCGATTCACACAGTACCGGTGATGCTCCTCGCCCTTGTGCCCGCCTTCGGAACTATTGCCTATGCTATCAGCGACCCTATGCTGAAAGGCCCAGGCAGAATGCTGGTTGACCA
>CAXXHW010000003.1:0-38950 GCA_963666265.2 Dehalococcoidia bacterium | reverse complement strand
CGCCTCGGCCTCCAGTTCATCACCCAGGACGTCCAGGACCTGCTCAGCGAGGACACGTCGAGGACCATCACCGGGCACTCCGGTCGCGCCCTGCTCCAGAACGCCGCCTTCAAGCTGCTGCTCCAGCAGGACGCCGCTGCCATCAGCACCGTGGGCGACGCCTTCGACCTGCCCGTCGAGCTACAGCGATGGCTCCTGTCGTGCCCGCGTGGAGACGGCTTGCTGCTGGCAAAGGGCAACCGATTCCCCGTACGCATCGAGGCCACCCCGGAGGAGACGGCAGTAATCGAGTGGCGGCCCGGACACCATTAGAGAAAGGACTATCCCCCATGAAGCTGAACCCGAAGAACATCCTGTTTGGCGGCGACGAAGAAAAGAAGGGTCCCGTCCTGCTGGCGGTGACGCCGCCAAGGACCGGGGAGCGCACCCTGCTGGGCGTCGAGAACCTGCTCCAGTCCATCGCCGTTCCCGAACCCTTCTCCCTGGAGCTGGCCGGGGACATGGACGGCGTGACCCTGATGGCTCGCTGCCTCGACGACCAGGTGGTGCGCGGCCAGCTCTCCGCCCACTACCCCCAGGCCCGCATCCAGAAGGTTGGCCCCGACGACGACCCCCTGCGCACGGGCGAGGGGGAGCAGGCGTGGTCGCTCTCGCTGCGGGCCGACGGCCCCGAGTACCTCCCCCTCAGAACCTTCCGCGACGACGACCTGCTCGACCCCGGCTCCGACCCCCTCATCGCCCTCATGGGCGCGCTCTCTGCCCTCTACGAAGGGGAGCGCGTGGTGGCGCGGCTGCTGCTGCGCTCCCTGGGCCCCGACTGGTCCCAGGCCCACCTGGACAAGGCCCACAAGCAGCCCGGCATGGAGCCGAGGGAACCCGCCTACACGTTCCAGACCAAGCCCCTGCAGATGGACGGCATCACGATGGCCGTCCTCGGCCTGGGCGCTCTCGCCGCCCTCAAGGGCTATCTGTGGGTGCAGGACGGCGAGATATGGAAGGCGGCGCTCCTGGGGACCGGCGCGGCCCTGGGGGCTGGCCGTCGGCGGCTGGGCATGGCACCGCTGGAAGAAGGCCCGTAAGCGCGTCGAGGACCCGCATCCTGATCACGGGAGAAGGTCTCCCGCATCGCCTTCGACGCCGAGCTTCAGGTCGTCGCCGTCGTGCCCGCCGGGACGGGGCCGCAGCGCGCCGGTGAGCTTCTCGGGAGGGTCGCCGCCGCCTACCGCCACTTCGACAACCCCGCAGGCGCTCGCTTCAAGGTGGGCAAGGTCCGGCCCGTCCTTCCCGACCCGGAGATGCTCCACCCGGCAGGCCCCGGGCTGTTCGGCGGGCGCAGCGTGCTGGGCGTCCGCGAGGCCGCCTGCCTGTGGCACCCGCCCGGCGCCGGGGATGAGACGCCCCTGGTGGAGCGGTCCGGCGCGAGGGCGCTCAGCCCCTCGGCCAAGGGCGTCCGGGGCGGCGCGCTGGTGGGAGACACCACCGCAGGAGCCAAGCGGGAGATCCGCTTCCCCGAGGACCTGCTCCGGCGTCACCACCTCTACGTCGCCCGCACCCGCATGGGCAAGTCCACCCTCATGCACCACCTCGTCACGCACAAGCTGCGGGAGAAGGCGGCGGGCAGGGACCCGGACGCCATCGTGGTCATAGACCCCCACACCGACCTGGTTGCCGGCATCCTCGAACACGTCCCGGAGCCGCTCATCGACCGGGTGCGCCTCATCGACCTGTCGGACGAGACCCGCTCCCCCGGCATCAACCTGCTGGACACCCGCGTCTTCGCCGACCGGGACCGCACCGCCGACTCGGTGGTGCGCGTGGCCAAGGGCCTCTGGGAGCAGTGGGGGCCGAGGATGCAGTCCATCCTCGAACAGACCGTCAAGACCCTCCACGAGGCAAACGAGCAGGTGGAGGCCGAGCAGCAGTACACCATCCTCGACGGGCTGAAGCTGCTGTCCGACGAGCCCTTCCGCAAGGACGTGCTCAAGAAGGTCTCCGACCCCTACCTGCTGGAGTGGTGGGCCAGGGACTTCGGCAGGTGGCATCAGCAGTACCGCGCCGAGGCCCTGGCCCCCGTCCAGACCCGCCTCTCCTACTACGCATCCTCCAAGCGGGCGCGGGCCATCCTGGGCCAGCGCCGCTCCACCATCGACCTGCGGAAGGTCATCCACGAGGGCGGCGTGCTCCTCGTCTCCACCTCCCAGGGCACCGTCGGCAGGGACGTGGCCGCCCTGGTGGGCGCGTCGCTGCTCAACCTCGTGGACGCCGTGATACGGGAGCAGGGGAGTCTCCCCTTGAACAGGCGACGGGGAGCGCTGGTCGTCGTGGACGAGATGCAGTCGATGCCCGGCGTGGACTACGAGTCGATGCTCTCCGAGCTCGGCAAGTTCGGGGCCTCCTTCATCCTCGCCACCCAGAGCCTGGCCAAGCTGGACGACCTCTCCCGCACCATGCGGGACACCCTGCTGGCCAACGTCGGGTGCCTCGCCGTCTTCCAGGTGGCGGGCAACGACGCCCGGACCCTGGTGTGGGAGCTGGGCAAGGACCGGGTGACCGAGGACGACATCACGTCGCTCTCCGTCCACCACTGCTACGTCCGCGCCACCGTGGGGATCGAGCGAATGCCCGCCTTCTCGATGATGGTGCGCAAGCCGGAGGACGGAGACCCCGCCGTCGCCGCCCGCATCCGCGAGGCGGCAACCGCGTACACCGTCTCGGCCCGGCAGGCGGACTACGCCGACGCCGACGGCCACAAGAAGGTGGGCGACTACCGCAAGGGCGTCGAAGACCTCGAAAAGGCCAGGCAGGAGGAGCGGGCAGCGGAGCAGGACCCGAAGGGCGGAAAGCAGACCGGCAAGCGTCGAGCCGCCGAGGAAAAGGAGGCCGAGGAATGAGACCCGAAGGATGTGAAGCCGACCTGCTCCGCGCCCTGGCGTGGATGCCCTTCCTCGACCGGCAGGAGATGGTCGCCGTCTGCGGCTGGTCCAGGGCCGCGGTCTACGAGGCGGTGCAGAAGCTGGAGGCGGCCGCGTTCTGCGCCTCCGTGCTCCACGCCACGGAGCTGCTACGCCCCGCCCGGAGGTTCCACCTCACCGCCGCCGGGCTGCGCAGGCTCGCCGAGGAAGAGGAAACGTCCCTCGACGAGCTGGTGCGCTCCCGCCCCGTCTCCGCCCAGTGGAGGCGCGGCCTGATGGAGCGCCTCGACGCCCTGGCCGCCGTCTATCACCTGGCCTGCCTCCTCTCCAACGTCGCCTTCCCCATACGCTTCCGCTGGTACCGCGCCGTGCGGATGGACGCCGCCGTGACGCTTCCCAATGGGAAGACGGTCGGCATCGTCAGGCAGGGACGCACCGCCGACCGGTCCGGCTTCGCCAAGCGGCTCTGGCGGCTGCGCGACGAGCCGATGCCCGGAGCGGTGCTCGTCCTCGTGGCCGACGATGTCCGGCGCAGGCACGCCCGCAGGCTGCTCTCGACCACCGAGGTCCCGGCCCTGTTCGCCCTGGAGCGCGAGGCTGTCCTGGCCGAAGCGGGCGACCGGATATGGAGCCCGCCCAGGGTCGGCGCTTCCGTCGACCTGCGCTACGTCCTCGACCGGACCGACCCCGGAGGAGAGCTTCCCGTAGAGGACGAGCCGCAGCGCGTCTCGGCCCCCGACGACATCCCCGACAAGGGGGCGGCGTGGGACATGGCCGACCACCTGCTGCCCGTCTTTCTGAAGCCCGCCGAGAAGCGCGCCCTCGACCTGGTGTCCGACTGGCCCTGGATCACCCTCACGGACCTGGCCGGGCTGCTGGGCGTCTCGGTTCCGAGGGCCTCCCAGCTGGTCAACCCGCTGGAGGGATTCCGCCTCGTGGCCCGGCCCCGCCACGCGGGTCGACGCCTGGCCCTGACCGACCGGGGCTGACGCTCCTGGCCCGCAGGGACCGCACCTCCGTCGGCGTGGCGAAGCGGCGGTGGAGCGTCGCTCCCGAAGACGCCGACGCCCCCTTCAAGTGGCGCAACCTCACCGGCCGGCGGAGCCGCCAGCTCCTCAGGAACATCGAGCACACCGCCGCCGTCCACGGCTTCCTGGCCGCGCTCACCGCGCAGGCCCCCCTGCTAGGGTGGGAGATCGCCCAGCTCGACCCGCCCCGCAGGGCCTCCCGCCACTTCAGGCACGACGGCGGGATGCGCGCCGTCAACCCCGACGCCTTCGGCGTCCTCACCAGGGACGACACGCGCTGGCCCTTCTTCCTGGAGTGGGAGCGCAGGGCCGTGCGGCCCTCCACCATGTCGGAGCGTCTCGCCCCCTACCTGCGCTACTACTCATCGCACCGGCCCACCGACGACCACGGCACGCGGCCCTCCGTCCTGGTCGTCTTCGACGACGAGATCGCCCACACCCACTTCCTGCGCGTGGCGCGGGAGGAGATGCGGGCGGAGGGGGTCACCGTGCCCCTGTGGGTCTCCCACAAGGAGGCCATCGACGCCCTGGGGCCGCTGGGACGCGCCTGGCGCACCCCCGGCGAGTGGGAGTCGCCCCAGGCCCTGCCGCCCCCATGAACCAGGGAAAAACGGCGGGAACTTGAGCCCCGGCGCCGCTCCCGTTTCTACTGAATATCTCAACGGAATATAGGAGAACGAAAGCCATGCGTTCACGAGACGCCAACGAAGCGAAGGGACGCCCGAGGCGCGCAGGACGGACCGTTGTCCGGCTCGACGCGGCGGCGCTCTGGAAGCGGTTGGCACTGCTCAACCGCTCCCAGAACTGGCTCGCCAGGGAGATCGGGATAAGCCCCGGATATCTCTCCTTGCTGGTCAACGAGGGGCGAGCGCCCTCGGGACGCATCCGACTTCGGATGCAAAGGGCCCTCGGAGTAGAGGACTTTCACGAGCTTTACAGATTGGAGGATGGAGATGACCAACACTAACGTTTCGCCCCGTTTCGACGGGAGCGTGGAACTGACCGCGGCCGACGTGGAGCGCCTGCCCTACGTGAGCCTGCTGCCGGGCGACTTCACCGAACGCCTCGAACGCCTCAAGGAGGCCAGCGGCCTCTCATGGAGCGGCTTCGCCAAGGCCATCGGCATCGACTACAAGCAGATGTACCGGTGGCACAACGATGGCGTCGAGCCGAGCGGGGGCGCCTACCACTCCCTCGTCCTGTTCGCAAGCAGGATACCCGGAGGACTGCAAATCCTCTTCGGCGAGGGGTTCCAGATGACCTTCTTCAAGGACTGACCGGCTCGCCCCGCCCGCGCAGGCGCAACGGCGGGGCCTGAGTCGGCATAGACGCCGCCCGGCGCTCGCCCCTTCCGTCCGGCGCCGGGCAGCCCCCATCCACCGACCTGTGAGGAGAGGCCAGCGGCCCACCGACCAGAGCGAAGCAATAGAGCGATATGAAGGATAAGAACAGCCGGAAGAAACCGAAGAGCAGGCGTGGAACCTCTTTTGAGGTCCGCGGGGTCACGATCATCTCCAATCCCGGACCCGACGCCGAGGAGCGGCTTCGCAGCCTCTTCACCCTGATTGCCAGGTACGCCATCAGGGACGCGCAGGCCGCGGCGGAGAAGGACGACGCCGCGCGTGCGGACGACCACGACGAGGGAGAAGGTTGATGCCCGCCCCTCCAACGCTCACCGTCATCAGCCTCGGTGGGGGAGTCCAGCCATCCGTCATGGCGCTCATGGCAAGCCAGGGAGCTTTCGACCGCACGCCCGACTGCGCCACCTTCGCAGACGGCCGCCCCGCTTTGACGCCGGCCCCCCAATCGCGGTACCATGTGGGGGCAGAAAGTTGACCCGGCGGTGCGTGAACACCCCGGGCCGTGGCGCCACCTGAATGGACAGGTGATGCAGTAGCATTGTACTACTCGCAGACCCGCTCCCGACAGGAGGCGGGTCTTTTTGATTTCAGGGCATCGGAAGGGAGGCAGTAATGGCGAGAATCACCGAAAGGAAGACGGAGGCGAACCGGGCGGCCATCTATGCCCGCGTCTCGGACAAGAGCCAGGACGGGGAGGACAAGACCTCCATCACCGAGCAGATAGGCGAGATGGAAGCCTACTGCGAGGGCAAGGGGCTCACCATCACAGCCCGCTACCAGGAGGTGGGTCGGGGCTGGACGAAGAAACGCCCCGAGTTCCAGCGGATGCTGGCCGACGCCAGAAAGGGACGCTTCGACACCATCGTGTGCTGGAAGTCCGACCGGCTCAGCAGGGGGATGTACCCCGCCGCCGCCCTCATGGAGGTCGTCGAGGCCCACCAGATACGGCTGGAAGCCGTCATGGACGCCATCGACATGAAGACCTTCGGACTCATGGCGGCCATCGGCAAGATTGAGCTGGACAACTTCCGGGAGCGGTCCACTCTGGGCAAGCGGGGGACGGCCAAGCAGGGACGGGTGCCCACCGGCGGCGTCCCCTACGGATACCGCATCGGAGACGACCGCAGGCTCGATGTGGTTGAAGAGCAGGCGGAGGTCGTCCGCCGCATCTTCGACATGTACATCAATGAGGGGATGGGGTCTCACTCCATTGCCGTGCGGCTGACCGACGAGGGCATCCCCACACAAACCGGCAAGCTGCTGTGGCTTCAGTCCCGCGTGCACCACATTCTGGGGAATACCACCTACACGGGCACGTGGATATACGGAAAGTACCGCCACGTCTCCACCGAAGACGGTAAGAGGGTCTACGACCAGCCGAGGGACACCTGGGTGGAGATCCCTATCCCGCAGGTGATCGACGATGAGACGTGGGAACGGGCGCAAAAGCTGAAGAAACAGCGTAGCAGGAAGGCCAAGAGGAGTACGAAGGTGCTCTACCTGTTGCAGCACCTGCTGAGATGCGGCGAGTGCGGCCACAACTTCCATGCGAAATCCCAGTGGAGCTCCATCAATGTTCGCAACGGCAAGAAGTACAGCTACGATCTGCCCACTCCCCGCCGCTACTACAAGTGCAACGGGATGCAGAGTATGCGCCTGCGCTGCCGGGAGAAGCCCTACATCCCGGCTGAGCAGTTGGAGGAGACGATTTGGAGCGAGGTGAAGCGGGTAATCCAGAACCCCCACCTGATCGTCGCCGGTATCGACACCCTCGATTCTCAGGAGGGCGGCGGTTTGCAGGCGGACATCGCCCAGGCCGAGCGAGACCTGCGGAACATCCAGATGGAAGAGGACCGCGCCGTCAGGCTGTTCGTGTCGGGGAAGATCACCGAGGCCCAACTCGACCTCCAGCGCAAGTTCATCACCGAGCGGCTTGAGAGCGCCAGGGCGAAGCTGGACGATTACCGGGTTCAAGAGGCGAGCGGGGCTGAGAAGCGGCGGCTGATGAAGTATGTCCTCGCCTGGGCGAAGAAGGTCGGCAAGGGCGTTGACAAGCTGACCGATGAGGAGCGCAAGGGGATTCTCCAGACGATCGTGGAAGAGGTCGTCATCGACAGGAACGACTACGTGAAAATCACGCTTGCTATACCCGTCGACTACAATTCCCCTGAACCTGGGTCCCCTGAACCTGAATCCGTCGCTTTTGCGTCCAAGGTACCTTCACGCTGAGGTTCAGGCTGGCAGTGTAGCCGAGAGGGGCTGGCACCACCCAAGACCGTCGCGTAGACTACCAGCGGAACCAGTTTCACGCCGGTCGATTATCTTGGCACCTACTGCTTCCTGAAAGTCTGGCGCGCCTCTGGTTTCACTTCTGAACCGTGCTGAGCCCCAGGATTTCAGACCAAATATAAGACTTGAAGTCCTCCGGCGATGTGAATGATCTGTATCCAGCCGAGTTGACTATTCTTTCGACCTCGGAGCTTTCGTCGATTAGCAAGACCACTGGCAGGCTGTACCCTTCCTGAATACCATCAGGCCAAGCAAGATCAAGAGTCGCCCTTAGCTGGCCGGAACTTTCATCCACCAGTTCATAGCCAAACTCGCCTTCCGGCAAACCCTGTTCAGTCACCCAGGTATTCGTATCCAGAAGAATCTGCTCCTCCTCTGAGGAAGCTATGCCGTCTACAGGTTCAGCCCGTTCCATCGATCCTATACTCGCAGGGTCCTCTGGGACAGTCCCTGACGCCAGCGAGTCGAGGAAGCGATTGGCTGCCGCCGCTAGAAGCTTCCTGCGCTCCTCCAGAAACTCAGGGTATTTCCCCAGCTTCCATAGCTCAGGGTCCATCGGTATCCAATGCGACTCCAGCACTCCAGGGTTTTCCCTGGCGTATCTCTCAAGGTAGCGTGCCGGGTCTTGATTCGAGACTTTCAGATTGGTTTCCTGAGTTAGGAACGTGAGGTTCGCAATCTGGTTCACTTCCTGCATAGAGTAGGGAGGGTTGTGGTCATACAGCAGTGACTTGGGGAAGATGTGATGAAGCTGAAGGGTGGAACTGCGTCCTAACATGTGTCCAGATAGCTCAGAATATGTCTCCCAATCTCGGGAACCCTGGACTCGCGTGAGCATGTAGAGCATCGGATAGAAGCGTGCGCTTACGCTCCATCCCATAAAGTCGGAAGGGTTGAGGTTGAGATCTCCACGATTTCGACGGAGCAGTTCAATCAAACGGCTCAAACCACTGCCAACGTCCTCAATAGCTTCAAGGTCTTGATTCAGTACTGCCTCGGTCGAACTGGAGTAACGTCCCCAGAGCAGCGTGTGAATGTACCAGAAGAGCAGCCTGCCGCGTTCTCCGGAGTCTTCAATGCGGCCCCCGCGTCGATCGAGGTATCTGACCATAAGCGGAAACGCGTACTTGCTGCCTAGAACTCGGTCATGGTCCAACCCCAGACGTGAAGATATCAAGTTGAGCAGGCCGTCAATAGATTTCTCCGCCTTATGAAGCCCTTCACTGACTCCAGAAGGCGATACATCTGCTAGGGCGTCGAATCGGGCTTCTCCGGTAGTTATGGTGTTGACGCAACGCAACAACCAGTCCAGCTTAAAATGGAATGCGGCCCGGCGCCACTTTCCGAGCCTCTTGTTCATTTCCGATCTGGCCTCAGGCCACTCAGCACATACCTTGGCTAGGGCTAGATCACCCTTTGACAGTCGTGTCCCTCTGCTATTGACTTTGTTGAAGATATCCACTACGACGTCAATATCTTTATCCGCGCCAGTAACCTCATCAATGTGGAGGTCTATATCGGGAATGTTTGCGACAGCGTTCATCCTGTTGATGTATTTGTTAATGTCCGGGGCCAAATCAGGATTCTGACTTAGCGAGATCGTGAATGGCGCGATTCCGTTCTTGATCAACTCGGTAACGCTGATCCAGCGAGGGTTATCTCGCATTGTGACAGGCCCATAGAATTCGAACGCCTCCGTATCGATATTGAAATAGAGACCTGTAAAGGTACTCTGGTCGCCTTCGAAGAAGGCGGGAGGCTTCCCGCGAACGACGCCGTACTGACGTCATCCTCTGCTGTCCATCGAGAATCAGCCTGACCGTGCCGGGTGGAAGAGGAGCGTCTCCGCGTCGTGTAATACTCTCGGTTTCAGTTACCCACACCAACAGACTTCCAACAGGATGTTTGCGGTACATCGAGTCCATGAGGTCGCGCACCTGCCCACGATTCCATACGTAACCCCGCTGAAACTCTGGCAGAGCCATGTTCCCTGATTCTATGTGGTCGAGAATCGTGCTTACTTTCATATAGGTCAACTCCTAGTACTACTTTGCCAGTTGAGGCCGGGTACCGGGACCACAGCGCTGAACGTTGATTTGCTGCCTCTCGCGGAGCCTCTCTGAATGAGGGAGTAGTCACTTTAGATCGCTAACTCCGGCTTCTTGGAGCCGTGGATAGACGGGTCACTGGCCAACAGCGTTCGCAATTTAGCAACGGCAGTCGCAGCACCTTCATCGAGGCCCAGCATGTCCCGCACGATGCGTTCATCAAGCTCAATACGCACCGGGTCTATAGCACACTCATAGAAGGGCTGAAACTTCCGGTCGCCGAAGTCGCGCCAAAGTGCTTGTGCCTCGTCTAGTTGCCATGATTCGAGTCTTCGGACATCAAGCGTTGCAAGGCTCTCCAACATCCCCCTATTTCCTCTACCCCTTCCCGCTTGAGACCTATTGGAATGGTTCGCATTAAGCAGCAGACCCAGGGTGGAGTTGCACCAGAGGGCCGAGGCAATCTCTCGCTTAGCCCTAACGATAGGGTCTTCCTCGCGTACAGTTAATGAGTGCCACTGCGACACTCCTAGGGTCCTTATGTTCGTAATCGTCACCATGACTCTTTGAGCGCTATATCGGACATCCCGTGTGATTTGGAGCGTCCCAGCCTGAGACCAAACTGGTCGATGATCACGGTCCGGTTTGGGAGTAAGCCAAGCATTCGGCTCCGAGGTCATGCTCTGGTGAACCGATGAGTCCAAGCTCCAGATTGCAGGAAACTGAGCATCTCGATTCCGGCCGTGGTAAGCATCGAACACCCCAAGGGACCCTCGGATTCTGCGGTCTTGGGGGCCAACATTACAGACGGCCCCCATAGCCGCTATCGGGACAGCTCCGGCAATCCTGGTCCCGTCCTCTGTCCAAAGCTCCCCACGCTCAAGGGCGGATGCGAACTGGCCCGTTACGACACGCCTCCACCGGGCGGCTGTCCAAGGTTTCTCTCCTACAGGGCCATCTACAACCTCTCCCCACTGTTCACCGCCAACCACCAGAGTACTGCCACCCACCGGCGGCCCATCTGACCGGAGTATGGGCATTGAGGCCGCTGCGTTCACAGCCCGGACGAGAGCCAGCGCATCCGTTTCCTGGTAGGGCGCACGCCACAGGTTGACGAATCTCCCGCGTCTGGGCGTATGTTCACCCTCCTTGAGTCGGCGGGCCACGAGCAGCGCCTCTGCGATGGCGGTGTCGTAGGACATGGAGAGGAGTGCGGGATCGTGGGACGACACCACGAACTCAATCTCGTACTTGGAGGCGAGCATCTGGCGGACCTCTCGCCAAGACTCGCCGAACAGTGCCGTCACCGGCAGCACCAGGGCGATGCGCCCTCCGGGCATAACCATTCGGTCTGCCAAGACTGTGAAGGACGAAGCATGTCCGGCTATCTGGTTAGCGGACGTCCCCTTCAGCAGAGCGGACGTCCGCTTGGCTATGGCCTGCTGGGATTCCAGGTCGCCCTCTGGTAGGGAGAACACACGGGACAAAGCTTCCTCTTTCCCTCCGTCGCTGCCCCGTCGGGTAAATGGAGGGTTGCTGATGACCAGATCGGCCCTGGGATGCTGCACGATGCTTCCAGTACCAGTGGTCGCTCCTACCTGCTCTTCGGTCGCGGAGAAAAAGGATTGGATTTCAGATGATTCCAGCCAGTCCAGGGAGCCAAGCCAGACGTCCCTCGACTCCTTCCCTTGGAAGTCCTTTTGTATTTCCGTACCCAATCTGAGGGTGTGGAGTTGCATCTGCTCGAATCTCACCGATGGAGACATCGCCGCGAGGGTTGCCGCGGTCAGGTGAATCGCAGCCTGTACTACGTCAGCCCCGGTAATGACCTTTTCGACCAGAGCCTGATGGAGAAACGGATCATCGGGATAGTCGAAAGTCGTAGCCGAGTGGTTCTGGACTATCTGCCGGTACGCAGCCATGAGCAGGGTCCCGGTCCCACAGGCTGGGTCAACTACACGCAGCCGGGAGATTCCCTCTACGTTGCTCCAATCAACGTGGGGCCATCTGTCTGGAGACAGAGCCAGTCCCGCCAGAAGAGTGGACGCCGGGATGCTCGTATAGAATGCAGCCAGCAGCTTCCTCTCCGAGATCAGCCGGTTGAAAATCCTCCCAGCCAGGTCGTGGCGTCCAACGGCGCCCATGCCCAGCAACGCGGCGGCCGTCCTGGCGCACTCGCCCAGCACCTCCGTCGCTTCAATTTCGGAAAGCTCCCGCACTACGTCCCTAGCCATGCTGAATATGGGGTAGTAGTCGATGCTAAGGATGTGCTCCCATACCTGCAACAGCGTCATGCGTGAGAAGCGTCCGTCTCGCATCGCCACGCTCACCGGCTGGAAGGCTACCTCATTGCTGGCCAGTCTCTCCTGGAAGACCATCGCGTTGATGATGACCAGCGCGGCCATGTTAGCTGCTTCGTCGCCGGGGTCGGCGCCAAAGATCTTCGAGACCCGGCCCAACGTCCCGGGGGAGGAGTAGAGGCGAGAGCCGGCTCGCCTCGCCCCCTCGTCAAGGACGTCAACCGCTTCATCGAGGTCGCCAGCTGGCGGGCTTGTCCGCTCGACAGCGTTCCCGAGCTCTATTGCAGTCCCACTGAGCTTGGGGCCGGAGGTGCCGTCGATGCGCCATTCCTGCCACACAAGCGTCGCGCCTGCCATGCGCTCATACAGATGCTGCTGGCTCGTCGAGCGTAGCCTTCCCGGAACCGTGACGGAGAAGACGTTCTGCACCTTTCGGCCGCCTATCTCCATCCCGAGGCGGGAGAGGGCGTCCGCTTCCACGGTCAAGGCAGGTTCAAGCTCGATTTCCAGAATCACAGCGCCTTCGGGCAGACGGACGATGATGTCCGGCCGCCTTCCGTCGTGTAGCGTCTCAGCGACTGCCGACAGGCTGCACCGTTCCCGAAGGAACCGTGCCAGCGCATCGTTGATGATACTTTCGTGGCTGCGGTCCCTATCAATGACAGTTGTCATGGCAGGAGTGAATCACCTCGATAAAGCTATGCTGTCTGAGGATTCCCATCTCCATTGGGCCTTGGCTCATTCGTTAGACCAGTCGCCTCGCCCTCGTACTATAAGACTGCTACCCTCTTGGATTCCCTACGCCGTCGGCTGCGGCTGGTAGCGCTCGACCCGTATCCTGTGTTCGTCCTTGCGCGCCTGTGCCAGGTCATAGGAAGTCTGCCGGCGCAGCCAGAAATCCGCGCTGGACCATCCAGCCTTCTCAAGGCGAATGGCCATGTCGGGAGAGATCGCCGCGTGGCCGTTCAACACCCGCGAAAGGGTGTGGCGGGCAACGCCCAAGACCTCCGCCGCCTCTATGACACTCAGGCCAAGGGGATCCAGGCAGTTTTCCCTGATGCCTCGGCCCGGATGGGGTGGATTCTTCATAGCCATTGTCACTTCCCTCTCGCTAGTGATAGTCGATTAGATCGACGTCGTACACATCGCCATCTTCAAATTGGTAACAGAGGGATCGAACATCATCAACTGTTGTCACCTCCAGTCTTCTCTTAGGTCAACCGCCCATGAGTACCGCAGTTTTTTGTGTCTATTAAAAACCGCGGAAGCTGGTCTGGGGGACCAGAGCCAAGGACGGCGCGCCGCCGGTGCGTGTGGAGAACGCACACCCCGCCATCGTCTCCAAGCGGCAATTCCAAAGGGTCAACAAGCTGCTGGGGTCCCGCGCTCCGAAGAAAGTCCTGGCGGCGATCTGGGGGCAACCTAGAAAGCAGTCTATAGACTGGCCCCGGGGCTACGTTAGAACATATGCCGTGTGCTTTTGCACTTCCCTCTACTCCTCGTTCATCCCACCTGAGAATTGCCGCCAGCCTCATCGACTTGTTCCAGTATGCCGGGGAGTTCTTCTTGCCCGACTGGCGGGGGGAAAGCCCGATCAAAGAGCCGTTTGAAGCCCTGCCAAGAAGATGACGCCCGCATCAACGCAGTGACGCTAGCTATGTGCTTGTCGAGGTGCGGGTGACCAACCTCATCAGTAAGGAATCGATGGTGACGGTGGCGGCGACGTCCGTCGTCACTCACTACTGGATTACGGCGTCCCAGTTCCTCGATGACTCCGTCTGGTAGCTTCTCGTAGATAAGCTCGGACATGATGCGTCCTACAGCCTTAGGCCGTTTGACGGACACGGGCGAGTACTGCCACCCGCGGAGTCTGAACAACTGGCGGAAGAATTCCTCAGGGAACCGCTTCGTCCAAGGCAGCAACTCCTTGGCGATATAGGCTTCGAGAATGCGATGCAACTCGTGACGGTCCCGGACCTCCTGATATCCGGTCGCCTCGTCGACCAGGGCCGTAATTCCTACATGGGCCAAGGTGCGTTTTAAGATATCGGCTTTTTCGGCAATCCGATACTGTTGAGGCTGAAGAACCCCTGCGTCACGTGCCTTGAGCCATGCCTCACATATCTCCGGCAGCAGAATTGCGTCGACACCTCGTCGCTGCCCACCTCTCCCCCTGAAGACAACGGGCTCGCTGAGCGCAAGCCGAAGGCTGGGTGGTACGAAAGGCTCCAGCATCGCGACGGATAAGAACACTGGCATGGGAGGGTCGCCACTGGTGGCGGTAAGACGAGGAAACTTACCGCCTGTACCCCGTCCGAGATGTCTCGCTACACTAGCTTCAGAGATCACACGCATCCGATTCGGCAAAACGGCGCACGGGAGAACGATTTCACCGATCTCTAGTGTTCCTGTGTATTCCGCCAGTCGGATTTCTTCCTTAGGTGATGCAGCAGCGTGTCGTGCGCGGGCAGCACGCCTGGCAATGTCTCGTCTCCGTTCAGGCGTCAGCGACTCAGCTCTAGCTTTCGCCGCCTTGGATGCTCGTTCTCTTGTGGTCATGCCCACCCGCTTCCATGCTGTCAGAAGGTTCCGTTTCCTTTGGGAGTATCCGCTGCTCCGCCTACGGTTCCATTTGCCTCAGTAGGCCGCCGCGGCAGCGTTGTCGAAGTCGGCCGTCCAATCCTGAACGGTTCGGGCGTCGGTGTCTACCATCAGGTGGAACGGCAGCGTCACAGCATATGGGAAGGTGTCGAGAAGAGGTAGATCAATCTCGATCTCGATCGCAGCGGTCGCAGTCATACGGTAGAGGGCCTGCTGTCCGGGAACGGGCACCGAGTAGTGCCAAGCGATATTGTCCCTGATCTGGTCTGCTACAAACCCTGTTAGCAAAGTTTCGGCGGTAGGCACCTTCTCTAGGGTGTCCCTCAGGACAGGGGCCACCATGAGTAACTCGACTAGCACTTCAGATACCGTGTCGATGCTGTCCTGGCTCCACTCCATCGCAACCGTGGTCGAGATTTCCGCTCTATCCTCGCCGCAGCCCACTGCGGTACCGCTTATCGCCAGCATCAGTATCAGAATTGCGACTCTCTTCATTGAGGAAGTTCCCCTTGGCCTTGCTGCAACGTTCGTGCCAGCGAAGCACCCGCATACTCCCCTAAGCAAACGGAACCTGTCAGAATCTTTAAGCAAGTATAAGGTCCCATACAACTATCTACAATGCTTGCGGCTTATAGGGCACTATACAGGATCCCTGTCCCTTGACTCCACCTGCCTGGCAAGCTAGAATGCGCAAGCAACACCAGATGTTCGGAGCGGTGCAAAGTGGGGATGAAGTCGGCGAGAACAAGCGCAAAGCAGCTTGACTTCTTCGACCGCATCGACGACAATGCAAGTAAGACGGGGACGCCAGTGTTGGTAGCACCGACGCCCCCTAATCAAGATGGAGGGTGTAGCTCCACCATGACGTCCACACAGCGTACCACAGCCCCGACGTACTCCCAAGATTGGCCCAGCTATAACCTCGCACAACAAAACGAGAAAGACCGCTTTCTGGTGTTGCTGCGAGACCTCTGCACCGCCATCCCCCAGGAGCCAGGGTCAAGAGGTAGAGGGCGTCCTAGCATACCCCTCCCGGAGAGGCTGTTCGCGGTCACCTACAAGGTCTACACCGGCTTTTCTGTCCGTCGCTTCACATCTGACGTACAGGCGGCGATGCAGCAGGGCCTCATTGACCATGCCCCGCACTTCAACAGCACGAATCGCTATCTTGCCAGCGACGAGTTGACTGACCACCTGAAGGCCCTTATCGAGTTGAGCGCCGGCCCACTTGCTTCTGTCGAGACGGACTTCGCCATCGACTCAACGGGCTTCGCCACCACGACCTACAGCCGCTGGTTCGACCACAAGTGGGGTAAGGAGCGCTCGAAGCAGGCTTGGGTGAAGACCCATCTGATGTGCGGCGTCAAGACGAACATCGTGACGGCCGCCCTTGCGACCACCCATGAGTCTGCTGACACCAAACAATTGCCGCACCTGCTGGAGCGGACCGCCGCGACCTTCTCCATTGATGAGGTGTCGGCGGACAAAGCCTACGCCAGCAAACGCAACCTCCGAGAGATAGAGGCGGTCGGCGCGATACCCTACATCCCGTTCAAGTCATACTCCACGGGTAGCCAGGGCAAGCGCCGATACGACAGCCTCTGGGCCAAGATGTGGCACTTCTACAGTTTCAACCGAGACGAGTTCAACGCTCACTACCACAAGCGAAGCAATGTCGAGACCACGATGGCGATGATCAAGACCAAGTTCGGGGCCAGCGTCAAGTCCAAGACCGGAAAGGCCCAGGTGAATGAGGTCCTGTGCAAGGTGCTGTGCCACAACATCTGCGTCCTGGTACAATCCTTCTACGAGTTGGGTATTGAAACAGACTTTGCCGTGCCGACCGCGCCTGAACCAAAAATCGTAGACCTGAACCAATATAGGGATCGTTTCGGCATTTAAGGTGCAAAGCCCATTAGGGGAGAGGGGAATTTGGAATAGCTGCCAGGGGTGGCTCACTGTCTGCGGATTCTCGAAGTACCCGCAGCCTACAAAACAGGATGACGCCCTGTCAAGAAGCACGACTCGGCGAGGCCAAAAGTATCGGGCAGGATTGGGCAGCGCGAAGGCGACAGAGGGGTCCCTCAGAAGGAGAGGGCCCCGGGTTGCAGGCAGGGCCCTCTCCTAAGAGAGCAGGCGGGTGAAACGCTTCAAAAACCCCCGCCCCATCCTATTGTATAGCGGACGCCGCTCGCTTGCCATAACGGCCTCACCCGCCGACCCCCTCTCCACATTGGCGGAGAGGGGGTGGTCGCAAGACCGGGGGTGAGGCCGCTACGCAGGCTTTCCAGACGTCCAGATAACCGTGCAGGATTCTTCTGATATAATGGGCCGACTCTGGTCCTGTCCGCCGAGGAGGTTGCTATTGGTTGACGTTAAGGGTATTGCCACCGAGATCGTCGAGAACGTCGAAAAGGTGATTATCGGGAAGCGGGCGGAGGTGGAGCTAGCACTCATCGCCCTGATCTGCAAAGGTCACGCTCTCATCGAGGACGTGCCCGGTGTCGGCAAGACGATGCTAGCGAAGAGTATCGCAAGGTCCTTAGGGTGTGTGTTCAAGAGGATTCAGTTCACCCCTGACCTGCTCCCCAGCGACATCACAGGCGTCTCGATTTATAACCAGAAAACGGGTGACTTCGAGTTCCGCGAGGGGCCGATCATCGCTCAGGTTGTCCTGGCCGATGAGATCAATCGCGCCACTCCCAAGACTCAGTCGGCGTTGCTGGAAGTGATGGAGGAGCGGCAGATCACTGTCGATGGCGTCACTCACGTGGTGCCAGAGCCTTTCCTGGTCATGGCGACGCAGAACCCCATCGAGTATGAGGGTACCTTTCCCCTTCCTGAAGCTCAGCTGGACCGCTTCATTCTTCGGATCACCCTTGGCTATCCCAGTACGGAAGAAGAGCTTTCCATAATTGTGCAGCAGCAGATAGCCCATCCTATCGACGAGCTTGAGCAGGTGGTGGATGTGCCGCAAGTCCTGGAGCTGCAAAAGGCCGCGAGAGAAGTCTATGTCGATACCCTGATCCGACAATATATTGTCAACCTAGCACACGCCACCAGGAGCCACGAGACCACGTACCTGGGAGCGTCGCCCAGAGGCTCCCTGGGGCTCTTTCGGGCCGCTCAAGCCCTGGCGCTCATAGACGGGCGTGATTACGTCCTTCCTGATGATGCCAAGAGGCTGGCAGAACCGGTGCTGGCCCATCGCATTATCGTGAGTCCGGCCGCCAGGATGAGGGACGCCAGCGGCCGCTCCGTCGTGCAGGAGCTGCTGGAGCGGGTGCCGGTGCCCGGGGTTAGGCCTCGGGACCGGGTGGGGTCATAGGGGCCATTCTGAATAAAAATCGACATGCAAGATTGGTTTCACCCTCACCCTAGCCCTCTCCCATCGAAGGGAGAGGGGAGAGGGGATTTTGGAATAGGTCATAGGAGCTCCATGCACGGGATAAAGGAACTGCAAGACGGTTTCGTAGGGATGGCCATATCCGAGGGTGGCTTGCGGCGGCTCACGCTGCCCCAACCGAGCCGGGACGACGCGCTAGCGGCGCTCTGGGGCGATGCTACCCCCCAACCTTTGTGCGACGATCCCTCGTTCGCCTCCCTTGCGGAGAGGCTTGATGGGTACTACGCCGGCGCCCCAACCGATTTCTCGGATATTCCGTTGGACCTCGACGGTTGCACGGCGTTTCAGCGCCGGGTGCTCCAGGCTGTCCGCGCCATCCCACGAGGGCAGGTGATGAGCTACCGGGATGTGGCGGCCTCGGTCGGCAACCCGCATGCCGCGAGAGCCGTGGGTGGCGTCATGGCCTCCAACCCTGTTTGTGTCATCATCCCCTGCCACCGGGTGGTTGCCAGCGACGGGTCCATGGGAGGATTCGGAGGCGGGTTGGAGATGAAGCGTCGCATGCTGGCGCTGGAGCGGGCAGCGGCAATTGTCCGCAGATGACGCAGCCGGCAGCGCCCGGCGGGGCACCCCCTTCTCCGGCATCCTGTTTGGGGGAACCTGGGAAGTCCCGCATGGTCTTAACGATCCGTGGAATCTGGGAAATCTGCGGATAACTTCGGCGTATCTCAGGTCTTGGGACGTTTGACAGGCCTTTCTCGGCATGCTACCTTCCCACAACATGAGAATAGCGGGATTAGGACGCACTACCAGGAAAGAAGGAAACTATGGCGGACGAAAAGAGCACGCATCCATCGTACTTGGGGTTGTTGAACGGTATCAGTCAGGGAGAGACCAACGCGGGCGTCTACCTGAGCGCATGGGAGAAGGTCACCACCGATCCCGTGCTCCAGAAGACGTTGGCAACCGTGGCGGAGCGAGAGACGACGCACGGGAATGTCTTCCGGCAGCGCATTGAACGGCTCGGCTTCAGCCTCCAGGTGAAGGAGAACCCTGATCAGGCGAACAAGGTCGCCACGGTTACCGATCCTAACATGTCCGATCTGGAGAAAATCCAGTGTTTGATTCCAGCGTTGCTGAAGAGCGACTGGGTCGAGCCATCCTTCTCGGCCATCGAGGAAAAGATAAACGACGTTAGCGTTGATCAGCTGACGCGTGACACGTTGCGGTGGTACGTGGCGGAGGAGCGAGACTCGCTCCAACTGTTGCGGGCCTGCGCCAAGCACGTCCAGGAGCAGGCTGCCGCCGGTCAGGCGAATGGAGCCGTGGGGACGCCCAGCGCGGATGCCCAGGCTATTATGGCCTGCTTGGGCCAGGGGTTCGCGTCCCTGCAACAGACCATCCAGCAGGCGAGCGAGGGTGGTCGCAGCGCCGGCGCTCTCACGAACGGCAGCTCGACCGGGCCGAGCGTCGACGCGCAGGCGATTATGGCATGTATGACGGAAGGCTTTGGAAGTCTTCAAAAGAGCCTGTAGCAGGCCGGGGCGGCGGGCAAGCGCGCAAAGTAAACACGGCTAACCGTCGGGGCGCGTTTGGGAGGGAGAGCGGCGTTCGTGAACGCCGTGCGGTAAGGCATGGCCGTCATCGGCCCATTGCTGTCCGAGAGGGCTACTGCCCCTCTTCCTGCGGCCACTCGTCCGACCCTAAAAAACCATCGAGGATTTTTGCTCCATCCTCTCGCTGGTCTTCAGGGACCATTACGGCGACGGGGGTGGACGCCGAGCCCATGTACAGGCTCATGACCGTCTCGCTTTTCACGTAGGCGGGGATCCCACGCTCCCGTAGAAGTCCCGCCCAGCTCTCGCCGATGGGCTCGTTGGGGGCTGTAGTCACGGTAACCCACTTCATAGAGGGATTATACCAGGAGCGGTAGAGGCGGGCCTTCTGGCGATTGACGACGGTCTGTATCCCGGGCGAACGGGAATGACGTCCGGGTGAGGCCGCAGGGTCTTTCGGTTATCTGGAGGTCTGGATAGCTTGAGGCAACAATGAAAGACCCTGCTCTTATCCCACGTCGATGGCCTTGGGGCCGAGAATGCCGGTGAGGGCGCGCACCAGGTCGGTGTCGTAAGATATGGTCAGATTCGGGTCCAGGTCCGTCTCCGGTCCGCCCCCGACCAGCTTCAGCCGTACTGTATCCCTTCCCGGGTGCTCTTTCAGGACCTGGAACACTCGGTGAAGACGAGCGAGGTCCGCCTCTTCATCGGAGGTCTCTAAGATCTGGACCCGCAGCGTTTTCGGCGGCCCCGCGTAGTCTACGAAGGAATCGCTTGAAGCCGCGTCATGCGGAGTATCAAGTTGGGCGGTTTCGGTCGCGTCCGCCATCGCTGGAGGGACCTCCTGGACGCTATCGGCCAGCGGCTCGGGCTCAGCCTCGCTAGCCGGCGTAGGGGAGACCTTCGGGGCGCCGTTGGCGGCGTGGAGGACTGACGCAGCTGCCTCTAAGCCGTTGGAGCCTACGAGCTCCAGGGGGTCGCCAAGCTCCTCAGGACCGGATGGCTCCGGGATTTCGGCGGCGGCCTGCTCGAACGTCTTCACCTCGTCACAGGCGATGGAGGCTTCGTCGTCTCGAAGCCGTACCTTGCCTTTGACCACAAGAATGCTTTCCTGCACCCAGAGAGCACTGCTCTTTTCGTAGATATTCGGCCAGGCCAATATCTCCACCCGCCCCTGAAGGTCCTCCAGGGTTGCGATGGCGAATGTGCGGTTGTCCTTGCGAGTCTGCAAGAGCCTGACGGCAGCGATGCGGCCCGCGACCGTCACGGTTTGCCCATCCATTTCGGCGTCGATCTGGCCACAGAAAGTGACATCGGGGCCCAGGGTCTGGGAGACTCGGACCAGGGGGTCCTCGGCCGTAAGAGAGGCGCCCAGCAGCTCTTTTTCCCACAGAGCACGCTCGGTCGGAGGGACATCGTCGTCGTCATCGGTATCGATCTCGGGCATGGGAACGGGTACCTCATCGCCAAAGAGGTCGAACATGGTGGCCTGGCCTGAATCGCGTAGCCGGCTTTGCTGGTTGGCGATGGACAGAATGCGGTCGATGCTACTGAGCAGCCCCCCGCGCCTATCCAGGGAGTCCAGGGCCCCGGCCTTTATCAGGCTCTCCAGGGTGCGCCGGTTCAATCCCCGCAGGTCCGCCCTGCGGCAAAAGTCCTGCACGTCTTTGAAGGGGCCGTTCTTTTTGCGCTCGTCGAGGGTTGGTCTCATCGCCGTCTCTCCGACGTTCTTGATAGCCCCCAGGCCGAACCGAATCGCGTACTCTTCGCCGATGCGCTCCACGCCCATACCGATATCGGAGCGGTTGACGTCCGGCGGGAGCACCGATATTCCCAGCCGTCTCGCCTCCGGGACCGTGGTCGCGACTTTCTCCGTGACGCCTTGGAAGCACGACAGCAGGGCCGTCATGAATTCCACCGGGTAATTGGCCTTGAAATAGGCGGTCCAGTAGGCGATAAGGGCATAGCTCACGCTGTGCGCTTTGTTGAATGCGTAGCCGGCAAAAGGCTCGATGAGATTCCAGACCTCTTTCGCAAGCTCCTCGGTATACCCTTGCTTCTTGGCCCCCTCTATGAACCGGCTCTCCTCCTGTTGCATCAAGGAGGAGATCTTCTTGCCCATGGCCTTACGGACTATGTCGGCCTGGCCAAGAGTATAACCGGCAAACTTCTGCAAAATCAGCAGCACCTGGTCCTGATAGACGATGATGCCGTAGGTCTCCTCGAGCACCTCCTCCAAGATCGGGTGAGGATAGACAGCCGCCCGCCGCTGGCGCTTGGAATCGATGAACCTCGGGATCTGCTCCAGGGGTCCTGGCCGATAGAGGGCGATCATCGCGGATAGGTCGCCCAGGGAGTTGGGCTTCAGGTCCCTGATGTACCGCCGTATGCCGGTGCTCTCAAGCTGGAACAAACCCGTGGTGTCGCCCGAAGAGAGGAGCTTGAACGTGCTGGCGTCGTCAAGGGGGATCTCGTTCAGGTCCAGGTCCAGGGAGCGGGTCTGTGCGATGAACGCGCGAGTCCGCTGGAGTATCGTGAGATTGACCAAACCGAGAAAGTCCATCTTCAGGAGCCCGAGCTGGGCGATGGCCGCCATGGAGAACTGGGTGACCGCGATGCCTTCGCCGTCCCCCTTCGATGGACGCGCAAGAGGCACGTAGTCAACCAGGGGCTCGTCCGAGATGACCACTCCCGCCGCGTGGGTGCTGGAGTTCCTGGCAACTCCCTCGAGCTTCTTGCCGGTATCTACCAGGTCTTTGATAACGTCGTCCGAGTCGTATCGCTCTCGGAACTCGGGAATGAGTTCCAACGCGTCCTCGACGGTCCAGGACTTTATCTCGCCCTTGTCCGCTTTCCGGTACCCGGTAGGGATCATCCGGGCCACGGCGTCTACGTCGGCGTAGTTGCGGCCCTGCGCCCGGCCGACATCCCGCAAGACCGCTTTGGCTCCCAGGGTGCCGAAGGTGATGATCTGGGCGACCTTGTCTCGACCATACTGTTCCACGACATAGTTCATGACCTGGTCGCGCCGATCGTCCTGGAAGTCCATATCGATGTCCGGCATCTCTTTGCGCTCGATATTGAGGAAGCGCTCGAAGACCAGGCGATACTCCAGGGGGTCGACGTTCGTGACCTGGAGACAGTACAGGACGAGGCTCGCGGCGCCGCTGCCTCTGACTCCCATGAGGATGCCTTGCTCGCGGGCGAAGGTGGCTATCTGGTTAACGACGAGAAAATAGTCGGAGAACCGGGTCTGCCGGATCACGTCTAACTCGTAGTCGAGCCGCCGCTGCTGCTCGTCGGTCACGTGGCTGTATCGGCGGCGAAGCCCTTCCTCACAGAGCTCCCGGAGGTAGGAGTCGGCGCTGTGGCCTGAGGGTACCGGGAAGCGGGGTAGATGCACCTGGGAAAAGTCGATAGAAAGGTCGCAGCCGTCCGCTATCCGGCGTGTATTGGCGATGGCCTCAGGAAGGTGGGAGAACAGCTGTTCCATCTCCTCTGCGCTGCGGAGGTAGTAGGACGGGTCCGACATTTTCATCCGGTTTGACTGGTCTATGGTCACATTGGTCTGGATGCAGAGCAAGATGTCCTGGACGGTGTGATCATCCTGGTGGATGTAGTGGACGTCGTTTGTGGCGACCAGGGGGATGTCCAATTCCTTGCCCATCTCGACCAACCGGCTGTTGACCTCCAGAAGCTCCGGGATATTTTCGTGGCTCTGAATCTCCAGATAAAAGTCGCCGACAACCTCCTTATACCAACGAGCAGTCTGCTGGGCCTCTTCGAGTTGTCCGGCCTGGATCATCTGGGGAATCTCACCGTTGAGGCAGCCTGAGAAGGCGATGATGCCCTCATGGTGACGCTCGAGGATCTCCTTATCGATTCGGGGCTTGTAGTAATAGCCCTCAAGCTGGGCCTCGGTGGCCAGCTGGAGTAGGTTGCGATACCCCCGATCATTCTTGGCCAAAAGGGTGATGTGGTAAGGCTGTTTATCTACGCTTGACCTGTCCCGGCGGCTCCTCCTTGCCAGGTAGGCCTCCATGCCGATTATCGGCTTGATGTCCGCCGTCTTGGCCTTGGAGTAAAAATCTATGGCGGCGTGCAAGACGCCATGGTCGGTGAGGGCCAGGCTGTCCATCCCCAGGCTCTTGGCTCGCTCTATCAGCGGATCGACACGGCACAGGCCGTCCAAAAGGCTGTACTCGGTGTGGAGATGGAGGTGGGTAAAGGATGCGCTCATTCGGGAGGCTTCCTCACTCGGACGGAATTCCTGGGAATCGGGTCAGCAGCGCGGTTCAAGGCCCATTCGGGGGGAGCTGCGGCAGTATTGTAGCATAGCGCCCAGAGAGAGGCCAGCTACGAAATATAGTAGGTCGCGCCTTTTTACCCTACCGTATATAGCACCGCTCTGCCCTTATTCAGAGACACGTTTCAGGCGGGGCGCGCCGGGAATACCCCGGGGTGACTAGAAGCTATTCCAAAAATCGATATGCCAGATTTGTTTCACCCTCACCCATCAAGGGAGAGGGGATTTTGGCATGGCTTCTCGCGTGGCGATCCCGAAGGCTTCGCAACCGCCGCCGCCCCGTCACAATCGAGGCTTAACAGCCCGCCGAAAGGCCCATCTCGGTTTGACACCTGGTGAGGCGCAGCCCTATAATGACCTGGTTTTACGAAGGAAAGGCCGTGCCAAAACGTACCTATCAGCCCAAGGTGAAGCATCGCGCTCGCGTTCATGGCTTTCGCAAGCGGATGCTCCACCATGGAGGGCGGATTGTGTTGAAACGACGGCGTTTGAAAGGCCGGCAACGGCTAACGGTATAAAAGAGGCGGGCCGTTGGGGATGTCAGGAAGGAATGGAGAAGGAGCGGAGGCTTAGGCGAGCAGGTGAGTTCCTGGCGGTCCGGCGGCAGGGTAAGCAGTGGTCGAACCCTCTGTTGGTCATGCGGGCACTCTCGAATCAGCGAGATAACAGCCGTTTAGGCTTTGTGGTCAGCGGACGTGTGGGGAACGCGGTGGTCCGGAATCGGGTGAAGAGGCGGCTCAAGGAGATCGCCCGGCGGGAATCAGTCCAACAAGGGTGGGACGTCGTATTCATCGCCAGGACAGGAATCGTTCAAGCTTCCTTCTCTGAACTCCAAGCGGCGATGCGCGACCTCCTTCACAGAAGCCGTCTTTTGGAATGTCCGCCGACAGGGGCCGCACTTTGAGGGGTCAACTATGAGGCTACTGGCGATCGTAGCGATACGGGTCTACCGTATTACTCTTTCGCCCTTCTTATGGTCGTCGTGCCGTTATGCCCCGACCTGCTCCCATTACGGGGAGGAAGCCATCCATAAGCATGGGGCAATTAGAGGTGGCTGGTTTACCATCTGGCGCATATTCCGCTGCAACCCATTTGGCCGGGGTGGCTACGACCCCGTTCCATGACGTCTTCTGTTTACGTAGCCGCAGAGCGCAGGATTGTTAAGGAGATTCACGATTAGCGCATGGCCTGCCCCTTGGCCTTCTTTGGGCCTGTTCCGCAGGTCCGCCAGAGGCCGAAGGACGATTGGATTTTTCGGCCTCCTCCTGGTCGTCGTGGTTGTGCTCTCAGCCTGTAACCCGGGCCGCCTCGGATCTGAGCATGGGTGGGCAGGCCCCGTCGTGGAAGATGGCTTTGTCTACGTCGGTACAGAGTCGGGAAGGTTTCTAGCGCTGAGGGCTGACACGATCAGTACTGGAGAGACCCTGGACCTGGAGGGTTATCGGCCCGATGCATCGAAGGACGAGTGGCAGTTCCCGCCGGTGGCGGACGAATTCGGTGGGGCCGTGTACGGTACCGCTGCTCTTTCCGCCGAGCGGGTTTTCACCGCCCAAAATAGGGATGGTAGAACCGACGGAGTAGGGCAGATTAATGCTTTTCACAGGGTATCTGATGAGTCTCAAAGGGCGGGAGAGCTAATCTGGTGTTTCCTCACCGAAGGACGGCTCTTCGGGAGCCCGGTGCTCTATGAGGGCAATATCTATGTTGCCGATGACGAGGGGATCGTCTACGCGCTGAACGCCAGCGCCGATTCCAGTGACAATCCTAATGACGATCCTAGTATCTGCCAGCGAGATAACGTTGTCTGGCAGGAAGAGATCGGAACGAAGCGATTCTGGTCTACCCCTGCATTGTCGGAAGGAGTGCTCTACATCGGGAGTATGGACAAGGGGTTATATGCACTGGACGCTTCGAGCGGAGACGTAAAGTGGGCCTTCAAGGCCGGCGGCGCCATAGTCTCCACGCCCTTAGTGCTGGGGGATGTGCTCTACGTAGGAGCCTTTGACGGGAAGTTTTATGCAATCGACCGCAGCAACGGCGAACAGATTTGGGAGTTCGATGGCGACGGCTGGTTCTGGAATGACGCCATAGCAAACGGCGAGGGGACGGTCGTCTATGCAGGGTCGCTGGGAGGCAGCTTCTACGCCTTCAACGCCCAGACCGGCAGGGAGATTTGGCGTGCCGAGGTGGGGTCAAAGGTGCGCGCCACGGCGGTTATCGTCGGCGAACGTATCTTGGTGGTGGCGCGAAACGGTGCGTTGCTAACGGTAGATATCAACACGGGCAGGCGTACCCGAAGCAACCCCCTGGACGCCAAGGCCCTGGCATCCCCTGCGTGGGATGGAAAGTCATTCTACGTGTTCGATCAAGATCAGATCCTTCACAAATTTGCGGCAGAGGAGTAAAGAGGTCCCCCCGTGGAGCTTATAGCCGATACAGTCGTCAATCTGCTGACCAATGGGCTGGTCTTCTTCACGGCCATTCTCGGGGGCAACTTTGGCCTGGGGATCATCTTCTTTACCATAATCAGTCGAATCGTTCTCTATCCCCTGACGGCCAAGCAATTGCGCTCCACAAGGGCGATGCAACTGCTTCAGCCTCGGATAAACGAGCTCAAGGAGAAGTACAAGAACGATCAGCAGAAGGTGCAAAGGGAGCAGATGCGCCTATTCCGGGAGGCGGGGGTCAACCCGCTGGGATGCCTGGGTCCCATGATCGTTCAGATGCCGGTTTTCATCGGCCTTTTCTATGCCATTCGAAAGGCGCTGGCCGATACCCCTGAGGGGCTCGTCAGCCTTGAAGGGAAGCTCTGGTCATGGCTCCCCCTCGTGAATGAAACGATTCCCCTGAACAGCACGTTTCTCGGGATGGACCTGGGGCTGACGCCGGCTGAGACGGGCGGAGGCGCGCTGCTTCTCATGCCGCTGCTCGTCGGTGGATCAATGTACGTGGTCCAGAAGATGACGACCCAGCACAGCACCGACCCCCGGCAAAACTCCATGAGCAGCATGATGTCATGGATGCTTCCGATCATGTTTGGGTTTTGGACCCTGAGCTTCCCCAACGGCCTGGCCGTGTATTGGATTGGGTCCAACGTCGTTAGCATATTTTTGCAGTACAGGGTTACGGGGTGGGGCAGCTTGTTCAAGAAGCCTGTACCTGCTCCGGCGGCGGTCGCTACGCGTTCCAGGCGCAGGGAGGATACCGTCAGCCCAGACGAGGACCTGGAGCGGAGAGGCCGCGATGATCCGCCCAGAGGACAGGAGCCGCAGCCGACCATTGACGGAGCTGGCTCTCCACAGGGCGAAGGTTCCGTTGGTGGATTCCTCAAGAGAGTACTCCTGGGAAATCCGCAAGTAACGCCGCCCCCGGGAGAATCGTCCGTTCTAGATCAAGAGCATGAGGGTGATAAAGGCCCTTCAGCCACCCTTAGAGATGTCGAAGAGAGGAAGCCCGATGGACAGTCTGGAGATGACCGGAAGGACAGTCGAAGAGGCTATCGACAAGGCGCTGCAGGAGCTCGGGGTCGAGCTCGAAGACGTAGAGGTCGTGGTCGTCGATAAGGGACGCAGCGGAATCCTTGGACTGGGTTCGGGAATGGCCCGAGTCCTGGTCCAGCCCCGCGATCCCGATATTGTAGACCTTGCCAAAGAGACGCTAGAGGGACTGCTTAGAGTCATGGGTGTCGCTGCCTCAGTGGGGCTGCCCCAGAGGTCCAGCAGCGGGACGAGCCAGAAGGACCCCGATGCCCCGCTTTCCTTCAATATCGATGGCGAGGACGCGGGCCTCCTCATCGGCCGCCGTGGGGAGACGCTGGCCTCGCTCCAATTTGTCGTCAACTTCATTCTGAGCCGCAAGGCCCAGGACAGGGTGAACATCCGGGTGGACGTTGAGGGCTATCGTGACCGGCGGGAGGAGTCACTGCGCACTATGGCCAATCGGATGATGGAGCGAGCGGTATCCACAGGACGCACGGTGCACATGGAGCCCATGCCGGCCCGAGAGCGGCGCATCGTGCACATGGCGCTGTCTTCAAGCAGGAAGGTGAGTACCGAAAGTGTCGGTGAGGGGGAAGCCCGTAAAGTGACCATCATCCCCAAGCCTGGCGGAGGGGGAAGGCCCGGAGGGCCGGGCCGGTCTACTCGGCGCTTGGTGTAGGGGGCGGGCAGCGCCCGCAGACATCCTGCTAAGACTGTTCCAAAAGGGCCAGCGTTTGCTTCCCACCCACCCACAGGTTTTTTTTAAAACCTGTGGGCACATCCCCCAGGCCCTCTGCCAGAGGGACATATCCCCATCTGGACTCTTCATCGGAAATTTTAGAACGGGCTCTCGATTGACTTCCGCCGGGGCCTCTGATACGCTCGAAAACAAGAAAGGCGATGACGGAGACGAGTAACGCCGATATGGCCGCTCAGCGAGCCCGGTACGGTGAGAGCGGGTGCGGACCAACGGTGTGAATATCCCTCCCGAGCCGCTGCCCGAAACTTCTTAACCAAGCTGGGGAAGGTGGAGTAGGCGCAGACGGAGCCCCCGTTACCAGGCAAGGGCATGCAGCGTGCCCGGATGAGCGCTCGCCTTTACGTCTTGTAGGGCGGGAACGAGGGTGGTACCGCGGGATACCTGAGAAAGGTCCCGTCCCTTGAGGACGGGGCTTTTTTGTTTGTAGGAGAGAGGCGGGTTATGTCGGACCAGAGGACAGGCGGGCGAGGGGACCAAAGGGAGAGAGCAGCAGGCTCCAAAGGCGGGAGCGGACGTTTTAGCCCGGTCTCTAGCCACGTGAGCTTTCCCGGCATGGAGGAGGGCCTTCTGACGTTCTGGAAGGAGCGTGAGGTCTTTAAGCGCAGCGTAGAGCGGCGGACCGGACAGGACCGCTTCACCGTGTTCGAAGGGCCGCCTACAGCCAATGGCAGCCCCGGTATTCACCATGTATTGTCGCGGGTGTTCAAGGATATCTTTCCGCGCTATAAGACCATGCAGGGGTTTTACAGCCCTCGCAAAGGCGGCTGGGACACTCACGGCCTGGCGGTAGAGCTGGAAGTCGAGAAGGAATTGGGCTTCCAGAGCAAGTCCCAGATCGAGGAGTTTGGCGTCTCTAAGTTCAACGAGCTCTGCCGAGAAAGCGTCTTCCGGTATGTGAAGGAATGGGAGGCGCTGACGGAGCGGGTCGGCTTCTGGATAGATTTGGAAAATGCCTACGTTACCTACGACAACGACTATATCGAGACGGGCTGGTGGATCGTCAAGACGCTGTGGGATGCGGGCCTGGTCTATCAGGGCCGGCGGGTCGCACCCCATTGCCCGCGGTGCGGCACCACCCTCAGCTCCCACGAGGTAGCCCAGGGCTACAAGGATGACACGCCCGACCCGTCCATATACGTCAAGTTCGAGGTGGACCCGTCCAGTGTCCCAGGGCCGTTGGCGCAGCACTTCCGGGAGCGCTCCTATCTGCTTGCGTGGACGACCACTCCGTGGACCCTACCCGGCAACACGGCCTTGAGCGTCTCGGCCGAGGACGAGTATGCCCTGGTCCAGCTCACCGAGTCCGGAGAGCGGCTGGTGTTGGCGAAGCCGTTGATGGAGCAGGCCATCCGAGAGGAGCATACGACCCTCGCTCAGTTCAAAGGGTCAGAGCTCGTCGGCCTTCGTTACCTGCCTCTTTACAACCCCTTCGACTTTGGGGCCGAGGTGCACCGCTTTTCGGAACCCGGCATGAACGTGCTCGATCGCGTGACGAAGGGACCCGAGCGGCTGACCTACCCCGTCATCACCGCGGAGTATGTCTCCATGAAAGACGGCACCGGCATCGTGCACACGGCCCCGCCCTTTGGCGAGGACGACTACAACTCCGGGTCGGCCAACGGCCTGTATTTCGTGCAGCCGGTGGACCTTGGCGGCTCCTTCGTGGGAAGCTATCCCTTCGCCGGTAGGTTCGTCAAAAATGCGGACCCCATGATCATCAACGGTCTCAAGGAACGTGGCCTTCTCTATCGCCGCGAAACCATCAAACATACCTATCCGTTTTGCTGGCGGTGCGACAGCCCGTTGCTCTACTACGCCAAAAGCTCCTGGTACCTCAAAACCAGCTCTCTCAAGGACAATCTGCTGTCCACCAACGAGGAGATTAACTGGTATCCGGAGCACATCAAGAACGGGCGCTTCGGCGAGTGGCTGCGGGGCAACGTGGACTGGGCCATCTCTCGGGAGCGGTACTGGGGTACTCCGTGGCCGGTATGGGAGTGCTCCGGGTGTCACCACCAAGAGGCTGTGGGCAGCCGCGCCGAGCTTCTGGGCAAGGCCAGCGTGTCGGGTATGACCGAAGACATGGACCTGCACAGACCTTTCATCGACGAGGTCGCCTTCGATTGCTCCGAGTGCGGGGCCGCTATGCGAAGGCTGCCCGACGTCATGGACGGCTGGTTCGATTCGGGCGCCATGCCCTGGGCCCAGTGGCACTACCCCTTTGAAAATCGGGACCTGGTGGAGGGTGGCTCCTGGTACCCCGCGGACTTTATCTGTGAGGCCATAGACCAGACCCGCGGGTGGTTCTACACTCTCCACGCCGTAGCGAATCTGATGGAGGCTGCCACTGAAGGCCCTGTAAAGGCGCCCAGCTTCCGCAATGTCATCTCCCTGGGGCTGATCCTGGACGGCAAGGGCGAGAAGATGAGCAAGTCCCGCGGGAACGCCGTCGACCCTTGGGAGGTGATCAACACCCACGGGGCGGACGCCCTGCGCTGGTACCTGTATTCGGCCAGCCCCGCCGGCGACAACCGACGCTTCTCCACAGACCTGGTAGGGGAAGCGGTGCGCAAGTTTCTCCTGACCCTCTGGAACACCTACTCCTTCTTTGTTACCTATGCCAACATCGATGGCTTCGACCCCGCTAGCCATCCGGCGTCGAAGCCCGTGGCGGAGCTGGACCGGTGGGTGCTGTCGCGGCTGAACCTCCTCGTGGGAGAGGTGACCGCCTCTCTGGACGACTTCGATGCCACCACCGCTTCGCGGCGGATTCAGGCCTTCGTGGACGATCTCTCCAACTGGTACGTCCGGCGCAGCCGGCGGCGGTTCTGGAAGAGCGAGAACGACGATGACAAAGCGTCGGCCTATGCCACCCTGTACGAGTGTCTGGTGACGCTGTCCAGGCTGCTGGCCCCCTTCACTCCCTTTTTAGCCGAGGAGATGTACCGGAACCTGGTAACTTCCGTGGACTCTGACGCCCCCGAGAGCGTTCACCTGACCGACTTTCCCGTGGCCGATCAGGCCATGGTCGACGAAGAGGTGGCGAAGGCCACGGACCTGGTCATCAAGACGGTGAGCCTGGGCCGCGCCGCAAGGAACAAATCGAAAATCCGGGTGCGGCAGCCGTTGCAGCAGGTCCTGGTGGTCACGACGGGCCAGGCCGACCGGGACGCCCTTTCGCGGATGGCGGCGCACGTTCGGGAGGAGCTCAACGTCAAGGAGGTCGCCTTCGTCGACGACGAGAGCTCGCTGGTGGAGCTCCAGGTGAAGCCCAAGCTAGCGCTGCTAGGCCCCAAGTATGGCCCGGAGCTGGGTAAGGTCACCGCCGCCCTTGAGCGGGCCGACCCCAAGGCCGTGGTGGCCAAGGTGAGAACCGGGGCGAGCGTTGAGATCGGTGACTATACCCTGGAGGCGGATGATATCGAGGTCGCCGCGGTCGACAAGCCGGGCTTCGCCGCGGCCTCGGAAGGCTCCTTCATCGTCGCCGTGACGACGGAGGTGACGCCGGAGCTGGCCCTGGAGGGTAAGGCGCGGGAGCTGGTGCACCGCATTCAGAACATGCGCAAGGCCGCCGGGTTCGACATCGCGGACCGCATCGAGCTGACCTACCAGGGTGGTGACGAGATAGCGGAGGTGTTCGCGGCGCACGCGGCCTACATCCAGCAAGAGGTGCTGGCGGTGAGCGTCGCCCGAGAGGCGCCGCCTGACGGGGCGCACGCCGAGAGCATGAAGGTGGACGGGGCTGAGGTGGAGCTTGGGGTGAGGCGGGTGGGGACCTAACCCCCGGCCCCTTTTCGATACGGGAAGGGGGGCGGCGCCCTCACCCCAGCCCTCTCCCATAGGGAGAGGGGAAGTTCAAGGTCCGAACGGCTTTTACGGGAGTTATAAGATAATGCCTACCAGCATGGTCAAGCTTTCAGCAGTGCTCGATGTGATTACCGGTCGGCATGCTCTGGGGAACGAGCGGTTCGATGCGGACGGCGGCACCGTCATCAGGAACCGGTCCTTGCCGCTTGGCGGGGACGCCAATCACGTAGCAGACATCACCGCAGCTACAGCGTTGGAGATCGACCGCATGCTGGAGCGAGCGGACCGTGAGTTTGAGGGCATCCTCTATCGGCGCTTCGACGTCACTCCTATTTCGCCGCCCGCGGTTGAAGCTCGGCTTGCGCTTGAAGGCTATTCCCGCCTGGAATTTGTGGTGCCGCTGCTTGAAGACCAGCTCAAAGGTGTGGCCCCCGCTTCGCCTGACATTCGTTTGGTTGAAAGCGACGCCGATTGGGAGGCACTTTTGAGACTTTCACTGTCGGATGGGCAGGAGTCTCAAGAAAAGGAGGGGGCGAGCAGCTGGACCCCGGAGTTCTCCCGCCAGCACGTGCAGGGTGGACGCGAAAAATCCGGCCAACTGCACTACTGGCTCGCTTATGCGGACGGCGTTCCGGTCGCGCACTGCTCTTCCTGGGGTGGCATCGGAGGTGTTGGGATGGTGGAGGACCTTTTCACTCTTTCCGACTTACCGTCATCGGGGTATCGCAACCGCTTTGATTCATCACTGCGTCTCGGACTGCCGCGAGCACGACGCTGAAGCAATCGTTATCCTAGCGGAATTCCGCAACACGTCCAAGGATATGTACGCGGCGATGGGGTTTTCGCCGCAGGCGGTGGTGAGGTCTTACCGGAAGCCACGGTAATGCGTAACCTGATCGTGGCCAGGCATTCGCTGCCCGAGATCGATCCGAGCGTGCCGAGCAACCGTTGGCGGCTCTCCGGGGTCGGGCGTCTCCGCGCGAAGCGGCTGGCTGACATGCTCGCCGGCTACAACCCCTCGGCCATTGTCACGAGTCCAGAGCCCAAAGCTGTGGAGACGGGCGACGTTATCTCCCGCAGGCTCAGCATTCCAGCAGAGATAGTGGATGGCCTACGGGAGCACGACCGCGAAAAAGAAGGCTTCGCAGGATCCGACCAGGAGTTCGCTGAGAAGGTGGCCCTCTTCTTTGAAAATCCCGACTCACTGGTGTTTGGCAGCGAGACGGCGGACCAAGCGAACAACAGGTTCGCCAAGGCTCTTTCGATGGTACAGGAGCAACATCCGGAGGGGAATCTCGTGGTGGTAACTCACGGCACGATGATGACGCTCTTCGTGTCGCGGGCTACCGGAATGGCGCCATACCAGTTCTGGCGCCGGCTTGGCGCACCGTCGTTTGTCGTGATGTCGATACCGTCGCTGGAGCTTCTTAGGGTGGTTGAGGACGTTGAGTCGGGAGGAGATGGCTAACGGGGCGGGGCGTAGAAGCAACGCGGTATGAGCCGGAGTAACAAGACCATGGAAACGAAACCCTGGTACCAGACATATTTCGGGGAGGACTACCTGGAGGCTTTCTCTCCTGGGTTCCACCCTGAACGAACGAGTCAGGAGGTCGACTTCATCGACAGGACTCTTGCGTTGCCGACTGGCAGCCGGATACTTGACCTCTGTTGCGGACATGGGCGTCACCTGATCGAGCTGGCAGCCCTTGGCTATGCGATGACCGGACTGGACCTCGATCCTCTATTTCTCGACATAGCCCGCCAGGAGGCCGATCGACGAGAGCTCACCGTTCGACTGGAACACCGGGATATGCGGGACATCCCTTTCACCAGCGAGTTCGATGGCATCGTCAACTACTTCACCGCCTTTGGTGCTTCGAAGAAGAGGAAGAGAATCAGACAGTCCTGGAGGGCGTGGCCAGCGCATTGAAGCCGGGAGGACGGTTCTTGATCGACGTGATGAGCCGCGATCACCTGGTCCGCATCCACCAATCCCGTGACTGGCAGGAGACGGAGAACGGCGTCAAGATCCTGTATAACAGGCAGTTTGACCCCCTGCGGGGAAGGAACAACGTTCAGCGGACCATGATCTACCCCGACGGCACCGTAAAGGAAGCTACCCACAGCATTCGCGTCTATACCGGTGACGAACTCATCAGGATGTTAACGATGGCTGGATTGAAGATAGAGGGCGTGTATGGGGACTCCGACGGACGGCCCTTCACTATCGAGAGCCCTCGGCTGGTGATCCTTTCGAGGAAGTAAGGGGCGGGCGGCCGCCCGGTGCTATAATGGCCCCGACTCTCCCGTAAGGCATCCTAGGATTCACCCTCACCCCAACCCTCTCCCCCTTCCGCTCTGCTCAGGACAGGCATGAAGGGAGAGGGGTCGAATGGCGGCCCCATGCCCAAGGCGAAGACAGCCTCGCTGATCCCGGACAGACCCGTCTTCATGGTGTTGGACGGCCACTCCATCGTCTACCGGGCCTACTACGCTCTGGCCTCCCGCGCCCCGCTCAATGTCCGTGCCACCGGCGAGCCCATCGGCGCCGTCTTTGGCTTCATCAACATGTTGTTGAAGGCGTGGTCGGACGTAAAGCCCACGTACTGGGCCATCGCCTTCGACCTGCTTGGGCCGACCTTCCGGGACGAGATGTATGCCGAATACAAGGCCGGACGTCCGGCGGCACCGGACGAGCTGTCCATGCAGTTCGCCAGAGTCCGGCAGGTTGTTCAAGCCCTGGGCATGCCGGCGTTGGAGGTGGAGGGTTTCGAGGCCGACGACATCGTCGGCACCCTGACGCGGATGGCCACGGAGCAAGGGATCGACACGGTGATCCTGAGCGGCGACGCGGACACGGTGCAGCTAGTCTCCCCCCATGTGCGCGTCCGGTTCCAGAGCGGCGTGGGTGACACCGCCATGTATGACGTCCCCAAGGTCCGCGAGCGGTACGGCCTCGAACCTTCGCAGATCATCGATTTCAAGGCGCTCAAAGGCGATCCCTCGGACAATATCCCCAGCGTGCCCGGCGTCGGCGACAAGACGGCTACCAGGCTGTTGCAGGAGTTTGGGACCATCGACGGCCTCTACGAGCATCTCGACCAGGTGGAACGGGAGAAGACCCGTGAGATCTTAAGGGAGTACCAGGAGACGGTCCGCCGTAACAAAGAGCTCGTCACCATCGTGACCGACATGCCCCTGGAGTTCGACTTCCAGGAGGCTCGGGCCGACCGCTACAACCGGGCCGAGGTGGTGGAGCTTTTCCGGCAGCTGGAGTTCCACGGCTTTGTGGCCCGCCTGCCGGCCGTCGAACCACACCCCAGGGCCATCAACGGGCAGGCCAACGCGGAGGAGGCCAGTATCGGCACCGTCGACACCGTCGAGGGGCTGCAGGCGCTGGTCAAAGAGCTTGCCGCCGCGGAGCGCTTCGCCCTGGACGTCCAGTCGACCAGCCAGCTGGCCATGAGCGGCGAGCTGGTGGGTATCGGTTTCTCCGCCGTGCCCGGCAAGGCCTCCTACGTACCGCTGGGCCACATCGTCGGAGCGCAGGTTGACAAGGCCCAAGCCCTGGAGATGCTCAGGCCGGTACTGGAGGACCCGAAGATCGAAAAGGTCACCCATAACGGCAAGCTCGACGCCATAATGCTTGCCAACGAGGGGGTCCAGATTCGGGGGCTAACGTCGGACGTGATCATCGCCGCGTACCTGGGGGGGGGCAAGTCGCTGGCCATCAAGCCCCAGGCTTTCGAGCGGCTGGGTGTCGAGCTCACCGACCCCGCCGATATACTGGGAAAAGGGGCCAAGCAAATCACGATGGGACAGGCCCCCATCGACAGGGCGGCGCCCTTCTCTTGCTCCCGAGTCGAGGCCACAGGACGGCTGTGGCCCATCTATGAGCGACAGCTTCACGAAGAGGAGCAATGGCCGCTCTTTACCGAAATGGAGATGGCGTTGCTGCCGGTCCTCGCGACCATGGAGCGATATGGCGTCGCTCTCGACGTAGAGCTCCTTCATGGGATGTCGCGGGAGATGGCCGAGGGGCTGATGGCTGCCGAAGCGGCCGCGTACGACAGCGTCGGCCATCAGTTCCTGATCAGATCGCCTCAGCAGCTCAGCGGGCTCCTATTCGACGAGCTTGGCCTCCCCAGGTCCAAGAGGACCAAGCAGGGCTACTCCACGGACGCATCGGTACTGGAGGGGCTGCGCGATCATCACCCCGTCATCGAGCACATTCTGGAGTATCGCCAGATCAGCAAGCTGAAATCTACCTACGTCGACGCCCTGCCGGAGATGGTGAATCCCAGAACGGGCCGGGTGCACACGACCTTGAGCCAGACCGTCGCCGCCACAGGCCGACTCTCGTCGGCTGATCCGAACCTGCAAAACATCCCCGTTCGGACTCCCATGGGCCGCAGGATACGGGAGGCCTTCGTCGCTGAGAACGCTCCGGAGTGGACGCTGCTGTCCGCCGATTACTCCCAGGTTGAGCTGCGGATTCTGGCGCACATGAGCGAGGACCCCGGCCTGACGGAGGCCTTCAACCGCGACGAGGATATCCACAGCGCCACCGCGGCCCAGGTGTTCAATGTGCCGCTGAGCGAGGTCACGGCTGACCACCGGCGCTTCGCCAAGGTGGTCAACTTCGGTCTTGTGTATGGCATGAGCGAGTTCGGCCTTGCCTCACGGTCGGACCGGACCCGCGAAGAGGCCGGCCCTATCATTCAGGAGTATTTCGCCAAGTATCCGGGCATCCTCCGTTACCTGGAAGAGACCAAGAGCATGGCCCGCGAGAAGGGCTATGTGCAGACCTTGCTGGGTCGCCGCCGCTACCTGCCGGAGGTGCATGCCGACAACTTCATGGTCCGCCAGGCCGGCGAGCGGATGGCGGTCAACATGCCGATCCAAGGCACCGCCGCCGACATCGCCAAGATCGCCATGATCCGCCTCCAGAGCAAGATGGAGGAGATGGAGCTGAGGAGCCGTATGCTCCTTCAAGTGCATGATGAGCTGATCTTCGAGGTCCCCATGGATGAGATCGAGACCATGAAAGGGCTTGTCCTGGACCTGATGCCCAAGGCGATGGAGCTGGCGGTGCCCTTGAAGGTGGACCTGAAGCAGGGCCGCACCTGGGGGGAGATGGAGTAGGTTGGCGGGGCTATCCCTTCCCCAGGTGACGATGTTCACGGACGGCGCCTGCTCTCGCAACCCCGGACCCGGTGGCTACGGCGTCCTGATGTCGACGGGAAATGGCAGCCGGGAGCTCTCCGGCGGCTTTCGGGAGACCACCAACAACCGCATGGAGATGATGGGCGTCATCGTCGGGTTGGAGGCGCTCAAGACCAGGTGCAGCGTCATCGTGTACAGCGATTCCCAGTATGTGGTCAACGCCATCAGTCAGGGCTGGGCCGAGCGTTGGCGGGCCAACGGCTGGATGCGCAACAAGAAGGAGCGGGCTATCAACCCGGACTTGTGGGCCAGGCTCCTGGACCTGTGCCAGCGGCACGATGTGGAATTCCGTTGGGTGCGAGGCCACTCAGGGCACCCGGAGAACGAGCGCGTCGACCGGTTGGCGACGGCAGCCCTCGCCCAGCCGGGTCTGCCGCAGGACCCGGGATACGACAAGCGAGGCTGATCTTTCGACCTAGCTTCTCTACCAGTCGGGGCGCCGCCCCCAGGTCTCAGCGTAGGTGACCTCTTCGAGAGGCTTGCGCGGCCCTGGTCCGAACTTCCCCGTGGGCCAGCCCATGGGGATCATGGCGGCGGTGAGGACGTGCTTCGGGATGCCCAGCAGCTCTTTAAGCTCCTCGTCGTGGTGGGCGTGGAGCGTCGTCAGTGTCGTGCCCAACCCTTCGGCGCAGGCGGCCAGCATCAGGTTCTGAACCGCGGGATAGATCGAGGCGCCGCTGCGGGCGTTGTGAGCGCCCTCGGGTACGCCGGTGAGGCAGGCGAAGATCATGACGGGCACCTCGCCCATGTGCTCCGCCAGGTGCCGAGCAGAGCTCCGGGTGCGCTCTGATGCGGCCGTCTGCTGGGGGGTAGGCTCAGGATCTCCGGGCCGCGGCTCACCGTAGCCGGAGGCGAAGAGGCGCTCCAGGCCGTCCTGGTACCAGCCTGCGATCCTCTGTTTCTTCTGCGGGTCCTTCACCACCACGAAGGCCCAGGTCTGCTGGTTGCCGCCGCTGGCGGCCCGTATCGCCGCCCCCAGCACTTTCTGGAGCAGCTCGTCGGGCACGGGGTCCGGCTTGAGGCGACGCATAGACCGCAAATTGCCGATGGCTTGATAGAGGTCCATTGATCGAAGCTCCTTAAATTTTTTCGATGGCCCCCGCCGTAAGCAGGGTGCTGAAAAACACCCCCAAACCCCCTCAAGGGGGGTTCAAGGTATCCCCTTCGGGGATTATCTATAGAAGGGGGACACCTCCCGACTCAGGTGGAGGACTCTCGATAAAATCGGAGCCCTTCTACCCCCGCCCCTCGGCTTCGCTCAGGACAGGCAGGGCAGGCATCAAGGGAGAGGGGATTTTGGAATAGCTGATACACTGCTGCCATGCGTCTGCAATATGCCGTCATCTGTCACGAGTTCGAGGATGGGGAGTGGGAGGGGGTCACCAATCTTCATGCCGTCCGGCACAAGCTGTTTGTCAGCTTGACTGAAGACGGTCTGACGGACACCGCCGGGGACCCGGAGGCCCCGAAGCCTCCTATCCCCATCAAGCTGGTGATCAGCCTCATCGATGGTGAGCCAGGCTTGCATACCATCCTGGTGAGCATCCGCAGGCCAACGGGGACGCTGTTGAAAAGGATACCCTCATTGGTGATCGATTGGGACGAGGCCTCTCCCACGTTTTTCGTGATCTTCGATATCAAATTTCAGGTGTTTGAGGACGGTACGTACGAGTTCGGCATCCTGGCGGACGGCGACCCTATGGGTACGGTGCCGCTGCCGGTGCAGGTTGTGGCGGCGCCGAGCTAGGGGGCTGCTAAGGAGCACCCCCAAACCCCCTCAAGGGGGTTCGCGGGCAGCGCCCGCCGGCATCCCCCCTTCGACAGGCTCAGAACAGGCCAATTTCAGCATTCTGCTGGAGGCGAGCCTGGCGTGGCGGGATTGTATCATACGTACGCTGCCATTCGACCAAGGGCGGTGTCCGCTACCCGCC
>CAXXHW010000002.1:0-419930 GCA_963666265.2 Dehalococcoidia bacterium | reverse complement strand
CGCGATTTTTTGTCGGAAAGGTCCGGTCTATGAGTCGCAGCATACGGCGAGCCATGATAGACCGAGACCACCAGCAGCTGTCTTTGGTGCGTCAATGTATCCTGCTGGACGTCAGCCGGGCCTCGGTGTACTACCGGTCGGTACCGACCAGGGCAGAAGACCTGGAGTTGATGGCCCTGATGGACCGTCAGTATTTGAAGACCCCCTTCTACGGCTCCAGGAAGATGAAGGCCTGGCTGCTGCAACAGGGCTATCTGGTGAGCCGAAAAAGGGTTCGAAGGCTGATGCGGTTGATGGGTCTGGAAGCCATCTACCGGCGTCCCAACACCAGCAAACCAGCGCCGGGACACCGGATCTTCCCCTATCTGCTGAAGGGAGTGGAGGTTAATCGGGTCGACCAAGTCTGGGCCGCGGACATCACCTACATCCCCATGGCGAAGGGCTTCCTGTACCTGGTGGCCATCATGGACTGGCACAGCCGGCACGTGCTGGCCTGGAAGCTCTCCAACACCATGGACACCAGCTTCTGCGTGGCGGCGTTGGAGGAAGCCCTGGGTAAGGGACGACCGGAGATATTCAACACCGACCAGGGGAGTCAGTTCACCAGTGAGGCCTTTACCCAGACGTTGCAGGAGCAGAGGGTCCAGGTCAGCATGGATGGTAAGGGTAGGTACCTGGACAACATCTTCGTGGAGCGGCTGTGGCGGAGCATCAAGTACGAGGAGGTGTATCTGAAAGCTTACCAGACCGTCGCCGAGGCCCGAACTGGGATCAATGCCTACCTGGAGTTCTACAACCGGCAGAGGCCTCACCAGGCTTTGGGCTACCGGACCCCAGCAGAGGTGTACCAACATGGCCAGGAAGAAAGGGGAGCAGCAGCTGAAGAAGCAGGGCTGCCATCGGGCTTGGTGAAACCTAGCGCAGGGGTGGGAGACTCTCTTAATTTAGCCCTCGTGCTGTCTTAATAATGGGGTCCACCTTAGAACGCGATTTTTTGTCGGAAAGGTCCGGTCTATGAGTCGCAGCATACGGCGAGCCATGATAGACCGAGACCACCAGCAGCTGTCTTTGGTGCGTCAATGTATCCTGCTGGACGTCAGCCGGGCCTCGGTGTACTACCGGTCGGTACCGACCAGGGCAGAAGACCTGGAGTTGATGGCCCTGATGGACCGTCAGTATTTGAAGACCCCCTTCTACGGCTCCAGGAAGATGAAGGCCTGGCTGCTGCAACAGGGCTATCTGGTGAGCCGAAAAAGGGTTCGAAGGCTGATGCGGTTGATGGGTCTGGAAGCCATCTACCGGCGTCCCAACACCAGCAAACCAGCGCCGGGACACCGGATCTTCCCCTATCTGCTGAAGGGAGTGGAGGTTAATCGGGTCGACCAAGTCTGGGCCGCGGACATCACCTACATCCCCATGGCGAAGGGCTTCCTGTACCTGGTGGCCATCATGGACTGGCACAGCCGGCACGTGCTGGCCTGGAAGCTCTCCAACACCATGGACACCAGCTTCTGCGTGGCGGCGTTGGAGGAAGCCCTGGGTAAGGGACGACCGGAGATATTCAACACCGACCAGGGGAGTCAGTTCACCAGTGAGGCCTTTACCCAGACGTTGCAGGAGCAGAGGGTCCAGGTCAGCATGGATGGTAAGGGTAGGTACCTGGACAACATCTTCGTGGAGCGGCTGTGGCGGAGCATCAAGTACGAGGAGGTGTATCTGAAAGCTTACCAGACCGTCGCCGAGGCCCGAACTGGGATCAATGCCTACCTGGAGTTCTACAACCGGCAGAGGCCTCACCAGGCTTTGGGCTACCGGACCCCAGCAGAGGTGTACCAACATGGCCAGGAAGAAAGGGGAGCAGCAGCTGAAGAAGCAGGGCTGCCATCGGGCTTGGTGAAACCTAGCGCAGGGGTGGGAGACTCTCTTAATTTAGCCCTCGTGCTGTCTTAATAATGGGGTCCACCTTAGTTAATCGGGTCGACCAGTGATCTGGGCCGCGTTGACATCAAGCCTATCAATCCCCATGGCAGAAAGGCTTCCTGTACCTGGTGGCCATAGATGGACTGGCACAGTGCGGCGTACGTGCTGAGCCTGAGAAGCTCTCCAACACCATGGGACACCAGCTTGCTGCCAGTGGCGTGCGTTTAGCCACGCCAAGCCCTGGGTAAGGCTGACGACCGGAGATATTCACGCTTGCCGACTTCAGGGGAACCTCCAGTTCACTTCATGTTGAGGCTCATAATTACCCATGACGTTGCCTGGAGCAGAGGGTCCAGGTCATTGCATGGATCACCAAGACGGCTAGGTACCTGGACAAGCGATCTTCGTGGAGTTATGCCTGTGGCGGAGCATCAAGTACGAAGAGGTGTATCTGAAAGCTTACCATGACGTGTCGCCGATGGCCCGAACTGGGATCAATGCCTACGATGGAGTTCTACAACCGGCAGAACGCCTTCGACCAGGCTTTGGGCTACCTGGACCCTCAGCAGAGGTGTACCAAGGCATGGCCAGGAATTTCAATCCCGAGCAGCAGCTGAAGAAGCAGGGCTGCCATCGTCGCTTGGTGAAACTCTAGCGCAGGGGTGGGAGACTCTCTTAATTGGTAGTCCCTCGTGCGTCGTGCTTCGATAATGATGGTCCCTCTACCGCTAGGTGTTTCCAAGTTTGTGGCAGCGCCTTGAAGCACACCCTTGAGTTCATCGCGAGAATGTGAGAATGCGCAAATCTTACCGTCCAGGTTTCTCAACAGGCGGAGCAGTTCTGTTGTGGCAACTTGTCTGGTTCTATCTTCAAGACCGATGTAGTGGATGAGTAGAGGCGTGTCCAAGTAGAAAGTCACTTGTTTGTAGTTGTTTGTCACATGCTCAAGGTCAGGACAAAGCAAAGCATTGGCGAGCATGTGCCCTGCACCATGATCATAAAACTGTCGAACCGCTCTGGGTTGGTCTTCTGTAGGTGGATTACATATTCGCTGACCAATACAATGTCGCTGCTACGCTGATCAGCGAGATCAGGGATTGCCGTTCCCCTTAGATACGCTCGCAGACACGAGACATTGAATGTGGCAAGGAACGCGCTTATGGCGGTCTCGGCAATGTCACGACTCGAAAAGGGTTTCAGTGAATTTGAAGAGAACTCTATCAAATCAGCTACCACCGCGTCGATATGCCGCTTTGCTTCGTTCTGCTTGGCAACAATACCGGGATCAGGCAGATTGCCTGTTATGTGATAAACACCAAGTGAGGTGGTACCCCAAAAACTAGACAACTGGCTAAGAGAGAGTCCAGCTCCTAAAATAACCGGCAACTAACCGACGTGAAGGAGCAGGACATGAAGCAGACGAGGAATAAGCACAGTCCGGCGTTCAAGGCCAAGGTGGCCCTGGCCGCCCTTGCGGGGGAAGAGACCATCGCCCAGCTGGCCAGCCGATTTGAGGTCCATCCCAGTCAGATTCACGCCTGGAAAAGGGCCCTGGTGGAAGGAGCCCCGGAGCTATTTGCCACCAATCAGAAATCCCAGGAGAAAGCCAAGGAAGCTCAGATTAACCACCTCTACCGGCACATCGGCCAGCTGAAGGTGGAACGCGATTTTTTGTCGGAAAGGTCCGGTCTATGAGTCGCAGCATACGGCGAGCCATGATAGACCGAGACCACCAGCAGCTGTCTTTGGTGCGTCAATGTATCCTGCTGGACGTCAGCCGGGCCTCGGTGTACTACCGGTCGGTACCGACCAGGGCAGAAGACCTGGAGTTGATGGCCCTGATGGACCGTCAGTATTTAAAGACCCCCTTCTACGGCTCCAGGAAGATGAAGGCCTGGCTGCTGCAACAGGGCTATTCTGGTGAGCCGAAAAAGGGTTCGAAGGCTGATGCGGTTGATGGGTCTGGAAGCCATCTACCGGCGTCCCAACACCAGCAAACCAGCGCCGGGACACCGGATCTTTCCCTATCTGCTGAAGGGAGTGGAGGTTAATCGGGTCGACCAGGTCTGGGCCGCGGACATCACCTACATCCCCATGGCGAAGGGCTTCCTGTACCTGGTGGCCATCATGGACTGGCACAGCCGGCACGTGCTGGCCTGGAAGCTCTCCAACACCATGGACACCAGCTTCTGTGTGGCGGCGTTGGAGGAAGCCCTGGGTAAGGGACGACCGGAGATATTCAACACCGACCAGGGGAGTCAGTTCACCAGTGAGGCCTTTACCCAGACGTTGCAGGAGCAGAGGGTCCAGGTCAGCATGGATGGTAAGGGTAGGTACCTGGACAACATCTTCGTGGAGCGGCTGTGGCGGAGCATCAAGTACGAGGAGGTGTATCTGAAAGCTTACCAGACCGTCGCCGAGGCCCGAACTGGAATCAATGCCTACCTGGAGTTCTACAACCGGCAGAGGCCTCACCAGGCTTTGGGCTACCGGACCCCAGCAGAGGTGTACCAACATGGCCAGGAAGAAAGGGGAGCAGCAGCTGAAGAAGCAGGGCTGCCATCGGGCTTGGTGAAACCTAGCGCAGGGGTGGGAGACTCTCTTAATTTAGCCCTCGTGCTGTCTTAATAATGGGGTCCACCTTAAAGTTCCCGATTGATCACATGCGTCTTAGCTAGGCGCCTCAACACTATTTGCACGGTCCGTTCAGGGATCTCGAGTCCAAACCGTTCTCGTATATGCTTGCTTACGACTGTATCTGTGATAGGGTCAGGCTTGTATTCCACGAGAATCTGAAGAATGAATGGACGAAGGTAATCGAGGTAGTCTCTACCTTGATCTACATTCACCTTCAGGATTGCCAAGCTTGTGAGTGTATTTGTTGCCATTATCCGATGCTCTCTAGCAGAGGTTTCATATTCTCCGCCATAACCTCTTCACTGACCAACCCCGGCAGCAGGACATCTCGCTGGGCTGCAAGAGAGCGAGCTTCCTTCAAGTTGTTGAGTACATGCGCCATAATCGGTTTCGACCATTGCTTCGAACGCCAACGTCAATTCAACAGGCACTAGTGCCTGTTCAACGAGAGTAAAGGTCTGGCGAGTGATTGTGTCGAAGATCGTGCCGTGAGTACGAGTCTGTAATTCATCCACGGCCGTCCTCAAATTCCAGTAGGTGAAGAAGTCAGGGTAGCCGTGCGCCCCTCGTATTCCGTAACAGGTTTGGTTCATCGCCATAGGCACTCCGAGACAAGCCAATCTACCAACGGTGCCCCTGGCCGTAATGACGGTGGTTCCCGCAGCTAGTATTCGTGTTGCGCTGTTCTCCACACCAGACTGAGTAATCGTTCTCTCTGTATCCAATACAAACACGTCGCTTCCATTAGGAGCATCCTTCGCGGTGTACCAAGGTATGTCTCCACCCCAATAGCCCGATACGGATGTCTTGGGAGTACCACCGCTAAGCAGTTCTATGACGTCATCTAGTACTCCAATCCCCCACCCCTCCGGGACCTCCCCTAGCTCCGAGTCCACGAGGCGGTCGGGGAAGAGGGCGTAGTGTTCGGCGGGGAGGCCGGGGAGGGAGTCGCCGCGCCGCCAGCGGCCCTCCATCTTGGCGCGCACCGGTTCAAAGTCCACGAACCACGACTTGAACAGCGCCATCGCCATCGCCTCCAGGGTCTCGTTCATCCGCCGGTTCAACTCGATCTTGTCGTCCAACGTGCCGAGGACGTAGGCGATGGTGCGCTGTTTAGGGAGGGGCGGCGTAAGCAATGGAATACGGTTCATGTTTCCTTGAGTAAGCTTGGGCATGGTGGAGCCGGTCAAGTATCCACTGATGTCCAAAACCGATAGTGCGTACTTCAGAAAACGGGTATCTGCATTGCTGTTGCCTTGCACAATATGGGCATGGTTATTTACCCAGAACTTTCCGTTAGCTAGAAAGGCAATAGGGGTAGTACGTGTCCGGAGGTTCTCGCCGTCTTCTGCAATTAGGAGATACTCACCATCGAACAAGAACCCATCTACGTGGTCTACAACTCCAGATGCACCATAATATGGGTAAGGGCCAACCCCTCTGTCCGTTTCCTTTACAGGAATACGTATGGCGTCAAAATTATCTGTCAACTCACCTAAGGTGCACGTTTGCCACTCGCCCGCCGTCGTTTGCTTGGCCCCCTCCTGCACCACCACGTAGTCCCGCTCTATCTCCCTGTGAAAGCTCTCCGGCAGCGTCGCCCAGTCGTGCGCCTGAACCAGGATGGGGACGTTCGACTTCTCAATCGCCTCCAGCAAGTCATAGAAGCCGCCATCCAATGGTTCCAAGTCAGGACCACGCAGCGCCAGGTCCAGGTCGCTCCCATCGTGGCTCTCGCCGTTCACGCGGCTGCCGTAGGCCCAGACCTCAATGCCGGGGACGTGCTCGCGGAGCAGCGATTCAAGCTGGTCCCGGTAGCGGAGCGGCAACGCCAGCCTGTCAGTCATCCTCTCCCTCCGCTATGACCCTTGCAAGCTCCCTAGCGTCCGCGATGAAGTCCGGCAACAGCTTCAGTGTCGTCTCCGCGAATTTCTCTCCATAGTCGTGGGCGGTGTCGTTCCTGTTGTCCCGGTAGGCGAACCAGCGCTCGCAGGCTTCCACAGATATGAGGTCATGCTTGGCGGCGTGCCGGAAGGCGTCCTTAAAGGTCAGCCGGTCCGCTTGTCTATTGCTGGCGAAGTAGGGCCGCAGGCGCTTCTTGAGCAGGCTGCCGGACTGCTCCAGCACTATCTCGAACTCTTTCACCGAAGCGGCGCGAAAGATTTCATAGAAAGTATCGTTGGGTTCGCGCTGCTGCAACTGCTCGAAGGCCGACTCCAGAGTATTAATGCAGCGGACGAGGAAATCCGTGTTGATCGGCATGGCCTATTCTCCCGTCCCAAATCCCAGCTGCGTCGGGCTTTCCTCAATCGCTGCGTCCAGCGTGGGAGACTCGATCTGGTTACTGAAAGATTGGCAGAGTTTCCACGACGTCTCTTTGCTCATCCCAGAGCAATAAGCCCTTAGGATGTCTGGAGAGATTTCGCCGATGCGGAGTTGTCGCTCTTGGCGGATACGTTTGATAGCGTCTGGTAGTGTATTCATCAGAGGTTTCACCAGGTCTTCCGCAACCGCATATGAGCCTTCATGCCACTCCGCTTCTGGCACGCTGTTGTTTTGATACCAAGCGGCAAGCCCTTCTTCGAGCCAGTTGGTTGGACGCCCGTCTATCTTCTCATTCCAAGGATCAAGCAGGTGGACGCACTCATGCGCAAGCTGCCACCGCGCACGAGCTAGGCTAGAAAACACTGCCGGGCCAAGGTGAATCACGATGTATCTGAACCGCCCGTTAGGGGCATCCGGCGCAACCCCGCTAGATGGAAACCATAGTCGCGGCAGGTAGTCTGGTGTATTACAGATGTCGATGCCGAGAAGAGTAAATGAGCGGTCGCGTGGACCAAACAGGCGCTCAAGGTCAGAAAGGAACTTTCCCGCATACATTGGCAGTGTCATCGGGCTGTATCTTCCACCCTCATTGCTCGTGGTAGTGAACAGATATTCCGAATCGTTCATCAACTACTTTCCAAACCCCAGTTTGACCAGGTTTTCCTCAATCGCGGCGTCCAGCCGCTGCGCTTCCGCCTGTTGCTCCCGCCACTGGACGGCGAGGCGCGCCATCTTCTCCCCGAAGGGTTCGCCATCATCCTCCTGCGGCTCCACACCGACGTAGCGGCCGGGAGTGAGTACGTGGCCGTGCTTGCGAATCTCTTCCAGCGTCGCGCTCTTGCAGAAGCCGGGAGCGTCGGCGTACTCGCCGGAGTCTTCCTCGCCGCGCCAAGCGTGGTAAGCATCGGCGATGCGGGCGATGTCATCGTCGGTCAGTTCCCGGTGGGTGCGGTCCACCATACGCCCCAGCCTGCGGGCGTCGATGAACAGCGCTTCGCCCCGCCTGTCCCGGTGTTTGCCGCCCCTGCGATCCCTGGACAGGAACCAGAGGCAGACGGGTATCTGCGTGGAGTAGAAGAGCTGACCGGGCAGCGCCACCATGCAGTCCACGAGGTCTGCCTCTATGAGGTTCTTGCGTATCTCGCCTTCGCCCGCCTGGTTCGACGACATAGAGCCGTTGGCAAGGACGAAGCCGGCGGCGCCGCGCGGCGACAGGTGATGCGCCATGTGCTGCACCCATGCGAAGTTGGCGTTGCCCGTAGGCGGAGCGCCGTACTCCCATCGCTTGTCATCCCGCAGCCGCTCGCCGCCCCAGTCGGAGACGTTGAAGGGGGGATTGGCGAGGATGTAGTCGGCCCGCAGGTCGGGATGGCGGTCGTCATGGAAGCTGTCGCCGTGGGCTATATTGCCCTCTATCCCGCGAAGCGCCAGGTTCATCTTGGCCAGCCGCCAGGTGGTGTAGTTGGACTCCTGGCCCCAGATGGAGATATCGCCCCGCGCCCTGCCCCCGTTGCCGTTGCCGGTGGCGTGGGCCTGGATGAACTCCATCGACTGGACGAACATGCCGGAGGAGCCGCAGCAGGGGTCGTAGACGCGGCCCTGGTACGGTTCCAGCATCTCCACCAAGAGCTTGACGACGCAACGCGGGGTGTAGAACTCGCCGCCCTTCTTCCCCTCGGCGCTGGCGAACTGGGAGAGGAAGTACTCGTACACCCGTCCCAGCACGTCTTTGGAGCGGGCTTCCGCGTCTCCAATTTGGATGTTGGTGATCATGTCAATGAGCTGGCCGAGGCGGGTCTTGTCGAGGGCGGGCCGGGCGTAGTCCTTGGGCAGCACGTCCCTGAGCACCGGGTTGTCCCGCTCGACGGCGGCCATGGCGTCGTCCACCAACTGGCCGATGGTCGACTGACGCGCCTGCGCCTTGAGGTGGGTCCAGCGGGCCTCCGGCGGCACCCAGAAGATGTTCTCGCCTCGGTACTCGTCCATGTCCTCGGGGTCAAACCCCTCTGCCGTCTTCGACTCCAACCAGGCGTGCAACTCTTGGAAGGCGTCGGAGATGTACTTGAGGAAGATGAGGCCGAGGACGACGTGCTTGTACTCGGCCGCGTCCATGCTGCCCCGAAGGGCGTCGGCCATACGCCAGAGCTCGGCCTCGTAGCCCGTCAGAGCGCCGCTACCCGATTCGGCATCTGCGCCGGAGGCCGTCCTTCTCCGCCGTGCAGTCGTCATGATGCCTCACCCCCACGCTTGCCCTTGGACCGCCACCTGTCCACTTCGCGTCTGGGATTCTTGCCCTCCGGTCCGTAGCCATGCTGCACCAGGAACCTAGGAACGCCGCCGTACTCGACGGAGATCACGGCGGACTCGGCGGCCTTGTCATGGCCCGGCAGGAAGAATGCCCCGATTGCCGTCTCTGCGCCGCACCCGCACCAGCAATCGCCGGTCGGGATCAGGCGTTTGGTTGAAGCCATATTCGGTGCCTCCTAAGAGTCCTACCCTGTGGCCTTGAGCACTATTCAAGAATATGCTTCTAGACACCTATGGTCAATACCAACGAGAAGTTCTATGCCCATCACCCATGCAACACGACAGTCCCCACATCAGTTCCGCCACAGTCCGAAGGTAAGAACCCGGCGCAGCCAACGCCTCAGCAACGCCCGCTCCCGCTCCGCCCGGACCCGCTTGAGGTCCTGCGTCCGCTCCCAGAGCTGATCCTGCCGGTCGAACTGGTCCCAGGGGAACGAAGCCGGAGGCAGCGTCAGCTCGTGCTCCCCGACGATGGCGATTTCCAGCTCCAACATTGGCTCCTAGACCTCCGTCCTGTCCAGCGTGGTGCCGGTCTTCAGGGTCTTGAGGAACTCTGCCCGCACTCTGCGCCACTCGACGATCACCGACGTAGCGTCACCGTACACGAGGTCTTCATCGGGTTCGGCTTCCAGGGTCACCAACTGGGGGTGCGTTCTGGGGCGGACGTATCTTCGCTTCGACGGCTCAGGCTCCGCGCCGGTCGGGGATGTCCTCTCCATCCCGTCCTGCGCGCTCCTTCCCGCCTCCAACCGCACCAGTCGCCGCTCCACGTGCCGCATCGCCTTGGCCTGCTCCTCCCGCAGAGCCTCGACCTCTCCTGCGACGGCTGCCCTAACCTCGTCGAGCCCGCTTCGGAGTTTCCCTTCCAACTCTCCCACCCGACCTTTGAGGGCATCGTTGCGCTCCCGCTGCCGGGCCGCCGCCGAGCCTGCCCCCGACTGTAGCCCCTGCTCCAACGCCTCCCGCACCCGCCAGGACAGCCTTCCCGTCTTCATGCACGAGGCCACCGTCCTGGGGTCCAGGCCCAACGCAGACGCCGCTCCCCTGTTCCCCTTCTCCCGCACCAGCTCGTGCAGCAGCGCCATCAGCCGCAGGTGGTGAACGTCCTCCACGGCCCTGCTCTCCTCGATGACCGGCTCACCCTGTCTCATGCTTCCAGCCTCTCCGAGCAACTTGCACCATCCTGTAGGGGGCTTTGCTCACGACCGCCGGTACTCCCCAGTACGCAACTTGTCCTTCTCAACTACGGCCCTTGCATCCACCTCGTGGAAGGAACCCCGGAACCAGATTGCTCGCTCTGATTTAGCAGGCTGCCCGACCCCTTCGGATATCAGCTATGCCCACGACCTGGATGCAACTTGCTCATCCACGACTTTCTCTGTACACGGGTAGTACACCACAACCGGCCCGCCAAATATCAGGCCCTGCGAGGGGGGCCTCTGCACGAGCCCGGGCACGTCCACAGTCCCCCCTAACGCACCCTGCCTGAGTCGAGCCTCAGGTCCTTCAGAGCCAACGTGATCCCGCACAGCGGCTCGGCCCAGGCTCCGTCGTGCAGTCGAACCGCCCTGGTCGGCGCCCGACCTGGAACTGACTGCACCGGCCCCGACTCAGCCTTCTCGCACGACGCCGGTTGCCAACGCCCAGGACTCCACCACACGACCACGCCACTCGCGCCGTCACACACCCCCACATACCTTAGGGTCCTGTAGGGGGGATTCAGCCTGCCTCACGCGGCCTGAACGGGCCTCCGAACTGCTTGCTCCGATGCGGCTGCGCTGCGACCGCCACCGGCCCTGATCACCCCGTTCTCCGTGTGACTTCCCTTTTGGGAACTGCTGCCACTTTTCCGGAACCAACCCTTTCGCCAAAGTGCTCGCAGGATTGGCTCCACTTCCCTTCTTTCCCGCCTGTTTCACGTTCAAAACGACCCCCGACTTCCCTTTTGGGAGCTGACGCAAATCCCTGTACACGGGTACGACACCACATCCGGCTCCCGGAGCGGCATTTGACGGCTTCAGACGGCCCCTGGACGACCTGCACAGCCCCGGACGGCCCCCGGATGATCACTTGCCTTCACGTAGCTGGAATGTGGCTGCAACTTAGCTGCGGCCATTCGCTTCCCGGCTTCCCTTTCAGGAACTCTCGCCGGAACCGGCTCTTTTGCGGGGGACCTCGCTCCTCCCGTAGTCCTGGCCTGAAATTGCTTGCTCCCATGCAGCTTCAATGTCGCAGGCCCAGGACCGGCTTCCGGGCCGATTCTCACCCGCGCTCCCTTGACGGCAGGGGCTGCGGATGCGAGATGATAAGAGTAAGACGCTGTGCTATAATAACAGGCGAGAGAAGCACGCCATGCCCACCAAGCCTAGGAACACGGACACCATCACCTTCTCCCTACCGCCGGAGATGGCCCAGCAGCTGCGGCAGGTGGTGAAGGAGGAGGACCGCACCGTGAGCGAGCTGCTCCGCGAGGCCATCCGCATCTTCATGGAGGAGCGGGAGTGGCGCAGACGGGAGCGGCTGGAACGGCTGCGCTCCCGCCGGACTACAGAGCAGGAAGAGACAAGGAGGACAGACCAATGACAGAGCGATTTGATCTCACGCCAGTGGCCCTCTACGCAAGAGTGTCCAGCGACCGCCAGGACGTGGACCTGTCCATTGCCGCCCAGCTCAGGGCGCTCAGGGACTACGCCGAGAAGCACGACTACCTGGTCGCCCGCGAGTACGTGGACGAGGCCGAGAGCGGCCGCATCGCCGACCGGCCCGAGTTCCAGAAGATGCTGAACGAGGCCAACAAGCCCGAGGCTCCCTTCAAGGAGATTCTCATCCGGCAGACACAATAGCAACGGAAAACTCAGGTATTCATGGGAGGTCGATCTGGGTCCATTCAAGCTAGGTAGGATTACTAGACAATAGCGTGCCCTACAAGACCCTGCAGGAGAAGGGGAGGCCGCTGGGAACGGGAGTGGCCCCGCACCCGAGGGTTCCGAGCTCCGCTAGGCCTGCCGGCGCTGAGTTGGAACTGCCCAGGCCCGGGGCCAAGATGTCCCCTCCAGCAGGCATCCACACGAACGGTATGGGCACGTCTCCGAAATCCCTGCGGGTGCACCCGTGCTCCTTCAGCCACGACTCGGAGACCCACCAGGGCATCGAGTACTCGCCGCCCTGTCCCTGATAGACCAGGTGGAACCTACGGCATCTCTTACACCTTCGCACGAAGCCCTGGCACGGCTCGCAGACCCTGATCACGTCGCGGCTGTCGCAGGAGAAGCTAACGGCCACGGGATCCCCCCACGTGTGCCTGCAACGCTCCGGTCCTTCGCTGGCATCGAGAGGTGGAGGCGGCAGGCTGGCCGCCCATACACGCCTAGCCTTGCGCTCCCTGGCCTCACGCGCCTCCCGTCGTTTGAGTAGTGAGTTGGAACATCGCCAGGAGCCACGAGCCGTGGCGGCAACTGCTGCAGATGGACGCTGACGTCGCACTGCTCCAAGAGGCCGCTCCGCCGCCGAACGACGTGGCCCGGCTGCAGGACGCCGCTCTTCCGCCCGCCGAGGGCACCGGCCCCCTGGACATAGGCCCGCGAGAGGCATGGGACTCACATTCTTGGAACTCCGACTGGTGGCGCGGGCGCTGGAGCGCACTGTAGCATCGGCTCCAGTTGCTGCACATCGTTGGCCTCTTGGGTCACTCCAACGGCTACTATGATCTGCTCCTCGCTCACCACCGCCTGGGCATTGTAGCCCTGCACGTACCCTTGCCTGGTCTTCATGATGCGGCTGTCCGGGTCGGTGGTATTAGCCTTCGCCTCTTCGGTAGGAAGTGGCTCTACCACCTTGGGCTTTCGCCCCCGCTTCTTTTTGCCTGTGGCCTCTTCTTCTGCCCGCCGTTGCTCCACGTGCTCTTGGACAGCCTTGGCTGCTGCTTCAGCCTCCCGCTGCAGACGTTCCTTGGCTTCCTTCAGGCGCTTGAGCCGCTCCCTCCGTCCCCCTAGCCCTTCCGGTAGCTCATCCTCTCGCCGGTCGGGACCGTAATGGGCATCCTCTTCAGCCCACGCGTCGATACACGAGGGCGTTGCCGTTCTTGTCGCAGACCTCGCTAACGCCGCCCTCGCGAAAGCAATACGCAGCCTTTTGGCCGAGTCTCCGGCCTGACTTCATCGCCACCGCGATGTCGTTGCTCGTGAACAGTTCGGGTAGCTCGGCGTCGATCATGGCGAACAGGTCGCCCATCGAGGCGATGGTGTGCGTCTCCACAACATCCACGAGCCTACGGTCCACGCGTGTCCAACCGCGGCGCCATCGGCCGGGGCGATCGCTCAGCGCACGGAGTTCCTCTTCGACAGTCAACACGACGTCCAGCGTCAGGTTGGGATGGGCAAGCATCGCCGGAATGCTGACCAGCGACGAGAAGACGTCAAACACCGAGCCGTGCCGCGGCGACCTGCGCCGTGTCGCCGGCATGGTCCTGTCCACCGCCACATTGACGATGTACCGGTCCCTGGCGACTGGATGCACCAGAGTGACCGAATACGCATTGAGCAGGCGCTGCAGCTTGTTCCTGAGCGGCCAGAAACTGCCCGTCTGAACCTCGACGATATGGCCGCCGTTGACCGCGTCTACGACGAAGCCCTCGATGGCCTGTTCAGTCGCGCTGCCGACGACGGCGTAGCGCTCCTTTAAGGACCGGTGCAGTGACCGCTCGTTGAACTCGCCTATGGACTTCATGAGGTGCGCATGGTATGGGAGACCCACTCGCCGGGGCAAGGGCTCACCCAATCTGCGATAATCATCACTTCATCTGACATAGGTGAGTACCTGGTAGAGCTGATAGGCGTGGTTCTCGGGTTCCGCTGAGAGGAGCGCCAGGACTCTCACTTAACTCCGCATTAATCCTGTCCAAATAACCGGGTCCACCTCATTATGCAGCTCTGCCTTGTCTAGTTTAGTTTTAACCTCCGCAACACCGATGGTGCCTTCCAGAGGCGCAATGGCTTGAAGGTTGGGAAGTATTTCAAACCTCGGAGTGGGACCGGATGTTGCGATCACGTCAATCTGTCTTGACGTTTCACCTTCAACATTGAAGACGTATCCCCCACGAAATACTTCGCAGTTATCGGGCAAGTGCCGCTCCAAAAGGCGACGGAAAATTTCCTCTCTGCCTGTCCCAACCGCCGTTGTGTTCTGTAGTAACCCTGCCTGTCGTGCCTCGCTCTTCATTTCCTGAGCCAGGCTCTCGAAGTATTCGGCCATCTTGGCAAAAGCGTCAGTTGACATAGATCGGTTCCTCCTTGGCTCTTTTGGCAACCCTGGCTTCTCTCACCTACCGCCATCAGCCCCCCTTCACCACCCCAGCACCCCCGTCACTCCGTAATATACGTGTGGGTGATTACCAGACGTGACCGTCCTCGCACTCGGAGTAGAACCCACGCCCTTGGTGCAGGTGGTTGATCTCCCCGTCCGTCGGCGAGCGCGTCCCGCTCCCAAAGGCGATCCCCTCGTCCTTGACCCGCTGCAGGGTCGCGTCGAACTCCCCGTCTGAGGACAGAAACGCGTAGTGATTGGAACGAGGATTGTCCGAGTCATCGAAGTCCAGCGTCAATATGTCGTTGACCTTAACTGGCGCGAAGTGCCCCCACAGCCCTTCGTACTTCAGCCCGAACGTGCGGGCGATAAACTCTGCAGACTTCACCGTGTCATAGGCGGGCATGATTGTGTGGTCTAGTTATAAAGGCATGGTAGTATCCTCTTCCAGACAGCATAGTTCACCTGGACAAGCTGGGCAAAAGATGGTGGAGACGACAGGATTTGAACCTGTGGGTGCCGTGGACACCACCTGACTAGAAGTCAGGTGCTTTAAGCCACTCAGCCACGCCTCCACTTTTGGGGCCGAATTAGGAACCCCGCCCTTTTTCTTTTTTACCGTCTGATGGTTTTTCCGATAGTCCCAAATGTGGTGCACCTCATCAACCCAAAATGTAGCATGGGCGGTAGCATCGCCGCTAGTATCGCCGTACCTACCGAGCTTCTTGGCTTGAATAAAGAAACCGGCACCGGGGATGCGGAACCCCCTACGTACCGCCAGACAATAGAGGCCGTCCTTCCTGATATTCATTTAGGTTGATTGAATCAAGGATTTCATAGAGTTTACGGCTCCGTGGAGGGAGATCGATAAGCTTGGACAAGTCCTCATAGAAGAGGGTTTGTCTGGACCTTGCCACTTCCTTTAGCTCTTCGTAGATAGTTTGGGTATTGGCGTCCACGTTCCTCTCCTTCCTTCTTTCTATCCCTCCCTATCCTTGAGATAAGCCACCGTCTAGGGCACAGTGAAGTCCACTGGCATCGTCATGATGTCTCCGCCCTCTGGGATGCAGTTGCTGTGGATGCATTACACAACACCACATATGGCTTAATCATCGGCTGTTGGAGGAACCCCCCTTAGCGTCCCCACCTCGGACCCGCTCGTATCATACTCTTGTTGGAAGGGATTCCGTTTCTTTTTACTTTTTCTAACTTTTGCGTAAAGTCCAGCTTTTGGAACCACCAATTAGCCCACGGCTACAAAGATTGGTGACAGCCCAGGCGCGAGGAATGAGGCTGGCAACCAGTATAATGGATGGCAAATCCCATCGAGAAAGAGGAAGCTTCAAGTGCAGAGACTACTCCTACTGGCAACCATCACTCTCCTGGTAGCCTTGGCGACCCTGACAGCCTGCTCCGACACAACACCTGCCACGGAAGAAGTCCCGACTCCGACCCAGGTATCGTCCGGGACCGCAGCACCGGCGTCCACTGGCGCCCCCGTTTCCACCCAGGCCCCGACGGAGAGACCCACCGCCGCGCCAAGGGCGACGCCGGCCAGTCCTCCGACCCCAGAACCAACAACAACTCCGGCGCCCCCAGGAGTACTGGCTCCCCTCCGGTTGCAGGACTCCGGGGCAGTGCTCTCCGAACTAGCCGATACCGAACTGGAGTGTATCGGCGATGACCCCGAGAAACTGGCCCGGTCGCTTGCCGGGCCCGGCCAGGCATCCAGGGAAGAACAGGCCAAGTTCATCGGGTGTCTCGAAGACGAGACAATCGCTCGGCTTTTCCTAGCCGGGTTCGTACCTGGTCCAGGGCCGCTCAACCAGGAGACGTCCGACTGCGTCCGGGCTGGGTTCGCCGTCATCGACCCCAGGACGGTCATGACCGCAGGCATGGAGGGCGACCCGGGGAGGGCCATGGCCGGGAGCATGACGGCGCTCTCTGTAACGATAGCGTGCCTGAACGATGAGGAGTGGGACGCGGCCGCGTCAATGATGGGGATGCGACCGGAGGAACGGGAGGGGATGCGGTGCCTCTTGGACCAACTGGGCGGACCGGGCCAGATGGCAGAGGCGATGAAAGCGGCGGGGGAAGGAGACTTCACCGGCCTGGCCCAGGCGGGGGCGGACTGCGGGCTGGAGGACATGGGACCTGTACGCGACCAGGCGCCCGTAACGCCTCCTCCGACGCCCACGGCGACCGGGGAACCGCCCACTACGCCCGTGCCGGCAACTGCCACGTCCACACCGGTCCCGACAAGGGCAGCGCCCACGCCCACCTTGGTGATCACCGTCGCCCCCATCCCGGAGGACATCCCTGACTATGACCGGGACGACTGGAAACACTGGGTCGATGAGGACGGAGACTGCCAGGACGCCCGGCAGGAGGTCCTCATCACTGAGAGCTTAGTCTCCGTGTCCTTCAAGACCGACAGGGAATGCAGAGTGGAAACAGGCCGGTGGTACGGAGCCTTCACCGGCGTCTACACAGACGACCCCGGGGACCTGGACATCGACCACCTGGTCCCCCTCAAGAACGCCCACCTGTCGGGCGGGTGGAGATGGGACGCCGACATGAGGGAGGAGTACGCCAACTACCTTCAGGAGGAAAACCACCTGATTGCAGTGACCAAGGGCGCCAACCGGTCGAAGGGAGCAAAGGGGCCGGAGGAGTGGGGACCGCCGGACCTGGACTACTGGTGCCAGTACGCCACGGACTGGACGGAAGTGAAGGCCCGGTGGGGACTGACGATGACCATGCGTGAGTCGGAAATCGTGATGGATATACTGGGGACCTGCGAGGACCCGCCGGCGGTGGAGGTCCGGAAGTCTCTGGGGACGACCATGGAGTCGCTCAAGCTGGAGCCGACGGAGGAGCCAGTGAGTTCGGTGTACGGGTCGTGCGAAGAGGCCACAGAAGCGGGGGAGCAAAGGGTGCAGGGGAGCAAGGGCGAAGGACGTGGGTTCCCGAGGGCGATGGTCCCGAGCGCAAGAGACGGGGACGGGGATGGAGTAGTATGTGAAAGTTAAGAAACCACTGAAAAAGAACAGTGTTTGTCAACGGAGCAACTTGACGCCTCCACATGCCACCAGGAGGATTTGATGCCCGGTCAACTCTTCACCCAATCCCACATTTCCCATATCAACCCTGCAAGGTGTGCCGTAAACAGTAACATTTGCAACTAATGTAGCCGAATAGCAGAGCACAGTGGTTTATCATGAGTGCTAGACTGGTCGTGATCGACTACTTTAGTTCTTGATAACGTACTGTCCTCGGAGGCACCTAATGGGTGAAAGCACAAACGCCCGCGCCACGCTCCGTTTCGACCGCCGTATACGGTTGGAGTTTCACGGCGCTACCATCACCTCGGATGCCGGGCTGCTGGCCTGTCGCGAGCTGGATGATGCACTGGGACTGACGGAGACGGCGAGTGAGTGTCTGCAGGAGAGTCGGGGCGGTCGTAACGTGCAACACCGCTTGGTGGGCCTTCTCAGGCAGTCGGTGTACAGTCGTCTGGCGGGCTACGAGGATACCAACGACGCTGAACGGCTGTCGGACGATCCGACGATGCGGGTAGTCGTTGGACGGCGAGGTGGTCCTGAAAGACCAGCAGCGAGCACCAACACCATGAGCCGGTTCGAGACCGAGGTGCTTACCCAGGACGGCAACGTGGAAGGATTGGGCCGAGTGAACGCTACGTGGGTGGACCGGGCGATGACGCACACGGCGCACCGGCGGGTGATCTTGGACATGGACAGTTCGGAGAGTCCGGTACATGGAGGACAGGAGGGAGCGTCGTACAACGGTCACTTTGGGAGCACGTGCTATCACCCTTTGTTCGTGTTCAACCAGTTCGGTGACTGCGAGGGCGCGATGCTGCGTGCGGGGAACGTACATAGCGCGCACAGGTGGCGTGATGTATTGGATCCGATCCTGTCCCGCTACGGGGCGACAGGAGTGCGACGGTACTTTCGGGCCGATGCCGCATTCGCCAAGCCGGACATCTATGAGTACCTGGAGGAGCGGCGAGTCTTCTACGCAATACGGCTGCCGAGCAACAGAGTGCTGCAATGGGAGATCGCTCCCTTGCTGATACGACCTGTGGGAAGGCCGCCTGCCAAGCCTGTGATCCTATACGACGACTTTTGGTATCGTGCCGGGAGTTGGGACCGTGCGCGGCGGGTGGTGGCCAAGGTGGAGTGGCATCGGGGAGAGCTGTTCCCTCGGGTGGGCTTCATCGTCACGAACATGACGGCTGGCCCCGAAGGAGTGGTGCGATTCTACAATGGACGAGGGACAGCCGAGCAGTGGATCAAGGAGGGTAAGTACGCGCTGAACTGGACTCGGCTGTCGTGCCATCGGTTCGTGGCCAACCGGGTGCGTCTGTCTCTGTTCGTCCTAGCGTACAACCTTGGGAACTTCCTTCGCCGGCTGTGTCTGCCCAAGGCGGTCAAGCACTGGTCGCTGCGGAGCGTGCAGGTCAAGCTGATCAAGATGGGAGGCCGTCTGGTGCGGCACTCCCGGTGGTTGATCTTTCAGTTATCCGAGGTGTCGGTTCCTCGACGGTTGTTCCAGGGAGTGCTGGATCGTATCGGCCGGTTATCGACGGCGCCAAGCTGAGGGAGGGTGCAACCACGATCTTGCCAAGAGGGGGGGCGCTCCAGGGAGTCGCCTTGTCTTCAATGCGCTTTCACCCCACTGGCGGGGGACACGAGGACGATGAAGACGGACAAGAAGGGTGCTCTACGACTGCAAACGCATCTCTTGTTGGATAGACCGGCGATTGCCTGACTTTGCAGGACCTGATTATGATGCTACCATCTCGTTTGGGCTGCCCTTTGAATCTGAAGACTCCCAATATGGGAAATCCCGGCTCTTACAGTTATTGAAGAAGTGGTCAGCCCTAGAATTGCTCTGGCAAACCACGCCTAGGCCATTCGCTCGCTTCCTCTTTGCAAACAATCAGCTTGCAGAGCAGTTTCGGGACTACCGTTTATAATTCAGAGTTCGTCTAGCTCAGAACCCACCGAAGGTCCGGCGGCTAGAATTGTATATAATCCCCCTAATTATTTGTGCAGATCGCCTATTTCTTGTGCAGGACGCATTAAAATGTGCAAAGCCCTAGGGAACCAGAAAGTTTCCCCAGCATACACCCATGAGCGCCAAGCCATGCCTGACGATGTGGGGGTGGGTCACTTGAATTCCTAGAGTCATTTGTGCACGATCCTGTGTCAGATTTCAAGTGAAAGGGCCGACTCCGTGCGGGCGAAGTCCTACCGGGGCCAGGTGAACGAGGGCCCCGCTGGGAGTATGTAGCTTCGGTGTCCAGGGCCCTGTACATTTGGGACAATAGGCCGAAAAGCTAGTCTCCCTGACGAGCGGACTGAGCGACCGTTCTTTGGATACTCGTGATAATCGCTGGCCCGGTAGCTGTTTAGTTAGAATGGGAACAATTCCACGGGCAGGGAGCTTACCTTGAGAGTCGAACGCTTCTCGACGAACCCGATTATCACCCCGCAGCTGGACGACAGGATCGGGACCAACATAAACGGACCGTCGCTGGTCCGCGTACCCGACTGGCTTCCGGAGCCCCTGGGGGCCTACTACCTCTACTTTGCGCACCACAAGGGGAAGTACATCCGAATGGCGTACGCCGACGGTTTTTGTGTATTGTGTTATTGACGCGGCTTGCCGTACAATAAATTGTTCGCCGCCGCCCACTTCCGGCGGATTTTGGCCCTCTGCCCGCCCCACTTGACCCGAAAATGGAAGCGGGAGGTGGAGGATACCGTTCCCCAGGCCCGCGCCGCCATCGTCACCTCCATCACCGACCTGGAGCGGCTCAGGCTGTCCGTGGGTCCCGCCCCCCTCTTCGCGGTGATGTCCAGGGAAAGGGCAAAGCTTTCCTACCGCTGGTCCCCCGCCGTGATCCAGCGGTGGGCCGCCGCCGGGGGCCGGTTGGTGCGGGACGAGCAGACCGGGGAACCCTTCCAGGTGCCCTGCTGCCCCTGCTGTCACGCTCAGGTGGTGGACAAGGACGGGGTTCCCCTGACCAACGAGGAGCTTTCCCGCAAGCGCCGCGACTGCGACCTGTGCGGCTCCGCGCTCTGGAGAGTGAAGGCCGAACGCGGGTGGTACTATCTCTGCTAGCGATTTGGTCTCTTAAGGAAGAGGCGCGTGGCAAAGCTAATTAGCCAGGACTGGTCGCGCTGTGACTGGCCGACAATTTCACAGTAGAAATTATCTTCAGGAGATGAGGATGAAGTCAGCCCTAGAGGCTCAACAGGTACTTCGCTGGTTAATGATTGTGCGATGGATTGCCCTGGCGGATCTGGTCCTGCTCATAGTGCTGCTCGTTGCCTCCTTTGCCAACAACGAGAAAATGGTACAGATTTTTGGGCTTACCCACGGAATCGTTTTCCTGGCACTCATCGCCATCGTAGGAATCGGGGCGGTCCAGAAACTCTGGACTTGGTGGTTTCTCGTCGGCACTCTGGTTACCACAGGCCCTCCCGGTGCTTTGGTTGGGGAAGTCCTAATTGCGCGCAAAGCCAAAGCCATCCTCGTGACATCGAAAGGGGAAACTACCGACCGATAGTGGACGGACTGACAAAACCCAGCTCCTAATCTGGTACCGGTTAGGTCAATCCCTGATTCCCTCGTAACAACCCGTTTTGAGGAAGTTCCAGCGATTTAGCACACTTGAGCGCTACAGTATGTTGGGCTAGTAGACGGAACAGAGACTGTATATTGTACCCAGGCGTGGGTACGTTTGTTCTAATTCGGCCTGCACAGACTTTTTAAAAGAGAGAATCAAACTTATCAAGATAGGGGGGAGGCTAGTTCGCCACGCCCGGCGGCTGGTGTTTCAGCTAGCCGAGGTAGCAGTGCCTCGGGAGGTATTTCGACAAGTGCTGGAGCGTATCGGCGGGCTCCATCCAGCACCAGGGTAGCGAGTATCCTTGGGATCATCGGAGGTGACGAGGATAGCCAAGGGGGAGCTGTGCGCCTGGATGAGTTGAAGAGTGTGCAAACGTGCTGAAAGCTGCCTCCGTTGCCTGGCGGACGCTAATTCACGGCACCGAGAGATGGTTTTGTGAGCCCGATGGGATAGTTGACGGCGTTCGTGGATGCCCCTGCCATCACCGTCGTGAAGGATGGAGGGTTCTTTGGACACCCGCAGTCTGATATGGGGAATGTCGGCCAATACTTCCTGAGCGAAGGAATAAGGACAACCTCAGAGTGGGAAGTGAGGTGGACCCCAATAGTTGGACAGGACCGGGTTGGAAATAGGCTCTACCAGCACAGAGATGTTTCGCTTCTTACCAGGTTCTCTTGCCCGGTGCGCTCCTCCCGTATGAATCCCCGAAGATTAAGCGTGGTCGAAGTCTTCGGCAGTCTAGAATATCGCTTACCGGGTTGCCGACTTCATTCCCCGATAGTGTTACGTATCTGATCGCTAACTTGTACGTCATCTTGCGATTAACAAGAGCCGGCCTGATCGCTATCCTCGTGGCGCTATCTAAACCAATCCAAAGGTAGCAGGAAGGCCAAATTCGTGATTTGACAGACGTTTCTCATGTATCCTCGGCCGGCCCCGCCCCGGATCACTTAAAAGAAAGTATTAGAACCAATGGCAATCATACCTTAATTGATTCCACAATCCCCCAAAACCCAAGCTCGGTACTGGTGGCTCATGGAGTGAGGATCAGCATGGACTCAGTAGGCAGCTACATGGACAATGTGTTCGTGGAGCGGCTGTGGAGGAGCGTGAAGTACGAGGAGGTGTATCTGAAGGCGTACGAGAGTGTGGCAGAGGCCAGGGCCGGAATTGGAGCTTACCTGAGATTCTACAACAGCGAGCGCCTGAGGTGGACCCTCGACTACAGAACCCCGGCCCAGGTGTTCGAGGAAGGAAGGAACCAGGTACACCAGTCTGAGGTGAGCCTCACCCCGGAACTGGTGCCCGCCTGACAATGGATTGGTGTGCTAGACTCTAGCTTAACAAGCCTCGATTCCTGTCCAAAGGATTGGGTCCACTTCAGTTGACCCACCAGGGAACCCACAAATAACTCCAATGGAGGACTATCATCATGGCCACCCTTAACCTGGACCAAATCAGGGAAGCCCTAGCTGGGAATGCGGCGGCTTTTCGCAGCATTACCGAGTACCAGCCGGCCGGCGGCCCCGGGGACAAGGTATTCCCACCCACCTACGAAGGCGGCAGTTACGCCACCGAGCAGCGATACATCGACGGGGAGGAGGTAACCTGTGTGCTCCTGGACTCGGTGCAGTCCCAGGCCAACCGCATGGAGATGGCATTGCTCGATGAATGGGAATCGGGAAGGGCGCCATTGCCGGTCATCAGCGTGAATTTTACCAAAGACGACGTCCCCAACCCCCTCCGGATCACCAGCCTGGACGCGCCCCACCGCATCGTCGACGCCCTCCTGCGCGACAGCGAACTGGACGGGGTGACGTTCCGCCAGTCGGCTACGGGCAAGCGGCTGGACACGCTGGACATCCGCAACGCAACCGCCCTGTTCGAGCTGTGCCCCACCGCCCTGGTCTTCGGCATGTGGGACTCCACCGGCCCCCGGGGCGGCTCCGGGATCAAGTTCCAGCGGACCCTGGTTTCGGAAATCATCGGCATGCACGCTCAGCAGGGCAGGAAAACCAGCAGCCGGCTTGATCCGGCCCACATCCTGAGAAGCGCCGGCCCGGTGTACCGGACCGGAGATGGCGGTTGGACCCTGGAACAGGCCGAGGCCGGAGAAGGAAACAGCAGAGGCGTCCGGCCCTCCGAGGTCAACCATGGCAATATAGCCCCGTCAATTTCCGACGGCGGCGGTTTCACCATCAGCCGGGCCTTGCAGACCACCGTGCTCTCCCTGCCGACTCTGCGCCGGCTGCGTTTCCCGGTCAACGGGGGCAGCCCGGACTCCCGGGTGGACCTGGCGGCGCGCACAGCCTTGGCGGCCCAGGCCCTCTTCGCCGCCACCCTGGTGCGGGAGCAGGGGGCCGATCTCCGGTCCCGTTGCCTGCTGTTTCCCACCGCCCCGGCGGTCTGGGAGCTGCTGGACCGTCCCGGCGACCAGCCTCAGGAGTTCGAGCTTCCCACCGAGCAGGGCCGGGAGATCTACCGACAGGCGGTGCAGGAGGCCCAGCAGTCGGGGCTGCCCTGGCTGGAACGGGAGATGACGCTGAAACCCTCCCGCCAGCTGATCGCCCTGGTCCGCCAAAGTCAGCTGCTGGCCGCCGAAACGGCCGTGGACGGCGGGGAGGGTTAGTTATGATCGCCATCGGCATACGCCACCTCAACGGTTGGTCCATGGCTGCCGACTCCGCCGACCGGAACCGCCCCGAGTGGCCACCCCATCCCGACCGCATTTTTATGGCCCTGGCTGCCGCCCATTTTGAGACCGACGGCGAGGGCTCGGAGCAGGCGGCGCTGCATTGGTTGGAACGGCAGGGAGCTCCCAGCATTTGGGCCAGCGAAGCCACGCACCGGGACACCACGACGGCCTATGTCCCGGTCAATGACTCCGCCTTCCTCAGCCGCAGACCGGGCAGGGCGCCATCCCCGCAGCAGGTTCACACCGGGTTGCAACTGCTCCCGGAGAACCGCCCGCGGCAGGCCCGACAGTTTCCGGTGGCCATTCCCCGGGACCCCACCGTGTACCTGATCTGGTCGGCTGACCCGCCGCCGGAGGTCCGCGATGGGCTGGAATCCCTCTGCGGCAAGGTAATCCGGGTGGGACATTCGGCCTCATTGGTGCAGGCCTGGGTCGAGGACGCGCCCCCCGATCCCAACCTGATTCCAACCGAGGGGTTGGGCCGACATCCGCTGCGGGTATCCGGCCCGGGCCGTCTGGACCACCTGACGGCTCAATACCAAAGCAGCCGAAGGCCCGAGCGGTCGCGGTGGGTTTCCTACACCCGGCCGCAACCGGATACCCGGCCGGAAATACCGCAAGGCGCCTTCGACAATCGCCTGCTTGCGCTGCGCAGGATTGACGGCAGAAGACTGGGACTGGAGAGCATCCTCATGCTGGCCGATAAACTTCGCAATGCGGTGGTCAGGCACTGCCCCCAACCGGTCCCGGAATGGGTCAGCGGCCACACCGCCGACGGACGGCCCTCCCAGAAGCCCCACCTGGCCTTCCTGCCCCTTCCCTTCGTTGGCAGCGAACACGCCGACGGCCACCTGCTGGGCCTGGCCATGGCCATACCGAAGCTGGTAGATCAAGCGGAGGTGGGCCGGTGTCTCAACCCGGTCCTGGGCTTCAGTGAGGATGGCTCCCGGCGGCGGATCCACCTTTACGACGGCGCCAACTTTGACTGGCATCTGGAAATGGAGGGCGGAGATTCGCCCCCGGCGGCCCTGCGGTCCCGGGTATGGACTCGGCCGGCCCGGCGCTGGGCAACCGTCACTCCCATCGTCTTCGACCGCCACCCCAAGGGCGGGGAGAGAGAGGCCCAGGCGGAGGCGATGGTGGCCGAAGCTTGCGAAAGGATTGGCCTGCCCCGTCCCGTGGATGTGGTGCTCAGTCAGGTAAGCCTTCACTTGGGGGTTCCCCACAGCAGGGCATTCCCCGGTGTGCGGCGCAAGTCCGACCGGGGCCGTCTCCAGCACCAACATGCGGTGATCACCTTTGCCGGACCCGTCGGCGGCCCGGTCATCCTGGGAGCCGGCCGCTACCGGGGCTATGGCCTGTGCCGTCCGTCCGGGTGGGTAGGAGGCAATGCGGAATGAGCAGTTTGAATCCAGCGCAGTTCGATGAGTTCTTCCACTCCCTCTACGGCTGCGACCCGTTCCCGTGGCAGGCGCGGCTGGCCCGACGAGTTGCGGGCGCCCGGGGCGGCGATGCTGCCTGGCCGGAAGCCCTGGCCTTGCCGACGGCGGCGGGCAAGACCGCCTGCATCGACATGGCGGTCTTCGCCCTAGCCTGTCAGGTTGACCGGCCCCCCGGAGAACGCGCCGCCCCGCGCCGGGTCTTCTTCGTGGTGGACCGCCGCGTTATTGTGGATGCCACCTTCCGGCGGGCGAGGGACCTGGCCCTCCGTCTGCAGGAGGCTCGAACGGACGGGGACGGCATCCTGAAAGAGGTGGCCGGCCGGCTGGGTTGGCTGGCCCGCGGGGAAGCGGTGACCCCGGAAGAGGATTGCAGCAGCAATGACCCCGGCGATTACCCCCTGGCCGTCTTTCAGCTCCGGGGCGGGATGTACCGCGACGATTCCTGGGCCAGGTCGCCCCTCCAGCCCACCGTGATTGTCACCACGGTTGACCAGTTCGCCTCCCGGCTGTTATTCCGGGGATACGGGTCCAGCGCGGGTATGCGGCCCATCCACGCCGGCCTTGCCGCCAACGACTGTCTGATCGTCCTGGACGAAGCCCACTGCGCCAATCCCTTCCGCCAGACCGTGGATGCGGTGCGGCGCTACCGCCAGTGGGCCGGACAGTCCGGCGGCGTTGGTTCAGTCCCGTTCCACCTGACCCTGCTGTCGGCCACGCCTCCGGCGGAAATCGAGGATACCCTCAGGGACGAGGACGACGACCGCAACCATCAGGTCCTGGGGCCCCGTATCGAAGCATCCAAGCCGTCCCGGCTGGTCGAAGCCGGAAACCGCCGGAACGCCGAGGCCGCATCCGGGATGGGCGACGCCCTGGAACGGCTGGCCGAGCGGATTGCCGCCGAGGCGAAGGCCCTCGTCAGCGAGGAGCGCCGGAACATCGGGGTCATGGTCAACCGGGTCCACACGGCGCGCCTGGTATATCAACGCCTCAAACAGGCCGGTGAAGACGTCACCCTGCTCACCGGACGGATGCGTCCCATTGACCGGGATGACATCGGGCAAGCCCTGATGGATGCCCTGAAGACCAACGTCCATCAAGAGTTGGAACGGCCACCGGACGGAAGGCCGGACGGTCCCGAGCCGGCCGCGCCGCCGAATGAAAAGCCCCGCTTCGTCGTCGCCACCCAGTGCCTGGAGGTGGGCGCGGACCTGGACTTCGACGGCCTGGTGACCGAGTGCGCCAGCCTGGACGCCCTGCGTCAACGCTTCGGACGCCTGAACCGGGCCGGCCGTCCCATCGAGGCCGGGGCCGCCATCGTGGTCCGGGCCGACCAGACACGCCTCAGAAGGGGGGACGACCGGGGAGACCCGATTTACGGCAAAGCCCTGACAGAGACCTGGCAGTGGCTCAGGGAGAAATCCGAGAGAGATGTGGTTGACCTGGGCTATGCCGCCCTGGAACGGCTTCTTCCTCCGGACCCTGCGGAACTCAACGTGCTGCGCCAACGCCTGTCTCCCCCGGCTCCCAACGCCCCGGTGATGCTGCCGGCCCACGTGGACGCCTGGGTGCAGACCGCTCCGACTCCCGTTCCGGACCCGGACGTGACCCTTTTCCTGCACGGCCCGCGGCGAGGCGCGCCGGAGGTGCAGGTGTGCTGGCGGGCCGACCTGTCCCCGGAGGACATGTTCGATGAGGAACTATCGGCCGGCATAGTGAGCCTCTGCCCTCCGTCGTCGCCGGAGTGCATCCCGGTGCCCATTCACAACTTCCGCAGGTGGCTTGAGAGAGGGGAAAGCTCCCCTGACTTCAACGACAGCGATCTGGAGGGAGTTCCCACCCCGGCCCGGGACTTCCCGTCCGGCGCGGTTCGGGGCAGCCGCAGCGCCCTGTGCTGGCGGGGGGCGGAGGAGAGCTATCTGATTGCCGGCTCGGGAACGCTGGACCGGCTGCGCCCCGGCGACACGGTGGTGATTCCGGCGCAGCTGAAGGGCTGGGAGGTATTCGGGCATATACCGCCCGGGACCGGCGAAGGCCCGGTTGTTGACCTGGGAGACCGGGCGCACCTCCAATCCAGGGCCAAACCCATCCTGCGTATCCACAGCAAAGTGGTGGAATCGTGGCCGCCGTGCCCAGCCCGCACCTGCTTCATGGAAATGGCCGGCAAATCCGAGGATTCCGAGGACGAGGATGATGCGGACAAAATCCTGCAATGCCTTGAAGACCTGGCGAAAATAGAAGTGACACCTGAATGGCGGTGGCTGAAAGACGCGGCGGATGCCCTGACCAGGGAATACCGGAGCCGCCGCATAAAGAGAGTGTGGTACCCCGGGAAAGGCGGCGGCTTCGTGCTGCAAGGGTCCCGCCGAATGCGTAAATATATGGCCTCGGCCTCGACTCCCACCAGCGAGGATGACTCCTACTCGGCTACGGTCCGGATTCCCCTGGACAAGCACCTGCACGGCGTGGAGGAGTGGGCGCGCCGTTTCGGCGCAGGTGCCGGCCTCCCGGTCCCGCTGGTGGAAGACCTGGCCCTGGCGGCCCGTTTGCACGACGTGGGCAAGTCCGACCCCAGGTTCCAGGCGATGCTTCACGGCGGAAACCCATGGGCGGCCCAGGCCGCCGGGGTGCTTCTTGCCAAGTCGGGCGACCTGCCCACCAGCCGCCGGGAGAGCCGGCGCGCCAGCCGGGAGAGCGGGTATCCCGCCGGTGGCCGCCATGAGCTTCTCTCAGTCCGCCTGATTGAGAGCGTGCCCGGTCTGCTGGAACCTGCTCATGACGGCGAATTGGTGCTTCACCTGGTTGCCAGCCATCACGGATTATGCCGGCCCTTCGCCCCGGTGGTCTTCGACAGAGAGCCGGTCACCGTGGAAGACACGATTCTCGGCCATCGAATGTCTGCAAGCAGCGCCACCGGACTTGAGCGGTTGGACAGCGGTGTTTCGGAACGCTTCTGGCGGCTGGTCCGCCGCTACGGCTGGTGGGGATTGGCCTGGCTGGAAGCCCTGATGCGTCTGGCCGACCACCGTTGCAGCGAAGCCGAGCAGCTGGCCCACGAAGAGGCTGAAGACGGGGTCAGGGAGGCAGGGGGATGACCGAGCAGGAACAACTCAACGACGGACTGGTCCTCACCGGACTTGACGGCTCCAACCCGCTGGCCTTCCTGGCAGCCCTGGGGGCGCTGCGGGGCCTCGCCCTGGCCTGGCCGGAACGCCGGGTCCGCCTCTCCTGGGCGCCGCTTGATGCCTGGCGTCCCTGCCTTCACGTCGATGGAGACACTCCGGCTGAAGAAGAGACGCTGGCCGGTCTTGAGCGTTTTATGGAGATCCGGCCCGGGCATCAGGCCCTGGGAATCGGCGACAATCTCACCATCCCGGCTGATGAGTTCCGCATCCAGGCCCTCAATTTCGCGGGGGCGGCGTCGCCTGAAGACCGGGCCGGGGCGGATTTCATCGCCGCCTTTGGCTGCGACGCCGTGGCCGACCGGCAGGGACGTATCCAGGACACCGCGCTGCGCACTCTGAGCGGAGCCGGCCATCAGCACTTCCTCAGGACGATGCGGGAGCTGGCGGAGAGAACTGCCAGGGACAATCTCCGGCGATGCCTGTTTGCTCCCTGGGACCGGCCGGACACCCTTTATTCCCTGCGCTGGGATCCGGAGGATGACCGCCGGTATGCCCATCGGTGGCGGGACCCCAGCAAGGAGACGGCGGGAACGGAGTGGGGGGCCAACCGCCTGGCCTTCGAGGCCCTCCCCCTGTTCCCGGTTGCGCCGGCGGCCGGTTCGGCAAGAACCACCGGGTTCTCCGGAACCCGGAGCAGCGATACTTTCTGGACCTGGCCGGTGTGGGAACCCGCCGCGGACCTGGATACGGTGAGATCCCTGCTGGCGTTGCAGAAGCTTCAGGATGGCGCCCTGGCGAACAATGAATGGGCCGCGGTATCGCCTCCCCAAGGGCAGCGAAGAAGCCAGCCGGAGACCGGTTCAATCCGCGGTGAACTGGCCGCCATGGGAGTCCGGGAAGTCTTCAGGTCCCAGCGGATAACCATCGGCCAATATCGCGGCTTCACCCCTTCCAAACCGGTTTAACCCCGGCCAACCCATCAGTGAGAGTGAGGCAGGTGATGATGAATGAATCCCTGAAGACGAAACCAACGCCCACCGGTCAGGAGGCAGCGACGCTCACCGGCGTAACTCCGGACCTGGTCCCCGCCCGGATGCTCAACGAGTACGCCTATTGTCCCCGTCTGGCCTACCTGGAATGGGTGCAGGGCGAGTTCGCCGACAGCGTCGATACCATCGAGGGACGTTTCCAGCACCGCCGGGTGGACCGTCCTTCTGGAGAGCTGCCCTCCCGTACGGCCGACGAGGCCGCCGATCCCGAGCAGGAAGACAACGCTCCAGAAACCATCCACGCCCGCTCCGTTCTGCTCTCCGACACAACCCTGGGCGCCATCGCCCGTATTGACCTGATCGAAGGCCGGGGCAGCGTGGTCACCCCGGTGGACTACAAGCACGGCCAGGCCCCCGACGTGCCGGAGGGGGCCTGGGAGCCGGAACGGGTCCAGGTCTGTCTCCAGGGACTGCTGCTCCGCGCCAACGGTTACACCTGCACCCAGGGAATGCTCTACTTCGTGAAGTCCCGCCAGCGGGTGGCGGTCCCACTTGACGATGCCCTCATCTCCCGGACGCTGGACCTGTTGTCGGGGATTCGCGGCATGGCTTCCTCGGGCCAAATTCCTCGGCCCCTGGTGGACAGCCCCAAGTGCACCAGGTGCTCCCTGGTCGGCATTTGCCTCCCCGACGAGGTGAACTTCCTCTCCGCCAAGGGGCAGGCGGTCAAACAGGAGGACGTCCGCCGGATGGCCCCCGCCAGGGACGATGCCATCCCCGTTTACGTCCAGGCCCAGGGCGCGGTGGTCGGCAAGTCGCGCGACCAGTTGGAAGTGAAGCAGAAGGGACAAGTCTTGCAGAAGGTCCGGCTGATGGAGGTCTCCCACCTGGCCCTTTTCGGCAACATACAGGTCACCACCCAGGCGGTCCGGGAGCTGTGCGACCGGAACATCCCCATCTGTTACTTCAGCTACGGTGGATGGTTTTGCGGCATAACCAACGGCATGGGCCACAAGAACGTGGAACTGCGCTGCCGCCAGTATCAGGGAGCAATGACCCCCGACACGGCTTGGCCCATCGCCCGCCAGCTGGTCTTCGGAAAGATAAAAAACTGCCGCACCATGCTTCGCCGGAATCACCGGGAGCCGCCTTCAGGGGTTCTGGCCGAGTTGGACCGGCTGGCTGACCGGGCGCGGACGGCCTCATCCCTGGATACTCTGCTGGGCATCGAGGGGGCTGCGGCCCGGACCTATTTCTCCGAGTTCCAGGGTATGATCAAGGCCAAGTCCATGGAGTTCGACTTCCGGGGTCGAAACCGGCGGCCTCCCCGGGACCCGGTGAACGCCGTCCTCTCCTTCCTCTACGCCATGATAATCAAACAGGCGATGGTCACGGCCCTTACGGTGGGGTTTGACCCGTACCTGGGCTTCTACCACCAACCCAGGTACGGCAAGCCTGCCCTCGCGCTGGACCTGGTGGAGGAGTTCCGTCCCTTGATCGCCGATTCGGTGTGTCTGAGCCTCATCAACAACGGGGAACTGGGGCCGGAGCACTTCATTACCCGGGGAGATGCAACAGCGCTCACCCAGAACGGCCGCCGCAAAGTCATCGAAGCCTATGAGCGGCGGATGGACACGTTGGTCACTCACCCCCTTTTCGGCTATGCCGTAAGTTACCGCCGCATCCTGGAAATACAGGCCCGGTTGTTGTCCAGGCACCTGCTGGGGGAACTGCCGGCTTATCCGGTATTCAGGACGAGGTAGATATGCGTCACCGATTTCTGGTGTGCTACGATGTCGCCGACCCCAGGCGGTTGGCACGGACCTACAGGAAGATGAACGGATTTGGCGAACCGGCGCAATACTCGGTGTTCATCTGCGACCTGTCGCCCAAGGAAAGGGCATTGCTGGAGACAGCCTTGACGGAAATCCTGAATCTGAAGGAGGACCGGGTGTTGATTGTGGACATGGGTCCATCGGAAGGGCGGGGCCGCGAGAGTTTCACCACCATGGGAAACGCACGAGAGTTGCCCCGCCGGAGCGCAGTGATAATATGACGGGTCATCGAGCGGCGTTGTGCTGCGAGAGGTCCGGTGGTGAAGCAGTCATGCTGGACCTCTCGCAGCTTCCCGGTCAGGGCGCGGCAAATCCGAGTTGATCCCGAACGGAGTGACCATTTATCCTGTAACCGATTCTTCTGGAAAAGAGCGCTTTTGCATGAATCCATGGCGCAGGCGAGCTACAAAGAGCGGTTTCCATCGCCGAAAGGCGGTGGCCCCATTGAAGGGCCATGCCACTGAAACGGTACTCATAACGGTTTCCATCGCCGATGCATCCCCATTGAAGGACCAGCCGCACCACCACTTTGGACTCCTCAGCCTGTTTCCATCGCCGAAAGGCGGTGGCCCCATTGAAGGTGCGCCGTGACTCGCCATTGAACCAGTTATCGCCGAAAGGCGGTGGCCCCATGGGAATCATGAATGGTCGAGATTCGCGTGGGGTTTCCATCGCCGAAAGGCGGTGGCCCCATTGAAGGAATCATAGAATATACTGGGAAGCGCCAGTTGGTAGTTTCCATCCACGGTGGCCCCATTGAAGGTAAGGGGAGGTAATCGTGATCAGCAATCGTTTCCATCGCCGAAAGGCGGTGGCCCCATTGAAGGGCTGTATCTTGTGCAAAGCGCCGCGTGTACGACCTTTGACGGGTTTCCATCGCCGAAAGGCGGTGGCCCCATTGAAGGGATGCTAAGGTGATTGCCGCTGTTAATATTTTCTCATGCCGAGGTTTCCATCGCCGAAAGGCGGTGGCCCCATTGAAGGATGCAGTACGAGAAGCAGGCATGGACAACAGGGATGAGTTTCCATCGCCGAAAGGCGGTGGCCCCATTGAAGGTAGTCGCCCCTCAGGTTAGCCAGCGTGTATTCCGTCGTGTTTCCATCGCCGAAAGGCGGTGGCCCCATTGAAGGAAGAACGAATGGCAGACCGGCTTATGTTCATCAGTTGTTTCCATCGCCGAAAGGCGGTGGCCCCATTGAAGGGGGATACCCACTCCCAGTTGACGCAACCAGTAGATCAGCCTGTAGTTTCCATCGCCGAAAGGCGGTGGCCCCATTGAAGGCTAGAGACTACCCGTAAAACCAAAATGCGCAAGGTAAGTTTCCATCGCCGAAAGGCGGTGGCCCCATTGAAGGGGAACGTCTCCAGCTGCTCCAGGGACTTCTCCTGGAAGTTTCCATCGCCGAAAGGCGGTGGCCCCATTGAAGGTGCCAGACGATGGCCGAACGCAGTATCCACCCGTCATGTTTCCATCGCCGAAAGGCGGTGGCCCCATTGAAGGCTAGCGAGCGTTACATCCTCCGATCGGGGTTGGTATGTTTCCATCGCCGAAAGGCGGTGGCCCCATTGAAGGGACGCGAATAGTAGCTTTTATGGATGATACAAACGCCAATTTTTGTTTCCATCGCCGAAAGGCGGTGGCCCCATTGAAGGGTCACTGACTATCGTAGCCAGTACTCGGCGCAACTGTGTGTGCAGTTTCCATCGCCGAAAGGCGGTGGCCCCATTGAAGGTGCAGCACCACTTAAACTGCGTCGGCCTCACCACCCTGAGGTTTCCATCGCCGAAAGGCGGTGGCCCCATTGAAGGAATCTGAGATATGTGGGCATCAGAGCAAAGCCATACTATTGGTCTTCCGGTTTCCATCGCCGAAAGGCGGTGGCCCCATTGAAGGAACGATTTCGCCAGTGTCGGGGTTTACCACTTCCTGTTTCCATCGCCGAAAGGCGGTGGCCCCATTGAAGGCTTGTCCATAGGCGGGAACTGGTGAAACAGGCCGCAGAGTTTCCATCGCCGAAAGGCGGTGGCCCCATTGAAGGTGTGCCGTGCCCAGCCGCCCTAGCACTATCCGGTCGCCGTTTCCATCGCCGAAAGGCGGTGGCCCCATTGAAGGATTATAAGGGCCTTGACAAAGATGAGGACGGCGTTCTCATTCCTAAGACCCGTTTCCATCGCCGAAAGGCGGTGGCCCCATTGAAGGTAGGCCAGCACGCGAGCGAACACGTCCGGGTAGCAGCGTTTCCATCGCCGAAAGGCGGTGGCCCCATTGAAGGAATCCAATCCAACGGATAGTTGCTCCTTGACAACGGGCCTTCGGATGTCTCGAGATACAGAGTAAGACTCGGTATTATCAGGAGGACAGCAATGAAGGAGAAGCACCTACAGCCGCTCACACCGGCGGCGCTCTATGCACGGGTATCCAGCGACCGGCAGGACGTGGACCTGTCCGTGTCCGCCCAATTGAGGGCGCTCAAGGACTACGCCAGGGCCAACGGCTACTCCGTAGCCCGCGAGTACGAGGCTGAGAGCGGCCGCGTCGCCGACCGGCCCCAGTTCAGGGAGATGATCGAGGAGGGCAGCAAGCCGAAGGCCCCCTTCGAGGTCATCCTCGTTTGGAAATTCAGCCGCTTCACCAGAAAGCGCGAGCACGCCGTAGCCTTCAAGTCCATGCTGCGGCGCAAGGGCATCAGAGTGGTGTCCATCACCGAGCACGCCGACGACTCCCCCACCGGCAAGCTCATGGAGGCCATCATCGAGAGCGTGGACGAATTCTACAGCGAAAATCTTGCCGAAGACGTCGTCCGGGGTATGAGAGAGGCGGCTTCACGGGGCTTCTTCCTCGGCTCCACGTCCCCCTTTGGATACAAGAGAGTCAAGGTCAGCGACGGGGTGAAGGAGCGTCCCACGCTGGAGATTGACCCGGCCGCCGCTCCGGTGGTGAAGGAGTTGTTCCAGAGCTCGCTCAGTGGCAACGGCCTCATGGAGATATGCAAGGCCCTGAACGACCGGGGCGTCACCAACAGGGGCAAGCGCTGGTACAAAGGAGGACTCCACTACCTGCTGACCAACGAAGCCTACACGGGGACCGCCGTGTGGGGCCGAACCAGCAAGGGAGAGAAGGCCCAGGACCCGGTGAGGGTTGAGGGAGCGTGGCTGGCGCTGGTGTCGAGGGAGATGTTCGACGCCGTGCAGGAGGCGATGCGGAACCGTGCGCCGAAGGTGCAGAGACCCGCCAGGGTTGGAAGCAGGTTCCTGCTGAGCGGGCTGTTGAAGTGCGGCGTGTGCGGCAGGCCCTACTCCGGCCAGGGAGCCAAGAGCGGCCAGTTCGCCTACTACATCTGCGGCACCCTGTTCCGGGAAGGCGCAGGGATGTGCAGCGCCCGCTACCTGAACGCCCCCAGGGTTGAGGACTTCGTGGTCGAGAAGATCAGGGAGCGAATCCTCACCGAGGAGACCATCGTGGAGCTTGTGACGCTGGTGGCCGAGGAGATAGACGCTATGGCTGGTGAGCTGTCCGGCAGGCTGGATGTCATCGACGCCGAGCTAGGGGACGTGCAGAGCAGGCTCCAGAGGCTCTACGAGGCCCTTGAGACGAGCGATCTGACCCTGGAGGTCCTGTCGCCCCGAATCTTCTCGCTGAGGCACCGCGAGGAGCAGCTGGAGGCTGCGCGAGAGGACGCCGCCGGTCAGTTGGAGCAGCGCAGGGTGGAGCTTCCCACCACCGAGGAGATCAAGGAGTACGTGGCGGACTTCCGGGAGTTCTTGCAGGAGGGGACCTTCCCCGAGCGCAAGGCGCTCATCCGCAACTTCGTGGAGGGAATCGAGGTGGTGGGAGACGAGGCGACGCTGACGTACACCGTGCCCATGCCCAGCGACGGTGTGACCTCGGAATCGGCCTCAGTTCTTGATTTCGTCAAGTCCGGCCCACCTGAGAGGGCTTGAACCCGCGGACGGTCGGCGGACCTGTTCATTGATCCACCAAAGATGGGAGGTCCGTAGTTTCCGCAGCTCGCTGCAACCTACTCAACCTCAGTTGCATCCAAATCGACTGCCCATGAGAACCGTACCTTTTTGTGTTGATTGGAAGACAGAGAACTCTGTCTCGAACCAGCAGATTGTGGGGAAGTCCACCAGGTCCAGTCCGGTCTGAACCAACCGGGGATGGCAGATCATCACGTCAACCCCTTGCTTGACCCGCTCATCCACCCAGGACTCCCGCCGGTCCGGGGCCACCGTGTCGGCCTTGAGCACCGCCACCTTGAACCCGTGCTGCGAGAGAAACTGCTCCATCCGCTCGGTGATGTCCCGGGTTCCGGTATGGGTGGCGTAGACCAGCACCTTGCGTCCCGTCGCCGTCGACCTGTTCTGTGGCGCTGGGGGACTGTCCTATGGGATGCATCAGGCAGGCATAGCTATTTGCGGCGGGATCGACATAGACTCTGCGTGCAAGCACCCCTTCGAGGAAAACGTCAAAGCGGACTTCTACGAGTACGATGTCTCCGAACTGACATCAGATTTCGTAGCGTCACTCTTCAATGGAGGACATACAAGGGTACTTGCGGGCTGCGCGCCTTGGCAGCCATTCTCGACCTATACGCGGGGAAGCAGTGGTCGGATGCTGGCGCATGTTGTTCGTCAGGCGCGTCGGATCCGACTGTGGGTGCGTTCGATTCGGAAGAATCGTGAGCCTGTCCATGGATATTCTCCATATGCCACTTAAGCCCGTTGTCGATACGCATGGGCTTAGAACAAAAAGGGCAGGCAAGTGTCGGCACCAGCTATCTTCCTCCCGATGGATGTCGCAATTTATGGCAAGTATATGTTTGGTATTCCAAGCGGTTAACGACATCCAGTGGGTTCATAATGTCAGCACCAATCCCTTGACTTCCAGACACACCAGAGCGTGAATAGTCGTGACTCCATCACCTATAGGAGGAGACCATGACCACACAGACTCTGGTGCAGGGTAGCGAGGCCGGTCGCTGGGAGCAGGCCATATACGCCTTCTTAGCCGAGAAGGAGCGCCGCTCCGGTTCCATGAGAACTGTACGGGCATACTCCGGAATGCTCTACCGGTTCTTCGGCAACGTGGGTAAGCAGCCGGACCAAGTGACGTCACCGGAGGTCTTCGGCTACGCCCATGGCATCGGCCTCTCAGGTAAAGAGCCTTCATCTGTCACCATTAACGCCCGCATCGCCTGCCTGAGTTCCTTCTATCGCTTCCTCATCCGCATGAGCCTGGTGAGTGCCAACCCATGCGACCAGTTAGAGAGGCCCCGGGCGACACCGGCACCACCCAGAAGCTTGACCGCCGCCGACATCAAGAAGCTACTGGACTTCATCCCTGATAATCCAGTTGGACTCAGGGATCGGGCCATCATTTTGACCTTGATCCTCACGGGCCGGCGGCGCGCTGAAGTGCTTAGCCTCAAGGCCGGCGACCTCACGCAAGATGGAGAAGCGGTCTACTATACCTACCGGGGCAAGGGTGGCAAACATGGCAAGCGGGAATTGCCCCAGCCCGCATTCAGGGCCATTCAGCAGGCCCTGGCAGCCTTCGGCAAGGATTTAGACGCTATGAAACCCGAGGAGCCTGTGTGGCCATCCAGTGCCGACAGTGGGCGCGGTATCACCAGCGGCACCTTCTACGGCAATCTGCTCCGGCACTTCAAGGTGGCGGGGCTGCGGCCAGCCGGCGTCCACATCTTCCGTCACTCGGCAGCCAGACTGCGACGTGAGGCTGGTGAGTCGATCGAGCAGGTGAGCCGCTTTCTAGACCACAGCTCGCTGGCGGTGACCACGGTGTACTTGCGGCAGCTAGAAGGCGACCGGGACACCGCTTGGGAGCAGGTTGCTGAGAACCTGGGTGTCTGAGCCCTGAAGACATCTGAGCCCACATTTCCCATATGGCTGAATATCCCTCTGAGTAAATCGTTGGCATTCTTTAAACCATTGTCCATTTGTGAGACGTTGGCCGTCGGTATGACTATAATTACCCCATAGCTTGGCGAGTTTTATATAGGTAGCGTAAGCATCCTGGAGGCACCCCATGGGTGACGGCGAAAAGGCCTCTCTCTGGCTCCAGTTCAACCCCAAAGTCCGCCTGGCATTTCACGGTGCCACCATCACCACCGACGCTGGTCTTTTTGCTTTTCGAGAGTTTGATGATGCCTTGGGCCTTACCGAAATCGCTGAGGACTACCTCCAGGAAAGCCGTACCGGACGCAATATCCTCCACCACCTGGTTCCGCTGCTAAGACAGTCGATCTACAGCCGCCTAGCTGGCTACGACGATACCAATGACGCAGTGCGCCTTTCCCAAGACCCAGCCATGCGAGTGATCGTGGGATGGCAAGGCTCGGAGCGGAAGGGAGCCAGCACCAGCGAGATGGGCCGGTTCGAGACGGAGTTCCTGACCCAAGAGGACAACCGGCAGGCGCTGGCACGAATGAATACCCGTTGGGTGGAACGGGCGATGGCCCACACCCTACACCAGCGAGTTATCCTGGATATGGATAGTTCGGAGAGTCCAGTACACGGTCAGCAGGAGGGCGCAGCCTATAACGGCCACTTCGAATGCGTCTGCTATCATCCTCTCTTTCTGTTCAACCAGTTCAGGGATTGTGAAGGAGCGAAGCTACGGTCAGGCAACGTCCACAGTGCCGATGATTGGCAAGAAGTCCTCGATCCGGTGGTAGAGCGTTATTTTACAGCAGCAGTCAGGCTGCTGTTTCGCGCTGATGCCGCCTTCGCCAAGCCGGAGATATACGAGTATCTGGAGACCAGACAGATCGACTACGCCATTAGGCTGCCAGCAAACGAAGTGCTACAGAGGAAGATAGCGCACCTGCTGACACGGCCTACTGAGGGGCCTTCCCCAAAGCCCATCGTCTCGTATCACGATTTCACTTACCAGGCCCAGAGCTGGAATGTATCCCGAAGGGTGGTGGCCAAGGTGGAGTGGCACCAGGGAGAACTGTTTCCCAGAGTGGGCTTCATAGTTACCAACCTCAGTTATCCAACTATAGGGATAGTCCGCTTCTACAACGGCCGAGGCACGGCGGAGCAATGGATAAAAGAGGGAAAGTACGCCCTGAACTGGACGAGGTTGTCCTGCCACAAGTTCGTGGCCAATCAGGTCAGGCTGGGGCTGTTCATCATGGCCTATAACTTGGGTAACTTCTTGAGAAGGCTGGTGTTGCCGGAGTCGATGAAGCACTGGTCGCTGACCAGTCTTCAGACCAGGATGATCAAGACCGGAGGACGGTTGGTGCGCCATGCCAGAAGGCTGGTGTTTCAGCTTGCTGAGGTGCTAGTGAGCCGGGAAATGCTATGTGGGATACTGGAACGAATTGGCCTGCTTCGGCTGGCTCCTGGCTAGTCCACCTCAGGAGCATCGGGATTGGTTACGGTTACGGGGTCGCAAAAGAGGTTCCCAAGGGGGAGACTTGGGCGTAGACCAGCGGTTTGGGGATTTTAGGCTTGGCAGGACGGTGGTTGCTATATGAAAACGGGGAATTTGAGCGAATCAGGCCGCATTTGATGCCCTTGGAATGCGGGATTATATTTGACGGTATCCCAGAAGGAGCTATATCCAGGAAAGTTGGTTTGATCTGGGGAATCCCGGCCAACACCGTTTCCCGTTAACAAAAATCGCTGTTACGCCGATTGCGCGCGCATTTCCTAGTGCTGGATAGGGTAGTCCCATGAGGCTGAGAATCGCTGTTACTCTGGTCTTCCTTGGGTTCGGCCTGCTCGTTTTTGCGCCGGTCAGGGCCATGGCGCAGGATGAAGACCCGCACGTGGCGCTGGTTAGCATAGATGGCGCCATCGACCGCTTAAGTGCCCGTTTTCTTTCCCGCGGCATCCGCCAGGCCTCGAGCAGCGGCGCCCAGTTGGTGGTGGTTACGCTGGATACCCCAGGTGGGTTCCTCAGTTCTACCCGCGACATGGTGGTATCAATGCTAAGTGCCGAGATACCCGTGGCCGTCTATGTGTCGCCTCCTGGGGCCCGTGCCGCTTCGGCGGGAACCTTTATTACCGCCGCGGCCAACTTCGCCGTTATGGCCCCCGGCACCAACATCGGAGCTGCCTCGCCCATCGCCGCGGGAGGAGCAGACCTGCCGGAAACCCTGGCCAAAAAAATCAACGAAGATACCAGGGCCTTCATCAGGAGCATCGCCGTCGCCAGGGGTAGAAACTCCCAAGCTCTGGAGGAAACGGTGACCATTGCCCGCTCTTATTCCGCCGCCGAGGCAATTGAGCTGAATGTGGTGGACATCATCGCCGCTGACCTGGCCGATCTGTTGGTCCAGCTTGATGGAAGGACGGCCCAGACCGCCAGCGGTCCTGTTGTTTTGCGGACCAAAAACGCGGATGTCCGGGAAATCAAAAGGACATTGTTAGAGATGTTTCTAGGCGTGCTCGCCGACCCTAATCTTGCCTTTGTACTCCTTACCATCGGCGGCCTGGGAATCCTGGCCGAGTTCTTGACACCGGGATTCATCGGCCCCGGGGTGGTGGGCGCCATCGCCCTAGCCCTGGCGTTTCTAGGGATGGGGCAGTTGTCCGTCAACTGGATTGGCGCCGGCCTGATCCTCTTCGCCATGGTCCTGTTCTTTTTGGAGGCCCAGGAGGCCGGCATTGGTATCTTCGGCATCGGGGGTGTGATATCCTTCCTTCTGGGCGCCTTTCTGCTTTTCGGCGGCTACTTCAGCACACCGGACATCTCTGAACCCGGCTCGGGGGTCAGTCTTTGGCTCATAGGAGGTTTCGGGGGCGGCATGGGTGTAGTACTGGCTACCTTCCTCTACCTGCTGAGGCCCACAGGGTCCTCGACCGGGGATTACTCCAGGTCAGGTCAAGGGCCTGCGAGCCAGGTGGCGGTGGTGGTTTCTGATCTTGACCCCATGGGGAAAGTACGAATTGGCGAGGAGGAATGGGACGCCACTACCGACCTGCAAGGCGCGATACCGGAAGGGGAAGAAGTGAGAGTGTTGGAGGCATACGGGGGCGTCCTTAAAGTGGCCAGGAAAGAGGAACCTGTCAGAACAAAGAGGTGGGCCGGAAGGGGGAAAATCTTCAAAAAACGCAATTAGTAAAGGGTATCCCTATGCCTATCTCAACGGCTGCCACGCAGAGGCGTAACCAGCAGCGGCCAAAATGTTTCGGCAAACCAACTAACTATGGAGGTGCAGCATGGCAGGCTTTCACACGACGGGACCGAACCAGGCGCTGATCATATCCGGCAGTGGCCGGGAGCCAAAGGTGGTGGTAGGTGGGAGGGTCTTTGTCGTACCGCTAATCCAACGGGTGCAGACCCTCTCCCTGGAGGTGATGACCCTGACTCCCTCGACCAACAGGGTCTATACCAAGGCAGGGGTTGCCGTGTCCGTGGACGGCGTGGCCCAGGTCAAGGTGAAGGGCGGGGACTCTATATTGCGAGCCGCCCAGCAGTTCCTGGGCAAACGGCTTGAGGAGATCGAAGAGGTCGCCCTCCAGACCCTGGAGGGGAACCAACGGGCGATCCTGGGCACCATGACTGTGGAGGAGATCTACCAGGACCGGGAGGGCTTCGCCACCAGGGTGTTGGAAGTAGGTTCCGCCGACATGGACAACATGGGCCTGGAGATAGTCAGCTACACCATTAGGGATATCCAGGATGAGCAGGGCTATCTGGAGGCGCTGGGGATACCCCGGACGGCAGAGGTGAAAAGGGATGCCGCCATCGCCCAGGCGGAAGCCGACAGGGACGCCGCCATCCGAAGCGCCCGGGCGGACCAGGAGTCCCAAGCCGCCCGGTTCTCTGCGGACACTTCGATTGCCGAGTCCGAGCGGGACTTCGCCATCCAGAAAGCGGCCTACGATGAACAGACCAACGCACGCCGGGCTGCCGCCGATTTAGCCTATGCGCTTCAGGAGGCCAAGACTAAACAGGACATCCGACAGGAAGAGATGCAGATCGACGTAATTGAACGCCAGAAGCAGATCGAGGTCCAACAGCAGGAGGTCCTGCGCCGGGAGCAGGAGCTGGTTGCCACGATAAGAAGGCCGGCGGAAGCCGAGCGCTTTCAACTGGAAACCGTCGCGGAGGGCAACAAGGCCCGCGTGGTGGCGGAAGCTGAAGCTGAAGCCGAAGCCATCAGAGTGAGGGGACAGGCCGAAGCCGACGCCATCAGGGCCAAGGGCCTGGCCGAAGCGGAAGCAATGCAGCGGAAGGCGGACGCCTGGAAGGAGTACGGCCAGGCCGCGTTGATCGAGCAGCTCTTCCAAACCCTCCCCCAGGTAGCCGAGGCGGTGGCCCAGCCCCTGGCCAAAACCGAGCGGATCGTTATGATCAGCGGCGGCAATGACGACTCGGTGGGAGTGGGCGCCAGCCGCTTAACGCGGGACGTCACCAACGTTGTCTCTCAACTACCGTCCGTGATTGAGGCCCTGACGGGCATTGATATTCTAGGAACGTTAAAGAACCTGAAGGGCGTCAAGACCACCGACGAGCTGGACGCGGAGGAGCGCGAAAAAGAGTAACCAGACTATCTTCTGGTCCCGATTCGACCTGGTTATGCCATGAGCTTGATCGACAGACAATTGTCATCTAGCGACATGTTCGGTGGAGACCCTTCGGTGCTGTTGCGGTGGGAAAACGTCTATTACCGCAAGGCCGCTACGTCACAGAAGATTCTCAAGGCCCCTGGGCGCATACTCTGGTATGTTAGTCGCAGTCAGAAACAGATCGTAGCAGTATCCCATCTTGACGAAGTGGTGGTCGACACCGCCAAAGAGCTTCTTAGGAGATTCAAGAAATTCGGAATATTGGGATGGGAGGAACTCTACCGAATGTGCGCCGGCGATACGTCGATGGAATTGATGGCGCTGCGGTTTTCTCATACGTTTGTCTTTAGGAAAAGGCTTCCTTTGAATGAAGTCCGCGCGGTCTACGAAGAGGATGGGAGTGGCTTGACTGTTCAACTCCCGACAAGCATGCCAGCAAGCAGATTTCAGAAGCTGTTTAGGCTAGGCTTTCCAGATTGCTCATGACCATAGCGTTGCGACCGTTAATCATTTCGTTGAAGCCGTGCTATGCCGACATGGTATTTAAGGGATCAATCAAATCCAGGTGAACCGGGCTGAGGCAATCGTGCGTGACTGGATGGCGCCAAAGGGTTGCCAAAACACTTTGCTCTCCCTATCCTTGGTGCCATTCCCTCAACGCTCGTTTTATGGGTAGTGATCATGGGCCACCTGCGTATGAGCCGCCTACCCAAGACCCGCCGCTGGACCCAAGTCGTAGACCTGCTGGATGCCGGCTCTCTTGATACCGGAGAACTAGCGGCGGCGGTCTTTGAGGCGGCCGATTACCGACTGAGACAATTGGCCAACGACCAGGGACTTGGTTATAGTTTCTGGTTGCTGACGCGCATCGCCCTGGCTGCTCGGGGAAACACCTTCGTCGAGGATTTGTCCCGGTTGGGCATCACGACGGACCCCGGACTATCATCGCTGCAGTTTATCGCTCAGGTGACAGACCGGGCTCGGGAACAGATCTCCGTTTCCCCCTCTGAAGGAGACTTTGCTGAACTTGGCTCGTTGGCGCTGCGTACCGCCCTTACCGAGACTGTAGGCCAACAGGGTCTCAGTTTATTCGGAAGCTCTGTAGAGGACCTTCAGGCGGCATTTCGAGGCTATTCCACTCAAGTTCAATTCGGCAGATTGGCTCACCGGTTCTTCGGGGATTTCTTCGCCCGGGTGCTCCGTTCATTCGTGGACCGGGAGCTGTCCAATCACGTGGGGAGCCCTTCTCCGCTGGCCAACCTGAATGAGAGCCGTAATTTCCTCGACGGGCTAGACCTTCATGCGAGGCAGTCCTCCCGCATCATGGAGGAGTTTGCCGGAGGGTGGTACTCCAAGCACGGCTGGGAGTCCCAGGGACTGATCAGCAGGGATGAAACCCAGCGATTCGTGGCCTATTCCCTTAGGAAACTGCGCTCCGAAATAAAACGGGAGCAGGACCAACCGTGAAACGGGTTGTAGTCGATTGCGACGGCGCGATCGTACCGCAAGTTGCCTCGGTCCCCGAGCCTCCAATCCGAAGGTCATTGAATCATCGGGGCCAAAGCGCCAACGTGAACCTGCAGATCCGGATCCCGGCCACGGCGTTGCTGGCCGGTATAGATGGGCGGTCGGGGGATCTGGTCCGGATCGCCTCATATGTTTATGCCGCAGATCAGAGTGTGAGCAGGGGTGGTGAAGCCGACGTATATGGGGATGGCTGGCGGCGGCATTTCGTTGTTTATATCCCAGTAACTGACCTGGAGTTTTGGTCCCAAGAACCAGTCTCTCAAGCCCTTAGTGACGCCTTGGGGTTCGTTTCCGGCGACGTTTGGAATTTCCAATTCAGTGAGGCAGTGCCCGAGCAACGCCAGTTGACGCTGGATATCGACCCAAGTCAGGTGTTTGGCGAACCGGACAGTGTCTACCTTTTCTCCGGGGGTCTTGACAGCCTCGCCGCCGTGCTTGAGGGGGCGGTGCAGCTTGGGAAGAAGCCGCTGTTGGTAAGCCACTCTCCGGCGTTCAACATCGAAAGTCACCAACGCAAATTGGCAAGCGCGGTTCGGGACAGGTTTCAACAAATTTGGTCCTTCCCGCTCATCCGGGTTGGAATCCATCGAACCGGTTCTGATCCCAGCGACTACAGCCAAAGAACCAGAAGTTTTCTGTTTGCGAGCTTCAGCTCCGCCGTGGCAAACCTGGTTGGGCTAGCCGATGTTATCTTGGCTGACAACGGCGTGGTGAGTCTAAATCTGCCGGTCAACGGGCAACTGGTTGGGGCGAAGGCGAGCCGCTCCACCCATCCGAAGTTCTTGAAATTATTCAACCAGCTCGTTGCAAAGGTTTTCCCGGGTGGTCCAACGGTCAAGAACCCGCTCTGGGACCGAACCCGCAGCGAGACCTTGAAAGTGATAATGGACACCGGCTCGAATCTCCTCCTAGAGGAGACCAACTCCTGTTCGCACAGGCGGTACCGAACCCGGATGCAGGCCCATTGTGGAGTATGTTCACAGTGTATCGATAGGAGATTTGCCACGCTCGCCGCTGGGTTGTCTGAATACGATCCACCCGAGGGGTACCGCAAAGACATCTTCCGGCAAGAACTGGGACAGGGCAATGACCGAACCATGGCCCTGTCCTACGTTAGGTTCGCCCAAGGCTTAGAGCATCTCGATGGTCCTGGGATGTTCCAGAGATTCCCGGAGTTATTTGAGTGCATTGACCCTATGGACCCTGATGCCAGCAAGATAGCTGAGAGTCTCACCGAAATGCTCAAGCGACATGGGGAAACGGTCTTACAGGTGATGGAGGAGCAGATATCGTTGGTGACAAGCGAACTTGCACGGGAGTCCCTACCTAAGGATTGCTTGATTCGGTTGATCTCCGGGTCATCACAGACCATGGGTCAAGATACCGGTTCACTTGAAGATAATAGCGCCTCCTCGGAAACTGAGTCTCATGAAGCAAATATACAAGATGACGCGGTTGGGCGAACGATCGGAGACAACTTTCGGCACTCGGACGACTACAGGGAGGTTCGCGTTGGTGATCGGAGGTTTGACCTGACGACTAACCAGGCCCGAGTGGTGGAACTTCTCCACCAGCAGCACCTCAAAGGCGGTAGCTCCCTGAGCCAAGGTTATATCTTAGAGACCTTAGACATCCGATCAAGGAACATGAATCAAGTGTTCCGTGAGTCCCCCGCATGGAGAAAGCTGATCGTCCCAGCTGAGGGCCGTGGGATGTACCGACTAAACATTACTTTAAGATGATTGCCCCCGATTCACCGTTTTTTCACTGAAAATCCACCCCTTCTTTCACATCGTCCCTCGTTAGACTCCCTATATGGGCTCTAGCGCAGGTACAAACGGTTCATCACCGCAGAAATCTCCTGAAATCCAACGGGTCCACGAACCAGACCGCCAGGCGATGCTTGCGGCGCTGAGAGTGGTGCTGGGATTGCCGAAGGTCTTACCCAATTAGGGATGACTACTTGCTATCCGATGCCAGCTAGAGCGATGGTGTCTACCTGACCGCGAAGAACGACCACGGCCAGGAGGGTAAAGGGATGACTACCACCACATTGAGACGAGTGGTCACATACGAGCGAGTAAGTTCCGAAGACCAGCGGGAGCGTGCGACCATCAAGACCCAGCAGGACGAGCTTGCGGTCGACTTAAGCAAGGAACCGAATGTCAGGCTGGGGACACGGTATATTGACGACGGAGTGTCAGGCACGATCCCCATGGCCCTCCGGCCGGCAGGGAAACGGCTGCTGGCAGACGCTGGGCGCGGCCTTTTCGACGAGGTCTGGGTATGGAAAATCGACCGTCTCGGGCGAGACGACGTCGACCCTCTAGTCGTTTGGAGGGATTTGGAGCTATTGGGCATCAAGGTCCACTCCGTTACAGAAGGCAACTCCGACCCTTTCATGTACCACATTCATGTAGCCGTAGCTGCCCAAGAGCGGAGGAATTTCATGGCGCGCTCAGCCACCGGTATGAACAGGGCTGCCCGGGAGGGCCGGTACACTGGCGGAATCGTCCCTCTTGGCTACCTGGTCGAAGGCCGCAACCAACATGCCCGCCTGGTGCCCAGCGACAAGCTCATCTGGGGGGATTGGACCGAGGCGGAGCTGGTACGGAAAATTTACCACTGGCTGGCTATTGAAGGCTGGTCATGCCCTCGAATCGCCGAGCACCTCAATATCTTGGGGGTTCCCACCGCCTACACCAAAGATGACAGGCTGGTCAGAAGGGGACAACGCAAGGAGCGGACTCAAGGTTTGTGGCGTGCCGGTCGAATCCGCAATTTGGTAAAGAACCCAGTGTACCGAGGCGAACTCCAGTATGGTCGGCGGAGCGCCAGGCCTGATGGGCGCGAGGTCATTTCCGCATCGGTGCCAGCCCTGGTGTCGGAAGAGACCTGGCATGCGGCTCAGGAAACACTAACCCGGAACCGAATCATGTCCAAGAACACACCTCGCGTCTATCTCCTCAGATCCGTTTGCCGTTGCGGGGGATGTAGACGGTTCTACGTTGGCTCCTGGGGCAGGGGATTTCCCTGGTATCGCTGCAACGGTCAGCTAACCGATAAAGGTCCCAAGGGGGAACGGTGCCCGGCCAAGGCGCTTAAGGGCCCCGACATCGAAACCGTCGTGTGGGAGGACATCGAGCGATTCTTGCGCGACCCAGGGGATATCTTGGAGGAGCTAAGCCGCGAGAAGGAGATGGATGCGGGAGCGGCCATTGCCGAAGCAGAGAATTTGACTCTGGAAAGCGCCATGGTTGATCTTGCACGACGCAGAAAGAAGGCCATCGATCTGAACACGCGGGACCGCATTTCTGATGCCGAGTTGGACGAACTTTTGGCAGAGATAGGCCGGGAGCAGGAGGGAGTCGAAAAGCGCCTAGGGGAACTTCAAGATACCTTGGGAGAGCCTGAAGAACCACTGGACCCGGACATTCTTGAAGAACTTCAACGGCGGTTAGATGCTGGGCTGGATGATGCCCTGAGGCAAGAGGTGGTGCGGATGCTGGTGAAACAGATCACCGTTCACACGGAGGTTGAGCCGGAAGGCAAGAAGGCGAAAGTGCTGATAGAGTACCGGTTCCCTGCTGTAGTCAATACCTCCACGGGCATGGGTTCATGGCGCCGACGAGCATGAAGTTGGCCGGATAGCTTACGGTGCCCTGTGCCCGGCTAATAGTGACGATCCTGTCCTCCAGGGGTTGTCGCAGCACCTCCAGGATAGCGTGCCCGAACTCCGGAAGCTCATCCAGGAAAAGCACCCCACGGTGGCTGAAGCTGATTTCGCCTGGCTTCGGCCACTTGCCTCCGCCTACCAGGCCGGCCCCGGATATGGTGTAGTGGGGGCCGCGAAAGGGGCGCTGCGTAATCATCGGTGGGTCGCTGGGAAGAAGGCCGCCGATGCTGTAGATCTTGGTAACTTCCAGAGCTTCAACGGGGGACAGCTTCGGCAGGATGCCGGGCAGCGACCGGGCCATCAGGGTCTTGCCACTGCCCGGTGGCCCCGATAGGACGATATTGTGTCCACCGGCCGCCGCGACCTCCAGTGCCCGCTTGGCGTGCTCCTGGCCTTTGATGTGAGCGAAGTCGGAGACCCCCCTTGCCGGCTCGTAGTCGCTCAGCTCGCTTTCATCGCGCGCAACCGGTGTGATGGCATGCTCGCCTCGCAGATGAGAGACGATCTGAGACAGGCTCTTGGCCGGTAGTACCGTCACCCCATCGACCAGGGCGGCTTCCTTGGCGTCGGTTTCAGGGAACACCACGGTCTTGAACCCCTGCTGAACGGCCATGGCGACCATGGGCAGGATGCCATGGGTGTGGCGCAAGCCGCCGTCCAGGGCCAGCTCCCCCAGGAGCAAGGTGTCACCCAGGTCTGCGGCGACCTGTCCGGAAGAGAGCAGGACCGTCATGGCGATGGGAAGGTCATAGGCGGGGCCCTCTTTCTTGAGGTCCGCTGGGGCCAGATTGACGGTGAGACGGCTGCTAGGAAACTCGCAGCCGGAGTTTCGGATCGCTCCCCGGACCCGCTCCCTGGACTCCTGGACGGCGGCGTCCGGCAGGCCCACGATGGTAAAAGACGGCAGGCCCTTGGAGATATCGACCTCCACCTCCACGGCGGCCCCTTCGAGGCCGATCAGAGCAAATGTGCGGACTTTAGCCAGCATGCAGGCATGGTAGCCAAACCTCGACGCATGGGCAAGGAGCGGTGTCACAACGGGGTGCGGTTCAGCCCTTCAGGCCCACAATGACGGTGTACCCCTCCGTCTCACGGTACTGCCAGTACTCGGGCGGTCTCGTTTCGAACCCCACATCTCGCAACGTCCGGACCCAGGTGCCCAGCGGGAAGAGCCCGCAGACATGGCGGTCCGTCTCGATCTTCAGCCGGCCGCCTCGGCGAATGAAGTAGACGAAGCTCGTCTCGTAGGTGGTGTCCGTTGGGTCAGGGTCGTGGAGGTTCTGGACGTGCGTTATGTCGAGATCGCCGGCGGAGCGGGAGAACCCGACAGTCTTGTTCTGCTGAAAACCCTCGAGAATTTCGGAGGCGGTGGTCACGAAAACGCCACCGGAGTTCAGGTGAGCATAGGCAGTGGCGAAGACCGACCGGAGGTCTTGCTCCGTCAGCATGTAGCTCATCGAGTCCAGGGCCACCACGGCGTCGAAGCGCTTTCCGAGCTCCACCGCCCTCATGTCACCCGTGTAGTAGGAGACCTCCGGGTTCAGCCGCCTCGCCAGGTCGAGCATGGGCTCGCTGACATCGACGCCCGTCACCTCGAAACGCTGCTTGAACGTGTAGTCGTTATGGCCGCCCCCACAGCCCAGGTGCAGCAGCGTCTCGACGGATGTGCCTGCATGCTCGGCGATTGCACAGCCCAATCGCTCACTCTCTTCAGCATAGTCCTCGGGAGGGCTGACGATGGGCCACACCCATGCCAGGTCGCCGTACAGGCGGCGCTGGTCGTTGGCGGATGGTGTCAAGCCGTCTGGGTTCATGGCCAAAGGCCGGGGTGCGCCGCCCGACATTCGGTTACCCGGGGAATTTCTCGATAAAGGTATCTTCGAGCACCGCTTCCGTCTGCTTCTCCCTGTACTGCCTCAGCTTTGCACGAATCTCCTGGTACTTGAGGCCCAGGATCGCCGCCGCAAGCAGGGCGGCGTTGGCGGCGCCCGAGTTCCCGATGGCCAGAGTCCCTACGGGGACTCCCTTGGGCATCTGCACCATGGACAGTAACGAGTCCAGGCCGTTCAAGGCGGAGGTCTGCATGGGGACGCCCAGGACCGGCACTACGGTCTTGGCGGCCAGAGCGCCGGGAAGGGCGGCGGCCCCGCCCGCGCCGGCGATAATCACTTCTATCCCTCGCTCTCCGGCTGTATAGGCGTATTCGACAGCCTCGTCAGGCGTTCGATGCGCCGAGATCACCCGCACCTCGTAGGGGATTTCCAGCTCTTTCAAGACGGTAGTCGCCTGCTCCATGGTGCTCAAGTCAGATTTGCTGCCCATAACGATGCCGACGAGTGGGTCTGCCACGGAGTCGCTCCTTTTGTTGTGCTGGTGCAAACGGGGGCAAGGAGGCCCCACGAAGATCTGTTTTGCGAAGTAATCCCGACCCCAATCCTACACCCTTTGAAGATAGGGCGCCTCCCTTACGGATCGCGACGGAGGCCGGACCAGTGCTCCAGGGCATTGCCGCACCATTATCGAGCGGTCATAGGTGTTGCAGTTAGGTGTTCCAACAGTGTCATGGTGTCGCGTTCGGCTCGGCGCCATCGCTCCCTCCTACACCGCGACGCGGTCAGTCGCGCCGTTCCGCAGCCGCCGAGGCGCCGGCGATCCGGCCGAAGACAGCGCCACGCATCAGCCCCGTACCCCCGGGGTAGTTGTGATAGAAGAAGCCGCCGGTGATCTCTCCCGTGGCGTAGAGGCCCGGAATAGGATTTCCCCTGGTATCGATGACCCGCGCCTGCCCATCGATCTGGACACCGCCGAAGGTGAAGGTGATGCCGCAGGTTACGGGATAGGCGGTGTACGGGGGGGCGTCCAGGGGCAGGGCCCAGTTTGACTTGGGCGGCTCGATCCCCTTAGTGCCTTTACCGTCCTTGCCGCCCGGGTCGAAGCGTCCAGGCTGCACCGCCGCGTTGAACGCATAGACGGTCTGGGCCAACGCGTCGGCTGGCACGGATATCCCCCGGGCAAGCTCTTCTATAGGCTCGATTTCCTCTGGGCTGGCCCACATCGTCTGAGCATTGTCTGTTTGTACTGAGTACCACTGGACGTTCACAGCCTTGAGATAGGGAACCTCAATGTCTGTAGTCTTCGCTGGCTGTGGTTGGAGCATTTTGCCCATCTGGATCTCGTAGAAGTTTTTGGTTTCAGCCACGGTCCAGTGGGTTGGCACTTTCCCTAGCCATGGTATCTCCAATTCTTTGTATGCCGGGTATGGCTTCAGCCCAGCTTTCGTATTACTCATCTCGCCAGAATCCCCTCCAACAGGCCCTCCGTCTCCCTTTCCAGTGCCAGGATATCCGCCCGGATCTCCTCCAGGGACCGCATCGACTGGGGCTTGTAGAAGTGCCGGTTGAAGTTGATCTCGTAGCCTATCTTCACCTGCTCCGACAGGTACCAGGCGTCGGGCGAGTAGGGCAGAACCTCCTTTCCCAGGAAGGCGTTTATCCCACCCTCATGCAGCAGGGGAATCTGCTCGGTGTCCCGAAGGTCCGGGTCCGGCTCGTATTCGACCACTGCGGGCTTGCCCTTGATGGTGGCCTCACACAGCCCGTTCAGTGGGCTGGCCACGGCGCTTCGCCCGTGGACCTTCTTGATGACGGGAGGCGCCGTCTCTGAGCGCGTCCCGGTCGCTTTCAGTTCCTTGATCTCCTTGGCGGAGTGGGTCTTCTCGGGGTCGATTCCTTCTATACGCAGCGGTCGCTCCACCGTGACTTTCCAGTACCCGAAGGCTTCGTTCGGGAATATCTTTGACTGCTCCGTTTCCTCGAAGTCTATGAAGGTGTCGCAGATCCTCTGGGTGTCGTCTGGCGACAGTTCACAGTTCTTCTGGCCCAGGTTCCGCCGGAGGGGGGTGTACCACTGGGTGGCGTCGATGAGTTGGACGTATCCCTTCCGGTGATCGGGCTTCCGGTTGGTCAGGACCCAGACGTAGGTGGCGATGCCCGTGTTGTAGAACATGTTGAGGGGCAGGGCGACAATGGCCTCCAGCCAGTCGTTCTCGATGATCCACCGGCGGATGTTGCTCTCTCCCTGACCGGCGTCCCCGGTGAAGAGGGAACTTCCGTTGTGGACCTCTGCGATCCTGCTGCCCAAGGGGGTGTCATCCTTCATCTTGCTCAGCATGTTGGCAAGGAAGAGGAGCTGCCCGTCGCTGCTCCTGGTGATCAGGGAGTATTCGGGGTCTCCTGCGTGCTGGATGACGAACCTGGGGTCGGTGATGCCGTTTCTTCCGCCCATCCTGTCCTGGTCGGTTTTCCAACTCTTCCCATAGGGCGGATTGCTCAGCATGAAGTCGAACGTCTGGCCCTTGAAGGCATCATTGGACAGTGTGGAGTGTTCCGGTCCGCCAATGATGTTGGCGTCGGCGTTCTCCTCGCCCTTGAGGAGTAGGTCGGCCTTGCAGATGGCGTAGGTCTCGGAGTTGATCTCCTGTCCGTAAAGGTGGGTGGAGATTCTCTCTCCATGTTTCTCGGCTATCTCCTGGAGGGTCTGCTCCGCGACGGTGAGCATCCCGCCGGTTCCCAGGGCGCCGTCGTAGAGGACATAGGTTGACGCCTTGATCTGGTCCTCGATCGGCAGGAATACCAGTTTCGCCATGAGTTCCACGGCGTCCCTGGGGGTCCAGTGTTCGCCGGCTTCCTCGTTGTTGTCCTCGTTGAACCTCCGGAGCAGATCCTCAAAGATGGTGCCCATGGCGTGGTTATCCAGCCCGGGGAGTTTCACTGTCCCGTCGTCGTTTTTGATTGGATTGGGGCTGAGGTTCACTGTTGTAGACAGGAACCGTTCAATGAGGGTGCCTAGTGCGCCGCTGGTCGAGAGCCTGGCTATCTGGTTTCGGAACTCGAACTTCTCCAGGATGTCTTGGACGTTGGGTGAAAACCCGTCCAGGTAGGCGTTGAAGTTGTCTCGGAGCTGCTGCTGGGAGGTGGCGTTCCTCAGGTCCCTGAGGGTGAAAGGGGAGGCGTTGAAGAACTGCTGTCCCGCCGCCTGCTGGAGGGGCCCTGTCTGGTCCGAGATTCCTGCTTCGTCCAGCCACTTCTTCTCTTCCAAGACCTGTTGCTTGGTGGATTCGAGCACGGCGTCGAGCCGGCGGATGACGGTCATGGGAAGTATCACGTCCCGGTACTTGCCCCGGACGTAGAGGTCCCGAAGAACGGTGTCGGCGATGTTCCAGATGAAGTTGGAGATGGTGGCGAGTTGGCTGTCCTGCAATTTCATACTCCTTTCTTCGGACTGAAACTCATTTTACATGAACGGGGCGTCGGAGATGTATTCTCCGGTGCCGCTGAGGTGCTACCTTGTTACTGTCCTAGCCGACATACCTCTGGTGACAATTCCTATTTTTTGTGCAAAGCCAGGTGAAGCGTCTTCGTGTCGAAGATCTGGTAACCGATGCTGTCCGGCTGGGCGAGGATGGCACGGCCCGTCTTGGCGTAGGTATAACCGCCCAGGTCCTCGCCTTCATCGACGAATCGATGCCCTCGGTTGTTCACCATGATGGAGTAGGGATAGGACAGCCGGTTGGTGCGGTCGGTAAGCTTCAGGTCGCCCAGAGAAGGAGCGCCCGCGTCTATCGGCGTCGCATGGCAACCGTCCCATTCTCCAACGGGCTTGGCGCCGATATCGAGGGCCATGCGCAAGGTCTCCCCGGTGTTGAACCGTGTACCTCTGACGGTAACCCGCTCCCACTGAGGGCCCAGGTGCCGGGCGCGCATGCCGGGATCGGCCTCGAATCCCCCGGAGGCCAGCACCACCGCGGAGGTCGAGGCTTCTTCGGTACCACCGGCCGTCTTGACCCTCACGCCTGTGACCCGACCACCGGGGGCCTGGATAAAGCCGGTCATCCCGGAGCCATAGGCGGTGTTGATGCCGGCCGGAGCGGCCGCTGCGAAGAGGTGGTGCATGAGGCCAACCCCTTTTCCCTTTGCCTCCAGGACTGAGCCGGGGTTAAAGCGTAGACGCCCCTCCGATTCGACGTTCCACAGCACCGTCCACTGCCACTCCAGCCCCAGATCAGCCATCCACCTCACCGTGGAATAGGACCGGTCAATGAAGATGTGGGTGAGGTCCCGATCGGCTTGGCCCTGCGTCACCCTCATGACGTCGTCGAAGTACCGAGTGGGATCGTATGGCTCCGCCTCTATCCGGTCCCAGGCATCGGAGGGTAGCTCTGATCTCAGTGGCTTGAGGTCATCGATCCCATCGTATGCGAACCGGAACAGGCCGCCGCTGAAGGCGCTGTTCCCGCCTCGCTCCGCCTGCGGCGCCTTCTCCAACACAAGAACGCTGGCCCCCTGTTGCCGGGCGGAGAAGGCCGCGGTCAGGGCCGCGTTGCCCCCACCGACGACGATGACGTCATAGCTAGCCGGCATTCCCGGTTCCTATGGCGTACTGGGCCGCGCTTTTCCCGGCTAAGCGGCCGAAGACCGCCCCGGCCATCAAGCCCGAGCCTCCAGGGTAGTTATGGTAAAACAGGCCTCCCACCAGCTCGCCGGCAGCATGAAGTCCCGGAATGACCTTCTCCTCTGTATCCAATACCTGCGCCTCCCCATTGATGCGCAGCCCGCCAAAGGTGAAGGTAATGCCGCAGGTCACCGCGTATCCGAGGTACGGAGGCGTATCGATCGGCTGAGCCCAGTTGCTCTTGGGCGGATTAATGCCCTGGGTGCCCTTGCCGTCCAGAACGGCTGGATTAAACTCCCCTTCCTGCACGGCCGCGTTAAACCGGTTGACTGTTGCCGTGAGCCCTGGCGGGTCCACCCCCAACCCTTCGGCCAGCTCATGGATCGTATCAGCCGTGGCCATGGTCGCCTGGGGGATACGGTACTCGTCCCGTAGAAGGTCCTTGACCTTGGCATCGAAGATCTGGAAGGCCGCCCTCTGGGGCTGGCGCAGGATCTCGCGGCCATATTTGACGTAGGTGTAGTTCCGGAAGTCGGCCCCCTCATCTACAAAGCGCCCCCCTTGAATGTCCACGATGATACCTAAGGGGTAAGAGTGCTTCTGAAACAGGTCCAGCACCTTCCGGTCACCATAGGGAGGGGCGTTGTAGTCCCAGGCGACGGAATGGCAGCCGCTCCAGTTACCGTAAGGAAGCGCCCCGATGTCCAGGGCCATCTTGATCCCATCGCCGGTGTTGTACTGGGTGCCTCGGACCTTGGCCAGCTCCCAGCCGGGACCCAGGTAGCGGGTGCGCATCTCGGCGTTGGCCTCGAACCCGCCGCTGGCCAGGACCACCGCCTTCGCCTGAAGGTCGTGATAGCCATCCGGCTCCTTCACGACAACGCCCGTTACGTTACCTCTTTGGTCTATCTGCAGCCTGGTCGCCTTGGCCTCGTAGCGCACCTCTACCCCTGCGCCTTCGGCGATGTTTATCAGCTGGTCAACCAGCCCCTCCCCACCGCCGACGGCTTCAACGACCAACCCTCCCCAGAACCGGAATTGTCCTTCGATCTTGAATGCCTGCCGCCCGTACATGGGCACCCACCGGACACCTTTATCCCGCATCCATAGGACCGTGTCCTTCGCCTGAGCCACGAGGAGGTTGACCATCTCCTGGTCGGCCAACCCCTCAGTCAAGCGCATCAGGTCGTCGTAAAAGTTCGCCTGGGTATAGCTGCCGAAGTCGACGTCGCGCCGCTCCTCTTCGGTTAGATCAGGGATAACCTCCGCGATCTCCTGGGTGCCGGTGAAGGGGAAGCGGAAGCCGCCCGCCGTGAAATAGGAGTTGCCGCCTCTGTGATAAACGGGTGCTTTCTCCAGGACCAGGACGCTGGCCTGAAGCTCTCGAGCGGAGATGGCAGCGGTAAGGGCCGCGTTGCCGGCCCCAACCACAATGACGTCATATTCAGCCACCGGTGGCGCCGCCATACCTAGCCCCCGCCAATGGCCGGGATGATGTGGACTTCGGAAGCTTCGGTCAACGGTTCGATCAGCCCCAGATGGCTAATCTCCCCATCAATAGCGATGGCGACCCCCTCCTGAAAGTTGCCTTGCTCATCCAGCAATCGCGCTTTCATGCCGGGGTGTCGGGCATCTAGGTTCTCGATGACCTCGCGCAGGTTTCTCCCCGAAACCCTCACCTTGTCCTCCCCATTCGTCAGGCGCTGCAACAGAGAGGGGATCCACACCTCCGCCATACTCTCTCCCTTAGCCCTGGGCCTTTTTGGCCTCCAGAGCCTCCAGCACCGCTCCAGGCGACATGGGAAGCCTGTCCATACGTACGCCTACGGCGTCATAGATAGCGTTGGCGATCGCTGCCATAGGCGGCACGATGGAGACCTCTCCAACACCCCGCACACCAAAAGGGTGGCCGGGATTGGGTACCTCGATGAGGACCGTGTCGATCATGGGGAGGTCCAGGCTGGTAGGCATGCGATAGTCCAGGAAGCTGGAGTTGAGCATGACCCCATCCTCGGAGGTGTAGTACTCCTCGTTCAAGGCCCAGCCGATACCCTGCACTGTCCCCCCCTGCATCTGTCCCTCGACGAAACTGGGATGGGCGGCCTGGCCGACATCCTGGAAGACGGTGTATCGCAGGATGGTGACCTTGCCCGTTTCCGGGTCCACCTCCACGTCTACCATGTTGCCGCAGTATGCGGCGCCAACGCCTCGGGGGCTGCCGGAGGCGGAGGCGCTGATGGGCCCGCCCGTTCTTATCAGTCGCGCCGCCAGCTGTTTAAAGGTCATCTTGTCATCGGGATTCTTGCCGTTGACGAACACGCCGTCATCAAGGACCACCTCCTCAGGCTTGATCTCCCAAATCAGCGCAGCCCGGGCGGCCATCTTGTCCCGGACCTCCCGCGCAGCCTCAATGGCGATCGTCCCTGTGGCGAATGCGGTCCTGCTGCCGCCGGTACCATTGGTGAAGCCGATGGAATCGGTGTCTCCAACGCTGGGCACCATATCTTCAGCGGAGACACCCAGGACCTCGGCGGCCTGCATGGCGATGGCGGGACGCGTCCCACCGATGTCGACAGACCCGCTGATCATGTTGACGGTGCCATCGGCATTGACACCCAACGTTACCGACGACGGCCCGCCGGCATTAAACCAGAAACCCATGGCTGTGCCACGCCCCTGGTTGGGCCCTAGTGGGATCTTGTAATGAGGATGCGCCTTCATAGCCTCCTCGACTTCGACGCAGCCAATCCTCGGCTGCGTCATGCCGTTAGGCATCCGGTCCCCTTCTTTGGCGGCGTTTTTCAGCCGAAACTCCAGGGGGTCCATCCCCAGCTTCTCCGCCACCTCGTCCATGACACCCTCCGCGGCGAAGGTCCCAATGGGTGAGCCGGGGCCGCGATAGGCCTGCACCTTGGGCCGGTTCACGATGACGTCGTAGCCATCGATCTGGAAGTTCTCAATGTTGTAGGAGGTGAGCGAGCACATGGCGGCTGCCCCGACAGGCGAGCCGGGAAATGCCCCTGCCTCAAAGACCAGGTAGAGCTCGGCTGCGGTGATGCGACCGCTCTTGTTCGCCCCAACTTTACATCTCATGGACGAGCCCGAGGTCGGCCCTGTGGCCTCGAAGACTTCCTTGCGTGTGAGCACGATCTTGACCGGGTGGCCGGTCTTCTTGGAAAGGAGTGAGCATACGGGGTCCAGATAGCCGGGAATCTTGCCTCCGAAGCCGCCGCCGATCTCCATAGGGATGACCTTCACGGAGTGCTCCGGGACGCCCAGCATAGCGGCTGTCATTGTCCTGACGGTGAAGTGTCCCTGAGTGCTTGTCCAGATCGTAATTCGACCGTCGGGCGCCCAGTAGGCCGTAGAGGACTGAGGCTCGATATATCCCTGGTGAACAGCAGTCGTCTTGTACACGCGCTCGACGATGACATCGGCGTCCTTGAAGCCCTGCTCCAGGTCGCCACGCTTCATCTGGATATGACTGGCGATGTTGCTCTTCACACCTGTATCGGTGCCGCGCACGTAGGCCTGCGCCACGGACTGGGTGGTCAACTCCTCCAGGATAAGAGGAGCGTCCTCCCTCATAGCCGCCTCGGCATCGAGCTGGGGTGGCAGCACCTCGTACTCCACCTTTATTCGATCGAGGGCCAGCTCGGCAACGTGAGGGCTGATGGCGGCGACAGCCGCAACGGCATGCCCTTTATAGAGGGCCTTGCTCTTGGCCAAGATGTTCTCGGCCATAACCCGAGGGTTCCCCATGGTCTCCCCCAGGTCCATGACCTGGTCTTCGATGATCGGGAGGTCCTTGGCCGTCACCACCGCCTTGACGCCATCCAGCTTCAACGCCTCGGTCGCGTCGATAGATATGATCTTGGCGTGAGCGTGGGGACTTCTGAGAAGCTTGCCGTGCAGCATGCCGGGCAGGCTGATGTCCGCGCCATACCTGGCGCGGCCCGTGACCTTGTCCAAGCCGTCGTGCCGGATGGGCCGGGTGCCCACGACCTTGTACTTGGACGTGTAGTTCTGAGACGAGTAGGGCGGAGCGCCCTTTGTTGGTCGATCGGAGGTGGTCGTCATGGCGCCCTCCCTTTCAGATGTTGATACGAGGCGTCCGCCGCTACTTCCCGCCCTTGCCGGCCTCCATGGCCTCAAGTATGACGCCTGGCGACATCGGCAGCCGGTCGACACGCACCCCCAACGCATGCGAAATGGCGTTGGAGATCGCAGCCATCGGGGGAACGATGGAGACCTCACCGACACCTCGCAAACCGAAGGGGTGACCGGGGTTAGGGACCTCAACCAGCACCGTGTCGATCATGGGCAAGTCGAGGCTGGTGGGCATCCGGTAGTCCAGGAAGCTGGAGTTCTGCATGGCGCCGTCATCGGTGAAGAAGTACTCTTCGTTGAGGGCCCATCCTATACCCTGAACGGCCCCGCCCTGCATCTGCCCCTCCACGTAGCTGGGGTGGGCAGCCTGACCGACATCTTCGACGACGGTGTAACGGAGAATGGTGACTTTACCGGTATCCGGGTCAACCTCCACGTCGACGATGTTGCCGCAGACGCCGGGCCCAACCTGCCTGGGGTTCGAGGCCGCTGAGGCGCTAATGGGGCCGCCGGTCGCCATGAGCTTCCCTGCTAGCTCCTTGAAGGTCAGGCGCTCTTCTGAGTTCTTTCCGTTGGTAAACACCCCGTCCCGGAAGCTCACATCCTCCGGCTTGACCTCCCAGACCAACGCTGCTCGGGCGATCATCCGGTCTTTGATATCCTCCGCGGCGGTAATGGCCGCTATGCCGGTGGAGAATGCCGTTCGACTGCCCCCCGTCACTCCTGTCCAGCCGACACTATCGGTGTCGCCGACACTGGGACGCATATCCTCGGCGGAGATGCCCAGAACCTCGGCGGCCTGCATGGCGACAGCGGGACGGGTGCCGCCGATGTCGACGGAGCCCGTGACCACGGCCACGGTCCCGTTGCTGTTGACGGTGAGGGTCGCGGAGGACTGCATCCCTCCGTTGCCCCAGTATCCCATTGCGACGCCCCTCCCTCGATTGGGGCCTTTCAGTGGAGTCTTATAGTGGTCGTGTTCCTTCATCGCCTGCTCGACTTCAACGCAGCCTACGCTCGGTAGCGGAACGCCGCTGGGCTGGCGGTCTCCTTCTTTGGACGCGTTTTTGAGTCGCAGGTCCATGGGGTCCATTCCAAGCTCATCCGCGAGGACATCCAGAGCCGTCTCGACGGCGAAGGCCGCTTGGGGCGAGCCGGGCGCCCGATAAGCTTGTACCTTGGGCTTGTTGACCGTCACATCATAGCCATCAATCAACAAGTTATCGATCTTGTAAGGAGCAAGGGATGTGTTGGCCCCAGCCCCTACGGGGGAGCCGGGAAAGGCCCCGGCCTCATAGGCCAGGAACAGCTCGACCGCAGTGATGAGGCCGTTCTTATCAGCGCCGAATTTGACCCGCATGAACGTCCCGGAGGTGGGGCCGGTTCCCTCGAAGACCTCTTTCCGTGTCAGAACGATCTTCACCGGTTTTCCCGTTTTCTTGGAAAGCAGGGCGCAGACAGGGTCTAGGTACACCGGGATCTTGCCGCCAAAGCCGCCGCCGATCTCCATGGGCACAACCTTGACCATGTGCTCCGGTACGGCCAGGACCGCAGCGGTCTGGGCACGCACGCCGAAATGCCCTTGTGTGCTCGTCCACACCGTGATATGGCCGTCCGGGGCCCAGTTCACTGTTGACGACTGGGGCTCCAGGTAACCCTGGTGGACGCCCTTGGTGTTGTACTCCCGCTCCACGATGACATGGGCATCCTTGAAGCCCTGCTCAACGTCGCCGCGCTTGAACTGGATATGGGAGGCGATGTTGCTCTTGACGCCGGTGTCCGTCCCCTTGCCAAAGCGCTCCGCGGTGTTTCGCGTCGTCAGTCCGTCGTGCAGCAGGGGCGCGTCGTCTTTCATGGCCTCCCGAACGTCCAGCAGGGGCGGCAGCACTTCATACTCCACCTTGATACGGCCGACGGCCTCTTCGGCGACGTGGGGGCTCATAGCGGCTACCGCGGCTATGGCGTGCCCCTTATACAGGACCTTGGCGCCGGCGAGGATATTCTCGGCCATAACCCTGGGGTTCGCCATCACTTCTGCCAGGTCGATTAACTGGTCAGCGACGATGGGAAGGTCCTGGGAGGTTACGACGGCTTTAACCCCCTCAAGCTTGAGGGCCTCGGACGTGTCGATGGAAAGAATCTTGGCGTGGGCATGGGGACTCCGTAGGAGCTTTCCGTGCAGCAACCCGGACATGCTGACGTCGGCGCCGTACTTGGCGCGACCCGTGACCTTGTCCAAGCCGTCGTGCCGGATGGGCCGGGTGCCCACGACTTTGTATTTGGCGGAGGAGTAGTTCTCTGACGTGTAGGAGGGGGCGCCCTTCCTATCAGCCGTGGAGGTCATCGCGCACCTCCCTGGACCGTCTCTCCGGCCTTCATGACTGCTCGAATAATCTTGTCGTAGCCGGTGCAGCGACACAGGTTACCCGCCAGCCAGTGGCGAATACGCGCCTCGTCGGCTTCCGGCTCCCTGTCCAGCAACGCCTTGGCGGCGACGATGAAGCCGGGGGTGCAGATGCCGCATTGGAGGGCGGCCTCTTCGAGAAACGCTTGTTGTATGGGGTGCAGCCCGTCCACGGAGGCAATGCCTTCGATGGTGGTTATTTCCTTCCCCTCGGCCTCCACACCCAACACCAGGCAGGAATCCACCAGCCTGCCGTCAAGGATCACGCTGCAAGCGCCGCAGTTACCGTCGTTGCACCCTTCCTTGGTGCCGGTCAACCCCACCACGTCCCGCAGGACTTCCAGCAGGCTCTGCCGCTCTTCGCAGAGAAATTCAACATCGCCGTCATTGATATTTGTATGGATGTGAACTTTTCTTACCATGGGTCTATGCCTCTTTCGCCCTTTCAATGGCTTTCCGCAGCGCCCGCCTGGTAAGCACCCCTACGAGGTGGACTCTCTGCTTCACGGTGCCTCGCATGTCGGTGATGGGCTTGGCAGCGGCCTTGGCGGCCTCCCCCGCCGCTTCGATGGCGGCCTCGTTGGCCTCCTTGCCCGCCAGGAGGTCCTGGGCCTCCTTCGCCACGACTGGAGTCGGAGCGACGGAGGCAAGGGCTATGCGGGCCGACTCTATACGGGTCTTGGACTGGTCCAGGACGACGGAGGCCCCGACGCCGGCGATGGCGATGTCCATCTCATTCCTGGGAATGAACCTCAGGTAATGGGCCCCGGAGCGCGCTGTAGGAGGCGGGAAGGTCATCGACACCAGAAGCTCTCCATCCTGGAGGACGTTGGCGCTCGGACCGGTGCAGAAGTCTTCCACAGCGACAGTCCTCCGGCCCTTAGGACCCGCGATGACGCAGGTTGCTTCTAGCGCTATCAAGGCGGGGATGGTGTCCGCGCTGGGCGCCGCATTACACAGGTTCCCGCCCACGCTCGCCCTACCCTGGATCTGGATGCCGCCTATCATCCAAGCCGAGTCCACAAGACCTGGGTAGAGTTTGTTGATGCTCTGGTCCTCGTAGATCCGGTAACACGGGACGGCTGCCCCGAGAGTGAGCCCTTTGGAGGCCGAGCATGTCAGCTCATTGACATCTGGGATGGACTTCATGTCGATCAGGGTGTCAATCTGGAAGGCGCCCGCCCTGAGTTTGACCAGGATATCAGTCCCTCCCGCTATGGCCCGCGCCTTGTCGCCTTTTGCAGCCTTCAGCTTGATGGCCTCATCCAGCGTTTTCGGTGCGACATATTCAAATTCTTGCAGAACGCACCCCCACTCGCAGAATACTCACCGCGCTATAGTGTCCGGCGGGGATTGTAGCAGTCCAACGTTACCGACGCAACAGCGGCATGAGTGACGGTCGGGCTGTGGCCGAGTGTCCAAGCCTGTGTGTCCTATCCGGACATCTCTTCAAAAAACTCGAAGGCCAGAATATTATCCAGATAAGCGCCGTCAAAGCCAGCATCCAGGACCCGTTGCAGGTAAGAGTCCTGGTCCAAGAATATGATGCCCTGCCACTCCGGGTTCCAGTACTCGACGAACAGCTCATCCGGGAACCCCTCATAAGCGCCGGCAAGCCATGACGGATCGCCCTGTCGCCATTCCTGCTGCCAGTAATAGCGGTAGTCCTCCGCCGCCCCGATGTTGAGGTATGCGATGACGAGGCGGCTGCCGCCGTTTGCCTTTTGCTTGAGGCCCTCCACCTCAGCCCGGGTTAAGGGCTCTGTACCGTCGAAAAAGAGGTCGATCAACACCAGGTCGTAGTTAGTGTTGCGCACCGTGATGAGAAAATCCTCTTTGGAATCGAACCGGGTTGGATCGATCAAATAGAGGAAGTTTTCGGCCTCATCCAAAGAAAAGACATCGTCGGTGTTCTCGTTGAAGGGATCTGACGGATACGTGGGGACGGCATCGAGGCCGATATCGCCCGTGGCAGCGGCAAAGGAGATATAGCCCTGGTCCGCGTTGCGGGCATAAGAGTCGTCCACCCCCTGTTGAACGGACACGTAGTCCGTGACCATCACCTGGACCCCGTTGTCCTCCGCCAGGTCGAGAAGGGCGACCATAACCGCTTGGAGCGATGGAGGTGTCGCTTCGCCATAGCCTGAATAGCCGTAAAAGACATCCTCCCGTCCCAGGCCGTCGATGGATTCAAGGTAGGTTGCCGAGGGCTCTCCGTCCGGCGAACCGCCCGCCGTTAGCAGCTCCTCACCGTTTTGCGGGATGATCAAGAAGTCGGGGTCGGCCTCCTTGGCAACGGCGCCGATGGCCTGAACAAACTCCCGCATCCGTTCGCGGTAAGGGCCGCCCGAGGTAGCCTTCGCATCATCATTGTTGTCTCCTCCACCCCCGCCGCATGCAGCCGCCAAGAGGGCAACCGCTGCCGCCAAGGCAGCCAAGGTGAGGAGATTACGTAGAGACACGTGCGGTCCGATTCCCTTCAGTCATCGGCTGTCGCTGTGGTCTGGCTGGTAACAATTCCAAATTCCCCTCTCCCTTGATGGGAGAGGGCTAGGGTGAGGGTGAAACCAATCTGGCATGTCGAGTTTTGGAATAGATTCTAGGAGCTTAACGAAAATATGTAGCATCCGTGGAGGCTTGGTATGGCGTGGCCGAGATTGGGGGCACTGTGTATCACGGCAGGCGGTGGAGCGGAAGAGGGGATTCGAACCCCCGACCCTCTCCTTGGCAAGGAGATGCTCTACCACTGAGCCACTTCCGCTCATCCAACCGCAGCCGTGCACCCGGGGAGGACAAGCCACCGCCGGATACACCGTAGAGTCATTGTATTGAGGGAACGGAGCCATTGCAAGCCCAGCGTTCAGCCACCCAGGTTTAAGCCAAAGGCCCTGAGTCCAATAGCAGACCCTTAGCAGGGTCCTGGAAAACACCCCCAAACCCCCTCAAGGAGGTTCAAGGTATCCGCCTTAGGCGGATGATTAAAAGAAGGGGACACCCCCTTCAACCCCCGCCAAATGGGCTCCGCCCCTCTGGACACCCCTTCTTCGGCATCCTGTTAGGTGAGGACTTTTTCGTATTCGAGCCTGAACATCGAGAACCCAAGCTTGTCGTGGAGGCCCTGTGAGGGTAGGTTTTCTGTACCGCACCCGGAACGAAGGAGATGTGCGTCCCTGATGCGGGCCACCTCTTCGGCGTGGGCCAACATGGCTGAGGCAATCCCCTCTCTGCGCCTCTGCTCCACCACAGTGATATCTTTGACCTCGGCTACGGTGAGGCCATAGTCTTGTATCTCCTCGAATGTAACCCAGACATAGCCGGCGACCCGCTGTTCAACCTCCCAAATCTCGGCGACGGCCCTGGGGTCCTCCATCGACTGTGCAAGGTCACCCAAGAACGTGTCGGGCTGCGACGTGCTCAGCCATTTGGACCGGTATTCTTCATAGGGCGTGCGCCTGGCCCACGGGCTATCACTCTCATAGTTCGCCTGGCAGTGAAACTCCAGCAGCACAGCCCTGTCCGTTTCGATATCCACGTCCCTGCGTCCCAGCATTCTCTCACCCCTAACCCTGTGTACGATCAAATCTCCGCACAACCTACTGGAAATGGGGCATGACCTCTTTGGCGAAGGTCTCCAGGGCCTGGTCTTCCAGCCCCGGCGTCGCTTCGTTATGGAAGATCAAGTACTCTACCCCGGCATCCGCCCACTGCTCTATGCGGCGCACCAGGTCCTCGGGGTTACCCAGAAGGTCATAGCCTTGAATCCTCTCGGAAATGTCGCGTCCGTACCGCAGGGTACCGGCCGCGGCGGTCAGCGCCTCGTCGTAGCTCTCGCGCATCCACATGTGGACGTTGTAACCCCAGGCCATCTTGGAGATGTCCCTGCCGATCTCCTTGGCACGCGCCTTCACCTGCTCCACGCTTTGCCGGTAGGTCTCCGGGGTCATGTAGTAGGGGCACCATCCATCGCCCCGCTCCGCAGCCCTCCTGATGGCGGCCGTCCTGCTCTTGAAGTGACGATTGCCCTGTAAGTCAAACTCGATACCACCGGGCCTGCCGCCCACCCAGATTGGCGGGTGCGGCTTCGCCACCGGCTTCGGCTCCATCGTGATTCCTTCAAACCGAAACATCTCCCCGTGGTACGTCGAGACCTCCTCAGTCCAGAGATTCCGAATGACGTCGATCCCCTCATCGGTCCTTTTCCCGCGTTCAGGCTTCGGGATGCCGACGGCTTCGAACTGCTTGGGGTACTCCCCCGCTGCCCCGACACATAGGACCGTTCGGCCCCCGGACAGAATGTCCAGAGTCCCCCATTGCTTGGCCACCCAGGAGGGGTGATGGAGCGGCAGCAGAAGCACATTGCTTCCCACGGTGATCCGCTTGGTGGCCGCAGCGGCATAGCACAACACAGCGAAGGTGTCCATGCTGGGACCGCGGTTGGTGGGGGTCTCAGGGGCCCAAAAACCGTCGAACCCCAATTCTTCCAGGCGCCTGGCGAAACTCATCGGGTCGGGATGGTCCTTGGACCTCCGATACATGCCGCCGAACTTTAGCTTCGCCATGCTTTCGGCACCCCTTCCGCGGTCAGGCCTTCACACCTTGCACCTGGGCCCTGACAGGGATCGACGACCCGGCGGTAGCAACGCGCGGGCCCTCGATGCTATCCTAGCAACACATCTTCAAACAAAGGCGCCGAGCCTTCCACCGTCGGACCCGAAAAAGCGACCTCAAAAAAGGCAGCCTCTCACCATGATGTTTCTGGCCTGGATCGGGGTAAATCTAGCCGACGCCGTGCTCACCGCGTTTTCCTTGAATCTGGGAGGCGCCGAGGTCAATCCGTTCTTGGGTACTCTTGCCCTCTCCCTCGGGCTCCAGCGCATGCTCTTGGTTAAAGTGCTCTTCGCCGTCGCCATGGGCGGGGTTCTGTGGCAGCGAAACGCCTTCCACACCATGCGATTGCTGAACTACTCCATGGCGGCAATTGTTATGTTTAACGCCCTTGTCTTCACGTACGCGCTGTAACCAGCCTGTAGCGCGCCCTCAAGGGTCGCTGCCCCGTCCGCGTAACCCCGTAGTACCCAACCTTCTCGGGCCCGCTCCCCGATACAGATTGCTGAAAAGGGGTCCCTAACGGGGGACTAACACCAACGCAACCTCAGATCTTTTAACCTTTCTGTTCTCCATGATCTCCTCGGCCAGGATGGCGGTCGCTCCGGTGACTCCTAGGATACCGGCAAGGAGCCACCCACCGACCCCCAGCTGCCAGGTCCGGTCCAAGAAGCCGGCTAAGACGCCGATGATACCGCTTCCCGCCCCCAGTAAGAAGACCAGTCGGGCCAAGGCTACTCTATGGGTCATTCCAGCCATCACGTTGACACCCCCTCGCTCCGCAGACTAGTCACAAGCTTACCACCATGACGCTAGCGCCAATACGGACCGCCTTCGGTCCACATCGGGCCGACAACGGTGCTGTTCACTCTTGACAGGCCCGACAGCGCCAAAGTAGTCTCCCCGTGACATGAACGGAACTGGGCATATTCACAGTACAGGAGGCAAACCATGACGGCCCTGAATCCCGTAAAGCCCGAAACCCATCTGGCCCCGCTCAAGGTCGCCAACGACACATGGCTCATCCAACAGATACAGCCTGCGATCATCGGACCGATCTGGGTGTACTTGCACTCGCTGGTCATCAAGGGCAAAGAGCCTATCATCGTTGATACCGGTACCATCGCAAACCGGGAGCAGTGGATGAAGGACGTCTTCTCCATCGTCGACCCCGGTGAAGTCCGGTGGATTTTCCTCTCCCACGATGATGTAGATCACGCCGGCAACCTCCTGGAAGTCATGGAGGCCTGCCCAAACGCCACCCTGATCTCAACCTGGTTCATGATCGAGCGACATACCAGCGCGTTCAACTTCCCCTTAGAGCGAAGCCGCTGGGTCAATGACGGAGATTCATGGAAGGCCGGAGACCGCACTCTTACCGCCATCACGCCGCCGCTCTTCGATTCGCCGGTGACCAGGGGTCTGTACGACGACAGCACCGGCCTCTATTGGGCGGTAGACTCTTTCGCGACGCCGGTGCCAGGCCCGATAGATGACATCTCTCAGCTGGAACGCCCCGCCTGGGAGCATCGCTTGGAGTTCTTCAACCGCATAAATAGCCCTTGGTTCAAGCTGCTCGACCCCGCCAAGTTCGAGCAGCATGTGGACCGGGTACAGAACCTGGACATCTCGGTTGTCGCCGGTTGTCACACCCCCATCATCAAGAAGCCCCAGATCGATGACGCCTTCAAGATGATCCGAAATATCCCCCGCGGCGACGCGCCGCCGCAGCCTGGAGAGCCCGACCTGCAGGCCCTCATGCAGGCCCTGGCAACGGGTCAGGAATACATGTGGCAGCCTCCGGCGACAAACGGAGGGTAGACAAGCGCCAGTATGACCCGACCTGCGTTAGCGCCATCCGTGTCGCGCCGCTTGGCCCAAGGGCGCAACTTCTCTGTCGACGAAGACCTTGGCCCTTTTTGCTGCGCCACGGCTCGAACTTCCACCAGACCGATGACCTTAGCCCCGGTGTAACCGAGGGCGCTGAGGACCACGCGGGAGTGCTTACCGAGGCCGGGGGGGCGCGGTGGCCCCGTTGGCGCTCAGCCCACCGGGGACAGCCGGTTCTTCTTCTGTAGAACGGCGGAATTTGCGACATTTATCGGGTACCCACCACCTAGAGCCCGGAGCACCTCTTCGCCAATCTGCCTCCGAGCTCGAACTGTGCCGATGGGTGAGAAGTGCGCCGCGTGCGGGCTCAGGATCACGTTGTCCATCTGGCAAAGAGGACTGTCGGCAGCGAGAGGCTCCGTTTCGAAGACATCCAGGCCAGCGCCGGCGATGGTCCCCTCCTGCAGCGCTTTGATCAACGCCGCCTCATCGATGATAGGTCCCCGGGAGACGTTTATCACGAAGGCCGTTGGCTTCATAGCCTTGAACTGTTCGGTACTGATGAAACCGCGGGTCTCGGGAGTCAGCGGGGTGTGAACCGATATATAGTCGCTCTCAGCCAACACCCGCGACATGTCGGTTACGACCAGCCCCTCAGCCTCCAGCTTTTTCGGGTCCGTATAGGGGTCATAGACCAGGACCTCCATGGACAGGGCCCTGGCCTTGAGAGCTGTAGCCATCCCGATCCGTCCCACACCAAGAAGACCAAGGGTCTGCTGATGAATGGACTGCACCTTCTCGTAGGATGTCGGCTGACCACCCGCCCAGCTCCCCTGGCGCACCGTGCGGTCCATCGCCATCATCTGCTTGCCCCACATGAGTAGGAAGGTGATGGCGTGATTTGAGACCTCCTCGATGCAGTAGTCCGGGACATGCGTCACAATGATGCCCAGATCTGTCGCAGCCTCCAGGTCTACGTTGTCCACTCCGACCCCGTAACGGGCTACGACCTTGCAGCGAGTCAACGCCGTGAGCACCTTCCGGGTGATGGGCCCCATCCCATCGAGCAAGACATCCGCCTCCCCGGCCACGCGGATCACGTCCTCCTCCGTCTTGCACCGCTCTCCCTGAACATCCACTCCGGCCTCGCGGAGCAGCGTCGCATCGGCTGTTTGGACTTCCTTGCCGACAGCAAAATCCATGACCGCCAACCCTTTTATCGCCATGACTTCTCTGCACCTCCAATGGGAAATAGACCTCGACTACCCTAGCGTTATCGTTCCAGAAGGTCAATCGTCAAGGGGCGCGTTCAGGTCGCCCAGGAGACGGTCGAGACTCTGGGACGCCCGGCGGGCAGCCTCGACCGGCGGGAGGGCGAAAAGATCGACGGAGAGGACTTCCGGGCCGACGAGCGAGAGACCGCCGATAGCTTCGAGGGCCCTCATCACCCGCAGAAGGTCGAAGACACCGTCGCCGGGTAAACGCCGGTGCCGAAAAGTGTCCTGCAAGAGTCCTTCTTCGAACTCGGCTGCTCCGTCCGACACCTGTACGGCGAAGATGCGTTCGCCGGGGACCCGCGCCAGTGCCTCGAAGTCCGGGTTCACCCGATAGAAGTGCCACGTATCGAACAAGATACCGCCGTTGGGGCGGTCGGCGAGCCGGACGAGGTCCCAGGCGGTGACAATGTCGGAGACCGGAGACCTGGGCGTGAACTCGAAGTGAACACGCCACCCCTGCTCCGCCGCCCGGTCGCACAGACCCGCGAAGTGCGCGGCGAGTTCTTCCGTGGACAGGTCAGTGGGAAAAGGCGCCAGCGCGCTCAGCGAGGTGATCTCGAAGGCTTCGCCAATGCGCATGATGTCGTCGACGGTAAAATCCAACCCCCCAAGGGGTCGCTTGGGGGGATGATGCGGGTACCATTCGATGGCGCCGTCCAGGATGGACAGCTCCACGCCTTGATCGCGCCCCCGCCGTCTGAGCTCACGCGGCTCCGGCCCCTCGGCCAGGGCCCGCGTATACTCCGACGGCGAGATCGAGAGAGCCCGGTAGCCGTTGGCCGCCGCTGCCTCGATCCGCTCCGTTAGCGGCGATGGGCCGAGGGTCGCGGCCCACAGGACCTGACGGTCTATCTTACCTATGCGGCACCGAGGAAGCGGGCAAGGTTGCCGCGCATGATCGCCTTGACGACCGGTTCGGTCTGGCCCTTGAGCTGGAAGACGTACTGAACGGGATCAGGCAGTCCCTCCGAGTGGGGGAAGTCCGAGCCGAAGACCAGGGCTTCAGTCCCAACGACGTCGATGGCCCGCTGGATGTTCTCCTCCGGGTAGGGGGCGATCACGAATCGATTCTTGAGCATCTCGCTCGGACGCATCGGGAGTTTGTCGCCCCACTTGGGTTTGCGGCCCAGCATGGCCGCATGGTCCATCTTGCGGGAGAGGTACGGCAGCCACGGCGTGCCGAACTCGGCGACAAGGACGTTGATGTTGGGGAACCGGGTGAGGAAACTGTGGAAGACCAGCATCGAGACGGTCTCCATGATCGGCCAGTCGCTCCACATGGTGAGCCACTGGAAGCCGTTGAAATCCTTGTATGGGGTCGTGGGGTCCTCGCTCCACTCAACGCCGCGGTGGGTGAGAGGACCACCGAGGTGGATGACGATCGGGAGCTTGGCCTCGTTCACCCTCGACCAGAACGGGTCGAAATAGGGATCGGCGGGTGAGCGTCCATGGCTCCCTCCCGCGTTGAGGCCGATAAGCCCGGCCCCTTCGGCCATACACCGGTCCAGCTCTTCCACAGCCATATCTACATCGACGAGCGGGATGTAGGCCGGCGTGAAGATGCGGCCCTTATAGTTGAAGCCCCAATCCTGTTGGATGTATCGGTTCCACGCCCGGGCGGCTGCGTAGCCCGCGGAATAGTCACCTCGGTTAAAGGGGCCCCCGGCCCCGCCCCCACCGGCGTGGATGACGGCGGCTTGTACGCCCTGATCGTCCATGAGCTTGACGCGCTCATCTCGATTCTCGAAGGCCGGCTCCATCTCCCGGAAGGTCCCGACAAGCTTTTCTTGGCCCTCCTTGTCGAGACCCTTTGCGGCGTTCAGCTTGTTGAGCATCGCGCCCGGGACGGGGATATCGCCCTTCATCTCGGGAAGCTCCAGGGGGTTGACGCCTCCGTGCTCACCAACAGGGTGCTCGCCAAGCGTCTTGGCCTTGTGCTCGTCCCCTACAACGTCAACCTGCGTCCTGTGGGTCTTTCCAGTAGGAAAGACGCGTTCGACATACTTCTTCTCCAGGTGGCGCACCGCTGCGTCCGCCGGTGGATAGATATGGTTGTCGGCGTCGAACACCTTGTACGACAGCTTCTCCTCAACGTCCGCCTGGTAAACGCCTCGGCTGCCTGCTTTCGTACTCGCCATAATGCCCTCCTGCCTAACTAGCCCCGCTGAATATCGCACAATATTACTACTATTAATGAGCGGTACACAACTTTCAAGGTGGCTCCCGATTGCGCTCACCTATCGCTAAACGGCATGCCCAGCCCGCGCGCCTTCAAGCACCGCGTGCAGCACCCTGCGCGGCGCGAGACAGTCGCCCACGGCAATAACTTGCCGTCCTTGGTTCCTCAACGTGTGGTAGACCTCATCCCTGGCCACTCCTCCCATCGCCACTACAACCGAGTCGAAGCCCTGCATAACGCGCTCCTGCCTGGTCAGGGAGTTGTAGACCAGGAGGTCTGTGCCTTCGATAGCCTTCAGGCCGGTCAGGGTGTGCATGCCCACGTTCTTTTCCATCAAGCGTCGCAACGTGTTGTGATTCGAGCCCGGGTCCTGGCTCTCACCGACGAACATGCGCTCGGTGATGACCTCCACCTGGTGACCTTGGTCGGCCAGCATCTCCGCCAGGGTTGCAGGCTCTCGATAGCCGTTGAACCCTGCGACGACGCACACTCTAGGGCCGACGGCGGCCTCGCCATCCAGTACCTGACCGATGGTCACGACGTATCCGGTATCCGCGCCGGAAATGGAGGGGAGGTGAGGGACCGCTCCGGTCGCCACGATAACGGCGTCGGAAGCGAGACCCTGCACCGTCTCCGCATCCATGGCGGTCCGGAGTCGTACCTCGACCCGGAGCTTCTCCAGCTGACCCGTACGATAGCGGACCGCTTCGAAAAGGCTCTTTTGGCGCGGATCGCGAGCAGCGGTAAGGACTTGCCCGCCCAGCTCTGCTCCCTTTTCGTAGAGGGTAACCTGGTGGCCGCGTAGCGCCGCAATCCGGGCGGCTTCCATGCCGCCGGGACCTCCGCCGATGACCACCACGCGCTTCGGAGTGCTCGCGGAGACGATCTCCATTTCCTTTTCCCTACCCACGGCGGCGTTCTGCGTGCACCCGAGGGTCAGACCGCCGCCCAACCCCCTCACTTGCGTTCGCCGACGGCAACCTTCGTTATCTCCCGTGCACATCCGGATTTCACCGGCGTCTCCCCCCTTGGCCTTTTTCGCCCATTCCGGGTCGGCGATGAAGGCACGGACCATCCCTATAAGATCGACCTTTCCCTCCCCGAGGACCTTGTCCGCATAGGTGGGGTCGGTGATCTTCCCGGTCAAGAGCACCGGCAGCCCGACACCTGCCCGGAGTGCAGCGGCTCTTTCGAAATATATCCCCTCACCGAAGTCGTTGGACATCACCGCGGGGATGGTGAGGCCGCCTTTACGCCCGTGCTCGCTGGCGCCGCTGACATCGATGTAGTTCAGATACGGCTTGAGCATGAGGCCGATGTCGACCATGTTCCGGCTGGTCAGGCCTCCCGGCAGGAACTCATCGCTGGGCATTCGGATACCGACGATGAAGTCGGACCCCACCACCCGCCGTAATTCGGCGAATATCTCTAAGAGGAAACGGACGCGGTTCTCCAGACTTCCCCCGTATTCGTCCTCGCGTTTGTTGGTCAAGGGTGAGAGGAAAGAGTTCAGCAGCAGGCCGTGGCAGCTATGGATCTCGACCCCGTCCATCCCCGCTTGCTGGACCCGTCGGGCTCCTTGTCCGTACACAGAGACCATCTCTTTGATCTCCTGCACGCTCAGTGCGTGGGGCACCTCCCCCAGCATCTCGTCCGCGACGCCGGAAGGTGAAAGCCCTGGTTGAAAGTTTTCGCCTCGATTGTAGCTGCCAGAGTTCACGAGCTGACCGAAACAAGCCGCACCATGCCGGTGTGCCATGGCCGCCTCTTCCGCCATGAATGGGATAGTCAACTCGTCGTAGAACCGGGCGTTCTCTGCCTTTGCAGGGTTAGGCATTTGTGCGTCACTGCTGTCCGGGTCATAGGGCGTCGGAGGCGTCACGTTATAGGAAGAAATGCTCTGCATTGCCGGCACGCTGCAGATCAGCAGGCCCACATCGTTTTTCACCCGCTCTTCCAGGTACGTTAGATAGCGCGCTCGTCCGAGTCTTGGCCCATGGGCTGGGATAACGACACGATTCTTTAGCTCAAGTTTGCCCATCGCCAAAGGTTTGAACAGGTTCGGGAAACTCATCGTCCCCTCCTAATGACTCAGATCATTACGGTGCCGAAAGAGGTTAGGCCCTTTCCTTCGCGGCTCAGCGCACCGTTTCTTCACCCGAAAGCCGGCGTGGCCCCAAAGAAGAAAGGCGTATCCTCGGTCATCCGGGAAATTGTACCTCTAGCCCGTAGACAAGGTGATGGAGCAAGGCTGGCTCGATCTAATGTCGGCGGAATGTCGGCGAATCGCAGTTCGGGGAACGTGAAAGCGGTCCTCAATAGGAGGACCGCTCTTTTATCTGAAGACTCTGGTGCCGAGGAGGAGACTCGAACTCCTACGGGCGTAAGCCCACCACCCCCTCAAGATGGCGCGTCTGCCAATTTCGCCACCTCGGCAGGCCTTGCGCGCTACCCAGGTAAAGAGGCAGCGCTGAGGGTTATTATGCTGTGGCCGGATTGGGGTGTCAATGAGTGCCGGGGCCGCAGCGGCAATGGGCCTGCCCAGGACAGCGTGGACTTTACAATATCTTTACGGTTACCCTATAATGAGCTTGTAACGAAAACAGGAGCGCGCGAGGGACGCACGAGGTAGCGGCGTCCCTATTTCTCATTTATAGGCGGAAAGACCCATGCCGGACAAACCAGTATTCCTGACCGAGGAAGGCCAAAAGCACCTTGCGGAGGAGCTCGAACGCCTTCAGATGGTGCGTCGGCCCGAGGTGGTGGAGCGTATTCACCGCGCCAAGGAGCTGGAGAGCACCGCCAACAATGCCGAGTATGACGATGCCAAGAACGAGCAGGCCTTCGTCGAAGGGCGCATCCTGGAAATAGACGCGATGCTGCAAGCCGCCACCATTGTCCACCCCAGCCACGTTGGCGGAATGGTGGAAATTGGCTCTGGGGTAAAGCTCAGGACCTCCGATGGAGAGGAAGAGACGTACACCATCGTGGGAAGCGCCGAGGTCAACCCCGCCGAAGGGAAGATCTCCAACGAGAGCCCGGTAGGGTTGGCACTGCTCGGTAGGAAGGTCGGCGACGTGGTTGAGGTGGCGGTGCCCAGCGGAGTCCAACGCCTGACCCTCGTCGAGATCAGCTAGTCCAAGCGTACCGTTCTTTTCGGCTAGACTACCGGCTCCAGGCCAGCCCAACACATGTGATGTCGTCATGCTTTCCATCGACCTAATCCGAAAAGACCCTGAAGCCATAAGCCGGGCGTTGGCCCGCAGGCACGACGACTCGCCGGTAGAGGAGATCATCGCCCTGGACCGGCAACGCCGAGAGTTCCTGGTGGAGACAGAGGGGCTCAGGGCCCGGCGCAACCAGGTAAGCAAAGATATCGCTCGGTTGGACCCCAAGCCACCCGAGCTGGTGGCGGAGATGCGCCAGGTAGGAGACCGGATCAAGGCTCTCGACCGGGACCTGGCCGAGGTCCAGGACAGCATTGACGGGCTCATGATGCGGATGCCCAACCTGCCCGGAGAGACCGTTCCGGAAGGAGCGGACGAAAGCGGCAACGTCGTGATACGGAGCTGGGGCGAGCCCAGGAGCTTCGACTTCGAGCCTCGACCCCACTGGGACTCGGGCGTAGACCTGGGTATTATCGACTTCGAAACAGGGCAAAAGATCTCCGGCTCCCGGTTTAATGTGCTCAAGGGCGCCGGCGCCAAGCTGCAGCGGTCCCTGATCCATTGGATGCTGGACCTGCAGACCGGGAACGGCTATGAAGAGGTCTACCCACCCTACATGGTCCGGGAGCAGGTGCTCTACGCCTCGGGGCAGCTCCCTAAATTTGCCGAGAACCTTTACCACGACGCCGAAGAGGACTTTTGGCTGATCCCCACTGCCGAGGTGCCCATCACTAGCTTCCACGCGGGGGAGATCCTGCCGCCGGGAACGCTGCCGATTCGTTACGTCGCCTATACAGCCTGCTTCCGGCGCGAAAAGATGTCAGCGGGGCGCGATATTCGAGGCCTGAAGCGGTTGCACCAGTTTGATAAGGTGGAGCTGTTCAAGTTCGTGGAGCCGGAGCGCTCCGACGAGGAGTTTCGGTCACTGCTGGCGGATGCCGAGTCCGTGCCGCGAGCCCTTGAGATCCCATACAGGGTGGTCCAAAACTGCACCGGTGACCTGGCCTTCCAGGCCAGCGAAACCATTGACATTGATATGTGGGCGCCTGGGTGCGGAGAGTGGCTGGAGGTCAGCTCCTGCAGCAACTGCACTGATTTCCAGGGCCGGCGCGCCAACATTCGGTTCCGCCGCGATCGTGACTCCCGCCCGGAGTTCGTGCATACCCTCAACGGCTCGGGGCTGGCCTTGCCTCGGTTGATGATCGCTGTTCTAGAGAATTACCAGCAGAAAGACGGGTCGGTGCTCATCCCGAAGGTCTTGCAGCCCTACACCGGCTTCGATAGGATCGTACCGCCGGGCGAGTGACCGGCATTGGCGGCAACGGCCATGGCTTGTTAAAGTCGAACGGTGTGCTTGTCAGGTATCTCCTCCTCCCAGACCGTGTCCACCACGCCCGCGCCTACCGGAACAGGAAGAACATCAGGACCGTCTTGTCTACCCTGCATGAATCACTGAGCGTCCGGTGCCCGATTGATTGCCCGATGTTCCTCGCCTTGAAGGGTGGGGTGGCCGTTTTCTGGGGGTGCCTTTTTCTTGGTAGAGACAGGAATGGGATGAAGCCCAGCGCGCCAAAACCATCCTGGAACGTCGGGGCGCAGGGGAGGAATGCGCCCTGCTCTGACCTGTAGTCGCGTGGGAGATTGTTGATTGGTCTTGGGCCGAACTCCCCACTAAGGAATTGATATCATTGGGAAGGTGCAGCCGGATGCCGGTTCGGCGGCGGCGAGGACGAAGGAGGGTAAACGAGATGTGGTGGATAGTATGGGTCGCGACCTGCTGCGTGGGTTTCTTCACCGTCATTGGCGTGGCCATCTGGACGATTGCGAGAGGTAGCGACCGGATGCGGCCTTTGAGCGGCGTGGACGAATCGCCCCTGGACCTGGCGAAGAAGCGGCTCGCCGAAGGCGAAATCAGCCGCCAGGACTTCGAAAAGATCAAATCGACGCTAGAAGCCTGAAGGCCGCAAGACCGCTGAGGAACAGAGTCTTGAGGATTCGCCATGACGCTGGGTGACTTTGCAGAAGCTGGAACTATCCCAAGGCCGCTGCCCATTGGGAGGACGGCCCGTTTTCTGACCGGCGTGGGCGCACTGTTCTATTTCACGTGGAATATCATCCAGTTCTCAGACAGGGTCGGCTCTGATGTTCCCCCGGTCGGATACTTTGTCGGCGTCGCGGTCGCCTGGTGGTATTTGTCTGATCTTTTCGTCGTGGGCCTTTCGCTCAGGTGGGGCCGGTGGCCCCAGGCGGCGGTTATCCTAATAGCCATCGCTCTGGTGGTGGTTGACCTGGTGGCTTATGAAAGTGGTTGGGGTCCACCCCTCGGTTGGGGCGCCTTTTTGTTGGTGGAGCTTTTCTTTGGATACATCGGCATATCGTTCTTGCTGGCTTCTGCTTTCGCGGTGCCTGGCTGAGAGTTCAGGGGAGTGCCCCACGTGGTGGGGCAAGTACGGGGACGCCCCGCCAGGGAGCATCCTTGAGGAGGTCTGTTCACCCCTCTGGACGAGTGGGAAAGAAGACTTCGGAGCCATGCTAAACCCGGCAGCGACCCGTAGCGCACCCTTCACACCGCTGTATACCGCCCCGTGTTAGCATTTCCCTAGTAGTACGTTTGCAAATTGGCTTGCAAACTCCAATGGGAAAGGTTGGTGGCTTGTGTGCGCTGGTTACTTGTAAGCTTGGCTGCGCTCCTCACAATGGCCGCATGCTCAGGGGGCGTCGATACATCGACACCGCTCCCTACCAATACGCCTGGGGCGGCTTCCACCCCTACTTCAAACATTTCGGCGACCGTCGAAGCGGCAGCAGAGGCAACGACGAATGCAGGGGATCAAGGTGTGTTCTTGCGGGTAATCGCGCCGCTTGACGAAGCACGGGGTTACTGTTTGGATATCCCAGGTCACATGGCGGGCGTACAGATCGAGAGTCCACTGCAGGTGCATACCTGTAAGCACGGGATATGGAACCAGGACGGACGGTTTGACCTGGCCGCTCTCGGGAACGGTGTGATACGCATGCCTCACTATGAGCTGTGCCTGCAGGCCGAGAATACGTCGATCGGGGCCCGGCTCCTCCTGGCGGAATGCACCGAGGCAGAGCTCCAGAGCTGGACACTGCAAGACTCAGGCGAAATCGCGTTGGAAGCGCATCCTCAGATATGCATCACGGTCGAAGAGGGACCGGGTAGACCTGTGGGTGGCCCACAATATCTGGCGAAGCGCGTTGGACTCGACACTTGTGCATTGCAGGCCAGCGATCGTCAACAATGGACGACGCTGATTCCCCGATAACTCCTTCGTCAAGAGCAATGAACTGGGGACCTAGCGGTACGAGTGAGAAGGCGCCACTCGACGTTTCGGAAGAGTCAGACGGGCTCCACCATCCTCCACCCGTGGTCCACCCACGCCCCAAACACGTGCCAATGGGCCCGTTGAACCCTTATAATGTCAAGGGCCAGACCCGTTGGAGGGATGGCAGAGTGGACGAATGCGACGGTCTTGAAAACCGTTATGTCGGCAACGGCATCGTGGGTTCGAATCCCACTCCCTCCGCCACGAGCAACAGGTTCAGAATCTTATACGAAACGCAAACAAGCCCGTTATGGTCTAGCCCCTTTCCGATCTGACGGTCTTTCGCGGCACGGTCTCCTGGGTGGAGCAGACGCATGCCGACCCTCTCCTACAACATCCTCAGCAACCTGAAGACTACCCTCAGCCAGGATATCGAGGCGCTAGCCCAGGCTGGAATTCCGGCCGTCGGTCTCCACAGCAGGAAGGTCGATGAAGACAACGTTGCGCCGCTGAGGAACATGCTGCGGGAGGCGGGCCTCACCGTTTCCTGCTTTTCCAGCGCGGGCCGGTTCCTGGTACCGGGCGGGCGAGAGGCCGAGCGCGACTTTCTATCCGCCCTGGAGCAGGTCCTGCCCATGGCGGAGGAGTACAGCGTCCGGTTGGGGCTGGAGCCGGTTACCCATGTCGCCCAGCATATCAGCTATCTTCATCTGTTGGGTGAGGCCGTCGATCTCGTCGAAAAGGTCGATTCCCCGTATCTTGGGCTCGTCGCCGACATCTGGTACCTCTGGTGGCAGCGGGACTTCCTCGATCAAGTAAAGCGCGCCGGGGAGAAGCTGTGGATCTTGCAGGTGGCGGACCAGACGGCGGATGCGATCTCGATGCAAGGCCGGACCCTGTTGGGTCAGGGAATCATACCGCTGAACGAGCTGCTCCCCGCCATCGCCGATACGGGATTCGACGGCGTGTACGACGCCGAGATTTTCAACGACACGTTCACCGAGCAGCAGCTGGCGGCACTGATACCCTCGACCAAGGCCTTCTTCGATCGACTCTGGTCGCCTCAAGCCATGGGCAGGTAGAGGGTGATGCGGGGCTCATCTCCCAGGGTACGCGCCGCGTGGCCGTCCCCGTGGGTGTCCTCGGTCATGATGATGTCGCCGGGCACGATGAGGCGGCGGCTGCCGTCTTTCAGCCACATCTCCATCTTTCCCGATAGGTTCACCGCGTACTGCCGCCGCAAGGCCGTGTGAAACTGCTCGCTGCCAGGGTTGGAAGCCGCCGTCAGGGTGCGGAGAAAGACCCCCTCCGTACCGGGAAGGTAGGTCGTTTTCAACACCTCGTTGGTCCCTTCCGACGGCAAATCAACGTCGTCGAACCGGGAACGGCCCTCCTCATCGACATGCAGCCTGATGATGCGCATAGTTGCTCCTTGCTGCGGTTTAGCAGCCGCCACGCGGGAAAAGGTCAGCTACGAGGTGGCGCTCCGAGTGGTTTTTTAGCCAGCAAGATCAGGCAAAACTGATAGTCGCTGAACTTTTGATCCTCGCTGCCCAGTCTATAATCATCTGGAATAGCGCTGAACGGGATATCGATCACCTTATCCACGTCGAATCCGGCGGCTGTAACACTCGCCAGGTAATCGTGACGAGTATGCCCTTGACTCTCAATAAAATATGTAACTCCGGGACGTGTTACGCTCGATCCCCATCCGATTTGCACCACATTTGGATGCAGATCCGTTATTAAGACAGCCCCTCCTGGCCGAAGGACGCGGTAAAACTCCCGGGCAATCCTGCTCAGGTCAGCGACATGAGAAAGCATCAACGCGCACATCACGAAGTCATACTGGCTGCTCTCGCCTCCTAGGCCACCCTCGATATCGGCATGCCTGAAATCGATGGTGAGCCCTTCACGCTGCGCAGTTTTTTCGGCGACTTCCAGCATTTCTGGAGACTGATCGACTGCCGTCACCTTGACCCCACGGCGCGCCAGGTTCAACGCATGTCTGCCTGTCCCAGTGCCAACGTCCAGGGCCGAGTCTATCCGCATCGGGGATATGAGCGCATCGACGTGAAGTGCTTCAACGGCAATGAGAGGGTTGCGGTCCTGATCGTAAGTAGACGCTATCATGGCATAGCCAGCCTGGACGCTGGTCTTCTGGATCTCGTGTTCAGTCGGCAGCTGTAAGCGCGTCCACGATTGGTCTTCACCGGTCATGATCACGAGGTCTACGCCTTCCTCCAGCAAGTACCGGGACGTGATAAGGAAATTCGTGTGGCCGTGCTGGACGGCGAACTCGTTGCCTCGCCGGGTGTTATCGTCGACGATGCCCCAGTCGCCAGCTTGATGCCTGGCTAGAAAGGCATCTGGGCTACCCCTTGTAGCGTTGAGGGCTGCCTCGGCGCCAGGCGCGATATGAATGCTTCCCAAACGAAACAGAGCCATAAACCACCTGCGACTGTGTACCCGGAAATTATCTTCGATCAAAGGCCCGGTCAGCAATGAGCTCCATGTCGTACTTGGCCGACAAGGGGAAATGAGGGGCGCTGCTCATGCGCTTCAATACCCGGCGGCGGGGTCGCGCACGCTCCGGAGGGGCTCTCCGGCCAGGTAGCGACGCAGGTTGTCGCAGAAGAACCTGGCCGCCCTCGGCGTCTTGTCGATCAGCCGCCCGGCCAGGTGGGACGTGATCATCACGTTCGGCATGTCCCACAACTCGCTGTCCCTGGGCAGGGGTTCCGTCTCGAAGACGTCGAGCCCCGCGCCGGCAATGGCGCCCTCTTTCAAAGCTCGGACCAGGGCAGCCTCGTCGATGAGCTTCCCACGGCCTACGTTGACGATATAGGCGGAGGGCTTCATGACCTTGAGCTCCGCCTCGCCGATGATGCGGGCGGTGGCCCTGGTCAAGGGCAGGGCCAGCACCACAAAGTCCGATTCCCTTAAAAGGTCGTGGAGCTGTTCGGGCGGGAACATCCCGTCGGCATCCCCGACGTTGGACTGCCTGGTAGCGGTACGCCGCGTCGCGACGACCCGCATATGGAAGGCCTTGGCAAGACGGGCCACCTCCCCGCCGATGCCGCCCATGCCGACGATGCCCAGGGTCTTGCCTTCCAGAAAACCCGTAAATCCGGCCTCCGGGGTGTAGACGCGGTCCCGCTGCCGCTCCATGCTCCGCCCCGTACCTTTCACGAAGTTCAGCATGAACATGAAGCAGTGCTCGGCGATGGGGATGTCCGCGACCCCGGTGGCGTTAGTCACCACGAAATGCGGGGCCGGCTTTCCTTCTCCGATCAACGACTCGACGCCAGCGCTGTGACACTGGGCCCATTGAAGCCTGGGGGCTCTGGCGAGAAGGTCGACCGGAGGACGCGTGTAAAAGAGCACCTCGATCTTGCCCAGCCCCTCGTCAAGCTGTGGGCTTGCCTTTTGTGCCCTGGCCTCCTCGATGACCAGTTCTCCGAGCTCAAGAACGTTCAGCCTGGGGGATACAGCCTTGATCATCTCCACCAGGGATTTGTCCAACGGCATGGTGATCCCCACATTGACCTTCTCCACACAGCCTCCGTGCCGTAAACTCGACTGGATGGGAGTCTAGTGGGCTTTCCGTTACCGGTCAATCGGCGGCCCATCCTTCACAACACTGATAAGTAGGGTATAATCGATTTCAGTCTCGGCCAACCGCCGAGTATGGGCATGAAACGATGAGCAACAGACCCATCAACATTTTCGCTGACGAAGCACTGGGCACGGAGATGCGCGGCTGCGCCTCCATCGCCGGCTTCGGCATGCCCGTTCTCGGCACGACATCACCCCTTCCCAGACCTCTTGCTGGCTCCCTGCGTGTGAACCGCGCCCGTCTCTAGGGGTCTGCCGCAGACCTCTCTGGTCCCACAGACCCCTTCCCCGACCTCTCCACCGTTCTCAGTTAACACGAGGTATCAGCATGTCAACGCACTATGATTGGAATATACGGGACTGCCTCCTAACGGATACCGAGGCGCTCCTTTGCCTCTGGAAAGCGTCCGAAACGAACCCGACTCTGACCGATACCCCCGAAGGAGTCGAGCGCGTTATCTCATCAGACGCTGCCGTGGTCCTGGTGGCGGAGGAAAATGGGCACATCATTGGCTCCGCGATCGGAACCTTCGATGGGTGGCGCGGCAACATCTACCGGCTGGCCGTCCGCTTGGATGCTCGACGGCGCGGCGTCGCCCGGTCATTGGTTACCGAGGTGGAGAAGCGTTTAGCGGGTCTGGGAGCCGAACGAACAACCGCCCTGGTGGAAAAGACCCATCCATGGGCGACGGGGTTCTGGGACGCCGCCGGCTATGAGATGGACGGTCGCATGGCCAGATACGTCAAGTAACGCGGCCGGCGTAGCCCGCCTGTCATTGCGAGGAGTCCCGACGCTGTCGGGACGACCAAGCAACCTCATCCCCCCGTCCTGGAAGCTACTCAGCCCGCACGGGGTTGCTCAGTGTGCCGATCCCCGACACCTCTACCTCCACCACGTCTCCGGGGTGCAGCTCCGGAGGCACTCCGGGAGTGCCGGTGAAGATCACGTCGCCTGGCTCCAGGGTCACAGCCTCACTGATAAAGCTGATGATCGTCGGAATATCAAATAGAAGCTCCGAAACGGACGAGGACGCCTTCTCTTCTCCATTGACTCGAATTTTCAATTCGAGCTTGGTCGGGTCCAGGTCGGTTACCAGGTAAGGCCCCAGGGGGCCAAAGGTATCGCTACCCTTGCCCCGCCACCACTGCTTGTCGTTTCTTTGCCAGGGCCGAGCGCTCACGTCGTTGCCGCAGGTGTATCCGAGGACATAGTCCAGGGCGTCGGCCTTGCTGACACGCTTGGCGCGCTTCCCCATGACGACGACAAGCTCGCCCTCGGCGTCATTCTTGCCTGATCCTGTGGGGATGACGATGGACTCGCCCGGCCCGATGGTGGCGGAGGGGTTCTTCCAGAAGGGCTCCACCTGAGTCGGCCTGTCCGCCTGGCCAAGATGGGTGCCGTAATTGAGGGCGATGGCCAACACCTTCCCCGGCATCACCGGCGCTAGAAGGTGCACGTGGTCCAACGGGTGTGCGTGATCGGTAACTTGATGCGGCTCGAAGGGCGTCGTGGTGATCTGGCGTACCGTTTCACCGTCTACAACCCCATAGGCGATCTCACCGTGAGCCTCATATCTAGCGAACTTCATGGCGCCTCCTTCAGCATTGGCCGGTTAATCTTTCGTAAAGCAGCCGTCGCGCACAAGGGCTGCCATGGACAAGACAGGATACCACTTCCGCGCCACCGCAACGTACCGTCAGCGGCACTTGACCGCACCGGAGCGCTCAAGCGCTTGAATCCGCTCGGGGGAAAGGCCCAGGACCTCCTGAAGAATCTTCGCAGTGTGCTCGCCAACCCAGCCCGCCGGCCTCTCCACCTTAGGGGTCGTCCGGGAAAGGCGCACCGGGGTGTTGGGGAGGCGGACCTTGACCTCTTCTGGGCCGGGCATATCCATTTCGATCACGGCGCCGCGTGCCTGGATCTGCGGGTCGTTCATCGCCTCGGCGATGTTGTACAGAGGCGCGGCGATGCACGTTCCCTCCAGCGCCTGCCTCCATTCCGCAGAGGGTTTCTCTTTGAACACCTCCATCAAGATGGGCTCGAGCGCCGCGTGGTTCTCATGTCTCGTCTGACCTCTTCGGAAACGGGGGTCGTGGGCGAGCTGCTCCCGCCCGATGACGACACAGAAGGCATCCCAGTCCCGTACCGAGCCGACGACGATCCAGCCGTCGGAAGTTTCAAAGGGCTGAAAGGGAGAGGTAAGGGGATGCCTGGGGCCGATGCGGGTGGGGACCTCGCCAGAGGTGGAGTAGCGGACCATCGCGTTCTCCAGGTGGTACATCAGCGACTCAACCATGGCGACGTCCAGCCGCTGCCCCAGGCCGCTCTTCTCTCGTTCGTAAAGGGCGGAGATGACGCCCATGGCCAGGAAAGTACCGCCCATGCTGTCCCCCAAGGACGCGCCGATGCGCATGGGCCGCCCGTCCGGCTCGCCTGTGATACTCATGATCCCGCTCATCGCCTGTGCCACCACATCCATGGCCCCCTGCTTGGCGTAGGGCCCGGTCTGGCCGTGGCCGGAGCATGAGGCGTAGATGAGGCGCGGGTTGCTCTTGGAGACTACCTCGTAGCCGAGGCCCAGACGGTCCATGGTCCCGGGAGTGAAGTTCTCCGCGATAACGTCCGACTTTTCGGCTAGCTGTAAAGCTATTTCACGGCCTTCGGGATTTTTGAGGTCTATTTGGAGATTTCTCTTGCCTCGCTCTACCGAGAACCTGTAGGTGCTGCGCCCGTTGACGTATGGGCCGAGCCCCCGAAGCTCGCCGTCCGTCTCGTCCGTCCTGGAGACAAGCATTACATCGGCCCCCAGGTCCGCCAGGACCATGGTCCCAAAGGGGCCCGCCATGGCGTGGGTAAAGTCCAGCACGCGAACGCCTTCAAGTGGACCGGCCATCTCTCAACCTCCGGTTAACTGGCGCTTATCAGTGATTCTCAAAGTCTTTTGAAGGAGCCGCCAGGCGCATGCCATCGGGCGATGCCCGCCCCTTATCTGCTGAGAAAGTCCTTGAATGCCTCATGGACTGGGGGTGGCTTGAGGCGGGTCGAGCGCTCCTCCTGCTCCATGCGGGCCCTGTCCCGATAGCCCATGCCGATGTAGTCCTGAAGGAGTCGTTTCGCGCCCTGGACCATCTCCGGAGGGTTCCCAGCCACGGTATGGGCGAACTCCATCGTCTCCTCCAGCAGCCTTTCAGACGGCACCAGCCGGTCCAGCAGTCCTATGGACAGCGCCTCTTCGGCCTCCACGATCCGGCCGGAAAACAGAAGCTCCTTCGCCTTGGACATGCCCATGAGCACGGAAAGGGACCAGGTGGAGTTGATGCGCCCGGCCACGACGCCCAGGAACCTGAACCGTGACTTTTCGCACCCGAACCGGATGTCGACCGCCGAGGCCAGCAGCGCTCCGCCGCCGAACGCAAGGCCGTTGATGGCGGCGATAACGGGCTTCGCTCCGGAGGCGATCGTCATGGTGGAGCTACCAGCATTAGAGCCTCGATCGACAACAGGTTCCTTCTCCAGACGCGCCATTTCCTTGATGTCGGCGCCGGCGCTGAAGGCCCTACCCGCTCCGCTGAGGACGATGGCGTTGATCTCCGGGTCCTGCTCCAGCTCCACGGCGGCGTCGGAGAGCTCTCGGCTGAGCTGTGCGTTCATTGCGTTGAGGACCTCGGGCCTGTTCAGGGTGATAACCCCGACATCCCCGTCACGTTGGACCAGAACGGTCGGACCGGTCATGCTGCCTCCTTAATCAAAGCCATAGACTCTGGCGGCGTTGCCGCCGACGATTTTTGACTTCTCTTCATCGGTGCAATCGGCCAGGATCTCGCCCAGAATCTCCCGGCTCCGTGGGAAGGTGCCCTCGGGATGCGGATAGTCGGACCCCCAGTGGAGGTTATCGACCCCAATGAAATCTCTGCACTGAATCGCCAGGGCATCCTCCTGGAAGCTGATGAACATGTTGCGATGGAAGTACTCGGTAGGAAGCATATCCTCCTTAAACCGGTGCCAGAAATCCCGCCAGGCTCTCTGCGTATAGGTATAGTCCATGCGCTCGAGGAAGTGCAGCGACCAGGACGCCTCATGCTCTATAGAGCCAACCTGAAGCTTTGGATGACGCTCGAAAACGCCGCTGACGATCATCTCCGCCATGGAGAGCCGCACCCAGTGGTCCAGGGTTGAGTAGTAGGGTGGAGTCAGCTCCGCCAGGTCCCCTATCTGGCCCGGACCGGGACGGTTCGTGCCGATGTGGAGGCTCACGGGTAGCCCGACGTCTTCGGCCGCCGCCCAGAACGGCTCATACCCGGGGGACCCATAGGGGCCGCCAACGCCCGGGTGCACCGAGACCATTGCGCCCGCCAGCCCCTTTTTGGCGCAACGCTGTATCTCCGCCACCGCCCCAGGCACGTCATCCAGGTTAATCATCGCGATCCCCTTGAGCCGGTCGGGGTGCGGTGCGCAGAACTCCTCCGCCATCCAGTCGTTATAGGCGCTGAAGCTGGCGTTCAGGAGATTGCTGTCCTTCACCATCTTGTAGAGTCGCAGGCCAATCGTTGGGAAAAAGATGGCGACATCCATGCTTTCCGTATCCATATCCTTAACACGCTCGTCTGGGTCATAGCCTCCCAGCATCGGCGGCTTGTATTCGCCGGGGCCGAAAGCGCTGAACGAAAGCTTAAAGGGGCCCTCGAACCTCTTACCCAGTTGGTCCTTGGAGCCTCCACCGGCACGGAAGAGCTTGAGGCCGTCGCAAACCCACCAGGAGCCCGTCATCCTCAAGTAGGACGCGAGGGCCACGCTCTCTCACGCTGGAATCGATCCTGCTCTCCCAGACCTCCCGCGGCTCCATCACGTGGTCGTCGCTGGAGATAATCCTGCCGGCGAACATCCCCGCCATACCAGAGCTCTTCATGGCAAGCCTCTCCTTCTCATCCAGCCATCTGTCCCGATGCCGTACTTCCAGATGCTCAGACAACCTTGGGCGGCGCGCCGCCATTGTATGCGCCCTGAGAGTGAGGACACAAGCCAGGCCTGCACGCTTTGACGCAGCGGTGGAACGTCTATTGCGCCAGACGCTGCTGCCAAAGGGCCTGGCAGAGGAACTCGCCGATCTCCAGGCGGTTCTTGGCTTCCATGGGCGTCCGGCCCCAGACCGTCATGCCATGGCCCGCCACCAGAATAATCGGCGCCGTGACCTCGGTCGACAGCGTGCGACGGAAATCCGCCGCCAGGGCCCGCATGTCGGCCCGGTTGGAGAGCACGGGCACCTTTGTACGAAGCTCATCTTCCACCCAGGCTACACCCCAACCCTTCAGCATCTCGAAACCGGTGATCTCCAGCCACCACGGGCCATCGCCCTCGGAGACGCAGGCCCTGGAGAGCAGGGTCGAGGCCACAGTGTGCACGTGATACACGGCCCCCACGTCAGGCAGCCGCTCATACAACACCTGATGTATGGCGCTCTCCGCGGAGGCCTTGAGCCCGGACGATCCAAGCGAGGGCACATCCTTTTGCGCTTCAACGGGGACCACCGCGAGCTCTGCTCGGGTCAGCTCTCCTTTGTCGACGCCGCTACCTGTTATGGCGAAGGTCAATGGATCATTTGCCAGCTTCACCGAGAGGTTGCCGGAGGTGCCCCACATCCACCCTCTAGCGTAAAACTCAGTCGCTGCACCTATCAGGGCTTCGGCCAGCCCTTCGATGCCCTCATGCTCTTTCGGTCCCGTCATGGCTCACGCCGATTCAAGATGTGGGCGGCGTTCCAGGGAGCAGTTGCGAGCCCGTCTATAACGTCGAAAAAGGTATCGAAGGGCACATAATCTCGGCCCTGCTGGTCGAGAATCGCCGCAATCTGCCCTCGGGCGAAGAGCATATCGGCCTCCTGGGCGCCGTGAAGGTCGGTCAACCCATCACCGACGAATATCCGGTAGCTACGGGGGTACTCTTCCAGCACCTTCGCCTTGCAAAGACCGTCGGTCTCGCAGCCGAAGGGATGAAACAGCCTGATGAACTCGCCCGAGAAGTCGCTCTGGATCGTGTAGATTTTGCTTATCCCCGACAGATAGGGTTCCAACACCGGCTCAACGAAGAAGTCGATACCGCCGGAAGCGACGACGAAATCGATGGAGCTTTCCGGGCAATAGGCCAGCAGCTCCGGGAATCCCGGCCTGAACTGGACGACGTTCTCAGCATGCTCCACGATCTCGCTGGCCCGGCTGGCTGGAATCCCGGCGAATATCTCCGCCACACCCTCTCGAAGGTCCTTGCGACGCTCGAGGATCGCCTCCATCTGCCGCTCCCAACCGGCCTTGGCGAAGCGACGCCACACGGCGACGATGAGGTCCTCGATGGTGATGGTGCCGTCAAAGTCACAGAAGAGCACCGCCTGCATATTGTCAGAGTCGCGGCCCGCTGTCATCAGCCCCAAAGCTCCAGGGCCTGGGCCAATTCTGGCGGCGCAGGTGCGCCCTTCTCGACGGGCAGCCCCTTGACCGCTAGATCAACCGCCTGTCGAAAGGACAGCGCACCCGCTCGAGCGCCGCCGGGATGGCCGTGGACGCCTCCACCGGCGTTAATGATGACGTCTTTCCCGTAGTCAGCAAGTATTTGCGGCACCATGCCGGGATGTATCCCCGCCGATGGTCCGGGCAGGACCGCGCCCATCGGCCCCAGGGGTTCGGTTAAGGCGTTTCGGATCGCTTCTGTTTCAAAAGGTGGCAGCGCCACCGATCCATAACTCGAGGGGAAGAGCACTGCATCCGCTCCAGCGGCGCGCATCAGCGTACCCAAAAGGATCCGATACGAGATGCCATGCTCAGGCGCCGACCCCAGTCCTCCCGACAGGGCCGGGTGAGCGACGATGGGAACGGCCACCTTGGAGTCCCGAGCCAGGGCCTCCAAAAGAGGGTAGCCGTAGGCCAGAACGTTGACCAACAGGCAATTAGCCCCCTTCGAGACCAGGTCTCGGGCCCGCTCCACCAGCTCCGTGACCGGCCCGGTGAGATTGAGAGCATAGAGGGTACGCTGCCTCGTCTCGCTGTATGCGGCCTCGCCGGCCGCCAGGCATGCGTCGAGACGGGCCTCCGTCGGGCAGATGTCCAGGTCGGGCAAGATCTCGTCATCCTTCACGATGTCGCTGCCGCCCAGGGCCTGCAAACGGAACATCTCGGCCAGCTCCGCCGGCGGCAACCCCACGCACGGCTTGAAGATCGACATCGTCAGGGGCCGCTCCGGAACGCCCAGGAGCTTCCGCAGGCCACCGACTCCGAACCGGGGGCCGGGCAGACGCTCGAGGAACGACTCCGGCAGCTTGAGGTCTACCAGCCGTATGCGGCCGTCCAGGCTGACCTTGCCGAATGCCATGACCAGCAAGGTGGCGATATCGCCCTGAGTGTTCTCGGGAGGGAAGCCGATGGTGAACTCCGCGGTGCACCGGCCGGAGGTCTCCTTCAGCGGCTGAACATCCAGCACCACGCCGCGGTGGCGTTCCAATCGCCGCACATCGTGTTGCTCTACCGGGGTCCAGGTGTCCGTAGTCTGGCCCAGGGCCACCGAGCCGGCCCGTTTCTCCACGTCGAAGGGCTCGTGGCTGGAGACGAGATAAGACGCCTTGATGAGCTGCCGCATGCCGCTATCCGGTAGCGTCCCTGTAATGGGGGACCCAGCCGCTGGTGTCCTTAAACAGGCGAATCGCCTTGATAGAGCGCTTATCGGTCAGGGTAAACCAGTGGTACGTTCTGGCGGGTACGATGATGTAGTCCCCGGCGGTAACCGTAACGGTAAAGGGGTCGCCCTCCTCGGGCTCGAATCCGAATATGCCCTCGCCGTCGAAGATATAGCGCACCTCGTCGTCGTCGTGGTAATGGACCTTGTCGAACTTGGCCAGCAGGTCCCCCAGGTTCGGAGTAGAGGGGTTGAGCACGATCATGTCCGCCTCGATGTAACCCCTATCCGTGGACTCGCGGTCGAGATATACCTTATACGCCTTGAGCACCTGCTCCTGCTCCTCATTCTGCAGGGTTGCGTTGCTCGCCAGGCCCCCAAGAGAATCAGGAACAGGCCACGTCTCAAAGATAACGCCTCGAGTCCTGAGAAAGTCCCGCATTTCGGCGCCCTCTTTCAGAGAGCTGCGGTCAGCGTTTTGCAGCGTTACAACGGCCATAATCACCTCCGAGCCGCCTTAGCCAACAGGACGAGCCATCGCTGGCCGAGAGGGCAACGTTCAGGGGCCAAATTCTAACATATGGCGCAGCGGTGGAACGTCTACGCGTCTCCAAGCGTATACTTAGATGAGGGGGCATGCAGCGTCTGAGATTAGGTAGGACAACCCTCGGAGAGCACTCATGGAAGCCTTGACGGAGCTTTCTTGGAGAGTCTACCCGGCCACCGCCCTGATGATCATAGGTTCAGCCCTGCTGGTGCGAGGGAGTCGCCTGGGTCTCGGGGGGCTCCAGCCCGGAGCTAACGACCCAATACACGTCATCACACTGGTACGCGGCATACGCATGCCCATAATCGGGCTTGCTCTGCTTGGCCTCGGAGGCGCCTGGGCGTGGCACCTTGCATGGCTCTTAGTGCTGGCGTTGGTATTCGGCGGCGAGGAGCTTCTGGAGACCTCTGTTGTACTCTTCGTCCTGCGGCGAGGCAGGGCGCGCGTCGCTCCGACGCCGTCGCCCCGTTTCACTTCTTAGAAGAGTCGGGCCGGGCCTCTTCCCCCCTGGACGCCCACCCAGGGTCAAAATCCCCCTCTGCTTCAGTGCCGACGACCATGCCTGGCGGCCCTTTGTCTCCTTTTGACAGGCCCAGAGACCGAAGCGTATGATACTCGGCGGCCCGAAACCCCCCGTCCGCAGGAGAGGCAGATGAAAGTCCACGAGTACCAGGCCAAAGAGCTTTTCCGCCAGCACGGCGTCGCCGTCCCGGAAGGCGCCGTCGCATCGACCCCCGAAGAGGCCGCCGACAGGATTAAAGCGCTGGGGAACCGAGCCGTCGTCAAGGCGCAGATCCACGCCGGTGGAAGGGGCAAGGCCGGCGGCGTGAAGGTCGTCTCCTCTCCCGACGAGGGAAAGCAGTTCGCGGCGAGACTTCTCGGCAAAAACCTCGTGACTCATCAGACCGGGCCTGAAGGGGTGCCGGTAGACAAGGTGCTGGTCGAGGAGGTCATCGACATCAAGAAGGAGCTGTACCTCAGCATCCTGGTAGACCCCACGGCGCGCGCCCCAGTCTTCATCGCCAGCGAGGCCGGGGGTATGGAGATCGAAGAGGTGGCGGAGAAAAGCCCCGAGAAGATACTTCAGATAGCCGTGGACCCCAGCACAGGATTTCAACCCTTCATGGGCCGTAAGCTCGCTTACGGGATGGGGCTGGAGGCCGACCTGGTACGGCCGGCAGGAGCGATGATCGCCAGCCTCTACGAGCTCTTCTTGAAGCTGGACTGCTCCCTGGTGGAGATCAACCCTTTAGTTATCACCAGCGACAACCGCCTGCTGGCCGCCGACGGCAAGATAAGCTTCGACGACGACGCGATACGCAGGCACCCGGAGCTGCCGCCGCTCAGGGACCTCAACCAGGAGGACCCCCTGGATGTCAAGGCCAGCGAGTCCGACGTGAACTACATCCGACTGGACGGCGACGTGGGCTGTATGGTCAACGGCGCTGGCCTGGCGATGGCGACAATGGATATCATCAAGTACATGGGGTCCGCTCCGGCCAACTTCCTGGACGTGGGAGGAGGCGCCAGCGAGGAGCAGATCAAAGCCGCCTTCAACATCATCCTGGCCGACCCCAAAGTGAAGCGGGTGCTGGTCAACGTCTTCGGCGGCATCCTGCGGTGTGACGTCGCCGCCAAGGGGATCATCGGCGCGGTCAAGGAGCAGGGTCTCAACATCCCCCTGGTGGTCCGCATGCGAGGCACTAACGCCGAGGAGGGGCAGGCCCTTCTGGCCGAATCCGGCCTCAAGGTCGTCATAGCCAGCAACCTGCAAGAGGCGGCGCAGAAAGTCGTCGAGGCAGCGTAAGAAATTCGGCTGGTAAGGCATTCACGCGGGAGGAATCCATTGAGTGTCCTAGTAGGAAAGAATACCCGGCTCCTGGTGCAGGGGCTTACGGGAAATGAAGGCTCCTTCCACGCTCAGCGGTGCATGGAATACGGTACGAACATCGTCGCCGGGGTCACGCCTGGAAAGGGGGGCACCACCCACCTGGATGTGCCGGTCTTCAACGGAGTCGCCGAAGCGGTGAAGCAGGCAGGGGCCAACGCCAGCATGATCTTCGTGCCCGGCGGCTTCGCGGCGGACGCCATTCTGGAGGCGGTGGATGCAGGGCTCGATATGGTCGCCTGCATTACCGAGGGGATCCCGGTGCTGGACATGGTGAAGGTCGGCAACTTCGTGGCGGCCAGCGACACCCGCCTCATAGGCCCCAACTGTCCGGGGGTCATCTCCCCCGGAGACAAATGCAAGGTGGGGATCATGCCGGGCAACATCCACCTGCCGGGTACCGTTGGCGTCGTCTCCAGAAGCGGGACCCTGACCTACGAGGCTGTGGCCCAGCTCACCGATCTGGGCATCGGCCAATCGACCTGCGTTGGCATCGGCGGCGACCCTATCGTGGGAACGACCTTCGTCGAGGTGTTAGAGCTGTTCGAGAACGATCCCCAGACCGAGGCCGTGGTCATGATCGGTGAGATCGGCGGCACGAAAGAGCAGGAGGCTGCCGCGTTCATCAAGGCCCACGTGAGCAAACCCGTGGTGGCTTTCATCGCCGGAGGCTCCGCGCCTCCCGGACGCAGGATGGGCCACGCCGGCGCCATCATTACCGGAGCTAGCGGCACTGCCTCCGCCAAGGTCGCTGCGCTGCGGGATGCCGGTGTGACCGTAGTCGAGAGCCCCGCCACCATCGGCGAGGCGATGGCAAAGGCGTTGAAGAAGTAGGCGGGCGTTGAAGTGATCTCTCACCCTCTGCTATCGGCGTTGGACGGCCCGAGCGAGGAATCCCGGTACTTCCTTTGAGGGGAAGGATGTCACGACTGGATTATGCCAGTCCGAAGGAGTTGAGGCATGGCGTCACAGGGATCGAAGGACTCTCCTTTCGCGGCCACGGTGCTGTACCGAGACCGGTCGACCGCCGTCTCGATCAGTGAAAAAAGGGAGGATGAGCTCTGGCTGACGATGCGGGACCTGGAGGCAACAACCGGCTGGGAGGTCAAGCCGGAAGGTGTGTGCCGCGAAAGCATCTGCGTCCCGTTGCCCGTCGACCGGCAGGATAGATTTGTCAGGGAAATCGACAGATCCAGGCGACTCAACCTTGCGGAGTTTGCCCGCCTTATCGAGCAGCCCTACGCTCACGATGAGGCGCACAACGTCTGGTACTTCGGGCCCGCGGGTTGGGAATGGAAGGAACGGCTGGTCTCCCAGCAAGCTCCCGGCTTCACCCTCCCCGATTTCGAAGGGAGACCCCATTCACTCGCCGACTATATGGGTAAGAAGATCTTTCTCCTGGCATGGGCCTCGTGGTGAAGCTGCAGACTCGACCTGCCAGTGTGGCAGGAGATGCGGGAAGAGCTCAAGGCCAGGAACTTCGAGGTTGTCACCGTTGCGTGCGAAAGTAAAGGCACGGAGGCGGCACTGCCGTTCGTTCAGGCGGCCAAGCAGCAGCACCCCTCGCTCCTCGACGAGCATCACCGGATGCCGGAGCTCTATAACACCAAGAACGTGCCTGCGGCTTTCTGGATCGACGAGGAGTTCCGGATCGTCCGCGCCAACGATCCGATCTACGCACAGCGCAGGAACTTCCAGACGGGTGAAGCGACGACGAACGAGAATTACCTTAACGCCCTGCGTGATTGGGTCGAGAATGGTCCACGCAGCATATACGTCCAGGACTCAGCGGGCGTGCGAGCGTCTGTGGGGAAGCAGACCTGGGAAGACGTCCAGGCCATGGCACACTTCCGGCTGGGGGTCCACCTGCATCAGCTGGGCCATGCCCAGGAGGCGATCACCCAATTCAAGAAGGCGCACGCGCTGCGGCCCAATAACTGGAATTACAAGCGGCAGGCCTGGAACCTAGGGGACCTGGAAAAAGACTATGGGGTCAAGAACTTCATGGACGCGATGAAGGAGCCCGATAGTCAACCCTTCTACCCACCGCTGCAGTTGCCGGACCCGCCTGCCAGGTGACGGCCAGGGGCTCGAACTGTCATGCTGAGTCCTCCTGTACGGGAAAGCGCGAACCCCTACGCCGGTCCCCCAGAATCAGGAGCGGCCGCCAAGCAACGCACTGATGCGGAGATCGCGAAGTTTGGCTGACGCGCCTCGGTGCCGGCCTGCCATTGGGGCTCCACCACCCGTCAACAACCCACGAACCGCGTAGCCAAGTTGCTACTGATGAGTGGGTAACAACCCAAAATCATTTCCTCAGGGTTCTTCCAAGTAATCAGGAGGTTTCTCCTGGACGTTACTTCTGTTGGATGCTACAATTGCCCCTAACGAGCCTCGGACGTAATCTAGAAAAGCCACATCACGCATTGCTGATGGAAAACCACTACGACATCGCCATCATCGGCGCGGGCCACGCTGGCTGTGAGGCCGCTTTGACGGCGGCCCGCATGGGCTGCCGCACCCTTCTGCTGACCATGAACCTAGACACCGTGGCCCTCATGCCGTGCAACCCCTCCATCGGGGGTCCGGCCAAGGGGCACGTCGTCCGGGAGCTAGACGCTCTGGGACTTCAGATGGGCCGCACCATCGACCGCACCTCCATTCAGACCCGGATGCTGAATACCGGCAAGGGGCCGGCGGTGCAGGTGCCCCGGGCCCAGGCGGACAAGAAGCTCTACATGCACGAGATGAAAACAACGCTGGAGCGAGAGCCGAACCTCACCCTGAAACAGGCTACGATTATCGGCATCGACCGGCTGGAGCCGGCAGGCGAGACCCAGGCCCGTTTTCGTCTCCGGGGCCATACGGGGCAGTGTTACGAGGCCAGCGCCCTGGTCCTGACGACCGGTACCTCCCTTAAGGGCCGCACCATCACGGGCGCGGCGATCCAGGCGGCAGGTCGTGCCGGAGAGCCCCCCGCCATGGGCATATCAGACTGTCTGCGCGAATGGGGACTCGATCTCGGCCGCCTCAAGACCGGCACCCCGCCCAGGGTGGACGCACGCACCATCGATTTCGGCAAGACCGTCATCCAACCGGGAAGTCCGACACCCCTCTATTTCGGTTTTTATTACGGCGAAGAGCCTCAGGTACGAGAGATGGAGCCGAATCCGGTCTACCCCCCAGGGCCCGAAACCCCCTGGCGGCGTCAGCTGCCTTGCTACTTGGTCCACACCAACGCCGCCACCAATGAGGTAATCAGGAGCAACCTCCACCGCGCCCCCATGTTCAATGGGACCATTCAAAGTGTTGGGCCCCGGTATTGCCCCTCCATAGAAGACAAGGTCCATCGCTTCCCGGAAAAGAACTCCCACGGCCTCTTCCTGGAACCGGAGGGGTGGGAGACCAACGAGGTCTATGTCCAAGGCGCGAACACCAGTCTGCCGGAGGATGTGCAGCTCCAAATGCTTCGGACTATCCCCGCTCTGGCGCAAGCGGAGATCATGCGCGTTGGCTACGCCGTGGAATATGACTACGTTCCGCCCAACCAGACCCGTGTGACGCTGGAATGCAAGACGGTGGAAGGGCTCTTCTTTGCCGGACAGATCAACGGTACTTCCGGTTACGAGGAGGCAGCAGGCCAGGGCTTCATCGCCGGGGCCAACGCGGCCCTGAAGGTGAAAGCGAGGCCACCGTTTGTTCTGGGCCGTGACCAGGCATACATCGGCGTGATGGTGGACGACCTGGTCACGGGCGACCTGGAGGAGCCATACCGCCTCCTCACAGCCCGAGCGGAGTACCGTCTGCTGCTTCGGCAGGACAACGCCGACCTTCGGCTGACCCCCATCGCCTACGGACTGGGGCTTGTCGACCGGTCCCGGTCGGAGGCGGTGGAGCGCAAGCGAGAGGCAGTCGAGCGAGAAATATGGCGGCTTTCAAAGGAGTATCTGAACCCTTCCGAGAGAGTCGATCGCCTCCTCCGGGAGCTCGGGATCACGCCCCTGGGAAGGGGTACCTCCGCCACGGAGCTGCTACAGCGGCCCGAAGCGACCTATAACACCCTTATCTCCCTGTCTATTGGCGACGCGAGCATGCCGCCTGAGTTCGTTGAGCAAGTGCAAGTGGCTGTGAAGTACTCTGGCTATATCGAGAAGCAGCGACGGCAAGTCGAGCGTGTACAACGACTCGAAGAGCGCCAAATCCCCAACGAGTTTGACTATAGCGCAGTCACCGGCCTACGGGCGGAGGCGCGCGAGAAGCTCAGCCGATTCCGGCCCGCCAGCGTGGGACAGGCCACACGGATCATGGGAGTCAACCCGGCGGACATGGCTATTCTCCTGGTTCACCTGGAGCGGGCGCACCGGGAACGTACGCTTGCCCATTAGCGTTATTTATCACAAAGAGAGCCGAATATCGTTGACGGAGGAAAGGCTCCCAGCTATAATGATGCAGCTTCAACCTTGTGTTTGGTTCAATAGGAGGTAGGTGCGTGCCGGCGGCAACTGGAAAGCGATACATGTGTGAGAAGTGCGGCGCAGAGGTTATCGTGACCCGGGGCGGTGACGCCACCCTGACCTGCAATCACGATGGCGAAAAAGTAGAGATGAAACTGAAGTAGACGATACCAGCGGAGGAATGATTTGGCCATTCAACTCGGCAGACGGTACATCAACGAAACCACCGGTATCCAGGTTCTTTGCACAAAAGCGGGTGAAGGCACCATCTTCGTGGGCGATGAAGAGATGCAGGTCCAGCAGCCGCGGGCTCTCCCCTCTTCAGATTAATTCCCTGGGTTAGAACAAATAAAATAGGGCCTCGGTGAACGGGGCCCTACTCTTTTTTTCAGAGGGTGACGACACCGTCTAGCCGACATCTCGCAGAACACCGACGACTACTCCTTGAATCTCGACGTTCTCAGGCTCTTCAAACCGAGGCGCCAGTGTCGCGTTCGCGGGCTGCAGCCGCACTCGGCCCCCTTCAAGATAGAACTTCTTCAGCGTAGTCTCCTCAGATCCCTTCAACCACGCCACCACCGTCTCCCCGTTATCCGCGGCAGGCCGCCCCTGGATCAGCACGACGTCGCCATCGTTGATCAGGTCCTCGATCATCGATACGCCGCGGACTCTCAGACCGAATACACCATCCTTACCGCGTAGCATCGACTCCGGCACCGAGAGCCAGTCCTCGGCCTGGCTCTCCCATGAACTGGAATCGGGGACCGATATGGGCTCGCCAGCTGCGATGGTCCCTAAAATCGGCACTTTTGACTCCCTGTTCCTCGAAGGCGCCCCACCTAGAATCTCGATACCACGAGAGACCTCCCGGTCACGCCGGATATGTCCGCGCTGCTCCAGGAGCCGCAGGTTGTAGTCCACTACAGAGGTCGAGCTAATATCGCATCCCTTCTGTATGTCTCTGACTGATGGGGGATACCCTTTGCGCTCTTCGAAGTCATTGAGAAAAGCAAGAATGGCGTTTTGTCTCTCGGAGAGGGCCTTCATACTGTCACCCCGGCGCCCTTAGCCTCAGACGTGGCTCGTTACGTGGGCCGAGCATCCGAACGGGCGTTCTAGAGTCAGTGTATGGAGGCCGCTCGCCTCTGTCAACTGCCGGATGTCTCTGCCCTGGTAGAGGCTATTCCAAAATCCCCTCTCCCTGAATGGGAGAGGGCTAGGGTGAGGGTGAAACCAATCTGGCATGTCAATCTTCGGGATACGTACTAGGAGAAAGTGCCTTTGACGCTGTGCTGGCCCTCGGTTAGTATGAGCGCCTTCAGGGTCCTAGACAGCGCGAGGGGTTTCCCTCAGCACGACGTAACCTGTAAGTTCAGAAAGGCGTGTCATGAAGCAGCTCATGAGCGAGATCGAGATCAATGCATCTCCGGAACGCGTTTGGGAGGTGCTCACGGATTTCACGGCGTTGGGAGAGTGGAGCCCCTTTGTACGGTCGATAAACGGACGGCTTGACGTTGGCGAGACTCTCAAGGTCTATATCAAGGCCTCGAAAGGGATGGGTATGCCCTTCAAGCCCAAGGTCCTGAAGGCCGTGGCTGGTCAAGAATTCCGGTGGCTGGGGCGCTTTCTCGTGCCAGGCCTGTTCGACGGCGAGCACTATTTCATTATAGAACAGCTGGATGGGGATAGGGTGCAATTTATCCAGGGTGAGATTTTTACGGGCCTCCTGGTCCCAGTCATGAGCATTCTCAAAGTCATGGGAAACGCTCACTTGGGATTCCAGGAGATGAATCAAGCACTCAAGGAAAGGGCAGAACAGCCACCGCGCTAGTTAGAGCGGAGGGGGTACCCCCTCCCTCCGAATATATAAACAACTGGCAGACATGTGGGTCGTGTACGGGCGTTAAGGTGTAGACGTAGCGGATGCCACAAGCAGCGCTGGGGAAAAGAAAAAGCAGGGGTCAGTCACTCTTAGTAGCCGCCAAGGCTGAGCCGAAGGTTTGGGCTACTTTGCCTTCGCGGTGTTGTACTTAACGACGAGTCTGGACTTGCTGCGTGCTGCGTGGTTGGAGTGGATGATACCCTTTTTCGCCGCTCTGTCCAGGATTCGGACGGCTGTCAAGACGGCGGTCTCAGCCTCTGCGACCTGGTCGTCCGCGATGAGCCTTTCCGCCTTCCGGACCTGGTTCCTCATCAAGGAACGGACGGACTTGTTTCGAGCGTATCTATGCTCTGATTGCTTGTGAGCTTTCTTTGCTGAACTATGGGTGGCCAATGCCACACCCCCCTCGCTTGTAGAAAAAAGACCGTACCTATCCTACCCTGTTCGCATCATCTTTGCAATTGCGGTTAGCCGTCCCGCTCCACTCGGATCACTTCCTTCACGCTCTCCAGTTTCGAAAGGAGTCTGCTGAGCTGTCCCGCGTCCTTCGTAAGGACCGTGAGCCGCTCAGTGACCTTGCCATCCTTATGGTGGGTGCTTTGGACTGCCGCGATGTTGACTTTTTCACTGGAAACGACCGTCGTAATATCCCGAAGCAGCCCAACGCGGTCCCACGCCTCAATCGCGACCTTGGCCGGGTAGTGCCCGCCGGAGCCGGCCCACTCGACATCGACGAACCGCTCTTTCTGGGTTTGCTGCCGAAAATTCGGACAGTCCTTGCGATGCACCGTTACCCCCCGGGAGCGGGTCACAAAGCCTATGATCGGCTCCTTCAGGACGGGGCTGCAGCATTCAGCCAGACGCGCATGGAGTCCAAGCATCCCCAATACCTTCACCGTGGGAGGGGCGTCGGTAATCGGCCGGAGAGATATTTCCTCCAGGTCAAGCCCCGTGGGAGCCAACAGCTTTGGCGCCAATTGGTGACTGCTCAGGGCGCCTGAACCTAACGCCGCCAAAAGGTCCTCTACAGACTCGAAACTCAGAAGCTCGGCGATGGACTCCTCGCGTATTTCTACATGCAGGCGCCGCAGCTCTTTCTCAAGCAGCGCTCGGCCTTGGTGGATATTCTCTTCCCGCGCTCTTCTCCTGAACCAATGCTTGATCTTGCCTCGCGCATTGGCGGTTTTAACGTAACCAAGATGGGAGTTTAACCAGTCAAGACTGGGACCCTTCCCCCGCTTGCTGATGATCTCTACGGTGTCGCCGTTCTGTAGCTCATGGTCCAGGGAGACCATCGTGCCATTGACCTTTGCCCCGACGCAACCATGCCCCAGCTCCGTGTGTATCCCGTAAGCGAAATCGATGGGGGTGGCGCCAGCCGGCATCTCTCGAATTTCCCCTTTTGGGGTGTAGACGAAGACCTGGTCCTGGAATATGTCCGATTTCACGGTTTCCAGGAAGTCCTCCGCGCCGGAGTCCTCCGTGTGCCAATCCAAGAGCTGTCGCATCCAGGTCAACTGATCATCGAACCGGTGATCGCCGTCACCTTTTTCCTTGTACCGCCAGTGAGCTGCCACGCCGTAGTCGGCAATTTCGTGCATCCGATACGTACGGATTTGGACTTCCAACGGGCTAACATCCGGTCCCAGGACCGAGGTGTGAAGAGATTGGTACATGTTTTCTCGGGGGTTGGCGATATAGTCGTCGAACTCCCCTCTGATCGGATGCCAGACACTATGGACTACTCCTAAGGAGGCGTAGCAGGCCCGGATATCCGCTACCAGGACTCGAAGGGCGATGAGATCGTAAATTTGGTCGAAATCCCGCCCGACACTAGCGTACCGCTCCATCTTTCGATGGATACTATAAATATGCTTGGCCCGACCGGTAACCTCCGCTTCCAGGTTGACTTTCTCTAGCTCAACCTTAAGGACGCCAACGACCCGGTCCATAAAGGCCTCGCGCTTGGCCCGGCTCGTGGCCAGGAGACGAGAGATCGCTCGATAACTGTCCGGTTGCAGCGTACGAAAGGCCAAGTCCTCCAACTGCCACTGCACACTGGCGATGCCTAGCCGGTGGGCCAGGGGGGCGTAAATGTCCAGGGTCTCCTGAGCAATGCGCATCCTCTTTTCCGGAGGCAGTGCCTGGATCGTGCGCATGTTATGAAGCCGATCGGCAAGCTTGATGAGGATGACGCGAACATCCTCAGCCATAGCCACCAGCATTTTACGCAGGCTTTCGGCCTGAAGGCTCGGATTGGTCCGCGCCTCCAGCTCTCCCTCCGCGGCCCGAGTTGCGATCTGGCCAAGCTTGGTCACTCCCTCCACCAGCTTGGCCACTTCGTCACCGAACCGACGTTGGATATCCTGGCTGGAGACTCCACAATCCTCTACGACGTCGTGGAGCAGGGCGCTGGCGATCGTGCTACCGTCAAGATGGAGATCGGCCAGAACATTGGCCACTTCTAACGGGTGTTGAATGTACGGGGTCCCGGACAGCCGGAGCTGGCCCCGGTGGGCCTCGTCGGCAAACCGGTACGCCTCCAAGATCGGATCGACCTTGTCCGGCGGCAGGTATTCCCTGGCCTTGCCTACCAGGCCGCCGATGCTATTCGCCACTTCGACGTCCTCCGGCCAACATAGGGCAAGTATAGCGTTGCAGCAACTCTTTAGCAAAGGGAATTATATACCTAATTACCCTGAGATGGTAGGATAGAAGTACGCATAGAGGGAGGCAATCGGCGATGGGTGAAGAAGAAAGAAACCTCGAAGTCGGCAAGATGGCCGTCGAGAAGCACGAGCTCCTTATCGAAGAGAAGTGTTTGGTTAATCGGCTCCGAAAAATGGCGAATGTGAGCAAGGCGGTTGTTGAGGTCGTCGATAGCGTAATTAGGCAACAGCTTTCGCCGCGGAAGAAGCTAAGCGCAAGCCGGGCCGCCCCGTGGAGCACAAGCCGCCTGAGCCGATTCCCGACACGGCAGAGAACGCTATCAAGTCTTTGTTGCGGACGCGGCCCAAGGCAGAGCGGGAGACGCTACGCAAACGAGCGGAGGAGGCCGCCTCTTAGAAGGCGGCTGGGGTAATTAGGTATATAATTCCCCAAAATAACGCTCTTGGCCTCTACAATCGCACGTCGCGGATGCCAGTCCTGTGGGATAGCCCCGCACGACTTCACCACCAACAAGGAGGCTCTTTGCCATGCAGTGTGGCGTGACCTTTCCACAAGTCGAAATAGGAACGGACCCCGGTGCGATTCGCGCCTATGCCCAGGCCGCGGAGGCTCTCGGGTTCGATTACCTGCTGGCCTATGACCATGTCCTTGGCGCGGACTTGAGCGCTCGGCCCGATTGGAAGCCGCTGCGTGGTGGGCCTCCGGCCTATGTGCACACGGACTCCTTCCACGAGCCTTTCACCCTGTTCGGCTATCTGGCGGGCGTCACAGAGCGTATCGGTCTGGCGACCGGTGTCCTGGTGCTGAGTCAACGACAGACGGCCCTCGTGGCCAAGCAAGCAGCCGAGGTGGACGTGCTCAGCGGCGGCCGGCTGCGGTTGGGGGTCGGTATCGGGTGGAACGACGTGGAGTACGAGGCGCTGGGCATGAACTTCCATGATCGAGGCGCCCGCAGCGAGGAGCAGGTCGCTCTGCTGAAGGCCCTGTGGACACAGGAGGTGGTCACCTTCGAAGGACGGTGGCACAAGGTTACCGCCGCCGGCATCAATCCTCTGCCGGTCCAGCGCCCCATCCCCGTATGGTTTGGGGGAAGGGCAGATCAGGTACTGAGACGAGCGGCCCGCGTGGGGGACGGCTTCTACTTGAACCAACAACCCGACGAGCAGGTGAAGAAAACGGTCGAGCAGCTACACTCCTACACTCGCGAGGCGGGACGAGACCCATCCGAGGTCGGTATCGAAGGCGGGGTCCAGTTGGGTAAGCGCACAGTCGAGCAATGCGCCGAGCTCGCTAAGGCCTGGGAGCCCCTGGGCGGGACGCACGTGACCTTCAACACCATGGCCTCCGGGCTCCGCACTCCCGACGACCACATCGACGCGATCTCCAGGTACAAGGCCGCCTTGGGGTCTTAGGCAGGCGGAGCTCCTGGGCCACCGCCACGGCTCCAGAATTCGCCCCATGTCGGCCAGGCTGTCGGCAGTGGGGCCTCCTGGCGCGGCCTATCGATGAATCGCATCTTGGTCGGCCCCGTAGGCTTTTGGTCCCAGTCCGTGTAGTACCAGGGCATGCCCTTGCGCTCGGCGAAGTACCACCGTCCGTCCTTCCGCTCGTATCGGTCCCAGTACTGCATGTTCATCACCAGCCACGTATCGCCCAGCTCCTGCTCGACACGGCTATAGACCACACCATGAGCGTGCTCTTCGTCGTCCAGGTCTATAACGTGGTTGCAGACGAAGTGCTGAGAGTTGCTGTACCGCCTTTGGGAGACATTGAAGGACTCCCGGAGGCCGGAGCGGCCCCGGGCCCCTTCTCGAAAAAGCCGGTCGTCATCGATGAAAAGGGTGACAAGGGTATCCAGGTCTCGTGAGTCGACAGCCAGCGCGTACCGGGAAGCCAGCTGCCTGATCTCCTCCAGCGCCTCCAGGCGGCTAAGCCTTGATGCCAGGTCCTGTTCCATGATACGTGCTCCATTCGCCCCAAGGGGTCGTGTGCTTTCGGCAGTAGCCAACGGTATGTTTGTCGGCCAGCGCTGTCAAGAAGGTCCCGGGTTGGCGCCTTGGGTATAATGGCGATCGATAAACCATCAGGGGCTCAGTCATGCCACACACATCAGTGGGCGGGGTCAACATCTACTACGAGGTCACCGGTGAGGGATTCCCTCTGGTGTGGGCCCACGAATTCGCCGGGGCCTACCAGAGCTGGGACCCGCAGGTGAAGTTTTTCTCCAGGCGCTATCAGGTCGTCACCTACAACGCCCGGGGTTATCCCCCCTCGGATGTGCCGACTGAGCCGGAGGCGTACTCTCAGGCGCAGGCGGTGGAGGACCTGCGGGCCTTGCTGGAGCATCTCGGCATCCGGCAAGCCTTCGTGGGCGGGCTTTCCATGGGGGGTGGGCTGGCGCTCCACTTCGGCCTCACCCACCCAGACATAGCGCGGGCTATTATCGTGGCATCCGCCGGCACCGGCTCGGTCAACGAGGCCCAGTGGCAACAGGAGGCGGAGGCCAGCGCGAGTCGTTTTGTTGGTGAAGGAATGGAAGCGGTGGCCGGAGACTACGCTTCGAGCCCTTCCCGGTTGCAGTTTAAGCGCAAGGACCCCAAGGGATGGGAGGAGTTCAGGGATGCTCTGGCGGAGCACTCTTCGCTGGGTTCCGCGCTCACCTTCCGCGGCATTCAGATGAAGCGACCGACCATCTTCGCGCTAGAGCAACGACTGCGCCGGCTTCAGGTCCCGACCCTTATCATGATCGGGGATGAAGATGAGCCCTGCGTCGATCCCGCCGTCTTCATGAAGCGTAACATCCCGGGAGCGGGTCTGGTGGTATTCCCTCAATCCGGCCACACTATCAATCTGGAAGAGCCGGACCTGTTCAACCGGCACGTCCATGACTTCCTGACCTCGGTAGAGGCTGGCCGATGGCCTTCCCGCGAGCTGCCTTAGGTACGCCCCTGGTTAACCTATGACCTTCTTGGCTATGGCCTCCATCTCGGTCAACGCGGACTCGTCCTCGGCCTGGCCAAGCCTGAAAATGGCCCGGCTCACGCCGGCCTCTTCTAAGCCGCGAACGCTTTCCGGAGTGTTCAAGAGGTCGTTAACACCAAAGGCGATCACCTCGATGGAGCTTGGGTCCCGTCCGGCGTGAGAGGCAAGCTCATCCAATGTGGCGCGACCCCGCTTCAGTTCTTCTGCCGTAATGCGGTTGGGCATCCATCCGTCCGCCCATTCCACTATCCGCTTGAAGACATTCTTCGCTCTTCCACCCAGGAAGATAGGCGGATGGGGTTTCTGGATGGGCTTGGGGAAGGAGAGCACCGGCGGGAAATCATAGTATTCCCCGTGATATTCGGCTCTGTCGTTGGTCCAGAGCTGCTTCATCGCCAGCACGGCGTCGCGAGTCTGGGTCCAACGGTGCGGGAAGTCACCCCCCATGATCTCCGTCTCTTCCTTCAGCCAGCCGGACCCAACGCCGAAGAGAAACCGACCGCCGGAGAATCGGTCCAGGGTCGCGACCTCTTTGGCCAAGAGCAGTGGGTTCCGCTCCGGCACCAGGCAGACACCGGTGCCGAGTTTCATGCGTTGAGTCACTCCGGAAGCCCGAGCTAACGCAACAAAGGGGTCCACGACTCGTTTGTATTCCTCAGGGATGATACCGTCCGCGGCGCCGGGATAAGGCGAGGTGGTCGACACGGGAACAAGGGCATGCTCCGGCACCCAGAACGACTCAAAGCCCAGCTCCTCGGCCCGTTTTGCCAGGACCGCCACATCTAGAGAGAGGTCTGTCTGAAACACAAAAATGCCGATATCCATGCCCTGCAAGCCTCCAGCATGTTTTGTTTGATCAGCCCCGAAGATTCCGGGTGAGCTCCGCCATCGTGCCGAGTCGCTCCAACTCCCCCACCTGAAGGGTTATCTTCCGGGCCTTTTCCGCCCCAAGGGTTTTTTCAGCTAAATAAGTGAACTTCGCTTCCATCTCTTCCCACGACATGGGATTCTCCGGCTCTCCCTTGGGAAGAGGAACGTCCCGAGTCAGCCGTCGCCCATCCCGAGTCACCACGGTGGTACGGGATTCCATTTCCTTAAGCCGACCGTCGATGCTGACCGCGGTCCGGTCCATGAGGTCGACTGCCGGGGGGGAGCCGAGGAGCTCGTAGCTGTCCCAGCTATAGGGACCGAGGGCGGCGACGGCGGCGGCGAAGTAGACGCTAAACTGTCCCTCCACGACGGTCGCCGGTCTCTTTTTGAAATCCGGCGGATTGGCGACGATCTCGTACCCCGTTGGGCCCAGCTCGATTTCCATGGCTTCGATGTCATCGGAAGAGAGGCCGTGATCGTTGGAAAGACCCGTCACGGCATCTATGACTCCATGGCTGTAGCGGCAGCATGGATAGGGCTTCAAAGCCGTGTGCATCACCTCAAACGTATGGCCAAGGCCGTCCAGCGCCGATGCAGTCTGGAGCGGCCCAGTGCCGTACAGGGCAAAGTAGCCGTACTTGCCCTCGATGGGTTCCGCGGCCCCGAGAAAGCCGTGGCGGGCCATGACCAGGCTGAGAATGGCGTTGTGGGCCGCCAGCCCGGTGTGCAGCCGCTTGTTCCACGCTCCGTTGACCAGGAACTGCTGCGTGCCAGCGGTCTGGCTATTGTTCAGGCCCATGGCGTTGGCGGCCTGTTGGTGAGACAGCTTCATTATTCGGGCGCCGGCAGCCGTGCAGGCGAATATCCCCGTCGTGGCCGTTGGGTGGAAGCCCTTGTCGTGCATCGAGGACCCGTGGGCCTTGCCAAGCTTGTTCCCGATGTCGTACCCGGCAACGGCCGCTGTGAGAAAATCGATTCCGGAAGCCCCGGTCTCCTCGGCCAATGCCAGCAGGGTGGAAAAGAGGGGTGTGCCCGGGTGCAGGATCGACTCTCGGTGCGTGTCGTCGAAGTCCATGCTGTGGGCCATGGTGGCATTGAGCAGCGCGGCGTAATGGGGTGGGTACAGGTTCTTTTCACCAAGCACGGTGCTGCTTCCGGTCGCACCGCGGCTCAACTCCGACACTCCTTTGATCACGGGGTCGGTGGAGTCCGCCACCTCCCGGCCTCCGAAGGCGACGCCCAGGAAGTCCAGGAACAGCTGCTTCGTCCGATCTATAACCTGCGCGGGAATTTGGTCGTATTCCAGTGTGAGCGCGTAGTCGGCCAGCCGATCAGTTACTCCCGCGGTAGCGATAGCCATGTGCCACCTCCTCCAAATCCTTCCAGAACGTATTCCAAATCGACATCGCAGATTGGATCTACCCTCACCCTAGCCCTCTCCCATCAAGGGAGAGGGGATTTCGGAGTAGCTCCAGTGCGGCCACATGGTACATGAGCGGTGAAGGAAAGGCTAATTCTACCCGCCTCCAAGTTGAGAGGTCGCGGATGACGTGATAGTCTCACTCGGTGAAATCGCGCTGAGGAGCTGAAGCGCTGATCTGAAAAGGGAGGGGCAATGGAAACGGTAGGATTCATCGGGCTCGGGAACATGGGCTCAGGCATGGCGGGGAACATCCAAAGGGCAGGCTACCCCCTAGTAGTCCTCGATACGCGCGAGGAAATGACGAAGCCGTTCCTGGAGAGGGGGGCGCGTCTGGCCAGCTCTCCCGCCGAAGCGGCCCGTCTCAGCGATGTTACCTTTACGTCGCTGCCGGGGCCCAGGGAGGTGGAGCAGGTCGCCGTAGGAGGCGAGGGAGTACTGAAAGGAATTCGGGAGGGTTGTATCTACGTGGACCTCTCGACCAGCCGCCCCACACTGATACGGGAGATCGAGGCCAAGTTTCGAGAACGAGGCGCTCATGTCCTGGATGCGCCGGTCAGCGGAGGGAAGAGCGGGGCAGCGACACGGAACCTGGCGGTCATGGTGGGAGGCGACCGCGCCGTCTTCGAGCGCATCCGGCCATTGCTGGACGCCATTGGGGACAAGGTCTTCTATGCCGGGAGCATCGGGGCCGGCAGCGTCAGTAAGCTCGTCCACAATATGATCGGCCATGGTGTCCGGCAGGCTATAGCCGAGGGGATGACGCTGGGCGTCAAGGCGGGTGTAGAGGCGGGGCCGCTGTGGGAGTGCGTCCGGCGTGGCGCTGTGGGAAGGATGTCGGCCTTACACGAGAGTCTCCCCCGAACGGTCTTCAGGGGTGAGTTCGAGCCGGCGAGCTTCTCCATGGAATTGTCGCGAAAGGACATCGCTTTGGCCACAGAGCTGGGGCGGGAGTTCGACGTGCCATTGCCGCTGGCCGACCTCACCGACAAGATCGCCGCCGATGGTATGGAACGAGGTTGGGCGGACATGGACCACGCTATCACCTTCCTTCTGCAAGAGGAGCAGGCAGGGATACAGGTCCGCGCTCCGGAGACCGACCCGGAGGCCGCCGCCAAGTTCATCACTACCAACCCCGGCTAGCTTTGGCCGCTGTCGCATGCGGTACTTCCTCCGCCCGCCGGGCATAGGCGCAGGATGGACGCGCTCTACCCGACGCGGCAGGTTATAAAGAGAGGCGACGATGACACAGCCGACCGGCAATCGAGCTCCAGAGTATGACCTGCTCCTCAGGGGAGGGACTCTGATCGACCCTGGTCAGGGGGTCCATGACCGCAGGGATGTCGCCTTCAGTAACGGCAAGGTCGCCGCTGTCGACGATCGTATTGATTCGGTCCGGGCGGCTGAAGTGGTCGACGTCACCGGAAAGCTGATCACGCCCGGCCTTATCGACATCCACGGCCACTTCTTCCATGGCAGCATGATTGGCACCGACCCGGATGAAACATGCCTCCCCGCAGGCGTGACTACCGGCATCGATGCCGGCAGCGCGGGATGGGCCAATTACCAGGTAATGCGCGATTATGTCTTTCCCACCAAAAAGACGCGCATCCTGTCGTTCTTGCATATCGGGGCCATGGGCCTGACGATGAACGCGGTCATCGGAGGAGAGCTCCAGGACATGCGCATGGCCGACTCCGACCGCACGGCGGACGCCATCAAGGAGAACCCCGGCTTCGTCCTGGGCGTCAAGGTCCGGATGCATCACCAGGCCGTCTCCCAATCCGATGCCCACGAGGCGCTTAGACGGGCCAGAGACGCCGCGGACAAGGCGAAGGTCAAGCTGATGGTGCATATCAGCGCCACCCCTATCCCATTGCCTGACATCCTGGACCTGTTGGGGCCGGGGGATATCGCGACACATATCTTCAATGGCAACCCAGAGGGAATTCTGGACGACAACAAAAAGATCAGGCCGGAGGTGAAAGCGGCCGCCAGGCGGGGCGTCATCATGGACGTGGCCCACGCCGGTGTTCACTGCGACCTGGAGGTGGTCCGGTCTGCCCTGAAACAGGACTTTTTACCCACCACCATCAGTACCGACATGCACAACCCTCCAAAAGGAAGGACGGTATATGGTGTGAACGATTTGGTGAGTAATTTCCACGCCATGGGCATGCCCTTGAATGACGCCGTGGCTGCCAGCACGGTGCGGGCCGCTGAAGCACTGGGGCTGGAAGATGATCTGGGCTCCCTGGCACCCGGCTTCGCAGGGGACGCCGCAGTCTTCGATCAGAACGAGGGGCAATTCGTCTGGAAGGACACCGCAAACCATACCGCCGACGGTAAGCTCCGGCTGGACACCTTTGTCACCGTAAAAGACGGGGCCGTGGTGTGGCGACGGTCTAACTGAGGCTGAAAGTAGTCCCGTAGCCCGGCATCCTGTGCTCGGCTCGAGTAAATCATAATGAACATGCTCATGGAGGAGTGATGGAATACCATCAGATTTTCTACGACGTCACAGACAATGTAGCCACCATCACCTTGAACCGGCCTGAGCGAATGAACTCGTTCAGCGACACGCTGCTAAGCGAGTGGGCGCATTCCCTCCGCACCTCAGCGGAAGACGAAGCGGTGCGGGTGGTGATCGTCACAGGAGCAGGACGGGCTTTCTGCGCTGGCGCCGATCTCAAAGCACGCGCTGAAGAGGATACTGTTCTCCAGGCGGAAACGACGCCGGGAGCGCGACGTAACTCACTGCGCTTCTCGGTGCACCGGGTGGCCCAGGCGCTGCAGTTTCTGGACAAGCCCTATATCGCCGCGGTCAACGGCCCCGCCGTCGGCGCTGGTATGGACATGTGCTCCATGACAGACCTGCGTTTCGCATCGGACCAGGCCCGATTCAGCATGGCCTACGTGAACGTGGGACTTATTCCCGGTGACGGGGGAGCATGGCTTCTCCCCAGGCTGGTGGGGCTGCAAAGAGCGTTGGAGCTTATCTGGAGTGGTGAGCTGTTCGACGCACAGAAGGCCCTGGAGATCGGCTACGTTTCGCGCGTGATACCCCATGACGATCTGATGGCTGAGACGACCGCGTTTGCCCGTAAACTCGCGCAAGGCCCACCGGTGGCGATCCAGATGATGAAGCGGCTGGTATACCGAGGCCTGAACTCCTCATTCCCAGAGGCGCTGGAAATGGCCCAGGCGGCCATGACCATTGTCCAGTCGACTGAGGATGCGAAGGAGGGGCCTCGGGCGTTCCGGGAGAAACGACCACCCGAGTTCAAGGGAGTTTGAAGCGGTAGGCGCGCCGATTCGATATTACCGTATAGCGGCTACGATCTCGGGATTGAGGTCCGGATATTTTAGTAGCTCTTCGACACGCTCTTCCTTGAACCGTCGTACCATCTGTTGGTACTCCTCCAGCCGCCCCTGACGCTTATAGAGCAGGTATGGGCGGAGGAGCTCCTCGTCATCGAACTCGGGTATACCCTCAGCCACCTCGTAGCCGAAATCGGGGTCACGTACCCATGAGATCGTTCCCTCGGCGATGCCCTTGACGACGGCGCTGGAATGAGGGATCTTCACCTTTTTGCTGTTAGTGTCTTGAGAAGGTCCGCCCACACGGCCGGTGTTTAGCAGGAATACTTCAAAGTGGCGCTGGCCGAGAAGCTCCAGGAAACGGTTCCCCTGGAGATCGTCGGGCAGCGGGAAGAAGGGGTTCGTTCCTGGAATTCTCAAGAACTTACCGGCCTCGTCCTTCCCGCCGGCGGAGGTGCCTTGAGTCTCTCCCAGCATGAAGTAGGCGGCAGCCTGAGCACCGGCCAGCCTGGCGACCGCAGGAACGATGTTCTCGTTCCTGTTCAGGATCAGCAATGCGTCCATCGGGCCTACGTCTCGGGCGTCTTTGCAGGCTGCCAGCTCGTTGAGGCCGAAGACGGCTCGCCCATTTTGCGTATACCCGTCGTCGTGGAAATCGACAGGCCCATGCTCTACGCTCTGGGAGACATTTTCGAGGTAGGCGGTCGGGCGCACCACAGCGCCATGGATGGCCGGCTCGTTGACTGGGTCCAGGCCGAAGGTCTTGGCGAAGCAGCCATTTTCAGTCGCGATTATCTCCCCGCCGGGAAATACCGCCACAAAGTCGTCCTGCATTGGTAGAGAGCCGTTCTGCTCGGTAAAGGTGGTGGTGGTCTTGCCGGTACCGGATAGACCCACGATGGCTATGACCCGTTCCCCCCGTGCCGTCGGCACGACTTTGCACCCCGCGTGGAGGGGAAGCCCGCCCAGCTCGTATATTCGTTTGTTCCACATCCTCAGGCCGCCCTTTTTGGACTCCCCGAAGTAATCGGAGTTCATCACCCGGGTGATTCCGGTATCCAGGTCCACGATGATGGCCCGTTCATTCGGGTATCCGGGGGCCGCCAGGTTCGGTGTATAGATCACGGTGAGCTCGGGGTCTCGTGATGGCTGGGAGGCGAAGTACAGGATCTGCTGCATGCCGGCGACGTTGGCGTTCCGCTTCTCGATCATGAGGCGCGCCGGGGTCGCCAGCCTCTCATGGTTACCGATGGAGCCGTCCACAACCAACATTTCCTGGCTGCGAATGTAGTCATCCTGCATATCCGCAAGGCGGGTGGCCTCCGCCTTCGTGACCGTCTGCCCCGGGTGCCGCTCAGGAGTGTCCGTGGCTATAAATGTGCTGCCGTTGCTCCGGGCCACGACCTTTGTCTGCACATTGTAGTTGTCGAAGATGGTGTGCTTGGCGTTGGGCATCTCGGCCGTCAGGGCTCGAAGCTCCTTTGCCGATGGATTTCGGGTGACCGTTTTTGCTGTAGGGATGTCTCCCGACTTCTTTACCGTAGCCATTAACGCCTCTTTCCTAGCGAGTTACCTGCCTATACATCCGGGCGGGTGACCCATCCATTCCCACCCGCGTGGGAGGCTTCCTTCGGCGATTGTGAGGGTTGCCGGTTTCGAGCGCTTCGGATGTCGAAAGGCGGGCACATTATACCCCCTCAGTCCACCAAGTCAAAGGCATATACCTCCGCCTGAGTGTATCCTTGGAGGCGGCAAAAAGGCTGTGGTACACTCTGCGAATATCGGCCGCCCAGGGGCACAGGAGGTCTTCAATACAGCTCGGCGTAACCTTCCCCCAAACAGAGATCGGCGCTGACCCTGGCGCCGTTCGAGCCTATGCCCAGGCGGTCGAGGAGATGGGCTTCGATTACCTTCTCGCCTACGATCATGTGCTCGGCGCAGATGTCAGCAATAGGCAGGACTGGAACCCCGTTCGAGGAGGACCTCCCACATATAATCATACCCACCTTTTCCATGAGCCTTTCGTCCTTTTCGGCTTCCTCGCGGGTATCACCAAGCGCTTGCACCTGGCTACCGGCGTGTTGATCGTGGGACAACGGCAAACGGCGCTGGTCGCCAAACAGGCCGCCGAGATCGATGTCTTGTCCGGAGGCCGGCTACGCCTGGGTATCGGCGCAGGCTGGAACGACGTGGAGTTCGAGGCCCTGGGTATGGAATTTCATAACCGGGGCCGGCGCAACGACGAGCAGATCGCCCTGCTGCGCGCCTTGTGGACCCAAGAGGTAGTCACCTTTGAAGGCCAATGGGACAAGGTCACGGCTGCCGGGATCAACCCCTTGCCGGTCCAGCGTCCGATACCTATCTGGATTGGAGGGGGCCGCGAGCCTGTGCTCAAACGAGCAGGACGACTGGCGGACGGCGTGTTCCTCAATGTTCCTCTGGGCGACAGCTGGGAGACCATCGCCAAAATCCACGCCTACGCTCGGGAAGCGGGCCGCGACCCTTCTGCCATCGGGATAGAGAGCATGGTACAGCTTGTGAGCCGGCCCGTAGAGCACAGCGTCGAGGCGGTCCGGGCCTGGGAAGCGCGCGGCGGTACCCACATGAGCTGTAACACGATGAATGCCGGCCTGAGCACGGCCGATCAACATATCGACGCTCTTCGGCTGTTCAAGCAGGCCCTGGACTCCTGACCCTGCACTGTTTCTGCGTCAATTGACAAAGGCATAGCCAGCTCCTACAGTGGTGTCTCTGGCGGGCCTGCACCCTTTGAAACCTGTGAAACTTGTCATGGCGGCTGCCCGGAGGTTGTGGTGAAGATCGACCTGATGTCCGAGTTGGAGATGCCGAAACCTTGGTCCGGCCCCGACGCCGAAGCCAACCTCTATTGGCAGACGCTTGAGCAGATCGACCTGGCGGACCGGGTGGGGTTCGACACCATATGGATGGTCGAGCATCACTTCCGGACCGAGTTCTCTCACTCCTCCGCGCCGGATGTCTTTCTCTCCGCCGTAGCACAGCGAACGAAGAACATCCGCATAGGACATGGGGTGGTCTTGCTGCCCTACCCCTTCAACCACCCCATTCGTGTTGCGGAGCGGGTGGCCGCCCTGGATATTCTGAGCCGGGGGCGCGTCGAGTTCGGCATCGGCAGGTCCAGCATGGACGAGCACCAGGGATTTGGCATTCCCACGGCGGAGTCACGAGCGATGATGCTGGAGGCCCTCGAGATTATCCCGAAAATGTGGGCGTCCGAGAAGTTCTCCGCGGACGGCCATTATTTCAAGATCCCGGAGCGCAACGTCATCCCCAAGCCCCTGCAGAAGCCGCATCCCCCTATTTGGATGGCCTCGACAAGCCCGGATAGCTGGACCATTGCCGGGGAGCGTCGTATTGGGGCCCTGGGCCTCACCGTGATGAGCAGGCCCGAGGAGATGGAGAAATACATCGGCGACTACCGGACCGCGCAAAAGAAAGGGACACCGGTGGGCGCTGCCGCCAATGACGAGGCCCGTATCTTCACGATCGTGCATTGCGCCGACACCAACCAGAAGGCCATGGAGCAAGGAGGCGGCGACGCCGCCATCTGGTACGTGGGCTACATCCTGAACATGCTCCTACGGTGGGAGATCGAGGCGGCACAGGCCAATCCTGACGGGCCGCAGCCTTACAAGCAGTTCGTCGAGCGTTACGAGCATCTGAAAGGGCATGCGACGGGGTCGATGAACCCCGAGGTATTCGCCCAAGAGAACATGATAATTACCGGGGACCCGGACACGTGTATAGAGAAGCTAGAGCATTACGCTCGGGTGGGAGCCGACGGGGTGCTCTGCCTCATGCAGGCGGGGCGCATCAAGCACGAAGACATCATGAACTCTATCGAGCTCTTCGGTAAATACGTCATCCCACACTTCCAGAAAAAGGCCAGCATCTCGATAGGTTGATTCCCCTCCACGGTTGAGACAGCTTTGCACAAAAGTGAGAAATCAAGTGTCACCCCTTCGGCAAGCTCAGGGCAGGCTCTGAGCGCATCAACCTGTCACCCCGAGCGAAGTCGAAGGGTCTGGGAGGTGAGGTCTACGCCTTGGAGGCGGGCTGGCGCCAGATTCCTGGGCACAGGATGCTGAAAATGAGGTTTCCAGAGGGTCTGCTCTGAGCGTAGCCGATGGGGCGGAACCCCGGCATGCTCAGGACTCTTGACGGACGTGGGCAAAACGAGGGGGTCGGCATCCTTCTTTCCCACGCCGCCAGGCGCATGCCCGCGGGCGCTGCCCACCGGCCTGGGAGGTCACTATGTCTTTGAGCCTGGATAATCGCGTGGCCGTCGTGACCGGGGCGGGGCGGGGATTGGGGAGGGCCGTGGCTATCGGTCTCGCCCAAATGGGGGCGAAGGTTGTGGTGAACGACCTGGGGGTTTCCCTCCAGGGTACGGGCGGCGAGCCAGGCCCCGCCGATGAGGTGGTTGCCCAGATCAAGGCCCACGGCGGAAAAGCTGTAGCCAACTATCAAACGGTCGCCGACTTCGATTCGGCGCGTGAGATCATTGGGACGGCCATCAGTCACTTTGGCAAGATCGATATTCTGGTCAACAACGCCGGGAACGTTGCGGGAGCCCCCATCTGGGAGCTTGACCCTGAGACTTTCTCGAATGTGGTGGGGGTCCACCTCTTCGGCACGTTCAACTGCACGCGCCACGCCTGTGCCTTCATGAAGGACCAGGGCTATGGCCGGATCGTCAACATCGTCTCCCGGGGTGGGCTCTGGGGCTCCGCAGGAGCGGCCCCCTACGGCGCGGGCAAGGGTGGCATCTTTGGCTTCACGAACGTTGTCAGCAAGGACCTCAAGCCCTTCGGTATTACCGTCAACGGAGTGAACCCCTCAGCGATGCTGACCAGGATGGTGACGATGGGCGCCGAGCGGGCGCGGGAGATGGGGCGCGATACTAGCCGTATGGACAAGATGATGGCCGAGGCCCAGGAGCCCGAGAACGTGGCGGCCCTTGTGCAGTACCTATGCTCCGATGAGGCGGGCTGGGTGACCGGCCAGTATTTCTTGATAGAGAAGGGCTCCGTTGGCTGGTTTCAGCCCTTGACCGTAACCAAGAGCTCTCACAAGGAGGGGCGGTGGACTCCTGAAGAGCTGGCCGCTGTGCTGCCAAAGTTTGACATCCCTCCACTCCCGACGAGGTACGGAGAGACAAGCTAACCGGCGGATGTTTGCTCTGCACATCATGGACGATCTTTCTGCTAAAGCTGGTTGGTCTCTGTTGTTTGTGCTCTTCCCATGATATATTCTGGGGCGATGGAGTTTCCCAAGATTGTCCCAGAGCTCTACTGTTCCGACATCGAACGTAGTCTGGCCTTCTACACGGACACGCTAGGGTTTTGTGTTCTGTTTTCCCGACCAGAAGAACGCTTTTTCTTCCTCGACCGAGAAGGTGCACAGATCATGATTGAGCAGTCAGTAGGACGCGTTTTCTTTGTAGGTGAACTTAGACACCCATATGGACGCGGAATCAATCTCCAGATCGAGGTCAGCAACGTGGAGGCATTATACGAAACAGTTAAGAAAACTGATTCCCGGATACATATCCCTTTGGAGAATAAGTGGTATCGACGTGACGAGGTGTTACTCGGCAATCGACAGTTCGTCGTGTTGGATCCCGATGGCTATCTATTGCGTTTCTTCGAATCCCTGGGATCCAAACTGGCGCAAGGCTAGATGTCACCAGAGGGGCGTGAATCGTGAATCTTCTCCAGGGAGCCCATCTTGCATCAAGCCCCAGGCTGGCCAAGTCAGAGAGAACGTGCTGGACATAGGAGCGCGGGCCGAAACCGAAGTCCCGAGACGTTTTCCAAAAAGCATAGTCGGGGCTCCACTGAGCGAATGACTTCCCGCAAGGCTGGCCAAAGGTTCCGGGGGTCGTCGTCGGCGCGCCGCCGGCCGGAGGTGCTGAACGGTTGGCACGGGGGTCTGTTATCTAGTGCCCAGACCACCCTAAAGCAAACAAAACCCTCGCGTCTAACAAGCCGATGCAGCGGACGAACTTCGGCCACCGCTGATCGCCAAGTCGTTAGGAGGCGATTGGACAGGTAATGATGCGCAGAGGAGAAGTCATATAGCTCACAAGGAGGGGCGGTGGACTCCTGAAGAGCTTGGCCGCGGTGCTGCCAAAGTTTGACATCCCTCCACTCCCGACGAGGTACGGAGAGACAAGCTAATCCGGGGATGTTTGCCCTGCAAATGGTAGGCTTCCTCTCCACACATGGAGCTATGGCCGAGCCGCCCGGCTGATCAACCCACCTCCGGTGTTTGACCCTCCGAGGCTACCCGGACTATACTCGCCGTTGCCGTCGGTCTTCGCTGCGGTACCCAATACCGGCCCGGTCCACTGAGAGGGCAGGCGGCCCAAGGAGATCATGGACCTTCGTTTTTCCCCACAGCTGGAAGAGTGGCGCCAGGAGGTGCGAGCGTTCCTGGCCAAGGAGTGTCCTCCTGAGCTGGCCTTTGACCCTCACGAAGAAGAGGACGACGAGAAATGGGAGTTCGCGTTCAAGTTCAATCGCGCGCTCGGCAAGAAAGGCTGGATTGGAGTCAACTGGCCCACTGAGTACGGGGGGCTGGGCAAGTCACACATCCATCGCTCCATCATGATGCAGGAGATCGACGAGCACGGCGCCCCTCTCATCAACGGGATTGGGTGGGCGCTGGCTGCGGGTCTTCTCCTGAAATTCGGCAGCGAAGAGCAAAAACACAGACTCCTGCCGGGCATCATCAAGGCTGAGGTCTTGTGGGCAGAGGGGCTCACGGAGCCGGACGCAGGCTCCGACCTGGCATCGTTGCAAACGACCGCTGTCCGAGACGGTGACGACTGGGTCATCAACGGCCAGAAGTCCTTCACCTCATGGGCCCACCGCGCCGACGTCCTGTATCTCGCGGCGAGGACCGACCCCGATGCTCCCAAGCACAAAGGCATGAGCATCTTTTGCGTGGACCTCAAAACGCCAGGGATTACTCTGAGGCCCACACCGAACATGGCCGGCGGGCTTCAAAACCACACCTTCCTTGACGACGTTCGGGTCCCCTCGGACATGCTGCTGGGGGAGCCAAATCAAGGGTGGTACTACTTCCTGAATAGCTTCTACGGAGGGGGCGGAGGAGGAGGCGCCGGTGGTCTCCAACGGGTGTTCAACCAGTTGGCGGAGTATTGCAAGGAGACGCACCGTAACGGCAGGCCGATCAGCAAAGACCCCGTCGTTCGAATGAAGCTAACCGATCTGGCCATCACTTTAGAGTCTCTTAAGATGCTGGGATGGGATGGGCTCTACCGAACGGAGCATGGGGTGCCGTCTCAGTTCCCCGGGGGCGCCATGGGGGCGGTAATCTCCAAGGAGTTCGCTCCTCACTTCGCTCAGACCTGCATGGAGATTCTGGGCCCTCTCGGGCAGATCCAGGAAGGCAGGTGGGCCCCGCTGGCCGGAGAGATCGAGCGGATGTTTCGACACTCTTTCGCTAATCACGCGGGAGGCACGTCTCAAGTCAAGCGCATGGTCCTGGCCACTCGCGGCCTTGGCCTGCCGCGGTAGGAAAACAAGCATGGACCTCTCTTTCAACGAACAGCAACGCGTCATCAAGACCACCGCCGGGGACTTCTTCCAGGCCAATTGCCCCATGTCCCTGGTCAGAGAGCTGGAGAACGGCGCTCCCGGTTACTCACCGGACATGTGGCGTCAAATGGCCGGCCTTGGATGGCTTGGCATCACCTTTCCGGAGCAGTACGGCGGAGCGGGCCACGGCTTCCTGGACCTGTACGTTATCTACGAGGAGATGGGCCGGTTCCTGGTGCCTTCGCCTCACCTGCCAGCCGTGGTATTAGGAGGAGAGACGGTGCTTCGGGCCGGCAGCGAGGAGCAGAAGAGACGGCTCCTGCCGGCCATCTCAAAAGGAGAGCTTCTGATCGCCCCCGCCATTATGGAACCCAACGGCACGTACGGCCCGAGCGGCATCGAGATGAGCGCCACCGCCGAAGGCAACGGCTACCGTCTGAGCGGCACGAAGCTGCTGGTGCCCTTCGCCGAGGCCTCGGACTACCTCCTGTGCGTCGCGAGAACCGGAAAGGCCGGAGGTGGCGCCGACGGCATCACCCTGTTCCTGGTGGAGCGTCGCAGCCCTGGCATTGCCATCGAGCCCCTACAGAATATCGCCTCCTCCCAGCTCTCCGCTGTCACCTTCGACAACGTCGCTGTGGGAAACGACGCCGTTTTGGGATCGGCCGGTCACGGATGGGCTCCCTTTTCCCAAGTCTTTAATCGGGCTACGGTGCTCCAATGTGCTGAGATCGTAGGGGCAGCGGGATCGGTCCTCGATATGACTACCAACTACGCAAAGGACCGAGTCCAGTTCGGGAGACCAATCGGCTCGTTCCAGGCCGTCCAGTACCTGTGCTCGGACGTCGCCATCGATATGGCCACCATCAGCCTTCTGGCGAAGCAGGCGGCGTGGCTCATCGACGAGGGTCTACCCCACGACCGGGAGGTTGCTATCGCCGGCGCTGCCGCAAGCAAGGGTATACAGCATTTGACTCGGCAGGCCCATGAGGTCCACGCCGGAGTCGCCTTTATGGTGGAGCACGATTTGCAGATGTTCACCAGGCGGGCCAAGAGCTGGGAGCTAAACCTCGGCGACCCAGGTTACCACCAGGAGGCTCTGGCAGAGGCAATGGGCCTCTAGAAAAGGGTTGCATCATGATACCCCGCGTTTTCGACACTGACCAGCATGTGACGCCACCACCCGATATGTGGACGAGCCGGATGGCCAGAAAATACGCCGATGTCGCCCCGCAGGTCATTGAGCTAGAGGACGGCGGGGAGGCATGGTCCTTTGAGGGTGGCACCTACGTCCACTTGTTCGGGATGGAGAACCTGGGCGGGAAAGACCCCGCCGAGTACGGCTATCGTGCTCGCTACGACGAGCTTATGCCGGCCTTCTACCAACCCAAGCCCCGCCTGGACGCTATGGACATCGACGGCATCGAGGCAGCCCTGCTATTCCCAAGCGTCGCGGGACACATGACCGTCATTCAAGACGACGACCTTTATGTTGAGTGCGTTCAGGCATACAACGATGGTATCTGCGACTGGGCATCAGATGGCGACCCAAAGCGCATGTACCCAACAGCGCTGATTCCCATGGTCGGGCTCGAGACGGCGATGGCGGAGCTGGCACGGGTGGCCAAGAAGGGCTTCCGCCATTTCCAGGCCCTGTTGTCGCCGAAAGGTGTCGGATATCCAACACAGGAGCATGACCCATTTTGGGCCCTGGCCCAGGAGACTGGGCTGGTGGTCAGCCTGCACGGAGGAGGCGCGTCGCGAGCGAAGCACCCCACTATTACCACCCACGAAAAGAAAGCCGAGATCGCGCGACCGAGACCGATCGCCTCGGAAATTGCGATAGCCTCTGTTCGGGCCGGCGGCCTGGGATCTCCGTTATCCCTGGGAATCTTCATTCTGAGTGGCATCATGGAACGTTTTCCCAGATTGAAGTTCGGAATGAACGAGACCAGCGCCGACTGGATTCCATCCTTCCTGGAACGCCTGGACGCCGTCTATACGCAGCACCGGTGGCTGGGAGAGCAACAGCTGCGGATGCTGCCCAGCGAGTACTTCCACCGACAGGTAAAAACCAGCATCGATCGTGAGATGTTGGGGGTGAAGCACCGGCACCAGATCGGAGTGGACAAGATCATGTTCGGTACCGATTTCCCCCATTCGGGCAACTTCTATCCTCACACACGGCGTTACATCGACCTGCTCTTCCACAGCGTGCCCGATGATGAGGTCCACAAGATCTTATGGCAAAACGCGGCCGACCTGTACGGGGCCAACTGAGGAACGAGAGGCAGTGGCAATGAACGCAGCCGTTGACCGAGACGTGACCTTTGTGATGGACGCTGCTCAGTTCATCGTCGAGCCACCTGACCTGTGGAGCAGCCGAGTCTCCGCTAAACATCGAGAGCTGGCCCCAAAGGTGGTCTCCTTGCCTGGCAAGGGTGACGCCTGGGCCTTTGAGGGCGGTGCCTGGCTTCGACCTCTTGGACTGGAAGCGGTCGCGGGGCAGGGGCCGTTGGAGATCCAGGACCAGGGTCTCGGCTATGCCGACATTAGAAGAGGGGCCTACGAGCCGAAAGAGCGGCTCCGGGACATGGCTGTGGACGAGGTGGATATGGCCTCCATCTTTCCCAGTTTCGGCATGTCCGTGCGGAACATCCAGGACCCAGACCTGCACCTCGCCTGCGTGCAAGCTTACAATGACGGTCTTTGGGAGTGGTGCCAGAGCGGAGACGCCCGCCGGCTGGTCCCCCAAGCCCTGATACCCGCAACCGGCGTCACGGTGGCCATTGCCGAGCTGGACCGCGTTGCAAAGAAGGGGTACAAGGGTATGGTGTTCCTTGGTTACCCAGGGCAGGGGATGGACCCTCAAGCCGAGGAAGACCCTTTCTGGGCGCGTTGCGAAGAGGCGGGCATGGTCGTCAATCTGGTGCGTGGGGGACCAGTGGGACCGGACCGCACGCCAATGGTACCCAGGAGGTGGGTAGGGGAAAGCGCCGGCAACGTCCGAATCGTCGATACGCCGCTAGAGGTTATGTGGGCGCAGGCGGCGTCCATCAATAACGTCATCCTCTCCGGGTTTATCCTGACCGGGATCCTGGACCGCTTTCCTCGAATGCAGTTAGCCTTGATCGACGCCGGAGCAGGCTGGCTGCCCAATTGTGGAGAGCTTCTGGACTGGAATTTCCGTTATTCTCGGTACATCAAGTTCGCGAAGCTCAAGCACATGCCCAGCGACTATATCCGCCGGCAGGTCAAAGCGACGGTTAAAGGGGAGCGCTCCACCATCGAGAACCGCCACGACGTGGGAGTCGGCGCCCTTATGTGGGCCTCTCATTTCCCAAACAGCACCACTTCGTGGCCCACCTCGCCATTGGTGATCGAGGGACAATTCCATGACGTTCCCGAAGATGAACGCCGCTTCATGCTCGGCGAGAACTGCGCCGGGCTCTATCGCGTCATGCCGGTGACGTCGCGCCGCTAAAAACGGCCTCGCTCTCTGCCCTACGCAACATCGCCCGGCCATACTCGCGGTTGCACCAGGTCTATGACCCCCGAATCGGCCAACCTGCTCAGCTCATCCGCCTCAACGCCCAGCAGCTCTCCCAGCAAGTAACCGGTGTCCTCTCCCAGGGCGAACCCGGTCCTCAGGGCCCGGTCGTCGGGCTCTTCCAGACTTACCGCCAGGCCGGTGCCGATGACGCCTCCCCGACTGGGGTGCCGGTAGGTGGTAAAGAACCGCCGATGCTGCAGTTGAGGGTCTTGGATCAGCTCTTTGGCACCCTGGACCATCCCCGCCCGAATTCCCAGTCCTTGAAGCCGGTAGGTAAGCTGGTATCCGGACTGGTCATGGGTCCACTTCCCAATCTCGTCGTCTAGCAGCTTCTGTTGGCTCTTGCGTGCGGCGTGAGTGGCGAATCGTGTATCGCTGACCCATTCGGGGCGGCCCATGTCTGTGCACAGGCTCGCCCATTCATCATCGGTGGAGACCGAGATGACACAATCCCTCTCGCCTCCGTCGCAAGGATAACAGCCGTAGGGGGCTGCTCCCGGCACGTCGTTACCCGGAGGCGGCTCCTGACCGGTAGCGGCAAACTCCGTGACCACGTCGCCGATACTGGAGACCGCGACCTCCAGCATCGACAGATCGATGAACTGTCCTCGGCCGGTCTCCCGCCGAGAGCGGATCGCCTCTAGAACGGCGAAGAGGCCGTGCAGGCCGGCCATATAGTCCACGAGGAGGGTGTTGGTGGCGCCGGGCTCATTCGTCTCCGGGTCTCGCAGCAGGTGGGAGATCCCGGACACTGCCTCAATATGGTCGCCGAATGCGCCGTTGTTTGCGTAGGAACCCTCCAGGCCATAGGAAGTGTTGTGTACCATGATGATACTGGGATTGACCGCCGAAACCAGGGGATAGGTGACGCCCGTTACCGCCGCCGCTCGGGGAAGCCGGTTGCTAATTACAACGTCTGAGACGCTGACGAGTCGGCTGAATAGCCGCTGGGCTTCGGGCTCCGTCAGGTCCAACCCCACCGACAGTTTTCCGCTATGCCATTCGGTGAGTGAAGGGCTTCCATCTTGCTGGACTCCCAGATCAGGGGCATTGGGCGCCACATACTGCCGGACCTTAGGCAGGAACCGGCTCGTCTCTACGGTTACCACCTCCGCGCCGTGGTGGGCCATGTGTCGACCAAGCCAGGGGATTCCCAGCTGTCCGGCAACGTCCAGAACGCGGATGCCGGCCAACAGACTACCCATCAGCGCGCTCCCGCTTGCTTATCGAAAAGAAACTGCGTAAATCCATGGAAATCGTTACAGCACTCCCTCCTCGACGAGGGATTTCACACGGACATCCGATAAACCAGCGATCTCGCTGAAAACGGCCGTGTTGTCCCGGCCCGGCTCCCCCGGTGGCAGCCGTAGTTCCCAGGTATCCGGGACGGTCCGATAGGCAGGTCCAGGATAGGGGACGTCTTTTGGAAGCCAGGGAACGTGTTGGAAATAGTCACGCTCCTGGAGCTGAGGGCTCGAGTGGATGCCGTCAAGCGTGTTTAACGGAGCCAACGTGAGCTTTCGTGCCCTTGCCTCGACCAGGATCTCTTCCGTCGTATAGCTCTGCGTGAGCTCGGTGGTCCAATGGTCGATAAGATCGGCGTACGGACCGCGGTTGGGGTTCTCGAACTTGGGAGAAAGGACCTCCTCATCGCCCGTTACCTCGTGGATCCAGCGGGCGAAGATCGGCCACATCCATTCGACGTATATGGAGAACCGCACCAGTCCGTCTTTCGTCGGATAGTACATAGACGGGACTGCTGGCGTCGTTTTTCCTCGCCTCCCGACAAAGCCCTCCTGGAGGAACTTGGGGACGGCGGGAGACACTGTCGTCAAAGAGGTCAGGACTGCCTGCTTGCTGATGTCGATGAAGCGCCCGCCGCCGCCGGACTGGACCCCTAGCAGCGCCATGGACGCCGACGCCGCGGCGGAGAGGCCGAGAATGACGTCGGTCATGTGGCCTGGGAACCTGGTCGGTGGGCCTGAGCGAGCCCCTGAGGGCCCGAGAAGGCCGCTCATCGCCAGTCCTACGAGATCGTCGGCTTTGAACGAGGCATAGGGGCCCTCCAGGCCGAAGCTGGTCACCGCCACGAGCACCAGGTGGGGGGCGCTTTGTACTAGCCGGGCGCTCAATCCGCTTTCGACGATACTCTGAGCGTAGGGCTCTTCCACCAGCAATACATCGGCCGACCTGACAAGGTCCAGCAGCAGGGCCTCTCCTCCGGGGCGTTCGAAGTCCAACGTCACAAACCGCTTGTTGACGTGGAAATAGGCGAAGGCGCTACCCACCTTTGTGCCGCCGGCGTCAACAAGGGCAGGGGGCTCCTTTCTCGCAGGGTCACCTCCCGGATGTTCGAGCTTGATCACGTCAGCGCCCCGGTCACCGAAAAGCCTCCCGGCGTAAGCGACGCCGAAGCCTCCATACTCGATCACCCTCACAGGTTATGATCCGTGCTTTTCCTTTCCTGCGGTCCGCTGCCCTTCTTCTCCAGGTCAGACCAGTAGTCGTCTCCTTTTACCTGCTCCTCAGCCATTCTGCGCCGGTCGCCTCCAAGCTCCCTGAGCCGGGCAAAGTTAGCCCGGCCCGGCACGGAGTAGTGCAGCATGACGTCAAAGTCCTTCGCCGCCAGAACGTGCTCCTTGAAGCCTTTGTAGTTCCATAGGCGATTCAGGCCAAGCTTCTGCAGGCGTAGGAACAAGGGATGGGTCTTGGCCATCTCAGCCGCAATCGACTCCACCGTCTCCTCCAGCTCGTCAGCCGGGTAGATGCGATTGACAACCCCCATGGATACCAGCTCTTCCGAGGTGAACGGGTGGGAGGGTCGGAAGGCGTACTCCTTGGCCCCGGTGAGGCCTATGAACCACGCCCAGACTTCAGGCAGATAGGAGCCGGTGTTGCCCGCGGCATAAAAGGCCTTGAAGTCCGGCGACGCGTATCTCAGGTCGCAAAAGAGAAGAATGATGCTGGCGATTCCAGCCGCCCAGCCATGAAGCTGAGCGATGACGGGCTTGGGACAGTCCCAGATGTGAAAAAGCCCCTCAAGCCATTTCCGGCCTTCCAGGGCTTCCCCCGCTGCGTCTTGATAGGTCGTCACGCGGCTGCTGCGCGGCCCCGGATTGAAATCGAAGCCCGCGCTCCACGCCCTTCCGGCCCCTTTCATGATAATGACGCGAACGTTTTCGTCCTCGGTCAGCTCGTCGATAGCCGCCGGGAATTCAAGGATCGCGTCGATGGGCAGGGCGTTAAGCTTCTCCGGCCTGTTGATGATCACCCGGCCGATGGCCCCATCATGCTCTACTTTCAATGTCTCAAGTTTCATGGAGTGGCTCTCCTATCCAACTATACGGCTGCCAGTGAGAGTACCCTATGCACGATGGTGGACTGTGTCAAGGGTAGCGTCGCACCTTTGGCGCATCTACTCCCATAGTGTCCACCGCCTTGACCTTGCCGACAGGAGAAGGCTACTATACGTTCTCCGACTCTTGCTCACCTGATTCCCATGCTGGTACCAGCGCAGCGCGGAACGATACTGCACCGGAGGATGAGGCGATGGCCTTCCCGACACGAAAGACAGCAATTGTTGGCATCTATCTTACAGAGCAAGGGAAGCTTCCACACCGCACCGGCGCCTCGCTCCAGCTAGAGGCCGTCAAAGGGGCCCTGGACGACGCGGGCCTCAAGCCTGAAGACGTCGACGGGCTGGTCACGCAAGCCAACGCCATCAACCCCATGGGCGTCAACCCGCATATGAGCTGGGCCGAGCTGTTCAATAACAGGCCGCTGGGCCTGTTGGAGACCGGCCAGGCCTCCGGCGGGCTGGCCAAGGCCGCCACAGCTATCAGCGCGGGCATGTGCGAGGTTGTGGTCTACGTCTGGGGCCAGGCCGGGTTCAGAATCGGCCCGGGCGGCACCAGGGCAACGGAGGGAGCGCCAAGGACCGCCGAATGGTCTCACACCATATGGGGCGCTTACATGACGGCCTGGTACGCGATTTGGGCACAGCGCTACATGCACGAGTTCGGGGCCACAAGCTTGCAGCTAGCCCAGGTGGCCGTCGACGCCCGGTACCACGCTACGCTGAACCCAGACTCAATGATGGGCCACAGAGGCCCCATCACCGTGGAAGACGTCATGAATTCCCGAATGATCGCATCACCTCTGCATCTCCTGGACTGCTCCCAGGACAATGACGGCGGATATGCCCTGGTCATCACCTCCGCAGAGCGGGCCAAGAGTCTCAAAAAGAAACCCGTCTATGTCCTCGGTGGCGCCGAGTCCACGTACATCGATACCTACATCAACATCGACAAGCCCTGGTTCCCAAAAGAAGGAAAGGCCGTCAAGCGAACAGCCGACCGTGCGTTCGAGATGGCCGGTGTCTCCCGTGATGACATCGACGTGGCGGGCCTCTACGACTGCTTCACCATCACCACCATCCGTGACCTGGAGGAGATGGGGTTCTGCAAGCTTGGCGAAGGCGCCGACTACGTTCAGGGGGGCACCATCCGGTTGGGCGGCAGGCTGCCGACGAATACCCACGGCGGCCTGCTCTCGTGCAGTCACAACGGCAGTCCTCATGGGATGCACACCATCGAGGTGGTGAAGCAGCTGCGCGGTGAATGCGATGGCCGCCAGGTCGAGAACGCCAAAATCGGCATCTCCCTGGCCCAGGGCACCGCCGTTCATGGCGTCGCCAGCACCCTGATCATGGCTACGGAGTAAGGACGATGCCCTATCGAAAACCCTTACCCGTTATCACAGAAGAGAACCGGCCTTTCTGGGATGGGCTGGCGCGACATGAGTTCCTGGTGCCTCGATGCCAGGATTGCGGCCACTTCAACTGGACGCCGCTCCTGGCCTGTAGAAGCTGCCTCTCGGAACAGCAGTCCTGGACCAAGGTCAGCGGTGAGGGGACCATCTTCACGTACAGCGTTATACATCGGGGCCCTGGGGCGTTCGGCGAAGAGGTGCCCTACATTCTCGCCGTGGCCGAGCTCAAGGAACAACCAAGGCCGATGCTGGTCATGAGCAATCTTATCAATTGCCAGCCGGACGAAGTCAAGATAGGGATGCCCACCAAGATCGATTATGAGGACATCCCGGGCGAGGATGTAACGCTGTGGCGGTTCACCCCCGCCTAGAAGGATGCTTCAGAAGGGAACACCTGTGCATCCTTCTCTTCTACGCCGCCAGGCGCAATGCCTGCGGGGGCTGCCCGCGTGCCGTTGACATCCGACGTTATCGCCAACTATAGTAGCCACGAACAAGACAACACTGCCCGTTCAGGTGCCCACCCGGGAGAATAGGGAAGGCGGTGAAATACCGCCGCGGTAGCGCCACTGTAAGCGGGGAATCCTAGCCGGCGTCCACTATCCTTCATTGAAGGACGGGAAGGGGTCGGCGGAACATCCCACCCGCAAGCCAGGAGACCTGCCTGAACGAGGAGGTGACCGCTCTCCGTCTCAGAGAGGGTCCCTTGCCACGCCGGCGCAACAATGAACCGGTATGGATAGAAGACCTCCAGCGGAGAACCGTTGGAGGTCTTCTTGTTACGTGTCGCGAGGACCAGGTCGATCAGCGCCTATCGCCAGGCCGGCGTCACCGCACGCCTGGTCATCGGCTCCATCGCCCTGTCACTCCTCGTGCTCGCGACGGCGCTAGTCTCCATGTCCCTGGGGCCGGTAAGTATCCCGGTAGGCCATATCGCCGGAATTCTCCTCTCGCCCTTCGGGGCCGACCTCTCCGATTTCACCCGTACCGAGCAGTTGGTGATCGAGCAGATCCGCATACCCCGGATTCTGGTCGGCGGGATGGTTGGCATGGCCCTTGGTGTAGCGGGCGCCACCATGCAGGGACTCTTCCGCAACCCCATGGCTGACCCGGGCATCATCGGCGTCTCCGCGGGCGGCGCCACCGGCGCCGTCCTGGCCATCGCCCTGGGAATTAACACAGCCTTTTTCCTGGCTCTTCCTGCTTTCGCTTTCCTGGGAGCCATGGCGGCCGCCTTACTTGTCTACGGCATCGCCGCAGTGGGAGGACGCTTTTCGACAGCAACGCTGCTGCTGGCCGGTGTGGCGATCAGCTCTTTTCTCGGCGCCGTCATCTCCTCAGTCATCGTGCTGGCACCGAACAACGAGTCGTTACGGGAGATCCTGTTTTGGCTGGCCGGAGGCCTCGACTCCCGGTCATGGGAGCACGTGCGCATCGCCGCCCCTCTGATATTGGGAGGGGTCGCGGTGATCATGATCATGGCGCGAGACCTGAACCTGCTGATTCTTGGGGACGACGACGCGCGCTCCCTCGGCGTCCGCGTGGGAACGGTCCGCTTGATGCTGCTGGGAGCCTCGTCACTGGTGACCGGGGCTGCGGTCGCCGTCAGCGGGACCATCGCCTTCGTGGGGCTTGTGACACCACATGTCCTGCGCCTCATTTTCGGGCCTGACCATCGAGTGCTCATCCCCATGAGCGCCCTGGGGGGTGCTGCTTTCGTCATCGTCGCGGACACGCTGGCCAGGACCATCTTCCAGCCCGCGGAGTTCCGAGTAGGTATACTCACCGCCTTTGTCGGAGCCCCTTTCTTTATCTTGCTGCTGATCAGAAACAAGCGTCGAGCCGAGGTTTTTTAGTCGCCCAAGTGGAAGCACACAAAAAAAGGAGTACAACGATGTCCCGTAGCACAAAAGCTGGAGCCCTCGGGACCCTTGCCCTCGTGGCGATGTTGGTCATCGCCGCATGCTCGTCGACGGACCCTACGGCCACACCTCTGCCGACCGCCACTCCCGCGCCCACCCCCAACGTTCTCGCCAGCGTTCAGGGAATCATCGACCCCAACAATGACGGGTGGCCCCGACAGGTGGAGGCGCTGAACGGCCTCGTGACCATCCAGCAGAAGCCGCTGCGCATCCACACCATCTCTCTGGGCCACGATGAGGTGGTTTACGCCCTGGTGCCTGCCGAACGAGTCATAGCCGTGGGCCGGTTTACCCAGGACGCCGTATACTCCAACGTGGCAACCAGAGCGCAGCAGGTCGTCGCCATCGGCAGAGAGCCAGAGCAGATCATCGCCCAGAGTCCTGACATCGTCATCGCCAGCCCCTTCGCGAAGCCGGAGTTGCTGGAAGCGCTGGGGAATGTCGGCGTTACGGTGATCCAGACCCGACTGGATAACGACCCCCAAGGACGTATCCAGGACATACTTTTCATGGGCTACGTTTTGGGTGAAGAGGAGCGGGCTAAGGTTTTGGCGGAGGAGGTGCAGAGCAGGTATGCGGGCCTTATCGCGGTGACTCATGCGGTCCCTGTAGACAGCAGGCCGAGTGTGGCATCGTTGACCTTGTTTTCCGACAAGATATACACGGCAGGTTCCGGCTCCACCGAAGGAGCGATTATCGAAGCAGCAGGTGGCATCAACGTCGCGGCGGAGGCCGGCCTGGAGCGAAACCCGGTGATCAGCCTGGAAAGCGTCATCGCCATGGCGCCGGAGGTCATCTTCATACCTCAGCCGGGAGAAAGCGGCGAGGCCTTTCGACAGCAGCTGCTGGAGAACGAAGCGCTTGCGGAGGTCCCGGCCATCAAGGAGGGCCGCGTCTTCCTCTCATCGCCGGCTTTCTTCACCACCCTTTCGTTCTGGAACCTGCGGGGCGCTGAGGAGTTAGGCAAGGTCCTTTGGCCGGCGGAGCTTGGGGATAAGGAGTTCCCTCCATTCAGCTTCCCTGAGTAGCTTCTGATATACACGGGGCTACGGAGGACCGGACGTATGAACATGGCACCCTCGAACATGGTGGCGGTGCGGGACCTGGTGTACCGGGTCGACGCTGCGCGTCTGCTGGACCGGGTCAGCCTGGACGCCCATCCCGGCCAGTTCATCGGCCTCGTAGGTCCCAACGGCGCAGGAAAGTCCACGTTTCTCAAAACGATCTCAGGGCTGTTGCGTCAACAGGAGGGCACGGTATCGCTCGACGGGCAGGACCTCGACCGGATGTCGGTCCGCGAGGTCGCTCGTACCCTAGCCATGGTGCCCCAGATAGCCCCCTACACCCATGGCTTTACCTGTGTGGAGCTGGTCTTGATGGGGCGGTACGCTCATCTGGGCCGCTTTCAGATCGAGGGGAGCGCCGATGGGCGCATCGCCCGAGAAGCTATGCGAACGACGGAGACGGAGGGGTTTGCGGACCGAACGCTCGACACTCTCTCCGGCGGCGAGCGCCAGCGGGTCTTCGTGGCCCGTGCCCTGGCCCAGCAACCCAGGGTCCTCCTCCTCGACGAGCCCACGTCCAACCTGGACGTTCTGCACCAGCTCAAGGTCCTGGACCTGGTGGATGGGCTGGTGTCTGAGGGGATGACGGCCGTCGCGGCAATCCACGACCTGCGCCTTGCCGCCCGATACTGCGACCGGCTGCTGCTGTTAAGCCATGGCCGGGTCCTGGCGGAGGGCTCACCTGAAGAGGTGCTGACCCCCGAACGCATTGAGACGGCCTTCGGTGTCCGAGCCGTCGTGTACCCGGACCCCATGACGGGCACATTGACCGTGAGCCTTCTTGGGCCCGCCGATACCGCGCGGCAAGCTCGGCGCGACCTTAGGGTCCACCTGGTGTGCGGAGGAGGAACGGGGGCCCGCTTGATGTATGACCTCCAACACGCCGGCTTCACCGTCACCGCGGGAGCGCTTGGGGCCGGTGATACAGACCGCAGCGCCGCGGATATTCTCGGCGTCGAATACGTGGCGGTGCCGGCCTTCGGCGGTATCGACGATGATGCGCACCGGCGTCACACGTCCCTGGTAGCCGCCGCCGATAGCGTGGTCTTGTGCGAGACTCCCATCGGCTCCAATAACCTACGGAACCTGGAGGCGCTCCGTAGCGCAAAGCACCTGCTGGTCGTTGAAGCTTCACCTCTCGCGGAGCGGGACTTCACCGGCGGCGCGGCCCAGAAGCTGTTATCCGAGCTACAACCGATCGAGAGCTGTCGCAGCCGAGAGGAAGCGATGACGGCCATACAGGCGATCACGGCCCGGCAAAAAGGTAGGGGAGCGTGACATGGCAAAGACCTCCCGACGAGCATCAACCGATCAAAGGGCCTCGGGTAAAAAAGGGGCTGGTGATCGTGAACACAGGCGATGGGAAAGGAAAGACGACCGCCGCCCTGGGCATTCTGTTTCGGGCCTGGGGACGGCAGTTCAACCTGAGGATGTTCCAGTTCATCAAGCAAACGGGCGCTCAGTTCGGCGAGCAGCGAGCCGCCAAACGTCTGGACATCCCCATGGAGGCGCTGGGCGACGGCTTCACATGGCTGTCCAAAGACATGGAACGCACGGAAGCCTTGGCAGTCGAGCAATGGGGCAGGTGTAAAGAGGCGATTCTCAACGGCAAAGAGGATATCATCGTGCTGGACGAATTCACCTATGCCATGCACTACGGCTGGGTCGCAACCGATGAAGTGATTGAAACCCTGAGCCAACGGCCACCGCTCATGCACGTCATCATCACGGGCCGAAATGCGCCGCAAGACCTCGTTGCCTTCGCCGACCTGGTAACGGAAATGAAAATGATCAAGCATCCGTACCGTGAGCAGGGAATCAAGGCCCAGCCCGGAATAGAATTCTAACGAGAGGCTTGATGAACTACCAGGAACTTGTCGCCAAGATTTGGCCTATCGACCGTCGCTCCGCCACGGCTGCCCGGTCGCGTCAGGGACGCCTCACCAAGCCCCCCGGCAGCCTGGGCCGCCTGGAAGAGCTGTCCGTCCAGCTGGCGGGGGTCCTGGGCAGCGATCGGCCCGATTTGAAGGGAAAAACGCTCATCGTCGCCGCCGGAGATCACGGCGTGGTAGCCCAAGGGGTGTCAGGCTACCCTCAGGAGGTCACGGCCCAGATGGTGCTGAATTTCCTGGCGGGGGGCGCAGCCGTAAGCGTCATGGCTCGACAAGCGGGGGTCCGTCTCGTGGTAGTCGACGCCGGTGTAGCAGGCGAGCTGCCGTCCAGCCCAGACCTGCGTTCCCTTAAGATCGGCCCAGGGACCGGCGACATCTCCCTCGGCCCCGCCATGTCCCGTGACGATGCCCGGCGATGCATCGAGGCCGGCGCGAAGTTGGCCCGAGAGGCGGCGGAAGGAGGCGCGTCTCTCATCGGCCTCGGGGACATGGGCATCGGCAATACAACCCCGGCCAGCGCCATTGCGGCGGCGATGACCGGTCACCCGCCGGAGGAGACCACTGGAACGGGCACGGGGCGCACCCCGCGAGAGCTGGAGCACAAGACCGAGGTAGTCCGGCGGGCGCTCACGGCCAACAGGCCAGACCCGGCCGACGCCATGGATGTGCTGACGAAGGTAGGCGGCTTCGAGATTGGAGTCTTAGCCGGCGTGGCCCTGGGGGCGGCGGCAGCGCAAAAGCCGGTGGTGCTGGATGGCTTCATATCGGGCGCGGCCGCCCTTATCGCCTGCGGTCTGGCCCCAAACCTCCTGGGGTACCTCATCGCCTCCCATCGTTCGGCCGAACGGGGTCATCGCGTTATCTTACGGCATCTCAAAATCCGACCTCTTTTGGACCTCCGTATGCGGCTGGGGGAGGGGACCGGCGCAGTCCTTGCCATGGGCATTGTGGAGGCGGCGGCGGCCTGTCTGCGAGAGATGGCAACCTTTGACGAAGCAGGTGTTTCCGACATCCCGTCGGAGGCCGCTCCCAGCCGGCCGAGGGGCGGGTCATGACAGGGTTTCGGGTCGCGTTGAGCTTCCTGACCATCCTCCCCGTGGGGCCGCGGGACATGCCGGAAAAGTTGGCGTCTGGAAGGGCCTATTTCCCCCTGGTTGGCCTGTTTCTCGGCAGCGGGCTCGCAGCCCTGGACATCGGGTTGCGCGAGATATTCCCACCCTTGCTGGTCGGAGCAATCCTCCTCGTCAGCCTGATCGTCGCCACCAGAGGCCTTCACATGGACGGTTTCTTGGACAGCTGCGACGCCCTCGTGGGAGGCCTCACCAGGGAGCGCCGGCTGGAGATCATGCGCGACCCCCGTGTGGGAGCCTTTGGAGCTATCGGCGCCGTCGCCTTGCTGGCCGTCCTCTGGGCAGCGTTGGTGTCCCTGGAATCCCCAGTCCGGCTCTGGGTATTGATCCTTTTCCCTGGGTTGTCCCGCTGGGGCATGCTCCTGACGATGGAGGTCTTCCCCTATGCCAGAGCTCAGGGACTGGGCGCCGCCTTTGCCAGAGATCGAAGCCGGTGGCAGGTGATGATAGGTCTGAGCACAGTCCTGTTGGCCGCAGTGGCCCTGGCCGGTTGGGCCGGGCTCTTGATGCTGGCGATGGCCACGATGGTGGCATGGGGATTGGGCCGGTGGATCGAGACCCTCCTGGGGGGTCTCACCGGTGACGGGTACGGCGCGGTGAACGAGGTCACGGCGGTGGCGGTACTGCTTCTGGCCATCGCCCTGGCCGGCAACGGTGCCTCCCTGTTCGCCGCTCCGTTGCCGACGGGGGCGTAGGGCCTTTGGGTTGGTGGCTATGGCCCGGTAATTTCGGCCTGGACCTGGCAATGCTTGCCGTGGCCGTGGCCCTCGACGCGGCCCTTCCGGAGCCGCCCAACGCCATCCATCCGGTCGCGTGGATCGGTAAAGGGGTGTCTTTCTTGGAGCGTATAGCGCCGATGTCCGGTCGAGCGGCCCCCCTAGCGGCGGGGGTCGGCATCGCCGTGGCCGTGCCGGTTCTCGCCGCGGCGGCGTTCGGTTGGGCCGGCGTGGGCCTTCACGAAGCAGGCGCCCTTGCTTATGTTCTCGTCGGAGGCATGCTGCTTAAGACGACGTTCACGGTCAGAGGGTTGCGCACCGCTGCCATATCGACGGCCGGGCGCCTGGCATCGGGAGACCTGGCGGCGGCGAGGCGAGATGCGGCCGGCCTGGTCGGTCGTGACACCACTTCGCTGGACATCCCTCTAATCGCCGGGGCCACCGTCGAATCCGTGGCAGAGAATACCACGGACTCCTACGTGGCGCCCTGGCTGGCTTTCGCCCTGTTGGGCCTGCCAGGAGCCATCGCTTATCGGGCGGTGAATACCCTGGACAGCATGATAGGATATCGCGGGCGCTACGAGTACATCGGAAAGGCCGCGGCCCGCCTGGACGACGCCGTGAATCTGGCGCCTGCGCGGATCAGCGCCATGCTTCATCTGGCCGCCGGCGCCGTGCTCAGGCTGCCGGTAGCGCAAGCCTGGAGCGTCCTGCGCCACGATCGAGGCAGAACGGCGAGTCCCAACGCCGGGTGGACGATGAGCGCCATGGCCGGACTGCTGGGCATTCGCCTTGTAAAGGAGGGGCACTACCGTTTGGGGGAGGATTTTCGCGATCCTCAGCCCAATGACGTGAGACGAGCGGTAAAGGTATGTTTGACCGTCGCAGTCCTCGCCCTCGCTCTGACCGTGGGCCTCTTGGCGGCTCGCCACACGCTGGTAGGATGAGCTCTATGGAACGTCCCGTACACGGCGGTCTTGACCTGACGGAGCTGCAACAGCTCGGCCTGCGCCCGGAGGAGGTTGTCGACTTCAGCGCCGGTATCAATCCCTTGGGGACGCCACAGGAGATACTCGACGCCATCGCCGATGTCGATCCGTCCGTCTACCCGGACCGCGACTGCGTCGAAATGAGACACGCCCTCTCGGCGAAACTCGGCGTACGTCCGGAGTGCATTCTGATCGGCAACGGCTCAACGGAGCTCATCCATCTGCTCGGTCAGGTGTATCTGGGGCCCAGCGCCGCCGCCGTTGTACTCGCACCCACCTTTGGCGAGTATGCGGCGGCAGCCGGGATTGCAGGCGCAGAGGTCATCCAGATCACAGCGGAAGAAGAGACCGGCTTTTCCTGGCGCATGGAGGATGCAGTGGATGCGATCCGCAAGCATCGTCCCAGCCTGTCATTCCTTTGCAATCCCAACAACCCTACAGGAGGCTATCTTGATGAGTTTTCAGTAAGAGGACTTGCCAGGGCCACGAGCGACCGGGGCCTGCTCGTTATCGACGAGGCCTATGTCAATTTCGTGGAGGAACTCTGGGACTCGCTCCCTCTTTTGGAGCTAAACAACGTGGCCATCATGCGGTCCATGACCAAGGACTACGGCCTCGCGGGCCTGCGGCTGGGCTATCTCTTGGCTGACCAGGACCTCGTGGAACAGCTCCGCAGCCACCAACCCAGCTGGAGCGTGAACGCGGTGGCACAGGCTGCCGGCGTCGCCGCGTTGGGATGCGACCGCCATCTGGCGGAGGCTCGCGCTCTGGTCAAAGCCGCCAAGGCCTGCCTTGAATCGGGTCTTCGCGGGCTGGAGCTGGAGCCTATCCCTTCGGCCGCCAATTTCCTCATGGTGAAAGTGGGGCGGGCCGCTGACCGGCGCCGGGCGCTACTCCAGCGCGGGATGTGTGTCCGCGATTGTTCATCGTTCGGCCTTCCGGACCACATCCGGATCGCGGTGAGAAAGCCCGAAGAATGCCGGCGCTTGGTCTCTGCGTTGAGAGAGGTACTGGCCGATGGGTAAATGGCATCTCGTCCGGCATGGCAGGACCTCATGGAACCGAGAGAAAAGGGTCCAGGGACACTCGGACCCCCCCTTGAACCCCCTTGGCCGGCTCCAGGCTGAGCGACTCGCAAAGAAGCTCGGGCCTGCTACCTTCGGGGCCGCCTATGCCAGTGACCTGCGGCGCGCCACCCAGACCGCCGAGGCAATATTGCATGGCCGCCAATTAGCCCTCGGGCCCGCTCCGGAGCTCCGAGAGCTCGCCTACGGCGTGTGGGAGGGGCTCGCCTTCACCGAGATACCTGAGCGCTACCCAGGCGAGTACGCCCACTACATGGCAAGGTCCTTGGACTTTGAGGCCCCGGGGGGCGAGAGCATGCGACAGCTATTGACACGTGTGCGCGCATTCAAGGAGCGGCTCGTGACCGCCCACCCCGATGAGGACCTGCTGGTCGTGGGACACAGCGGCTCCCTGAACGCGCTGGTGGTCTCACTGCTGGAATTGCCGCCGGAGGCTATGTGGCGGTTCCACCTCGACCCCACAAGCATCTCAGTCGTCAGCCTCCACAACCCTGGCGTTACCCTGGATTCCTGGAACGACACCTCGCACCTGGAGGGGCTAGATGACGCGTGAAGAGCTGTCCAGGGTAATTATGGTCCAGGGTACCACCTCCCACGCGGGCAAGTCCGTCATGGCGGCGGCCCTCTGCCGCATCTTCGCCCAGGACGGGCTCCGGGTGGCCCCCTTCAAGGCGCAGAACATGTCCCTCAACTCCTTTGCTACCCCGGATGGCGGCGAGATCGGGCGCGCTCAGGCGGTCCAGGCGGAAGCCGCGATGGTCGCGCCAACCGTGGACATGAACCCCATCCTGTTGAAACCCGAGGGTCAGGGACGCTCCCAGGTCGTCGTCATGGGAGAGCCCGAGACCTCCGCCTCCGCCCAGGGCTACTACAAGATGAAGAGTCAGTTATGGCCCATCGTCACCGGGGCCTTGGACCGGCTCCGGGGCGAGTTTGAGGTCGTGGTGATCGAGGGGGCCGGCAGCCCCGCGGAGATCAACCTGCGGGAGCACGAAATCGTCAACATGCGTGTCGCCACCTACGCCCAGGCCCCGGTTTTACTGGTCGCCGATATCGACCGAGGCGGTGTCTTCGCCTCCATCGTGGGCACCATGGAGCTGCTTCAGCCCCAGGAGCGCGCTCTGATCGAGGGCTTCATCATCAACAAGTTCCGCGGAGACCCGTCGTTGCTCGATTCCGGCCTGGACATGCTCCTGGAGCGGACCGGCGTCCCAGTCCTGGGCGTGCTCCCTTACTTCACCCACATCCACCTGCCCGAGGAGGACTCCCTGGGACTTCGAGGTGGCGAGGAAAGCCATTCACGGGTGCTCGACATCGCCGTGATTCGGCTGCCGCATATCGCCAATTTCGACGACTTCGACCCCCTCAAAAGGGAGGCCGCTGTAGGTCTGCGCTATGTCTCCAAGGGCGATGAGCTGGGAGAGCCGGACCTGATTATCATCCCCGGCTCTAAGACAACGATGGATGACCTTCAATGGCTGAAAGAAGGCGGCCTCGAAGGACAGCTCCTGGCACGCCGATCGAAAGGCGTACCCGTCATCGGCATTTGTGCTGGATTTCAGATGTTGGGGGCCCGCATCGCAGACCCGCAGGGCGTCGAATCTTCCGGGAAGTTGATCCAGGGCCTGGGGCTCCTTCCCATCACGACCTGTTTTCAACAACGCAAAGCGACGCAGCAGGTAGAGGCCACGGTAAGGAGAGGGCACGGGCTCCTGACAGACTGTTCAGGAGCAGGCTTGAAGGGCTATGAAATTCACATGGGAGAGACCGAGATCGAAGGAGCGAGTGCTCCGTTCACCGTCACGCTTCGCTCAGGCCAAGCAGTTGACGGCGCAGAAGGGGCCATGGATGCCGAGGGGTTGGTGCTGGGCACCTACCTCCACGGACTCTTCCATAACGACGACCTGCGCCGAGGGCTTCTGGGATGGCTCGCGGCTCGGAAGGGTGCTACTCTCCCTCCGAGCTCCCTCACGATGGACAGCGGGAAAGAATTCGATGAGCTGGCCGCTCTGGTTCGCGGGCATCTGGACATGGCAGCGGTGTACCGCATGACGGGTCTTGAGGAGTTATTACAGTGACGAAGCAGCTCACCCTGGTCCTTGGCGGTGCCCGTTCCGGCAAAAGCGCCTTCGGCGAGCAGCTGGCCCGCTCCAGCGAGAAAGTGCTCTATGTGGCTACGGCTGAGGCCCGAGATGAGGAGATGGCGGAACGCATCGCATTGCATCGGCGAAGGCGGCCCGCCCAGTGGGACACGTTGGAAGAGCCTAGCGGTCTCGTAGGCGCGCTTGGACCCCTGAGCGGTCCCTATGACACCATCTTGCTGGACTGCATTAACCTGTGGGTCTCCAACCTCATGCTGCAGGACGAGACGGGCTACTCAGAAATCCAGGCGGTGGCCGAGGTCAAGCAGCTCCTGCAGCTCTACGATCGAGGCGACGCAAGCTGGATACTGATAAGCAATGAAGTTGGCCTGGGGATTGTACCGCCCAGCGTCTCCGGCCGTGCGTTCCGAGACCTGCTGGGGCGAGTCAACCAATACCTGGCTCGCCGTGCTGACCGTGTGTATTTCATGGTGGCGGGTCTCGCTTTGGAGATGAAGTCCCTGGGCGCTCTGCCGATAGAAACCCCGGAAGAGGGCTGGGCATGACGGCTGGCATCGGTCGGAGAGCTCCAGTCATAGGGAGGGCAGCCGCTAAAGCGCCAGGGACTTGCGGCGAGCTGGCCCAGGGAATACTGAGCGAAAGAGACTTCCATGTGACCTGCCCCATTGACCTCTACGCAACCGCCACGGTGGAGGCCAGTTTCGGAAGAGGAGCTGTGCACGGCCCCACGGACTGCCCCAAGGCCGTCGCGGCAGCACACGTGACGCTCGACTACCTCAACAGGGCCGACGTGGACATCAGGCTACACCTGGACAGCCCGTTACCACGAGGTAAGGGGATGGCGAGCAGCACGGCTGATGTGGCCGCCACCATCGGCGCGACCGCATTGGCCCTGGGCCGCGGCCTTGGACCGACGGAGATCGCCGGTCTTGCGCTCCGTGTAGAGCCCAGCGACGGACTGATGTTCCCCGGGGTCGCTCTGTTCGACCATCGCCTCGGCTCGCAGGCCGAGGGTTTAGGCCCTGCGCCCGCTATGCGCGTCATCATTCTGGACTTCGGCGGGTCGGTCGACACCGTGAAGTTCAACGGAGAAGAGGGTATCGCCCCCACGCCGTTGGAGGAAGAATGTTGGCGCAGCTCCATCAGCCTCATCCGGCATGGTCTACAGAGGGGCGATCTCCGGCTAGTGGGGGAGGGAGCCACCATGAGCGCCAGGCTGGTCCGTCGAGGTCCCCTTAGCCGTCATCTCTCGCCAGTCCTCGGCCTTATGAGCCAGACTGGCGCGCTGGGAATCAGCCTTGCCCACAGCGGTACCGTCATGGGGCTCCTTTTCCCGGACGAAGAGGTCCGTGCGAAGGAAGCCGTCCGAAGTGTTCGACGTCAACTCCCGGCTGTGCACTCTATATCCTCCCATCGTATGGTCGGTGGAGGCGTTATTCCCATCGAGGCGAGCCGCAACAACATCTACGCGGGACTGTAAGGAGCTATTCCAAAATCCCCTCTCTCTTGATGGGAGAGGGTTAGGAGAGGTCTGCCTTGGCGACGTATGCTGCTGCTGTAGCCAAACCGGCAACAACCACAGCAAACCAGTCCAGGAAAATTCGTCAGGAAAGTGTCAGCCTCAGTTCAGCACACCGTCAGGCACGTAACGGGCAAAGGCCGTAACGTAAATAAAGGTGGTTCACCGGCGCTTGGGGGAGGTGCTCGATGTTGAACAAAAGGTTTGCCGCGTTCATGCTGGCGGTCGTCGCCATGGCTACGGCTGCATTTATCGTCAAGCGCCGTCACCAGAATTAGCCCGTCGGACAAGGAGCGCTTGACGTCTGCACTCTTTGGAACGGCACCCGCTACAGCCTGGCCATTACCTGCTCCGCAAACCGTTCCAGTGCTGCCACCATCTCCGTAACCGTAACGCCCGGCCCTCGGCCCCACACGGCGGCCCTCACCCGATGCACTCCCGCCTCTGCAAACCTTTGTAGGTCCTCGACCGTCGGCACAGTCGCGCTCTGCACCGTGATCTCGAAGGACTCTTTTTCCCGCCCGTACTCTCGCCGAAGTTCAGTTAGTTGTCGCACTACGCCCTGTGCGCTCTCCGGCGAGTGGCCCATCCCAAGCCATCCATCGCCCAGACGTGCCGCTCTGCGCAGGGCGACCTTTGTCTCACCGCCAAAGTGGATCGGCAGGTGGGGTTTTTGTACAGGCTTGGGCTCGAAAGACATGGGGCCGAAGCTGTAGTGCTCCCCCCTGTGCTCGACGGTCGTCTCCGTCCACAAGCGCTTCATGATCTCGACAATTTCGTCCGTCCGCTTGCCCCGGTCATCGAAGCCTTGATCGACAGCTTCGAACTCCTCTCGCAGCCATCCGGTCCCCGCTCCCAGAAGAAGCCTCCCCCCCGACAAGAGGTCCAGCGTTGCGGCAGCCCGTGCGGTGGAAATAGGATGTCGCAACGGTAATATGTAGATGCTGGTCGCCAGCTTTATCCGCTTGGTTGCCGCAGCCATGTAGGACAGAACGACGATGGGATCGAGCCAAGGGCTAGTGGGGATGAAAGGCGGCTCGCCAGTAGCCGAGTAGGGATAGGTGGATGGAAGATTGAGAGGTGGCGCCAGGTGATCAGCCGCCATCAGCAGGTCATATCCAAGGGTATCTGCTTTCTGGCATACCGTGATGTAGTCGTCAGGCCTGAGCCCGACCATGGTCAGTCCGATCTTCATGAGTTACCTTCCGGATGATTCGAGTCAGCACGGCGCTTCGCGCTGCCCGGCATTATTCGTTACGGGAGCCTTAGGTGTCAAACACCTTTGGGCCGCTTGACTTGCCCTATAGGTGGGCGTAGCATCGGGGGCACTCTCGGAGCGGTCCTCTTTTCTTGTGTATTGAGGAACGAGAGCGGTGAGGATCCTCGGTTGGCATGGAGGCCTTATGGACTACCCCGACGTGCTACTCGATATCGACCAGCATATCGCAACGGTCACCCTGAACAGGCCGCAGATATTGAACGCTCTGAGCAGCGCGATGTTCAGCTCTTTGGACCAGGTCTATCAACGAATCGAGGAGGACGACGAAATACGAGTGGTGATCATAACAGGTGCCGGTAGAGGCTTCTGCTCGGGCATAGACCTGAATCAGACTAAATTCGTCGGAGGCCCGCCCAGGCGCCCTGCCTTTGACCCGAGAGAGTACTGGACATTCAAGGTGCAAGCCCTGAGTAAACCTACCATTGCCGCAGTCAACGGCGTAGCGGTGGGTGGTGGGATGGCCTTGGCGCTGGCCTGCGATATCCGAATCGCATCCGACCAGGCCCGCTTCTCAACCAGGTTTTCGGCCATCGGCATGTCGGTGCTGGATGGCATGGGGAACCTATTGCCGAGAACCGTAGGGCTTTCCAAGGCCCTGGAGCTGCTTTACACATCTGAGATGTTGGACGCAGCGGCTGCGGAGCGCATCGGGCTGGTGAGCCACGTCGTGCCCCAGGAGAAGCTGATGGAGCGCACGATGGAACTGGCTGAAAAGATCGCCTCGGGACCTCCTATCGGCCTACAGCTTACCAAGCACGTCGTCTACAGCGGTCTCAACAAAAACTTTCAGGACCACCTTCCTTATCAGCAATACACCACGCAAATCAACGCGAGCCTGGTACCCCACGACGTGGTGGAAGGTGGACGAGCCTTCGCAGAACGGCGAGATCCCAAGTTCAAGGGGATAGTGTCGCCCGAGGAGGGTACCTCGGAGAGCTAAGGTGGGGCTGATCGACGTCTTTCCGACTACGGATGTTGGAACAGACCCGGGCGCGATAACGTCATTCGTCCAGGCAGCTGAAGATCTCGGTGTTGCCGATCTAACGCGTCCTCGCGCTGTGAAAACTACTCGGGCCGCCTTGGAAATTCCCGACGCCTATATCGTCACAATCCGGAACCTTGAAGCGGCGATGCGCGACTAGCGCGGGCCGCAGACGGGGCTACGAAGGGCTAGGCTCCGGCCCGGGAGCGCCTTCCACCTCGCTGGGTTCAACGATGGCTTGCGGAGGCGGCCACGACCCGGGCTCCCCGTTGTACTCTAGCTCTTCCTCTTGTTCCTCGTCGGGCGGCGGACCACGCCGCATAGAGACGAAGGTGAAGGAGCCAAACGCCATCAGCGCCACGATGCCGATTCCAGCGCCAATGCCGGTCCATAGCCACGGCAGACCGCCATCATCTTGCCCCGGAGCTTCTGGGACCAGCGTCAGAAGAGTGAACGTAGAGAATCCTCGTGGTGACTCGGCACGATAGGTAAGATTCAACCCACCCTCATCAGTGAAACTGGTAACCAACACCTGGGCGACGCCTCGGTCATCGCGCCGGAGCACCCGCACCGTTTCCCTCGGTCCGGCGTCGGCCCAAATCTTCCCAACGACCATTTCGATGCCCGCGGAGATGAGCCCCTCTCCAAAGTTCTCCTCAACGACAATAGAGTAGGCGAACAATCCAATATTCAAGTTCAGATTTGACACAGCTTGTCTGATGCTGGAGAGCACCGGAGCGTCGGTGGGAACATCCCTCAGGTTGAATTCCAGGCTCAGAGGGATCCGGTCGAACGTGGCCCTGATCTGGACCTCCCCTGGTTCTTCCCTGGTGGCCTCTACAGGGCCAATGAAGAGGTCCGCGCTCAGAGCAGGCGCAACAAAGTTGTCTCCTGAAGGTATCAGCGTCCCAAAATGGACGACAAGACGGCTCGGGATCCGATCCGTGGGTAGTGGTATTTCCAAGTCTCCACCCTCATCGGTCGGGGTCCACGAGAGACCCGTGTTGGGATCAGTAAAGGCCCCGATAGTCTGCCCCTCCTCGAGGATACAGGGGAAGATTGCCTGCTCCTGGCCGAAGACAATACCAGCCCCGGAACAAACGATCGGCGTGCCGTCGGGGGTTTGGAGGTCTACCGTGAAGGTGAGATCGAGATCAGCGATATTCACGCTAACGGGGGGCTCTTCCGGAAGAGGTGTCGCAGTCGGGACCGGTGTCGACGTCGGAACGGGCGTCAGCGTCGGCACTAGCGTCGACGTCGGCACGGGTGTGGCCGTCGGTGGACCCACACCAAACGTGGTGGTGAGCCTGTCTATCCGCACCGTGTGGGTGCCGGGCCCCAGGTCCGCAACGAAGTCGATCAGCTCGACCTCACCTGACCCCACGATGAAGCTCTTGGCCGCCTCCGCCTGGTCGTCTATCCAGAGAACAACGTTGAACTCCAGCGGCTCATCGGTCAGGTTCAGCACCGAGGCGGTAAACAGCACCCGCTGTATACGGCCGCCAAAGTTGGTCTGAACAGCAAGGTTGTCCACTTGGAATTGCGGCGGCGGCACCGTCCCCGCTCCCGCGATGGCGAAGAGGGAGAATGAGGACGGGTTCGCCAGGAACTGGAACTCCTGTCCGAAATCCGCTTGCCACTTCGCAACCACCGGCGCCCAGGCGCCTGTTGCCTCGTTGTATCTCGTGAACTGCACCGCGAGAGGGTGAACGTTGTTCTCTTCCAGCCAGCTCCTCGACACCCGGAACGTCACCTCAGAGGAGACGATATCCTCGTCCGTGAAGCCCACAGGCGTGATCTCATAGTAGGCGTTCACGATGACCCCCGGAGGCGGGGCGATACCCGCGGGAAGCGTTACCAGCTCCAGCGACACCTGCCCGCCGACCAGCCCCTCCGTGAGCTTGGCCGCGATCAGCGTCACCGTCGAATTCGGGACCGCCTGCGACAGGCCGAACAGGAGCCCGATCAGCTGCTGCTGCGTCACCCCAACCAGGAGCACCGTCCACGCCGCGGCGCAGTTTCCGTCTTGTGAGCAGGCGTTCCGCACCACCGCGAAGGCCTCAACTGGGAACTGGACCCCAAGCGACTCCAGCGCTGCTGGGTCCTTCGACGGCCCTGCCACCAGGGCGTTCACAATACTTTCCGTGTTATCCGGGTTGCTGGCCCCTGCGATCACTGCCGCCGCGGTGCTGGCCGGATCAGCATCGATCGCGTTGGTCAACGCATCACCGATAGAACCTGCGTCCAGCGCCGCCCCGGCCGCTATCGCATCACCGATAGAACCTGCATCCTGCGCCGCCCCGGCCGCTATCGCATTACCGATAACATCGGCATCCTGCACCGCCGCGGCTCCTAGCGCACGACCGATAACATCGGCATCCTGCGCCGCCCCGGCCGCTATCGCATCGCCGATAACATCAGCATCCTGCGCCGCCGCACCAGCCAGGATGTCTCCGATCGCGTCTGCGTCCTGCGCCGCCGCAACAGCCAGGGCGTCCCCCATCGCGTCCGCGTCCTGCGCCGCCGCCTCGGCCAACACGTCTCCGGTAGCATCGGCATCCTTCCTCGCCGCAACAGCCAGGGCGTCCCCCATCGCGTCCGCGTCCTGCGCCGCCGCATCAGCCAGCGCATCACCGACAGCCTCGGCATCTTCCGCCGCCGCAACAGCCAGGGCGTTCCCCACCGCGTCCGCGTCCTGCACCGCCGCATCGGCCAACACGTCTCCGGTGGCATCGGCATCCTTCCTCGCCGCAACAGCCAGCGAATCACCGACAGCCTCGGCGTCCTGCGCCGCCGCAACAGCCAACAACTCTCCGATCGCGTCCGCGTCCTGCGCCGCCGCAACAGCAAACGCATCTCCGAGCGCGTCGGCATCCTCAGCCGCCGCATCCGCAAACGCATTTCCGGCCAAATCGGCGTCTAGTCCAACGGCGGCCACCAGCAGGTCGCCGGCAGCTTCTGGATCGTCAGTTGCGAGATCCGTCAGTGCTTCACCCAGGCCTTCTTCATTAGCAACGACGTCCTCGGCGGTCAGTGGCGGAGTCGGTGGTGGAGGAGGAGGAACCGGTACCGTGCCCTCCTGGGCATCGGCCCGTTCATTCAGCAGCAGGCGATCTGACCCCATCAACCCCCCAAGCGTCAGCGCCAACGCCGCCAACAGGATCCCAACCGCCACCCAGTTGCGAGGCCCCCAGCCCCGACTGTCATCTTTGGGATCACGACCGCGCGGACTCGCCTCATTGTCGCCACTCCTCACGGCGATTCCAGGGCCAAATGGCGGGACACAGATGCCCTCCGGGAGTCTTGCCGTGGATTGAACGAAGCCATGAAGGCCGAAGGTCTCTCTCTTTCAGTCCTCCTGGGCATGGAGAACCCCCTTGAGCTTGACCTCGTAGAGCAGCTGAACAATGGCTCAGCGCTCCATTGCAACGACTCGCCATACGTCCTGGTAGAGTTCCCTTATCGCCAGCTCCCTATCTACTGGGAGGAGGCGCTGTTTAACCTTCAGCTCGGGGGGAAACGCCCGATCATCGCCCACCCTGAACGCCAGACCCAGATTCAAGAGAACCCAGAGCTTCTGGCAGGTGTTGTCCGCCGGGGAGTCATGACCCAGATAACTGCAGGCAGCCTATCGCGAAGGTCTGGCTCTCTGGTAAGGAAGACCGCTGAAACCCTGGTCAAGAACGGTCTTGCCCACGTGATAGCCTCCGACGCCCACGGTCCTACCGGGCCACGGAATACCAGCCTACTCGAGGGTTTTTGCGGCGGCCTCGAAGCTGGTGGGCACAGAAACGGCTACCAAGATGATGACCGAGGTCCCACGATCAATGGTCCTGCGAGGGGCCGAAGCGCCGTCCTGAACTGGTTACCTTTCCTGGGCCATGACCAGGTCGCAGGCTTTTATGGGTCCAGGATGGCTGCCGGATCAGCCGCTGAGCCACCTACACACAATCGGGCCAACCTTCTCCAAAGATGGGTGAAGCCTAATGGCTTGAGCAGGTTGGCCAGGCCGGGAAAACCGAGGAGCTTCTGAGCCAGACGGCCGTGCCAGTCAAAGGAAACATCCGTAGACGTCAGCAGACCTCTTAGAAAGCCGTTGGCGGAAACGATACGCATTATCTGCTCAAGCTGCCAGTCTTTAAGGTTCTCCGCTAGTTTCCTGATTCTACAGCCGGCCAGAAGCTCCTCTGATAAGAGCGCCTTCCACTGGACTTCATACGGAGACAGAGACTGGGCTGAGTAACTTTCCGCGGCGAGGGCCTGATGTATGACGCTCCCAGCGATCTTGCTGGATAGCAGCGCATAGTAAATCCCTCCGCCGGTGGTCGGCTTGACCTGCCCTGCGGCATCTCCTACCACAACCACCCGATCGTCAGTGGTTCGAGACAGAGGCTTGAGTGGAATCCCCCAACGCTTGGTCTCACCCACGACTGCGGAGACCTTACCTCTTTTTTTCAACGCAGCTGCGAGATTGCGAAGGTATGTCCCCGACCCTGACCTGGAGAGCAGGCCCAATAACGCCTTACCGTCCATGGTGGGGACCAACCAGGCGAAAAAGCCTGGGGCCACAGCCTCGCCCATGTAAATCTCGACCTCGCCCAAAGAAGGGGCCAGGACCTCAACCTGCGTCCCCATAACGCAATCGTCGATGCGACCCAGACCCAGTTGCTTGGTGAAAGATGAGCCAAATCCCGTAGCGATGACGGCGATTTTAGCCTCGATCCGATCAACCTCTCCCGTTCCGTCCACCTCCACCAGGATCGAGTCGTCCCGCCTGTGCACAGCGGTTACGGTTCGACCAAGCAAGTAGGTTGCCCCGGCATCTCGGGCCTGACGCCCTATGTCCGCAACGTAGGCAACTCGGTCTATCACACAAGCCTGAGGAGTGTCCTTCTCTACGCTAAGCCTTCGTCCCGAGGGAGCCTCTAACGTCAGAGATTGCGCCGCGTTGTACACAACCTCTTCGGAGGCTGGAAACTCTCGAAGGCAATTCAGACTGACGATCCCCGTACAGAGCTTGTCACCCAATTTCTCTCGATAGTCAACGACGGTGACCCTGTGCCCGGCCCGCGCCAGTCGCAACGCCGTCCCGCTACCAGCCGGACCGGCTCCCACAACGACGACATCTTCCAAGTCACACCCGCTTTAAGGAGTATTGCCGGTGGTAGTTTACCGGTAAATGATTTGCTCGTCTAGCTTTCTACTCTGGGGCATACCCTATCCGTGGATGCCTCACCTCGGATGCTACAATAGCATCTGATGGTCCTATTCCGTCGTGGGACCTCTGATCGATTTACGCTAGGGAGCACCACGAATGCCAACCGTGCTTGTTACGGGAGGGGCCGGATTCATCGGCTCCCATGTCGCCAGGACATACCTTTCTCATGGGCACCGCGTGGTGATCGCAGATAACCTAGCGGGTCAAAGAAAGGACCTCATCCCCAAAGAAGCCGAGTTCCACCAGGTAGACATACGAGACGCAGCTCTGAACGATCTTTTCGCTGAGGTCCGGCCGGACATAGTCAACCATCATGCCGCTCAGATCAGCGTGCCCTACTCGGTTCGAGAACCCCTGAAGGACCTCTCCATCAACGTGTACGGTTCAGCCAACGTGTTGGAAGCCGCCGCACGACACCACGTCAAGCGGTTTATCTTCGCCTCAACCGGAGGAGCCCTATACGGAGAGCCGCAATACCATCCCTGTGACGAGCAGCACCCAATCATGCCCCTGAGCCCATACGGCGTCGCCAAATTCTGCACCGAGCAGTACGTCCGATATTACGCCCAAATGCGAGACATGACCTCTGTTGTCCTCCGTTACGCAAACGTCTACGGCCCCAATCAGGACCCTCATGGCGAGGCAGGGGTAGTAGCGATATTTACTCAGCGCATGCTGGAAAAAGAGCCGTCCGTCATTTTTGGGGATGGTGAGCAACAGCGGGATTTCGTCTACGTGGGCGACGTCGCGCAAGCCAATGTCCTTGCCTTAGACCTCGGCGACAACGGCACCTACAACATCGGCACAGGCGCAGGACACTCGGTTAACGAGCTACACCGCCTGCTGGGGCAGGCTACGGCATATCAAGTACCGGCTGAATATGAGCAGGCCCGCCCGGGGGATGTCCTTCGCATCACCCTTGATAGCTCTAAGGCGGCTCGGGATTTGGGTTGGAGACCCGAGACCTCTTTCCAAAAAGGGCTGGAGCTCACGGTCCAATCCTTTGCGGATCAGCGCAGCAGCGGCGACGGATGATGTTACTTGCGACGGCGGCGGAGCTCCTCCCAGATATCGTTCGGAGTGAGCCCTGCTGAAGACAGTAACACCAGGCTGTGAAACCAAAGGTCGGCCACCTCGTGGATGGTCTCCGAAGCCACACCGTTTTTCGCGGCGATAACGGTCTCACCAGCCTCCTCCAGGACCTTCTTGCCTATTCGGTCGATCCCCTGGGCCAACAATCCGCCAACGTAGCTCCCCTCGGGAGCGTCCTGCTTGCGCTGTTCTATGACCTCAAAAAGCTCATCCACCATGGAGGGCGAGGTCGATTCGAACTCGTGCTCCTCATCCACCAGGTCCTGGAAGAAGCAATTCGGGGCCCCCGTATGACAGACAGGGCCAGTGGGAGAGCTTTTGAGTAACAGCGTATCGTTGTCGCAGTCCACCTGGAACCGATTAATCTTGATGGAATTGCCCGAGACCTGTCCCTTGTGCCACAGCTCCTGGCGGCTCCTGCTATAAAACCAGGCCTCCCCGCTGGCAAGAGACCGCTTGAGCGACCCAGGAGACATATAACCGAGCATCAATACCTCGCCCGTCTTCTCATCCTGTGCTATGGCGGGGATCAGTCCTTGCTCGTTTAGTTTCAGCTTCATGACTGGCTCCAGTGCCGAGAGAACGTTCTCACGGCGTCTTTCTTATCTGAAGTGATAATAGCATAGCTCGTCCGGCCAGAACCCCTATTGCCTGAAGGGATTGGCCTGGGCCGGTGGCTTTTTGACACCTCTATGAACGGTCACGGCTTGGGACCATGAAACGCCGCTTGAAGCTTAATATTCGCTCATTCCTCTGGTTGATTACCCTGGTCTCGACTTGAACGACCCCGCGGTCGGGGCGGCTCCTCGATGGACGCACCTCCAAGACGGTAGACTCGGCATAGACAGTGTCACCGATGAAAGTAGGCCCCTCGTGCACCACCTTTTCGAATTCAAGATTGGCCAGGGTGGCGCCACTCAAACCAGGAATGCTCATCCCTACTGCCATGCTCAAGATCAGCATGCCATTCACCAGACGCTGCCCATACTGGCTCTGGCCCGCATACTCAACGTCCAGGTGCAGAGGCTGGTGGTTCATCGTCCACACGCAGAAATTCTCATTGGCGGCCTCGGTAATCGTGCGGCCAGGCCAGTGGGTGTGGACCTCTCCTATCTGAAAATCCTCCAAAAATCGCTCGAACCGTTCCCGACCCGATATCTGCATACCCGCCTCCCAGCTCGGTTGCGTTATTCCCACTTCCCCCTTGACATGCCCTCATTGTCAATCCTAGACTCCCCACAAAGCAAGGCGGGGCCTGACTGGGGGCTCATCCGATTCCAGTTGTTTGTATCACCCTTGGAAGGCACCGTATTGGAAAGGTATGGCACAGGACCATGACTGACGACATCCAGGCAAAGCGCCAGCGCTTGCAAAAGATGGTGGAGACGGAGCCAAGTACTCCCACGGAGGGGGTGAACCATGTGGCGGTCATCGTCCTGGAACTGGAACGATCGGTCCGCTTTTACCACGATGTCCTGGGAATGACGCTGACCAGTGTGGCGCCTAACAGAGACGAGCCGCGCTCGACCCACGCCAACATCGCCTTGGGACAGGGGACCATGCTCTCCTTATTCGATTTTCCCAATGTCACGCACCAGGCGGTTGAGGGGGTCGGCGGGCTGATGCATCTGGCCCTTTCCCTGCCGCGTCAGCGGTTCGAGAAGATAGAAGGGTCCCTCAACGCAAACAAGGTCTCCTACCAACGCATCCACGATTCCATATACATCAAAGACCCGGACGGTATGACGCTGGAACTGACCCTAGTCTCTTAATCGCCCATGGAGGCACATCATGGCATTGGACCCACAGGCTCGTGCATATCTCGACCAACTGGCGGCCCTCGGCGCACCGCCAATGAACACCCTTCCTCCGGCCCAGGTCCGGGCCAACTCCGAAAACGCCCCCAGGCCAGCCGGCCCTGAGGTGGCCAAGGTCGAGGACCGAAAGGTACCAGGCCCCAACGGCGACATCCCGGTGAGGGTCTACACACCCGCTGGGACGGGGCCCTTCCCCGTTCTGATGTGGTTCCACGGCGGAGGATGGGTGATCGGCAGCATCGACATGGTCGATGGCACGGTACGACACTTGACCAACATGGCCAATTGCGTTTCCGTGTCGGTCGATTACCGTCTGGCCCCCGAGTACAAGTTCCCAGCCGCCGCTGAGGACTGCTACGCGGCGACGGCGTGGGTAGCAGCCAACGCACCATCGATCAATGCCGACCCCTCCAGAATCGCGGTCGGTGGGGACAGCGCCGGCGGCAACCTGGCCGCCGTCGTACCCATCATGGCCCAGGACCGGGGCGGCCCTCGCCTGGTGCAGCAGGTGCTGGACTACCCCGTCATCGAGCGAGACTTCGCTACAAAATCCTATAACGACAACGCCGATGGGTACCTGCTGTCCAGAGACATGATGGTCTGGTTTTGGGACCACTACCTCAACGACGATAGTGAAGCCACCCACCCCTATGTCGCGCCTATGCACGCCAAGGACTATTCTGGGCTGCCGCCCGCCCTGGTTATCACAGCCGAGTTTGATCCCCTTCGAGACGAAGGGGCCGCATATGCCCGAAGACTTGCGGAGGCAGGGGTACCCACCAAGCACTCGGCCTACAGCGGTATGATCCACGGCTTCTTCGGCATGTGGGCCGTCATCGACAAGTCCAAAGACGCGCTGACGGAGGTGGCCGATACCCTCAAAAACGCCTTCGCCGTCAAAATCCCGGGAGGCTAGCGTCCCTCAAAGCCCCATCAGCTGGGCGACCTTCTCGCGGTGGTAGTCGGCGTCTCCCATGAGCTGCTCCATCGCCTTGGCCCGCCGGTACCAGAGCTGCATGTCCATTTCCTGGTAGAACCCAATCCCTCCCAGGATTTGGTGTCCCCTGGCCGTTACATTCTGGTATGCCTCGCTGCAAATGGCTTTAGCCTCGGAGGCCTCAAGCTCGTAAGATAGACCGGAATCCACCCTCCACGCGGCCTCATAGACGGCGAAGCGAGCGGCGTCTGCCTCGATGAGCATATCCGCCGCGTAATGCTGAATGGCCTGGAAGCTGGCGATAGGCCTCCCGAACTGCACACGGGCTTTCGAGTACTCTACGGCCAGCTCCAACGCCGCCTGAGCGCCGCCAGCCATCTCGGCGGATAGGGTGATGGTCGAAAGCGCCAGCACTTTACTGAGCGCCGGCCACGCCCCGTGCAGAGGGCCGACCAGGCTATGCACCGGCGTCACCGCTCCGTCGAACGTGACCTCGCACTGCTTATCGCCACCGATGCTGTTCAACGGGGTCATCCCGACGCCCGCCGCTCCGGACTCGACGAGAAATATCGACAGCCCCTCCTCAGGGTCCGACGTTTCTCGAGTTCTGGCCACCGCAAGCAGGTAGTCGGCCCCGCCTGCGTACTGGATGAATAGCTTGGAGCCCGTTAACTTGAATCCATCGCCTTCAGGGGTTGCCCGAAGCTCCACCGCGCCGGGCTCATAGGACGCCGTTTGCTCGGTGAGCGCGAAAGAGCAGAGGACCTCTCCGGCGATAATCTGAGAGAGAAGCTGTCTCTGGGTTTCGGAGCCGAGCTCCAGTAAGGTCAGGCCGCTCTGAACAATGGTCGTCTGGTAGGGACTTGGGAAGGGGCCACGGCCAAACTCCTCCAGCACGATAACCAGGTCTTGGAAGCTGCCTCCCAGACCACCATGGGCCTGGGGGAAGATGATCCCCAGCCAGCCGAGGTCCGCCACCTTACGCCATAGGTCTTTAGAGTAGCCCAACTCACTCGCTTCAAGCTCCCGAACGGTCAAGCGATCGCACTCTCGGCCCAGGAACTCCCGGACCGATGTCCTCAGCATCTCTTGTTGCTGGCTAAACGCCAAGTCCATAGAAGTATCCGCGCTCAGGGCAGGATCATGCGCCCCGCAGGCTGCTCTTGCGCGGGTCTAGGCTTTGGACGCTTCGGCCCGCGGCGTCGCTCCAGCCTGTGAGTACAGCAGGTCGAAGGCTCCCGCGAACCTCCGCACCCCGTAATCTCCCAGACCCCCGGTGGGGTCCGGATTGGGACGCTTGGCCAGGACTCGCTGAGCGGACAAGGCGTCCAGCTCGCTCTCGTAAATATTCAGATACCTGGGGAGCCCATGTTCATTGTCCGGATTAACAAACCGCATCCCGCCCCAGTAGGCTCCAGCGCCCAGCACCTCCGGCGTGTGGACCTCGTCATGCCACTTGTTGAACTCAGCTTCTTTGGCAGGGTCCTTGCAGTCCTTCATGGAGACCAGGAGACCTGCCGTCCGCTTCCCCTGCGGTGGCTTGGGCGAGCTGTCCATCCGAAGGAACAGCGCCCGCATCGTCACGGTCAATGCCGACCGAATGCCCCCGCCGTCCCGCCACTCACTGGCCGAGGCGATGTTCTTCGTCCAGGCCGCCGCCGGATCATCCAGCTCCGTCTCGTAAACGGCCAGGTATTTAGGGTCCTCCGCAGTGCCCTTGGCATTGGAGTTCATATAGCGTGTTGCGTTGGTGAAAAGCCCCAGTCCCGTAACATCGGGGATGTGAACATTGTTGTACCAATCGTTGACCTGGTGTTCTTCCGCTGAGTCCTTGTAGTTGGCGAATACGACATAGATGCCGGTTGGAAACCGTCCCTCCATGGAGTCCCTCCCTCGCGACGAGTCCGGCCAAACGCTACGACTGCGCGCCGGCGCCCCAATTGTAGCCAGCACCGGATACCGTGTAAAGAAAGCCGGAGATGGCGGGCCCCTCAGGTATACTGGTCAGCGGAGGTGGGCTTGAAGAGCTTTTGGAGCCTGTGGGGAGCGAGCGCGGCCCTCCTGTTGGCGGTGGCGGCGTGTGCAGGCTCTTCCACGACGCCGACCCCAGTCCCCCTGCAGACACCTACACTCGCGGCGACATCGGCGGCTCCCACGTCCACCGCGGTCCCGGCTCCCCTACCTACGGCACCGCCATCCACCAACACGCCGGCTCCTTCCCCCACACCGTTGCCGACTCCTGTCCCGGTCCCAACGTCTACGCCAACGCCGATACCCACACCTACCCCTGCTCCCACCCCTTCACCCACTCCGTTGCCCGTCGAGGAGACGGGGGTGCCTCCCGATCCACCCAAACGGGACCTGCTTGAGCTGGTCGCCCGTCTTCGATTGAAGTCCTCCACGCCTCTCCTGCCCCTTGCACGATCGGAAACCTCCTATTCGGTTGGCCGGGTAGAGGACTTCTTCGTACTGGACTTCACTACCCTGCGGCCGAAACCCATACAGGCCGTGTTGCGGCATGTCAGCCCTCGGGCTTACTTTTATGTAGAGGGGGGCGTGTCCGTATCCGACGAGGCCCTGGAGCGCTCTGCCATGGAGCTGGAAGACCAGATCATTCCGGCCATCCATCGGTACATAAACCCCGGGTGGGACCCGGGGGCCGGCATCGATTCACGCATCACCGTCCTCCACGTCCGGCTCACGGGAGTGGCCGGCTATGTTGATGCGCTGGACCTCTTCTCCGCCGAGGTAAGCCCCACCAGCAACCAACGCCCTATTGTCTATATGAACGTTTTCGCGGTACCCCCGGGCAGCCGCCATTACTATGCAGTCCTAGCCCACGAGATGCAGCACGCAGCTCACGCCCAAGCGGACCCCCAGGAAGAGGTCTGGGTCCAGGAAGGGTCATCAGAGCTATTAGCCGATCTGGCGGGCTACCCCGTCACGAACTTTCCAGAGTTCCTGTCCAGACCCGACACCCAGCTCACAGCGTGGGGCGTCCTGGGGGGCAGTACCCTCCCCCACTACGGCGCGTCACACCTCTTCCTCAAGTACATCGGCGCTCGTTACGGGTATGACGATTTCCCAACGCTCGTCGCAAGCAGGGAGACCGGTATCCAGGGCGTCGAAGCGTTCTTGGACGCCGTCGGCGCCGAGGGAGGATTCGATGCCGCCTTCAGAGACTGGACTATCGCCAACATCCTTGAAGCGCCACCAGAAAGCCCATTCAGCTACCCTGGAGGCCGAATCAGAGTCGCTTTAGCGGGCGTCGTCACCAATCCGGGAAATTACATGGGCCGGGTGGGCCAGTACGCCGCCGACTATGTCGACCTGTCGACCGGGGAGCAGACGTTACGGGTGACGTTCCAGGGTCCCACCACCGCGCCCCTGCTCCCCGTGGAGCCTCCCAGCGGCACACACCTCTGGTGGAGCAACAGGGCCGACCAGATCGATACGACACTGACACGCCGGTTCGACCTCTCGGCGGTGACCGAGGCTACGCTCACGTTCAAGCTGTGGCATGACATCGAGGAAAGCTTCGACTACGCCTATGTCGAGGCCTCCCAGGATGGCGGCGAGACCTGGGACATATTACCTGGCAGGCATACCACCGACGAGAATCCCCTCGGCCAGAGCTTCGGGCCAGCCTATACCGGCAACAGTGGTGGAGGGTCAACATCCAGGTGGCTGGACGAGTCCATCAACCTCGACGACTACACCGGCGGCGAGATACTGGTCCGGTTCGAATACGTCACCGATGAGGGGATCAACAACCCCGGCCTTGCCATAGACGACATATCCATCCCGGAGATCGGCTTCTTCGATGACGCCGAGGGCGACGTTGTCTGGACCGCCAACGGTTTCTTCAGGACCAACAACCGAGTGCCCCAGAGCTTCATCGTCAATATTCTCATCCTGGGAGAGGAGCCGGACATCATCGAGATGCCCATGGATGCGCAGAACCGGGGGGAGTTGGTCCTACCTCAGAGGCAGAGCATGGTGCTAGTCATCGGGGCGATCGCGCCGGTCACCACTGAACCCACGGAGTATTCCTACCTCGTGGAGGCGGTCGCCACCTCAGGGAGCGGCTGATCCCCCCACTCCGGTTACATCGCGGCGATCCGTCGAGTCCTCAATGAGATCATGCCGATAAAGAAGAACAGCAGGGCGCCCAGAAAGAAAATGCCCGCCTGGATGCCCCAGACTTCCGCCACCGCTCCCGCTGGAAGACCCCCGATGGGCTGAAGACCGAAGCCCACAAAGTGCAGGGATAGCACGCGACCGCGGTACTGGTCCTCCACGTTGAGTTGAATGAGGGTCTGGTTAGTCGCCATGTGAATGGCGTTGGCGAACCCCAGCGCCAGCAGAATCACGACACTCAAAGAGAGAACGCTAGACAGCCCCAAGAGCATCAACAGGACGCCGTTGGCCAAGAGCGCCGCCAAGAGCATCCTGCCTTTGCGGCGGGTCCCCGACGCAGCGACCACCACTAACGAGCCCACCAGGGAGCCGACACCGACGGCGCCCATCAAAAAGCCATAGCTCCTCTCCCCAACGTTCAGTACGTCGCTGGTGTAGGCCGGCATCAGCTGCAAGAACGGCCATGCGAAAACGGCGGCCACCATGCCCGTAAGGATCAGCACTCCGATGGTGCGGTCCCGCCTGGCATACCGGACGCCGGTGATCAGGCTCTCCTTAAACGATGTGCGGGAGTTTTCGATTACCGGAGGGGCGCTACGTATCTTGACCAGTGTCATCATCGCCACGACGTAGCCTCCCGCCTGAAAAAAGAAGGCCCCATCGATGCCGATGGTGGAGATCAGCACGCCTCCAAGGGCCGGCCCGATGATCCGCGTGCTGTTACCCGTAACCGAGTTCAAAGCGATAGCGTTGGGGAGGTCTTCACGACCCACCAGGTTGTAGACCAGCGCCTGCCGTGTGGGGTTGTTGATGGCAATCAGCCCGCTACTGAAGAAAGCAGTTATGTACAGCTGCCATACCTCTACCACGCCGGTCAAGACCAGGAACGCTACCAGCATCGCCATGCACATCATCAAAAACTGGCTGACCAACAGGACCTTCCGCCGGTCAAACCGGTCGGCCAGTGACCCACCGATCGGGGAAAAGACCAGCATCCCGGCGCCGTGGAAAAACGCAACCACTCCAAGCTGCAGCGGGGACCCGGTGAGCTGAAAGACAAGCCAGCCCTTGGCGATCTGCTGGACCCACTGGCCTATCTGGGTGGTAAGGTTACCGACCAGGAGGAAGCGGAAGTCTTCGTGCGCCAGCGCGCGAAAAACGCCGCCCTTGGGGGGCGCGGCTTGGTCATCGTGCTGGGCCTGTTCGGTGCTCTCTTCAGTGGGCAAGCCGGCGTGTCAGGCCCGCGCGGGATGGGGCCTACCTCCGTATCCGGCCCTCGAGCGTGAGCACGCCGGTGGGCCGAGGCTTTTGATGCACTGTACACCCCCCAGTCAACAACCGTTAGAGGCCGTGGCGACGCCTCTTGGCGCTGGCTAGGAACGGGCGCGGGGCCCATATCATTTGTTTCATAGAAGAGCGCCTGAAGCGGTGCTATAATATGCCGCGCCAGGAGGCTCTTTACCCCAGTGATTATCGGAGTCGTCGGGGGCAGCAACTGTCCGCCAGAGGTACATGCCTTGGCCCAGGAGGTTGGCCGTGAGATCGCTCTCCGGGGCCACATCGTGATCTGCGGCGGCATGAGCGGCGTCATGGAAGGGGCCTGCAAGGGCGCCAAGTCTGCTGGCGGCTCCACCATCGGCATACTCCCCACGGGCGACGTCCGAGACGCCAATGCGTTCGTCGATATCCCCATCGCCACCGGCATGGGTTACGCCAGGAACGTCATCATCGCCCGCTCCACGGCGGCAATCATCGCTGTGGACGGAGAGTACGGGACCCTCTCGGAGATCGCACACGCTCTGGGTTTCGGCGTCCCCGTAGTGGGACTCAAGACATGGACACTGACACGAGGAAACGGCCGGGAGGACCATGGGATAATTCAGGCGTCAACACCGGAGGACGCGGTCAATAAAGCAGTGGTGGCGGCCGAGAGACGTAGCCTTGAGCCTTCAAGCGAGTAGCCCTTATGGCAAGCTTAAAACAGGTCCACGCCCGCGAAATCCTCGACTCCCGGGGGAACCCGACAGTGGAGGCCGAGGTCACCCTGTCCGATGGCGCCACGGGACGGGCGGCGGTGCCATCCGGGGCTAGCACAGGGACCCACGAGGCTCTTGAGCTGCGGGACAAAGACCAGGCCAGATTCGGCGGCCTGGGTGTCCGCAACGCGGTTGCCAACGTCAACAAAATGATCGCTGACGCCGTAGCTGGGATGGACGCCGCGAAACAGGCTGAGATCGACTCAAAGCTGTTGGAACTGGACGGGACGGCCACCAAGGAGCGGCTGGGCGCCAACGCCATCTTGGCCGTCTCGTTGGCCGTCGCCCATGCCGAGGCTCGCAGCCGGGGAATAGGCCTTTACCGTTACCTCGGCGGCGAGGAGGCGGTCACGCTGCCCGTGCCCATGTTCAATGTCCTCAACGGCGGTCGCCACGCCGACGACTCGACTGATTTCCAGGAGTTTATGGTCATGCCTGTCGGCGCCTCCTCCTTTTCGGAAGGCCTTCGCATGGGGGCCGAGGTCTACCAGGCCTTGAAAAAGGTGGTGAAGGGGAAGGGGCTCAACTCTAACGTCGGGGACGAGGGTGGCTTCGCCCCTTCCCTCAAGAGCAACAAAGAGGCCGTTCAGTTACTCATAGACGCCATAGAGGCAGCGGGCTACAAGCCCGGTCGAGACTGCTACCTCGCTCTGGATGTCGCCGCCACCGAGCTCCAGGTCGATGGCAGCTACCGGCTGGCCAAGGAAGGCGTCACACTCGATTCCGACTCTATGGCCGCTTTTCTTGCATCGTGGACACGGGAATATCCTATCGTGAGCATCGAGGATGGGCTTGCCGAGGATGACTGGGAGGGCTGGAAGCTGCTCACCGCAAAGGTCGGTGGGCAGGTCCAGGTCGTGGGCGACGACCTCTACGTCACCAACCAGGAGCGCTTACGCTGGGGAATCCAGGTCGAGGCCAGTAACTCAATATTGATAAAGTTGAATCAGATCGGAAGCCTAACCGAAACGCTGAACTGCATAGAGACCGCGCGGAGCGCTGGCTTCACGGCCATCGTTAGCCACCGGTCGGGCGAGACTGAAGATACGACCATTGCGGACCTGGCTGTGGCGACGGGTGTCGGCCAGATTAAGACCGGGGCCTTGGCCCGTAGCGAGCGTGTCGCCAAGTATAACCGGCTGCTGCGAATCGAAGAGGAGCTGGGCTCCAGGGCACGCTATGCCGGCACACAAGCGTTCTCGCCCATTAAGGTGCCCTTAGGCTGAGCCTACAGGAGAGATCATGGAAAAGACAAAGACGGCCCAGACGGTCTTGGGTCCCATAGCCACCGCCGACCTCGGCGGAACCCTGAGTCACGAGCATCTGATCGCCTCTCCCCCCGGAGTGGAAACAGATCCCAACCTTGTCTTCGACCGCGAGGGCTGGCTGCTCAAATGCATCGGAGAGATGAAGGACCTGCAGGCGGCAGGGATATCGACCATCATCGACCCCATCCCCATAGAGCTGGGGCGCAAGGTCGACTTCATGGCGGACGTCGCCAGGGGCTCCGGCATAAATGTCATCTGCGCCACGGGGCTCTATTACGAGCGCGGCCCCCTGCAGGGCTTCCCCGTCTATTACAAGATGAAGACGTTGGAGGAGCTCACCGATCTTTACATCACTGAGATCGCCGAGGGGATAGGCCCTGACAAAGTAAAAGCTGGGGTCATCAAGTGCGCCACCTCACTCGATGAGATCAGGAAACACGAGACGAAGGCTCTTACAGCCGCTGCTAGGGCCTCCAAGGCGACTGGGGTGCCGATAACCACCCATACCGAGGCCGGCACCTTGGGCCCTGAGCAGCTGGACATTTTTGAAGGTGAAGGGCTGGACCCCCGCCGAGTCACCATCGGTCATTGCAGCGACTCGGCTGACATCGCCTACCTGGTCAGTATCCTCAAGCGAGGCGCTTACATCGGCTTTGACAGAATCGGCCTGGAGAGATGGACCGAAGACGAGACAAAGGTAGGGGTCGTCTCCGCGCTGGTGTCCATGGGTTACGAGAAGCAGATCGTCCTCTCCCATGATAACGTTGGCTGCATGCATGGATGGAGTCCACGCGCCTTCGACCCCAAGCGAAGGTTCACCTATGTTTCGGAGGAATTCATCCCCAGGCTGAAAGAATCTGGGATCACCGACCAGGCTATCCATACCATGCTTGTGGATAACCCCCGCCGATACTTCGAGGGCGAGTAGCTCTCCTATAGATGGAGCCGCGATGATCGTCACGGACAAGATCAGCCTTCCCACGGAGGGGGACTGCCAAATTATCGACATCACCGATCAGGTTCGTAGCCGGTTGAAGGAGACGGGCTTGGCCAATGGGATCGTCACCGTCTTCGTGGCGGGAACCACCGCCGGCATCGCTATCGTCGAGTACGAGCCCGGCCTGGCAGAAGACTTGAAAGCCGCCATGGAACGCCTGGTGCCCCGTGGCTTGCCCTACCGGCATAATATCCTCAACCAGGATGACAACGGCCATTCCCACACTCAGGCAACCCTCATAGGGCCGTCCGTGGTTGTTCCCTTCGCCGACGAGAAGCCGTTACTGGGCACCTGGCAGCGCATCGTCCTGGTCGATTTCGACTCCCGTCCGAGACAGCGTGAGCTTGTCATCCAGACGATGGGGGAGTAAGGAAACGGCGTCTTAAAGCCATCCTTATGCCGTCTCATTAACCCCCAACAGATTGACTCCGATCAAGACAGGTTGCTAACATGGTCGGAGAGTTGCCCTGGCATTCAGGGGCTCCAACGGAGGATAGGTCATGCCCAACGACGGCCGCCAGTTTGTCCGGTATGCTTTCTACAAAGTCGATCCTCAATGGAGAGGACTCGACAGCCAGGTTAGAGCAGCCCACCGTAAAGAGTTCGCCGCCGTAGTCGACGAGTTCTCAGGCCAGATGATGATTCTCAGCTACGGCCTCATGGGCACCCGTGGAGACGCCGATTTCGGCCTGTGGACCATCTCCGACAATCTAGACCGTTTTCAGTCTTTCGCTACCGGCATATTTTCCACCGGCATCGGCCCCTATCTGACCACGCCTCATTCCTACTTCGCCATGACTCGCAAGTCCGTGTACACGGACAAGCACCAGCACGCTAGCCAGGAGGGGACGCGGCTCACCATCCAGCCCAAAGGCTCCAAGTACCTCTTCGTCTACCCCTTCGTCAAGACCAGGGAGTGGTACCTTCTGCCGCAAGTGGAGCGACAGGAGATGATGAACTCCCACATTGCCATCGGCCACAAGTATCCAAGCGTCAAGATCAACACCACGTACTCCTTCGGTCTGGACGACCAGGACTTTGTTGTCTCTTTTGAGTCGGACGAGCCTGGCGACTTCCTGGACCTAGTAATGGAGCTTCGGGAGACCCAGACAAGCATGTACACTGTTCGGGACACTCCGATTTTCACCTGCACCTCCATGGACATAGAGGAGGCCCTGGCCAGCGTCGGCGGCTAACTCCAGGAGAGGACACATGGCCCACAACGTAACGTTCTACTGGAAGAGCACCTGAACTTCCTGCCGCAAGGCGAAAGCGTGGCTTTCGCAGAAGGGTATCGAGTTCTCCGAGCGAGAGCTTGCCAAGCAGCCTCTGAGCGCGGCCGAGCTACAGAAGGTCTCCGGGGGTACCCCAAACTCCCTCATCGATAGGCGCAAGCCGTCGTTCAAAAAGCTTGGACTCGGTGACAAGGCTCTCACCGAAGATGAGGCCGTCGCGCTCATGCAGAAGGAGCCAAGCATCATCCGCCGGCCCATCTTCGAGATCGATGGGGATATACTGGTGGGGTTCGATCAGGCGGCGCTGGAAAAGCGATTCGGTTAGGTCCCCGGCAGGAACATCTACCATGGCCACACCCACACATATGAAGTTCGGAGTTTTCCTGGGCCCCTTCCACCGAGTTGGAGAAAATCCGACATTGGCCTTTGAGCGCGACCTTGACCTCCTGAAGTGGCTCGACGAGCTCGGCTTTGACGAGGCCTTTATCGGAGAGCACCACAGTGGCGGGTGGGAGACCATCCCCTCACCGGAGGTATTCATCGCCGTCGCCGCTGAGCGGACCCGCCACATCAGACTAGGCACCGGGGTCGTTAGCCTGCCCTATCACCACCCATTCATGGTGGCCAGCCGAATGGTGCTGCTGGACCACCTGACTCGCGGCAGAGTGATCCTCGGAGTTGGCCCCGGCGCCCTGGTCTCAGACGCTCATATGCTTGGTCTCGACCCCAAACGCCAGCGCGAGATGATGGACGAGTCCCTGGGAATCATCATTCGGCTGCTTCAGGAAACTGAGCCGATCACGTATAAAAGCGATTGGTTCGAGCTCCGCGACGCAGCCCTCCAGCTCCGGCCCGTACAACAACCCATACCCATAGCGGTGGCTTCGGTCCAGTCGCCCTCCGGCGTGCAGCTGGCCGGAAAATACGGGGCCTCAGTCCTCTCCCTCAGCGTTCCCCGATCGACAGTGCGAGATACGAGCTTGAAAGAGCTCTGGAGTGTGGCGGAGGAGACGGCTGCTAAGCACGGCAAAACGGTCCGTCGTGAGGACTGGAAGCTTGTAATCCCCTGCCACTTGGCAGAGAGCCGTAAGACGGCCATCGAGGATGTGCGGCTGGGAGGTGGACGGTTCCAGGCTGAGTATTTCGGGCGGACTCTCGGCTACCCCGTCCCAGACGTCCCCCAGGACCAGATCGTCGACTACATGGTGGAAAACAACCAGTGGATCGTTGGAACGCCGGACGACTGCATCGAGGGTATCCAGCGACTGCAAGAGATCAGCGGCGGCTTCGGTGGGCTCCTGGTCAATGTGAATGAGTGGGCCCCGCGCGAAAAGGTGCTCCACAGCTACGAGTTGCTGGCCCGCTACGTCATGCCTCATTATCAAGGGACAACGGCGGGCATCGTTCGCTCGAACGAGTGGACCACATCGAAGCGGGAGGAGCATCAAACCCGGCGAGGGGAGTCATTGAAGAAGGCTGACGCCTCCTATTACAACCGGCGCTCATAGAATATATTCCAAAATCCCCTCTCCCTTGATGCCTGCCCTGAGCGGAGCCGAAGGGGGAGAGGTCCGATTTCATCGGACTCGCGACAAAGTCGGAGGCTAGGGTGAGGGTGAATCCGATCTGGCATGTCGATTTTTGGCATAGGCTCTAGCTCATCCTACCGGTTACCGCCTTGAAATGCTCCGACTCAGCCCCCGCCGAGCTCCTGAAGTCCATCGCAGAGTTTAACCGGCGGGAGTACTTTCAGGCCCACGAGACCCTGGAAGCCGTCTGGCTGAAAGAGACCGGCCCCCTGCGCCCCTTCTTCCAGGGGATCATCCAGCTATCCGCCGGATTGCTGCACATCGAACGCGGGAACCACGCAGGCGCCCTCAGCCTTCTGGAGCAGGCCATTGGCAAACTGGAGGCCTTCCCTACCCGGTGCCTGGGGATACATACCCAAACGCTGAAGACACAGGCGCGCCGATGCCGAGATAGTCTGCTGGCCCTGGGCGAGGAGGGCCTGAAAGAATTCGCTTGGGATAACGCCCCTCAGATTGAGGTCGTCTCGGGATAGTAGCCGCCTTACAGCAACGACGACGCGAACTCCACGCCTCGTTCCACCCACTTCGACAACGCCTCGTCTTCTCCACAGCCTTCCGGCCCGATGTAAACAAATCCCTTCATGGGGCGGCCCGTGAAGTCCATGGGTCGAGCGTTGAGTTCGGCTACCGCCTCGTCATGGCGGTCCGGGCCGACACGCACTACCAGATCGTCCTTCACGACGCCACAGCACATCTTACCGCCCAGCAAGAACGAGAGTCCGCCAAACATCTTCTTTTCCGTCACATCGTCACGCTCACCCAGCAAGTGCCGGACGCGCGCGGCCAACTCCACGTTATATGCCAAGACCAATCTCCTCGTTTACTACAGGCTCCACTTCAGTCAACCGCCGGAACAGGAAGGCACGCTCCACCGCATTATCGGAAAGCTCTAACGCCCGCCGGTATGCCGTTGCCGCTTCGGCGCCACGCCCGAGCCTTCGCAGCAAGTCGGCACGTGCTGAATGAAACCACCTGTATTCACCGAGCGGGCCGGCAACGTCGGGACTGTCTATCAACTTCAGTCCTTGCTCAGGACCCTCAGCCATCGCCACCGCGACCCCCCTGTTCAGCTCAACCACAGGTGAGGGGCTCAGCACCATGAGGGATTGGTACAGCTCAGCTATCTGCGGCCAATCAGTCTGCGCCGCCTTCGCGGCCTGGGCATGCAACGCGGCGATGGCGGCCTGTACCTGATAGGCACCTGGAGAACCCATGCGCAGGGCGCGCTCGACCAGCTTGACCCCTTCCGAGATCTGATCCTGGTTCCAACGTGACCGGTCCTGGTCCTCCAACAGCACCTGCTCCCCGCCCGGGGAGACCCGTACCCGGAACCGAGAGTCGTGCAGCAGCATCAGAGCCTGGAGCCCCAGCGCCTCCGGCTCATCCGGCATGAGATCGACCAATAGGTGTCCAAGACGAAGCGCTTCGGCGCACAGGTCCCGGCGGACTATGTCGTCTCCGCCGCTGGCCGAATAGCCTTCGTTGAACACCAGGTAGATTACTCCCAGCACCGCTATCAACCGCTCGGGCAACAGGTGGTCCGGCGGCACGCGATAGGGGATTCGGGCATTGCGAATCTTGGATTTGGCTCGCACAAGCCGTTGAGCCAGCGTCGGCTCCGGCACAAGGAACGCCTTGGCGATCTCTGGTGTCGTGAGCCCGCACAACGTTTTTAACGTCAGGGCGACCTGCGCTTTGGGCATGGTCGGCACGGGGTTTAGGCACCCCGGAAGCAACCATGAAGCTATCCCCGATAGTCTGGATTTTTTCTAGGCCATGCTTGCCCACTAGGGTGTCAAAATGTGAAAACACATCGTTCAAGAGGTCTACCAGCTGTATCTGAGAAAGGCTATTGGCCAGAACGGTAGATCCAACCATATCGGCAAACAGGATGCTAACTGAGTCGAACTCATCCGCAATGGTCCGGTCTTCATGCTTCAGAATGAGTGCGATTTCGGCAGGTAACACGTTCAATAACAGCCGTTCAGACCTTTCCCTTTCTTGCGCTAATAGACGAAGTGAATAATGAAGAACCCCGAATGCCGTCAGCGACACGGTGCTCACATTCATGGCAAAGAACGCAATCGCAACGTTTGAAGGCAAGCCGTTATTTCGATCGATGAAGGGTTCTAGGGCCCCACTGACAACTACCAGCCCGAAAAAGGCCAAAAACCAGGCTAACGCCTGACGGCGACCTGCCAGAAGCAGAGCTCCTATGGGGCTCAGCATCCCCCACAAGATTACGGCACTCCCGCTTACAAATCCGCCGAGTGCAACCATGAGCAGGAACGGCAGCAGGAGGATCAACAGGAGCTGACTGAATCGAAATAGTCCGTAGTTGTGGGTGACGCCAAAGAGAACGACGGTGAGGGCTGACGCTGCTGAGTAACCCAATGGAATGGAGCCAGCCAAGTGCTCGCCAAAGACGATGTATAGAGAACCCCAAACGATTCCAGCCGGTATCACCATCGAAACAATGGCCAGCAGCATCCGTTTCTGATCTCGCACATCGGCCACATCAGCAGCGTCTGTACCAATTCGTTCAATGGCGATAAACAGGCTGCGGATTGATCTCCGGATCATGGCGCAATGTTAGCAAAAGCAGTCGCTCGCGGCTACGTCAGCTGAGACATTTTTCTGCGGTAACGGGACAGCCTGTGTGGGGCAATCGTCCGTGTAGGCGGCAGGTCACAAACAGGGTCAACCTTTGGAAGGCATAGCGCAGCCGTTCTCCATCCCTTGCACCATAGGGTAGGCCTCACTATACTGGGCGCGATTCATCCTCTGAAGCTCAAGCGCCGACACTGGGGTTAACACCGTGAATGATCTGTTGATGAGAGCGTTGGACACCGCCCAAAAACGGGGCGCCACCTACGCCGACGCCCGCTTCGTAGCGACCGAGGTCCAGTCCATAACCGTGAAAAACAGCGTGGTGGAGGCTGTAACCTCTCGAAACACCCAGGGCATCGGTGTCAGGGTCATTGCCAACGGTGGCTGGGGCTTCGCCAGCAGTGGGCGAGTGAACGTGCGTGAGCTGGACGCAGTAGCCGCCACCGCAGTGCGCATCGCCCAGGCCTCCTCTTCGGTCCTTCGGGAGCCGGTCAATATCGGTGATCCCATCAAGATCGTCGACAGCTACCGCACTCCCATCACCAGAGACCCCTTCGCCGTATCCCTGGAGGAGAAGATCGCCCTCCTAGTCAAAGCCTCGGAGGAAATGCGGCGAGTCGACAAGCGCATCTCCGTCGCCGAGGCCGGCATAGAGATTATCAAGACCACCAAGCAGTTTGCCAGCACCGAGGGCAGCTTCATCGAGCAGACCCTCTACGAGACTGGCTGCGGGATCGAAAGCACCGCCGTCGGCGATGGCGAGGTGCAGAATCGGAGCTATCCCAACAGCGTCGGGCGGCACCAGGGCACCGAGGGATGGGAGTTCGTCGAGCGCTACGACCTGGTTGGGAACGCCCAGCGCATCGGCGAGGAATCGGTCGCTCTGCTTTCGGCCAAGAGCTGCCCATCTGGGGAGATGACGATAATTATGGACGGCTCTCAGACCGCGTTACAGGTCCACGAGTCCTGCGGCCACCCCATAGAGCTGGACCGGGTCATGGGGGCCGAAGCCGCCTTTGCCGGCACCAGTTTCCTCACGCTGGATAAGCTGGGCGCCTTCCGTTACGGCTCCGACAAGGTCAACATGACCATCGACGCAACGTTGGTGGGGGGGCTCGGCACCTTCGGCTTCGACGACGAAGGGGTTCCCGCCCAGCGGGCGGATGTGGTGAAGGACGGTATCTTCGTGGGTTACCTGACCTCCCGCGAGACCGCGGCCAAGCTGGGCCAGCGAAGCAACGGGACCGCTCGGGCCAGCGACTGGGACCGTATCCCCCTGATCCGCATGACCAACGTGAACCTGGAGCCCGGGCCGTGGAAACTAGCCGACCTCATCGCCGACACGGATCAAGGGATCTACATGCAGACGAACCGTAGCTGGAGCATCGACGATAAGAGGCTCAACTTCCAGTTTGGTACAGAGATCGCCCGAGAGATCAAGAACGGCAAGCTGGGCGACCTGATGAAGAACGCCACCTATACGGGGATGACCCCGGAGTTCTGGGGCTCGTGCGACGCGGTCTGCGGCGGCGACGATTGGGTGGTGTGGGGTACCCCCAACTGCGGCAAAGGTCAGCCGGAGCAGGTCGGTCACGTGGGGCATGGAGCGGCGCCCGCTCGATTTCGAAACGTCCGCGTGGGCCTCATGCAGTAGACCGGGGCTTCTGGAGGCTATCCCAAAATCCCCTCTCCCTTGATGGGAGAGGGCTAGGGTGAGGGTGAAAACCAATCCGGCATGGCTTTTTTGGAATAGCTTTAGCCACTCACCGCAAAGGAAGAGCGCCTTGGGCTCGCTGGCCCAAGGCGCTCTCTTGTTTCCCTCAGCCGTCTTCAGATGCTACTTGCCCAGGCGGGGCCGGTCCAGCTCTACTTGTTGCCTGAGTTACCGCCACCTGGCATAAGACCGCTGACCGATTGCAGCAGCCCCGTGAACTCCATGGGGAAGATGAACTTCGTCGATGGGCTGTCCCCGAGTGCCTTCAATGTTTCCAGGTACTGCAGACCCATGGTCTTGCCGTCAACATTCTGGGCCACAGCGTAGATCCTGGCCAGCGCGTCGCTGAACCCTTCGGCCTCCAGTACCTGGGAGGCCTTGGTAGCTTCGGCGCGGAGGATTTGGGCCGCCCGGTCACCCTCTGCCTTCAGGATCTCCGCCTGCTTCTGGCCTTCGGCCACAGTAATCGAGGCTGCCCGGTTTCCCTCGGCCTCCGTGACCGTCGCGCGCCGTTCCCGCTCGGCGGACATCTGGCGGTTCATGGCGTCTTGAATCGCCCTGGGCGGCGTGATCTCCCTGATCTCAACGGAGGTGATCTTGACACCCCACCGGATCGTTACTTCGTCCAGCTTCACCCGGAGGACATTGTTAATCTCCTCACGTTTTGCCAGGACATCGTCCAGGGACATCTCGCCGATGACGGCTCGGAGCGTCGTAATAGCGATTCCCTGTGCGGCGCCGATGAAGTCCTGGACTTCCAGGACGGATTTCTCGGGAGTGTCGTCCATGATCTTGTAGTAGATCAGGAAGTCGATGTCGATGGGGGCGTTGTCCTTGGTGATGGCAGTCTGGCTGGGGATAGCCATAAACCGCTCCCGCAGGTCCAGCTTTCGGGTGCCATCGTTGATGACCGGCCAGATCCATCGCAGGCCAGGACCTCGGACCTCTATGAACTTACCCAACCTCAGCATCACCAGCCGCTCATACTGCCGAACGATGGCTATCCCTACCATGCCTCCGCCTCCTATCCTCGCAATTCGCACATGCCTGTGCCGCTACCGCTTATCCGTACTGTCACGGTGGAGCTATCCACAACGGTGGACAGCAGTACCTTACCCCTACGCGTCATTACCGTCAAGTCCCGCCTCCTCCATCTCGCCTGGGAGCAGCAGCTTGGGCGACTTCCTGACGATGAGCTTCAACCCCTCTACCCTTATCACCTCAACCCTTTCGCCGACCGGCACCGGCAGGCCGTTCTCCTCCTCGGCCGTCCATGGCTCTTCGGCCATCTGCACCGTCCCCACAGGCTCCAGCGCAAAGGCGACACGGCCCATCGCGCCGACCAGTCGCACATGGGCGGCCACAGGATGCGGCGCCCTGCGACCCCTCCAAGCAAGGTAGACCACGCCCCCGATCATGGAACCCAGTCCTCCGCTCAGGCCGCCCACGACCCACGGGTTTACCTGGCCGGTGGGGGAGGAGATGGATGGCGGGTCCGCGGCGAAGGGCGCGTAGAGAAAGAGCATGCCGAGAATAAAGCTAATAAGGGCCCCAACGCCGAACACCCCAATCCCGGCCGCCTGAATTTCAAAGAACAACAGGACGGCGGCGAAGAGAATAAGCCCCACTCCGGCCCAATTAACCGGCAGGTTCCCAAACGCCACGAAGACTAGCACCAGCGCCAGGGCGCCAAAGATGCCGGGGAACAAGGCGCCGGGGTTGAGAAACTCCAGGAGGATACCCAGGCTGCCGATCGACAGCAGGATCGCCGAGATATTGGGGTCCGCGATGATGTTGAGAAAGCGTTCGACGAAGCTTAGATTCAGGCTGGTGCAGTCTTGCCGCGGCTCGCTGCAGGCTATCCCCTGGGTGTTCAGCACCACCTCCGTGGAACCCAGGCGGACCGACATGCCGTCCAGCTTGGCAACGAGGTCGTCCAGGTCGTCGGCGATGAAATCGATAATGCCAAGCTCCAGCGCCTCTGTCGCGGAGAAGGCGTCCGCGCCTCGCACCGTCGCCTCCAATGCGTCGATGGCCTCCTGGCTGCGGCCGCGTTCCTCACCGATACTCCGGATCAGGGCCGCGGCATCGTTGGTCGCCTTATCCTTAAGGTCTGAGGGAAGGTCCTCACCCGTCCCGCTGATCACTTTGGCCGCCCCGATGTTCGTCACCGGCGCCATAACCGCCAGATGACCCGCTGCCGTAATGAAGGTCCCCGCGGAGGCCGCCCGAGACCCTTGCGGCGACACGAAGGTGATCACCGGGATGCGGGACGCCCGGATGTTGGAGACCATGTCCCGCATCGAGGAGACCAGACCCCCGGGAGTGTCGATCTGGAGGATGACGAATTCGCCACCATCATCCTGTGCCCGATTCAGACTCCGTTCCAGGTACTTGGCGTGATTGGGGTCTATGACCCCGTCCATATGAAGCAGGAAGGCCCTGGAGGGCCCTTCCTGTGCCGAGGCAACAGACGCGGGCAAGAGTCCGGCGAAGATTAGCGCCAGATAGATCAGCAGCCGTGCGATTCTGAAGCCTGTACCCATCCCCCCTCCACGCGTTCATTATACATTCGAAATCCCAGAGTAGCCTTCTTTGGAGCATCCGTGTGGCCCTCGCTACCCAATTGACAGGAGTGGGGAGCGCCAATACAGTAGTCCCGGTGTGGGCCATCCGATCATTTGAGGTATCTGCTATGGATGTACGTAAAGACCTGTTCATACCGATGCGCGACGGCGTTCACCTGGCCATGGACGTCTACCGCAAAGATGGTAGCGGACGCCACCCGGCCCTTCTGGTGCGTACACCATACCTGAAGGAAACCGCTATCGTTACCTCACAGGTTGGACCCTTCGTCGAGGCAGGGTTTGTGGTAGTGGTGAGCGACACCCGGGGCACCGGCTTCTCTGAAGGGGAGTACGACTACTACAACTACGCAGGCGGCCCCTTTGACGGCTACGACACCGTGGAGTGGATGGCCTCGGAGCCCTGGTGCGACGGCAACGTGGGCATAATGGGCACCTCAGCAATGGCCATTCTCGCTTATCTGACGGCGATAACCCAGCCCCCCCACTTGAAGGCCATGATGGCCGACGCCCACCCTGCGGACTTCTACTACGACCAGTGGTTCCAGGGCGGTGTCTTTCGCTACCAAAACCGCATCACCTGGGCGCTGGGCATGCTTCCTCGAATGCTGCCCGCAACGCCCGGAAGCGCCTCTGATGAGTCCTTCGGTCGCAAGCGCGGCGTCCAGCTGGAGAGGTTCGCCCAGGCCTATCGGAACATGTCGAAGGGGCGGGGCCCCATCGGAGCGGACTGGCTCACGGACATGTACCAGCGAAAGACCTACGGGCAGTTCTGGCGGGACCTCAGCATCGCCAAGCACCATGACAAGATCAACATCCCGACCTTCCACGGTGGTTCCTGGCAGGAACACTTCGTTCGCGGCACTCTCACCAGCCATGAGGCCATCAACGTCCCTAAGAAGCTGATTGTCAGCATGGGGGGGCCGCCCGGCGCCCCTATGCAGGAAGCCGCGAACGGCGGTTTCATCGACCTGCAAATCCGGTGGTTTAACCATTGGCTACGAGGGATCGACGACGGCATCATGAATGAGCCTTCGGCGCGCCTCTACCTCATGGGCGCTGAACGGTGGATCGATGAGCCCCAGTGGCCTCTTCCTACCGCTGACAGGCCGTTGTTCCTGCGTAGCGGCCCAGGCGGCAGCGCCGGCTCCCGCAATGACGGTATGCTGGCTTTGGAGCCGCCGGGCCAAGATGAGCCGGACCGCATCGACCACGACCCCCTGGAGCCTAACCAGACGCCCTTGACAGCGGCGGACCAGCGCAGCTTCGAGGCACAAGCCCTCACCTTCACCACCCCTGCCCTCGAGGAAGACATAGAGGCAGTGGGTCACAGCCGCCTGGTCCTCTACGCGTCCAGCAAGGCCGTCGACGTAGACTGGTGCGTCCGTCTCTGTGACGTCTTTCCGGACGGTCGCTCTCGCCTCCTGAACTACGGGGCCCTCAAAGCCAGTCACGTCGCCTCCCACGAGAACCCTCAAGATTTGGAGCGGGACCGTGTCTATTGCTTCGAGATCGAGATCTGGGCAATGGCAAACCTGTTCAAGAAGGGCCACAGAATCCGAATCGATCTTTCCACCAGCGACTTCCCATCGTTCGAGGTCAATCCCGCGCCGTCTACTAACGCGGTCTACCATAACGCTACCTACCCGTCTCACCTGCTGCTCCCTGTCGTGGCCCGCGAATGACCACCGCCTCTTTAAGGGCGGCATGAGCGTCATCCGGGCAAAGTCGCTGGTAAAGCGTTTCGGAGAGCTCACCGCCGTCAACAGCATCGACTTCGCCGTCGAGCATAGTGAGTGCTTCGGTTTTCTCGGCTCCAACGGGGCCGGCAAGACCAGCACGATGCGTATGATCTCCTGCGTCTCACCGGCCACATCGGGGGAGCTGTTCGTTGACGACCTCGATGTCATGACCAGCGGCCGGCGTATCAAGGCGGCCTTAGGAGTCGTGCCCCAAGAGGACAACCTTGACGAGGACCTTACCGTCCTGGGGAACCTGCTGGTCCACGCCCGGTACTTTGAGCTGCCGAAACATGAGCGGGAGGAGAGGTCTAAAGAGGCGCTGGAGTTCATGGGACTGGCGAGCCGGGCCGGCAGCGCCATCGATACCCTTTCGGGCGGGATGAAACGCCGGCTGCTAATCGCCCGGGCCCTCTTGAACCGTCCGAGAGTCCTCATCCTCGACGAGCCCACCACCGGCCTTGACCCCCATGCCCGTCACCTGGTATGGCAGAGGCTGATTCAGTTGAAGGCCCAGGGCACCACCATGGTGCTATCGACCCACTACATGGACGAGGCCGCCTACCTCTGTGACCGCATAGCAATCATGGGCGAAGGCGTCATACTCACCATGGGCACGCCCGCGGAACTCGTCAAGGAGCATATGGGCGACGAGGTTCTGGAGCTTCGGCTGGCTCCTTGGGACAAGGAAAAGGCCATGGCGCACCTTGAGGGTAAGGTGGACTCTATCGCAGACGCGGGCGACGCCCTGATCCTCTCCGGCCTCAACGGATGGTCCCTGGACCCTGAGCTCGGTCTCGACCCCCAGCATACTTCGGTTGTCCAACGACCTCCGAACCTGGAAGACCTTTTTCTGCGGCTGACCGGCAAGGGACTGGAAGACGAATGATCGCCTTCCCACGAGCATCTTATCGCAGCCTACGGGTCTGGCAGCGTAACCGGGATGTATTTTTCGGCCTCTGGAAATCCGACGCCCTGCCCTTGTTCTTGGAGCCGCTGGTCATCCTGGGCGTCACCGGTCTGGGCATCGGCCAGCTCGTCGACGATATCGAGGGGCAAAGTTACCTTGAGTTCATTGGCCCTGGACTGCTAGCCGCCTACATCATGTTCGCTCCGGCTTTCGAGAATAGCTGGGGCTCGTACATCCGGATGGCCGTCCGTCACACCTACGACGCCATCATCGTCACACCGCTGAACATCGAGGACGTCATCACGGGAGAGATTCTATGGGGCACCACACGAGCGATGATGATGGCGGTGTTAATTCTCGTCATCCTCGCCGTCCTCGGCCTGGTAGACTCCTTTCTCGCTATACTCGTCTTACCCTTGGCCGCCCTCTTCGGCTTTATGTTCGCATCGCTGTCCATGGCGTATGCCTCCCAGGCGCCATCGATCAACGCCTTCAATTTTTTCTTCTCGCTCTTCGTCTACCCAATGTTTTTCCTCAGTGGCATCTTCTTCCCCATTGAGCTGTTACCCAGCGGCCTGGAGCAGTTCGCTTGGGTCTTGCCCTTGACCAACGCCGTACACATCAGCCGCCATCTGGTGGACGGTGATCTGGTGCTGAGTATGCTCTGGTCGGTCTTGGGCATGGCGGGAGCCGCCGTCATCTTCTATTACCTTGCCCTCGTGCTGATGCGACGCCGCCTCATCAAATAAGAGTCGCCGGTGACGGCGCTCCATCTCACCGTCTCGGGCAGAACCCTGGCCGATGCCTGATTCCCACCGCTTGCGATTTCTTACAACCCGCTGCTATCATCGTAGGCGAGACCTGACGAATATGCAGAGAACCGGGCCTAGCACATTAGCCGACCTGCTCCAGCAAGGTGACCCCGACCACACGGCCATCGTCGTACCCGACGGCCCTTCGGTAACCTACGGCGCGCTGGATGCCCAGGTCGAGTCACTGGCAGCCTCCTTTCAGGCCTCCGGCCTGGGGCATGGAAGCGTCGTCTCTCTGGTGCAGGGCAACGATCTGCCCTTTGTGACTACGTTCCTGGCTGTCACCAGAGCGGGAGCGGTCGCGGCGCCTTTGAACCCCGCCTATACCGCCGACGAGCTCCGGTTCTACATGGAGGATGCCGGGGCTCAGGCGGTAGTCATGTCGGCGGGGCAAGATACCGCGCGCCAGGTGGCTACCTCTCTCGGCCTGACAGTGCTCGTTGCCCAACAGGACCGGCGGGGGGCCGTCGGCCTCTCTCGGGACGGACAACCTCTAGTCGCACCCGAAAGCGTCCGTCTACCGGGACCGGAAGCGGTCGCCCTCTTCCTTCACACGAGCGGCACCACCAGCCGTCCGAAGGGGGTGCCCCTCACCCACGCAAACCTGGTCGCTTCCGTGGCCAACATCGTCCAGACCTACAATCTGGGGCCGGAGGATACTTCGCTGGCCGTGATGCCTCTCTTCCACGTCCATGGCTTGATTGGGGTCGTCCTCTCCACCTTGGCAGCCGGTGGAACGTCGGTCTTGGCCCCCAGATTTAGCGCCAGCGCCTTCTGGCCCACAGTCGCCGACCACCATGTCACCTGGTATTCAGCCGTCCCCACCATCCATCAAACGCTGGTGATGCGTGCCGACGACGATAAGGCGCCCACCGGAGCTCTCCGGTTCATCCGGTCTTGCAGCGCGGCGTTGAGCCCAACCCTGCTGGAGCAGATGGAGGCGCGGTTCGGCGCTCCGGTCCTGGAGGCCTATGGCATGACCGAGGCCTCTCACCAGATGGCCTCGAACCCCCTCCCCCCTGCCGAGAGCAGGGCCGGCACCGTTGGGCCGGCTACCGGCACAACCCGGACCGCCATTATGGATGAAGCTGGCGTCCTGCTTCCCGATGGCCAGCAAGCTGAAGTGGTAATTCAGGGCCCCAACGTCACCGAGGGATATCACAACAACCCCGAAGCCAACGCCGCATCCTTTACCAACAGTTGGTTCAGGACCGGTGACCAGGGAGTCATCGAAGCGGGAGGCTACCTTCGTCTGACTGGACGCCTCAAAGAGCTTATCAACAGGGCCGGCGAGAAGATCTCGCCGCTGGAGGTGGACGAAATCCTGGCCCGGCATCCGGCCGTCGCGGAGGCCGTCACCTTCGGTGTTCCAGACGCCAAATACGGCGAAGAGGTGCACGCCGCCGTGGTGCTCAAAGCGGAGGCGACCGAGGACGAGCTGCGGCGGTTCTGCCTTGAGCACATGGCAGACTTCAAGACCCCCAAGGTAGTCCATTTCTTGGACGCCCTGCCACGGACGGCTACCGGTAAGATACAGCGCCGGCAAATCGCCGCCCATGTCGCGGAACAAAATTAGCGCTCAGTCCGTTTACCCTTACAGACAACGACGTAGCCCGAGACCATCGCTACCACATTGGGCTCAAGAAGGAGCATCGATCTTGCGTAAACTTCTAGCCTTAGCCAGCGCCGCCATCGCCATGCTATTCGTCCTCGCGGCCTGCGGCTCCTCCGGTTCAGGTTCCTCGGAAACGTCGGTCCTGGATTCCATTCCGGATGACGCGACCCTTCTCGCCTCTTTCCAGGTCAAGGAGACACTGACGGACGTGGATATCCTGAGCATCTTCGCGGAGCTCGCCGTCGCCACGGACTCCGATTTCTCCAGCTTGCCGGAGGCGCTGACGGAGCTGGAAAACACCTTCGGCATCAGCGTGATCGGAATCGAAGAGATCATATTCTTCACCTCCGGGAGTGGCTTCCCAGGGGGGCTCCTTGGCGGCATCTCGGATTTCGCAGTGCCAGAGCCCGCCCCCGTCGTTCCCGATGGGGGCGACCGCCCGAGAGTGGTCGACGGCTCGGAGCCGAGACCTGTTCCTGTTCCTGTACCCGCCCCCCCTGTGCCCTCGCGCCGCGCGACGGACCAGATCATACTCACCCAAGAGCCTATCAGGGTGGACACCGTCAAGACTCTGGAAGCTCAAGAGCAGGAGGAGAACGGCGCGCTCTTCATACGGGGTGAGATCGACCGCGTGAGCCTGATCGCAGCCTTAGAGGCGCAAGACGTGGAGCTGACCCCCAGCGTGTACAACTTCCAGGAGATCAACATTATTGAGGAAGACGACGGCGCGATCGCCTTCCTCCAGTCTGACCTGATCGTGCTCGGCTCTCTGGATGCGGTAAAGGCCGTCATCGACGTGCGCCGGGGAGACAGGCCGGCCATTTCTGGCCCTATGGCGGACTCTTTCGAAGCGTTGGGTAATCCGTTGGCAAAACTTTTCATCAACCTGCCCCCTGAAGCGACTGAGGACCTTTCCATTGACGAGATCAACGAGAACTTGGGCGGCCTGATTCAGATCGACCCCGGTCTGTTCGACATACGGTCCATAGGACTCTCCCTGGACAAGACCGGCTCCCAGTTCGTCGTCAAGGTCCTCTTTGAGTACCCGGACATCACCTCCGCCCGAACGGCCCGGGACACGTTCAGCGCACTGGCTCTGGCCGGCGCCTTGTTCTTAGGGGGTGACTTCGGAGAGCTGCTCGGAGCGGTAGACCTTTCTTTCAGCGCCGATACGCTTACTGCGGAGCTTTCGGTCACCACTGAGGATGCGCGGCGAATCATTCTTGATCTGGTCGCGATAGCGGATTAAGCCAAAGGGGACCGGGTTGGACACGACGGTGACACGCGCCCTTAGGGCATTGGTGAGGGGACGTGTGCAAGGTGTCCGGTTCCGTGAATTCGCCAGGCGGAAAGGGCTTGCCCTGGGCCTCACCGGCTACGCCAAGAACCTACCGGACGGCCAGTCCGTGGAGGTCTACGCTGAAGGCGACGAAGAATCGTTGAAGGTGTTTTTCGCCGGGCTGCACTCAGGTCCTGCGTTCTCCAGAGTAGACCGGATCGATGAGACCTGGGAGCAGCCGCGAGGCGAGTTCGAGGACTTTTCTATTATCTGGTGACGCGCCCCTGTTAGGGTACGGAAAAAGGCCGGCCCTGAGCTCGTCGAAGAGGGTGTCCAGAGGGGCGGAGACCCGGCATTCTTCTCTCTTTGCCGCCAGGCGCCCGCCTCAGGCGGGCCTGCGGGCGATGCCCGCGAACGCCCTTGGGACCTCACCCTAGCCCTCTCCCAGAGGGAGAGGGCTAGGGTGAGGGTGAACCAATCTGGTGTCCCGATTTTGAAATAGCCCTAGTCCTCTTTTCGGGCAATGCCGTAGTGGAAATCCCGGTCTAGCATCCGGACCAGAGTCCCGGGATTGATGACCCTGGCATCGAGAACGCCCAGCCCTGCCTCCGCCAATTCCTGGCTAATCTGCTCCACGTCCAGCGGCTTGTTCTCATGGATCAAAAGCAATCGAAAGACCGCCTCCATGACCGGGAGGTCGGCATTCACGAACCCCTCCATCTTAGAAAGCTCCTCCATGGTCGGGGCCTTGGAGGAGCTCTTGCTCCGCTTCCGGTTCGGCTTCGACTTGGGCAGCTCAAAGCCTGATGCCCGGCTCTCGATCATATACTCCAGGGACCGCCCCTGGCGTTGAAACCAGCTCTCGTCGATACGATATTTCGGTGGCTTCTGATCCAGCTGCGAATCAACGTTCTGCGGGGTATCCTGGTCGTTCATGGCACTCCTGCTTGTTCGATATCAGCGTCCGTCCGCGATTACTCTTGATCTTCAGACCAGTCCAACATCTGTACCCGCACAACCTCACCGGGATGCTTTACGGGGACGTCTTCCGGGCAGATCGCCAGCCCGTTGGCTTTAGCCATCGAGGTCAACACCCCAGACCCTTGGGGGCCGGTCAACCGTGCGTAGTATTTCCCGTCCCGTTTGGTGATCCAAGCCCTGGCATAGACCCGTCGCTCGTCATTGTTCTCGATGGGTTCCTCCAAAATCGCCTCGACGGTCGGCTTGGCTAGATTCGTTCTGCCCAACATCTTGAGGATCGCCGGCCTGCCGAACTGTTCGAAGGCTACCATGGCGCTGACGGGGTTACCGGGCAATCCAAGGTGCGGAACACGTTTCTTGCCGTTCTTCTTGTCAGGGCCCACCAGCGCCCCGAAGGCAAGGGGTTTGGCGGGTCTCATCCTCACCGTCCAAAAATTGATCTCGCCCTGCTTCATCAGCACGTCTTTGACGATGTCATAGTCCCCACGGGAGACCCCAGCCGAGGTCACCACCATGTCTGCGTCCATTCCCTCTTGGACCTTCGCTTCCAGGGAGGTCAGGTTGTCCCTGGCAATGCCTAGGACCTTAGCAATGCCCCCATACTTGAGCACGGAGGCAGCGATGCTAAACGAATTGCTGTTATATATCTTGCCCGGCCCCAGGGGCTCAGGAGGCTCCACAAGCTCGTCCCCAGTCGCCAACACGGCGATAACTGGACGGCGGATCACGGGGATCGTGGCGCGCCCCAGGGAAGCCAGCACTCCCACCTCCGCCGGTCGCAGTACCGAGCCCTTTTCCAGGATCAAGCTTCCTGCTCGGATGTCTTCACCAGCCAGTCGGATGTTCGCGCCCTTCGGCAGCTGGCTCAGGATGCCAATCTCTTGGGTGAAGCCCGAACCCTCCTGAGCACGGTCCAGCTCATCAGTCTCCTCGAAAGGGACGATGGTGTTAGCGCCAGCCGGAATAGCCGCTCCCGTCATGATGCGTAACGCTTGGCCGGCCTCCACGCGGACATCGGTAACGCTTCCTGCGGCAAGCTCCCCCACGACGCGCAGCAACACCGGGCTTCCCTCGGCAGCGCCGCTAAGGCTGTCCCATTGAACGGCGTAGCCATCCATCGAGCTGTTCGGATACGGCGGCACGTCCGCGGCCGAATGGACATCCTCCACCAGGACTTGCCCCAGGGCGTCCAGTATCGGCTTCTCTTCCGTCTCCAGGACCGAGATATAACCCAAAATTCTTTCCAGGGCCTCTTCCACGCTGAGCCACGAAGGTATCTTCGGCATCCCTTCTCGGGCATGCCGTCCATGAGCGTGCACATGGGTGTCCGTCATTCTTCGCCTCGATCCGATGCTCTCTAGGGTACCCGAAGGACTAGCTTCCCGAAGAGGCTCCTGTCCTCCATAGCCCGATGGGCCTCCGCTGCATCTTCAAGGGGAAAGACGCGGTCCACCACACCATGGAGCTTGTCTTGCTGCACCAGCCGGGTGACCTCGAGCATCTCGGCCTTGGTCCCCATAAACGAGCCGCTGAGCTGTATCTGCCTGGTGAAAAGCTGTCCGATGTGCAGCTCCGCTTTGTGTCCACCGGTAACGCCGCAGTTCACAAACCGCCCGCCACGGCGAATGCTGGCGAAGTTCTTCTCCCATACTGAGGCGCCGATATGGTCAAAGACCACGTCGGCGCCCTCCCCTTCGGTCAATTCCTTGACGCGCTGGGCGAAATCTTCATCGGTATAGTTGATGGTCTCATCCGCGCCCAGCCCCTTGGCCTTATGCAGCTTCTCATCGGTGCTGGCGGTCACAATGGTCCGCGCCCCGATGAATTTGGCTATCTGGAGAGCCGCGCTTCCAACCCCGGAGCCCACAGCCTGAATCAACACATTCTCCCCTGGGCGCAGTCTCGCCACCGTTATCAGCATGTGCCACGCCGTGAGAAAGGTTAGCGGGATCGCCGCTGCGCTTTCCCAAGACAACGCATCCGAGATAACGTGTATGTTCTCCTGAGGGGCCTTTACATACTGCGCGTACCCGCCGTTAACGGCTGACCCGATCATCGTGTACTTGGGACACATATTGTCCCTGGATGAGACGCAATAACGGCATATCCCGCAGGTGACTCCGGGGTTCAGAAAAACATGGTCCCCTGTCTTGAGCCCCGTAACTCCCGCCCCCACGTCTGCTATCTCGCCGGCGATGTCGCAGCCCAGTATGAAGGGATCGCTCCCTTCGGTCTTGGTTCCTCGCTGGCCCGCTCGGCGAAACACGTCCAGGTGGTTGAGAGCCGTTGCGTGCACCCGCACCAGTGCCTCACCAGGGCCGATCACCGGGTCCGGTTGATCACCATAGGTCAGAACGTCGGGAGGGCCTGTGTCTGTAAAATATGTCGCTTTCATGCGTTTCCTTCCTCACCGGTTGAACTGGCCCCAAATCGATACCGAGATACGCCACAGCGGACGACGGCCCCACACTCACCGTGGCTCAAAAGGTCGCGGACCCAGGCCATCTCTCTGCTCGGGTATGAACTCTTCCATCCCACCCGGTGCACGAGCCGATCGACCGGCAAGTGAATAAACGGCCACCACCATCTGAATAACACCTACCGCCCCGAGGGGGGGTCCCCACATCTTGCTGTAAAGAATAAACCGCTCCGCTGCAGGACCGGCCTCGCGAACCGCGCTCAGCGACTCACCCGAATTCGCCGTAAAGTACCCCCCTACATATACTCCGGCCCCCAGGAGCAGGCACACGATACCGGACACAAGCAAGCTAACCATCAGGCACCTCCGCCCATGAACCCTGGAGACCTGTAACCGCAACGCACGTCCCGATCTTGTAACGGACGGCCGCCACCCTCTACCATGCCCAAGGGGTCAAGGGGTCCACCTTGCGGGGCTGCTGCCGTTTAGCGGCCCACCCTGCTTTCTGGCTTTTCGGCCCTGCGGCCAACGATCCTGTCGGCGTCGTTGACCTCCCTCGAGACAGTCGGAGCTACTCTCCAGAACATGGGCAAGTAAGGGTGGTATTATCCATCTTTCCCCGCCGACACGCCGGTGTCATCGAGCCTGTGCCACTCCGTACCGGCTGCAGCGCCGCCGATTCGGGATATCTCCCGCACGCTACGAACGCGACTGTAAGTGTCCAAAGCGCCTTATACCACCCGTTCGAGGGAAATACTGGGGAGGCTGCTACTGCCCATGAGGAATTTGTCGATGCCATGCGCAGCCTGCCTTCCTTCGGCGATGGCCCAGACCACGAGGGACTGCCCCCGGGCCATGTCGCCAGCAGCGAAAATACCAGGGACGCTCGTCATCCTCAGCTTGTCGGTGGCAACATTTCCGCGCGCGTCTAGCTCCAACTCAAGATCAGTGACTATCCCCTCGCGTTGGGGGTACAGGAACCCCAAGGCCAGCAGCACCAGCTCAGTCTCAATTTCGAACTCGCTCCCCGGGATCTCTTTCATGGTTGGGCGCCCGGTGTCGTTGGGCGGACCCCAATCCAGGCGAACGCCGTGGAGCTTCTTCACGGCTCCGTCCGAGCCGGAGAAGCTCTTGGTGAGGATGCTGTAGTCGCAGGTCCCGCCTTCCTCATGGGCATGGGATGTTCGGAAAGTCATCGGCCACTGGGGCCACGGATTATCGCTGCGCCGCTGCTTGGGCGGCTCCGACAATAGCTCGAACTGCGTCACGGTTCGCGCGCCTTGACGGATGGCGGTACCGATGCAATCGGAGCCGGTGTCTCCCCCGCCCAGGACGACCACGTGCTTCCCCCGAGCGTCGATAAGCTGCTCTTCCGGCACAATCTGGCCGGCGTCTTTACGATTCTGCTGCGTTAGGAAATCGAGGGCCAGATGGACCCCTTCCAGGTCCGAGCCCGGTATCTCCAAAGTCCGAGCAACGCTGGAACCACCAGCGAGACACAGGGCATCGAAATCCCGGCGTAGGTCGCTCCCGGCGATGTCGATGCCCACATGGGTGTTCGTCCGGAATTCGATACCCTCCGCCGCCATGAGGTCTATGCGTCGTTGCACAACGTCCTTGGGTAGCTTGAACTCCGGAATCCCGAGAGCCAAGAGGCCGCCAACGTACTCGTCCCGCTCGAAAACGACGACTGAGTGTCCGGCACGGTTGAGCTGCTGGGCCGCAGCCAGACCAGCGGGGCCAGATCCCACGATCGCCACGCGCTTCCCCGTGCGATGGGTGGGGGGCTGAGGGGTAATCCAGCCCTCCTCGAACCCCCGATCGACGATAGCCCGCTCTATATACTCGATGGTCACGGGGTCGTCATTGATGGAGAGCACACAAGAGGCCTCGCAGGGCGCAGGGCAGATGCGGCCTGTGAACTCCGGGAAGTTGTTCGTGGCGTGCAAGGCTATGAGGGCCGCGTGCCATTGCTTCTCTGATACGGCGTGATTCCAGTTGGGGATCACGTTACCTAGAGGACAGCCGACGTGGCAAAAGGCGACGGCGCAGTTCATGCATCGGCCCGCTTGTTCCTGAGCACGCACGGGGAGCAATTTCAAGTAGACTTCCCCGAAGTCACGGGCGCGCTCAGCAACTGGACGGGACTCCGGACCGCTGCGCCCGAAATCGAGGAAGCCCCTCGGCTTACCCAAGGCGGGCCTCTTCTTCCTGCTTTTGTTTGTTGGCCTCGATAACCCGCCGGTAGTCCCTCGGGTAGACTTTGACGAAACTCGACACCGTCTGCTCCCACGTGTCCAGTACCCGCTTCGCGGGAGCGCTCAGCGTATGGTCGTAGTGCCTCTGAATCAGCCCGCGCACCTCTTCTCTGTCCTCGGGCTCTTCCACCCGTTCAAGGTCAACCATCTCGGTGTTACACCGATGCTCGAAATCTCCGGCCTCATCCAGCACATAGGCGATACCGCCGCTCATCCCAGCGGCGAAGTTGCGCCCCGTAGGTCCGAGCACGACAACACGGCCGCTGGTCATGTATTCGCAGCCATGGTCGCCGATGCCCTCGACGACCGCGTGGGCGCCGCTGTTTCGGACGCAGAAACGCTCTCCGGCGCGACCCTGGATGAAGACCTCACCGCCGGTTGCCCCGTAAAGCGCCACATTGCCGATGATGATGTTCTCCTCCGGCACGAAGGTCGAGCCCCGAGGCGGCACCACCACCAGGCGTCCACCGGAGAAGCCTTTGCCAAAGTAGTCGTTGGCGTCACCCTCCAGAGTAAACGAAAGCCCTTTTGGCAGGAAAGCAGCGAAGCTCTGTCCTGCAGTACCCTCGAAGCGACCCTTGATCGTATCCTCGGGGAGACCACTCTCGCCGAAGCGCTTTGCCACCTCTCCGCTGAGCATGGCGCCCACCGTCCGGTTCGCGTTGCGGATTGGCAGAGTAAACTCGACCGGCTGCTGGTGGTCCAGCGCGTCGCGGGAGAGGGCGATGATTTGGTGGTCCAAAGCCTTTTCGAGACCATGGTCTTGGGTCTCGCAGCGATTGATGGCCACCGTTCGCGGGACCTCCGGCTGATAGAGCAGGCTGCTCAGGTCGAGGCCCTTGGCCTGCCAGGCCGAGATGGCCTTACTGGGCTCGAGCCGGTCGGTCCGCCCGATCATCTCCTGAACGGTGCGGAATCCAAGCCGGGCCATGATCTCTCTCAGCTCTTCGGCCACGAAGAAGAAATAGTTGATCAGGTGCTGGGGGTCTCCCGTGAAGCGCTCGCGTAGCTCCGGGTCTTGCGTCGCGACGCCCACGGAGCAGGTATTCAGGTGGCACTTGCGCAGCATGATACAGCCCAAGGTGATCAGGGAGGCGGTGCCGATTCCGAACTCGTCCGCCCCCAGCAGGCAGGCAACCGCCACGTCTCGACCCGTCTTGATCTGGCCGTCCACCTGGACCACGATGCGGCCTCGCAGGTCATTCTGAACCAGCACCTGCTGCGTTTCGGCGAGCCCCAGCTCCCACGGGAGGCCAGCGTGTTTAATGGACGATTCTGGGGAGGCGCCTGTCCCGCCGGTGTCGCCAGCGATGAGAACGACGTCGGCCTTGGCCTTCGACACTCCCGCCGCGATGGTACCCACACCGGCCTCAGCCACCAGCTTGACGTGGATCCGGGCAGCGGGGTTAACGTTCTTCAGGTCATGGATAAGCTGGGCTAGGTCCTCAATGGAGTAGATGTCGTGGTGAGGCGGTGGCGAGATCAGCTCCACACCGGGCGTGGAATGCCGTATCCACCCTATATACTCATCCACCTTGTACCCCGGTAGCTGTCCCCCCTCCCCAGGCTTGGCGCCTTGCGCCATCTTGATCTGAAGGTCCGTCGCATTCACCAGGTAGTTGGTGGTGACGCCGAAGCGGCCTGAAGCCACCTGCTTGATGGCGGTCCTCCGCAGGTCTCCATTGGGGTCTGGACTGTAGCGGTTAAAGTCCTCCCCGCCCTCCCCGCTGTTGCTGCGGGCTCTGATGCGGTTCATGGCTATGGCCAGCGTCTCGTGGGCTTCCCGGCTGATCGAGCCGAGGGAGATAGCCCCCGTGGCAAACCGTTTCACGATCTCGGATGCCGGCTCCACCTCATCCAAAGAGATCGGTTCGTCCAGGGTGCGAAAATCGAGGAGCCCTCGCAGCGTGCACAGCTTTTCCTCGTACTCGTTGGCCAGCGTGGAGAATTTTCGATACGCGGTGGGATCGTTGGCGCCTGCTGCGTACTGCAGCGAGGCGATGGTATTTGGATTCCACATGTGGTACTCGCCGTCGCGTCTCCAATAGTAGACGCCCCCCTCGTCCAAGGCGCTCGGTGAGCCATGGCCGTTGCTGGGAAAGGCCGCGCGGTGCCGACTCCGGACATCCTCCTCTATCACCTCCAAGCCGATTCCGCCTATGCGCGATGACGTCCAGGTAAAGTACCGGTCCACCAACGCCTGGCTCAGTCCGACAGCCTCAAAGATTTGGGCCCCGCAGTAGCTCTGGATGGTCGAGATCCCCATTTTCGAGATGACCTTGAGCAATCCTTTCCGAGCGGCCTTCAGGTAATTCTTTTGGACGTCTTTTGGCCCAACGCCGTTGCCGAGAATGTCCCGGCTGGCGATCTCTTCCAGCGTCTCGAAGGCAAGATAGGGGTTGACGGCGCTGGCCCCGTAGCCGATGAGCAGGGCAAAGTGGGCGATCTCTCTGGCCTCGCCGGTCTCTACGATGAGGCCGGCCTGGGTGCGGGTCCCTTGCCGGACGAGGTGGTGGTGAACGCCGGCGGTGGCCAGGAGACTGGGGATTGGGAGGTGTTCGGCGTCCACACCCCGATCGGACAAGATAATGATGGTGCAGCCATCCTCGACGGCCCTGGTCACTTGGTCGCAGAGGGCGTTCAGGGAGCGTTCCAGGCTGCCCGAGCCTGGCTGGGCGGGAAACAGCGTGGACAGCGTCTTTGCTTTGAACCCAGGCCGGTCCAGCTGCCGGATCTTGGCCAGCTCCTCGTTGGTCAAAAACGGCGACTCCAGCCTCAACTGCCGGGCATGCTGTGGCGTCTCCTCGAAAATGTTCTGCTGGGCTCCGACCAGGACGGCCATCGACGTGACCAGCTCTTCTCTGATGGCGTCGAGGGGAGGGTTGGAGACCTGGGCAAAAAGCTGCTTGAAGTAGCTGAACATCAACTGTGGGTGCTCCGAGAGGACCGCCAAAGGAGTGTCGTTGCCCATCGACCCAGTCGGTTCGGTCCCATTCTCGGCCATCGGCGTTAAGAGCATCCGAAGCTCTTCCTCGGTGTATCCAAAGGCCAGCTGGCGGGTAGATAACGGCTGATCCTCCCTGATAACCGGCCTCCTTGGTTTGGGGAGATCTTTCGAGGATATCCGGTGGTTCGCCAGCCACTGGCCGTAGGGGTTCCGGCCGGCCATCGCCGTCTTGAGAGCGGTGTCGTCAACGATGCCGCCTCGGTCCGGGTCGAGCAAGAACATGCGGCCAGGCTCGAGCCGTGCCTTGAACAGGATGTCTTGTTGAGGTATGTCCAAGACTCCTACTTCCGAGGCCATCACCAGGAGATTTTGCTTGGTCACCACGTATCTGAAAGGGCGGAGGCCGTTACGGTCCAGCACCGCGCCGACACGAGTTCCGTCGGTGAAAGCGACAAGGGCGGGCCCGTCCCAGGGCTCCATGATGCCAGCGTGGTACTCGTAGAACGCCCGCTTCTCCTCAGGCATGCTCACGTGGTCGCCTGTCGCCTCGGGGATCAGCATCATCATCACGTGCTCCAAGGAGCGGCCTGTGGAGAGCAGGAACTCGACAGCGTTGTCCAGCGAGGCGGTGTCGCTGGCGCCGGGAGTGATGATCGGGAAGAGTTGCGGCATGGCGTCACCGATGAGCGGAGACGCCATGTTCCCCTGGCGCGCCACCATCCAGTTGACGTTCCCCCGCAGGGTGTTTATTTCGCCGTTGTGGACGATGAACCGGTAGGGATGGGCCAGCTTCCAGGACCCAAGGGTATTGGTGCTAAAGCGGGAGTGGACAAGGACAAAAGAGCTGACAACGTCGGGGAGGCTCAGGTCTGGATAGAACCCTTTCAACTGGGTCCCAAGGAGAAGCCCTTTGTACACGACCTGCCTGGATGACAGGGTGCACAAGTAGAAGTCCTCCACCTCTCGTATGCCAAGTTCCGCTACCCGACGCTCCACGATCTTGCGTATCACGTAGAGGCGGCGCTCGAAATCAGCCTGGTCGGAGACCCCCGGCCCCCGAGCGATCAGGGCCTGGCGAATATAAGGCTGACGCTGACTGGCGGTGCGGCCTATTCCCGATGGGTCCACCGGGACATCACGCCAGCACAAGAAATCCTGGCCTTCTTGCCTGACAGTCTCCTCGAAGATCTCTTGGCACCGGGCGCGCAGCGTTGGGTCTCGCGGGAGGAAAAGCATTCCCACTGCGTATTTCCCCGGTTCAGGAAGGTTCTTCCCCAGTTTCGCCGCCTCGCGACGCATGAACCGCTCGGGCATCTGAAGGAGCATCCCCGCGCCGTCTCCGGTGTTTGGGTCACTGCCTTGGGCGCCCCGATGCGCGAGGTTCACCAGGACCTCGAACCCCTGCTCGATGATCTCGTGGCTTCGAGACCCCTCTATGTTGGCGACGACACCTACGCCGCAGCCATCGTGCTCATGTTGTGGCTCGTAAAGACCCTTCCGCAGGTCCGGCTCAGGTAACCCCATTCAACGCTCCAGAAGATCTAGCCCGGTTCAGGGCGTCCTTAAACTCATAGCACCGGAAGGTACCGCTCCCTCTCATACTCGTGTACCCTTCCTCGGTACTCCTCCCATTCAAATTTTTTGTCTCGGATAAAACTGTCAAAGACGTGTTCGCCCAGCACCGTTTTGACCAGATCACCTTGTTCCGCGGCGTCGATGGCTTCTCTTAGACTTTTGGGGAGATTGGCCACGCCTCGCTCCAGCCGCTCCTCCTCCGTCAGCGTGTGCAGGTCCTCGTCGGCGGACGGACACGGGTCCAATTGGTCCTGTATCCCCCGCAGTCCAGCCGCGAGCATGACGCTGAACGCTAAGTACGGGTTGCAGGCGGCGTCTGGGGCCCGATACTCTATGCGGGTACTGTCCTCCCGCCCTTGCTTGTAGTCTGGAATCCTGATCAGGTCAGACCGGTTCCGACGCGCCCACGTAACGTACGTTGGGGCCTCGAACCCAGGCACTAGCCGCTTGTAGGAATTGACCCATTGGTTGGTCACCACCATCGTCTCCGGCGCGTGGGCCAAAAGTCCCGCGAGGAACTGCTTTGCCACGTCTGAGAGATGGTCCGGGTCCTCAAAGTCAAAGAGGGCGTTACGGTCACCGGAAAATAGAGACTGGTTGATATGCATGGCGCTTCCGTTGAGACCATGCACGGGTTTGGGCATGAAGGTTGCATAGACCCCGTGCTTCATGGCTATCTGCTTGACGACCGTCCGGTACGTCATCACGTTGTCGGCCATCGCCAGGGCGTCGGCATAGCGCAGGTCGATCTCATGCTGGCTTGGAGCCGCCTCGTGGTGACTGTATTCGACCGATATGCCCATCTGCTCCAAGGTCAACACCGTTTCACGGCGCATATCAGACCCCATGTCAAGCGAGGTCTGGTCAAAATAGCCGCCTTCGTCTAGAAGCTCAGTGCCGCTGCTGCTCTTGAAATAGAAGAACTCCAGCTCCGGGCTTACGAAATAGGTGTACCCCATATCCGTGGCGCGCTTGAGGTTCCGTTTCAGCACCTGCCGCGGGTCTCCCTCAAACGGGGTCCCCTCTGGCGTCAAGATGTCGCAGAACATCTTGGCTACGGCGTTTTGCCGGGGGCGCCAAGGGAGGAGGCTAAAGGTTGAAGGGTCCGGCATGGCGATCATGTCGCTCTCCTCCATCCGCGTGAATCCTTCTATGGCAGACCCGTCGAAACCCTTCCCCCACTCCAGGGCTGCCTTCAATTCCTCGACCGTAATGGCAAAGCCTTTCAGGTTGCCGAGGATATCGGTGAACCAGAGACGGATAAACTTGACGTCATGCTCCTTCACCGTATGAAGGACAAACTCGCGAGCATCTTTGTTGTCCGAAGCGGGCATCGTGGCGACACACCTTGGGAAATAGCTATATGCCAAGCAGCCTAACAAGTACTGGGGTACAACCGTACCGGTCCACCGGTCCTATGACGACGAAGCGCAAGAGCACATGAGGAGAAAAGGGCTCCCCTGCCAGCGAATGTGCCTGGTATGGGCGAGTCCGGCCTCCTACTCTGGAACGAAAGTGGCACATTATATCTCATTCGTGAAAGATTTGTCAAAGTGTTTGGACACTGTGGGCACCCCTGTACGTGGACTCGTTGACCCCACCGCGTGCTTTCGGTAGAATGACGCTGAACTTTTCTTCTAAAATATCGGGAGGTGTCGCCTATGGACTCCAGCCTGATCGGTAAGGTCGAGAAGGCGAAGCGCTACGCCGAAGAACAAGATCGGGCCTGTTTTACGGATTTCGCTCTCCGCTTTCAGGGCGACCACCGCGCCCATGAAGTGACCTACCGAGAGGGGTTATGGCGTTGCTCCTGCGACTACTTTCCGCAGTACGGTACCTGTAGCCATACCATGGCCATGGAGCGGATGCTCGAGCGGATGCTGCCTACAAGGCTACCGTCACCCAGCCTGTAAGGCGAGCGGGGAACCCGACTGCTGACGCCTCCGGGCTACTCCTCGAACCTGGCGAAGATCACGCAGGCGTTTTGACCTCCGAAGCCGAAGCTGTTGCTCAACACCAGCCTCACGGCGTGCTTGCGCGAAACGTTGGGCACGTAATCCAAGTCGCAAGCCGGATCAGGGAATTCCTGGTTGATGGTCGGGTGCAGTTCCTGCGCCTCGATCGTCTTGACGCAGGCCACCGCCTCCATACCTCCGGCGCCCCCAAGGGCGTGACCGATCATCGACTTCGTCGAGCTCACGGGTATTCGGTAGGCCGCCTCACCGAAGACCCGTTTAATCGCCATCGTCTCCACGGCATCGTTCAGAGGTGTTGACGTACCGTGGGCATTGATATAGCTTACCTCGCTGGGTTGCAGCTCCGCATCGTCCAAAGCCCACTGCATGGCCCGAGCCGCTCCCGAGCCGTCTTCGTCAGGCGCGACGACGTGATAGGCGTCCGAGGAGACTCCATAGCCAACGACCTCCGCCAGGATAGTGGCCCCACGGTCCATGGCGCGGTCCAGCCTCTCCAGTATCAAAATACCGGCCCCTTCTGAGGGAACAAAGCCGTCGCGCTGCGCATCGAAGGGGCGGCTGGCCCGGGCAGGCTCCCCATTCCTTGAGGTGCTCAAGGCCTTCATGGTGCAGAAGCCGCCGAGTCCTAGTTGGCTGATGCCGGCCTCCACGCCCCCGGAGACCATGACGTCAGCTGCCCCGCGACGAATGACCTCGGCGGCCTCACCCACTCCTTGCGTACCGGCGGCGCAGGCCGTGGTGACTGTAGAGCTATAACCCCGAAGCCCGTACGTCAGGCTTACCTGAGATGCCGCTATATTGGGCAGCGTCATGGGGAAAAAGAAGGGACTGAGCCGCATGCCGCCCTTGTCCACAAGAATCCGCGCCCCCTCCTCAATCGTTGGGTAGCCGCCATTCCCGTTGCCTAAAAGGACCCCACAACGATCACGGTCCTCGCTTGAAAGCGTCAGCCCGGCGTTCTCCATCGCCTGCCCCGCGGAGGCCACCGCCAGCTGAGCGAAGCGGGCCATCCGCCTCGCAGCCTTCGGGTTGATATAGTGCTCCGGATCAAAACCGGTCACTTCTCCCGCAATGGTGCATGTATAACCCGTGGCATCGCAAAGCGTCATCGTATCTATGCCCGAGCGCCCGTCGACCAGTCCTTGCCAGAAATCATCAACCGACATTCCCAGGGGCGTCAGCGCCCCCATGCCGGTGACTACCACCCTAGTCTTGACGTCTCGCCGCCTCACGAACCGCCCCTCTTTCTATACACCCACGGGCTATACACCCACGGGCGCCCGCCGCTCGAAGGTCTCCGGAATAATTCCAAGGATCGCCTCTCTCGCCTCCGCCACCACGAAGAGGGAGCCGGTCACCAACACCAGTCCCTGATCTCCGATCAGCTCGCAAGCGCGGGCCACCGCTAGAGCTACGTCCGGGGCGCTGTCCACGGTGATGCCCCGAAGAGACATCTGCGCCTCAACCTCCTCCGGTGATACCGCTCTCGGATGCCGGGAGCGGGTCGCGACAACGCGCCGCAAGCCGGATAACAGAGCTAGCTCCCCGATCATGCCGCCCAAGTCCTTGCTCCCCGTTGCGCCAAAGACTACGACGGTCTCAGGTCTGGGCAGACGGCGCGTGACCGCCTCCACCAGGCGGCTCATGGAGTAGGGATTGTGCGCACCATCTGCCACGACCATTGGTTCCCGGCTCAGGACCTCCAACCGGCCCGGCCATGATACTTTTGCCATGCCATCGTGCACCGCTTCCCTTGCAATAACAACGCCCCCTCTCGCCAATCCCTCACAGATCGCCACTGCCGTGGCGGCGTTCTCCGCTTGATGGTCCCCCAAAAGGGGCACTCGGAGGTTGTATCGATCGACTTCGGTGGTTATGCATATATCCTGGGCGTCGAAGTCGCTTCCTTCCACAATCCATTGGACATCCCGGCCCACCAACGTGACCGCCGATCCCGCCTCCCTCGCTTTCTCCTCGATCACCCGCAACGCCTCCCCAGGTTGAGGGGAGATCACCGTCTCCGCACCTGGCTTGATGATAGCCGCCTTCTCCCCGGCAATCTTTTCCAGAGCATCTCCCAGCACCTCGGTATGGTCCAGACTGATGTTGGTGATTCCACAGACCATAGGCTCTACCACGTTCGTTGCATCAAGCCTTCCGCCAAGGCCCACCTCTACCACAACGGCCTCCGCTTTGGCCTCGCGGAAATGGAGGAAGGCCGCAGCCGTCAGCAACTCAAAGGTTGTCAGGCGGCCCCAATCGCCATGCTCGTTGACCTGTCCAACCACGGGGCGCAGCTTCTCCACTCGGCAGGCGAATTCCTCCTCTGATATGCTCGTCCCTCCCACCGCTATGCGCTCCCGTATCGTGTGCAGATGAGGCGACGTGAGAACACCTGCTCGCACCCCGGCGGCTTCAAGGACTGAAGCTATCATGGCGACGGTACTGCCCTTACCCTTGGTGCCGGCGACATGGACCGTCGGGACCCCCAGGTGTGGGTTGCCCAGCAACTCCAAAAGGGCGCGTACCCGATGGAGGTTAAAGTCCCGATAGCTGACCGGTTTTAACCGCTCAAAATCCGCAAAGCCGTAGAGATATTCCACGGCCTGCCGGTAATGCTCGGGAACGGGACCTCGCTGTCGGCGCACGCCGTCATTATAGCAGCGGCAGATCGATACTAGGAACAGGGATTCGGACAATTTCGGTATTTGGCATAGAGAATCGCGGTGATAGAGGCAGTCTTTTCCTTGTTCACTAGCATGTCTTCCGTTATCCTATCAATACACCACCCTTTCGGAGTGAGCGTTTGTACCGAGCACCGCGCGGCACTGCCGACATCCTGCCCGATGAGCAGCCATTCTGGCGATATGTGGAGAGCACAGCCGCGGAGCTGTGCGAGCAGTTTGGCTACCGTCGAATCGACACCCCTTCCTTCGAATCGTCTAGCCTCTTTCTGAGGTCGGTCGGCGAGGCCACCGATGTGGTGGAAAAAGAGACCTATACGTTCGACGACCGTAGCGGCGACTCCATGACCCTGCGACCGGAGGGGACGGCGGCGGTATGCCGTGCGTACTTAGAGCACGGGATGCACGTACAGCCCCAGCCGGTCCGCCTCTACTCGGTGCGGGCCCCCATGTTTCGTTACGACCGCCCCCAAGCCGGGCGATATCGGCAACACCATCAAGCCAGCGTCGAAGCCATAGGCGACGCCGATGCCGCGGTGGACGCCGAGATCATCGAGCTAGCCTGGAGCATCTTCTCCAAGCTTGGCCTAAACGACCTCACGTTGCTGGTCAACAGCATAGGCGATCAGGTATGCCGCCCTGGCTACCTGGATGTGCTGCGTCATTACTACCAGCCTCATCAGGACCACCTGTGCGCCGACTGCAAGCGTCGGTTTCAGAGCAATCCCCTTCGCCTGTTGGACTGCAACAAGGAGTCCTGCCAGCCCTATACCATAGAAGCGCCCAGAACTGTGGACCACCTCTGTGCCGAGTGCAAGGAGCACTGGGACCAGCTCACCGGGTACCTGGACAGCCTTTCCCTACCTTACAGCGTAGACCACCGGCTCGTACGAGGTTTCGACTACTACACTCGCACCGTCTTCGAGGTCCAGCCACCCGTGGAAGGGTCCCAGAGCGCCATTGGTGGAGGGGGCCGGTACGACGGCCTCATCCAGGAGCTGGGAGGTCGCGCGACCCCGGCGGTTGGTTTCGCGTCCGGCATGGAGCGCTTGATCCTGAACCTGAAACGCCAGGGGGTAGGGCCGCCATCCGCCGACCCAGGTCCTCTCGCCATGGTCGCATTCGTCGGCGATGCGGCGAGGAACGCCGCGGTGAAACTCGCCGCCTCCCTCCGTGGCAAAGGCCTCCCCATAATGCTGGCTCCCCCCGGCAAAAGCCTCAAAGCGCAAATGCGCCACGCGGGAGCCCTCAACGCCCGACACACGGTAATTTTGGGCGAAGAAGAGCTGACGCAAGACGTTGCGACCGTAAGGGACATGGCGACGGGTAAACAGAGGCAGGTCCCCATGACAGGCGTGGCCGAAGCCCTTCGCCCATCATAAATCTCCGCCACACTATGGTACGAGCGGAGCTCACGCCCCTGGCGGAGGCATGCATCCCTACAGCCTCCCTTTGAAGGGGTCCCGCGGTATACAAAGGCGGCAAAATCCAGGCCATTCGGCCCAGCCCCACTCTTTCCTGGTTGACCCTGCCTCTAAGGCTCCGTACGATGCGGAAAACCTCCCTGTCGGTCTTCGCTTACGAAATCCGACGCCGCTGAAATGGAGTCAACAACGGCCATATTCGCAATGGTCTCAAGAGCGCACCGTCCCTGTACACTCCAGGCCGGCCGCCATGGTGGGGTTCCCTGGCACAACCTCACCGTGTTCAGTCCCCCAACCGCCATGCACGATTGTGCCACGTGCCTCGAAAAAATGTATCTGCCACGATGTTTTTATCAACGAGACGGAAATGCTAAGGATATGGCACCGAAGCGCCAGGTCCGACTCGCCCAGTCTGTTATCGCCTCTCGGCTTCTCCGGGAGCGACGAAATGCGTCGTGCACGAATATGTCTGAATTAGGGCTTGTGGTGAACGAAAACGTATATCATAATAACGTGCCAGAACTAGTCTGAATCATTGTCGTGTATACATTCTCAATCACTATTGGTGAATACGGCTCGAATTGCTGTGGTGGTAACGGCTTGAAAACGAATAGGGGCGGGGGTGCATGGCACTCCCATTTTTGAGCGTGGGGTGTCGGTGACGTCGCTTTGAGTAGCTGTAGTCTAGGCGGCAGGGGGTCACGAAGTCCCATGGATGCCCGAGCCCGCGTCGCAGAGATCCTCACCGTTGTGGACGGCGCGCATAGATTGCGCCAGCAGTTGGTCCGGCGGACGGTGGAGCTAACCGGTCTGACACCGGACCAGGCCGTCATCCTTTGCCATATCGAAAAGGCCGGAGGAGAGGCCACGGTGTCAAAAATAGCTGCGGGCTTACACCGGGCCAGCAATACGGTGACCGGCCGAATCGACGGCTTGGAACGCCACGGACTTGTCTCCCGGCGCCACGATGACTCGGGCGACCGTCGCCGGGTCTGGGTCCGGATAACGTCTGAAGGCATGGAGAGAATACGCTCTTATTGGTCCGCCGCCGATGCCCTGATCGACACTCTCGTGGCCGATCCCGAAGAACGAGCCCAGCTTGCCCGCATGGCGGAGGCCCTTTCCAACATTAAGCCACACGGGTACTGACTCGAGCCGAAGCTCCCCGCCTATTGCGTCCCTTCGGCGCGTGTAGCCGCCCCGAAAACAGCGGCCTCGCCCCCGGTGTACTATAATGAAGCGAGAACTGTTGGCGCCTCCACCTCTTGGAGGCGCTCTTGGTGACAGGGGCAAGTCAGTCCGCTCTCGACACCGGTGTCTTCATGTTGAACAAACTCGCCGAAAAGCTTGACGAAGTAGATGCACGATACCGGGAGCTTACTCACCTCCTGGAGCAGCCTGAAGTCGCCACCGATTACGCTAAAGTCCAGGAGTTGGCCAAAGAGCGGGCGTCGCTGGAGCGACTGGTGAGCCTCTTCCGGGACTACCGCAAGACAGAGCAAGAGATCAAGGACACCGGCTCTCTTCTGGACGGGGAAGAGGAGGAGATAGCCGCCCTCGCACGGCAAGAGGTTGCAGCCCTGGAGCAGCGCAGAGACCAGCTCGTCCATGATATCAGGCTCGGCCTGCTCCCCCCCGACCCCAATGACGAAAAATCCATCATCATGGAGATCCGGGCAGGGGCCGGCGGGGAGGAGGCGGGCCTTTTTGCCGCCGATCTCTACCGCATGTACACCCGCTATGCCACCGAGTGTGGATGGCATGTGGAAATCATGGACCGCAATGCTACCGGGATCGGGGCATTCAAAGAAATCGTCTTTGAGATCCGTGGCAAGGGGGCTTACAGCCGCCTGAAACATGAGTCCGGCGTACACAGAGTCCAGCGGGTGCCCGCGACGGAGACCTCGGGTCGCATCCACACCTCTACAGCAACCGTCGCCGTGCTGCCTGAGGCCGACGAGGTGGAGGTCTCTATCAAGAGCGATGACCTCCGCATAGACATCTTCCATGCAGGCGGACACGGAGGACAAAACGTCCAGAAGGTTGCCACCGCCGTCCGTATCGTGCACATCCCTAGCGGGATTACGGCGGTTTGCCAGGACGAGAGGTCCCAGCTTAAAAACAAGACCAAAGCCATGGCCGTGCTGCGGGCGCGTATCCTTGACGCCGAGCAGCGCAAACAACAAGAGCAGCTGACCGAGCGAAGACGTTCCCAGGTCGGGACCGGCGACCGGGCTGAAAAGGTCCGCACCTATAACTTCCCTCAAGACCGGGTAACCGACCATCGGGTGGAAGCCAGCTTTCATAATCTGCCCGGTATCTTGGAAGGCAAGATAGAGCCTATTATCGAGGCTCTAGTCTCCTGGGAACAAGCGGAGCAGCTGGAATCGGCGATGGCGTGACCTTCCGGGAGACAGTGGCCTGGGCGGGACAACAGCTCGCAGAAGCCGGCTCGCCCGAAAGCGTGCTCGAAGCCGAGGTGCTGGTGATGCACATCACCGGCACCTCCCGCGCGCAGCTCTACGCCAGCTATTCAGACCCCTTTCCGCCCGACGCTGAAACACCCTTCATAGACGCCGTCCACCGACGTCTCCGCCACGAGCCTTTGGCCTACATTGTTGGTAGCCGCGAGTTCTTTGGCCTGGAGTTCCAGGTCGACCCGAGAGCGATGATCCCTCGTCAAGAGACAGAAACGCTGGTGGAACAGGCCATCGAAATCGCTCAACGGCACCTGGCCGATCAGACCTGCCACATTGCGGATATAGGCACTGGCTGCGCAGCTATCGCCGTGAGTCTCGCAACAGCCCTGCCTAACGCGCACATTGACGCCGTCGATCTATCCTCAGGCGCCCTGAAGCTTGCGGCCTTCAACTGCCGGCGGCACGGAGTTGCGGAGCGGATCGACCTCCTGCAAGGAGACCTCCTGGGGCCCATCGCTACACCCTTGGACATGGTAGTGGCCAACCTGCCTTATATCCCTGAGAGGGAATGGGATCGCCTCCAGCCTGACATACGCTTGTTCGAGCCGCCGCAGGCCCTGGTGTCTGGAACACAAGGACTCGGCCACATCCTGCGCCTCTTAGGCCAAGCGAAACGGCTAAATCCCCAACCTCAGTGGCTCCTTCTCGAGATGGACCCAGGCCAAGTGCCGGCCGTAAAGCGGGAGGTCTCCAACCTATTCCCAAACGCGGAGACTACCGCGTTCAAGGACCTCTATGGGCTGGACCGGGGAGTCATCGTGGGAGGGCTCGGCGGGTCATCTCGCCAAGAGACAACCCTCAATGCGGCGGCGGCACGCCTCCGGGACTGAGAATCCCGAAGGGCGGTTCACCGTCAGTCCATGCACCGCCAGCAGCTCCACCGCCAGGCAAAGAGGCAGGCCTATGACGTTCAGCATGCACCCCTCAACGTTGATTGCCGGCCGAAGCAGCTCGCTCTGGATAGCATAAGCGCCCGCTTTGTCCATCGGGTCCCCAGAGGCGACATACTCCTCCATCTCGCGGTCCGAGTAGCTCCGGAAGCGGACCTTTGAAGCTGTGCTCGCCTGCGCCGGGGCTTCGAGTGTACGCCCCACAACGGCGACCGCTGTTATGACCTTGTGGGTACGGCCACGCAGACGCTTAAGGTACTCAGTGGCCTCCGTAACGCTCTTCGGCTTGCCCAAAACATCGTCATCCAGGACAACGATCGTGTCAGCGCCAAGGACCGTCCTTTCCGGGTGGTCGGCGACGACCTCCAACGCCTTTGTCAGAGCCAAGCGCTTGGCGAAATCATCCGCTGTTTCGTCCCCGCGAGGGGATGGCTCCTCGTCCCGGACAGGCGCAACCACGTCGAAAGACACCCCCAGATCGGTAAGGAGTCGCCGCCTTCTGGGGGATCCTGAGGCGAGAATGAGTCCCGCGTTAGAGAATGGACTCTTGGGCATATGCTTCCTCGACCATCGCAGGGGTAGCAGCATTATGCGCCTGCCGTCCCGCTACGAGAACCCCTGCGAACACCGCAGGCAACTTCTTGTCAAGACCGGCCCCTTGCGGCAGAATGAGACAAGCTCCCCGACGTGGCCAGCCGTATTCCATTTCCCGCCGTAAAAGGGATATCATGCCTGTCCTCTACCTGGTAGGAACCCCTATCGGCAACCTCGAAGACATGACCCTGCGGGCGATACGAATCTTGCGAGAGGTCGCCCTTGTCGCCGCCGAAGACACCAGGACCGCCCGTGTGCTGTTCAGCCGGTACGAGATAAAGACGCCTCTGACAAGCTATCACGAGCAGGGCAGCGCGACAAAGGCCCCACGGCTGTTACGCCGGCTTGCGGAGCATGATATTGCGCTCATCACTGAGGCGGGAATGCCGGGAGTCAGCGATCCCGGATATGCCCTGGTCCGGGCCGCCCTGGAGCAAGGCTTTCGGGTGGAGGTGGTCCCTGGACCCTCGGCGGTCACTGCGGCCCTCGCCGTCTCCGGGCTGCCTCCAGACCAGTTTATCTTCCTGGGCTTCCTACCACGCAGCGCCGGCCAACGGCGCCGTCTCCTGACCTCGACGGTAGATGAGCCACGGACCCTGGTCGCCCTCGAAGCTCCTCACCGCATCAAGGCGAGTTTGGAAGAACTAGCCTCAGTTTTCGGCGAGAGGCAGCTCGCCGTGTGTCGAGAGTTGACCAAGCTCCACGAGGAAGTGTTTCGGGGAACGGCTCAGCAAGCAGCGGAGCACTTTCAACAACCCCGCGGTGAGTTCACCCTGGTTATCGAAGGCTGCAGCGACCTGCCGGAGCCAGTGCCAGACGCGGAGGTCATCGTGCAGCTTCGGAAACTGCGGCAGGCGGGACTACGGGCCAAACAAGCCGTCGCCCAGGTCACCAGGGAGACTGGGAACCGCCGCAGAGAGGTCTACCGCCTATGGGTCGAACTTGAGCAGGGCGACTAGGCTGCTCCAAAATCCCCTCTCCCCTGATGGGAGAGGGGCTAGGGTGAGAGTGAAACCAATCTGGCATGTCGATTTTTGGAATAGCTTTTAGGCTGCCAGGGAAAGTCTCGCCATGGCTCATGCGGCGCCGGGAGCCGGAGCCCCCACGATGGGGCTCTTCCAACGCGGCCGGCGGCGGCGAGGAGCGCCCCTGGCGGCGACCCAAAGGTCTTGGAAATATTCCTGGTCGAAGAACCGGCGGTCGTCGGCTACCTGTACCAGGTCCCAGGAAAGGTTGGCGGAGAATGCGGCGACCTCTACGTACTTGCCCGAGTTCTTCACCGCTTGCACGGCGTAGGTGAAGTCCCCATCCCCGCTTACCAGAATCGCTACGTCGTATAGGTCTCGCCAACCATACTGGAGCAGGTCCGTAGCCAGCATGATATCGACACCCTTCTCCACCACCACGTCGCCCCGTTGCTTGGCTGTTCCCAAACGGACTTCCAACAGTGGGATGGCGTACAGGGTCGCCAGGAACTTCTGCTGCTCCTGATATCCGATGCCCTTCCTCTCCGGGTCTTGCAAAATATTATAGTAATATGCTCTGAAAAGCTCCCGCTCCCCCACAAGCTTCTGGACGAAGGCTTGGAAGTCCAGATCGGCCCGCCCGCAATTCTCTTCGAGACTATGATAGAGGTTGCTGCCGTCGATAAAGACGGCTGCCCTCTGGGTCCTTTGCAACTCTCACGCTCCTTTTAGGCTTCGTACCTTGGCGTCTATCATAACACCCTGCTACCTTCGTCCCTGACCCGCGCAGAGAATGACGGCGCTGAGTAGACAGGGTGGTCCACCCCATCGCTAGAAGCCATTCCAGAATCCCCTCTCCCTTGATGCCTGCCCTGAGCGGAGCCGAAGGGCCGTCTATGGTTCGACGGGTCCGACGGAGTCGAGACGCGCGACCTTCGGTCGGAGCTCACCACGAACAGCCTGTTTGGTCCAAAGCGTGATAATTGAAAGACCCTGGAGCAAGGGGGTGGTTTCTTGACGGGCCAAAGTAGTCGGCGTATCATATTTTTGCACACTACCGGTATCAAGGGCGAGACCTGGAGGTGTACGGTGAGGGGAATTGGTCCGACAGAGATACTGATCGTTTTGGCGATAGTGGCTTTGCTGTTCGGCGCATCCAGGCTGCCAAAGATTGGTAACTCCCTGGGCAAAGGGCTCCGCGAGTTCAAGAACGGTATTACCGGCTCCAGTAGCTCATTTGATGAGGAGGAGCCCAAGAGCAAGAAATCAAACCGGAAGGACAAGGACGCCAGCGGCATCCAGCACTAGACCGCGAACGTTCAGACGAAACAAAGGGCTGTCGTGACAGCCCTTTTTCTATAGTAGCATCTCACCGGCAGACACCTTCCCGCCCTCAATCCACCGCTATGGAGCTGGGTCTAGGCTTGCGGGCCGCCAGTCTCGAAAGCCAGATCCCCAATTCGTAGAGGACTATGAAGGGCCCTGCCACGATCGACTGGTTTACCGGGTCGAGGGTTGGGGTAATTATCGCCGCCAGCACAAACGAGACCACTATCCATATCCTCCGCTGGCGTGCGAAGAAACTCGGTCTAGCCACCCCCACCATGGTGAGGAAGTACATCAGCAGGGGAGTCTCGAAGGCAACGCCCATCCAGAACAGAAGGGCGACCACGGTATTCATGTAGCTGCCTATGCTCACAAGGGGTTCAGCTACATCGTCCCCGAACTCCAACAGGAACTCCACGATGGGAGGCACCACCACGAAGTAGGCGAAGGCCACCCCACCGACAAAGCTGATAGCCACTCCCGGCAGCAACAGATAAAGGTACCGCCGTTCCTGCGGGGTCAGCCCTGGATTCAGGAACATGACGATGTGATACACGAATACAGGGAGGCCCAGGATGACGCCCCCCAACATGGCGACCTTCATCGTCGGGCCGACGAATCCAGTTAGTTGATGGAAATAGAGGTCAGGATTGCCACCAGGCCTGAGCAGCAGATCAAAGAGGAAGTCCCGAAAGATGAAGGAAACGACGATGCCTACGACCAGAGCGCCCACGGAGATCATCAGGCGACGCCTGAGCTCGCTCAGGTGCGCCGTAAAAGGGACGCTGTTATCTCCCACTGCCCGCCAGCTCCGTCACACCGGCCTCAGTCTGTTGGCCGACGACTCACCGGCGGGGGCGTAGTATCCTCGGCGGCTTCGCCAGGCTCTAGATGCGTCCGTTCCTCGGTCAAGTCCACGAGGACTCGTTCGCGGACCTCGCTGATCTGGGCTCGGGCCTGATGAAGCAGGGAACCCAGCCTATAGGCAAGCTGGGGCAGCTGTCTTGGCCCTAAGACAAGGAGGGCGACCACGAAGATGAGCAGCAGCTCCAGCGGCCCTATGCCGAAAAAATCCATGCGCCCACTCCAGAATTAACTGAAGTCAGGATAGCATAGTCAGATTACCGTCACAAGCCTAATCGCCGTAGCAGACCTCGACGGCCTTTGTCCGTTCCAGGTGTGGCGGCAGCTACGGAGGCCAGCGATGTAGCAGGGTCCCGGCCCCCCGCTGCGGCTCCCACGGCCTCACGCTCAGCGACCTTCGCCGTGTGGCCGCTTTTCCCCGTTCCATGGCCGTTGGCGTCACTCCACATGGTGTCCCAATGCTCCATCTCCTTGATCACGCTGACCAGGCCGCTGCCCTTGTCTGTCAATGAGTACTCGACCCGTATCGGGACCTCCGCGAAGACCTCTCGGTTGAGAATCTTGGCCCCTTCCAATTCCTTTAGCCGCTGGGAAAGCACCTTGTCGTTGATCCTCGATAGATGGTTCAGTAACTGCCGAAACCTCAGCGGACCGCTCATCAGCTCTTGCACGATCAGCGCAGACCACCGCTTACCCAGGAGATCAAAAGAGGTCGTCGTCGCAGTCTTGGCCGCCATGTTCCCTCCTCTGTGGCCGTCGTTCCTTTTGCTACCTTCGACAGCGGAAAGCAAGCAGGCCGATCTTACACCACCCGTGGGAAGAAAGCAAGGATCAGCGACGGATTATCCGCAGGATATGCTAGCAACCCTCTCTTGCCGCACAACATGTAGTGTCTCGCGTTTGTGGAGCACATTCGCTGGTCCGACCCTATGCGTGATAGAAACAGCTATCAGGGCACAGCTCGGCGATGAAAGGAGCGCCCCAATCCTTCATAGGCGAGGACTACGGGGCTAGGCCGGCGATGCGGCGGGCCGGTCGATTATGCCGGCCGCCGCGTGGGAGTCACGGTGCTGAGGACTGAAATCCAGGTGGGACCATGGCAAGACCTCATCTTCGGCCCTCGCCCGTTGCGCGTAGAACTCGGGGGAGAGATCGCACTCTTCAAAGGCCCTTAGCCACTTGGCTTGATCGAACCGCTGACTCCAGGAATCAAAGGAGCATCCAAGCTGCCAGGCCCGCTGGACAACGGCACCGAGCCTGCGGTCCCCCCGAGCCAGGGCCGCCTGAAGGGCCGTCGGCTCCGGATCTGAGGCGGGAATCGGTGCCCCCGCTTTTCTTAACCCTTGCCGCAAGAAATCCAGCTTCTCTCGGATGTTCTCCAGCGATTCAAGGGCCGCTCGCTGCTGCGTGGTGTGTGGCCGGGGAGTAAAAATGGAAACAGCGACCCGTACCCGAGGCTTCTTACCCAGGATACGGTGACCTAGTCGTTGCATCTCCACCACAAGACCCACAATTTCCTGGACATCCTCCATAGTCTCAGTCGGAAGGCCTAAAGAAAAACTGCACCTGACCCCGTTCCAGCCACGTTCGAACAAGCTCTGCAGTCCTTCCATGAGGGTCGCGTGGGGGAGGGGGAACCCCACCTCTTGCCTCAGCCGTTCAGTGCCGGCGACAAGGTCCAGCGGGTACCCCCTCTTTTTCGCTGCATCACCCAACATCTCGGCTACCGCGATAGAGCGGCCCTCCAAAGTCAAGCGCGGAGCCAACAATGCCAGGTCCTCGACGGAATGCCGTGCCCTCACGCCTCGCGCGGCCTCCTCCAGATGGGCGACATCCAGAAATCCCGATGACTCCAGCGAAATTTCCTGATAGCCGCAGTTCCGGACCAAGCCATCGACGGCCTCGACGATCTCCGCGACAGGACGCAGGCGTACAAGGGGACACGGTAATCGCGTTGCACACGCAACGCAACCCGCGCCACAGCCGCGCTGCACCTCCACCACGCCATCGCTGCCCGCCACCTCCAAATAGGGCACCACCGGGCTCTTAGGCGCGGCTCCCAGGACTTCAAGCCTTCGCCGATGCACCATCCCTGGCATGCCGTTACCCGGCTCCACCGCCACAAGAGTCCCATCCGCGGCGTAGGAGGCCGTATACCCGGATGGCACATACACACCGGGGATTCGGGCCGCCTGCTTCAGCCACGACGATTCTTGTTCCTTGGACTGGTTGCTCCGGACCAGCGATTCCAGGACCTCCGGCAACAGCTCTTCCACCTCGCCCAGCAGGAACAGGTCGATGTAGGCGGCCAGGGGTTCTGGGTTTGCCGCGCATGGCCCGAAGGCCAGCACGATCGGTCCAGCGTCGTTTCGGCCCTCCGTCGATATCGGTACTCCTGCCAGGTCCAGGGCCTCGAGGACGTTGGTGTAGCGGAGCTCGCTGTCCAGGAAGAAGCCTATGACATCGAAACCACGTAAAGGCCGCCGTGTGTCAAGACTAAAAAGAGAGCGCCCCTCCCGACGGATCTCCGCTGCCATATCGACCCAGGGAAGAAAGACGCGCTCGCAGGCGAACCGCGAGTCCCTGTTCACCACGTCATACGTGAGGTGGACCGCGGGGCAAGCCATGCCGACCTCGTAGACGTCCGGGTAGACCAGCGCCATGCTCGTCTGAACAGTGTCCGCGGTCTTGGCAATCACGTTCCACTCACCGCCCACATAGCGGCCCGGTTTCTGCACGCGGTGCAGCAATCTTTCCAGCTGTTCTTCCGACATTCTCAGCTCCGTCAACGCTAAACCAGTGGTGACTCTACCGATGAATCCACGCCCCCGTATAAAGCGAATGTATTATAGTGTCTCCAAGCTTACCAGAGGTGCTCCCCCCATGAGACTCCCGCATCGTATCGGCCTGATCATTCCCGGCCTGGCCGCTGTCCCCTTCTTGGTAGCCGCCTGCGGAGGCGGGGACAGTTCCACTGCGACAACCGCCAGCTCCGCATCATCGGCAGAAGAGACGTTACCGGATACCGCCCAAGTCATCATCGCCACCAGCGAAGTGGTCACCGGTCCAAACCGCCTCCTTCTTGCCATCGTCGACGGGGATCGGATCCCCATCGGCGACGTTCAGGCCCACCTGAGGTTCTTCCTTGTGCAGGACGGCGAAGGAGCATCTCCGCGGGCTGAAGCAGAGAGCCTCTTCGTCGGGAAAGAGCTCGCGACGGCTCAGGCCCTCCACTCGACTCGGGTAACCTTCGATGAGCCCGGCGCGTGGGAGGTGGAAGCCTCCATAACCATGAACGGCCAAGGTCCTGTCATCTCACGGACGGGCTTCAACGTACAGGCACAGAACTTCGCTCCCAAGGTCGGTGACCCGGCGCTTCCAAGCCAGAATATGACCCTTGCGGACGCCCCCATTGAGCAGCTTACCTCCCAAAGGCCTCCTGGAGACCCAGTCTTCTATGCCTTGACCATCGCCCAGGCGATGCAACAAGACAAGCCATTTGTGGTCGTCTTTTCCAACCCCGCCTTCTGCCAGACCCAGACCTGTGGTCCTCAGCTTGAGGCAGCCCAGGCCTTACAGCAGCAGTTCGGTGCTCTTGTGAACTTCATCCACGTCGAGGTGTTTCTCCGCCCCGACCTGCTCCTGGAAGGGGAAGGCCAGCCCCAAATTAATCCCGTGATTTTGGAATGGAACCTTCAATCGGAGCCGTGGGTATTCGTCATAGACAGCCAGGGTAACGTCTTCGACCGGCTCGAAGGCTTCGCCTCCCGTAGCGAGCTGGAGACCTCAATCAGGGATGTGTTGGAAGCCTAGCTAGCCGTCATCGATTGATTGAGCAACGAGGCCGCGGTCCGTCTCCTCGTAGGAGACCACGACGGAAGCGCTGTTCTGAGCATGCTCCCGAAGATGGGAGGCCCGCCAGAAGCGAAGGTCGACCCCCTCGCCCCTCAGAAAGGTCAACTCCCGGCCGTCCTCCGCCAGCAGGATGAGCGATTCCCATTCAATGATGGCGTCGGCCTCGACGGCTATGATCCGCCCCACCACCGACTGAGTCACGACGCCATCATCCCCTCCGCCGCAGCCGGCCAACAGCAACGCCGCCAAAACGGCTGCAAACGCTAGAGAGGACCTGGCCCTATGCGTTGGAGGAGTCCTCTTCAGAGGTATCCTCCTCGGCTTTCTTACCACGGCCTACCGTGACCATGGCGGGACGTAGAACTCGGGCTCGGAACCGATAGCCTTTTTGGATCTCTGCTATCACCTTCCCCTCATCCCCCTCCATCTCCATCACCGCCTCATGCACCTTTGGATCGAAGCTTTCGCCCAAGGTCTCGATCACCGATAGGCCTTGGGCTTCGAGTGTCGATTGCATTTTTTTGTAGATAAGCTGCAGACCCTCGATCCAGGTAACTTTCGCCAGCTGAGGATCGACGGTTTCAAAGGCCCGGTCCATATCGTCCAGGACCGAGAGAAAGCCCGTGAGAAGCATCGCATTGGCGAAGGTAGCTAGCTCTTGCTTCTCCAGATCGACCCTCTTCTTGTAGTTGGCCAGGTCCGCTTCAGCCCGCTGCCAGTTAGCAAAATGAGATTCTGCCTTGCCGGTCTGCTCCTCCAAGGCCTTTTGCAGCTCCTCGGGGTCCGGTGTGGTGTCAGTGGACTCTTCCTCCAGGGGCTTCGCCTCGTCTGTCATCATGTTCTACCTTATGCTGTTAGAGATTCTCTCGGCGAGCGACATCAAGATATGGGAGCGCCGGGGCGGAAAGCGTCTTCGCGCTGAATCTTGAAACCCAGACCGAAGGTGATAGCCGAAGACCGCGCGGGCTGGCCTCAGTTGAGCTCCGCCACCAGCTCTCCCATCAAGGATGACAGGAAATGAAGAGAGCCAATAGACTGGCGGTACTCCATGCGAGTAGGTCCGATGACGCCAATGAGCCCACTGACACCGTCCGGAGAGCCGTAGCTGGTCACCAAAATGGTGCACTCTTGTAACTCACCCGATTCGTTCTCTTCACCGATGACAGCCTGGAACTGATGTCCGGAGAGGATCCCCGCAAGAAGCGTCTTCAAGAAGTCCTTGTCTTCCAGCACATCTACCAGCGCCCGCATCTTGGAGCTGGCCGCGAACTCGGGCTGGTTGAGAAGAAGCCTCAGCCCGGCAACTCGTGGCTCTTCGAACCGGCTGGCATCCTCCTCCAGCATGATTTCGTTGGTAGCCGACATGACCTGGCGCTCCATGGGCGATAGGTCTCCGTGCAACGCCGCCAGGGCGTGGAGCGTCGCGCCGCCATATCGATCGCTGAGCTTATTGGAAAGAACGGTCAGCTCGTCCTGAGACATAGCGGTCTCAAGCGGTAGAAGACGCTGCTTGATCCTGGCCTCCTGAAGCACCAGCACGAGCAACGCGAGCGCCTCCTGCAGAGCAACCACCTCCAGGCGCTTGATCCGACTTCGCGCCGCCTTCGGGACCGTCGCCACCGCCATATTGACAGCCAGCTCAGAGGCCAGCTCCGTAACCCGCTGCGTGCCGGCTTCCGGGTCGCGTCTGGTCTTCCCGAATTCCAACCGCATATAGTACTCCTGTGCTGCGGTAAGAGCCGGCTGCGCCACGATCCCTTCCACATGATGCCGATAGCCTTTGTCGGAAGGAATACCCCCACCGGAGATATGCCGCCGGTGAATATACCCCTCCTCCTCCAACCCGGCCATTTCGTTGCGGACCGTGGCCGGGCTCACTTTCAGCCCGCGCCGCCGAGCGATGCTGCTGGAAGGCACCGGCGTAACGTTGGAGATATACTCGCCGATGATACGGTCCAGGATGGCTTCCCTGCGTTTTGTTAACATACCGCCACCTGTGTCAGGTTCATCTGTTCATATTACCATCGGCACTGTAGCACCCGCCAAAAGAGGGTGTCAAGGGTTTCAAAAGGGTAGAAAACGCGTCTTTTTCCCCCGGATGCTTCTCTCCAGGGCACCTCGTTCCCTTGGAGCTCCATCAACATTGTCGGCCCCACGTCCACTCCCAGTCAGGCCTCCGAGTCCGGAGATACGGCTGCTATAATGGCGCCATCTTGAGGCGCAAGGGGAGAGAATGGTGAAGATAACCAAGGTCGGCCATGTAGTCCTCGCCGTCCGTGACGTAGAGGCCTCCATCAAGTTCTACACCGATGTGTTAGGCATGGAGCTCCTGAACTTCACCCCCCAGATACCCATGGGCTTTCTCTCCTTTGGGGCCAGGGACCACGACATCGCCCTGGTGAAGGCTCCGGAGGGAGCACCGACGGGCAGCCAGGGCATGAGCCACACGGCGCTGGAAGTGGACGGGGACGACGAAGAATTGCGGGGCCTGTACAACAAGCTGCGGGACTCGGGAGCAAAAATAGACTTCTCAGCAGACCATGGGGTTACCCGCGGCTTCTATTTCTTCGACCCCGACGGCAACAGGATCGAGCTCTTCATTCAGGTCCTTCGCGGAGCGGACGCGATGACCTTTATGCGCGACAAAGGGGCGGTGCTGGACCCGTACGAGATAGAGCCGCGCCCCGCGCCATAAGGGAGACCATGTTGAAGCCGACCAAGCTTGGCCACTCCAACCCCTTCGCAGGCACCAAGCCCCTGCACTTCGACGAGGAGGCGCCGGCTTGATCGTTGATGCCCGCATGTCGGCCCACCACCAGCGAGGGGACGCGGCGACGGTGTTTACGCCGTTCAACCGTCCCGGGGCACGATCCTGTCCGCCGGTAGCCGTTTCCCCCTTGTCATTTGACCAGGGGCATCACCCTGGTAGCGATGATATCGATGTCTCTGAGGCACTCATCCACCGACATGCTCGTGAGCCCCATCGTGACGCCGCTTGCGCCCGCCTCCTTGTACGCGTTCAGCTGCTCGGCTAATCGCTCCGGCGAGCCCGTGCCTGTGATGAGCTGGTCGCGTATGTCAGGCGGCTGCCCTTCCTGGGGCGCCGGGCGGTGGACAAAGTGCATGGCTGAGGATGCCGACAGCATGACTCCCAGCGGCGGCTTCCCCATTTCCTTCCTGCGCTGGTCGGCGTAGTCCATCTCATCGTCCAGCTGCCGGGGCGTCACCGCGATGCGGATCGGCCGCTTGCCCGCGGCGGGCAACCCAGACGCTATCGGCGCCCATACGTCACCCCGCTCAATCGCCCTCTGCAACGCTCGCTTTCCGGACCCGCCCACCCAGATCGGAGGCCGCGGCTTCTGTACAGGAGGGACCAGGAGCGCCACGTCATGGAACTGGTAGTACTGCCCCTGGTAGGTGACCTTCTCACCACTGAGGAGGGCGATTATTATGTCAAGATATTCATCGGTGATGGCGCGGCGGTCACCTAACGAGATACCGAAGGCTTCGAACTCCACCCTGGCATAGCCCGGCCCGATGCCCAACACCATCCGCCCGCCGGAGAGCTGATCGACCGTGGCGACCGCATGCGCCGCCTGAAACGGCTGTCTGTACGGGATAATCAGGACGCCGATAACCAGCTTCAGCTTCTGGCTCAGGACTCCATAGTAGGTGAGCACGGAGAACACGTCTCCGTATATGACCTTGTCGGGGTCCTCGTCCTGGGAATGCGACACACCCTGGTGGATGATGTGGTCGCCGACGCTGATATGGGTGTACCCGGCCTCTTCGATGGCCCGTACCAGCCTGGCGATGTTTTCGCCCCTTCCCGCCGCCGTCTCCTGGAACATCAAGTACTCAGGGATTCCTGTGCCGAACTCCATCCGGACCTCCTGACGGACAATGTGCCACGCCTCTGAATTTGACGGCAGGCATGCAGGCCGTCGCCTGTGCCTTACTCCAAAATCTCCTCTCCCTTGATGGGAGAGGGCTAGGGTGAGGGTGAAACCAACGTCATTGTAGTAACGCCATACCGGTGTCGCAAGCAGCGGCCGGAACGGGTGCCTTGCAAGTCCCGATGCTCAGGAACGAAGCAATCTCCGACTGCTATACTGGAGCCCGACCACGAGAGAGCAAGGAGGGGACCCGTGAGCAGCAAGCCGGCAGTCCGTGTCGAGAAGGATTCCATGGGGCCGATGGAGGTCCCCGAGAGCGCATACTACGGCGCGTCCACCATGCGGGCGGTGCTGAACTTCCCTATAAGCGACCTCCGGTTTTCCAGGGGTTTCCTACGCGCCCTGGGGCTCATCAAGCTGGCCTCCGCCCAGACAAACGTCGAGCTGGGTCTTCTTGACGCCAAGCTGGCCGGCCCCATAGGCAAGGCGGCGCAGGAGGTCGTTGACGGTGCTCTTGACGAGCACTTCGCGATCGACATATTCCAGACAGGCAGCGGCACCTCCACTAACATGAACGCCAACGAGGTGATCGCCAACCGCGCCGGGGAGCTCATGGGGCAAGGTCGCGGCTCCGGCGCAGTCCACCCCAACGACCACGTCAACATAGGACAGTCCTCCAATGACGTCATTCCTACGGCGATCCACCTCGCCGCCCTTATCGAGATCAAGGAGTCCCTGGCGCCTGCGTTAGAGTTTCTTCACAAGGCCCTGGCCGATAAGAGCGCCGAGTTCGCGGGCATCGTGAAGACCGGGCGCACGCACCTCCAGGATGCCACACCCGTCACCCTGGGACAGGTTTTCGGAGGCTACGCGGGCCAGGTAGAGCGCGCCCTTCGGAGGATCAAGGTCGCCCAGGACGAGCTCGCCGAGGTGGCGCTGGGGGGCACCGCGGTCGGCAGCGGCGTCAATACTCACCCCGAGTTCGCCAGCCGCACCTGCGCCAAGCTGTCGAAGATGGCCGGCGTGGAGGTCCGCGAGACAGACAGCCACTTTCAGGCCCAGAGCGCCCTGGACGGCGTCGTCATGTCCAGCGGAGCGCTGCGGACCGTCGCCGTGAGCCTTCTAAAAATCGCCAACGACATCCGGCTGCTGGGCTCCGGCCCTCGCGCCGGTATCGGCGAGCTGGCCCTTCCCGAGGTGCAGCCGGGAAGCTCTATCATGCCCGGCAAGGTGAACCCAGTCATCGCCGAGGCCCTGATCCAGGTCTGCGCCCAGGTCTGCGGCAACGACCTCACGGTCAGCATGGGAGGGCAGCTTGGCTACTTCGAGCTCAACACCATGATGCCGGTCATGGCCTACAACCTCTTGCAGTCCATCTCGTTGCTGGCGACGGCTTCGAGCAACTTCGCGGACCAGTGCATCGTCGGAATCACCGCCACTGACAAAGGCCCCCGGATGGTGGAAGCCGGCCTCATGCTCACCACGGCCCTGGCGCCGGCCATCGGCTACGACAAGGCCGCGGAGATCGCCAAGGAGGCCGCGAAAAGCGGCCGCACTATCGCCGAGGTCGCCCTGGAGCAAACAGAGCTCTCAGAGCAAGAGCTCAAGAAGCTGCTGGACCCCATGGCGATGACGAGGCCCGGCACGACCGTCGCCGGTGGCGGGGGTTAGGGACAGGAGGGACCACTCATGCGCTTCCAGGACAAAGTAGCGGTCATCTCCGGCGCCGCCGACGGCATAGCCAGGGCCACGGCCGGGATCATGGCCCGCGAGGGAGCCTACGTCGTCGCCGTGGACATTAACGGCGAACGCCTGGCCACGTTGCAGACCCAGATCGAGGCCGAAGGCGGCAAGGCTCTCGCCATCCAGACCGACGTGATGGATGCCGGCCAGGTCCAGCGAATGGTGCAGACAGCCCTTCAGACATGCGGCAGGATCGACATCCTGGTCAACGCTGTGGGTGGGAGTACCATAATCCCAAACAGTCGGGCGACGTTGGATGAGCTGTCCCTGGAGGAGTGGGAGAGGGTCATTCAATTCAATCTCAGGGGGACCTTCTTGTGCTCCAACGCAATCATCAAGGAGATGAAGAAGCAGGGGAGCGGCAAGATCGTCAACATTTCGTCTATCGCGGGACACGGCATGAGCGCTAACAGCGGCAGCGGTTATGCCACGGCCAAGGCCGGCATTATGGCCCTGACGAGGAAAGTTGCCAGGGAGGTGGGCCCCTACGGCATCACCTGTAACGCCATAGCACCGGGCGCGACGGCCAGCTCCCGAACGGGGCTCGCCACGATGTCCGATAAGCAGAGACGCCAGCTCGTGGACCCCGTGCCGCTGGGAAGGGTAGCGCAGCCTGAAGACCAGGCCAAGGTGATCGCCTTCCTGGCCTCCGAGGACGCCGACTACGTCACCGGCGTGACCATCGACGTCAACGGCGGACGGCATTGACAGATGCTTAAGAAGGGGCGTCCAGAGGGCCTGCTATGATCCCTTGCCCTAGCCGTCAGGAGCGATGCCGGCGGGCGCTGCCCGCCTGTTAAAGCTCGTCAATGATAGCCTTGTGGCCGTTTGAGTGGGGACACATGTGACCCTCAGGGTCTATGGGCCGCTCGCACAGGGGACATATGGGCCGTCCAGCCGCCACGAGCTCCAGGGCCTCCTCCGCGAGACCTTCGGCCCTTGCACGGGTGAACGAGCAAGCGACCGTCGCTGTGTCCTTACCGGCGTCGTCACCGTCATAGGCCAGTACGGAAAAGATCCCATGCTGCTCGTCATAGGCAAGGCCAAGGCTCGCCGCTTTGAAGTCGTAACCGGGTTCCTGGGATGGCTCTTTCGGTGATTGCGCCGAGCGGGAACGACCTTCCGGAACCTCTCGCAACAACCGCTGAATGGCTAGAGCCAGGGCTGAAAGGTGCTCCTTTTCCAGCCCTATGACAGCGGAGCCATGCTCAGCGCGCACGACAAGTCGAAAGGTCCGCTTGCCCGGCACACCCAGCGCCTCCGCCCTGATCTCCTCGGCGTCTCCTAAATTGTGCCGGGCGTCACTCATCTCATATCCACCGGACGTTCACTAACTTTCCGCGAGTCGGGGCGCCGCATCGTTCCCAAGCGCACTCGCATGATAAGAAGGCCACCCACAAGGAAGAGGATAGCACACAGGGTCAGCAACATGGAGTAGCCCAAGTCTCCACCACCGGAGTTCAGGCGATCGACCCATAGGCCATTCAGCCGCGCCATCCCGGCCCCACCCGCAGTCGCCAGGTTAAGATATCCCATCTGCTGGGCAGTCCGTCTGGCCGAGACCATATCGGCTGCCATCGCCCAGCTGGCCCCCAGCAGCATGGCCAACGCCACGCCGGCCAGAGCTGCCGCCACGATGACCCCAACTATGTTGGAGGCGGCTAACAAGAGCACCACACACAACGCGGCAACGACTCCGCCGCCAGCCATGACCGGCTTCCTGCCCATCCGGTCCGCGAGGTTCCCGGCGGGGTAGGCCACCAGCAGCACACTCACCCCCACGATGGGGATCAGCATGCTCATGACGCGGGCGGGGTTATCCAGCCCGACCGAGTCTCGCAGATAAAACAACGCGAAGGTCTGGATGGAGGCGGCGGCCATGACAATGAAGAAGCGGGATAGCAGGAACCACTTGAAGTCGGGGTGTGCCCTGGTGTCGCCGTGGCTTCGGGTGAGCTCTTCGCGGACAGAAGGGGCGGGTTCCGCGATGGAGCGCGTGGTCACCGTCATGCCCACCAAGAGGACCATGGCAAGAAGTGCCACCGACGCCCACAGCCAGGCGATATTGCCCGAATCTGTGTAAAAGCCCATGAGCACACCCACCAACACGGTGACACCCATGGCGCCCGAGACCTCCACCACAACCTTCATGCCTGAAGCGGCGCCCCTCCTGGCCGCCGGCACCTGATCGCGGATCAAGGCTTGATACGGACCAATGGCGCTGTTAGAGAACAGCTGAAGGATGGCTATGAAGACAAAAAGTTGAACATAGGTCTGCGCCACCCCGGCAGCCAGAAGGAGCGGGAGGCTGGCGACGGTACCCGCCACCATGAAGGGCCTTCGCCAACCCCATCGGGTGCGGTGGCGGTCGCTTAATCCTCCCGCCAGAGGTTGGGCCAAGACAGCGATGACCAGTCCGACGAAGGAGAGCAGCCCCAGGTAGGTGTTCTTGGACTCCTCCGGAGCGACGTCAAGGATTCGCATGGGAAGAATCAAGACGGTGAAGCTGGTAGCAAGGGCGGTGAAACCGAACCCCATCATGCTGATCCGGGCAAAGTAGCCGATGCCGCCGCCATCGGAGGGCCGCCCGTCCCCTCCCGGGGCACGAAGCCAATCCCGGATACGCCTGGCTGGAGCGCCCATCAAAAGAGACCGCTCTCAGGCCAATTCATGGCCGGCCTACTCTCCCGTAAACTGAGGAGGCCGTTTCTCCAAAAATGCCGCCACCCCCTCCTTGCCGTCCCTGCTCTGAAGCAAGTTGCTGAAGCTCCTACCGCCTTCCCTGATACTCTCCGCCAGCGGCGCGTCAATGTCGAAATTAGCAAGACGCTTGGTCTCCGCAATGGCCAGGGGTGCCTGGCCGGCCAGCTTCACAGCCAAGGCCTTCGCCTCCTTTATCAGCTCCTCATCGGCCACCACACGGGTTACCAGCCCCGCGGCTCTTGCCTCCTCCGGCCCAAGCATTTCGCCGGTGAGCAACATCACCTGGGCCCGGGTCCTGCCTATCAGCCTGGAGAGCCGCTGGATGCCTCCCCATCCGGGAATGATTCCCAGGTTGATCTCCGGCTGACCGAAGCGTGCCTTACCGGCGGCGATCCGGACATCGCAGGCCATCGCCAGCTCATTGCCTCCGCCCAGAGCGAAGCCGTTGACCGCCGCAATGACCGATTTGGGAAAGGCCTGGATACGGTCGAAAAGATTACAGCCTTCGGCCATGAAACGGCCCTGCTCTTCCTGCGACGTGCCCGAGAACTCCGTAATGTCGGCGCCGGCCGAGAACATCCGGTCCCCAGAACCGGTAATAATGATTGCTCGTACTCCTTTATCAGACTCGGTTTCGTCCAGGGCTTGCCCGATCTCTCTCAGGGTCGCGAAGTCGAGCGCATTGGCGGGCGGGCGGTTCAGCGTGAGGACCGCGTAGCCGTCCTCACGGTCGAGGGTGATCCGGTTATAGGTGGAGCTTTCTTTCTGACTGGCCATGAGGGGCCTCCGAGGAGGAGAGATGGGGCGTCCACGAAGATGCCTGGGAGTTCATGGCGCCGAGAATGCGTCCACTCTACGGGACGGCTGAAACAGTGTCAACCAACCACATTCGTCGGGAGTGTAGCCATGCCGTCCCTCGAGACATGATTACTGCCCTCCAAGACGTTTGCGAGGTCGGGAGACGTCCCTTCGGCCCAGGGATACTCTGATAGACGGTGTTCGTGAAATCAAGTACAATTCCCACTGACTTCATTTCAGAGACGGCAGGTTAGAAAAGTCCGTGGCCGGCAGGCGGGGCAGGAGACAAGACGAACGACGAACTCGCGCCACGCGGAGGAGACAGGCTCCGGTTCAGGAGACCTCGATCCTCTCGCGGGTGTCCGGTGCCTGGATCGTCGGCGGGCTCATCGGCCTGGTACTCCTCATCGCCTCTATCCTCTTCGTATCCGGCCAAATCGTTGGCCAGAGCAGGCTTAACGACTTCGAGATCGCCCAGGTGTTCTCTCTCGCGGTTAGCCCCACCGACCAAGACACCATGTTCCTCGGAGATATCACCGGCCTCTTTCGGTCAACCGATGGAGGCCGGAGCTGGGACCGTCACGTCATTGAGGAGACGGTAAAGACGGTCTACAACGACCCCAACGCCCCTAACGTCTACTACGCGACCGGGACCTCGGTGATCTGGAGAAGCGAGGACAAGGGCCTGACCTGGCAACCGGTATCGACCAATCTGGAGGGCGCCATAGTGGGTGCCCTCGCCTCCGATCCAGCCGACTCCCAGATGCAGTATGCCTACGGCAACATGCTAGGTCTTTTCAGGACCGATGACGGCGGTGCAACCTGGTCTCTCCGCAATCGCGTGTCCGATGCAGCCATAACCGCTTTGGCCGTCAAGCCCGGCGAACCTGACACCGTTTACGCCTTTCACACCATCGATGGCTTCATCATCAGCAGGGACGGGGGCGTCAACTTTGATTCCAGAAGCGTAGGGATTCCCGCCAACGCCGTATCCGACATCTTCACCTTTACGGAAGAACCGGAGACGGTGTTGGCCGCGGCCGGCTCACTCATTTACAAAAGCACCGATAGTGGTCGCGTTTGGATCGAATCCAGTGAAGGCCTGGGAATCCTCACGATGAGGGCGATAACCCGAAACCATGCGAATGGCAACCTGTTCGCCTCAGATTTTCAGGGCCGGGTATACGTCAGCACGGATGATGGAGAGAATTGGGAGATCAACGCGCCTCTCCAGTAGGTGAGGCCCCGATGATCAGCCTCCCCGGAACGGGAGGCGGGGAGGATATCCCCGTAGAGCACCCAAACGCTCCGAGGAGACCCATTGGAGCGGGTCCGGCGATTGCCCTGGCTGCGGCGGCCATTCTGGCCCTTGGCTTTATGGCGGGAATCTTCCTCCTGGGGATCTGGAGCAACACCGGTAGAATCCAGAGTCCAGAGCAATACGCAGCTAACATCGAGGACCTTTTACCCTTCGGCTACGCCTTCGTCGCCGGCATGGTTGCCAGCGTCAACCCCTGCGGCTTCATGATGCTTCCGGCCTTCGTAGGCTACACGCTAGGCAACGCATCTGGAGATCCAAAAGAGATTTCACCGGCCCAGCTTCTTCGCGCCCTGATGCTGGGCATAACGGTTACCATGGGATTCCTGGCCCTCTTTTCAGCTATCGGCATCGTGATCGTGGCTGGCGGCGACGCTTTGGTCGATATCTTCCCCTGGGCCGGCCTTGTCATCGGTGTCGGCCTCACCGCGTTGGGGCTGTGGCTTATCGTCACTGGGAGGTCTATCGGCCTGGCCATCGCCGGCCGCGTCGCGCCTAAGGGCGGCGGGGCGATTGGGACATTCCTCTACGGTGTCGCCTATGGTTCGGTTTCCCTCTCATGTTCCCTCCCCATATTCCTGGTGGTCGTTGCAACCTCCCTGGCGACGCGGGGGGTGATTCCCTCTCTGGGCCAATTCCTGGCCTTTGGCCTGGGCATGGGAGTCGTGATCACAGCGGTAAGCCTTGGGGCGGCTTCATTTAAAGACGCCCTGACCCAGAGTCTGCGTGGTCTTGTACCCTACGTACATCGGTTGAGCGCCGTCTTCTTGGCCGGGGCCGGTGTCTACCTGATCGTTTACTGGGTCTGGCTGGGCGACATCTTCGAGTAACCTGGAGAGCCACAAATCATGCGCATACCACGATGGGGGCTGATCGGAGCCGGACTGCTACCCTTGGTCGCCCTCTTCGGCCTCTTGGTCTGGGGCATCGCCCGTGATGACTCGAACCCCGGCGGCCTGTCGGTCTTCGATAGCTCCGGGGAGGCACGGATAATCAGAGAGATCGCGCCTGACTTCGACTTGACCCTCTTCGATGGAAGTCATCTGGCCTCGGACGCTCTTCGCGGCCAATTCGTCATGGTGGATTTCTGGGCTTCATGGTGTGTACCGTGCAAAGTTGAGGCCAAGACCCTGGAGGCGGTCTGGAAGAAGTACCAGGACCGCGGCATCGTCTTCGTCGGCGTCGACATCTGGGACAAACAGGACCGGGCCGCCGAGTTCCTGGAAAAGACAGGCACAACCTATCCAGTGGGGATCGATCCGAGGGGCGAGATGGCAGTCACCTACGGGGTCACCGGGATCCCTGAGAAGTACTTTATAGACCCGGAAGGACGGGTGCTCCGCAAGATGGTCGGCCCCATGAGCGAGTCCCGGCTGACCGCGATCCTCGATGAGCTTTTGCGAGGGCAGGGCTAAACCCTGTCCCTACGGCTCCCTGGCGAACAGGATCACGTGGGTTAGCTGGGCGTGTACCTTGACCCGAGCACCCTCCGGATAGATCCGATCGGAAGGCTGCACGGACCGGACTACCTGGCCCGAATGCAGCTTGACGCTATACAGATTATCGGCCCCCTTGAACTCCCGGCCTACAATGACCCCTTGCCCGTCGCTATCCGGCTCGATCTCGATATCGTCAGGCCGTACCAGGAGGTCGAGGGGCTCCTCAGCCGTTCCCCCGCCAAACGGGAACTCGCCAAGTTCCGTTGAAACGTGGCCGTCGAACACCTCCGCCGGCACGAAGTCGGCCATGCCCACAAACCTGGCTTCGAAACGACTGGCCGGGCGATGGTAGATGTTATCAGGTGTGTTGAGCTGCAACAGGGAGCCCTCGTGAAGAATCAGGATACGGTCGGCCATTAAAAAGGCCTCCTCCTGATCATGAGTCACGATAATCGTCGTGGTACCCAGTTGGGTCAGCAACGCTTTCACTTCACGGCGCATCTGGGAGCGCATATCCGCATCCAGGCTCCCAAACGGCTCGTCCATCAGGAGCACTAGCGGGCGCGGCGCCAGGGCCCTGGCCAAGGCCACCCGCTGCTGTTGTCCTCCGGAAAGCTGGTGGGGATAACGCTTTTCCAGACCGGCCATGCCCACCAGGTTCAGCATCTCCTCCGCCCCCTGCTGCTTTTCCTTGCGGCCCAGATTCGTGAGCCCGTAGACCACATTTTGCTGGGCAGTGAGATGGGGAAAGAGGGCGACATGCTGAAAGACCATTCCCAGGCCCCGCTTCTCAGGCGGGACCCACGCGTCCGAAGCGGCGACGACACGGTCTCGCAGACGGACCTCACCGCTGTCCGGAGTCTCGAATCCCGCCAGAAGCCTGAGCGTGGTGGTCTTGCCACACCCGCTGGGACCCAGGATGGCCAGCACCTCCCCATCGTTGACGGCGAAGGAGAGATCGCGCACCGCGGGCTCGTCCGAGCCCGCGTAGGTCTTGGAGATACCCGCTACGGCGATTACCGGCGTGCCAAGCCTGGTAGGCGGTTGTGATACCAAAAGTGGGAGCCCTCGATTCTCGCTCGTTTGGACATCGGCCTTATCGGTCCCCAGGAGGCCGGACCGTAGGAGAGTAGCAAATCCAACAGGTCTGAGCAACGGCGATAGGACTCCCTTCAAGGTATTAGCTATCGGCCTTGCGCTCCTGGAAGAGCATCAGCGCCACTGGAATCGCCGAAACAACGATCAGGATGAGGCCCGGAACAGCCGCCCGAGCAAAGCGGGCGTCTTCCATAGCGAACCACATCTCTGTGGCGAGGGTATTGAAGCCGGTGGGGCTGAGAAGCAGCGTTGCAGGCAGCTCCTTCATGGCTGTGAGGATGACCAACGCCCCACCCACTACGATCCCGGACCTGATAAGGGGGATGGTAACCGTAGCCATAACGCTCACCGAGGAACGGCCCAGGCTCCGGGCGGCCTCCTCCACCGCAGGATTGACCTGGAGTAGTGAGGCCCTCACGGAGCCCAGAGCTTGGGGGAGGAAGCGGATGACGTAGGCGAGCACCAGAAGGAAGAGGGTCTGATAGAGGGGCGTCGCGAAATTGGCGCCGAAGAAGACCAGCGCCAGGGCGACGACGATGCCGGGCATGGCAAACCCCAAATAGGGCGCTCCCGACAGCAGACTGGAGACCCGCCCCGCAAACCGCACCGACAAGAAAGCGATCGGTATAGCAGCCACCACCGCGACGGCGGCTGCTATACCCGAGGCGTACAGAGCATTCCAGGTTGCTCCCCACAAGAATCCCACTGGCTCCCCCTCGACCCCACCCCGGACAAGCCAATAGAGGAGCGCCGAGGCCGGCAACCCCAACGCGACCAGGACGATCAGAGTGACGAAACCGATAGCCGGCCACTTCCACCGGCCAAGCCGCACCCGGGGAAGCGCGCCCAGATTCCCGGAATTTACCTGGTGATAACGCCCACCCCTTGTGCGTGCGCGGTGCTCGGCGAAAAGCAGCACAACGGCAAATAGGACCAGCACCAGTGAGAGCACGGAGGCCAGAGTCCGGTCAAAGGAGAGTCTGTACTCCTGGAAGATGGCATTGGTAAACGAGTTGAAGCGGAGAAGGGATACGGCGCCAAAGTCGCTGAGGGTGTAGAGGGCCACCAGGAGCGCTCCCGCGCCGATGGCTGGCCTCAGGTGAGGCAACGTCACGCGGAAAAAGGTAGTCCAAGGGCCTCGCCCCAGACTTCGGGAGGCTTCCTCCATGGCCGGGTCCATTCCCCATAACGAAGCCCGGACGGCGAGGAGCATGTAGGGGTACGTGAAGAGTGTCAGCGCCAACCATGCCCCCGGAAAGCCGTAGATATCCGGGAAGCGTTCAATGCCGAAGGGTCCCTCCAGCGCCTGTTGAAGGAGCCCGCGCGGCCCCAGGATGGAAATCAGGGCAAAGGCCCCAACATAGCTGGGCACAACCAAAGGAAGCACCGTCAGCACAGACCATAGCCTTCTCAGAGGGAGGTCCGTTCGGACGCTCAGCAGCGCAAGGGGAATGGCCAGCACAGCGGAGGCGGCGGTGACCGACAAGGCTAGCAATGCTGTACGGCCGAGGATCCTGAAGGTCCGAACACGGAAAAGCAGGTCCCACGCATCGGACCCAGAATCGGCAGTGCGCAGAAAAAGATAGACGATGGGCAGCAAGACGGCCGCGGCGACAACCAGGGCGACACCCAGGAAAAGCGGTGACATCCCGGGCGACCTTCGTTGCCTCAGCCAAGGGGGTAGTATGCCGGTGCTCAGTCTCGCCAGTGTCCCTGCTCCGGTCCCGCCTCCAAGGCCAGCGCGGCATCCGCTCCAGAGGCGGCATTACAAAAATAGTGTAGACACACTTTTATACTACGTCAACACATAGCTTATTACCATTGGTAGACGACATCAGGAGTTTCTACCAACTAATCCCCAAAAGTCCCTTGACAAATTCCGGGGCGCTGTCTACCCTATTTTTTGATAAAGGCTGCCCACGGTCTTCAACGTTGGGTAAGGCGAGTGAGGGAGGCAATGTTCGCGAAGCGAGAGGGTATCGGCGCACTGTTCCAGGACTATCTTGACCGTTGGCTACAGATTCAGGTGGCGCAACGGCCCGAGAAAAGGTCCAACGAGGAAGAGCGTGGCGGAATGGTGATGGCGTGCGGGCCCTGCGCCGAGCGAAAGCAAGACTCCAATGCTTTAGCCAAAGACGCCATAGCCTAAATCCCACGAGATCGACTAAAGAGAACCGGCCCCTTCGTCTGGGACCGGTTATTTTTTGTGTTCTCGCCGCGGGCCTGACGGCGGCCGCTGTAGTTATTGCCGCCTGGACCCTGGTGCCGTTGCCGAAGCCTCTTCGCCCGTCTCAACAGGACAGACCAGTATCCGAACCGCTACTTGAAGCCCGACCACCACCTCTTTCCCCTCGACCTCCATGGTAATCGTGCCGCGGTAGGGCGCGATCTCGGTGACCTTCAGCATCGCCTTGGGAAGAACGCCGTTATCAAACAGGTAGCCCACCAGCTTCGGGTCATCTTCCGGTATGCGTTCCACGGCCATGAGCGCACCGGGAATCGCCTTATCCAATGAGACCGCCGATGCGGGCGGCTCATAGCCGCTTCCTGGAATAGGGTGACCAAAGGGGCAGGTAGAAGGATTACCCAACCGCTCAATCATCTTCTCTTCCACCGATGGAGAGATGGCATGCTCTAATCGATGCGCCTCTGCATGCACCTTGGTAAGCTCCAACCCCAGGATGTCCGTGAGCAGCCGCTCCGCAAGCTGATGCCGTCTCATCACCGCTTCGGCGAGCCCCCGACCGACGTGAGTAAAGGTGATCTCCTTGGACGGCTGAATATCGATCAGCCCGTCCCGCTTCATCCTCCGGATCATGCCGGCAACGGAAGCCAGGGATGTACCAAGGTGCTCGGTAGCCGGAGAGATGGCCAGCTCTTCAGCTAAACGGCTCATGGTGACCTGGCCGCTCTCCTCCTGCATCATATACAGGGTCAGGAGGTAATTCTGAGCGACAGAGGTAATCTCCCCTTCTCGTTGTTTAACCGCCGTCTTCTCAGCCGTGGCGTTCACCTCCCTTCATCGTTGAATTCACCTTACTGAACAGCCCTGAAGGTGTCAAGGCAACAAAAAGAGCGCCCCGAGGCGCTCTCGTAGTGGCCAGCCACAACCGCAACCTCAGTTTGTGGCTACCGCCGCACCCTTCGCAAGCTCGGCTATCTTCCCGAAACCCGCAGCGTCACGAACGGCCAGGTCCGCCAGCATCTTCCGGTTGACCTCGACCCCGGCCTTTTTAAGACCGCTCATAAGCTGGCTGTAGGTCAGCCCTTCCAGCCGAGCAGCGGCATTAACCCGCGCTATCCATAGCCTGCGCATGTCCCTTTTTCGCTCCCGGCGATGCCGGTAAGCGTAGCTCAATGACTTGAGCATCGCTTCATGGGCCCGCCGGAAAAGGGTACTCTTCGTTGCCCTCTGACCCTTGGTCAGCTTCAGCACCTTTTTATGGCGCGCCCTGGCTGTAACGCCTCTCTTCACTCTAGGCAATGCTGTTCTCCTGAGGCCAGCCCAGCAACCCAACCGGGCCCTTAAATGCCGGGCAGAAGCCTCTTGATCCGTTTCTCGTCGGCTTCGTGTAGAGGCAGTTTATTATCGTACAGGCGCCGGGTAGCCTTCGGCTTCTTCCTCCGTAGGTGGCTCTTGCCACCCTTGGTCCTCATGATTTTCCCGGTTCCCGTCACATGGAAGCGTGACTTCGCTCCCTTATGAGTCTTAAGCTTTGGCACCAGCCTCTTCCTCCACCGGTACGCTGCTGGGCTTCCGCGCCGCCAGGGGGGCCAAGATCATCGTCATGGCCCGGCCCTGCAGGGAGGGAGCTTTCTCCAGCTTCGCCGCCTCCTGTAAAGATTCCGCCACCTTCCGCAGAAGTGTGACTCCAAACTCAGGGTGCGTTATCTCTCTACCCCTGAAGAACACTGACAGTTTGACCTTTTGACCATCTTCGAGGAATTTCCGAGCCCGACGCATCTTGACTTCCATGTCGTGCCCTTCAGTTCGAGGGCGCATGCGGACCTCGCGGAGCTCCTGAGCCTTCTGTCCCTTGCGGGATTCTCGGTCCTTCTTCGCCTGCTCATAGCGAAACTTTCCGTAATCCAGCAGGCGGCAGACGGGGGGTACAGCGGCCGGGGCTACCTCGACCAGGTCCACATTCCGTTGATCTGCTAAGGCAAGGGCATCCGACAGGGACATAACCCCGAGCTGTTCGCTCTCATCGCCAATCACCCTGACCTCTCGGGCGCGTATCAGGTGGTTTATTCTATAATCTTTTGCTATAGCCCCTCACCCATTTCCAAACCGTTGGCTGACCCGGGAAAGACAATGGCGAATATAGCACATTCCTTGAACCACGTCAAAACTTCGGGGCGCCAACGCCGCGAGCCAAGCGCCGCCGACGCCGACCTCTCCTACCCTCTTGCCAGCACTGTATCGCGGACTTCTTCGATGAGCCGATCGACTGGCATAGCTCCAGGGTTCTCCCCGCTTCGCAGACGCACCGCGACCGCGTTATCGGCCTGCTCCCGGTCCCCCACGACGAGCATATATGGGACCTTCTGCATCTGTGCGTCACGTATCTTCAGGTTCATCCGCTCTCCGCGGGAGTCAACCTCCACCCGGATCCCCTCAGCCCGTAGCCGCCGCTCCACCTCCCGCGCATAGTCCAGGTGACGGTCCGCGATGGGGATGACGACCGCTTGCACCGGCGCCAGCCACACGGGAAAGGCGCCGCCGGTGTGCTCTATGAGGATACCCAGGAACCGCTCGATCGAGCCCAGCATCGCGCGGTGAATAACGGCCGGGCGAGCTCGGCTCCCCTCTTCTGTGACATATTCCAGATCAAAGCTCTCAGGTAATGAGAAGTCGAGCTGCAGGGTGCCGAGCTGCCAGCCCCGTCCCATGGCGTCATCCACGAAGAAGTCCACCTTGGGCCCATAGAATGCACCCTCTCCCGCAACCCGCTCGAACTCGATGGTCCTCCCCTTCAGCGCGTCCTCTAGGGCCGCTTCAGCCCTGTCCCAGAGCTCCTCAGTCCCCACCCGCTTATCGGGTCGCAGCGAGAGGAAAATCCTAGGGTCATCAAACCCGAACATACCGTAACTCTCGGACAGCATATCGATGAACGTGCCGACCTCCTCATTGATCTGATCATGCCGGCAAAAGATATGGGCGTCATCCTGGGAAAAGCTACGCACCCTGATGAGGCCGTGGGTAACCCCCGAGCGTTCATTGCGATGCAGCCGCCCAAAATCGGCATAGCGGATCGGCAGCTCACGATAGGAGTGTAGGCGAGAGGCGTACATGAGCATATGGCCGGGGCAGTTCATGGGCTTCACCCCGAACTCCCGCTCGTCCACGTTGACGAAGAACATGTTTTCCTTGTAGTTAGCGTAATGACCGGAGCGGCGCCAAAGATCTGCGGCAAAAATTTGCGGGGTCAACACCTCTTGATAGCCGTAGGCTCCGTACCGCTCCCGAACGTAGTCCACTAACAGGTTAAATACCGTGGCGCCCTTGGGCAGGAAGAAGGGGCTGGCAGGGGCGATAGGATCGAAATAGAACAGGTCCAGCTCCCGGCCAAGCCTCCTGTGGTCCCGCTTCGCGGCCTCTTCCACCATAGCCAGATGCTCGTCCAGCGCTTCCTGTGACTCGAAGGCGGTCCCGTAGATTCGCTGGAGCATCGGGTTGCTCTCGTCCCCCCGCCAGTATGCCCCCGCCACGCTCAAGAGCTTGATCGCCGGTAGCTCCCCGGTGCTGGCCACATGGGGCCCTTCACAGAGGTCCGTAAACCCTCCATGAGTGTAGGTGGTTATCTTCTCGTCGTCTGGGATCTGCTGAATGATCTCCAGCTTGTAGGGATTATCGGCGAAAAGCCGCAGGGCCTCTTCACGGCTTATCTCTTGCTCAGTGAAGGGTTGGTCCGCCGCGATGGCTTCCCTCATCTTGCCTTCGATCTTCTCCAGATCTTCAGGGGTTAGGGGTCGTGGGAGATCGATATCGTAATAGAACCCATCCTCCGTCGGTGGCCCAAGAGTAAGCTTGGCCTCCGGAAAGAAATGAAGCACGGCGTCCGCCATGACGTGAGCCGCGGAATGCCGAATGCGGTAGCGAAGCTCTTGCACCGCCTCTATTTCGCCGACTTTGGTGCTCAGGGCTCTTCCTCTTGGTGGAATCGATATGCCGATTGGGGCAACACGAGCGGGTGGCTCGGAAAACGAAGCAACTTCTCAAAGTATAACTGACGTACGGCGCAGGGTACAAGGAAGGAGAGCGACGACGCGCCCTTACCTGCTAGCAAGACTTGGGTATAATGTCAGGCGGCAGGTGACAACTGGCCGAGGGAGGCATCCGATGACCTGTAAAGGCTACATCCTCATAGAGGCGACGGTAGGAAAAGCGCGCGACGTGGCTAAGGCCCTGGGGAAGCTTCCCACAGTTGACGAAGCCTACCTTATCACCGGGCCGTACGACATCATCGCCATCGTTCAAGGCGCCGACGCTAGCGAAGTGAGCACCGTCGTCGCCACACAGATTCACGCCGTCCCCGGGATATCCCGCACTATTACTTGCTTGAACGTCACCGACTTGAGCGTCACCAGCTCATAGCGCCCAGCCCGGAGGGGACCGAAGAGGTCGTCCGACATCAATGGTGGGCGCGCAGGTAGCGGACGATCTCCATCATCACCTTGCAATCGACTTCGTTGTACCGCTCGATCTCCTGCATCAGCTCCGTCTCCGGCAGCGTGCACCCTCGCTCTGAGGCCTCCTTGGCCGAGGACCAGGCCCCCACCATGGCGCCCAGCCCATCGGTGGGGCCGGCCCCCCAGGCGGTGTCGATAGAGCCATGGTCCCGCATCGCCGTCGCTATCGATTTCAGCCCGAACCCCATGGCCCCTTGCACGACCACCGGCTCCGTTTTCATGACCTGCTTCAGAAAGTCGAACCAGCGCGGGTCCTCCCAAGCCTTGTCCGGATGCCGCCGCTTCGCCGAGTTGAACGCGCTCTCGAAGGTCGACACCTCGGCATGCGACCAGTGAAATACCCTCGGCTCCTCCGCCTGCGGGGATCGTGGCCCCCGGGTCTCCCTCATGTGCTCCAGCCATGCGTCGATGATCGTCGCTTCATGCCCTTCCGATAAGGTGTCGGCGGTGAAGCTGCGCCATCGCCACTCGCCCTGCTCCACATGCCCGCAGCCGATCATGAAGATCAGCGGCTGTCCCCCTTTATCCGGGATGTTCGAGAAATCATCGTCCAGGTCGCTTACCGTCTCGAAGTCGACGTAGAACTCCAGGGGTGGCTCCGGCCGCCATTCCTCCTCACCGGCATGCACTCGGGCTGGTCGGATGGGGTTCTCGCCGGGCGAGCGATTGACGTCGAGCATCTTCTGGAGGACCTGCGCCTGTGTTGCCCCCCGGACCCCCACGGTCTCCGGTGTGCAGGCAGAGTCCGACCATCGGAACACCCCCGCCTCGTTGGCCGTTGTCCGTTTCTCGACGCCCACCTGCCATAGCAGGGTCAGGTCCTCCAGCTCATGGCCGATGCGTTGCTTCGCGGTGTGCCATTCATCGGAGGCCCCCGTCATGTTGGGCCGCAGCTCCGGGACCGAAGGTTCCGGCAACACGCGCCAGGTCCCTCCTTCCCTCCTGGACCGGCGGACCCAGCCGCACGCCTCCTCTACCGCGACCGCTAGCACCCCCTTGGACCCGGAGACGTGCCCTTGGAGCACCGCGCCTAGACGGTCCATGCAGCCTGAGCCTCGCGACGTTATCTTCTTGGACGTCTGCTCCCAACCCCGGCCCAGCAAATAGGCCTCCGGCGGCAGATAGCCCTGCATTCGGCCCAGGGCCCGGTTGTAGATATACACCTGCGCCTTGTACGCCCATGCGGAGCCCGACCCGTCGCCGAGCGCCCCTCCGGCCAGAAAATGCAGTGTCGTGAACTTTATGTCCACCACGCGGTAGTGCCAGGGGTGATCGCCCAGGTCTGGGGCTGGAACGCCGGCCGCCTCGGAGTCCATGGCGGCGGGAAAAAGCCGGCACAGCTCGTCGCTTCGCAGCAGCAGATCGGCGGTGCCATAGGTGCGGGAGGCGGGGTCTCGAAGGACCACCTGGTAAATCGCCGGCTCACCCCGCTCCATGGCCCGGAGTGTCTCTTCCGCCGCGCCAAGGCCCCGGCTGCCTCCGAGGTGCTGCCCAACTATGTAGAGTGAAAGCCGGGTCTTGAGGTAGTCCACCACAGCCGATTCGAACGCCAACCCCTTGTCCATGATGAAATGCCCGAAGTCTGTGCGCTCATCATACCCATCGAGCTCGTTGTCGGGCAGAAAACCCTGCTCTTTACCGTATTGAGCGAGCCAGTCCACCAGCGGGTCGTTCAAGACGTAGTTACGCGTCGCGGTCGCGCTTACCCAGTCCTGCCAGTCCTCTTCAGACTCAGGGATTACGGGGTCGCCGTTATCGTCGTGGGTTAGCGCCTGGAGTCCCACCTGAGGGGGCACCTCACCGGAGCTGCGTCTTAATACTTGGAGGCGCCGATCTCCTCCATCTTGCCGGTGGCGGCAAAGAGCACCCGCTCACAGATGTTGGTAGACCGGTCGGCGATGCGCTCTAGATTGTGGGCGACCCAGGTCAGGTAGGTCGCCTGGTTAATGGTCTTGGCGTCCTGCAACATGTAAGTCAGAAGCTCACGATAGACCTGCTCATGGAGGGCGTCCACCATATCGTCGTCCAGGCAGACTTTCTTGGCAGCCTCCACGTCCCTTTCGATAAAGGCGTCCAGACTGCCCCGGAGCATACCCAGCGCCAGCTCGCTCATCCGTGGGATATCGATCAGAGGCTTAATCAGCGGCTCATCGCCAATCATGATGCTAACCTTGGCGATCCCCTCCGCATAGTCCCCCATGCGCTCCAGGTCCACAGTGATGTGAAGGACCGCCACGATGGTTCTGAGATCGCTGGCCATCGGTTGCTGGGTTGCTAACAGCCGGAGGCAGGTCTCCTCCATCTCGTAACGCTTGTGGTTGACGAGAAGGTCTTCTTCAATCACCTTTTGGGCCAGAGCGAAATCCCGTCGCTTCAGCGAATCGATGGACTTAACGATGGCCTTCTCGACCATACTGCCGAGAATCAACAGATCGTCTTGCAGCGCCTGTAGCTCAGCGTCAAAGCCTCGCCTGGTCATCCTCCAGCCCCCCTATCCATATCGCCCGGTGATATAGTCCTGGGTTCTTTGGTCCTTGGGCGTGGTGAAGATCACATCTCTGGAATCGACCTCCACCAGTCTGCCCGGCTCCCCTCCACCCTCGGTAGTCATGAAAGCCGTGAAGTGGGAAACTCGGGCCGCCTGCTGCATGTTGTGGGTGACGATGACGATGGTATAGTTCTCCGCAAGTTCTTGCATCAAATCTTCGATCTTCAGCGTTGCGAGAGGGTCCAAGGCGGAGGCCGGCTCGTCCATCAGAATGACCTCCGGTCCCACGGCAAGAGCCCGAGCGATGCAAAGCCGTTGCTGTTGCCCACCGGAGAGCTCCAGCGCACTCTTCTTCAATCTATCCTTCACTTCATCCCACAACGCAGCCTGTGTCAAAGATCGCTCCACCAGCTCGTCCAGAGAGCCGCTGAACCCATGAATCTGAGGCCCAAATGCGACGTTATCGTAGATGGACTTAGGGAAAGGGTTAGGTTTCTGGAACACCATGCCGATGAGATGGCGGACCTCGGTGGGGTCGACATCTGTAGCGTACAGGTCTTCGCCACGGAACAGGATTTGGCCCTCCAACCGCGTTTCAGGAATCAATTCATTCATGCGATTGAAGCAGCGTAGCAGCGAGCTTTTGCCGCATCCAGAAGGGCCGATGATAGCCATAATCCGCCTGGCAGGCAGCTTCATGTTGATATCGGCCAGCGCCCTGAACGCACCATAGTACAGGCTCAAGCCACGGGTCTCCAGGGCGATGGGACCCGCGTGGAGGGCATCCTCCGCTTGGGCCCCCACGGATGGAGTGGACGAGGACGTCTCCTCGGAGACACCCTTCGCCGTCGAGTCGGCGTCCTCCACTTGTGGTGCGGTACGTTCCGCCATCAATCTCCTTTACCTTCGCCTCACCCGATCGTACAGTTGAAGCCTATCACCGCAATCGCGCGAGGGTCAAATCAGTCCTGAATCTTCCTCTGAAAGCGGTCCCTCAAAAGAATAGCCCCCGCATTCATGACAAGAAGCACGACCAGAAGGACGACGATTCCCGTAGCCGCCAGGTCCTGAAATTCGCTTTGGGGCCGGGAGGCCCAATTGAAAATTTGAATGGGCAAGACAGTGAACGGGTCCAAAGGCGCACGGGCGAGACCATCGCTGCCCGGCACAAACGCTACAAAGGTCAACGCACCCATCATGAGGAGTGGCGCAGTCTCTCCGATAGCCCGGGACATCGAAAGAATCGTGCCGGTCAGAATACCGGGGAAAGCATAGGGAAGCACCACTCGACGCACCGTCTGCCACTGGGTGGCTCCCAGGGCGTACGAGGCGGTGGTCAAAGAGCTGGGTACGGACCGGAGAGCCTCTCTGGAGGCGATAATAGTTATAGGAAGAATAAGAATGGTCATCGTGAGGGCGCCGGCGAGAACGCTCCGGTCCAGGGAGAACCACCGCACGAAGACCGTCAGCCCCAGGATGCCGTACACGATGGAGGGCACCCCGGCCAGGTTTGAAATGTTGGTCTGAATGATAGCTGTGATCTTATTCTGCGGCGCATACTGCTCCAGGTATAGGGCGGTCGCCAGCCCCAGTGGAAAAGAGAACAACGCCGTGAAGGCCATAACCCATAACGTCCCCATGAGCGGTGAGAGAATGCCAGCCCTGCTTGGGAGACGGGAAGGGAAGCTGTTGATGAAGCCCCAGTCCAATTGCGGAAGGCCTTCCATGAAGACCCGGACAAGCAACGTTGCCAGCACAATGATGCCGGTAAGGGTCGCCGTCGCAAACAGGGCGTGCGACACCATGGCCTTCAATTTTCTCGACCGCAATGATCTGCTAGCTGCTACGGCTCTCATCAGTAGGACTCCCTGATGCGGCGCACCAGCCACTGGCCGAAGATGTTCATCGCCAGGGTAATCACGAAAAGTACCATCGCGACGGCGAAGATCGTCTTGTACTCGATACTCCCAAAGGGGGTCTCTCCCATGCTGACCTGGACAATATAGGCCGTCATGGTCTGAACACTCTCGAGTGGGTTAGCCGTCAGCTTGGGGCTGGCACCGGCGGCCAGGGTGACGATCATCGTCTCCCCGATCGCCCGCGATATCGCCAGGACGAACGAAGCCACGATTCCGGAGAAGGCGGCGGGAACCACCACCCTGCGCGCAACTTCAAACCGTGTCGCCCCTAGAGCGTACGCCCCCTGGCGGAGGGAGGTTGGCACCGCCATCATGGCATCCTCGCTCAGGGAGGCCACCATGGGAACGATCATGATCCCTACGACCAGTCCGGCACTGAGAGCGTTGAATATGCTGGTGTCGACAAAGGGGCCCGGAAGGTTCCGGAGGATAGTCGGCGTGATAAAGGTCAATGCGAAGAAGCCGTACACAACCGTGGGGATTCCCGCCAAAATCTCTAGAACAGGTTTCAAGACCCGACGCAAACGGCTAGCAGCGTATTCGCTCAAAAATATGGCGGCACCCAGGCCGATGGGGAGGGCCACAGCTGCGGCGATGGCGGTGACCAGAAGAGTCCCGGCCACCAACGGCCAGATGCCGAAGTGCTGATCGGCGAACTTGGGTGTCCACTTCGTATCGCCGAAAAAATCCAGCAGCGATACTTCCCGAAAGAACGCGACCGCCTCCGTCATCAGCGAGACAACGATGCCGACAGTCGTGATGACAGAGACCAGCGCCGCTAGAAGCAGGAGATTAGGGACCAGCCGTTCTTCGAGACGACGCCCGGCTTTTCGCCTGGAAAGAGCCCGCCGAGGACCGGGTCCCGAGTCCAGCGCATCGCCGGGTGGTCGCATGGTCATTCCGCGGCGCTCAGCTGCCTGACCTGCTCCCGCTGCTGGTCGTACTCCTCTTGCGCCAGCGGCACGTAGCCCACCTCGGCCGCCAGCGGTCCCCCAAAGGTCAGATAAAATTCCAGGAACCCTTGCAGAGCGGGGCTCTCCCGCAACGAATCTGTGTTCACATACAGGTAGAGCGGCCGTGCCAGCGGCGTGTACGTACCGTCATTGATGGTGACGCCTGTGGGGGTGATCGGTACCCCATCGCCGGGGTCTACGGGCACCACCCGGAGCTTGTCTTGGTTCTCCTGGAAGAAGGCGTAGCCGAAGTAGCCCAGGGAGTACCGTTCACCGGAGACACCCTGTACGAGCACGTTGTCATCGGCGCTGGCAGAGTAATCCGCCCGGCTGGCGCCCTCCTCTCCGTTTATGACGTCGGTGAAGTAGTCAAAGGTGCCGGACTCAGTGTCGGGGCCGAAAAGCTCGATGCGCTCGTCAGGCCAGTCAGGACGCACCTGATTCCAGCGGGTCACCTTGGAGCCGGGCTCCCATATCCTCCTGAGCTCGTCGACCGTCAAGAAGTCCACAAAGTCGTTCTTGGGGTGGACCAGGACCGAGAGCCCGTCCAGGGCGACCCGTAACTCGAGGAATTCAACCCCTTTCTCTTCGCAATCCCTCAGCTCCGACTCCTTGATAAGCCTCGACGCATCAGATAGGTCGGTCTCGCCGGCGCAGAACCGCTTGAAGCCTCCACCCGTGCCGGAAATGCCAATGGTGGTGCGGACCCGAGGCTCCTCAAACCTGTACTCCTCAGCTACGGCCTCCGTTATCGGAAAGACCGTGCTCGATCCATCGATGACCACGGAGCCCCTCAGACCTGTGCCTTTCGGGCCACACGCTACCGCTACCAAAGCCAGGGCCAGGGCCATGGCCGAAAGGGACGCAGGGGACCACCACATCGATTCCGGTATGCCCTCCTCCAGCTTCATCATCTGCCCCCAGGGTATCCCCAGATTCACCAGCGCCGGTTAAAGAACAGTTAATGCCGTGTTAAAAGACTGTTAAACCAAGTTGCCCTCGAAGCCGATATGCCTCAACGCCGTTCTCCAAAATACCCTCGCCCTTCATGGGAGAGGGCTAGGGTGAGGGTGAAACCAATCTGTCATGTCGATTTTTGGAATCGCTTCTAAAGAGCGAGGCGTTTCCTGTGCAATGTGTCTTGGATTCAAGCTGTCTGTGTGCTATCCTTCCCCGCACAACTCTCTGTCAGGATGCTGAAGAAAGGGGTGTCCAGAGGGGAGAAGCCCCGGCGCCTGCCCTGAGCGCAGCCGAAGGGGCGGGAGTCGAAGGAAGTGCCTCCTGTACATCGCCAGCGGGGGCATTCGCGTACCGCGGCCGAATCCTGATGCAGGCGGGTTCGGGTGGCCTTGGTGGCAGGCGGTGTAGGGCTTTGGAACGGGTTGGGCTATAGAGCGTCAACTATTACAAGGAGGGAAACATGGCACTGCGCATCAATGACACGGCACCCGATTTCACGGCGGAGACGAGCGAGGGAACGGTCCATTTCCACGATTGGGTAGGCGACGGGTACGCTATGTTGTTTTCACATCCCAAGGACTTCACGCCGGTGTGCGCGACGGAGCTCGGCTACGTGGCGAAGATCAGCAATGAGTTCGCGAAGCGCGGCTGCAAGGTGATCGGCCTCAGCGTCGACAAGGTCGATGACCACAAGCGGTGGGCCAGCGACATCGAGGAACTTGCCGGCACCAAGCTCAACTTCCCGATCATCGCGGACGAGCGTCTCGAAGTGGCGATGGCGTACGACATGCTGCCGGCCGAGGCGGGCAACACGTCCGAGGGCAGGACGGCGGCTGACAACCAGACGGTGCGCTCGGTATTCCTGGTGGGCCCCGACAAAAAGATCAAGGTTAGCCTGACCTACCCGATGAGCTCAGGCCGCAACTTCGACGAGTTGCTGCGCGTGCTCGATTCCGTCCAGCTGACGGCGAAGCACAAGGTGGGGACTCCGGCGAACTGGCAAAAGGGCGAGGACGTGATCATCCTCCCGTCGGTCGACAACGAGGCAGCCAAGGAGTTGTTCCCTGCCGGTTGGGAGACGGTGAAGCCGTACCTGCGGAAGGTGAAGGACCCGAGCTAGTTCCTGGGCCCAACAAGAGCAGGAAGATTCCCTTGTCAGGGAGGCCTGTGCCTGACGCAACTGGTCCAAGACGCCTGGGTCGGTCTGCACCTATTGGTACCGGGGACATACAGGTCAGGAGTAAGAACTTTCAGCCTAACCTCCTCCTTGGCGACCTATGCCGGGGGGGTCGTGTCTAGCGGTCACCGGATACGGCTGATTTGTCACTCCTAGCCTTTCAGCAAATTCCTCCTTGGACGGAGAGACGAGGGAGCCCTGAGCTCCACCTGCTTAAAAATACTGAGCGAAGTAAAGCATCTCGTATCCGGGCCGGGCTTGCTCGGACTTCAGTACCAGCCACCGGACCGCGTCTTCGTTGGTAGCAAAAAGGGGACAGGCATTTGACCATCACTCCTTATTTTTCGCCTGAGCGGCTCCATTTTGTCGTTGACACCACCCCCCGTCTGTTGCTACACTAGCCACAGTGCTTGACTAAGTCGGTCAACTAACTAAACAAAGGCCCTTATGACCACCTCGGACCTCCTACCCAGCTCTGATTATAAGTACGGATTTGTGAGCCAGGTCGAATCGGACTCGATCCCCAAAGGCCTGTCCGAGGAGGTCATTCGCCTGATCTCGGCCAAGAAAGGCGAGCCCGAGTTCATGCTGGAGTGGCGGCTTCGCGCATTCCGCCACTGGCTTAACGTCAAGGACCAGGAGCCTACCTGGCAGAACGTGCAATTCCCACCTATCGACTACCAGGACATCGTCTATTACTCAGCCCCTGCCAAGGCCGGAGACGGGCCCAAGGGTCTGGATGAAGTAGACCCCGCGATCCTGGAAGCTTTCGACAAGCTGGGCATCCCGCTGGAGGAGCAGAAGAAGCTCTCCGGTATTGCCGTCGACGCCGTTTTCGATAGCGTTTCCGTCGCCACCACCTACAAAGAGAGCCTCGATAAGGTAGGCATCATATTCTGCTCCTTCACCGAGGCGGTTCATAACCACCCGGACCTTATCAAGAAATACCTGGGCTCTGTGGTCCCCTACTCAGACAACTTCTTTGCAACCCTAAACTCGGCGGTCTTCAGCGACGGCTCCTTCGCTTACATACCCAAAGGGGTCCGGTGCCCCGTCGAGCTTATGACCTACTTCCGTATCAACAGCGCCGATGCCGGCCAGTTCGAGCGTACCCTCATCGTAGCCGACGAAGGCTCCTACGTGAGCTACCTCGAAGGGTGCACCGCTCCCTTTCGCAAGACAAATCAGCTCCACGCCGCCGTGGTCGAGCTGATCGCCTTAGAAGGAGCCGAGATCAAGTACTCCACCCTCCAGAACTGGTTCCCCGGGACCAAGGACGGCGAGGGGGGCATCTACAACTTCGTCACCAAGCGAGGCAAGTGCGCCGGTCGGGCCTCCAAGATCTCGTGGACTCAGGTCGAGACCGGCTCCGCCATCACCTGGAAGTACCCGGGCGTGATTCTTCAAGGAGACGACTCTGTCGGCGAGTTCTACTCGGTGGCCGTGGTCAACAACCATCAACAGGCTGACACCGGCACCAAGATGATCCATCTGGGGAAGAATACCCGGAGCACCATCATCTCCAAGGGCATATCGGCGGGGCAGGGTAACAACACCTACCGCGGCCTGGTCAAGATCCTGCCCAACGCCAGCAACTCAAAGAACTACACCCAGTGCGACTCCCTGCTGCTGACCGACAAGTGCGGCGCCCACACCATCCCCTATATCGAAGTGCACAACGACAGCTCCAGCATCGAGCACGAGGCCTCTACATCCAAGGTGAGCGACGACCAGCTCTTCTTCTGTATGCAAAGGGGTATTCCATCCGAGGACGCCCACCGCATGATCATCAACGGCTTTTGCCGCGAGGTATTCAAGGAGCTGCCCTGGGAGTTCGCCGTCGAGGCCTCCAAGCTGTTGCAGGTGAGCCTGGAGAACAGCGTTGGCTAGCAGCCGCCGGGCCCGTCCCTTGCTGGAGGTCCGGGGCCTGCGTGCCACCGCCGCCGGACAGGAAATACTCACCGGACTTGACCTGGTTGTCAACGCGGGCGAGGTCCACGCCATCATGGGCCCTAACGGCTCCGGGAAGAGCACCCTGGCGATGGTCCTGGCCGGTAACCCCGCATTCACCGTTACCGGAGGATCTGTTCATTACCTCGGTGAGGACATCCTCGCTCTGGCACCGGAGCTCCGCGCCCGAAAGGGCATCTTCCTGGCCTTTCAGACTCCCATGGAGCTGCCCGGCGTCCGTAACTCGGAATTCCTCCGGGCCAGCCTGAATTCCATTCGTGTACACAGAGGGCTGGAGGAGATGAGCTTCAGGGAGTTCGGTAAGCTGCTGAAAGAGAAGATGAAGATCGTCAAGATGCAGCCGGGATTTAACAGCCGGTCAGTGAACGAGGGCTTTTCCGGCGGTGAGAAAAAGAAAAACGAAATACTTCAGATGGCTCTGCTGGAACCCCGGCTGGCGATCCTGGATGAGACCGATTCCGGCCTGGATATCGACGCGTTAAAGCTCGTCGCCAACGGCGTAAACAATCTTCGCAATCCCAAGAGCGCCACGGTCATCGTGACCCACTATCAGCGTATCCTGGACTATATCACACCGGACAGAGTTCACGTGATCATGGACGGGCGCATCGTCCGCTCCAGCGACAGCGCCCTGGCCAAGGAGCTGGAGGCGAAGGGGTACGAGTGGATCAGGGACGGCAGTAGCGATACTCCGAAGGCGGTAGCCGCCGGCGCGTGACCACGGGCATCGTGATGGCTCAAACACCCACCCAAACCGACCGCTTCCTCGCAGACTTCGACCTGTTTGAAGCCCAAGTCGCCAAGGGCTCGCCTCCGTGGCTCCGCGACCTGCGCCGGGACGCTATCAGCCGTTTCAGCCAGGTTGGCTTCCCCTTACAGCGGCGCGGCAACGAAGAATGGAAGTACACCAACGTCACCCCCATCGCCCAGGCCGGCTTCCAGTACGCCTTTCAGCCCAGACCCCGGCTCGCCTCCTCCGCGCTTAAGCCATTCACGCTTGGCCACGGCTGGAGCCGGCTCGTCTTCGTAGATGGGCGCTTCGACCAGGACCGCTCTTCGATCGGAGACCTCCCGAAGGACGCGCTGGTGGGAAATCTCGCCGACGCCCCCTCGGCCAGCTCGGGCATCCTCGCCAAGCACTTGGGCCAGTCAGCCAAACTCAACGGCGATGGCTTCACGGCATTGAGCACCGCTTTCATCCATGACGGAGCGTTCATCTCCTTGCCGCCCGGAAGTGTCGTCGAGCAGCCGATTCATCTGCTGTATGTCTCAACCGCCAGTGAACCCAGCACGGTCTCCTATCCCAGGACACTTGTGTTGGCCGGCGAAGGGACCGTCGCCACGGTGGTGGAGAGCTACGTGGGCCTATCACCCCAGGCCGCCTTCATCGACGCTATTACGGAGATCGTCCTGAGTGAGGGAGCGGCCCTGGACTGGTACAAACTGCTGCTCGATGGTGATGGGGCCTACCACGTCGGGACTACCGCTGTGCGGCAAAAAAAAGACAGCGTCTTTCACTCGACCTCCATCGCCTCCGGCGGCCGTCTCGTCAGGGACTCTCTGAGCGTGCTGCTGGATGGCGAGGGCAGCGAATGCTTCCTCAACGGACTATCTATAACCGATGGTGGGCAGCATATCGATAACCATACTTTTATCGACCATGCCAAGCCTCGCACGACAAGTCGGGAGCTCTATAAAGGCATCCTGGGCGGCAAGTCTACCGGAGTGTTTAGCGGCAGGGTTCTGGTGCGTAAGGACGCGCAGAAAGCGGACGCCCGCCAGACCAACCGGAACCTGGTGTTGTCTCCCGGCGCTCGAGTGGACTCCAAGCCCTATCTGGAGATCTTCGCCGATGACGTGAAGTGCGCTCACGGCGCCACGGCCGGCAAGCTGGACGAGGAGAGCATGTTCTACCTCAAGACCCGCGGGCTGGACGAACAGAAGGCGCGGGGCCTGCTGGCCTACGCCTTTGCCGCCGAGATCATTCGAGGGATTCCACTGAAGCCCTTGGAAGCTCATGTGGACCGTTTGCTGCAACGGATCCTTCCTACCCTTCAAACGGGAGAGCAGCGATGACTACTCCCCACAGGGCAGGATCGCCCACGGCCAAAACGGAGCCTGCCCCCGAATATGACGTTGACCGGATCAGGCAGGACTTCCCCGCCTTGCACCAGCAAGTCCACGGAAAACAACTGGTCTATCTGGACAACGCTGCCACAACTCAGAAGCCGCAATCGGTCATAGACCGGCTGGCGCAGTATTACGCCATGGAGAACGCCAACATCCACCGAGGCATCCATTACCTCAGCGAGCGCGCCACAGCCGAGTACGAGGAGTCACGGTCCAAGGTACAGCGCCTCCTGAATGCTCGCGAGGCCCACGAAATCATCTTCGTCAGGGGGACGACTGAGGCAATCAACCTTGTCGCCGCCACCTATGGCCGCTCAAACCTGCAAGAAGGTGACGAGGTCATCATCTCAGCCATGGAGCATCACTCCAACATCGTTCCGTGGCAGATCGTTTGTGAGGAGAAGGGCGCCCACCTCCGAGTGGTACCGGTTAATGACGCCGGCGAGCTCGACATGGAGGCCTATGAGCAGCTTCTGGGACCTCGGACCAAGATCGTCTCCATCTCGCACATGTCCAACGCTCTGGGGACCATCAACCCCGTGCGGCGCATCGTTGAGCTGGCGCACCGCCAGGGCGTGCCGGTCATGCTGGACGGGGCTCAAGCGGTCTCTCACCTCCACATCGATGTTCAGGACCTGGACTGCGACTTTTACGCCTTTTCCGGACACAAACTGTACGGCCCCACGGGAATCGGCGTGCTGTACGGCAAGGCTGACTTGCTGGAGGCCATGCCCCCTTACCAGGGTGGCGGCGAACAGATTAGCTCCGTAACCTTTGAAAAGACCCTCTTCAATGACCTGCCCTACAAGTTCGAGGCTGGGACCCCCCACATCGGAGGAGTCATAGGCATGGGGGTCGCCATCGATTATGTCACGCAGCTTGGTCTCGATAGGATAGGTGCTCACGAGAGGGAGCTGTTGGCCTATGCGACAGAGAAAATGCTGGCGCTCGGATGGCCGCGTCTCATCGGCACGGCGCGGGAGAAGGCTAGCGTGCTCTCCTTCGTGATCGAGGGCATACACCCCCACGATATCGGCACCGTCCTTGACCGAGAAGGGGTCGCCATCCGCGCGGGGCACCACTGCACCCAGCCGTTGATGCAGCGGTTCGGCGTAGCGGCTACCGCCCGGGCTTCCCTGGGGCTCTATACCACCCGCGAGGAGATCGACACCCTGACCCAAGCGGTCTTAAAAGTTCGGGAGGTGCTGGCTTGAGCGACCTCACCGATCTCTACCAGGAGATCGTCCTGGACCATAACAGCAAGCCCCGCAACTTCCGGAAGGCTGAACAGGCCAACCGAAGCGCCGAGGGCTTTAATCCCATCTGTGGCGACCGGGTGCTTATCTACGTTGAGATGGAGGGAGACAAGATCAAGGACGTAGCCTTCCAGGGTACCGGATGCGCCATCTCGCGGGCCTCTACTTCCATGATGACCGAAGCGGTCAAGGGTAAGAGTAAGGCAGAGGCACAGCGGCTGTTCGACCTCTTTCACCGCCAGATAACCAGCGACGACGACATCGACCTCGATGAGCTTGGCGACCTGGAGGCTTTCTCAGGGATACGCGATTACCCCTCCAGAGTAAAATGCGTCAGCCTGGGCTGGCACACCCTCCGGTCCGCTCTCGATGATGACCATGAGGCAGTCTCCACGGAGTAGGCGCAATGCCTACGGGCGCTACCCGCCCGAAGTAATCTCGGAAGCCTTGCACCCCCAGATTGCGGTCATTTGCCAGGCGCAATGCCTGCGGGCGCTGCCCGCGACCCTGTGATAGACTTGAAACGCGGGGGGGCGTCACCTTGGATCACTTGCAATTCCTAGAAAAGCCGGAGTTGGACCGGCCGAGTTGGATAGGCGCCTTTATTGGCTGGGCGGATGCTCAGGAAGGCGCTTCCAGAGCGGTGCGCTACCTTATTAGACGGCTTCCCGCCACGAAATTCGCCGAGCTTGACCCCGAAGAGTTCTACGACTTCACACTGACGCGGCCACGAGCCTACAACAACAAGGAAGGCCAACGCATCCTGCGGTGGCCCTCCAACGAGTTCTTCTACTGGAAAAGCCCGGACGGGACTCATGACCTGGTGCTCTTCCTGGGGACCGAGCCTAACCTGAAATGGCGTACTTATACAGAGTCTCTGCTCACCGTGATGAAAACCTTCGGGTTGCAGCAGGTCATATCGTTAGGAAGCCTTCTGGACGCTCTCCCACACACCCGTGATACCACCCTGAGTGGAGGCGCCAATAAAGAAGAGCTCCAGGCCAAACTACAGGGACTCCAGATCAGGGGCTCCAACTACCAGGGTCCGGTGGGCATCACCTCGGCATTCATGGACGCCTGCACCAAAGCCGGCTTCGACTATCTCAGCATCTGGGGTCACGCCCCCCATTACGTCCAACGGTCCCCCAACTACAAGGTTACTAAGGCGTTGATCGGCCACATAAACCAGGTCATCGGAATAGATGTCCCTCTGGAAGACCTCGAACGTAGGGGGAAGGCCTTCGAAGAAGAGGTAACCAAGGCCATCTCCTCCAGCGTAGAGATCAGCACCTACGTCAAACGACTGGAGCGCCAATATGATCAGGTGCTCTCCGGTCAGGAGGAACCCTTACCCTCGGGAGAGGCTGCCGTCGAGGATATCGAGGAGTTTCTCCGCCGCGCAGACCGTCCCGATGGCGAGCCTTTTTCCCACAACTAAGGCTCAGCCAAAAGACCTCTTTTGCGCAGTAACCGGTTTTGATTTCCACCTCGACCCGTTGATCATCGTCTGTTTCTCCCAGACCTGTAAGACCCCTCGTCCAAAACTGATGCGGAAATTGACTGATCCCAGGGTGTTTGCTAAAGTTGAGCCCCTTGAACCGGCTAGCTTTTCGAGGAAGAAGGAGACGCGTTTATGGTCACAAGGATTGGCATCAACGGGTTTGGGCGCATCGGCCGCCAGGTGTTTCGAGCGGTGCACGAGAATCATCCCGGCAGTCTCCAGGTAGCCGCGGTTAATGACCTGACCGATACCAAAACTAACGCTCACCTTCTCAAGTACGATACCAACTACGGCGCCTTCCCCGGGAAGATTGATGTCCAGGACGGCCACATCCTTGTCGACGAGCGGCCCTTCAGGGTCTTCAGCGAGCGCGATCCGGGCCAGATCCCCTGGGAAAGCGAGGGGGTGGACCTCGTCATCGAGTCAACAGGCTTCTTCAGCGATGCCACCAAGGCCGCCGCCCACATGAACGGTGGGGCCAAGAAAGTGATCATCTCCGCCCCCGCCAGAAACGAGGACCTCACCATCGTCATGGGGGTCAACGACTCCAAATATGACCCAGCGAAGCACAACGTTCTCTCCAACGCCTCTTGCACGACCAATTGCGTCGCTCCTCTGGCCAAGGTGCTCAACGACAGCTTCACCATCAAGCGGGCTCTGATGTCCACCGTTCACGCGTATACCAACGACCAGAAAATCTTGGACGTGGTCCATGAAGACCTCCGCCGGGCTAGGGCTGCCGCCATGAACATCATTCCCACAACCACCGGCGCAGCCAGGGCGGTCGGCCTCGTCCTCCCCGAGCTCAATGGCAAGATCCACGGCATGGCTTTTCGAGTACCGGTCTCCACCGGCTCTCTAGTAGACCTGGTAGCCGATGTTGGACGTGACGTAACCGTGGATGAGATTAAAGAGGCCTACAAGGCTACCGCGGACGGCCCTTTGAAGGGCATTCTGGCGTACACAGACGAAGAGTTGGTGAGCAGCGACTTCAAAAAGGACCCCCATAGCTGCATCTTCGACGCTCCCTCCGCCATGGTGATGGACGGCAGCATGGTCAAGGTCATTGGCTGGTACGACAACGAATGGGGTTATAGCTGCCGCACTGCGGACTTGGCCAACTTCGTCGCCGCCAAGGGCCTGTAAAATAACGGCGACTGGAACGGCGATCACAGCTGCGGCGCCGTCAGGAGGAATCGTGACCACCAGGGCAAAGAGCTTTACCTACACTACAGGCGTGCGCTGGGATAAGGAGCTAGAAGCGGTCCTCACCGCGCCTGAAAGGCCCGACATCCGAGTCTCGACCCCTCCCGAGTTCCGCGGCCCCAAGGGTAATTGGAGCCCGGAGAACCTCTATGTCGCCGCCGTCGAGTCCTGCCTGCTCTTCACCTTCCTCTCCTTGGCCAAGTCCCGAAAGCTGGACTTTGTCTCCTACGAAAGCCAGGCGGAGGGGCTCCTGGAGCCGGTGTATGGAAAGCTCGTCGTCAGCAGGGTTACCGTGAAGCCGCGCATCGGGATCGCCAGCGAAGAGGACAGAGAAAAGGCCCAGGGGATCGTCGACAACCTGGAAGAGCAGTGTTTCATTTCCAACTCGATAGAATCCGAGGTGGTGTTAGAGCCGGAAATCATTGTCGGCTCCGCCTAACCTCGTCATCGTAGTAAGAAGGCCAGTCCTTTTGCAGCGATTTCCTGAGTGTGGCTGCCACTGTCAGGTAGCTCTCAGGTTCCCTACAGCATGTTGTCAGCCAGTCTTCTCGGGCGTGCTCTACTATTCAAGGGTGGTGTCTATCCTCTGTCATCCTCTACCAAGTGATGCATCTCTCTCATATAGGGGAGAGGCCCCGTAAGTAGGACTCAGGGCGGCGGTGGACGGCCTGGGCGATTTCAGGGCAACAACGGGAAGGATAGCTCGAGCGACGATGGCCGGTTCTAGGGACCCTTTTCCGTTGACGCCATAAGATGCGCATGCTATGATGAAGGTACTAGTAGAGTTCTAAACCAGGTTTAGTAATGACCTCTTTTTCCAGCCTTGGCGAGTTCTGCCAAGCTGCGCTATCCTGCACCTCTTGCAGCCTCTCCAAAACCAGGACCCAGGTGGTTCCCGGCGAAGGGGATGAGCACGCCGAGGTCATGTTCATCGGTGAGGGTCCCGGCTACCACGAAGACCAACAAGGACGTCCCTTCGTGGGTCCAGCCGGGAAGTTCCTTGATGAGCTCATCGAGTCCATCGGCTTCAAGCGTAGCGACGTCTACATCGCGAATATTGTGAAGTGCCGGCCCCCCGGCAACCGCGACCCGGTCCCGAGCGAGATCGAAAGCTGTCGCCAGTGGCTGGACCCCCAGATTCAGCTGATAAAACCGAAGGCGATCGTAACCCTGGGCCGCTACTCCCTCGCCAAGTTCCTGCCGGGTGAGGTCATTAGCCGTGTCCATGGTGTCCCCCGCACCGTTGATGGTCAGGTCGTCTTTCCGGTCCACCACCCCGCGGCCGCCTTGTATCAAAACAGCCTCCGCGCAACCATCGAGGCCGACTTCAAGAAAATACCCGGTTTGCTGGCTGGAAGCCCTCCCCCTCCTCCCGAGGCGAAAAAGGACGAGGACGAGCCCAAGCAGCTGAGCCTGTTTTAAGACCGATGATCGCCATGTCTGTATTACGCGTCATTCCCCTCGGTGGCCTAGGCGAAATAGGCAAGAACATGATGGTCCTGGAGTACGGTGACGACATCATCGTCATAGATGCCGGCGTCATGTTTCCAGGGGAGGACATGCCTGGGGTAGACCTAGTAATCCCTGACCTCAGCTATTTGCTGGAGCGTCGAGACAAGGTCCGCGGGATCCTCATTACGCATGGCCACGAGGACCACATCGGCGCCCTCTCTTATGTCTTGAAGCAAATCAACGTTCCGGTATACGCCTCACGGCTCTCCCATGGGCTCATCACCGTCAAGCTGCGGGAGGCCCGCATGCTCGATTCGACGGAACTCCACCAGGTTGAGGCCGGCGACACGGTCCAGTTGGGAGCCTTCGAGATTGAGTACTACCGGGTGTGTCATAGCATCCCCGACGCCATGGGCCTCGCAATCAGGACGCCGGTCGGCACCGTTGTCCACAGCGGCGATTTCAAGTTCGACCATACCCCTGTTGATGGAAAAGGCTCCGATCTGGGGAAGCTGGCCGAAATCGGCTCCGAGGGTGTCCTACTCTTGATGTCCGATTCTACGTACGCCGAAGTGCCGGGCTACACCCCTTCCGAGCAGGTGGTGGGGCAGACGCTGGAGCGAGTCGTGGGAGGCGCTCCAGGACGCGTCATCGTGGCCACCTTTGCCTCCCTCATCTCCCGAGTCCAGCAGGTGATCGACGCCGCGGTCAAACACAACAGGCGGGTCGGCGTCGTCGGAAGAAGTATGGTCGCCAACGTCCAGATGGCCACCAAGCTGGGCTACCTGAAAGCCCCGCCAGGAGTGCTGGCCCGTCCCGACGAGCTCGACACATTGCCTCCGGAGAGAACGGTGATCGTCACGACCGGGTCTCAGGGTGAGCCGACCTCGGCCCTCGTGCGCATGGCCAACAATGACCACCGGGAGGTGAAAATAGCCCTCGGAGACACGGTCGTCATATCGGCCACACCCATACCCGGGAACGAGACCCTGGTCCACAGGACCATAGACAATCTGCTGCGGCAGGGCGCACAAGTCCTCTACGACAAGCTGGATACGGTCCATGTCCACGGCCACGCTGCTCAAGAGGAGCTGAAGACGATGATCAGCCTGATCAGGCCTCAGCTCTTTGTGCCGATCCACGGCGAGTATCGGCACATGACCATCCACGCCCAGCTGGCCGAGTCTATGGGCATTCCCAAGAGAAACATCTTCGTCATGCAGGACGGTGACTGCCTGGAGGTGAGTCCCTCCGGTGGGCAGGTCGTGGGTAGGGTCAGAGCGGGCCCCATATACGTAGACGGTCTTGGCAGATGGGACGTCGACAACGTGGTGCTACGCGATAGAAAGATGCTGTCCCGTGATGGCATCGTCGTCGCGTTTCTGGCCGTGGACAGGAAAACCAGTGCGGTGCTCGGCGCCCCCGAGCTAGTGTCGTACGGGTTCGCTGACGAGGAGGAGAAATCGGAAATCATGGAACGGGGACAGGAGCTGGTCCTCGATTCCCTGAATCACCGAGAAGGGCGGCTGGCCGAGCTAGGATTCATCCACAGCAAGGTAAAGGAGACCCTGGGTAAGTATTTCTTTGAGGCCACCAAGCGAAGGCCTATGATTCTACCGGTGGTCCTGGATCTCTAACCCGCGAGGTTACGCCATGGCAAGATTACCAATCGTGCTAACCCCCCTGGGATGGACCTGGCATCGGGTGCGCGTTTCGCCCAGGGCGCAGAGCGCCGTATTGCTTCTTATGGCCGCCGCTGTGACGCTGGTCCTGTGGCAGGTTGCCGTTGTCTGGAGAAATCTGGGCTTTGGACTGACCGTCGCCGCGCCGGGGGTCGCCATACTCCTGGCTGCCTTCCGACTCTATAGCCGTCCCATGGCAAAGAGGTGGAGCACCTGGATCGGCATGACTGCGGCCGTATTCCTGGCCTGGGGTATTCTTGCTTTCTTCAATGGCTCGTCCGGTCCGCTGGTCGATACCAGTCTGGGTGGCCGCTTCGGCGACCGCATCATCGGAGACCGTGACATCTTGGGCGTGCTCCGCCTGGTGGGCGTCGCCCTGGTCGCCACCGCCTTCATCGGGCCAAAGCCAAGCTGGCGAACGACGAAGATAGTTGCCCCCAGGGTGGGAAAATCGCTGTTCCGTTTGGACCTCGCCGCCTGCCAAGCTGCGTACATCACTGCATCAACCCCGGTCCGATGGGCAATCGCCCAGTGGCTTAAGGTAGCTCCCAGGGTCAGCCGTTTGGCCGTATCCTCATGGAGAGGCATGAGCGGCCGGCGACGAAAGGCTGCTGCGAACACAGCCGGCACGCATCCCGCAGCCGTCGCCGAGCAATCTCCGCCCGTTGAGCAGGCGGTAGTCGAGAGAGCGCCAACCGTGCCAGCGCCGAGCGTCGAGCCCCCACCCGATGCATGGTTCGATGATGGGGCCCCGCCCGACGAGTCCGAGTTAGCCCTCTTGGAAGAGGATGTAGAGCTTATCGATGACGTCGATCTCCCTGATTCGGAACCCCAGCCTGTAGCCCCGGACCCGTTCCTCCAGAGCGCCGCCAGCCCAGAAGGTTGGCGTTTACCCTCATTGGATGTCCTCGACACCGCTGAAACAACCGCATATTCCGGGGTAGACAACACCAGCCGAGCCAGGGCCATCGAGGAATCCCTGAGCAGCTACGGCATCCAGGCATCGGTCGTGGAGATACATCCCGGCCCCGCCGTCACACAGTTCGGCGTCGAGCCAGGCTGGCTCAGAAAATTTAAAGAGGTAAAGTTAAAAGACGACGCTGGAAGGCCGGTCCTGGATGAAGAGGGGAACCAGGTCATAAGGAAAGAGGAGATCTCGCGGACCCGGGTGAAGGTGGACGCCATCGCAAACCTGGACAAGGACCTTGCCATGGCCCTAGCGGCCCCGAGTATTAGGATCGAAGCGCCCATTCCAGGCAAGTCTCTTGTGGGGATAGAGGTGCCCAACAACCACTTCGAGACCGTTGCGATGCGATCCGCCTTGGATTCCCCGGCGTTCGAAGCCCTCAAAGCCAAGAGCAAGCTAGCCGTCGTTCTGGGCAAAGGAAGCGGCGGGGACATTGAGGCCGCAGACCTGGGCAAGATGCCTCACCTTCTGGTAGCGGGGTCCACAGGCAGCGGCAAGAGTATCTGCCTCCGCTCTATCCTTGTCTCCCTGCTCATGAACACCACCCCAAAAGAGCTCCACCTGGTCCTGATCGATCCCAAGCGGGTAGAGCTCGTCACCTTCAACAGTGTTCCTCACCTTTTGGGAGAGGTCATTGTCGAGGTGGAGCAAGTCGTGGGTGTGCTGAGATGGGCCATACAAGAGATGGATGAGCGGTACAAGAAGTTCTCCTCCGTTGGCGCGCGAAACCTGGAGGGGTACAACAAGCATCGCCTGGTCGCGGAGCCTCTTCCCTACCTGGTCATCGTCATCGACGAGCTCGCCGACCTCATGATGGCCGCACCGTATGATGTCGAGCACTCCATCACCCGTCTGGCCCAGCTGGGCCGGGCCACGGGTATTCACCTAATCGTGGCGACGCAAAGACCCTCAGTTGACGTGGTGACCGGGCTCATCAAGGCCAACTTCCCCACACGCATGAGTTTTGCCGTCTCCTCCCTTATCGATTCAAGGACGATCCTGGATACCGGTGGGGCCGAGAAGCTCCTTGGCAGAGGGGATATGCTCTACCTTCCGCAGGACGCCCCTAAACCCAAGCGCATCCAGGGCGTCTTCATCTCAGACGCCGAGACGGAACGCGTCGTTCGGGCCTGGAACATGCAGCGCTCGACCTCCGGACCTACCCAGTTCCTACCAGACCTGACCGCCGTCTCAAGGGGTACCGGAGAGACGTCCGGAGCGGGCGGATCGACTCAAGCACTCACGGAATTGGCGGAGGGGCTCAAGGCGACCGCCCAGAAAGCGGCCAAGGCCGATAACGCCAAGCCTTCAACCACGGCGTCACCTCCCAAAAGCGCAAAAGTGGCAAGAAGTTCGCCACAACGCGAGGACCGTGATCCGATGATGCCCCAGGCCAGACAGATGGCGGACGAGCACGTGAAGCTTTCTCCCTCGCTTCTACAGCGGCGGCTGAAAATAGGCTATACTAAAGCAGAGAAATTGTTGGAGTTCTTGCGTGAAGAGGGTTATGGAGAGGCGGAAGAGGACGACGAGGCCTAGATCCTCTCCCACGGTGTCTAGCAGCCGCAAGGCGGGGTGAATGTCCAACGAGGCAGGCGAAGTAACAGCCGTCAACGGGGCGTCGCAGGCGTCTGCCGCTCAGCATGATCAGTGCCTGGACTGCGGCGCGGACCTTACCGAAAAGCCTCTCTACGTCCGGTACAAAGTCTGCCCGTCTTGCCGCTTTCACTACCACCTTTCGGCCTCTCGGCGCGTGGAGCTGCTGACCGACGCCGGGACCTTCAAAGAGACCAATCAGTCTCTTGTCCCATTGGACCCCCTTTCCTTCACCGACGCTGTGCCCTACCGTGAGCGCTTGACCAAAGCTCAAAAAGTCACCGGACTCGTGGAGGCTGTGATCACTGGGACGGGTAACATCGGCGGCATGCCGGCTGTTCTCGCCGCCCTGGACTTCGGGTTCATGAACGGGAGCATGGGCAGCGCTGTCGGTGAGAAGATCACCTCCGCCGCGGAGCTGGCCCTACAAAAACGGCTCCCCTTCGTCCTGATTGTGTGCGGCGGAGGTCCCCGCCTTCAAGAAGGAGTCCTCTCCTTGATGCAGATGGCCAAAACAGTGGGCGCCGTCAAGCGGCTCTCCAGGAAAGGGCTTCCCTTCATCTCCGTGCTGGCCAGCCCCAGCACCGGCCATCTCTACGCCGGCGCCGCCAGCATGGCCGATGTTATCTTCGCGGAGCCCGGCGCGCTTATCGGCTTTGCCCCGCTCAAGGAAGCGAAACGGGCCACAGGCAAGCCTCTACCTCAAGATTTTCATACTGCTGAGTTCCACCTGGAACACGGAATGATCGACAGAATCATCGATAGGCAGGCGCTCAAGCAGCAACTTGCCTTACTCCTCGACCTACTCGGGTTTAAATACCGGTTGACGCTGACGAGCAAGAACAGGTTGCAGCAGGTAGAACAGTCTGACACACCCCCAGCATGGGAGCGAGTCCAAATGGCCAGGCACCATGAGCGGCCAACCTCCCGCGACTATATAGAACGTATCATCTCCAACTTCGTCGAGCTGCATGGCGACCGGGTCTTCGGCGACGATGCCGCCATCGTTACAGGACTCGGTTATCTTTCCGGAGAGGCGGTCCTGGTCATCGGCCAGGAGCGCGGTCGAGGAGACGATGCCGAGCGGTGCCATGAAGGAAGAATATATCCGGAGGGGTTCCGGAAAGCAGAGCGCTCCATGCGGTTGGCCGCTAAGTTCAAGCTGCCTCTGATCACCTTCATCGATACGCCGGGGGCCTATCAAGGCCTGGAGGCTGAGGAGCGGGGGATCGGAGGGGCCATCGCCTCCACCATGAGCTCCATATCTGACCTGCCTACCCCGGTCCTGTCCGTGATCATCGGCCAGGGTGGTAGCGAGGCAGCCCTGGCTCTCAGCGTGGGCGACCGTACACTGATGTTGGAGAACGCCATATGCACCCCGGTCTCCCCCGAGGCCGCTGCATGGCTGCTGTATCACGATTCCGATAAGGCCGACGAGGTTGCCGCCTCTCTCAAACTCACCGCCCAAGATTGCCGCTCGCTGGGTATCATCGATGGTGTTATCCCCGAGCCGGAAGGTGGGGCGCATACCGATTTTGACGGCGCGGCCCGCCAGGTCGAGCGTATTCTGGTCCAGAACCTGCTGGACATTCAAATGACCTTTAGCCAGACCTTGCTCCGAAGCCGTTTCAAGAAATTCCGAAAGATCGGGACCTACGGCACCTATTTCCAAGCGACCCTTGCGTCAGAAGTAGTGCGGTTCCAGGACCTGCTCCGCCGAGGCATACGAGAGCTGCGAGACCGCATTCAGGGCAAACCGGCCGAGGCCGGGGACCCGCCCCACGAGACCAGGGCCTCGGGAGCGTAGAGCTTCGTAACCGCCGATCCGCTCTGGCCGCTCAAATCAGTCCGGCCAAAGCATCTGGCCACCATTTTTGTTTAGCTCAGCATATCGCTACAGGTAAACCCTTGTCATTCTGAGCCTACTACCTGTCATCCTGAGCGCAGCGAAGAATCTCGCGCGCCAGCAAGCGTCCCTCTTTCGGCGAGACCCTTCGTCGCTGCATCCCTCAGGGTGGCACATGGTTCGCCGTTTAGGTGACGAGACACTAACGATCCGGTAAGGGACCCCGCTAGGTCACAAAAAAACCCTCCGTCTTCACTGGAGGGTTTTTGCGTTCTTATTGACTCGCGGATCAAGGGGTGGCGACAGCCAGGCTCATACCATCCAGCACCTTTTCAAACTCTTTCCTGACCTCCTGGTCCAGGAGCACAACAGGCCTATCGGGCTCCCGAAAGCTTTGGCTCAGCGCGATGCTTCCCAGAAACTTCGTCCCCACATCCTTGGCTAGAGCCTCTCCCCCACCCCATCCGAAGATGTCTCCCGTCATGTTCTCAACGACACCCAGGACTTGCACATTCAGCTTCTTAATCATGCTAATGGACCGCTTGGCATCCAGCAGAGCCATCTCCTGCGGGGTCGTGACGACGACAAAGCCGTCAAGCTGAAGGGTCTGCATCACCGTCAGGGCGGCATCGGAGGTGCCCGGCGGCATGTCCAGCAGCAGGTAGTCCAGCTCTCCCCACTCGGTCAGCTCAAAGAATTGCGTCAGGGCGTTGTGGATCATGGGTCCACGAAAGATGACCGCCTCATCCTCTTTCTCCTGGAACGAGCCCATAGAAATGACCTTCACCCCGTGCATCTCCGCCGGGTAGATCCGGCCGTCGACCATGTTCGGGTGCTCGTCTACCTTGAGAAGCTTCAGGACGTTAGGGCAGTCTATATCGGCGTCCAGCAGTCCCACTACGTCGCCTCGCTCGGCCATCAGGACCGCGAGATTCACGGCGATAGTGCTCTTGCCAACACCTCCCTTGCCGCTATACACGCCGATCTTGGTTTTGATACTGCCCAGGTGGTCGCTAATCTTCTTTTTGGACTGCCAGGCCCGCTTCATCTGCTCGACACGAGCGTTTTGGGCCCCAGTGCCACCACCGTGGCCGTGTTGCTGCATACGTCAGTCTCCTCGGCGTCCAGAGGCCCGTACTACGGCATCTCCACATTCAGAGGACGGGTACAGACCAATTGGGCGGCGTTCTATTCCATGCCAAGCTCGGCCCTAATCTCGTCGGAGATCTTTTCGGGGCTCCATGGCGGCTCAAAGACCATCTCAACGTTGGCATCCTCGACATCATCCAGCTCCATCACTCTCTCCCGGGCGCTGTTGGCCATGTAAGGCCCCATTCCGCAGCCTGGGAAGGTCAGGGTCATCTGGATGCTCACATTGCCCTCGTCGATCTTAACGTCGTAGACCAGCCCCAGGTCCACAATGTTATACGGGATCTCCGGATCATAGACATCCTTCAAGGCTTCCAACACTTGCTCTTCGGTAACGGCCATGTCCTTTACCTCCAGGGATCTAAAAGCGGTGTCCAACCGTTCTAAAATCGATTCTAGCAATATAAGTTCACTTGGTCAATAAACTAAGTCAACAATTCCTCGCTGGGTATTCCGTCTCCACGTCCAGAGTAGGTATATGATACTATGCCGGCGTGCTCAACAGCATACCCACTCCCCTATATCCTTCATGGTAACGGTGACAGACAACGCCAAAGAGGAGCTGAAACGCATCCTCTCAACGACCAGCCTGGACACCGGGAAGTTCCTTCGGCTGGCCACGCCTCCCACGTGGGTTGGTGATGGTGATTTCGGGATCGTCATAGACGAGGAGCGTCAGGGCGATCACCTTGTGGACTTCCAGAGTCGCACCATTCTCGTGATTGACGAGGCGCTGGCTGAACGGCTATCCAGCTCCGTGTTCGACTTCAAAAATTCGCCCGATGGACCCGCCTTTACCCTTGACGTCTACTAACACCGCCACGCCTCCGAGGGTGGAGGGAGATATACGGCCAGCCCCTCACCCCATGCTATACTCTTGGCAAGCCGACCCCCGTAAAAGCGAGCCGATGTGAACGAACTCCGAGTTGCCCTGGCCCAGACCAACTCAACGGTCGGCGACCTTACCGGGAACGCTGCGAAGATTCTCCATTACATGGAGAAGGCCAAGGCCCTGGGGGCGGACTTGGTCGCCTTCCCGGAGCTGGCATTGACCGGCTACCCGCCGGAGGACCTGCTTCTGAAGCCCCAGTTCGTGGCGGAGTCCAAGGCGACGCTTCATAAGCTGGTCAAAGCCACCCAGGGGATCACGGCCATCATCGGCTTCGTGGACTCCGATACAGACATCTACAACGCTGCTGCGATAGCCTCCAACGGCTCCCTTGCCGGCGTTTATCACAAGATCTATCTGCCCAACTACGGGGTCTTCGATGAGGACCGATACTTCAAAGCGGGCAATGAATGCCCGGTGTTCACCGTGGGTGACTCCCGCATAGGGGTAAACATCTGTGAGGACATCTGGCACGCCCTTGGCCCTATCACATTACAAAAGGACGCTGGGGCCCAGGTCATCATCAATATAAACGGGTCGCCCTACGACTCCGGCAAATTATCTTTCCGAGAAAGATTCCTGGCCACGAGGGCCAGGGACAATGAAATCTATGTATGTTACCTGAATTTGATTGGCGGTCAGGATGAGCTGGTGTTCGATGGCGCGAGCATGATATTCGATCCCCAGGGGACCCTCATCGCCCGTGGGAAGCAATTCGAAGAGGACCTCATCATCGCCGACCTGGACATGAGGTCCCTGTTGAGGCACCGGTTGCACAACCCTCTCCGCCGTAAAGGCCGGGTAGCCGAACCCGCGATTGCAGCCCGTGCGACCACCTTAGAGGTCTCAGCGCCTCGACCCGAGAGCAGGCCGCCTCTTTCTCCGAAGCATGTCGACCCTCTGGGCCCCGATGCAGAGGTATACGCGGCCCTGGTCCTCGGCACCCATGACTACGTTCGAAAGACCGGCTTCGACCGCGTCCTCATCGGCCTCTCGGGAGGCATCGACTCGAGTCTCGTAGCCGCCGTAGCCGCCGACGCGCTGGGGCCGGAGAGCGTCGTGGGTATAGCGATGCCCTCCAGATACAACGCCCCCGAAAGCCTGGCCGACGCCCAACTCCTCGCCACCAACCTGGGGATCGAGTTCCACTCCATACCTATCGAGGACATCTTCAAAGCTAGTCTCGGGACCCTGGACCAGCTGTTCGCCGGCACAGAGCCCAACGTGGCTGAGGAGAACCTGCAAGCGCGCATAAGGGGAAATATCCTCATGGCGCTCTCCAACAAGTTCGGCTGGCTAGTCCTGACCACCGGCAACAAGAGCGAGATGGCCATGGGCTATGCCACTCTGTACGGCGACATGGCGGGGGGCTTCGCCGTCATCAAGGATGTCCCCAAAACCCTGGTCTACCAGCTGTCGGCATATCGAAATAGCATCGACGGCCGGGAGGCGATCCCAGCCACGGTCATGGAAAAGCCCCCAACCGCTGAGCTGCGCCCCAACCAGAAGGACGAGGACTCCCTACCCCCATACCCGGTCTTGGACCCCGTCCTCAAGGCATACGTCGAGGAGGACCGAAGCTTCGACGAGATGCTCCGCATGGGGTTTGACGAGACGGTGGTCAAGCAGGTTATCTCCGGCGTTGACCGTAACGAGTATAAGCGACGGCAGGCGCCTCCAGGCGTCAAGATCACCCCCCGCGCCTTTGGTCGGGACAGAAGATTCCCTATCATCAACGGATTCAAGGCGTTCTAAGAACGGGCACAGCGCGTTGGTCCCTATCGCCAAGGGAGAGCCTTGGACATTCAGCTAGGGCATTCGGTCTGGATTGGGCTGGTCGCGACGTTGGTGATGACCACCCTGCTCTACACCCTGCCTCTTGTCGGCTTCCCCAGAACAGACGTAGCCTATTATCTGGGAAGTTTCTTGAAGGCTCCCAGGAGCCGGGCCAGCCTCTACGGTCTGGTGATCCATTTCTCCATGGGCGTCGTGTTCGCCTTTCTGTACGGCCTGGGTTTCCTCTTCCTGGATGTTGACCCCACCTGGTGGATCGGCTCCATTGGCGGCATCGCTCACTGGCTGGCGGTGATGCTGTCCAGCGACGTCATAGGCGAGATCAACAGAGAGGTCCGGGCCGGCAGGATGCGCAACCCGGGCTTGTTTATGTCAAACCTTGGGGTCGCTGCCGCCGTGGGCAGCCTGGTCCGCCACATCTCCTTCGGGACGACAGTCGGCCTCTTTTACGACATCTTTGCCACCGGCTAGAGTAAATCTCACCACCAAGACACAAAGACACCCATTCAGAAGAACCTGTCTCATGACCCATGCTCTTGGTGCCTTTGTGATGTCCGAGGGCCGGACGGCTCCCTCCCGTTGACCGTGCTGAAGGGCCGTTGCTATACTGCTGTGGCTGGCTCACACTTCCATGGGGATATAGCTCAGTTGGGAGAGCGCGGCACTCGCACTGCCGAGGTCGGGGGTTCAACTCCCCCTATCTCCACCACCTCCCTCCCCAAACCCCTTGCCCGTAGCTAGCTTCTACCCTATAATTGCCTTATACTGGTGGTATAAGTCGGTGGTAGGTGGTAGCAAAGGGGGTAGCGACAATGGGCTATCTCACCGCAGCGCAGCTACGCAAAATCAACGAACCCGGACGTTATGGCGATGGTGCTGGCCTCTACCTTGTGGTGTCGCCGGGCGGTTCAAGGTATTGGATTCAACGGATACGGCTGGACTGCATGCCCGCGCCCAAGCAGCCCTATCACTAAGTGGTCTTTGGTAGATTCGCCTCGAGGAGGCGATCGACGCGCTCGTTCTCGGTGGCGCACGGCACGCAGGGACACGAAAAGCTGGAGCTGGGGGACTGGGCCGGGCTCGGGGTAGACCCCGTTGGCCTGTCTTGGTATACTGGGAAGTGGCATTTGGGTTTTGCCTCCTGGATGTCTTCGTTCCTAGAACAGCTCTGGGTTTAACGACAGCCCAGGGCTGTTTCTGTTTGCGCCGCCGTGATGTAGGCGGTCAAGGGGCAAAAGGGCAAAGGAAAGGCCCCTCGGAAGGGGCCGGTGGTACTCTGGTATGGTGAGGGTCGAAACGTCGCTGTGTGTGGCCCCTGGAGCGCCCTACCAAGCCGCCTTACGGTCCGGGGTAGTCTACGGCGTAGCAGCCGGTGAAGTAGTCAGTCACGTTAGGCTTCTCAAGCCTCTTGTCGCCTGCTTCCTTGGCGGTCGGCGGTCGAGGGTCGACAAGGCCCCGACCGCATAAGGTGCAACTGCCCGACCACGTAATGCCCAAAGTCCCGCGGCAGTCGCGTCTGGGGCAGGGAGTCACGCCCTAGTCCTCGCCGAGGCCCACGGCGTCCAATGCCTCGCCCACGGACACCCCGGCCTTTGCCAGCGTTGCGGCGGCTCTGCTCAGCGTCAACACCGTGTCGGCCCGCTTCAGGTGCTCGAAGCCCAGGGTCACAGGCAACCCCAGCTTGCGCGTGAACTCGGCGGCCATGCCGTCCGCTACGGGCCCAACGCTGAAGTCCAGGAAGCGGCCTGTGGCGGCCCGTGACGCCGTGCCGTCCGCATCGCTTCTGAACAAGGCCCCAGGGACGCCGCAGGCTGCCACTAGGTCCATGCCGGCGGCCTCGCGTAGGTGAATGTTCCCGTCCGGCACCATCGCCCCTATTCGGCGCTGTACATACTCGACAGGGACCCCTGCGGAGACCTTCCCCTCTTCGCTGCCCCAATTCTTCGACGTGCGCACGAACGCCGTCCGACCCTTCAGGTTGCGCAGGTCCTCCTGCAGCGTGCTTATCGTCGACGGGTCGCTGTCAGGGACGCTCAGAAGGTGCCCCGAGACGGCGCTAGCCTCTTCGCTCATGCGCCCTTCCAGTCGCGCCAGGAGTGCAGCCGAGACGCTGGCCCTGGCCAAAGGCCCAATGCCCGCCCACGGTCTACGTGGATCTGCGGACCACTGGAACAGGAGCACGTCATCATACCCAAGCGCCCACGTCTGTGAGCGTGTAGGCCCGTCCAGCGTGATTTTGAAGTGCCAAGTTGACGGCTGCGGCCCACCAGTGACTTCGACCCCGCTCGCCAGCACCAGGCCGCCGTCGTCGATGACTCCGACTACCTGTCCCCGGAGAACCAGCGCCCGAGCGATGCTGCCCAGGACGTCCGGAGTTATCAGGCCGCCCAGGTGCGCAGGCTGGACCTCGGCGCTGGACAAGGTGCGCTGCCACAGACCCGCCGCGAACTCGATCGGAGCTGTGGTGCTCGCGTCCACCACCTGCCCGCCAGCAGCGTCCAGGAGCGCGCCGATGAAGCTATCGGTATAGCTCGCGAATGTCTCAGGCTTGCGGTTCCAAGGCCACACCCTAGATCACCCCTGCCCGCTCGCTCTGGACGTGCCAAGGGCGGAGTAAATCTTGTGCGCCGCTCAACAGAAAACCCCGCTGGCCATTTGCGGACCATTTTGTCATGTAGGTGTCGTCCCTGTCAGTTACGCGCCCGTCCGCGGGTGCCTCTAGCATCCATCCACAAAATCGCACGACGGCTTCGTCCTGGGCGGCTTCGGGAGCCGCGGGAGCGTAGCCCTCGACCAGCGCCGTAGCCACTGCCAGGAGCCGAGCTTGGCCCGTAGAGTCAAGGCCGGTGCTCAGCGGCTTGGCGTCGCTGCCGCTGCCGAAGATGTCCGCTGCGGTGATCGTTATAGCCATAGCCGACGCCTCTGGCCCTGGCGCGCGTGGACGCTCACAGTTGAGGACTTGAAACTTGGACCATCAACTAAGGCGGCGCCTACGATTCGGCCTTTGGTCACTCTGCGAACTCCGCCAACCGAGTCCTCGGCTTCGGGTAGAATCTCGGCGCTCAAACCAGTCAAAACGCCCGACTTTATCAGGGTCAGAGCGTCCCTGGCGGCTACCGTGTCAGCCAAAATCACGTCCAACATGAGCTTGTTGCCGTCAACCGTAGGTGCGAACCGCGCCAGTGCCTTGGTGCGATCGTGCTGGAGGTTCAACACAACGCCGCCGTCCGCCGCCCAGCTCAGCGAAGAGGCCGCGAAGGTCATAGGCCGGTCTGAGGCAAGCTCGCCATAGGTCAAGAGCGTTCCGACGATGCGTCCCGCCCCTTGCCGAGTGTCGTCCTCGGCGAACTCAATCTTTGCGAATACCTCGATGTTAGAGGTTGTCATAGTACCTCGCGATTGCTTCCCTACACTGACTTGACAGTTGGCCAGTGACCGGATCGGCCAACCGTTGCTCCACAACCAGGCGCCCAGGGTCAATGATCCGTTCTGAGGCCCCGCCCAGCTCCGCGATGAGCGAATGGCGTTGCGCAGGACTGCCGTTTGAAATGGTGGCCGCCACTGTCAGGCCCCTGGCCCGCGCCTCGCTAACGATGGCGCTCTTGATGGATGCTGCCAGCGGGATCAACCGCTCGGCGGCCCGATCGCGTGGGGGGAAGCGACCAGTGTTAGGATCGCGTTCGAGGAGCAAGCACGCCGCCAAGACGCTCTGGAAATCCGCCACCACGTCCACCTTACCCGTGCGCAAGAGCTCCCTGGCGGCCTGACTCTTTCCTGAACCAGCGGGCCCGGTGAGAAGCACGTTATCAGGCATTATTTGAAACGAATTCGAGTGAATCCGTCCTCATCCAGGATGGCAAAGTCGAACATCGCTATGGCGGTCAAAATCACCTCGGCCTTGGAGGCGTCGGAGTAGGGGTCGGTGACAATTTCAACCGAGTCCCACATGGCAGAGACGCAGTTGCGCCTGCCCATGCCCTTGACGATCAGGGCCTCATCACCGTCCGTTGCGTCCTTCGTCGGCACGTTCGCGGAGACTCGGACCCCGCCGCAAACCTGCCCCAGCTTCTCGCTTGCCAGGGCGCCACTGCCTGTGTCGAAGATCGAACTTCCGAGATCGGCGTAAGTGGAAGTCCCCAAAAGAAGCTTGATCTCGGAAGCCAGACTAGCGTACTTGCCGTCCACCCCCGCGAAGATAGTCGAGAGCGCATGGGACATGTTTGATGTGGACCCGTTGTTCTTTGTCGGATCGGTGCCGAATGTCAGGAGTCCTTTCGGGTCGGTCGCCCGGTTCAAAACCTCGGCGTCCATTTTGTCCGAGATTGCATTCCGCAGGTTCATCTGCAACGCGTCTCCCAGGTACTCGAAGGTCGCAGCATCGGCACGGTCGTACCTAACGGCGGCTGACACCCGCTTCGGCGTCAAGGTGGTTACCTCAAACGCAGCGGTCGCTTCCGTGACCCCTACACCCTTGACCGGCACCGAGGCAACCGCACCAGTACTGAGCACAGGGACCTGGCGCTGCCCGCTCGGGACCATGCCACCGACCACTCCGACCCATGCGGCTACTGACTGAGGGAATACGATGCCGAGCACTTCGCCTGCGCTCGCCGGTTCGTCTCCAGTCACCGTAGCAGCCGCGAACTTCTCAGGATCGGCGGCCAGCATCGCCAGGGGAACCGCGTTGCCCTGCAGGCCGTGGAACTTCTGTAGCTCAGCTTCCGCCCCGTCCGGCTGCCGGTTCGAGGCCGCAGCATGGACAATCCGCCCCACGCTGGCCTTGGAAAGCAGCCCCAGGTACTCGCGGTTCTCGCTGCCCTGGGACGTGCGCTCCTCGCTCTTCTCCTCGGCGGTGACAGCGTTCCGGTACTTGCCCTCAAGGTCGATAGACTCAGCCTTGAGCTTCGCCAGCTCCTCCGGTGCGCCGTCCTCGGCGAACGTGTTGACCTTCTCCCGATGCTCGCTCAAAGCGATCAAGGCAGTGGTTGACATTTTCATGATGCTCCTTACGATACCCTAGCGTATACGCTAGGATAGCAGCGATTATCGACACAAAGTATACCAGATTTACAGCAATTCGTCTACCAGACGCTTCCAGCCCGGATCAACCGGCCTGCGATGCCGCTCGATATGGTGGCTGCGGCAGAGACTTTCTAGGTTGGACACGTCATACACAGCAGCGCCCCCACGGAATAGCGGCTGGCGGTGGTGCGCCTGAAGCTGGCCAGCGCCGCCGCACTGGACACATCTGTAGCCATCGCGATCGAAACATGCTTGCCTTGCCGCCGCCCATAGCTTGCTCTCAGGCGGACGTGGGCCATGCCAGGATCGTCGTACAGCGACGTTAGCCACCTCAGACAACCCCGACTACCAGCGGAGCCGTTGAAGGCCCTGCTGAGTGCGCACGGGACCGCTCCCCTGCGGAAATTGAGAGGATGCACGCCGCCGCCGAATCGTCCTTGGATGCCTGCCGCCTGCCGCCCTCGCTTGACTTCGCCAACTTCGCGTTCCCGGCAGGGTCCGAGATCGTGACCGCTTCGGACAAGGCCGACCGGAGCATGAGTGACTTGCTCGCCTTCACCCGCCCATCGATGCACGCGCGCCGGAAACCGCGCACGTCCTCCGCGCCGTCCTTGAAACCCATGCCCCTGGCGCTGAACGCCGAGGCAGGCACACCCGCCAGATCGAGCCCATCCCGCAGCTCACCTTCCCGCCATCTATCACTCACCACCACGTCCGGCGGCCCGAAGCGCGCCAAGGCAGCCCGCAGAAGGTCGGCGATGACCACCACGCGCCCCGGCGTGAGGATGAGCTCCTGGCGCTGGTGCATCTTCTCGTAAGTGCTGCCCACGTGGTCAGCCGCCCCACGTGCGGCAAGGCCAGGGTTGTCAGGGAACGCCGCCAGACATTCGAGGCGGCCCGTAGCAGGCCAGTACGCAGCAACGGCGCTCATGGCGTGTCCGCTGCCCAGGTCGATTCCCCACACGCAAGGCCCCTCAGCAGGCGGCAACACGTCCACTTCGCAGGACTCCCACACGCCAGCGTCTAGCAGGCTTTGCCTGCCCACCTCTTCAACGCCGAGATTCAGCCTGAGCGCCTTGAACGCCGCAAGCTCGCCAGAGTCCACCTTCGCCTTGACCGCTTCCGCCCGTATCGCTTTCTCCAGGTGCGGGAAGGCGTCCAGCGAAGGGTTAGCTTTCTTCCAGGTGCGGCGCTGGAAGGGCGGATCGGACTCTAGCGCCGCGTGAATCTGTACGTAGTCCGCGCCACCTTCGAGCCATCGGCTAAACCAGTGTTCAGGAGAGGCGGCCCGTGTCCCTATGGCCAGGATACGGAATGAGTCCTGTTTGCCCGCCGACGTGGTGATCGCCGCAAGCAGCCGCTCCCCTACACCCGGCGGCCATTGCGCCGGTTCGTCTAGGATTGCTGCCACAATGCCCGGCCTGCCGTGCGCACGGCGTGAGTCCGCAGCCATGACGCTGAGCCGAGAGCCCGACGACGTGGTGACGACGAAGCGGTTTGAATTGTCCTCTACGCGCCAACCAACTTCCCGTATCTTCTCCACGCCGCCCAGGAACCAAAGCACCTGTTCACCTATCGCCTGCCGCGCCTGCCCGAAGCTGGACGCCAGCACCACCACTTCACCCCTCGGCTGCGCCAGCGGCCCGCCCAGGTAGAGGGTGGCCACCGCTGAGAGAAACGCGCTCTTGCCGTTCCCGCGGCCACAGGTGACGGCAGAACGGGATACCCCAGGAGCAAGCGCCCCACGAAGGAAGCGGCGCTGCCAAGGCAATAGCTCGAAGAGCTCCCCAGCACGCGGCCCCTGGCTGATCGTGAACTGCCGAATGAAAGTTTCGATATAAGGGAAACCTACCACAGCGCTTCCGCCCCTGTCGCTTCCGTCTCGGCGGGTACCCATATTTTGTAGCTTAGTCATACAAACACCTCTTATGACGCTAGCGTAATAAGGCGACTGTAGATGTCATTTCGCTCCTGTTCCTCTACCAGTCGTTCGACCGTCAACACCTGCTCGGGTATCAGCCCTTGCAGCGCCGACGACACTATCTCGCGCATGGCTGGAGCTGGTATGGCCTCAGCTTCCACGGCCCGCGTGACTTCCGGTGAGCGGGTATCGCTGGGCTTTGGCGGACGTGTAGGAAGGCCCATGCTGTCTATCTGATCGTCATTGACCGCCAACCGCTCGAAACTCAGCTCACCCGGCCAGTCCTCGAGGAAGCCGCGAAGGTCCTTTTCGATGCTCCGGTCTATCAAGACACCCGCTTGATCGTAGTCGCCCACGTACAGGATGACGGCGTTAGCACGTTCAGACTCTTGGATATGTTCAGCGGCTTGGTACAGGAAGGATAGGCTAGCAAAGCCGCCCGATGGGAACAGCGGAACCACGTACTCCCTGCATACCTGGCCCAGGACACCGGCCAGTGACCGGGATTCGCACCACACTTCAACGAGGGTGTCAGTAGAGTCCCAATAGTCGCGCCGGTAGATGCTGGCCGCGACTTCCGCGAAGTTCCCCACGCCAACGTATCCAGTGTTCCAGTACGCCTGACGGCTTGAGTCTTCTATCCAGGCGTAGGGCAAGGCCAAGGTGCGCCGCATATCGACTGTCACCTTCTGAAGCTGCTGATAGCCCCGGTCGGACTTCTCGACGAGGTTCTGAGTGACCATCCGGTAGAAGATGTGCCGGATGCTCACTGGTTGATCGGTTTCAGCAACGGCGTAGATCGCGGCACGTAACGCGTCCAGTTCCTCTGGTGTCCGGCGTTGGCGTTTCTGAGTCATTATGAGTTGGGCAGCCTCGCCCTGCCTGTTCTGGCTGGCCTCGCGTATCAGGTCCGCTTGTGTAGGGACCACTGCCTCAGGGTCCGCCTCGACTTCCTCACGCTTGTCCGCCCACACCGCCGCCGCCGTCCACATCTTCGACTTGTCCTTTTCGGCGGCGCGTTGCTCACGTCGTCTTTTGCGTATGATCTGCACCAATTCCGAGCGTGACGGCGCGTCGCGTTTGCCTGCGAGCACGTCGGCTTCCATGCTGGCAAAGTCCGCCTCGGTAGGGAAAGCTTCAAGCGCCAACTGCTCCTCGGACTTGTCCTTTAAATTCATTTCACCCATGAGCACCACCTTGCCCGGTCAGTCCCCTACCCACCATCCTACGGGGGCATGTTGGGCTTAGGGGTCCACGCCCAGCACACTTGCTTGCACCCTTGCACCCACTTGCACCCTATTTCTATGGAGTTCCCGAACGCCTTATGAGCTTGCGTTATCATGGCGTTTACCATCCATGAAAACCAAAATGTGTGCCACCTAGTAAAAGGGTGCAAGAGGGTGCAAGTTGTGCCGGTCCAGATACGAATCGCTTGCACCCTCTCCCTGTGCCACCCCCTCACTATTCGTCACCACGATACCAGCGTGTGGCCTGGACGCTGCCCCTCAGCTCACGCCGGTTGGAGTAGCCAAGAGACTCAAGCACCTGGCCTAGTCTGTGCTGGTCGCGCATCTGCAACCGTGCGCCCTTGTCGTTGCTGTCAATCAGGTGGACACCCGCCGCAAGCTCCGCCATCGTGAAGCCATCGTTACCCCAGGTCCACGCCGCCACTGCATCCTCAATCACGGTGTCACGGCTGCGGGCTCGGTCGGTAGCCTCAGACTGTAGGGCCGTCAATGCGTCGGGTAGTCTGGCCTCCACGCCTTGCCGGTACAGGTGTAGAGCCTCCGCCCATAGCTGGGTTCTGTTGCCCTCAAGGTACTCGCGGATACGGGCCGGGTTACCATCGTCTAGGTAGATCGGTACGAACCTTCTAAGGTTCTGGTCATTGGGCAACGGCTCTTTGCGGTCCGCCGTGCCAATGATTATGGACCTTCGCAGAAGTAGCTCAGGGTCTTTGCGGTAGGCCAGCCTCACCGCGCCGTCGTCTGTGCGGCTCAGAAACGCCTTGAGTGATTCTAGGTCGGCCCGCGTTGAGCCTTGCATTTCCGCCGCTTCGCAGATCACGCGGCCCAAAAGCGCCTCAGCCCGAATCTTGGAATCGGCGGCCAGGTATAGGCCATCTGAGAACCATTCATCGCGGTCGGCGGGCAGCAGGAACCGGGCAGCCGTGGATTTGCCGAGCCCGCCCTTGCCGATCAAAATCGGAAATTCGTCAAGTTTGAGGCCCGGATGGTAGGCCCGCCAAACCGCGCCCAGGACCATGAAACGGCTCGCCCACATCGCCAGGGGCAGCCGCTCGGTAATCGTGAACACGTCTAGCAGCCATTCGTCCAGGCGCTCGGTTTCGTCCCATGCCTTAAGGCCCTCTAGCCACTCCACGAACGGGTCAACTTCGGAGCCGAAAAGTAGGGCATTGAGCACATCGGCCCAACTCTCGCGCCCAAACTTCAAAGCCTTGGGCTCGCCTGGGCTGCCATCCTTCCCAGGTGGGCCGAGGTAGACGAAACACGCCGCCAGCACTTCCCGCAGCTTGGCAACGATGCGGTCGTTGAAGGGCTGCCATCCGTTCGCGTTGTGCTGCATCTCGGCTCGGTGAGCCCTCGCGTTGTACCTCAAGTCCACTTCGAGAAGGGCCAGCGCCCGGCCCAGCCCTTCGGCGTTCTTCTCCACGACCGCGCCTTTAATCGCCTTGCCTTGTCCGTCAACACCCAGGGGCCGATTCTGGCAATCCCAACAACGGCCATCGCGCCTCATGCCGACCAGTTGCAGGTATTCCTCAGTACAGGTTTTACACTTGCGGAGAGCTGCCGTAATCGTCTTCTCCCACTCTTTTTCGGCCCATTCGTCGGTCAGCACGAGGCCAGTAGCCTTTAGCCATTCGTCCGCCTCACGTTCGGATGCTATGAAGGCTGGGTCTTCCCCTCCGCGTATCAGCTCGCACCACCAACAAATCCCGTCATCGTCGAGCAGTTCCCCGTCAAAGACAACCGCGCAGTCGGCGCACGGCTTGGCCGCTAGTTTGGTTTTTGGTTCATTTTCTGCTATCATTCTTGGTGATACCTCCATCCGGTATCCGCTTCACGGCCTGGAAACGGCCTAGAGACACCCTGGGCTGTCCAGGGTCGTTTCTTTTTGCCCCATTTAGCCCTCCCTTCGCAGGATGGCGATTTCTGCCTCGTACTCAGCTATGAGCTTTTTGTACTCCGCCGCCCCTACCTGGTCCCCATCGTCTAGCGCCGCCCTTGCCGCTTGACGGAAGCCGTTAATTGCGGCCTCGTTGATGGCTATCCGCCGTTCCGCCAGTGGCTCAAGGACCTTCTGAAAGAAACCATCCCTCGAACCGCCCAGGCGAAGCGCGTCCAGTTTCGCTACCTGCACTTCGGTCAACCTGACCAGGACCGCCTTTTTCTTTTCCATTTTCGCCTCCATATCTAAGTTATTTCCAATGCTATCAGTTATTACGGGCAATGTCAAGTGTTCTCCGTGGTGTGGGCTAAAAAGAGGCAAGGGGCCGCCCAGGGAGAGCATGGCGCAAAAAGACAGGCCCTTAGCAATCCTGGATGGTGATTAGAAAAAGCGTTGGTGGTAGAAAAGGTGGTAGCAAGCCACCAAAGCCAGATATAATAGGTTTGATTGCGGTTCCCCCTACCTCCACCACCATCAAGACCGCTTTTCTCGTGTCAAGCCGTTGATCGAGCTCACCGCCAGGATGGGACGCTCCTCCCCCGGTCCCAGTCTGTATGTTGCATGAGCATGAAACGGGCGCCGAAAAACATCCTTGGGTGGGGCATAGCCCAGAAATTTCCGTCCCCCACCACCCCCACCCCCTTCGACACCATGTATCGGCCAGCATCCTCCAGGTTCTTCACCCGGAAGAACACGCCGTGGACTCCGCCCACCCCCTGGCGGTCCGTCATCTTCCTGACCATCTCCTTTTCCGTACGGGGCTCCATGAGGCTTACGGCGCTGTTACCCAGCGACACCCGAACAGTCCGGCTGCTGGCGATGGCGCCGTACCGCTCTTCCAAGAATCTGGACCCCAGGGCCCGCTCGTACAGTCCCAGGGCATGTGCCACGTCGGGAACGAAAATCATCACAGAGGCATCCTGTGACAGGCCGGCGGGATGGTCCGAGAATTCGCCCCAAGGGACCTCCCCGGCAGCAACCCCCTGGCCTGGGAGGTCCTGGTCGGTGAAGTCGTAGCGGGTGTCCAGAAAGTCCTCCCGTTGGGCGGAGATGTAGGACTCGCTCTTTCTTTCTACCCGAACGCCATGCTCCACAAGGTGGCGCTCCGCTTCCCGGAGGTCCTCGACCTGGAGCGTCATCGCGCAAAAGCCCTCTCCGACACGGTCCATGTACCGAGCGATCTCGCTGTCCGCCTCGGCGGAGACCGTCTGAACGACCAGGTTGTTTATCCTGAAAAGGGAGGCCTCATAAAGCTTGGCCGGAAACAGGTCGTCATCGACTTTTTCCGCGAGCATAACGCGCTGGTACATCTCATCCGCCGCCGCGATGTCACGGACGCCATGAATGATACGTTGGACTCGCTGGACGAGGATCAAGCCGAGGCACCTCCACAGGGAACAAAGCCAGCATAGTAGTGCGCCCCCACGGAGGTCAAGGACGGCGAGCGGCCCGGTGATTCTCCGAGACCATAGTGCCGACCGTTTGCAGACCTGAAGCAGGTTGGCTATCCGGCTTACGGCCCGGTATAATGAGACCGCCCCAACAGGTTTGTGCCCCTGTAGCTCAGAGGATAGAGCACCGGTTTCCTAAACCGGGTGTCGGGCGTTCGAGTCGCCCCAGGGGTACCACTTCCAACGGAAGTAAAGAGGCCCGCCGTGCGATGGCGGGCGTTTTGCTAACCGTTTGCTAACGCAAGGGCGGCTCTGGGGCATAGGTTGGCTCCGCCAGTGCCTCCTCAAGCCGCTTGGCGGCTGCTTCCTGCAAGTCCGGACCGGCGTAGCTGTAGATGTCCAATGTGGTGCCGATGGTGGCATGGCCCAGCATGCCTTGAACCACCCTAGGATGAACGTTCGAGCGTAGGAGTAGGGTGGCAAAGGCGTGTCGGAGATCGTGTAGGCGAGTATTAGGGAGCCCGGCCGCGGCCGCAATCTTTGTGAAGGCGTGGCTCAAGGTGCCTGGGAGTAGCGGCCGGCCGTCGGCCCAGGCGAATATGAGCCCGTCAGGGTCGAGTTCGACGCCGAGGAACGCCGCGTCTGCTTCTCGCCTTTCTCGGTGGAGCCTCAGCGCCAACGCCGCCTCCGGCGAGAGTGGTATCTGCCGGCGGGAGCGGGCCGATTTGGGCTCCATGAAAGCGATAACCCCGCCCACTAGGACGTGAAGGCCCCTTTCGATGGAGAGAGAGGCTGTGACGAAGTCCAGGTCACGCCAGCGCGTCGCCAAGAGCTCAGACCGGCGTACCCCACTGAAAACGGCAAGGTGAAGCGCCGCGTGGTATGGGGTGCCTTCGGCGGCTTTGAGTATACCCCTTAGCTGTTCGGCGTTAGGAGGCTGGATCTCCTTGCGTTGAGGCCGGGGTGGATCGACGGCCAAGGCCACGTTACGGGCCACAAACCCCCACTTGACCGCGTGTCCCAGGGCTTCCCGAAATACCCGGTGAATGTGCAGGACTGTCCGGGCTGTCAATGGTCCCCCTGCTGGCCGTCCTACCCGCCCGCTGGTGAGCATGGTCCGGTAGGCTGTCATAAGGTGCTGGGCCTGGAGTTCTGCCAGGGCGATACCCCCCAGCTGGGGGATCAGGTGTCGGTTCACGATACTGGCGTAGCGGCTGCCAGTGGTGGGCCGGACGGCAACGCTCACATAGTCCAGGAGCCATCGGCGCAAGAAGTCCGTCACAGTGAGCTTGCTCGGTTTGAGGAAGGCCCCGCTATCAACCTGTGTTAGCAGTTCGGCCAACTTTACCTCGGCTACCTTGCGTGTGCCCTTAACCGTCATCCATTGCTGCCGGCGCTTGCCGGTCGCCGGGTCACGCGCCAGAGACAGAATGATAGTCCAGGTGTTCGGGCTGCGTTTTTTCAGCGACCCTCTCATGACGTGGCTCCTTTCACCGCTGGAAAGGTGAAGATGTTTAGGAAAATCTGCCCGACACCCCAGTGCTTTGTCCTGGAAAAGCGCGGGGCCTTGTCGATTTGGGGGACTCGCTCACTCAGGGCGTTCAGGTAGATAACTGGAGAGCCCTCGCCGCCTATGGTCGTCCTAGCCGTCATTTTGGCTAAAGCAGATGCCGTAAAGAGGCGCTGCTTGATCGGCCTCGTTAAGGGTTTCGCTGCCTGAAGGTAAAGAGTCTTCTTCTCCTTAGATTCCCACGGGTGGTGTTCATCGATTAGTTTTGCCAATTCTTTGCATTCTAGGCAGCCGCCTAACCATTCGTCTAAGACCAAAAAGCCGGCTAGAGCAAGCATTGACTCCGATTTAGGCACGAATGACTCAGGCCCGCGAACACCATGTTCCTCAGCCACCTCAATTACCAAGCGGTAATACCACGGAACAAGTTGATTCCCCAAGCTCTCGGCTTGCCGGACGATCGCCAGATTCTCCTCGGCCAGCTCAGGCGGCCATTCGGTGCGTTCATGAAGATCCTGAGCAGTCCAGCCCGGCCAGCGGCGCTCGGGAGGCCACCCTTCTACCTTCATGTCGCGCCTTCTGTTGACCTTATTCGCGGGCTCTGATAAATACCTCCTAACAGTCCTGATACCTACGTTCAACCTCTCAGCAATCTCCTCCTGTGTTAACCTCTGCTCCTTCAGTTCTTTCGCCTTCTGCATTTTCCTTTCTCGTTCAAGCAATTTGTACACCTCATTATTGTGGCCTATTTTTAGGCCATATGGCCTGGACTTGAATGACTGTAGCACACAGAATGTAACAAAACAAGCTCATATGAGGCGTGGAGGGAAAAGCGATCGTGGCAAAGACGATTGAGTGCCAAACATTAAGTGTCGATGAAGTTACGGAGACTCTTGGGATCGGGCGCAATCTTACCTACGAGCTAATAAAGCAGGGCCGTATTAAAGCCCTGCGGCTTGGGAAAAGGCTCGTAGTTTCCAAGGTAGTCATCCAGCAGCTGCTGGAGAATCCAGAAAATCTCAGGGCCCGCGTGGCTGACGCGGGCCCTGATGAAGGAGAGGCTGATGACAGCAGCATCTCCTCCCCCTAATTCTACCATCGCTTTCGTGCTCTCCCGCTTGGACGGCGTACAGCGGGCGGGCTCTGGATGGAAGGCCCGCTGCCCCTGCCCCGGCCACGACGATGCCCGGCCGAGCCTAGGCGTCAACCTGGGCGAAGACGGGAGGGTGTTGCTGAACTGTCGCTCGAAGCATTGCCCACAGGGGGACATCGTCAAGGCGGCCGGCCTGAAGTTCGCCGACCTCTACCCGCCGAAGGCCGGGAAGGTCGGCAAACTTCAGGCGGCCCCCAAGCGCGGCAAGCCCGATGCTTCCTATAAGACTTGCGCCCTGGACGGCTCTCTGGTCGCCGTGCAGCCTCGCTTCGGCAGCGGGCCGACGAAGGACCTCTGGTGGGAGGAGCCAAATGGCAAGGTCGACCTCGGAAGTCAAAGGGTCAATGACCTCCCCTTATATGGTAGTGAGAAGCTTCCTACCCTGGCTGACGGAGCGGTTCTAGTTGCCGTCGAGGGACAGCCGGCTGCCCAGGCGCTGCTCGATGCTGGGATCTCCGCGGTAGGCACTTACGGAACCAGCCACCGGCCGACGGTTAGTGTGCTAGAGACTATCAGCCGTTTTGACCTGAGATTGTGGGCCGATGAGGACACGGCTGGGGTCGAGCACATGGAGCAAGTGGCCGGCGACCTGGCCGATCTCGGCGTCTCGGTTCGGATGATTAACTGGCCTGAGGCTCCTCCAAAAGGAGACGCCGTAGACTTCATGGCCAGCCACGACCGGGCTGATACGTTACGTCTCATCGAAGCCGCCGTGGAATACACTCCTCCGCCGCCTGCCACCAACGGCCATACGCAAAACCGGCGCGAGGTTTCTTCGGATAATTCGTTCATTCGCACAGAAGTGTTTCGGCAGCCATATCCCGTCGAAGTCCTGCCTAGCGTATTTCAGACCTTTGTCATACACGCAGCCAGGGCGGTAGGGGTGCCTCCTGAGATGGTGGCTCTGCCGTGCTTCGCATACATGGGATCGACCATCGGTAACCGTTATCGCATCGAGTTAAAACCGAGATTTGAACAATCCCCCACCATTTGGGGTGTGGTGGTCGCGCCGGCAGGGGCAGCCAAGAGCCCAGCCGAGGGTGCGGCAAGAGAGCCTGTGGAGATCCTCCAGCGGGAGGCGATGAAGCAATACGATGCGGATCTGACCCTCTACGAGGAAGCGATCGATGCATGGAGTGTAGCAAAAAAGGTTGAAAAGGGCGTAAAGCCGCGGAAGCCAGAACCCAACCACTTCTTCTCAACGGACACCACAATCGAGGCACTCTGTAGAATCCTAGATCACTCTCCCGGGGTGACGCTGCTACGGGACGAGCTCGTCGGGTGGGTTAGGAGTTTCGACGCTTATAAGAAGGGGCGCGGCGGAGAGCGGCAGCAATATTTATCGGCCTGGGCTGGCGCGCCTATTAAGGTGGACCGCAAAGGAGCTGATTCTCTCTTCATCGAGCACCCCGTCGTCTGCGTGACAGGTGGCATTCAGCCTGACGTCCTCGGCGAGCTGTCCGATGAAGCGGGAAACCGAGACGGCTTCCTTGAGCGGTTTCTTTGGAGCCGCCCGGAGGTAGGCCCCGTCGTCTGGAACGAGGACACGGTTCCACAGAAGGTGGTAGACAAGCTTCTGATGGTTTTTAGGGAATGGCGCGCTGGTCCGTCTGCTGCTACCCTGACGCTCTCTGATGCCGCTCGCGCAGAGTGGGTCAGCTGGTTTAATGAGAACGGCGAAAGGACTTCAACGGCGTCAGGCCTGATGGCTGGAGTAGCTGCAAAGCTACCACTGCAGTTAGCCAGGCTGGTGCTGATCCTCCACTGCGTTGAGCAGTACGAGGCTCCTGGATTGACACCCGTGGCCCACCAGACAATGGTCGCCGGCATTGACCTCGTCGAATATCACTGGACACAAGCGCATGCCTGCCTCCAAGAACTGGAAGACCTGGGCCCACCGAAGCCGGCCGGGCTAGGAGTTCGTATTCTCAGGATTCTGAAGGAGGCCGAGGACAAGGTGCCGAAGGCACAAATTCACAGCAAACTTGGAGGGCACGTCACGGCGGATATCCTTCAGGACTTTCTTGATCAGATGATATCCGATGGTTTGGCGGCTCATGAAAAAGGACAGCTAGGTGAGTCGGGTGGTCGTCCGGCCGAGCTGTACTGGTACGTAGGCGAAGAAACCGAAGAAACGAATTAACCCCCGTAGTGCTTCGCGAGAAGTGCGTTACGGGTGGCGATAAGTAGACACTGGTCATCTTAGTTGGAGAGGCTATATATAGTAAAAGATAGGATGACTATGGCACCTGAGCAGCATTTCCCCCCTATGATGTTCTCGCCGACGCCAACGAACCATCCGCGCTATCCAATTTCACTTTACCCACGACAAGGCGCAACGATCCACATCTTGGAGGGGGCCCGGGCAGAGTTTGGAGTCACCAAATACCAGATGGCTCGACTCCTCGGGTTGCCGCATATCCAGAGCTACCACAGGTGGTTGCGCGATGGAGGGACTCGGCCCAGCGCGTTCTATTTGACTCGCGTCCTAACACTCTGGTTACTTCACGTATCCCACGTGGAACTCACCAGGGTCAGCTTCATCAATTGGGATACCGGGAAAATTCACTACCGTTCAAGTCGGCAGGCCTGTGATAAGGAACAACCGGGACAAGCTCTTCCACAGTATGAGTACCGGCCTCGTCATGGCCAAGGCCAATACGGCCCAGATAGGAACACTGAAAGAGATTGATAGGTTTCGACAGCCACCACGCCTTGACGGCCATTTGTTGACCTCTGTCCCGGTAACGCCCCTCCAGCAAATCGTGGTTCGCCTAACGGCACTTCCGTCATCATCCGCGGCCAAAGCACGAAGCCACATAGCCCGTGGTGACGAGTAGCGCTCGATGGTGTAGGATAACGACGGCGGGGGTTATAAGCGTTTCACCCGCCGTCCTCCTAGGAGAGGGTCCTGACTGGAACCAGGGCCCTCTCCGCTCGAACGGCTCGTGCCCCACTAAACACCCGTTCCCGCTTACCTGAGTGGACTGACTCTTACCTGGGCCCTTTGGTCGCCTATGTAAGGACTGAGAGAGTGCAACTGGGCTCTAACGGGAACCGGTAGATTCGGCTTTCCCGCTGGACATACGAGCCACCTCCCGAGCCCCGGCCTCGTCAACGGCTCGAGCGATTTGAGGGAGAGCGGCGTTGAACTCGGCATTCCCTTCCAGCTTATTGGCAAGGTCCGGACGACCGGCAAAGGCAAGCATCTGCGGAAGGCGCGATTTGAACCGGTCCATTACCCAACTCTCAGCTTCACCGACGGCGATGGTATCGATTCGGCCGATGACGGCATGGTTGGTGTCCCCCGAAAAGTCCTCGGCGTAACAGATGTAATGGTAATGGGGAGCGCTTTCGAAGCAGTCGAACCGCACGTATTCGCGGAGGCCCCCGTCAAACTCCGCACACACATGAACTGAGGTCCCTTTATTGTTGAGATCTGGAGGGACTTCCCGATACTGAGAGCCCTGCCGGTCGACGCTCTGTTTCTTAAACTCTCGCTCGACCATCTCAAAGGTCAAGTACCGGTATTCCACGCCGATGGTGACGGGCCCAGCGTCGATGTAATGGGTACGCTCCGCGAGTGGCGGAATTGGCATGATCTCGACCCGGTTCATCCCATCTGGAATCTCGTGTTTCGCCATGATTCTGCCCTCCTGCCTTGGGTTCGCTCATCGACCATACATCCGGGGATTTTACCTGTCAAGGAACCGGCTCCCCTTTGTTTTCTGGAAGGACTTCCTCCTATAATCGCCTATCGGGTTCAAACAGCCAGCACGTGCTGTAAGCCCGTTCCTAGCCGCCTTGGTTATATGCCGTACTCCTGAGGAGTTGTCCGGAGGCGGCTCCGGTATAGTGGCCGTCCTCGAACGCTACCCGGCCGTTCACGATAACGTAGTCATAGCCTTCGGCCCTTGTCACTAGGCGGCTCTGCCCGGCTGGGAAGTCCTCCAGCCTCTCTGCGGGCAGCCAGGCCAGCCTATCGAGATCGAAGATTACGACGTCCGCCTTCATTCCCTCTCGGATCGTGCCTCGATCATGCATACCGTATAGGGCGGAGGGGAGGAACGTCAGCCTGCGGACGGCGTCCTCGAGAGGAAGGGCCGCCTTGTCTCGGACCCACTCGGCCAGAAGGCAAGTAGAGAAATAGGTGCCGTTGAAGCTGCTGATGGAGGCGCCTGCGTCCGAGATGCCGGGGACGCAGAAGGGGCTCTTGAGGATCTGGGCCACCGCCTCCGGGTCGCCGTTGCGCGTTCCTATAAACGCAAATTCCGACTCCAGGTCCTCTTCCAGCGACCAGTCCAGGACGATGTCGACGGGGTCTTTGCCGGTCTTATGGCTGATCTCGTCTAACGATAATCCCTCGAACTCGGTATATTTCCCGCGTCCGCTTCTAAAAAATACCACTCTGGGCAGCCGCAGCGCCGCCGGTTTGGTAGCGTCAATCTTTTCCACGTCGTCCTTCAGCCTGGCGCGGACATCGGGGCTGCGGAGAAGCTGCACCCTACGCTCGCGCGGCTCCGCCAGCACCTGGTCCCATTGGGGCCACCTACCGTACCGCTGCAGGGTGCGTGGATTGTTGAGGCCGAACAACTGGTCCAGCCGGAAGCAACGGGACACCGCGTAGACCTGGGCGCCCCGCTCCGCCGCCTGCTCCATGGAGGCCAGTTGACCCTTCCAGGCATCCGGCTGGTCCCATCCGTGGGAGAGCTCGTTCCAATTCAAGGGCCGCCCCGTTGTGAGAGAGATCTGAGTCATCAGTTCAGGCGCCACGCCCACGACCTCGACGCTGCCTCTGTTGAACTCTTTCAAGGTTCCCGCCAGCTCCAACAGCTCCTCGTCGCTGGCCTGGCGACTGGGGACGGGCGCCCCATCGCCGTCATGATGCGTCGCCCCCCGCGACGTGCTGAAGCCGAAGGCTCCCGCCGCCAGACTCTCCCGGACCTGCTGCTTCATCTGGGCGATCTCAGCGTCCGTCGCCTCTTTCGTGCTGGCCTCCGGGCCCATGACGAACCGCCGCACCCCGGAGTGTCCAACCATGGTCGCGACGTTGACGCCTAGGGGCTGCCTGTCCAGGCGGTCGAGGTACTCCCCGAAAGACTGCCAGCTCCAGTCGACTCCGGCCTCTATGGACTTTTTGTTCATACCCTCTACACGGGCCAGCATGCCAGCGATATAGTCCCGGTCCTCTGGCTTGCAGGGAGCGATGGTGAAGCCGCAGTTTCCGATGACGACGGTGGTAAAGCCGTGCCAGGGAGAGGAGGTCACCAGCGGGTCCCAGAGGACCTGAGCGTCATAGTGGGTGTGAATATCGATGAACCCAGGGGCGACAATCCTTCCCTCGGCGTCGATGACCTTGCCGCCGCCGTCAATCTTACCCTTCTCGACGATCTTCCCGTCCCTTATGCCGATGTCGGCGCGGTACCGGGGAAGCCCCGTCCCATCGACGATGGTCCCGTTCTTGATCACCAGATCGTGCGCCATTACCAGTCTCCTTCCTCAATTGACTCTGGCGTGTTGATTATAGGCCGTCGCTCTGCTTTTGACGAACTTCTCCTGGCGGGGAGAAGGCACTTCTGCACTCCCTATCATGGGTTTGACGAATTCCGACATCATATTGACAGGGTATTGGGCACGTGGTATATAGTGACCGCACCTGTGTTATTCGAAGCGTGTTCTGGTTACTTTCGCGAGGAAGTTTCTCCTGGAGGTGTTCGAATGAAACGTTTACCCTTACTTTTCGCCCTGGGCCTGATTGTCGCTTTACTCGTCGCGGCATGCGGCGGCGGCAGCGACCCCACGGCCACACCCATCCCCACGGCCACACCGCAGCCCACGGCGACGCCGCTTCCCGGCGTGGCCACAGCGACCCCGCAGCCCACGGCGACACCACAGCCCACGGCGACACCACAGCCCACCATTACCCCGTTCCCGACGGCGACGGCCACGCCTGAAGGCGGCCTCATCAAACGCGGCGGAGTGCTGCTACAGGGCGACCGGGGCGGCACGGCGAACTCTTCCTTCCAACCAGGCATCCGAAATCCCTCGCTTGGCCCCGACCACTCATTGGCAGCCCGTCTCATCTATCAATCATTGCTAAAATTCGACCCTTACAATAACCACGACTTGTCCGCTCTGCTGGCCGAAAGCTGGCAGTTCAACGACGCCGCCGATAAAGTCACGCTCAACATAGACCCCAAGGCCCGCTGGGCCAATGGGGAGCCAGTCACGACGGAAGACGTGGCGTTCACCCTAGACGGCTTCGCCAACCCTCCCGACGGGTTTACCGTCCAGGGCGCCTCTCTGCAGGTGGGAAGAAGCATAGCGGGCCTTGAAGTACTGTCTGAGAATAGCCTTCAGATATCGCTCCAGGGGCCGGACGTTTCGTTCCTGGCTTTCCTGGCCGATAGCGAGACGCTGATCCGGCCGGCCAACCGCAGTTGGGAACAGTCGGCCACAGATCCGATGGGCTCGGGAGCCTATGAAATCATCGACATTCGGACCGACGTGAAGTTCGTTTTCGTCAAAAACCCTAACTACTGGGTCAGTGACGCCAAGGGAGAACCTCTGCCGTATCTTGATGGGGTTGAGAACATCATTATCAATGACATACAAAGGGCCTTTGCGGCGATCCTCATCGGCCAGGTTGATGCGCTCAACACCTTTTGGAGCGAGGTGTTTTTGGGGAAGAAGGACGAAATTGCCAGGAGGATGCCGAACGCTACCCTTCAGTTCAAGATCGGTGGCAATATCGGCTGGGGCCTGAAGAATAGTCCGCCATTTGACAACCCGCTCGTGCGAAAAGCCTTGAGCATCGCAACGGACCGGTTGGCCATCGTGGAACTGAATTTCGCAGGGGCCGGCGTCATCGATGGGGTGACCGGTATTTCGGAAAGCCTCGGCGGTCAGTGGGCCCTCCCCACCGAAGAGATCTTGAGCACGCCTGGATGGCGGTACGTCAATAAGCAGACCGGCGAGCTCGAGACTAGTATGGCAAAACTCAGGGAAAGCTTCTCCACGGTCTACGAAAAGGACCCGCAGGACATTGCTCTGGCCAAGAGTCTCTTACAGCAGGCGGGGCTGGACCCGGAGAGCGGGCAGTTCCCGAAGCTGGTCTTGACCGTGTGGACTTCTTACGAAGGTCGGGGGGTCATCATCGCTCAGACCCTGAAAGAGGACCTGGGAATCGATACGACACTGGAGGTTCTGCCCACCGCCTCCTTCTTCACGAGGAGATTCGAAGCGTTCGAGGCGATTGTGTTCGCTCTCTTTCCGGGCTCTGCTGATGAGCCCAGTCTGACGATGAGATTTCTCACGACGGGCAACGGCCTATGGGACCACGGGTTCCAGATGACCGAGCTGGACAACCTGTTTGACCTACAGAAGGCAGCCGTTGACCCTCAGGAACGCCGGCAAATCGTCCTCGACTTTCAAAGGGCATTCTTGGAAACAGCCTATCTAATCCCCGGCGCCAATACCCATGCTCCGGGTGGAATCGCCCGCGAGTGGGTCAAGAATTTCCCGCTGCCCTTGGCAACCCAAAGCAATGTCTACGACCTAGACCGCGTATGGCTGGACAGGAAATAGGTCTCGGGAGGTCCAAGCGGTTGGTCGAAGAGGATCGCAGATGGCCTTCGTGGTAGATCCTGATCTGCTAGGGCTCGTGGACAAGGTAGCGCTGGTAGTAGGAAGTGGCCCGGGGATTGGGCGGGCCTGCGCGGTACAACTGGCCCGGGCCGGCTGTCACGTCGCCATGGCCGACATCCGCACCGATTACGCCGCCGCGAACGTTGCCCTCGTGGAGGGGCTGGGGAGGAGAGCAACCTTCATCCAGGCGGACGCCCTTAACGCGGACCAAATGAGGGCGATGGTGGACAAGGTCTTCACGGACTTTGGCCGGATGGACGTAGCGGTCAACGTTGTCGCGGGGGGCGACAGTGGCCCGACCTCCTTTCTCGACTACACAGAAGATGCGTGGGATCGCGTCATCAGCGGGACCCTCAAGACCACCTTCCTATGCTGCCAGGCCGAAGCAATCCGCATAATCCAGCACAAGATAGCTGGAAGCATCATTAACATAGGCTCCACAGCGGGCGTTTCAGCGGCGCCCACTCTGTCCGCATATGGGGCGGGGAAAGCTGCAGTCGCTCACCTGACCAAGACTGTGGCGGTGGAGTTGGCATCTTACGATGTTCGGGTCAATTGTGTCATCCCCGGAAACCAGGTCGTCCATGAGGGACAAAGGCGGGGATTGGAGGCGCCGGATGTCTTACCAGAGTTCAAGGAGTACATGGCCACCCGGGGTAGCCTCAACCCCATGGGCCGCCCCGGAGAGCAGATGGAAACGGCCGGTGTGGTTCTCTTTTTCGCGTCCAAGCTTTCCAGTTACGTCACAGGCCATAGTCTCGCGTCGGATGGTGGAGTGACCCACACCAATGCCAAGCCGCCGTTCGGATTGGACATGAAGCCTCCCATCCTCTCTCGGGTGCCATAGACGTAAAACGCCGAGGACGAACGGAGTCGAGCCAGGGTATCGATAGGGTGAAGAGGGGGACGTTCAATATGGCCTTCGTGATCGATCCTGACCTTCTCGGGCTCGTGGACAAGGTAGCGCTGGTCGTCGGCGGGGGCGGCCCGGGGATAGGGCGGTCCTGTGCGGTGCAACTGGCCCGGGCTGGTTGTCACGTCGCCATGGCCGATATCCACACCGATTACGCCGCCGCGAATGTTGCCCTCGTGGAGGGGCTGGGGAGGAGAGGGACCTTCATCCAGGCGGACGCCCTTAACGCGGATCAAGTGAGGGCAATGGTGGACAAGGTCTTTACGGACTTTGGCCGGATGGACGTAGCGGTCAACGTTGTAGGCGGCGGTAACGGCTCTGGGCTTTTCCTTGACTACACGGAAGAAACCTGGGACCGGACTATCGACATGAATCTTAAGACTACATTCCTGTGCTGCCAGGCCGAAGCGGTTTCTATGATCCAGCACAAGATAGCTGGCAGCATCATCACATAGGCTCCATAGGTGGAGTCTCAGCGGCGCCGACCGTGTCTGCATACGGGGCCGCGAAAGCTGCAGTCGCTCACCTGACCAAGACTGTGGCGGTGGAGTTGGCATCTTACAATGTTCGGGTCAATTGTGTTCTCCCAGGAAACCAAGTCGTCCATGAGGGCCAAATGCGGGGACTAGAGGCGCGGGGCGCTTCGCCGGAACTCAAGGAGCATATGGTCACGCGGGGGAGTATTAACCCCATGGGCCGCCCGGGGGAGCAAATGGAAACGGCCAGCGTCGTGCTCTTTTTCGCGTCCAAGCTGTCCAGCTATGTTACAGGCCATAATCTGGCGTCGGACGGTGGATTGCTCCACACCAATGCCAAACCGCCGGCGGGACTAGACATGAAGCCTCGCGTCCTCACTGACACGTGAAAATGGCAGCCTATACATCTTGAGAGGGAATCTTTTCCTGCGAAAGGAGGCACCATGCACCGTCCCCAAGCGCCAGGGATGATGCGAGTAAACATCATGCCAAAGGAGCCGGTACCAGAGAATACCGAGTACCTCCCAGCGGGCCCTGTGACCATCGGTGTCGAGTACCGCTACCTGAACGCCGACATTATCGTGGCGGAGTTTAGGAAACAAAACCGGCCACGGGAGGAGATGCCGGACCCGGCCACCATCGCCACAGAAGAGGGGGTCTCCATCCACGTCATGACCGACGTGGACGGGGAGCTGAAGGAGTACATCAGGTTCGATTGCCTGTCCAGCGGGCCTCACTACCATTACATCTGCTACGGCCAGGACTTTCCGGGTGACACCGACCACTCAATCATCGGCTCCGTAGACCCGGATGCACAAGGTGAGGCCATCCCATGGACTCTTGAGCGCCTAAGGACGAGGCTGCCTCAGATGCTCGCTTTCGCCGGGCGGCCCGACCTGGGGAACCTGGTAAAGGGAAATGCTCAATTCGCGGAGGTCCTACCGGAGGTACGCAAGGCCGCCCAGCGTGCCTCCGCAAGAGCTGAGACAGCGAAGACCGCGGAGCTTCGTCGGCTAGCCGACGCTACGCCGTAGGAACGGCCATATTGCCGAGTTTTGCCCCAGCCATCTAGTAGGGAAGTTAGCATGGGTCAGGTGAAAATAGTTGACGAAACGAAAATCCCGTGGACGCTTGGTACACACCCCATAGCCAAAGACGGTGTCCTCCGAAACTCCCACACCCGTTTCATAGCCTCGCACAATCCTGGACCCAGGATGGGCCGCGTGGTGTACGACCCATTTTATCGGTCGGAGGCCCATTGGCACGCGGCCAACGAGATCATCTACATCCTCAGGGGTGAGATTACCGTGGGGGAGACTACGCACGGGACCGGGACGGCCATTACCATAGAGGCGAAAACGCCCTACGGTCCCCTGGTCGCGGGGCCAGAGGGTGCCGAGTTCATCCTTATCTTCGACGGAGATGCGAAAGGATCCTACAAACCTGGGTCGGAGGAGCGCAGCTAGCAGCGTTTTGGGCAGCCAGGCGCGAATCTCCGCCGAGCGATGTTCCGCGCGTTGAAAAGGTTCCCCGTGGGCAACATCGAAGACTTTGGCATCGAGCCAGACCTTGTGTTGAAGGACTTGGCGCCTGGCAACTTTAGAAGACTCACCTGTGTGGGTCCGGTCTCTCGCCGTCTTCTTCGCCTCCGAGCTCTCGAGCTACGTGACTGGGCATAGCCTCCCCTCGGACGGAGGCATGCCCCACACGAGCGCGAAGGGGCGGCCGCCACGGATATGAAACCCAAGATCCTGGAAGGGCGCGACGGCGGCTAGTCGCTCTGAAGCTGAAGCGCCGACGAACAAAAGCCTCCGGTAAACCGGAGGCTTTTGTGGCCCACCGATTTGTGGGAGAGGTGGTCTAGAAAGGCGGATTCGCCACCAGGCTCTTCGCCCTCGCCGCGGCATTTGGCAAGGCCGCCTTGTACTCGGCGCTGCCCTCGATCTGGCTTGCCAGATCCCCCCGGCCCGCGAACGCCAGCATTTTGGGCAACCTCGTCTCTAAGCGCTCTAGGGCCCAGGGAATCGCCTCGCCATCCGCGAGAGGATCGATACCCCCCACGATCGCATGGTTCGTATCGTCCTTGAAGTCGCGAGCGTAGCAAATGTAGTGATAATGTGGGCCCTCGGCAAGACAGTCGAAGCGGATGTACTCGACCATCTTGCCGTCAACGTCTCCCATGACGTGGAAGGAGACCCCCTCCTCGGTATAGACATGCGCCGGGTCCGGTATCTCTTCCTTTGGCCGGTTCTGCTTCTTGAACTCCGCCATGACCATTTCCGCGTCCAGGTGCCGCCACTCGACGCCGATCGTCACCGGACCGGCCGGGAAGTACTCGGTGTTATCGTCGATAGGTGGGATCGGCATGATCTCGACTCGCCGAACACCAGGGATCCTCATCTCGTGCATGCGATTCCCCCTTCCGCTTACTTTATGTCCCTCTGCCTCCGGACAGGCCGGGTATCGAGCGACATCGTACCCAGGGCCGCTCTGCCCTGTCAAGGTGGATGAGCCAGGCACGACCTGCCTCGGAGTTCAGCCAAGAAACAGTCTCCTTTCTCGGTTGACTCTGGCGCGTTGATTATAGGGCGTCGCTCGGCTGTTGACTAACTTTTCCTGGCGGGGGGAAATGCACTCCTCCACTCCTTAGCATGAGGTTGACGAATTCCGACATCATATTGACAGTGTATTGGGCACGTGGTATATAGTGACCGAATCATGTGGGAGCGTGCTCTGGTTACTTTCGCGAGGAAGTTTGTCCGGGAGGTTTTCAAATGAAGCGCATACCCGTACTTTTCGCCCTGGGCCTGATTGTCGCATTAATCGTTGCCGCCTGCGGCGGCGACGACGACCCCACGGCTACGCCTCGGCCTACAGCAACGCCGAGGGCCACCGCCATCCCCACGCCAGCGCCTACCGCCACTCCTGTACCGACCAGCCCCAAGCGGGGAGGCATTCTGGTCATGCCGGTGGAGCAATCCGCCACATACTCGTTCCAGGCGGGGATCCGCAATCCGGAGCTTGGACCCGACCAGTTCGAGGTCACGCGATCCCTCTACCAGACCCTCCTCTGGTACGACCCCTATAACAATCAGCGGATCGATGGGGTACTGGCGGATGAGTGGAGCATCAGCAGTAGGGTGGACGAGGTCACCATCCACCTGCACCCGGACGCCCGATGGTCCGACGGCATGCCCGTCATCGCAGAGGATGTGAAGTTTACCCTAGAGAACCTCATGAGTCCGCCGGAGGGCTTTACCGTTACCGGGGCGAGCAAAACGGTGGGCGAAGGGATCGCATCCATCCGCTTGCCAGACGATAAGACCGTGATCATAACGCTCCTAGAGCCTGATGTCTCCTTCCTGGCCCTCCTGGCAGGCGTCGATGTCCATATAAGGCCCGCTCACCGAACCCTGGAGCAGTCCGCGACCGATCCGGTGAACTCGGGCTCCTACGTCATAGACGACATTGAGACGGACGTCAAGTTCGATTTGGTACGAAATCCTAATGCCTGGATGCGCGATGCCCAGGGCCAGCCTTTGCCCTACCTGGATGGCATGGAAGAAATTGTCATGGACGACTCGGCGCGGATCGTCGCGGCCTTTCTCACGGGTCAGCTTGACCTCGTCCACGCCGGCTTCGGTAGTCAGATCATAGGCAAGGATGAAGAACTAAAGCAGCAGGTGCCGGATATCACTTTCGAGGTCCGCTACGGAGGCAACATCGGCTGGGGCTTCAAGAACACGGAGCCCTTCGATAACACCCTTGTGCGCCAGGCGATGAGCATCCTCACCGATAGGCTATCCTTGGTGGAGCTCGGCTACGCAGGATCGGGGGCCATCGACAGCATTACGTTGCTGCCCGCTAGCAGCGGTAGTGAGTGGTCCCTTCCAATGGATGAGATCCTCAGCCATCCGGGCTGGCGCTACCTCAATAAGCAGACCGGCGAGTTAGAAACGGACATGTTCAAGCTCGAAGCAGGGCTGTCCAGTGTCTATGAGAAAGACCCCGCCGACATCGACAAGGGCTGGGAGCTGTTAAGCCAGGCGGGGTTCCAAAGGGCCCAGTTTCCTAAGATCACGTGGACGTTCGCGGCTCGGTACGAGGTACGGGCTGTCGCCCTTGCCGGGCCGCTACGGCAGGACTCCGACCTTGACATCGAGTTGAACACCGTGGACAACGCCTCATTTGGTGAAATCCGGCGCATCGGTCAGTTCCAAGGTATCGTATTCGCTCTCTCCCCCGCCAATCTTGAGCCAAGCGTCGGCCTGCGGTTCCTGACAACGGACAGCGGCCTTTGGAAGCACGGCTTCGAGGTGCCGGTGCTGGATGACCTCTTCGCCCGGCAGAAAGGGGAAACGGACCCGGCCAAGCGGCGAGCGCTCATCTGGGAGATGCAGCGAAAATTCCTGGAAGACCCGCATCTGGTTCCCGGAGGAAACTTCCTAAGCCCGGTGGGCATGTTCCACTCCTATGTCAAGGACGTACCCTTGCCAGTAGTCTCTCAAAGCAACGTGTACAGCTTCAACCGTATTTGGTTAGACCGATAGCGGTGTGAGCCGGCAGGTTAGCTAGGAGCGCATAGGAAGGCCGGGGCCCCGATATGACGGGCCCAGGCCTTTGTGCGGGGAGGCGCGAAGAGCGACAGACAGATAAGCCATGAAGATCAGGTCCCGTGGATAGAAGATGGCAGCCGAAACCCTCTGCGCCCCGTTGATCGCCGGACCGGAGGGCGCGGAGTTCTTCCTCATCATGGGAAGCGATCCCAGGGAACCTTCGGCGAGACCAGCAAAGCCGAGCCTCCCTAACGCCGGGTGAACTCTCCCTTGTAGCGCTCCTCCGTCTTCACCTGGGCCGGGCCGGAACGCACGTTCAGAAACCGTACGCCTTCCGGCCCCACAGTAAAGCTGTACGCTGTTCCCTTCTCCATGTAGATGACGGTCCCTGCAGTGCACTTCTTGCCCCCGCCCAGCGTCAGCTCGCCGCCCAGGATAAGGATCACCTCATCCTCACTGTGGCTGTGCGGCGGGACGGCATGACCAGGCTCGATGCTGTTGATGATGATCCAAGGGCCCTTCTCCTGGTCTCCCAGAAACTGATGGCCAAACTCATACGGCTCTCCCTTGGACGGGTTTCCGTGGAGATATGGCACCGCGTCAATGTGGGCGACGATGGATTGTCCCATGAGCGACTCCTTCCAGATACGCTACCCGCTCCCGAACACCGGATGCCGAAGCAAGGAGTCCGCCAGCACCTCGGGCGCCCGCGTGGGCGACGGTGTGCCTGGCGTCGGACCATCGACGACCAGTTCGTCCCTATCTGGAGTGAAGCTGGTGCCGAACTCATGCGAGAGCGCCTCAAGCTCCCCGTGGATCGCCCGCCACCTGTCGTCCTCAGCCAGCCTGGGATTGAGGGTAGCCCTGTCGATCGTCACCGGCAGGACCGAGTAACGCTCGCACCGGCCGTCACGGATTGCCGCTTTCAAGATCACGGCATCGAACCACACGTCCCAATGCGGGGCCCTGTCGAAGGCGAAGTGGTTTAGGCTGTAGCAGATCAGCCGCTCTTTGTAGAGCTCGAGCCCCAGCAGACGATGGGGGTGATTCCCCAGAACGAGGTCCGCCCCGGCGTCTATGGCTGCCCTGCTCAGCTCCTTCATATAGCCGAGAACCCGGTCATAACCAGCCACGCCCCAGTGAAACTGCACCACCACCACATCGGCCTGCCGTTTGGCCCGCCGGATGTCTTCCAGCGCTGCCTGCATCTCTTGATCGTTGGGGGTGGTTATTATCGTGTTCGGCGTGCCAGGCTGATAGGAGACCATGTGTGAGGGCTCGTACGAGGTGTGCACCTTCACTGTTGCTACTCCCGGGCTGTCGGGCCCCGCAGCGAACCCGGCGGGCGGAAAGACACAGGTGTACCCCAGCATTGCAATCTGCTCCCCGTTCCGGCGCAGCAAAGCGGGACTGTGGGCCGCTTCCAGCGAGGCCCCGGCTCCAGCCAAAGCTATCTCGTGTTGGTGCAGTAGATCGATGGTGTGGAGCAATCCCTCTTCGCCGTAGTCCATGATATGGTTATTCGCCAGGGTTACGGCGGAAAAACCCACCTGGGCCTCCGCGGCGATGCCCTCGACCACTCCTCGAAAGCAGGAGCTTCCGGCCTCTCGCTTGCCCAAAATCGGTCCTCCCCGGTCCGTTACCGGGCCTTCCTGGTTTCCTAGCAACACGTCCGCCTGGCCCAGGATGGCACGAACCCCATCGAAGATAGACGGAGGGTCTTCCCTACTAATGTAGAGATCGCCCACCGCCATGATTTTCACGACACCGCTTGCGCTCATCCCTCCTCCATGATTTGGCTCGCCTGCTAGGGAAGTGCAGACGCTTGAGTCCGTCCCTTGACCTGCGGGATGACCTTCTGGCCGAAAAGCTCCAGGGTCTCCAGCGCCCATGCGGGGTCTGCTCCCGGCCAGTAGGCTCGAAAGAGCATGAAATCCACGCCGAACTCTTCTTGGTAGGCTACCACCTGCTCCGCCACCTCATCGGGCGTCCCGATGATCAGCCGCTCCTTCTTCAAGGCTTCGAAGTCCTGGTAGTAACGCTCACCGGGCTGGCCCCAGCGGCGATACTGCCGGTACGTCTCCTCGAAGGCTATCTTGATCCGCTCCTCCGCCTCGGCCCTGTTCTTGGACACGCACAGTTCCCGTCCCATTGGAAGGCCCTTGAACGGCTTCCCTTCTTTTTCCAGCGCTTCCCTGTACCGGGGGACGGCTTTCCTTAAGAATGATTTGGAGTGCCGAGGGCTCACCAGCCAGTAGTCTCCGATGCTCGGGACTCTGGAAATACTCTCCAAGGTGTCCGCCCCTATCAGGACAGGCGGCCCAGGACGCTGGAGCGGCTTGGGGCTGATGCCCGCATCTTCCACATGGAAAAATTCCCCATGGAAGGTGACCTTCTCCTCAGCCCAGAGCCGGCGGATCAACTCCAGACCCTCAATCATCCTACCACTGCGTGTTCGCTTGTCGATGCTAAAGGAGTCAAACTCTTTGTCCCGGTACCCCTGGCCGACGCCGAACAGAAACTTCCCTCCGGAGAGGACATCCAGCGCCGCCGTTTGCTCAGCCACCATCACCGGATGGGCCAGTGGCAGCAAAAAGACAGACGTGGCGACGTACATTCCAGGGAAGCGGCCCGCCAAATACGACAAGAGCGAGATCGACTGAATCAGGGCCTTCTCAGGCCCAATGAGGTAGTGTTGCCCCGCGAAGAACCCATCGAAGTTGTTCGCGGAGGCAGCCTCGGCCTGAGCCACGGTGTGATGCAGCATTTGCTGAGGACTCCAGTCCCCAGGCCACACCGGCCCCGGCGCAATCCCGAATCTCACCCTATACCCCGGTCTTGAGGAGGCCCTCGACTGCAGTCTCGACGCGAGTCCCCTTGAAGAAGTCGGGGTTCACGCCGGCGTGGAGCCTCGCCGGATTGGCGAAGACCAGGTCGCGAAAGTCCTCGTCGGACTCCGTACCGCGCTCCACCAGCTCAAAGGCTTCTCCCAAGACCTCGGCCATGTCCGGCACGTCCCAGTGACCGATGTCCGACCCGAACATCGCCTGAAGACGGGCACCGAGGGGGTTCATAGCCGTACGGAATGCTTGGGCGGTCATGGGGTCGTCCGCCTCGCAGCCGAAGTAGAAGGGCCGCACGAAGAGGTCGCGGATGTCTTCCGGACCCTCAATGGCGCAGCCGGCGAACTCGTCGAGGACCGCGGGCCTGCCCGGTTCCCGCCCAAGGAAGACTTCGATCTCGCTCCGCAGGGACTGGGTCCTCGTGTCCCCGTACTCTGCCAGGAGGGACATCAGCCGAGGTCTATCGAGGTTTGCCGGGTCGAGCCGTTCCAGGGCCTTGACGTTGCGCTTCTCCCAATGGGCGAGGAGGTCCGCGTAGAGGCTACATGCCCAGGCGACTCCTCCTTCCAGAAAGGCAAAGTTCAGGTGGGGAAAGCGCCGACTAACACCGCCCAAGAAGAGGGCCTTGGCCAGGGCATGGTGGCACGTAGCCAGTGTGCCGATGTGGTTGTGCACGTAGTTGCTGGGGGACCGGTGGCTGCCCCAGCCCTGAGAGTCTGAATGGAAGGTGGGCGCGACCCTCAGTTGCTGACACTTCGCCCAGACGGGGTCGTAATCATAGTCGCTGTCCAGGCCGAAGAAGTCCAGCCGGTCGGCGAGCGAGGCGATCTCCGGGTGTTGGCGGAGAATCCTCGGCACGGGCCGCCGGACAAAGCTCTGCAGCACCACCACTTTGAATCCCAGCACTTGGACCGCATGCTCTATCGCGTCGACGGCCTCCTGCGGCGTATGCATGGGAATCACCGCCGCGGGGGTCATCCGGTCCGCGAACTCCCGGCAGGTTTCCGCCAGAAAGGTATTAACCCCGCGGCAACCGACCCTGCGGAGCTCTTCATCCTCCATGCGGGCCGGAAAGAACCCATGGCCGGGATAGAGGATCGTGAAGTCTATGCCCATCTCGTCCAGGCGCCTGTACAGCAGCCCGGGGATCATAGTGGTGGCGCGGTCGAGGGTGTTGGCTGTGGGAGCGCCCCACCAATTCTTGTACGTTAGCCATTCGTCACGCCGCTCGTCCAGCGACATCATCATCTGCCGGGCGTATAGGCCCTCCACGCCGATGGCCTCGGCGTAACGCTTCCCGAAGTGGCTCCCGCCCACCTCGTTCATGAAGTCGAGCAGCACCGGGCCCAGCTCGGAAATGTGCCCATCACCGTCGATCACCGGATGTTCCAAGCGGCTCCGGACGTCCGCGGACCTGGTTCTGGTCACCATTCTTGGTTCCTCAGTTTTTGGCGAGACGAGCCACGACTACCCAGACGAGGCCGCAGCCGACCCTTTCATACCGCCGTACGCCTTGGCGGCCTCCTCTGACCGTGCACTGGCCCTTTTTGCTGCCTGAGCGACTTCCGGCAGGGCGGCCTCATATTCGGCGTTCCCCTTCACCTTCTCGGCGAGGTCCTTGCGCCCGGCGAAGGCCAGCATCTCGGGGAGCCGATGGCGCAGCCTGTCAAGGGCCCACGGGATGGGCTCCCCTATCGAAATCGGGTCAATGCCCGCGACAACGGAGTGGTCCCCATAGTCAGGGAAATCTCTCTTATGGCCGATGTAATGGTAGTGAGGCCCGCTGGAGAGGCAGTCGAATCGGACGTACTCCTTGAGGTCACCGCCCACGTCACCCATGACATGGATGGAGACCCCCTCTTCGGTGGCGATCGTGGCCGGGTCGGGTATCTCCTCCGGGGGCCGGTTCTGCTTCTTGAACTCGGCCATGACCATGTCCAGAGTCAGATAGCGGTACTCCACGCCGATGGTGACGGGCCCCGCCTTCACGTACTCGGTGTTCTCGGGCATGGGCGGGATAGGCATGATCCCCACATGCATAACGCCTGGGATCTTCAGTCGACGCTCCACGGCTGCACTCCTTTCTTCAGTTCAACATCTTAGCCGGCGTACTGCCAGCTCCGGACCGTCTTTCCAGGTAGGGCGCCGGTATGCCTGCCGCTCTCCTGGGTTATGACTCCGTTGACTATGGTGTACTCGATACCCCGGGCATTCTGGATAAGCCGGGGACCGCCTCCCGGTAGGTCGTTGACGAAGACTCGCTCGGTGGGCATGACGGTGTCCGGATCGAAAAGGGTCAGGTCGGCCACCATCCCCTCTTTGACGTTCCCCCTATCAGGGATGCCGATCTCCTCAGCCGGAAGCGCCGACAGACGGCGGACCGCCTCCTCCAGACTCATGGCCTGCTTCTCGCGCACCCAATAGCCCAGGAGCCAGGTAGGGAAGCCGGTGCTTACGGCGGTGGTCTGATGGGCGCCGGCGTCCGACTGTCCGGGAATAACATTCGGCGCCTTCAAGATATCGATCATCGCGTTGGGATCCCAGTTCCTCCCATCCAAAACCCGGAACTGCGTCTTCAAGTCCTCATCCACGGCGATATCCAGGAGGGCATCCAGAGGGTGCTTGCTCATCTTGGGTCCCACGTCCGCCAGTGGCTGTAACTCGAACTGACGGTACTTTCCAGTCGCCGAGTGCACCAGCAGGATGCGGTCCCAGGTAATGGGGCGGAATTTCACCGGGTCGACCTGCATTTCCTCTTTCAATGTCTCCCTAACCGAGGAATCTTTCATAAGCGCGATTTTTTCGGCCCTTGGCGACCTCAGGACTCGGTTCCAGGTAGGCCAGCGGCCAAAAGGTGTGTCGTATTCGAAGAGGAACTCCATGTCCTCATGCAGGGCTTCCCCCAGGGCAAAGAATGGGATCCCCTGCCTTCTCATTTCGCGTAGGCTTTCCAGGTCCCTCCGCCAGTCGTCGGGGCCGTCAGGCGACTGGGCAATGCGGTTCCAGCAGAGGGGACGGCCGGTGAGTCGGGTGATCTCCACCAGACGCGCCATGCCCTCCTCCGTCCATCTGCTCAACTCCGGCCCGGCGATCTGGGGCGACGGCCCGGCCACGAGCTGAACAAAGCCCGTATTCAGGGCCGCCATCTCTTGAACCAGACTCATGTACTCCTGGACGGAGCCGACACGGCCGGGCAGGGGCAGGCCGTCGCAGTCGTGCTGCACGTTGATGCGAGACGACGATAGGCCGAAGGCACCGGCCCTCAGCGAATCGGCCACCACCTGCCGCATGTTCGCCAGTTCGGTTTCGGTCGCCTGCCGCTCGGAGGCGTCGGCGCCCATGACGTAGCGCCGCACGGCATGGTGCCCCACTAGCGGGATCACGTTGACGCCCAGAGCCTTATCCAGCGTGTCCAGATATCCGCCGAAGTCCTCCCATGGCCAGGGAAGAATGTGTTGAAGGGCCGCCGAGTTCATCGACTCCAGACGGGCCAGTGTCCTGGAGAGCCAATCCTGGTCGTCCGGTCGGCAGGGCGCTATGGTGACACCGCAGTTCCCCGTGACGACCGTCGTGGTCCCATGCCAGCAGGAGGATGTCCCCATCGGGTCCCAGAGTAGATGCGCATCGAGGTGGGTGTGGAAGTCCCAGAATCCCGGGGCCACAGCCAGCCCATCGGCGTTCACCTGACGGGAGGCCGTTTCGGCGACCGACCCAACGGCTACGATTCTGCCTTCCCGAATACCCACATCGCCTGGGTACGGCTTCCCGCCCGAGCCATCGACGATCAGACCATCCTTGATCAGCAAATCAAGCGCCATAGCCCACCACCATTCCAGAGTTAAGCTCGAGGCCGATGCTACTCCTGAGAGGGGGCCGCGTCAAGCGAACGGTCGGAGAAAGGTCCATGCTGAAAAAAGAGGCCTGCCGCAGGTCGGCGGGCTTTTTTTGTGTCCGTCTGATAGGATAGGCGCCGACAACCAACCCCCAGAGCCGAGGTGGAGATGCGGTATTTCGATCAGGCGACCCTGGACCGAATGTTTTACCCCAAGACCATGGCGGTCGTCGGGGCCAAGCAGGCTACCAACTATAGTTGGCTCGTCCGCCACCAGGTTTTCCAGGGAAAGCTCTACTCAGTCCAGGTCGATGAGCGTGAGATTCCGGGTATAGAGGCCCTGGGGATTCCCAATTTCAAGACGCTGAAAGATGTTCCGGAACCCGTCGATTATGTGATCTTCGCGGTGCCCAGGAAGGTGACCCCGGAGGTCTTTGCTCAGTGTATCGATGCGAAGGTGGGAGGTGTGAGCCTCTATACTTCTGGGTTCGCCGAGACGGACCAGGAGGGTATCGAGCTTCAGGACAGGCTCGCCAGGATGTCCATCGACTCTGGCGTGCCCCTCATCGGCCCCAACGCAATGGGGGTGTATAACCCCGCCCTGGGCGTGAGGCAGGGGAACGAGCAGCCTCACGGCGAAATGGGCGAGGTCGGGTTCCTGGGCGCCAGCGGCACCCATTCTTCCTACTACGCCAGTACCGTTCACGCGCTCTACGGGATCAAGCTGGCCCTGGGGGTGAGCTTCGGCAATGCCGCCGTCCTGGACGCCGCCGATTGCATGGAGTACATCGGAGGCAAATCGGAGGTCAAGGTCCTCACCGCCTACATCGAGGGGGTCGGCGACACAAGGCGGTTCTCCGAGGCACTGTCTCAGGTCGCCTCCCGAAAGCCGGTACTGGTGTGGAAGGGAGGCCGGACGGAGGATGGCTTCCGGGCCTCATTCAGTCACACGGGCGCTCAGAGCGTGCCCACAGAGGAATGGGAGACGATCGTCCGAGAGGCTGGGGCGATCAGGACGGACGACCTGGAGACCATGGCCGACACCACGGCGGCATTGCTCAAACTACCGGAGATCAAGGGCCCGCGCGGTGGCCTGATCTGCATGACTGGGGGGCAATCCGTGGTGATCACGGATGCCTTCTGCGCCGCCGGTCTTCAGGTGCCTACCCTCTCCGAGAAAAGCTATGCGGAGCTCAGCACCTTCTTCGACGTCATCGGGGGGAGCCACCGAAACCCGCTGGACGTGGGACATATGTCCGGTAAGCCGGAATTGGTCCAACGGGAGTTGGCCATCCTGGACGCGGATGGAAATACGGATTTCGTTGCCATGGAGCTTTTCGCTCCGAACATGCCCCTCCGCAGGGCCGTGGGCACTCGAAGTTACCTCCAGGTGGACGACCCGGATAGGGAGGAGAGCCAGGAGTCCAACTATTTAGAGGTGCTGGCGCAGCAACAGAAGCAGGGCATGAAGCCGTTCTTCGCCATGGTCACCTCGGCCAACGCCGAACGCGACGCCCTGGACCTCCGGCAGGCGCTGAAGGAGCGTGGCGTGCTGGCCTTTCCCTCCCCCCAACGGGCGGCCACTGCCTACCGCAAGGCTTTGGACTACCGGCAGCGGACTTAGGCGTCGAAAGACGTCGCCTCGGTGTTCACGGTGTAGTTCGACCCTCCCCCGCCTCCCCGTCCTGCTTGGAAGTGTAGCTCTTACATTCATTGCCATCCCAGATTTTGAGATCACCACTACTTTTGGTCCGAGGATGTAGCGCCTAAAAACAGCTTTCGAATGGAGACTTAAGCGGGGCGGGATGCCGTTGATACACTTTACCTGGCGAATGTATCATTTTCCCCACCCTCTCGCCTTTAGCTTCTAATGCCTCCCCCTGTCGCAATTTGGGGCCCGGGCCCGCTGGCGATACCTTTTCCCTTATTTTGTATCACCAGAAGGCAGCGCCCGGCAGCCTGCAACAGTTGTCCCTATTTTGTTGCAGGCTGGTTTAGTATCTATAGCGCGAGCCGCGTTGATCATTTCTATTAGCGAGGGAGCTTAGTAGCTTTTCCGTCATGGAACCTCCAGGGTATCTCGTTTTCCTCGCCCGAACTCCCTTAAGGACGCACTTCCTTTACACGTATTTATTGGCCACGTATACTGGCGCCTACACGCAGATCCGCCTACGAAGGAGCCAGTGAGGAACGGGCTCGCTAACTAGGGATCTAAACTTGGAGATTGCGTTGACAGGATCGCCACTTCCACCAGAGCTATTGTCGCTGGTTCACCACGTCGAGCTAAAAAAATCTGGGTGGTGGGATAAGGCCCTTCAGCAGATTATCGTTGCGGCTATGTGGCTGCATGAGGACGCCCTCACGCGCCAGGGAATCGTTGACGCCGTTAGTGATACGTTCTCCACAAAAATCGTTTTCGAAAAAGTGAACGCCCAGATTGACGCACTGCTTGATTCAGGCACCTTGGTTGTGCAAACAGATGGAGACCTGAAACTTTCGATCGCAAGTCTTAAGGACTATGTAACCGCCTTGGCTGAAGCCGAGCAGAACGAAAAAGTGGCTAAGGACTTTTTCTTGAAATTAGTTGAAGAGGCATGTCCAGATGTGTCACCTGAGGAGTGCTGGCGCTTATTTAACCGTGACTGCCTTGCCCCGCTGGTACAACAGCTCGGAGCCCGAACATACGAAGTTGTCAGCGGGACAAGGCAGAATGTTGAATCGAACATTACCTCTCCTCTTTTCTTTGAACATTATGAATCGGACTTGAGGCAACGACTTCGAACTGCTGTTGTCAATTTTTTCGACCCGAAAAATCCGGCCGTACGAGCTTATGTACTCAGCTACATGAACGCCGGTTTCTTCCTGGAGGCCACTGCCCTGACAGGTGAGGCGCTGGAGCGCCTAGCTGCTCGGCGCGAGACTCCGCCCCAGTTCTTTGTATTCTTGGATACCAACTGCCTGTTTTCAGTCCTAGACTTGCACGATAACCCATCAAACGAGGCCGTGGTTTCGCTCGTCGATCTTATGCAGCGTATATCCCCACGCGTGCCTTCAACACTCTATGTATCGCTTCAGACAATTGAGGAAGCCAAGCGAGTTCTATATGGCCGTAAAGAAGGTTTGAAGGGTGTGCCGCCGGTTCTGAATGTCTCTAAAGCCGTCGTACAGACTGGGATGGCCGAGGGGGTAACGCTTCGGTACTTTCGTGCTTGCGAAGAAGCGAAAGCACCGTTAGACTTCAACCCCTACCTCACAAACTTCAATTCCATCATCCGGGAGAAACGGATAGAGTTGTACTCGACCTGTACTTCAACCCCTACCTCACAAACTTCAATTCCATCATCCGGGAGAAACGGATAGAGTTGTACAACCACCAAATGGCCGGCTACTCAACCAGACAAGATGTCATTGATGACATCATGTGGCAGATTGACTACGAGAAACCCAAGCCTGAAGTGTTGGATCGTCGCTACCGAGCCCTGGAACACGATAGAGTTTTATGGCACTTCGTCCATGATAAACGCTCTACGCCACCTGAGTCGATGTTAGGGGAGTCCTATTGGATCGTCACGATTGACTACAACTCCATCGGTTTTGATGCACGAAAGAGACGGCGCTCCTCGTTTGAAATCCCGTTGTGTGTGGATCCTGCCACACTAATTCAGGTCATGCAGTTTTGGGAGCCAAGAACCACAGAGTTCGAAGAAGCCCTCATCGGAACTTTCCGACTGCCATTCCAACCTCAGGAGTTCACGGCTGAAAGCGAGCGAACCACACTTCGCATTCTGACAGCAATCGCGCGGTATGAAAACGTAGGAGACCTGTCGATTGAAACAATAGCGCATGTCCTCACGAATGATGTTGTACGGCAAAAGTTGCTTACAGCAGAGAGCGCCGATGAGGAATTCAAAGTGGTTAATGAGGTCTTCATAGCAGAGGAAATCAAGATTCGCGAGACGCTATCAACTACTCAGCAAGAATCCGAGAGTCTCAAGACCACCGTCATTGAGCGAGAAGAACAGGTCAAGGAACTACAAGAGCAAGTTAGCAGTCTCGAAACAGGACTCGAACAAAGCAAAGCCACTCAGCTGGCCGACAAGGCCACTAGGCAGTTCTGGGGCTATTGGGTGATAGGACCTTTAGTTGGGATAGTGATCACGGTAGCAGTAGTCGGCGCGATACTCCGGCTTTTCGCCTCGCTGCCCCATTGGCAGATTGGTGGACTAGTGGGAGCATTGCTAACGTTCCCCTGGATGGAATTCGTGCTGCGTTAAGGCGAACGTAGCCGCTTGCCAACGGCTCCGGCGGCCATGCTTCCCATCTGGTCAGCCGTGTCTAGGGGCCTCTGATTGTGCCTTCCCTCAAACTCCCGCACATACCGCCCCAGGTGCTTCTCGCTGAAGTGGTGGTATACGCCATCGTGGCCCCGCTTCAGTTGCGCCCAGAAGGATTCCAGCCCGTTGGTGTACGCCATGTCTCGGACATACTCCCCGGCGCTGTGCTTGACCGCCTCATGCTTGCGATTCAGCCCCTCATAGGCCCTAGCCTCGTCGGTGTACACCGTGGCGCCGTGCTCGGTGTTCATGTGGACGAATCCTTGGAGTGTGCGGGCGTCTGTGTTCTCTACCACCTTGGCCTTGACCTGGTTGGTGGGCCTGTCTTTCAGCCCTGCAACCGCCGTCTTTCCAACAGTTCCCCGTCCGGCCCTTAGTTTCTTGCTCTTGTGCTTGTTGCCCTCTTTGCCGCCGAAGTAGGTTTCGTCGGCTTCGACCGGCCCGGCCATCCTTGCGGTTTCGTCGTTCCAGGTCTCCCGTATCCGATGTGCCAAGTGCCAAGCTGCTTTCTGCGTGATGTCCAGGTCCCTGTGCAACTTCATGCTCGGTACGCCCTTGAGGTTAGTGCTGTAGAGATAGAAGGCCAAGGCCCATTTGCTCAATGGGAGTTTGGAGTCGTGCATGATGGTGTCAGTCTTGACCGTGAAGTTCACCGCACAGTTCTTGCAGTGGTACTGGGGAGTCTGGCGACTTGTGGAACGGGCGGACACTGCGTCGCTTTCGCACTTGGGGCAGCGTATCCCATTGGGCCACCGACGGGCCACAAACCACTTTTCAGCCGATGCGTCGTCTCCGAATTGTTGGAGGGCTTGGATAAGGCTAATACCCTTGCGGTAGTGCTTGCCTGGTGCGTTCTTTGCGTTGCTCATTACACTGAATCCTATCTAGTTTATGGACTCAGTGTACCAAATAAGGGGCTGGAAGTCAAGCGGATTTCGGCACTCAGGTATATAATTTCCATACTTTACGACCATAATTCGGCGCAATAAGAAAAAGTACGCAGCGTTGATCTTCACTCCATTCGCCGCCCTCGCCCTGGTCCCTTTGATTCTTGTCAGGGTCGGTGTAGCAAACGTCCATGCTGAGGTCTTCCCGATGGTAGCGGTGACTTACGGGATGTTGGTTGGGCACTTCTTTTGGGCAGGGATAGGCCCTGGGAAGGTCCACGATCCAACGGCCTGGAGATGTGTGGCAGAGCTGAAACGCGGGGGGCAGCCCGTGGCGGCCAAGCTGTTAGCGGTCAAGCTCAAGGCCGAAGGCCGCGAATTCGCGACAGCACATAGATCCGGAGAGGCATACGGGCTAGGAGAGTTCAGCACCCAGGACCCCGTCGATCTGACTGACCTACTATGATGAGCTGCCTACCACGAAGCGGTCAAAGTTTTCGGACCTCCAAGGAGTTTTCAACATGTTCAAGTCAGTGCACCACGTCCATTACGTCATCAAGAGTCGCGACGAGATGGTGGCCTATATCGAGAACAACTTCGGGATGAGTCCCGAAAGCCTGGACGAGCGCGAGGACGCCGGCATCAAGAACGCCCTCTATCGAGCGGGCGAGACGATCATCGAGTTCTCCGAGCCCACCAACGCCGACAGCACCTTCGGCCAGTTCCTTCGCAACAATGGCCCCGGCGTCTTCCACGTGGCCTGGCGTGTCGAGGACATCCACGGCGTTGCGCGGGACCTCATGGCAAAGGGCAACACCCTCCGCGGCGAGACGGGGGTCACCCAGAGCGCCTGGGGCTACAACACCGCCAACATCGACACGAAGGACTCCTTCGGTCTCTGGTTCCAGCTGGCGGAGGACCCCAAGTGAAACTCAGCGGCAAGGTAGGCATCGTCACCGGCGCCAGCCGAGGAATCGGCAAAGCCATCGCCAAGACCATGGCCCAAGAAGGGGCCAGCGTGGTTATAGCCGCTCGGTCCGAGCAAGAGGACCCACGGCTTCCCGGCACCATCCACCGGACGGCCGAGGAGATCGTGGCGGAGGGCGGCAAGGCGTTGGCGTTCAGGTGCGACGTCCGCGACGAGGCCGAGGTGTTGGCGATGGTGGAGCGAACGAAAGAAGCCTTCGGCCCCGTGGACATCATGGTGAACAACGCAGCCGCCAGCTTCCCCGCATCCACCGCCGACCTGCCCATCAAGCGGTGGGATATCATCATGGACGTCAACCTCAGGGGCTATTTCCTCTGCGTCAAGGCTGTGCTGCCCGACATGCTCGAAAGAAAAGCAGGGAACATCCTGAACCTGACCTCCCGCTCCGGAGAGATGGCCGGAAAGCCCTACACGGGAGGATCGGCGCTGGCGTACGGAGTCTCCAAGGCCGCCATCGATAAGCTGACGCTGGGGCTCGCCGCTGAGCTGTCGGACGAGGGCATCGCCGTCAATGCGTTGAAGCCGGAGACCGCCGTTGCCACCGAGGGGACGGTGGTGTTTTCTTCAAGGGAAAGGTGCCGAGCCATTGGGGGGGACCGGAGAACATGGCGCAGGCTGCCCTTTATCTGGTCCAGCAGACGCCGACCACCATGACTGGCTGGATCGGGTTCGACGAGGAACTGCGGAAGCAGACCAGGGCGTGGTAACGCCCGCGCGCAAGGCCCTACAGGATGCTGGAGAAGGGGTGTCCAGAGGGGCGGAGCCCCTTTGGCGGGGGTCGAAGGGGGTGTCCCCCTTCTGTAAATCATCCGCCTGAGGCGGATACCTTGAACCCCCTTGAGGGGGTTTGGAGGTCTTTTTCAGCACCCCGCTATAGCTCAGCCGGAAGACCGCTGGAAATACGGTATGGTGATCTCGTCATTCATCTCGTGGAATGTAACTGCCACACGCATGCCCACTTGAAGGTCGGCGGGGTCGATGCCGATGATGTTGCTGACCATCTGGTAGCCCTCGTCAACGTCCACAATGGCGATGGCGTAGGGTATTTCGAAAGCCGGCGTTTGCGGACGCCATACCACCGTCCAGCTATATACCGACCCCTTTCCCTGGCTCTGTTCCCAGCGGAGGTCACTGGAGAGGCAGTGCCTGCAGGCGGGCTGAGGGATAAAGGTGATGCCGCTACAGGCGTTGCAGCGCTGGAAGGTGAGCTGGTGCCGCCGACAGGCGTCCCAGAACGGCTGCGATACATCCGAGGGCGCCGGCAAGGGGATGTCACTGGGCTGGGGCCTGGTGAGGGTCATGGCTGCTCGTCTCCCAGGAGAATAATGTCGGTAAAAAGGGCGCCCGCGCCTCCGTTGGAGCACATCGATATCCGAGCCCCCGGCACCTGGTTCGACTTGCATTCGCCTCGGACCTGATGGACCCCGCGGATCGCCCGCTGCAGCAGCTGGACCGCCGCCCCTCCGTGGCTGAAGGCCATAAGGCCACCATCGGTCGTTATGGGGTATCTTCCGCCCGTCTCTATGGTCCCGTTCATGATAAAGTCGCCGCCCTCTCCCTCTCCGCAGAAGCCGAACGCCTCGAACTGGCGGATGATCTCAAAGGAGAAGGGGTCGTAAAACTCACACGTGTCGACATCTTTGGGGCCGATCCCCGCCATCGCGAAGCTTCGTTCGGCCGCCTGACGTCCCACCCAACCGTTGGAGTACCTGTCTCCATTACGGCCCTTAAGGTCAAAAGACGGGGGATGGTGATAGGCGGGGCCAAAGGCATCCTGGCCGCCACCCAGAACGTACACGGGCTTGTTCTTCAAGTTTCGGGCGCGCTCGGCGGTCGTCAAAATCAGCGCGCACGCCCCCTCAGAGGTCATCGCGCAATCGAGGAGGTGGAAAGGGTCCGCCACCATGCGGGATTCCAGGATATCCGTAGGTGTGAATGGCCCTCGCCCTCGATAGATCGCATCTGGATTTATGTGACCGTTGTTCCTGATGGTGGCGGAAACGGTGGCCAGATGCTCGGGAGTGGTCCCAAAGGTGTGCATATGCCTGCGGGCAATCAGAGCAAACTCGGCCGCGGTGAAAAGTCCCCACGAAACGACAAACTCGTTGCCCGGCCGAGTCCACGGCGCTGTCGAGGCCCGCTCCGTATAGATGCCGGCGGACCCAGCGGCCACCAGTACGGTGGTCGCCCGCCCGGTCGCAATCGCCGCGGCTGCTTCCAGAATAGCCGCTATACCGCGACCTTCCGACGGGCCACGCCAAGCGGGGCCCGAAGCCAAAAGATAGGCAGCCTGGGCGCTGTTCAGGACCCCACCCCCGACCGATACCCCGTCGATCTCCTCCGGCGCGACCCCAGCCTCTTCAAAGACGCCTTTGATCGCTTCCAGCGTGATGGTGGCGGAGGTGTAGCCCTCTAGTACCCGGGCCTGCTGTGAGTTGAAGACGCCGGCGATGACGACGTCATGAAAGGGATGCTTCGCCATTCCCCCCTCCTTTAGACTCGATGACGCGGCTGACGCCGCGCCGAGGCGAGTGTAGCAACGCTCCCACCCAACGTCAACGTGGGCAGTGGAGGTGAGGGACGCGCCCCGAAACTCAAGTGGCAGCTTGGGAGAGCCACAGCCGACCATGTGGCTTACAGGACCAATACACACGGCGAACAGAACCCGGCTGCGTGTTTGACCCGGACGCCGTTACCCCGTACACTCTCCTTCGACTCTTTCCAGGGCACCTACCCCCAAACGAATCATTCACACGGCAGGTGATACCGGTGACCCCTCAAGCGCTTGAGGGCTTGACGGTTGTGGAGTTCGGCGACTTCATCTCCGCGTCCTATTGCGCCAAGCTGATGGGCGATCTGGGCGCCGAGGTTATCAAGATAGAACGACCGGGTAGCGGCGAGGAGTCGCGCCGGTTCGGCCCGTTCCCCGGCGATCTCCCCGACCCGGAGAAGAGCGGGCTGTTCCTGTACCTGAACGGGAATAAACACGGCATTACCCTGGACCCCGGGACCGCGGCCGGCGGTCGCCTTTTCAGAGCCCTGATCCGGGATGCCGACGTCCTGGTGGAGAACCAACCGCCCGGCGTACTGGAGGAGATGGGGCTCGGCTACGAGGACCTCGGCAAGATCAATCCCAGCCTCGTCATGACCTCTATCTCCACCTTCGGACGCTGGGGGCCGTACAGCAAGTACAAGGGCTACGACCTCACGGCATGGCACGGCTCCGGCGTGGGGCCGGTGCACCTGGGCCATGCCGACCGAGAGCCTCTGAGAGGGGCCTGGTATCAGGGCGACCACTGGGGCGCTATCGGCGGCGCAACCGCCACCATGCTGGCCCTCTACGCCCGTGACCTGACCGGCGAGGGACAGCACGTGGACCTCTCTCAGACGGATATGCTCGCCAGCATGATACTGGGTTACCAGATGGTCACCGTATTCCACATGACCGGAGAGCACCGGAAGAGGGCCGGGGCCTTCGGAGGACGTAGCGCCCCAACGGGAATGTTCCGTTGCAAAGACGGCTACGTTTTTCTCTACGCCTTCGAAGAGCACCAGTGGCAGGGCCTGGTGAAGGCCATGGGCTCGCCGGACTGGGCGCAGGACCCGATCTTCCAGCTCCCAAGTTGGGAACGCGCTGCCTACGGCCAAGAAATTCTCGCGTTGATGGAGCCATGGCTGTTCTCCCACACCAAGGAGGAGATCTTCGAAGCATGCCAGGCCAACCGTGTCCCCTCCGGCCCTGTCTATGACGCCAAGGACCTCCTGGAACATCCCCATCTAGCCGCCAGGGGCTTCTTCTCTGTGGCCGACCACCCGGCGGTTGGGCGCACCACCATACCTGGCAGGCCCTTTGTCCTTTCTGAGACTCCGTGGAGGCTTCGCCGGACCGCCCCCCTGTTGGGGGAGCATAACGACTTGATCTATCGAGGCCGGCTCGGCTTGAGTACCGCCCAGCTCAGCGACCTGCGACGTTCAGGCGTCGTGTAGGCAGGAGAACACCCTGATAAAACACCCTCTGCAGAACCTCCGCGTCATCAACTTCGGCTGGGTCTGGGCCGCGCCGGTCTTGGGGCAGGTCCTGGGTGATATGGGAGCGGAGGTGATCAAGATCGAGTCCCGCAAGCGTCCGGACATGGTACGGGTGATCCCACCCTTCGCCCAGGACCAGCCGCTGGAGAGCCTCTACGCACACACCACCATGCGGGACCATCTCGGGATAACGCTCGACCTCGGCACCGCCCAGGGGCAAGCGCTGGCCAGGGATCTGGTCAAAAGTGCAGACGTGGTTATCGAGAACTTCTCTCCCCGTGTGATGCGGCGCTACGGGCTGGACTACCAGAACATCAGAGCGGTCCGACCGGACGTGGTCATGGTCTCTCTTACGGGGGCAGGTCAGACCGGACCCCAGAGCCAGATGACCACCTACGGCACCGTCATCACCTCCATAGCCGGGATCGATTCCTACCAGGGTTACCTGGGCGATGAGCACCCGAGCGCCTTCGGCACCGCGATCACCGACCCTCTGGTGGGAGTCATGGGCGCCTTCGCCGTCCTGGCCGCTCTACGCCACCGGTCCCGTACCGGCAAAGGGCAACACGTGGACCTTTCCCAGTGGGAGGCAGTGGCCTCCACCATCGGCGGCCCTCTGATGGACTCCGTCTTCAACGGCAGAACGCAGACACCACTAGGAAACCGGGACCCTATGATGGCGCCTCATGGCGTCTACCCATGTAAGGGCGATGACCGTTGGGTCAGCGTCGGCGTCAAGACCGATGAGGAGTGGCGAGGGCTATGCGATGCCATGGGACAGCCGGACCTGGCACGCGACAAGCGGTTCGCCGACGGTTACCGCCGTCAGCGGCACCACGACGAGCTCGACACGCTCGTCGGCGCTTGGACCTCGCAGCTCACGCCGGTCCAGGTAACCAGGGCCCTGCAAAAAGCAGGTATCGCGGCCTTTCCCGCCCTGGCGGCTAACGAGGTCTTCACGGACAAGCACTATAAATATCGTGGGGACTTCATCGAGGTGGAGCATCGGCTCGGGAAAGAGGTCATCTATGAAGTCCCCTGGAAGCTAAGTAAAACGCCTGGAGGGGTCCGGCGGGCGGCTCCGTCCATAGGGCAGGACAACCAGCAGGTGTACTCCGAGATCCTGGGCCTCTCCGAGGAGCAGATCGGCGGGCTGGAACGGGATGGGGTGCTGTACTAGGGGAGACCCAATGAACAAGCAACAACGTGACGCTGTGGTGAAGAAGCTGGACTCAGGGGGGCACCAGTCCCTCCGTAGCATCGTCAGCGATCTTCGGGCAAGGGTCGAGGAATCAGCCGGCGGTCGCATGACCGTCACCGAGGCGCTGAGCTCCCATATGCCGGCGGCAGACCCCAGTTTGCGGGCCGCGGTGGAGGCCGTGTTGATCCGAGACCAGACGGGGCCAAGGGCTGGGGAGCGCCCACCAGACTTCAACCTCAAGCGCCTGGGAGCCAACGACCGGGTCAGGCTGTCTAGCTTCCAGGGAGTCCGGCCGGTCGCCTTCGCCTTCGGAAGTTACACCTGACCTGTCTTTCGCGCCCAGTCTGGGCGAATCCAGGAGATCTACAACCGGCACCGAGACCGCGTGGAATTCTTCGTGGTCTACATTCAGGAAGCGCACCCTGAAGACGGGTGGCAGACCGATAGCAACGTAGCCGCCCAGATCGTCTACCGACAGCCAAAAACTAGCGATGAGCGTGAGCATCTGGCGGATGCCTGCCGACTGGGATTGAGCCTCTCCGTTCCTATACTCATTGAAGAGATGGACAACGCTATCGACGAGGCTTACGGCGCCGCTCCTAACCGGGGATACGTCGTCGGTCTAGACGGAAAGGTCTGGTTCAGAGGCGGCGTGGGGCCCCACTTCTTCGACCTGGACGAATGGGAGCGGGCCATCGAGACCTGCGTCAAAGAACAGGTCAGCGGCCGCTCACGGAAACGGTGAAACTGCTCCCTCATACCCGCTCAAGGCTCAACCGCCTACCCATGACCACCAGCGCTGCCACACTCAGGCTTTTTTCAGAGGCCCGCGGTCAAATCACCAAGGTCTGGTATCATCGAACCGCGACGCGGAAGCGGGTATCTTTAGGGGGACGGCATGGCTTATGACCTTGTGATCCGCAACGGGACGGTTATCGACGGCAGCGGCAGGCCCGGATACGCAGCCGATATAGGCGTTCAGGGTGGCAAGATCGTCGCCGTTGGAAAACTCAACGGCACTCGAGGCCGAACGCTGGACGCCGAGGGGTTGGTGGTCTCCCCCGGCTTCTTCGATATGCACACCCATTATGACGTCCAGCTGGCCTGGGACCCCCTCGCCACTCCATCGTGCTGGCACGGGGTGACGACCGTCCTCACGGGAAATTGCGGCTACACCGTCGCCCCAGGCCGGACCTCGGACAGCGAGTACCTGATGCGGCTAATGGCTCACGTGGAAGGCATCCCGTACGAGGTGATACGCCATGGCCTGGACTGGCAGTGGGAGACCTTCGGTGATTACCTTCGGCACATTGGCCGCAGCCTTGGAGTCAACGTCGCCGCCCAGGTAGGTCACTCGGCGTTACGCTACTACGTTATGGGCTCCGAGTCCTATGAGCGGGCAGCAACAGACGACGAATTGACGGACATGAAGGAGGCCCTGCGAGAGGGGATGGCCGCTGGAGCTATCGGATTTTCGAGCCTCCAGTCGACTCATCAGACCGGCGTCTACGGGAAACCGGTCCCCAGCCAGCTCGCCACCCCGGAGGAGCTGATGGGGCTCTGTGAAGTGCTCAGTGAGTTCGGACACGGCATCATAGGCATGAATCCCAAGCCCGGACCTGGACACATCAGCCCGGAGTTCGGGGACTTGCTGATAACCATCAGCCGGAATACCGGCATGCCGATTCTGTGGAACTCAGTCATGCACCGTTGGGATAAGCCTGAGCTGTGGAGAGCGATGCTCCGATACATGGACCGGGCGGAGGCCGAAGGAGCGCAGATATACGCCATCGCCAAATGTCAGCGCCTGGACATCGAGTTCAATCTACGAAGCACCGCCATGCTGGACCGCCTTCCTGCATGGAAAGATGTGATGGCGAGACCTCACGACGAAAAGAAGGTTCTGCTGGCCGATGACGAGACCAGGGCCCGACTGCGGCAACAGTGGGCAGACGCCCCTTCCGGAGTAGGACCCCAGCCTGACCGGGTACAGGTTGAGCGATCAAGGTTGCCGGACTTCGCCCACGCCCAGGGGAAACGCATCACAGAGTTAGGTTCTCAGGCTGGCAAAGACCCGGTTGATTACCTCTTGGACCTGGCGCTGGCGGAGGACCTGGGAACTCAGTTCAGCTTCACGGCGATGAACGGCGATCCCGAAGCCGTTGGAGAGATGATCAAGGACCCCCATTGCCTGCCGGGGGTCTCCGACGCCGGCGCGCATTTGGACCACGAATGTGGCGTTGACTTCACCGGCCTTCTGCTGGGCCACTGGGTGGGTGAAAAAGGCGTCATGACCCTGGAGGAAGCGGTGCGGCGGCTCACCTCCATGTCGGCGGGCCTTCTGGGGATCACCGACCGAGGCTTGCTCCAGGAGGGGAAGGCCGCCGACATCGTGATCTTCGACCCCTCGACCATTCGGGCGCTACCCAAAGAAGTCGCGTCCGACCTGCCAGGCGGTGGGCAGCGCATCATCCAGCGAGCCGAAGGCGTCAAATCGGTCATGGTCAACGGACAGGTACTCATCGAGGATGGTAAACATACCGGCGCGTTAACCGGAAAGGTGCTGTCGCCGACGAACGGGCGCTCCTGAGCCTTACAAGCCACGCTGGAGAAGCTTGTCGGCGGCGGCCTCGATCCGCGTCCCCTTGAAAAACTCAGGGTTCATCCCCGCGTAGAGGGAGACGGGGTTGGTGAACATGAAGTCGCGGAAGTCCTCATCGGTCATGACCCCATTGTCCACCAGCTCGTGCGCCTCCGCCAGCACTTCTTTCATGTCCGGCACGTCAAAGTGTCCCACGTCTGAGCCGAAGACCGCCCTCAGGCGAGCGCCGAAGGGGTTGATCTTGGAGTTGAAGGCCCAAGCATTGGTCCGGTCGTCGGCCTCGCAGCCGAAATAGAAGTTAGGAACGAAAAGATCGCGTATCTCTTCGGCCCTGCGAATCCGGCAGTGGCTAAACTCATCCATGTCAGCAGGTCTCGGCAGCTCGCGTTCATAGATCTGCCGAAACTCCTCCAGCTTCGCCGTGATCTGCGGGTCGCCGTACTCGGAGATAAGCTGCAGCATCAACTCCCGGTCTATCGTGGCGGGGTCCAGGTTCTCTTCCAGATAGTTGACGTTCCGCTTTTCCCAATGGCCTACCAGGCTGCCGTAAAGGCTGCATGCCCATGCCACACCGCCCTCCAGAAATGCGAACTTCAATGAAGGGAACCGGCGCGTCACCCCTCCGAGAAACAGCGCTTTGCAAAACGCCTCGCCAGCGGCGGCGAAGTGGCCGATGTGATTGTAGATGTGGTTTTCGGCTGAGCGCCGGCTCCCCCATCCCATGCCGCTGGAGTGAGAGGTCACCGCTACCTTCAGCTCCACACACTTGGCCCAGAGCGGGTCGTAGTCATAGTCGCTGTCGAGGCCCATAAAGTCCACGTAATGGCCGAAGGCGGCGAGGTCCGAACGGTCGCCCTGCAGTCCCGGTACCGGGCGGCGCGGGTAGGTCAGCCCGCCGGAGATCATGATCGCCTTGTGCCCAAGCTCCTTAACCGCGTACTCCAGCTCTTCAACCCCTTGTTCGGGAGTAATAACGGGAATGACGGCCACCGCCGTCATCCGATCGGCATACTCTCGATAGACCTCAGCCGCATAGGTGTTGTAGGCGCGGCAACAGCCGATGCGCATCTCCTCGTCAGGTAACCCCGCCAGGGTCCTCGATACGGTTGGGTAGACGACGGCGTAGTCGATGCCAATCTCGTCCAAGCGCTCATAGAACAGCCGGGGCAGGCACGCCGTTGCCCGATCGAGGGTGTTGCGGGCGGGGAAGGACCACCATCCCTGCCTGGGAGCCTTGGGGTCCCGCCGTCCCTCTCGCATCCAGAGCTCCCCACTGGCCATCCCACTGTCCAGGTAACGGTCCAACATCGTCTGCCCACCGACCCGCTTCACATAGTCCAGGAAGACGGGGCCAAGCTCCAGGTGATGCCCATCGGCGTCCACCACAGGGTGGTCTAGCCGTGCGTGTACCTGTGCCGACCGCGACTGCGCCGTAACCATGTATTGCCTCCCTCGTTGACCTTCGCAGGCCGTTCCTACAAAGACAACCCCTTACAGGCTCAGCCCCAGCTCCGCCAGCTGCTCGTCGATACTCTCTCCGGCGTCCAGTAGCGCCCCGATCTCCCGCTCTTTGGCGTAGGCCGGGGCCTCCAACGGGTGACGGTCCGGGGCTCTGCCGATATAGAAAGGCTTGAGCGCCAGGTAGACCAGATACCAGGGCACGACGCCCCACCGGAGGGCCTGGCGCCAGTGAAAGTATTCATGACACCGAAGGGGAACGCTGTCTCGACGTCCTTGGCGGTACATGATGAAAGGCCCCAAGGTCATGGCATCCACCCCTTTGGGAAGCCATATCGCCCTGGTCTCAATCGGTCTTAAGGCCGCCATCGGGCTCCCCCCTCCCTTTCCAGGCCCACCACCACCGGCGTAGCCCTGTGGGCCGCGCCCCTTCATCCTGCAGCAATCTCCGCAGCTCGGCGATCTCTCCCCGCCTGACAGCCATCTCGTCGCGTAGTGCAGCGACCTCGCCGCTCAAGTCCGCCAGTCTCGACTCCAGACCCCTCATGACCTGGTCCGGCATTGGAGTGATATCATTCTGACCCCCAACAGGCTGCCGGCTTGAATCCACCCACCATTGCCCTGCTGCGTCCTGGTGGGCTGGAAGACGGCCTTCACGAATCTCTTTCCTAAGAGTGCCGGTATCGATACCCCACCGCCGCGCAGCCTGGGGCAAGGAGATGAGCGACATTGAGGACCAACCTTCCGTGGGGCATGATTTGACAGGAATTGTAGGCGGCGTGTCAACGATTGGCGAGTCGGCGGCGATGTTTGGCCGGCGGCTCAGGCCGGGGCCTCAGGCTCCCTGCTAACCGCAGCCGGTGTCTCCACGACGGAATCCCCCCCTGCAGACCTATCGTCAACCCCTTGAAGCACCATCAGAGCCAGGACCAGTACGGACCCGAGGGCGACCAGGGCCGCCGGCTGCCCAAACCCTAGCGTCACGGCAATCAGCCCCCACATGAAGGGCCCGATAACGGCGGAGGCCCTGCTGGTCAGACTTTGAAGTCCGATGAACTCTCCCTCGGAACCTTCGGGGATAAATTTGTACATGAACGGACGGTCGGCTGTCCACATCCCCGCCATGAAAATCCCGATAAAGATACCGATCGGCCATAAGAGTTTTGAAGGAAGGCCGAACCAAGGAATAGATAGTAGCAACAGGAACACCGCCAGCCATCCCCACAATGCGATCGTGAGAGTGAGCTTCGGCCCTCTACGGTCCACGATCAGCCCCCAAACAAAGGCAGCCGGTATCGCCACCAAGATCCCTGCTGCGATGATCAGCTTGACCTCCTCCTCCGAGAGTTCCAGGGTGTCAGTGCCATACAAGATCGCCATGACAGAAGCCGTGTTGATGGATAGGGTAAAGAGCATTCTGGCGAGGAGGTACTGGCGGAGGCCAGGGCGCTGCCTGGTGCTGCGAACGGTGGAAGCAAGCTGAACGACTGCCTGCCGAAGCCTGGTGCTGGTGCCAACATGCCGGACCAGCCGAGGCCGCTCCCTCAGGAATACAAAGAGCGGAATGGCCACGAGCAGAAAGAGGGCGGCCAGGGCCTTGAAGCCAAGTTGATAGTTATCGGCGACCCCAATAGCGATGCCTGCCGCGGCAAGAGAGCCGAAGTATCCGACCCCGATGCCCAGGCCGCTCACAAACCCCCGAGTTTCCTTCGTGCTGACATCCGGGAGCAGAGCGTTGTATAGGACCTGGCCGACATGGAAGCCCGCGACCGCTATGGCGAAGTAGACAAGTGTGGGTAACAGCCCCCCGGTCCCCAAGAACAAGGTCGCCACGACGGATACAACAGTAGCACCGGCGAGAAAAGGTAGCTTTTTGCCGGCCTGGTCTGAGAAAGCGCCCATAAGAGGGCCGGCTACCAGCAGGAACAGCATCGCCCCGGCCAGAGTGTAAGCTACGTCGGCGTCATTACCACCCCGCTCTTTGGTGACCCATAACGGAAACAGCATCCCCACGACACCGACAAGGAACGCCGAGTTGGCAAGATCGTACAGGGCCCAGGATGCGACTGCGGCCCTTCGCGGGCGTGGCTCGGCCAAGCTCAACCCCCAATGTGAGAAACTAGAGTCCAGCCTACCCCCGGCGCCTCACGTTAGCAACGCCGGCGAATCCCGTCAGACCAGGCTAAATGTCGGCCAGGACAGGTCGGTCAGCTGCCACGAAAGTTTCGGCTGAACCCCCCAGGCCTCGATTCTCTCCAGACATACCATGGACATGAGGTGCTGGATGCGTGCGGGAGTAAGTGGAATCGTCCTTCAATACCCCAGGAGTCCCGGGGTTGCTTTCTGTGCGCGGGGATCACCTGAGCTGCCGGAGCCGATCACTTCGCGCGGATTTTCCTGATTGCGGCGTCGCTATAACCGCTGCCAGGGCGGTCCGGGTCCAGGCCGGTCCCCTTGCCGTCTTTGATCCAGCCAAACTCTTGTAAGACTTGCTGGCTGTAGGTCACCTTGCCGGTGACCTTATCCAACGGCTCGGTAGCGAGGAGCAGGGCCGCCATCGGCACGTAATCGCGCGATTCCCCTCTGGGATCATCCATTCCGGTAACCAGCTTGTGAAACACCGTCCCTGCCGTAGGTACCACCTGCGACGGCGACACACACGTGACGGAGATGCCGTTCTCGTACTCCTCCTCGGCAAGACCCTGTGTTAGGCGCTCCAGGGCCGCCTTCTGCGTACCATAACAGGTGCCGCCCCTGATCGCGGCATTGGGATACGGCCCGGGGCCTGGCCCTATGGAGGCGCCGGAGGAAATGTTCACTATGCTGCCGCTACGGCGCGGAATCATGTCCTCCAGCACGAGCTTGCTGAGGATGAACGGCGCCTGGAAGTTGATGGCCCAGGAGCGCATCCACCGGTTCAGGGGATACTCCCTCACCGGAATGTAATAGGTCAGGGCGGCGTTGTTGACCAGGACGTCTATTGGACCATAGATCTCCCGGCTCTGCTGGACCAGCTTTTCGCAGTCCTCGGGCAGGGAGATGTTCACCACCATAGACGTCGCTTCGTGGCCGGCATCGTGAATGCTTTGGACCGTGGATTCCAGCGACCCCTCTAATGGATGGTCGCCTTCCTTGAGAGTACGAGCCGCGCACACGACTTTGCCGCCCTCAGCGGCGAACATCCTAGCGATGTCGGCCCCGATACCCCGGCTGGCCCCCGTCACAATAACCGACTTGCCGTCCAGCTTACCCATCCTCTTCTCCTTGACCGCAACATCACATGGGCGGCCGGTTGCCAGGGTACCCCCTACTGTGTGTGCTGGCAGTATACCCTTTCTCCGACAGGGTGCCCAGAGCGCCCCTAAGACTCTACCGCAACGGGCTCGCCCGCCAGCACCTGGTGATAGAACCGCCAGTGCTTCTCCGCACAAAGGCCGACATCCAGATTCTCCTCGGCCGTGATACGGGCTCTTCGCCCTAAACGAAACCTCAGCTCCTTGTCCTCGGTCAACACGCTTACACGGTCGCTAAGCCCCTGAACATCCTTCACAGCCACGACAAACCCGTTCTCGCCGTCCCGGATATATGTGCTGACCGCCCCAACATCGGTTGACACTATTGCCTTCTCCATCGCCATAGCCTCCCAGACCGACATCGGCCCCGACTCAGTCACGGAGCTACACACGAATATGTCCGTCGCCTTCAGGACCGAGGCCACGTCATCGGTCGGCCCATAGAACGCAACGTTGTTCAGCTGGTACTGGGTTATCAGCCGGCGCAGCCGTCGTTCATACCGTTTTTGGGTCGTAGGCAGTTCCCCAACGATAAAAAAGAACAGGCCGGCGTGCCTTTGAGTGAGCAGGCGTGCCATTTCAACAAAGTATTCCAACCCTTTTTCTGGATTAACGTTACCGACCGTGGTAATCCGTACGCCATCAGCATGAACCAGTCTGGGGTCCGCTTCATGCTTACCCGGATCAAGCCTCTTCGCATCTACTGGAGGCTGGATGTCCGCAAGAGGCTTTTTTTGATGTCGCTCATTGAGCCCAACGAAGAACAGATCCTTAACCCTGTAACCGCTCACGATAAACGCATCGCAAAAGGGCGCGAGGAAACTGAAACATGCCCTCATCCACCAGGGGACCCAGGTAGAATTGAGGTGCAGGACCACTTTGCACCCGGCTATCTTCCCTGCCAGGACTCCCTTGACCTGCCAGGCGGTGTTGCAATGTACAATCTCTACCTGTTCCCGCCTTAAGCAACGTACCAGGGCCGCCAGCTCGGGCAAGAAAAAAAGCAGCATGAAGAGGTTCCCCCACATGCTCCTTTTCAACCGGTGAAGACTCAGCCTTCTCACGGACACATTTCGTTGCAGTAGTTTCTCATAGAAGGTCTCCGAGTCCACTTTAGGAATTATGGCGATCGTTTCCACCCCAAGTCCTTTGAGACGCTCACCAACCTGGAGGATTCGGTTCTGAGGTCCGCCGAACCTGCCGTCCAAGACCACGTTGGCGACCTTTATGCTTCCCCCTCTTTTGCCCTCAGGTCTCATCGCAGGAATGGCGCCCCACCTTTTGCGCCATCCCACCAAACATCGGGGATCAATACCTCCCGTTTCTGTTCTATCCGTTGGCGATGCCTGATCAGGTCTTCCATCATGATTTTTAATTCTGAGTCCATATCGCCTGTCGGCCTGTAGCCCAATTCATGCAGATGCTGGTGGTCCGGGTTGTAGTAGCGCTTTTCCGACTCTCGGCGGGGGTTCTCGATGCCGCGTACCTCCACCTCCAGGCCGATGCTCCGAGCCGCTCTCCGCACCTTTGATGCAACCTCGTTGATGTCGCAGATTTGTTGGAACTGGTTGAACACCCGATACTCACCTTTACCCGGAGGATTTTCGACCGCCAGGGCCAGGCACTGCATCGCATCCCTGATCGGGATGAACCCTCGCTTCTGCTTCCCTTTGCCATAGGGGGTCAGCGGATGACCTATGACCGCTTGGCAGCAAAAACGGTTCACCACGGTACCGAAAGCCTGGTCGAAGTCCAGCCCCGTGAGCAGCCTCTCGTCCTCTATCGCCTCTTCAGCGCGAATCCCGAAGACAACTCCCTGCATAACATCGGTAGTACGCAAGCCCCACAGGCTGGTGGCAAACATGGTGTTATTTGAGCCGTGCACCTTTGACCAGTGATACCAGGACCCTGCCTGCCTGGGAAAGGGCGCGCGGTCGCTTCTGCCTCGGAACTCCATCTCGAAGAACCCTTCAGGAATATCGACGTTGGGGGTGCCGTACTCGCCCATGGTCCCAAGCTTGACGAGATGGGCATCGCGACAAACGTCGCGCATGGCGAAGAGCAGGTTGAACGTGGAGGTGATATTGCCGGTCTGCACGGCTACCGCGTGATGGACGTCGATCATCGAGTAGGCCGCCGAGGGGCACTCCCCCAAGTGAACGATGCTATCGGGCTGAAATTCCCGCAGGACTTGCTCCACAAATCCGTAGTCACAAAGGTCGCCTTGCCAAAACTGTGGCCGCACCCCAAATCGGGCGTCGAAGGCGTCTAAGCGGTGGGGCATGGCCGCGACCGGCACGGCGCTCCACGACCCCATTTCTTCAACCCACCGGCGACGCGAGAAGTTGTCGACACCAGCTACGTCGTGACCGCGTCCCGTAAGATACTGGGATAGGGGCCAGCCCAGATAGCCGTCCAGACCGGCAATGAACACCCGCATCTCCGCCTCCACTCTGAGTTACCCGATCCCACCCTGCCCCGGTCAGGCCTCAAATAGTTATAGCACCGGCAATGTAACGGAACTCTTTCACCCGCCCTCGAGGCTACAGGAAGGGGGCCGCCCTATCCTTCAGCAGCTCTCCCACCGAGGTCAACCCGGCCCCCGGCTCCGGATCTGTAAATAGAGACATCCCGTTGAAGGCGCCTTCATTGGGGAGCGTGAGGTCCGCGTAGGTGATAAAGGTAAACCATTTTTCGATATTCATCCCCACGGCGTTAGCCTCAAGCCAGTCATACAGTCTTGTAAAAAAACCCAGAACCTGCGCGTCCTGGTACGTGCCGACCGGCACAGCTTCCCATACGACTCAGCGAAAGCGAGCACTTCTTCAGGATTGTCTTTGTTTGAGTGAATCAGGATGCCGTCGGCCCCCGCTCGGAGATACTGTTCTGCCCGCGACAAGGCATCCGACAAACCCGTTCCCGCGATAAAACTCTCTACACGACCTATGATGGCGAACTCTTCCGAGAGAGCCGCCTTTTTACCACGATGGATCTTCTGAGCAAAGATGCCTGGGTCCTCCAGAGTTTGTCTGGCCGAGGCGTCCAGGCTATTGCGCTTGGGAAACACCTTGTCTTCAATGACAACCGCGGAAACCCCCTGTCGTTCCAGTCTGGGGACGAGGTACTCGAATTCCATAGCTGATCTGCCGGTGTCGCCATCTACAACGATAGGCCTTTCAGTGACCTCAAGAATTTCAGATATCTTCTGGATCCGGGATTCCGGCCCAACAAGCTCAACATCTGGGAGACCCCTAGATGCCGACTCTGTCAAGCTGCTGTACCAAAAGCCGTCATACGCAACCGTTTCGCCGCCCGCTTCAAGCTTGACGGCCTGACCGATAAGGGCGCTGACGCCGCTGTGAGCCTCGATAAGGCGTACAAATCCCCGTTCCCTGATAGCTTGCCGAAGCAGCTTCACCCTCGCTTCACTGGATATCATGACTGGCTCATCTCAGGTAGCTGGAGGGCCCTATCGGCGGCCTGAGCGATGTAGGCGGCGCCGACGGCCCCGCTACCGCCCACGTTGTAGACCCAACGGCAGCGAACTGGTGGACACGCCGCCTAAAAGCTCCGGTGTTGGCACAAAGCTCTGCGACGTATTTTGGGGCTTCTTCAAGCCGGTCTGGCGAGAGTACGCCGCGATCGGGCACGAAGACGAACAGTTTGCCGGGCTGACAATCGAAGTAGGCACAGAAGCGGTGCAAGCGTGGCATTGCGAAATAAGGGCGGGCCATTCTCACGACATCATCGCAGAAGCAGGAGGGCCAGGTTATAGAATGTTAAAACTCTTTGATGAGCGTGGCATCAGTCCAAGACACCGACATCTCGGAGCAGCTCCAGCGTCCCGCGCAGGTCTTCAAGCGCTCCCAGGTCCAATTCGGCGGGGTCCAGTGTCTCGAGAGGGGGCACCCCCTCAGGCGACGGGACACCCACCACCAGGGGAAACTCGAAGGTCTCTCTGGAGAAATACTCCTGGGCCTCAGTGCCGAGTATGTATTCGATGAATTGTTCGGCCACAGCGCGGCTATCCTTCGCGGTGCTCATAATACCAACGCCGGCAACGTTCACCATGGCGCCAGGATCGCTACTGCTGTAATAGAAATTTCGAGCGTTGAACCCCTCGCCCTGTTCATCGATGAACCTGTGGACGTAGTAGTGGTTGACGAAGCCGACATCGATCTCGCCGGAACCCACAGCCGCCACAATGGGGGTGTTCTTAGGAAAGACCGTGGGATCATTGGCCTGAATCCCTTCCAGCCATTGGCGGGCTTGCTCTTCGCCTAGCTGGAGGCGCAAGGCAGTCACGAAGGCCTGGAACGAGCCATTACTTGGGGCCCATCCTATACGCCCCTTCCACTTGGGGTCCGTGAAGCCAAGGATTGAGTCAGGGAGGTCCGTGGTCGGATTGATCCGCTCGGTGTTGTAGACGATGGTGCGGGCCCTGCCTGAGGCGCCGACCCATTCACCGATAGCCGAGCGGAATCTTGGGTCTACCTTGTGGAGGAACCTGTCAGGCAGCTGGGACAGTACACCGGCTTCAGAGAGCGCTCCAAGGGCGCCCGCGTCCTGGAGAAAGACCACGTCGGCCGGGGAATTGCTCCCTTCTTCCAGGATGGTCGCAACGATCTCGGAGCTGCTTGCGTACCGCACCAAAACCTCTATGCCGGTCCGCTCTGAGAAGTCGTCCAGCGCCGGCTGTACCAGCGTCTTGGACCTCCCGGAATACACCGTCAGCGTGTTGTCGTCAGCACCTCCACATGCGGCAACGGCCAGAGCAGCCACCACAGCAAGGGCGCCCACCAGGAGTGCCTGGCGATTCCAGCGTTTCGCCACGCTCATCGCTCATACCCCCCGACGTTTCTGTGTGCACCCATAGTAATATGCTATGTGCGCACTGCATCATTATCATGGGTGGGCATGGAATGCGTCAAGAGGCTCTGCGGACAGTGTCGGTAAACGCTACCAGCCGATAGTGATGATGGCGGACCGGGCTACTTCCCTGCGGTCAGGTAGCCTGAAGCAATCCTCCTAATATCGGCAAAGTACTCCTCCGCCCACGGCGCGCGGTCCACGTAATCGTCGGATACTTGTACGGCTACCTCATACTCTCCCTTCAGGACGGCCTGTATGGCGATGGACTGCTGTGTCTGAAGCCGCCCTTGGGCGACCTCCGTCAGTCTGTCCAGCAGCGGGTCCACCACGGCAGCCGTTTCAGGGCCGTTGAAGACCGTTTGAAGGAACGCGACTGAGTGTAATAGCAGTCTGGAGTTTCGGGGCTCCATGTCCATCCCGCGTCCAATATCCCTAAGGGCAATGGAAATCGCCTCCAACCTTGCCTCGGGCTCCAAGATTTGCCACTGGTTCGTGACCCGTTGGAGCAGAAATCCCCTAGGCACATTTCCCAAAGCTGGGAAGGTATTAAGTCCCCTCTGGGCAAGTTTCAGATCGGCCACTTCGACGGGTTCAGCAGTCAAAGCGGGATGAAGGGCTCTCGCCGCATCGAAGGGACGGTAGTTAAAGAGGTACAGAGACCCCCCCAGGGCAACCAACACCATCGCGCCGCTGGCCCCACGAATGAGCAAATTATTTACTGGGACGAGCCGGCCGAGGCTAAAGCCGCGGAAGAGCGGGCGGACCTCACCTGCATCCGGTTCCTGCACAGCCACCCATGCTACCAGAATGGTCCAGAAGAGCATCGCGGTGGGGGTGTCGAAGAAGAACTGGTTGTGGAAGAACTGGGCAGCAAAAGCGCCTAAAATGGCATACGCAAGGACCTCTTGCCTGGAAGACCTCTTGCGGCGCATGATGGCCCACACCAGGGCGCCCCAAAGGCCCACGAAACTCAACCCACCAATCACCCCTTTGGTCGTCAACTCCTCCACGAAAACATTGTGAGCCTGGTCCCAAAACGTCTCGGAGAACTCGGAGTCGGATGGTCCAAGGCTGTGCTCAAGAGCCGGGAGATAGTTCCCCGGACCCCAGCCGAGCAAAGGCCGCTCCGCGAAGGAGCGGAGTCCCAGCTTTGCCGAGGCTATCCTGCTGTCCATCTGATCGCTCAGGCGCCCCAGAACACCTGAAGAGCCATCCCCAGGTTCGGTTACGAAAAGGCGGGCCGTCGTTACCTGGTCGCCTTCTCCCGCGACGAAGGAGAGACCCACGAAGCGGTCGAAGGCGAAAAACCCACTCAAAACCAGGAGCAACCCGCCGGCGGTGAGACCCACCGCCCTGACCGCACGACGGTTCCCTCGGAGTGCCACGGCCATCGGCATGATCACTGCGCCCCCAGCAACCCCCAACAAAGCTCCCCTGGAGCCGGAGAGATAGAGCGCCCAGACCCCTAGAAGTACGGTGACGGCCCAGAACACCCGCCACGACTGCCGAAACCGCCCTTCGTCTGGTCCCGCCTCGTCCAGCTCCTTGGAGCCCTTACCGCCGTTGGGCGCAAGCAATGACCGGACGAGCAAGCCAGCTGCAAAAGGAATACCTATCACCAAGGTGGCAGCGAAGTAGGACGGGTTGCCCAGGGTGCCGGTGACCCGGTCCACGGACCTCATGCCAGGGAGCAGGTCCAACCCCCATGACTGAAGCAGCCCCACCACCGAAATGAGGAGCACAGAGGCGACAGCACCATTGAGCATCCACCACCAGTCTCGTGCTGACCGCAGCACAGACACCAGCACTAACGCCAAGGCGAACCAATGTGCCAGGCCCCATATCCCCATCATCCGCTCGTAGCTGGACCAAAAACTGCGCGTCGGGCTGACACCGGCAACGCCGGCGGCTACCTCCACCATGAGGTATGCGAAAAAGGCGAGGAGTACCCAAGAACGTGTCGGGCGATACCTGCGGTCCATGACCGCCAGGCCGATCCACAATACCGTGATGATTTCGATGAGAGAGCGGGCGTACAGGGTCTTGCCAACCAGGTTGGGATATAGCGCTCCCGGGGTGACTACCAGAGGCATGGCGAGGAGGAGCAGAATGCCGCCTCTGACCCCCCAAAGCAAAGCCGTCGCCATCATCTTTACTCCTGACCCTGGGATTACGCGAGGTCCGCTCGGCCCCATCATGGTCGCCAGACTCATACGTCTGCCTGGACCGAGGATAGGCGTCGATGGGGGGCGTACGCCGTGGACGACCCTTTCATCGTTATTGTTCCATCCCCGTAGTTCCACACCAAGTGCATCGGAGGCCAAACATCGCGTACCGGTTAGCTCACCGGCTCGACCAGCGAGGCCCGCAGCCGATGAGACGAGCAGCGCGCGAGTCTGACACCTGCGGCCCGGACCGGCGGCAGGCAGGCCGCGTCCAAGGACAGAGTCTGCTACTATATCCATGCATCCAGCATTCCCGCCGACCCTGATTTCCGGGGAGTAGCGCAGTCCGGTTAGCGCGCCTGCTTTGGGAGCAGGAGGTCCCGGGTTCGAATCCCGGCTCCCCGACCAGTGCCCAAAAGAGGTGGAGATGCCGATCAGTCAGCGGCTGTTCGCCGCGGTATATGACCGACTGGGCCGGAGTGCGGAGGCTGGCGCGTACGGCGACTACCGCCCCTTCGTGGCCGGTGAGGCTACGGGCAAGGTGCTGGAGATCGGGGCGGGCACCGGTGCGAACCTTGCGTTCTACTCCCCCAAGGTCTCCCTCACCGCTGCCGATCCTAACCCTCATATGCTTCGTCGCCTCAAACATAAGGCGGAGACCCTCGGTCTCTCCGTTGAGGTCCTGGAGCTCGGCGCTGAAGCGCTACCCATGGCCGACGACTCGCTCGACACCGTCGTTAGCACGTTGGTCCTATGCTCCATCGGCGATCCCGCCAAGGCGTTGGGGGAGGTCCGGCGAGTTCTGGTCCCCGGCGGAGAGCTCCGCTTCATTGAGCATGTTCGGGCAGGCGGGACAAGCTGGGCGCGATTCCAGGACTTCGTCACACCGGTCTGGCGATGGTTCGGCGGGGGGTGTCATCCTAACAGAGACAGCCTCACTTCCATCCGCCAAGCGGGTCTGGAGATAGTTGAGGTCAAGCCCTTCGTTTTAGGCCCCTACCCGGTGCGTCCTCACATCGCGGGAATCGCAAGGAAAACCCCTTAGCTCCGGCCTCCACAGTCGCTGGTACGCCGGAGACCCAGTCACTATGCCGGGTCCTCTTTGCAAAAACTGATCACGCCTCGATTCCTTGAGCCCTTTCAAAGGGGATTTGCCCCAAATGTCATTCTGAGACCGCCTCTGGCGGCGAAGACTCTGGGGTGAGGAAGAGTCAATGGGAAGCCCCACCTCCCCAGACCCTTCGACTCCGCTCAGGGTGATACCTATCTAGACAAACTTGACAGCCTTATGGTAGACTAGGTTTTGAACTTAGTTCAATATAGTTCACGGCCTAACAGCAAAGCACATAGGGTCACCCAAACATAACAACCTTCCTTTCTTTACCCTCCCCCCCGGTCAGGCCCCTCGCTCATTGCAAGGGGCCTGATCACGTTCATGGCGCCATGAAGCTATCTGTCCTTTTCTTTCGTTCTGCATGGAGAGTAGCAGTCGAGGATGTCACGGGTAGGCATATGCAGCGATTTACGCTAGAATCAGCGAGATGGCCGCCACACCTCGAAGCCCATTGACTCGTCCATTGCTCCTCTTTGCCCTCATCGCGATTGCTGCAGTCGTCGCCGCGGCCTGCTCCAGCGGAAAGGAAGAGCCCCTGCTGCCCGCTGTCCGACAGGGCAACTCCCTCATCCTGAGCGTGAGCGTGATTGAAGAGCCGGACATTCTTTACTACCAGGACTCGGATTTCGGTATTTATTCCATCGAGCCCTCCGCCGGCGACCGAAAGCTCATAGCGCTCAAAGTCCAGGCATTCAACGGCCGGACCTCAACGAGCATCATGAACGTGGACGAAGAGGGCTACACACTCCTGGACAAGGATGCCAACGCTTACCCCTCCCTCAACCCTTTCGGCGAGAGGCGGCGCCTCTCGCCGAGTCCGCCCAACAACGAGGAGCTGCGCCAGTTCATCTGGGGGGTCTTCGAAATACCGCTCAATAACGCCATCACAGCCTGGGCCGTCTTCGATGTCCCCAAGGACGTCGAACCTTACCAGCTCCGTTGGAACGCCCTGGAGACGATCTTCGTCCCATTCTTCCCGATCCAGTAAGCCCCGACCCTTATCGCATCCTTGACAGAGAAACTTAGCCTTGGCTATCATTGTTCGGCGTTTTGCCCCCCCGGAACTGGACTCCTTACAACGGAACGGCATGGCTAATAACTCGGTCCTCTACCAAAGACAAGGACACGTAGGCCGAATCACTCTGAACCGCCCCAACGTCCGCAACGTGATTGACGATAATCTTGCCGCGGAGCTGCGTGACGCCTGCCAGAGTGCCATCGAGGATGACGAGGCCTACGTCGTGGTGATCGTAGGAGAGGGGCCGGTGTTCTGCTCCGGAGCCGCCCCCGTGGAGGCGTCAGCGAGCGAGATGCCCGTGGAGCTCGAAAGCCGTCGTGTAGCCAGCTCCATCGCCGCTATTACCAAGCCTGTCATCGCCGCGTTGCAAGGAGACACGGCAGGACAAGGACTCGAATTGGCGTTGGCCTGCGACCTCCGAATCGCCGCCCAGGGAACACGTTTCGCGCTGGACCAAATCAAGAGCGGCCAGCTGCCATGGGATGGAGGGACACAGAGGCTGCCCAGGCTGGTGCACAAAGGCGTCGCACTACATATGATTCTTACCGGGGAGTCCATCGACACCGATGAGGCTCTTCGGGTCGGCCTGATTAACGCCGTCGTCGAAACCTCGGACCTTCACTCTCGAGCACAGGAGCTCGCTGAACAGATTACGTCCATGGCGCCTATCGCCACCGCCTACGCCAAGGAAGCCGTCAATAAAGGGATGGACATGACCCTGGAACAAGGCATCAGACTGGAGGCGGACCTCGCCGTCCTGCTGCACACGTCTGAGGACCGGGCAGAAGGGCTCAGTGCCTTCCTCAACAAACGGCAACCAACGTTTAAGGGGAAATAGGAGTCGCCGTCTTGAGCCTATGGGAATCGATTATCCTGGAAAAGGTAGGAGACCTGGCGTGGGTGACGTTGAACCGGCCCCAGGTGCTCAACGCCTATAACATCAAGATGCGCGACGAGCTGTATGAGGTGCTGGCCCACGTTGAAAGCGATCCCGAGGTACTGGCTGTGATCTTTCGTGGCGCCGGAGAACGAGCATTCTGCGCCGGGGCCGACCTGACCGAGTTCGGCTCGGCCCCCTCCCAGGCCATAGCCCGACAGGTGCGGTTCGAGCGGGATGTCTGGAGCCGGTTTATCAACGTCAGCAAGCCCCTCATCGCCGCCGTGCACGGCTATTGCCTGGGCTCGGGAATGGAGATCGCGCTCTGCTGTGACCTGAGGATCGCCTCTTCCGACGCCCAGTTCGGCTTGCCCGAGCCCGGTCTCGGCATGATTCCGGCAGCGGCTGGGACACAGACCCTGCCGAGGGTCACCGGACGGGCCAGGGCCCTCATGGCGCTGCTGGCTGCTGAGAGAATAGACGCCATGGAGGCCTATCGGGTTGGGCTCGTCAATCGGGTTGTCCCCAAAGAGAGCCTCTTCGAAGAGGCGACGGCTCTCGGGACGGGACTGGCATCACTCGACCCGGCGGTTCTTCGTCTCGCGAAAGAAACGGTGAATCGTGGCCTCGACACCACGCTCGAACAGGGACTCAAGATAGAGAGCGCCGCCGCATTGCGGCTGGCGGCATCCCGGGCGTAGCGAGGGTCACAGGGAACCTCAAGAACGCCACAACAGGGGTGACGGTCACGAAACGGTTTATCCTCTGAATGCGGAGCAACCGGTGAAGGCCAGCCGCACCGGTCCAAGGGAGGCACATGAATACAACGGAATTTCTCATGGTGACGAACGCGATCTGCCCCGATCGCACCGCTATCATTTTTGAGGGCAGCCGCTACAGTTACGAGGACCTGAACACCCGCTCCAACAAGCTCGCCAACGCTCTGGCAGACCTAGGCGTCGGCAAGGGAGACCGGGTCGCGATGATAGACGTGAACTCGAACCAGAGCATCGAGGCCTACTTCGCTTGTGCCAAGCTGGGCGCGATCTACGTCCCACTGAACTTCCGAGCCAGAGCGGATGAGCTGGCATTCATGATCAATGACTCGGAATCCACCGTCGTATTTGTCGGGAACAGGTACGCGCCCCTGATCGAGGAGGTGAGGGGCGACCTGAAGGGGCTCAAGCACGTTGTGAACCTGGGTGACAAGCTTGATGGCTTGAAGCACTACGAGAGCATCCTGGCCGAGGCCCCGGATGACGAGCCTTTCACCGACATCGAAGACAACGACTTGACCATCCTCATGTTCACCGCGGGCACCACGGGTTCTCCCAAGGGCGTCATGCTTGCCCACCAGAACTTCTCCGAGTACGTCTTGAACAACGTCACCCCCGCCGATACGGAGTCCGAGGAGAAGAATATCGTGACGGTGCCTATGTATCATATCGCCGGTATTCAGGCGGTGATGGCAGCCGTTTACGGTGGACGGACGTTGGTCATTCAACAACAGTTCGAGCCCGAGGCCTGGATGAAACTTGTCCAGGAAGACCAGGTGGACCGGGCCATGATGGTGCCCACCATGTTAAAGCAGCTTATGGACCACCCCAATTTCGAGAAGTACAACCTCACCAGCTTACAGGTCATTACGTATGGCGCCGCCCCCATGCCGTTGGAAGTGATCAAGCGCGCGATCCAGGCCTTCCCGGGCTCCAGGTTCATCAACGCATTTGGTCAGACTGAGTCAGCGGCGACTATTACCATGCTCGGCCCCGAAGACCACGTCATCGAAGGGACTCCGGAGGAGATGGAGGTCAAGTTAAAGCGTCTCGGCTCCATCGGGAAGCCGCTCCCCGATATAGACGTGAAAATCATGGCTGAGGACGGCTCGGACCTCCCGGCCGGCGAGGTCGGAGAGATCGTCGCCCGAGGAACCCGGATCATGAAGGGCTATTGGAAGCAAGAGGAGGCCACCACCAGCACCATCGATAAGGAAGGGTGGCTCCATACCGGGGACCTGGGCTATCAGGATGAGGAGGGCTACATCTTCCTGGCGGGGCGCGCCAAGGACATCATCAAGCGCGGCGGCGAGATGATATCTCCGGAAGAGGTAGAGAACACAATCCTCGAGCACCCAAAGGTTGAGGAGGCGGCCATCATCGGCGTCCAGGACCCCGAGTGGGGAGAGCGGGTCAGGGCAGTGATAGTCCCGAAGGAAGGGCAGACCATCGACCCGGACGAGCTGATCGAGTTCTGCCGGCAACGATTAGCCAGTTTCAAGAAACCGGAGTCGGTGGTCTTCACGAAAGAGCTGCCCCGCAACCCCATGGGGAAGATCCTCAAACGGGTCCTGCGTGAGGAGTTCAGCCAGCCGATAACGTCCTGAACCCATTCCAAAGTCCCCTCTCCCCTGATGGGAGAGGGCTAGGGTGAGGATGAAACCATTCTGGCATGTCGATTCTTGGAATAGCCTCTGCGGCTACGGCGCCGGCCTCTCCCCAAAGGTTACCTCCACCGTGAGCATCTCGGCATCCCGCCGAATCTCCACGGTCACCGTGTCACCCGCGGAACTCAAGCCGCAGCACCCGGGTCAGGTATCGGACGGTGGGAACGGGAATGCCCGAGATGCTCAGAAGCACGTCCCCTCCCTGATGCCGGCTTTCGAGGCTGGCCCATCGTCCACCAGGTCCGTGACGAGGACACCCCGACCGGCCACCATTTCCAACCGAGTGGCGTCCATCGCGCCCAAGTCGCCGATGACTACCCCCAGCCAGGCCCACCGTATCCGACTGTCTCGCTTAGCAGATTAATCAGTTATTGAATCTCGTTTAGATATCTGTGTGTTCTTTAGATTATTAAAAGTATGCGATCACAGCAACACCAATTAATGCTATAACTCCTAGGGTGATTTCTAGCCTAAGGTTCCTTTCCATTTTGCGCTTTTCTTCTCCTGTTAACTCTCTGATTTTTCCTTTGGATTTTGCTTTAGCTCCCCGTGAGACACCAATACCAGGGCCCAATGTTAGACTCAGTGCAATACCAATCGCTACATTATTCATAGCAACACCAATCGCCGCTCCGAAAACCAATCCCCATACAACACCAGATATATAGTGCCCTGGGGAATGTTGCTTTGGAGTATTTCCAGTCTTATCTTCCATACTGAAAGTTTACCAGAGTCTCCCGACATCTCTCATAGGGTGACGGTTACGACAGAATTGTGAAATAGCCTCCACGGCTACGGCGCCGGCCTTTCCCCAAGAGTTAGCTCCACGGTTAGCATGTCGGTATCCCGCCGAATCTCCACGGTCACCGTGTCACCCGCGCGGAACTCAAGCCGCAGCACCCGGGTCAGGTCTCGGACGGTGGGAACGGGAATGCCCGAGATGCTCAGAAGCACGTCCCCCTCCCTGATGCCGGCTTCCGAGGCTGGCCCCCCGTCCGCCAGGCCCGTCACGAGGACACCCCGACCAGCCGTCATTTCCAACCGAGTGGCGTCCATCGCGCCCAAGTCGCCGATGACTACCCCGAGCCAGGGCCACCGTATCCGACCGTTCTCGACCAGCTCTCTCGCCACTGGAATCGCCGTTTCACCGCTGATGGCGAACCCTATACCCTCTACTCGGTCCCCACGCAGCACAGCGGTGTTTATCCCAACAATCTCACCGGACAGATTAAGGAGCGGTCCGCCGCTGTTGCCGGGATTGATGATGGTGTCAGTCTGGATCAGCTCATTCAGGGTCAGTCCCGGTTGCACTTCAAGGGAACGGCCCACAGCGCTGACGATGCCCAAGGTCACTGTCGGACCTCCGGGCAATGCGAGGGCGTTGCCTATGGCGATGACCCATTGGCCCACGCGCACTGACGATGGGTCTCCAAAGGGTACCGCGGGGTACACGACCCCCTCGATCTTCAATACCGCCAGGTCCGTGAGGAGGTCCGTGCCAATGATCTCCGCGTCATATTGATGCCCATCGTCCAGGATCACGCTTACGCGCTCCGCACCTTGAATAACGTGATTGTTCGTCAGGATGTGCCCATCAGCGTCGAAGATGACACCGGAGCCACTGGAGGTGCCGCCGTTCCGTAGATTCGCCACCACCGACACCACTGACGGCCCCACCCGTTCGACCACGCTCACGATATCCGGCAGCTCCAGAGTCGGCCGCGAGCCTGCAGACCCGCCAGGACCGATAGGCGGCGCCGTAGGGCCAGCACCGGGGATTGCGGTTGGCGTTGGGGCGAAGCTTGTCGCCGTTGGGGAGGCCCCGGAGGTGCAGGCGGACACCAAACCAAAGGCCAGGGCCGGCAACAGCGCGAATAATGGAATGCGTCCTCGTCTGAGCATCGTTGTCCGGAGTCCTTCCGCGCACGTCATGCGCTACCCATGGTAATGCATTGGATACAGCATCGTCATGAAAAGACCCCTGAAGGGTTACCTCCAGGGGCCTTTTTTACGGCGACGGTGTGGGCTTTACGCCGTAGCTCACCCCTTGGGGGCACGGACCGTCGTTGGCGCGCCATTGCCCAAGACGGTCACGCACGACACCTGAGGTGGGCCGCCCAAGGTGTGGCAGAGGCCTAGCTCGGCGTTCTTGACCTGACGAGGACCCGCCTTGCCCTGGAGCTGATGGTAAATCTCGTAGGCCGTCCGTAGGCCGCTGGCGCCCACCGGGTGGCCGAAAGACTTCAGCCCGCCATCGGTGTTGACCGGCAGATCGCCTTCCAGGGTGAAAGTGCCGTTACGGACCTCCTCGGGAGCATGCCCTGGCTTCGTGAAGCCCAGGTCCTCGTAGATCACCATCTCCGTTATCGTAAAGCAATCGTGGACCACCGCGACATCCAGCTCTTTCCGTGGGTCTTTGATACCGGCCTGCTCGTAGGCCTGCCGCGCGGCGGTCCTATTCGCCTCGAACCCCAGATAATCGAAGCCCGGCCGGGTCATGGGCAGCATGGAATCCACGGAGAAGCCGATCCCCTTGATATAGACGGGATCAGCCCTGAAATTCCTGGCCAGGTCAGCTCTACAAATGATGGCGGCCGCCGCCCCGTCGGTCGTCGGGCAGCAGTCGAAAAGGCCCAGCGGGGATGCAATAATCGGGGCGTTCATCACCTGCTCAACAGTTACCGCTTTCTGGAAATGGGCCTTGGGTGACATCGTGCCATTGTGGTGGTTCTTGACCGATATCTTGGCCAGCAGCTCCTTCCCTTCATCAGGGTCGAGCCCATATTCATGGAAGTACCGGTTGGCGATAAACGCGAAATAGCCGGGCGCAGTGGAGCGGGCTTGAAGCACTGGGTCCTGGCCCCGTCCGACACCCAGACCGGCTGTCCCGGTGTCCTTCAGCTTCTCGTACCCAATAGCCATGGCAACGTCATACATGCCGGAGGCGACACCGAAAACCGCGTTACGCAGGGCCTCATGCCCCGTGGCGCACCAGTTTTCGACTCGCGTGATCGGTATATTCTTGATCTTGAGGGCGTCCGCGACGATCCCCGCGCCCTCTCCGGACCTCAGCGTGCCGACCCAGGCCGCCTGGATATCCTTCGGCTCGATCCCGGCATCTTCATAGGCCTCGTAAGCCGCCTCGATGAGCAGGTCTTCCGGGCTGCTTTCCCATCGCTCTCCGAACTTGGTGCAGCCCATCCCGATAATGGCCACCTTGTCCTTGATCGTTCCCATGCCCTCTCCTTTTCCTATCCGTTTCGGATAGGTCGGCACTTCCAGTAGTAGTGGTGGAAATTTCCGCCTTCATGTATCTTGCGGAAGGTCCACTCTACCCGGGTGCCCACTTTTGACTCTTCCGGATCAGCATCCGTGATGGTGGAGGATATACGGCATTTTCCCTCATCGGACTCTATGACGCATTGGACCACCGGCGTTTCCAGACCCCCCGCCAGGTTGTCTCGCGTGAAGCTAAAGATCGTGCCGGGTTTGTCGTAGAGCCGCACTTGTGTGGAGTCATCCTTGCTCTGGCAGGTATAGCATATCCGCTGAATCGGATGATGGACGGTGCCACACCGGTTGCACTTGCTTCCGTGCAGCCGCAGCACCTGGTTTTGAGTCCTCCACGTGATGGTTGAGGCGGCGTAGGGCTCAATTCTCAACGCCCCTTCCGGGTTCACCCCCATGATGCCGCGGTAGGCGACGTAGCGCTCGTAGGAGGGAAGGATGCGTTTCAACGCCACGTGGCCGCTCACGGCGCGACCCTTCTTGGGCTTCTTCTTGACCTCAAGGACAAACGCGTCCGCTCCCTGGCCGTAGCTGGCGAGAAGGATTTTCTGGCCCGGCTGGCAGTCCTCCAGGGCCGCGACCAGCATGAGGAGGGCGTGGGCCGCACCGGTGTTACCCACGGAGCCGATGAGGCTGTCCTGGATCTGGCTCTCGGGGTCGAAGCCCGCTCCCCTTACCAGCGCCAGGTGGTTTCGGCTATCCGGCCCGTACACGACCGCTTTGGAAATATCCGCCGGCTTCAGCTTGGCCCGGTCCAGTACCTCTTTGATCGCAACTTTGGTCGTCGCATCATAGCCCTGTGTGATGACGAACCGGTCCTCCCAGGTCCGAACGAAGTTGTCCGAAGACCTGCGCCACACATCGGTGATCTCGGCGTTGATGGAGGCCTGTGCGAGGACCTCCACGGCGCCACTGCCTTTACTCACCACCACGGCGGCTGCCGCGTCGCCAAAGGTGGACTCGTGATCAGACCGGGGGTAGCCCAAACGGTCATCCGACGCGACGACCAGGACGTTATCGGCCGAACCAGCGTTGACAGCGTCCAGGGCGGCGAGGAGGGCGGCGGTGCCCGCCCGCAAGGAGCCGGCGAAATCGGCGGTCCTCACGTCTGTGCCCAGGTCAGCCGCCGTCGCGAGGATGGTCGCCGACTGTTTTTCACGGTACGTGGCTGTGGTGGAGGCGAAATAGACGGCGTCCATCCCCTTTCGGCCTGCAACACCCAGGACGTCCACCGCCGCGTTCACGGCCATCGTCAGCGTGTCTTCGTCGTGGCTGGCGACGCTGCGCTCTCCGGGGCCACCGCCGCTGCCCCAGGCCTCCGCAAAGGCCTTCCGAGGCAACCGATACATGGGGATATATGCGCCGACAGAGGAGATTCCTGACATCCGCTCTCCTTTCCTCTTCAGGCGCCAGTATACATGACACGCCCTGGATGCGCCAAGGAGGAACATGCCCGCGGACGCTGCCCGCCTACGCCGTCAGGCGCGATGCCTGCGGGCGCAGCCCGCACTAGATCTCCCCCGTGGCTCCGCCGTTCACTCCCAGGACTATGCCCGTGATGTAGGCCGCCCTGTCAGAGGCTAGAAAGGCCACCGCGGCCGCAACATCCTCCGGCGCGGCCATTCGCCTCATGGGGATACGCTCCATCAGGCCGGAGACAACCTCGGGGTTGCGCGCAGCCCAGGGCTGCTGCCCAGGCAAGTCAGTCGGGCCGGGGCCGACGCAGTTCACGGTGATGTTAGAGGGCGCAAATTCGACGGCCAGCGCCCTGGCAACGCCGACGATGCCTCCCTTGGCGGCGGCGACGGCTACCGTGGCTTGGGGACCATCCGCCGTGGCAGCGCTCACAGGCACGAAAACGATTCTGCCGCTGCCCCTGGCCGCCATCTCGTTCACCATGGCCCGTGACAGGGCAACGTGACCCGAAAGCTCTCCTGCGGCCCCTGCGTCCGCAGGAGACGGCCCTCCGGCGGCGGTCTCACCCACGACGTCGACGAGGATGTCAATGCGCTCCAGAGAGGCACGCAGGCCGGCAAGCGCCTGCTCTATCCGAGCGGCGTCAGCCATTCCAGCCGACCCAGCATCGCTTATGTCAAGCACGGCCACAGTAGCGCCGCGCTGGGTAAGGTCGACGGCGATAACCTTGGCAAGGCCTTCACCGGCGCCCACGACAAGGGCGGTCTTTCCTTCTAGGGTTTGCTCAGGGGGCATGGTCGAGTCCTCCCCGAATCATAGCAAAAAGGCGCCGGCCCTGCGATTCTGTCAACCGGGGACTAAGCGGGGAGACGCTGCCCGAACTCTGCCAGGCGTATACTAGAGTGCCACTCATTCCACGGCTTGAGTGGGAGTTAACAGCCCGAGCACTCTCAGATGCGTGTCAGGAGGAGCAGTATGGCGCCCACGAAGGTTATTTCAGCCGACGATCATATGGACCTCCATACCCTGCCGCTGGACCTGTGGCAGAGCCGCCTCCCCGCCGAGCTGAGGGATAGAGGGCCGAGAGTCGAAGAGACGGAGAGGGGCCAATTCTGGGTGTGCGAGGGAGACACCTGGGGACGGGCGCAGCCCCACTCGATCCGCGGTCTGCCCAGCGTCTTTGACCGTGTCGGCATCAGCGAATGGATCACAAGGCCGTCGACACCCGAGGACCGGTTGGAGGATATGGAGCGAGACGGCATTCAGGCCTCGGTGATCTATCCAGGGCCGGGCGGATTTCCCGTGAAGGACCCCATCCTCAAATACCACTGCCTCAAGGCCTACAACGATTGGACCTCCGAGTTCAACTCCCAGGCCCAGGGCCGCCTTTCCAACCTGGCGGTTCTCCCAAGCCACGACGGCCAGGCGGCCGCCGATGAGCTGTCTCGAGCTGCCACCATGGGGCACCGAGGCGCCGTCATCGACCACTTCTCTATGCCTACGCCCATGTACGACCCCGGCTGGGACCCTCTTTGGGACGCCGCGGAGGACACGGGCTTGTCGATATCCGTCCACCTGGGCGGCGGCACCTACATGCTTCCCAGGGCCATCGGCAGCTGGGTCATGTCGGCGAGGACCAGCGTCGTTCCCATGCAGCTGGATGAGGTACTGGCAGTCGTCTGCTTTTCCGGCATCCTGGAGAAGCACCCCAAGCTCAAAATTGTCCTGGGCGAGTCCGGCCTGGGCTGGGTCCCCTACGTGCTGGAGCGTATGGACCAGAAATACCTGGACTTCGCCACCAATACCAGGGACTACCGCGGCGAGATCAAGCCGTCGGACCTGTTCCACCGGCAGGTCTACGCGACCTTTGAAGACGAGAAGCTGGGCATCGAGATGATCCCACTCATCGGGGCAGGCAACGTCATGTGGGCCTGCGACTACCCGCACCCGGTCAGCACGTGGCCCAACTCCATGGAGCACATCGACAAGGTGCTGAAAGGGCTGAGCCAGCAGGACCGCGATCTTATCATCCGGGGAAACGCTGCGAAGCTCTACCGGTTCTCGTAGCCCGGCGTTGCGGATTGACGATCAGGAGGCCCTACAGGGGGATGCGGTGCCCACCGCCCACGTAGATAAGCTGTCCGGTGAGCCATCGGGCCAGGCCCGAGGCCAGAAACACGATGACATCGGCCACATCCTCAGGCTGCCCGATTCTTCCCAAGGGCGCCGCCTTAGCCATTTGCCGTTCCGCCTCCGGAGGGATGTAGCCCGTCTGAACCGGTCCCGGCGATACGACGTTCACCGTAATCCCAAACCGGCCTAATTCTCCAGCAGCCGCGCGGCTATAGGACTCCAGAGCGTGCTTTGACGCTCCGTAGGAGACCTCATGCTGAAAACCAGCGGCGGCGTCAGTGCTAACGTTGATAATCCTGCCTGACGTTTTGCCATGACCGCGATACCGGCGTGCATATTCGCCCATCATGAGCGCACCGGCGCGGGCGTCCACCGCGAAGCTCCGATCTATACTCTCCGAGCTCACCGTTTGTGTGGGAAATCCGTGGACGTCCTGCCCCGCTTCGGGACTCAAGAATGTGTCAGGCGCCCAGCCGCTCGCATTGTTGACCAGCACGTCGACCGGGCCAAATGCCGTCTCGGCCCGATCGAAAACCTGGGGAATTGTCTTTGCATCGGCAAGGTCGGCCTCCCAGGCATCGGCACGCCCGCCGTTATCTCGTATCGCCCGCACGACGTCTTCAGCCGACTTCGACCGGTGGTAATTGTACAGCGCCGTCCCCGGTGTCTTCGGCTCACTCGCCGCTACCGGAGTATCGTCCGACAGGATGCGCAAGTAGGTAATGAAGACCACGGCGCCTTGTTGAGAAAAAGCTCTGGCGGTGGCGGCGCCGATACCGTGATTCGCGCCGGTTATGAGCACCACCTTGTCATTCAACCCTGCGTCAATCATCATGCAACGCTCCTCCGTCATGCTCTACTCGAGGCAACAAGGGGTGAGGGCGGGACAACCTCTGACATGCTAACGGGGGACCTCGGACAAACCTAACGCATACGACGGAACCTGCCTGTGAACCTGAACAGGGCCAGGCCGGGTGTGAAGAGCCCCAACAGCAGCCATCCCACGTCTATCAGTCCATCCGGTTGAGCGGCGGCATTACAGCCCCCGCCGCCGGAGGTCCCAGGTGTGGCCGTCGGAGGCGGCGTCCCCGTCAAAGTAGGTGGCGGGGAGTCCGTGGGGACAGGCGTCGGCGAAGGCGCCGATGTCGCTGAGGGTACGGGCGTTGCCATGGGTACGGACGTCGGCACGGATGTCGCCGTTGGAACAGAGGTCGGTGTAGCCGTGGGAGTAGGCATCGGCGCGGATGTCGCCGTAGGTACGGACGTCACCGTGGGTACGGACGTCGCCGTGGGCAGCGGGGTTGGCGTAGCGGTGGGAGCGGGGTGTCTCCGTGGGCAACGGGGTCGGCGTAGCTGTCGGGAGGGGCGTCGCCGTGGCCGCCCCGAGAGTCACAGCATCTATATTGACCACGGTTACCCGGTTCAGCTTTATCGTTGAGGTCACGGGAGTCGGTAGAACCAGGCCAAGAACACTGAAAACGATCGGCGCGTTGTCAAGAAAGCCGGTGACCTGCACGTCGATCCGGTACTGGTCGTCGTCCAGACCACCCGCCCCGGTGGCGCCGGACCCCAGGAGCGTGCCGTCCTCGAGAGAGACCTGGACGACGGTCATGGCCGGGGCTGGCGCGCCGTTAACGGTCACGCGGCCCGTTATCACGTTCACACCTTGAGCGGACGCCATGGAGCTCAATGCCGCCAGCGTCCCCACCAAGAGTAAAGCGATTACTATGATTCGTGCTTTGGACGTCACCCGGTCTCTCCAGACAGAGAACTATACCGTATGACCAGACTGAAAACAACGGAATAGGGCGATGCTAGCCTCTCGGGACCAGAGAGAAGATGCCGCCGCCGAAATCGAGAATGTAAAGATTGCCGTCCAGGTCTTGACCAAAGGAGCTGATAGAGAGTCCTCCAGTGACCAGGAGCATTTGCTCGGTAACAGACGTGCCGTCATGCCGGACCGCCCATATATTACCAGAGCAGAAGTCCGCATAGACGTAGGCCCCTAGAAGCGACGGCGTGGCCGGGCCTCTAAAGACATAGCCACCGGTGATCGAGCACCCTTCGGCGTGGCTGTACTCCGTCACGGGCAACTGGATCCCGGACCTATCGCAGCCTGAGCTCGGTGAGAAGCAGTGGGCCCCCTCCATGACGTTCCACCCGTAGTTCCCGCCCCTCTCGATGATGTCTACCTCCTCCCATTCGTTCTGTCCGACATCGGCCACCCACAGCTGGCCCGTCGTCGTGTCGAAGGAGAAGCGCCAGGGGTTCCTCAACCCGTATGCCCATATCTCCTCACGGGCATCGTCAACGCCAACGAAGGGGTTGCCAGACGGCACCCTGTAGTTTCTGCCTTGGGACTGACCACCGACGTCAATACGCAGTATCGAGCCCAAAAGGGCATCTCTGTTCTGACCGTTGCCCAGAGGGTCGCCGCCGCTGCCGCCATCACCCAGACCGATGTAGAGGAAGCCATCAGGCCCAAAGGCTATTTGCCCGCCGTTGTGGTTGCCGAAGGGTTGCGGTACCTCCATGATGACAAACTCGCTCTGAGGGTCTGCGATGCGTGGGTCATCGGGATTTCGCGAGAATCGGGATACCACAGATCGTCTGGGGCCGGAGGCCGAGTAGTAGACGTAGAGGTAACCGTTATTCGCGAATTCGGGGTCGAAGGCCAAGCCGAGCAACCCCTCCTCCTTGTTCCTTTCTCTCACTCTGTCGGTAATATCGAGAAAGATCTCTGCGTTGGACGCTTCCTGGTCGTTGGGAAAGACCCTGATGCGCCCCGGCTTCTCCGTGACGTAGAGCAGGCCCCGGCCATCCTCCGGCTCAACGAGGTTGGTCAGCTCTTGGAACTCCAGGTTGGGAAAAGCGGGCACGACCCGCATCCTTTGCAAAGGCGAGGCCGCCTGCCCTGGCGTGGGCACCGGCATAGCGGTCGGCGTGGGCATAGGAACAGGGGTCGCTGTAAGGGGTAACGCCGGTGTCGGCTCAGGCGTGTGGGTCGGATCGGGGGCGGAGGTTGCTGCGGTTGACTCAGGCGTGTCAGTGGCGTCGGGCACGGAGGTCGCCGTCGATGTAGGAGAGGCGGCAGGCTGCATGGTCGCCGTGGGGTCCAAACCCGGGGTGCTTGTGGATGTCGGAACGGCTGCGGAATCGGAGCCGGAGCAGGCAGCAGCCAGAGCGGCTACTGCGACAAGAAGTCCGAATGAGAGCCGCTTCATGTAGATCGATCCTTCATCATGACGCATGTCCCTCTTTGACCGCCGATGGGGTGGCGCGCTTCAAGGCCGCCATGCCGTCAATCAAGAGTAGCGGGAGCTCCGTTGCTCCTCCAGAGTAGAGTAGCCAGCAGGATGAGTCCAGAGCCTCACGGCCCAATCTGCAGGAAAAGTTATGTCATCATTGTCGCCCTTACCTGGCGGATAATCTCCGTAATCGCAGCTACGGTATAGCCGGCGAGCCCAAAATGGCCGTGAAGTGCGCTATCCGCATCGCCACCACAGGCTCCCAATTCGGCCTTCCGCCTCCGAAGCGCAGCCTTCCCACGGAAAAAAACCACGCTCACCGGTAGGAATCTCTATGAACAACACTTCCTCGATAACGCCGAGCCGATCAGGAGGCGCACGGCGGCGACCGAAGACGCCGTCGAGGGGCCGGCGGCGTTCACGCAAAAAGAGAACGCCCCCAGTGAAAGATCCGTTGAGGGTCAAAAGCCGCCCAGGGCCTTTTCCTTGAGGCTGATCAGCCCGTTGCGGGCGAGGATGATATGGGCCAGCAGGTCGATGTTGAGCACCCGCCCAGCGTCCAGAAGCTGCCAGGTCAGTTCAAGGTCATGGTCGCTGGGAGTCGGGTCGCCGGACGGATGGTTGTGCACCAAGATGAGGGCCGGGCAGTTTTCCCGCAGGGCCGGTCGGAAGACCTCCGCCGCTCGCACCGGCGAGATGTTGACGGTGCCCACGTAAATAGTGGGGACGCCGACGACCTCGTTCTTGCTGCTCAACAGCAGCACCCTCAGGTGTTCCTGGGTCAGCAGTGCCATCTCCGCCATCAGGAGGTTGGCCACATCTTGCGGCGAGCGGATCGCGACCCGGTCCTCCATACCCAACGAGGCCATGCGCCGGCCAAGCTCCAGAGCCGCCATGATCTGGCAGAACTTCGCTTGACTAATACCTTTCTCGTGGGAGAGCTCTCCGTAGCTCGCGGTGGCGATACCCCTCAGGCCTGAGAACCTGGACAACAATCGCTGTCCCATGCCCAGTGCGCTCTCCCCCTCCACGCCGGTCCGCAGAAGAATTGCCAGGAGCTCGGCATTGCTGAGGGCTCCGGCGCCGAACGTTAGGAGCCGTTCACGAGGCCGCTCGTCGTTGGGTAGGTCCTGAATCTTGCAAAGGTACTCTACACTCGTCCGAGTGTTTGCTTGACTCATGGGCAACCGTCTCCAGGGAGGGTATTTGCCCAGTTTACGGGAGGGTGCTCAGCAGGCATAGGCGGCGATGGCACAAAATCAGGGATGGCCCCGGGTTTCCGGGGACCATCCCTGATCTGCACTGCGCGCCAGGCCTCGGACCCCCTAAAAGGAAAGGTGCCCTTGGCTACCCCACGGGACTCAGTCCCGGGATCACCCCATGCCGTGAGCTATCGCTACAAAGGCCGATGCGGCCTAAGCGATGGCAGCGGTGGCTCCGGCGGCCTCCAGCTTCTTCTTAGCATCCTCGGCCGCTTCTTTGGCGATATTTTCCTGCACGGCCTTGGGGGCCGCCTCCACAAGGTCCTTGGCCTCTTTCAGGCCGAGGCTCGTGATCTCGCGGACCGCCTTGATCACGTTGATCTTGTTGGGGCCGATCTCCTGAAGATTCACCGTGAACTCGGTCTGCTCCTCCTCCTCGGGGCCACCACCGTCGCCAGAGGCCGCTGCGGCGGGGCCGGCGGCCACTGCCACGGGCGCTGCCGCTGTCACGCCGAACTCCTCTTCCAGCTGCTTTACCAGCCAGGACACGTCCAGGATGGACATGCCTTTGATCCCCTCTAAAATATCCTCTTTCCCCACTGCCATAATTTCCTCCAGCTCTGCTCATTTGCACTATCGAAGCGGTCACCGGGACCACCTCGTCTTACCTCAACCTCTTGGAGCAAGCTCCCGAAGCGACGAACGGATTTTGTCAGGCGTTTTCGGATTCGGCCTCGGCATCAGGCTCAGTCGCTGCTTCGGCCACGGGCTCCGCTTCGGGCTCGGCGGCTGCTTCGGCCACGGGCTCTGCCTCGGGCTCGGCGGCTGCTTCAGCTACGGGCTCTGCCTCGGGCTCGCCTGCTGCTTCGGCCACGGGCTCCGCCTCGGACTCGGCTGCTGCTTCAGCTACGGGCTCTGCTTCGGGCTCGCCTGCTGCTTCGGCCACTGGCTCTGCCTCGGGTGCGGCGGCTGCTTCGGCCACTGGCTCCGCCTCGGACTCGGCGGCTGCTTCGGCCACTGGCTCTGCCTCGGACTCGGCGGCTGCTTCAGCTACGGGCTCTGCCTCGGGCTCGGCGGCTGCTTCGGCCACGGGCTCTGCCTCGGCGAGGCTTCCACGCCCCTCGGCAACCTCCATCTGTCCTCGGCGGGCATCGAGGACCCTCGCCAGGCCCCCAAGGTGAAATGTCAACACGTAGGCCAATCCCGTCAAGGGCGCCAGCAGGTTCCCCATCATCTGGCTCATCAGGACCGGTTTGGAGGGAATGGCCGCGAGACGCTGCACATCGGGGCCGCTAAGGATCTGCCCATCCGTCACCGCTCCGCGGATCGCTACATCGATTCTGGTGGCGCGAACGTGGTCTGCCAGGGCCTTGGCTGGCTCTGTCGGATCGCCATAGCCGAATGCAATCCCCGTGGTCCCCACAAGAATCTCTCCAAACCCATCGATGCCGGCGTTGCTTCCAGCAATTTTTGCCAGGGTGTTCTTGACCACCACATACTCCACGCTCTGCTCCCGCAGTTTGCGGCGCAGGCCCGCCATGTCGGAGACGCTCACGCCGTGGAACTCCGTAGAGATGGCGATAGTACAGCGTTTCATCTTCTCTTCCAGCATCGCGACCTGGCTAATCTTTTTGGCTGTAGGCATCTGGAAATCCCGCCTCTCTCAACAAATAACGCCCTCCGTCCGGTGACGAGGGCGCCGAGAAGGCCGACGCTCTGTGTGAAGTCCTTCACTCTCGCCTCGACGGGATATTAAGGCCAAAGCCACCCGTTGTCTGCGGCACGGTGCAACTATTTCTCAAATAGACCGCTTAAGAATCACACCACCTTCATGGAGACCACTTCCGGTAGGTCCAGCTTGACCGGAGGACCCATGGCCGTAGTCATAACAGCAGACCGCATATAGGCGCCTTTGATCCCGGAAGGTTCCGCCTGGTTTATCGCATCCACGACACTCGCCATGTTCTCTAAGAGCTTGTCATCATCGAAGCTCACTTTACCAAGCACCGTGTGAATCACGCCGGTACGGTCCAGGCGAAATTCCATTCGTCCCTTTCGCGCATCATCGATCGCCCTGGGCAGATCGTCCGGCTGGACGACAGTCCCTGAGCGGGGGTTGGGCATCAGTCCGCGGCGGCCCAGCACGCGGCCCAACCGCCCTACCTTGCCCATCATGTCGGGCGTGCCGATGGCGACATCGAAGTCGACCCAACCGCCCTCGATCTTCTTGATCATTTCATCGTCACCGATAAAGTCGGCGCCGGCCTCATGGGCCTTACGGGCTCCGTCACCTTGGGCAAAGACCATGACCCGTACCTGCTTGCCGAGCCCGTGGGGAAGCATGGCTACGCCTCTTACCTGCTGGTCGGCATGCTTCGGGTCGGCCCCCATCCGTAAGTGTAGCTCGACGCTGGCATCGAACTTCACGTAGGAGGTCTTTTTGGCAAGCTCTATGGCCTCCCTGACCGGGTAGGTCGCCTCGTTATCCACCAGCTTGGCCACCTCTTGGTACTGTTTGCCTCGTTTTGACATGAGAGCTTTAGTCCTGTACCACTATACCCATGGAGCGCGCCGTCCCTTCGACGATGCGCATCGCGCCTTCGATATTGAGGGCGTTAAGGTCTTTCATCTTGGTCTCGGCGATCTCTTTGACGGCACTCCTGGTTACAGAGCCGACCTTCTCCTTCAAAGGGTTGCCGCTCGCCTTCTCAAGTCCCGCTGCCTTCTTCAGGAGCGTCGACGCGGGAGGAGTCTTGGTAATAAAAGTGAAGGAGCGGTCTTCAAAGATGGTGATCTCAGCGGGGACGATACTGCCGGCCTGACCCGCCGTCCTGGCGTTGTACTCCTTCACAAACTGCATGATATTGACGCCGTGCTGGCCCAAAGCGGGACCTACAGGCGGCGCGGGCGTGGCCTGCCCAGCCTCGACATGTACCTTCACCACTGCGCGAACTCTTTTAGGAGGCATAACAAACCCTCGGGAAGGCTAGAGCTTTTCTACCTGGAGGAAATCCAACTCTACCGGTGTCTCTCTGCCGAAGAAGGAGAGGAGCACCTTAACTTTACCCTTGTCGGAGAAGATCTCATCTACCGTGCCGATGAACTCTGCGAAGGGACCGTCTACTATGCGAATACTCTGGCCCTTGGTGAATCCGACCCTGACGCGTGGGGCCTCGGCCTCCATCTGTTTCAGGATGGACTTGACCTCTTGGTCTTCCAGGGGGATCGGGTGTGTTCCCGAACCGACGAAGCCCGTCACCCCGGGCGTATTTCGCACGACGTACCAGCTCGAATCATCCAGGGTCATATGGACCAGGATGTATCCGGGAAAGACCTTACGGGCCACCGTACGGCGCTGCCCGTCTCGTATCTCGATCTCGTCCTCAGTGGGAACGACCACGTCAAATACCCTGTCCTGCACATCCATGGACTGAATGCGCTGCTCCAGGTTTTTCTTTACGCGGTCCTCATACCCCGAGTAGGTATGAATAACATACCATCTGGTTTCCACGATCCGGGTCTCTTGCTCAGTCATCTTTTCCTGCAATTCCGTCGACACCAACCGCGGCGGCCCGCCTCCGGGCGTTAGATCAAGACGTTCCTGATTAAAGATGAGAAGCCGATGTCCAGAAGCCCCAGCGCTATCCCCACGGCCACGGAGATGACGACGACCATGATGGTAAGGCGTGTAGCTTCCTCCCTCGTGGGCCATACAACCTTTCGGAGTTCGGACACGACCTCTTGGAAGAACCGAAATCTAGGACGAGGGGACCTCGTAAGGATCGGAGGAGCCGGCTTGGTCTCACCCTGTCTTCTGGTAGTCACGGTTACCGTACCTCTCGGTGGAGCTGATGCCGCCGACATCGTGGGCAGAACTTGTTGAATTCAAGCCGATTGGGATCATTACGCCGGTTTTTCACAGTCGTGTAATTCCGCTCCCTGCATTCCCCACAAGAGAGGGTGATCACGCCCCGGACATCTCCCTTTTTCGCCATGCATCCTTCCCAACCGAGAGGTTTGACCCTCTCCCGCGACGATTTGCTACTACTTCACGATGCTGGTGATAACGCCTGCCGCCACGGTCCTGCCACCCTCTCGCACAGCGAACCGAAGATTCTCTTCCAGGGCCACCGGAGCGATGAGCTTGACGTTCATCTCAACGTGGTCACCGGGCATTACCATCTCCACGTTTTCCGGAAGTCCGATCTCGCCGGTGACGTCCATGGTCCGAATGTAAAACTGCGGCTTGTACCCGGGGAAGAAAGGCGTATGTCTTCCGCCCTCCTCCTTGGTCAACACAACTACCTGTGCCTTCGCCTCCGTGTGGGGCTTGATCGAGCCGGGTTTGGCTAGTACCTGGCCTCGCTCAACGTCGCTTCTCTCAACCCCCCGGAGCAAACACCCGACGGCATCTCCTGCCTCTCCCGAGTCCAGGCTCTTGTGGAACATCTCTACGCCGGTGACAGTTTTCTTCGTTGTATCTCCAAAACCAACGATCTCCACTTCCTCCCCGACCTTAACAGCCCCACGCTCGATTCGGCCGGTGACCACCGTGCCTCGACCCTTGATCCCGAAAACGTCCTCGATGGGCATCAAGAAGGGCTTGTCGGTCTCCCGCTTAGGCACAGGCACGTAGGTGTCTATGGCTTCCATCAGCTGCCGGATACTCTCGTACTCCGGAGCGTTAGGATCGGTGCTATCGCTGGTTAACGCCGCAATGGCGCTTCCCCGCACGAAGGGAATGTCATCCCCAGGGAAATCGTATTTGCTCAGCAGCTCACGGACTTCCAGCTCAACCAGCTCTAGCAGCTCCTCGTCATCCATCAAGTCAACCTTGTTGATATATACGACGATGTTGGGAACCTGGACTTGCTTGGCCAGAAGAATGTGCTCCCGCGTCTGGGGCATCGGGCCGTCCGGGGCGCTAACGACGAGGATTGCCCCGTCCATTTGGGCGGCTCCGGTGATCATGTTCTTGATGTAGTCGGCGTGGCCTGGGCAGTCCACGTGAGCATAGTGACGGGTTTCCGTCTCATACTCCACGTGGGATATAGCCACCGTCAGGATCTTGGTGGCGTCTCTACGGACGCCTCCCTTCGCGATGTCGTCGTAGCTCTTAAAAGTCGCGTGACCCGACAGCTGCTGCGTCTTCGTTATAGCAGCGGTCAGGGTCGTCTTCCCATGGTCGATGTGACCAATGGTCCCCACGTTAACATGCTCTTTCGTGCGGTCAAATTTCTGCTTCGCCATGCGAACCTCTCCTGTAATACTTTGAGACTGGAGCCCAGAACCAGAGTCGAACTGGTGACCCCGTTCTTACCAAGAACGTGCTCTACCTACTGAGCTATCTGGGCCCCGCTGCTGGGATATAGTCTATCTTCTTTCCGTTTTTCTTTCAGCTATCGGCGTCACCTGGTGCAGGGGGTAGGATTCGAACCTACGTAGCCGTCAGGCAACAGATTTACAGTCTGCCGGTTTTAACCACTCACCCACCCCTGCCTTCATGGCTTTCTCTAGTAGCCCAGTATACCGGCTGGCCCGCATACCGTAAAGGAGGCGGACCTTGGCGCGGCCGCTGTGCTGGAGCCGGTGAGAGGAATCGAACCCCCAGCCTGTTGTTTACAAAACAACTGCTCTGCCGTTGAGCTACACCGGCGGGGTACCTGTTCCTGGATATGGGTGGGCGATTGGTCGGACTCGGTGGAGATCACCGAGTAATCTCATGTTCGGTTTTCAGTATAACGAGTTCCGTCATGAAAATCAACGGCGTGCTGACCTGCAGACCATGAGACGAACGATGTAAAGTCGCCGCGGCAAACCAGGCGACCCATTCCCAATCGGGGCTCGCCTGATAGAGTTTCTAACGCCTTTCGCGGTTCATCTAACGCCCAGCCGCCGTTGCGAGCATACTCCGTGCTCTTGATGAGCCTTCCCGGCAGAGCGCCCGTGTGCCGGCCATCCTCGAAGACCACTTCGCCATCGACGATCAGGTGCTCATACCCCTCGGCGCGATTGCCCAGCCTGCTCTCGCCCCCTGGGAAGTCATGAAACCGCTCGGTGGGCATCCATTTGATCTTATCCAGATCGAAGATAACCACGTCGCCGGAAAGCCCTTCCTGGACACGCCCCTTGTCCGTGATGCCGTAAAGAGAGGCGGGCATGGAGGTTAGCCGCCTGATCGCGTCCTCCAGAAGGAGTACGCCCTGGTCACGGACCCAATGGCTGAGCATAAACGAGCTGAAGTAGGAGCCGCTGAGCCTATCCGTATGAGCGCCGGCGTCGGAGAGTCCGGCCAGGGAGTAGGGGCTTTGAATCAGCTCGGCCACGGCATTCATGTCACCGTTACGGGTGCCGATGAAGGCAAATTCCGCCTCCAGGTCCTCTTCGAGAGAAAAGTCCAGAATGACGTCTACCGGGTCTTTGCCGATTTTTTGGCCAATCTCGCCCAGGGACATGCCCTCGTACTGGCTGTACTTGCCGGACTTGCCCATTCTGAAATTGATCTTGGCTAGCTTCCTGTACTCCGCAAGCCCAGGGTCGGCTTCGTGAGCCTCCCGCTTCATCTTGGCCCGTGTCTCCGGGTCTTGGAGCAGCTGCTTGACCCTCTCGCGAGGCTGGGAGAGTACATCTTTCCAAGTAGGCCAGGCTCCAAAGAAAGGAACAAGCATCGCGAGGTTAAACAGGTGGTCCAGCCGTTGGCAACGGGCCACCGCGTAGACCTGGGCCCCCTGCTTCGCCGCCCGTTCCATATAGTCGATCTGGTTCTTCCAGGCGGTGGGTCTCTGCCAGGAATGGGACAGCTCATTCCAATTGACAGGCCGACCGCTCCGTAAGGAGAGCGCGGTCATAAGCTCCTCGTCCTCAGGCTCGAACCTGTCGGGTCCCATGACGGAGGTCTTGGTGATGATCTCGATGCTTCCGACGCCGAACTCGCGCAGGGTGGAGCCCAGCTCCAACACCTCGTCATGGCTCGCTAGGCGGCTGGGGACGGGCTCCCCATCCCAGCCGTAATGGGTCGCCGACAGGGAGGTTGAAAAGCCGAAGGCGCCCGCTGCCAAACCCTCCCGCACCTGGACCTTCATCTGCTGCACCTCATCGGCGTCTGCTGCACGAGTGTTGGAATCCTCACCCATCACGAAGCGACGGACAGCCGAGTGCCCGACCATAGTGCCGACATTAATCCCGAGGTTTTCCTGCTGCACCCGGTCCAGATATTCAGGGAAAGACTGCCAGCGTCAGTCCAGGCCTTTCTGTAAGGTATTAACGTTCATTCCTTCCACGCGGGCGAACATCTTGAGGATGTATTCCCGGTCCTTGGGCAGGCAGGGGGCCAAGGAGAAGCCGCAATTCCCCATGATGACTGTGGTAACCCCATGCCACGGTGAACAGGTCAGGAGGGGGTCCCACATTATCTGGGCGTCGTAATGGGTGTGGATGTCGACGAAGCCGGGGGCGACGACCTTCCCCTCCGCGTCGATAACCCTGGCGCCGTTGTCCATGGATGCTGGGTCTACGAACTTTCCATCCTTGATCCCCACGTCGCCCCGGTACGAAGGCGCGCCGGTGCCATCGACCACCGTCCCGTTCTTGATTAACAGATCGCCCGCCATGGCCTATCTCCTTTCAAGCATCCGCCCTATCATTACTGGCTTCCCTTGTCATTCTGCGGCGTCCTTCGCGGAGTGGCGACGAAGAATCTCGGTATTCTTCGTCGTTCAACATGACACCGGAATCGGTTCGTACGGCCAGAGCGGTGTCCAGCGACACCCGCTAGGCGGACGATAAGGGAGCCGGTATCGGATGTCAAGGCCACAAAGGCGTCGATCTGTTATGCAGGTCGAATAGCACGAGCAGCCCCCGGTGAACCGCGTCCCCTGGTATAATTCAGGGGAGCCTGCACTCCCGATCACCCTGGAAAGTCCCCGTATGGCAAAAGCACAAGCCCAATTCAAGCAACGGCTTTACAAAGCCCTTAGCTCTCAGAACTTGACCATCGCATTGAACCGAGCCCTCCCTAACCGGCGTCTGGCGCGTTCGAACGCTTTCGCCGCCGAGCAGGAGGACTTCTCCGACCTGCGCGACGACCTCCAACGACGAAAGCGGGAGGCCATCGATCGGCTTCCGGAACTGGTAGCGCAGTTCAAAGAGGAGGCCGAGAAGGCCGGCGCTCAAGTCCATCTGGCGAAAACGCCCTCCGACGCCTTGACCATTGTCGCCGATCTGGCCGAGAAGCACGGCGTCAAACTGGTGGTCAAAAGCAAGTCCATGGCCACCGAAGAGATTGGGCTTAACGAGCACCTGGAGGAGCGCCGGATAAAGGTCGTCGAGACCGACCTGGGGGAATGGATCGTGCAGCTGGCGGGGGAGAAGCCGTCTCACCTGATCACGCCGGCGCTGCACAAGACCCGAGAGGAGATCGCCGAGCTGTTTTCCAACTACACCGGCGAAGAGGTCCCCGCCGACATTCCGAAGCTGGTCGAGGTTGCCCGCAAGGAGCTACGTCACTTCTTCATCGACGCCGATATGGGGATTACCGGGGCCAACGTCGCCATCGCCGAAACGGGCACCCTGGTCATTGTCACCAACGAGGGTAACGGCAGGCTCGTCTCGACTCTCCCACCCATCCATGTAGCGGTCCTGGGCATGGAGAAGATCATGCCCACCATGGAGGATGCCACGGCGGTGCTCAAGGTGCTATCCAAGAGTGGGACCGGCCAGAAAGCCACCACCTACGTCTCGTTCATCACCGGCCCCAGCCGCACCGCCGATATCGAGCTGTCTTTGACCATTGGAGTCCACGGCCCCAAAGAGGTACACATCATCCTCCTGGATAACGGCAGGACCGAGATGCGGGACCGTCCGGAATTCCGAGACGCCCTGGACTGCATCCGCTGCGGCGCATGCCTCAACGCCTGCCCCTCTTTTCAAGCCGTCGGTGGACACGCCTTCGGCTATAAGTACACAGGCCCTATAGGCCTTATTCTGACGGCTTTCCACCATGGCCACGATCATGCCGAGGGCCCTCAAAGCCTTTGCCTGAGCTGTAACGCCTGCGAGACCGTCTGTCCAGCCGCCATAGATATCCCCCGGATGATCCTGGACCTCAGACAGGAGATCAACCGTGGGAAACCGCATGGCCTGGTAAAAGGGCAGGCGCTGGGCGCGCTGAGCTACCAGCCGGCCTCCAGTAAACTCATGAACATCGCCCGAGTGGCGCAAAAACCCTTCACGCGGAAAGGGAATTTCCTGAACATCCCTCTCATCAAGGGCTGGAAAAACCTACCCGCTCTTCCGGACAAAAGCTTCCTGCCCGCCCAGGGACTCGGCCGGCATTTTGAGCCCACGGAAAACGGTGTCGAATCAGGCGCCAAGGGCTCCTCCGTGCTGTACTTCCCCGCATGCATCACGGACAACCTCTTTCCGGACATGGGGGACGCCGCGGTCAAGGTCCTGACGGGGCTGGGGGCGTCCGTAATCCTGCCGTCACGGCAGCAATGCTGCGGCCTGGGCCATATGAACGCAGGCGACGGTGAAGGCGCGATAACCCTGGCGAAGCAGACCATCGAGATGCTGGAGAAGGAGCCGGGCGACTACATCGTCAGCACCTCCGCCAGCTGCGTCGTCGCCATGGTGCAGGACTACCCCCACCTGCTTCGGGATGAGCCGGAGTGGCAACAGAGCGCCGAGGCTTTGTCTAGCCGGATCAAGGATTTCGTGACCTTCATCGACGAGGTGGCCCAGCTCCAACCCGATGCCCTCACCGCCAAGGACGCGCAAGAGGTTACCTATCACGACTCCTGCCAGTCCACCAACTGCCTCAAGCTCGGACCCCAACAGCGGCGGCTGCTCCAGGACGTCATGGGCATCACGGTAGCGGAGATGGAGGAGTCCAGCATGTGCTGCGGCTTCGGCGGCACCTTCTCTCTGGACTACCCGAAGATTTCAGAGCGCATCCTGCGCCACAAGCTCGACCACATCGCCGAGACAGGTGCCCCCACCGTCACCACCGACAATTCGGGGTGCATCATGCAGCTGCGAAGCGGGCTCAAGGCAGCTGGCAAGGACACCCGTGTGCTGCACCTGGCCGAGCTCATGGCTGAGCGCCTCGATGCCTTACGAAGGAGCTCCTGAACCCATGCCCCACCCGCATATCGCTCGCGCCGAGTCCTCCGTCCTCGTCGTGGTGGACGTCCAGGAACCCTTCGCCAGGGCGATGCCCGACCGCGAGTCCCTCACCAGGAACATCACCACGATGATGCGCGTCGCCCGCATCAACGAGGTTCCCCTGATCGTGACGGAGCAAACTGCGGCCAAGCTGGGTCCGACAGTACCCGAGCTTGCAACCGTCCTTACCGAGCTGGAGGCCTACGACCCCATCGACAAGCAAGCCTTCAGCTGCTGCGCGTCTGAGCAGTTCATTCAGCGGGTCTACGACATGGGGCGGGACACACTGATCCTGACGGGAGTCGAGGGTCATGTCTGCATCCAGCAAACGACGCTGGACGCGCTGAACCTGGGATACAGCGTGCACGTGGTGAAGGACGCCGTCGCCTCCCGCCGGCCTGAGGACTTCGACGTCGCCATCGAGAAGATGCGCCTCGCCGGTGCGATCATCTCCAGCACGGAGATGGTCTCCTACGAATTGCTGGGCCAAGCGGGAACGCCAAAGTTCAAGGCGGCCATGCAGTACCTGAAGTGGTAGGCCCGGGGGCCCCAGCTTACCGCGCACATCTCGTTAACGGCGCTCCAGGTCATCGGTAAGGGTCTAGGGATTAGTCCCTTCCCCCTTGAGGGGGGAAGGACAGGATGGGGGTGAAGGCTAGCCCCGCCCAAGATTCTTTCCTCGTCCGCCTCAGGCGGACTCCTCAGAATGACATTTGGGGCAAAGCCCATCGGCAAGGGTCTGAGTGGGACGCGTAGCCATGCTGCGCCCATCCATGCGGGCATCTCGCCCTCGTCATGACCCCATGAGGGCCTCCCCAGCACAATGCCACGTTGACCCACCGGCCGAGTTTACATGTTTGTAACGCGGTAGAAACATTCCCGAAATCTCGGACGCCGGGCTCTCTGCGACACTAGTGCTGCGTCTTCGACCACCCATGCACAAGGCACGGGCCGAGAGTATCGAAGGCGGTCCAGCACACCACAGAGGGAGCGACAATGGATCTCGAAAATGTAATGGACACAGGCGATATTGCATGGATTTTGGCGTCATCGGCCCTGGTGCTCCTGATGACACCGGGGCTGGCGTTCTTCTACGGCGGCCTGGTCCGACGGAAGAGCGTCGTCGGCGTCATCATGCACAGCTTTATGTCGATGGCAATCGTCGGAGTGGTCTGGGTACTGTGGGGCTACAGCCTGGCCTTCGGGCCGGACTGGGGCCAGGGCCTTATCGGCAACCTTGATTTCGTTGGGTTGCGCCATCTGTCGGCGGTGGGAAACTCCGGCTATAAGGGCATCGTCTGGGCGAGCACCATCCCTGACTATACCTTCGTGATCTTCCAAGGAATGTTCGCCATCATCACCCCGGCCCTTATCACGGGAGCTTTCGTAGAGCGCATGAAGTTCAGCGCTTACGTGATATTCACCGTGGCATGGGTGACCATCGTCTACGCACCGATGGCCCATTGGGTCTGGGGCGGTGGCTGGATGGGTGGCTGGGGTGTGTTGGACTTCGCGGGCGGCGCGGTTGTCCACATGAACTCGGGTGTGGCGGCGCTGGCGGCGGCCATAATCATCGGACGGCGGTTGCGCCACGGCATGGAGCCCATGGAATCTCACAACGTTCCATTTGTCATGCTGGGAGCAGCGCTGCTTTGGTTTGGGTGGTTCGGTTTCAATGCAGGCAGCGCCCTGACCTCAGATGGGTCCGCTTCTCTCGCCTTCCTGGTGACCAACACCGCGGCGGCGGCGGGCGCCTTCACCTGGATGGCCCTGTCCTACAAGTTCTCCGGTAAGGCCAGCGCCGTCGGCGCGGCATCCGGGGCGATAGCCGGCCTGGTGGCCATCACTCCCGCCGCAGGTTTTGTGGGCCCGATGCCCTCCATCGTCATCGGCATCGGCGCCGGCGCCTTCTGCTTCGGGGCCATGCGCATAGTCCGCCGGTTGCGAGTCGACGACGCCCTTGATGTCTTCGCGGTGCATGGCATCGGCGGCACCTGGGGCGCCCTGGCCACCGGCCTCTTCCTTGCCGTAGGCGTAGCTGGAGCCTACGACATAGGTGATATCGGCCGGTTAGAGCAGATCGGGAAACAAATCGTTGGCATCGGTGTCACCTGGGGCTGGAGCTTTGTCATGACAGCGGTAATCCTCCTCGCGATCAAGTACACTATCGGCCTGAGGGTAGACGAGGCAACGGAGGAGCAAGGCTTTGACGTGGCCATCCACGGTGACGAGGCCTATCCATAGGCTCCTTCTTAACGCAAAAGGACGGAGACAACCAGAGGAGGAGTTGTGATGAACAAAGTCGAAGCGATTATCAGACCTGAACGCATCGGACTAGTAACAGAGGCCCTGGCCGACTCGGGCTTCATGGGACTGAACGTCGTGCATGTCACAGGCCGTGGCGTTCAGAAAGGCGTGCAGCACGTGGGACGCGGCGGCATGAACATTACCGTCGACATGCTGCCCAAGACGAAGCTGGAGATCGTGGTGAAGGAAGCCGACACACAAAAGGTGATCGACATCATCCTCGAAAACGCCCGTACCGGGGAGATCGGCGACGGCAAGATCTTCGTCTCCGTGGTGTCGAACGCCATCCGTGTCCGCACGGGCGAGACCGGGGAGTCAGCCCTCTAGCCCGCCAGCGGCCCAACGCAAAAAAGAAGAAGGCCCCGGAGCGATACCGGGGCCTTCTTCTTTTGTTCCCGCGTATCGACCTCAGGGGCCGTTAGGTCCGCGGTCGTTGGAGCCCTTGCCGCGTCTCAGGTGTTTCGGTTTGGATTACCGTTAGTTCTGTCGCCGGGGTAGAGCATGACGCCGGGAAGCCCCGCTGCCCCTCCACCTGCCGTTTATCGTGAGGGTTGGGATCGTGAGGACCTACTCCGCATCTTTCTATCACCCAGGGCGACCACCATTCCTCCGGTACCGGCGCCGTGGTAGGCTAAGCCCCACACGACGGGGTCCCCCACTTTGCGGGGTCAATGAAAGGAGCTCTATGCCATTCATTTACGACCGGCTCAGCTTAGAGGGCAAGGTCGCCATCGTGACCGGAGGGGGCCAGGGCATTGGCAAGGCTGTGGTCCTGGGCCTGGCCGAGGTCGGGGCCAAGGTGGTCATCGCTGAGATGAACGAGGAGACCGGTCCCAAGACCGAGCGGGAGGTCAAGGACTCAGGGAAAGAGGCCCTGTACGTCAAAGCGGACGTGCGCGAACCGGAGCAGGTGGACAAGCTGATGGAGAGTGTGATGAGCGCCTGGGGACGTATCGACGTCATGGTGAATAACGCCGGCGGCGTCTTTTTCGCGCCCGCCGTCGACATCTCCCCCAACGGCTTCGACGCCGTCATCCGCCAGAACCTTAAAACGATGTTCCTCTGCAGCCAGGCAGCCGCCAAGGAGATGATCAAAGGAGGCCGTGGGGGCAGCATTATCGGTCTCGCCTCCGTAGACGCGTACCTGGGCTCCCACAACCACGCCCATTACGGCGCCGCCAAGGCCGGCGTGGTTGGCCTGACCAAGGCCTTCGCGACGGAATGGGGCGAGCACGGCATAAGGGTGAACGCGGTGGCTCCCGGCATCATCGACACCGAGGGCACTCGAGCCTTTGGACGCGACCGCCCTCGCGACGTAAGCCAGATACCTCTCCAACAAGGCGGCGAGCCCGAGGATATCGCGGGAGGGGTGGTCTTCTTGGCCTCAGACCTGGCCCGTTACGTCACCGGGGAGACCCTGCTGGTAGACGGCGGCCTCGTCATCCGGGGGCCGTCGGCAAGACGGCAGGACCGGTAGCGCCGTCCAGCCAGCACAGGCGGAGCAGCGGTTATGGCAGTGCCACGATTCCGTTACGCCTTGAATCTGGTGGCCTCGTCAGAGCCGCCGGTGGTATCTCCTTCACTGTAGGAATGCGCGCCCGCTCCAGCAAGATGGCCGCCCTGGACGATGAGGTATTCGTCCCTTATCGGCTTACCATCAAACCAACACTCCAGGATCTCCCGAACTCCAGCAGCGTAACGAGCCTGGGCTGACAGTGAAGTGCCGGACGTGTGCGGGGTCATCGCATGGTTGGGCATGGTACGCCAGGGATGGTCCTTTGGCGGCGGCTGCGGGAACCAGACATCGCCCGCATAACCGGCTAACTGGCCGGTCTCGAGGGCCTTCACGATCGCATTCCGCTCGCAAATCTTCCCTCGTGCTGTGTTGACGATATACGAGCCTCGCTTCATTTTGCCGATGAGCTCGTCGTTAAAGAGATGCTCTGTCTCTGGATGCAATGGGCAATGAATGCTCACGACATCGCATGCTTTGACCAGAGACTCCACATCGGAATGGAATGTCAGACCAAGCTCTTCCTCAACCTGGGTGGGCATCCGGTGGCGGTCAGTGTAATGTAAGGCTACATCGAAGGGTTTCATGCGCTTCAACACCGCCAACCCGATACGCCCACCCCCAACGACACCGACGCTCATCCCCTCGATGTCGTACGACCTCGATACGGCGTCCGCGATATTCCAACCGCCATTCACTACCAAGTGGTATTGCGGAATGTAGTCCCGGACCAATGCGAGGATCTGCATCACCGCGTGCTCAGCAACACTGATGCTATTGCAATAGGTGACTTCACAAACGGTTATATCCCTTTCGATTGCCGCCTGTAGGTCAACGTGGTCAGACCCGATACCCGCAGTAATAGCCAGCCGTAAGGTGGGCGCTTTCGCTATTCGGTCCGCGGTAATATAGGCGGGCCAAAACGGCTGAGAGATCACCACATCAGCGTCCACAAGCTCCTTCTCAAGGACCGAATCGGGTCCATCTTTATCAGCGGTAATAACCAGGCTGTGGCCACGACTTTCAACGAAGTTACGCAGTCCTAGTCCGCCTGAAACCGATCCGAGTAATTCACCAGGAACAAAGTCGATTTCAGCCGGTGAGGGCATAGTCTGACCACCCGGGTATGCCGCGAGTACAGGTATATTCTGTCGCGCATATTGAGGTGGATAACCTCCCGCGGGATCATCGTAGAGTACACAGACGATTTTCTGTTTCTCCGCCATTTGTCCTCCTACAAACCGGGATTTCCTATTTCAGCTGGCCTCAGGCTTCGTTGTTAACCCAACGGAGACGGCGACATCGTAAGCGAGTCTTTCGATGCCGGTCAATCCCAGTAATTCCAGAAGAAAGACCATTACAGTCGCGAGCCACCCTGTAGCATCCTGCTAGAAAGGGGCGTTGACAAACACCCCCTTCGACTCCGCTCAGGGCAGGCCCAAACCCATCAAAGTTTGTCGCCTCAAAAGAGCGTACGTTCTTGTCACCCTGAGCGAAAGCCGAAGGGGCTAGGGGGTGGGGGCTTTCTGTTGAGTCTGCCCCACCCCAGACTCTTCGCCGCCAGAGGCGGGTCCGACTTTGTCGAGACTCGCGATGCAATCGGAGCTCAGAATGACATTTGGGGCCATCCTCGATCGCTAAATTCAAGACGATCCCCCCACCAGGCGCACCTGGGGTTCGCTGGCGAGCCCTCTGCCCCACGGCGGGATGACGGCGCTGAACCGGCCTGCCTGGCCGCCGGCCACGACAAGGGTGATGGAGTCGGCGTCCGGCACGGTCGCCTCCACCGATCTCTCGTCCCCCGACGCCACGGCGCCCCTCACCCTGCCGTGCTCCTTCATAGAGGCAACACTGCGCTGAGACCCTTTGAAAAGAGCCTCCTTCACCTGCCGTTTGGAAAGCCCCTCCCGCGCCAGCAGGCTGGCGGGCTCGGGGCCCATGACCACCGTCATCCCCCCGAAGCCCGGCCCGCAGGACGCCATGCCGTCGGCGATAGCCGCCACGGCGCCGTCGTTGCCCGGATAGTCGTGGACCTGATGCCCACCCTGGGAGCTGATCACCGTGACGGTGCTGGCGCTCTTTGGAAAACCTTTCTCGACGTGCAGGGGCTCCCAAGGACTTTCCTCCTCCGCCTCTGCGATGCAGTAGCTATACTTGCCTCCATGCCCCAGGGTACTCATGTCGACGACGCCGGGGATGGAGCCGATGGAGTTGATCACGATCAGCCGGACAGCCCGGCCGATGGTGGCGTTGGCTCGGTTGCCGGGACCAAAGACGTTGCCGCCGGAGTTCATGCCGATTTCCCTGGTTATCGGGCCGTTGACGATGACCAGCTGCGCCGAGCCACCGGTGCTCACGGAGGCGCCATGGATGTTGAACCCCTCGTCGCAGATGGCCTCGACCACTGCAGTGATAACCGGGAGGTACTGCGGAAGGCAGCCCGCCATCACGGCGTTCACGGCAACGGTGCGGGCGGTGATGACCAGGTCTCGGGCGGGGACGGCGCCGACGACATGCTCCGGCTCTAACCCAACGTGGTCGAGAAAGCGGTTCACCAGCTCTTCGGTCGGGGGGACCACCGGCAGACCGTCGGTAAGGTCACCTTGAAGAAAATGCTCGATTGCGCTCCAGGCGTCGTCTACTTGAACACTGGACGGCCTGTCTTGCATGACTACACCCCCGGCAGACATCTGAAACAATCTGAAACACCGCGATTACATCTGGAAATACAGAAACCGAGTGTTACCCGCAAAAAGTGTATCGGGGCAAGCCTACGTCATGGGTGCCAACAACGAGAGTACGGCTACGCCAGTGCTTTTTTGGCTGCCGGCTTCCTGCCCCCTGACTTCTTTCCACGGGACGCCTCGTACTCCTTGACCAGTCGGTACAAGTCATCCGCGGTGAAGAAGCTCTTGCGCTCTCCGGTGTACGACCCCAGGGCCTCATCCCACTCCCCGTCGTACGCCTCCTGTATCTTGTCGTAGAGATACTTCACCACACGGCTCGTCAACGAATAGGTCCCTTCCTTGCCGGTCTCTTCCTTGGCTTTGGCATTAATGATCGAGATGATCCCCTCCGCCCCTGAGAGCGAGCCCACCCGGTGCAGCTCGACAGACCGCTCGCCCAGCAGGTCAGGACCGAACGGAAGGTAGATGTCTCCACCCTCGGCGCGCTTGCCGCGCTCGACACCGGACTGGTGGATCCCCGCCTGGGTCGTGAAGATCGCATCGCCGATTATGGGGGCCTTGACCCCAACCTCGCTGACCTCGGAATTGATCAGCTCTACGATCTCCCTGAGTGCTCCAAGCTCGAAGCCGGGGTCTCCGTATAACCGGATATAGTCGGCCAGGACCTGCTCTAGGGTGGTGTTTCCGGTCCTTTCGCCCAGCCCTCCGAAGGCGACATTGACCCGCCGCGCGCCGTATCGCCACGCTGTGACGCTGTTGGCGGTGGCGAAGCCGAAATCGTTGTGGCCGTGCCATTCCAGCTCCGCCCCCGTCTCGTTCACGATGGTGGTGATCAACCGGGGTACGCCTATGGGAAGGGCCGTGTAGGGGTCTGGAAAACCGAGCCCGAGAGTATCGCAGATGCGGAACTTCGCCGTGCCCTCGGTCTCCTTCAGGACAGTCTGTATAAAGGGAATGACCCAGCCATAGATATCCGCCTTGGTCGCGTCTTCCAAATGGACCCTGGGAATGACCCCGTGCTCCATGGCGGCCATGATCGACTGGAGATACTTTGTAACAGCCTCATCTTTGCTGCGAAAGCCCAGTTTGTCGAAGATATGGTGGTCGGAGGCGGAGGCCAGCATCCCGGTCTCCTTGATCCGTCCGCTGGAAACTTCAACCATCAGCTTTATATCTTTGGGCGTGGCCCTGGTCCAGGTAGTCACCTGAGGGAATTCGTAGCCGCGGTCCAGAAGCTGCTCCAGGCACCAAATATCCCGTTTCTGGTAGATGAAGCACTCAACCTGCTCGATGCGGCCCGTGCCATTGTCCAGCTTGTGCAGGAGGTCGTAGTAGCCGACACGGGCCTGGGCGGGGAACAGTGCGAAACGCGGGTCCTGGGCGCCATCACGCAGCGTCGTATCGGTGATCAGCTTGGGATGCGTTTTTGAGCTTTCCGGCGGGACGGCGACGGGCTCATCCTCCATTATTATTGGAGGCATTTTGCCGCCGTAGTTGTAAAAACGCTTCTGGAGGTTGACCTGACGCTGGACCATACCCAACCCTTCCAGGGACATCACTCTATTCGCCGTCGATGGGCCGCCGTCGATGGGAGCCATCATTATACAATAATCCGGTGCTCCCTCCGGTACGCCGGGCAACTGTCTGTCATTGCGAGGAGCTCTGCGACGAAGCAATCTCTTGTGGTGATGAGGTTGCCACGTCCACCTAGTGGCGGACTCGCAATGACCCCGAGAGTATTCGGGCGCGCTGTCAAAAAAACTTCAGGCTGGGTCCTAGTCATCTTCCAGCGTGCTCGTGTCTCCTTCGGGTAGCCCCAGCTCTCGGGCTTTGAGGAGGCGGCGCATGATCTTGCCGCTGCGGGTCTTTGGCAGGCTGTCGATAAAATCGATCTCCCGCGGGGCAACGCCGGACGAGAGCTTTCCTCGGGAGAAGTTCATGATCTCCCGCCTGAGCTCTTCCGTTGGCTCGTATCCTTCTTTCAGGGCCACAAAGGCCTTGACGACCTCCATGGCCACGGGGTCCGGCTTACCGATGACTCCTGCCTCGGCTACCGCGGGATGCTCAAGGAGGGCGCTCTCGACCTCGAACGGGCCGACTAAATGCCCGGCGGTGTTGATGACGTCGTCGGCTCGGCCCACAAACCAGATATTGCCATCCTCGTCTTTTCTGGCCCGGTCTCCGGTGATATACCACCCCTTTTGAAACTTGGAGTCATACATCTCCTCGTTACGCCAGTAAGTCTGGAACATGGATGGCCATCCCGGCTTTACCGCCAGGTCCCCCTCTTCCCCGGCCTTTGCTACTTGGTAATCGTCGTCGACGATCTCGACCTCTACGCCCGGAACAGGTCTCCCCATGGACCCAGGCTTGACAGGGGAGCCTGCGTAGTTTGCGACCAGGATCGACCCCGTCTCCGTCTGCCACCAATTGTCGTGGAAAGGCAGACCAAATGCCTTGATGCCCCAGTGAATCCCTTCCGGATTGAGGGGCTCCCCCACGCTGGCGATGAATCGCAAGCTGGACAGGTCACGTTTTTGAGCGGCCTCCTCCCCGACCTTCATCATCATTCGAATAGCAGTAGGGGCGGTGTACCAGACGTTGACCTTGTACTTTTGGATCAAGTCGTACCACTTCGTGGCCCGGAAGCCGCCTTCATACACCAGTTGCGTCACACCGTTGACCCAGGGTCCGATGATACCGTAGGAGGTGCCGGTGACCCATCCGGGATCGGCGGTACACCAGAAGAGGTCCTCATCGTGAAGGTCCAGGCACCACTTGGCCGTGGCGTATTGCTGAATAACTGAGTTGTGCCGGTGCACCGCACCCTTAGGCTTGCCGGTCGTGCCCGAGGTGTAATGCATGATCGAGTAGTCGTCCCGCGTCGTGCTCTCGATGGTGAAGTCGGCGGAGGCCTTGGCCATCTCCGCCTCGTAGCTGACATCTCCAGCGCCCAGCGGCTCCTCCGAGCGCCCGTTCTTGTTGATCACGACGACGTGCTTGAGGTCTGTGCAGTCCGGCAGGATGCCGGCGACACGCTTCTTCAGCTCCGGCGCGGTGACCAGTATGGTGGCGCCGCTGTCCTGTAAACGGTCGCGCACCGGGTCCGGCCCAAAGGCCGAGAAGAGGGGACCAACCACTCCACCAGCCTTCAGGATGCCCAGAATGGCGAAGTAGGTCTCCGGCAGACGGTCCAGGAACACAAAGACCCGATCTCCCTTTTTGAGGCCCAAAGCCTTGAGCACATTGGCGAACTTGTTGGACTCATCTCTCGTCTGTGCGTAGGTGTACCGCTCCTCTTCGTCGTTCTTTCCCACCCAGATCATCGCCAGTTTTTCCGCCTTGCCCTTTTCGCAATGACGGTCGATACACTCATGCGCGATGTTAAGCCCGCCGTTGGGGAGCCAGTCCAAATCCTTTTCGATCTCCTCCCACTTGAAGCTCTCACGCGCGGTCTCATAGTCGGCGAGATTGGGGGGAAGCCGCAGGTCTCTGGAGCTCTTTTCGATCATGTCGGACATCGCCGTACCTCTCAAAGAGGATGACAGGTGAACAAACCTGTTCCTGAGGAGATCGGCACTACTGTAATATAGGGCCTAAACCAGTGTCAAGAATCACGTCGGGGTGCCGAAAACGCTCATCCACCGGGGAGAAAGCGGCGTGAAAGGTGGGTGATATTACCCCGTTACAAGGTTGACAAGAGGATTACGAGAGCGCTATAGTGGGGATTGCGCCCTGAGGCCCTGAAGTTATTGCAAGAAGGTGGGCGCGAACAGAACTACCGTGGTTTTTCTTACTCCAGCAAACTGAAGCACCCAGAAGGCCCGAGAGGGCCTCTCTTTATGTGTGAATATTCACAAAGTGAGCAGCTCTCACACGAGAGCATGCCGCCATCGGGACAGGCGCCACGGGCGGTATAGGTGAGCGAGTAGTGCGGACTCAGATCCGAGGCCAAAGAATCCGCAAGAGACGAGGCTGAACGATGCAAAAGCAGGACTTCATTGTCCGGTTCGCCGGTGAGGGAGGTCAAGGGGTCGTCACCGCCTCCGAAGCCCTGGCGCAGGCAGCCGCACAGGTCGGCTACCACGTCATGACCTTTGCTACCTTTCCGTCCCAGATTTCGGGGGGGCCTACATGGACCCAGTCCCGTATCCGAACAACTCCGGTCTTGAGCAGCGGCGACGAACTGGACGTGTTGGTCGCTTTCAATGAGGATGCCTACGAGAGCCACCAGCCTGATCTCCGTAAAGGCGGGATCGTGCTGTACGACTCGGCCGAGTTCGAAGTGGACGAGGATGGAACAAACGTCATCGGCATCCCGTTCGAGGAGCTGGGCAAGTCCACGGGTAATCCTCGGGCCGGCAACATGGTCGTTCTCGGAGCCCTCGCGAACCTGGTCTCCTGGCCCGAAGAGTACTTGTCGGAGTTCGTGAAGAAACGGTTCAGTCGTGGCAGAGCTGCTGATGAGGAGATCATTCGAAGTAACATCGAGGCTCTGGGTTTGGGACGCCAGGAGATGTCGAAACGAGAGTTCTCGCTGGGTGAGCTGGCAGCACCTATTCCTCCTGGTGGCGAGCAGGTGCTGTTGAAGGGCAACGACGCCCTCTCGATAGGAGCCTTGGTCGGTGGCCTGGAGACCTTCGTGGGCTATCCGATTTCGCCCGCCACCACGATCCTGGTCTTTATGGAGCGGTACCTTGTTGGGCCTGGGAAGTTCGTGTACCAGGGGAGCTCCGAGCTCGAGTCCATTAACGCAGTTTTTGGCGCCGGATATGCCGGCAAAAAGGCCATGACCTCCACCGCCGGACCGGGCCTGTCTCTGATGAGTGAGGCCATAGGCATGGCCTGGATGTCTGAGATACCGGGAGTCATCGTAAATGTTCAAAGGGGAGGTCCCGCCACGGGCCTGCCCACGAAAACGGAGCAGTCCGACCTGCTTTCGTCTCTGAATCCCGCTCACGGCGACTCCAGGATCCCGGTAATCGCCCCCGGAACGCTGGAAGAGTGTTTCTACGCTGCGATCCATGCTTTCAATTGGGCCGAGCGATACCAGGGACCCGTCATTATTTTGAGCGAGATGATGCTCTCGGAGAGGACACAGAATATCCCCAAACCAGACCTGGCCAAGATCGTGGTTGAGAGCCGCAACGTTTTCCGAGGGGACAACGGTTACCAACGGTACGAGAGCTCCGAGGTCTCGCCGATGCCTATTCCGGGCGGTCCGGGAGCCTATGTAGCCAATGCCAGTGAGCATGACGGTACAGGTGACACAACCCACCTTCCCTCGCGCCACGTCCACATGACCGAACGTCGGTTCGGAAAACTCAAGCTGCTTGAGGATGGGACGTACGAGGCGGAGCACGTCGGTGAGTCCGTAGCGCTCATGCCATGGGGAGGCTCCAAGGGGCCGGCCCGGGAGGCGTATGAGGAGTTGATCGCCTCCGGCTTGAACGTTGGCTGGTACTATACTATGTATCTCAACCCACTCCCCCCCAAGCTCCTGGAGGAATTGCGGCAGAAAGAGCTGGTCATAATCCCAGAGCTAAACTATCAAGGGCAGTTCTCCAGCGTGCTTCGCTCTCTAGGGGTTAAGGCGGAGTCCATCACCCAGTACACGGGGCTGCCATTCAAAGTGAGCCACCTGATTGAAAAGATTGGTGAAAAGGTGAGGGCGTCGGCCCCAGAAAAGGTAACGGTATGAGCAAGAAAAATCCCGAGTATGACTTCGCTTGGTGCCCCGGCTGCGGGGACTTCGGCGTGCGCCGGGCCATGGAGATGGCGATGCGGCAACGGATGGTGGATACGGAGCTCCCCGTGGAGAACAACGTGGTCGTGGCGGGAATCGGCTGTTCCGGAAACATGGTCCACCTCGTCGAGGGCCCTCAGCCCTTCGGCTTCCACGGGGTCCACGGAAGGACCCTGCCGGTGGCGATGGGGATCAAGATGTCTCGCCCTGATCTTAACGTCATCATAGTGGCCGGGGACGGAGACTTCTTGAGCATTGGAGCGGAGCATATCGGCCCGCAGGCGCAACGGAACCTCAACGTCACCTGCGTCGTGATGGACAATGGGGTCTATGGACTCACCAAGGGACAGAGCTCACCGACGACAATATGGGGGGAGGTGACCCCAACCACACCCCGCGGCAAGATTGAGAGGCCCCTGAACCCTCTGGAGCTCTACATGACCTTAGGAGTCTCCTTCATTGCCAACGCATATTCCAGCAAGGTAAAAGAATTGACCGGCCTCATCGTCGATGGCATGAACCACCCTGGCTTTGCCATCGTGCACGTCCAGTCTCCATGCACCTACTACAATGACACCCATGAGGCCCTTAAGGGGAATCCCGCCAAAGGGATTGCTCCACAGGTCTGGGACATCCCAGCGGAGCACGACTCTTCAGACAGATCGGCGGCCCAAGCCCTTTTGAACGCCGACGGGGTTCCCTTGGGAGTGATATACCGGAACCCGGAATCTATCTCCTTCGAGCAGCGGGCTCAGGAGACCAGTGACGGGATAAAGCCAACGAGCCCGGAAGACCTACTGGCCTCCTTTAAAGTCTAAAGGTGGACTACGCCGTCCGCTACTCCATCCCATAAATCAGGGTATCTGGGGAGAAGGCGACCCAGGCGAACCAGAAATGGTTTGTATGGATAATGGGCTCCAGCCTTTCGCCTTGAAGAGGGCCGGACTCGGCCTTGCCGAAGATGTTCCAAACGCTCCCCGTCTCTTCATCGATAAACCCATCGCCATCGGCTTCAAAGGTCAGGCGTTGGCCGTCGACGACAGGATCGAAGACCCCGGTCGCACCGATATCATTGGAGAAGGCAATGATGGCGTCGTCGAGGGCTGACGTCGTCCCAGCCTTCCAGAACACCACCACTTGCCTGCCTCCGACCTCGTCGTGGATCACCCGCTGCTCCTGCAACCCATCGAATGGATAGGCCTTGGCGCTCCCACCCACGTTCAACCCCACCACTCTTTCCATCAACGGCAGCCTGGCGTCCCTCTCCCCAAAGAACAGGAAGGGCGTATTTCGCTTGTTGTCATAGTCCTGATAGGGGTTGAGCCCGTAGTTCTGCGCGCCGAAGAGGGAACCCGTGTCCCGTGAGAGTACCTGACCGTCCGGGAAGCCGTTCCTGAAATCCTCGAAGGAGACCAGGGAGGAGGCGAGGAACCGAAGCTGGCTGCCCAAGAGCTCGCCGACGATAGCCTCTCCTGTCACTTGTTGCCACCAGGACTCTGTCTGCCGATCGAACATGATCAGGTCGCTGTTACGCAGGTTCCCTGACACGCCGAACTCCAGGACTCTGCCGTCCAGCTCCCGGCCGAAAACCAGGGCAGTGTTGCACAGGGGGCAAAAGGTCACCGCCACCGGGACTCCCCCGATGGTATCGTTCACGATTTCATGCCATAGGAGAATACCCAGCGGATAGGCCCTTGCGTCACCGTTGATTTCTACGGCCAACACAGGTTCCCGATCACGAATCCAGCGAGCGGCCCCATCGAAGTCTTCGAACTTGGGTTCGTCGATGGACCGAATACCGTCCTTCCTTTGGGCCTGAACAATCTCGTCATAGCTCACGCTGTGCTTGTAGAAATCGGTGCTCCACCCAGCGGTGCTGAAGCGAACAATGCCCAGCTCCCGGAGGGTCGGTGTAGGAGTTGGACCGGATGTCCCGCCATCGTTAGGTGTTGGCTCAGTGGTTGTTCCGCCAGGTGTTGAGGCCGGATCGCGAAGGGAGCCGTTGGGCGTGCCGGTTGGCTCAGTGGCGGAAAGGGCTGGGGTGGGCGTCGGCGACGGCTGCGTGGCGGATACACCGGAGTCGTCCGGACTCGAGCTCCCCGAGCCGCAGGCCGCCAGGACCAGCGAAAGGACCGCGCCCGCAGCCGCGATCTTGTACCTGCTGCCAATCCTCATCCAAGCAGCATCCGCACTAGGTCACCTATCCCCGCCATTACCGGGGCGTTACTCTACACGAGACAGAGGCGCACCACTCGGAAGACCTAAACGTACAAAGGTGTACGGTGCAAACACCTTTTACGTTAGATGCAGAACTAAAGAAAAGGTTCGCCAGTTGGAACGGTCCCCAAGCTTTTTTTTCTAGCTCAGCGAGGCGTAGAAACTTCCGACAAACATACCATACAAGATGTTGAGCCCCAGAAAAGCCATGGACGCCAGGGCCCGGTCGTTTAGCACGAATATGCCGAAGTTCTCCGCTCGGCCCTCACGCACTGCGGAGTGTACTGAAGGCGCTAAGCCTAACGAAAAACCCACGACTCCCCACTGGATCAGGCCAAAGATGAGGCCCCAGGCAAAGATTCCCGTCTCTAACCCCAAGAGCTCGTAGAATGCCGCATGGACCAGCCCCAAGGTTACGCTGACGGCAAGGAATGACAGCCCGCCAACTAAATAGATGAGCCACCGTATCTCCAGCCGGAAGGAGGTACCGAAAAAATGAAAGAAGTCTATCTTTACCAGTGGCAAAAAAGCCAGAACGGCCCACAAGATCAACGACATGACGATCCCGGCCGCGAGACCGGCGGCTACTGCTCCCTCAGGGTCGTAGGACACTCTGTGTATCTCCCTTTAACTAACGACTATACAACAAGATTACCGCCAAGGGCGGAAACTACCGGCTTTTCGTGTACATCTCCAGATGTTTGCGGAGGAGAATACGCCCGCGATGGAGCCTGGTCTTCAGCGTCGCAAGGGGGGCGTTGAGCGCCTCAGCCGCTTCGGCGCCGGAAAGGCCCTGGACGTCCCTCAGTATCACCGCCATTCTCAGGTCGGGAGGCAGCTGAGAGAGGCCATCCTGAATGGCGTCGCGCAGCTCGGAGTCCAGCGCCGCCTTTTCCGGGTTGTCGGCCCAGTTGGGCACATCCATGTCCTCGACGCCGGTTTCGGTGAGATACTTCGCATTTTTTTCCTTGCGATGCTTCATGAGCGCCGCGTTTACCGTGATCCGGTAAAGCCAGGTGGTAATCGACGATTTGCCCTGGAACTTGGGGAAGGCCCGGAAGGCGGAGAGAAGGGCGTCCTGCATGACGTCCTCCGCCTCATGATGATCGCTGGTCATCCTCAGGGCGACGTTGTAAACAAAGTCACCGTGCTTCTCGACGATCTCGTCGAAGTTGAGCGTCGTCGCAGTGGGTTCCTTACTCATGATCGTGCGGGAAAGATGCTCCATCCTAAAAGTCTACGGCAGACTAACCGATCTGGGTTTCCTGAACCTGGGTACTGCTGCCGCCGCCATTATATGGCTACGATTACCGAGAGACAAATTTCAGGGTCGTCCACCCCGGAAGGCAGGGTACTTCTAACCCTCCCGGCATGGCTTTCCAGCTAGAAGCTATTCCAAAATCCCCTCTCCCTTGATGCCTGCCCTGAGCGGAGCCGAAGGGGGAGAGGTCCCGATGAGGAATCGGGGCTCGCGACAAGGTCGGAGGCTAGGGTGAGGGTGAACAAACGTCCCCTCTCCCTTGATGGGAGAGGGCTAGGGTGAGGGTGAGACTTATCTGGCTTGTCGATTGGAATTGCTCCTAGACAATCCCCTGACGCTTCAATTCCTCCACCTGGACCATCGTATATCCCAGCTCCTCTCGCAAGACCTCTTCGGTATGCTCGCCCAGCTCGGGGGAAAGCCTGTCCACGGATCCCGGCGTCCTCGAGAGCTTCACCGGTGTATTGATAAGCCTGAACGGCTCATGCGAGTCCTTCGGCACATCGACGATCATCTCTCGGGCCTGCACCTGTGGATCGGCTACCACCTTGTCGATGGAGTTGACGGGGCCGCAAGCGATACCGACATCGCTAAACGAACGCAGCCAGTCCTCTGCGGTCCTCATTTTGAGCGTTTCGGTCAACACCGGCTCCAGAGATGCGTAGTGCTGCGTCCTCAGCCACCCGGTAGCGTAATCCGGGTGGTCAATCAAGTCCGTGCGTTCGATGGTGGCGCAGAACAGGGCCCATTGGTCTACGACCCCTCCGAATATGGCAACGACGATCCACTTATCCTTGGTCTGGAAGGCCTGGAACGGTGTTACGACAGGATGGCGGGTGCCAAGGGGCTGGGGCACCTCGCCGGTGGTGAGGTAACGGGAGAAGGCGTTCTCCTGCACGGCTACCTGGCAGTCCAACATGCCGATGTCGACCAGCTGCCCCTCTCCGCTTACCTCCCGTTCATGGAGACCGGAGAGAATGCCGACCGTCGCAAACATTCCCGCCGCAATATCCCCATACGAAGCTCCTGGGCGAATTGGCGGCCCACCGGGCTCACCGGTAATGCTCATGATACCTCCCATCCCCTGAACGATAACGTCCAGGGCCGGACGAGAGGCGTACGGTCCCGTCTGTCCAAAACCGGATATAGCGCAGTACACCAGTCGTGGAGCGTTGCTCTTGAGAGCGTCATAGTCGAGTCCCCACCTCTTCATGGCGCCTGGAACGAAGTTCTCTACCAGCACGTCAGTTCCTTTAGCCAAGTCGATCAGCACCTCCTTCCCCTTATCGGACGAGAGGTCGAGCGTCATGCTCTTTTTCCCGCGATTGACGCTGAGGAAGTAGGAGCTGAGCCCCCGGACGAATGGACCGTTTCCACGAGCTGTGTCCCCTCCCTCCGGACGCTCGATTTTGATCACTTCCGCGCCCAAATCCCCGAGGACCATGGTGCAGTAAGGTCCGGCAAGGATACGGGTAAGGTCGAGCACCTTGAGTCCGGTAAGAGGGCCTGGCATGAGACTCCTTTCGGGAGGGGGTGTCAAGAGTGGCTGCTTCTACTACAATGAGGGCCCCCCTATTATAGACGTGCGGACTTTCCAGGCCGCTCGATGAAAGGCTCCTCGATGACCTACGTTCGGCTTCTCGGCGACCTCTCGAGGGCGGATGCCCCAATAGCGGGAGAGAAAGCCGCCACCCTGGGTGAATTGGCCGGGTTGGGGCTACCCGTCCCCGCCGGGTTCTGCGTCACCACCAACGCCTTCGATGACGCTCTGGACCGAGCAGGTCTGCACGAGCAGGCCGAAACGCTGGTGGCGCAGGCTGGAGACGACGCTGGGGCCCTGGAAGAGGTATCGGCGCGACTGCGCGAGGCCATCGCCCACATCTCCATGCCCACGGACATCGCCTCAGAGATAGCCCTGGCCATGGACGGGCTGGGGCTCCCCGTCGCGGTGCGCTCCTCCGCAACCCTTGAAGATACCGCTACCGCCACATTCGCCGGCCAATACGATTCCTACTTGAACGTTTTGACCGTAGGGGGAGTCATCGAAAAAGTCCGAGACTGCTGGGCCTCCTTGTGGTCGCCCAGAGCGCTCCGGTATCGGCGGGAGAGGGCGCTCCAGGGCAGCGGGCAGATGGCTGTGCTGGTCCAGCGTCTCATGGACCCCATTGCAAGCGGGGTGGCCTTCACCGAGGACGTAACATCTGGCAGAAGCGACCACATGACGGTGTCTGCCGCCTTTGGGCTGGGAGAGGCGCTCGTTTCCGGCGTGGTAACCCCGGACCTCTACATCATCGAAAAGGCTACCAGACAGGTCCTTCACAGGTTTGCCGCCTACAAGGAGCGTCATGCCGTCACAAACCCCCAGGGAGGCATCATTGAGCAGATGCTGCCGGAGGAGCGCCGGCAAGCACTTAGTCTCACCGATGCCCAGCTGAGCAGCATTGTGGACCTGGCGTTGGAGGCGGAGAAGAACCTGGGAGCGGCCCAGGACGTCGAGTGGGCTGTGAACGATGATGGTGTCCATTTACTACAGTCCAGGCCTGTAGTGAAGCTAGGGGACAGCGGCGATGAGGTGGAATGGAAGAGCCCGGTGGAAGGGGCCAAGTGGCGACGGAATTGGCGGCTCGGCGAGTGGCTGGCCGATCCGGTAACCCCTCTATTCTCGACCGCCATGCTGCCGGTCCTGGTAGCGGGCCGGGAGAAACAGGGGCTAGGCCATCTCGGGTGGGAGCAACCCCCGAGCTTTGCGATGCCGGAGCCCTGGCTCTGCATCGTCAACGGTTACTTCTACACCAGGCAGGACCCCCCCTTTGGCGGCCCCGGACCCCGCACGGACCCCGCCGAGCGTATCCGGGGTATGACCGAACGCAAACCCTGGCTGGAGAATTGGGCAACGGTGCACTTGCCGGCCTATATCGAGCGCCTGGAGGAGATGAAACGCTTCGACCTCCACGCGGCCTCTCACGGGGCTATCCTAGACCACCTCCTGGAACTCTACCTGGACGCCGGGGAATTCTGGTACCTCCTGGCTCCCATCGGATTCGGCTTCGAGGAGTTTTTCTTCAAGCCGGTTTACGAGCGGGTCACGCCCGAGGATTCCAGACCAGTCATGAGCTCGTTGTTCAGCGGCTACGGCGGGAAGACCCTTGAGTCCCAGATCGAGCTGGAGGAGATTGCGATCCAGGCCGCCTCCGACGATAGCATCGCCGCCCTTTTCCGGGACCTGCCATCGGAGAGGGTCCTGGAGGCCCTGGAAGCGGCTCCAGGGGGCCCGGCCCTCAGACAACGGATCGAACGCTATCTGGAGGAATACGGCTGTCAGGTCTTCAGCCTGGACTTTTTCTTCCCAACCTTGGGGGAGCAACCGGACGTGACGATCAGCGCCATCCGGAACTATCTGACGATTCCTATGCAGCCGGTGCGGGAAAAGGTCGCCTCCCAGGAAGTGGTGCGTGAACAGGCCACTCGGTGGGTATTGGACCACGTGACAGGAAGTCCTGAGGACCTGCAGACGATGACGGCCCTGCTGGGCTGGCACCAGACCTGTGCCCGGGTAAGGGAGGACGGCACTTTTTATTTTCAATCGGGGTGGCCGTTGATACGCCGGGCGCTGGGAGAGTTAGGCAGGCGGCTCGCCGAGACCGGTCTGCTTCGGGACCGGGAGGATATCTATTTCCTTGAGCTGGGTGAGCTGGAGGTGATCGCCAGGGGGCTGGACCAGGGACGGCAGCTCCCAAAAGAGGTTAGCGAGCCCGTGGGCCGACGACGACGAGAATGGGAAGCGCGGCGGAAGCTCTCCCCTCCCGACAAGATCCCAGCGGCCGATGACCCTTCCTGGGAGTCCAGTCCCTTCAGCCGGATGCCCACCGGCCTGGATACCGACGACGAGGGGCGAGCGGTTCTACGAGGCCAATCCGCCAGCCCCGGCAGGCGCAGGGGCCGCGCCAGGGTTATCCGCTCGCCTCAAGAGTTCGACCGAATGCGGCCCGGTGACATCCTGGTCGCCGTGGCAACCAACCCGGCCTGGACACCCCTCTTTCCTCTCGCCTCCGCCGTGGTGACGGAGACCGGTGGCGGCGCTACACATTCCTCCTTGATCGCCAGGGAATACGAGATCCCGTGCGTCATGGGTACCGGTGTCGCGACGCAGGTCATTCGCGACGGACAGATCATCACCGTCGACGGCAGCCGCGGCGTGGTGCTGCTGGAGGAATAACGGCGATTGCTATTCCACCGGCTGGCGGCGTGCTATGCTGCAGGCGAAAGAATCAGTAGGCAAGGAGTTGAGCATGGCCGAGGTAAACCACTGGATGCTCGTAAGCTCTCTTGAGAACTTTCGTCTCTCCAAGGAGTACGGCTTCACCCTCGCCGGCATGAAGAGCCGACACCGCAAAAAGGCGGAGAAAGTACGCCCCGGCGACAAGGTGGTCTTTTACCTTACAGGAGTACAGTAGTTCGGTGGCATCGCGGAAGCGACCTCCGAGTACTCCGAGGACCATTCACCTCTTTGGGAGTCCAAGAAAAAGGGTGAGGACTACCCTTTCCGGTTCTCCATGAACCCCAGATCATCCTTGATGAAGAAGGACTTCTCCCGGCCGAGCCTATGGCGCGTCAGATGGATTATGTAAAGAAATGGCCGGCGGAACACTGGCGGCTGGCCTTCCAAGGGAATGTCCACCTGTTGCCCAAGTCGGATTTCGAGCTGCTCCAACGAGAAATGCAAGCGGTGTCGGCGTCCGGTAGTGTCCTAATCAAATTAGGACACTACCCGGCGTCCCGATAATCCTCGTCTTTCCTTGAGAGGAGAACCGCTATGAGCGCTGCGACAGAAGGCTACGCCCATCCAGAGATGCTAGCCGACACCAGGTGGCTTACCGGCCACCTCCAAGAGCCCAACGTCAGGGCCGTAGACATGGGCTCCTACGATGGTTACGTACGCGCCCACGTCACGGGGGCGGTCCACGTAGGCCGGGCCGATAAAGCCAACTATGTCAAAGAAGCGGCGGACCCCCTCCACGTCATGAGCCCGGACGGCTTCGCGCAGCTCATGGGCCGGTTGGGTATCGGGGACGACACCACCGTGGTCGCCTATGACGCCGACGGGGGGAACACTGCCGCCCTGCTCTGGTGGGTTATGGACTATTACGGCAATAGCCATTGCAAGATACTCGATGGCGGGTGGGCCAAATGGCTGACGGAGGGCTGTCCCGTCTCCAACGATGTCCCTACGTACCCCCAGGCCGTCTTTACCACAAGGGTGAACCCCGAACGCATCTGCAAGCTGGACACTATGAAACGCAGCGTCGGCAGCAACGACGTTGCCATGGTGGACGTGCGGTCCCAGGAGGAATGGGAGGGCACCGAAACCCGCGGCAACAAGCGGTCCGGGCATATACCAGGCGCCGTCCACCTGGAGTGGCGCCACTATGTGACCGACGACGCGTTCCGCACGCTCAGGCCGGCCCACGAGCTTCGAGCCCTGTTCGCCAAGAGCGGTGTCACGCCCGAAAAGCTGGCGGTGACCTACTGACAGGCCGGCATCCGTGCGTCGCACGGAGCGTTCACCCTCCGGCTCCTGGGCTACGACCGCGTCGCCGTCTACGACGCCTCATTCGCGGAGTGGGCGCACCGCGAGGACACCCCGCTCGAGTAGGTGAGGCAAAGCCGGGGGATGACTTCAACAAGCCTGTCCCAAGTAGGGATGCGTCCCCCCGCCCATTGGGACGAGAGCCCCTGAAGGGGACCACAGATCAATCCGTCCGAAGCGCCCGCTTGAGGTTGGCGGTGGTGACGGCTGCCACCTCCTCGACGGATAGCCCTTTGATCTCGGCGAGCTTTTCCGCCACCTGGCGAACGTGGGCCGGCTCCGTACGGCGGGCGGGGTTCTTCTTCCACGGCTGCGGATAGGAGTCCGTCTCCAGAACTATGCGGTCCATCGGGAGGCCCCGCGTGACCCGCTGGAGATCTGAGAGCTGCAGCAGTGGTTTTGCCAGGGAAAGGTAAAAGCCCATATCCATGGCTTCCTGGGCCTTTCCGTCGTCTCCCTGGAAGTAGTGCCAGATCGCTCCGGCCTCGTGGGCCTTCTCTTCGCGCATCAGCTCCAGAAGGACATCGTAGGACTCCCTGGCGTGGAAGTCGAGGGGCTTGCCAAGCTCCTTTGCCAGCCGGATGTGCTCCCGGAAGGCATGCTCCTGCCAGCTCGGGTCGGGCGAAGTCGGCAGAAAGTCCAATCCCGTCTCGCTAATGCAGAGGACTTTGGGGCTGCTGAGGGCAAGTTGGCGCAGAGAGGCGTAGTCCGCCTCCGTGAAGGGCGCGGCGAGGTCCATGGGGTGGTACCCTACGCCGGCGTAAACGATGTCGTATTTTTCCGCTAATCCGATAGCCTTCCGGCTGGAATCTAAGGTAGACCCCACAGCGACGATCAAGCCGACCTCTGCCAAGCGCGCGCGCTCCACCATGGCGTCGACCTCGAAATCCGAGAACTGGTCCAGGTGTGTATGGGAATCGGAAAGCATCGATCTGTCTGTTTCCTTCGTGATGGGCCGGCCCCATTATAGGCCCCCATGCGACGCCAGGCAGACGGTTTCCCCTCCCCTCTCCTGTGCTATACTGTCCGGCGGCTCCCAACACGACACTTACAGCCTCGGCCACACCGGAGAATGCATGTACCCAACAGACCTGCGCTATTACAAGGAACACCAGTGGGCCCGTACCGAAGGCGAGGGCATTGCGACGGTGGGCATCACCTTCTTCGCCCAGGAGCAGCTCGGGGACGTGGTATTCGTCGATGTGCCTCAGGTGGGCTCAAGGGTGGAGCAGTTCGGCAAGTTCGGAGAGGTTGAGTCCGTCAAATCCGTCTCGGACCTGTTCTCCCCCGTTAGTGGCGAGATCGTGGAGATAAACCTGAGGCTCAGCGACTCGCCTGAGCTTGTGAACCAGGACCCGTACGGCGAAGGCTGGATATTCAGGGCCAAGATGACCGATCTCGCCGATACCGATCGGCTTATGACCGCCGCTCAGTATGAGGAAGCCGTGAAAGAAGCGAGATAAAGCCCGCTCCTTCCCGATCACGCACCTGACCCCGCTGACGGGACCTGGCTCAACCACCCTGTCCCTCCCTAACGTGGTTTCTCGACCACCACTATTCTCGGCCTATCAGGATGCTGAAGAAGAGGTGTCCGGAGGGCGGAGCCGAGGCCTCCTTCTCTCCTCGCCGCCAGGCGCATGCCTGCGGGCGCTGCCCGCGAACCCCCTTGAGGGGGTTTGGAGGTGTCTTTTCGGTAATTATCTACTTGATGCAACCGACAACAAGGACAAGGAGTAGTTATGCATCATCTGAACGATAGGCAAAGTCTAGGAGAGCAAGTTATGGAGGAGGCAAGCGATTACGGAACACCAGATACCCTAGAAGTATGTTCAACACGTGGCCTTGAACTTCCACGGCATAAGGAGAGTCCAACGGAAACTCCCCTATCAACTGCTTGGCAAGCTCTCGTATCTGCTGGGCCTGCCACTCGTGGAGAGGCTTGCCGGGCGGGGGTTCATGTTCCATCAAAGTGACCACAGCCGCCAACGCCATCGCAACGGCTTGCTCCCAAGGTTCGCCGAGTGGGGTGTCATTGAGCACGAACGTATTCTCCTGCATATAGGGTACAAGGGGAGCTAATTCCTTGATTAACCATAGCGAGTACGGTAGTATTTGTACAGGCAAAAAGGGAGGGAATTGTCCGAATGTACGAGTACAAGGTCATAGTCGCCATGACGCTTCAAGGGATGGAGAAGGAGCTGAACAAGCAGGCGGCACAGGGTTGGCGGGTTGTGACAAGCCCCAACAAAAACACGCTCGTCTTAGAGCGGGCGAAGTCGTAAGTAAAGGACAATCGGTTGTATCAAGTAGATAATTACCGTTTTTTTCTTACCGGGACTAATTAGCTTACGTTGGAGCCGCTTCCTGAGCTGGCCGGCTCCGGAGTCGCCTCCGGAGGCGACTCCTCCACCGGAGGCTCCTCGGTATGCTCTTTCGTGAACACGAACTCGTCGTTCTCAAAGGCGATGAGGATCGTGTCACCCGCGTCGAACTTGCCTTCCAGCAAGGCCTCTGACAGGGGGTCCTCCACCTCTTTCTGGATAAGACGCCGCAGCGGCCTGGCGCCGAACTCTGAATCAAATCCCTTCTCCCCAAGGCGGGTTTTTGCCTCAGGGGTTGCCCTCAGGCCGATGCCCTTCTCAAGAAGACTCTTGGAAACTTCCGCAAGCATGAGTCCCACGATCTCCTGGATATGGTCTGCCGATAAAGCATGGAAGACCACCTGCGTGTCGAGACGGTTCAGGAACTCCGGCTTGAAGATCTTCTTGACCTCACCGGTCACCTTCTCTTTCATGACTTCATAAGCCGCTTGGGCCGTCTTGGCCTCATCGGACTTGACCGTGAAGCCGAGTCCGGAGCCCTTCTTGATTAGCTCCGCGCCGATGTTGCTGGTCATCACGATGATGGAATTCCTGAAGTCCACCTTGCGGCCCTTCGCATCGGTCAAGTGACCGTCGTCGAAGATCTGCAAGAGGATGTTAAAGACATCCGGGTGGGCCTTCTCTATCTCGTCCAGAAGGATGACCGAGTAAGACTTGCGCCGGACCGCCTCCGTGAGCTGACCACCGTCATCGTAGCCGACATAACCCGGCGGCGAACCGACCAGTCGCGAGACAGTGTGCCGCTCCATGAACTCAGACATGTCCAGCCGGATCAAGGAGTCCTCGCTACCGAACATGAACTCGGCCAATGCCCGAACCATCTCGGTCTTGCCGACGCCGGTCGGCCCCAGGAACAGGAAGACACCCATGGGCCGGCGTGGCTCTTTGAGCCCAGCACGAGCTCTGCGTATGGCCTTGGCGATGACGGTGACCGCCTCCTCCTGCCCTATGATGCGCTTGTGCACCATCTCTTCCATCTGGAGCAGCCGCGTGGTCTCTTCCGTGGCCAGCCGCGTGACTGGGATACCCGTCCACATCCCAACGACCTCGGCGATATCCTCTTCGGTCACCGTTGGGCGGTCCTTTTCCTGCTCCGACTGCCACTCCGTCTCCAGGCTCTGGAGTTTCTCCCCCAGACGGAGCTCCCTATCACGGAGCTCCGCTGCGTATTCGTATTGCTGTCCGCCGATGGCCTCGTCCTTCTCCCGCCGGACCGTGTCCAGAACTTGCATGGCCTCTTTCACCGACAGGGGTGTGTTGGCCGCCTTGATCCGGACCCGCGAGGACGCCTCGTCCATCAGGTCTATGGCCTTGTCGGGTAGGAACCGATCGGAAATGTAGCGCGAGGCCAGCTGGGCAGCCGCGTGTAAGGCCTCGTCAGAGATAGTCAGCCGGTGGTGCTCCTCGTAGCGAGACTTTATGCCTCGCAAGATCTCCACCGTTTCATCGGTGGTGGGCTCACCCACAGTGACCGGCTGGAATCTCCGTTCAAGAGCGGCATCCCGCTCGACATACTTTCGATATTCGTCCAAAGTTGTAGCGCCGATGCATTGAAGCTCGCCCCGGGCGAGGGAGGGCTTCAAGATGTTGGCCGCGTCCACGGCGCCTTCCGCAGCGCCTGCACCCACCATCGTGTGCATCTCGTCTATGAAGAGCACGCAGTTGCCGGAGGTCTTGATCTCCTCGATCACCTTCTTCAGCCGCTCTTCGAATTCGCCCCGATATTTGGTGCCGGCAACCAGGGCTCCCATGTCAAGGGTCACCAGTCGCTTGCCCTGAAGGGTGTCCGGCACCTCTCCGCTCACGATGCGATGGGCCAGCGCCTCCACTACGGCGGTCTTACCTACTCCAGGCTCTCCGATCAACACCGGATTGTTCTTTGTCCGGCGGCTCAAGATCTGGACCACCCGCTCGATCTCTTTTACCCGCCCGACTATCGGGTCGAGCTTGCCGATCCTGGACGCGGCTGTAAGGTCGATCCCAAGCTGGTCCAGCACGGGAGTCCTGGTGGACCCACGCTGCGAGGACTGGGCATGAGACATCGTCTGACTGAGAATCCTATTGGTCTCGTTGCGAACCTTCTCCAGAGTGACTCCCAGGCTTTCGAGAACGCCGGCGGCCACTCCTTCACCCTCTCGGAGCAGTCCGATCAGGAGGTGCTCCGTGCCGATATAGCTGTGGTTGAGGCGCCGCGCTTCGTCGACGGCCAGCTCTATGACCCTTTTGGCCCTCGGCGTCAGCCCAATCTCACCTGGCACGGACTTCTCGCCCTTGCCGATGATAAACTCGACCGCCGAGCGGACCTTGGTGAGCTCCACTCCAAGGTTGTGCAGCACACGAGCGGCAACCCCTTCTGTCTCACGCACGAGGCCCAAGAGGATATGCTCAGTGCCGATGTAGTTGTGGGTAAAGCGTTGGGCCTCTTCCTGTGCAAGGGAAAGGACCTTACGGGCTCGCTCGGAGAATTTTTCAAATCTACTCGCCATTGCTTTCGCTCCTGCCAAGGCTCAGCCGGCGGTATGCATACCGGCGCAGCCCGTGGTTAATCGGTGCTCTGCTCGGCTCTTGTTAATTCCTCTTCCGGCTTACTTGTTTCCTCGTCCAGTTCGGCCGGCTCTGTGTCATCACTCGAAACCGGAACCTCTCCATCAGCTGGTGCGTCGTCAACTTCCACCTCAAGCTCTGCGCTCGCGGGCTCTTCTACCTCTTGTTCGGTTCCAGGTTCGGTTTCAGGCTCGATTTCCGGCTCCGCCTCCGCTTCTTGCTCGGCAGACTCCTCAAGCTCGGCGGCCACCTCAACCTCAGGCAACTCCGCCTCGGAAGGAGCGGCTTCCGCCGGCTCCGACTGCTCGGTCTCTGCGAAGGCCCGGTTCAACTCTGCAGCCATCTCCATGTTCAGCGCCGGTCGCTCAATGCGATACTCGCTATCCCCTTGCCCGTATGAAACCGCCGCCTGCTCCTCCACCGCGTCCTCTACCTGCTTGAGACTGAGCCCCATCCGCCGGCGCTCCACGTCCACTTTCAGTATCTTGACCTTGACCTGGTCACCTTCACGCACCGCCTCTTTGGGGTGGCCGATCATCCTATCGGTCAGCTCAGAAATATGGATCAGCCCCTCGATCGCCGACTCCACTCGGGCGAAAGCGCCAAAAGTCGTCAGCCTCGTTATGGTAGCGGGCACTATGGAGCCGATTTCGTACTTATCGCCGATAGCCGCCCACGGCTCGGGCTGGGTGCGCTTAAGGCTGAGGGCGATCCTCTTGGCCACCCGGTCAACCTTTATGACATAGACATCGAGCTCCTCCCCAACCTTGACCACCTCTTCCGGAGATCCCACCGGGTTCCAGGCCAGCTCTGAGATATGAATGAGGCCATCCGCGCCTCCGAGATCTACAAAGACGCCGAAGTTGGTGATGCCGCTGACTCTTCCGGGTCGAGTCTCACCTTCCAAGAGCTCTTCGAGCAGCCGTTCTTTTTGCTCTTGTCGGAACTCTTGGAGCGCGGCCTTCTCGGACAAGATGGCCCGATTACGCCGGCGGTTGACCTCGATGACCTTGAGCTTCAGCGTAGAGCCAACCAGGGCCGCGAGACCGCTGTTCTCCTCGCCGTCTCCAGGCGGCCGGCTGACGTTAGATAGCTGAGAAAGCGGAACAAACCCCTGGACGCCTTCTACGGAGACAATGGCTCCACCCTTATTGTGGTCGACCACCTCTGCCTCGATAACGGCCTCCTCGTCCGCGAATTCCTGGAGTCTACGCCATGCCCGCTCCCCCTGAGCTCGGTCCAGGGACAACAGCGCCTGCCCCTCATCGGTCTCCGGCCGGACCACGGCAACCATGATGGTGTCGCCGACCTTCAGGGCATCCGCCGCCTCTGGGGCGAGCGAGCGCATCTCTCGTGACGGGACAACCCCCTCGGTCTTCTGACCAACATTCACCAGAAGTCCGTCCTTGTCCACCTTCATGATGACCCCGTCTACCACCTCGCCACGATGGAGCGAGTGGTATTGACTCTCTTCTTCGCCCAAGAGTTGAGCCATATCGAGATTATCATCGGGTGACGGCTGCATCACCATAAGGTACGGCCTTCCTTTGTGAATCGCTTCATCATTATAAGGTTGCACCAGAGGACGTGTAAAGGTCTATCCAGGGGTGCTCTCGGGTTTCAACGACTTGATCAGCTCTGCAGCACGGCGATCGATGGTGGTCCCGACCAATCCAGTCAGGTAGACTCCGTACATCAGGCGCCTGAAAGGAAAAGAGCCCAGCCTTTTCAGGCTGAGCTCTTCATGCTCCCTGGCGGTGGCATATTTTCCGCGGAGGGTCTCCCCTCGAGTATCGTCTGCGCTGGCGCGTTTCACTTCCGTATTCGGGATGGGAACGGGTGGTGCCACGCCGCTCTAACCACCAAGAAGCAGATACAGCATACAGCAACGCTACCCGATGCTCAAGAGGAGGTTAGCCCTCCTCGCCCAGAGCCCCGCAACCGTCTTTTGGCAACAGGACTTCCGAGGTCCCGCACATGGTGTTTTATCCTTGACAGCCCAGTTGGGATACAGCAGAATAACCCTCTGAGGCCGTGATGTACCGGCCGGAAAAGCGAGGAGGGTAACATGCGTCAACCGGTCATTGTGAGCGGCGTCCGGACTCCCGTGGGCAGGTTCGGTGGTGTGTTCAAAGACGTCTCCGCCGTGGAACTGGCTGCAACCGCGATCAAGGAAGCGCTCAACCGGGCAAACGTGAGCCCCGACGCTGTAGAAGAGGTGGCGGTGGGCAATGTGCTCCAAGTCAACCATGACAGCTATACGGCACGGCTGGCCGCACTCAATGCCGGCATCCCTGAAGAAGTGCCTTCCTTTAACATGAACCGCTGGTGCTCCTCAGGCCTGGAAGCCATCAACTTTGCCGCTCAGCTCATCATGAACGACGAATTGGACATCGCCATCGGAGCCGGGACAGAGAATATGAGCCAGACCCCTTTCATCATGCCTCGCCAGGTGCGGTGGGACGGCCTCCGGTTGGGAGATGCGACCCTGAGGGACGGGCTCATCGCCGGGCTCAATTGTCCTGTCAACCTTTACCACATGGGCGTCACCGCGGAGAACGTGGCGGCCAAGTTCGAGGTCTCCCGCGAGGAGCAGGACCAGCTGGCGTTGATGAGCCAGCAGCGGGCCAGCGTGGCCATGAGCGAAGGCCGCTTCAAGAACCAGATCGTACCTGTCCAGGTGCCTCAGCGCAGAGGTGACCCCATCATCGTGGACACCGACGAGCACCCCAGGCCCGATACCACCATGGAAGGGCTTGCCAAGCTCGCTCCGGCCTTCAAGGAAAACGGGACGGTGACAGCGGGCAACTCCGCCGGGATCAACGACGGCGCGGCCGCCGTCGTTATCATGTCCGAAGAGAAGACGAAGGAGCTGGGGCTCACACCGCGCATGCGGTGGGTCGCCCGCGCGGTGGCCGGAGTCGACCCCGCCCTCATGGGCACGGGTCCGGTCCCTGCCGTGCGCAAAGTCCTCAAAAAGGCGGGCTTGACCCTGGACGACATCGACATCATCGAGCTCAACGAGGCCTTCGCGGCGCAGGCCCAATACTGCATTCGCGAGCTTGGGCTCGACATCGAGAAGACCAACGTCAATGGCAGCGGCGTCGCGTTGGGGCACCCGGTAGGGGCCACCGGCACCATCCTGACCGTCAAGGCGATGGAAGAGCTGGAGCGCACCGGAGGCCGCTACGCCATCGTGACGATGTGCGTCGGCGGCGGGCAAGGGGCGGCCACCATCTTCGAGCGGCTGTCCTGATCTTGCCGCCCGGTCCCGACATTTATCGATAACGACGAGTACCGGGACCGGGACCTGGGGCCGTAGCTCAGTTGGGAGAGCACCTGATTTGCATTCAGGGGGTCAGGGGTTCGAATCCCCTCGGCTCCACCAGTTCTAACAGATCGAAAGAGCCCCCTGGCGAGTTCCAATGCCGAGGGGGCTCTTCGTTTTGCTAACGCGGGGTTAGCGGGCGTGTTCACCAACAGGGTCACCATAAAGCGTCTCCACCTCGTTGAGTAGGCTTTCACCAACCGGTGCCAAGGGGGTCTGGATTCCTCTTTTTCTTCTTTTTCTTCTTCTTGGGTTCCCCATTGATCCATCTCGGTATCGCCAGGATTATCCGCACTGGCCACGACTTTTTCATCATCCACCTCGCGTCATTCAGTGGTGCTATCACTCGGGAGAGCATGGTCAACGTCATGCTGAATGAAGGTCTCGTTGACGAGATAATCCTGACTATCTTCCCACTTGTGCTTGGGAAGCGCATCTCCCTGTTTGCACCGGGGGTCACGCGTGCCCCCTTCAAAACGGTAAGTTGTGAGACCTATGAGACAGGGCTCATCCGGTGGCGCCTGGTAAGGGACTGAGGAGACTGCGGGTGTGGGGCCGGTCTCCCTTCCTATGGTAAGCTGAAGGCGCTCGGCCCAGGGGGTACTACGAATTGGTGCGTCGGGGCACTATTTCTCCCGCCAATCAGGTATCGCAATAGAGGAGGGCGTCATGGGACTCGAGGGTAAAGTGGCAATCGTCACAGGCGCATGGGGCATGCGCTCCGTTGGGCGCTCCACGGCTCAACGGTTGGCGCGGGACGGTGCGGATGTCGTGGTCACCGACATCAAGCGCCCAGACAACAATCTGGGCTGGGGTGAGCGCGAGGCCAAGTGGGACGGGATCGAGGCCGTCGCCCAGGACGTGCGGGACATAGGGCGACGATCGAAGGCGATCTACTGCGACGTCACTAAACCGCAAGAAGTCGAGTCCCTCGTCAGCGAGACGGTCAACCTCTTCGGTGGCGTCGACATCCTGGTCAACACCCATAGGGCGCTGGCCGGCGCCGGGAACCCTACCGGCGGCGGTGGCGGGCTTTTGAGCATAACCGAGGAGTCCTGGGACTGGACCCTGGCGGTCAACACGCGGGGCCCAATGACCACCTCTCGTTTCGTCGCCAAGGAGATGGTCAAGGCCGGCAAGGGCGGGAGCATCATTCACATCTCCACCATGGGGGGAAAGATACCCAAGCCCGTCGGCATCGCCTACCCGGTCTCCAAGGCGGGGCTCAACATGCTCACCTATGTCATGGCTCTGGAGCTCGCGCCTTACGGCATCCGGGTCAACGCCGTTTCGCCGGGCGTCATAGACACGAACCGGAGCACCCCATACGAAGAGAAGCTGGCGGAGGAAGAGGGCATATCTTACCCGGAGTATCGCCAGCGTTGGCTCGACGGCCGCGCCAAGACTATCCCCATCGGCCGGGTTTCGACGCCCGACGAGATCGCCAGTGTCGTATCGTTTCTCGCGTCCGAGGATAGTAGCTACATCATCGGCCAGTGCATCAACGTGGACGGCGGTATAGTGATGGAGTAACGCGGTCTACCGGGACTCGGCCCTCCTGATGCCCTGGGTGGTACCCGCCCAATCCCCACCGTCGACCATCATCGCCTGACCGTTGATGTAGCTGGACTCAGGCGACGCCAGGAACAGCACCGCCTGGGCCTGCTCTCGCGGGTCGGACACCCGTGGTATTGGCGTCCTGGGCACCTCTCGCGCTCCGAACTCCTCCTCGGTCATCCCCTCGGGACGGATCAGGGGTGTATTCACGCCACCGGGGCAGATGCAGTTAACTCTAACGCCATGGGGTGCCAGCTCCATCGCCAGCGCCTTGGTCAACATGACGACGCCGCCCTTCGAAGAGCAGTAGGCGATCCGATAGGCCCGCCCCCTGATCCCAGCCATCGAGGCCGTGGTCACGATGGTGCTCTTTTCTCCCTTGATCAGCTCCGGGATGGCGTACTTGCAGGACAGCCACATCCCCTTGAGGTTGGTGTCGAGAATGCGGTCCCACATATCCTCTTCCATCTCGTAAGACGGCCCTTCGATGGGGAAGATACCGGCGTTGCTGTGGAGGATGTTGAGCTGGCCGTAGACGCCGACAGCCGTCTTCACCATCGCCTCAACTTCAGCGGCCTTCGTCACGTCCACCTGCACGAAGGTGGCGTCGCCGCCCTGCGCCTTGACCTGCTTGACCGTCTCTGCCCCGCCTTCAGGGCTGTAGTCGGCCACGACGACCCTGGCGCCTTCCTCCGCGAACAAGAGCGCCGTCGCCCGGCCGATGCCCGAGCCGGCGCCTGTGATAAGGGCAACTTTATCCGCGAGTCTCATGTGCGCACCCCCCCTGTATGGTGCCCGGATTATAGCCCCTCGCCTTGGGCTTAAGTCGATGCCTCGTCTACGAGTCGGTTATGAGATAGGTCTCTCGAGGCATGCCATGGTATCCGCAGGGATCCCGATGTCCCGTGCGTATCCCGCAACTGAGCCGTACTTCGACTCAAGTTTCGTGAGGGTATCCGTCATCCTTTGGGGCAGAGCCTGGAGCTGGTGCGGGGACCAGGTGCCGCTCATCTTAGCGTATTCCGGGACCTGGCTCATTCGCTCCGCAACGTTCTCTAGATTCTTCGTCGTGAGGGCGTAATCATCGACAATTTGGTCGTTCGTTACCCCCAATATCCCAAGCAGAATGGCGCTGAGAATCCCGGTTCGGTCCTTTCCAGCCGAACAGTGAAACACAGCAGGGTGCGATCCAGGCTCAGCCAAGGTGCTTATAGCACCGGCGATCAGCTGGCTTCGGTCACGCAAGATTTCCCAGTAGATGTCGAGCAGCGCTGCGGTAGTGCCCGCCTCGGGCCTGCTATCACGGGGTCTGAGCGTATCGAGGAACGGGAAATGGTGGGTCCTGACCATCGATGCCGCAAGCGGCCCAAGGCCGTCGCGTGTCCGTTCGTCGTGGCTACGCAGGTCAAGGACGCTGACGACCCCGAGCTCGTCTTGGACCCGCTTGAGGTCCCCCTCTGTTAGGAAAGACAAGGTGTCACTTCGGAAGAGACTCCTCCATCTCACCGATCGCCCGTCCTTCGTCCGGTATCCCCCTAGATCACGGAAGTTAACACAGCCCTGGAGCGGGATAAGTCGCTCGGAGGACTGCGTCATGGTATTTTGCCTTCGGCCATGAACAAGACCTCTTGAACCAAGTCGACTCCTTTCCCAGGCAATCCGTAGATGAGAATCAGTTTCATTTCTGCGACCTTCCCTGAGCTACAGGCGCTTGACCATCCACCAGGAGAGCTCACCGACCTCCTCACCACCGCCGTCATCAGATCGCCGCCACCACTGGTCGAGGAAGGGCTCGCCCTGGCGTTGAAGTCCCAGCCGCTCGTACAGACGGATGGCGTCACGGTTCTCGATGGCGACCTCCAGATGTACACTGCCCAGTCCCTGTTGACGGGCTTGATCCTCTATGGCCCGGATGAGAGCGGTCCCGATCCCCCGGCGTCGAAAGGCCTCTCCAACTTCCAGGGCAAACATCCGCAAGGAATTAGGACGCTGGTTGTGTATGCCTGCCGTGCTGATGGTGCCGACTACCTGTCCTTCCACCTCCGCCACGAGCATCTGCCGGTAGCCATCCTGGTCTTGTCGCCAACGCTCACGTAGCTGTTCTATACTGAGCTCAGAGGCAAGCACGGGTGCCAAGGCGGCGATGTCGTCTCCTCGGGCACGACGTACGATGATCTGGGCGCTATCTGTGGTGGACATTGGCCAGGATATCGATCACTCACCAGAGGTCCTTGATGGTATCGGGGCCCCGGGAGTCCTCGTCACTTCGGACGTTACGGCGTAAGTTCAAGCCATACTAACTCCCACTTGTCCAGGAAAGTGCGGGCTGCCTCCCGAAAGCCCAGCTTTAGATAAAGGCTTAGCGCGGGTGCCTGCGCAGCTGTGGTATTGAGAACGAGGGTCCGATATCCGTGTTCCCGACACCAGCCTATTGCCGTTTGAGTTAACTGGGTTCCAACCCCATGCCTCCAGAACTCCGGTTCGACACTTAACCTGGTCATTTGTGCAACATCGCTACATCTGCGCCATTCTTTAGCCAAAAGCGTATCTTGCGGCATTTGATCGACTGCGCCATCGCCCACCACCTCGACGAAGCCAACCACACGGTCTGCGTTGGCGTCCGAAGCTAGGACCGCTACCCACCCGTTCGAAGGGGCGTGCTCAGACTCCTCACCATGAGGAATCCACTTGTCTCCCGCTTCTTTGGCATGCCGCGCTCGGTCGTACATAGCCTCTATCTCGGCTTCATCCCCTGGGCGATACGGTCCCACCCTCGCCCATAGCGAGTCTGCCTCAGTCACGTCGCCTGGGAGATATGTACGAACTCGTATATCTGTTGACACGTCAGACTCCTAGGAGGAGGTCCCTCCTAATCCGTCAACTCTGTTCGAGAACACCCGTGAGGAAGGTGTCCACATCGTAGTTGCCTCGGCAATGTATTACTTTGTCTGGGTACCCCTCCAGATGGAGCGCTGTCCCGGCTCTAGTTACAGCTTCATCATCATCGGGAGTTCTTGGCGTTCGAGGCGCTCCGAACTGGTACTCCCGTTCATGCCGGAAGAGCCAATTAATCTGGCTTAACAGCCCACCCTGAGTGTTGTTCCTTGCAATAGTCCGCTGAAGGTCGCGTTTGGCAGCCCGCCAGGTCCGTATCCGGTAGGGGAAGTCCAGCCAGAGGATGACGTCGGCGTTGTCAAACAGCTCATCGACCCACCAGAGGAAGACCCTTTCGGCGACCCAGCCGGGTTTCTCAGATATGCTACGCACGTCTACGAGCCGTTCTTCGAGCGACCTCCGCCTGGTCCCTTTTTGGCCTTCGTAGGCTCCTTCGTAGCCAATTGCATCGAGGTCAAATACTTCTACGCCGATCATAGAACCGATCCGCCTTCCAAGCGTAGTCTTCCCTGTACCTGAACCTCCGATGATGTGTATCCGGCTTGGTGCAGGCATATTGGTGGCGCTCATGTCTGCCTGATCTCCCCCTGCCTATCGTCCAGGGTTGTACGCAGGTCCTTCATGCCTAGTCCCAGCGAATCGAAAAAAATCTGTTGGCGTGAACGGCGTAGGATACGCATATAGAAAGTCAGGTGCTCCCGTGAAGCTGCCAGCCCGCTGGAAACTCTGGGATTGTCCATGTTGGGTCGGGCTTCCAGTCCTCCCATCCCTCATGAAAGGGCGGGCTTTTGGCCTCTAGCCTTTTTATGGCACGGAGCCCTTCTTTTCGAGTCGAATCCGCTTGGGCCTGCGATATGAGTCCGAGAGTAACGGCCTCAACAAGCTCGTCTTCATCTTTCCATTCCCAGGTAATCAAGTCCGCCTGAATACGTATGTCCAAGATATGATCTTCGAAATCTATACCGATTGGAGTGCGTCGATACGCACTTTCCAGATTCACATACCAATGGCTGAAATATCCCTCCTTCCAGGTCGCGTAATATGAATGCTGGTCCCCGGAATACATGATCCGGACCAAGTCATTTGTCCAGATGTCGTCAACGAGTTCCCAGTCGCCAATCGGCAGATGTGACATGCCCTTGGTTTCGGGGACCGGCTTGCCTTCCCGTTTTGGGTACGTGCTTGGGACCTTGATAGGGGTGCCAGCCGCTAGAAAGAGCACCAGGACCTTTCCCGAATCGAGTACGACAGTCATCGGCAACCCCGCCACGATCTTCCCATGCCACATACTCCGCTCCACTATCTGCTCGCCGGAGTTCCACCGTTTGATAGGCATGGATTTCACCTGGGGTTAGACCCGTCCGGTCAGCCAACCGGTGCCAGGCCGGCCTTCTCCCGGAGCATGTTGATGTTCCGCTTGACGCCCTCCTCAATCTTGAACTCGGGGACGTAGCCGATCTCCTCGCGGGCTGCCGAGCCGTCGTAATTCCAGGGATTGCTTGCCCCACCCATCTGGCCTCCGGGCTGCAGCGTCATGCCCGCATCGGGCAAGAGCGAGCGCACGTGGTCAAACATTTCCCTCGTTGGGCGAAAGTCCCCAACCACGTTGAACGCCTTCGTCGCGGTCTTGGACGCGCGGTCGGCCATCAGGACCGCTCGCGCCACATCCTCCACGTACAGCCAGTCCGGGTGGTCATCGCCACCGGTCACGACGCAGGGCCCCTGGCCCAGGGCGGGCTTGTCTATGAGATCAGACAGGTAGGTAACGCCGGTGCCGCGCGCCAACGTCTCCGTCTTCCCATAGCCGTACACCAGGCTGTAGCGCAGCCCAACGACGTCCAAGCCGTACTTGCTCACGTAGTGGAGGGCCATCGCTTCGTTGAAGGACTTACAGGAGCCATAGACCGAGCGGGGATCGTGCTGCGCGTCGTTGGCGACGATGCCGCCGATTCCCCGGGACTTCGGCCCAAAGACCGCCACCGAGCTGGCCCACACCACCTTCTTGACGCCAAGGAGGGCAGCGCCTTCGAAGACGTTGTTGGTACCCTGGCAGTTCACCCTCAGCGCCAGGGGAAAGTTCTCCTCCGAGCTCGTGCTGAGCAGAGAGGCAAGATGGACGACGCGGTCGACGCCGTGCTCCTGAAGAGCGCGAAAAACCTGAGCAGCGTCGGTCACGTCGCCACGAATTATGGTCAGACCGTCGGGGTGCTCCTCCCCAACGACGTCTTGCAAAAGCCTCGGGTTGGGAGCGATGTCGAAGCAAACGACCCGCTCGCCGGACCGCAGCAGGTCCCGCACCACGTACGCTCCGATAAACCCTGTTCCCCCGGTAACGAGATAGGCCATAACTGCAGGCTCCTGATAGTTTACTTAGGAAGAGGCAGGCCGGATTCTACCACTATGGGGACCGCTTTGGGGCCAAGTTTTCCTGTTGCGATTCCAAGATGACGCGGCCGCTGTATCGCTAACCACCACTCCGATTATAGGTGGTCAGGTTTCAAGCGGATGGCAGCCCCGGCAGGCGGTCCGCAAGGTCGGCCAGGGGCTCCACCTCAAAGGCATTGAGACAGCAGGCAATCAGGGAGTAGTAGCCCATCAACACCGTGATCTCTACAAGCCCGGGCCGGCCAAACAGGGCCAGAGCCCGGTCAAAGGTTGTCTGCCCGACTCTCTTTTTGCCAAACAACTCCCGGCAGTACTGGATGACCACGGCTTCGGACTCGCTGAGGCCGTCCAGAGGTTTGCGGTCCCGCACGGCCTCGATGGCCTCATCACTCACGCCGCCCTTCCTGGCCAGGGGCGTGTGGGCGGCCCACTCGAGCTCCGCGTCGAACTCCCTTGCCGTGCTGATGATAGCCAGCTCGCGAGTGCCCGCGGACAAGCTCCCTTCGTAACGCAGCAAGGTACCGACGTTGATCACACGGCTGGCCAGCTCCGGGGACTGAAGCAGCACCTGGAAGGGCCCCGCAACCCGGCCGCGGGTCTCGGCGATATGGTCCCATATCCCACGCTGCTCCGGGGGCAGGTCCTCTCTGGTGATTTCCGGCGTACGCATGGACTTACTCCTGTGTTGCGATTGCCTGAAACCGTTGTGGCTCTTTCCTTACCTCCGGATCGCCTACGGCCCCTTCAGGCCCTCAGATTATACGCCCCTGCGGTGCTCCGTTTGACCGATTCCACTGGTACGGGAAGCGCTCTCCTGATCAGGGCCGCGGGTAAACCTGGGCAAGCACTGGCCGAAGACTTGATAGGGCGCCTCAGCCGGACCTAACTCCCGTAAAAGCAGAGCGAGAGCCCCGGTATTCTACCAGGGCTCTCGCTCTGCCTGCTCGTGGGGGTACTCTTCAGCGTATCAGCACCCCTGCGCCCCAAAAAGCCGCTATCGTCAGCACGGCGCCGAACACGTAGTTTCTGATTACTATCGCCACAACGGCCACCTCTTTTCTTCGTGTGCTACCAGCGTAGCCGACGCAACCGCATGGCCGCATCCCCCGAAATGGTGATTTCCCTCGCGCGGTCGGCCCTTTCCGGCGTAGCCCGGTCGAGGGGGGGTGGCTCGAGGGTGGTGCTGGTCGCTCCGGATGCAAGCAACGCCGACTGAAGTGGGTAGCGAAATGAGAAAACCGCGGCGGGGTCCGCAGGGAGCACGGGCTAGCTTACCGCCGACCGTCCGATCTGCACCCTTCTGCTATACGACCCCTTTATGGCCTTCTACGGCATTACCCGCTGCCGGCGCGGTGGGCTTGACCGGCTTATGAGCGCCCAGAAAGAAGAGGATGCCTATGCTGGCGACGATGGCCAGCACCGAGAACCCCAGCCGAAGGTCGCCGGTGAGGTCGCCCAACGAAGCCGCCACGATGGGACCGCCGACGTTGCTTATCATCAGCACCACCGCGCCAAGACCCAGGATCGTCCCCAACGCTTTCGTCCCAAAGTAGTCCGCCCGGATAGAGGTCATGACCGGCCCTCGAACTCCCCAGGCGAGGCCATGAAGGACGGCGAAGAGCACGACCCAGCCAAGATTGGTCGCGAAGGCGACAACAAGGAGACCGGCAACGTGCCCCAGCATGCCAACCGCGGCCAGGCGGCGCTTGTCGAACCGGTCTGCCAGGAATCCCCCAAGGACCTGTCCAATGACGGTGAACCCCACCATCAAAGAGAACATCAGGCTCGCAACCTGGACCGAGATACCCAGCCTGTCTACCAGGTGGGAGATGAGATGAACGTTGACCGCGACCACGACCAGGACGGCGAAGGCGTGGCCCAGGGAGATGAGCCAGAAGGCAGGTGTCCTGACCGCCTCCCGAGCGGTGAAATCGCCGCCGGCTGGGCCGGCCGTCGCCGGATCGATGGGGTCCGGCGCGGCCTCGCCCGATAGCGAAGAGGCTTGCCTGTATCCTCCGTCAGGGACTTGACCGTAGTCCTGGGGCCGGCTTCTCAGCATCTGCACCAGGGGGAGCCCAGCCACCAGGATCAAGACCCCCATGGCAAAGGCGGTGACCCTCCAGCCATAGGTGTCCATTGACAGGGCGAGCAGCGGGAGTAAGAGCCCGCCGATGCTGCCCCCAACGCTGACGAGACCCATGGCGGTGGCCCGCCTGCGAGCGAACCACCGGGCGACTGCTACGTTCAGGGTCACCCAGCCGACGAGGGAGGAGCCCACAGCGATCACAAAAAATGACAGGTAGAAGCCCACGATAGAGTCGATAAAGCTGAGGTACATGCTCCCGAGACCGAAAATCACCACCCCCAGGCGGGCGATGCTCCGAGGCCGAAGCGGTCGATGAGCCAGCCCTGCATGGGGCCCATTACCCCGACCACAACCTGCGAGACGGAATAGGAGCCTGCGAGGATCGTGCGGCTCCAGCCGAAGTCGTTTTGGAGATGGACGAAGTAGGCGCCGAATCCAATCTGAAAGACCAGGGTGTTGAAGGCCAAGAGAACGCCTGCGCTGGTGACAACCCTCCATCCGAAAAAGGGCGTGCCGGAAGGCCGAGGCAGGCGGCGGTTGAACAACGTCGGGGACGCTCCAGGGCAAAGGGATTGCCCATCATACCATTTGACCCGATGCCGGAGGAGAGGGTGTTCCCCCCACAAAGCGGCTCGAGACTCGCCGGCAGAAAGCTTCATCACGAAGCTAGACCTAGCAGGAAGCTGAACAAGTGAGGGTTTGGGGGTGTTTTGCAGCATTCTGCTGGACACGGATTGACAGAGCACAGGGCCGCGGGTATCTTGAGTCCCACCCTGGGCTCTTCACTTCTGTCCGAGCCAGGTCACATGTAAGGAGGCAGCATGGCTAACGACACGACGTTGGCGTTCACCGGTAATTGCTATCTGCAACAACGGGTCTCGGCATACCGCGAAGAGGGTTTCCTCAAGATGGTCGAGCTTATGCGGGGGGCCGACGTGACGTTCACCAACCTGGAGTTTTGCATCCAAGAGGGTGAGGACTTCCCTGCCTTCGTGGCGGGCAACGGCCGTGGGGCCACCTACATGATGGGCCCGCCCTACATCGTCGACGAGCTGAAGTGGATGGGTATCGACATGGTCTATGCCGCCAACAATCACTCGGCCGATTTCGCCGAGGGGGGCGTGACGACCACTATCAGACACCTGAAAGAGAGGGGCATGCCCTACGCGGGGTTGGGAGCGAATCTGACAGACGCATCCACTCCCGGATACCTGGAGACGGCCAAGGGAAGGGTAGCCCTCATAGCGGTGTCGGACTGGGGCCCTCGCGGCAGAGCAGACCTTCCGTTCCAATGGCCGGCGGCGGTAATGCCAGCCGACGAAGGACCAATGTTCAAGGGGCGTCCGGGCGTCAATTTGCTCCGCTATGACATAGTGAATACCGTCGATCAAGAAGGGCTGGATGCGCTCCGGCGTCTCAGCAACAAGCTGGAATGGGAGGAGGCCAAAGCCAGCCGGCGGGAGGGTGGCGGCAGAGCCGAGGCCTTCATAGGCGAATCGATCTTCGGCGGGGAGCAGGACACAGACACGGAGTTCCACTTCATGGGCAGGAAGTTCAAGCTTGGCGACAAGTTCGACTTCTACACCGAGCCCTATAAGTCAGACCTGGAGCGCAACTACAAGTGGATTCAGGAAGCCCGCCGTCACGCCGACTGGGTGGTGGTGGGCCTCCACGACCAGGGCGCCAGACGCCCCTTTGACGAAGAGCACGCCAAGGTCTTTGCCCGAGGCTCCATCGACGCCGGCGCCGATATCTATCTCAACCACGGCGCCAAGCACGGGGGTATCGAGATATACAAGGGAAAGGTCATACTCTACGGCCAGCCGAGCTGGTACCTGCAAAACGAGCAGGTCCGCAGAGTCCCTCTGGAAATGATGAACCGGTGGGGACTTGATTACGACAACACGGCGGCCGACTTCCTGGAGGCCAGGCAGAGTGGGGAGGGGCGCGCAGGGGGACCCGTCGTAGGGCGGGCCTTCGCTGGAGTCAGGGGAGGCGCCATACACGTCATTGTTTACAACGAGGACAGACGGCTCAAAGAGGTGCAGATACACCCCCTGGCCGCTCTTTCGGGCTCCCGGTCCGAGCGAGGGCGGCCGTTGCTGGCCGAGCCTGGCAGCGATGTATCGAAGGCGGTCATTCAAAGGGCTGCGGAGATGTCAGAGCCTTTTGGTACCAAGGTCGAGGTCCGGGATGGGATCGGGGTCGTCCGCCCTTAGCCCCCAGACCAACTTGATCCCCTTCTCTCTCTATCAGGATCCCCGAAGGGCCTGCCCTGAGCTCGTCGAAGGGGGAGTCCAGAGGGGCTCCGCCCCTTCGGGGATACCTTTAACCCCCTTAAGGGGGTTTGGGGGTGCTCCTCAGCAGTGCCAGCAGGCGCTGCCCGCTAGCCTGATCGGCAAGGTAGGCCGTGGCACAGCTCCAGCACCTTCCCATTCGGCGGGATCTCCCACTGCTGCCAGCCTATGTGGGCGAGCCGTGTGATGCCGTCCCGGTCGATGACGAAAAGTCCCGGGCGCTGGCCCAAGGAAACGACTTTAGATTCCACCTGGTACAGGTCATAGACCGTGTGTCCATTATCCACCAGGCATGGGAACGGTATGCCGTTCCGGGTCACGTAATCGCGGGCCTTTTCTGGTGAGCTGTTGATGACGGTTATTACCTGGACCCCGGCGTCCAGAAATTCCTGGTACTGTTCCGTCAACCGACGGAGATGCCTGCGGCAGAAGGGTCACTGAAAGCCTCTGAGGAAGACCAGGGAAACGCACGCCTCGCCACGAAATTCGCTCAGAGTGGTCTCCCCCCCGGTGGCATTGGGGAGGGTGAAGTCCGGGGCCTCGGCCCCGATACCCACGGCATTGCTCTGTACTGGCACGCCTACCTCCGGCGAATAAAATCCCCTTTCCCTTGATGGGAGAGGGCCAGGGTGAGGGTGAAACCAATCCGGCATGCGCTGGCAGCAAAAAGCCGCCGCCTGCCAGTATAATACCCCGTAGCATGTGCCGCTGTTTGGCTAGAGGGCTCAGCCAAACCCAGTCGGCGCGTTAGGCCGGTTTTCGGGCGAAGAAGCGCATGCTGATGGTGCCGAACTGCTTCGCGCTTGCCTCCCCAGGAGCATCCTTGAACACGTCCACAGGCTCGGTCGCCTCAACGTCCACAAACCCGGACTTCTTGAGAAGGGTGACGTTCTCTGCTGCCAGCAGAGCGCCGGCAATTCAGCCGGTCCAGAGGTCGATGTCCTCCTTGGCCCCCTGGGGGACCTCCTTCTGGACAACGATGTCCGCTATCATGATCCGCCCGCCTGGACGAAGCACTCGAAAGATTTCGCTGTAGACCGCTGCCTTGTCCGGGCATAAGTTAATGACTCCGTTGCTAATCACAACATCCACGGACTCACTATCCACCGGCAGCGACTCGACCACGCCCTGACGAAACTCGGCCTGGGTAGCGCCCATGAGCTCGGCATTCTCGCGGGCCTTGGCCAGCATCGCCTCGGTCATGTCGACGCCGATCACCTTGCCTTGCGTCCCTACCTTCTGCGCCGCTATCAGAGAGTCGAACCCACCGCCGGAGCCCACGTCGAGAACGGTTTCCCCCGCCATGATCTCTCCCAGGGCGAAGGGGTTGCCGACACCTGCAAAGGGCTCGATCACCTGGTCGGGGAAGTTTTGTAGGATGTCGCTTGCATAGGCCAGTCGCTCCGCTTGAAACCGACCCGTGTGGAAATGATGGGTCTTGCTCGGGTCTTTCGCGACCTCCGTATACTTTTCAGAGATCTCGGAACGCAGTTTTTGTGTGTCCACCTTCAAGGTCATGGTCGGCCCCTTTCCACCGTCGTCCAAGCCAGGCTTCGCCTCATGGGGACAGTCGATGTCTTGACGATACGCCGCCCGGATTATAGAGTCAAATACATAATTCCTACTAGGCCTATAATGTACAGCTCATGATGGATCTGAATTATCACCATCTGCGCATCTTCTACGCTGTTGCCATGGCGGGCAGTTTCACACGAGCTAGCGAGGAGCTGTACATCAGCCAGCCGGCCGTCTCGGTCCAGGTCAAGGCTCTGGAAGAGTTCTTCGGCATACCCCTGATCGACCGGTCCAGGCGGGTCATAGGCCTGACCAACGCCGGCGAGGTGGTCTTTGATCACGCCCAAAGACTTTTCAACACTGCCGATGCCATGGTGAAAGCCGTGGAGGAGCTGAAGGGGCTGAAAGCAGGGCAGCTAGCCATCGCCTCCAGCACCACGCCGGGCGACTATTTGCTGCCTGCGCTCATAGGCCGGTTCAAGGGCCTGTATCCAGGGGTAGAAGTAGCCCTCGAGATCACCAACACGCCGGGCGTCCTCAGAAGGCTGCTCCAGAACGAGATTGATCTGGGGTTCGTCGGCGATCCCCTGGACCATCGAGAGCTCGACCTGCTCCGGTTCCGGCGCGATGAGATTGTCGTCTTCGCGAGGCCGGACCACCCCCTTGTGGGGCCCGACGTGGCCCCAGCGGCAAGCCTCCGCGACAAGGTCTTTGTGCTGCGGGAAGCTGGGTCAGCGACGAGAAAGTGGGCGGAGGAAGGACTGCGGGAGCTAGGCGTATCTTACAAGGTGGCGATGGAGCTGGGGAGCAATGAGGCCGTAAAGCGGGCAGTGGCGGCCGGCCTCGGCCTAGGTATGCTCTCTCGATACGCCCTGGATATTGAGGTCGCCTCGGATGCCCTCAGCGTTGTGAACATTCAGGGGCTGCAGTCCCAGCGATGGCTCTACCTGGCGTATAACCGCCGGGCGCACCTCACACGGGCTCAGCAAGCGTTCATTCAGCTTGCTCTGGAGGATGCTCCTTGACACTTGACGGCTACGAGCGCGATCATACAGTGTTGTAAAGGGCGGTAGACCGCCGAAACAATGGAGGGCGCATAGCGTCATGACAGAGCAGGACCAACCGGTTGCGGTACTGGTAGTGGAGCAAGGCATCGGCGACGTGAGCGCCATCCCCTTGGACCAGGCGACCCTGCTTTTGGGCAAGGCCCCTTCCTCGGATTTCGTCGTGGACAACCCCTACGTTTCCAGACAGCACGCTGAGATTCGGAGGGAACGAGGAGGCTACCTGATACGAGACCTCTCGAGCAAGAACGGCACATTCGTTAATGGCGCCCGCTTAGCCTCTGACGGACATTGGCTCAGGACCAGCGACCGCATCGAGCTGGCCCCCGGCCAGGTAATCTTTCGGTTCCAAGACTGGAACACCACCACAACCCTGCCGGTCTTCGGAGTACCGCGGCCGGGTGACCTGGCGGTGGATGTCCGGACCCGAGAGGTGATGCTGCAAGGCGTCAAGGTCGAGCCTCCCCTGTCGCGAAAGGAATTCGACATCTTGAGCTTGCTCTACGCGCGGAGGGAAGAGGCGTGCAGTAAGGACCAGATTGCTTCCAGCGGCTGGCCAGAGCGCGAAAGCGGAGATGTTGGCGACCAGGAGATTGAGCAGTGTATCCGCCGCTTGCGTTTGCGAATCGAGCCCGACCCGTCACAACCCCGGCACATTCTTACTGTTCGTGGTTACGGCTACAAGCTCGCCCCGCCAAACTAGCTGACCACACCCTTCCGCATCCGCCTCCCTATTGGGTTATCGCCTTCGCCATGGACGGCCGGCAGAGACAGACCCCCGCAAAACTCGGCTGGCCGGCCGGCCTCCATGAGCCTGATTTCCCCTTGACCGATATCTCACTACAGTCATCGATAAGGCCCATTTCCCAAAGAGACTCAACGCACTATCCTATAAGTATGCTGAAGAAAGCGGTATCCGTTTCCTACGCCGCCAGGCGCTATGCCTGCGGACGCTGCCCGCTGGGTCGGGGGTTCTCGTGAGCAAACAAAGCCGCCGGGGCCGAAAGAGCAAGGCCCCCCATGACGGGACCACACACATTCTGGGGGCCATGACCCATACCGGGTTGCACAGATCGAGCAACCAAGACTCATACTGCGCCCTCACGGGCCGTAACGCTCCTCGGGGAGCTGACGCCTTTATGGCCGTGGCGGATGGCATGGGTGGCCACCGGGCCGGGGAGGTCGCCAGCGCCATGGCCATCCAGAAGCTGGTCTCCCGTCTTTCCCAAGGGGGAAGGCGCATCTCCATCTCCCCCATCGGCAATAGCGACGGCTGGCTTGGGGAAGAGGTCCGGCACGTCAACATGGATGTCCACCGCGCCGCATCTGACCCCGAGCTTCACGGCATGGGCACAACACTTACCGCCGCCCTTTTGGCAGGCGACAATCTCTACATGGCCCATGTGGGAGACAGCCGGGCATATCGCCTCCGCGGCGGGGAGATACAGCAGCTCACCCGAGACCATAGTTGGGTGACTGAACAGGTAGAGGCCGGGCTTTTGACTCCGGACGAGGCCCGGGAGCATCCCCGGCGAAACATCCTGACCCGTGCCCTGGGGACGACTCCGGAACTGGAGGTCGACAGCGCCGTCATCACGGTGCTGGCTGGGGACTATTTCTTACTTTGCTCAGATGGGCTGCACTCCCTGGTGACCGATGATGAGATCGCCCGGATCATGGCTGCGCATGAACCCCGCCAGGCCTGCGAGGCGCTGGTCGAAAGGGCAAACGCCCTGGGGGGCAACGACAACATCACCGCGCTCGTCCTCCGTATCGACACCATGCCGCTTGACGGGGAACGAAAGAGGCCTCGTACGCGTCATCAACCTGCGGGGAACTCCCCATTCATGACGCCCGTTCGAGCCCTAGCCCGGCTTCGAGAGGGATCAGCAGGAAAGGCCCGCAAAACGGACCCGGGGACGGGGAGGATGCATAAAGCTGGTACAGTCCCGGTGAGCCCTTTCGGCGTACTGGTTAAGGGAATGGTTTTCTAGCCTGGGAAGCCTTGAGGCCACAAGAAACCCATGGAAAAGCGGATAGCAAGCTATCGGGTGCTGGAGGAGGTCTCTACGGGAGGCCACGCGACGGTGTACCGCGTCCGGCAAACGCGGACCGGTGCGATCCTCGCCTTGAAGGTGCTGCACCCTCACCTGTCTAAGGAGCCCGCTTACCTGGAGCGTTTCCAACGAGAGGCACGCATGGCCTCCTCGGTACACCACCCGAACGTCGTCCGTATCTATGAGGTCGGCCAGGCGGGGGACTCCCACTTCATCGCCATGGAGTACGTGCCGCTGACCCTGAACCATATGTTGCGAGACCAGGGCCCGTTAACGGTAGAACGGGCGGTCGATATAGCGCACCAGGTGTGCCTGGGTCTGGATGCAGCCGGCGCCCAGGAGATCGTCCACCGGGACGTAAAGCCTCAAAACATACTCTTGACAGAAGACGGGACGGTCAAGATAACGGACTTCGGTATCGCCCGCGCCCAAGACCTCTCCACGATGACCCGTACCGGCATGGTGATGGGAACCCCGCAATACATGCCCCCTGAGCAGGCCAGAGGAGACCAGCCCGACGTTCGCTCCGACCTCTACTCGGTGGGGGTGATGCTCCACCAGACGCTCACCGGCGAGCTCCCGTTTGGGGGCGAGACCCCCTGGGAGGTTATTCGACGGCATGTCGAGGAGGCGCCAACGCCGCTGGGAGAGAGCCATCCTGACATCCCCAACGAGCTCTCCTCCATCGTGGCGCGCTGCCTGCAGAAAACTCCGGCGGACCGTTACCAGAGCCCCCTGGAGATGGCCCTGGCCCTGGAGGCCCTCCAGATGCCCTTGACGGGAGGGAGCGCCATCGAGCTATCGGGAGCATCGGCGGGCGGCTCCGGCGGCAGGGGTAACGTATTTGAGGAAACACTGCCGCTCCCTACCCCTCCCGGCGGGCTCAGGCGCTATCTGGATGACCGGCGATGGAGAGGAATAGCGGCCTTTGCCGCGGTGGTGGCAACCATATTGATCGTCCTATTTCCCGCGGGAGGGTTGGGCGGCATTCAGGGTCTTTTCGATTCGGGGGATAACCCAATCCTCACCGACATCTTGCCAACCGCGACGCCTTCCCCCGTACCGGTAGCTTCGCCACGGCCGACTGCGGCCCCCACGCCGGCCACCGTCACGCCTGTCCCCGCCACCGCAACCCCTACTCCCCAATTAACTCCAAATCCGGTGCTCGACCCAACGGCGGTGGCCTTACCCGTTAACCTCATCCTGGGAGGCCAGGCCACTACGGTCCGGCTGTCTGCCGACGAAGCGTCACGTGTCGGTGTATCGGAGATCGAGATATCGGCCAGGCTGGCGATCCCCGACACGACCCTGTCGGTCCAGAAGCTGGCGGAGCGCCCTACCGACGACCTGCCGCCGGGCGAGGTCTTTTCCTACTTGGACATCTCACTCCATGACACCGCCGAAGGCAACGTTGACACCGCTACCATAACCTTTATGGTACCCACGTCCTGGTCTCAGGAGCATGGGGTCAACCCTGGGAGCATAGCCTTGTACCGGTACACCGATGCTTGGGAGCAATTGCCCACCGACGTGGTGTCCCAAGAATCGCTGACCCTGACCTACCGGGCGCAGGCCTCCGGTCTTTCCTACTTCGCCGTCGCGGGTGAAATCGCCACGCCCACACCCACACCCACCCCGACGCCAACGCCGACGGTTGTGCCAACGGCCAACGAGACAGTGTTCACGTTTGTGGGCCAGGGCGATGGCAGCAGCGATTCGTTCGTGGTGAGCTCTACTCCCTGGAAACTCCGATACAGTACTTCATGGTCTGGAGAGTTCGCCCTACAAGTTGGCGGAGAAAGCATCCTCCGTTCGGTGGCGGGCCGGAGCGTCAGCGCCGGAGTATTGTACGAGACCTTTGTCTACGATTGGACCGGTACCATGCACTTCGAAGCTCAGGCGGTACCGGACAATGGCGAGTGGTCCGTGGAAGTCGTCGAAAACCCCGCTTTATCGCCTGTAGCACCATCCAGCCCTCCCAGGACAACCTTCGTCTATACCGGCACCGGAGAGATCAACAGTCCACCGTTCGAGGCGCGCTCTTCACCCTGGAAGCTGCTGTACACCACGTCCTGGTCCGGACCCTTCACCCTTCTCGCCAGCGGCATCGAGGGCTTTCTGCCCATGTCGGGCCAAGGTGTGACCTCTGGGGTTGTTTATGAGACCTTCGTTTACAACTTGACCGGCCCCATGCACTTTTCCATCTCCACCGCCCCGGCTGACGGTCGTTGGACGGTCTGGGTTGTGGAGAACCCCGAGATTCCACAAGTGTCGCCGTCGGCAAGCGCCGCGGGGATCCTGTTTACCTATACCGGGACCGGAGAGGTCAACAGTCCACCCTTCACGGCTGAAGACGCCCCCTGGAAGTTACTGTTCACCACCTCCTGGTCCGGGCCCTTCCAGCTTCAGGGTATTGGTAATGACGGCACGCGGACCCTTGTCGACCAGGATGTCGCGGCGGGGGTCCTGAACGAGGTCTCCATCGTCAGTCCCGCCGGTTCCCTCTACCTGGCCGCTGTCGGCGTTCCCTCCAACGGCGCCTGGTCGGTTTCCGTCGTTATGATCCCCGAGGCTGAGGAGCCGCCGCCCGAGGGTCCCACGACAACGCCATAGGTGCCGAGCAGGCGCCAATCCGTCCGCCCTTTCTCCTGATATCGGCGGTCGTCCGATCGATGTGCCGGGTCGTCGATGAATATATCCGTCCGCCGCACGGGTTAAGTCGCTCCTTGACATCACGAGCGCCGTTTGAGCATACTCCGAGTAAGCCAGCTTTCTACGAGGTGACCGGTTGAACCAGAAGGACAAAGCTGAGTTCCTTCAGCTTTTTAGCGACATGAGCGGTAAGATACACCGCCTATCCACGAAAGAGGCCCAGTACCTCATGGAGGTCGATGGGCTAATACGGGTTGATAGTTTCGGCTCCAAGGACCTGGACCAGCTACGGGAGATGAGCAAGGCCCATAGCTAGATGGCCGGCCGGTCGAATACCCCCGGGGCCGCCCCGGCGCCATTCGCAGGAGAGTAGCAGCCATGAGCATGGACCGCCACGACTGGCATTCTTCCGAGTACGTCAGTGAATGGGTCTCACGGGCCCAGGCGGACGACTCTCGGCGGTTGACCCGGTTCCGGCTTATGGCTGACCTTATCCCCCACCCCAAGGAAGCGGCCATCGCCATCCTGGATGTCGGCACCGGCTACGGCCCAGCCGCCGGCGTCATGCTTGAGTCCTTCCCCAGCGCCCGCGTCGTTGCTCAGGACTATTCCGAAGAAATGCTCGGCCACGCGAAAAAGGGGCTGGCCTCTTATGGCGACCGCGTCCGCTATCACCGGGCGGACCTCTTCGACGATGGCTGGCACACGGAGGCCGGCGGCCCGTTCGACGCGGTAGTTTCATCAATAGCCATCCACAACCTCCAGTCTGCTCCCCGGATTCGCCAGCTCTACAAAGAGATTTTCGGCGTTTTGAACGAGAGAGGCTGCTTCCTGAACGTGGACCTGGTCAGCGCCCCCACGGAGACCCTGCAACAGACCTACTGGGAGCTCATGGGCAGGCGGCGGACCCGAGAGACCGGGAACACCGCCGCCTCTGCCTCGAATGCCGCCGAGAGGGCCCGCACCGCGGTCCGGAGCGAGAGTAGTTGGCCGCCGTTCCCAGGAACGATGGAGGAGCAGCTAGCGTGGCTCCGGGACGCCGGCTTCACAAAGGTAGACTGCTTCTGGAAGGAGATGGGTACGGTCCTGCTCGGCGGGTTCAAGTAGGGGCTGTGGCCCGCCTTGGGAGGCCTGCGCACACGCCGTCCCCTAACGTGGCGCCGGAGATATCGCTTCCACCAGCTCGGCACGAAGGCCGTCGGCTACCTCGCCGACCAAACGCGCCGGCAGCACCCGGTTCGTTAATTCGCCATCACTCTCCGCGTACACCCGGATGTAACTCTCCGTCAGCCCCGTCCACAGAGACCGCCCTCCGACTGTTTTACGGGCCTCCCAAAGGACGACGGCTTGCTTGCCGAGAAAACGGTTCCGATGCATGGCCGCGGCGTCGCGGGCCATCGCGAGCATACGCTCCTCTCGAACGCGTCTAGTCTCCGGCTTCACGTGGTCCGGCATGTAGGCAGCCGTGGTGCCCGGACGCCTCGAAAAGGGAAAGACGTGAGCGGCCGCCGGAGCCAACGCCTCCACGAACCGAAAGCCCTCCTCGAACTCCTCGTCGCTCTCGCCAGAAAAGCCGACGACGATATCCGCCGTTATGCTGATGTCCGGGACCGCCTCCCGCAGCCTCGCCGCTACCTCGGCGTATCGGGCAGTTGTGTAACGCCGCCGCATCCGCTTCAGGACAGCGTCGCTACCGCTCTGCAGCGGCATGTGGACGTGCGGGCAGAGCCGACCCTCCGCGTAGAGGCCGATCAGGCCCGGCGTAATTTCCTGGGGCTGGAGAGATGACATGCGCAGCCGGTCGATGCCCGGCTCGTCGAGTATCCGCCGTATAAGATGCTCATGCCACGGGACACCTTCAGGGTTGGCGCCGAACTCATAGCCATAGGAGCCGAGCTGCGTCCCCGTAAGCACTACCTCTCGATAACCTCCCGCCACCCGATCCTTCACCTCCTGTAACAACGTCTCCATGGGAACGCTGCGCTCCCGCCCCCTGGTCTTTGGGACGATGCAATAGGCGCACACCTGGTTGCACCCTTCTTGGATCTTGACCATTGAGCGGGTCCGTCCAGGCACAGGAATCGCGTCGTCGATAACGGCACCCTGATCGATGCCCAGGATGCTTAGCAGACGCATCTTGTCGCGGTTGTCCACCACAAGGCTGACCTCGGGCATGCGGTCCAGGTCCTCCGGCGACCGGTGTGCGTAGCACCCTGTCGCGACGACGAGGCCTTCAGGGTTGGCGCGCCGGGCCTGGCGCAGCGCCTGGCGTGATTTCCGGTCCGCGACGTGCGTCACCGTGCAGGTGTTCAGGACAAAGATGTCTGGGCCGGCGCTGGGCTCGACAGCTCTGTAGCCCGCGCGGACAAACTGCCGGGTAAGACTCTCCCGCCTCCGCCTGGTTCAGCTTGCAGCCCAGGAAGGCGATGGATACCGTGGGGGCTGCTGTGGAAAGCTCTTTGCTCACGCTGAGATCCCTCCGTTCCAAACAACGGTCAAGTCCGAATCCGGATGGTAGAGTGCATCCTACCACGAAGGGGGTCTTCCATGGCCAAGAGACCCCAGTCTCAACCCCCCTCCCTCACCTCCCCATAACCGCCGACGCCCACATCCGCCCTTGCCGGTGGAATCTGGCCGCTGCTATACTAGTCAGGATGCTGAAGAAAGGGGTGTCCAGAGGGGCGGAGCCCCTTTGGCGGGGGTCGAAGGGGGTGTCCCCCCTTCTGTAAACCATCCCCGAAGGGGATACCTTGAACCCCCTAGGGGGGTTTGGGGGTGTTTTCAGCACCCCGCTAGTGGACGGTCATGGTCACTACGGCGACAGATTACGAGGCGGTCATCGGCCTGGAGGTCCATGCCCAGGTCTTAACCCGGAGCAAGATGTTCTGCGGCTGCGCCGCAGACTATCAGTCCGCTCCCCCCAACTCCCGAGTCTGCCCGGTATGCATGGGCATGCCCGGAGTCCTGCCGGTGATCAACAAGTCAGCCGTCGAAGCCACCATCATGACCGGCCTCGCGGTGCATTGCACTATCAATGAGCACACCAGGTTCGACCGGAAAAACTACCCCTATCCGGACCTGATGAAGGGCTACCAGATATCTCAGTACGAGACCCCCATCGCCAGCAACGGCTGGCTGGATATCGATGAGGATGGGACCACGAGCCGCATCGGCATCACGCGTGTGCACCTGGAAGAGGACACGGCCAAGCTCCTCCATCGTCCTGCTGTCAAGGGAGAGAGTTACACGCTGATGGATATCAACCGGGCGGGATCGCCTCTCATGGAGATCGTTGGAGAGCCTGACCTACGCTCGCCGGAGCAGGCGCGGCTGTACCTGGTGAAGCTAAGAAGCATCCTGCAATACCTGGGCGTCAGCACCGGCAACATGCAAGAGGGCAGTTTCCGATGCGATGCCAATGTCAGCATCCGCCCCAGGGGCTCGACCGAGCTGCCTCCCAGCAAGGTAGAGGTCAAGAACATGAACAGCTTCAGGGCGGTATTCAGGGCTCTGGAATTTGAGGTGGAGCGGCAGAAGCGGGCCGTCGAGGCCGGGGAGCACATCGTGCAGGAGACCCGAGGCTGGAACGAGAGCCGGAACATCACCGTATCGCAGCGTTCCAAAGAGTATGCACACGATTACCGCTATTTCCCGGAGCCCGACCTGCCACCGCTGGTCCTGGACCGCGCGTGGGTGGAAGAGCTGCGGGCGCGGCTGCCGGAGCTCCCGGACGCCAGGCAGGCACGCCTTCAGGACCAATACGGGCTGACGTCATACGACGCCCGGCTTCTGACGGCCACCAAGCCGATGGCGGACTTCTTCGAAGCTGCGGTCAGGCTGGGGGCGGCCGCGGCCGATGAGTCCACTGTGGCCAAGCTGGTAGCCAACTGGACACTGGGTGAGCTCAGCCGCCATCTGAACACCGCCGACTTGGAGCTGGACAGCCCCAAGATCAAGATTGGGCCCGAGCACCTGGTCGAGATTCTCGACCTCTTGGAAAAGAAGACGATCAACGGCACGGTTGCCAAAGAGATCTTTGAGCAGGCATTCCAAACGGGAAAGAGCCCGGCGCAACTGGTGAAGGAGCAAGGCGTCACCCAGATTTCCGGTACGGAGGAGATGGGCCCGCTTGTCGATGAAGCTATCGCCGGCAATCCCAACGCGGTCCAGGACTACCTGAAGGGCAAGGAGACGGCGATCAAGTTCCTCGTCGGCCAGGTCATGAAAGCGAGCAAGGGACGGGCCAACCCTACCGTTGTCCAGGAGCTTCTGATCGGGAGGCTTGCACAGGCGCCCAATCCCTAGGCTCAAAAGGAACCAGACCCATGACTAATGACACGATAAATTTCATTACTATCATCCTCTCGGTGCTGCTCGTTGGGGCCATCATCCTGCAGGTCAAGGGGACCGGCTCCGGGCTCTTCGGCTCGGCCTATTCTACGTTCAGGACCCGTCGCGGCTTCGAGCGTCTTCTCTTTAGGGCCACGATAGCCCTGGCGACCACCTTCATCGTCGTGTCCATCATCAGCGCTCGGATTCAGTAGGCGCAGGCGAAGGCCATGCCGGACCCCTCCGGCAATCTCCCACGAATCATCACCCTCACCTCGGACTTCGGCCCTGCCGATGGCTATGTCGCCTCTATGAAGGGGGCCATCCTCTCCATCAACCCGCAGGCGACCATCGTTGACATCACCCACCAGGTCCCGCCGCAGGACATCCTTCACGGCGCATACGTCCTGAGCGCTACCTACTCCTTTTTCCCCGAAGGGAGCATTCACCTGGCTGTGGTGGACCCTGGTGTCGGCAGCAGGCGCAAAGCCGTGGCGGTGGCCGCCCAAGGCCACTACTTCGTCGGGCCGGATAACGGTGTTTTGAGTCTGGCGTTGCCGGATGAATGCCCAGCGGTGGAGCTGACCGAGTCCCGTTATCACCTGCCGGAGGTCAGCGCCACGTTCCACGGACGGGACATCTTTGCTCCCGTCGCAGCCCACCTATCGATAGGGGTTTCCTTGGATGCCCTGGGACCACCGGTGGCGACGCTCCAAAGGTTGCCTGGAGCATCCCCCAGCATCCGAGATGACGGCTCGGTCGAAGGCGCCGTCATTCACATAGACGGGTTCGGCAACGCCATAACCAACATTCGCCGCCAGCACCTGGTGACGGATCGAGTGGAAGTACAGGTGGGTCCCGTTACGTTGCCCGGGCTGAGCCCTTCGTACGACGCCGGTGAAGAGACCATGGCGCTCTGGGGAGGAAACGGCTTGCTGGAGATAGCCGTCAAGAACGGAAGCGCCGCCGCGACGCGCGGGCTCCGTCGCGGCGACCCGGTACGAGTAAGGCCCCTCCGGTAAAGAGGGGCCTTACCCAAGCTGCATGCTACGCTCGATGGTTACAGCATCCACTCATGGGAGCCGTCATCGGGCACATCGTTTATCCAGAGGAAATCGAACCCAGCCAGTTTCGCGAAGTAGCGGTCCATCTCGGTATCGCCTACGTGCCTGTACTCATCCGCTGGAAACCGTTCCTTGACCTCGGATAGCCGGTGCTTGAGACAGACGAAGTCGACATCGATATCGTGCTGCTTCCAGAGCTCTTCCTGGTTGCTGATGGGCCGGTCTGAGGCGCTGCCGACGATGAAGCCGAGCTCTTTGGCTTTACGAACGTGGTCGAGGGTGACATGACCTGGGGGCGATCCAAAAATCATGGTACCGTCTATGTCGAAACTGATGAGGATCACAGTACGGTCCTTCTGTTAGCTTCAGGCCATTCTCCCAGATTCCGAAAGGTGGGTCAAGATTGGAGGCCGTGCCCACGGGCATCGTCTAACCGTCACCGCTTCCCCGATACTTCCAGCGGGTGCCCTCCGGCCCATCCTCCAGGCTGACGCCCATGATAGAGAGCCGGTCTCGTATCCCGTCTGCCAGGGCATACTGCTTGGCCTCGCGCAGCTCCGCCCTTGTGTGCAGGAGAAGCTCGATGAAGGGTCCGACGTCCGCCGAGGCCCCTGTGTCCGGCTCCTGTAGGGTTATTCCCAACACGCCGGCGAGCTCCTTCAGCGTCGCGGTGGCCCCGTCGGTCTTTAGCCCCTCGGCGGACCCTCGGTTGATCTCGCGCGCCAGATCGAAGAGGGCGGCGATGGCCTGCGGGGTGTTGAAATCGTCATCCATGGATTCCAGGAACCGATTGCGGAACTCATCAGCCTCCACCTCCGCGCCATCATGGCCGGAGACGGTCGCGGCGGCATTCCGAAGCCGCTCCGCCCCGCGGTCAGCGGCATCCAGCGCATCGTCCGTCACCGTCAGCGGGCTACGGTAATGGGAGCTCAGGAAGAAGAGTCGCAAAGCGTCAGGCGGGTGCTCAGAGAGGGCCTCTTTCACAGTGAAGAGGTTGCCCAATGACTTGCTCATCTTCTCTTCGCCCCGCATGAGGAGCCCGTTGTGCATCCAGACTCTCGCGAAGGGCCGATGTCCGGTAAATGCCTCGGACTGAGCGATCTCGTTTTCATGATGGGGGAAGACCAGGTCCTGGCCTCCTCCGTGAATGTCCACCGTCCCATCCAGGTGGCGCAAGGCCATGGCGCTGCACTCGATGTGCCAGCCGGGTCGTCCGGGGCCCCATGGGCTTGGCCATTCGGGCTCGCCTTCTTTAGCCCCCTTCCACAGAGCGAAGTCCATGGAGAACTCCTTGCGTTCCCCATGCTGCACGCGAGTCCCGGCCATCATTCCATCCAGGGTCCGGTGACTGAGCTTGCCATACTCCTCGTCCTTTTTTACTCGAAAGTAAACGTCACCATCTGAGGCATAGGCGTAACCGTCGCGGACCAGCCCTTCGATGACCTCGACGATCATCGGCAGCTCCTGGGTAGCCCGGGGATACAGGTCAGCCCGCTGGACGTTCAGGGCATCCATCTCCTCATGGAATTCAGCGATGTACCGTTCCGCCAGCTCCATTGGAGAGACTCCCAATCGAGTGCCCCGCTCAATAAGCCTGTCGTCTATGTCGGTGAAATTCTGGACGTGCTTCACCTTGTAGCCACGGTACTCCAGGTAACGCCGTACGACATCGAAGACAACGTAGCTCAGGGCGTGACCCACGTGGGCCGAGGCGTAGGGGGTGACCCCGCAGACGTACATGTGCACGGTCTGGGGGTTTGCGGGCTGGAACTCTTCCTTGCCGCCGGTCAGGGTGTTAAAGATCTTCATGGTTGGGCGGTGTCAATCAGGACGATGGCGTGGGCCGCGATCCCTTCCCCCCGCCCTTCGAACCCCAGCCCATTGGTGCTCTTCCCCTTGACGCTGACCTGATTGATGTCCAGGCCAAGCACGCTACTCAAGCGTTCTCTCATCTGTTGCACGTGGGGGGCCAGGCGGGGCTCCTGGGCCACTATTGTAGCATCGATATTTTCGATTCGCCAACGGTTGAGGCTCAGAAGTCGAAGTGTCTCCTCTAGAAAGGTCATGCTATCGGCATCCTTGAAACGGGCGTCATCCGGCGGAAAGTGGCTGCCGATATCGCCCAGGCAGGCGGCTCCCAAAAGAGCGTCGACGATCGCGTGGGCCAGCACATCGGAATCGCTGTGGCCGGCCAGGCCTCGCTGATAAGGGACTCGGACCCCCCCGAGAATCAGGTCCCGTCCCTCCACGAGAGGGTGCACGTCATAGCCCACCCCAACTCTTGTCACCCCGTGGCCTCCTTTTTCCTGGACCTTTTAAGAGACTTCAGGAATAGCTCGGCCACGGCTACATCCTCCTGGGTTGTGACCTTGATGTTGGTGTAATCACCCATGAAGACCTTCACTTGATGGCCGGCCTGCTCAACCAGTGAGGCGTCATCGGTGACATCACCATCCGATGTCTCGTACGCCTCCAACAGGAGATCATACCGGAACACCTGCGGGGTCTGCACCGACCAGAGGGACTCCCTGGGAAGGGTCTCCGACACAGAATCGCCGGGCCCAACGACCTTGATGGTGTCCTTGGGGGGAACCGCAGCGATCGCCGCGCCCGTCTCGCGAGCGGAATCCAGCCCCCGCTGGATGATCTCATGGGTCACGCACGGCCGAGCGCCGTCATGCACCAGCACCCAATCACATGGGCCAAGTCCCCGGAGCCCCGCCAAGACCGAGTCCTGTCTCCTGGCGCCACCGGCCACGACTGCGGTTACCTTGTCCCAGCCATGGGCGCCGGCTCGGTCGCGCCATTCGGCGACGAGCTCTTCACGGAGCACCAGCGCGATGCAGTCAACGAGGGGCGATCGCTGGCAAGTCTCGATGGTGTGGGCCAAAAGCGGCTTGCCCGCCACGGTAACGAACAGCTTGTCCGTGCCCTGCATACGGCGGCTTTGGCCGGCTGCCGCAATAACGAGCCCGACGCGGGATGGCGCAGCGCCTTGCCTGCCGGGTCCGTTGGAGGGCGTCGCGGCCTTAGCCACCCTTTGGGTGGGCAAAAATGATGCGTCCGCCGGCTGTCTGAAGTACTCGCGTTATCACGACGTCGATCTCCAAACCAACAAAACTTCTGCCCCCCTCCACCACCATCATCGTACCATCGTCAAGGAAGCCCACTCCCTGGCCAGCCTCTTTCCCCTCCTGGACGACCTGGATCCCCAACTCTTCGCCCGGCAACAAAACGGGCCTCACGGCCTGTGCCAGCTCGTTGACGTTCAGGACCCGGACCCCCTGGATCTCCGCGACCCGGTTCAGGTTAAAGTCCGTCGTGAGAATGGACGCGTGTATGCTCTCCGCCAGCTTGACCAGTTTGCTGTCCACTTCCGAGCCATCAACCTTGACATCCGCCACTTCGAAGGGTACTCCGTTCTCTTTACGGAGCTTGTTCAGGACGTCCAGACCCCTGCGGCCTCGGGTCCGCCTGAGAGAATCCGCCGAATCGGCGATGTGCTGAAGCTCGTCAAGAACGAACCGAGGAACGATGAGGGTACCATGAAGAAAGCCCGTACTGGTAATATCCGCGATGCGCCCATCGATGATGGCGCTGGTGTCGAGGACGATCTTGCCGTTGACCCTTCCGTTTGTCGCCCCATCCGGGGTCTCCCCTTCAGCGGGAAGCAGCCGCAGAAATTGGAGCACTTGCCGCTCGCGAGAGAGAACGACTGCCAGGCCGGAATAGGCCAGCACAATCGTTACCGCCAAGGGCAGCCAGGACCCCGCGTGACTGGGCAGGTACGACAGCGGGAGCGCGATGAGGGCCGCCACGACGAGCCCCAAGACCAGGCCGATGATCCCCGCGGCTATGGTGGTGATCGGCGCTTCTTTGACTTTTCGGATGAACCGCTCCGTCGGCCGTAAGACCAGCGGAGGCACGGCGAAAAAGCCCGCGACCGCCCCTCCTAAGGCGAACGGGGGCCACCAGAACAAACTATCGCCAGAGAAGATGTCGGAAAATCCGACGCCGATGCCCCACCCTATCGCTGCGACCGCCAAGATTCCTAAGAGTCTCGGTATAGCTGCGGTCTTCATGATGACCACCCCCTGCCCGGAGGAAAACTTGCACCACGTAGTTTCTTTCGTGTTTAAAATCTAATACGTGATTACGGCCAGCAGGGTTTGCGTGCGAACGACGGTTCGCTGTTATTCGCTACTCGCCGTTAGCCAGGGCTGGAGACAGAGATGTTGAACAGGTCCAGGGCCCACTCGACCCCAAAGAATCCGAGGTAGGCCAGGCCGACATTCTTGACGGTCTTCCCAATCCAGGTGTAAACCAAGAACCTTTTCAGCGGGTACCGCAACACGCCGGCGGCAACACCGAGCAGGTCAAAGAGCGGATTGGGAATGGCGGAAAAGAGCATGATGACGAGCCACCCGCGAAGCTGGAGCCACCGTTCCACCCATTTATAGAACCGGTTTTTTTCGACGATCCCCTGGCCGCTATAGCCCAGCGCATAGCCCGTCACCTCTCCCATGGCTTCGGCGACCCCGGCAATGAGCCCAACATAGACAGGCGTCAGGAAGATGCCACCGATGATGATAGCCGCAGTGCTGGGCAAAGGGAGCACGATCGCCCCTGATCCAGCCAAGGAAAGGAGGAAAATCCCCGGGTAGCCCACCGTATCGACGAAGCTCTCGACATCAGTGAACCGGTCCCGTTGGAACACCACGGTCAGCACGACGGCGATAACCAGGGCCAGGATTATGAGGCGGAGGTTCCGCCGTATGAACGCCTGGCCTCGGGATACCCATTGGATTTCCCCTTCGGCCGGCTGGGCCGCGGCGGCTGGTCCTGCGCCACCGTCGCCGCCGACAACAAGCTGCTGAGCATCACCGCTATCGTTGACTTCACCCGTGACGGCATCCCCGGAAGCAGCGTCTTCCAAGGGGCTGCCTCCACTTACCCTCGGAGGAATATCACCTTCAGGGACTTGAGCTTCTGGTCCGGCGCCGTCTACACGACCTTCGGCCTCTGACAGGAATTCGGCAACCAGGCTGTTGAACTGCTCCGCATGCTCCACTTGAGGCCAGTGGCCGCATTCATCGAAGATATGGACTCTCGCGTCCGGAACGGCTTCCAGCACCGCCTCGGCGTGAGCAGCCGGTACGAGCTTGTCCTGCCGGCCCCATACCACCATCAATGGCATACGCAACGACGATAACTCTTCGCGGCGGCCGATGGCCCGGCGCTGCCCGAATAATCCAACGCCGACACGCAGGAACTGAAGCAGGGCCCGAGGCGCGCCCGGCCGTTTCCGGTACCGGTACATCTCCGCCACCACATCCTCTTCCACGAACCGGCGGTCGTAGACCATGGTCCGGCAGAGGTTGGTTATCCGCTGCGGGCTGGGACGCTCGTAATACTCACCGATGCCCGGTACCGAGCCCAATCGCAAGAACCATGCTATCTCTTTCCCCAGTCCTACGCTATCCACCAGGACCAGTTTCCTGACCCGTTCCGGAGCTTTCAGAGCGAGCTCCAGAGCTATAATTCCGCCCATAGAGTTGCCGACAACGTAAGCAGGTCCCCCGCCGATGGCCTCCATGAATGCCATGAGGAACCTGGTGGCGCCCGATAGGTCAAACCGCTGGACCGGCATGTCCGACAAGCCGTGGCCTGGCAGGTCCAGAGCGACGGTGCGGAACCGCTGACTGAGAGCCTCTATATTGCTGCGCCAGGTGAGGACGGAATTGCCTAGGCCGTGGAGTACTAGGAGGAGAGGGCCAGAGCCGGATTCCCAATAGCGAATCCGCTGACCCTCCACCTCCACATAGCGGTCCTTGGGCAAGGTTAGCATTGAGCTGAGTGACCGGGGGTCTGGATCATGACGCCGCGGACACCCTGACCGGGGCGGTACCGAAGGTTAGCTGGTCTTCGGCGGCGTCCACGAGGATGTGGTCTCCCTCCCCAAACTCCTGGGCCAGCAAGCGCTTGGCCAGGGGATTCTCGATGTGTCGCTGAATGGTACGCCGCAAGGGTCTGGCCCCGAATATCCGGTCAAATCCATGCTGCACCAGCCAATCCTTGGCATTTTCAGTCAACTCCACGGTAACCCCTCGGTCGTCCAGTCGATGCTGGACCTCTTTCATGAGAAGCTCCACGATCTGCCGTATCTCCGCCTCCGTCAATGAGTCGAAGATGACGATTTCGTCGATCCGGTTTAGCAGCTCCGGCCGAAAGGCCTTTTTCAGCGCGTCCTCCACGGACTTACGCGCGGCACTCCTGTCCTTCCCATTGCTACCAGGTGCGACAAACCCCACCGCTTCCCGTTGGAAGTCACGAGTGCCGAGGTTGCTGGTCATGATGATGACCGTATTGCGGAAGTCCACCGTTCGTCCATGTCCATCGGTCAGCCGTCCGTCCTCCAGGATTTGGAGCAGGATGTTGAAGACATCTGGGTGCACCTTCTCTATTTCGTCGAAAAGGACAACCCGGAAGGGCCTCCGCCGGACCGCTTCAGTTAATTGACCGCCCTCATCATAGCCTACGTAGCCGGGAGGAGAACCGATCAGTCTGGAGACCGTGTGCTTCTCCATGTACTCAGACATGTCCAGGCGGACCATACTGTCCTCATGGTCGAACATGAACGCCGCCAGGGCTCTGGCCAGCTCCGTCTTGCCCACACCCGTGGGTCCCAGAAAGATGAAGCTTCCGATGGGGCGCTTGGGGTCACTGAGCCCGGAGCGAGCCCGTCGTAGAGCGTCGGAGACGGCTACGATGGCCTCTTCCTGCCCGATAACCCTCTGGCGCAGCCTCTCCTCCATGTGGAGCAGCTTGTCGGCCTCTCCTTCCAAAAGGCGAGTCACGGGGATCCCTGTCCAGGCCGAAACGATCTCCCCGATGGTGTCCTCTGTAACCCGGCTTTCCACCTTGGACTCTCGGAGCCATTGCTCCTTGGCCCCGTTGTAACGCTCTTCGACTTTGAGACGTTGACTCCTCATGTTGGTGGCCTGCTCATAGTCCTGCCGTTGGGCCGCCGCCTCCTCTTCGTTCTGAAGCTTCTGCAGTTCCCGCTCCAGCTCCTTAACCTCAGCGGGCGCGCTTTGCGCGTCTATGCGGACCTTACTGGCGGCCTCATCGATCAGGTCGATCGCCTTGTCTGGCAGAAAACGTTCAGTGATATACCGTCCGGAGAGCTTCGCTGCGGCTGTCAGCGCGGAGTCGTCTATGGATACCTTGTGGTGGGACTCATATCTCGGCCGGATTCCCCGCAGGATTCCCACTGTGTCTTCGACACTTGGCTCGCCCAGCTGGACGGGCTGAAACCTTCGGGCAAGGGCCGCATCCTTATTCTATGTGCTTCCTGTACTCGTCCGGGGTGGTCGCGCCCACGCACTGGAGCTCGCCCCGTGCAAGGGCGGGCTTCAGCATATTGCTGGCGTCGATCGCCCCCTCCGCGGCGCCCGCACCGACGACGGTATGAATCTCATCGATAAACAGGACTATCTCCCCCTGAGCGGCCCGTATCTCGTCCATGACCGCCTTCAAACGCTCTTCGAACTCGCCCCGAAACTTACTGCCGGCGACCAGCGCCCCCATGTCCAGGTCGAGCACCCGCCGGCCTTTCAAAGAGTCTGGGACGTCATCGGCGGCGATGCGCTGGGCCAGCCCCTCGACGACGGCGGTCTTGCCGACCCCGGCGTCCCCGATGATCGCCGGATTATTCTTGGTCCGCCGGGTCAGGATCTGGATGACTCGTTTAATCTCCTGGTCCCGACCGATGACGGGATCGAGCTTGCCTGCCTTCGCCATCTCGGTCAGGTCCCGGCTGTACCGCTCCAGCGCCTGGTATCGGCTCTCCGCCCTAGGGTCCGTGACCCGATGAGAGCCTCGGACCTCGTGGAGGGCCTGGTAGAGTCTTTCCTGGTCTATGCCAAAGTCCTGCAAGACACGTCCTACGTCCCCCTCCCTCTCCATGGTGACGGCGATAAGCAGATGCTCTGATCCGATGAACTCATCCTTGAGCCTCTTGGACTCCGCCTCCGCGTTTTCAAGGAGCCGGGCCACCCGGGGGGTGGCATACAGCTGTGTGGCAGGCTGAGTCACCTTTGGGCTGCTGGTCAGCGCCGTCTCCAGGCGGCTTTTGACCAACGCGCTCTCCACACCCAGATGCTTGAAGACCTCCTCCGTGAGCCCGCCTTGCTGTCCCAGCAGGGCGACAAAGATATGCTCCACGTCCCACTGAGAGTGCTTGTATTCCTGCGCCAGCCGCTGAGAATCGGCCAGCACCTCTTGTGCCTGCTCTGTAAACCTATCCGGTTTCAGCATGTCTTACCTCTCCCGTTGCCTGGCGGGTTATCGCCTGGCCTCCTTTTTTAACCTGACGCCCACGACGTGCCCATCGGCCTCTTCCAGCCGCCGCTGCATCTCTCCAATCGTCCTTTCCATATCAGCCAGCTTGTCAGCCATTCGAAGGATCACTTCCACGCCGGCGAGGTTCAGGCCGAGATCATCGGTCAACCGTTTAATCTGCCGCAGCCGTTCTATGTCGCTCTGGGAGTACAGTCGATTCCTCCCGCTAGACCTCGACGGACGAATCAGGCCCGCCCGCTCGTAGTAGCGAAGGGTCTGGGCATGTACCTTGACGATCCTTGCCGCAACACTGATAGCGAAACAGGGCTCGTCCGATTCCAGATAATCCGCCATACCAGCTACCCCTCTCTTAGCCGCTTCTTGCCTTCATATTACTGAACATCTGCTTCTCTTCCTCGGTGAATTCGGTGGGCAAAAGCACCGTCAAACAAGCGTACAGGTTGCCTTTACCCTCTTTACCCAACCTGGGCATCCCCTGGCCGCTCAGCCTGAAGGTCTTGCCGTTTTGCGTTCCCGGGGGTACCTTCAAGGCCAATTTCCCTCCGAGAAGTGTTGGGGCCTCAACCTCGCCACCCAAGACAGCATCCGCTAGCCGGACCGGGACATCCACGTAAAGGTCATCTCCCCGCCGCTCAAAGCCGTTGTGCGGCCTGACGGTCACCACCAACCACAGATCGCCGTTGGGGCCCCCGCCGATGCCCGGGCCGCCCTCGCCTGCGACGCGGACCCTCGAGCCCGTTTTGACACCGGCCGGTATTTTGACTTCCAACCGGCGCGGTCGGCCCGTGGGACCGACCATCTGGACAGTTCGGGAGGTGCCTGCGTAAGCCTCCTCCAGCGTGATATCCACGGGATTGTCAATGCTCTGCCCGCGCCTCTTGGCCCTGCGACCCATCCCTCCGCCGAAGATGGAGCCTAGAAGGTCGTCGTCTATGTCGCCGAAGCCTGCCGGCGACTGCTCCCACCGGACGTGGGCGGGGTCGCCCCTGACCCCCGATTGCGCAAAGCGCTCGGCATGCTTCCAGTTCTCACCGTACCGGTCGTACTTCTTCCGGCTCTCGGACTCGGCAAGGACCTCGTAGGCCTCATTGATCTCCTTGAACTTCCCCTCGGCCGTAGCATTCCCAGGATTGACGTCAGGATGGTACTGGCGGGCCAGTTTTCGGTAGGCCTGCTTGATCTCCTTGTCGGAGGCGGACCTTTTTACTCCGAGGGTCTGGTAGTAGTCGCGTTTAGCCATACGGTTATCTCCGCTGATGTTCCAACTGTTATTATAAACATACGCAGGAGTTATGTCAATAGAAGTGCGTTGCGATACATCATTGTATTGATGATATCATTGTCAAGTTAGATATAGAAGCTCATGGAAGGTTTTAAGGGCCGCCAGCATTGAAAATACACCCATGAGGCAGGACCCCGTCTAGATCGCGTCGATGGCCAAGAGATACTCTGGCACAATGGAGACAGGGCAAGGGAGCCATGTCTACGCGCTGAGTCCCTCCTTCTATTAGCGCCCTTGACACACCCCCCACACTCATCTACCATGCCTTATAAGAGGTAGGTTTCTACCTCTTGAACAAATGGACATCGATTAGACGGACGCACAGGTTTTTTTGGACTCGGAAGAGTTCACCGTGCGGTCTTTTTGTTTGTAAAGGGGGCCGATGGAGACGTGGGCAGCCGTTATCCTTGCCGCCGGCAAGGGGACGCGGATGAGATCCAAACGGGCTAAGGCTTTGCACGAGGTGTGCGGCCGCCCAATGGCCGCCCACGTAGCAGAGGCCGCCAGGCGGGCCGGCATCCAGCGAACGGCGTTCATCGTGGGTCATCAAGCCGACGCGGTGAAGGCGTCCATGGGCGATGAGCACTTCTACGTTACCCAGGAGCAGCAGCTGGGTACGGGCCACGCCTTGCTTCAAGCCCGTGCAGCGTTGGAGCGTAAGGTCGCTCACTTGCTTGTTCTCAATGGCGACCTTCCTCTGGTGAACCCCCAAACGCTGGAAGCCATGATGGATGCCCATTCCCAACGAAAACCGGTCATGACCTTGCTCACCTGTGACGACGCCGGCATCGACGGTCCGGGGCGAGTCATGCGAGACGCCGACGGCAACGTTACGGCCATCGTCGAGCAGGCCGACGCCACTCAGAAGCAGCGCGACCTCTCTGAGGTGAATGTGGGCGCATACTGCTTCGAGGCCTCGTGGCTTTGGCCCAGCCTTGACAAGCTCAAGCCGGGCCGGGCCGGAGAGGTCTACCTGACAGACCTGGTCAAGCAAGCTCATGAAACCGGCAAGTCCATCGAGACGGTGAAAACAGTCGATCCCTCGGAAGCGATTGGGGTTGATACCCGCGTTCGGCTGGCCCAGGTAGACCAGTTCATGCGCCAGCGCATTCGGGAGCACTGGATGCTAGAGGGCGTAACGCTGGAGGACCCTCCCACTATCTATATAGACGACGGCGTAGAGATCGGACCGGATACCGTCATCCGGTCCCACACGACGATCTCAGGCTCTACCAGCATCGGAGAGGACTGCGACATCGGCCCCCACAGTCTCATAAAGGACTCAACTATCGGCGCCGGATGCCGAGTTCTGGCCTCCATGGTGGAGAGCTCCGTTCTGGAGGAGCGCGTGGATATGGGGCCTTATAGCCACCTGCGGCCCGAGAGTTACATCGAGGCTGGAACACACATCGGCAACTTCGTCGAGGTCAAGAAAAGCCGGCTTGGAGCGGGGAGCGCCGTGGGGCATTTCAGTTACCTGGGTGACGCCACCATCGGCAGAGACGTCAATATCGGGGCCGGTACTATCACCGTCAACTACGACGGCGTCGAGAAGCTGCCCACCGTCGTCGGAGAAGGGGCGTTCCTTGGCTGTGACTCCCTCCTCATTGCACCGGTAAAGATAGGCGCGGGTGCCCAGACCGCCGCGGGCGCGGTGGTCACCAGGGACGTTCCCCCAGGGACCACGGTGGCCGGAGTGCCGGCGCGACCGATGAAGAAGGGCCGAAAGGGGGGCGCCGCGCAGGCCCGGCCCAATGGTAAGCCTCCCAGTACAGCGCCTACAAGAAGGAAGAGGTGAGAACTCCTGGACAGCGGTAATTGGGGTGAGCTGGCCGTATTCCTGAGTTCCCTGGGAGTGCTTGCCTTTGTGTCAGGAGCGGTCACAGCCCTCGCGGGAATTCGTCGGGCCCAGTCACAACACCTGCTATTGACCGACGTGGATGCTGGAGCGGGCCTTGAGGCTCGAATCAGTCCATACCTCTCGTCCCTTAGGGTTGTTCGACTGGCAGCCATGATCGCCGCGGTCTCCACCGCGACGCTTCTTGCCAACGATCTCTCAGACACAAGCTGGTGGGCAATCACCATCGGCGGCCTTGGCAGCGCCATTCTCGTGTTGCTCATTGAGGCCAAAGCAATAGCACGGGCTGCCGTGCGCCCCCAGGCGTTCCTAGAACGCTTCGCCACTCCGCTAGCGCTCATGACCTCCTTGATTCGTCCGCTAACCCGGTTGCTTCCCCTAACTTCCGAGGCCGCCTTGTCTCGCTCGGATCCCCACCCTTCGGAGAAGATCGACGTGCTTCAAGAGCTCCGGAGCCTCGGCGAGCTGCTCTCACCTCGGGACGCAGAGGAGGAGATTCACGAAGACCAACGCAAGATGATTCGGGCGGTCCTGGCGCTTCACCAGAGCACCGTAAAAGAGATTATGGTCCCTCGGACGGACTTTACGGCCCTGAGCGTCACAGCCACCTTCCAAGAGGTGCTGCAGCTACTGGTGACCAGCGGTAGAAGCCGCATACCCCTGTATGCAGGTACCACCGATAGCATCGTGGGAGTGCTATACGCGAAAGATGTCTTGATCCTTGTGGATACGCCGTCTGAGTCCTTCGACATTCGTCAGATCGCTCGGGAGCCCTATTTCGTCCCGGAAACTAAGAAGGTCCGGAAGCTTCTGCAGGATTTCCGAGGGAAAAACGTTCATTTTGCCCTGGTCGTCGATGAATACGGCGGCGTGGAAGGGCTGGTAAGCCTGAACGACATCCTTGAGGAGATCGTCGGCGAGATCGAAGACGAGTTCGAGGCCCCGGAACAGGATATCAGCCTGATCGGCGAACGGGAGGCAATCATCGATGGCGCTGTACCGATCGACGAGGTCAACGAGGCGCTGAAGATCGACCTCGAAGGGAATGGGTTCGAGACTATCGGCGGCTTCGTCCTGCACCACATGGGCCGTATCCCCAAGGCCGGCGAGGAGCTGGAGACCGACGGCATTGCTATCGAGGTGCTCGCCACCGTTCGACGAAGGGTCAGGAAGATAAGAATCCGCAAGTTGGATCCCGTGAAGAAGAAGGAGAAGTAGGGACTCCTTCAGGACGGTCCATTCCGGAGCCTTGCGGCCCCCGTTAGCCTACCGTAAAAACGAGTCTATGAGGGCCGCCACCTCCGAGCCACGAGTCCACATGAGCCCGTGGCCCGCCCCGCCAAGCACCACCAGTCTGGATCCGGAAATGCCCGCTTGCAAAGAGCGGGCGAACCGCATTGGGGTGAAGAGGTCCTCGTCTCCGAACACCAGGAGCGTCGGACACGCAATCTGGGCCAGCCGGTCCCTGGAATGAAAGCCGATAGCGGCCTGCACCTGCCGTTCGTACGCCTCTGCCTCCTGGAAAAGCGGGTCATCCGAGAGACGTTTGATGACCTCATCGGCTGAGATAACGGTCTCGAACTCCCGATGGGTGTAGACCCATGGCAACATGGTCCGATGGTAGTCCTCGCGGGTAAGGGTCCGGCGCAGCCGAGCCAGCTGCTCCTGGATAAGTGTCCCCCTGGGGTCTCCGGCATCATAGGTAGCGATAAGGACCAGCCGTTCCACCAGGTCGGGATAAGCAAGGGTGAGCTCCTGGCCCACGGCGCCACCCATGGAAAAACCTGCAACTGCCGTCGAGCCAAGCTCCAGATGGCCGATGAGGCCGGCGGCGTCCGCTGCCATATCGGCGATGCCGTAGGGTCTCAAAGCTCGCTGACTCTTTCCAGCGTCTCGGTGGTCTACGGTGATGAGCCGGTAGCGGTCCTTCAACCACCGGGCCACCGGCGCCCAGCTTTGGTGGTTCCCCCCTAGGCCCGGCAGCAGCACCAGAGGCGGCGCCTGCCGGTCACCATAGTCCTCGTAATATAGGTCTAGCTCTCCAATGGTGAACCGCGGCATGGCGGGATTATAGCAGAGGCTCCGGCCATGGCCGCGTTGGTGGAGCAATCCTCGTATGATAGACTTGTACTCAAGGTTGACGGCGACTTTCAGATTTGGAGAAGTCCATATGGCCACCATGATCAGTATGTCCGAGCTCTCCCGTGGAACGGTGCTGGAGCTGGACGGCAGCCTTTTTGTGATCCTGAGCTACCAGGGTTTCAAGACCGGCAAGGGCAACTCCGAAGCGCGGATGCGCATGAAGCTGCGGGATGTTCGTACCGGCTACACCCAGGACCGCACCTTTCGGACGGACGAGCGCGTGGCCCGAGCTATGGTGGAGAACCGGGCCTCTCAGTTCCTCTACAGCGATGGCGACCTGTTTCACTTCATGGACATGGAGACGTACGAGGGGAAAGTGGTCGGCCGCGAGGTCCTCGGCGATTCCGCCAAGTATCTCATTGACGGGATGGAGATAGAGCTGGTGGTCTACAAGGACGAGGCCCTGTCCGTACAGCTGCCCATCACCGTGGAGCTGCGCATAGCGGAGACGGAGCCGGGTTTCAAAGGGAATACCGCCACTGCCGGCAGCAAAAAGGCGACGACGGAGACGGGCCTGCTGGTGGATGTGCCGATGTTCTTGAGCAACGACGATGTGATTAAGGTTGACACTCGCAGCGGCGAGTACGTAGGCCGGGCGTAAACGGTCATCATGAAATCGCGGGATGAGGTGAACCTGCCGCTCCTGCAACAGCTCTTCGAGGAGCAGCTTCAGGACTCTCGCGTGCAGCTGCTGAAAGACATCGACCTGCCACACCTGAAGACCGAAGACCAGTGGCGGGTCATTTTTTCTGTAAAGTGCGAATGTGGCACTTCGGCCCTGCTCTACCTGGACGTGAGCAAGACCAAGACGGCCGAGGAGGTACGGAAGGCCACGCCCCAGCTTTTACAGGGCCTCTCGGCCCAGGCGGACCAGTTTCAGCGCATGCCGTGCGACCTGCATAAGAAGATGTCGTTGAAGTAGCGATCCCTACCGGTGCAAAGCGCCAGCGGCTATTCCGAGATCCCCTCTCCCTTGATGGGAGTTTGCCCTGAATGTCATTCTGAGGAGCGGGCTTTAGTATGTCATAACGTGTCAGGGTGACACTTGGTGGGAACTTCTGAGGCAAGGCCCCTTGACGCCCGCCCCCTCTCCCTCGCCGCCAGGCGCATTGCCAGCGGGCGCTGCCCGCCCCTATCCCTGGGGGCGCTCATCCCTTACAAGAGGTTGCGCATCCTGGGCAGCGCTATCCGGTGCACCACCGCCATGATTTTTCAGGGTCCTCATCTCACGCGGGGCGTCAGCCAAGCTTCATGGTCTCCACTAGCTCCCTTACCGCCTCCGCCGATTTATTCAGGGCCGCCTGCTCGTCGGGCGCAAGCTTCACCTCGATGACCTGCTCGAGTCCGCCGGCCCCCAGCTTGACTGGGACACCGACGAACAGACCGTTTATGCCATACTCCCCTTCGAGGTAGACGGTGCAGGGGAGTATGCGTTTCCTGTCCAGCAGGATCGCTTCGACCATCTGCGCACCGGCCGCCGAGGGGGCGTAAAAGGCGCTGCCGGTCTTCAAATATTCAACGATCTCAGCGCCACCGTCGCGCGTCCTCTGGACTATGGCGTCCAGCCTATCTTTTGCAATCAGCTCGGACACTGGGATGCCGCCCACAGTGGTGTAGCCCACCAGAGGGACCATCGTGTCTCCGTGGCCACCCAGGACATAGGCATGCACATCTTCAACGGAAACGTCCAGCTCCATGGCGAGGAAGGCCCGAAACCGGGCGGTATCCAGCACCCCAGCCATCCCAATGACGCGGTTTCTGGGAAAGCCGCTCACATGCTTTGCCACCTGGGCCATGGCATCCAGGGGGTTGCTGATAACGATGAGAATCGAGTTTGGGGAGTACTTAGCTACCTCCGCAGTGACGGCGGAGACGATTTTTTGATTGGTCAAGAGGAGGTCGTCACGGCTCATACCCGGCTTGCGCGGCACCCCGGCAGTAATGACCACGACATCCGAGTCGGCGGTCGCTTCATATCCATTGGTCCCGGTAATCTTCGTGTCGAAGCCGAGCACCGGCCCGGACTCTTGCATGTCCAGCCCTTTGCCCTGAGGAAGCCCCTCCACGATGTCGACCAGGACGATATCCGCGTATCCCCTCTCCACCAAACGCTGCGCCAGGGTGGCGCCGACGTTTCCTCCCCCAACAACGGTCACTTTTCCCCGCATGTGCTCTCCGATTCTGGCTGCTCCCCAGGAGCCTACGCCGATAGTATCGCTGCTCGCTGACCTGCATGTTCCCGGCCAGGCTCTACCCTTTAACCAGGCTCTCCCACCGGGACTCCAGCTGAGAGTCCTGCACCGTGGCCATCAAGTAATCGCCGAACTCTTTTCCTGTCGCGCCCGTGTCCCTGCCGGTCATGACGACCTTCTTTTCATACTGGGAGCATATGTCCATGGCCTTGCCCAGCTTCCGGCCCAGCTCACCATAGCCGATGTGCTCCAGAAGCATCCCGCCGGCACGGATCATGGAGCCAGGGTCTGCGTACTTGGCGCGACCCTCTTTGACCATGCGAGGCGCGCTTCCGTGGATCGCCTCGAACATCGCGTATTTGTTACCGATGTTGGCGCTTCCGGCGGTGCCGACGCCCCCCTGCAGTTCGGCCGCTTCGTCCGTGAGGATGTCGCCGTAAAGATTGGGCAGGACGATGACCTGAAAGTCGATCCGCCGCTTGGTGTCGATGAGCTTGGCCGTCATGATGTCGATATACCAGCCCTCCCAGCTGATCTCGGGGTAGCCCTTGGCGATCTCCCGCGCGGCATCCAGGAACACGCCGTCCGTGGTCTTGACCACGTTGGCCTTGGTCACGACGGTAACGCTGGTCTTGCCGTTCGCCTTGGCATAACTGAATGCGGCCTCAACGATCCTCCGGGAGCCCGGCACGGTGATGACCCTGAAGTCCACCGCCAGGTCCGGCGTTGCCATGACTCCCTGGCTACCCACCGCGTAGAGGTCTTCCGTGTTCTCCCGGAAGAAGGTCCAATCGACTCCTTCGCGAGGTATACGCACCGGACGCACGTTGGCGAACAGGTCCAGCTCTTTACGCATGGCGACGTTGCAGCTCTCGATGTTCGGCCACTCGTCTCCCCTCTCCGGCGTCGTCGTCGGTCCTTTCAAGGTAACGTGACACTTCTTGATGTTAGCCAGGACGTCGTCAGGGATGGCTTTGAGGTGCTTCGCTCGGTTCTCTATCGTCAGTCCTTCGATGACCCGGAAGACCACTTTGCCTTTGGCGAGCTCGTCCTTGAGCAACGTCTCCAGGACCCGCTGGGCCTCCTCTGCGATAAAGGGCCCTATGCCGTCACCACCAAGGATGCCCACAATCACCGGCTGAATCTTGGCATAATCGACCCGCTCCGTGTCTGCCTTGACCCGCTCTATTCTGGCGATCTGCTCTTTCAGGATTTTGCCAAACTGCTCTTTGGCTGCTTCGATCCCTTGTGTGTCTGCCAATGCGGCCTCCTTAGATTTCGACAGTTCCGGCTCCAGGATCCAGGAAGGACAAGAGTGGACTCACCCACTGCGCTTCAGGAAAAAGCCCCGAAGTTTCTCGGGGATCTTTCTTTGTCAGCCGATAACAGCCAGGACTTCGTCCTTGACCACCTTTGTTCCGTTGGCCACCGAGAGCTTCTTGACGGTCCCGTCCACCAGAGCAGGCAAGGCGTTTTCCATCTTCATCGCTTCCAGAATCACCACGGTATCCCCGGCCTTTACCTGGTCACCCTCCGATACCATATAACGGATGACTATCCCTGGAATAGGGGCGGTGATGGCGCTCTCGCCCGCGGCTACGGCGCCTCCGGCGGGCTTTGCCGCCGGGGCGACAGGTGCTACGGACGAAGCTGGCGGAGCCGAAGGCCGTTGAGCGGCAGGCCTGGGGGGTGCCCCTATAGCCTGCCGCCGGGCCGGCCTTGGGCCGGCAGGACGGGGAGCATACCCCAACCCATCGGTCGACTCGACCTCTACCTTGAACTGTTGCTCCCCGACGGTGACGTTGAAGGAGCGAGTGCCGGGGGCTCCCGATGGCCCGGCTGGCGCTTCGGCTCCGTTCCTCTCTACCAAATCGCCGGCCTTCGCCCTGGCGACCAAGTCATCCTCTTCCTTGATGTCTTCCAGCGTCTTGCCCTTGACCTCTTCAGGCACCTCTTCCAGACCGTACTTCCATTTAAGGAAGCGCATGCCCGTCGTAGGAAACAGAGCGTAAATCAGAACATCTCCGATGTCTTTCGCGATATCCTTGGTAGCCTCTTTCGCCTTGTCCAACTCCGGCTCCAGGGAGTCTGCCGCCCTGCCCGTGATAGGCGTTTGACCTTTGGGGAAGCCCTTCAGGGCTTCTTTTACCAGCTCCTTGCTCACCTTGCCGGGAGGTGTCCCGTACAGGCCGTAGGCATAATCCTTCACCTGGTCGGTCACCATTTTGTAGCGTCCGAAGAGGACATTGTTGACGGCCTGGACCCCTACTATCTGGCTGGACGGGGTGACCAGAGGAGGGTTGCCCATATCCTCCCGGATCCTGGGCAGCTCCTCATAAACCTCCTGCAGCCGGTCGAGGGCGTCCGCCTCTCGAAGCTGGGAGACGAGGTTACTGATCATGCCGCCGGGAACCTGGTGTTGGAGCACACCGGTGTCGATGGTCGCGACCTTGGTCGTGTCCATGTACTCCCGGTACTTTGGCGCAATGTTCTCGAAATGCTGCCCCAGCTTGAGCAAATGGCCCAGGTCCAGCCCTGTATCTCGTTCAGTACCCTGAAACGTCACAACGATGGGCTCGACCGCCGGCTGGGCAGCACGCAGGGCTAAGGGGGCCAGGCACGCATCCACGACGTCTATGCCTGCCTCAGCTGCCTTGATGACGGCCATGGAGGCCATGCCGCTGGTATAGTGCGTGTGAAGCTGCAACGGCACTCTGAGCTTGGCCTTCAACGTCTTGACCAGCGTCTCGGCGTCGTAGGGCGTGATAATGCCCGCCATGTCCTTGATACAGATGCTATCGGCTCCCAAGTCCTGAAAGGCCATGGCCTTTCCCACATAGTAATCAACGTTATAAATATCTCCGCCGAGCTTCCCGCCCAGGATCGAATAGGATATGGCGACCTGGGCATGCTTGCCGGTGGCCCTCACTGCCTTGATCGAAGCTTCCAAGTTGTCGGGATCGTTCAAGGCGTCGAAGATGCGGAAGATATCGATCCCGACTTCCGCCGAATGCTCGACGAAGGCCTTGACAACGTCATCGGGGTAGTTGCGATACCCTACCAGGTTCTGCCCCCGTAAGAGCATCTGGAAGGGAGTCTTCGGCATCAGCCGTTTGAGGATACGGACCCGTTCCCAGGGGTCCTCCGCCAGAAAGCGCGTGGTAACGTCAAACGTCGCCCCGCCCCACATCTCTACTGAATAGAAGCCGGCTTTGTCCATCTCTTCGGCGATGGCTTCCAGATCGCCTGTACGCATCCGGGTCGCGATGGTGCACTGGTGCCCGTCCCGAAAAGTCGTATCGGTGATCCTAAGGGGGTTAGTGGGAGCATTGCCCTTATCCGTTTGCGCCATGCAGCCCGGTTCCCTTTCAGCGACTATGTTCTCCACATTCCTTCGGCGAGACGATGCCCACCGCGGTGGACCCGCGGTGCAGCCTTCCGGCTCAAAAACTACAGCGGTATGTTGCCGTGTTTCTTGGGGGGCAAGGTATCCCGTTTGGTCTGAAGCATCTCCAGTGATCTTATCAGCTTCGGCCTCGTATCTCGCGGGTCTATCACGTCATCGATGAAGCCCCGAGAGGCAGCCACATAGGGATTAGCGAATTTCTCGCGATACTCCTGGACGAGGCGGGCGCGAGTTTCATCGGGGTTCTCCGATTTGGAGATCTCCTCCCTGCCGATGACATTCACGGCCCCCTCAGGCCCCATCACCGCGATCTCTGCCGTGGGCCAGCTGTAGTTGATGTCCCCTCGAAGGTGCTTACTGCTCATGACGATGTACGCGCCGCCGTAGGCCTTGCGTGCAATGACGCTCAGCTTCGGCACCGTCGCCTCGGAGTATGCGTAGAGCAGCTTAGCGCCGTGGGTGATAATACCGCCGTATTCCTGACCCGTGCCAGGCATGAACCCGGGAACGTCCGAAAAGGTGACCAGCGGGATATTAAATGCGTCACAGAACCTGACAAAGCGGGCCGCTTTCCGGGAGGCGTCTATGTCCAGGCTGCCGGCCAGATAGGCGGGCTGCTGGGCGACGATTCCAACGGACCGGCCGTTCAACCGGCCGAAGCCCACGATGATATTGGGGGCGAAATACTCGTGGACCTCCATCAAGTCCTGATGGTCCAGGATGGCGTACAGGACCTCTTTCATATCGTACGGCTTGGCCGGGTCATCGGGGACCACGGTAAGCAGCGACTCCTCCCGGCGTTCCGGATCGTCACTGGGGGGTATGGCGGGCGGGTCATCCATGTTGGTTGACGGCAGAAAACTCATCATCCGCCGCACCTGCTGAAGGCACTGCTCCTCGCCATCTATGGCGAAATGGGCCACGCCGCTCCTGGCCGCATGACTCATGGCCCCACCCAGCTCCTCGTGGGTCACCTCTTCTCCAGTGACCGACTTCACGACATCAGGCCCCGTTATGTACATCTGGCCTATGCCCTTCACCATGAAGACGAAGTCGGTGATAGCCGGTGAATAGGCCCCGCCACCGGCGCTGGGCCCCATAATCACAGATATCTGTGGAATAACTCCGGAAGCGAGTGTGTTTCGTTGAAAGATCTCTCCGTAGCCGCCGAGGCTGCCAACCCCTTCTTGGATTCGCGCTCCCCCGGAATCGATGAGGCCGATGATCGGCGATCCGATCTTCATGGCAAGATCCTGGAGCTTGACGATCTTTTGGCCAACGACCTCTGAAAGGGAGCCGCCGAAGACCGTGAAGTCCTGAGCAAAGACGCAGACGACCCGACCGTCTATCTGGCCGTGGCCGATGACGACGGCGTCACTCAGAAAGTGCTGCTCCGCCAAGCCGAAGTCGGTGGAGCGGTGGAGGACAAAGGGGTCGAACTCCTCGAACGTGCCCTCGTCAAGGAGCAGACCGATGCGCTCGCGCGCGGTTAGCTTGCCGCGGCTGTGCTGTGCCTCGACCCTTTTAGGGCCCCCGCCTTGCCTGGATTCCTCGCGGAGCCTCTTGAGCTCCTCTAGTCGGTCGTTTACGGTCGTCACAGTCCTACTCACCACTTAAGAATGGGACGCCATGACCTGCCTCGGCGCCCTGAATTAAGAGGGGTCGTCATCAGTGGTCAAATCGTATCAAAAGACAGGCGGGGCCGCAAGGGTCGGCGCTGCGCCCGCAAGAAGGGGATGGGGCATAGAGGCCAGCGCGGCAATGTAGCGCGGGGCCGGCGGCCTTTACCAGCCTTTGGTGGCCAGCCCGGGCTGCCTGACCCTCAGGCCTGCACGATAAAAACTGTGCAACACCATGGCACGGAGAAAGGGGTGCACTTGCGCAGGAACGCCGGTCTGAGGGTCTAACCCAACAGCGGCCGCCGTTGCCAGCCGGGAAGCCTCCTCCTGTCCCAGCTTCTGCAGAAGCCAGGACTGGCGGCGCAGGCGCCGGCTCAAGAGCCTTCTCTGCTCATCCTTTACCAGGTCGGAAATTGCCAAATCCACCAAGGTGTCAAGCGTCTGTTGCCCGTCCGGGGTCGCGTGCTGCTCCGGCGGAGCGTAAGACCATTCATCCAGGTATGGAGCAACGAGGCCGGGATCGAACAGCCATTGCTGGAACTCAGAAGCCGCCATCAAGATATCGGTCTGAGGAAGAAGCGCCAGCAGGACTTGCTGCGAATCTTCCGTTTGCCCCTCTAAGGAGACCTGCACTCGCGGGGTGTTGCCCTCTAACAGGCCTTTCCACACTTCAAATTCGATGGGGAGACGTACTCGCGTGGCCAGGCTCAGGCGACGGGCCTCCTCGACGATGCTGCGGCATTCCTCTAACGCCAGAGGGACGGGGCGAAGGCCGTCAAGAACAAGGTCGGCCTCGATCTCCCCAAGCTCCTCCTCGCGCATCCCATCCGATCCCAGGCAACTTTTGACCCCCCCCATGTCGTCGATTTGGACAGAGATCACCTTCAGATTGCCGTCGGGATGTCGCCGAGAGACCGTTACGGCCTGGCCCCCACTTCCATCGATCAAAGTCGCCCAGCATCGGTGCAGGGGAAGCATGTCGCCGGGAGCAGATTCCAAGGGCTGGCGGCGATCAGGATCAGTGAACAGTGGATTGGAGCGCATGACCAACCGCCCATAGGCCGCTCGAGCGCGCTGGCGTACTTGAGGGCTTGGGTCACCATCACAGAGGTCCTTAAGGCTTTCACCGGCTTCGTGGGCGTCCAAGATCTCGATCGCTTCAATGGCCGCGATGATGGTGCCGACCCTCTTGCCGTACAGCAAAGGCTTCAGAATGTAGAGCGCCCGCGGGTCCCCAGGTTCAGCCAGGGAGCGAATCAGCTCATCGCGCCCGGGGGCAGGGCCGGCCTGGACCGCCTGGACCAAGCTTTCTAGGAACGCCTCGTCTTGCGCCCCTGCTATGGCTGCCTCCCAGATAGAGCTGAACAACCCCAGCGGGTCCTTCAGATCGGCTGTTAAGACACCGGCGTCGACCTCCTCCCCGATCCCTTCCAGCACCACGGCTGCCGCCACGCGGGCCTCATCAGGAGCGGAGCCGTCACGAAGCACCTCTCGCAAAGGAACGATCACTCGGGGACCGGCCAGGAGCCGCAAAAGAGCAGTGGCGGTCTCTCTTTCCGAGGGGCCTCCCTGCATAAGGTGCTCCACTAAAAAGGGGGCGGAGATCGCCGGTACGGCCTTGAGCCTTCGAACGAAGGGCTGGGCATCCCCCACGCGCCATTCTCGTGACGCTAGACGGAGAAACCCATCCGCCAGCTCCTCTTCCGTGAGTCGGGCCTTGGGTTGACTAGCCAGGGCTTCCATGCTCATGGGCCTCTCCCTTCGCCTTTGGCATCTATGTGAGGACGTTCGCCAATGTTCTGGGTTTGTTGGTGAGCGGGTTGCGCAGGTTCATTGAGGTCATGCTTTGGTAGAAGCTGCTCCGGGACGCTGATTCGTTCGTTGGAGCGTCTCCGACACTGTCGGGGAGGAAATAATATTGAAACTCAGTTCAAAACTCGTTCTCAAATCCCCTTGACAGATTGCGGATTTCAGCTTAGTTTTAAATGTAGTCTCGAACCAAATCCTAAACGATTTACCGTCGTTTGGCAAGGTTCAACAGCGTCGCAGCAGAAGAGAGGAGGAGAAGATGGCAGTTTCTATCGCGTGGCCAATCGCGGGAGAGATGAAGGCCGACTGGGAACGGATGATCCAGTTCTACGGCTTCTGCGAGGTCTTGCCGGACCATGGCAAGCCCCAGCAGGTAGAGCGGGCCTTCAAGGAATGGGCTCTCAAACGAAGGCTTGCCTGTGTGGAAGGTGAGACCCTGGTAGCCTTCGACCCCAAGACGTTCAATCCCAAGAGCTCCCTTGACCGCACCAAGTTCGGGTTCCTGGCCAGATACTTCCGGCCCAGAGAGCCCATTGCCTTCCAGCGAGACCTGGAAACGGCATTTAGCGTCCGTTCCGTCTACGCTCTGGAAGCGATCCAGACTTATTGGATCAATGCAGGAGTAATCCATGAAGTGGCCGGCCACATCCAGGCCGACCGCGACCTGCTTCGCTTGATGAGGTTCGGCTATCTTGAGCTGATGCAGGCCCTGGACGGTGTCGTCAAGAAGGAGTTCTTGGAAGACATCCCCAACGGGCACAAGCTGGTGGACTCCGTCTTCGGCATAGAATACGGTCAGTTCATCATCAACTTCGACATCCTCAAGGAGCGTTTCTTTGATGGTGAATTCATGCTCCAGGTGGCGGGACAACCCGTTGGGCTTTTGGACGTCGGCCGCCAGATGGGCATCGACGACCCTGCAGACCTCCGGATGATCCTTCGGGAGGCCAAGCGGCGGTTCGACCTTAACATCGAGATCTCCGAGGAGCATGTCATGTTCGGTCCTCCCAGCCAGGCCTCCATCGAGGCGCTGACCTGCAAGGAGCGGACCCACAAAGAGCACCTCCAACAAAGTGATGGCCACTTGAAAGACCGGCTGAAGACCATCAGGGACCTTCTGGAGCGCTATACGGTCCGTGAGGCCAAGATTCTCAACGAGATCGAGACCCTCCGGGAGGAGGGCCGCATGGTCTGGATCAAAGGCAAGGTGGTCTCCGCGGTACAGGAGCGTATAGGTGAAAATGGGAGGAAGGTGAGCAAGTGAAAACCGTCGCACAAGCATTACCGGCGGAAGCCCTTGACGACGTCATGGAGCGGATAGCCCCTTCAGACGTGCACAGCGAGGAGCTTTCCCAGTTCAAGGCCTATCTGCTCAAGTTGGACAGCAAGCAGCTCCATTCATTACAGGAGGAGCTGAAGGCGGCAGCGCGAGTACGAGGCCGCAAGATCATTCTTCGCGACCAGCTGATGGCCCGCCTGGGCACCGATTTCCTCCGGAAGCAACAGGAAGTGGTGGAAGGGCAGCTGGCCTCTATCGAGGTCGCCAAGGACACCATCGACTTCAACATCCTGGAGCTGGAGTTCAGCGGTCATACCTGGAGGCTGGGCAAGATGACCAAGGTCCTCAGGCTGGACGAGCAGGCCGAAGGCGACCCGCTGGTCGACATGATCAAGCGCCAGGAGGTAGAGGCCGAGGTAGAGGTGATGGGCTTCGACGGGATACTGGACGACGAGCGCTTAGAAAACATCTTCGGCATCCAGTAGCTCGGGGCCACACACCGCTACCGAAACAAGCGAATCAGAGAAATCGATCCCCCAGCCGTCCTTCTCTGAGAAGGACGGCTGGGGGATCGCTACCAGGATGGATGTTAGACTATGCCCAAACGTTATGTGATCGTCCTGGACAAGATAGAAGGCGACGCCGCAGTACTCAACGCCGCTACCATGCGGCAGCTCAATATCTCCGAGAATGACAGCATCAGCGTCACCTCGCCGGCGAGCTATTACGTGCTGCCCGTCGTGGCGGGAGAGCTGGAGGAAGACCAGATAAGCCTTCCCTACAAGACCACCTTGATCAAGGAAGGGGAGCGCATATCGGTCGAGCCGCCGCCGCAGTCCGCCGTACCGGTAACCAACGGCCGCCGGCCCGAGCCCCGTAGCGCCGAAGGATTTGCCTGGGACCCCATCTCAGATACCGCCTTCGATGACATCATGGGCCTCAAGCCCGTCAAGTCCCGCATTGAGCAGGCCCTCTATTATCTGGCGCATCCCGAGTGGTACCTGATCCGCAAGAATTTTCCCCCCAGGGTCTTCCTGTTCTTCGGCCCTTACGGTTGCGGCAAGACCATGCTGGCAAAGGCGATGGCGAGCAAGCTCGCCCACGCGGACGGTCAAGGAGAGGCCCTGGACGTCAAGCTAAAGTTGCTGAAGCCCACAGATATCAAAGACCCCTACCTCGGCATGTCCGCCCGCTCGGCCCAGCAGTACCTGGACGCCGCTCGGGAAGAATGCAACCGAGGCTCAACGGTACTCCTTCTGTTGGATGAGATCGACTCCCTGATAGGCAACAGGGCAGACGGCAAGATCCACGAGGAGTACCGCGACGTCGTGAACCTGATACTGCAAGAGGTCCAGGGGGCGACAGAGCTGGATACCGAAACGCGCATCCGCCAGCTCCTCCGTGACCCCAGGGTGCAGGCCCTGCGCAAGGACCTGGCCCAGGCGGTGCGCAGCAAGGGCCGCAAGGACCAGCGAGGCGACATCCTCCTTCCCGAAGGAGATTGGACACCGGACATTCAGGAGAAGATGCTGCAGCTCAGGCAGCTCATTACCGACGCGGGCGGCGTCTCAACCGTCATCATCGTCGGCACGACCAACGACCCCGGCCGCATCGACGAAGGGTTCATATCAAGAGCGGGAGACAACGTCTTCTTCGTACCCCGGCCTCCCGCCGAGGCCATCGAGGGTATGCTGGCCCAACAGCTTGACAGCGCTTTCGTCGAGATGGACGACCATGAGCGGAAGCTGTTAGCAGAAGAGGCCGTCCGAAATCACCTGGCGGGGCGAGACATCATGCTTTCCTGGCTCCAACCCTTGAGAAGCATGGCGCCCGGCTCTCTGACCATCATGGGCTACCAGAGCATCAGGTCACACATGCCCAAGCCGACCGTCGGCATCGAGTGGGAGATCGAGCTTCACAAGCGCCTGGTGGAAAAGGGACACACCCAGCTGGCCGTACAGGTTGAGGAATACCTCCGACACGCAAGCGGAAACGGCAGCAACGGCAGTAGGACAGCGCCCGCCGAAGTCATGGCAGGCCGAAAGCCCCGGCAGCCGAAGCTGATCTAGCGCCCGCGGACCTCCTCCCCGATCCCTTCCAGCACCACGGCTGCCGCCACGCGGGCCTCATCAGGAGCGGAGCCGTCACGAAGCACCTCTCGCAAAGGAACGATCACTCGGGGACCGGCCAGGAGCCGCAAAAGAGCAGTGGCGGTCTCTCTTTCCGAGGGGCCTCCCTGCATAAGGTGCTCCACTAAAAAGGGGGCGGAGATCGCCGGTACGGCCTTGAGCCTTCGAACGAAGGGCTGGGCATCCCCCACGCGCCATTCTCGTGACGCTAGACGGAGAAACCCATCCGCCAGCTCCTCTTCCGTGAGTCGGGCCTTGGGTTGACTAGCCAGGGCTTCCATGCTCATGGGCCTCTCCCTTCGCCTTTGGCATCTATGTGAGGACGTTCGCCAATGTTCTGGGTTTGTTGGTGAGCGGGTTGCGCAGGTTCATTGAGGTCATGCTTTGGTAGAAGCTGCTCCGGGACGCTGATTCGTTCGTTGGAGCGTCTCCGACACTGTCGGGGAGGAAATAACATTGAAATCAGTTCAAAACTCGTTCTCAAATCCCCTTGACAGATTGCGGATTCCAGCTTAGTTTTAAATGTAGTCTCGAACCAAATCCTAAACGATTTACCGTCGTTTGGCAAGGTTCAACAGCGTCGCAGCAGAAGAGAGGAGGAGAAGATGGCAGTTTCTATCGCGTGGCCAATCGCGGGAGAGATGAAGGCCGACTGGGAACGGATGATCCAGTTCTACGGCTTCTGCGAGGTCTTGCCGGACCATGGCAAGCCCCAGCAGGTAGAGCGGGCCTTCAAGGAATGGGCTCTCAAACGAAGGCTTGCCTGTGTGGAAGGTGAGACCCTGGTAGCCTTCGACCCCAAGACGTTCAATCCCAAGAGCTCCCTTGACCGCACCAAGTTCGGGTTCCTGGCCAGATACTTCCGGCCCAGAGAGCCCATTGCCTTCCAGCGAGACCTGGAAACGGCATTTAGCGTCCGTTCCGTCTACGCTCTGGAAGCGATCCAGACTTATTGGATCAATGCAGGAGTAATCCATGAAGTGGCCGGCCACATCCAGGCCGACCGCGACCTGCTTCGCTTGATGAGGTTCGGCTATCTTGAGCTGATGCAGGCCCTGGACGGTGTCGTCAAGAAGGAGTTCTTGGAAGACATCCCCAACGGGCACAAGCTGGTGGACTCCGTCTTCGGCATAGAATACGGTCAGTTCATCATCAACTTCGACATCCTCAAGGAGCGTTTCTTTGATGGTGAATTCATGCTCCAGGTGGCGGGACAACCCGTTGGGCTTTTGGACGTCGGCCGCCAGATGGGCATCGACGACCCTGCAGACCTCCGGATGATCCTTCGGGAGGCCAAGCGGCGGTTCGACCTTAACATCGAGATCTCCGAGGAGCATGTCATGTTCGGTCCTCCCAGCCAGGCCTCCATCGAGGCGCTGACCTGCAAGGAGCGGACCCACAAAGAGCACCTCCAACAAAGTGATGGCCACTTGAAAGACCGGCTGAAGACCATCAGGGACCTTCTGGAGCGCTATACGGTCCGTGAGGCCAAGATTCTCAACGAGATCGAGACCCTCCGGGAGGAGGGCCGCATGGTCTGGATCAAAGGCAAGGTGGTCTCCGCGGTACAGGAGCGTATAGGTGAAAATGGGAGGAAGGTGAGCAAGTGAAAACCGTCGCACAAGCATTACCGGCGGAAGCCCTTGACGACGTCATGGAGCGGATAGCCCCTTCAGACGTGCACAGCGAGGAGCTTTCCCAGTTCAAGGCCTATCTGCTCAAGTTGGACAGCAAGCAGCTCCATTCATTACAGGAGGAGCTGAAGGCGGCAGCGCGAGTACGAGGCCGCAAGATCATTCTTCGCGACCAGCTGATGGCCCGCCTGGGCACCGATTTCCTCCGGAAGCAACAGGAAGTGGTGGAAGGGCAGCTGGCCTCTATCGAGGTCGCCAAGGACACCATCGACTTCAACATCCTGGAGCTGGAGCTCAGCGGTCATACCTGGAGGCTGGGCAAGATGACCAAGGTCCTCAGGCTGGACGAGCAGGCCGAAGGCGACCCGCTGGTCGACATGATCAAGCGCCAGGAGGTAGAGGCCGAGGTAGAGGTGATGGGCTTCGACGGGATACTGGACGACGAGCGCTTAGAAAACATCTTCGGCATCCAGTAGCTCGGGGCCACACACCGCTACCGAAACAAGCGAATCAGAGAAATCGATCCCCCAGCCGTCCTTCCTGAGAAGAGCGGCTGGGGGATCGCTACCAGGATGGATGTTAGACTATGCCCAAACGTTATGTGATCGTCCTGGACAAGATAGAAGGCGACGCCGCAGTACTCAACGCCGCTACCATGCGGCAGCTCAATATCTCCGAGAATGACAGCATCAGCGTCACCTCGCCGGCGAGCTATTACGTGCTGCCCGTCGTGGCGGGAGAGCTGGAGGAAGACCAGATAAGCCTTCCCTACAAGACCACCTTGATCAAGGAAGGGGAGCGCATATCGGTCGAGCCGCCGCCGCAGTCCGCCGTACCGGTAACCAACGGCCGCCGGCCCGAGCCCCGTAGCGCCGAAGGATTTGCCTGGGACCCCATCTCAGATACCGCCTTCGATGACATCATGGGCCTCAAGCCCGTCAAGTCCCGCATTGAGCAGGCCCTCTATTATCTGGCGCATCCCGAGTGGTACCTGATCCGCAAGAATTTTCCCCCCAGGGTCTTCCTGTTCTTCGGCCCTTACGGTTGCGGCAAGACCATGCTGGCAAAGGCGATGGCGAGCAAGCTCGCCCACGCGGACGGTCAAGGAGAGGCCCTGGACGTCAAGCTAAAGTTGCTGAAGCCCACAGATATCAAAGACCCCTACCTCGGCATGTCCGCCCGCTCGGCCCAGCAGTACCTGGACGCCGCTCGGGAAGAATGCAACCGAGGCTCAACGGTACTCCTTCTGTTGGATGAGATCGACTCCCTGATAGGCAACAGGGCAGACGGCAAGATCCACGAGGAGTACCGCGACGTCGTGAACCTGATACTGCAAGAGGTCCAGGGGGCGACAGAGCTGGATACCGAAACGCGCATCCGCCAGCTCCTCCGTGACCCCAGGGTGCAGGCCCTGCGCAAGGACCTGGCCCAGGCGGTGCGCAGCAAGGGCCGCAAGGACCAGCGAGGCGACATCCTCCTTCCCGAAGGAGATTGGACACCGGACATTCAGGAGAAGATGCTGCAGCTCAGGCAGCTCATTACCGACGCGGGCGGCGTCTCAACCGTCATCATCGTCGGCACGACCAACGACCCCGGCCGCATCGACGAAGGGTTCATATCAAGAGCGGGAGACAACGTCTTCTTCGTACCCCGGCCTCCCGCCGAGGCCATCGAGGGTATGCTGGCCCAACAGCTTGACAGCGCTTTCGTCGAGATGGACGACCATGAGCGGAAGCTGTTAGCAGAAGAGGCCGTCCGAAATCACCTGGCGGGGCGAGACATCATGCTTTCCTGGCTCCAACCCTTGAGAAGCATGGCGCCCGGCTCTCTGACCATCATGGGCTACCAGAGCATCAGGTCACACATGCCCAAGCCGACCGTCGGCATCGAGTGGGAGATCGAGCTTCACAAGCGCCTGGTGGAAAAGGGACACACCCAGCTGGCCGTACAGGTTGAGGAATACCTCCGACACGCAAGCGGAAACGGCAGCAACGGCAGTAGGACAGCGCCCGCCGAAGTCATGGCAGGCCGAAAGCCCCGGCAGCCGAAGCTGATCTAGCGCCCGCGGACATGTAGGAAAGCGCCCCTGAACAACAAAACCAAGAGGGGCGGTGTCCAAGGACACCGCCCCTCTTTCTCGTCTGGGTTATCCCAGGTTATTCTTCGCCGCTGTTGTTGAACTCGTCCAGCAGGTCCTTCAGGTCCAGGGCCTCCTGCCGGTCAGCGTGCTTGCGGGTCACCGGGTCCTCACTGTGGGCGAACAGGAAAGCCCTGGCAGCCTGGACGGTCGGTCGAATGTCGTCGCCCGTTGCGAAGGGATCGGCGCCATTTTTGAGGTTGGGAATGGTCGCCGTGTTCTGGGCGCGAAGGGCGTCCCTTGCATCCTTGGCGCTGGAGTCCTTCAGGATCGCCACGATCTGCTCTACGGTCAACGGACCGATGGGGTCGCTCGCTATGATCTCGGCGATCAGCTCCTCATGGTTCTTCCAGAACCCGATGGTCCTGGCGTCCGCTGTCGGAGTTGGAGCCACCCAGTCCTTGATCACGTGGTTGGAGATGTTCGGGAAGCCGGAGCCATCGTCAAACCCAGCTTCGATGACGTCGCCACCCACTCCCCCTGAGCCGGTGTAGGTCCAGCTCACCTGGCCGCTGTTATCGGTTGTGCAGGCGATATTGACGCTGCATGTGCCCGTGGTGGCGCTGTCATCCCCACCGTTCGGGCCGCCAAAAAAGACCAGGAAACCCACGAAGACCCCAGACACCGGCACATCTACGGGGAAGCCGGGACCGGCAGTCCCCGTCACGGTCGCCGTAACTGTATGATCGGTCCCCACGTCGTTGACCGCGAAATCAGGTGAAAGCGTGATGTGAAAAGGCTGAGGCTCTGCCTCGCACTCCTTGACGTAGAAGCCCAGGTCGCTCCCGGTAGTCTTCACCATATTGGTGTGCCCGTTTGCGACCGTAGATACGGTGTAAGGGTCTACGAAACCGCCAGAGCGGGTAAAGCCGATCGTGACGGGTGAACCGGGGATGAGTGTATCGGCTGTCGGTCCGGCGACCTCAGTCCCGGAAATATCTATAACCGTGTAGTCGATGGCGCTGGCCTGGTCGACCACCTCTCCGGGACCCAACGGGTCATCCACCGAAACCACAACCTCTACTCCCGTTTCTGAGGAACCGGCATTGATTTGGAGAACGTTGCGGGCCTCGAAGTAGCGCACGCCATTGCCATTGATGCCCAGCTCCACGGAAGGCTGCACCGCTCCGACCTTGTAGTGCCGGGCTATCCTCGGCTTACTGGGATCGCCGGTGACCGTCACCTTCAGATCGTAAATCGTGTCGCCCGTAAGGGCCAGCTTCAGAATCTCAGCGTTATCGCCAAGCGTAAGAGGCTGTGGCACAGTTTTGGCGCCTACGAACCCCCCGGGGCCCGTCACGGTGAATGTGACGCTGCCGCCTTCATCAGTGACGTTGACCGCGTGGGCTACGACATTGAGGTCGATTTTTTGTAGCCCGCTCCCTCGTAACATGAGCTTCCAATTATGCTCCAGGGGAGGTGGCGGGTCTTTTGGATTTACGGGAGGGTTGCCAAAAATGCCGAACTCGCAGCTCACGTAAAATGCCGGGTTGAACACAGGGGCGCTGAATGTCACCACAGAAGTCGAGCCGGTAACCTCGATGGAACCATCGTTCGCGCCACCGTTGACTCCATAGGCTCCCCCATCCGATCCATACTGAACTATATCCACATCTATGAGCGTTGTCCCGACCGCAATTGCGTCGAAGGTGATCGTGACGACCTGGAAGCTGACGCCGGTCACAGTGGCGCCGCCCACCCGGTACTCAAAGGAGCCGCCGGTGTTGTCGAATGTGCTCGTTACTACAGTGGGGAACACTAAGCCGGTGCCGGTGATCGAGGTGACCTGCAGTGCGTATAACCAACTGCTTTTTTATCACTACAATCATTTCAAGCTCCCTGTATGAGATTTGCTACGAGCTCCCGTACATTCCGATCTAGTCTGATGAAAGTGCGTAGAGAGTCTACCACGAATTTCATGAGTTCTCACAATTTGCACACCTTACTCATACATGGCTTTACGGATATGAAACAGCGCCAAGGTAACCCCAACTCATGAAAGCCCGTGATCTAAGGCGGACCTTTTCGTGAGTGATGCGTGGAAGCAGCAGAACGGCGGGAGGCTAGCGGGGACCGGACACGGGCTCCAGGCCCGCCTCAGCCCTGGCCTCGTTGATGTGGTCCAGGACCCGGTCTCGCAGCGGGGGCATCTCGTAGCCGATGTCGCCGAGCATCCGGCTGTTGTCCACCAGGTGAACGTGGGGAGTGGTCCGGTCTCCCGTCGTGATCACCGCGTCGGGGAGATAGCTCCGGACCAGGTCCGCGACCTCCCCCACGGTGGCCACGTGACCTCCGGTTATGTAAACCGGATGCCGCAGGGTGTCACTCAAGGCCGTCCTGATGAAGATCTCCGCCGCATCCTCCACGTAGATCAGGGAAGACTTGTCGTCGGCGCGAACGGGCAGGTGGACCGGCTTCCCCACGGCCGGGTCTGACATAAGCAGACCCCCAACGAGTCCCGTGACGCCCGTGGTCCTGCCGTGGCCGAACACCGTGCAGATGCGGATGCCCCTCAGGTCCAGGCCGAACCGCTCCGTGTAGGTGGCGGCGGAGAAGTCGTTCACCACCTTGGTCATGCCGTAGACGTTGACCGGGTTGGGTACGTCATCTTCGTTCAAAGGTCTCTCGCCATGACTTTCCTGAGCGCCGTAGCAGGCGATGGAGCTGGCGTAGACGACTCTTTCGATTCCAGCCCACCGGGCCACCTCGAAAAGGTTGTTGGCCCCCTGGATGTTGACGAAAAAGCCATCGCTGGGACGTTCCTCGCTGGCTGGAGGCAGGAGGGCCGCCATGTGGATCACCCGAGTCACCTCGTGGGTCTTGACCGCCTCCATGAGGTGGGCCGTCTGCGTCACGTCACCGCGCACGAGCGTAACAGCGTCCACGAAGGGCCGCAGCGCCGGACCGGGGGGAGCAAGGTCGAAACAGACGACCTGCTCGCCTCTCTCAACGAGCTTGCGGGCTATCCTGGAACCTATGAGGCCGCTGGCCCCTGTGACCATGATCGACATGGAATCCTCTCCCTAACCTGTGACCCTTCGACGAGCTCAGGACAGGCTTAATCGCGAGCCTAACGAGACCGGACCTCTCCGTCGATAGGAGAGGGCACGTACGAGATGCATTTCACGCCTATCGGATGCCGGTGGACGCCAGGGTTACCTTGTAGAGGGAATGTTGCGCCGTGAGGAACAGGTCGTGCATCCCTGGGCCGCCGCAGGCGCAATTGGCGGGGGTCTGCCCCACCAGTATCTTGCCCAAGAGCCCTCCCTGCGAGCTGAAGACGTGGATGCCGTCGGCGGCCGTAGAGTAGAGACGACCCTCCGTATCAATCCGCATCCCGTCGGGGAAACCGGGCTCGATGGCCGCGAAAAACTGGCCGTTGGCCAGGGTATCGTCATCCTGTACGTCGAAGACCGTAACCTTGCGCCCCGCTGAGTCGGCGATGTAGAGCAGCTTCTCGTCGGGAGAAAAGCACAGGCCGTTGGGATACTGAACGTCGTCGGCGACTGGGGTCAGCTCCCGCGTCTCAGGGTCCATGCGGAAGACATACTGCTTCGGCTGCTCCGCTGGCAGATCGGCAAATCCCGGAAACCTCCGTCCGCCTACAGGGTCGGTGAACCATATCGTGCCGTTGGACTTCACAGTGATATCGTTGGGAGAGTTGAACCTCTTCCCCTGGTAGCCCTCCGCCAGGATGGTGACCGACCCGTCCAGCTCTGTCCTTGAAACAACCCTGCTCAAAAA
>CAXXHW010000001.1:0-620893 GCA_963666265.2 Dehalococcoidia bacterium | reverse complement strand
CACTGGTGGGACTGGAAGACCGCATGCAACATCGCCCGGCCCAACTATCGGGAGGCCAGCAGCAAAGAGTGGCGATAGCCAGGGCCCTGGCCAACGCGCCGGACCTCATACTGGCCGATGAGCCAACGGGCAACCTGGATTCAACCATCGGGCAGGCCGTGCTGCAGACCTTGCTCGACCTCCGGCGTGAGACCGGGACCACGCTTATCGTCGTAACACACGATAGCGACATCGCCGGCCTGGCCGACCGCCACCTCACCATGAAAGATGGACTGTTTGTTCAGGACACAGCAGGATGCTGAAGAAGGCCTGGCCTTCTCGCCAGCGCCGCCAGGCGCATGCCAGTGGGCGCTGCCCGCCATGCTATCCTGGATAGTAGAGACACCGCCGCCGTCGCGGTCGGATAACCAAGCTCCACATAGATGAACCTCGTTATCAACCCGAAATCACTGCTCTTGGTCCTGGCCGCGGCAGCCGCTTTCCTTTTGGCAGGGTGCAGCTCCGGTGACTCCCCCACCGAGACCCCTCCAGAACCTACCGGCTTCCCCGCGGCCTCCCCTACGGCGACTCCCCTGCCAACCCCGACGCCTGAACCTACCCTGACCCCATCTCCGACTCCCCTGCCAACCCCGACGCCTCGACCTACCCCGACCCCAACGCCGGCACCTCTGCCGGACCTGATCCCCTATATCCCCACCGACGCCGGCTGGGAATCGCCGATCGTCGTGGGAAGCGCGCAGTTCGTCCTGGGCATGGAAGCCGAGGAGCACGACGACGCCACGTACCTCGGCTTCAGCCTGGCCAACAGCGGAGACAGGGTCACTGGTGAGGAGATCTTGGCGAGGCTGACCATCGACGGAGACTTCGTTAGGAACTGGACCTTGTCGGAGCTCCCGTCGAAAACCAGCCACCGCTGGCACCTTCGGATCGACGACATCGTGAGGGAGTTTCCCTTACTTTCGGGCACACACAGTCTCCTCCTGGAGTTAGACCCCGAGAACACTATCCCGGAGGCCAACGACCTTGATAACACCGTTGCCCTGGACCTGGGCATCCAGGTCAAGCTTCCGGACCTGGCGCCCTTCACGCCAACCGATAGAGGCTGGCCGGGGCCGCTGGTGATCGGTGACGCCGACCTGGTGCTTCCCGACGATCCGGTCGAGGATGGGGAGTATCTGGGGGTAGGTGTCACGAACCTGGGCGCCCAGGCTGCCAGGGATGTCCGAGTCCGATTGCTCTTCCGCGGCAGCCAGGTCCATGAGTGGCAAGTGGATGTTCTGAGGCCGGGCGAGGGGATCGTGCTTTCCGTCCAGCTCAACGTAAATCGGCTCTATCTACCGCCGGGGGCAGAGGCTTTCGAGGTGACCGTAGGCTCCGAGCACGTGGTTGCGGAGGAGGACCTCAGCAACAATCAGTTCTCAGAGACGCTGGCGGTGACCAGCACCCCGTCGGCCAGAGCGGCTACTGACCAGCCCGACGACTTGTCCCTTCCGCAAGTACACGTCATCTACGTGCTGACTCCTGAAACATCCGACCAGGTCTGGGATGTTAACGGGGTCATCCAGGACATGGTAGATGACTCCGATACATGGTTCGCAGGAAAGACCGCTGGATACCACTTTCGGTTCGATACCTTCCAGGGCGAGCTGGACGTATCCTTCGTTCAGCTTGAGGAGAACATCCCAACCACCGCGGGCGGGGCGCTTGGACTGGTGCGATCGAGTCTGATAGCCAGAGGATTTAACAAGCCTGACAGGGTCTATCTGGTCATTTACCCCGGTCCCATAGATTCGTCCGCAAGGGGGGACGTGTGTGTGGGGTCGCCAGCACAAACCCCTTCAGGCTGATTCCCGGCTACCAAGGCTATGCGCTGATCCCCATTGACGGATCATGCGACTCCTTGGCGACGATACCCCACGAGCTCTTTCATACTCTTGGGGCGGTGGCTTCCTGCGCTCCTAATCAGGCCCGGGACGGCGCTCACGTCTCTGACAGCCGCAGAGACTTGATGTCATCAACCTTATCGGTAAGCGCAGACAGGCTCGTTGTAGACGTCGGTAACAACGACTATTTCAACCACAACAACCTGCGCTGCCAGGACATCGCCGACAGTGCCTTCTTGATCCCGCCGGACCAGGGTAGCGGGTAATCCTCCCTCCCCCTGGCGGGAGGGAGTTAGAGGGAGGGGGACATGTTTTGTAAATCTAATCAAGAGACCCTCCACTAGCAGGATGCTGAAGAAGGGGTGTCCAGAGGGACGGAGCCCCGGAGCCTGCCCTGAGCCTGTCGAAGGGGGTGTTTTTCAGCACCCAGCCAGGTGTACAGTAGGGTCATGTGCGGACGCTTTACGCTGACAACCCCCCTGGACGTTCTTGCCACTCGGTTCGGCTTTCAGCCAGGGCTCCTGGAGCATGTCCCTCGCTACAACGTGGCCCCTACCCAGGAGGTCCTGACCGTTCTCAATGACGGCGGCGAGAACAAGGCGGGATACCTTCGCTGGGGCCTGGTCCCTTTCTGGGCGAAAGACGTCAAGATAGGCAGCACGATGATTAACGCTCGGGCAGAGACCCTGACGGGGAAACCGGCGTTCCGAGAGGCCCTGCAGAAGCGACGCTGCCTGGTCCTGGCCGATGGCTTTTACGAATGGAAGAAGGAGGCCGCCGTCAGAATTCCTCTGCGCATCACCCTGAAGGATGCAGAGCCCTTCGCCTTCGCCGGCCTGTGGGCTTCCTGGAAATCGCCGGCCGGGGAGCGCATCAACTCCTGCTCCATCGTCACCACCCGCGCCAACGGCCTGCTGGAGCCCATCCACAACAGAATGCCGGTGGTCCTTTCCCCGGAGGCGGAGAGAATGTGGCTGGACCGGAGCATCGAAAGTCCGGAGGTGCTGGGTGAGCTGTTGACTCCGTTTCCAGCCGGCTCCATGGAAGCCTATGAGGTCTCCAGCATGGTCAACAAGGTCGATAACGACGAGCCCACCTGCTTGCTGCCGGTAGGACAAGACACCTAGCCGGGCGTTGAAAAAGGGGTGTCCATCGGGGGCCTTCGCCCTTTCACTATCCTCTCCCCTTGACCTGGAGAGTCAGAGAGGGGGTGACCCCCCAGGACTCTTGATGGATCTGGGCAAAAACCAGGGAGTGATCGGCATCCTTTTCTCCTCGCCGCCAGGCGGAATGCCAGCGGGCGCTGCCCGCCGCCGCCAGGCGCAATGCCCGCCCCTGCACCCCATGCAGGGGGTCTGGGGGTGTTCTCAGCACCTCGCCTCTAGTATCATTGCTGGGACTTTCAGCACGGCATTAAAGGAGCCCGTCTATGCAGCTTGGCGTCACCTTCCCTCAGACCGAGATCGGAGCGGACCCCGGAGCCATCCGCGATTATGCCCAGGCGGCCGAGGGGCTGGGGTTCGATTACCTGCTTGCCTACGATCACGTGATCGGGGCCCAGCTCAGCGCCAGGCCGGACTGGGCGCCAATGCCGGGACGCCCTCCTCCCTACACTCACGAAAGCATGTTCCACGAGCCCTTCGCCCTGTTCGGCTTTCTAGCCGGGGTGACACAACGGCTCGGCCTGGCCACCGGTGTCCTGATCCTGGGCCAAAGGCAGACCGCCTTGGTGGCCAAGCAGGCCTCCGAGGTCGACGTCCTCAGCGGCGGACGGCTGCGGCTAGGGATCGGCACCGGCTGGAATGACGTCGAGTATGAAGCGCTGGGCATGAACTTCCACGACCGGGGCGCTCGCAGCGAGGAGCAGATCGCCCTGCTGAAGGCCATGTGGACTCAGGAGGTCGTCACCTTCAACGGACGCTGGAACACCGTCACCGCGGCCGGCATCAACCCCCTGCCGGTCCAGCGGCCCATCCCCATCTGGTTTGGAGGCGGCGCCGACACGGTGCTGCGGCGCGCCGCTCGCATAGGCGACGGCTTCTTCCTCCTGCTCGCTCCCGACGAGCGGGGCCAGAGGGTCGCGGAGCGAATACGCTCCTACGTCAAGGAGGCGGGCCGAGACCCCGCCGCCTTCGGCATCGAAACGGGCGTCAGCCTCGGCGAGGGGACCGTCGAGCAAGCGGTGGAGACCGCCATCGCGTGGCGGGCCTTGGGGGCGACCCACGTCACCTTCAATTCGATGAACGCCGGCCTTAAGACTCCGAACGACCACATCGACGCCATCACACGCTACAAGGGAGCCCTCGGCCCCATGGCCTGATCCCACCTATCCCCCATCCCGCTGACCCTGTCCGGCCTGATCCTGATCAGCACCCGGTCCTCGACGCCGGGCCTCCGGTAGGGGTAGCTCTCCAGGCCCAGGTACTTCTTCGCCATCCGGTCGATGTGCGCCTCGGCCCCAACCTTGGTCGTCTCCACAACCGTGCCCCGGACCGCCACGTAGCTGTAGGCGTTATCGGGGTCGGTGACGGAGAGGGCGACACGTGGGTCACGGGCGATGTTGGCCAGCTTGACCCTCCCCTCGGCCACGTTGATCAGGACATCCTTCCCGTCCGTGTCCACCCACACGGGCGTTACCTGCGGCGACCCATCCTTCATCAAAGTCACCACGTGGGCCAGGCTTGTGCTTTGCAGCAGCTTTTTCGCGTTCTCGTCCAATTGAGCAGCCATTTTGTACACTCCTTCGTCCGTACCGCCAACTCCCTCATATGCCGGCACAAAAGATCGCCATTCTATAATCCCCACCCAGCGTCGTACTAGGTACCAGCATGGACGACTTTGCGAATCGCCTGGCTTCCGCCTTCGAACGGCGGCGCCTCTACTCCCCAGCTCCAGTGACTATCCGGCCTGATTACCAGAACTGCACGGCCATCCACCTCTTCGACCTGGGCGGTGCCATGCACCCTGACCCCGCGGGGGGTCCATGGATTAGTGGACTCGAGGTCGTCAACGACTAGCGCGACTTTCCTATTTCCACCTTTGACGTTTCGGTACTTCGTCGTTCGCTCAACGTTGTGGCCGGAGATGATGAAACGCTTACCGTCGAACTCGAACCCCACCGGCGACACATCTGGTTGCGTTGACGACGAAACTGTCGCGATCCTTGCCAGACGTTGACTTGCTAGGTAGGCAACTTCCTTTTCTGAAAACATCGGTTTCCTCCTGATCAGTAGGCACCCCAGATCTCCTGGTTTTGCGGTCAGCTTAAGGTCTTCATGAGCTCCATCGTTTTCAGGAAGCCCTCTAACGAGGTGCCGTCGGGCGAGAACGATGGGTCGAAGTGGATTTCATCGACGCCAATCTCACGCGTGGCGGCAATGTCGGCCTTAATCTGGTCGGGCGAGCCGGTGCAAAGGAAGCGTGGGTCGCCTAGCGGCTCCTCCGTGACGAGAATATTCGCCCGCACCACAACCGCCAGCTCCGTCGGGTCCCGGCCGGCCTCCTGGGCCATTCCCTTAAGCCCTGCGATCATCTGCTTCAGTCCCTCCGGCGGCATGCCGGCAGGTAACCATCCGTTGGCCATGGTAGCGGTGCGCTTTAAGCCGCTGTCGCTGAAGGCGGCCAGGTAGATCGGTGGGTGCGGCTTTTGCACTGGCTTCGGGAGAATGACCGACTTCGGGACGTGGTAAAACTCGCCGTGAAACTCGACCGGGTCAGTCGTCCAGATCGCCTTTAGGCCGCTGATGAACTCGTCTGCTCGCCGGCCTCGGGCCTTCATCGAGGCGCCCACCGCATCGAACTCGTCCTTGGACCAGCCCTGGCCTAGCCCGACCCGTAATCGGCCTCCCGACAGGACGTCGAGGGTGGTCAGGCTGCGGGCCAGCAGCACCGGATTGTAGTACGGCATATCGAGGATGCTGGTGCCCAGGGCAATGCGGCTCGTGTGGCCCGCGACGTACGTGAGTGACTCGAGAGGATCAAGGACGATCTTGTATATCTCGGGAAGGGAGCCGTCGGGCGAGCCCATGTATGGTGTCTGCGGCTCGATCGGGTGGAGTACACGGTCCGTGACCCAAAGGCTGTCGTAGCCAAGCTCCTCTGCCCGCTGCGCTACACGCACCAAAGCTTCAGGGGTAGCTGCTGGACCTAATTGGGGTAGATTGAATCCTAATCGCATGTTTCTGCTCCTTCTCTTCGTACAGAGCTAATTCCCGCCTCGAAAGATATATGCACTCCTTCGAGCTTGTGTGTTATCAACCGTTGATCAGACCCATCCAGCCGTTCCTGAAGTCCTGGATCGCCTGGGCTATCTCCGCCTGCGTGTTCATGACGAAGGGGCCGTACCTTGCCACAGGCTCGTGAAGCGGCGCCCCGGCTAACAGTAGAAAGCTGAGCTCCGACCCATCTGCCGCCTCGACGACGACCTCGTCGCCATCGCTGGAGAAGATCACCATCTGCCCTTCGCCCGCTGGCTTCGCGTCCGGCCCGAATCGCCCCTCTCCCGAGATCACGTAGGCGAAGACGTTGTGCTCCCTCGGGACCCGCTGCGTAACTCGAGCGTTGGGCCGCAGGGTGTAATGGAGGTACATGATCGGGATGCGAGTGTCGATCACCGCCGTGGCTCCTAGGGCCTCGCCCGCGATGACCTTCACGGTAACCGAGCCGTCATCGGAGGTCGCCACCGGGATTCGCGCCGACGGGACGCCCTGATACCGTGGCGCCATCATCTTGTCCTTCCGGGGCAGGTTGACCCAGAGTTGGAACCCATGCATGGGACCTCCATCGCGGACCAGCTCCTCCGAGGGCATTTCCGAGTGGACCACCCCGGCTCCAGCCGTCATCCATTGAACGTCCCCCGGCCCCAATCTGCCGCTATTCCCCTGGGAGTCCTTGTGCTCCATCAGACCGTCCAGCATATACGTGACCGTCTTGAATCCTCGATGGGGATGGTCCGGGGCTCCTGTCGCCTCGCCGGGGCCCAGCTTCACCGGGCCCATCTGGTCCAACAGCAGGAAAGGGTCGAAGTCACTCAGCGCCTCGGTTGGGAAAGGCCTGTGGACCAGGAAGCCCCCTCCTTCCAACGTCGTTATGCTGTCCACGACCCTGGAGACCGACCGTACCTCCGTGTTGTTTGCCGACATCCTTGCCTCCTCGAACCGGCTTGACCTTGCCGATCTTACTTAGATTTCATAAGTAGCTGCCTATAGATTAGCTTACCGGCTTAGTATTGTCAAGTCCCTTAGCTTTTGTTAGAATGTGGGCAGCCCTAGCTGGGGCCGAACAATAGACCTGAGAACGGGGCCCGCGAAGGGGACCTGGGAAAGCGGGCCGGGGAACGAGAGCCCGGATTAGAGGACCAGGGCCCTGAAGAGGGCCGGAATAGGGATATTGAAATGGACTTTCAGCACGCCTGTCCCAAGTACGAAAAGGCGGCGGCGCTCCTGGGCAAGAAGTGGACTGGGATGATCTTGCGCTCCCTCCTGGAGGGGCCGCGCCGGTTCACCGACATTGCCGCCTACGTCGACGGCCTGAGCGACAACCTGCTGTCCAGGCGCCTCCAGGAGCTGGAGGCGGAAGGCATCGTCATCAGGCAAGTCCTCGCCCAGCGGCCTGTTGTAGTCGAATACTCCCTGACCCCAAAAGGTGAGGCCCTGCGGGAGGTCGTCGAGTCCATCCAGCGCTGGGCCGACCAATGGGAGCCCCTGCCGGCAACCGCCCGCTGACGTTCAAGCTCGGTAGACGGCGGTGAGTGCGGCCATTCGCGTTGGCCACTCCTTGATATCGGTGGAGTCCGCGAACTGGTCAATCGATCCGACGTATCGCGGCAGCGCCCGAACCCGATCCGATCTAATCTCCTCAAGCAGGGCGTCTACAAAACGATCCGCGTGGAGAACCAGGTAAGGACGGCTATAGAACCGCGAGACCTCCGTGTCGAGTTCCGGAGTCACCCGGAGTTCGTTGTGTATCTTGGCTACGTGGGTATAGGCCTCGCTGAGCCAGCTTTCTCGAGCCTTCCAGTCCGGTGCACCCAAAACCTTGTTGAGAATCGGGTGCAGAACGCTCGCACACCCCAGGCGGGCGAAGGCGCTACCAACCCATTTCTGGTACGGGATGTACACCTTTTCAATCAAAAAGCAAAGGCGCATGAGTTCACAAACTTGTCTCGCCCCAATCAATTGAGAGCCCAGCTCATCGCCAACGTCGCCGCAGCGCCCGACGAACACTTCTTCCTGTTCGATACGCATCCATTGACTGGCCATCATGTAGAGCCAGACGTCTCTTGGGTACCAGGCAAGCGATGTTTTCAGACGGTGGAGCTGATCCAATTCGTCCTGAAAAACCACGCCGCAAGCGATGGTGAATAAGCGCTGTGCCGGGATCGCGAGCCAGGCTAGCTCATCTATATCGGACGATGCATCGACGCCCAGGTGACGCTCGACAAACAGCCGCACCGATGTTGCTTCAACAGCGTGGTTGATCGGCCCTTCGGCGATCGGTTGGATGTGGCTGCCTGTCTGGTCAAGATCCACCCAGTTGGTAGGGTATCCGTCGATGTCGTAGGGGAGTTCGGAAGCCATGGCATCGGCGATGGCATGGCTGTAGGCACTCAGGTCATCGACGGACAGGAAGAGTGTCACCCTCGGCCCCCAGCCATGGTCGCGCGACATCGGGGTGTCGAATCCCAACACGTCGGAGCCCCAGCCGAGACGGGCCGCCGAGTAGGCAAGCTCAGGGAACCGTTTCGCTAGAATCGGCTGGACGGCCCTCCGGAAGAAGCGCTCACAAAGCTCCATCCCGGGGATAAACTCGGGCAGCGACTGATCGTCTAGTTCCATCGGTGATTCCTTTCGGCGCGCCCCCCAGGGAGTTAAGAAACCGAGGGGTAAAGCAAACGAAACCCAGCATGACAGCTAAAACTCGCAGTCGAGGCCGGGGCAGCCGCCAGCGTACTCGGACGCGGCGCTGACAAAGGGCGCAATCTCTCCTTTCCCCTCAACCACGCTGCCACCCCTGTAGAGCACCTGCTGGCTCTTGCTGCCGTAGCGGAAGACGGTCAACCCCTTGCACTTCAGCTTGTACGCCAGAAGGTATGCCTCTCGCACATCCTCCACCGTCGCCTCGTTGGGTAGGTTGATGGTCTTGGAGACAGCGTTGTCACAGTGCTCCTGAAAGGCCGCCTGCGTCCGCACGTGCCACTCGGGCGCGATGTCAAAGTCGGTGACGAAGAGGCGCTGTATCTCTGCGGGGACCCCCTCCATCCCGGCGACACCTCCGGTGCGGGCTACCTCCGAGATAAGCTCCTGCGTGTAAAAACCGCCCTCCCGGGCCACTCGCTCGAACTCCGGGTTCACCTCCAGAAGCTGGACCCCCTCCATGACGTTGCGCACGTAGGACAGGGCGAAGAGGGGCTCGATGCCGCTGGAGCAGCCGGCGATGATGGAGATGGTGCCCGTGGGGGCGATGCTGGTGACGGTGGCATTTCGAAGCTTGAGCCCGCCGGGCCGGTCGTGGACGCTGCCGGGGAAATTGGGGAAGGGGCCGCGCTCCTCGGCCAATTGCCGCGACGCTTCCAGCGCCTCGGCTTTCACGAAGGACATGACCCGGCGGGCGAAGGCCAGAGCCTCGTCGGTGTTATACGGCAGCCCCAGCTTGAGCAGAGCGTCGGCGTAGCCCATGACTCCGAGGCCGATCTTGCGGTTCCCCCTCGTGATCGCCTCGATCTCGGGAAGAGGGTAGCGGTTGGCCTCGATGACATCGTCGAGGAACCGCACCCCCAGGTGGACTGTGCGGCGCAGCTTTTCAAAGTCCATCTCACCATCGCGGACCATCCTCGACAGGTTCACGGAGCCCAGGTTGCAGCTCTCATAGGGCAGCAGAGGCAGCTCGCCGCAGGGGTTGGTCGCGTCCAGAGAGCCCAGCTGCGGTGTCGGGTTGGCGCGGTTGATCTCGTCGATAAAGAGCAGCCCCGGATCGCCGCTCTTCCAGGCGCTGGTGGCGATGAGGTTGAAGACGTGCCTCGCGCTGAGCCGCCGACCCCGCCCTGTTCCTTGAGCTTGTTGAAGGGCCTGTACTGGTCCCTCTCCCACGCCGTCAGGCGCAATGCCCGCGGGCTCTGCCCGCCCTGACCGGGGGTTGATCAGGGGATAATCGCTATCACGCTCCACCGCCTCCATGAAGTCGTCGGTGACGGCAACGGACACATTGAAGTTGCTGAGGACCCCATCGCGGGTCTTGGCCTCGATGAACTCCAGGATGTCCGGGTGGTCGACCCTCAGAATCCCCATGTTGGCCCCCCGGCGCTTGCCCCCTTGCTTGATGACGTCGGTCCCCGTGTCGAAGACCCGCATGAAGGAGACGGGCCCGGATGCGATCCCCTGAGTCGACTTGACGATATCCCCCTTCGGGCGGAGCTGTGAAAAGGAGAAGCCAGTGCCACCGCCCGACTGGTGTATCAGGGCCATGCTCTTGACCGCATCGAAGATACGGCCCATGGAGTCCTCCACGGGGATGACGAAGCAGGCCGAGAGCTGGCCCAGGGCGCCGCCGGCGTTCATCAACGTCGGCGAGTTAGGCAGGAACTCCAGGGCAGCCATCGCCGAGAAGAAGGCCTCCTCCACCTCTTTAGTTGAGTCCCAAGCCCGTCGAAGGGGCCTGTCCTGAGCCTGTCGAAGGGTCCAAGTGCTCTCCACGGCGGCAACGGCCCTGGCGACCCGGCGGAGCATCTGCTCAGGGGTCTCGGCCAGGCGCCCGTCGTCGTCGCGGAGGAGGTACCGGCGCTCCAGCACCTTGACGGCGTTGACGGTGAGCTTGAGGTCGTCCTGGACGCCCAGGAGCCGCTTTTTGTCCCTTACCTCGGCCCTACCGTGACGGTAGAGGATGTAGGCCCTGGCGACGTCGGGGTAGCCGTTGGCCATCAGGGCCTCCTCGACGGCGTCCTGCACCTGCTCGACGCCGGGGGTCTGGCCGGCCATGCGCTGCGCGACACGCTGGACGACCTCGGCGGTCAGGGCATCTAAAGGTGGCTCGGCAGAGTCTTTCCTGAGCCTTGAGCTTGCCGAAGGGCCGGTGGGCTCATCACGAACGGAATGGGTGGCGGCGAAGGCCTTCCCGATGGCCGTCTGGATCTTGGACGGCTCGAAGGCAACGACGCCACCGTCCCGCTTGCGGACCTCTTTGACCTTGCCAACGGATTCGGCCATGGTAAAGCCATTGTACACCTGCCCGACCTAACCCCTGGCCCCAGTCCCGAAACGAGATGGATAGGGAGGGCTGGGGAGAGGTCAACCCTCCTGCGCGGGAACATTTCGACAGCCGCCGGCGTCTATCCGATGACGGGCACATTCAAAGTACTTGGCAAGGGGGTAGGAGATGAAGAAGAAGACACTGTTTGCGGTAGGTGCAGGGGCTGCGCTGTTGGTGGCGGGAGCGCTGGTCGCGCGGAAGGTGAAGAACGGCCACGTGCCCAGCACGGGCCATCACCATGGCCCTCGGGTGGTGGAGGACGAGCGGGAGACCGGCCGGTGGGCCGATGAGCGGCCCGCGGCCTGACCGCTCAGCCGCGCCCAGCGGGCGCTGCCCGCCTCTGGCGTTGTTTACCCCCTCTCCAGGTCTGTGGAGAGGGGGCCAGGGGGTGAGGCCTGCCTGACTTTTCCACAACGGCGAGTGCTATGTTCATGGCAGAAACCGATTACTACTCAGGATCGCGAGTCTGCCCATTGACGAGCACTGAAGACCGGCAGTAAGCTCGGGCCACCTCATCCGCACCTTGCTAGTGGCATGGGCGGTCGAAATGGGGGATCCCGCTTCAGCGCTAAGATGCCACTCAGGAGGTGCTGCAAATGGCTCTGCAACAAAATGGCTACCCCGTTCAATTGTCCGTTGATTATCCGGACAGACCCCTCAACCGCACGTCCACGTTCTTTCGATTGATTGCAATTATCCCCACTTTCATCGTTCTGACCCTCGTATCAAGCAGTTCCGTAAATATGGGTGAGTCCACCGTGGCAGGGGCCGGTGGCGCCATCGTCATCGCCACAGCGCTGATGATCCTCTTCCGCCAGAAATATCCCCGATAGTGGTTCGATTGGAACCTGGCCCTCATGAGATTCACGAATCGGGTCGTAGCGTACCTCTTCCTGTTGAGGGATGAGTATCCCTCCACCGACGAAGAACAGGCCGTTCACCTGGAGATGGCGTATCCCGATGTGGAGAGAGATTTAAACCGCTGGCTCCCCCTGGTAAAGTGGCTTTTGGCCATACCTCACTACATTGTGCTGGTTTTCGTGGCTCTGGCAGTCGCGGTCCTGGTGCTCTTCTCCTGGGTCGTCATCCTGTTCACCGGCCGCTATCCCACAGGAGCGTTCAATTTCGTCGTAGGCGCCATGCGCTGGTCCATTCGGGTTGAAGCCTATGCCTTCCTCCTGGTAACAGACCGTTACCCCCCCTTCCGGCTCAGCCCCTAGCATAGCGGCGGATGACACGGACTCGGAGGAGGGGACTGACGAAGGCCGTGACGTGGAGAGGACTAGGGCCTCAAGAGGTACTCCATGACCTCATTTTCCGATTTAAAGCCATGCCGCTGGTAGAAGCCCACCCGCTCCTGGTCCGGCCATACGATTAACAGTTCCAGATCCTCGTCCGCCGCCCATTTCACAACCCTCTTTAGAAGGTCGGCACCCGTGCCCCGCCCCCGATAGGCAGGCTTTGTATAGACGTTGGTGAGATACCCGAGCTCATCGTGCAGGCGGTTCGGCTTGGGCACCTTGGCAACCCGCTGGATAAAGATATTGGAGATGATTTCCCCATCCTGCTCCGCCAGCCAATAGGTCCAGCTGCCATCGTTGAGCCCTTCTTTCAGGAACTCGGTGCAGGCCTCGACGAACTCGTCTTTGCTGACAACCGCAGCACCGCGATCCTCATTGGCTCGCCATTCCCAACGCATCTCCGACAACGCGGTGAGGTCGGCAGCTTCGGCAACGCGGTACATCATGGTAGTGGGTGGATAGCCGCAAGAACGCGCTCAGCCAGCGTAGCGCGTGGAGGAGCGTCAACTACCGGGAGCCCTTCGGCCAGAGCCTGCTCGCGCACCCAATTGCCGAAGAGCCAGCAGACCTCCGAGAGCTTTATCTGACGAGGCGGAGAGACTTGCCAACCCGCACGGGCGCGCATCGCCTCCAAGACCTCGCCGACATCGGGCTCATGCATGAACACGGCTCGCACGGCCTCTTCCTGACGGGTCCAGTGGGCCGCGAAGGCGGGGAGTGATCCAGGCGCCCTCCAGCACGACGGGCCGCCGCTCCCAGAGAAAGTATTCGATCACGGGACCCAACGCCTGGCTTATCGCTTCAGCGCTTTTTCTGTGACGCTCACAGAGGCATTCCGCTGTGAGAGCGAGCTCCTTATCGGAGGGATCGAAGTAATGCAGCTCGGGGTGAGAATCGGGGGTGGTGGCAGCCTTCAGTGCCAACCAGACGGCATCGACGGGTAGGACCGTTGCACCGTAGCGCGACGCGACGGTTGCGGCAACCGTAGTCTTTCCCACGGCGGCGCCTCCCCCGATCACGAGCACCGTCCAGGTGCGCTCCGGCAGACGTCGTGCTTTCGCCATCCTGTGCCTTTAGCTCAATGCGCCTTTCCCTGCCCCACACCATCTGCGTCCATCTGCGTGAATCTGTGATTTACCCTCCCTCGCCGATCAAGCGCCTGGCCGCCGGCGGAACTTTTTCCCTCGCGCCATGCTCCGCCTTACGAAGCCAGCTATGGCACTACGCAGCGCCGCACCGGCCACCAGAATCGAGCTGAAGAGGACTGCCCATGGAATGGTGTTGAGGTATCGCATAGACGGAAGGTAAGGCAGGAATCGTGGTACAGTCAAGCTCGCTAGTACCTGTTTCCTGGGAAACGAAATTTCGTGATAGGATTCTCGGCACTGGCGCCCTGACGTACGTCTCTCATGCGGGCGAAATCCGAGCAGCCGCTGAGGGAGACCCAACGTATCAAGGGGGGCGCAGGCCCACACAACCCAAGGAGTAGACCATGGCCATCACCGCTATCTTTGAAAATTCAGGGATGACGCAGCAGCAGTACAATCAGGTACTCAGGGACCTCGAAGCCAAGGGGCTCGGCGCGCCGAAGGGCCGACTGCATCACGTGGCTGGCCCAATAGAGGGCGGTTGGTTCGTCGTTGACGTGTGGGAGTCCGAGGAGGCGCTGGTGCCGATTATCGCCGCGACCGGGGCCGCTCTATCCCCGCCGCGCATCATCCCGGTCCACAACATCATCAAGGGGTAGCGGGCTACCCTGTCAATCTCCCTCTATCGGTTTCCAGCCGGTGCGATAGCCGACGGCGCCCATGAAATCCATCGATCCACGATGCGGGATGCGCCAGAGCGCCTTCTCTCGCCGCGTTACGTTATTGATGTGCAGCTGATAATAGGGCTCCTTGCCCTGACCCCTGGCGCCGAGAAAAATGAAGGCCAGGCCGAACGGGACAACGAGGATGGTCGTGAAAAACCCAAGGGTTACCGTGACAAAGAGTCCACTCAAAGCCAGAATCGTCCCTCCCACCATCATGGGGTGGTTTGTCGGACGGACCAGCTCTATCGAGCCCACGCGGGCGTATAGCAGCTCCTGTACCTCCTCTTTGCCCCCGGGTGCCTGCTCATATCGCAACACCCGGCGCGAGGTCGCATAATACGGACCGATCCGCGCCAGGACATCCTCGTCGGGCCTGAGGTGGTTCCCCAACGCCATGTGCGCAACCCCCTTATTGCCGCCGGTTCGACATTATACCCAATTTCGTTACGGCGATAGTGACCCGGATGATAAGGCCGATGGACCGTGATATCTCGAATGCTGACTTGCGCGCTTGCAGGCGACGGCGGCCTCATGTAACCTGGTAACCTGCTTAAGTTCAAGGCCACACCAGACAAGCGGTACCGCATCCATTGTGCGCGTGGACGGGCCGTGCGATAAGGAGGACCAGATGTCCTATAAAAACAAGACGCAGCTCACGTTCGTTATCATCGCTCCGCCGGACAAGGTCGCTGAGGGAGACCGGATCTTCAAGAGCCACGCGCCGTGGATCGAGAAAACACATCACCGCGATGGTGAAAAGGCACTTCTTCAGTACACCGTGTCGAAAGCGCCGGCTTGCTCTGCGGCATTGGGTTCGTGGTAAAGTATTTGCGATGGCTACCCAGGTGTCTGTTGCCGCCCCACCTGTCCTTCGAGGCTACCTGCATCTCGTCAATGCTCTCCTGGCCCCCTTCGCCTTGCTGCTCCCCTCCTGTTCATTGCCGATTCACCCCGAGAGGTAATCGGTGGTGCAATCTTTGGCGCAAGCCTTATCATCCTGTACTCGACCAGTGCGGCCTACCATCTGCTCCCGTTGAATGGTCGCCTTCGGGGCCTGATGAACCGGCTGGACCACTCGACTATTTTCGTTTTTATTGCGGGGGCATATACACCGTTCACCCTCAAACTCATGAGCGCTTCCTGGGGTATCCCTGTTTTGTCGGTGGTGGCCGGCTTGGCATTGGTGGGCTTCGTCAACTCATTGGTCGCGCCACCGGCACCTCGTTGGTTTCGAGTCGGTCTTTATACTGCCCTTGGCTGGGTCGGCGTTGCGGCCATATCAGAGCTGGTGACAACGCTACCCCGAGAGGCGCTCGCCATGCTCGTATTAAGTGGCGTCCTGTATTCCGCCGGGGGAGCGATATATGCCACCGAGCGGCCAGACCTCCTCCCAGGTGTTTTTGGGTACCATGAGATGTTTCACGTGCTGCAAGTTACCGCCACCGCCCTGATCTACGCCGTTGTGGCTATTTACGTCCTGTCATAGCCGACAATGTTTCCGTCCCACCCGTCCTGGTCATAGCGCCGTCAGCCAGGCCAGCCCTCACCACCGAGCCCATCTGCGTGAATCTGTGTACCCCTCCCCCGCCGTCAGGCGCCCGCCTCAGGCGGGCTAGCGGGCGCCGCCCGCCGGCCCCCACTCCTGCCAGAAGCGGTCCCAGCTCGGCCACGCCTCCGGCAGCTCGCCGACCCTCAGCGTGCTGCCACTTTCGATCCGGGCGCCGTGGTGGGGTCGGGTCAGCGCGTCGACCTCATACCACCGCATCAACCTACGGCGCACGAAGTACCAGGTGCCGGTCCGGCGCTCATAGGTGTCCCAATACTGGATCATGCCGACGTGCCATTCGTTGTCCCGTTCGAGCTCGTCCCGGCAGTACACGACACCCGTGGCATGGTCGGCGTCGTCGAAATCGATCACATGGTTGCCCACGAAGTGGATGCTCGCCTTCGACCTACTGAGGGACTTCCCCCACCACCGCTTCATCTCCTCGCGGCCTCTGCCCTCCCGGCCCACGCGCACGTCATCGACGAACAGCCCCACCAGGTCGTCGAGGTTGCGGCTGTCCACCGCCAGGGCGTACCGCGACGCCAGCAGCCGGATCTGCTCGAGAGACTCGACTCGATCGATCTTTTCAGCCAGGGTGTCGATGCTTACCATAGCCAACCTCCTCTTATCGTTACGGGCACTCATAGTACACTCGTTCGTGGCAAGGAGGGTGTGACTGAGAACTGCCGACGCAAGCGCGAGAGCGTGGCACCAAGGCGTTTCTTGACGAGGATGCCGCCAGCCTATCTAACGACACCCCTGGCGGCCTGCCCCGTCTAGACCGCCGCGATCATGCCAGCGCGCCCCGGCATCATCTTGCTCACCACCCGTCAGCTCTTTGCGAGCCACGATCCGTTGGGCTGCTTGACTAGGTAGGGGTGTTCAGACTCCATGCGGGCAAGGTAGCCTGTAGTGGGCGTTGGGGCAATGGCACCACACGGGCGCTCGTCGCTTCCTCCGGTCAGGTGCAATAGGCTAAAGGGGCGCGACGAAAGGAATGTCCCCTGGGAGCCGTGGACCAAATGTATCAAAGATGGAGATCGGATAATCCTGGGTGTTCGTCCGGCCGGCGACCCAGTGGCCAGTGGTACTGGCGGTCGGATTCCTCAATAGGCAGGTCATTGATGCTAGCGATGCGGCGACGCATAAGGCCGCTCTCGTCGAACTCCCAGTTCTCGTTGCCACACGCACGGAACCAATTACCGGAATCGTCATGCCACTCATAAGCGAAGCGTACCGCGATGCGTGCGTCATCAAAGGCCCATAGTTCTTTGATCAGGCGGTAATCAAGTTCCTTGGCCCACTTGCGGCGGAGGAACTGCACGATCTCCTCGCGCCCCGAGAGAAACTCAGCGCGGTTTCTCCAAGTGCTGTCAACGGTATAAGCAAGCGCTACGCGGTCAGGGTCACGGGTGTTCCAGGCGTCTTCAGCCATTCGTGCCTTCTGGGACGCTGTTTCGCTGGTGAAGGGGGGGAACGGAGGGCGAGAACTTGAGTCTGTCGACATATCCTTCTCCGTGGTTCGTTGGTAATCTACGTTATCATCCATTGCCTGGGAAGAGGCGTTGAGGCGATTCGAGCGTGGCGCTAAGGCGATTCCAGACAGGGAAGGTGCTAGACCTACCTAACCAATACCTCTCAGGTGACTTGCCCCCACCTAGATCGCCACGACACGCTAACACGCCCCTGGCATCGTTGTCGACCATCCCCGTGTCGGCTCATTGCGAGCCACGTCCCATCAAGCAGGTGAGGGCGCTTCTCAACGCTGATTCGCCTCCGCGTTTGCTTACCCCCCACCCCCCAGGGTGACGCTGCCCTAACCGGGCTCATTCATCTACCAACCGGCGTATATCACGGCGCATGATGGCGTGTACCGGATGAACCTCGCCGTCACAGGCGCCGCGCACTGCCAGGGGGACCGGAGAAGGGTCTGGAAACGCCGCTTCCGGCGGCTGGCCCTTCATTTAGCCGCCAGCGATAGCCCCCAGGATCAGAAAAGGCTCTGCCCCAATCCCGACCGCATCAGGCAGCGGGACATCCGGCGGTTCGCCAGACAGGTCCTGCTGGCAGGCGAAGAATCTCACGAACGCTCGGCGCTCTTGCGTGACGTGGTCCCGAATCGTCCCGCGTAGCATCGGATAGCAGGCCTCGAGAGCGTCGAGGACCGAGCGCTGCGTAACCTGGCCGTCGACGGCGAGCATCACCTCGCCTTCGACGTGTGCCAGCGTCCGCAAATGTGTCGGGAGAAGGACTCGAATCATGGCAGCGTCTGGACTTCAAGGGACAGCACGGATGGAAGGTCTTGGACGATAGGAGCCCAGGTGTCTCCCTCGTCGGCCGAAGCGTACACCTGCCCTCCAGTAGTGCCGAAGTACACACCGCACGAATCCAGCGAGTCGATGGCCATAGCGTCGCGCAGCACGTTGACGTAGCAGTTTTTTTGGGGCAGCCCCTTCGTTAGGGCCTCCCACTCGTCTCCGCCCGTCCGACTACGGTACACGCGCAGCTTTCCCTCGGGCGGATAGTGCTCCGAATCGCTCTTGATCGGGACGACGTAGATCGTGTCTGGCTCGTGCGCGTGCACCTCTATGGGGAACCCGAAGTCGGTCGGCAAATTGCCGCTGACCTCGCGCCATGACTCGCCGGCGTCGTCGCTACGCATGACATCCCAGTGCTTCTGCATGAACAGCACTCCCGGACGCGAAGGGTGCATCGCTATACGGTGAACGCAGTGACCGACCTCGGCAGTCGGGTCGGGGATGCCTTCGGACTTCAGGCCACGGTTTACCGGCCGCCACGTCTCGCCAGCATCGTCGGATCGGAAGGTGCCTGCGGCGGAGATGGCGGTGAAGATCCGCTTGGGATCACTCGGGTCCAGAAGGATAGTGTGCAGGCACAAGCCACCCGCACCTGGCTGCCAGGAGGGCCCTGAGCCGTGGCCGCGCAGTCCGGAGACCTCTTGCCACGTCTGGCCGCCGTCGGTCGAGCGAAACAAGGCGGCGTCTTCAACCCCGGCGTAGACTGTGTCCGGATCGGTAAGCGACGGCTCGAGATGCCAGACTCGCTTGAATTCCCAGGGATGGGGCGTGCCGTCGTACCACTGATGCGTGCCTGGTGCGCCGTTGTACACGAACTGGTTACCCACCGGCTCCCATGTCTTGCCGCCATCGTCGGAGCGCTGGATCAGCTGCCCGAACCAGTCGGTGAACTGCGCTGCGTACAGCCGATTTGGGTCAACCGGAGACCCCTTGAGATGGAAGATCTCCCAGCCCCCAAAGTGGGGGCCCATGACGTCCCACCTCTGGCGCTTGGCGCCCGAGGTCAGGACAAAGGCGCCCTTGCGTGTACCTACCAGTACCCGTACCGAGTTCATACCTTCCTCCTTCAGCCATTTCCATCGCCGTTAGTTGGCCTTCAGGGACTCGTGCCACTTCCCGTCGTCGGCCAGCATGGATAATGTTCGACCCAGGTGATCGTCGCTCTTCAGGTCGATCACATCCTTGCAGTTCGCCATCTTCCCTTTGGTGGTCATTTTAGTCAAGACACGGTTGGCGTTAATCTGTCTACTAACGGACCACGTCCCATCAGGCAGCTGGGTTATGTCGTTGTGGTCAGAAGTCATGCAGGGGACGGTAGCCTTGCAGCGGGCATTTGGGTTAAGCTTGACCTGGCCCACCACGGCTAGGGACTTCTCAGCCTGTCCCATGCTCCCCCTTTCTTATTGCCCGCGCGGGGTGTGCTCTAATGTTGTCAGGGCATGAGTAAGCCGGATTAAGGGATGGATGCTTATAGGAGACAAGTGTGACCGCAGAGGGAGACCTACGGTCAGCTGCGCAGGCGTTCTTGTCTGCGGTAGCCGAGAAGGCAAAAGCGAAGCTCGGACCATCACCGGTGCGACAACAGGTGGCCACCTGGATGGTGCCGAAACAGGGGGGCAGCGCATCTTCAACACAATCAAAACGTACCGTCTTCGACGTAGCTGGCGTGAGCAGTCTATTCCAGAGGGAGTCGCGCCGTGGGTTCCCTGAACAGGATGAACTTGTAAGACAGTTGGTTGCCGCTGGAATTCCTGAGGAGGATATCTATTTCGGATTCTTATATGCGCTTATAACCCACTGGTTGCAAGTGCCGTCCCCGTTTTCAACCGACGACCTGCCCTCCGACCTTCTCGACGACTTCGTCGTCGCCGCCTTAGAGGGTAGGGTGACTACAACCTCCCGCGATGTTATCGCACTTCTACAGCTGCCTGACGGTGCAGCTAGTATCGGGGATAATGCGGAGATTCGTCCGGTGTCGTCTCAAGAGCTGTGGCAGTGGGGTGACGTCAAGAGGCCGGTAGCAGGCATCAACGATTTTGATCGGATGCCGTCAGAAGGTTGGACTATCCTCGAAATCCGACAGGCCCATGAGCTCCGCTCAGCCCGCCATCCCGGCAGCATAGAGTCACTTCGGACTACGGCACTGCTAGCCCTGGTGTTGGGTTCACCCGGCCATTTCCGTCTTACATCGGTGGGTGCTACCACTACATACAGGCTGGGAGCAGTGGGGAGCCCGACGTTTGGACTCTCAACAACAGATTTCAATACGCTGCAAGCTGAACCATATGTCCTGGACTCCAGCATGACTCAGCGGATTCGTGATGCGTGGCCTCGATTGAATAAGATCGTGCGCACCTCCGACTACCTGCGGTTTCCGGCACAGCAGCTTATGGACGGCGGGCGTAGGGACAGGCCAGAAGAGGCCATATTGGACTACTCGATGGGTCTTGAAGCTCTACTGACGCGAAGTGCTGACACGGAGTTGAAGTATTGCTTCTCCCTTCGGGGCGCTCACGTGCTGGGATGGCAGGGGGAAGGTCGTCAGGACCACCTTCGTGACCTACGTGCTCTATATGACCTGCGGAGCAAGATCGTCCATGGCGGAAAGCGTCCCCCTCAGCTCGAACTGAAGGACATGCGATCTACGGGGGCAGAGGCTCTCCGGAAAGTATGGTGGTGGTTCTTCGACCGAGGTGTCTCTCATGAGGAGGCAACTCGCCTGATAGATGAACGGGTTCTCAGCTGATGCAGGCGTGGCCTATTCAGGCAGGTGGCGTGGCTCACGCTGATTAGCCCGTCTGCCAGGTCTATTCCAATGGCTCACGAGCTCGTAGCTTCCATGATCTCGTCCGAGTGGCTAGCTATCACCGATAGATGAGTTTCGTTCGGATAGAACTGGCTGATGCATCAAATGTGGACATGCTTTCCCTCCGAAGCCCTTGCACATGGGGTTCACTAAGGTTGCAGAAAGGCCCGGACCTGTCGCCTGAACTCTTCCGGGTTTTCATCGAAGAGGAAATGCGAGCTCTCTGGCACCTCGCCTCCCGTTGCGCTGGGCATCGCAGCCAGCATCCGCTCCTGGATCTCCTTCGTCAGGATGGTGCTCTTGTCGCCCCGCAGGACCAGGGTCGGGCACTGGATTTTCTGGAGTTGCTCCCAGAGGTATGGTGTCGCTCTCAAGCCGGCGCTCGCGGTGATCCACGTGAAGTCCGGGTCGTGCTTCCAGACGACCTTCTCCGCCCAGTTAGTGCGCATCCCGTATCTGACCCGCCGCTCCAGGAGGGCTTTGGGCCTGGTTGGATAGGCCTGCTCGAGCCAGGCCACCGCTTCCTCGGAGTTGCGGAACCCCAGCGGCCGGTCCTGGATCATCGCGCGAATGTTTCGGGCATCTTCGCGGCCCACCTCCGGACCGAAGTCGGTGAGGACCAGCCCCTTCACGTCCCGCCAGTGCTCCCCAGCGTAGGCTATGGCCGTCCAAACCCCGAGGGATTGCACGACGAGGTTGAAGGGGGCTATGCCCGTTTTTTGGACGAACCCATGCAGGGCCGTGGCCATCTGGTGAGGCCAGTAGCCCTCCCGTGACCAGTCGCTGTCCCCATGCCCCCGCTGGTCGATGGACAAGATGCGGTACTCATCGCAGAGAGCGCGGGACATCCCATCCCAGTCGTGGGCGTTGCCCGTACCGCCGTGAAGGAAGACGACCGTCTGCGGGCTTTTGCCCCCCCAGTCCAGGTAGTGCAGTCGCAGCCCGTTAACCCGGATAAATCTATCGCGCGGATCCCGATCCCTTGCCATTGCATCCTCCGAGGAAGGTCCCCAAGTCGGCGCCTTCCGCCCTGTCGCTGTCTCGATCGCCCGTATCCGCGCCTCTAGCTCGATGCCCAGGCGGCCTCCAGCGCGCTGGCTGTGGTAAGCACCGCCATATTTCTGAGCGTGCACCGGATTATCCACTCGGCATACTCCGGGGGGTCGGAGGCGGCGCAGTCAGTGGGAAGAACGGCTCGGTATCCCCGGTTGACCGCCTCGATAACCACGCCTGTGATCGCGATGTTGAGAGATACGCCCGTGACGACCACGGTCTTGATGCCCATGGTCCTTAGCTCGTCGTCCAGACCGGACTGATAGAATGCCGACATCCCGTAGGCTCGCTGGGAGACCAGGTCCGCAGGGTGAGGAGCCAGCTCCTTGACAATACGGCCGGGCGAGCCTCCCTCAGCCGATGCGACAACCTCAGACGCCTCTTTCCCGAAACGCCTCATGCCGCTTCTCACTCGGCTGGTCGGAGCTCTCTCAACCGTGCAGTGCACCACCTGCACGCCGGCCGTCCGGGCGCGGTCAAGGAGCCTGGATAGCCGCGGCAGCATACCGCTATCGAGCACAGAGCGGCGGAGGCATTCCGGTATGCTCGCGCCCTCGCCTATGATCCCTTCTTGACACTCGATGACGAGTACCGCCGTCTCCGATGGCGCCACCAGCGTATGGGAGAGGGCAGGGGTGAGGGTGAACATAATCCCTGACCTCCCCCGCCGCCAGGCGCTGTGCCAGTGGGCGCTGCCCACCCCTTCCCGTGTCGGGAAGGGGCAGGGGGTTAGGTCGCCCGCCGCTACCCGCCGCCGAGCATTCCCCGCACGGCGGTCACCGCCTCGGCCAGGGGGACCGTGGTCGCCTCTTCCGAGGCGCGGGCCTTGAGCTCGACCTGCCCGTTTTTGAGGTTGCGGGCGCTGACGGTCATGCGGACGGGCATGCCCAGCAGGTCGGCGTCGTTGAACTTGACCCCCGCCGATTCCTCGCGGTCGTCGTACAGGACCTGGAGGCCGGCTTGCTGGAGCTCCTCATAGAGGCGGTCCGCCTCGGCGGTCACCTCGGGGCTGTTGCCCAGGGCGACCATGTGGACCTGGTAGGGAGCGATGGGGGCGGGCCAGATGATCCCCTTGTCGTCGTGGTTCTGCTCGACCGCCGCTGCGAGAAGCCTCCCCACGCCGATGCCGTAGCTGCCCATGGCCACCGGGTGCTGGACCCCCTCTCGGTCCAGGTAATATGCCCCCAGCTTCTCGCTCATCGATGTCCCGAACTTGAAGACATGCCCCACCTCGATGCCCCGGGTCATGTCCAGGGGGTTGCCGCAGGTGGGACAGCCGTGCCCCTCCTCGGCGTTGGCGATGTCGGCCAGCAGGTCCGCCTGAAAGTCCCGAGGGTAGTTGGCGTTGCGAAGATGAACGTCCGGCTCGTTGGCGCCGACGACGAAGTTGGACCCCATGGTGACGGAGTCGTCGGCCACGATCTTGACCCGGCCCGCCAGCCCCACCGGCGACGCCGACCCGGCCACAAGCCCCACCGCCTGCACCTCCTGGTCGGAGGCCAGCCGCAGCTCTTTGGCTCCGAGCAAGTTCTGGAGCTTTACCTCGTTGACTTCCAGGTCTCCCCGAATGGCGACGAAGACGACCTCGCCGTCGATGTTGTAGAAGACCGCCTTGATGGTCTGTTGCTTCGAGATACCCAGGAACTGGGAGAGCTCCTCGATGGTCTTGAGCCCCGGCGTGTCGACGGGCTCCAGGGGAAGGGCACCGGTTGCGGCCGCATCGGACCCTTCGGCTTGGCTCAAGACAGGCTTGACGCTCCTGGCCCGCTCCCGGTTGGCGGCGTAGCCGCATGAGGAGCACCGGAGGACCTGGTCCTCGCCGCTCTCCGCCGGAAGGATGAACTCGTGGGAGTCCTTTCCACCGATGGCGCCGCTATCGGCCTCCACCTGCAACGAGGGCAGCCCGCACCGGGAGAAGATGTTGCGATAGGCCTCCAGCATGCGCTTGTAGCTGACCTCCATCCCCTCCTCGTCGGCATCGAAGCTGTACAGGTCCTTCATGTCGAACTCCCGGACCCGCAGCAGGCCGGCACGGGGACGCGGCTCGTCACGGAACTTGCTCTGAATCTGGTAGAGCATCTGGGGAAGGTCGCGGTAGGAGCTGACATGCTGGCGCACCAGGTAGACGATCACCTCTTCATGGGTGGGGGCCAGCACCATGTCCCGGCCACGCCTGTCCTGCAGGGCAAACATGCCTTTGCCGAAACCGGCGCGACGGCCGGATTCCTCCCATATCTCCAACGGCTGGAGGACCGGCATGCGAAGCTCCTGGCCGCCGGCCTGGTCCATCTCCTCGCGGATGACCCGCTCCAGATTTTGGATGGCGCGCCAGCCCATGGGAAGAATGCTGTAGAGGCCTGCCGCCAGGGGGGCGATCAGCCCCGCCTTCATCATGAGCCGGTGGCTTGCGGTCTCGGCATCCGCCGGGTCCTCACGCTGCGTTTTGCCGAAGAGTCTGGTCAGTCGCATAGATGTTCTTTCCATTCAGGACGTGCCATTCGGCAACCCTGCGAGCATGATTTGCCAGCGGGTACTACCCGCCGCTGCCCGCCTCCCGTTCGCCCTGAGCTTGTCGAAGGACCTGCTCTGGTGCCTCTCCCCCGCCGTAAGGCGCATGCCAGCGGGCGCTGCCCGCCCGCTAAGAGCGCGGGAGTCCCAGGCCGCGTGTGGCGATGACGTTGCGCTGTATCTCGGAGGTCCCCCCTGCGATGGTAAGGGAGACGCTGTGAAGATAGGCCTGCTCTAACCGGCCACCCAGGGGAGCCCTCCTGGAGCCGGTCGATAGCTGACCGTAGAGACCAAGCACCTCGATGGCCATACGGCCCACGCGCTGGCTGACCTCGGTCCCGAACAGCTTATTGGTCGTGGCCTCTCGGTTGAAGTCCAGCCCCTCACCCTGCTTCCAGGCGACGACATACGACAGGGTCCGGCCGATCTGAAACTCTATGGCCAGCTCCGCGAGACGGTGCCGTATGGCGGGGTGGTAGGCGATGGGCACTCCATCTACCCGGGCGTCGCGAGCGAAGGCGATGATGTCCTGGAGAGTCCTGTAGTTGCTGGCCACTCGTTCGATGCCAGAGCGCTCGAAATCCAGGTTCCCGGTTGTTACATACCACCCCTGGTCCTTCTCTCCGATGATATTCTCCTTGGGGACCCGAACATCTTCGTAGACCGTTTCACAGAGGTTACCCGCGTTGCCGGACATCGCCACGATGGGGTTGATGGTGATACCCGGAGTGTTTCTCAGATCGACGATGAAGACGCTGATCCCGCGATGCTTGGGAGCGTCCGGGTTCGTGCGGACGGCCAGCCAGTGGTAGTCCGCTTCCTTCGTGCCGCCCCAGAGCTTGGTGCCGTTGATGACATAGTCATCGCCGTCCTCAGCCCCGCGCATCTCAAGGCCGGCCAGGTCAGAACCGCTCCCCGGCTCGCTGTAGCCGATGGCGTAGCTAGCCTCGCCCCGGATTATAGGTGGAAGGTAGCGCTTTTTCTGCTCATCCGTGCCGTAGACGATAATGCTTGGCCCCATCTGCCGCTCCGCGGTGTGATGGATCTCCGGGACATCGTTCAGCACCATCTCCTCGTTATAGATGGCCCGCTCCACGTGTCCCAGGCCTCCGCCTCCGTACTCTTTCGGCCATGAAAGGCCTATCCATCCCTTGTCAGCTAGCGTGCGAGAGAAGGCCCTCGCCACCGCATGGCCCTCGCCGCCGCCTTCCGCCAATGCGCGGCGACGGAATTCCGGGGTGAGCTCTTGGGCCAGGAAATCACGGATCTTCTGGCGGAAAGCTTCTTGTTCGGGCGTAAAGCTAAAGTCCATATCGTTTGACACCTGCAATGCATGGGTCGACGGCAGGAACAATGATACCACCGACACAAGACGCGGGAAACCGGAAAGGGTCGGCTCTCCGGGGCCGGGTCAGGCGTGACAGCCGAAGCCGCGGGCAGGGTGACACCAGGCTCTGGGATCACGTGGAAGTCCTATGCTATGCTGGTAACAGTCAAAGGTCGTTACCCAGCATGACGAAAAGTTGGGCGGTGTCACCGGATGAGAAAGCTACTATTGCTTTTAGCGGTTATCGGCCTTCTGGGCGCACTCTACGTTGCCCGTAAATCTCGAAAGCGCGAGAGTCCAGACAACCTGCGCAGAGTCGCCTGACCCACCTGCAGCTTCCAGAAGTCGCGACTGTGAAGCCCGGCAGGGCGGGCAACGCCCGCTGGCATTCCGCCTGACGGCGCAGGAAGAAGGATGCGGCTCACACCCTCGCTTTACCCCGCATCCGTCAAGAGTCCTGAACACCCCCCCCTGAAGCATCCTGCTAAACCCCAGCATCCTGCTAGACCCCGCTTGCCCCGATATCTACAATAGGGATGGAGCATTTCGGAGGGAAGCATGCCGATCTACGAATACGCCTGCACAGACTGCCGGAAGATCGTCAGTATTTTTTTCCGCAGCATGGCGTCCCAAGACGACCCAGCCTGTCCCGACTGCGGCGGGGACCACCTGCACCGCAAGATATCTCGCGTAGTCATAGCAAAGGGTGGAGCCGGCACTCTGACCGGCATCGACACCAGCCGCTTGATGGGCCATTACGAGGGAAGGGACAAGCGAAGCCAGGCGGCATGGGCCCGGAGAGTAGCCGGAGAGATGGGTGAGGCGGGCTCGGAATTTAAAGAGATGGCTGAGAAGGTCGAGGCCGGGCAGGATGTCTGGGACCTCTATGACCCGGGGCCTATGCTGGAGCATAAGGTTCACGAGAAGAGCCGGGAGGTCACCGGGGGAGGTCCAGAAGAGACCGCTCTGGACTAGGCGGGCAGCGCCCGCTGGCAAGGCGCCTGGCGGCGCGGGAGAGAATGATGCCGATCGCTTCCTGGCCTTACCCCACCTCCGTCAAGAGACCTGGTTACGCCAGGGTTCAAAGCATCCTCTGCGGGGATGATCAGGGCACCCCCTTCGGCTGAAACATCCTGCTGTCATCAGTCAGGGAGCGTCCGCTGAGCAACTAAAAAAAGGCCCGCTAACCCAGCAGGCCTTTTGTTTATCGACCGATATTAGTTATCTGTCGATACTTTCGATCCGGTACTGCACCGCTCCTCCGGGAGCATTGACTTCGACCATCTCGCCGGGAGACCTGTTCAAGAACGCCTTTCCTACCGGGGAATCGACAGATATCTTGCCCTTAACCAGGTCTACTTCTGAGGGGTCAACCAGCGTGTATGTTAACTCTTCGCCAACCTCCATATCGTGGACGACGACCCGGCTGCCCAGCCTGGATACCCCGAACCCAGCCTCCGGAAATCCGCCTTCATCCACTGACACTGCATGGCTCAGGGTCTGTTCCAGATCTCGAATACGGGACTCGAGATGACCCTGCTGCTCCCGCGCGGCATCCAGGGGAGCATTCTCCCGAAAGTCCTTGTCCGCCATGGCCCGTTTGATGTCGTCGGCTACACGTATGCGCTGTCCCTTAAGCCCTTCCAGGTCATCTTTGATCCGTTGAAGCCCCTCGGGGGATAGGCGTGCGACGGCCTGGGCTGCCACTCTCCGTGCCTGTCTCTGCCGTATGGGAGTCCGCTTGACCTTCAGGTGATTCGCCAGGTTTATGGTAGTCACGCCTTCTTTATAGACGTAGGCTAGAAAGGCTTTCACCGGAGCGATTTTTGCTGAGGAGTCTGCACCGCTGCTCTGTCCGAAACTCTCTATCTCCCAAGGGCTCAACGCGCACAGGTCTCTGTCTCGTCCGTACCACCTCACCATCCGCTGGAGCTCTTGCTGGAAAGCAGGAGTGTTTTTTGCGCTCTGACCGACCAAGAAAGCTGTTACAGCGTCCCCCAGGCAAACGGTTGCGGGATCGGGCATAAGACGCAGCCTCCTTGGGTAAGCAACTCTAGCAGGGTCACCGGCTTTATACAGTAACATGATAGCATACCTGATCGCCACCGTACACCTGGCAGGGCCTGAAGAACGTGGGGCCTTTTTTCCTGCTGTCTTTTTACGGAGACGGCACATATTTGTTATAATGGCCGGGGTTGAAACGTAAGAGAGCGCCTGGTCTAAACCACCAGCGCGTTACAGGGTTTTACAGGGTGGCGATGTCACCCTGGAGGCGACATGAACCAACGCTGGGTGAGAAATAGCATCATCTATCTCCTCATCCTTGTGGCGATAGTGCTTATTTTCATAAACGTCTTTGGTGGCTCCTCGTCCAGCGAAGAAGATGTCAGTATCACGAGGATCATCACTCTGGCCAAGGATGGGAAGATCGAGGAGATCGTCGTCGATGGTGACAAGATCAAGGCCTTGACGACAGAGGGGGATAAGCTGAAATCGCGCAAAGAGAGCGATGTCAGCATCCTGGAGCTGTTGGAGGCAGGCGGTGTCCCAATCTCAGGAGCGGATGCCGTTCGCGTCGAGGTGAAGTCGTCGAGCTCATGGAGCAACCTCGGTGGTGTAATGCTCACCTTCCTACCCCTGATCTTCTTTGGCGCGATTATCCTGTTCATGATGCGTCAGGCCCAGGGGAGCAACAACCAGGCGATGAGCTTCGGAAGAAGCCGTGCTCGAAGGTTTACCGGAAATACCACGACCGTTACCTTTTCCGATGTTGCGGGAGTTGTTGAGGCCAAGGAAGAGCTTCAGGAGGTCGTGGAGTTCTTAAAGTTCCCGGAGCGATTCTCCGCGCTGGGCGCTCGGATTCCCAGGGGTGTACTCCTGGTTGGACCGCCCGGTACGGGGAAGACACTCTTGGCAAGAGCGGTAGCCGGCGAGGCCGGGGTGCCCTTTTTCCATATTAGCGGCAGTGAGTTCGTCGAGATGTTTGTGGGCGTGGGCGCCTCTCGGGTCAGGGACCTCTTTGACCAGGCCAAACGAAACGCGCCCTGCATCATCTTCATAGACGAGATAGACGCGGTGGGCCGCCACCGGGGAGCAGGGCTGGGCGGCGGCCACGACGAGAGAGAGCAGACTCTTAACCAGATCCTCGTCGAGATGGACGGCTTCGATTCCAGCATCAATATCATCCTCATCGCAGCTACCAATAGACCGGACATCCTCGACCCAGCGCTGTTGAGACCTGGCCGCTTTGACCGCCGTGTCGTGCTCGACGCGCCTGATATCTCCGGCAGGATAGCGATCCTGAACGTCCACATCAAAGGGAAACCTCTAGAGGAAGAGGTGGACCTGGATACCGTCGCCAAACAAACGCCTGGATTCAGCGGCGCCGATCTGGCCAACCTGGTCAACGAGGGCGCGATCCTGGCAGCCCGCCGTAACAAGAAGCTGATAGGCACTTCAGAGCTCGAAGAGGCGGCAGACCGAGTCATCGCCGGACCCGAGCGCAAGAGCCGGATCATCAACCCCCGGGAAAAGGAAGTGACCGCCTACCATGAGGCCGGCCACGCATTGGTGGCCCATCATATGGAGCACGCGGACCACGTGCACAAGATCTCCATCATTCCCCGAGGGTCTATGGGAGGCTACACCCGCCTGCTCCCAGACGAGGACCGGTTCCTCTATAGCAGGCAGCAATTCGAGGCGATGCTTGCGGTAGCCTTGGGTGGCCGCACTGCGGAGCGCATCGTCTTTGGCGATATCACCACCGGCGCCTCCAGCGACCTGGAGAATGCCACCAAGATCGCCAAAAAGATGGTTACCTCATACGGCATGAGTCATGAGCGAGACGGCGTCTCCGAACAAGTGCCCATCAGCACCATGATCGCCTGGGCCCGCGCGGGCGATGTCGGAAGCATTGAGGTGTACGGTGACGATCTTCTCCTAACCGTGAACGGCGGCAAGCTCTACCGGTCCCGCAAGGAGCCGGATTCAAGCCTGCTTGAGGTGCTGGCCAAAGCCGGGGTCGAGACCGGCCCCGATGGCGGCGTCAACGTTCTTGTGAAGAGCTCCCGCAGGCTCTCGGGACTGGGCCCCCGCACCTACGGCCAGAGGCAAGAGATGGTGTTCCTTGGCAAAGAGATATCGGAGCAGCGCGATTACAGTGACAGGGTCGCGGAGGAGATAGACGACGAGATCAGCGGGCTCATCGATGACGCCAGGCACCAGGCGGAGCACATTCTTACTACTGATCGCGGCAAGCTGGAACAACTGGCGCGCCACATCATCACCCACGAGACCATCGAGGGGACAGAGCTTGACGCGTTGTTCGCATCGGAGTCGCCGCCGTTTACCGGATCGATCGCTGACGAAAAGGCCAAAGAGGCCAGCGCCTCCTAGCTGAAAAACACCCCCAAGCTCCCTCAAGAGCCCTTCGACCTCCGCCCTTTTTCAGCATGCCTCGAGCCTACGGCCCGGGTCTTTCTTCCCACCCCATCTCGCCGTTTGCGGCCAACCTCGGTGCCCTGTGCGCGGCAGACGTAAATTGACAGGTTTACTCTGTTTGTGGTAGCCTCCCAGCATCGTTAGCCGAGGTACGGAGCCGCAATCTCCACGCCGGCTCCCCCCAAGGGAGTGGCCAGAGCAGAGTTTGATGCAGCTACCCGACGTCTTCTCGAGATTCCGGCCCCACATCGACGCCGAACTCCGAAGCGCGCTGTCGCAGGGCGATCTTCCCCTCTATGACATGCTCCGGTACCACATGGGCTGGGTGGATGAGGAATTCCACCCGACGGAGACCGTCACAGGGAAAGCGGTTCGGCCCGCCCTTTGCCTGTTCGCATGTGATTCGGTCGGAGGGGACTGGAACCGGGCCCTTCCCGCGGCGGCAGCCATCGAACTCATTCACAACTTCTCGCTAATCCACGACGACATCCAGGACGGCGATACCAAGCGGCACCACCGCTCCACTTTATGGTTCTGTTGGGGTCACAGCCACGGCCTGAACTCCGGGGATGCGATGAACATTCTCGCTCACCTAGCGCTGCTCCACAATGGCTCGACCTCCCTACCCGCCGCGACTACCCTCAACGTCTCCCGCATCCTTACCAAGGCCTGCGCGCAAATGATCGAGGGTCAGGTCCTGGACCTTAGCTACGAGCAGCGTCCTTCCGTCTCAGTCGACGACTATTTGCTCATGATCGGAAAGAAAACGGGGGCTCTCTTGGAATGCGCGCTCCATATCGGCGCTGTCATCGGTAGCGAGAGTGCGGCCACGGTCGAGGGGATGCGCGGCTTCGGCTTCGGCATTGGACGCCTGTTCCAGGTCCGGGACGACATCCTGGGCATATGGGGCCTTGAAGAAGCGACGGGCAAACCCACAGCCAGTGATCTCCACAGGCGGAAAAAATCTTTGCCGGTGGTGCACGCCCTCTGGCACGCCTCCGACAACCCTTCCGCAGCGCGCTTCGCAACGATCTATGGCAGCAAGGAGCCACTCTCTGATAAGGACATGACGGACCTCTTCACTATTCTCGACGAGGTCAAAAGCCAAGATTTCTGTCAGGGGATCGTGAGAGATCAGGCGCATCAGACACTCAAAGAGTTGGAGGGGCTGGATCTAACCCCTAGTACCAAGCAAGAATGCCAGGAACTGGTAACATTTCTTTCCGAGCGTGACTTTTAGTGTCCCCGTACATGTATCTCCACTTCCTCCGCGCGAACCCTGTCGTATCGCTCTTATCCTTGGGCACGTTCAGGCACGCGGGGACTACGGCAACGGGCACGGGACCTCCGGGGCGGAGCATACCCACCAGAGTGGCTTATGCTATCATGAGCACGTTTCACAGCACTGATGAGCGACTAGGAACGGGGCTGTAAGTATGGGAGTGCCGGTATCCCAGGCATGGGCAGTGACGAGTTACGTCTTGAAGCAGAAATTGGCCAGGAGACAGAAGTATCCACTGGTCCTCATGTTGGAGCCGCTTTTCCGTTGTAATCTAGCCTGCTCCGGCTGCGGCAAGATCCAGTATCCATCCCAGATTATCAAGAAAAACATGCCCCTGGAAAAGGCGCTGGAGGCAGTCGACGAATGCGGAGCCCCAATGGTCAGTATCGCCGGTGGGGAACCCCTCATGTACCCACACATTCATGAGTTGGTGGAGGGCCTGGAGAAGCGCGGCAAATATATCTATCTGTGCACTAACGCCATCCTGCTGAAGGATACTCTGCAAAAAGGGGCCTTCACCCCTTCAAAATACCTGAGCTTCAGCGTCCACATGGACGGTCTGAGAGAGGCGCATGACGAGTCCGTGTGCCGGGATGGAGTCTACGATCAAGCAGTCGAGGGAATCAAAGAGGCCGTCGCGCGCGGCTTTCGGGTGACCACCAACACCACTCTTTTCGACAATGCCGCCCCTTTGCAAGTCCGGGAATTCTTTGATGAGATGATGGACCTCGACATCGAGGGGATGATGATCTCTCCCGGATACAGCTACGCCAAGGCGCCAAACAAGGAACATTTCCTGCGGAAGGAGCGGACCAACAACCTTTTTAGCGATATTCTATCCAACAAGAAAAAGGAATGGAAATTTAACCAATCACCCCTCTTTCTCCAGTTCCTGATGGGCAAGCACGACTACGAGTGCACCCCCTGGGGCAACCCTTTGTACAACATGTTTGGATGGCAGCGACCGTGTTATCTGCTTCAAGAGGGGTATGCGGAGACTTTTAAAGAGCTGATTGAGGAGACCGCATGGGAAAACTACGGCAGGAGCAGCGGCAACGAAAAATGTGCCGACTGCCTGGTCCACTGCGGCTATGAGGCGACGGCCGTCAACGAGACCTTTGGGTCCGTGAGAGGGATTTGGAACACGGCCTTAACAACGGTTACCGGGAAACTTTGATATTGATCACATGGGGGTATTCCCCATTAACGGCGTACTCATTCGCTTAGAGGGTAAAGAGTGGTTGTAATGACCGAGGAGAAAAGTCTACAGGGCTGGACGCCGGAGCTTGGCGGAGAGGTGACTCTGGAGCGCATCATTGACCTGGCGTTCGACTATCGGGGGAACACCACCATCGTCAAGACGGACGGCTCCGAGATCGTGGGCTACATCTTCAACAGAAACCGCGAGGCGCCCGAGCCCTTCATTCAGGTCATAGATGAAGAAGGGAATGGACCGTACACCCTCGTCTATGCTGACATAGCGACTATCAAGTTCACCGGCAGGGACACCGCCGCAGGCAAGTCCTGGCAGGCCTGGGTAGATCGCAAGCAACGGGAGAAGGACGGCCTTGCCCGCGAGGCGGCAGGTCATGGAGCAGACTCAACGAGTGACACCGGGCCAGGGAGCGTGGACTAAGTGCTGGTCTTCATCGCAGCCCTTGGCAGGGAACTGAGCCGCCTGGAGCCGCTGGTCCAGGTCCAGCAGCAGTCACGCGTCCGGGGCTGTATCATCCGCCGTGGCACCGTCGGCCGATTGCCGGTCGCCCTGGTCCAATCGGGGATAGGAAAAGAACGGGCCCGTGAAGGCGCTCTCGCTGTCATGGAGACATGCCGTCCGGAGGCCCTCATTTCCATAGGCTTAGCCGGGGGCGTGGCCCAGGAAGTAGAAGGAGGAGATCTGGTCCTGGGCGAGAGGGTTTACCCCCTGGACGCTGAGGCCATCGCGAAGATAAAAAGCCCCGCTCGTGGCGAGTTTGCCGAATCAGAGGACGCCTTTCGACAAGCTCAGGGTGAACGGCTGGATGGAAACGACGTAACTTCTGACAGCGCGTTACTGGAGGCGGCGACACTGGTACTGAAGGATGAAGGCATACCTACGCATACCGGGGACCTCATGACCGTGCCGAACGTCATGGGGCCGGTGATGAAAAAATGGTTGGGGACACGCTATCCTGTCAAGGCCGTAGAGATGGAGAGCTACTGGATAGGAGAGGTTGCAAAGAAGCATGGGGTGCCTTTTCTCGCCGTGAGGGCGGTCTCCGATAGGGCAGATGACCCGCTGCCAGACTACGGGCGTTTCGAAGATGAGATGGGCGAGGTCCGGCCATTGAGCGCTGCCCTGTATTTCTTGACGCATCCCAAGGATTTGCTCAGCGTACCGAGTCTGGCACGGCGAGCCCGCCGCGCCAGCAACAATTTGGGGGCCTTTGCCTCCCTTTTCTTTTCTAAGATTTGTGGCAACACCGGGGAGGAGCACCATGAGTGACGGTCAGCTGCGTGAGCTCACCCAGGCCCAGCCCGCCAGCGCAGCGCCGCCCTTTAACGGTGCGGCGACGCACCGCGGGGTCTCGACTGAGCTGGACCGGGCTATCGAACGGTCCAGAGAGTACCTCCTGGGACTCCAGTACCCAGAGGGATACTGGTGGGGCGAGCTTGAGGCGAACTGCTCCATCCATGCTGAGTTCGTCCTGCTGACCCATTTCCTGGGAATACCGGACCCCAAACGCTGGGGGAAGATTGTCAGCTATTTGAAATCCAAACAGCTTCCGGACGGAGGCTGGCCTATCTGGTACGGGGCCCCCGGAGACCTGAGCATCACCACGGAAGCCTACTTCGCCATGAAGTTGGCGGGCGTGGACCCCAACGACCCTGCCAGGACAAAGGCGAGACGGTTCATCCTCGCCCAGGGCGGCCTGCCCAACGTCCGAATCTTTACGAAGATGTGGCTGGCCATGTTCGGGCAATGGGACTGGCGTGACACACCCGTTTTGCCCGCGGAGCTGGTCCTTCTCCCCAGCTGGTTCCCCTTCAACATCTATGAATTCGCCTCCTGGGCGCGGGGCACCATCGTCGCCTGCACCATCCTGCTCACTCTCAAGCCCGTCTGCGAGGTACCCGAGTGGGCGCAGCTGGACGAGCTGTTCCCATCAGGCCGCGACCGGACCTCTTCTTCCTACGGGAAAAAGGGGGATCTGCTCAGTTGGAACGGGCTCTTCCGTGGAGTGGATAAATCGCTGCGGCTACTGGAAGCATCCCCGTGGAACCCCATTCGCCGGACCGCTCTTCGCAAAGCAGAGCAGTGGATCATCGCCCGCCAGGAAGAGGACGGCACCTGGGGAGGCATCCAGCCCCCTTGGGTCTACTCCCTTATGGCGCTCCACACCCTCGGCTACTCCATCGACCATCCTGTGATGAAAGCGGGGATCCAGGGATTCGATGCCTTCATGAGAGAAACAGACGAGACTCTCCATACGGAGCCGTGCGTATCTCCCGGCTGGGACACGTGCCTCGCCATGCTCGCCCTGCAAGACTCCGGCCTACCGCCGAGCCATCCTGCCCTGGTGAACGGCGCCGAATGGCTTATCAAGCAGCAAATTCTGGACCGCGGAGGAGACTGGCAGGTCAAGAACCCTAACACCCTCCCGGGGGGCTGGCCCTTCGAGTTCAAAAACGATAACTACCCGGACATCGACGACGCGGCGATAATCCTGATCGCCTTGCATAAGATGCAGTGGAACGACGACCCCAGGATGCGGCGCGCCATCCAACGTGGTGTCGATTGGACGATGAGCATGCAGAGCAAGAACGGAGGCTGGGGCTCATTTGACGTAGACAACGCCAAGGAGTGGGTCACCCACATCCCATTCTGCGACTTCGGTGAGGTACTGGACCCCCCGACGGAGGATGTCTCCGGCCACATGGTGGAGATGCTTGGACGGCTGGGGCTCAGGGGCACGTCTCAGGCGATCGAGCGGGGCGTGGCCTACCTCAAGGAAACCCAGCTACCGGACGGTTCCTGGTGGGGACGTTGGGGCGTCAACTATCTCTACGGCCTGGGAGCGGTCGTGCCGGCCCTCAAATGGGCTGGGGAGGACATGAGCCAACCCTATATTCGCAAGTCGGTAAGCTGGCTGGAGAAGCGCCAGCAGCCTGATGGCGGCTGGGGCGAGGGCTGCGAGTCCTATAAGGACCCTTCCCGGGGCGGCCAGGGACCCAGTACTCCTTCCCAGACCAGCTGGGCGCTCCTGGCCCTAATAGCCTCTGGGGACGCCGCCGGCCACGCCGCCCGGAGGGGCGTAGAATATCTCCTGATGAAACAGCAAGGGCACGGCTCCTGGGATGAACCCGAGTTCACTGGAACAGGATTTCCCAACGACTTCATGATCAACTATCACATGTACCGTGATTATTGGCCGCTGATGGCCCTGGGCCAGTATCGGCAGGCAGCCGAAGGCGACTCCGGAGGGCGGTAGCCGGTGAAAAGGCGCCCAACAAAAGTAACCTTTGTAGGCAGTGTGCCCATCGGTGGTGAAAACCCCATCGTCGTTCAGTCGATGACGGACACCGAGACCTCGGACATTCGGGCGACCGTCGCCCAGGTGAAGCTCCTGGCCGAAGCCGGAAGCGAGCTTGTCCGGGTGACCGTCAACAACGATGCGGCTGCCGCGGCGGTGCCGGAGATTCGGAAACGGCTTGACGACGTAGGCTGTGGGGTTCCCCTCATCGGCGACTTCCATTTTATCGGGCACCGCCTCCTCCGAGACCACCCGGACTGCGCAAAGACACTGGAAAAGTACCGCATAAACCCCGGTAATGTGGGCCGAGGCCCTCGGCATGATGACAACTTTCGCACCTTCATCGAGATCGCCCGGGAGCTGGATAAGCCCGTCAGAATCGGGGTTAACGCCGGCAGTCTGGACCAGGAACTCCTCGGCCAGAAGATGGACGCCAATAACCAGCGACAGTCGCCCCTCACCGGCGATGAGGTCGAGCGGGAAGCGCTGGTGGAGAGCGCCATCGCCAGCGCAGAGGCCGCCGTCTCGCTCGGACTGCCGGAGAATAAGATCATTATCTCCTGCAAGGTGTCCCGCCTCCCCCAGATGGTAGAGGCCTACCGAGAGATCTCCCGACGCTGTGACCTCCCTCTCCACATCGGCCTAACCGAGGCCGGCATGGGCACCAAAGGGATCGTCGCCACCACCGCGGCCCTTTCCACACTCCTCTACGACGGCATAGGAGACACAATCAGGTCCAGCCTTACCCCCGAGCCCGGAGGAGACCGGGCCCGCGAGGTGCGGCTATGCCAGGAGATCTTGCAGGCTTTGCAGCTGCGCTCCTTCCGGCCTGCCGTGACGGCCTGCCCAGGGTGCGGCCGCACCACTTCCGTCCTGTTCCGGGAGCTTGCACGGGACATACAGGCGCACCTGGACTCGAAGATGCCACAGTGGAAGGCGCGCTATGCGGGAGCGGAAGAGCTCAAGGTGGCGGTCATGGGATGCGTGGTCAACGGCCCTGGGGAGTCCAGGACCGCAAATATCGGCATATCGTTGCCGGGATCAGGGGAGTCGCCAAGAGCGCCGGTTTTCGTTGACGGGGAACGCACGACCTTCCTGGAAGGGTCCGGCATCGCCGAGGATTTTATAAAGATGGTCGAGGATTATGTCGAGAAGAGATGGGGCTCTTGAGACGGAGGTTGGTACGGGCGTAGCACGCTACCCTGTACGGCGGACGGGAAACGATGGTAGACACCCAGTCTAAGGCTTCAACGGTGGAGGAGGCCTTTGCCTATTGCGAGCGGCTGGCCAAGGGTCATTATGAAAACTTCACCGTCGGCTCCTGGCTTCTCCCCAAGGCCCTGCGGCCATCCACCTTCAGCGTCTACGCCTTCTGCCGCCATACGGACGACCTGGGCGACGAGGCGGCGGGGGAGCGCCTGGAGCTACTGGACCTCTGGGAAAAGGAGCTCCGGCTGTGCTATGACGGCTCTCCCCACGAGCAGATCATGACGGCCCTCCAGCAGACCATCCGCAGGCACGACATACCGCCCGAGCCCTTCCTCAAGCTGATAGAGGCCAACCGGATGGACCAGCGGAGCCAACGTTACCCCACGTATGCCGATGTCCTGCATTACTGCGAGCACTCCGCCAACCCGGTGGGGCGCATGGTCCTCTATGTCTTCGGTTACGCCGACCCAGAGCGCCACCGGCTTTCCGACGCCACGTGCACGGCGCTGCAACTGGCGAACTTCTGGCAGGACGTGCGGCGGGACTACGCCATGGGCCGCATCTACCTACCCCTGGAAGACATGGAGCGTTTCGGCTATACCGAGGAGGAGCTGGCCCGCGGCGAGTTCAATCCCCAGTTTCGAGACCTGATGGCAGTCGAGGTGGACCGGGCCCGGTCCCTGTTCCACGAAGGCGTGAAGCTGGTCGACACGGTCCATGGGGAGCTGCGCTTGGACCTGAAGCTGTTCACCATGGGAGGACTGGCCGTCCTCGATGCGATTGAGCAACAGGGGTACGACGTTCTCTCCAAGCGCCCCGTGGTGTCCAAGGCGAAGAAGACCCGGCTGGCCCTCGGCGCGCTGGCGAAGCTGGCTCTCCAACGGGCAACGGGCGGTCGAAGTCATGGCTAGCGGAGCCGCCACGGAAACGTCCTTGGAGGAATCATACCGCTTCTGCCAGGCGTTAACCTGCGACCGGGCCCGTAACTTCTACTTCGCGTTCCTCTCCCTACCGGCGCAGCAACGCCGGGCTATCTACGTTGCCTATGCCTTCTGCAGGGGATGCGACGACTACTCCGACGACGATATCGAGCTGGAACAGAAGGTCAGGCTTCTGGCGCAGTACCGTGATCAGCTGCATGCGTGCCTAAAAGGAGAGCCCGAAGGCCCGGTCTTCGTCGCCCTGTACGACGTGGTGCAGCGCTACCGGATCCCTCACGAATACTTCGATGACATCATCAGCGGCGTCGAAATGGACCTCACCGTCTCCCGCTACGCAACCTTCGAGGACCTGTATACCTACTGTTACCGCGTAGCATCGGTCGTGGGCCTGGTCTGCGTCGAGATTTTCGGTTACTCCGACTCCCAGGCCAAGCAGTCCGCCATAGACTTGGGAATCGCGATGCAGCTGGTCAACATCCTTCGGGATATCAAGGAGGACTCGGATCGGGACCGCATCTACCTGCCCATGGAGGACCTGGAACGGTTTGGCTATACGGAGAGCGACCTGTTACAAGGCGTGGTCAACGACCAGTTCGTGCAGATGATGGCCTTTCAGGCAGAGCGGGCCAGGCACTACTTCAAGGAGGGGAGCCGCATGCTGCCCCTGGTGCCCTTTCGCTCTCGCTCTTGTCCCGCTATCCTTCGAGGCCTGTACAGCGAGCTGCTGAAGCGCATTGAGGCCAACGGCTACAATGTGTATCACCACAGGGTGCGTCTCTCGACCCCCCACAAGATCTGGCTCGCTGGAAAGATATGGACGACAACGACGTTGAAAAGTCTTCTGCCCAACGCAAAGTCCTCGTCGTAGGGGGCGGGCTGGCCGGCATTACGGCGGCCAGCGAGCTGGCGGACGGCGGTTACCAGGTTGACCTGCTGGAAAGACGGCCCTACCTGGGCGGTCGCACCTATTCCTTTACGGACAAGAAGAACGGGTCTGAGGTCGACAACGGACAGCACGTCTTCATGAAGTGCTGCACCTATTACATCGACCTGCTCAAGCGGCTGGGCGTCCTCGACAAGACCTACCTGCAAGAGCGGCTGTCCGTCAAGGTAGTGGGCGCTGAGGGACACGCCTCGGTGCTCTCCGGCTCCCGCCTCCCATCCCCCCTGCACCTGTTGCCATCGCTTCTGACCTATCGCCATCTTTCTTGGAGTGACAAGCTCCGCATCGGGTATGCCGCCGCCTCTATGCGCCGCATCTCAGAAGGCAAGCGGCGCGGTCTGGACAACGTTACCTTTTACGATTGGCTCATGGCCCATCGGCAATCGGAAAGGTCTATCGATAACTTCTGGAACCTGGTCATCCTGCCGACGCTCAACGACGACGCCCGGGCCGTCAGCGCCGCCCAGGCGATCATGATCTTCCAGGTGGGGTTTCTCGCGGACCCCCACGCCGCCGACATGGGCTACGCGAAGGTGGGGCTCTCGACACTCCTCGTCGACGAGGCTAGCCGGTACATCGAGGCCCGAGACGGCCGCCTTATTCTGGGCCAAAGCGCCGCTCGTCTCGACGGTACCGTGGAAGGAATCGATAGCGTGACGACCCATGGCGGGGCTGTCCACCAGGCAGACGCCTACATCCTGGCCGTCCCCCCTAACAAGCTCCTGGACCTACTTCCGCCTGCCCTTCAAGAGCACGAGTTCTTTCGGAAGGCGGCCAACATGGCCATGTCCCCCATCGTAAACGTCTATCTCTGGCTCGACAGGAAAGTAACGGACAGCAGCTTCGCCGCCTACCTGGACAGCGAGCTTCAGTGGCTCTTCAACAAGAGCGAGATCCACGGGATGGACGGCGGCTCGGGCCAGTACCTCTGTATCTCCCTGAGCGCCGCCCACAAGTACATCGATATGCCGCAGGAGGCGCTCTACACCCTGATGATCGACGAGCTGCACCGCCACGTACCGGCCAGCCGGGAGGCCACCGTGCTCCATTACACCATCGTCAAGGAGCGCTACGCGACCTTCACGGCAAGCCCCGGCTCGGCGGCGAACCGCCTGCCCTCCCGCACGCCCGTGCCCAACCTGTTCCTGGCAGGCGCCTGGACTGATACGGGCTGGCCCTCTACCATGGAGAGCGCGGTGCGGAGCGGCATCTTCGCCGCCAGGGAGACCATGCGGGCCCCATGAAAAATGTCCTGATACTCGCCCCCTTCGCCCCGGAGCAGCTGCGGCGCCTCTCGGCGGCAATGAGCGTCTACCACGAAAGCTGGCTTGCGACCAACCGGCTGTACGATCCCGAGGAGCTGGCCGACCTCTTGAACGGCGGCGGCTATCAGGGCGTCGTGATCGAGGCGGACTTCGTCTTCGAGGAGACGATGGAGCAAGTACCGGGTCTGGAGTTTATCGGCATCTGCCGGGGCGCCATCAACCACGTCGACGTCGACGCCGCCACTGAGCGGGGGATACTGGTCGTCAACACGCCGGGGAGGAACGCTCACGCCGTCGCCGAGCTCACGGTGGGGACAATGCTGGCCCTGGCCCGCCACATCCCGGACGCCCACCATCACGTCAAGGAGGGCCGCTGGTCAGACCCAGTGGAGGCCTACGACGTGTTTCAGGGGACGGAGCTGGCCGGAAAAACGGCGGGCATCATCGGCCTCGGCGCTATCGGCAAGCTCGTGGCCCGAAGGCTTCAGGCCATGGAGATGGCGGTCATCGCCACGGACCCCTATGTCACCACGGAGGAGGCCGGGGCCCTGGACGTCACCCTTAAAGACCTGGACCGGCTACTGGCCGAGTCCGATTACGTCCTGGTCCACGCTCCGGCGCTGCCGGACACCCTGGGAATGATCGGACAGCAGCAGCTGGCGATGATGAAGCCAACCGCTTATCTGGTGAACACGTCTGCTCCGGGAGTCGTGGAGGAGCAGGCGCTGGTGGAGACCCTGGAACGGGAAGGCATCGCCGGCGCGGCCCTGGACGTGTTCGACGGGCAGCCTCTGCCCTCCAGCAGCAAGCTCCTGACGCTGGACCGAGTCGTGCTGACACCGCACATCGGCGGAGCGACCAAAGAGACCGTCCAGCGCCATTCCAAGATGATCACCGATGATCTTCTCCTGGTCCTCGAAGGAAAGCGCCCCAACCGCCTCGTCAATCCCGAAGCGTGGCCAAAAAGGCGGTCGTTATGGAAGGCCGGACGGGGGAGAGGGTAACCCCTTCCCCTCTTGCGGGGCTTTGAGAAATCATGTGTCACCTTGAGCGTATGAACAGGTCACCCTGAGCGAAGCCGAAGGGTCTGGGGAGGTGGAGGGCTTTCTGTTGAATCTGCCCCCCCAGATTCTGTCGTCGCTGCGCTCCTCAGAATGACATCTTGTGCAGGGCCGGGGGAAGGATAGGACGGGGGCATGAGCAGAGCAAATACCAGGGCCTCGAGGAAAAGTTGTGGGCCGGGCACCCCCCACCTTAATCCTCCCCGACAAGAGGGGAGGATATTTGAGTAGAACAGGCCCGTACTTTTTGGCGGTGGACCTGGGCAGCAGCCGTCTACGCTGCATCGTGACCGACGCCCGGGGCAACATCGTGGGCCAGGCGTCGTCGGAGGTGGCGCCAACCGCACCCGCCGACCTTGCGCCCCTGGGCAGGGAGCTTTCCGCCGATACTCTCTGGACCGTCCTTGGCCGCCTGGTACGCAGGTCGATGCGCGAGGCAGGAATCCGGGGAGCCGACGTAGCCGCGGCCAGCGCTACCAGCCAGAGGGAGGGAATCGTTCTCCTTGACGGCGAGGGACGGGAGCTCTATGCAGGTCCGAATACGGACCTGCGGGCGTTCATGGAGGGACAGAGCATCGATGAGGAACACCAAGACAAGGTGTACAACACCACGGGCCACTTGCCCTCGTTCCTCTTCGCCCCCGCCAAGCTCCAGTGGCACAAGAACAATCGTCCGGGGCTACTCGAACGGGTCCGCCATGTCCTGAGCCTGGATTCCTGGATCGCCTACAGGCTATGCGGCGTGCCGGCGGTGGAGCGCTCCTCGGCGGCGGAGATAGGACTCCTCAATGTCGCCGACGGCGAGTGGGCCACCGATTTGCTGTCACTCCTGAAGCTGCCAACGGATATCTTGCCACCGCTCACGGAGTCAGGGCAGGTCCTGGGCCAGGTGAGCACGGAGGCAGCCGCAGCGACAGGACTCTCCCGTCAAACTCGGGTCGTCGCCGGCGGGCCTGACACGCAATGCGGTCTGCTGGGCATGGGGGTCACAGAGCCGGGACAGGTGGGGGTCGTCGCGGGGTGGAGCGCCCCGGTGCAAGCGGTCACGGACCGGCTCTACCTGGACGATGCGATGCGGACCTGGAGCGGCCGGCACCTCATGGGCGATCGCTGGGTGTTGGAGAGCAGCGCTACCGAGGCTGGCGGGGCCTACCGCTGGGCTGCTACGAACCTGGCGGTGGACGGCTCCGAGGACCGCTACGCCGCCATCGATAGGCTGGCCAGGAATGCGCCACCCGGCTCCAACGCGGCCCTGGCGTTCCTGGGACCCCGGACCGCAAACATGGCGAACGTTGGGCCACGCTGGGGCGGGCTCCTCTTCCCCCTGCTATCAGACACCCTGCCCATTGGCAACGCTGACCTGTTCCGGGCCACTCTGGAAAACCTGTCCTTCGCCATCAAGAGCAATCTCGCGCAGATCGAGGAAATCACGGGCGTCGCCCCGTCCGGTGTAAGCTTCGGCGGCGGCATGGCGAAGAGCCGGACGCTGACCCGCATCCTGGCCAACGTCCTGGACTGCCCGCTCCTCCTGGCGAGGAGCCCCGAGGTCACTGGGCTCGGCGCGGCAATTTGCGCAGCCGCCGGTACCGATGCCTATTCCGGGCTGAGGCAAGCGGCCGGAGCGATGGCGAAACGAGGCCGGCTTATGCCTCAAGACCCGATACTATCCATTGACTACCAGGACTACTATAGCCGCTGGCTGGCCATGGACGAAGGCCTGGACGCCCTGGGCGATAGGCTATAATGTCCGGCATACGGAGATCATGAGCAGCATGACGAGCAGGTGGCAGCAAGAGAAGGAAGCGGTGCTGGCAACGGGCCGGGACATGGCCCGCAAAGGGCTCGTGGTCGGGAGCTCGGGCAATGTCAGCATGCGCCTCGGCGAAGGCCAAGAGCTGCTGGCCATCACACCCAGTGGTAAGTACTACGACGAGCTGCAGGCCGACGACATTCAGGTGATCGATTTCGAGGGAGAGCCGGTGGAGGGGGACCTGTTACCCTCGGTTGAGACCCTGATGCACGTGGCGGCTTATCGCGCCCGACCGGACGTCGGGGCCTTCGTCCACACCCACTCCGTCTATGCCAGCGTCCTGGCGGTCGCCAGACTGGAGCTCCCCCCCGTCATCGACGAGATCGTGGCATCGGTCGGTGGCGAGGTCAGGGTGGCTGAGTACGCCTTTCCCAGCACCGAGGAGCTGGCCGACAATGTGGCGGCGGCCCTTGACGAGCGCAACGCCGCGCTGCTGGCTAACCACGGCCTGGTGGGAGTCGGCAAGGACCTTCGAGAGGCGTTGGCCGTTTGCGAAATGGTGGAACGGGCCGCCCATATCTACTTGATGGCGCGTGCCCTCGACCGAGTCAACCTGCTCCCCGATGAGGTTGTAGCCATCGAACAAGATCTTTTCCGGATGACCCACCTTACTGAAGCTCCCAACTCTTAGCAAAGGTCAAGAAAGCCGCATGATCAAAGTTCCCGGCTTTATTCTCAAACGGCTCTACGTGAAGGGCAGCCTGCAAAACACGGAGGATGGGTTCAAGCTTTCCTTGAAGAACTCGCTGGGATCAGGCTACGCCCAGCGGCTTCTCCCCTTGAAGGTGGACGGCGAAGAGGTACCCCTGGAAAGCTCATTCTTCATGGTGGAAGGAGAGGAGACTCCATTCTCGTCGGTGAGTAAGGAGAACCCCTTCACACTTGTGATGAACCGAGAGTCCGTGATGATGGTGAAGGGCCGAAAGCTGGGGCCGGGGCCTCACAAGGTCGGTATCGGGTTCGCCGTTGTGGGGCTAGGCGACCTGAGCTTCGAAATCGCCGACATCGTCCCGGAGTAGCAGGGTGCTGAAAAACACCCCCTCTCTATCTCTCCCGCGGCTTTGCACAAAAAGTGAGAAATGCTGTGTCACCCTGAGCGAAGCCGAAGGGTCTGGGGATGAGTCCCTTCCCCCTTGAAGGGGGGAGGTTAGGATGGGGGTGAAGTCTGCCCCACCCCAGATTCTTCGTCCCGACACGTCAGGACTCAGAATGACATCTTGTGCAAGGCCACTCTCCCCTATCAAGGGGAAGAGGACAAGGAATGGATGAAGGCCCTTGATGGGCGCCCCCCTACGACGAGCTCAAGGCAGGCCTTCTTCAGTATCATGCCATGGGAAGGCGTCAAGCCGGTCGCTAGCGGCGGTCCCCCATGACACTCTCGGCGTGACGGAGCTCGTCACCAAAGTAAACCTTTGCGTGGGGCCAGGGAATCTCGATCCCCTCTTCGTCGAACCGGTCTTTGAGTCGTTTCCTTAGCTCGCGAGTTAGCCCCCAATGGGTACCGGCCTTGGTATCGCCGAGAATCTTGATCTCGATACCGGACGAGCCCAGCTTGTCCACACCCTCAACCCTGGGGGTAGTCAATAGGTTTGGTCCGTGGGTCTCATCCGCTTTGAGCTCGACGCCGACCTCGTTGATGACCCGGATCACGTTGTCCAGGTTCTCCCCGTAAGCGACTTCAATGTTCAGATTGATGCGGGCCATGTCCCTGGTGACGTTGCTGGCCATCTCTATCTTGCTGTTGGGGATGTTGTGCCACACCCCATCGAGGTCTCGGAGGACAGTCCTCCGGAGAGTGATATCCACCACCAGGCCGCCGATCCCCGCCACGATGGCCACCTCCCCCACCCGATACCAGTCCTCCAGAAGGATGTACATGCCATGAATGTAGTCACGGATAATCCCCTGGGCTGCGAAGCCCAACGCCAGGGAGGCCAGTCCAAGGGCCGCCACCAGCGGACCGATGTTGATCCCGGCTTCGCTCAGGACCATCATCCCGGCGATGATCCAAATGACGGTGCCGACGGTCTGACTGATCGCCGCGCTCAGGGTATGCGAACGGGAGGCCAGCTCCTCCGGCGATTCCGCTCGCAACTTCGGAATCTGAGCGGTTATCAACCTTGTGATCACCCGTCTCACAATTCTCACGAGGATCCAGGTCGCCACCAGGATAATGGCGACGGTGACTCCTCGGTTGACCATACCCGCTACATTGAATGTGAAGTCCACATCCGGCATAGCAGCCACCAATTTCAAAAAAGTTCAAAACCTATTATATATGAATTCCGCATCGATGTCACGCCTAACCGAGGCTATTCCAAAAAGAAGGCGTCTTCCGACAAGTCCCGACTTCGTCCCGATGACGAATCGGGATGCAAATCGGAAGCTCAGGCCCATCTGGCGTAACTGCGAGCCAGCGCAGGAGGAGCTACTAACTGTCCTAATCTAGAACGGGAGACTGTTCCGAGATGACCAAGAAGGCGTCGCCAGGTCGCAAAGCGAAATCGGCCGAAGGGTTGATCAGGCTCTGGTCTTCCCGTTCAACCCCAATGATGATCATGTTGTGTGAGCGCTTCAAAGCCTGGAAAGCCTCGTAAAAAGGCCCGTCGGAGTATCTGGGTGGAGATTCAACGCGGTAGACCTCATTGCCGCGAGTACGGGATACCAGCTCACTGACAACCTGATTAATGGCGGGATTTTCAATGGAGAGGGACAGCAGCTTGCTCGTCAGGTTCCCGGTATTCACCACGACGTCACAACCGGCGCGGCGAAGATGGGGCTCATTCTTGGCGTCATTCAGTTCAGCGCTGCACTGGATCGAAGGATTGAGATACTTGATCGCCAGGACGGTGAGGGCCGTCCTTTGGTCAGCCGCGGGTGTTGCATCTTCCGCAAAGACGAACGCCGCCTCGCGAGTATTCGCCCGTTCCAACACGCCGGAATCCGCCGGACTGCCATGGACAAAGGTGACCTTCCATTCCCGATGGGCTTGGTGTCGATCCGATCGTCAATTATGGTGATGGGCCAGCTGCGGAACCTTCGGCTTAACCGGAGTTCTTCAATGGCGTCCTTCGCCCTGGGGTTCCATCCGCAGACCAAAATGTGCTTCTTCGAGACGACCTGGGACATTCCTGTCACCACCCTTCGCCATTCTTCATACACAAGGACAGCTACCGCCCCTGCAAGCGATGCCAGCAGGATAGGACCCCCGATCATAGTAACCGATGCGATGGCCCGGCCCGGGACCGTGATAGGGACCTTGTCCCCATAACCCACTGTGGACGTCGTTACTATCGCCCACCAGACACTCTCCCCGAAGGTTGCGAAATCCTGGTTCCTGGTATGCTCGACAAAGTAGATGGCCGCGGAGCCGAGGAAGAGCAGGGCGACTGAGAGGAGTAGAAGAACTCGCGGATTCCCCTTGGCAGCCCTTGCCACTACTCGCCGGAAGATCACAAGAACGAACACGTTACCTCACCCCGTACGCACTAGCCGTGTCTTTCCGTGCGATGGTCCCTCCTCGGTTGACTATGTTCGCTGGATTGAATTTGAAGTCCACATCCGGCATAGCGGCCACCAATTTTAATAAAGTTCAAAACCATTATAAAGGTATTCCGTGGCAAAGTCATGCCCAACCGAGAAAACACGAAGGCCGTTCGGTGGTTGTTATGAGCTCCGATTGCATCCCGATTCGTCATCGGGACAAAGTCGGACCTGGACGAAGGAGGAGGTGTAACCCGCGCCGGCGAAAGGACGGGAGGCATAGCATGGCACGCACCTACGGGAAAAGCGGGCCTAGGCCTCGCCCCATCCTCCGCCGCCTGGGGTCTCCACCGTGACCACGTCCCCCGGCGCCAGGGCGACACGGGCCTTGGAAGGCAGCAGGCGAGGCCGCGAGGCCCCAGACCGGGTGAGCAGATTGCGACCCGGCGAGCCCGCCTCCCCTCCAGCAAGGCCGTAGGGCCCACGCCGGCGCCTGTCCGAGATGACCGTGAAGTCGGTCTCCGCCAGGAATTCGATGCTGCGCCGCAGTCCATCCCCGCCTGCGTAGCGGCCATGACCGCCCGACCCGCGCCGAATAGCGTACTCGCGGACGCGTATGGGCAGCTCAAACTCCAGAGCCTCGACGGGAGTGTTGAGGGTGTTGGTCATATGGGTCTGTATGCCTGAGATACCCGGCATGCCCGGCCTGGCCCCCATGCCCCCGGCGATGGTCTCGTAGTAGGCGAAGGGCCGCTCCCGCATGGGGTCGCGGCCTCCAAAGGCCAGGTTGTTCATCGTCCCCTGGCTGGCGGCGGGTATCCGGTCCGGAAGGGCCTGAGCCATGGCCCCCAGAAGCACGTCGACGATATGCTGCCCGGTCTCCACGTTGCCGGCGGAGACGGCGTGGGGCGGCAAGGCGTTGACGATACTACCCCGAGGGGCGAGCACCGTCAGGGGTATCATGCAGCCGTGGTTTGCTGGAACGGCCTCCCCGGCGATGCACCGTACGACGTAGAGGACGGCGGACTCGGTGACGGCAAGCACGGCGTTCACCGGGCCGTCGGAGGCCGGAGCGCTCCCCGCGAAGTCGGCGGTGAGGGTGTCGCCGTCGATCGAGATCCGCACCTGTATCCTTACCGGCTCGTTCGATAGACCGTCATCGTCCAAGACATCTTCGAAGGAATAGGCCCCGTCGGGGATTTTACGGAGCGCATCTCTGGTCATGGCCTCGGAGTAGTCAATCAGGCGCTGCATCTCGTGCCCTATCTCGTCGAGGCCGTACTTCTCGGCGACCTCCACCAGCCGCCGGCTACCAACGCCGGCGCAGGCGATTTGCGCCTCCAGGTCCCCGCGCCGCTCCTCGGGCGTACGCACGTTGCGGCAGAGCAGGGTGACGAGCTTTTCGTCTATCCGCCCACCCTCGGCCAACTTCACGGGTGGGATAATCAGCCCCTCCTGGTACAGCTCTGTCGACAAGGGCATCGAGCCGGGAGAGGCTCCGCCGACATCGGCATGGTGAGCGCGGTTCGCGACGTAGCCGATGAGCCGCGTTCCGGCGTGCACGGGAGCGACCAGGGTGATGTCCGGCAGGTGCGTCCCGCCGAGGAAGGGGTCGTTCAGGATGGCGATATCGCCCGGTCCCAGGTCGACGTGGTCGATGGCCGCCGCGACGGAGGCAGGCATGGAGCCCAGGTGCACGGGCAGATGGGCCGCCTGCGCCACCATGCGACCTTCGCCGTCGAAGAGGGCGCAGGAGTAGTCCTGCCGCTCCTTGATGTTCGGCGAGAATCCCGTTCGGCCCAGTACCGCCCCCATCTCCTCCGCTATGGAGGAGAACAGGCTCTTGAAGATTTCCAGGGTTATGGCGTCATTCACGGGCTAGAGCCACACTACAGCGTTATGGTGTACGGCGCCCCACCGGCTTATTGGTCAGCCAGGGCGGGGATGATCTTTCGGCCGATAACTTCCAAGGGCGTGATGTTGTGGACTCCTCTCACGGAGCTGGTCACCATCTGGATGCCCATCGCCTGCAGCTTCCGAAGCTGGTCAATGACTTCGTCAACCTTACTCTCAGAATCCCCAGGATCGATGCCCATGGTGCAGGTCTTCATGATCGAGTCGTAATCTCGTCCTTCCGTCTCGCAGTGGGCACGCAGAACGTCCAGCTTGTGTTGAAGGTCGGGACCGGCAAAGAGGTTGCACGCATCTCCGTAGCGGGCCACAAGCCGGAGCGTTTTTCGCTCGCCTCTGCCGCCGATCAGGATCGGCGGATGGGGGCGAGTGAGCGCCTGCGGTGCGTTCAGCGGCCTCTCCAGGCGGTAGTGCTTCCCCTGATACGGCTGCTCATCGCCTCGCCACATTTGCAGGCAAATCTGCAGCGTCTCTTCCAACATCTCGAAACGGTCCTTCAGCGGTGGGAAGGGGATGCCAAGCCCCTTTGCCTCTTCCTCGTTCCAGCCGGCCCCAATGCCGAGCCAGGCGCGCCCACCGGAGAGCACGTTCAACGTAGTGACCGCCTTGGCCAGAAGGCCGGGATGGCGATAGGGCGCGGCGGTGACCAGCGCGGTCAGGTTTATTCGTGAAGTTCTGGCGGCCAGGAAACCCAGTGTCGTGTAGCATTCCAGCATGTCATGGTCGATAGGGCCAACGGGCCCGATCTGGAAGACATGGTCCATGACACTGACCATGTCGAATCCGCAGTCCTCCGCGGTCTCGACGATCCGGGCCAAATCCGGCCCCAGCTGGCTGGGACCTCCCGGCCACGTGAAATCAGGGATGTGCAGACTGAACTTCAAAATTGACCTCCTTCCGCCGCCTTCTTTTCACCGACTGCCGAGAGGCGGGCCAACCCACGGTGAGTATACATGGGATACACCTATCACGACTCTCCTCCTCGGGAAGCTGGGAGAAGGTGCATGACCAGGTTCAGAAACGGGTCGACACGCGCCTTCCACGCCGGGGGGAGGACCACCGTGCTGTCGTACTGGAGCACAAGGGCCGGGCCGGGTATACGGTTTCCGCAGCGCAGGGCGTCTCGGGCATAGAGCGTCGTCTCCGCCTCTATGCCGTCAAAAATCGCCGGGCGCCGGCCCACGATGGCCGCCGTGGCATCCTCGCCCTCCTCCGGCAGGGGCTCCTCCGAGGGCTTGTCTACAGGGCTCACCAGCTTTAGCCGCGCGTTGACGACCTCAACAGGCCGTTCATCATGGGAGTAGGCGTACCGCTCGTGGTGGGCATGGTGGAAGTCAGCGAGGGCCTTTTCGAGGCCATCGACCTCGCAGGGCACCGTCAGCTCATGAGATTGGCCGGTGTAGCGCATGTCCAGCGATAGCGACGCCTCGACACCGGCGGCTGGGACGCCCATCGCCTCCAGGTCGCGGATTCCCTGCTCGCGGAGCTTGGCAAAGGCCTCGACCACCGTTTTCCTCTTCAGGTCAGCGCCCCTGAGCATGACCGTCGTCGAGTACTCCCTGGTGATGTCGACGAAGGTCATTCCCTGTGCCGAGAGCACACCAGGGTACCGGGGCACCAGCACCTGGGGGATGCCCAGGGCCTCGGCCAGCTCGCAAGCGTGCATGGGGCCGGCCCCGCCGAAGGGGACCATGGCGAAGTCTCGGGGGTCGTGGCCTCGCTCGACGGAGATCACGCGAATGGCCCGCTCCATGTGGGCGTTGGCGACCCGGACGACACCGGCAGCCGCCTCCTCAACGCTTAGACCGATGCTCCGGGCCAGGGGTGCCAGGGCCTCACGCGCCCTCTTGGGATCAAGGACCACACCACCCCCCAGGGAATGCTCAAGGTCCAGCCTGCCCAGCAGAAGATTGGCGTCGGTCACGGTGGGCTGCGACCCCTTACCGTAGCAGGCCGGCCCAGGGTCGGCGCCGGCGGACTCGGGCCCCACGAGCAGGGCGCCTCCGGCGTCGGTCCGGGCGATGGAGCCGCCCCCGGCGCCAACGCTGTAGACGTCGATGGCCGGGGTCTTGATGGGCAGGCCACCCAGGGACCATCCCGAGGTCTCGGGGACGCGGCCGGGGCACAGCGAGACATCGGTGGAGGTGCCACCCATGTCGAAGCCGATCACCCTCGAAAATCCGGCCGCTCCGGCCAGGTGGAAGGCGCCGACGACCCCGGCGGCGGGGCCGCCCGAGATAGTCTGCACCGGCCTGGCCATGGCTCCCGCCGGTGTCACGGAGCCGCCCGAGGACTGGACGACGCGGAGGCCGTCGCCAAGCTCCTTATGCAGCCGTGTTACATAGCGGTCCACAACGGGAGCGATATAGGCGTTCACAACGGTGGTGCTGACCCGCTCGTACTCCCGGTACTCGGGCAGCACCTCGCTGGAGACATAGACATACGAGCCGACATTTTGCCCCTCCAGGACCCGCTTGACGAGCCTCTCGTGGGCCGGGGCCAGGAACGAGAACAGGAAGCAGACCGCCACGGACTCGATCTTCCCGCGCTTGATCCGGCGGGCCAGTGTCATGGCATCGCCTTCACCGAGGGCAAGCAGAATATTGCCTTCGCTATCGACCCGCTCGGCGGCCCCCAGCCGCCACTCGGAAGGCACCAGAGGCTCGGGCCTGGTCACCAGAAAGTCGTAAAGACTGGCGCGGTTCTGGCGGCCGATCTCCAGCACATCCTCGAACCCTTTGGTCGTCACCAGGGCGGTCCGCGCGCCTTTGCGCTCCAATACGGCGTTGGTGCCCACGGTGGATCCGTGCACGACGGCGACGCCTGCAGGCACATCGAGGTCCCGAAGACCCTGTAAAACGGCCCTTGCAGGATCGTCGGGGGTGGAGAGGACCTTGTGCACGCGCAGCGCGCCGTCGATCAGCACGACGAAGTCGGTGAAGGTGCCGCCGACGTCGACGCCGACGATGGCCTGAGGTTGGGCGGAGGTCACGGGGTGGCCGCCGTTGCCGGGGATCGCATGGGCACTATTCTAGCAGCGGCGGTGGCTCCGCAGTGGGAAGGGGCGCGGGAGGCCGCAACTCGTTACCGGCCCAGCAGGTCCCGCAGAGCGGCCTCTAGGTCGGTGAACCGAAACTCATAGCCCGAAGCCTGAGCCTGGACCGGTAACGCGCGCATGCTGGAGAGCAGCTCGCCGGCGAACTCGCCCAGGAGGAGCCTCAGAGCAAATGCGGGGGCCGGGATCAGGGCGGGACGCTTCACGACCAGGCCCAGGACACGGGCGAACTCCCGCTGCCGCACCGGCGTGGGCGACGTGATGTTCACAGGGCCGTCCCAATCAGCGTCCAGGGCTTTCGAAATCAGGCCGTTCACGTCTTCCTGGTGGACCCACGGCCACCATTGACGGCCGGAGCCCAGGGGACCACCCAGGCCCAGTTTGAAGAGGGGCAGCAACGCGGCCAGCGCGCCGCCGCTGCGCCCCAGCACAATACCCGTACGGAGGTTCACCACCCGAACTCCGAACGCCCTTGCCGCGGAGGCCTCCGCCTCCCAACTCTCGGTGAGCCGGGCCAGGAAGTCGCCTGCGGGCGAGGAGCCCTCATCGAGCTCCTCGTCGCCCCGGTCTCCATAGAAGCCGACGGCGCTGACGGAGAGCAGCACCCTGGGCTTGGCCTCCATCGCGTCGATGCCCTGGACCAGGTGACGTGTCCCCGTGATGCGGCTATCGGCGATGCGGCGCTTCTTGCGGCTGCTCCATCGACCTCGGAGGGGCTCCCCGGCGAGATGGATGACGGCCTCGGCGCCGCTCATCCCTTCCGGGGGAGGCGGTCCGGCGGTCGGCTCCCACTTGGCGGCGCGGGACAGGAACGGCAGCCTCTGGGTTGCCCTGGCGGGTTCACGAGACAAGGCGCTGACGGTGTGGCCGGCCTCTGCCAGGGCGTTGCTCAAGCTGGAGCCGATGAAGCCCGTGGCGCCGGTCACCAGAACGTGCATGTGCTTCCTCCACGGGGCGGGCAGCGCCCGCTGCCCGCCTCAGGCGGGCGCCTGGCATCATGCTAGGGGCCGGCTACCGGCGTGTCAACGACAGAGAGTACCTGTGCTATCATGCACCCACATTTCGCAGCGACCACATCTTGCAGCGGCCACATTTCCCAGCGAATAGTAGGGGAGGTCCCCAAAATGGCTCTCAAACAAGGCGATAAAGCCCCGGACTTCACCCTCCCGGCAAGTGGAGGGCAGGACATAGCGCTGAAAGACCTGGCCGGAAAGAAAGTGGTCGTCTACTTCTACCCGAAGGACAGCACGCCGGGCTGTACCCGAGAGGCCTGCAACTTCAGGGACAACTATCAGGCGCTCCAGCAGGCGGGGGCGGTTGTGCTGGGCGTCAGCGCCGACAGCGTGCAGTCCCACGACAAGTTCGGCGCCAAGTACAACCTTCCGTTCCCTCTCCTTTCTGACAAGGACAAGACCATGGCTGCCGCCTATGGGGCCTGGGGGGAAAAGAAGCTCTATGGCCGCACCTTCATGGGGATGAACCGGATGACCTTCCTGATAGATGAGAAGGGCGACATCGAAAAGGTGTGGACCAAGGTCAAGCCCGACCGGCACGGCGAAGAGCTTCTGGAGGCGATCAAGGGCGGCTAGCGGGCAGCGCCCGCTGGCATTGTGCCTGGCGGCGTAGGAGAGAAGGATGCCGATTACTCCCTCGCCTGATGATCGCATGGCCCGTAGTCAGCAAAAGGCGGCTCATGGTACCATAGGCCCCGTGTCAAGCCGCACGTGGACAACCCTTTCTGAGCAGTCTTCGGAGAGGCTAGTGAAGGATACCGACGCGTGAAGATAGGCGCCCACGTTTCCGCTGCGGGCAAGCTGGACCACGCTCTAGACCGGGCCGCCGAGATCGGAGCCGAGGCCGTCCAGATATTCCTTTCAGGCCCTCAAGCCTGGCGTGTTAAGGAGCCTACCCCGGATGTCGCCGAGGATTATAGGAAAAAGGCTCAAGAGACCGGCATCGAGCCGACTTTCTTTCATGGCGTCTACCTCATCAACCTCGGGACGCCCAACGCCGAGAACCTGGTGAAGGGCATAGACTCCCTGTTGAAGTACCAGCAGGCGGCGGCGGACATCGGATGCAAGGGAACGATCTTCCACGTGGGAAGCCACCGGGGAGCGGGGTTCGACACGGTCCTGCCCCAGGTCGTCAGGTCGTTCCATGAAGTCCTGGAAAACACCCCGGAGGAGCCGTGGCTCATCATTGAAAATAGCGCCGGCATGGGCCAGTCCATCGGCTCCAGCTTCGGCGAGATAGGCCGGATCATCCAGGAGGTTGGCAACGACAGAGTCAAGGTCTGCCTGGACACCCAGCACTCTTTTGCCAATGGCTATGACGTCGGCACCAAGGACGGGCTGGATGCCGCCATGGAGGAGTTCGACCGAGAGATCGGCCTGGACAAGCTCGTCGCGGTGCATGCCAACGATTCCAAGTGTTCTCTCCTGGGGGGCATAGACCGCCACGAGAACATCGGCGAGGGTTTCATCGGCCAGGCGGGGTTCGAGGTGATCATGCAGCACCCGGCCTTCGCAGAGGTGCCCTTTTTGTTAGAGGTCCCGGGCTTCGAAAAGACTGGACCGGACAAGAGGAACGTCGACATTCTTAAAGGGATGCGGTGACCTGAGACAGTGAAAGACGATTTTGAGAATCTGCCGAGGTGGCTGAGATGGTCAGGAATGATGGTGTCCATACCCGTGACCCTGGCGGTCTTACGGTTCACGGGGAATCCCGGTTTTGGCGTTCTCGCATTCATCGGCACCACCTTAATTTTCAACGTGACGATATTAAGACTGAACCGAAGAAATCGCTGACCTAGCGGTGTATGGGAACTTTGGAAAGGTAAACACAGGGAGGACACGATGACCATCCAGGAGCAACTAGGCGGAATGACCCTGCACGACGCCGCCAGGGCCATGGGGATACAGTTCGGCGAAGAGGCGGTCCCTGAAGACAAGTCAGTCACAGTGGGCGGGCTAAAGCTTCATTATTTAGACTGGGGCATTGCCGATAAGCCCAAAATGCTCCTGCTGCACGGCGGGGCTCAGACGGCCCACAGCTGGGACTTCTTCGCGCTGTCGATGCGGGCCGACTATCACGTCGTCGCCCTGGACCAGCGCGGCCATGGAGACAGCGATTGGTCGGAAGAGGGAGCCTACTCCACCGCGGACCACGTCGGCGACATCAACAGATTCACCGACGCCATCGGGTTCGACAATTTTGTCCTGGTTGGTCTCTCCATGGGCGGACGAAATTCCTTTACCTTTGCCGCAGCGTACCCGAACAAGGTCCGGGAGCTCATCATCTGCGACGTAGGGCCTGAGATCATGGTGGAGGGTAGCCGCCATATCCAGGAGTTCATGGAGGGCACCTACGAGTTTGAGTCCTTCGACTGGCTCGTCCAGCGAGTCCAAAAATACAACCCCAGGCGGCCCGAGAACCAGATACGAGGCAGCCTCATCAACAACCTCAAGAAGCAGGCAGACGGCCAGTGGACCTGGAAGCACGACCGTCGCCGGGGCATTCGACGGGACCGCGGTGGGGAGATTACGGAGGAAGCCTGGAACTCCGTACGTGGCATCAAGTGTCCAACGCTGGTCGTTCGCGGGCAGGAGAGCAATATTTTCTCCCCCAAAACGGCCCAGCAGATGCTGGACGCCATTCCGGAAAGCAAGCTGGTGGAGATCCCCAAGGCTGGGCATCTCGTGCAGGGCGACAACCCCGTAGAGTTCGAAAAGGCAGCCAGGGGGTTTTTGGGCGGGCAGTAGCCCTAGGGCCAGGTTAGTCGGGGCGCGGCAAGCGGCGACCCTATGGGGCGGCCCAGGGTTGTCGGCGGCCTGTGCTCAGGCGACGTTCTCGCGGACCGCGGCCTTACGGGCGGTCGTCTTTTAGTTGCTTCCGTGGCACAGCAGCCACGTCGCGACCGAAACCGCATTGCAGGCAAGTCCAGAAGGCGCCGTAGGTATCCTCTCCAAACGACATGTCTCCCCGGCATCTTGGACAATCTTTAAGGCGTATCATCCTCTTCCTTCCACAGGAGGAACTTCCCTTCGAGGAAGCCCTACCGTCAAATCAGCCATCTAGCTTAACATATAATGTTGATGTTGTCCAGTGTTCTAGTCAACTACTAATGTGCCACCCTGAGCGCAGGGAAGGTCTGGGGATGAGTCCCTTCCCCCCTTAAGGGGGGAAGGTTAAGATGGGGGTGAATGCTGGCCCCACCCCTGATTCTTCGCTCGCCTCCTGCGGGCTCAGAATGACATCTTGTGTAAGGCTACGTTGTCCTATCGAGAGGGCGCGCCCACGGTTAGCCGTGGGGGCGCCATAGTCGTCGCAAGTTTGCCCGGCATCGGAGCGTGACGGTATAATGACCAGCGCCCCGACATCCCTTTTCCTGCCACTTGCCAACTATGCCGCTAAGCCGAGAAGAAGTTATCCACATCGCAACCCTGTGCCGCATCGGCATGACCGATGAGGAGATGGACCGAATCGCCGACCAGCTTTCTCACATTCTGGAACAGTTCAAGGCCCTGGACCAGGTCGATACCGACGACGTCCCGCCTACGGCCCAGTCCATCGACACGCACAGTGTCTTCAAAGAGGACGCTTCCAGGCCCTCTCTTTCCCAGGAAGAGACCCTGAAAAATGCCCCCATGCGGGAGGGGGAGTTCCTTCGCATCAAAGCCGTTCTAGAAGACTAGCCCTCCCTTTGCCCTCCCATGAGCGACCATCACCACCTGACAGTCCACGAGGCCCATGACCTCTTGAAGCGCAAAGAGCTCTCGTCGATAGAGCTGACCCGTGACATTCTGGAGCGGGTCAGCCAGACTGAGGAGCGCGTCAAGGCCTACACCTCGGTAACGGAGGAGGTAGCCCTCCAGCAGGCAGAAGCGGCCGATAAGAGGATCGCCGCGGGAGAGGCCGGGCCTCTGACCGGCATCCCCATGCAGCTGAAAGACAATATGACTACCCAGGGGATCAAGACCACCTGCTCCTCCCGCATGCTTGAAAACTTTATTCCGCCCTATAGCGCCACGGTGACGGAGCGGCTGTACGGGGAGGGGGCGGTCCTCCTGGGGAAAGGGAATATGGATGAGTTCGCCATGGGCTCTTCCACCGAGAACTCCGCCTTTTTCCCGACCCACAACCCGTGGGGCCTGGACCGCGTTCCGGGAGGCAGCAGCGGAGGCCCCGCAGCCGCCGTCTCCGCGGGCGAGTGCCTGTTCGCCCTGGGATCGGACACCGGGGGCAGCATCCGGCAGCCGGCCTCTTTCTGCAGCATCGTGGGCCTCAAACCCACGTACGGCCTGGTCAGCCGGTACGGCCTGGTCGCCTTTGCCAGCTCGCTGGACCAGATCGGCCCGATGACCAAAGATGTAGCCGACGCAGCGCTGGTGTTGCAGGCCATCGCCGGTCACGACCCCCTGGACTCGACCTCCGCCAACCGGCCGGCGCCGGACTACGGGGCGGCCCTGGGCCGAGATATCAAAGGACTCAAGATCGGCGTCCCTAAGGAATATTTCGAGGGAATCGACGAAGATGTGGGGCTGGTGCTGCAACGGGCTATCGACCAGCTGGCGTCTCTGGGAGCGGAGATCGGTGAGGTCTCATTGCCCAGCACCGGGTCCGCCTTGGCGGTCTACTACATCATTGCGCCGTCCGAGGCCTCGGCCAACCTGGCCCGCTATGACGGTGTCAAATACGGCTTCTCCGCCCCCGATGTCGAGAACGTATGGGAGGCGCTGTTGAAGACACGCCAGGAGGGGTTCGGCCCCGAGGTCAAGCGGCGGATCATGCTGGGCACGTACGCCCTCTCCACGGGCTACTATGACGCCTACTATCTGAAGGCCCAGAAGGTCCGGACCCTGATACGCCGCGAGTTTGAGGCTGCGTTCGAGCAATATGACGCGCTGGTCACCCCTACCTCTCCCACGTTGCCGTTCCAACTAGGCGAGAAGCTGGACGACCCCGTGCAGATGTACATGAGCGATATCGACACTATCCCCGTGAATATCGCCGGACTTCCCGCAATCTCCGTCCCGGGGGGGTTCCTGGAAGGGCTGCCCGTGGGCATGCAGCTGATCGGCCCGCCCTTTAGTGAAGAGCGGTTGTTCAGCATCGCCTACGCTTACGAGCAGTCCAACGGCTGGCACAAGCTCCGCCCCAATCTTGGGTAATCGGGCCTGAGGGCCGTAGGGGCCACCCTTCAGCCCCTTCATCATGGCCGGAGGGATAGCCATGGAGCATGGCGGTCAACCGGATGTCTACTTCAAGAAGCTCGTCACCCTCGAGCATGCCGGACACATGCTTCATCTGCGGGTAGCGCAGGACCTTTTCAGCAGCCACGAGATCGACGCCGGGACCAGGTTCTTGCTCCGCAGCCTCGCTGAAAACGCTACAGCTCCGTTCACCAAGGTCCTGGACCTGGGCTGCGGGTATGGCCCCCTGGGCCTGGCCATGGCGAAGGTGGAGCCGGATCGTGAGGTCCAACTGGTGGACCGGGACGCCCTGGCCATCGAGTATGCCCGTCAGAACGCCGTTCTCAACGGCATGCCTCAGCCAAAGGTCTATGGAAGCCTGGGTTACGACGACGTCAAGGACACCGACTTCGATCTGGTCCTCTCGAACGTACCCGGCAAGGCCGGAGCCACGGTCATCTCTTCGCTGCTCCTGGACGCCCGTCACCATCTGCGGCCTGGGGGACTGACAGCCATCGTCGTTGTCGCCGCACTGGGGCCGGAGGTGGCGGAGCTTCTTGCCGCCACCCCTGAAATTGAGGTCATGCTCAGAAAGAGTAGGAGCGGCCACGTCGTGTACTTCTATCGATTCGCCGAGGATGGCCGGGCTGCCAGGCCCTTGGGGAGCGCACTGGATCGAGGTGTCTATCGTCGGGGTGACATGGCGCTCTCCTGTGCAGGCCAGGAGCTCTCAGTCGAGACCGCCCACGGCCTGCCCGAGTTCGACGCGCTGAGCTTTCAAAGTCAGCTCCTACTTGAGTCCCTGAGCTCTCTGAAGGGCGCCCGTCCCAAGAAGGTCATCTCCCTTAACCCCGGCCAGGGACACCTACCGGTCGCGCTTGTGAAGCTGTTCGAGCCGGAAGAGCTGTCCCTGGTCGGTCGCGACCTGCTCGGACTACGCTACGCCGAGGCTAACCTGCTACGAAACGGGTATCCCCGCGAACGCATCACGCTCTCCCATCGCCTGGGCATGGCCACCGACGACGAGGCCCCGGTCGACCTGATCGTGGGCCCTCTTGAAGAGGACGAAGGGAGGGAGGCTATCGCCTACACGGTCGAGGAGGGGGCCAAGGCGCTTTCTGCTCAGGGGACGATGCTCGTGGCGGCTACGTCTACGGCGGTCACCCGACTGGAGAGCTCGGTGCAGTCTCAGGAGCTGCTCAAGATCAAGGCCCGGAAGCGCAAGGGCGGCCACAGTGTTCTTGAGCTGACAAGGGTCTACAAAATGTCATTCTGAGCGCCAGCGAAGAATATGGGGCGGTGGCCCCTCTCCCCAGATGCTTCACGGAGCCTGCCCTGAGCGAAGCCGAAGGGTTCAGCATGACAGACTGGGGCGCTCCGGACTAATTCAGCGGATCTCTCACTCAGGACACCAACAGGGTGCTGAAAACACCCCCTCTCTAACTCTCCCCCATCGAGGGGGAGAGGACGCGGAAAGGGGCTCCGCCCCGTTCGACGAGCTCAGGACAGGCCCTTTATGAAGCATCCTGTTAGAATGCTCTTTGAGTCCCAGCGATCAGGGCTCATCTGACATGGTCGAACACCGAGCCAGCCCGCCGCTGCTCCCGGGAGGTGCATGATGAAGGACGTATTCAAGATATTGGAGGACGACGCCCGGACGCCCCACGAGCGCATCGCCACCATGACGGGCCGTACCGTTGAAGAGGTGGGCAGGATCGTGAAAGAGGGAGAGGCGAATCGGACCATCGTGAAGTACAAGACGATGATCAACTGGGAGAAGATCGAAGAGCAGCAGGTCTGGGCATTGATAGAGGTGAATATCGTCCCGGAGCGGGATGTCGGCTTCGACGCGATCGCGGAGCGCATTTTCAGGTACCCGGAGACCCGGTCGGTCTATCTGGTTTCCGGCGGTTACGATCTCGCCGTTATCGTCGTAGCCAGCGACATATACCAGGTCTCCCGCTTTGTCTCGGAAAAGCTGGCCACCATCGACGCGGTCCGCGGCACCGTTACCCACTTCTTACTGAAGCGCTACAAAGAGGACAACGAGATCCTGGTGGAGCACCAGGAAAGTATGCGCCAGCCCTTAACGCCCTAGATGGGCTTCGGGCCGCCGTCCACTCCGGCGCCTCTAAAGACATGAGTTGCCCTGCTGCATGGCCTGATCGACGGCAGACGAGGAAGGTACGAAGCACCCCTCATTGTCGTCATTCAACCTGAGCATCTACGCAGATTTTGACTATTCGGAGTAACATGCTCGGGGAGAATCCCGAATAAACTACCCGCCAGGAAGGTGCCTCATGGCCCAGTCCTCACAACCCCCGAATCCAGCGGAAGCCTATGAGCGGTCCATCGCTCAGAGCATCTTCGTGCCCTGGACAGCGGACTTGATCTTACACGCTGGTGTGAAGATGGGTGACCGGGTCCTGGACCTGGCCTGTGGCACCGGCACCGTGGCGAGGAGTGTCGCCCCTATTGTGGGCACACAGGGGAAGGTTGCGGGCCTCGACATATCGCCCGACATGCTGGCGGTTGCACGCTCGCTCGCGCCTGCCGACGGGCCTGGTGTTGAGTGGCACCAGGGAAGCGGCACAGAGATGCCGTTTCCGGAAGCCTCCTTCGACCTCGTGCTCTGTCAGCAAGGGCTCCAGTTCTTTGGACCACCAAGCCGGCCTGAATGAGATGCGGCGTGTCCTGGCACCCGCAGGCCGGGCTGTTGTCAGCGTGTGGCGAGACCTCGAAGCACAGCCGTTCATGAAGGCGCTCGATTCCGTAGTGGCCGCGCACCTCGCGCCTGGTGGGCTTGCCCTGCCGTTTTCCCTCAGCGATGCGGCGCTTCTGGAGCAGCTTGCAAGAACAGCGGGGTTTCAGGAGGCAGACGTCAAGGAAACGAACCTCTCGATCCGGGTGCAGGACCCCAATACGTTCGCTCCGATGATGCTCCAGGGGGCGGCGGCGGTGCTGCCGGAGTTCGCCGTCATCCCGGTGGAGGAGCGCCAGGCCATGATCGAGCGGATGAAAGCCGACCTCGCGCAGGCGATCCAACCGTTTGTCCAAGACCATGCGATGGTCATGGATACGGCCGCCAACGTATTGATGGCGCACTGCTAGAGCACATCTGCGGATGGTTGCTCCTCGAAGCTGATAGCCGAATGGCAAATTCTGGTGAGGCGAAGGAGGCGATTATGGAACGGCGAGTCGTTAATCCTTGGACGTGGCAGGACGCAATGGGCTTCGTCCAGGCCAACGAGGTGAGTGGTGCGCAGCGGGTTCTCATTTGCTCCGGGCAGACATCGATGGATGCCGAAGGGACACCGGTTCATGCGGGAGACATGCGTGCGCAGCTCGCTCGATCTGTGGATAACCTGGAGATGGTCTTGGGGGAGGCCGGTTTCAAGCTGTCGGATGTGGTACGTTTGAACATCTACACCACAGATGTCGACGGTTTCTTCGAAGCATGGGAGTCGATGGCTCCGCGCCTGGCAGAAGCTGGATGCCGCCAAGCCAGTACCTTGTTGGGTGTGGCCCGCCTGGCCTTTCCGGAGTTGATGGTAGAGATTGAAGCCACCGCAGTAATGTAGAGGGCATAACAGCTTTTCGTACCTTCTGCGGCAGCCCCCCTGAGAACGATGCCGAGGTCAGCAGGACTTAGCTTGCGTTCTCGTCTCGACTGACTGACAGCCTCGTCTATCCGCCCGATCAGACCTTGGCACGGCGGCCCCTTCCGCCATTTCTTGGAAGCGGAGCCTTGCAGCGGGAACCTTTCGCTGGGGACCGCCGTCCTGATACTATGAAGCGCCACCGAAAAAGGAAAGAACAATGACGTCCTCCGACCCAAACCAGCTTCCGAATCTCACCTTCACGGGCCATATAGCCCGCTGGAGCGCCCGGCACCGCTGGCTCGTCCTTGCAGCCTCACTGGTGATCTTCATTCTGGCCGTTGGGGGCCATCATTGGGGTTGGGACCGATACAAGAGACGGCAGCGGCGTAGGCGAGTCAGGGAAGGGCGACGCTCTTCTGGACGAGCGCTTCGGGGGACCTGCACCACCAGACGAAGTCCGGACGGCATCCCGAGGAGAGCGGATCATCTTCAGCAACCCATCCATGAGCGTGGATGATCCAGCTTTCAAGGAGACCGTCGGTAGGGTGATGCGGCAGGTCAGGGAGCTTCCGCTGGTGACCTCCGCGCTCAGCTATTACGACACAGGCGACGAAGACCAGGTATCGGATGATGGCAACGCAGTCCTGGCGTTGGTCGTTCTCGAGGACCCCATCCGCCAGCGACATCGAGATCGACGACGTTCTGGACGCAGTCGAGACGGCCTCGCTGGAGGCGCCAGGCTTTGAGATCGAGCTCTTCAGCTTTCGCCTGATCGACGACCAGATCGAAGATATCATTACCGAGGACTTCAATCGCATCCTCGTTATCTCCCTGATAGCGGGTCTGATCATCCTTGTGCTGGCCTTTCGCGCTCTTGTGGCGGCTGTCGTGCCCCTGGCAATGGCCATCGGCTCGATATTCAGCGCCCTCGGTATCGCAGCGCTCGTAAGTCAGGTCTACCCGCTGGTCGACCTGTACGCCGAGATTCTCCTGCTTATGGGTCTCGCGGTGGGCATCGACTACTCGTTGTTCGTGGTCAGCCGATTCCGTGCTGAGCGGCGGGACGGACGGCCGAAGCTCGAAGCGATCACGGTGGCGAGCAACACCACGGGGCGCGCGGTCTTCTACGCTGGGATCACTGTGCTTCTTTCCCTCACTGGGCTCACCCTAACGCGCGACAGCACTTTCATCTCGCTCGCCCTGGGCGCAATCATCGGCGTCTTCGTAGCGGTGATAGCGTCGTTGACCTTTCTTCCGGCCATCCTTGCCGTCCTTGGCGACGGGGTCAATCGCCTGAAGCTACCATTCTTACGAGGAGAGGACACTCAACATGGTTTGTGGGGTGCCATCAGCGACCGCGTGCTGGCCCACCCGGCAGGGATTGCCACCGTGACCGCGGGGGCATTGGTCGTCCTCGCGATTCCCATATTCTCGCTCAATCTGGGCTTCAACGCCGGCGCTGACTCACTCCCTGATGCGGCCGGCGGGAAGCGCGCTTTGGTGCTTTTGGAACGCCACTTCTCGAGTAGCCTTATCCTACCAGCGAAAGTGGTGATCGACGCTCCCAATGTGCGGTCGCCGGAAGTGCAGGGTGGCGTGGACGACTTCCTCGCCCGCGTCGATCAGAACGACGCCTTCCTCGGGCCCTTCGGCATATCGGTCAACCGGGACCAGAACCTCATGCGGATCAACGTCCCGCTGGCCGGAAGTATCGACGACGAGGCGTCTGAGGACGCGATCGATGTCCTTCGGAACGTGATTATCCCGCAGTCTTTCTCGGGCACGGCAGCGGCCGTCTTTGTGACGGGCGAGACCGCCGACAGTGTCGACTTTAGGGACAGGATGATTGATTCGGCGCCTTACGTGTTCGTATTCGTCATGGGACTCTCGTTCCTGCTGCTCCTCGTGATGTTCCGATCGCTGATCATCCCGCTGAAAGCGATCATCCTGAACCTGCTATCAGTCGCGGCCGTCTATGGAGTGCTGGTAGCCGTCTTTCAATGGGGCTGGGGCATCGAGATACTCGGCTCGGAGGAGACCGGCATCATCAAGTCCTGGCTCCCGCTATTCCTCTTCGGGATCCTGTTCGGGTTGTCCATGGACTACCACATGTTGCTACTGAACCGGATCAAGGAGACCTATGACCAGGGGCTCAGTAACGAAGAGGCGGTCTCTGCCGGGATCAGGCTAACTGCGGGACAGATAACGAGCGCCGCCGCCATCATGGTAGCTGTCTTCCTCAGTTTCGCTACCAGCCGGATTCTCGGCCTTCAGCAACTCGGCCTCGGGCTGGCGGTGGCCGTGTTCATCGACGCCACGGTGATCCGCGTGATCTTGCTACCGGCCACCATGAAGCTGCTTGGCGACTGGAACTGGTACCTACCTCGATGGCTCCGCTGGATACCCAGCGTCTCTCCGGAAGGAGTCAGGGTCCCCGTCGATCGTTGAACGACAGGGCGAGGCGCGCGATGTCCTGGGACTGGGTCACTGTTGGAGGGGGTTCGGCTGGATGTGGAGACACCCGAGGACTAGGCTGCCCGAAACGCGGCGGTCCCTATCAGCAATACTCCTACTCCGACTAGAACCAGACCGATTACCGCGATAAGAGTGGCGGGATGCACTCGCCCGGTTAATCGCGCGCCGTAAAAGCTGCCGCCCATGGCAGCCGAGCCCATAAAGACAATCAGTGGCACGTCTATTTCGCCGCGAATACCGTGACCCAAGAACCCTGCCGTGCCCAGGAGGAACCCGATAAACAGGTTCGTACCCGCTGCCACAGGAGGGTGTATCCCAAGTATGCGGATGATTGCTGGCAGCCGTATGCTACCGAGGATAAGACCCACGGCGCCACCCAGCAGGCCTATGCCGAGCCCAATGCCGCCTTCAGCCGCGGCGCGGGTAGTCGTGAAGCGCTCCGCCCCGGGCGGACGAGCGTGCTCATCCTGTCGGTATCGCAAGAGAAATTCGATCCCCTGCCAGAAGACGAAGACGCCTGCCAAGCCCAAAAGGAGTGATTCTGGCGACAAGTCGCACGCTAAACCACCGATGAATGCGCCAATGACCGCTGGCACTCCCATGACCGTGACCACGCGCCAGTCCACCCGACCTTCCCGAATGTGCCGAATAGAGCCAGTGGCTGCACTGAGGGTGCTCACGAGGATATTGGTGCCGCCCGCCAGCGGCGCTGGGAAGCCAAACAGCAGCAACACAGGGAGGCGCATCGTGCCGAGGGCCAGGCCGACAAATCCACCCAGCACTCCAACGGCAAACGACACGAAGGTCAGGATTACAATTTCCCAATCGCTTGCAACGGATGAGACACCGAGGATGCTCATGCTCGTTGCCATTATCGAAAGGCCCTAAGCTCCCCTGACGAAGACCTTGGACGGCTTCCAGCCTTCGCGCTCAGCCTCGTAGACCATCAGCGCCAGCAGATCGCCGTCACTCGTGTAGGCCCGGCACAGCTCGCCCGGCGAGGGGTTTCGGGCCGACGCCCATGCCGGCGCCTCGTGAGGCATGAACTGCCCCTGCTGCACGACCCGCTCGCTATCGAGGTCGAGTATCGCAGCTGAAAGGCCCGGAACAACGCAGTCCATGGGGTACAGATGCTGTTCCCAATAGCCGCCGTGGACCGAGTCGAAGAGGGCCTCAACAGAGAGGGCGTCCTCCAGGCGAAACGGACCAACCATCGTACGCACAAGGCCGTGCAGGTGCGCGCCACACCCCAACGCCTCGCCGAGGTCATGGGCCAGGGAGCGAATATAGGTCCCTCGGCCACACTCGACCTCCAGGTTGAAGAACGGTGGCTCCCACCCGCCGATTTCCAGGCTATAGATGTCCACTGCACGAGGTTTGCGCTCGACTTCTATGCCGGTCCGAGCGAGCTCGTACAGGAGTTTCCCCTTATGCTTCAAAGCGCTGTACATGGGCGGGACCTGCTGAATTCTGCCACGAAAGCCCCCTACCGCCTCTTCTACCTGCCCTCGCGTTACACCGGACGGGTCCCGCTGCTGGACAACGGTCCCATCGGCATCATAGGTGTCGGTGGTCACGCCGAGCATCACCCTGGAGCTGTAGCCCTTCCGTTCCGTCAGCAGGCGGTCGCTCAACCTCGTCGCCTGACCCAAGCACAGGGGAAGCACGCCGCCGGCGGCCGGGTCCAACGTGCCGCCGTGACCGACGCGTCGAACGCCCGTAAGACGACGCACCAGGCTGACCAGGGCGAAGCTGCTCTTGCCCAGCGGTTTGTTGAGATTGAGAAAACCGTTGATGTCGTTCATGGCTGGACTGTGCCGACTTTGTACGAACCAAGAGGGGGACACCTCCGACTCGGGTCGAGGACTCTCGATAAATCGGAGCCCTTCGACTTCCGACCCTTCTTCCGCATCCTGCTACGGTTCCGGAGAGGGGCTCGAAGGTGGGGGGGCCGCGTCGTCGATAAGGGAGAGCATCCGGGCCGCCCCCTCTATGGAAATATCTTTGTAGAAGGTGAGGAACGGGACAGTCTTCAGGGAAAGACGGGGTTTTAGCGACCGGAGAAGAAATCCAGCGGCGGCCCGAAGCCCTTCCAGGGTCCGCTCCCTTTCCTCGTCGTCGCCCAGGCTGCTGACGTAGACCTTGGCTGAGCGAAAGTCTGCCGAGACCTCCACTTGGGTAATGCTGACGACTTCGCCAAGCCTGGGGTCTCTAACCTCGCGGCGAAGAAGATCGCTGATCTCCTCGCGGATCAGGTCATTCACTCGCCGTACTCGCCTGCTGGTCATCAACCCGCCCTTTGCCCTAACACGGTGCTGAAAAACTACCCCTTGACCACCTCGAGGGGGTCAAGGTATCCCATCCGGGGTTCCCGATTCCATCAGGACAGAAGGAGGGACACTCACTTCGACCCTCGCTCTTCAGCATCCCTCCTAGACGGGAGAGACGGTCTGGGTGCGGTAGAACTCGAAGGTATCGCCCTCCTGGAAGTCGGTGCAGCCGTCGATAGTGACGCCGCACTCCAGCCCGGCGGTGACCTCTCGGGCGTCATCCTTGAACCGCTTCAGGGTGGTGACCGCCCCCTCGCACAGCTGCTCGCCCCCGCGGAGCACTCGCCCCCGCGCCCCTCGGCTGGCCCGGCCGTCCGTGATATACAGGCCCGCTACCTTGGTCCGCCGTCCCACGCTGAAGACCGCCCGCACCTCGCCGTGTCCCTCCACCACCTCCTGCTCCACCGGCTCCAGCACCCCCTCCAGCGCCTTCCCGACCTCCTCCAGCAGCGCGTAGATCACCTTGTAGCTGCGGATCTCCACACCCCGGTCCTCCGCCAGCCTCTTCGCCCCCGGCTCCGCCTCCACGTTGAACCCGATGATCATCGCCCCCGAGGCCGTCGCCAGCAGCACGTCGCTCTCGTTGATGCTCCCCGCCGCCGCATGAAGCAGCCGCACCCGCGCTCCCTCGCGCCCCATCACCTCCAGCGAGTCCCGCACCGGCTCCACGCTCCCCTGCACGTCCGCCTTCACGATCACCCGCAGCTCCTGGGTCTGCCCCGACCCGATCTGCCCCGAGATATCCTCCAGCGACGGCGCCCGCATCACCGACGTGGGCAGCCGCTCTCGCTGCCGCTCTTGCTCTTGCACATACTCCCGCGCCTTGCGGTCTTCCGAGAACGCCATCACCGTGTCTCCGGGATGCGGCGCCCGGTCCAGCCCCAGGATCTCCACCGGCTGCGAGGGCCCCGCCTCCCGGACCGGCCGTCCTCCGTCGTCCGCCATCGCCTTGACCCGTCCCCACGCCTCTCCCGCCACCACCGGCTCCCCCACATGCAGCGTCCCGTTCTGCACCAGCACCGTCGCCACCGGCCCCCGGGCCCGGTCTATCCTCGCCTCGATCACCACCCCCTCCGCCAGCCGCTCCGGCTCCGCTGTCAGCTCGCCCACCTCCGCCACCACCAGCAGGTTCTCCAGAGATCCTCCACCCCCGCTCCCGTCTTCGCCGATACCGGCACCGCGATCACATCTCCCCCCAGCTCCTCCAGCACCAGCCCCCGCTCCAGGAGCTGCGCCTTCACCCGCTCCACGTTGGCATCCGCCTGGTCTACCTTGTTGATCGCCACCACCACCGGCACCCCCGCCGCCTTGGCGTGGTCCATCGCCTCGACCGTCTGCGGCATCACCCCGTCATCCGCCGCCACCACCAGCACCGCGATGTCCGTCACCCGCGCTCCCCGCGCCCGCATCGCCGTGAACGCCTCGTGCCCCGGCGTGTCCAGAAAGGTGATCCGCTTCTTGCTCTCCTCCCCCACAGCCACCTCTACCTGGTAGGCCCCGATGTGCTGGGTGATCCCCCCCGTCTCCCCCTCCGCCACCTTGCTCTGCCGGATCGTGTCCAAAAGCGTCGTCTTGCCGTGGTCCACATGCCCCAGGATCGTCACCACCGGCGGCCGCGTCTCGATCCCCTCCCCCTTCTCCGCCGACGCTCCACGCCCCGGCCCCGTCGCCCCAGCCTGCTCCTTCACCATCGGCCGTGGCCGGTACCCCAGGTCCGTCGTCACCATCGCCGCCGTCTCGTAGTCCACCGCCTGCGTCAGATTCGCCATCACCCCGTCGCGCATCAGCTGCTTGATCACGTCGATACCCGTCAGGTCCAGCCGGTCCGCCAGATCCTGCACCCCCAGCATCTCCGGCAGCTCCACCTCGCTCCCCGGCGGCAGCCCCGTCCGCTGCGGCTGTGTCATCCCGCCGCCCACGCGCCGCCGCCGTCTTCCTCCCCGAAACCCCCTCCCCGGGGGCCGCCTTCGTGCCATCCCTAGCTCCCTTTCTTTCTCATCCGGTACGGGACTGCAGCGCCGCTTCGAGTGTCTGTCTCTCCGCCACGCTGAGCCGTACCCCCAGCGCCAGCTCGATCCGCCGGAGTCCCTCCAAAGAAGGGCCCAAATCCTGTGCTGCCTGTCCTGAGCGAGGCCGAAGGGAGCTTGCCGAAGTGCAGCCATCCCGCCGACACAAATAGGCGCTCCGTCCAGGAATCCACCCTGCCCCCTTATGCTCCGCGACCTGCACGCCTCCCTCGGGCCGGCGTACGATCTTTAGCAGCTCCTCTTTCCCCGCCCGCCTTCGGCAGAGCACGCACCGGCGTTGGGGGCGACGCCTGCCGTCCCCTCTCCCTTTCGCTGCAGCGCCGCTCTTGTCAGCAAGCCCCTTTTCAGCAAGCATAAAACTATGTCCCTACTCCCGTGGCGGTGGGGTCGGTGAGTCTGACGGCGCTGCGCGTCCCTTGCGCCCCTTCTTGCCCTGAGGCGGCGCAGTGTCTCCTCGCCGTCCTCGCCCACGTCCTCCTCCTCCGCGGTACTCCGCTATATCCTCCGCAAAGCGGATCGGCGAGCGCGATACCGCCGTCTGCGGCACCTGCCACGTCTCCTCCCTCGCCAATGCCTCCTTCAGCGACGGCGCCTTTACCTCCGCCGCCTGCTCTGGGCTTGTCGAAGGCACCTCCTCGACCCCCTCGACCGTCTCCTCCACCTCAGGCTCCGCACCAGGCGCCTCTGCCACAGGCGCGCTCTCCTCCGCTACGGTCTCCGCGGCCTCCGCCACTACAGGCTCCGGGGCCACCGGCGCCTGTCCTGAGCTTGTCGAAGGCGCCTCGGGCTCCGCGACCGCCGCCGATTCTGCCGCCGCCTTCTCCCGCTCCTGTATCTCCGCCGGTGGCGGCGCCGGCCTCCCCAGCTGCTCCGCCTCCGCCTCCGTCGTGCTCTTGATATCGATCCGCCACCCCGTCAGCTTCGCCGCCAGCCGCGCGTTCTGCCCCTCCCGCCCGATCGCCAGCGACAGCTGCCGCTCCGGCACCACCGCCGTCGCGATCCCCGCCTCCTCGTTCAGCAGCACCTTCATCACCTGCGCCGGCCCCAGCGCCTTCGCGATGAAGCCCCCTCGGTCCTCCACCCATTCCACCACGTCGATCTTCTCCCCATGCAGCTCATTCACGATGTTCTGTATCCGCATCCCCCGCAGCCCCACGCATGACCCCACCGCATCCACCCGCTCCTGCAGCGCCGCCACCGCCACCTTGCTCCGGTACCCCGGCTCCCGCGCTATCGATTTGATCTCCACGATCCCGTTGAAGATCTCCGGCACCTCCAGCTCGAACAGCCGTCGCAGCAGGTCCTTGTGCGTCCGTGATACCACCACCTGCGGCCCCTTCGGCGTCTTCCCCACCTCCACGATATACACCTTCATCCGCTGCCCGTTCCGGTACCGCTCCCCCGCCGCCTGCTCCTGCGGCGGCAGGATCGCCTCCGCCCGCCCGATATCCACGATCACCGAGCGTCCCTCTAAGCGCTGCACCACCCCGCTGACGATCTCCCCCTCTTTTCCCGCATACTCCGCGTACACCAGCTCCCGCTCCGCCTCCCGCAGCCGCTGCATCACCACCTGCTTCGCTGTCTGCGCCGCGATCCGTCCCGCATTCGCCGGCGTCGCCTCGATCTCGATGATCTCCCCTACCTCCACCTCCCCATCCTCCTTCAGCCCCCGCGCCTCTTCGATCCCCATCTCCAGCGCCTCATCCTCTACCTCTCCCTCCACCACCACCTTCCGGACATACACATGCAGGTCCCCCGTCGTCGGGCTGATCCGCACCGCCAGATCGTTCTCCGCCAGCGCATCCTTCTTGAACGCCGACACCAGCGCTCCCTCCACCGCCTCCAACACCACCTCCCGCGGCAGGTTTCGCTCCGCCGCCAGCTGCGTGATCGCTATCAGAAATTCACCCTTCATCCCGCGCCCCCTCTCCTACCATGAACCAAAGAAAGTGGGGCTGTCCCCACTTCCTCTCGCTGCCCCTATGCCCCTCTCGCCTCCCCCGCCCCGCGCTCATTATAGCAACCTCCCTCTCTCCCCAGCAAATCCCACCAACCCTCCCTCTTCCTTGACGCCCCTTCCCCACCCCCTATAATGGCGTAGCGTTGCACCCTTCTGACGTTCTCCGTTGTGACAGGCTTGAGGAGACACGCCGATGCCCATAGACCATGCAGCCCTGGACCGGGTCTTTAACCCCAAGACTGTCGTCATCATCGGCGACAAGAAAGCCAGCGGCTACATGTGGCTCAACGCCAACCGCAATTTCAAAGGCAACCTTTATTCCGTTCAGATCGATCCCAACGAAATCCCCGGCATAGAAGAGATGGGGATCAAGAACCTCACCAGTCTCGCCGACGTTCCGGAACCCATCGACTACGCCATTGTGGCTGTGCCGAGAGTCGTGGCGCCGCGTATCGTCGCCGAGTGCATCCGGAACAAGGTAGGTGGAGCCACGCTGTTCACCTCCGGATTCGCCGAGACCGGCACCCCGGAGGGGATCGAGGCCCAGGAAGCGTTGTTCACCATGGCCCGGGAGGCGGGCATGGTCCTCATCGGCCCCAACTGCATGGGGCTCTACAACCCTTCCCTGGGGCTCTCGTTCTCCACCAACCTGGAAGCCTATGAGGGGGGTAACGTAGCCTTCGCCAGCCAGAGCGGCTCCCACGCCATCGCATTCACCCAGGCTGCGCCAGAAAACGGCATTCGAATCAGCCGCAGCGTCAGCTTCGGCAACGGCATCGTCCTGGAGAATGCAGACTACCTGGAATACCTGGCCCAAGACCCGCAGAGTAAGGTCATCGGCATGTATGTGGAGGGGCTGAGGGACGGCAGGCGCTTCTTCGAAATCCTGAAGCAGACCACCCCCAAGAAGCCGGTTGTCATCTGGAAGGGCGGACAAACCGAGGAGGGGCAGCGGGCCACCTCCTCCCATACCGCTTCCCTGGCCGAGTCTATGTCCATCTGGAACGCGATGGTCAAACAGACGGGAGCGATCCTGGTGCACAACGTCTACGAGATGCTGGACACGGTGAAGGGGCTTTTGTACCTGCCTGGTTTAGTGGGTACAGGCTGCGGCCTCACGGGCGGCGCTGGAGGACAATCGGTCTCTATTACGGATGCCTTCGCCAAGGCCGGGCTCGCAGTACCCCCCCTGTCGAAAGAGTCCTACGAGAAGCTGGAGTCCTTTTTTAGCCTGGTGGGAGCGAGCTTCCGTAACCCGATCGACATGGGCTCAAACCGTACCGAGATCAACGCCATCATGGACATCCTCAATGCCGACCCGGTCATCGACGTGGTGGCCATGCAGCTCTCTGTTACCTCCCAGCGACGCCGGAACATCCTCCAGGCTCCGTTGGAAGCGCTCCTGCGCTTCAAAAAGAACAGCTCTAAACCGGCTGTGGCCATTCCTTACTCCATGACTCCCCACCTGGTTGGCAAAGACTTGAAAAAGCTCGAAACGAAGCTGCACGACGCTGGCATACCTACCTTCCCGACCTACGAGAGGGCGGCCCAAGCAATCCGGAACGTCGTTGACTACTATCAATTCCACAGCGGCTAACCCGTTTCCAGGGCGCTGAAATCCCTGGCGCGCCCACCCCTCACACCTACTCACAAAAGAGGAATCCTAACCTTCAGTCTGCCCCGGACGTTGTCATTCATGAAGGACAACACGCGAGGAGGGCAGCACGGGAAGATTCCGAAAAATCATAGTGATAGGACTAGCCGGAGCGGTGGGCCTGAGCCTTTTGGGTGGCACAGTCCTTGCCCGACCCAGCAGCCAGCATGCAAGCGATGAGTTCTCATCGGTGCTGGACGGCCTGGTGGAGAACGGGGTTATCAACCAGGACCAGGCCCTGGCCGTACTTGAGGCAACGGACCCGTTGTTTAGCCGGCTCGATTCTGCGCTCCACCACGGGCAGCAGGGGCCTGGACTCAGCCCGCGGCAGATCATCGGCAGCACCGCCGACATCCTCGGCATAGAGCCGCATGACCTCATCGAGCAGCTACAGGATGGCGCCACCCTGGTCGAGATCATCGAGGCCAACGGCTCTACAGTGGATGCGGTAGTCCAGGAGCTCTCCGCTCAGCTCCAGACGAGGCTGGATGAGGCCGTAGCTGCCGGAGAGATGACCGCCGAGCAGGCAGAGCAGTTCCTGACCAACTTCCAGGCCCGCGTCACTAACCTGATAGAAAACATCAATCTGGGCGACGGGCAACACAAGCCTAAACGGGACCGCAGCCCCGTCGCAGGCCTACGGGGCGCCCAGCAGATCATCGGTGGGACCGCCGACATCCTGGGCATCGAGCCGCAGGACCTCATGGACCAGTTGAGGGAGGGCGCCAGCCTGGTCGAGATCATCGAGGCCAGCGGCTGGACAGTTGATGCGGTCGTCCAGGAGCTCTCCGCTCAACTCCAGGCGAGGCTGGATGAGGCCGTGGCTGCCGGAGAGATGACCGCCGAGCAGGCCGAGAACGTCCTGGCCAACTTCCAGACCCAGGCAACCAACGCCATCGAAAGCGGTGGAGTCGGCAGAGTGGGTCAGGAGAACCAGGGGCCCAGGCGTGGCAGCCGGTTCGACAACGGCGACAATGACGGAAGGCCCGGCCGTAGGGTCGGCCCCTCACATGGCAGCGACAGCCGGTTTGGCAACAGCGACGATGACGGAAGGCCCGGCCGCAGGGTTGGCCCCCCGGACGGGTTCGGCAACCGGTTCGGCAACGGCGACGACGATGGAAGGCCCGGCCGCAGGGTTGGCCCCCCGGACGGGTTCGACAACCGGTTCCAGAACGTTAACGGAAACCAAGTGTAGCTCGCGACAACCGCAAAGCAGTAGAGACAATAAGAGGGCAGGTTTCAGAACCTGCCCTCTTATTGTCTCTACTGCCCCTCAGACTCCGGCTTACCCTGGCCGTCGCTGAGGCCGTCCCGGAAATCAGGATGGGCGACGCCCGTGAGCGCCTCAGCACGCTGACGCATCGTCTTCCCTTTCAAGTACGCGACGCCGTATTCGGTGACCACGTAGTCGGTGAGATACCGGGGGGTGCTGACCACAGACCCAGGCGCCAGCTGCGACACGATGCGCGACACCTTGCCCCTGGACGCTGTTGAAGGCATGGCGAAGATGGAGAACCCACCGGGGGAGGTCGACGCGCCCTCTACAAAGTCGAACTGCCCGCCGAGGCCGCTGATCTGCCTCCGTCCGATGCTTTCGGCAGCCACCTGTCCCCCCAAGTCTATCTCCACAGCGGAATTGATCGCGACAAAGTTCTCGATCCGCCCAATAACCTGAGGGTTGTGGGTGTAATTGGCCGAATCAAAGTGCATCATGGGATTTTCGTGAACGTACCGAATGGTCTCCCTGCTGCCCATCACCTCGCCGATCACCACCTTGTGCCTGTCGATACTCTTGCGGGAGTTATTGATGACCCCTTTTTCGATGAGCGGCAGCAAACCATCGGTTACCATGCCTGAATGCACGCCCAGGTCCTTCTTGCCGTCCAGGAGAAACAACAGAGCTTCGGGAATAGCCCCCAAGCCCGACTGGATGGTAGCGCCGTCAGGGATGAGCTCGGTAACGTACTGGGCGATGGTCCGCTCGACATCACCGAGGCTCACAGGCCGGTACTCAACGCCGGGGTAGTCGGCATCCACCAGGTAATCGATCTCGCTCATGTGCAGGAAGGTGTTGCCCATGGTCCGCGGCGCCTGCCGGTTGACCTCGGCAATGACCAGGGGCGCCTGCCGGGAAGCATCGATCATGGTGCTGACGGTTACCCCCATGCTGACATAGCCGTTTCTGTCCGGCGTCGATACCTGGATAAGCACGGCGCCCACAGGCAAGGCGCCGTCTGGGGAAAAGGTCTTTGGCACCTGCGAGAGGCGCAAGGGAAGGTACTCAAGCTTGCCCTGGTCCGCCAGAGCCTGCACTGGCGCCGAAACCTGCCAGGTTGTCAGCGTAATGTTCTCGGAGATACAGGGAAGAATCGGATAGTCAGTAAAGAGGACCCCGGTGCAAAGCTCCAGGGCCTGGAAGTGGTCCCGCTCGTCCGCGAGAGCCTGCAGGAGGCTCATGGGGGCGCCACAGGCCTGGCTGACCAGCACCCGCGCCCTGGACGGAAGGGCCAGGACCGCCTCTCTAGCGGTGGCGAATTGTGGTGAGGAGGCTTTTCTCATCCTGTCCTGGCTTTAATCTTGGTGTCCGCGGACCTGCTGTGGGACACGCTATCATGGAGAGCCGGTTTCGCAGCAGTATGGTCAACGCTCCGTATACTCTTGTCAACCCTCAAACGTAACCGTCGAGGAGCGCCATGGTCGGATGGTTAAAGAAGTATTACGCCGAGTGCCCTAGCTGCGGCGGCGCTCAGGTCCGAGTCCCATGGGAGCAGGCCCGCATCCGGGGCCGACGGCGGTTGGGGCTGGGACTTGCGGCTCTCTGGATCTCTATGGCCGGCTGGATAACCCTGAGCGTCATGACCGGGAGCATTTGGCCCTGGACAAGCGCGCTGGTCGCCTCCGCGGCGATCTCGGCTGGCACCCTGTTTAAGGTTAACCGAGACCTGCGCCGGTACGACTGCACCGAATGCGGCCACCGCTGGTATGGAGGACCGGGCAGCGCCCCACCCTGATAGGGTTCCGAAAAACACCCCCAACCCCCTCTAGGAGGCTTTGCCCCAAAGGTCATTCTGAGGAGCAGAGCGACGAAAGAATCTGGGGCGGGGCAACGCCCGACAGGGTAGCCCCACCACCCCAGACCCTTCGGTCCCGATTCCATCGGGACTCAAGGGCGGCGCCGCCCCTCTCGACGTCCCTGCTTCAGCATCCTGTTAGACCAGTTGCTCTCCTTTCATGACCTATGGTAAACTTTGGCTGCATTACCGTCGTTTCGGCTCCTGTTTACGCAGACGGCCTGCCAGAGAAAGAAGGGTGCATGCAGCAAGAGATCGTTGAAGCCCGGCCCGGGCCCAGTGAAGTAGTCAGCATGAAGCTGCTTCTGGAGACCGGGGTCCACTTCGGACATAAGACACGAAGGTGGCACCCCAAGATGAAGCAGTTCATTTTTACACAGCGGAACGGGATCCACATCATTGATCTGCAGCAAACGCTGGGACTTCTTTCCAGGGCCTACGAATTCATCCGCGACATTGCCGAAGGCGGAGGCACCGTGCTCTTCGTCGGCACGAAGAAACAGGCCCAAGAGACGATAGAGACCGAAGCCCTGCGCTGCGGTATGTATTACGTCAACGTACGCTGGCTCGGGGGCACGCTGACCAATTTCGGTACCATGCGTGAGCGCATCGGCCACCTGCAAGACCTTGAGCGTAGGAAAGAGCGGGGGGAATTTGCCCTGCTGACCAAGAAAGAGGCGCTCAAGCGCGAGGAAGAGATAAACAAGCTAAACAGACAGATGGGTGGCGTCAAGACAATGACCCGTCTGCCAGATGTGTTGTTCATCGTGGACCCCGGGAAGGAGGCCATCGCCGTCGCTGAAGGACGCCGCATTGGCATCCCCATCGTGGCGATCAACGACACCGACTGTGACCCTAATTTGATCGACCACCCGATCCCCGGCAATGACGACGCAATCCGTTCCGTTCGATTAATGACCGGAAAGTTAGCAGACGCAGTCATCGAGGGCATGACAAACCGGCAGGCCAGGATCGCCGAGGAGGAAAAGCGGCTGGCGGATGAGCTTGAGGAGATGGCCGAGGCCGGGGAAGAGGTCGAGGAAGAGGCGGAGGCGGACCTGGAGCCTGTCGGAGCTACTGGCGAGCCCGACGAAGAGTAACAAGCAACTTTCTGGAGGGACTCACTCGTGGCTGTCAGCGCTGAAGCAGTGAAGACGGTGCGCCAGATGACCGGGGCTGGCTTCATCGATTGCAAGACCGCCCTGGAGGCGGCCAATGGGGATATCGATACAGCAGCCGCCGCCCTGGTAAAACAGGGGGTCGACAAAGGGCTGGCCCTCTCGGCCAGGAGGGGCAGCTCCGACCTAAACGAGGGGCTTATCGAAAATTACACCCATCCGGGTGGCCGGGTCGGCGCCATGGTGGAGCTCAACTGCGCCACCGATTTCGTAGCCCGTACCGATGAGTTCAAGTCCCTTGCCCACGATATCGCCATGCAAATTACTGCGATGGCGCCCCAGTTTGTAGGACTGGACGACGTTCCGGAAGACTTCCAGGGCTCACTGAAAGAAGTCGCGTTGTGGGAACAGCCCTATATCCGCGACCAGTCCAAAGCCGTCCGTGACCTGGTAGCGGAGGCGATAGGGAAGCTGGGGGAGAACATCCGGATCAGGAGGTTCAGCCGGTTCGAGTTGGGTAACTAGGTCGAGGCGATGCGCAAGGCCCTATACAAGCGGGCTCTCCTGAAGCTGAGTGGGGAGGCCTTGCAAGGCGAGCGTGGGTACGGCGTGGATACGTCAACACTGCGGTTCCTCGCGGGGCAGATCAAGTGCGCAAAGAACCTGGACGTGGAGTTATCCGTGGTCGTGGGCGGCGGTAACATCTGGCGAGGCGCCACGGCCCAAGAGGCAGGCATGGACAGGGCTACCGCCGATTACGCGGGCATGCTGGCGACAGTCATGAACGCCCTCCTTCTTCAGGATGCCCTTGAAAATATCGGCGTGGTCACCCGCACCCAGACCGCCATCCCTATCCCCAGCGTGGCCGAGCCGTATATCCGGCGCAGGGCCATGCGCCACCTGGAAAAGGGCCGTGTCGTCATCTTCGGCGGGGGCACAGGTAATCCGTTCATGACCACGGACACGGCCGCCGCCCTCAGGGCCATGGAAGTCAACGCCGAGGTGCTCCTTATGGGGAAAAATGGTGTAGACGGCGTGTACGACGCCGACCCTAATACCTCAACAGGGGCCAAGAAATTTGATCGATTATCGTACCTGGAGGCGATCAATCTCCGCCTCGACGTGATGGATAACACGGCGCTGACCATGTGTATGGACAATCACATACCGATTGTCGTCTTCGGCTTGCAGGACCCGGAAGGCGTGGAAAAGGCCTTATCGGGCGAAGTTGCAGGCACCCTGATTAACTAGCGAGCGACGGCTGCTGGGCCGGACTTGGGCACCGTCATCTGCCTCAAGCATGGATGTCGGGGGATGGAAATGATAGATGATACTCTAAAAAACACCGAGACAAGAATGCAAAAGAGCATTGATGCCCTGAGCCGGGACCTGGCCGGGATACGTACGGGGCGGGCCAGCGCTGCTCTGGTGGACCACCTGATGGTGAGCTACTACGACACTCCAACCCCCCTGAACCAGATCGCCACCATCGCCACGCCTGAACCAAGGCTCATTACCATTCAGGCGTGGGACAAGCAGGCTGTGGGTAATATCGAGAAGGCAATCCTTACCTCCGGATTGGGACTTAACCCGTCAAATGATGGCACGCTGATCCGCGTTCCCATCCCTCTCCTCACCCAGGAGCGGCGACAAGAGCTGGCCAAGCTCGTCAAAAAAAGGACCGAGGAGGCCAAGGTATCGGTCAGAAACGTAAGAAGGGATGGCGTTGAGGAGCTAAAGTCCTCCGAGAAAGAAAAGGAGATCTCGCAGGACGAGCAAAAGCGTGCCCAAGAGAAGATCCAAGCGATTACGGACTCATTTGTGTCGCAGGCAGACAAGCTTAGCGCCCAGAAAGAGGCGGAGCTGATGGAGGTCTAGGCCCTCTCTCGGAGAATCATGGCAACGCAAGTACGTCCCACCCGGGACTCATCAGCCAACATAGACCCTTGCCCCCGGCACGTTGCCATTATCATGGACGGGAACGGTCGGTGGGCCCGTGAGCGAGGGCTGCCTCGTCTGGGCGGTCACCAAGCCGGCACCGACAATATCCACAGGGTCATTCGCTCCTTCGCCGACCATGGCGTCCAATTCCTGACGATCTACGCATTCTCGACTGAGAACTGGTCCCGGCCCTCGAAAGAGGTCAAGGGTCTATGGCGAATTTTAGAGCAGGTGATCCGTTGGGAGCTGGAAGGGCTCCACAAGAATGGGGTACGTCTGCTCCACATCGGCCGTCACGACCGTCTGCACCCCCCATTGCGGAAGGCTATTCAGGAAGCGGTGGACTTGACCCGGAACAACACGGGAATCACCCTGGCCGTCGCCCTTGACTACGGGGGTCGGGCGGAGATCGTCGAAGCGATCCAGCGGATGATCCGCGCAGGACTGGACCCGGAAGAGGTCACTGAAGAGTCACTGGCCAGTTTCCTCTATACTGCCGATATCCCAGACCCGGACCTGATTATCCGTACCGCCGGTGAGATGCGGCTGAGCAATTTCCTGACCTGGCAGTCCGCCTACGCCGAATACTACACAACACCCGCCTACTGGCCGGATTTCGACCAGGAGGAGATCGAGCGCGCCCTCAGGGCATACAGCAAGCGTGAGCGGCGCTTCGGGGGCGTCACCAGACAGCGCTAGGAGGCGGCCCCCCGGGTTTATGGGCCGCCGGTGAAACGATGCTAAAGCAGCGCGCTCTCTCAGCCATCGTCGCTGCCCCCCTCGTGCTCCTGCTGATATGGTTCGGCGTGAATACTACGGCGGCCCTCGTCTCGGCCGTAGCAGCCGTCGGTATCTTTGAGTTCTACCGCCTATCTTTCCAGCCCAGGCTGCGGCTGCTCCCGCTCTTGGGCATCGCCGGCGGCATCCTTTTCTCCATCGAGGCCGCAATGGACAGCAGCTTCGCCCTGCCCCTCGTAACAGGCGTCGTCCTCGCACCGCTCTTCGCGTTGGTCTTCTTGCCTCCGAAGGAGCGTGATCCTACCGAGTGGGCGTGGACTCTGGCCGGAGTGTTCCTTGTCGGTTGGACGCTGAGGCACGCGGTGCTGCTTCGGGGACAGGAGGATGGACGAGAATGGCTCCTGACCGTTGTGATCCTCACCTTCGCCATCGATACGGGGGCTTACGCCATCGGCAGGGTTCTGGGCCGACGCAAGCTGGCGCCCACCATCAGTCCCGGCAAGACGTGGGAGGGAGCCATAGGGGCCATGTTGGTGGGTACCGGCGCCGCCGTCGCCATCACCAAAGGCTTCGATCTGGATATCCGCGTGTGGCAGACCGCCGTGCTGGGTCTCCTGGTCAGCTTTTTTACTCAGCTCGGCGACCTGGCGGAGTCGATGCTCAAACGGGCCGCCGGCGCCAAGGACGCGGGAAGCCTGATCCCCGGGCACGGAGGAGTTTTAGACCGGTTGGATAGCCTAATTCCGGCGATAGTCGTGGTATACTACTTCTTGAAATACCTGGAGTGGTGAGACATGAAAGGTCTAGCGATCCTTGGCTCCACGGGGTCCATTGGCAGGCAGACCCTGGATGTCGTACGTTCCCTCCCTGACCGGTTCAAGGTCATAGGGTTGGCCGCTGGGGGAAACCTCGAGCTGCTGGGCAGGCAGGTCGAGGAGTTCCGCCCAGAGATGCTCTATTATCTGCACAGCCCCAAAGAGGAGCTGATCCCCAACACGGGGTGGAAGTACACCTCTATGGAGGAACTGGTCGTCCACCCCGCGGTCGATGTGATCATGGTGGGGACCGTTGGAAGGGAGGGGCTGCATCCAACCCTCGCGGCCCTGAACGCCCGCAAAAACGTGGCGCTGGCCAACAAAGAGGTCATCGTCATGGCCGGCAACGTCATCATGGCCCAGGCGCAGCGCAACGGCATTGAAATCCTGCCAGTGGACAGCGAGCCCAGCGCCATGTGGCAATGCATGCGCGGGGAAGATAAGGACATCCTGCGCATCATCCTGACAGCGTCGGGAGGTCCTTTCCGGAACCGGCCGATAGCGGAGCTGGCGGCCGTGACCCAGGAGGAGGCCCTCGAGCACCCCACCTGGCGCATGGGCCGAAAGATCACGATCGATTCAGCGACCCTCATGAACAAGGGAATGGAGGTCATCGAGGCCAATTGGCTGTTCGGTATCCCCATTGATCGGATCGAGGTCGTTATTCATCCCCAGAGCATTATTCACTCCATGGTGGAGTTCTGCGATGGCTCGATCAAAGCGCAGCTAGGACCCCCGGACATGCGTCTCCCGATCCAATATGCCCTCTCCTACCCTGAACGATGGCTGAATCCTACGCTTCCGCAGTTGAATCCTATCGAGGTGGGGAATCTTTCTTTTGAGCCCCTGGACGTGGCCCGCTACCCGTGCTTCAGGCTTGCTTTAGAGGCGGGCAAAAAGGGAGGCACCTACCCGGCGGTGTTGGCTGCCGCCGACGAGATCGCGGTGGGGATGTTCCTCTCCTACCAGATAGGATTCCACGAAATCCCTAAAATCATCGAGAATACGCTGGCTGCCCATCAAACAGTGAAATACCCGTCTTTGGAAGATGTTCTGGACGCCGACACCTGGGCGAGGGAGTTCGCCAGCGCCCAGACCGTCCAGTAACCGGCAGGCTCTTTATGGTCACGATCATCGCCTTCCTTGGGGTTTTTGGCCTCCTCGTGATGGTCCATGAGCTCGGACACTTCGCAACAGCCAAACTCTCCGGCGTGAAGGTGCTGGAGTTCGGCCTGGGCTTCCCTCCTCGCCTTCTCCGGTTCCAGCGCGGCGAGACGACGTATACCCTCAATGCGATCCCGTTTGGCGGATTCGTGAGGATGATGGGGGAGGAGGACCCCTCGGACCCCCGAAGTCTCGCCGGGAAGCCGGTCCCCATACGCGCCATGGTCATCAGTGCCGGCGCGATGATGAACGCCCTCCTTCCTATCCTTTTGTTTGCCATCGTCTTCATGGTCCCGAAGGACACCGTAGTCGGTGATGTGACGATCTTGTCCGTTGCGGACAACTCACCGGCGGCCGAAGCCGGCCTTTTGCCCGGCGACGTCATAACGAGAGTGAACAGCAGGCGGGTTGAGAACCTCTCCGATCTCAGCTACCAGCTTGCCCTACGCCGCGGCGCCAACGCGACAGTCATGACCGAGCGCGGAGGGGAGGTGTTAAGCCAGGACGTCGTGCCCAGGTGGAAGCCGCCTGAAGGCCAGGGGGCCACGGGCATTACCGTGGAGCTGGCGGCCGCCCACGAAGTCTCACGCTCCAAGCCCTTCTTCTCCGCTATGTGGAGCGGGGCTCGTCGTACCGTTGAGACCGTGGTGCTGGCGAAAAATGAGATCCAGGGCTGGTTCATCGGCGACAGCGAGCCTCAGGTCTCTGGACCCGTCGGCATCGCCCAGATCACCGGCGAGGTAGCCGGCCTGGGATTTCTCCCCCTGCTGGAGCTTGCCGCCCTTCTAAGCCTGAACCTGGCAGTCCTTAATATTTTGCCTCTACCCGCCCTGGACGGAGGACGCCTGCTGTTCCTGGCCATCGAGGTTGTGCGCAGGGGCAAGCGCGTCCCGCCTCAGAAAGAGGCCCTCGTCCACCTGGCGGGCTTCGCCGTCCTGATAACGGCCATCCTGATCATCTCCTATTTCGACGTACTGCGGATCGCTCGCGGGGACAGCCTGCTGGGCGGTTAAGCGCCGGGGTTAGCTCTTCGGCGCCGCTGCCGCCACCGCGTCCCTGACCTTTTCAACGCCGGGCGTAAGGACCTGCACGTCGATCGTCCTCGCGAGATCGTCGAACCCCGCGGTCTTCAGCATCTCCGGTATGTGGAACCGGATCTGCTCCAGGGACCAGTCCAGAACGTCGCCTACCTCAGCCGGGTCCAGTGATTTGTTTACATTCTTCCCTTTGGGGTCGTAATGGTAGTGGGGCGCTTTCCGGAAGCAATCGAAGCGTAGTACCTGCACCTGGGACCCCTCTACATCGCCGAAGACTTCGATGCTCGGCCCTCCGTCTTCACCGAAGGCGCGGTGCGTGACCACAAAACGCAGGCCGCCCAGCTCGACATTCTGCTCTTCACCTAACTTTTGGACCGTCATCAGGACCCCCTTCGCGCGTCATTGCCTTGGCTCCGGCACATTATACGCCGACTCTCGGACCGATAGGGCCGGTACCAGGGTGTCTGGGGCGACATGGCAGTGACATGCCCACGAATCGAGCGGGTGGCGCCGCGCATGTACAGGCGGCCCACCGGCGTCTCAGCCGGTGCGGCGCACGGCAACGCGGGTCGCAGGCTCGGGCGGCAGGTATTGGTACCCCACCCGACGAACGGTAAGCAACACCTGGGGACTTCCAGGGTCCTCTTCCAGCTTCTCCCGTAACGACCGGATATGCCACTTCAGGCTGTTTAGAGAGCCGCGCCCGAGGCCCCATACCGTCTCCATGATTCGCTCCTGGGGGGCCACCCCTCGCTGCCGGCAGAGAAATGACAACAGCTGGAACTCGATCGGTCTCAGCTTCAGTGATCGACCCCGAAAAGATACCCCGTAGGTCCGAGGGTTCATGATCAAAGCTCCGTCCGAGTAATCGGAGCTCATAGGGATCGGCGCCGACTGTCTACCGTTGCCACCGTTAGCGCGGGCCCGTTTGACTGCCACCGGAACCACCGGGACCGAAGCCTGTCGGTTGGGCGTTACCAGGGCCCGTCCGCACATGAGACAGGCCCAGTCGCCATCCTCGTCACGGTAACCAGCGCCCCCACATCGAGCACATTTGTGGTCCACACGGAGGCCACCAGGGGAAAAGTACCCCTGTGACACCGTAAGCTTCCGACTGTACGTTAATGGATACTGCATCCCGTGAAGACCCCCTCCAGGCAGGATGGCTCTCGTCTAAGTTCCCTATCCACCTTAGGGCACGTAGATTGAAGGGGAATCCTAACAACGGGTGATCCGAAGGATGAAAAAAGGATTACTCCAAGGTGACTGCTGGACTGGCGGTTTGCCCATCAGCGCTCGTCCGGGTCCAGGACCTCTCTGGTCCGGGGTCAAGCATTGGTAGGGACGGCTTTCGCTCGCCGCCGAGCACCTGGGGCAGTCAACCCCCGCAAACGCGGTTCAAAGCGCTTGGCTAACCCCGCCTCCGCTTTGGTGGCGGTCCGGTACTCGCCGATGCGTCGGTCACGGTCCAACGCATGGTATGCTAGGCCAGGTTGATGCCTTGAACGGGTGAGCCTGTGGCGCATGGGCAGCTACGTGGGATCACGCCCACTACTCGCCACTTTTTCTGACGAAGGAGCACCGAATGAAGCTATTCTGGCGAGAGAGTAAACCCGGACGGCACCTCATGCTGGAGCATGATAACGGAGAGCTGACGAGGGTCGGCTTCCTCTTGCGGACACCGAGGGGCTTTGATGCGGTGGCGCAGACCACGGGGTACGCCCCAGAACGCTCCCAGAACGATTACCCCACCATCGAGGAGGCCCAGGCTTTCGTGGAATCCTTCATGCCCTGGGCTGAATTCGGCGGCGGGCCGGACCTTACCGTGGAAGCAGAGGTGCGTCCCCGGCCTTCCTGAACATAAGCTCCCGTACCTGCCCACCGTAACGGTCCAGTTCAACAAACGGCTACTTTTTACTTTGGTGCCGAAAGTCGGAGTCGAACCGACACGGGGTTGCCCCCAACGGATTTTGAGTTCTATTCCCAGTGTGATGGCTGGTATCGCCCTGTATGGCCTGGTGCCAACCAGTTCTGTTGGCCGCAGGATTAGATTCCACACGATAACGTGCCGTGTCGGCTGGTGCCACTATGTTCGTGGACATTTCGTGGACATTCGACCGCGCTAGTGGGCTCCAAATGTCTCTTGCCCTAGCTGTTCGTCTATCGCCAGGGCCGCCTGCTCCTGGAGCCCCGGTAAGATGACCGGCTCGGTGCCTTTTATGACCAGCGAGTTCAGGGAGACCCAGAGTGGCCCGATGCAGGCCTCTTGGATCTGTTGGATCAACCAGGTATCGTCAGCCACCTTCAGCGGCGCGCGCAGGACTTAGGGCTTGACCGGGTCAAAAGACATGAAGGGTCTCCTTGGTAACTCGGCTAGAATTATTTCCCAGGACACGGAGCTTAGTGCTGCAATTGTACGGTGTCAATGCACAGTGAACCGCGCTCCTCGGCGAAGCGACGGCAGATCTCTATTCGTCCTAAGGGTATCCGTTCGGAGCACTTAACGAATGTGCCGTTAGGCGAACCAGCGTGATGACGCCAACGGATTGCTTGCAGGGGGGAAGCGAGGTACCCCGCTCATGATGGTCCGGCCAGGCTACTGATTGGCTTCCAAGAACTTCCGGCCGGCTTCGATGATGACAGTCGGAAGGTTGAGCCCGGTAAGAACGTCGGACTGTAGCTTGCGCCCCGCAGCGTGAACGAGCTCAGCCGCCTTACGGTGGGCCTCCTGGACGTCTGGATGGGTCGGCTGACCGGGGAGCCCCATCGACTGGGCGAAGTCATTGGGCCCCCAGGCAAAGGCGTCGATGCCCTGCACCTGAAGGATGGAGTCCAGGTTCTCGAAGGCCTTGGTCGTCTCAAGCTGCGCCGTGACCATCATCTCCTTGTTGGCCAGGGCCATGTACTCCGTGAAATGGTTCTGCGGCTGGTCGGCGAGGCCGCTGTCGTTGTAGAAGGTCCCCCGGCCTCCGCCCCAGCTACGCGTACCATCGGTGGTATACCTGCAGCCAGCCGCTAGGGCGTGGGCCTGTTCCACCGTCTCAATGTGCGGCCCTGTGATACCCACGACTCCTCTGTCAAGCACGACGTTCAAGGTGGAACTCTCGATATTGGGCACCCGGACGATGACGCTCATGCCGTGCCCTTCGGCCGTCCGGCACATGGCGTCGATCGACTCGGTCGTAAAGAGACCGTGCTCTGCGTCCAGGCTGATATAGTCGAAGCCACCCAGCATGCCCAAGATCTCGACTGCTTCGACGCAGGGGAAGACAAACGTGCAGCCGAGTCCTTTCTTCCCCTGGTAGTTTTTCTCGAGGATCCTGTTTTTGATAATCTTGGCCATTTGTTCCTCCGATGTTCTTCTCGATTTGGCTATGCGGACTTAAGGCGGCCCCGGAGAACGGGATGGGTTACTCACCGCTGTATTTCCCTCTGGCCGGTGGTTGGGCAGGTTCAGCTCGTTAGCGCCTTGATTCCCAGTTCGGCGATGGCCTCTTCCTCCACCGGGCGTCCGCTGACGCCGATGCCTCCCACGCAGACGCCGTCGTCCGTCAAGATCGGTACGCCGCCCCCGAAAGGGACCAGCATGGGGTCGGCGAAGTCGCCGACCGTCATCCCCCGGTCCTTAAGGCCCTCACCCCAGGCTTTGGTGGTGTTGCGCATGCGGGCCGCCGTGTAGGCCTTACGTGTCGCCAGGTGCTGGGGCAGGAAGCCAACGCCGTCCATGCGGGCGTAGCAGACAAGGTCACCGCGTAGGTCCACGATGGAGAAGGCCAGGGGCCGGCTGGGATCCTTGCTGGCCTCCCCCAGCATCCCGTTCAGGGCTTTCATAGCGTCGTCGAGCCCCAAAGCCGTTGTCGTGTACATAGTCGCCTCCTCCGGGTATTTTCTGGAAATCGCGGCCTCAGACCTCGACAAACCTAGCCGGAGGTGCGGAAGCTCCGGCTGGTGTCTTCGGAGAGTTCAAGGAGCACGCCGTGGGTGGTGGCCGGACTGACGAAGACCTGGCCCGGCCCATCTTCGCTTCCCAGGATGCGCCCTCCGCGCTCGCGGATCGCTCCGGCCGTCTTCTTCACATCGTTGACGACGAGGCTAACGGCGTAGACGCCCTCCCCGCGGTCCCTGAGGAACCTGTCCACCGTGCCCGGAGGGTAGCCCTCGGCCTCCGCCAGCCCGAACCACGCCCTCCCCACTGGCATGTGGTGGGCGAAGACCTGGTTGGCATTGGCCGGCTCCGGGACAGGCTCGACGCCGAACAGCCCTTTCCAGTTGGCGATAGCGCCCTTCGCGCCGGTGGTGGCGACGACCAGGTGATGGATCCTCTTGAATAGGTGTGGGTTCTGGCCAGAGCCGACGTCGCTCGGACCTTCCGGCCGTAGCCCGAGAAGGACGCCGTTGGTGCTAGCGGGGTCGATGTAAACCTCCCCAGCCGGATCCTTGTCGCTGACGACCCTGGCTCCTGCCTGACGAGCCTTGTTGACCAGGGCGTCTATGTCATCCACCACCACGGAGACGGAGTAGACGCCCTGCCCGTAGGCCTGGAGGAACCTGCCAAGGGGCGTCTCTCCCTGAGGAGGCTGGGCCAGCTCCAGCCAGGCATCCCCGACGTCAAATCGGGCCCGCCGGACCCCTGCGTCCCCCGGGTCATGCACTTCAGAGTCCTGGACGGCTTTGTCTCCAAAGACCTTTTCCCAACCGGCCACGGCGGCATCGAGGTCCCTAACCGCGACCGTCACTTGATGGAACCGCTTAAAGACTTGCATGCCAGCCCCCTCTTCAATCATTAGCTCGACAACTAGGCCCATTATCGCAGGTCGCTGTCGGGACTATCCGCTGAATAAAGCCGCAGGGTGGGTGGGAAGGGCCCAAACCGTGGGGAGAGTTGGCTACAAACCTTCTGGGCGAAAAGGCGGGGTACAACATTCCTGGCAATTAGGCACTTGACACACAACACAAAAAGGTTTATCATATCCTCAACAGGAGTGATAAGCCATGAGCGCAAAGACGTTTCTCGAAATCGCCAAATGGGATGACAGCCAGTGCCGAGAGTACCTAGAACAGATGCGATGGCCGGATGGTCCGCGTTGTCCTAAGTGCGGCAGTCTCGACCACTGGACTATCAACCGCAAGAGCGTTACCAAGAATCACGTGCCGAAGCTGTACCGTTGCAAGGCTTGCCGGAAGCAGTACACCGTGACGGTCGGGACTATCTTTGAGGATTCTAAGATTCCCCTCTATAAGTGGCTCATGGCGATACATCTCATGTGTTCCTCAAAGAAGGGCATCAGCGCCCTCCAGTTGGCCCGCGAGTTGGGCTATGAGAAAACCTATCGGACGGCGTGGTTCATGGCGCATCGCATCCGAGAGGCCATGAAAGACAAGGCATTCCCACAACTCACCGGCACAGTCGAGACGGATGAGACCTACGTTGGCCCCAGGAAACGTAGAGGCCACACCCTGTGGCATGAGCGTGAGAGGGACGAGATGGAGATGGGGTTGCGCCCCAAGGTGAAGCAGGATTGGCGGAGAGGCAAGGCCACGGTATTCGGCATGGTGGAGCGGGACGGGAACGTAAGGACGATAGTCGTATCAGGGGCTACGGCAAAGGAGCTAAAGCCGCTTCTGGCTGGCTACATCGACGCAGAGCGGACTACCCTGATGACCGACGGCAACCCTGCCTATCGCCTTATAAGGAACGTCATGCCCCACCACATCGTCAACCACGATGTGACCTACGTTGACGGAGATACCCATACTCAGAACATTGAAGGGTACTGGAGCATCCTGAAGCGGGGACTCTACGGGGTGTTCCACCACGTCGATCAGCAGTACCTACCCCAGTACCTGTCGGAGTTTGAGTTCCGCTTCAACCGTCGGAAGGTTTCGGACGCCGAACGGTTCGCTTCTTTGGTGAAGCAGACTCGCGGTCGAGTTCAGCGGTACTGCCGGACGCCTCAGAAGGAGAATCCGCATGCTTAGAGACTTCCAGGAGCGCCCGAACAGCGGCATCGAGGGATAGCGGATGTAGGGAAACCTTGGTACTATTGGGCCGCCTAGCCATGTGCTAAGTGCCTTTCGCGGGAAGTGGCACAGCCATGCCATCCCCGCTACTTCGAACAAGCAACAGAGGGTTTAACCCCGTTAAAAGTGTAACACACTACGGGGGTGACTGGATATGCGCAACACCATTGAAATTGAGCCGGTAACGTTCGATCCCGCCCAAGGCTTCTATCCACCACTCCTCGCCGCGAGATTGGCTCAACTACCTCGCCAGACCCTAGCTCTGTGGAATAAGAAGGGTATCGTGCCACCTGCCGTGAGTTGGACCAACGAACAGGGCAACGAGACGCCTGGTTACAACTTTGAGGGGTTGGTATACCTTCGCCTGATTCGCATGCTTAGGGACATGAAACCGCCATTTCCATTACGGAAAGTGGTTAGCACTGTCGAATTCCTGAGGAAGAACTTCGGGCCTCCTGGCCCCAAGTGGGTGGAGGCACGAATAGTAAGTAATGGTCAGGACTTGTGGATCATGCGCCCTGTTGTGGCTTCTGCGAGCCAGGCTGGGCAAATGCCATTCAAGGAGTGGTTGGGTCGGGAATTTCAACTTCTAAGTCAGCGCGAAGATGCTTTATTGATCCCTCATCGTTTTCTGCGTTGGGTTGAAATCAAACCCGCACTCCGAAATGGGATGCCGGTAGTTAAAGGAACTGGAATCGAGACTGCCCTCGTTCACGCAGCTTTCAATCAAGGGCTAACGGCGAGAGACGTGAAGAGTAGATACCCGTTCCTTTCAGTTCCGAAGATCGAGCATAGCGAAGGATTCGAAAGATACCTCGACGATCATCTAGCCCTAGCGGCTTAAGTATCTACACCGACACGCAATCTGGCCGCCCATTGGCGAGTATGCTGCGGAAGATCGGGTGGGATGTATGGACTTCGCTTCAGGAAGGTCGTCGCCGTGGTATCCAAGATGCTATATGGTCGGAAATTATCGATGCCCATCAGTTAACTGCGGCCCGCGACCTTAACCGCATACTTGTTACATTCGATATTTTCAGAGGGAAGTCAGGCGCTGAGGTTGCCGCTGAACTGCAATTGCATGGCGGCAAGGTTGTGCAGATTGCTGGCGGTCCACAACAGAGTACATGTCGCGCGTGCGCCAAGCTTCTGTGGCACTTTAATGAATGGATGGCGTTCCTTGAAGGTAACGACGGGGTAGTAATCCTGTCTGATCTACGACAAACTCCACGCCTTTATACCGTTGAGGAATATAACCAACGAACGGTCACCACTTCGATGCGCCAATATTTCGAGGAATACACGGGATATTGGCGTTCAAGGCCGTTGCCAGAGCCTATCCCAAGGCCCACGCTAACTCCCGAACAGCGGTTACTTACGTACCCGCTACCCGAAGACGAGCTTCATTAGCTTGTGTGTCAAAGGCATAATTGCCACATCCCTTGACACCACGATGGACCCAAACCACAATACCTCCCATGCTGAGGGAGGCGTAATGGTCGGACTCGTGACCGAGCGGTTCCCGATCATGGCCGGCGCCACGTAAGGAAAGGCACGGAGGGGACTAATGCGACAATATGAGTTGATCGATTCGGACACTCACATGATCTACCCACCCAATATGTGGGAGAAGTGGCTGTCCAAGAAGTTCCAAGATCGTGCCCCCAAGCTCGTCAAGGACCAGAGTGGCGAGGGGGACGCCTGGCGAATGGACCCCGACCTGCCCCCCGAGCCCCTGGGGCTGACCTTCGCCGCCGGCAAGCGTTACGAGGATATGAAGTGGTCCGGCTCTACCTACGACGACATCCGGCCAGGCGCCTACGACGGCCCAGAGCGGCTCAAGGACATGGACTTCGATGGTGTCGATGCCGGCGTCGTGTATTCAGACAACCGCACGATCGGTCAGGTGCTGGGGTTCAAGAACAAAGATCAACAACTGGCTCTCATCCAGGCCTACAACGACTGGCTTCTCCAGGAGTTCTGTGCCACAGATACGGCACGGCTCGTCGGCCTCACCCAGATCCCCAACTGCGGTATCGAGGCCTCCGTCTCCGAGCTGAAGCGGTGCGCCAAGCTCGGCGCAAGGGGGATTCTCCTGCGCAACTACCCCAGCGGAGGCACCTTCTTGACGCCCGAGGATGATCCCTTTTGGCAGGCATGCATCGAGGAGAACATGCCCATCGGCATCCACATCGGCTTCAGTTCCGGGGTCAGTGGTGTGGCCAGCTTCAATCGTAAGGCTCACGCCGCCGGCGGCGCAGGCAGCATGGGCCGGATTATCCCCATCATTACCGACATGATTTATGAGGGTCTCTTCGATCGGTACCCGGAGCTGAGGGTCTCTGCGGTCGAGACCGGTTCCGGGTGGCTACCTTATATCCTCGAGCAGCTCGATACCCTCTACTGGCGCAACAGGACCTGGTCCGGTATCGAGCTCCAGCACCTGCCGAGCCGCTATTGGTTCAGCAACTGGTCGATCACCTTCGTCGAGGACCAATACGGCGTGAAGAACCGGCACTCGATAGGTGTAGACAACATGATGTGGTCCACTGACTATCCCCACAACGGCTGCGACTGGCCCTATTCGCGCAAGGTCATGGGCACGATGTTCACTGACGTGCCAGCCGACGAGATGAAGAAAATGACCTGCGATAACTGTGGCACTTGGTACGGGCTTTTGGGTTAGCCCCATCGGTAGGGGCGGCATGCTGCGCCTCTATCATCGTGGCGGTCATCCCTGGAGCGTCGGGGTTCGTCCAGCACTCTCATCCCGAGCAGTGCGTGGGGCTGTGGCGCGAATTCGTGGCCGGGTTGCCGTAGGCGAGAGAACGCATGAGGCCGGGCGCGCCACTGACAGGCGCAGCTTGGTCGAACCCGAGGCGCCCGAGTCCATTAGGCCGTAAGTGCCGTTAGGCGAACCAGCGTCAGCGAGTCCCGTCGAACGCGTACGCGCCGATGTCGACGCGAGCGGCCAGACTCGGCTGGCGTCGTATCACGGAGGCGTTGGACCAATACCAAAGCGACGCCTCAACCCCGCTTGGTCTCTTTCGTCTGAAAAACCGTAATCACCGCTGGCAGCAGCAGCAACGACACAAGCCAGCTAATGATGTCCTGAAGAATGGCGGGGGTGAATGTGCTGCGAGAGCGGAGGCTCGGGCTGTATAATCTTCAAGCAATTCCAGAAACGAGGCAGAGCTTCGCGTGTCGATGCGTTATCTCTTCCTGGGGCTGATTACAGCCCTTATTTTAACAGGCTGCCAGACGAGCCCAGGCGCCTTCGCGTTCAACCTCATCGTTGGCCCTCCCTTTGTCATTGTTGTCCTGGGGACCGAGATATGGAAGCTCTTTAAGTGGCTCTTTCGAAAGGTCACCGGTACAGGGTCAAGAGCCCGACGGCTGTAAAACGCGCGTAGTGCGGACAACCCCGGACGAGCCGCGGATTAAACGCTGGGCTTGAACTCACCAACGGCCCCCCCCTTCAACGCCGCCACCGCTCAATAGACTTAACGCTCGGTGTCGACCCAGAGCCGGTGGCCATCACTGGTGAACCGGATTGAGCCGTGACGGCTGGTGAGAAACAGGCCTTCCTCCGGCACGAAGGCCGCGATGCTATCCAGCGTGGACTGGCGGGGGTGGCCGAAGGGGTTGTCGTCGGCGACGGAGATAACCGCAGCGCTGGGGTTGACGGCCTGAAGGAAGGCCTGCGTCGTAGAGGTGTCGCTGCCATGGTGGCCAACCTTTAAAACGGTGCTTGCCAGGTTAGCGTCACGCTCGACCAGGTAAGTCTCTCCCAGGGCAAAAAGGTCCCCCGTGAGAAGAAACGAGACGTCGCCATAGACAACGCGCAGCACGACGGAGTTGTTGTCGATGTCTGACCTGGTACCGCTCAAGGGCCTTGCCGGGGGATGCAGTACCTCCAACATGACCCCATCTCCCAGGTTCACCTGCTGCCCCGCCTCCGCTTGAAGCAAAGGCACACCATGACGTCGGACGGCCTCTTGCCACGCCTTGAACGCCGCCGTATTAGCCTCCGTGACCGGTTGCAGCACGGCCCCGACTTCATATCTGGCCAGCACATCCGCAAGACCTCCAATGTGGTCCTGGTCCGGCTGGGTAGCGACCACCAGGTCGATGCGGCGGCTCCAGTAGGAGAATTGCGGACCCAGGGCCCTGTTCAAAGCCTGGGGGTTGGGACCTCCATCGACAAGGACGGTAACTCGAGATGGAGTCCGAAGAAGGATGGCGCCACCTTGGCCGACGTCCAGGATGGTGACCTCCAGTAGTCCGCGCGGCTGAGGGACGGCGCTCCACCACGCCAGTGCAGTCAGGGCCGCCAGTGAGAGAGCCACCAGGGGAAAAGCCCGGATAGCCGGAACCCGGGGTACAAGAAAGGAGGGTCTGGGTAAACACGAGGAAAAGTATGTCCTCAGCGATGCGGAGCTGCGCAGCGCCAACAACACCGCGCCGATGACCGCGTAGTAGGCCAGGGCCAGGGGCTGGCCTGCATCCTCTAAACGTATGGCGGCCAGGGGAATCGCGGCGAAGAGCTGCACCACCCAAATGACATACTCCAGGCTGAGCCAGGCGAACCAGCCGATGGCCAACGCGGCTGGCGCTGAGAATAGTCCAACCAGTCCAGTCAAAAGAGAGGTCACCAACACGACGGGCAGCAGGGGGAGGGCCAGTACCGTCGCTGGAACGCCGACGATCGACACGCGGTCGAAATAGAAGGCGACCGCCGGCCAAGTCATGAGCGTCGCTGCGATCCCCATCGCCGTCGTCGCGACCACGGTCCGGACCACGGAACCGATCACACCTGACTCTCGAGAACCATGACCGGCGACATACTCCAGCAACGGCGGCGCCACCAGCACGATCCCCGACATGGCCAGGAAGCTCATCTGGAACGACACCTGCCACAACGCCAGGGGGTTGATGGCTGTGATGAGCAGCGCAGCCAGCAGCAGGGCCTCTATGCCATGTCTTTGCCGCCCGAAATAGAGCGCCGCCAGATAGAAGCTGCCCATGATAGCTGCACGCTCGGCCGAAGGCGCGAGACCCGCCAGCAGGGCGTACAGCCACACGGCGATGAGCGGCGCAAGGTACATGAGGAGCCTGGGCTTCCAGAACAGCCTGCGGCTCACAGCCAGCGCCAGCCCCATGACGATCGCCACGTGTAGGCCGGAAACCGCCAGCAGATGCGTCGTGCCGCTCTCGTTAAACGCCTCCGACAAATCGCCCGGTATCCCTTGGCGGATCCCCAGAGCGACAGCCTGGGCCACGCCGTTGTTGGGCCCGGGTATGGCGAGGTCCAGCGACTCGGCCAACCGGCTGCGGACGGAGAAAAGGACCCTGTCCATTAGGGGGCCTTGTCCTCCCTCCAGGAACGTTACCCGGGGAAAGTCCATGACCGACCGAACGCCCTGCTGGGCCAGGAAGTTTGGAAAGTCAAAGTCGCCAAACCGTTGTGGGCTTTCCATCTCACCAGCGATCCTGAGCAGGTCACCCTGTCGATAGTTCGGCGGGTCACGGATGCCGACGAGGTCGGCTGGCGAACGTGCCGTTACCCTCACCCTCCCGGAGACGTCACGCCACTCACCATCCACCCTGAACTGCTGGGCCGACAGGTTGAACTGGATAGCGGAGCCCCGCAGCTCCGGATAGGATGTGACCACACCCTCGATCTCCACCCGACCGGCGCCGTTGTTCAGCGCCAAGGTCTCCCGGCCGGCGGCATCTTCGTGAAGCTGGAAGCGCAGGGCGCCAGCGAGGGCCGCCGCGATCAGGAGACCTAGCAGGACACCTCGCCAGCTACGCCTCAGCAGGAAGGTGGCCACGAGCGCTGCCGGCACCAGAGACGCAAGAAGAGGCACCGGAACGCCTAGCTTCGACCCAGCGTACAGTCCGAAGAGCCAGCCGCCACCGAGGATGATGAGGCGCATGACTTGACGCTACCCCACGGAGACCAACGGCCTCAGTCGCGCCAGGGTCGCCTCACCGATACGGGGGACGTTCAGCAGGTCCTCGACCCGCTCGAAGCCGCCGCTGGTTTCGCGGTATTCGATTATTGCCGAGGCCAGAGCCGGGCCGATGCCTGGAAGCTCCTCCAGCTGGGCCTGAGATGCAGTGTTCAGGTCGATCAGGCCACTGGAGACAGTCGCCTTCTGGTCCGGGAGAACCTCCCCGGCCCTCGGTACATGGATATGCTGCTCATCAGAAACGCGGGAGGCCAGGTTCACGCGGGAGCGGTCGGCGTCCGAGGTCAGGCCCCCGGCGGCCTCGATAGCGTCCACGACCCGGTCCCCTTCTCTCAGGGAGTAGACACCCTCAACCCCCACGGCTCCGGAGACGTAGACCACCACCTCGGCTGCCGGCGCCGAAGTGGGCAGGACCACCTCCAAGCGCCGGGCCGGACGGTCGGCGCGGAGCACCAGGAACGCCAGTCCCGTTCCAAGAATGGCCAGGAGGATAAGGATGGTCGTGACGCGAAACGCCATAGGGGGCCGCAGCATTGGGGCATTCTCGCTGAAGCTGGTGGGTGCGTCAATGTTTCGCGGTGCGACGCGACCAGCCTGATTTTCCTTGCCGCAACGCCCCCGCGTCCCGTAGACTGGGCTGAGCGCAGATCAAGGACACGACCATGGCCGCGGACCCTGAAACCACACGGCTGGACGACGACATCCTCGCGTTTATTCGCGAAGGTGGTTCAGGGCCGAGCGACGAGTCTCGATTCAACGCCCTGGCGCTGCGCCTCTTCGCCTATCAGTTCGGTCGGAACCCAGCCTATCGGAGCTTCTGCGTCGCCCGAAACGTGACGCCGGAACAGGTGACACGGTGGCATCAGGTCCCGGCCGTGCCCACGATGGCGTTCAAGGAGCTGCCCGTAGCATGCTTCCCGGTCCAGCAAGCGGCGGTGGTGTACCTCAGCAGTGGCACGACAGGTTCCAAGCCCAGCGCCCACTATCTGCCCAGCCTGGACCTGTACAATGCATCGCTGAAGACCCACTTTTCCCGGTGCGTCCTTCCCGACAGAGAACGGATGCCCATGATCGTTCTCGCCCTCCCTCCCCGCGTCCTGCCCCATTCATCCCTCTCCCATATGCTGGAGGTGGTGAGGACCGAGATGGGAACGCCCGATAGCGACTACTTCATGGATGAAGGCGGAATCGATCTGCCACGGCTGGTATCTGCCCTTCGCGATGCGGAAAAGGCAGGCAGGCCGCTCTGCCTACTGGGCACAGCCTTCGCCTTCGTCCACTTCTTGGACCATTGCCGGGACCAGGGTCTTCGATTCGTCCTGCCACCGGGAAGCCGGATCATGGACACCGGGGGATACAAGGGCAAGTCTCGGGAGGTGCCCAAGGCTGAGCTCCATGGCCTCTATCAGACGACTTTGGGAATCCCACCCGACTACTTGATAAACGAGTATGGGATGACGGAGATGGGCAGCCAGTTCTACGACAACAGCCTGGTGGATACAGGGAAGGGCCGTCCCCGGTTCAAGCTGGCGCCGCCGTGGGCCCGGACCCTGGTGGTGGACCCAGAGCGTTTGGAGCCTGTGCCTCGCGGACAGGCCGGCTTGCTCCGCCACTACGACCTGGCGAACAGGGGCTCTGCCATGGTGGTCCAGACTGACGACATGGGCGTGGAGATCGAAGAAGGGTTCGAGATCCTGGGACGGGCCAGCGGCGCTGAAGCAAGGGGCTGCTCCATCGCCAGCGACGAATTGCTGAGTCGCGCCGGCTGAGATGGAGGTCCAGCCCTACGCTCTCCCCGGCGTTAAGGTAGAGGAGTTCGTCGACCTGGAATACGGCCCCAGCGAAGAGCGGGCCATCCTTCGGTTACCCGTCGTGACTCCCGCAGTCCTTGCCGCCGCCACGGAGAGCGTCACCCAGGCCCGCGACGGGTATCTGGCCACCATCCCAGTCTCCCAAATCGTCGAGGTCATAGCCATCGCCGTAGAGCGTTGGCAAGACCCCGGATACCACCTTCGTGTCGTCGTCCACGAGCTCCTGCCGGCGATTACCGGCTACTCGACCCAAATGCTTCAAGAGGGGCTGCCGGAACTGTTGAAACCATTCGGTAAGGACGGGCTACTGGCCCTCCTGGAGTCCGAGCTGAGAGACCCTGAGCGTTTGGACTCCGCGGCCGGCGGCCATCGACCTGGCAAACTCAGCGGTCCACGGCTGGTCACCCATGTTCTGGCCGGTAACATCCCAGCGGTCGCCGCCGAGTCCATAGTGCGTGCACTCCTTGTCAAATCAGCCAGTCTGGTGAAGATGGCATCCGGGGACCCGCTGTTTCCAGCATTGTTCGCCCAGTCCCTGGCCGAGGTCGACTCCAAGCTGGGCGAGTCCATCGCCGTGGTGTGGTGGAAGGGAGGCGAGCAAGATCTGGAGAAGACGGCCTTCTCAGCTTCCGATGTGGTGATCGCCTACGGTGGAGACTCCTCCATCCAAAGCATCCGAGAGGCTGTGCCCAACGGGGTCAGGCTTATCGCCTACGGCCACCGGATCAGCTTCGGCGCTATCGGCAGGGAGGCGTTACGGCGTTCCGGCCTGGCGGCCCTGGCGGCAAGAGCGGCCTGGGATGTCGGTTTTTTCGACCAGCAGGGTTGCGTCGCGCCCCACGCCTTCTATGTCGAACGAGACGGGCAAGCGACGCCTGCGGAGTTCGCCGAGGCCCTGGCGCGAGAAATGCAGCGGCTCGAGGAGAAGCTTCCCAGGGGTCGACTGAGCGCCGCCGAAGCGTCGTCTATCCAGCAGTCCCGCGCCACGTGGGAGCTCAGGCAGGCTGCCGGCGACGGCGTTCATCTGCTGCTCCAGAGCCATGCCTCGACCGCGTGGACGGTGGTATGCGAGGACACCGTTCCGTTTCAGGCGACGGGGTTGAACCGCGTGATACGAGTCGTGCCTATCGACGACCTTTCGACGCTGCCCTCTGCGGTGGAGGGGATGCGGCGCTTCCTACAGACGGCCGGGCTTGCGGTATCTCGGAAACGACTGGGGCCGCTTTCCCGGGCCCTCGCGGAGGTTGGGGTGACCAGGGTCTGCCCGATAGGCCGGATGCAGCACCCACCCGCCGCCTGGCCCCACGACGGTCGCCCCAATCTGGTGGACCTGCTCACGTGACAAGGGCGCCAAGATTGAACCACGAAGGCACTAAGACTCCAGGATTCTTGACTTGGTGACTTGGTGTCTTGGTGGTAAGTCCTAGTCTATCTGTGTTTATCGGCGGTTGGGAAAGCCTGCAGCCTTGAGCTCGTGCATGAGCGTAGTCGCAGGACGCCAAACACCCACTCCCAGCCTCATACCCCCCTTCGGTCCGGCTCCCAGAGGACTTTGTGTATCTGCAGTGATAGCCTCGCCTCGGGCGCATCGTTCTTGACCCATTCCGATAGGACCGCTGGGTCCAGGTCCCCCCAGACAGGGGAGAAAAGAATGGGGCACTCAGGCTTATATTTCCGGAGCACGCCCAGGGCGAAGTCGAAGTCCCTGCGGTCAGCCGTCACAAACTTGAGCTGGTCCTGGGGCCGCAGCCGGGCCACCTCTCCGTACTTATTGAAGTGCTCCATCTCGGAGCCGGGGCACTTGATGTCCATGACCCAGCAATCGACGGGAAGCTCCATCGGCAGCCGATAACCGCCCGCCGTCTCTACCTCGGTCCAGTAGCCACGCTCTTTCAACGCGATGACGACCGTTTTGAGGTCTGGCAGGTGCGCCAACGGCTCACCGCCAGTGATACACACCATTTTGGATGGCCAACGAGCGATAGCCTCCAGCGCCTCGTCCAGCGACATATCCACTCCGCCGCCGAAGTCCCATGTGTACTGGCTGTCACACCAGCTGCAACGGAATGGGCAGCCCTGAAACCGCAGGAACGCCATGGGGAGGCCCGCGTGGACGCCTTCACCTTGCAATGAATAGAAGATCTCGCTGATCTTCATGGAGAACTCCTCAATCACTCCTTAGCGACAGACCTGAATCGTAGCCTCACGTCGGGAGGGCACCGCTCTCGCGCAGTACCAGCGCCGCCGCACCCACGAGCCCAACGTCATCCCCAAAGGTCGACAGGGCAATATCGAAGTCCGCCAGGAATTCGGGGAAGGTCTGCTGTCTCATGGCAACATGGACGTCCGGCGCCAGCAAATGCCAGTCTCGCGTGACGCCGCCTCCCAGGACGAATAGCTTGGGGTTGAAGATATGGACGAGGCCAACGATGCCCATGGAGAGGTCCCAGGCAACCTGTCTGACCAGAGCAACACTGTAGGGGTCTCCCGCAGCCGCGGCCTGGAACACGTGCTCCGCCCTCACGTCCGCCACATCGCCGCCAACGACCTCTCGCAGGGAGCTCTGCTCTCCGGAGCTCAGCCCCTCCCGGGCGATGCGCGCGATGGAGGTACCGGACACCAGGCTTTCCAGGCAGCCCGAGTGGCCGCAGTTTGCCTTGGCGCGGCTCCGATCGATAATGATGTGGCCGATTTCGGCGGCCATCCCTTTCCAGCCGGTCACGAGCTTCCCTCCGGTCAGTACCCCGCCGCCAACGCCCGTGCTTACGGTCATGTAGATGAGATCGTCGATGCCTTTGCCCACGCCGAAGGCTTGCACACCGAGACAGGCAACGTTCGCGTCGTTACCAACCCACACCGGGGCGTCGAATCGCTTCTCGAGCATTGCCTTGAACGGGACGACCTCCCAGCCCACCAGGTTCGGCGGATGATAGATTACCCCGTCCGAGGTTATAGGGCCGGCTACAGCGGCTCCGACCCCCATCAACTTCGCGTGGCCGCCTCTGCGAAGCATGCCGTTGGCAACGTCCTCTATGCGCTCGATGACGCGTTCTGGACCCTCTTCCGAGCGGCTGTCTTCCTTGACACTGTCAAGAATCGTCCCATCGGCCGCGATCAAGGCAACCCGAAAATTGGTACCTCCCAGGTCAATGGCAACGATCGGTCGAATCTCGCTCACGACACTCTCCGGGAACAAACGGCATACAATGGAGACTCAGCATAGGAGTCCGGTCTAGCCGGTGTCAAGGTTCGCTCGTTCAGGGTTGGCGCGGGTCCCATGGAGCCTGTTTTGATCGCCGAACCTCCAGGGAGAAAACCCTCATCTAACGGTCATATGTGGCGGCACGGAAAAGGTAGTGCTGGGTTGAGCCGTAAGGCGTTGACTATCGGCGTCGTCATGGCGGCGCTGGGACTGGTTACGGCCGCGTGCTCCTCTGCGGTGACCGGGAACGGGACTGCCGAGGCGCCATCCTCGCAGCCTCCCAGCGCCGGGACCCCAGTCGAGACCGCCACGATTTCCGGCACGGAACAGAGCGGGGCGGTTGGAGAGGAGAGCAAACTGCCGGACGGGCCGGTACGCTTTCTCGCCTCGCATGGCCCAAAACCGATTTTCGGATCCACAGCGTACCGCTTTTGGATTTCCAGGGTGGCGGAAGAGGGAAGAACGGCATCCCGTCTTTGGATGAGCCGGACTTCGTATCAGTGGAAGCTGCCGACGAGTGGCTTTCGGACCAGGAGCCCGTGGAGGTTGTCGACATCAACGGCGATGTACGGGCTTATCCCCTCCAAATCCTGATCTGGCACGAGATCGTCAACGACGTGGTGGGCGGGAAGCCTGTGGCGGTGACGTATTGCCCCCTGTGCAACTCCGCCAGCGTGTTCGATAGGACTGTGGATGGACAGCTCCTGGAGTTCGGCACGACAGGTCTGTTACGGTTCGCGAACCTGGTCATGTATGACCGTCAAACGGAGTCGTGGTGGCAGGAGGTCAACGGGGAAGAGGTAGTCGGAGATTTGACTGGGACGAAGCTAGAGGCGCTGCCCGCACCGATCATCGCATGGGAGGACTTCAAGGCGGCCCACCCCACGGGAAAGGTGCTCTCCAAGGATACAGGCTTCGACAAGCCCTATGGCGAGAACCCCTTCTATCGTTATGACACGTTGGGAGGAGAGTTCTTGTACGATTTCTCCAATGACCAGCGGGACCGGCGGCTTCCCCTGTTAGAGAGGGTTGTGGCCATCTCGATCGGGGAAGAGGCGCTGGCCGTCCCCTACTCGGTCCTGGAAACGGAGCCGGTCGTCCACTACACCCTGTCGGGGCAGGACCTGGTGGTATTCTTTATGGGCGGCGCCATTTCAGTCCTGGACGCCGAGGATATCGTGGACGGACGTGAGATCGGCTCCACCGGGGTCTTCGACCCGCAGTTGGATGGCAGGAAGCTCACCTTCCAGGTCGCTGGAGACGGGATCGTGGACGACCAGACCGGCAGCACGTGGAACATCCTGGGGCGGGCGATTTCGGGCCCGCTGCTGGGCCAGCAGCTCACCGCGATACCGGCTCAGGGGAGCCAGATATGGATGACGTGGGCTGTCTTCAGGCCGGACACTGTGATCTACCAGGGTGGCGGACAGACCCTGGCAGGCGTCGGAAGCAGCTAGGCGCCGGATCGACCCATGAGCTCTTCAGGAGGGGTAGAGGACGTGAAGCAAGAGGTTGCCCGAGAGGCGGACCCGGAGGCCGGGAGAGAAATCGTTAGACGCCAGGGATGGCGGCTTTTCCCCATACCCATACGGCTTCCCGACGTGGAGGTGGAGATCAAGGCCGACCGCCGCCTGGCGTTCCAGGTGCTGACCGCTTTTGGGGCCTCACAAGGCTCCGAGGGCGCCTCCCGGGTGCTCTCCAAGGATGGGAACCAGCTTCTGGTGGAGTTCAAGGTACCCATGGGCGGCCCTTTCGGCGGGCGCAAGATCCATTGCACCGTCGAGTGCGTCGCGTTGCGCGAGCCAGAGCTGATCGAATTCGAAGGAGTGAAGGGACCACTGCCGCTACTGAAGGACCGCTTTGTCCTCGAGGAGCGTGGCGCCTGTACTCGTTTTCGTTACGAAAGCACCTTCGGTGTCCGGGGCTGGATACCGGGCTGGATCGTTGGGATGCTCTACGTCCGCCCCATGATGAAGCGGTTCATGCGCCAACACGTGGAGGAGCTCAAGGAAACCATCGAGGCGCGGGCAAGCCGCAGCAAGCTCTACCCCCAGCAGCCGTGCGACGACGAAGGAGCATCGGAAGATGACAAGCGATAGCGCAGCCATCGGCGCCTGCTGTGCCTCTGTGTATGGCCATCCGATGGCGACGCTGGTGATGGGGGAGTCGCTGCACCCTGGAGGGCTGGCGCTGACGGAGAAGGTCGCAAGGCTTGCAGGAGTGGAGGCTGGCTCGCTGGTATTGGATGCGGGCTGCGGCCGCGGCGTGAGCGCCATCCAATTGGCCAAGACGTTGGGGTGCCACGTGACGGGGATAACCCTGGAAGAGAACGGCGTCGCCGCCGGCACTGAGCGGGTGCGTCGTGAAGGGCTCCAGGACCTGGTCACCCTTCGCCGGGAAGACCTGATGACGGCAGCCCTGGAACCAGGCTCCTTCGATACCGTGCTCATGGAATGCGTCCTCTCCATCCTCCCGGAAAAGGAGACCTCCCTGGCACGTTTTCGCGAGGCGCTACGCCCCGGCGGGAGTCTGGCGATCACGGATGTGACGGTGAACGGTCCTCTGCCCGAAGACCTGCAGGGAGTACTTGCCGTGGCCGGCTGCGTCGGCGACGCCCGATCACTGGGCGGCTACCGAGAGCTTTTGGAGTCCCAGGGCTTCCTGGTGGAGACGACCCAGAATTTGCGGGAGACTGCCGAAGCGCTCCTCCGCAGCATCAAAGGGAAGGCGCTCATGGCTGAGATAGCCATCAAGCTGGGCAAGCTCGCCGTGGACCTATCCCTTTTGGAAGAGGGCAAGGCGTTGCTGAAGCGTGTTCAGACTTTGGTGGAAGAGGGCACGATAAGCTACGCCCTCCTGATAGCGAGGAAGCCTCAGGAGACTGTCTGAATTGCCCGCTAGCAGCAGGCGAAGCGGCGACTGACCAGACCCTATCCCCCCGGCGGCCGGTAGCTAACGCTCATCTTGGTGGCCTGGTCCATCTCCTCAGGGGTCAGAAGAACGGTGCTCTTGAGACTAACTGCGCCACTGGCGTTGATCGCCAACGATACGGCGGCGGTGGTGACGTTGTCCGGCGCGTCTATGATAACGTACACGTCCGTCCCACCAAAGGCGAAGTAGAAGGCCTCCATCTTTCCACCAAAGGCCTTGACCGTTTGCTCCACCGCCTCGCGCCTGCTGGTGCCTCCTTCCTTGAGAAGCCCTTTGGCGCCTTCCACCGTATAGGTTGCCTCGATAAGATATTTAGGCACAACTCCACCCCCTTCAAGTCTCGATCTCCGCTGTTTCCCGCTCCGAACTCTGAACGATAAGCGCGGATGCCCCCAAAGCGCTGGTACAGTAATGCCTTGCACAGATGCTGTCAATCACCACCTCGCTAAACGGTCACGACGAAATTCGGCGTTTCCTGTCAAGACCTGCGTGTTCCCACCCTGCCCTTTACACGACACTGTCGCCTACGCTATACTTACCTTTCGCGTCGGTTAACCCGGCGCCGCGGGCCGTACCTGTATGCGTATTATTCTTCGAATACTCTCTTATCTTAAAAACCACAAGCTAAGAGTCTTCTTCGCCTACTTCTCCCTCGCTGGTTCAACGATCTCGTTCATGGCCATGCCACGGCTCTTGGGAGAGTCCGTGGACTCGGTCCTGGATCAGGGAAGCACTAGCTTTCTCATTTGGGCGGGACTGGCGATCCTGGGGGCGGCTGTCTTCCGAGGAATTTTCTCCTTTTTCGACACATATATGCGGGAGACGCTGGGCCAGCGGGTGGCATATGACATCCGTAACGTCATGTTCAATCATCTCCAGGGAATGAGTTTCGCCTACCACGACAAACAGCAGACGGGCCAGCTCATGGCGAGGGCCACCGCTGACGTCGAGAACATCCGCATGTTCATCGGCATGGGTGTCCTTCGGATGTCTTATCTGTTCTTTATGACTGCGTCCGTCTTGGCGCTGCTTCTGACCCTGGACTGGAAGCTCGCGCTCATGAGCCTGGCCTTTATTCCATTTATCGTCGGTAGATCGTTCGTCATCGGGGGGCAACTTCGGAAGATCTGGACCCGCGCTCAGGAGCGTACCGGTGAGCTGGGCATCGCCCTGCAGGAAAGCTTGAGCGGAATCAGGGTGGTAAAGGCCTTCTCCCGGCAGGAGCATGAGAACGCCAACTTCTCATCCAAGGCCGGCGAGTTAGCCAAGGAGAACCTGGCTTCGGTCCGAGTGATGGCTACCAACACGCCGATGATGGCCTTCCTCTTCACCGCCTCCACAGCCTTGGTGCTATGGTTTGGAGGACAGCAGATCATCGACGGAAGCTTCACCGCAGGCGAGCTCACCCAGTTCCTTCTTTATCTCGCAATGCTCCAGATGCCGATTCGCATGCTGGGCTTTATGATCAACCTGATTTCCCGAGGCACCGTCTCCGGGCAGCGCATTTTTGAGATTCTCGATGCCGTCTCTCCGGTGCGGGAGCGGCCAGACGCCATCCCCCTGGACGGGATACAAGGCCACGTGGTGATGGACCATGTCTCCTTTGGCTATGACGGAGCAAGCCCCGTACTGCGGGACGTCTCCATCGAGGCCAAGCCTGGAGAGGTCGTGGCGCTGCTGGGGGCTACCGGCAGCGGTAAGACCACCATCGTCAACTTGCTCCCCAGGTTTTACGACGTGACGGAAGGCAGTGTCCTCCTGGATGGAATCGACGTACGGACCGCCACTCTGGAGTCGCTTCGAAACAAAGTCGGCATCGTGCAGCAGGACGTATTCCTCTTTTCCGCTAGCATCCGCGACAACATCGCTTACGGTGCCCACAATGCCTCCGATGAGGACGTGATAGAGGCGGCCAAGGCCGCGCAGCTTCACAACTTCATCCTCGACCTGCCGGAGGGGTACGACACCTGGGTTGGAGAGCGGGGCGTGACTCTTTCGGGCGGGCAGAAACAGCGTCTGGCCATCGCCCGTACCTTACTGCTGGACCCCGCCGTCCTGATCCTGGATGACTCGACCAGCAGCGTGGATACCCGGACCGAGCATCTGATCCGCCAGGCCCTAGAGTCTCTCATCCAGGGACGTACCACTTTCGTCATCGCACAACGACTCTCAACCGCCAAAAACGCGGACCAGATCCTGGTTCTGAAGGACGGGGAAATCATCCAGCGCGGCAAGCACGAGGAGCTTTTGGCCGAAGGAGGCCTGTACAGCGAGATTTACGAGCTCCAGCTCCGACCCCAGGAAGAGGCCGGCGAGGCGGTCACCGCCAGAGACGAGGCCTCGTCATGATGGGGATGGGCGGCGGCTGGGGCGGCGGTCACGGCATGGGTGGCGGCCATGGCATGGGTGGCGGCGGCGGCATGATGCGGCACATGGCCGGTCGTCTCGGCGATTGGATCGAGGACGACGAACTGGGCAAAGCATACGATAGCCGGGTGATCGGCAGGCTTCTCCAGTACGTCGGCCCCTACAAGGGGCAAGCCATCATCGCTGTCATCGGTATCCTGATCTATACCCTGACTATCGTGGCCATTCCGTACATGGTGCGGGAGGGAATCAACGCCATCGCTGCCGGGAACTCCGACCGCTTGACCAGCGTGGCGTTCATCATCGTCGGCATCTCCCTAGTCGGGTGGGCGTCACAGTACATTCACCTTATCGTTATGGCTAAGGTAAGCCAGGGGGTGCTCTACACCTTGAGGACGCAGATGTTCAGTCACCTGCACCGTCTTTCCCTGTCCTTCTACGACCGTAACGAGGTGGGGCGAGTCATGTCCAGGGTCCAGAGCGACGTGCTGGCCCTCCAGGAGTTCCTGGCCGGCGGCCTCATGAATGTCGCGGAGCTATTGAGCCTGGTCTTCATCATCGCCATCATGTTCACCCTGGACGCGAATCTGGCGCTGATCACTCTGGCGGTGGCCCCACCGTTGGTCCTTGGCCTCGCGGTATGGCAGAAGCGGGCTCGCGGGGCGTTCATACGAGTCCGGCAGGCCATCGCATCGGTGAACGCCGACCTACAGGAAAACATCTCCGGTGTCCGCGTCATTCAGAGTCTCAACCGACAGGACATGAACACCCAGCGATTTGATGAGTTCAACGCCGGCCACCTTGACGCAAACATCCGAGCGGGGAGGATGTCCGCCATCGTCATGCCCATGGTAGAACTGCTCATGGCGGTGGCCCTCATGCTGGTGGTCATTATCGGTGGACGCGCGGTGTTGGGCGGGTCTTTAGAGATCGGCGTGCTGGTCGCCTTCGCCCTCTATATTCAGCGCTTCTTCGATCCCATTCGTGCCTTGACGATGCAGTACACCCAGCTTCAGCGCTCCATGGCTGCTGGGGCTCGCATCTTCGAAGTGCTGGACACAAAGCCGGAGATCGAAGACAAGGTCGATGCCGTGGAATTATCCAAGGTCGCCGGAGAAATCAAGTTCGACCATGTGAGCCACAGCTACGTGAAAGACGTGGAGGTGCTGCACGACATCAACTTGCACATCAAGGCGGGGGAAACCGTGGCTCTCGTAGGGCAGACCGGGGCGGGCAAGAGCACCATCGTCTCGCTTATCGCCCGGTTCTATGACGCATCCTCGGGGAGCATTACCGTCGATGGCGTGGATGTCCGGGACGCGACCACATCCTCCTTGACCAGGCAGGTGAGCATGGTGGCCCAGGACCCATTTCTCTTTTCCCACTCCGTGAAAGAGAATATCCGCTACGGCCGGCTGGAAGCCACGGACGAGGAGATCGTCCAAGCGGCCAAAACGGTCGGCGCTCACGAGTTCATCATGCGGTTGGAAAACGGCTACGATACCGTTCTTCACGAGCGGGGCGGCAACCTCAGTGTCGGGCAGCGGCAGCTGCTGAGCTTCGCCCGGGCCGTCGTGGCCGACCCGCGGATTCTCATCCTGGATGAGGCCACCGCCAATATCGATACCCGTACCGAGATGCTGATTCAAGCGGCTCTGAAGGAGATCCTAAGCGGCCGGACCTCGGTGGTCATCGCACACCGGCTTTCGACAATCCGCAACGCCGACCGTATCGTCGCGCTGGAGGATGGACGTATCGTCGAGAGCGGGACGCACCAGGAGCTTCTGGCGCTAGGCGGCATGTATCAGCGGCTCTATACGATGAACTATCAGTTGGAGGAGGCAGGGGTCAACAGCGCCGGCGCCAATGGGGCCGGGGCCGACGGGACGACGCTTGCCCACGAGCCCGCCACCGGCTGACCCCCTCAGCTCCGTACTCTGACTACTCCTCGGAGGTCAGGACCCCGCCCTGGGCCCAATCCTCTTTTTTCACATCTTCGAAGATGACGATGGTTGCCTCGGGTGTGGTCTTCGCAATACGCACCATCGAATCCGTGATCGCTTTGGCCAGCTCTTGTTTCTGCTCCTGGGTGCGACCAGGCCACATCTCCACTCGAATTATAGGCATCCGAACCTCCTGTATCGCCACCTGGGCGTCAGTAGCCCCGCTCAGCGTCCACTACGTTGAGCAACGCTTCCCCGGCCAGGTACCGGCCTAGATTCTCTTTGAAAACGGCTACCACGCGGTCGTTGTAGTCCTCCACCTCACCTGAGATGTGGGGCGTGAGAATAACGTTGTCCATGGCCCACAGCTCACTGTCCTGAGGCAGGGGCTCTTTTTCGAAAACGTCCAGGGCCGCCCCGGCGATCCAACCTTCTTTAAGCGCCCGAACGAGAGCCGCCTCGTCGATAATGGGCCCCCGGCCGATGTTCATGATGTAGGCGCTGGGCTTCATCGAGCGGAGCTGTGGCTCGGAGATGCTTCCGGCTGTTTCCGGAGTTAGCGGCAGCGACACGACCACGAAGTCGCTGGTCTCGAGCAGCTCGCCCGTCCCGGAAGGCGGAAAGAGACGGTCGACCGAGGGTGGGACCGGCCCATCCGTATTCTTTCGGGTGGCGAGGACGGTCATGCCGAAGGCCTTGGACAGCTTGGCTATCTCGCCGCCGATGGCGCCCACGCCAAGGATTCCCATGCTCATGCCCTCCAGGCTGAAGTTGCGCAGGTCCATGCGCTGGTAGTGCCTGTCTCGTTTCCGCTGGAAGTAGACCGGCATGTTCTTGGAGATCATCAAGGCTGAGCAAAGGACCCACTCCGCGATGGGCCTGGACGCCACTCCACGAGCGTTGGTGACGATGACACCGGCCTCTGAGAGCCCAGACCGCAAGATGCGCTCTACGCCCGCTCCCATGCTCTGCACCCATTTCAGCATGGGGGTGCGCCCGGGCACGTTTTCGGGAAGGCGAAAGGAGGAAAGGAGTACCTCTGCATCCTGAACGGCTGCGTCCAGCTCGGCGGTGGCTTGCTTCTGCTCGGGACTACCCGGATCGCTGCGAAGGAGCCGAATCTCCCGGCCGACCAGATGGCCGACATCCTTCAAATCGATGCGGGGCGCATAGGCCCGGAGCTCTCGCTCCATCTCCTCACCCACCGATACCCCAAGCGCAACCTTTATCCGGTCCATGGAGACTCCCGGGAAACAGCGTAGCTCTTGAACTGGGCGATTATAGCATGGGCTGACGCCGGGCCTCGGCGAGCTTGGGGTGACAATGATACTTGACAGGGCTTGTCAAGGGGGTGTAGAGCTACCGTTACGAACATATGTGCTAAGCATGAAGTCGCAGGTCGGCGTGACCGCGGCTCACCACCCGCCGGAGGCGGGTTTTTTGTTGCCTATGCCCAAGTCCAAATACACAGATGAAGAGCTGGCAGAGAAGAAGCGGCTGTTCTTGGAAAGCATAAGCCTTTTCGGGACTATCAGCGCCGGAGTCAGGTTGGCCGATGTGACACGCCACTTAGCGAGAAGCTGGATCGAGGGTGATCCCGAGTTCAAGGAGCGCTACGAGGAGGCTCGGGAGGAGTTCAAGGACTCCATCGAACAAAAGCTCATGGACCGGATCGATAAGGGGGAAAACGGGCCGACCCTTCGCTTCAAGGTGAAGGGAGAGCTGCCGGAGAAGTACGGGCCGCGCCCTCGGAAGGGAACGAAGGAGCAGGAGAGCCTCGCCAACGCGTCCGAATGGGACAGGCTGGAGGAGGAGGCGATGGAGGACGGCAACGGCTGACATTCGGCGCCGCCACATCCTGCATCGATCCCGGCGGGACCCGGCCTTTTTCTTCGAACATGTGCTGATCTGGAGCCCCTGGTCCAAGCAGACGGAGATAGCCGAGGCGGTGCGCGACGGGATTCAAGGAGCGGGCCCCAGGCGCATTGCCGTGCGGAGCGGCAACGGGGCCGGAAAGACGGCCATTGCCGCTCGGGTGATGCTATGGGCCATGCGTTGCTTCCCTCAGAGCATCGTCGTCACCACGGCGCCGACGACGAGGCAGGTGGACCAGCTCCTGTGGCGGGAGGCGCGAGGGGCCTATCACGCCAGCCACTACCCCTTGGGGGGCCGCTTTTACGAGGGGCAGGCGATGTGGGAGCTGGGCCCGAGACACTATGCCCTGGGGATGAGCCCGGAGAACACTCGTCCAGAGCGCTTTCAAGGCTTCCACGCGGACCTCATCCTGTTCATCGTGGACGAGGCCAGTGGGGTGCCGGAGCCCCACTGGGAGGCGATCAAGGGATCGCTTCTGGCGGGCAGATCCGTGGTGCTGGCTATCGGCAACCCGACGAGGCTCCACGGGGAGTTCTACGACGCCTTCCACGGCGCCGCGCACCTCTGGCGGCAGCTCCATATCTCGGCGTTTGACACGCCGAACCTGAGTATTCGCGAAGGCCAGAGCCCTCCGGTCCCCGGGCTGGTGACGCCGGAGGGGGTCCAGGAGGCCCTGGAGGACTGGGGGGAGGAGAGCTCTCTCTACCAGGTCCGGATTCTCGGTCAATTTCCAACGGCCGGCAGCAGCCAGCTAATACGGCTGGAGTGGGTCGAGCAGGCGCTTCAAACAGCGGCCGTCGAAGGGCCGCAGGCGCTGGGAGTCGATGTCGCCAGGAGCGGGGAGGATGAGACGGTGATGGCGCTCATATCAGGCAACCGCCTTGAACGGCTGGAAACCTGGGTGGGGCAAGGCACCATGAGGACGGCGGGGGTGGTCAAGGGCTTCGCCGATGGGAACCCTGAGATCAGCATCGCCGTCGACGATGGCGGCGTAGGTGGCGGGGTCGTCGACCGTCTGCGGGAGCTCAATGTTCCGGTGCACGCGGTCAAGTTCGGAGCGACCCCGGACGGACGCGGCTCCGTCCACTTTAAAAACAAGCTGTCGGAGATGTATTGGGTGCTGCGGGAGGAGTTGCGGGAGGGCCGGCTGGCCCTGCCCGAGGACCGCAAGCTCATGGCCCAGCTGACCCAGGTTGAATGGGAGCTGGAAAGCGACCGGGCGATCCGAGTGTACAAGCGTGGCAAGGAGCAGGCGGCCTCCAGCCCGGACCGAGCCGATGCGCTCGCCCTGGCGGTGGAGGCGCAGCGCCGGGGCCAGCAGGGGCCTGGAATGTGGCTGTTCTAAGGACGGCTAAGGAGAACTTCATTGGGTCTTTTTCATGCGATAGTGAAAACGGGTGCAAAGCTGGCGCCCAGAGGCTGGATCGGAGACCGGAGGGCTACTCGCTCCAACCCCGTCGGCGGGCTGCTATCAGACCGGTCCCGCCAGCTCTTCGGCGTCGGGGATGACTGGACGCCGTCAAGTTATGGCGACTATCTGGCGGTCTCCCCCACGGTTTACTCTTGCATCAACCTGCGGGCCAGAAACCTGGCGCGGGTGCGGCTTCGGGTCTTCCAACGGTCTTCCAGCGGCATCGCCCCGGTTGAGGACAGCCATCCACTGCAGCGACTCTTCGATCGTCCCAATCCGTTCTGGGGCCGACAGCGATTCTGGTATATGGTGGAGGCCAGCCTGGGGCTCTGGGGGTCGGCGCCCATCGCTATCTTCAAGAACGGGCTGGGAGAGGTACGGGAGCTGTGGTGGCTGCACCCAAGCCGATTCAAGGTCGTCCCCGACCCGTCCCACTACATCAAGGGGTATATCTACACCAAGGACGGCGCGGAGATCGCCTTTGCCCCGGACGAGGTCCTCTGGTTCCGATATCCCAACCCTATTGAGGAATACGCCGCCCTTTCACCCATCGCCGCGCTGAGGATGAGCATCGACATGAACGCGGACGCCATTCGCTTCAACCGGCGATTTTTCCAGAACGACGCAACGCCTGGACGGGTTTATATGCAAAGCAGCCTGGAGTTGACCAGCGCCCAGGCCGAGGAGCTGCGACTCCGCTGGGAAAGAGCGTACAAGGGCCCAAACCGGGCCCACTCCATCGCGATTCTCGACAAGAGCGCCGAGCTCAAGACGCTGGCGCTGTCACAACGCGAGATGGAGTTCGTCCAGGCTCAGCGCTTCACCAAGGAGGAGATCTGCGGCGCTTACGGCGTCTCGCCGATGCTGATCGGCGACCTGGAGCGCTCCACCTTCTCCAACTTCCAGCAGGCCAAGGCCAACTTCTGGGAAGAGGCGATGGTCCCGGAGATGGAGAACCTGGAGGCGGAGGTCAACGAGAGCCTGATCCCCCTCCTGGCCGGGGACCGGTTTTTCGTCCGGTTTGACATGAGCACGATCTCGGCACTGCGAGAGGATGCCAGCAGCAAGGCGCGCCGCTACGGCCAGCTGGTGGCGTCTGGGATCCTCACGATCAACGAGGTGCGTGAGCGGGAGGGGTTGGCGCCCGTCCCGTGGGGAGACCAGTGGCAGCGTTAGGATGATCAGCGGCGAGTCGAGTGGGCGATCACGCGACGTATCAAGGTTGCCTCAGCTCTATCTGCTCCGCGAAAGGACAGAAAAGACTCGTCTCCCAGGAAACATCGATCTTTTCACCTGGAAATAGGAGGACCACAGTAGTTACCTTGAACCGATGGAACGACTCCGGAAGGTGATCCTTGTAGTCCGATTGCCTCACATAGACGCCCCCGATCCTCCCTGGAGACGGCCCAGTGAGAACGATATTCTCAACAGGCTCGTGAGCTTGATTCACTATTGATATATTGCACGATGTGGATGTGAGGCTTGTAAGCGTATTTACTTCTATCCCAAATACGGGCGGCGGAGAGCTTCCCATGGTGTAGAAGAAAAACATGATGCCTGCTATTACGGCCATGAAGAGACCTGCAATAGCAGCCAACCATGGCGGGATGCTTGAAAGCCGAAACCGGCGACGACCCCGCTTGGAGGCCTCTCGTTCTAGTCTCCTACGTTCGGCGCGCGGAGGTTTTCTGGAAAATAGCAGTATAGAGAAAACCCGCTCGATTCGGCGGGTTCGAAGCGCGACCGTGTTTAGCCTGGCTAGTAGAAGGCCTACCAATTCCTGGCCTCCAAGCAGCTCCCAGAGTCAGGCGGCTCAACGGAAAGCTTTGCCTGTTTGGGCGAGAGCCTTTTCTAAATCAGGAAGCTTATCGTGGATAATTTCTTCTATCAGCTTATTTCGACGGCATCGCCTCTCGGCCGTTAGGTGGTCAAGCCGTATAACCAAATCGAGGGGGAGACGCACAGTGATAACAGTGGCTCCCCCTTCTGAACTGCCGCCTTCGCTCAAACCCATTGGCTCACTCACCTCGGTCACCTCCATGCCTCTTGTTTGATGACCCCAGGCGCACACTAAAGCAGGTTCGTGCCACAATGTCAAGCGCCACATCGTTCCAATCTTTCGTGCCACGTACCTGCCTTTCCATATCGGCACGAAAGTAAGTATCTAGTATAAAAGGAGCGAGCATGAACACGAACCACGGCTGTTTTCCGATAGAAGTGCGCGGGGTGACAGACGGGAGACATCGCATTCGCATCATGACCGGGCAGGTAGCCCGGGACGGTGACGTGGTGGAACCCATGGGCATGCAGCTGGACAACTATCTCTTGAACCCGGTGGTCATGTGGGCCCACGACTACCAGGGGAGCACTCCCTCGGGCGGCCTGCCCATCGGGCGCACCCTCTCCCTGGAGCGAACCCCGGGTGGGATCGACGCGGAGTTCGAGTTCTTGCCCGACGACCCCTTCGCCTCCAGGGTGCAGAACGCCTGGGAGCGGGGCTTCCTGCGGACCGCTTCCATAGGCTGGGAGAGTCTGGAGGCAACGCCTCTTCCCGGAGGGTTCGGCCTGCGACACAAGCGGACCGACCTTTTGGAGTGGAGCCTGGTGCCGGTCCCCGCCGACCCTGGGACCAGCCGGGAGCTCTTTCTGGCCGGCATGCGCTCCCTTGGCTATGGGGACCTGTTAGGGGAGCGGGGCGCAACGGGGCGAAAAGAGAGGCGCGAAACACCGCTGGAGCACCCGCCCCTCAGCAGGCTTGTCGGTGAGCTACAGGACTCCTGGGACTACGTCAAGGCCCGAATCGCGACGGAGGGTATCGTTTCGCCCAGGCTGCGGGCCTCCCTGAACAGTGTCCTCTCCGATATGGCGGCGACCTTGCCGGTTATCGAGCCCCCAATAAAAACGCGTGACAACGGCGACGACACAGCCGATGCGAACAAGCTGGAGGTGTGCCTCCACACGGCCCGGCGCCTGCTGGAGCTGGCCGAAATGCCGAAGAGCATGGACCTCTAGCAGGATGCTGAAGTAGGGGTGTCCAGAGGGGCGGAGCCCCTTTTGGCGGGGGTTGAAGGGCTCCGATTTTATCGAGAGTCCTCGACCTGAGTCGGGAGGTGTTCCCCTTCTATAAACCATCCGCCTAAGGCGGATACCTTGGACCCCCTTTTGGGGGTTTGGGGGTGTTTTTCAGCACCCTGCTAGAGAACGGCGAAGGCCTGCGGGCAAGACGAGATACCTGAAGTTGTCGGACCAATTCACGGAAGAAGCAGAGTCACAGTAAACAAAGGAGGAAAGCTCTATGGCCTATAGCACGGCCCAAATAGAGGAGGCGATACGAGGAATTGTCGAGGCGCGAGACTTCTTACGGGAGCGGGCCTCGAGCTTTGTTACCAGGGAGGAACTGGACCGGCTGACCGATGCTGTCCGGCAGAACATGGGAACGCTGGACGAGGTGAGACGACGGCCCATCTTCGGCGGGGCGGAGACTGTAGACCGTCAGCGATAATGGGACACATATAAGGGTAGGAAAACCCGAGAGTGGGAGGGTGGTGTGAGCTCCTGAAATGAGGGTAGAGTTACCCACAGAAAGGAGCAGATGTGTCCCAATTAGAAGTAAGCAAAGCAGAGGCCGCCGAGGAACGAAGCGAGCAGACCAGGTCTTTCGTCCGTACAGTGAAGGCGGCTGCCCGACGTAAGTACACCTCCGAAGACAAGATCCGAATTGTTCTGGAGGGCTTCCGCCGCGAGGTCACAGTCAACGACCTGTGCCGGCGGGAGGGGATCAAGCCCCACTCCTACTACTCGTGGACCAAAGAGTTCATGGAGGCGGGCAAGGAGAGGTTGACCCGTGACTCGGTTCGGGACGCCACTCAGCATGAGGTAGGGCAGCTCAAGCGAGAGAACGGGGAACTCAAGGAGCTAGTGGCCGATCTGTCGCTGGAGGCGTACCGTCTCAAAAAAACGGCCATCCCCGTGCCCCAGGACGCCACCGGTACCAGCGGATGAGCGCCCCGGAGAAGGCAGAGGTAGTTACCAAAGTATCCTCGTCTCCCCTCCCCAAGCGAAAGGTCCTCAGAGAGCTGGGCATCCCTAAGAGCACCTACTACCGGTGGCTCAGACGCCAAGACCAACAAGGACTTGAGGACCGACCAGGAGGCGATCAGCCACCATGGAACCGTCTTACTATTCAGGAAGAACGCTCAGTCCTGTTATCAGCCAGAGAGATGCCAGAGCTGAGCTGCCGTCAGCTGGCCGCGTGGATCACCGACAACCAGGGCTTCTCAGTCTCAGAGTCCAGCGTCTACCGTATCCTGGGCAGGGAGGGCCTAGTGAAGCGGCCTGAGATGCGGTTGGCCGCGGGGAAGGAGTACCACCGCAAGACCACAGGACCTCACCAGATGTGGGCCACCGATGCCTCATACTTCAGGGTGGTTGGTTGGGGCTACTACTACCTGGTCACCGTTATGGACGACTACTCCCGCTTCATCCTGGCTCACAGGCTTCAGCAAGATATGACGGCCGACTCCTTCATCGAGGTGGTCCAGGATGCTGTGGACACGACCAGCATGGACCAAGTTCCAGTCACAGACCGCACCAGGCTGCTGAGTGACAACGGTCCAGGCTATGTCTCAAGAGCATTCAGGGACTACCTGGGGATGGTTGGCATCAAGCACATCCTAGCAACTCCTTTCCACCCTCAGACCAACGGGAAGCTGGAGCGCTACCACCAGACCATCAAACGGGACGTCAACCAGGTGCCTTATGAGTTGCCCGCCGACCTTGAGGCTGCTATCGCGGCCTTCGTCAGCTACTACAACTACCGGCGCTATCACAAGGCTCTGGGCAACGTGACACCATCAGACGTGCTCAAGGGAAGACGGCAAGAGATCCTACAACGCAGGAAGGAGGTGAAGGCTCAAACCACCGAACGGCGACGACGCTACAACAGGGCCCTCAGGGAGCTCACCAGACCTCCATCCAGCCCCTGATCTCTCGGCTCCCAATGTGTCCCACTTTTGCTGGTTGCTAACAAAGATGATATCTCCAGACAATGCCAGTATAGCCAAGCTATCTTCGAAGTTTTTCGTCTGGAATCCTGAGTCCGCCGAGACGGACAAGGACATCTGGCAAAGGGTGGTCCTTGAGTTCGAGGCCGCGCTAGTTGGGGTTACGGCCCAAAACAACAGTAAATTCCTGATGGGGCTGGCGCAGACCAACGGAGAACGCTCCGACGACAACGTACTGGGCTTCTCACTAGTCTCGGATGCCCTGAACACGCTGACCGATAAGGCAGGGACGGAGACCGAAAACGTCGTGTCGAGCCCGCCGACGCTGACTGCCTACAACCGCTACAAGATCGTGCTGTCGAACGGCTCTGTCGAGTTCTACGTCAACGGAGCCTTGGTTGACACGATCATTACCAATATACCGGCCATCCCTCTGAAAGCAGCGTTTGTGCTCATCAGCGATAACAGTGGCTCGGCAGAGCTACGGGTAGGGGCCACGCGGCTCTATCTGTTGGACTAGCCCTCAGCAGGGGCGTTCAGTGGAACGCCCCTGCTCCCGCCCGAAACGATAAGGAGAATGACCCATGGCTATCTTCGAGATTGAAATCGTCGAAAAGCGGCCCGCCCAGGGAGGTGGAACGCAGGTCACGTTCTGCGACCCGAGTCAACCCGGAAGCCTTCACATAGCGGTGGCGGCCAGCGACAGCTCGGCCGACGTCAAGACCGCGATGGAAGCGCAGGTCGCCCTCCGTAAGGCGGCCGGCTTGGACTACCTGGGGAAGTCCCAGACGACCGGGGAGCGGGTCGTCATCGAGGTCTGATCGCCGATGAGCAACGTCTACTGTGACTTGAGCACGTTTAAGGACCGCCTGAACATAAAGGGTTCCGGAGCTGACGTCACTCTACTGGTTCTCTTGGAGCACGTTAGCCGGGCCATCGATCAGGCCTCCAATCGGTTCTTCTACATCAAGACCGAAACGAGGCATTATGACGGCTCTGCGGGTCCCTTGCTCCTGGACCTGGACCTTATCTCAGTATCGAGTCTGAAAACGGATGACGACGAAAGCGGTGACAGCTGGGAAACAACATGGACTACCAACGATTACCTGCTTCTTCCCTACAACGGCCTTCCCAAACACGCGGTCTCGGTGACCCCGTGGGGTTCCAAGTCCGACTTCAATCAGGGCCTGAAGAAGACCCTCGAGGTGGCCGGGTCATGGGGCTACGACCAGGTGACGGAGGATACCGGGGCTGACGTCAACGAGACCTACGCGGCCGGCGACACGACCTTGACGGTCACCGACGGCGCCAAGGTGAACGTTGGACAGACGGTGCTCATAGACTCTGAGCAGCTATGCGTCACCGCCATCTCCGGGAACGACCTGACGGTGGAGCGCGGGACCAACGGGACCACCGACGCTGCACACTCCAGCGGGGCCGACATCAGCGTGTACCGCTATCCTCGGGCTCTTGTGGAGGCCTGCATACTCCAGGCGGCCCGGCGATGGCGTCGCCGCGACCCAGCCTTCTCCGGCGCCGGCGATCTGCCCGGAGCGAATGAAGGCGCGCTGCCCGTGCTCGACCCGGACGTCAAAAGCCTTCTGGCACCCTTCCGCAAGATTACAGTGAATGCCGTGTAAGGGCTGAGCTTATCCAGCCCCAGGAGACACCCCATGAACCAACGCCGAACGCCTCCGGGAGAGGTGGTGATCAACCTGACCGTGAACGTCCACGGACTGGTGACGCAAGAAGCCATCGACCTGCTCAGCGAGCGGCTCGAAGAGAGCATCGCCCTGGCCATGGACGAGGCTCGACGCATGCAATCAGACGTGAAGCGTTGACGCTCGCCCCTCGCGCTACGGCTATCCGGCCCCAGAATTCAAACTATAATGTCCTCACCAACCTGCGCGAGCGGCCATATGACGGCGAAGCTTATGCTGGGGGCGGAGGTAACGGCGGGCCTCCGGCCGCAGATTCTCAGAGGCATCCAGGCGATCCAGGGGGGAGTCCAACCAGGGCTCGCTGCCGTGATGGTCGGCGCCAATGAGGCGTCGGAGACCTACCTCCGGAACAAACGAAGGTCTTGCGAAGAGCTGGGATTCAGGTTCCAACTGGTCCGCGCCCCATCGGGCACAACCGCTGAGGAGTTGATCGGCCTGGTCGGAAGCCTCAACCAGGACTCTGACCTCCACGGAGTCTTTGTCCAGCTGCCCTTGCCGTCGGCGCTGGATGTCGCGAAGTACTCGATTTTCGACGCCATCGACCCCTTGAAGGATGTGGACGGCTTGACCTCCACAAATAGCCTAAGTTTCTACCGCGGCGGTATCGGCTACTTCCTCCCCGCAACGGTCAGGGGAGTGATGGAGATGATGCTCCATTACGGCGTGACAACAGAGGGTAAACGGGTCCTGGTGACAGGCAGGAGCGACATCACGGGCAAAGCCTTCGCCATGGTCCTGGGTGGGAGGTCAGGGTCTCGGTTTGGTCCCGGCCTGGGGAATGCGCAGGTGATCTGGTGCAACAGACACACACCTGACCATCATCTGCTCGACGCCGCGAAGCAGGCCGATGTGATCGTCTCGTGCGCCGGAGGCGACCCTGAACGCCTGGGACGCGAATACCTGATCCCCGGCGAAGCGGTCAAGAAAGGGTCGGCCATCTTCGATGTAGCGCTGCGCCGCAACCGCAAGGGCAAGCTGGTAGGGGATGTAGAGACGGAGGCTGCGTCCGAGAGGGCAGCGTACATCACGCCGGTCCCCGGCGGAGTAGGCCCCATGACCGTCACGGGACTGTTGCAGAACGTCCTCGACGGCGCCAGGTATGCCTGCGGCCTGGAGCGCATGAACTACGTCCACGAAAAGCCGTCCGGATAGGGCCACGCCCAGCAATAGTCGAACGCACGGCGGACCTCTAGAAGCTATTCCAAGATCGACGTGCCAGATTGGTTTCACCCTCACCCTAGCCCCCTCCCATCAAGGGAGAGGGGATTTTTGGATTAGCTTGTATCACGTCCATGGTATGCGTGCTTGAGTAACCACGAGGAGTACCGCATTGGCCTACACCGCCCAGCTCAGCGACTCGGTGACAACCCTTGACCTGGTCGATGGGGCCAGCTACAGCATCATGGCCGGGGGCGTCAGCCTCACCCCACCCTCTCCCAGAAGAGGAATGACCCCCGAGTCTTTGCTTGCCCACGGGAGCGCGATCTTGGAGGAGAAGTTTTCCAACCGCAGGGTGACTCTGCGGCTCCAGCTCATGGGGACCTCCAAAGACAACCTCATCACCAACGTTCGCAATATTCAGGACCTCCTGGAGAAGGCCAGGGCCCGGCAGATCACCGGTTTCGGCAACGGCGTGACCCTGACCCTCCAATGGGACAGCGCAAGCAACAGCTTCATTCTTGACGTGATGGACGGTCAGCTTCACTACCCCCCGAGCCTCTGGTCAAAGACTTTCTTGGACCTCAACAACCGCATCGTAGACGCCCGGTTGGAGCTGCTTTGTAAGCCTTTCGCCCGACGTGCCGCTGTCAGCCTCTCGGCGGACACGCTGGAGAATGAGCAGGACAGTGGGACCGGCAAGAATTACACCGACATCACATCGATCAACGGCGACATGGACGCCCCCGCCCAGATCAAGCTGGCGCCAACGGGGGCCTCCGGAAGCCAGAAGACCTATATCGCGACCCGCTCAGGGACACGCCGCACCGACATCCTGTGGCGCCAGGGCGAGGGCCGCGACAGCTTTACCAGCCTGGAGACCGACGCCGACTTTTCCTTGACCGAGGCGACAGTCGTGGACGCCAACGCCTCTGATGGCAACGTATCGAGGAGCCGTTTGGACGGGGGCGGCAACATAGCCAAGGAGTTCAAGGGCCGGCTGAACTTTGTCCTCGCCGGCCCCCCCAGGGGACTCTTTCGGGTCCTGGCCAGGGTCAAGGCCACCGCCAGCACCGCCGCCGTGGACCCGCTGACGGACACCAGCTTCTATCTTGGGTGGTCCTTCGGCAAGGTCTCCCACACGCCGACCATCGGAACGGTGCCCCTGGGCGCCGACCATCTGCCGACGGCCGACGATACTTATGAGGTCATGGACCTGGGGGAGATTCGCATTCTCCCCACCTCGGAGCCTGACGGCCAGACGTTAAGCGACTTCGAGCTACGCATCTTTCTCGGCATGGAAAACGCCAAGTCCGGCGTTACGGTGGACACGGACTGGTTTGTGGACTACGTTTTCCTGCTCCCCGCCGACGAGTCAGTGGCCATCATCAACAACGTCGGAGCCACGGACCGGATCCTGATCGACTCCCAGAGTCCCCATCCCCATATCTTCATCCTGGACAGCTCGGACAGGGTACAGGGGGTCGCAGATTACGTCGGACGGCCCGCCATGATCTCCAAGCAGGACTCACGCATCTACATTCTGCGGGCGGACGTGCCCGGCGTCACCTTCGCCTTCAGTGGCATCTACGTGCCCAGGTACTGGGACCTGGCCTAGCCCGAGCCATGTCATCTGGATTCCCGGCCCCATCGAGACGATGAACCCTTAGGAGCGCATCGCCATGCCTAACCGTCCGGAGCTCTCACTCCTCCTCTTTGACAGCCCCACCAGCGACACGGTGCTGGAGGATCTGACCGCTCGGGCCCAGTTCCTCCGGTTCTCGACCATGCTTCACGGAGGCTTCGGCTCTTGCACCTTTTCGTTGGGGATCGATACGGGCCTCGCCTGGTACTCCTGGCTCACCGACCACTATTACTATCGTCTCGGCGTCTACGCTGGGGCTCACCTGGTCTGGGAGGGGCGGAAGGAGGATGTCACCCTGACGGAGCGCGGGATCGAGCTCCTCTTCAACGGCTACTGGGCTAACCTGGGGGACTCCCCCCACCTGGACTACTCCGGCAGCCCCCCCGCGCTCATCACCTACAACGGTACAGAGCACGCCGACGACGTCTTGAAGGATGTGCTGGCCAAGCTACCCAGCTCCCAGATCAGCGCCGACCAGTCCAACATCGACCGTCCCGACCTTCAGGTGGCCTCCGTTTCCAAACCCTTGACCTTTCGGAGGAACCAGACGGGCCAGCAAGTGGCTATGACCGCCGCGAGCTGGTCAGATTCAGGTGACGCCCCCTGGCACGTCGCCGTTTGGGACAGCCGGAAGCCGTACTTGAAACAACGCGACCTGACGACCGTGACCTGGCACACCAACCTCGCTCAGCTTCGCCCCGGCTGGCGCTTCCGCCTGGGGTTCGGCGACTATTTCTCTGACATCTATGACGACTACCTGGTCGGCGGCAGCAGCACCCTCACCACGCTTGCCTCGGACCAGGCCTCCCGCGATCTCTACGGGCGGCGCACCAAGGCGTTGAACATCGACCGCGAGCTGCCCGCCGCCGTAGCGGAGCAGGCCCGAGACACCATGCTGCAGGACACCAAGCGTCCTCGCCAGTTCGGCTCCTTCGCTATCCAGGGCTTCGTCTACGACACCGACCGCGCCCCGGTCCCCTTATGGCGAGTGCGGGCGGGAGACGTGCTCCGCATCGACGACCTGGTACCTGCCTCTTCCGACCTGGACGCCGTCACCCTGGATGGCCTCCGTACCTTCTTTTTGATCGAGACCGACTATATCCACACGACGAACACGCTGAAGGTCCGGCCCGACCTTTCGCCCAGGACGCTGCCGAGCATCCTGCAGCGAGAGGGGATCACCGGCTAGGTCTCTGCCGAAAGGCAGATACTCTCCAGCTCTGCCCTCCTTCTCACCTTCACACGTTCCTCACTCCTACAGAGTGCTATAACTAGAGAGCGAATCGACTCACACGAAGCCTTGGTTCAGAACTTGACTAAGACGGATATTAGAACTAGTATTGAACCAGGTGTAAAATGAGCCACGGGGCATAAGAGAATCCAGCCGTTTGGCTCACTGAAACCTACCCATTTGGATGATGTTTACAAACGATCTAGGGTGTTTAATCGTTTATGTAGGTAGACGAATGGGGTTTTTGGGATGTCCAAACACTTGACAGACAAGCTTATCCTGCTAGACTTTCGCATATCTTGCTGCCCCGTTGCCTAAGGGCACAGAGATACCCAAGAGAGGAGCGGTTTTTATGAGCGGAGCAATGCTACTGGATCCAAGAGAGCGTGCCCACTCCCAATCGTTCGATAGATATATTACCGAGTACATGATCCGGGATGATGAGTTCATGGATGGAGTGCGCCGTGGCATCGTTGACTGGAGAGAAGGCCGAGTCACTCCATGGAAAGAACTGAGGAGTAGGTTAGGGCTTGACGACGACAGTTAGCGCAACTGATTCCGTATGGGACCTAGTTCAAGAGATGGACCCGGTAGACCAAGTGGAGGTCGACCGGGTCTTGACTTTTATAGGGGACGACTCATTCCGGAAAGGTAAGCTTGACCTATTGGTCATCGAAGAGAATCAACCCGTGTACCTAATGGTGGTGGGAAGCATTTCGGTGTCCTTCATCGAAGAGACCCGCGGTAACCACATCGCGGTCACTGTCGTGCAGGTGTCAAAGCGATCTGGTTTCCGTCCGTTCTAGGTATCTGAGGGGGAGAAAATGACGAGCAAGGCCCAAGAGTTTAGAGTGCGGGTCGAAGAGGTACTAAAACAACGAGGGTTTCAGAGCTTATCGGATCGCTGGCAAGAGGCAATCAAAACGAGCCCTGAAATCGAAGACGACGCCTTCTGGATACGAGACTCAGATGACCTAATAAACATCATCTGGCTCACGCCTCAGGACATCCGAGACATCACATACTACCCAGATCGCGATCTTTCGTCCTTTAACCTCTTGGCGATAAACCACATCGTCGGTATAGCAGTCAGAGAGGGCCCGCAGGCGACTACCGCTATGGGATCCACGATCTTAGGAAATTACATGATATCCGCCAACGCCGTTTCATCTAGTGCAAGTCTTTACTGGGTGGCTAGCAGCGACCTACAAAAGACGGAACTCCAGCGCTTTTTATTTCTTCTCTTGCAACGGATGTCCAAAGGATAGGTTTCGTGCCATCCCGAGAGACAGACCGAGAACGGATTGCCGCTTTAGAAACGTGGCGGCAAGAGCACAAAGCGCACCACGACCGTGAGGATCGACTTCGCGAGGGGTCTCGTAACAGAGGCAACGCTCTTGTGGTTGCGGTTTTTGCACTGATAGGCACGGTGGTGGTCGCGGGGATCACTGCCATAATCACGATCCTTCTGAAGGATTAAACGCAACAACCCTGGACAGCCAGCATGGGCCTATGGATATCGTGACAACTGCCGCCATCATCTACACCCGTGTATCGACCGATGCCCAGGACCGTGACGGACGTCCCTGGATACCCAGCTTGAAGCATGCCGCCGCCACGGGGAGCTCACAGGCCGCCTCCGCGCGCTGAGGGAGTAGGGGGCAACCTCCCTTGCCCCTGTTCATGCCGCTGTGCTATTCTGCTCCGGCTGGGATATGGTCCGTTACCCCAGGGCCTTTGACGAAAGCCCAGCGTCGGGGCGTGGCGCAGCCCGGTAGCGCACCTGCATGGGGTGCAGGGGGTCCCGCGTTCAAATCGCGGCGCCCCGACCATCCACACTCCCATCCAACGCCTCCCATCCACCGCCTTTCCCCGCCGCTGCAACGGCCAAACACTGCACACCCCATCCACTAACTCTGGCTACGCCGTCGCGGGACCAGACCCTTTCACCCAAAGCGCCCCCTATTGCCGCCGTTCGACGCCCTCGCGCGGGATGTGCTAGCCTGACGCGCCATGGCCAACGGGCCATCTCTCATGTTCAGCCGAAGCGCCCTGGCATTCACCACCTACGAGGAGGCACCTATGACGACGCGGCGAACAGCATTCGATGAGCTGAACCCTCGTTTCGGGAATTACATCCGGGAGCATATATACGGTGAGATCTGGGAGCGTCCCGGCCTCTCCAAAAGGGACCGCAGCATTGCCACAGTGGCGGCGCTGACCGCCCTGTACCGGACGAACCAGCTCCGCGGCCATCTGAAACGTGCCCTGGATAACGGCGTCACCAGAGAGGAGCTGATCGAGGTCATAGAGCACATGGCCTACTATGCTGGATGGCCCAACGCCATCAACGCGTACGAGGTCGCCAGAGAGGTCTTCAAAGACGCCTAGATGAGATCGAGCGAGGCGAAGACGACCGCTGATGCGCTGGCGTGTTCTACCCAACCCATGCCACCCAAGGGTGCCGTCCAGCGCTTCATAGGGCTATAATGGCCCAAACGCCACTAGACCGCGGGGATGAAGCCAATGGAATGGGCCTCCAAGGTTTCCGAAGACTTCTCGTTGAAGGACGCCGTTGACGAATGCGTCACCCACATTCGCTCGGAGCTCGGGGATGCGCCCCCGGACCTTGCCGTCGCCTTCGTCTCGGCGCACCACACCCCGGACTTCGAGGACCTGCCCCTATTACTCAAAGAGCGGCTTGGCCCACGAGTGCTGCTGGGGTGCTCCGGCGGAGGGGTCATCGGCGGTGGGACAGAGATCGAGGATCGGGCCGGCTTCGCTCTGACGGCGGCAACCCTACCGGGGGTGGAGGTCAGCTCCTTCCACGTGGAGGACCAGGACCTCCCGGACATGGACGCGGGACCGGCGGCCTGGGAGCAGTTGGTGGGGGTCACCGCTGACAAGTCGCCGGACTTCGTGGTCCTGGCCGAGCCCTTCAGTCTCCACGCCGACAATCTGGTAGCGGGCATGGACTACGCCTTCCCCGGCAGGGTGAAGGTAGGCGGCCTGGCCAGCGGCGCGTCTCAGCCGGGAGGGAATGCCCTCTTCCTGGGGGAGCGCCTCTATCGGTCGGGGGCTGTCGGCGTCGCGATGCATGGCGACGTCCGAGTGGATACGGTGGTGGCCCAGGGCTGTCGGCCCATCGGCGAGCCTGCCGTTGTCACCAAGTGTCATCAGAACGTCCTGCTGGAGCTGAACGAGCAAAAGCCAATGGATGTGCTCCGGTCCGTCTTCGACGCCTCGCCCGAAAGGGACCAGGCGCTGATCAACCGGGCCCTCCACCTGGGGGTGGTCATGGACCCCCTGAAGCAGGAACACCGCCCGGGCGACTTCTTGATCCGTAACGTCATGGGCATTCACGAGGAGAGCGGCGGCATCATCATCGGCGAGATGCTGCGGGAGGGACAGGTCGTCCAGTTCCACGTCCGAGACGCGGACACGGCCCAGGAGGACTTGCAAGCGATGCTGCGCCAGTACGCCGATAGCCACGGCCTCGGTTCGGCTTCCGGAGCTTTGCTATTCTCGTGCCTGGGGCGTGGCATGCACCTGTTCGGCAGGCCGGACCACGATACCAACCTGTTCAGGGAAGAGGTCGGCCCCATCTCCCTGGGTGGTTTCTTCTGCAACGGCGAGATCGGCCCGGTAGGGCCTTCGACCTTCCTCCACGGCTTCACCAGCTCTTTCGCCATCTTCAGCCCCCGCTAACCATTCGTGCTCGGGCCTAGAAGGGTGCCGCTACGAGCAACCTGGATATCGAGGCCGCATGGGCTTACCACGACAGGACCAAACACTCCTGGTCCAGCATTCGGAGTAACGCCCATTACATGGACTGGCCCAACAAGCCACTGCCCTTCAAGGTATACTCCTCTCTGGAGCCCATCCCCCTGCCGCGCGAGTTTTCCGCATCGAGCGCCTCCGCTCACTCCTCCATCTCCTCTTCGGACCCGCCGTCCGTAGGCGTCAAAATACCGGACCTCTCTGCCCTGGCCCAGCTCTTGTATTACTCGGCGGGAGTCACCAGGACGATCCGCCACAACGGGGGCGAGCACTATTTTCGCGCGGCGGCCTGCACGGGCGCCTTGTACCATATTGAGCTATACCTGGTTTGCGGCGACCTTTCGGGCCTGGAAGCGGGCCTCTATCATTTCGGCGCCCACGATTTCAGCCTGCGAAGGTTGCGGAGCGGCGACTACCGCCCGCTGCTCATCGAGGCCAGCGGAGGAGAGCGAGCCGTCGCGCATGCCCCCGCCACCATCGTCTTCACCAGCACCTTCTGGCGTAACGCCTGGAAGTATCAGTCTCGCGCTTACCGGCACGCCTACTGGGACGGCGGCACCCTGCTGGCAAACCTCTTGGCAGTCGCCGCCAGCCATAACGTGCCGGCAAAGTTGGTCCTGGGCTATGCCGATGGGCCGGTGAACGATTTGCTGGGCCTCGACACCGATAAAGAGGTCTCCATCGCCCTCGTCCCCCTGGGGCACGCAGGTCCCCCTTCCGGACTCGCCCCGCCGACGCCGCCCCTGGAGCTTCCTACCATGCCTCTCTCCAAAGAGGAGGTGGACTACCCTGCGATTCGCGCCATGCACGAGGCATCCAATATCGATAGCGCCACCGAGGCCGCCGAATGGCATGGCGTCGCCGACGCTGGACCCGTGCCGGAGCCCTCGGGAAGGCTCTTTCCCCTGGACCCACCTGATGCCCTGAAGCAGTCAGCGGAGTCCGTCGAGGAGGTCATCGCCCGCCGAGGCTCTACCCGGCGGTTCAGCCACGACGCCATAGAGCTCCGGCAACTGTCCGCCGCCCTTTTAGGCGCTACTCAGGGTATGCCCGCCGATTTCCTGGCGCCGGGAACAGTGCTGAACGACCTCTATCTCATCGTCAACAACGTCGGCGGGCTGCCCCAGGGCTCCTACGCCTATCACCGAGACAGCGAGGCGCTGGAGTTACTGATGGAAGGGGACTTCCGGACCCAGGCCGGTTATCTGGGCCTGGAGCAAGAGCTCCCCGCCGACGCCAGCGCGAACATCTTTTTCCTCACCTCCCTCGACCCGGTCCTCCAACGGTTTGGCAACCGAGGGTACCGCGCCGCCCAGCTGGAGGCCGCCGTCACGGGAGGGAAGCTGTACATCTCCGCCTATGCTCAGCGCTTCGGCGCCTCCGGCCTGACCTTTTTCGACGACGAGGTGACCGACTTTTTCTCCCCGCACGCCGCCGGCAAGAGCGTCATGTTCCTGGTGGCGCTGGGCCATTCAGCAAAGCGGTCCTCCGGCGGTTAACCTCGCCCCCTCCTCTCTCCGCGTCAGAGAGGAGGGGGCCTTCCCTGGAAGGATCGGGGGGAGGCCCCCACAAAAAGTAGTTCGTAGTACAATGCCCCCCAGCGCCTTTGTGACCTACACCCACAGGTGAGCGGCGGAGGGTTTATATGTTCAAGACTCGCGCGGTCGACCCCTATCCGGTCTCCATTACCAAAACACTGCTCAACAAATGGCAAGGGGAGATCAGAGTCTGGGACACCCCCCAAAGCGCCATCGAAGGGGCGGTGGTCCTGGACAAGCTCACATCTCCGACCAAGGTGACCGTCCTGGAAGAGCAGATGGACATGTTCGGCTCCCTGCCTCAGCGCGCCCGCATCCGTTACGGGCGCAATAAAGAGGGCTGGATCGTCTATGACATGATCCAGAAGCCCAAACAGCCGCCGATAAAGTAGAATCGGCTCCCGTGGACCAGGAGCCGGAGGGACAGCCGCCCCCTGAAAGGCCCCGGGTAAGAGGGCTAGGGTGCGGTTGTACGCTACCCACATCAGGCCTTGTGTTACTGGCCCTTACCGCTGTCCTGGCGGCCCTCATCGCGACGCGGACAGAGGGCTTCTCCTCCCTCTGGCTCATCCTGATACCATTTATCCTCGGCATATTCGCGCTTTTCGTACGGGTCCGGTTTAGTAACGAGCCCTAAGCCAGGCCATCCGTAATCCATTGACACAAGAATCCCTCCCGGCTATGGTAGTCCAGGTCACACGAGCACCCAATGGAAAGGCGGCGCCACCGTGAGCAACTGGGCTATGCGGGACAAGACATGCATCGTTGGTGTCGGTGAGACAGAATACACCCGTTGGGGACGCATAGAGCGGAGCGAGTTCCAGATCGCCTGCGAGGCGGTCCTGAAAGCCGTCGATGACGCCGGCCTCACCATTAAGGACGTGGACGGCCTGGTCACCTACAGCATAGACCGGAACAGCCCGATGGCGGTCGCACAAGCGCTCGGGATCCCGCAATTGCGTTTTGCCAGCCTGTACCCTGGTGGCGGCAACTCCGCATGTGGCGTCATTCACCACGCCGGCATGGCGGTCTTTAGCGAGGCGGCTAACGTGGTGGTAGCATACCGAGCGCTATGCCAGGGGCAGTTCGGCCGCTTCGGCCTGGGGGCGAACCGAGGGGTGGGCTCCCCGACCATCGGCGGCGCCGCCGCCTTCACCAACCCCTACGGTGTGATGTCGGCTGTCCAGGGTTATGCTCTGCAGGCCCGGCGCCACATGCACGAGTTCGGGACCACCAGCCGACAGTTCGGCGCCATCTCCGTCGCCTCGTACAAGCACGCCCAGCATAACCCTCGGGCCGTCATGAACGGGAGACCCATCACCATTGAAGACCATCAGTCCTCGCGCATCATCGCAGAGCCCTATCATCTGTATGACTGCTGCCAGGAAAACGACGGCGCCTGCGCCGTGGTAGTGACCAGCGCGGAGCGGGCCAAGAGCCTGAAGCACAAGCCGGTGTATATCATGGGGGCGGCCCACGGCGCCGGCTACCGGGACGGCATGGACCACCACGCCAAGATGGACAGCTCCTGGAGCACAGCGGGCCTTGCAGAGGTCGCCAAGGACCTCTACGGCCATGCCGGGGTGGAGCCCAAGGATATCGACGTCGCCCAACTCTATGAGAATTTCACTGGCCAGGTATTGATGGCCATCGAGGACTTCGGCTTCTGTAAGAAGGGAGAGGGTGGCTCCTTCGTGGAGGGGGGCCGCTTGGAGTGGCCCGACGGGGATTTGCCCATCAACACCAGCGGCGGCAACCTGGCCGAGGCCTACATCCACGGCCTGGAGCTGGTCGTCGAGGGGGCCCGCCAGATGAGGGGTGACTCCACCTGCCAGGTGGAGGACGCGGAGATCGGCCTTGTGGTCGCAGGGCCGGGGGCCGCCCCATCCAGCGCCCTGGTCCTGAGGAGATAAGTATGGCGAACTTTTTCCCCGAGGGCATGCAGCTTCCCGCTCCTTCTCGAGACACTGCCGGTTTCTGGGAGGCTTGCAGGGAGCACCGGCTGGTCGTCCAGCGATGCATGCAATGCGGGAGCTACCGCATGGTGCCGGTACCGGTGTGCTACAACTGCCAGTCCTTTGAGTGGCAATGGGAGCAGTCGGTTGGGACCGGCGAGGTCTTCTCCTACACCATCGTGATCCATTCGACGCATCCGGGTACCCGGGAAGTCGTACCCTACAACGCCATCGTCGTGAAGCTGAACGACTGCGGCCAAATGAAGCTGACCAGTAACATGATCGAATGCGAGAACGAGGAGATCCACGTCGGCATGCCGGTAGAGCTGGTCTGGGAGGACACGACGCCGGAGGTCGCCATGCCTCGGTTCAGGCCGGCCCGGAAAGCTTAAGCGACTCACTCTATGCAACAGCGCATGACAGCCCTGCAGACCGAGGCCCTGGCAGCCCTGGAAAAAGCTTCGACCCCCAAGGAGATGGAAGACTGGCGCGTCGCCTATCTTGGCCGTAAGGGGCCCATGGCGCAGCTTTTGCGCGGCTTGGGCTCCCTGGAGCCGGAAGAGCGCAGGTCTGCCGGCGCCCTGGCCAACGATCTCAAGACGCTTCTGGAGTCCGCTCTCCAGGACAAGCAGGCGTCCCACCATGACACGGCCGCAGCCGCCATGGCCGAGAGCCAGCGCATAGACGTTACCCTGCCCGGACGCCCTGTGGCGACGGGGCGCCTTCATCCCACCACCCGTATGCTCCGGGAGCTCAACGATGCCTTCGGGGCCATGGGCTTTCAGGTGATCGAGGGGCCGGAAGTGGAATGGGACTACTACAATTTCGAGGCGTTAAACATCCCCCAGGAGCATCCATCGCGGGACCTGTGGGACACCTTGTGGGTCGACTACCAGACGAAGGAGGGCCAGCGATCGATGCTGCTCCGGACCCACACCTCGCCGATGCAGGTCCGGTACATGGAAAAGCATCAGCCGCCTATCAGGATCGTATCGCCCGGCAAGGTCTACAGGTACGAGGCGACGGACGCCACCCATGAGTGGCATTTTTTCCAGTTCGAGGGACTCGCCATCGACACAGACATCACCTTCGCCGATCTAAAGGGCACGCTGTACGAGTTCGCCCGCCGCATCTTCGGCGTCGACCGGAAGGTGCGGTTCCGGTGCGACTACTTCCCCTTCGTGGAGCCGGGTGCGGAGATGGCGATCGACTGTTTCCTTTGCAATGGCAAAGGCTGCCGCATCTGCGGGGAGAGCGGCTGGATCGAGATCATGGGCGCCGGCATGGTGCACCCCAAGGTGCTGGAGGGTGTTGGCTACGACCCGGCGGTCTACACCGGCTACGCCTTCGGCATGGGCGTGGAGCGCATCGCCATGCTCAAATACGGCATCGACGATGTGCGCCACTTCTACGCCAACGACCTACGCTTCCTACGCCAGTTCTCCGGGACCCGTTGAGCTTCCCCCCGGCGTTTTAGAGTAGCCCGGTGGCATTTTAGAGTAGAATGTTAAGGGCCGCTTGCGGCTCCTCTTTATGCCCCCATCGTCTAGAGGCCCAGGACACCGCCCTTTCAAGGCGGCGACGGGGATTCGAATTCCCCTGGGGGCACCACACCGTCAAAACGCGAACAGGTTGATGGGTCAGCGTTGGGACTGACTGGGACCCTGATACCGGGAGAGCTTGAAATGGGGCGGGAATTCTCCATAATGAATCCCCAATGGCTTGTGGGACAGGAGGCGACTCGTTGAGTCTGAGCCAAGACCTCTATAGGGAAACCCTGGACGAAGACAAAAAGATAGTTCCCGTTCTCCGAAAGGCTTGGGCCTTTGCGGACCTCCTAACAGGAAAGGAGTCAGTATGAGCTGGTCCACCCAGTCCCCTGGCGAGAGGCAGTGCGAGAAACCCCAAGAAGGTCATCTTAGGCTGGGCTGTGATCTTTGTGATTTGCCTTCTCCTCGTCTTCAGACTTCTCGGGGACTCCACCACAACGCAGGCCAAGTTCACGAGCAACCCTGACTCCAAGCAGGTGGAGGACCTTATCGAGGACCTGCGCGGTGAGGACACCCACGCCCGCGAAATCGTCATCGTGCGCTCTGAGTCGATGACCGTGGACGACCCGGAGTTTCGGGGTTTCGTCGAGGATCTCACGGCGGAGATCGAGACCCTCGTGCCGGCCATCATCCAGCCCGAGACCATCGTGAGCTTCTATCGAGTCGGCGACCCCTCCCTGGTGTCGAAAGACCGTCGCACGACCATTATTCCGCTCCGCATGTCGGGTGACCTGGAGGCCGCCGAGGACAACATCGAGGAGTTCAGGAACCTGGTCAAGGGCTTTCCGATCCCAGATAGCTTCAGGGTCCTCCAGGTCGGATTCGGCTCAGTCGCCTTCGAGACCAACGAGCAATCGCAAGAGGACCTGGTCAGAGGAGAGAGCATCGGCATCCTCATCGCGTTGGTCATCCTTGCCCTGGTTTTCGGGGCACTGGTAGCGGCGCTCATGCCCATCCTGATCGCGGTGCTCTCTATCGTCATCGCCCTCGGGATCGCGGCGCTCATCGGCCAGATCTGGCAGCTGTCTTCTTCGTGACGAACGTCACCACGATGATCGGGCTGGCGGTGGGGATAGACTACTCACTCCTGATTATCCAGCGCTACCGAGAAGAGCGGTCCAGGGGCCTGGACAAGCTTTCGGCCATTGAGAAGGCCGGGGGCACCGCCAACCGAACGGTGCTTTTCAGCGGGATCACCGTCGTCCTGGCCCTGATCGGGATGCTGCTGGTGCCTTTCTCGATCTTCATTTCCGTTGGTGTCGGCGCCATCCTAGCTACCCTCGTAGCTATCGGGGCGGCGCTCACCCTCCTTCCGGCGATCCTGGGCCTGCTGGGTGACAGGGTAAACAAGGGGCGGGTCCCGTTCATGATGAAAGGCCAGGGAGCCGATGAGGAGGCCCGGACAGGCGGGTTCTGGGACCGGGTGGCTCATATCGTGATGGGCCGCCCTATCGTCAGCTTCGTACTCGCGGGAGCTCTGATGATCGTCCTGGCAATTCCGTTCTTTGACATTAGCCTCGGCTTCAACGGCGTGGGCACGCTGCCAGACGACCTGGAGGTGAAGCAGGGTTTCCTCATCCTGGACGAGGAGTTCTCCGCCGGCGAGGTGACCCCTGCCGAGATCATCATTGAAGGAGCAATCGACAGCCCCAGCGTTCAGGGGGGCATCGGGCGGCTCACGGAGCTGATCTCCAACGACCCGCAGGGAGCGTTCAACACTCCGGACCCGCTGGAGGTGAGCGGAGCCCGGGACCTCGCTCTTTTGAGCGTTCCGGTGAACGGCGATGCCGACAGTGAGTTCGCCCGGGCCGCGATAGTTCGGCTGAGGGAAGACTACATCCCCAGCGCCTTCGCCGGCGTGCCGGGTCAGGTCCTCGTGGGCGGAGCGACGGCGGGGAGCGAAGACTTCTCGGCGCAAGTGAGGAGCTCGGCCCCGGTGGTATTCGGCTTCGTGCTGGCCTTGAGCTTCATCCTACTCATGCTGGTCTTCCGGTCCATCGTGGTGCCTCTCAAGGCCATCATCTTGAACGTCCTCTCGGTCGGCGCCGCGTACGGGCTGCTGGTCGCGGTCTTCCAGAAAGGTTGGGGCAACGACATCTTTGGGTTCCAGAGGGCCGAGACCATCGAGCCCTGGATTCCCCTTTTCTTGTTCGCGGTGTTGTTTGGCCTGTCCATGGACTATCACGTGTTCATGTTGAGTCGAATCCGGGAGCGCTTCGATCAGACGGGAAACAACCGGGAGTCGGTCTCCTTTGGCCTCAGGGCTACCGCGAAGCTGATCACCGGGGCGGCGCTCATCATGGTGGCGGTGTTTGGGGGCTTCGCCAGTGGAGAGCTGGTGGCATTCCAGCAGATGGGCTTCGGCCTCGCGGTGGCGATCCTTCTGGACGCGACGATCGTACGGTCCGTGCTGGTGCCTTCAACTATGGCGCTTTTGGGCCGCGCCAACTGGTACTTGCCGAGTTTCTTGGGGTGGCTCCCAGACCTTCGAGTAGAGGCTGGGGATGAGGTCGCGCAAGCCGATTAGGCACGGAGGCGGCGGGAGTCGACCCGTCCTATTGATGCTCGGCGGGGTGATAAGGCGATTGGCAGACCACCTTGCTGATCGGCGCCACACCTGGTCACGTGCATTCGAACGTCCTGGCTATCGTGCACTTTCGAGGCAACGCCCCCGCACAGCCTCAACAATATTTCAGAAGACGCCACCACCTGGCAATAGAGAGGACACCACCGGTCTGCCCAGTCGGCACTGACCCGCTACCGCCCCTTCCACTGGGGTTCGCGCCCTTCCAAGAACGAGGCCGGCCCCTCCAGGGAGTCCTCGGACTTGGTGACCTTCTCGCGATAGTTCTCTGCGAGAAGCTCGGCCTCGTTGAGGGGTAGGGAGAGCCCCTTGCGGATGGCTAGCCGCGTGCCCCGCACAGCCAGGGGCGAGTTGCGGCAAATGACCCCGGCGATCTCCCAGGCACGCTGCATGAGCTTGTCAGCGGGCACCACCTCGGTGACCAGGCCCAGCTCATACGCCCGTTGAGCGCTCATACGCTCGTGTTTGCCCATGAGGGCCATGCGCAAAGTGGCGGCAAGCGGGATAACGCGGGCCATGCGCACCATCTCTCGTCCTGACACTATGCCGATACTGGTGTGAGGGTCGAAGAACGTGGCATCCTCTGAGGCAATAACAATGTCCGTGGTCGTCACCAGGTCCAGGCCGGCGCCGGCGCAGATGCCGTTCACGGCGCAGATGATCGGCTTGGTCATCTGCAGATATGGCGGAGTCAGCTCTTGCGGAGCCTCCCAATGCCAGAAGGCGCTGAGAGGTGGTTCACCGAGAATATTCCCGGTACTGTTCTTCTCCGCATCGCTATCGCTGGTCTTCATGTGTGAAACATCCACTCCAGAGCTCAGGGCCCGGCCGTTCCCGGTGATGATCAAGACCCAGACCTCCGGGTCGGTCTCGGCCCGGTCGTAGGCGTGAGTCAGGTCCCGAAACATCTGGGGGTTGAGGGCGTTGAGCACATCCGGCCGATTGAGGGTGATGCACGCGGCCTTGTCTTTGACCTCGTACAGGATCGTTGTGTATTCCATCCTGAGCTCCTTCGGTCCTACGGAGGGGGAATGGCCATAAGGATAACCCTAACCCCGACGGTGATACAACAGGTCGACGAACGCGGCAGTCGTCCCGCCGAGCTTAGCCCGGTTTGCGATACCGCTGCTCTACCACGCGGCGGATGCCCTCTCGCCAGTCCACCTTACACTCACCTACGAGCTCCTTCATGAGGGTGAGGTCCAGGAAATGGCCGGGGTAGGCATCCTCCGTGTACTTGAACCTGGGCTCAATGCCGAGAAGCTCCCCGGCATAGGTACAGTAGTCTTCCACGCTGACGGGCGGACCGCCCCAATTCATGGTCAGCGCGGGCAGGCGAGCCAACGTCATGGCCTTGATGCCCAGCTCAATGGCATCGCTCTGGTAGATCAGGCCGAAGTGATTGGGTTTGTCCGGATTCACCCATACCTCTCTTCCACGGACCATGCGATCGAGACGTACGATCGGACCGCCGGACTCGGGGCCGTAATAGGTGCCAATGCGCATGATGACGGTGGGATATCCCACTGTGCGGAGGCAAACTTTACTACCTCCTCCGCCGCGATCTTCGAGAGGCTGTAGTTGGCGATATGGAGACCCAGTGGGTCCGTTTCTTTCAGGGCATGCTGGCTCTGGTGCCGGTAGACGGAGGCGGTTGAGCAATGGAAAAAGCTCTTTACCTTTCGGCAGTGCGCCATAAGGCGGCCGGTGCCCTGAGCGTTAACCGCCATGGTGTAGGCCTGGTCTTTTTCCGAGTTCGGCGCCACCATGGCCCCGGCATGGAGGACGTAGGAGAAGTCGTCCGGCAGGCCGTCCAGCGAGTCCTTCGCCAGGTCGAGCTGATGGCAAGTGACCCCGATGGCCTCTAGCTTCTCCCGATCTTCCGGGTTGGAGAAGCGAGCAAGGCCGTGGACCTCGTTCTGCTTGACCAGCTCGCGGACCAGCGAGAAGGTAAAGTTGCCGGCCGGTCCGGTGACCAGAATTTTCTCCCCTTCAACCATGGTGGACCTCCTGAGGGGACTGGAAGCGGTCTTTCGGTGCCCTACTTACCGGCGTAGGCGCAGGCCGACTCGGCGGCTACCTTGCCCGTGATCAGAGCGATCCCCAATCCGCCCATGTAGCCGCCACCTCCGGCTTTCCCATGAATGCCTCCGGCGGAGCAGCCGGTTGCATAAAGACCGGATATGACGCCGCCGGACTTGCGCAGGACCTCGGTCTTTTCACTTATGGCGATCCCCGGGAACGTGAAGGTGATGCCTGGGCTTACCGGAATGCAATAGTAAGGGGGAGTGGCAACCTTCGTTGACTTGACACCATTGTGACGCTCAACGCTATCCACGAACGTGTTCGAGTCCATCCCGCACTGCTTCGCCAGCTCTTCCAGGGTGGCAGCAGTCTCAACTCGACCTCCCCGCTCCTGGATGGCTGGGTTGACGCTGGCGTGGAACGGGCCGCCGCCCTTCGCGGGTCCGGCCCACAGGGGCTCGTCCAGGACCACCCAGTAGGCGGACGGGTCCTCCGCCACAAGCATCTTCGCGGTGACCAGGGGCCCATCTTGCGCGTCATGCTGAAAAAGGAGGCCCGTGTTATCCACCATCGGCGCCATGATGCAGAGCCCATCGAACATCGGGTAGGGAAGGAAATTCTCGTCGAATGCGGCGTTCCGATGAAGAATATGCCCGTAAACGCCGCGCCCTTCGCCGGCGACGGAGCCGCCCAGTTCCAGGGCCATGGTGAGCCCATCGCCGGTGGCTGTTTCCAGAGCCCTCAGGGAACCCTTGCTGGCGTTAGGTCCAAGATAGCGGTCGACCAGCTGCGGGTTCGCCTGAAAGCCGCCGTCCGCAATGACGACCGCCGCGGCGTGGACTTTAAGCCCCTCCGGCAATGTCGACGTGGCTTCCAGCTCCCAGGTCTTGCCGTCGCTGGAGCGTTGCAGCGACGTCGCCCTTGCGCCGTAGTAGATACTCCCGCCCCGCTCGACAAACCGGATGTGCAGCTTACGCATCGCGATATCCGGGGAGGCCTCCGGATTAAATTTCCTGCCCGGCCTCGATGGGCCACGGGGATCGATAGTGAACTTCCCATGCTCCCCGCCTTGTGGTTTAAAGGGTACTCCTTGGGTGGCCAGCCATTCGATGCTCGGCTTGGAGTTATCGGCAACCATCCTTGCCAGGTTGGGAGCGATCTCCCCGCCGGTCACCTTATTGATATGGGCGAGCATAGCGTCAGGATCGAGGTCCATTGAGCCCATCGCCAGGTGAAACGCACCACCGGAGAGGCGAATGCCACACGCCCCTCCGATCTCCTGGCCGCGCTCCAGCGCAACCACACTCGCCCCCAGCTCCCTGGCCCGCAGCGCCGCCGCGATCCCAGCCGTCCCCGCACCGATAACAGCCACATCGCACGATTCCATCATCCTTGGCCCCTCCGTGATTCTCGCCTGCCCCAATGTTATCTGCATTGGTGGCTGATCCGGCCCGCCTCGTAGGTCACTGCGCCTTACTTGAACGCGGGTATAACCCTTTCGCAAAACAGACGCAACGATCGAGCAATCCCCTCGGGCGGGATGAGCTCTCCGGCGTTGAGCTCCGCGACCACACCGCTCAGACCCAGCGTTTCCTTCATCTCCTGCAATCGCTCCACGACCATCTCGGGAGTTCCAACCGCCACCTTTTCCCTAAGCGCCTGCTCCCACGTGAGGCCGGATAGCTCCTCGCTGTGCTCAACTCGCCCCTCGCCGGCCTGAGCACCCTCCTTGGTGGCGGACTCAGCGAGCCGAGTCCCCAACCTTTGGAACTGCCGCATGAAACTCTCCTCCGGATCGGACAATGCCTCTGTTTTCGTGGGCGCCACGTAGACCGGCACCCTGAGCGACACATCGGGAGTCCCCTCGTGGCCTGCATCCCGCCATGCTTTCCGAAAACTGTGTACCTGCGCGGCTACCTCCGGCATACCGGCGACACGAAGGCCGATAAAAATGGGTATCCCCATGCTTCCAACTCTGGGAAAGGTGTCGGCCGTTGTGGTGGCGATACGGAGAGGAGGATGGGGCGACTGGTAGGGCTTGGGCACCACGCACACATTCGAATAAGATAAGAACTGACCTTGGTACGAAAAGCTCTCAGTTGTCCAAGCCTGCCGGATGATATCGAGATACTCCCAAAATCTATCACGGGATTCAGCGTAGGGGATATTGTATCCTTCGTAGGCGCTCTGGATTCCGCTACGCCCGACTCCGAACTTGAACCTACCCTGGCTAATCTGGTCGACGGTGGCGGCCTCTTCGGCGATGCGTAAAGGGTTGCCCAGGGGCAGTACCACAACGGCGGTCCCTACTTTCAGACGGCTGGTCCGGGCGGCTATGGTGGAAGCGAGAATCAGCGGGGATGCCAACACGGACCGGCCCGGGCTAAAGTGAGCCTCAGCAAGCCAGACCCCGTCGAGCCCGAGCTCTTCAGCCAAGGCAACGTGGTCGAAGGCCTCTTTGAACGCCTGAGCTTCACTCGTATCCGGCCTACAGGAGAATTCCATGAAGGACCCGAATTCCATGCCATCGACTCCTTAGCCCTCACCATCAACGGCGCAGTAGCCCGTTTGCCCCCGGCAGCGGTTACTCTACCCCAGGGCGAGGCTCACAGCAAGCCGCCAACGAGCCCCGGCCATGCCTGGAACTAGTGCTGGCAGGATGCTGAAGAAGGAGTGGCCCCCCTCTCTACATCATCCCCGGAGGGGATACCTTGAAATTGGGGGGGGGTCAGCACCCTGCCAGGTCATCTGTCCCGTTAATTCGTCGAACAAGAGGCGCTACAGGCTGTCATGGTGAACGAAGTGAAGCATCTGGTGGGGAGGTATTCCCCCACCCCAGATTCTTCGCTGACGCTCAGAATGACATATGCTGCGAACTTAAAGGGCACCAGGTAGTACTATGCTTGCATCCAGTAATCGTTGCCGAAGCGAGGAGTAAACCCGGAATGCAACGTGCCGTGGAGTTCTACAGCGAGGGATACAAGCTGTTCGGCGATATCTACACGCCGGACGGTCTAGAGGCGGGGGAGAAACGAGCGGCAATCCTCCTTTGCCACGGCTATACCGGTGTCAAGAATCTCTATTTACCGGATAACGCAAAAGCGCTCAACCGCTCCGGTTATGTAGCGATGGTGTTCGACTACAAAGGATGGGGTGATAGCGAGGGCCCCCGAAGCCGACTAGCTCCCTACAGCCGCGTGCTGGATGTCCAGGCGGCCATGACCTATCTTGGCCTTCAACCTGAGGTCGACTCCGAAAGGATCGGCCTCTACGGGACAAGCTACGGCGGAGCGACGGTGGTATGGACCGGTGCGGTAGACCCGCGGGCTAAGTGCATCGTGAGCGTCGTGGGCGTCGGTCATGGAGGCCGCTGGATGAGCCGTGTCCGGAGAGTTGACGAGTGGTACGACCTGCTGGACCGTTCACACGCCGACCGTGAGAGGCGTGCCACAACCGGAGAGTCGGAGTTCGTTGAGCGGAGTGCCATCTTGCTGCCGGACCGCCAGTCGGCGGAACTGGCAGAGGCGGCAAGGCGCAACAATCCTGCCGCGGTCAACACCATCCCCCTGGAATATGTGGACGATACCCTCGGTTTCAATCCCGAATGGATTGTAGACAAGATCTCGCCCCGGCCCATCCTCTTTATCACTACGGACAACGACCGTCTCGTACTGCCTGAGGAGTCGGAGCAGTTCTATGCTCACGCCAAAGAACCGAAGAAGCTGGTAGTGCTCAAAGGCTACGGCCACTACGAGGTCTATCAGCAGCCAGCGTTCGACGAGGTGATGACAGCAACCGTGGAGTGGTACAACCAATACCTGCCCCCACGATAATCGGGCCGATTAAGATCGGCCGGCACATCGAGCTACAGGCCGACATCCATTGAGTCGCTGCGTGGCCAGCAGGCCTCAGGAGTCGAGGGAGTTTCTGGGGAACTGCATAACCAGCACCTCGAAACCCCGGTCAGCGCCTGCTGCCAGCTCAGGGGCAGGCTCGTCTCGGGAACCCCAGGCCAGGGATTTCCTCTCGAAGACCTTGCCGTCCTGCACCACGGCCCCAGCGACAACGCAGTAGTACTGGCCGAGCGAATGGCTACTCAAGGCCGGACCCTGGAGCTTCTCCCCAGGGCCTGCCTTCATGAGGAAAGCGGCCATACCGTCTTCATGGGGTTCGATCACAGGCTCGATACCGGCGGCTCCAGCAGGAAGCGATGCTTCATCCCCGGATGTGCCAACCTGTGCGTGAAGGGTCCGCCGCGCCTTCCGAATCAACCGGTCGCGAGACTCCGGCATGTAAGCCGTAATGCTATCGGCCTTCGCCCGGAGGGTGAAGAAACCCAGGTCGTCGTCGGTTCCAGAGTTAAAAGGACCGTATGGAGAGTAAGCATCAGTGTAATGGACCACCACCGGCCCGATGGGGTCCTTCTGGAACATTGCCCCCGGCGTGCCGAAAAAAACCTGGAACTGGTCCTGCCCATGGAAATGCGGACGCCCGGTATTGCCGGGTGGCATTTGGACGTGAAACGCCTGAGGGCCAGACGACCCCTGGCCGCTCGACCCATAATAATTGAGTATATTCCGGGTCTCGCCGTTCGGGATGACGACCTGTGTTAGCGTTGCATCCGCGGTGGATTTCAGTTTCATGTCTTCGCCTCTGTTTCCAGGCCTAGCGCCATGTGTATTATCTGCCTGGTATGCACTGTATCTCCCTGCTTCGGACCAGTCAACCTTAGCAAGTGCCCTGGCCCAAGCTCACACGAGATGAGCGTGCTTCGCATACAATGTTCCTGGTCGCACCAGTTGACGAATCAAGGCGGTGGCGTCAGAGGCCATGGATGCGGGCTTTTTAGGGCCAAGGTCACCGCATTATCTGGAGGTGCTACGTGGACATGGGGCTAAAGGACAAAGTAGCCATCATCTCAGGGGCAAGCCGTGGATTGGGCCGCTCATTCGCCCTTGGGCTGGCTGCGGAGGGTTGCCATGTCACCCTCATGGCCCGAGGTGAAGAGGCGCTCAAGAACACCGCCCGAGAGGTTGAAGCGGCCGGCGTACGGGCCGTGCCGGTAGTCGGCGACGTGACGAGTCCATCCGATTGCGAACGGGCTGTCCAGGCCGCCGTCTACGCCTTTGGCTCCGTCGACGTGTTAGTCAACAACGCCGGAGGCGGAGGGGGAGCCGACAAAGATGAGGCGTGGCAACAGGCCTTTGAGGTCAACGTTTTGGCCGCTGCTCGGCTGACGCGACTGCCCCCACCGCTAGCGGTGGGGGCAGCATCATCAGTATCTCGTCAATCTGGGGACGGGAGGCCGGCGGCGCGATGGTCTACAACGCGATGAAAGCTGCGATGATCAGCCATGCCAAGAACATGGCCCTGCAGCTTGCTCCCCAGAGCATCCGGTTCAACTCCGTCGCTCCCGGATCGATCCTCTTCCCCGGAGGTGGATGGGCGCGACGTCAAGAGGCGGACCCGGAAGGGACCGAGCAGATCAGACTCGGCATCGCCATGGGGCGGTTTGGGACTCCGGAGGAGGTAGCCAACCTCGTGGTCTTCCTCGCATCCCCGAGAGCAAGCTGGATCACCGGCGCATGCATCAACATCGATGGGGGTCAGACAAAATCAAACGTCTGATGTCCGGAGAGAAAGAGCGTTCTACCCCGAGCTGGATGGCCGGCCCAGCACCGCCTGGGCAGCAGCCATGACCCTACGGGCGTTGGGGATGTAGGCCAGCTCGAGGTTCGGGCTGTAGGGCACTGGGGTATGGGGTGCGCTGAACCTTTTGATGGGGGCATCCAGGACAGACCCCAGGCCCGCTACCGAGACAGAAGAAAGCGAAAGGCGATCTCCGTCGGCACCCCAAAGCGCTCGGCCACGACGTTCAGGTCCGCCCCTTGAGCGTCGAGCTCTGCTAGCTCCCACTCGTCGACCAGCAGATGCCAGGCGAACTCATCCGCCTGGCGCTCGATCTTGGCATCCCCTCCTATGAAGAGCCGTCGAAGGGCCAGCTGATTGCCGGTGTGGAGCAGGTGATGTCCTATTGCATGTGCGGTGAGAAACCGGCGCCAGGGCTCGGTGGCACGCCGCGTGATGCCGATCCAGCTCCGGTACTTGATCTCCTGTATCTCTTTGGGCAGGTCCCAGGCGATGACGTGAAGCCCTTGATGCTCCACTACAGCCTGGATATTCAAGCGACCGGTCAGTCCTAACTCAGCCCTGAGCCTCCGCGCCTCATGCCGGGCCCACGATACTCCCTCTTCGCCGCTCCCCTCTGCTCGCATCTGTCCTCCCCTCGATCCCACTCCCCTTTGCGGCGTGATTCCTGCTCCCTGACGAAGGGTTTGCCCCAAATGTCATTCTGAGCCCGCCACTGGCGGCGAAGAATCCGGGGTGGGGCTTGAATAAAGGTCTTGAAATGCTCCTTACCTTCGTCGCTCAGCTCTTCGTGGTCTACCTTGCAAAACACTAAGTCCTCGGCGGCGCCGGGTCAATGTCTTCCTGTCCCTGCTAACAGGGCGTGGTGACAGGTGGGTTACACAACGTTCAGCGTCTGGATACTTCCCCAGCCAATTACCGAAGGATAGGACGCCGGGAGAACCCCTCCAGGTCTTCCTTGTGGTGGTGTATACTGTGCCCGCTTGTTCAAGGTCTGGCCATACGGGCCTGCTTTGTGACAGAAAGGACATCCATCATGAAGGCAGCCATTTTCCGTGAGCCCCACGCCCCCTTGACCATCGAGGAGATCGATATCTCCTCGCCCATGGAGCACGAGGTGGTCGTCAAGACCGTGGCCAGCGGCGTCTGCCACAGCGACCTCCATTTTGTCGACGGCCTCTACCCTATGCGCCCCCCGTCGGTCCTGGGGCACGAGGCGGCCGGGATCGTCGAAGAGGTCGGCTCCCAGGTGAGCTACGTAAAACCCGGCGACCATGTCATCCTGTGCCTCTCCGTGTTCTGCGGCCAGTGCTCCCAATGCCTGTCGGGACACCCGAACATCTGCTCGAACAGGCCGGGACGGGCCCGCACCGACCCCCCACGCCTCTCCCAGAAGGGAGAGGTCGTCCACCAGTTCGCCAGCGTCTCCAGCTACGCGGAGCGAATGATCACCCACGAAAACGGCGTCGTGAAGATCGATGACGACTTCCCCTTTGACCGCGCCGCCCTCATCGGCTGCGGCGTCACCACCGGTGTCGGGGCAGCCCTCAACACCGCCAAGGTGGAGCCGGGCTCCACCGTCGCCGTCTTCGGCGCGGGGGGCGTGGGCCTCTCGGTCATCCAGGGAGCCCGCATCGCCGGCGCCGCCATGATCATCGCCGTGGACCTCAACGAGTTCAAGATGGCCGCCGCCATGGAGCTGGGGGCCACCCACGTCGTCGACGCCTCATCCGGCGATCCCGTAGAGGCCGTCCGCGATCTTACCGGCGGCGGCGCCGACTACGCCTTCGAGGCCATCGGCCTCAAGAAGGCCGCCGAGCAGGCCTACGAGTGCATCCGCCCAGGCGGCACTGCCTGCATCGTTGGAATGATTCCCGCGGGAGAGAAGTTGGAGATCGAGGGCAGCTCCTTCCTCACGGAGAAGAAGCTCATCGGGTGCAGCATGGGCTCGAACCGGTTCAGGATCGACATGCCCCGCTACATCGAGCTCAACCGGCAGGGGAGGCTGAAGCTGGACGAGATGATCACCCGAAGGCTTCGGCTGGAGGATGTCAACGAAGCCTTTCGGTCCATGAAGGCCGGCGAGGTCTCCCGCTCGGTCCTCATGTTCGATTAAGAAGCATACTCGGCATGCTCTCCATACCATGATCGACCAGGAGACATGCCCAGGCACGTCCTCAAGCGCCGTGCGTGTATCTCGCATGGACCCGGACAGGCAACCGTCAGGTCGAATGTGCCGGTCCCCCTTGGGGAGCACGCTGCAAGACCGTGAAATGTATTTTCCACCGACCGAGGAGGACTCATGGGCCTGGAGCTAGATTTCTTGTTTCATCCCCGCTCCATCGCTGTCGCGGGAGCGTCATCGGACCCACAAAAACGGGGACATGCATACGTTGACGCGTTGCTCCACCATGGCTTTCCCGGTCCGGTCTACCCCATCAATCCCAAAGGAGAAGAGGTCCTGGGCCTCCGCGGTTATACCAGCGTAGCGGAGGTCCCCGAGCCCGTAGACTATGTGATCTCCAGCGTACCGGCCTCCGCTGTGTTGGACCTGGTAGACGACTGCGCCAAGAAGAGCGTTCGTTCCCTACATCTGTTCACTGCCCGCTTCAGCGAGACGGGTCACGCCGACGCCGCGGAGCTTGAGCAGGAGATCCTCCGAAGGGCGCAACGGGCCGGCATCCGGCTTCTGGGCCCCAACTGCATGGGCGTGTACCATCCCGCCAAGGGCATGTCGTATATGCGGTTCTCCAAAGAGCCGGGCTCCGTGGGCGTTCTTTCCCAGAGCGGAGGCAACCTCAATGAGCTGCTTTACGTGATGTCCATGCGTGGGGTGCGGTTTAGCAAGGCGGTCAGCTACGGCAACGCCATCGACATCAATGAAGCGGACCTCCTGGAATACCTGGCGGCGGACCCCGAGACCTCCGTAATCGGTGGCTACATCGAAGGTGTCAAGACCGGCCCGCGCTTCATGCAGGCGCTGCGCGATGCGGCCGCGCGCAAGCCCCTCGTGCTTCAAAAGGGGGGCATCTCGAACGCAGGCACCCGCGCCGTAGCTTCTCACACCGCCTCTCTGGCGGGATCCCGACAGGTGTGGGAGACAGCATTGCAACAGAGCAATGTGGTGGCGGTGGAGAACCTGGAGGACCTGGGGGACATGCTGCTCGCGTTCCAATTCTGCAAACCTGCCTCGGGTCACCGAGTCGGCATCTACGGTGGCGGCGGCGGCAGGAGCGTGGAATCAGCCGACTCATGCGAAAACGCAGGGTTGACGGTGGAGCCGATCCCAGAGGAGTTGCGGCGCGAGTTCCGGCAGAGGGGCTCGGAGCTCGCCGACTGGGTCAGCAACCCTATCGACGGCTCAATCCTCCCTGGTACCGGCCTGGACCAGGAGACCATTCTTCGGCTCATGGCAAAGAGCCCCAACTACGATATGTTTATCGTGAGCGCCAGCGAGCTCTGGAACGCCGACAATCCCAAATCGCTGGCCCGCCTGATGAGGTCGCCGCACGCCTTTCTGGACATGGCCGGAGAACTCGACAAGCCTATGGCGCTGGTCATGAATGACACCGTCGCAGAGCACCAGTGGCAGAACGAATTTCTAGCGGAAATGAGGCGTAAAGCGGTCGAAAAAGGAGTGCCGATCTTCCCTAGCATTCGGCGAGCCGCCAAGGCGATGAGCAGGATGGCGACCTATTACAAAAATCGGGAGACGGAATAGCCCACTTCCGCCTTTGCGTCGCTGCCTCGCTTCGGCGCCAGCCTCGTCATCCCGGCTCAAGGGACGCCCTCGTGACGATCTTTACCTAGAGCAACCGGCTATTTTCTCCTGTTTGACGTTTGTCTTTTGCCTCTTTGGGTGCGTTTTTGCGCCAAGGTGGGAAGCGGCTCCGCTCGCTGTTCTGGCAGCGGCAGCACCGGAGTCTTCTCCTGAACTCGCTCAGGCTCGGAGCCGTACTGCTCGTGGTAGCCGTAATAGCCGCCGTAATAGCGGTAGTAAACATACTGGGCTATCCTTGGGGGCTGGAAGCGGTTCAGTACCACGCCCAGGAACCGGCTGCCGGCATGGGCCCGGGCCTGCTCCACATACTGCAGGGTCCTGCGCAGCGCGCTGGTCCGGGTCCGGTTGGCGTCCGCCACCACGATGACCCCATCGGCGATGGAGGCCAGCCGGAATGCGTCGGAGCGGGCCAGCATCGGCGGCGAGTCGATGATCACGATCTCCGCCTCCTCCTTCAGCCGCGCCAGCACCTCCTCGGCTACCCCCTTCTCCAGGAGCTGCGACTGCGCCAGGGGGCGCGGCCCGCTGGTCACCACGTGCAGGTTCTCCAGCCCCGTCGTCTGCAGCACGCTCCCCAGCGGCATGCTCGGCTCCGCCAGCATATTAGTCAGCCCCACGTCATTGCTCAGCCCAAACCACCGGTGCACGTCCGGCCGCCACAGGTCCCCGTCCACCAGGATCACCTTCCGCCCGCTCTCCGCCGCGCTCACCGCCAGGTTCACCGCCGTCGTCGTCGTCCCCTCCACCGGCGCCGCACTGGTCACCACCGGCGCCTTCGCCGCATGCCCCTCCTCCGCCCAGAACGGCTCCAGCATCGCCACCATCTGCCGGTATGCCTCCGCGTGCACCGTCGTCGGCCGCTTCAGCGTCACGATCTCATACTCGTCCTCACCCCGCCGCCGCCATCCCGGCACCACCCCCAGGGGCTCATACCCCAGCGCCCCCTCCAGCTTCTCCGGCGAGCGTACCTTCCCCGCCATATACTCCAGCGCAAAGGCCAGCAGCACCGCCAGCATCGCCGCCCCCAACACCGCCAGGACCATCTGCGTGTAGCTGCGTCCCCCGCTGCTCACCGGCACCGGCGCGCTCGGCACCGCCGCCGGCCGCACGATCGTGAAGCTCCCCAGCGCCGAGAGCTGCTGCGACAAGATCTGCCCATTCTCCACCACCCCCATCGCCCCCGCCATCGCCTGCAGCCGTCCCACCTCCGTCAGCCGCCGCTCCTGCGTCCGGAGGATGAACACCTCCGCCAGCTTGTTCGCCACCGCCGCCGCCACCCCCGGGTCCGTGTGCGTCACCTCCAGCTCCAGGATAGAGGTCCCCGACACCACCGTCGCCGAGATCCACTCCTGTATCGTCTCCACCGACTCCGAGAGCCCCAGCTCCTCCCGCACCTCCACCAACATATCCCGCTCCGTCACCAGCTCCACATACAGCTGCGGCAGCCGCTGGTTCGCCAGCAGGTCCGACAGCCCCGTCCCCACGCTCTGGATCAGCGTTCCTGTGTACGCTTCGTTGGAGAGGATGCGGTGAACAGTGGACTTCAGCCAATGCTTGCCCGTGGACGTGGGGATGCCCTCACCATTCAGCGTCTTCGTGATGTCCAGGGTGCTCTTGCCCTGTAGGGCCATCAGGAAGATGCGCCTGACCACGGCGTCCGCCGGTGAATCTAGCTCCAGCTTGGGCCGCTTCTTTGCTCCGTCCTGGACCGACACCTTCCTGTACCCGAAGGGAGCGTAGGTGGAGACCCAGAAGCCCCGTATGGCGGCTTCCCGCATCCCTCGGGTCACCTCCTGGGCCAGGTTCTCGCTGTAGAACTCGTCCACGCTCTCGATGATGGCCTCCATGAGCTTGCCGGTGGGGGAGTCGTCGGCGTGCTCGGTGATGGAGACGACTTTGATGCCCCGCTTCCTTAGTATGGACCAGATGCAACCGACACAAAAACCTGCGGTACTCCTGGGCGGTTGATTTGGATGCAGCGAACGGAGACGGTCGCATATCCTAGCTGGTTTGGCGTCGCCAGCTCGTTGATCTGACGCCGAACGGCCTGATGACGGGTCCAAGTCTCAATACGTGGGCCGGACTGGACAAAAGAATGCCGAGGCCCCCTCGCTTGTCACGCCGTCCGACGGCGTGGAGACCGCGTACGTAAGGGTGGCCTCGTCTCCCCACACCTCTACGCCCTTCACGAAGTTGCGGACGAGGGCCTCATACTCAGGGAAGCGGGCCGTCACGGAGCGTCGCCGAACTCGCGCTCCGCGCGCGACGGCGCTCCGCAGCCGATAGTTCTGGTACGCAGCCCACATGATCATCGCTGGCGGTACCACCACAATGGCGGCGATCAGCGTGTACGATATCGTGATTGCGGTGACGATCCCGAACTGCTGGAACGGCGCTAGCGATGAGAAAATCAGAACCCCGAAGCCGAGCGCGGTGGTCAGCGCCGAACCGAGTAGCGCGGATCCGGTCGTCCCGAGAGTGCGCCGCGGCCTCCGGGTCTCGCGTGTGCGCGAACTCCTCCTCGTACCGGTGGGTTATGTGGATCGTATAGTCCACGCCGATCCCGATGGACAACGCCGTGATCAGCGCCGTTATCACGTTGTACGGAATCCCGAGCAGCGCCATCGTTCCCAGGACCCAGAACAGCACCAGCACAATGGGACCGACGGCGATGAAGCCTAGCGCCGGACGCCTCTCGGTGATCCAGAAAAAGAGGCAAAGGATGATCAGCGCGGCGAGGATGGTGATGGTAATCGACGCTGTTTGACTTTCGGTCATCGCGTTAACCACCTCAATGCCTACAACCTCGTCGGATATCGCTGTTATCTCTTCGTCCTTGCCAAACCACAGACCCTGTATGTCGTCAACCATGCGTTCGGCCCGCTCTTGATCGCCATTGAGCGCTTCGAATTGGATCAGCAGCGTATCCGGTCCGTTGGGATTGTCGACCGCTACCTGCCTGAAACCATCGGGGTCCAGCTCTTCCAGGTGGTCGACAATAGCCTGTATCTGTGGGGGGGCAATTCGGAACTCGTCCGCCGCGATGTACATGTCGAGTAGCTGAGCATCGTATTTATCGTCCGGGGTGCCCTCGTCCGTGATCCAATCGAACAGCAGCAGACCGAGAGAGGCCTGGATTTCGCTGACCACTCCCTCGGGCCGACGCAGGTCGTCGGAGAAGGCCAAGCTGAAATCGAAGGGAATTATAGTGAATTTTAGCCGAGCGGCTAAAATTCACTATAATTCCCTTCTTTTGTTGTCCATCAGAGTACGTGGTCGGCAGAAACGCTTCGGTCTATGACGAATAGGGAGCACGAGAAGAGACCAAATCGAGGTCCCCCTTCATGTGTCCGATGCCAACCACCGTTTCCTCAGCTGTCTGACGCTGCGGCTGGATAAACCCAAGGAAAACTGTGGAAGGTGCCTCCCCCTTGCAAAACATACCGTGAATGCTTATCATGCTGCCTACGGCGAATGATACACTTCTCCGCATTGTTGGGCCAAGCCTTCAGGACCGTCTCCGGGTCATGCCTGCGGTGGTGGTGACCGGAGCCCGTCAGACGGGGAAGAGCACCCTAGCCCGGGAGCTTATGCCGGGCGGACGGTGCTTCCTCTCCCTGGACGACCTCGACGTGGTAGATGCAGCCGCCGCGATCCCGAGGCGGATCTAGAGAAGGCAGCGGCATAGATGTGTTCAAAAGGATGGCGCTCTCTCTTACACTACTTTACGGGACGTGACCCATCAGGAGACGAATAACCAAAACCGATGCCGTTGTCAGGAGGCAAGATGGACAGTTACGTACGTTTACCCGCTGGGATGGTAGTAGTTGTCGCGCTGCTAGCCATGGCTGCGTGTGGAGGCAACGAAGGAGAGGTCCGAGAGAATACGCTTGATGAGATCCTCGATCGAGGACACCTCGTCTGTGGCATCAAAGCTGACACCCCAGGCTTCGGCGTGCTCAACCCGGACGGCACGGCCCAAGGTAACGACGTGGAGTATTGCCACGCGATGGCCGCGGCTGTCTTCGGAGACAGGAACCAGGTCGAGTTCAAGGAGGCCACCTCCGCCAACCGCTTCGAGCTGCTCGCCTCGAAAGAGATCGACGTGCTCATCCGCACAACCACTTGGACCGCCAGCCGCGACACCGACCTCAACGTCGCCTTCGCGCCCACCACCTTCTACGACGGCACCGGCATCATGGTGAAGGCGAGCGCCGGACTGTCCAGCGTTAAGGAGCTCGACGGGGCCACTATCTGCATCCTGGACGGCACCAGCACCCAGGGTGCCGTCTCCGACTTCTTCTCCGAACAGGGGCTCACCTACTCTGAGCTCACCTTCCAGGCCAACCCGGAGCTCCGCGGAGCGTTTATCAACGATCAGTGTGACGCCTGGTCCTCCGATAAATCACAGCTGGGCGCCCACCAGTTCACCCTGAAGGCCGACGGGACCGACGCCGTCGTGCTCCCCGAGACGCTCTCCAAAGAACCTCTCGGTCCGAGTGTACGCGACTACGACTCGGAGTGGGAAGATGTGGTGCGCTGGGTAGTGAATGGCATGATCATCGCCGAAGAGCAGGGGGTCACCTCGGATAATATGGGTCAGATGGCGGCGAACCCGCCGAACAACACAGTGGCCCGTCTCCTGGGAGTGGGATTCGACGGCGGCCCTCCTACCAACCTGGGCATCGGACACGACAAGATCGCCAGCACCTTCATGCAGAGCGTGATCGATCAGGTCGGCAACTACGGTGAGGTCTACAGCCTTACGCTCGAGCAGGTAGGACTCACCCGTGCCGGATCGTTGAACGCCTCCTATCTAGACGGCGGACTGATCTACGCCCCGCCGATGCGCTAAGAGCGCTTTCTGACAAGGACGAAACGTATGGGCGGGCATACCCCCTGCCCATACGTTGGATTTTGTGTGATTGCTAGGCGATGATGCAGCGCATGAAAGACATCAGGGTCAAGAGACGCTCGCGCTACCTCGCGGTCAATCTAATCGTCGGTGCCGCTTCCGGGATCGTTGTGGGCTACGTCGGCTATTCCATAGCCATCAACCTCTTCGATTTCGACTTCCTCTTCGGGCCTTACGGCAGTCCGGACCGCAGCTCGATCTTCCAGTTCCTGGACGTAGAGGCGAGCGACCCGAGATGGCTGGGGATGCTCAAAGGTGCTGGCAACACTATAGCAGTTGTGGTCTTTGCCATCTTCCTTTCCTCCATGCTGGGCCTGGCCGTTGGCGTGGCCCGACTCTCCTCCAATCCCATGGTCAACCGGCTGGGCAAGCTCTACGTCGACCTGTTCAGGAACCTGCCCCTGCTGCTGATCATGTTCTTCTTCGCCTTCGCGGTGTCCAGGAGCCTGCCCAAGATAGAGGAGCGCTCAGGGTGGAGCGGTCTCCTCTACATCAGCAACCGCGGTCTGGCCATCCCCTGGCTCGAGACCGCCAATTCGCTCTGGTGGCTGTGGCCCGTGGCGTTGCTCGGCGCCGCCACGGGCGCGTGGCTCGTGAGGAGGAGCCGTGCCCGCAGGGAGGCCAAGACGGGCGAGAGCCTGCGCCCCAATGTGTGGGGAACAGCGGTCTTTGTGCTCATAGGAGCGGTGGCATACGCCGCACTGCTCTTCCCGGTGCGCCTAACTCTTCCTGACGTGACTCAATCGGCGTCCGGGTTCTTCTCGTATACCGGTGGCAATCTGCTCGGGTTGGGTTATCTGAGCGCGCTGGTGTCGCTCACCCTCTACTTAAGCGCCTACATCGCTGAGATCGTGCGTGGCTCGCTCCAGGCGGTTCCCCACGGCCAGACCGAAGCCTCCGCATCTCTTGGACTATCAACGTACCAGCGCTTCTCGCTGATCATCCTGCCCCAGGCCCTGCGGATCATGATTCCTTCTTTGAACAACGAATACCAAAACGCCAACAAGGACTCGACGCTTGCGCATGCCATAGCCTACGGCGAGATAGTCCTGATATCCAATAGGATCATCAACAACACCGGGAACCTCCTGCAGACATACCTGTTCATATTCTTCGTTTTCGTCATCACGAACCTCATCATCTCGCTGATCATGAATGCGATTAACCGAAAAGTCCAGATCAGATGACTACATCTGCAGCTTATCGCTCCATCGTCTCCAGCTGTCTGACCTGGGCAAGGACAAACCTGTTCAATTCATGGCGTAACTCCGTCCTCAGCTTAGCCACCATAGCGGCTGGCGGTATCGCCGGATTCCTGATGCTGAGGTTCGTTCTGTTCCAGGCCAACTGGGGCCTCGTCGCGATCAACCGAAAGCTGTTCTTCGTCGGCAGTTATCCTGCGGAGGACACCTTCCGGATATGGATATCTCTCTTCATCGTCGTAATTCTGGTTGCCCTTACCTATGGCGTCTGGATCGGAAGATTGCGGCCCTACATAGTGGCGATCGGTGTGGTGGCGGTGATAACTCTCACACTCGGCCTGGGGACCGATCTGCATATCCAGGAGGGACAGTACACCCAAGAGATACAGTCCGCGGGACAGACCGCAATCGTGAGCGGTGTCCACAGAGAACTGGTGTGGGAGCGTGGCTGGGCACCCAGCTGGCTCTACTCGCTCTCACTGGGACTCGCAATCCCGTTCGGTACATCTTGGCTGCTACTCGCTGGGCTCTTTGCGGTCCTGATAGGAGGAGCCTGGGCGGGCAGGCGCCTCTCCAGATGGAGAAGCAATCCGATACTGCTTCAGGCGATCGGCGCAGCGTGGGTCCTGCTCATCCCGATGATCGTCTTGCTCCAGTTGGGGGTGTCCAGCAGCCACTGGGAGAGCGCATTCCTCGACCTGCTGGTGTTTGCCGTGGGGGGATTCTTCTCCTTCTTCATCGGTCTCGGACTGGCGTTGGGCCGCACCTCTCCGTACTGGACTATACGGTTCTCCGCCGTCGGCTACATCGAGGTCGTGCGCGCTGCCCCGCTGCTCGTCTGGCTACTGTTCGCCACGTTCCTCGATGACGAGTTCGGACCTATCGGCGAAGCGTTCAGCAACATCGACCTCGTATATCGAGTCATGATCGTTTTTGCCTTCTTCGGCGGGGCCTACATCGCTGAGGTTTTGCGAGGCGGACTCCAGTCCATACCGCGTGGCCAGCATGAGGCGTCTGAGGCGATAGGTCTTTCCGCGGCGCAGAAGTACATCTTCATCATCCTGCCGCAAGCGATCAGGGCGGTTATCCCGGCACTTACCGGGCGCTTCATCGCCCTATGGAAAGATACAGCGCTACTCGCCGCAATATCGCTCGTCAACACACTGGAAAAAGCGAAAAAAATCCTCGGGGGCCAGACGGACATAGCGGAGGGCGCCTTCTTCGAGATATATATTGTGGTAGGGCTCATATACTGGCTGGTTTCGTATCTGTTATCCCGGCTTGGCGGGGCGGCGGAAACCCGATTAGCACTGGGCACCAGATAACGGACCAGACTATAGAGAGGACCGGCACATGGCCAAGCAGAGTGGCAAAGAGATACTCCGCCTAGAGAAAGTGGTGAAACGCTACGGCGATTTCACTGCTCTGAAAGAAGTCGACGTCTCAGTGATCAAGGGCGAGGTCGTCGTCATCATCGGGCCTTCTGGCTCAGGCAAATCGACCCTGCTCAGGACCATAAATCAGCTCGAGCGACACGATTCCGGCCGGATCGTCGTTGACGGCGTCGAGCTGACGGACGACGCCCGCACTCTCGCCAAGATACGGGCCGACACGGGGATGGTCTTTCAGCAGTTCAACCTCTTCCCGCACCTCACCGTCATGCGCAACATAACACTCGCGCCGCAGAAGGTCCGCCATATGCCGCAGAAGCAGGCGGAGGAGCTCGCGCTCCAACTGCTGCGCCGCGTAGGTATACCTGAACAGGCGGAGAAATACCCCGGCCAACTCTCAGGCGGCCAGCAGCAGCGCGTCGCCATCGCCCGCGCTCTCGCGATGAACCCCAAGCTGATGATGTTCGACGAGCCCACCTCCGCGCTCGACCCGGAGATGATCAACGAGGTCCTCAAGGTGATGGGCGAGTTGGCTGCGTCCGGTATGACCATGATCTGCGTTACCCACGAGATGAGCTTCGCAAGGAACGTCGCCGACCGCGTGATCTTCATGGATGAGGGCGAGATAGTCGAAGTCGGAACCTCTGAAGAGTTCTTCACCAGCCCGCGAGAGTCCCGCACCAAACTCTTTCTAAGCAAGATCCTCACCCACTAATTTGCTACTCCAACCCAATCTCCCCTGTAGCAAAGGGCTAGAGGGCCCCGGCCCATTCGTCCTGAGCTTGTCGAAGGCTATTCCTAAGGGCATCGCGCAGGCGCACTCCAGCCAAAACGGCATCAACCGATGTGTTCAGGCTGTCCGAACTCCAGCGAGGGCCCAACTCCCTAACGGGTTCCTACGACCTGCTGGCGCCGGGGATATCACGGCGGTGGAAAAGGTAGAAGGCCAGTCCGCCCAAGACCAGAACGTAGGCCGCAAGCACCAGAAAGGCGTGGAGCTCCCCTGGAGCATCCCCTTGAGTGGGGCCGGCGAAGCCCTCTGCATCTCCACCACTCATGAAGACGCCGATATTATAGACCAGCAGGAAGTCCGCCACGTTCTGGAACCAGTCGAAGAGATTGATGAAGATGCCTAGGAAGATCTGCTCCAAGCGCTATCAGTGTCTCATGATTTGTGGTACAACTATTGGGGTATTGGGGGCAGGTCAATGGAACAAACCCGGTGCGCCCGTCGTCTGTAGATGTAAGGAGGCGGACAATGAGCGTGAAGGAGCGACCAGGTACGAAACCACCGTGGGCAGCGGGTATTCTGATAGGCTTGCTGGTAGCGGCATTCGTGGCATGCAGCACCGAGCCCCAACCAACAGCAACTCCGGCACCGGATACAGACCAGTTCGACCTCCCAGACGTCCTGATCCAATTCGACTACGAGCCTACCTTCTCGACCCCTGAGCGCTTTGCGCCCTTCGGAAGAGTACCCCCATTCACCCTGTTGGAAGACGGGACGCTAATATATCTGGACGAGGGTGGACGATATGACGAGCAGCGGGTAATGGAAGTGCGCCTTTCAGGGGATGACGTAGAGGCCCTGGTACAGCAGGTACTTGACTTAGGCTTCGAGCGCCTGGAAAACTACTCCGAGCAGTGCCAGAACCTTGACGACGGCACGGGTATGTGCCTCGCCGACGCTTCCTATACAGTCCTGAGAGTCCGTCTCCCCTCCGGCGAGCCTCGCCAGGTCAGGATCTACGCGAACTTCGGTAGCGACCTCCAGGCCCTAGAATCCATTCGCTCTACGCTCAGGGAGTACAGTCACCCGGACGCCCGGCCATACGTGCCCGCGAAGGCCACTCTTTTCATCCGTCCGATGGCCGAGGCTGTGGACGTCACTGTGCTGGACTGGGAGCTGGGTCCAGCTTGGCTGGAGGCCGACGACAAGGGCCGGCAACGGGCCAGGGTGGTGGACGGGGATGCCCTAGCCACGCTGCTGGCGAGCGTTCCCCGCAATGTTGGTGACTCCTTCCAGCACGAGGGCCAGGCCTACCACATGACTCTCGTTCCGTGGCTGCCGTTGGTCGACTTTACGGCCGCTGTGGCTGCCTATTGATACCCTGCTGAAGTCAAATCTAGACTCGGGACCTTGGCTGAAAGGTGAGGGCCACAGTGTCAAAACTTGTTGTGACCTTGGCGATGGTGCTGTCTCTGACATCGGTAGCTTGTGGCGGGAGCGAGGTGGTACAAGGGAAGGTGGACCACAACGGGGTCACCGGAGTGGCGGAGGGCAAGGGTTCTACCATCCTGCGAAACGTTCCCGCCTACGATCAAGATGCGGTTGACGACAGACCGTCCATCCGGGTGAAAGATCAGGATTTCCAGGGATTTTTCACCTCCAAGGATGAGCACGCCGTCATCACCGTCGAGATGGAGAAGGAGCTGCGCCAGAAGTACTCGGACATCAGCTACATAGTGCACGTCGATGGCGACCAAGGTACCCAATCCTACTTCGTTAGCCGTGAGGTCTTTAACCGTATCTTGGTGGACAGGCCCGTGCGATTTGAGGCTTCGGGAGCTCCGATACCGACCATAACCAAGCTGCTAGAGCCCGGGGAGCTGTGGGGCCTGACTTGGTTGTAGGCCCGCCAGTACCGTTCCGTCAGAACCCTCACCTCCAGCAACGTGTAGAAGATCTCCCTATCCAGCAACTCGTCCCTCAGCTTGCCGCTGAAGCTCTCGATGTAGCCGTTCTCCCACGGTGACCGGGGCTCGATGTACAGCGTCCTGGCTCCCACCCTATCAACCCACTCACGCACAACCCTGGCCGTAGACTCCGGTCCGTTGTCCAAGCGAATGTGGTCCGGCACTTCCCTGAGCATCATCGGCAGACCGTATGCTGCGGGCAGCCCGGATCGCCAGACACTCCAGACGTCGACGACCTCCGCGCCGCCGATGATTCGGGCGGGTTCCTGGACGACGCGCAGTCCGCCGCACCCGCTCCCAAGTAATGAGGACTCTCTGAGATCGCCTGACCGACTCGCTATATAGAGACCTCCCAGCGAAAAGTTCGCAGTTCAGTACACTTAGGCCCACCATGTCCATGCTTCTCTGTTGCGTGATCCCCTGAACTCTTCATGCCCATCGTTGTTGTAACCACCATCGGTTACAAGCATGCGATAATGCTCCTCAAGCTCCAGCGCAAGCGTGCGATTACCCTGCCTGTAACGCACCAGAAGCGTATGCCACCCCGGCAATACTAACTATCGAGCGAGGAGGAGGCCATGGCAAAGGCGTTGGATGGAGTGCGTGTGCTAGACCTGACACAGTTCGAGGCCGGGACATCGTGTACCCAGATGTTGGCGTGGTTGGGAGCGGACGTCATCAAGATCGAAGAGCCGACGCATGGAGACCCCGGCAGAAGGATAGGCGACACGAGCAAGGGTGACACCGCCTACTTTCTGCTCTTGAATGCAAACAAACGCAGCGCCACGCTCAACCTCAAGGACCCCAAGGGACATGAACTTTTCCTGGAGCTGGTGAAGGGGGCTGACGTCGTCGCCGAGAACCTGGCGCCCGGCGCCATGGAGCGGTTGGGGCTGGCATACGATGTCCTGAAAGAGGTCAACCCACGCATCATCTTGGCCCGCATGAAAGGCTTCGGGACCTATGGGCCTTACAGCGAATACATGAGCTACGACACGGTCGCCCAGGCCACCGGAGGCTCGATTTGCGCCAACGCCGTGGCCGGGATACCGCTCAGCCCACCCCGCTTCACTATTGGAGATATCGGCTCTGGGATGCACCTGGCCCTGGGAATCGTGACGGCCCTGTACCAGAGGCAGATCACGGGGAGCGGGCAGCAGGTGGAGGTATCCATGCAGGATGCCGTGGCGAACCTGGGACGGGTCTGGAGCCGTGGCTACCTGGAAACCGGCCATAGCCATCCAAGGCGGGAGGCCCATCCCGCAGGCTTGAGATCGATCTTCCGGTGCAGCCCAGGGGGCCAGGACGATTACGTCATGATATTCACCGCGGGCCCGGTGTCCGCAAAGCAGCTACAGGGCCTCTTCCATGTCATAGGCCGCCAGGACCTATCCAACGATCCAAGCTGCCACAGCGCCCAATGGATGACGGACCACGGCGAAGAGATGAATGCCGTCATCGAGGGCTGGACCACGCAGCATTCGAAGCAAGAGGCGATGCGCTTGCTGGGAGAGGCGGGCGTTCCTGTGGGCGCATGCCTGAACGCCGAGGACCTGTACCATGATCCGCAGCTGCTGGCCCGGGAGATGGTCGTCCAGGTAGAGCATCCGCAACGGGGGCCGGTCACGTTGCTGGGCTGTCCCGTCAAAGTATCGGACTCGCCGGTGGATTACGCCCCGGCTCCCCTGTTGGGGCAGCACACCGACGAGGTGTACCGGCAGCTTTTGGACTATAGCGACCGACAGACAGCCGGGCTCCGTGAGCAGCACGTTGTCTGATAATGGGGCGATGGCCATGGTCCGGCGACAAAGTGGTGGCAGCAGGCCGGGGCTATCTAGGGAAACTAATGCCGGTGAACCCTGAGCCTGAGATCGTACCTCAAACGGCCCGTGGATGATCTCCGACCCTGTGCCCACCCTCACCCCCTGCAGCCAGATAATCTATCAGCAGAAAGCCGCCGTAGAAGTCGCCTTCCCCTTGTCTCTTGCCCGCGGACCGCTGTAGCATGTCAGGGCTCATGCCGACAGGTTCGAAGCGTGGTGGGGGAGGCCTGTGTAATGCCGAGATACCCGCCAAGTGGTGTAAGAGTGCGTCATCCTGTTGATGTTGTTTAGGCGGCTGTCGCCTCCGCGAGATCGGCCTCCGGAAGAGCTTCGTTTAGGATCAGAATGGCGGGTGTGAGGTATCGGCGGCCGACGGCCCATTCGTCGTGCTGTTCAGCGAGGACGGCGCCAACCAGGCGACGCACGGCTGGTCGGTTAGGGAAGATGCCCACGACATCGGTGCGACGCCTGATCTCCTTGTTGAGACGCTCCAGGGGGTTGTTGGACCAGATCTTCTTCCAGTGGGCGACAGGGAAGCTGGAGAAGGCCAGGATATCGGGTCCACTAATGCCGGTGAACCCTGAGCCTGAGATCGTACCTCAAACGGCCCGTGGCTGGCGCCGGTACCAATCGATGATCTCCGACCCTGTGCCCACCCTCACCCCCTGCCGCTGAGCCAGATAATCTATCAGCAGAAAGCCGCCGTAGAAGTCGCCTTCCCCTTGTCTCTTGCCCGCGGACCGCTGTAGCATGTCAGGGCTCATGCCGACAGGTTCGAAGCGTGGTGGGGGAGGCCTGTGTAATGCCGAGATACCCGGCGCGTTAGGAGGAGCCATGTTGCACTTTAGCCCCGAAGCTGTCCGAGACCGCGTGAATGCGGACCCCGAGTTCCGCCTCGCGGCACGGTACTGGAGCTGCACCGTTGTTCTGGAGATGGGTGATACTCGGCTTGAATTCGTGGTCGAGGACGGCAAGGTGGCCAAGGTCGGTCCAGCCGGGACAAAGCGGCCCGACATACGTATCTCAGCAAGCGAGGGGGACTGGAGGGAGCTGCTGGCTGCGGTACCGCGCCCGTCGTACCAATCTCTCCTTTATGGCAACAATGAGAGCTTCACGATCGAGGGCGATCGGTTTAGCCACGTGAACCCATACTTCGGGGCGCTGCGCCGCCTTGTCGCGGTCCTCCGCGAGGAGATCAACGGCCCTGCGCCGCAACAAGCCGTGCCTGACGTGGACCGTCTTTTCGATACGGCCGTGGGCCGCTACGTCTACATTCAGGTCGAAGGTGTCCAGTACCGGGTCTATTTCGAAGAGGCTGGAGAGGGGATTCCACTGGTGCTCCAGCACACGGCCGGGGCCGATGGGCGTCAGTGGCGGCATCTCCTCGAAGATGCCGACCTCCAGAGAAGATACCGCATGATCGCCTATGACCTGCCGTACCACGGCAGGTCGTTGCCTCCGACGGGGATTCGATGGTGGGAAGAGCAGTACCGGTTCACCAAGCCGTTCCTCATGGACACCGTCATTGCCATCAATCATGCCCTCGAGCTTGATCGCCCGGTTTTCATGGGTTGCTCCATTGGCGGCCATCTCGCCCCTGACCTGGCCCTGTACCATCCTGAGGAGTTCCGCGCGGTGATTGGGGTCAACGCTTGGATTCACACGCCGGTTGCTGATCCATCGGCGGCTGGCTTCAATCACCCTCGGATCAGCAATGAATGGAAGGCCAGTGCGATGCTCGGATCGACTTCGTCGACGAGCCCCGAGGCCTATCGCCGCGAGACCGCGTGGGTGTACAGCCAGGGGGCCCCGCCCGTCTTGGAAGGGGATGTCTACTACTATGGCAAGGACCACAACCTTACCGGGCTCGCATCGAAGATTGACACTGCCAGGGTCGATGTCTATCTGTTGAGCGGAGAGTACGACCGTTCGGTGGCCGACGCCGGAGCGCCGGAGCTAGCCCGACAGATCCCGGGAGCCAAATATCAAATAATAAAGGGCGTCGGGCACTTCGGTTCAAGCGAAAACCCGGAGCGGTTCAAAGAGTCTCTTATGCCGGTGCTCGACGAAATATACGCCAAACACGGGTGAAGAGCATCGAGTGCCTCAACCTCGGGGCAATCCCAGACCTCGCGTAGCGATGATGTTCCGCTGGATCTCGGAGGTACCTGCCCTGATAGTCACCGAGACGTTGTTCACATACTCGGCCATGATCCGCCCGTCAAAGGCGGCATGTTTGGAACCTCGGTCTAGCTGCCCGTAGAGCCCCAGCATCCGAATGCCGACCTGGGAGATTCGCTGGGCGATGTCGCTGCCCAGGAGTTTGGAGGCCGAGGCCTCCTGGTTGGGTACGAGCCCCTGTCCCTGCATCCAGGCGACGCGATAGGCGACGTTGCGGCCCGCGTGGTTGGCGATGGCCACCTCCGCCAATGCGTGGCGAAGCGATGGGCCAACGGCGGCTGGAGAGGCCGGCTCGCGGGCGAGCTTCGCCAGCTCGTCGAGCGCTCGCTGGTTCGTCGCGAAGCGCGCGATGCCGGAGCGCTCAAAGTCCAACGTCGTCGTCGCAGAATACCAGCCACGGTTCTCCGGGCCGACCATGTTCTCGCTGGGGACCCGTACGTTATCGAAGAAGACCTGGTTGAAATAGTGGATGTTGAGGGGGTTAACGATGGGCCGCACCGTGATTCCCGGCGTATCCATGGGGAGGATGAACATGGAGATGCCCCGATGCTTGGGCGCCTCGGGATCGGTGCGGGTGAGGAGAAGGCAGTGGCTTGCTCGGTGGGCCCCGCTGGTCCAGATCTTGGACCCGTTCACGACATAGTCATCGCCATCTCGGACCGCCCGGGTTTCCAGTGAGGCCAGGTCAGAGCCGGAGCCGGGCTCGCTGAACCCCTGGGTGTAGACGTGCTCCGATGCGGCGATGGGCGGCAAGAAGCGCCGCTTCTGCTCGTCTGTGCCGTGGATCATGATGGTGGGGGCGGCAAGATTTACTCCCACGCTCATATCTCGAGAGGGGGCAAGGTTGTAGGAAAGCTCCTCGTTCAGGACGACCTGCTGCATGATCGGCAGTCCCTGCCCGCCATACTCCTTCGGCCAAGCGATGGTGAGCCACCCGCGCTCCGCCATTTTCTTCGTGAAAGATCGGATGAAGGGCCAGTTCTCGTCGTGGAAGTAAGAGTCCGGGTAGACGCCACGCCAGTCGGCCGGCAGGGCCTCGGCAAGAAAGGAGCGAACCTTCCCTCGGAACGCCTCTTCCTCCGCGCTAAAACGATACTCCATGGGGCTGCTCCCTCTTCGGTGGCACGCCTCGTTCTGAAACTCTCGACGCACCTTGCGGAGAGTATACAATGTGCCGGAAAGTCGTTACGCCGGTCCGGACGGGTACACCGCCGCCGGTAGCCGCATCGCTGTCCATGGGTCAAGAAGCCGTAGTCCGTGGAATCGAGGAGAACTGTGGCCCAGCCACTCGAAGGGGTCCGTGTCTTAGACTTCACCCGGGGCATGACGGGGTCCATCGCCACCATGGTGATGTCCGACTTCGGGGCCGAGGTCATCAAGGTAGAGCCACCGGGAGGGGACCCCTTCCGACACCTACCTGCGGCCCTGCAATGGAATCGGGGCAAGAAGAGCATCATCCTGGACTTGAAGCAGGAAGAAGGGCGGCAGCAGGTCCTGGCGTTGTCCCAAAAGGCCGACGTGGTCATCGAGAGCTTTCGCCCTGGAGTCGCGCAACGTCTTCGGATTGACTACGAGACCTTGTGCAGGGACCGGCAGGACCTCATCTACTGCTCGATCACGGGATGGGGTCCTAGCGGGCCGTACTCAGCCTACAAAGGCTATGACGCCCTGGTACAGGCCAAGAGGCGGCCGGATGATGTGGTATGCGGGTCAGACGAGACGGGAAGGTCCCAATTTCGCGGTGGTGAACGTCGCCAGCCATGCCGCTGCGATGGGTGCGTTGCGGGGAGTCGCCGCAGCACTCTATGTCCGGGATAGAACAGGGCGGGGGCAGATGGTGGAGACCAGCCTCCTTCAAGGCGTCAGCTCCTACGACTGGCTCCAGTGGATGCTCTGGCAGATGATGGCCAGGGACCCTGAGCATTATCCCTCCGATAACCTTACAGACCTTGAGAGGACCCCGGCGCTGGCATACGTGCCCGGCAGGACCAAAGACGGCCGGTGGATCCAGTTGGCCAATCACATGGTCCGCCTGTTCCATTCCCAGCTTCACGCCCTCGGCTTGGGCCACACACTGGAAGACCCAAAATTCGCGGGGCTGCCTCGTATTACAGGCGAGCCGCAACAACAGATGTGGCAAATGATCCTGGAAAAGCTTCGGGAGAAGACCCTGGACGAATGGATGGACCTCTTCGTCAAAACCAACACGGACGTGGCGGCGGAGCCGTACATGACCGTCCTGGAGGGGATGAGCCATCCCAGATGCTCCACAACGGCCATGTCCAAGTAGTGAACGACCCCCGAGTCGGCCCTATGCGTCAGTTAGGACCGCTGTTTCTCATGAGCGAGACCCCAGGCAGCATCAAAGGGCCAGCCCCCGATCCCGGCCAGCACACTGATGAGGTTTTGAGCCTCATCAACGCCCCGCCGAAGGCAAGATCGCTGAGCACGGACGTTTCTTTGCCGGCCCATCCGCTGGAAGGGGTTACCGTCCTGGATTTCACCACGGTGATCGCCGGGCCGTTGGCAGGGTCGATGCTCGCGGAGCTCGGAGCCAGGGTGATCCGCGTCGAGACACTGGACGGCGATCACATCCGGCACCTTAACTACGGCGGTATCGGCGCCAATAGGACCATGGCGGGAACGCAAGGGCTGTGTTTGAACCTGAAGTCGTCCCAGGGGCAGGATATTTTGCTCGCTCTGCTAAAAAAGGCAGACGTATTGCAGCACAACATGCGTCCCGGCGCGCCCGAGCGGGTGGGCATAGGGTACGAGAAGGTGCGGGAGATCAACCCCAGAGTGATTTACCAGTACATAGCCGGATATGGGTCAACGGGCCCGCATGCAGGACGTCCGGCGATGTACCCCATAGGTGGATGTATCTCCGGCGGCGCCCTCGCCCAGGCCGGTCGGGGCATACCGCCACCTCCTGACGCGCACCTGTCCATCGAGGAGGTAAAAGAAATCTCGCGTCTGCTGGGCCGCGCCCAAGAGGTCAACCCGGACCTGACCACGGGAATGGTGGCATCGACCGCCGTCGTCCTCGCCCTTTATGCCAGAGGCCGCTCCGGTTTGGGCCAGTACCTGGAAAGCACGCTCATCTGCGCTAGCGCTTACGCAGCCGCGGATGAGTTCTTCGATTACGCTGGGAGGCCGGAGCGGCCTCTCCCAGACTCTGAAGGCTATGGTCTGAATGCGCTGTACAGGCTCTATCGCGCCCGGATTGGGTGGCTGTTCCTGGCGTGCCCCATGGATGGAGAGTGGGAGAGACTCTGTGAGGCGCTGGGCCGCCATGACCTCGAGCGGGACCCCCGGTTCGCCACCGCAAAGGCACGGGAGCGGAATGACGGCGAGCTTGCTGAGGAGCTGGGGCGAGTCTTCTCCGCCAGGTCAGCCGTAGAATGGGAGCAGCAGCTCAGCGCCGCCGGTGTCGGGTGCGTTCAGGCGGAGGACAGGGGGATGTACCATTTCTTCGCCGACGACTCCCATGTGCGGCACAGCGGCTTCACCACCGAGGTCAAGCATCCCCGGTTCGGCAGATATTGGCGCCATAGCTCGATCCTGGGCCTCTCCAGGACTCCAGCCGTCGTTGGTCCGGGGGTGCTCAAGGGGCAGCACACTCAGCCTATCTTGCAAGAGCTCGGCTATACCGTCGAGGAGATTGACCGTTTACGGGCCAGCGGGGTCGTGGACTGGGAGGAGCCGTAGGCATCCCCGGTTGGGATCAAGGGCCGGGGAACTTCCACACGTTGTCCGGCTGCTGGGCGGAAAGCCTCCAACGCGGTACCTGCTTGCCATCCTCGGACGCTTGCTCGAAATACATCTCCACCCTGGCGTTGATCCCTACTTTAGTGTCGTCTTCGTCGAGCACGCCCTGAAGACGCACTTTGTTGCCATCACTGTTTTCGACATCGTCCAGCTCGATGATGGCGGGGATGTAGGGCACCGCTTCCATGAAGGCGGCCAGGATGGGCTGGTGGACCACGATGAAGGAGTGGACCACACCACTGCCTTTGCTTTCAACCCAGCCGGTGTCTTGAAAGTTGCCGCAGTTAGCGCAACCGATCACATTCGGCGGCCACCACTTGTTGGCGCACTTTGTGCAGCTGCGCACCAGAAGCTTGCTTTCCTTGGTTGCGTCCCACCACTCCTGGGCGTCATAGTCAGGCTGAAAACTGAGCTTGCTCCAATCGATTTTCGGTGGCATCAGGAGTTCCTTTCTAACCGCCGGAGCGACGGCTAAGCACCAACGAGCTGCTGGTCTGAGGGGTCCCCCAGCCTGCGCAGAATCCCACGTCGTGTTTCTTTGTTTGCCGACAGCCGGCGTCTCTATCGAAGGTGTGGATTCCCTTCTCCCATTGAGGGCACGCGTCGTCAGCGCGTCCCCGAAGCTGCCTGGTCATCTCCGCCACCATCTGAATTCCATGGGAGTAACCTTCAGAGAGATGGGAGCCGGAGGTGTTAACCGGCAGCTCGGCGTCAAGGCGTCCCCGCCCCTCTTCATACCAGGAACCAGCCTCGCCGGGTTGGACGAAGCCGTAGCCCTCCATCTGGACGAGCGGAGTGAAGGTGAATGCGTCATAAAAGGAGGCGACGTTTATGTCGCCGCGGGTAATCCCCGACATCCCGAAGACGCGGTCCCGTCCCCAATTGCTGGCGTGATGATAGATGGGGGTGTGTCTTCGCCCCGCGTTGTAATAGGGGCTTTCCGACATGGTCCTGGCCGTTCCTCCCAATACGAAAGCCGGAGGATGGCGAAGATCATAGGCCCGCTCGGCGCGGACCAGGACCAGCGCGACGGCCACGTCCATTTCCAGGCAGCAATCGAAGAGGCGGAAGGGCTTTGAAACCCACCGAGCCTCCATATAGTCCTCCATGGTCAGCGGGCGCTTGTAGAAGAAGGCTTTGGGATTAAGGGTCGCGTGGTAGCGATGGGTCAGGGCGACTGCCGCGAGCTGCTTGGTGGTGACACCGAAGTCATGCATGTACCGCATGCAAGCCAGTCCAAATCGCTGCGCCGGAGTGGTCACGCCTATGTATTGGTCCTCGCCGTGTCCCACCACCGCCAACGCCTGAGCAGGGCCGCTGGCCACCTGACCTCCCGGACGGCGCCCCGTCCTGCCCCGCATCGACCGAAAGATCACCATGGCATTCACGTAGCCGCCCGATAACAGTCCGGCGGCGTGGGCCACCAACGCCTCGGTGCTCGAGCCACCGCCGGCGATGTCCAGACTATAGTTGAGCCGCATGCCCAGGGACTGGGCCATTTCGTTGGAGCCATGGGAATCGTTGCCCTGATAGCTCGTCATGGCGTCAATGTCCGTCAGCTTGAGGCCCGCGTCGCGAACAGCGTTGCTGATGGCCTCCAGCCCCAGAGAGAGCGTCGTCCGGCCTCCGTCTCTGTAGTATGTGGTCTCTCCCACACCGACGATGGCAGTCTTGCCGGTCAATGCGCCCATGTAGTACATCCTCCAGTATTGGTCACGGATCGCCTTCATCCCGTGAGTTCGGTCGGCGCCATCTTACCACAGGCACGTCAGGGGGTCGGCCTGGCCGCTCATCCGAGACAAACATTGACTGGTCTAGGCCGCCGGCGTACCCTTGCCCCAACCGAATCGGGTTGTCATGTGCGTCGGCAGGGGTACACGGCTCAGACAGGTTGATAGGAGGGAGCTAATGGAACGAAACAGACTCAAGCGCAAGGTCCAAGACGGAAAATTGGCGCTGGTCTCCGGCAATTACGAGAACGCCGACATGGTCGATTACGTGGGTTCTTTGGAGTTGTTTGACGGCGTCTGGATCGACATGGAGCACAGCCCCGTCACGTGGGGAGACCTGTCTGGTATGTCCAGGGCAGCCGACCTCTGGGGCATGTCCTCGGTCGTTCGGGTGAGGGCCAACGATCCAACGATTATTTCCCTGACCCTCGGCGAGGGGATCGACGGCGTTATCGTGCCCCATGTGAACACTCGGCAGGAGGCCGAACAAGTAGTCCAGGCGGCAAAGTTCGAGCCCGTGGGCCGGCGGGGGACCAGCGGGGGACGGAAGGCTTACGGCATCGGCGACTGGTATGCCAGGGCCAACGGCGAGACCTTTGTGGCGATCATGATCGAGGACATAGTGGCCGTCGAGAACCTTTCCGAGATCTTAAAGGTCGGCGACATCGACGTCTTTTACGTGTCCCACCATGACCTTTCCCAGAGCATGGGGCTGTTGACTCAGCCGAACCATCCGAAAATTACCGAGACCTTTGACCGTGCCATCAAACAAATCGCGGATGCCGGCAAAATTGCGGGGGCTACGGTTTCGGAGAGGGAGATGGACAAGTATCTGCCGATGGGCGTCCGGTGGCTGAAGGTCCCCCAGTGGCGTAGCTGGATATCGGCTGGGGCCTCCGCCTTCGTCAAGAAAGTGCAGGCACAGGCGAAGAGCTGAAGGTTCTTGCCTCAGGTGTCATTCTAAGCGTCAGCGAAGAATCTGGGATAGGGTACTAGGGGCGGGGAGTGAAGACGGTGTTGACCATAGACACACACTGCCATGTAGGACTGGACTGGTTCGAGCCGGTCGAGGTGCTGCTCTTCCAGATGGACCGAAACCAGGTGGACAAGGCAGTCCTGATCCAGACATGGACGTTTGACAACACCTACCTTCTTGAGTGCCTTCAACGTTTTCCAGGCCGCTTCGCGGCGGTAGGATACCTGGACATCAGCCAGCCCGATGCCCCTGCTACCCTGGAGTCGCTCAAAAAGGAAGGTCTCCAGGGCGTTCGATTCTCTCTCATAGACGACTCCGGTTCCGAAGCCCTGATGGCTTTGCTGCGGAAGGCTGAGCAGCTGAAGTTGGTCGTAAGCTGTCTGGGTCTTCCCGAGCATTACGCCTCCGATGATTTCCGGAGAATAATTGAGGCGGTCCCGGATCTTCGTATCATGATCGAGCACCTGGGGTATGCGAAGCACACGGACCCGCCTCCTTATGAGACCTTTCGAAAAATCCTGAGCTTGGCCAAGTATCCCAATGTTTTCATGAAAGTCCACGGCTTAGGCGAGATCATGCCACGCCCGGCGCCCATGACTCATCCCCCTTTTGACCTGTCTAAGGTTCCCCCCTTCATCGACATGGCGTTCGATGCCTTTGGGGCCAACCGGCTAACCATAGGTACGGATTCCCCCCCGTGCTCGCACCGTGAGGGGTATAGGAACGTTGTGCATTCTTTACGGGAATATCTTTCCCGCCGGACCCGTTCAGAACTAGAGGCAGTTTGTGGGAAGACTGCGGCGTCCCTCTTCACCTTTGGGGATGAGCAGGCGTAGCGATGCAGGGGCGGACGGGACGGGCGGCTCCTATCGTGGGACTCTGGCGAAAATGGTCAAAATCAAAGGGCTCATTGCCCGGAGAGTATCGATATATGACCGGCCGGTCCTGATACCCCCCAGCTGAATTGCACGGGAGGTCCCCGGTCCGTTATGAAACGACAAGGCTTTGCGAGATCGATACTCCGTCCACCGTGCCAGATAAGGAGTAGGTGTCCATAATGGTAGGGATGATTCGCCATGTGAGCCTCAGCTCCCCGTTTGCACCGATCGTGCCCAACTGTTGCTCTGGTGTTCTCAAGGCAGGTCCCTGGAGCCTTACGGTCACCACCGCGCCGGGACGGCTCTCTATGTCAACGTGTATCTCGCTCTCTAACGGGAACAGAGTCCGTTCGAACACCATGGAGACCAGGGTCGGAAACGGTGTTGGACTCGGGGTTGGCGTGGGGGTTGCAGTAGGTGTAGATGTGGGTGTCGGGACCGGCGATGGCGACGGCGTCGGTGTCGGGGCTGGCGACGGCGTTGGGAGTTGGGTGGAGGTTGGTGCGGGCGTCGAGGTGACGGTGGTCGTTGGCGCAACCGAGGGTGTTGGGGTTTCTACCGGGATGGGCGTAGGAGCGGCGGTTGGCGTAGCCGTCGCGGGAAATGCGTCCCTGCCGGGGCCCTCAAACTTATGGATTCGAGCGTTATCCGTGTCAGCCACATAAACGGTCCCCGCGCCATCGAGCGCGATCCCTTGTGGAGCGGCAAATTGGCCATCGCCACTCCCACCCTGTCCCCACCGAGTGACCAGGACCCCATCTGAAGAGAATTTCCATACACCCTCAGTGCCGGACGCAACCGTCGTTACATACACCGCTCCCAACCCATCCACGGCGATGCCGGTGGGATGGGTGATCTGACCCAGGCCCCATTGATCGATGAACTGCCCTTCCGGCGTGAACCTTTGGATACGGTTGTTGCTTGTATCGGCTACAAGAACTTGTCCGGCAGGGTTCACCGCGATCCCCTTGATATCCCTGAAAAAGCCCTGGGCCTCTCCAGGACCCCCCCATTCGGTCAAGAAGATGCCGGTGGCGTCGAATTTTTGGACTCGACTGTTCCCTGTGTCCGACACGTAGACGTTGCCCTGGGGATCCACCGCAACCCCCCAGGGCTTGCTGAACTGACCTGCTTCAGAGCCACTTTCTCCCCACTGAAGCTCAAGCCTTCCCTTTGGGTCAAACTTCGTGAGGCGATCGTTCAGCTTGTCGACGGCGTAGATGTTCCCAGCGGAGTCTGCTGCCAGGCCGGTGACCCCTCCGCCCGCTGTTCTGGCGAACAGCTCCAGGAACTCGCCCTCGGACGTGAAGGCTTGAATACCTCCCCCAACCAGGTCTCCGACGTAAACGGTATCTTTACCGTCTACGGTCATACCAATAGGGCTCCGGAACCGGCGATCGGTATCGTCGAGAGGCCCCCAGGTCAGGAGGAACGCCGGCGGGGGGTTCGGAGGCGTCGGCACGGGCACGGCTGTGGGTTCTGGGACCGTCGCCGTCGGCAAGGGTGTGGTTGTCGTCAGCACTTTTTCGCTTGAGCAGGCTGCCAGGACCCAGAGAACGACTACCGGCAGAATCAACCATCTCTTCATCTTATGCTTGAGAACGGTACACTTTATATTTGAGGACGGTGTTACACACCTGTCAAGTATAGCGGCTCATCTCGTTACCACGTCGCCTGGCCACAATTGGCAAGGTTTTTCAGGTATAGTTGGCAGGTTGCCGTCAACGCCTTATAGCAGATAACGTTGACCTGGGAGGCCACCAGGTCCGAGGAAGAGGCCCATGACAACGCCGGATTTGGAGTACGACAGATCTCTGCTGGACAAGGAGTTTCCAGCGGGGACCTTCCACGTGGAGTCGGAGCGTATTCTCGCCTACTGTGAAGCCGTAGGAGAGACCGACCCCATCTACACGGATGAGGCGGCGGCCCGTCGCAGCGGCTTCCGCTCCCTGGTGGCGCCTCCGGGCTTCTGCAACCTGCTGGAGCGCGCCTCGGCGCGTCCCAACATCCACCTCAAGTTCTCCGGGATCGGGCTCCACCATTGGCAGGCCTTTGAGTCCTTTGCCCCGATCCAGGCTGGAGACGTATTGGAGGCCAAGACCCGCCTTGTGAATGTCTACGCTCGGCCAGGCCGCACGGGCCATTCTGCCGTGGTGGTTTGGGAGACTACTTTTACCAACCAGGAAGGGAGCCTTGTTGCATCGGTGCAATCTTCCTTCCTGACCCGACCCCGCCCGACGGCTGGCGGCGCCTAAAGGAGGTCATTTGTGGGACACGGCGATGTCCGGTACGCGGAAGATGTACAGGTTGGGGAGAAGCTGGGGCCGTTGGAGAAGATGCTCACTACGGAGATGGTGACCCGGTTCTGCCAGGCCTGGGGCAATGCGATGCCCAACCGCTTCACCGACGATGAGGTCGCCCGCAAGGACGGGCTTCCTGCCGCGATAGCGCCTGGCGCCATGACGATGGCCATCGTCGCAAACCTCCTTACCATGTGGGCCCGCAACGGCCAGGTCCGTCGCTTGGAGACCCTGTTCCGGCGCCCCGTGCGTCATAACCAGCAGCTCCGCCTGGTGGGGGAGGTCAGGGCCAAGCGTGTCGTAGAGGGTGAGGACCAGCTGGAGTGCGACGTGGACCTTCAACAAGAGGACGGCGAGACGGTGGTGACCGGCTCGGCGGTCCTGATTCTGCCTTCCAGAGCGGGAGCTACGCCGTCTTAGCGACGACGCTGTTGCCGTAGTTCTCGATTCCCTCCAGCATGTGGTCGACGGTTAGCTTGCCCTCTACGGGCATCCAGGGCGTGACCTGGAGCCTGTCGATCCCGATCTCTTCCAAGCTTTTGACCTCGTCCAGGGAAGCAGGCCCCGGCGTGTCCTTCTTCAGCCCCGACGTGAACTCGAAGGGTGCCTTGTCCCGCCCGAACTCGCTTCGGTACATGTTGATCTTCGCGACCATTTCCTTGTTCTGTTCGAAGGTTGGAGAATGCCCTATCCACCCGTCCCCGTACTGGCCGGTCCGCCGCATGGCGATCTCGCTGTTGCCGGCGATGATGATAGGCGGGCCGCCCGGGCGCGTGGGCTTGGGCTCGAAGGTGCAAGGACCGAGGTCAAAGAACTCGCCGTGATGCTCGATGACTGGCTGAGTCCATAGCTTCCGCATGACTTCGATGCACTCTCCCATCCGTGGCCCTCGGTCTTTCCAGCCCAGGTCCACGTAATCGAACTCCTCTGGCTGCCAACCTACTCCGACCCCCATCAGGACCCGGCCCCGGGACAGCATGTCCAGGGTGGCTACCTGCCGGGCTGTGTAGATGGGGTGCCGCAGGGGCAGAATGAACACCCCCGTGGCCAGGTTGATCTTTTCCGTGGCTGCGGCCAGCCATGCGAGGGTTACCCACGGGTCGTAGAGCTGCGTCTTGGCCGTAATGGGAGGTACAAAGCCGGGGGTGTAGGGGTACTTGTTTGGGACCTCCGTCGGCATGATAAGGTGCTCCGGCATCCAGAAGGACTCGAAGCCCACCTCCTCAGCCTTCTTGGCGATGAGGGGATACTTCATCGCCTGCACGCCGAACGGGGAAATGCCGATCTTCATTGCTAGCCTCCCTTTCCCAAACAGAGCCTCAGGATACCTTCGGCGGCCACTATACTATTCCCAGAGCCGTGGTTACAAGTAGTCCGTCCGTTAACCCCGTCAGGGGGGAACATGCTAGCAGGACGGCGCCTGGGGCTGATACTTCTCCGGGAGTCCGCGTCTGGGTGCGGTAACGGGCACTGACCGCCTCAGCCTGCCCTGACTCCGTGAAACTGTACCTGGATGCCATCGGGGTCGGTGAAAAAGCCGGGGCGCTCGGATTTTGCGCCCTTGGCCAGCATCTGTTTCGTGAACCCTTCGAGGTCCGAGACGACCAGCTCAAAATGGGTGATGCCCACGTCATCCAGCAAGATACCTTCACCCGTGGCCTCCCGGTACTCCGTCAAAGCGATGATGGGTCCTCCGCCGACGTCCAAAGAGACCTGCCGATGCTTGGCCACCGGTTTTCTGTGAAGCAGGTTCATGCCCGGGCGATCGTGAGAGGACTCCGTTTCCCCAATTACCTTGAGTCCGACCATGTCGCGGTAGAACTTCAGGGATTCTTCTATATCGCGGACCGTTACCGTGATGTGGCTGACCCCGGAGAACTCGTAACCTTCTGGCATGTGTCCCCTCCTTGAGTGACTATTGCCCTCCCATACCCAACAGCCTGGGGGTAGGGCCGGTCTGCAAATCCTACGGAGCAGGTTCCGGCGTGTCAACCCGCATGGGGGTAAGAACCGGCCTCTCGGATGGGTCAGCGGTGACGACCGCCCGATTGCCGCAGTGGTACGCCGCAACAATGCCCTCCGGGAGGGCCAGGAGACGGATAGACCATCGGGCTATGGTGGGACGAGTGCAATCCCGTTGGGGCCGCCAAGATCTCTGCTACCGCCGGGCCTCTTATCTTGAGGAAGCCTGGGGCCTGGACTCAAGAAAGCTCAGGCCTTGCCGCAACAGATCAGCGAGCTGTCTGGCTTCAGTCTCAGAATAGCCGCTCTCCAGATCAGCCGTGATCTTTACATTTGCGTCCAGCCATCTATCGGCCAAGTCTTTGCCTTTTGAAGTCAGCTTGATCAGGAGCCCGCGACGGTCGTTAGGTGACGGCAACCGCCTGACTAAATCGCGTTTTTCCAGAAGGTCCAGGCGCTTCGTCAGCCCGCCGGATGTGCAGCCGCATGTGCTGGCGATCTGAGTGGGCGAAAGGGTGTATGGCGGTCCGGACGTCCGCAGCACCACCAAAACGCGACCCTCGCCATCAGAGACGCCTACCTCCTTGAACGACGCCTCAAATGCCTTCATGACTAGCTGGCCGAAAACCCCGATGCGAAACACGGTCTGGAAGTGCGAGGTATCGAGGTCAGGGCGCTCGCCCTTCAAAGTTTCGATTATTCTCCCCATCTGGTCCATGTCCATGTCAAGATTATAGTATGTCGGCAATATACTTGCAAGGAAGATACTTGGCAGCAAGATATATATCGTGTACCTTGCCAAGAAGTAACTTGCTCGCAAGGCATTTACAGAGATAGGTAGAGGAGGAAAACGATGAAGAGCTCAATAGCCACGTCCGCTTTGGAGGAGTCCATAGCTGAACGAGGGCCGCGGAAGGGCCTTGTGCTGGCGGTGCTGTCACTTTCGACGTTCTTGATCTTTCTGGACGGGACCATCGTGAACACGGCATTGCCGGCGATCGCTCGGGACTTCTCGGCCTCGAACTCCGTGTTGCAGTGGGTCGTCAACGCGTATTCACTGATCCTTGCCGGGTTCCTGTTGGTTGGTGGAAGCATGGGAGACCGTTTCGGCCGTCGGAAAACATTGACGATAGGCATGGTAATCTTCGGCGCCGGAGCCATGGGGGCCGCCTTGGCTGGGAATCCAGCCACGTTGATTATGATGCGAGGCGTCCAAGGCCTCGGCGCGGCGTTAGCCCTGCCTGCAACGCTGTCGATACTCACTGATGTCTTTCCCCGCGGAGAACGAGCGAAGGCGATAGCTACATGGACTGCGGTTGGCTCCATCGGCATCGCAATCGGGCCTGCATTGGGTGGGTTCTTGGTCGACAGGATTGCTTGGAGCGCGGTTTTTTGGCTCCACATTCCCGTAGTGGTCCTGTTCATCGCCGGGCTCACCGCAGTGCCGGAGTCTCGAGACAGCAGGCGGCGTCCAATCGATATCCCGGGAGCGTTGCTGGCCACGGCCGGCATGCTTACCGTCGTCTATGGAGCTCAGCAGGGTGGGGATGCCGGATGGGGGTCGCCTGGGATTGTCGCCGCTTTCGTAGCCGGCGGAGCGCTTCTTGCCGCGTTTGCCCTCGTCGAAGCCAGAAGCTCTCATCCCATGCTGCCTTTGCAATACTTCAAGCGCATGGACTTTACCGGGTCCTTCCTGGTCCTCATGCTGCTTTTCGTTGGAATGATGGGGGTTTTCTTCTTCCTGACCCAGTACCTCCAGCTGGTCCAGGGTCGTAGCGCGCTGGTCGCCGGCGCCGTGATTACGCCCGTCGCAGTGACGATGATGATCGGAGCCGGCATCGCCATGAAGGCCGGTCAGATATTTGGGCCAAAGGCCATGACGGTCATTTCAACCCTGATCATCCTGAGCGGCATGGCGGTCTTCAGCCAGATAGAAGTGAGCACGCCTTTCTGGCTGCCCGTCGTAGGCATCCTTCTGTTCGGCCTGGGCGCCGGGATCGCGATGCCAACGGTCACCGATTCCATCATGGCCTCTGTATCAATCAACGACGCCGGCGTCGGTTCCGCGATGAACGACCTTTCCCGGAAGCTAGGGCTCACGTTGGGAATTGCCGTGCTGGGAAGCCTCGTCGCTGGCCTATACCGGACGGATGTCACAGCAGCGATTCGGGGCCTGGTACCGGAAAACGTCGTTGACAAGATCGGGGACAGCATGGGATCGGTCGGCGTGTTGACCGCTGATCTCAACCCACAAATCGCTGACGCGGTAACCCAGGCTGCCAATCAATCGTTCGTCAATGCTCTCCAGGTTGGCTACCTGGGCGCAGCGGGTTTCATAGTCATGGCATTGCTCGTGGCTGTTACCTTGATCCCAAAGAAGACGCGGAAGACCCAAGCGGAGATGTGGGACCTGGAGGAACGCCGACTCGATGCAGAGGACATTATCGAAGCAACCCACCCGGCATGATGGGGTCTAAGACCGCGAGCGGGTGGGGCTGCAGAGAGAATGCGACAAGTGCTATGGTGTGGGGGTTATGGACAGGAAGGAGGCGAGGCATGTCAACAGGCGGTAGTATCCCTGGATTTCCGTTCGAGTCACATTACGCCACCATTGACGGCATCAAGTTGCACTACGTTGATGAGGGGGAAGGGCCTCCCATTCTTATGTTTCACGGACAGCCGACGTGGAGCTACCTTTATAGAAAGATGATTCCGCCGCTGGTTGAGGCGGGATTCCGTTGCGTGGCTCCCGATCTCATGGGCTTCGGGATGTCGGATAAGCCGAATGCAGAATCCGCATACACCTTACGCCGACATGTAGAACTTATGGCAGGATTCGTGGAGTCTCTGAAACTGGAGGGAGTGACCATCGTCGGACAGGACTGGGGCGGGCCCATCGGCTTTCGTTATGCGATTGACCATCAAGACAACGTCAGGGCGCTCGTCATTCTCAATACACTCATTGACATCCAGAAGATGCCGATGTTTTTCAAAGTACTGTTCCGCAGCGGCGGGGTCTCAAGTTTTCTATCCCGGAGGGTGGACGCATTCCGAAAAATGGTGTTCTCTGTTGGCTTCAAACGGCCAGTACCAAGGGAAGTAAAGGCAATGTACAAGATGCCTCACCCGAATGCGTCTGTTCGTGGAGGCATAGCCGCGTTTCCAAAGATGATTCCGACAAACGGACGTCATGAAAACGCCAGCTACATCTCCGAAATATCGCAGACTCTGCAGGGGTGGGACATCCCAGTGCTCGTGTGTTTCTCGGACAAAGACATCGCGTTCAAGCCGGACGCAGGCCGCGCCATCGCCGAGATGGTCCCAAACGGGCGGTTCCATCTCATCGAGAACGCAGGCCACTATTTGCAAGAGGATGCTGGTGAAGAGATCGCCGAGCTCATGATACCCTTCCTGCGAGACGTGGCGAAGATCAGCTAGCCTCAGTCCAAGGAGACCTGCATGAGGGGCAAAACCGCAGTTGTCGGCGTGGGGGAGTCGCGGTATTACCGGGCCGGTCAGGCGTCCGAGACTGAGTTCCAGCTTGCCTGCATCGCCATACGCGAGGCGGTGGAGGATGCGGGGCTGAAGCTGAGCGATATCGACGGCTTCACAACCTTCGCCCGGGACCGAAACGAGCCGGTACGGCTCGCCTCGGCCCTGGGAACGGGCAAGCTCAGCTTCTGCGCCATGGGGATTGGCGGCGGGAATGCAGGATCGTCTGCCGTCCTCCTCGCTGATGCCGCAGTCTCGGAAGGCTACGCCAAATACGTCGTCGCCTTCCGAAGCCTGGCGCAGGGCCAGTTTGGACGGTTTGGGCAGGCCAGGGGTCCGAGTCGTGTCCCGGACGACGGGTCGTCTTACATTGGTCCGTACATGGTCCCCTTCGGCCTGGCGACCCCGGCCATGCGGAACGCTATCCAGACGAAGCGCTTCATGTATGAGTACGGGATCAGCCAGGAAGCCCTGGCGGAGATAGCGCTGGCCTCCTATGCCCACGCCCAGCGAAATCCACGCGCCGTCATGTACGGACGCCCTCTCACCCGAGAGGCCTACCACGCCTCTCGGTGGATCGCCGAGCCGTTCCATCTGTTCGACTGCTGCCAGGAGACCGATGGCGCCGCCGCGGTGGTGATTACAACGGCAGAGCGGGCGCGGGACCTGCGGAGGCCGCCGGCCTATATCAAGGCGGCCGCCCAAGGCATGGAGCGCGGGGGTGGCATTCCCGCTTTCAATGAGCCGGATTTCCCGCACCCCCGCTCATACCGGCACGTTGGCGAGCAGCTCTGGGAAAGGGCGGGCGTCGGCCCTCAGGACGTTGACGTTGCCCAATTCTACGAGAACTTCACCGGGCTCGTCCTGCTGGCGATGAGCGATATCGGCTTCTCTCCGCCGGAGAGCATCGAGGAGTTCGTCTCAAACGACAACCTGTTGTGGCCCAATGGGACGCTCCCGATCAACACCAGCGGAGCGAATCTGGCGGAGGCTTACATCCACGGCTTTGAGATCTTCAATGAGGCGGTACGGCAAGTACGCGGTGAGTCCACATGCCAGGTGGAGGCGGTGGAACTCAGCCTGGCCGTGTCCGGCCCCGGCAACCCGCCCGGCGGCGCGGTGCTGTTTTCTAACGAGCCATAGGAGCTATTCCAAAATCCCCTCTCCCCTGACGGGAGAGGGCTAGGGTGAGGGCAACATGAGTCGCTATCTTCCGGAGGCATGGGCATTGCCAGAGATCACCAGGAATACCAGATCATTCTTTACATCTGGAAAGCTTCTTCTCCAAATCTGTAAGGCCTGCGGGAACGTCCAGCATCCTCCTGAGGATGTATGCCGCGAATGTCAGGCGATGGAGTTTGGTGTTACGGAAAGCAAAGGGGTCGGGACGATCTATAGCTTCACGATCGTCCACCACTCGCCCAGCCCCCTTCTTACGGAGGCGGTGCCCTACAACATCGTTCTTGTCAGCCTGGACGATCATCCGCACGTCCGCATTACCGGCAACGTCGTCAACGCGCCGCTGGAACGGGTCCGGATTGGACTGCCCGTGAGGGCCGTGTGGGCGGAGGTCGCCGATGAGCAAACGGGCGAGACGTTGCGACTGGCCCAGTGGGAGCTGTTGTAAAGCCGCGCTGACACGAACAAAACAGTCCGAGAGGCGGCGAACGTCATGGTGGAGGCGTTAGAACGGGGCTACAGAGGGGATGAGGCAGCGGTCACGGCGGTCTAAACCCACCGCGGTCAGTCTCCCCAGGTAGTTTTCGGCGATTTGCGGCCAGAACCGGCGAAGGATGTCGAACCCTTTATCCCGAGTGGCCGCCCCGTCGCCCAGGAGCACCGCCAGCGGCTCGATGACCTGCGGGTTGGATGGGTCCCCGGGGTCTGGGAGAGCTCGATTCGGTCCGCGACACCTTTCAGCCTGATGACGGCCTCCTCACGGTCGGGGCAGTGATCGAGATAATAGCGGATACGCTTGCAGCCCCAGGAAACATGCCGGGCGTTGTCTTGGATCATCTGCTTGAAGAGCCCCTGGTCAAAGACGCTCTTGGATGCGGCCTCTCCGAGCCGCATCATCTCCAGGACGATGCCGTTGAAGAGGATGTCCATGGCGAGCACCATGGCATTGAAGTCCCGGTCCACCTCGCCTACGAAGCCCTGAGAGGCCTCGTTGACCACCTCCCGGATTCCCGCGTCCAGGCCGTCTACCTGGACTCCCATTCCGCCTCCGTTGGACAACAGCCGTTTTCTGAGCATCCCGCAGTGGAGCGAATAACCGAATAGCTCATACGCCAGGTAGCTCTTGACCTCCGGGAAGTTGTAGTGGACCAGCCTGATCCACGGCCCCAGGATGTCCGAGCACAGGTACTGGCATTGGATGATGTAGGTGAGAAACTGGTCGAATGCCCTCTCGATCTCTGGGGGCAGGGGCCGCATCTCCTCCCACCGGAGGGTCCTACTGGGCCGCCATTGACGTTCCAGGGCCTCCTCCGCTAGCTGCGGCGCATCGTCTATCCAGACATCGTATTTGTGGTCGAGCTCCCGAGAGCCGCCGTATTTCGGGTTAACGCGCTCCTCCTGCTCGGGTGAGAGGCGCGAATCGGGCTTCACGTATCGCGTCAGGACGACACGCGCGCCTCCAACATCTGCCGGCTCGGCTGCGGGGCTGACCTTGTTCACGGCCATGTAGGTCATACCCACTTTATCGGGCCGCGCCTTCATCCCCCAGGCTCCCCACAGCTCACCGTCCAGCGGCGTGGTGAACCATTCGTTGAAACGGCGCTCCTTGACGCGTTGAAGCTGAGAGGAGCGCTGGAACATCTTGGCCACCTCATCCTTCGAAGGCATGGGGCGAGGCACGATGTCGTGCATATTCGGCAGGTGGACGCGGGCTTCGCCGGTCAAGACGGGCCTCCTTGTATCGGGCTCAATGCGGGCTGGATGCTAGAACGGAGCCTCTTGGGGCATGAGACACTTGTCCCAACGAGGGAATCCTGCCCGCTCGCACCGGCCGAGATATTCATGCACGGCCATGGCCCAGAACTCTCGGACCGTATCCCAACCCTTATCGATGTTGCCCACGCTGCCCGCGGCCAGCAACGCGAAAGGCTCAATGGCGCTGGGGTTGGTCAACGTGAGGAAGCCTCCGGCTCCCGCTTCATTGATAGAAGCCAGGAAGTGGAGCATCTCCAACGCTCGTTCGCGCTCGTCCTTGGGGGCATGGTCCAAGAAGTACTTGATCCGCATGGTCCTGAAGGAGACATGCCGGGCCTCGTCCTGGAGGACCCTCCGGAATATCTCCTTGTCGCACGGGTTGCGTCCCAGGAACTCGCCGAATCTGAAGAAATCCAGCACCATTGCCTCTCCCATCATCTGGAGCGCATAGGAGAAGGCCAGGAACTCTGCGCTCACTTTATTGACGAGGGCCAGCTGCAGCTCCGGGGGCAACGTAGACTCGGGGTTCTGCTGGAGGAGCGAGGCCGCCGTGGGCTCCACTCCAGGACCGCCCCCGTTGGCGAACATTCTTTTGATGAAGACCTCCATGTGGCGCGACTCGTCGGCGCATTGGGTCGCCATGTAGAGCCGCACCTCGGGGAAGGCAGGGTCGATACGGGCCATGTAATAGGGAATAGTATCGGTGGGAATGAACTCTATGGCGTGGAGGAAACAGAGGAACTGGCAAAGGGCCCGCTCCTGGTCAACCGGTAACGGCTCCAGCTGGTCCCACGGAATGTCTTTGGTGGCGCTCCACTGGCGAGACACCGCCTCCTCGTACAGGCTGACGACGTTGTCCGACCACACTTCATATTTTTTATTCAGGGGGTACTCGTACCGATCGGCCCCAGGCGGGGCGCCCCCCTCCCGGTCGACGACTAGCCCGGCCCCGGCTTCGGGTGGGACGGGTGACGGGGAGTTCCGGTTCATCTCGATGAAGCTCATGCCCCGCTTCGATGGGGCCTGTTGACGGCCCCAGGAGCCCCAGGCCCCTTTCGCTTCATGAGGGTCGCTGGTGAACCAGGAGCCCAGCTCGAAGTCCTTCTCGCGCCACCGCTTGATCTGGGGAAGGGACTTCCACGTCTCCGCAGCCTCTTTAGCACTCGGTAGTGATCGTGCCATGTTTCGCCCCCTGTGCGAAATATCGGGACTCGCCGATAGCTTGGGCTTACTTTACCACAACGGGTATCTGACCGCCGCGGATAAGGGGAACGTCTGGCCATCAGGTCTAGTCTGGGACGCTGCAGGGTGCTACCATCACGGTACTTACTCAAGCTCGAAGGAGGACCACCATGAATGAATTGCCCAAACGGAAGCTCGGACGGACCGGCCTGGACGTCACGGTCCTGGGCTTTGGCGCCATGGAACTGCGCGGCGAGGGCTCCTCGCGGTACAGCAGAACGCTAGCGCCAGGCCAGGCTCGACAGGTGTTGAACGATGTGCTGGATGCCGGCGTCAACTTCATCGACACATCGATCGACTATGGTCAAAGTGAAGAGAATATCGGCGAGTACATCTCCCACCGCCGCAATGAGTACTATCTGGCTTCCAAGTGCGGCTGCGTTGTGGACGCGTCGTCAGTTTCACCGGAAAATCGATTCACCCACACCTTTACCCGCAAGAACATCGTGGATGGGGTGAACCAAAGCTTGAAGCGGATGAAGACCGACTACCTGGACCTTGTCCAGTTCCACGCTAGCCCGTCCAGGGAGGTCCTGGAGCGTGAAGGGGCGATCGAGACGCTACTGGACCTGAAGCGGGAGGGCAAGGTGCGGTTTATCGGCTCCTCCTCGATTCTGCCAAACCTCACCGACCACATAGAGATGGGTGTGTTCGACGCCTTCCAGATTCCGTATTCGGGGCTACAGGGGGAGCACGAGGAGGTTATCGCTCAGGCAGCGAGAGCGGGGGCCGGCACCATAATTCGCGGCGGCGTTGCCCGGGGCGTGCCCGGCGAAGGGCGGGGCTCCGAGGATGTCTGGAAACGCTGGGACAGCATCAAAATGGACGACCTCCTGGACGGCATGTCCAAGATGGAGTTCATGCTCCGGTTCACCATCACCAATCCAGACCTGGACACGACCATCGTAGGGACGTCGAATCCAGCCCATTTGCAGGCGAACCTGGCCGCCGCGCGCAAAGGGCCGCTTCCGCCATCGGTCTACGCTGAGGCCAAGCGGCGGCTGAGCGCATAGGCTTTCGGGACCGGGGCCGGTCCAGGCATTGGCCGGGCCATTGGCACCGGCTCTGAGAGGCTTGCACCAAAAGTACGCTCTTTCCTGTCACCCCTTCGGCAAGCTCAGGGCAGACTCTGAGCGAAGCCGAAGGTCTGGGGCGGTGGGGCCACTCTGTTGCTCTGGGACCCCACCCCAGATTCTTCGTCGCTCTGCTCCTCAGAATGACATTTTTGGTGCAAAGCCGGCTCCGAGGGTTGGAAGCTCTAGACCTGGAAAGAGGGCACTCTACCCTTGCGTTTCGAGTAGCTGCTTCAAGTTCGAGTAATTTTTCCGCGTTTGTCTACTGACCATGGGCATCATGAGTGGGGTCAGCAACCCCCATATCGGGTTTTTCGGCTTGGCGTTGAAGCGGTAGGTCAGCTTCGTCCCGTCGCCCGCGCTCTCAAGGGAATAGCCGCCGTCACCGGCGAACTTCTCGGACTCGAACCGAAAGGAGAACCCTTTGTTCGTCTCGAACTCCGTGATCTCATAGGTCCCTTCATCTCTTCCCATATAGTTCTCCACCCGCCTACCCTTGCTACCGACGCCAACCGGCCCTTCGGAAGTCAATTCCATCTCCAGCACGCCCTTTTCCCACTTCAGGTTGTTGCTCGGGTCGGTGAGATAGGCGAACACCTCTTCGACCGGCCGCTGAACATCAACTGAGCCCTTGATCTCCGGCATATCGCTCCCTTCTTTTATCCGCGTGATTCGTGACTACCGTAACTCGGGGCGATTATACAGAACAAGCCAGGACCCGTGGGTAGCAAGGATCATTTGGGGAAATTGTTCCTCACCGAGCCACGCCGTGCTTCGCGCCGGAGTCACCCCGCGCTCGGGGTGGGCAGCCCCTCAAGCTCGAAGACGTTCATGTCCTTGAAGGCCTGCCGCATCTTTTCGATAGTGCCCTCGTCCACAGGCACCCGTGGAGGGCGGGGCGGTCCACCGGGCAGGCCGAGGGCCTTCAACGCCCCCTTGGGTCCATCCGCGGAGACCTGGCGTCCCATCCCGATAATCGTTCCGACCCTCAGCACGTTGGCGTACGCCTCGGCGGCCTTCTGCAAGTCCCCGGCCAGATAGTGGTCGATAACCGATTGGCAGAGGTTCGGCACCTGGTTGGGTTCTGTGATCTGGACCCCCCAAGCGCCCATGGACAGGCCGCTCAGGAGATCGCCGATGCCCAGATAAATTTTTATGTCGTTGCGAATCATATCCTGTAGCTGAACAAAGTAGTTGAGCGAGGTCCCGGCAGGCAGGTTGACCGCCTTGACGTGGGGGTAGTCGTTGCAGAGCTTGGCGGTCAGGGTCACCGGCGCCAGGTAACCAGCGGCGATGTGGATGGAGAGGGCCGTGGGATGGTCGATCCGGTCCAGCAGGTCTCGGAAGTAACGCTCCTGCTCGACGAGCACCGGCTGCCTGCCGTGGCCGGCGTCAAGCTGGTAATACTGGACGACGTCAACGCCGGCCTCCACTCCTAGCGTAGCCTTGTTGAGCATTTCCTTGGCAGAGCGGGCCTCGGGAGGGTTGCAGTACACCGGGACCTTGCCCTTACACTCCTCCACGCCGATCTTATACAGGAACGCCATTTCGTTGGGCTCCAGGGCGTGCCCCTCGCCCGAGCCCCCGCTGCCCAGGTAGACGCCGACACCGGCACCGACCATACGCCGCAGATGGGCGCGAAGGCCCTCTTCGTCGATACGCCCCTGCTCATCCATGGGGGTGACAATCATGCAGAAGATCGTCGGCTTCTCGGGACTTACCATATCGCCAGTCATCGTGGCTAATCTCCCTTCTCAGGCTGACCGGGACGCACTGGGTTGAAAGTTGGGCATGACTTCCCTGGCGAACAGATCCATGGACCTGACCGCATTGGCATGACCGAGTCCTCCGAAGCCGAAGCTCCCGCCGAAATACTCGATGCCTTGCCGGTGAAGCTCCTCGACCTGTCGGCGCACCTTCGCTGGGGTGCCGAAGAATACATGCTTCTCGTACAACTCCTCATAACTCACCGATGGGGCCTTGCGGCGCTTGAGCCACTCGTCGAGACTTAGTCCGGTCCTCCGGTCATCCGACTGCTGCCATTCCAGACACTCCCACACCCAGAGCAGGTGCTCCTTTGTGTCCCGGCGAACCTCGTCATCCGTATCGGCAACGTAGACATAACGGAACAGGGGCATTTCAAGGGGGTCCACCACTTTGCCTCGCTGGGCCGCGACGTCCAGGTAGGCCTGGCGCTGCTTCATGGCCTCATCGGTCGTCGCGGTCACCCCAGTCATGTGCCGCATGTTCCGGTCTACGGCGAACTCGACGCTCCAGGGATTCCGCACGGCTGCGTACAGGGGCGGGTACGGCTTTTGGACTGGGCTGGGGCCGATGCCGACGCCTTCGATATCGAAGAACTTCCCGTGGTGGGAATAAACAGGGGTGGTCCACAGCCCGAGGACCGCATCGACGGTCTCGGCAAACCGCTCCCGGCTCTCCTCGCGGCTAATGCCAAACCCGCGTAGTTCCGGGGCGCCGCCGCTGCCCACGCCGAAGTCGAGTCTACCGTCGCTGAGAATGTCGAGGGTGGCAGCCTCTTCGGCCAGAAGGACCGGGTTTCGTATCGAGGCGATGGTGATGCCGGTTCCGAGCCTTATGCGACTCGTATGGGCGGCGATGTGTGTGGCCAGGAGCATCGAGGCGGAGGCAAGGCCATATTGGGTAAAGTGATGCTCTGCCAGCCAGGCGCAGTGGAAGCCCAGCTCCTCGGCGCGTTGGACCTGCGCTGTGGCCTCCCGAAACACTTGGCTATGGCTGGCGCCGGAGGGCCACGACACGTGTTCGAAGAGGGCGAACCTCATCCTATGATCTCCCGCTACCTCTCCCCAGCCATTCCCCGACTCGGGGAGGGGGGCTTCCCCCCCATTTCCTATGAGGGAAGGGGGTCAGGGGATTAGGTCGAGCTGCAGCTACTTTTTCACTCCGTACATCCGTAAGGCGTTATCCCGCAGAGTTTTTCGCTTCTGAACGTCGGTCATGTCCTTGCGGTCGGCCATCGCCGCGACGGAGCCGGGGTAGATGGCGTCGTAATGGGGAAAGTCAGAGGAGAAGACCAGCGTTTCTTCCAGCCCGCAGTCGATCAGGTAGGGGATCTGGGCGTAGTCGGGCTCGACACCCAGGAAGCACTGTCGCTTGAAGTAGAAGCTGGGCTCCTCGTCCAGGCCGGGATAGAAGCGATGGAGCTTCTCATAGTGCTCGTCCAAATGGTGGAGCCAGAAGCCGGCCCAACCGGCGCCACTCTCCATGAAGCCGAAGCGCAGCTTGGGATAGCGCTGGAGCACGCCGCCTGTGATCAGAAGCATGGAGGCCATCATGTGCTCGGCGGGATGCTCGAAGGAGTGGAGCTGAGGCCAGTTGTTGGTCCGGTCGTCGCCCAGGCGCGGCATGTAGGGGCTGCCTTGCAGGTAACCCTCATGGATGCCGATGGCCATGTCCAGGTCCTGAGCAGCGGCCCAGAATCGTTCGAAGTTGGGGTGGTCTACGTTGAGGCCGAGACAGGTGTTGGGCCGCACCATCACCACCTTGTAGCCCTTTTTGGCGCATCGCTCCAATTCTTCCACCGCCAGCACCATGTCCTGGGGCGGGATGACGGCCACGGGGCGGAGGCGATGGGGGTCGGCGGAGCAGTAGTCCAGGAGCCAGTCATTGTGGGCCGCGGAGTAGGCGATGGCGAAAGAGGAGCTGGACAACGCCCACGGCATGACCAGGAGCTCGGTGGGGTAGAGGTAGGCAATATCGACCCCGTCCGCGGTCATGGTCTTGAGCCGGTCCTTGGGATCGCGACCACCCCGTTTCTGTGTCTCCTCCGGCGTGACCTCGTTCAGGTCTTTGAGCTTCCAGCCGCTGGGGGTTCCGAGTCCGACGCCGGGCAGGGGGTAAGGCATCGGAAAGGCCCGTCCCTCGGCGTGAGTGACCCCATCCACTGATTTGGGCGCCCAGTCCCAGTACTTCTCTGGAAGGTAGTTCTTATACCAACCGGGTTCGATACCGCTGGTGTGGCCGTCCCCATCGATGGTCTCGTAGTCCAGCGAGACCTTCGGCGGCTTTATGCTAAACAGCTCTTGCTTGGTTACCATGACCCCATCGCCTCCTTCTACGCTTTCCAGACCGGTATATTCCGTCCACCGCAAGCGGCCAAATACAAGGTATGTAGGAGCGCGACAGACAGACGGGAGCATACTACCCTCGCTGCTCTGTGGTCAACCATACCGAGCCTGGCAGCGCCCGCCTACTCCTCGAGGGTGGTGATGTCTCCTGTGTCTTGACCCAGTTCCCTGGCTTTCAAAAGGCGGCGCATGATCTTCCCCGACCTGGTCTTCGGCAAGGATGGGGTGAAATCGATCTCCGAGGGCACGGCGATGGGGCCGAGCTCCCGGCGCACGTGGGCCTGGATGTCCTTCAGCATCTCGGGCGATGGTGACTGGTCCATGTTCAGCGTCACGAAGGCTTTGATGGTCTCCCCTTTGATGTCGTCAGGCTTGCCGATGACGGCGGCCTCGGCCACGCTCGGGTGGGAGATCAGGGCGCTTTCTACCTCCGCGGTCCCGATGCGGTGGCCTGCCACCTTGAGCACATCATCGGCCCTGCCCACCACCATGAAGTAGCCGTCTTCGTCCTTGAGCGCCACATCGCCGGTGGCGTAGTAGCCGGGGATACGATTCCATTCCTCGGCGTATCGCTCGGGAGACCCATAGACGGTGCGGTACAGGTGGGGGAACGGGCGCTTGAGCACGAGAAGACCGCCCTCGTTGGGCTCGGTGATCGGCCGTCCCTCGGAATCGGTCACGTCGGCCTCAACTCCGGGCAGTGCCCGTCCGACCTTTCCCAGCTTCGAAGGCATGACGGCAAGGGTGCCCAGGCACGGGCCTCCTGTTTCGGTCTGCCACCAGTTGTCCATCATGAACCCCCAGCGTCCAGAGCCGCACATGAATTCGTATGCCCAGCGTTGGGCCTCTGGATTCAACGGCTCCCCGGCGCAGGTCAGCAGGCGCAGGCTTGTGAGGTCGTACTTCTGGGGGTATTCCTTACCGTACCGCATCAGCATGCGGACGGCCGTGGGAGCGGTAAAGAGCACATTGACGCCGTACCTTTCGATGGTCTCATAGACCACCGCAGGATGGGGATAGTCTATGGCGCCCTCACGAAAGATGGTCGTGCCTCCGGCCAGCAACGGGGCGTACACGATATAGCTGTGCCCCACGACCCAGCCGATGTCCGACGTGCACCAGTAAACGTCTTCGTCCTTAATGTCCCAGAAGGTCTTGAAGTGGTAATAGGTACCCACCATGTACCCTCCGTGGACATGCACGACGCCCTTGGGTTTCCCCGTCGTCCCGCTGGTGTAGAGGATGTACAGAGGGTCTTCGGCCTCCATGACTTCAGGCGTGCACTCGAGACCGCCCCGTTCCATGAGCTCGTCGAAGTCCACTTCGTTGGGTTGGAGGTTGACTTTGGGGGACTGTCGCTGCCACAGGACGACGTGCTCCACCGTGCCCGTACCCTTGACGGCTTCATCGGCGATGTCCTTGAGATCGACGACTTTGCCTCTTCGGTACCCAACGTCGGCGGTGATGAGCACCTTGGCCTGAGCGTCGTTGATGCGGTCTCGCACAGCGCCGACGCTCAGCCCTGCGTAGACAACGCTGTGAACGGCGCCTATGCGGGCGCAGGCCAGCATGGCGATAGCCCCTTCCGGCGTGAGGGGCATGTAGATTATGACGCGGTCTCCCTTGGTCACTCCCAAGGAGCGGAGGCCGTTGGCGAATCTGTTGACCAGCTGGGCCAGCCGGGCGTAGGTGAAGATGCGCTCGGACCCGTCCTCGCCTAACCAGATGAACGCCGCCTTATTTTTGCGGGACGATCGCACATGCCGGTCAAGGCAGTTATAGGTGATGTTGCAGGTCGCTCCATCGAACCATTGGAAGCTGGGATAGTCCTGCTTGAAGACGGTGTGCCAGGGGCTGAACCACTCAAGCTCATGAGCTACCTCCGCCCAAAAGCCCTCGGGGTCGGCTACGGAGCGATCGTACTCACGCTGGTAGTCTTGAAGATTCGCCGCCGCTACCACATGGGCCGGCGGCTCTATGACCTCGGCATCCGCGGACAGGTGTTGAAGTTTTTCTTCGTGCACCATGGGGCTCTCCCTTCACAGGCATATGCAGAGGTCAGATGGCGGTAACGCATGCGGATTATAGCAGCGTCAGCCTACCGGCAGCTCCACAGAGTAGCGCGGGAGGGCCGTAGACTCTCTACACCGTCGTTGTTCCTCGACTGACTCGTAGGCCGGGCATTATGATGGAGGGCTTCAAAGGAGGAAACCGATGGCGCAGCACCGGCCGGTAAGGAGATGAAGGGTGGCTGGACCTTCTCAGTTGTCCTTCTTCTTATGCTAGTGGTGACGGCATGCCGAGGAACGTCGGACACACCCACGGTCGCCCCCGGTCCCGGCTCGGCGCCTCCTGACTCCGTCATCGCCTTTGTCGACGAGACGCTTGCAGCGGTGATTCGTGACGCCCTCGGTAAGAGGCCGAGTGAGGAGATCACTGCCGGAGAGTGCGCCGGCCTTACGGCGTTGGATGCCCGGGACCGGGGCATTGCCGGACTTTCCGGTCTGGAGTATTGCACCGGCCTGACCGTTCTCGATCTCGGACACAACCAGATAACCGACCTGGCGCCACTGGCCGCGCTCGTCAACTTGACCGAGCTTGACCTCGCGGTGAACCGTACCATCCGCGACCTGGCGCCTTTGGCAACGCTGAGCAAGCTTACGGCGCTCCAGCTCAGCCATAACCAGATAAGCGATGTGACCCCCTTGGCCAGCCTCCAAAACCTGCGTGACCTCAGCCTTTTGTCGAACCAGGTGAGCGATATCGGACCCTTAGCCTCTCTTTCAGCCCTGACCCACCTCGACCTTTCGGTGAACCGGATAACGGATATCTCCCCCTTGGCCGACCTCACCGCTCTCAGCATGCTCTATCTTTCGGTGAACCAGATACGTGACATCTCCCCTCTAACCAACCTCACCGGCCTGACCTTTCTTCTGATCAATCACAACCAGATTAGCGATATTTCCCCTCTGGCCAATCTCACCAACCTGTTTGAGCTGGTCCTGGTTGTGAACCGGATAAGCGATATCTCACCCCTGCTGGAGAACAGCGGCCTGGGCGCCGGCGACGGCATTGACCTGGACGAAAACGACCTTGACCTGTCGGAGGGCTCGGAGGACATGGAGCATGTCAGGCGGCTTCGGGAAAAGGGGGTCAGCGTCATGGTAGAGGCGCCCGCTCCGTGAAACGGCGAGGCCGCGGGGGTTGACCGGAACTAGACTCGCGCCGTTGGAGGCGCTTTGCCGGCGGGCGCTGCCCGCTACCCCCCGAGGGGCTGATCGAAAGAGTGGATGGCGGCCTGCCAGCGTTCGGTGTCCAGGACGGCGTAGGTGCGCAGCGACGGCGAGTCCGGGTTCCTGGGCTGGCCCAGAGATCCGGGGTTGATCAACAGGGTCTTCCCCACGGTGGTTATGACCGGCCAGTGGGTGTGCCCGACGATAAGGGCATCGGCGTTGGCTTCCGGGCGCCCGCCGTGATGATCGATGGAGTAGTCCGGTCCTGTGTTCGCCGGGTCAAGGCGGCTCGTATGGGTGACGACGATACGCTTGCCGTCGATCTCCATCTCCAGAGAGGCCGGAAGGCTCTCGATAAATGATAGGTTTTCGGGACCAACGGACCCGGAGGCCCGGAGCGCCGCGCCGGCGGAGGAGAGCACCGCCGCATCATGGTTGCCCCAGACCGTGGTGATGGGCCACTTTCGCACGATGTCGACGACCTCATTGGAAAATCGGTACTGAAGGACCAGGTCGCCGGCGCAGAGCACATGATCGACGGGCTGCATCTCCTCCAGCGCCCTTTGGAGGGCGCGCGCGTCGCAGTGAATATCGGAGATGATTCCCAGCCTCACGCGATCACCATAGCTCTCGTCGCCGTCTCTCGGTTACTCACGGGTGCACAGGAAGGCCGCCCCCGAAAAGAAGGGGCCTACCTCACACAGGGCGACGTCCAGCTTCTTAAGCTGACGAGGCCCCGCGGTCCCCATCATTTGCATGGCCGTCTCCCGGATGTGCGACCAGCCGTGAAGCCGGCCCTCCCCCAGGTTCCCTCCCGCGGTATTCAGGGGGTTGGGCCCATCCAACGTAATGCGGCCGCCCTGGACCCAGTCGTGCGCCTCCCCCTCGCCGCAAAAGCCGAAGCACTCCAGCCAGTTCCAGACCATGGGGCTAAATCCGTTGTAAACGTGAATCAGGTCCACATCTTCGGGCTTCGCACCAGCGCTCTCATAGAGATTCTTGGCCATGAGGAAACCGGACTCGTACTGCTCCTCCAGGGATTGGATCAAGTTCTGGGTGTTCACGTTATGGGGGCCGGTGGCGTACCCGGAGATGTATCCTCCGGGATGCGGCGTGTCCTTGCCCCGGTCTTCCGTGGTCATGACCAGCGCTCCCGCCTCGTCGACAGGCATGTCGTTATCGAAGATGCACATGGGCCAGGCTATCATCCTGGAGTTGAGATAGTCTTCCTCGGTGATGGTCTGGCCGTTCCAAACGGCGTACTCGTTCAATTGGGCGTTGCGGTTGTCGTTGAGGACGGTGGTGGCCATCTGCTCCCGTTTGGCCCCATATTTTTCAAGATAGCGCTGATACATCAGGGCCTGCTGCTGTCCGCCGCCTCCCGTTCCGTAGGGCCGTCCCCACTGCCCAGCCCCTCGCGCCAATCCGGCGCTGCTTTCGTTATAGCGTTCTCCGGCGGGGTGATGAAGCGCCCGCCAGACGAGGACATAGTTGACGACTCCTGAGGCCAGGGCGTTGGCCGCCTCGATGATGCTGGTCACCACCATCCTTCCCGAGGAGCCGCAGTACCATCGGACGTTTTCCAGGGGCAGGATCTGCATCATGTACTCCTGGTCTATGATGTCGAATCCTGGGATGTTGCGGGCGTTGGAATTGGGTACCCTGGGGAAGACCGAGATGCCGTCGATGTCCTTGGGCTCGAGACCGGCGTCGGCAATCGCCCCCATCGCGGCCTCGTGGGCCAGGCTGGCGAGGCTACGTTTGCTATAACGTACCGCCTTCGTGTTCCCGGTCCCGATGAAGACCGGCCGTTTCCCTTTGGGCCACTGTATCGGCATCGTCGTAGGGTCCTTTCTCGCAGCTCGGCTATGTGCTCGCCGGCTGGAATTGAGGGATCGTGATCTCGTCGTTGACCTTCTCCCAGACCACTTCGACAGGCATCCCGGCCTCGATCTTGCCGTAGGGAATATTGAGGATATTGGTGTACAGAAGAAGCCCGGGCTGCTCTACCAGCTCAACAGCCGCTATCAGGTACGGCGCCCGTTCGGCGAACCCCCCTACTTGCGTGTCGTGATGGATGAACCAGGCGTAGACCGTGCCCTCCCCGCTGACTGCCTCGAAGGCCATGGAGGTGTCGCGCTCCTTGCAGCCCGTGCAGATAAACCCTGGAGGATGATTGTAATAGCCACAGCTTTGACATCGCTGGAGCATGAGCTTGCGTTCTTTGGCACCATCCCAAAAGGGCTTGGTCCAGAGGTCCGACACGGGGATGACGTTGTACGGCGCCATGGTCGTGTCCACCTTGTCGGACGATGCGGGGTCTATGTTCAGCGGCATGACATCCAGCTCCTGGGGATTCGTGGGGTCTCCTGGCCTTCTCGGAGACTGTCCCGAAAGATATGCGTGCCTCTCCGCTTTGTCAATCCTCGACCCCTGGCAGGGCAATTCGATTCATGAGGTAACCGGCCCACGCTCAGGGTGACCACCGACGGAGGCCCCATTCCCCAAGGCAGTACTGTACAACCATAAGAAAAGCGGCTATGATCGCGGCTCGTCTATAGACATGAGGGGGAGCGGCGTTATGATCGTCGACACACACGTTCATGTAAATGCGGCTGACCGGCCCAAGAACCATCCGGACGTCCCCCAAGCAAAGTGGCAGGCGGGACAGGTAACGGGTGAGGAGCTGCTTGACCTCATGGACCAGGGTGGGGTCGACCGGGCGGTGCTGGTCCACGCCTCCAACACCGAGCGCTACGATTGTAGCTACACCGTGGACATGGCGGCCCGCTACCCGGATCGGTTCTCCAGCGTCTGCGTGGTGAACGTATCCCAGCCCGACGCCCCGGACCGCTTGAGCTATTGGATCGAAGAGCGGCGGATGGGCGGCGTGCGGCTGTTTAACGCGATGACCGAGGACGATACGCCTCTGGACGATCCCCGCTGCCTCCGTGTTATTGAGCGGGCCGGCGAGCTGCAGATACCGGTCACAATGGTGTCTCGCCACCACGAGCTGGACCGAGTGCGGAACGTGCTGGAGCGCTTCTCGGACGTGCAGCTCTTGCTGGACCACCTGGGGCACATGCCCAACGAGGAGCGGCCTCCCCATGACACGAGCGCCGAGTTCATGGCCCTGGCTGACTACCCGAACGTGTCACTGAAGTTCTCAGCTGTGAACCAGTGGGCCGCCGGCAAGGGCCCCGTCCCTCCACGAGACTATTTCAAGGCCATCGTTGACCGCTGGGGCCCGCGGCGGCTCATGTGGGGCTCCAACTATCCACCCACCCGCTTTAAGCCGTACCCGGAGCTGGCCCGCATGGGCCCGGAGCCCTTCGACTTCCTGTCGGAGGAGGAGCAGCGGTGGGTCTTCGGTGAGAACGCGCTTCGATTCTGGCCTGCCCCGCCCCAGCCGCGTTGAAGCAGGCTGGGTCCCGGTCATGCCGAGCCAGAGTCCTGCCTCTCCTTGACCCGCTCGAAGACGCCTCGGGCGACGTCGAACCCGTTGCCCGCACAAGGAAAGCCGCTGTATATCGCCATGTGCTCGATAGTCTCAACGATCTCGTCCTGGGTGACGCCGTTATTCAGCGCAAGGCCGATGTGGCGGCGGAGCTGCTCAGATCGGTAGAGGGCCGTGAGGGCCGCGACGGTTATCAGGCTACGGTCTCGTTTTGAGAGGCCGGGCCGCTCCCATATATCGCCGAAGACCACGTCGCGGGTGAGCGCGGCGAAATGGGGACTCAGGGGGTCATTGTCTCGGGGTCGTATCGGTTGACTGGTCATCCTTCTCCTTTCGCGAGTCATGGTCGTTGTTTGTCTGCTGCTAGAAGCTATTCCGAAATTCGACAAGCTGGATTGGTTCACCTTCACCCTAGCCCTCTCCCATCATGGGAGACGGGATTTTGGAATAACTGCTGACCTGTTACCAAAGGCGCAAGATATCGCTCTTTGCGAATATCGGTCCCACGGAGAGTCCCAGGCTGGGGGTCTCATACAAACCCGATGGCACGCCGATGTCCGCCAGGTAGAGCTCTCCGACCTTTTGCCGGGCTGCCGAAGCGCGCAGTCCCTCTTTGGGCAGGGCTAGCGTCATCGTCGCGGTGGCGTCTATGGAGGGGTCGTGGACTGTCCCGGCTGCGGTGTCGACGCCGCTGGGGACGTCGAGCGAAAGGACGGGCGCCGGCGAGGCGTTGGCGGCGCGGATCAGCATTGATGCCGTTCCCGAAGGGGAGCCCCGGAGGCTGTAGCCTATGATGGCGTCGATGATCAGGGCCAGCCCTGACACGCCGGATGGCGGCGGCCCCTCCTCCACGGTGACACCGGTCCCTGTCAGGCTGGCCAGCTGACGCTCCGGCACGCCCGAAAACTCCGCTGCCGGGGATGACAACCGGACCAGTACCGTGGAGCCCCAGCTCTGCAAGCGGCGGGCGGCCACCAGTCCGCCGCCCCCGTTGCCGCCCTTTCCCACCAGGATTTCGATATGGTGTTCCCTGGCATCGCCGCCGAGGAACCGCTCCCGCGCGACGGTGGCGAGACAGCGGCCCGCGTTCTCCATCATCTGCATGAGGACGATGCCATAGTCCTCGATCATGGCCCGGTCCACCTCACGCATCTGTTGGGTCGAGATGAAGGGGATGTCGCGTTCAGGGGAGGGGAAGGTCATGTCAGGGACAACCTTGAGCCCTAGCGGTAACGGACGGCGGGGCTGCTGGGTCTCCGCCCGATGGTCCGTTCACTCACCCAACGTCCTATTGAGGTTGAACGCCGCGCTGATGAGACCCATGTGGGTAAACCCCTGGGGAAAGTTGCCCAGAAAATCGCCGGTCGGTCCGGTCTCTTCGGCATACAGGCCAAGGTGGTTGGAAAAGGTGAGCATTTTTTCGAAGATGAGCCTGGCCTCGTCCAGCCTGCCGCTGCGCGTGAGGGCCTCCACGAGCCAGAAGGTGCACATGTTAAAGGTGCCCTCCTCCCCTTCAAGCCCGTCGGATGCAGCCCGGCCGACGGTATAGCGATAGACCAGGCTATCGGAAACGAGGGAGCGCATGGTCGCGTCGATGGTGGAGAGCATGCGCGGGTCCGTAGGCGAGATGAAGAAGGTCAGGGGCATAAGGAGGCTGCTGGCGTCCAGGGCATCTGAGCCATAGTGCTGGACGAAGCTTTGCCTCTTCTCGTTCCAGCCTTTGGTCATGATCTCCTCGTAGATGGTGTCTCTGGTCTTGAGCCAACGGCTCCGGTCTGCAGGGAAGCTGCGTTTATCGGACAGCCGCAGCCCCCTGTCCAAGGCCAGCCAGCACATCAGCTTGGAGTAGACGAAGTGCTGCCTTCCGCCGCGGACCTCCCAGATCCCCTCATCTTTCCTGTGCCAGTTATTTTCGACATAGTCGATCAGCCGCCGAAGGTGTTGCCAGAGGTCGTAGGAGATAGGCTTGCCGTACTTGTTGGACAGGTAGACGCTGTCCATCAGCTCGCCGTAGATGTCCATCTGCAGCTGGTCGGATGCGGCATTGCCGATACGGACGGGACCGGAGCCGCGATAGCCCTCCAGGTGCGTAAGCTCGTGTTCAGGGAGCTTGTGCTCCCCGTGAATCCCGTACATGATCTGCAAAGAGCCGTCGGAGGCGGACTCTTTAGCGCGGTCCTCGATGAACTTGACGAAGTGCTCCGCCTCTTGGGTGAGCCCCAACCGGATGAACCCGTAGACAGTGAAGGCCGAGTCCCTGATCCAGGTGTACCGATAGTCCCAGTTGCGGACGCCGCCGATCTCCTCGGGCAAGCTGGTTGTCGGAGCCGCCACGATGGCCCCCGTGGGGGCGAAAGTCAACATTTTCAGGGTAAGGGCGGAGCGCTCCACCATCTCCCGCCATCGGCCCCGGTACGTAACGCCGCGCAGCCAACGCCTCCAGTACTGGACTGTCTGCTCCTGCGCTGCATTCCCATCAAAAGCCGGATCGATGAGCGGCTGTCCACTCTCCGCGTCCTGCTGACGAAGCAAGAAGATGGCATCCTCCCCTTCCCCGAGCAGGAGCTCCGTCTCCACACCGCCGTTCTTGGCATGCAGCTCTACGGGGGAGGTCAGGCCGATGTATACGCCGTTGGAGGAAAAGATGGCGCCGGAGGACTCGATCTTGAGCTGGTGTTTGGCCCGACCGTAGTCGAAGGCTGGACGGCACTCTACCTTGAACCGAAGATGCCCTCTAACGGTCCTGATCCGGCGCACGATCTGGTGCATGTGGGACGAAGAGTCCTGGATGGGCATGAAGTCGATGATCTCCCCGACACCCTCATGGCTCAAGAACCGTGTCATCAGGACGTTGGTGCCTGCGGCGTACATTTGCCTCTCGACGGAGGGCTGTGCGGGATAGATCTTGAAGAAGCCGCCCTTACGGGCGTCCAGGATGGAGCCGAAGACGCTGGGCGAGTCGAAGTGGGGCAGGCAGCACCAATCTATGGAGCCGTTTTTCCCGACGAGGGCAACGGTGTGCAGGTCACCGATGACGCCGTAGTCCTCGATGGGTAGGTAACGGGACGTTGCGGATTTATCCTTTGTTTGCGCCACTTCCTAGCCTCCAGTCTCAAAACCCGAGTATAGGGTCATGCCGCCGTCCACGAACAGGGTGATGCCATGCACGTAGTCGGAATCGTCGGAGGCGAGCCAGACAGCGGCCTGTCCTATCTCCCGGACCTCTCCGATCCTGTTGTAGGGGATCAAGGCCAAGAGTTCCTGTAATGCCTCAGGCGTATCCCATGCCGCGGCGTTGATCGGCGTCCTGATCGCGCCCGGCGCGATGCTGTTGACCCGGATCCGGTAGGGCGCCACTTCCTGGGCGATGCTCTTGGTCATCAACATCACCCCACCCTTTGACGTGGCGTAGTTGACATGCCCCGCCCACGGGATGACCTCGTGCACGGAGCTGATCGAGATGACCTTTCCCGCGCAGCACGAGACCTCTGTGACAACCCCTCGGCGTTTGTACTCCCTCACCGCCTCACGGGCGCAAAGAAACTGCCCGGTCAGGTTCACGTCAAGCACTAATTGCCAGTCAGCCAGGGTCATATCCTCGAAGGCGGCATCCCTTTGGATTCCGGCGTTATTGACAAGGATGTCGATGGTCCCGAACTCCCGGTACATCCGCTCGAACATTCCCAGCACCTGGTCCTCTTTGCTGACATCCGCCCGGTGCGTGTGTACGCGGCTGCTGGAAGCCTGCCTGATTTCCTGGGCGACCGTTTCGGCCTGCTTTTCATTGGTAACATAGTTGACCATCACGTCGGCGCCGGCCTGCGCGAGGGCGAGAGCGATCGCCGCGCCTATCCCCGACCCGGCTCCGGTGACCAGAGCTTTTTGCCCTACCAGGACTTTGTTGACCGGCCGCGAAGGGACCAACGCCTCCGGGAGATCGCTTGGTTTGACTTTTTTCGGATCGGGCATACAACGCTCCTTCAGGCGACCGGCCCGTGTCTCATAACTGCTGCGCCGAGTCCGTGACGAGTCGAGAGAGCAATTCTAGCACTTCCCCATACCAGGATGCCGGCACGCCTAGAGTGTGCGCTGATCGGTGCGCCTAGGCTCCAGCAGGACTACAGCAAAGCGGTTAAGTTGAAGTTCAGTTGGCATGGGCTCCCCGATTCGAGATAGCGTGTGGTATTCGGCGCGCTTCCATTCTATATCGACAGTCATGGCCGTGCCATAACACTTCACCGGCCGAAGCGCGCTCTCTTTAGCGACCTGTATAATATCCGGCGTCGGCGGCAGCTAGCAGGAGAAGGTGGCGCAACCCATGTCCGGACGTTCGGAGGGGATGACGAGGGGAGCGGGGTGGTGGTCCCGAAGGGGCTTCTGGCCGGTGCTGGCCGGGGCCGCTCTGGTGGTGGCGGCCTGCGGCGGTGGAGCTGCCACGGCGACCCCCAGCAATGTCTTTCTGGAGGAGGTGCTTGCCGAATCGGCGCAAGCGATGGCCCAGGTTACTGCCTTACGGTACTCCCTGGTAAACGAGGGGGGTGAGACGCCCCTGCCTGCGGGTCTCGGCATGCGCAGCGCGCGAGGGACCATGGTCCAGCCGGACAGGATGACCGCCGAGGTCAAGGCCACGGTCGCAGGATTTTTCGTGGAGATACAGGTCATTAACGTCGGCGGCCAGACGTTTATGACCAACCCCTTGACCGGGGACTGGCAGGTGTTTGACGAGGCACTGGCCCCTTTGGCCCTTTTCGATCCAGCAGTGGGAGTGCAGTCAATATTGAAGGAGCTGTCTGATGCCTCGCTCGATGGGCAAGAGACCGTCCAGGGAGTCCCCTCTCATCGCATCGTGGGCAGGCTCACGGCGGAGGCGCTGCGCTTCATTGCAGGCAGCTATGCCGAGGGCTCGGTGCTGCGCGCGGAGCTCTTCATCGGCGCGGAGGACCTCATGCTACGGGAGGTCCGGTTGGAGGGTAGGCTTGTGGAGGGAGAGCCCGAGGGGATCACCCATATCTTGACCTTCTCAGACTTCAACGAGCCCTTTGTGATCGAGCCTCCCATTTAGGCCGGCGCATCCGCGAGGCACGGGACTCTTGAACAGGCAATCGGACCGCATGGCCCTACGCCCCGGCCTTGTTCTCGTCCTGGCGTGCGCCGGCGTCTTTCTCGCCGCCCTGGACCAGACCGTTGTGGTCACCGCCCTGCCCGACATTTTCCTGGACATCGAGGTCCCGGTGACCGATCTGGACCAGGGCTCCTGGATTATTACCGGTTACCTGTTGGGTTACACCGGGGCGATGCCTTTGATGGGTCGAATCTCAGACGCTTATGGCCACAGCCGGATATATATTGCCTCCATGCTGCTCTTTGTCCTCGGCTCGGCCCTGGTTGCCAGCGGGGACAGCCTGGGATGGATCGTCGGGGCAAGGGTTGTGCAGGCCATAGGCGGCGGCGCTCTGGTGCCCGTGACTATCGCGATGGCCCACGAGAGCCTGGCCCCCTCCCGGCGGGCCATCATCATCGGGGTCGTCGTGGCCATAGCGGAGGCGGGAGCGGTGCTTGGTCCCCTTTACGGCGGTTTGTTCCTGGAGTTCCTGGACTGGCGGTGGATCTTTTGGGTCAACCTGCCTGTTGGGGCAATGATCTTGCTGGCGATGCTGCCGACGGCCCGAGGGGACAGGCGCCGAGAGGTGACCGTGGACTATGCGGGAGGTCTGCTGCTGGGCGGCAGTGTCGTTACCCTGGCGCTGGGGATATCGGGCGACGTCGTACTGCCTTCGGGAGCAGGATGGCAGGCGGGGCTGCTTGTAGCAGCCGTCGGGTTACTGCTGCTGTTCCTTCGACGGCAAGCGCATACCGATCACCCGCTGTTGCCCCTGGGCATGCTCCGTAATGTGCGCCTGGCTTCGGCCAACGGGGTGAATCTGTTGGTGGGCGGTGGACTGATCCTGGTCCTGGTAAATATTCCACTCATGACCGACACGGTGATGGGGGAGCAGCCCCTGGAGGGCGGCCTGCGCCTGCTTCGGCTCACGGTGATGATCCCCATCGGCGCGGTTATCGGCGGGCTGCTCTACCAGCGGAGCGGCTATCGGTTGCCGGTATTCATCGGCCTGGCCCTGGCGGCGCTGGGCTTCGGTCTCCTCAGCCGTTGGCCCATTGACGTCGGCGATCCGAGATTGACCCTGGAGCTCATGGTGGGCGGCCTGGGTTTCGGCCTTGTTGTGACTCCGATTACCCTGGCGGCCTTGAACAACGCCGCCGAATTTCAGCAGGCGACCGCCACGGCGCTAGTGACGGTGATGCGTATGGTGGGCATGATCGTCGCTCTCTCCGCCCTGAGCTCGTGGGGGCAGAGCCGCTTTGAAACGCTGGCGGGCCAAGTCGCTACGCCGCTACGCATCGTGGGAGAGAGCGACGCGGTTTTTCAGGAGCGGCTCCTTGAGTTCGAGGCGCAGCTGGCGAACGCGGGGCTCACGTTCTTTCATGAAGTCTTTCTGTCGGCGCTGATCATCTGTCTGGTCGCCCTGATCCCGGCCTACTTCTTGGGACGCAAACCGAACGTAGGGGCGGCCTGATACGCTGTTTGCCGGGAGCGCACGTTCGCAGGGGTGCCGCAGGCCGAAAAGCAAGCTCGCCAACGGGGCCTCAGCGGTCAGCTACCGCTACGCCAGTCCCTCCAGCTTCGCGATGTTGTGCTTCTCCAGGTGTTGGCGCATGATCTGCTCTTCGGCGTCGGTTGGCAGCATGTAAGGCTCGCTGAGGTGGTATCCGGGCAGGCCGAAGATCTTCATGGCCAGCTTGGTCCATCGGACTGAAGCGCCGCCTTGAGCTCCCGCCGGCCTGGTCGCGAACCGTATCGTGTAGTGGTAAGCCTCGCCGGCCTTCAGATATTCGCCAGCCTTCCAGTGGTCGATGACCGCTTGCGAAAGTTTGGGAATGGCGTTGCCGTCGGAGGTCAAATAGCCCGCCCCGCCCATACCGAGACAGGTCAGGGCGTGCATCTGTCCGCCGACGTGGATGTCGATCTTGTCTCCCACGGTGTCGATGTGGTTGGACAGCTCCGGAATGCTCATGCTGGTATAGCTGAGGCCGATGATGTTCTCGTAATCGTTGACCAGCCGGTCCAGCATGTCCAGGGGTATGTTGTACCCCATGGCCATGTGGCTGGACGGCACGACGGGGTACCCTTTGACATATTCGATGGCGTTTCGGAAGTAGGTCTCCAGCTCCCCGCCTTTGGCCAGAGACGGCCTGTTGCCGTGGCCCAGGTCCAGGGAATAGATCTGTATCGCGTCGACTCCGCTGGCCAGGGCCGTGTCCAGGAAGTATCGCATCTGCTTGGCGTTCCGCGGCTCGACGCCCATCGCCCTGATGGGGGCCTTCCCCTTCATGACATCCACCGCGATGGCCAGCATCCGCTCGACCTCTTTGGGTTCGAGGTTGTACTGCTCACCGGGCGAAGAACCGCCAGCGTAGAAGCCGATGCCGGCATCCACCATACGCTGGCAGTGGAAACGGAACGCCCCCTCGTCGAAGGTCCCTTTCTCGTCGAACGTGGTAATAGCAATGACGAAAGCGCTGGGAGTCCTGGGATACTGGAGCTCTCTGGCCATCTCTCCTCCTCTCGGATCGTGGCGTGGCGGCCTGGGACGAAGGGGAGTATACCATCAACCGCTGATGGCGGCCAAAAAGGGGACTCAGTAATCGAGGCAAAGTGATGAGGGCACGGGGACGCCTCGGCTACGGACTTCCGGTCTCCGACTCCAGCAGACGTTTGAGTCTCCGGAGGTCACCCCGGACCGATCGCTTGACCGCCTGCGCCAGCACCGGCCCGACGAGCCTATAAAAGCCGCCCGCATCGCCCGAGACTTGAATACGCGCCAGGGTACCATCGGCCGCATCCTCGAACTGGTATCGGACCGTCATGGGGAACGGCCCTTTGACGGAGTGCATGAGGAGCTCTTTCTCAGGGTCGTATATGTCCACCTCGTTGACATACTCGATTCGCCTGCCCAGGAACTTCGCGACCCTCTCGACCTGGGCACCCTTGCCCATGGGCTGCTCTGTCAGCGTCCTGGACTGGGTGATACCACCGATCCACACAGGGTCGTTGTCGGCGTTCATGGCGAAGCCGGCGACGTCGGACCTCGAGCGGTTAATGACGGTTTCGACTTGCACGGTCACGGCCATTTTCTCGCCTCTCTGTCGTCGTGTCTTGGAGGAGAAAGGCTTATGAGCCTGATTGAGCGTTAGCACGCATGCGCGCGGAGATCGCCTCGGCCTCCCCCGGCTCCTCGAACTGCACCAGGATTCCATCAGGGTCCAGGAAAAAGCCAGGCCCTGAAGCCTTGGCGCCCTTAGCTAGCATTTGCTCGGTGAAATCCTTGACGCTAGGCACCATCAAGGCGAAGTGGGTGATCCCAACGCCTTCCGGAGCGTGGGGGGAGTATACGCCTGCCGGTGACCGACGGCCAGGGTTGGCCGGGGCGCTACCGTCCTCGCGTATAATGGCGGCAAATTTCCGGTGGAGGGTCGCGATGGAGGCTCCCTTCCGCGTCATCGACGCCGATGGGCACGTGACAGAGACGGACGCGCTGTGGAACCTGTGGGCGAGCCGTTTGCCGAAGGAGTACCGGGCCGCCGCTCCGCGGTGGTACTCCCACGAGGACGGCGGTCGTTACTGGATCGTCGAAGGCAAAGTCTGGCCCGGCCCCTTGGACCGGGTGTCGCGCTTCTCGAAGCCTCCCGGAATGTGGGGTGGCCGAGAGGGTGAGCAAGACCCACAGAAACGGATCCCAGATATGGACTCCATGGGCCTCGACGTCGCGGTTATCTTCTGCAGCACGATGATTCACGTGCCGGCCATCGTGGAAGACCCTGGTCTGGCGGGAGCGGTGTCCAGGGTCTACAACGATTGGCTGTCGGACTACTGCCACGCCAATCCGGAGAGGCTGAAGGGCATCGCCATGGTGCCGGTGCAGGACCCCGCGGAGGCCGCCAGGGAGCTTCGTCGCGCTGTACAGAAGCTGGGGTTGGTTGGCGCCCTCTTCCCCCCCTTCTACGGCGACAAGATGCTGGACCATAAGGACTTTTATCCGATCTACCGGGAGGCCCAAGACCTGGGTGTCCCCATATGCGTCCACACCAACACGTCTATCAATCCCGGCAGGCACCTGTTCGACAATTTCCTGCTGCGCCACGCCTTCTCGTCGGTGCCGCTCATGATGTCCCTTGGGAGCGTGGTCGTCGGCGGCGTGCTGGACGCCTTTCCATCGCTGCGCTTTGCCTTTCTGGAAGCGGGTGGGGGGTGGGCCCCCTACGTGATGGAGCGCATCCAGGACCGGGCCAATATCCTCCCCAGCAACGTTGCGAAGCTTAAACATGCCCCCGCGGACTATATTCGAGGGGAGCAGCTCTTTTATTCCGTGGAGCCCCACGAGCTGACGGCTCCCATGGCGGCAGCGGTGGTGGGGGAGGACAGGTTCGTCATGGGATCGGACTACGCCCACTGGGACGGCACTACCCCGGAATCGGTCAGGATCGTGATGAAACGACAAGATCTTTCCGACGGGCTCAAAAAGAAGATACTGTCCGACAATCCGGCCAGGCTCTATAACTTGTAATGTCCGGTCCGCAAGGCTAGCCGATGCGAAAGCGCTCGCAGGCCGCCTCGTCCAGCTCCAGGCCGATGCCCGGCGCCTGGGGGGCCAGTATGTGCCCGTCCTCCAAGGTCAGGTGGTTTTTGAAGATGGGCTTGGAGCGGGGGAGATACTCAACTCGGTCACCGTTGGGCACCGCAGCCAGCAGGTGGACGTGGACCTCGGGGACTACATGGCCGGCCACGGGAATGTTGCGGGCCTGGGCCATGGCGGCGACCTTCATCCACGGGGTTATCCCACCCATCCTGGCCAGGTCCATGATGGCGACATCCACGGCCTGGGCGTCGAAGGCGCGCTGGAAGGGCTCTAACCCGTAGAGCAATTCTCCGGCGGCGACGGGTATGTCCAGCGCCTGGGCCAATCGGGCGAGCCCGTCCATACTCTCGTAAGGAATGGGGTCCTCAAACCAGACGATGCCAGCCTCTTGAAGCGCCCTCCCCGCGGCCATCGCCTGCGGCTCGGTCCACCTTTCGGCAGCGTCCACCATGATCTTCACCTCCGGCCCCACGGCGTCCTGGACGGCCCGGACTCTTGCCACCTCTCCCTCCGGACTGGCCTGTTCCCCTACCCGCATCTTCACCAGTTTCAACCCCATTGAGGCGTGCCGTTGGGCGGACTTGGCCAGGGCATCCACTGGCAGGCTCGGCCACATGCCGTCGCTGGCGTAGGCCCGTACACGGTCTCGATATCCCCCAAGGAGCCGGTACAGGGGCTGCCCAACGCTCTTCCCTGCGGCATCCCACAGGGCGATATCCAACGGCGCGATAGCCATATTGACCATGCCGCCCGGTCCCGCATAGGCTGAGGCCCGGTCCATTCGGGCACGGGCCGCCTCGATCTCCATCAAGTGCATCCCGATCAGCAGCTGGCCGAGCTCCTCGGTCGCCAACGCCAGGGGTCTGACCAGGGTGAGCCTGTTAATGACGATGAACCCAATGCCCTGCACGCCCTCATCCGTGAAGACGCGGGCCAAAACGTGCCAGTGAGCGGCGGCGGCGGCCCCCGGCATCAAGCTGTCCGGATTCGCCGGGACCTGCAGGACCTCTACTGTGACGCGCACGATCTTCATATGCCGGCCACTTACCCATCCTTCAGGAGACCGCTAGTCCGCGAGCCGATGTTGCCAGGATACCATCGGCGGCAACCGGCAGCACCGAAGCCTAACCGACACCATGCTATACTGGCGCCGGGCGCCTCAAGAGGCGTACGATACCTGTTGCCACCGGTGAGGAGGGTGTCGACGTGACGACGGAAGCGAAGGGTTTGAAGATCATCTCCGCGGATTCCCATTTCTCCGAGCCAGCCGACCTGTGGACCAACTATATCGAGCCCCGGTATCGGGACCGGGCCCCTCATGTGGAACACGGAGAGACGTCGGATGTTTTCGTATGCGATACGGGAGAGATGCTGCCGGTCGGGGTGCTTCACGGAGTGCGCCATAAGAGAAGCGGGGCCAGATCGGAGGGTCGTTTCACGGACATTCCGCGCAGTAGCTGGGACCCCGACGCCAGGATCGTGGATATAGAGATGGATGGCGTCTACGGTGAGGTGCTCTATCCCACCATCGGGATGAGGTTCTTTACCATCAAGGATATCGATTTCGGTGGGGCCTGTATCCACGCCTACAACCGTTGGGCCAGCGACTTCTGTAGCGCGTACCCGGAGCGCTTCAAGGCTATCGGCCTGATCATGCTGGACGATATAGAGCGGGCCCTTGGGGAGATGCGGCATTGTAAGAAGCTGGGCTTGGCCGGCGTCATGATCGCGGTATTTCCGGATGAGGCGAGGCCGTATCACGATGAGCATTACGAGCGTTTTTGGGGCACGGCGGCGGAGCTTGGTCTCCCTGTGAGCCTCCACAGCGCCACCGAGCGCCGTGTGAGCGTCACCAGGGACGCCACGGAGCAGCTGTTGCGCTATACCTCTGTCCAGCGAGCGATCATCGGCATGATCTACGCCGGCGTCTTCGACAAGTTTCCCGGTCTTCAGGTGGTGTCCGCCGAGAATGAGGCCGGGTGGGCGGGGAACCTGATCGAGCGGATGGACTTTTACTACGCCGAAGCCCCCGCCAAGAAGCTTCGCGCCGTCGCCATGAACAACGAGAAGAATCCCAGCGAGTACTGGCACAATAACGTGAGCTACACCTTCATGCGGGACCTCACAGCCGTAGCCGCTCGCCACGTTATCGGCGTTGACCGGCTCATGTGGTCCTCGGACTTTCCCCACAATAACAGCACCTGGCCGGACTCCCGTGAGGTCATAGCCAAGCACATGGTGGGTGTACCCGCAGATGAGCAACGAATGATCTTGCGGGACAACGCGGTCCGCATCTATAGCTTTTAGCGCGAGTCCTATACCCTCCGGGTATACGTCAGACCCCTGGCCCAGCTTTTGTTGTCCCGCCACAAAAAAGAATCCTTTGCCGCGTCGTTGGCACCTAACATAACGGATGTGGAGTATGCTATCGAAAGCACGAGATTCAACACTCCTGTTATGGAGGACGACGCTACCCTGTAAAGGGTCCGAGGAGCGCGTTCGGGACATTTATGCATGAAAAGACGTATAGTTAACTGGGGGGAGTCTCAAGTCGCGGCTTGAGACGAGACGGGCTAACAAGGGCGAAGGAGATCCTGGGGAGGTCACGGAGAATGAACCAAGCGCTACGCAGCAACCCGTTGCTTTGGGCTCTGCTGTTCGGTGGTGTACTGCTTCTCTTATTGTTCACCTTCAATCGCTCCTCTGGTACTCCGGAGCTGGACATCAGCGAAGTTCTCGCACTGGCTCAGACGAACAGTGTCACCAAGATCGAGATTCAGGGAGACAAGCTAACGGTGACTACCACGGAGGGGGAGACCTTCAATTCGCGGAAGGAGAGCAGCGTCAGCGTGCTGGAGCTCCTGGAAGAGCGTGGGGTCGACACAGGGGCCAACGGTATCGAGATAGCAGTGAAAAGCTCCGGCAGCAGCGGCTGGACCATCTTTTTCTCATTCCTGCCTATCATTCTCATAGGCGGGGTCATATTCTGGATGTTCCGCCGCGCACGAGGCGGCATGAACCAGATGATGAGTATGGGCAAGAGTCAGGCCAAGGTCGGCACTGAGGACCGGCCGCTCGTGACTTTTGACAGTGTGGCGGGGGTTGATGAGGCCAAGGTTGAGCTCGCTGAGATCGTCGAGTTTCTCAAATACCCCGAAAAGTTCACCAAACTGGGCGCCAAGATACCGCGCGGTGTGCTGCTGGTGGGCCCCCCGGGGACGGGCAAGACCCTAATCAGTAAGGCGGTGGCCGGAGAGGCGGCGGTGCCCTTCTTCTCTCTGAGTGGCAGTGAGTTCGTCGAGATGTTCGTGGGTGTTGGCGCAAGCCGGGTTCGGGACCTCTTTAACCGGGCGAAAGCGACTGCGCCTTCCCTTATCTTTATCGATGAGATCGACGCGGTAGGAAGGCATCGAGGCGCCGGCATAGGGGGCGGCAACGATGAACGCGAGCAGACGCTGAATCAGATACTGGTCGAAATGGATGGCTTCGACGAAAGGGCCAACGTCATCGTGGTCGCGGCCACCAACCGGCCGGACATCTTAGACCCCGCGCTGCTTCGGCCGGGCAGGTTCGATCGCAGGGTCGTGTTGGACCTGCCCGACATCAAAGGACGGGAGGCGATCCTGGAGGTCCATCTCAAAGGCAAGCCGGTAGCACCGGATGTGGAGGTTGGGCTCCTTGCTCGGGAAACCCACGGATTCAGTGGGGCCGATCTCGCGAACCTGGTGAATGAGGCGGCAATCATGGCAGCCCGGCAGGATAGGGAAGGGATCGAGCCTTCGGATTTCGAGGAGGCGGTGGACCGGGTTATCGCCGGTCCTGCCAGAAAGAGCAAACAGGTGAGCGCCAGGGAGCGGGAGATCATCGCATACCATGAGGCGGGACATGCCCTTGTGGCGGCCCATGTTGACAAGGCAGACCCGGTCCAAAAGGTGACCATCGTTCCCCGAGGCACTACCGGAGGCTATACCCGCATGCTGCCGGAAGAGGACCGGGCTTTATGGTCTAAGGGGCAGTTCGAGGCCATGCTGGCGGTGATGATGGGGGGCAAGACGGCGGAGGAGATCGAGTTCGGAGACATCACCACCGGCGCTTCCAACGACCTTCAACACGCCAACCAAGTCGCTCGAAAGATGGTCACCGAGTTTGGTATGACCGAGGGACTGGGGCCTCAAACCTTTGGTGGAGGTCAAGAGATAGTCTTCCTTGGTAAAGAGCTTGCCCAGGGACACAACTACAGCGAAGCGGTGGCTCAGAAGATAGATAACGAGATCGGAACCCTTCTACAAAAGGCGCAGCGAACGGCCCGTAATGTCCTCGAAGAGAACCGCGCGAGGCTGACGCGCCTGGCCAAGAGGCTGCTTGTGGAAGAGACGATCGTTGGAGCCGAGCTTCACGATCTGCTCACCTCCTCTGTGGACGAGGCGCCGGCCACTGCGTAAGAGCCGTGATCGAGCGGGAGCAGCGAACGGACGCCGGTGACGCCCGCTGAGTCAATAGACGTCGAAGAGAATCAGACCGGCCAAGGTGAAAAGCGCCAGGGCCGTGACTTTGGGCAGGTGGGGCTCGATTCTGGCGAAACGTCGCTCGAAGCGACGGAAGCTGTAGTAGACAACCAACGTGATGGCTACCATCGAGATGATGACGGCAACGGCGTAGACCGTCATGAGCGCCACCGGGCTCAGGCCACCTACCGCGAGAGCCAGAAGCACGAACTCCTCTTCATGGGCGAAGCCCAAGATCAGGGCGAACCAGGCCAGGCCGGCCAACCCGAGCGTCTTGTGCCGGGGCTCGTCGCTCTCGTGGACCTGCTCTCGCCACATCTTCACCGCGATCAACACCAACACGGCGGCCGCCACATAGCCAAAGATGTCTGATGAAAAGTCCAGGAACTCATTGGCCACCAGGTAGGCGCCGACGACCGCGAAGGATGAGACCAGGTGTCCTAGCCCCAGAATCAAGGCGCTGAGTCCTGCGTAGCCCGCCCGACGTCCTCGTTGCCGAGTAAGGAACACGGCCAGAGGCCAGCCGTGGCCGGGTTCAAGGCCGTGTACCAGACCGGTGATCCCCACGAAGATGTACGGCCCCAACATAACAGGGATGGTAACATGCCCTGATCGCTGAAGCGACCTCTGCCCTGTTACGCCCGGGGCTGGGGGCCAAGAGGGGACGATTAGGCCGGGGTGGGGGCCACCGGCACGCGAGCGCCGTGAGTGACGATACTGCCGGTCGCCTGCACAATGCCTGAGCCTGTCGTGCTCTCCGCAAAGAAGGTCACGGTGATGGTGTCCGCCATGCCGCTTTCATAGTCAAAATTGCTGGCTAGCCTGTTTAACGAGGGGGCGTCCAGGTCCCACCTGATAGCTCCGTTGGTCACAGGGATATCTTCATCGACCAGCACGATTCCGGGCATGGTCACCACCTCCCGCGCCGTGGCGCCGCTCCATCCCGCCGGCAGGCGTGCCTCAAAAAAGGCGGTTTGTACGCCGGGATACCCGGCGTACCATTGGGGAGGCGTCAGCAGCGTCAGGTCGGTCTCTATATCCAGGACCTGGGTCTGCTCCCCCGCGACGACGAAGGTGAACGTGGCGCCATCGGGAGTCAAGGGGCCTCCGGCGGGGAAGGGGGGCTCGACCGGCCCGACACTGGTCTGGCCTTCGTGGGTCAGTCCGATGTCCACCGTCCAGAGGCCGGGCTGGTCCAGGACGAAGTCATCCGTGGGGTCATAGAAATAGCCCACAGCGTTGGCGCGTCCCGTAAAGGAGCGTTGAGCGCCATCGGGTGCGGTGACGGTGTAGGCTATCCGGCTGGGCAGGGTGGGCATGATGGGTCCGGCCATCCGGAAGACGTCACCGGTCTCAAGCACGGCGCCGGGGCGCACGCCAAGGGGCAGGAAGAACATATTGTCGATGGGCCGTCCGTGGACGGTGAACAGAGGGCCGCCGTCGAGCCCACCTCCCGCGCCTCGGAAAGGCGGAAGGACACGAGCGCCCAAGGGGTCGTCATCGGGCAGAAGAATCCAGCCGGAACCATAGATCGCGTAGACGCCTTCTCCAGAGGCAGGGTCGCGTATGACGGCTGCTGAGTAAAGGAACTTGAAGTCTCCGGGTAGGTCTCCCGGGTTACCGTTGCCGGACTGGGCGCTGTAGGCGTCGCCGAAACGCCAGTAGGCCCCCGGTATATCGTCTCCCTGGATGGTCTCTCGGACGCGGACGCCGGGGCGTTCCGCGGAGCTGTAGGTGTATGCCCACAGGTAGATCTCGTCCGGGTGGGATGCCCGGCCCCGCTGCTCCGGGGGACCCGCCATAAGCAAAGGCATTTGCCCCGCCCGCACCGAATCCTCAATGGGGAAGCGGTAGAAGAGGCCTTCCGTCGTTTCCAGTTGCTGCCGAGCTCGGGCTATCAGGGGATGGCCGAGGTCCAGGGGCTGGACGCTCATCTCAGTCACCACCGCCGTTCCCGCATTTCGCGTGTCCTCCCGCTCCTCGTGTAGCCGCTCCGTCCCCCATAGGATGTCGCCGGTGAATAGGGGAAGTGCATGTGGGGGGCTGACGCGTCCTCGTCATACACAAAGTCTCGTTCGAACATCCATGGGCGCGAGATTTCCGGCAGGCCGTCCGAGCCGCGCCGTCCATGGGCGACGAGGGGCGCATCCGGGGTAGCGACGGCGCTGCCGAAACGCAGGCGCCCCGCCCAAAGGTTCCCATTCGAGTCGGTGTAGCGCGCGTCGACATCAACCCGGTACTCCCCGCCCCGCTGGAAGGTCCAGACCTCGCCGCCGCCGTCCCACCATCCGAACCGGTTGGCCGTTCCCGAGAAGGTACGGGCCGTCGTGTCCCCATCAGCCGCGACATGAGTGACGGTGTACGTGACCTGGGCTGGAACACCCGGCATGATGCTCAGGGTGGGGGCGATGCTGTCGCCAACCTCAAACGGCGTGGTCGGCAGCATCGCAGTCTCGATATCCAGGATATTGGCTACCGTGACGTCATAGGTGCCGCAGATCAGGTGGGTGCGACCGGGTTGTGTCGGCGATGCGCCCGTCAATCGTCACCACGTAGTCGCCGTCCGTTGGGAACTGGTACGCGAAGGTGTTGTCGTCACCCATGAGCTGGGGGATCTCCCTGAGCTCACCGCCTCCGAGTCCCAGGGCTACCGGGCCCCATGGGGCTCGGGCTGACTTGACCCCCAGACGTGTCAACGGGGCAGGACCCAATACGTCCGTCCCTCCATCGGGGCGATGAATAGCTATCGAGAGCTCGCTATCGGAGAAATCGAGGGGCAGCGCCGGTCCGTTTGACACGGCGCGGTCGACGACGTCAAGCATGGGGGCGTAGGGCTCTAGCCGGTAGCTCCAGGGCTCGCCATAGCCGTCCAGCCTGGGGATGATGGGGTTGTGCCGGGTAAGAGCCCGCCCGGAGATGTCGAATAGGCCCTGGTCTTCCCTTGCCAGCACACCGCCGTGGGAGCCCTCGCTCACCTCGTCCGCCAGCAAGGTGGTTGCTAACCGCATCGGGGCTGGATCGCCGACGGTGAAAGAGGCCAGGTCCTGGGAATGGGCCGCCTGGTCTCGGATGACGACGTTGAAAGGCCGCGTTCCCGCCGGCTCTACATCTCTGAGGTCCCACAGGTTCCCCGCGGTCAGAGCGTAGACACCGGTCCTCGTTTCAGGCGGAACGGTAAGGAAGGTGGAGAAGTCGGCGGTCCATCGCCGTCCGTCAAACTCCCATGTGACCCTCGCCCCGCCCAGGGGGAGAGGGTCCAACGGGGGGCCGTTCAGCGAACGCTCGATGGGCAGACCGGTGTTGGTGAGGTACGGGCTAACGAATTTACCGGCCCGCCCGACCTGACGTCCCTGGGCGTCCCCCATCAGGTAAGCGAAGAAGTTAAGATAGGTGGCCGGCGGCTGGGCTGACTCGTCCGCCAGGAGAGTCAGGCGTCCATATATCAGGAAAGGATATCCCGCCTCCAACGTGTCACGGTCGAAGCTGCCCTCGATAGTCCATGATGCGCTTCTCCCGCCGTTGCAGCAGAGACGGGCCGCGGAAGCGAAGGGGACTCCTTCAGGTGCCGGCTCGGTAGGGATACGCATGAGGACGCCGGGCGCGGAAGCGGTGCAGCCCGCCAGCGCCAGGAGGCAGAGGGCGGCCAGGACGATAAACCCCTTCACCTGGACCATATTTTCATTCTAACACCGAGTCCGCTTCATGACTTGCGAAACAGGCGAGGGGGGCCGTACAATATCTTGGGCTCTTCTGGTACCGCTGATTGGCCGGTTGAGCCTTGAGTATCGCCTTACTAAGCCTTGCGTATCGTTTTTGTGTAGAGGAGAGCCCGCATGACCTTCTCCTTCATGGAGTCCCCTTCCTATCTGTTCACCTCTGAATCGGTCACAGGGGGCCATCCGGACAAGCTGTGTGACCAGATATCCGATGGGATCCTGGACGCTGTGCTGGTAAAGGACCCCTTTGCACGGGTCGCGGTTGAGACCGCGGCAACCACCGGCCTCGTAGTCGTGATGGGTGAGCTGACCACTGATGCCTACGTGGACATCCCAAAAGTCGTGAGAGAGACGATACGGATCGTCGGGTATACCGAGCCCGACCACGGCATCGATTTCCAGAGCTGCGGCGTCATAGTTTCGCTGAAAGAGCAGTCCGTCGATATCGCACTGGGGGTAGACGCCTCTCAGGAAGCAAAGTCTCGGGGACTGGATACCAGTGACGGCGAGGATGATCCGGACCTCATAGGGGCCGGCGATCAGGGGATGATGGTCGGATTCGCCTGCAACGAGAGCGAGCCCTATGCCCCCGGTACCTTTATGCCCCTGAGCGTTCTTCTGGCCCACCGGCTGACTGCCCGGTTAACCGAGCTTCGTGCGAATAAGACCCTTCCCTACCTGCGCCCGGACGGCAAGTCTCAGGTGACGGTCGAATATTCCATGGGGAAGCCCAAGCGTGTCCACACCGTTGTGGTCAGCGCTCAGCACGCGCCTGAAGTCGCCTGGGACGTCATACGCCGGGATGTAGAGGAAGAGGTAATCAAGGAGGTCGTGCCCAAGGAGCTGCGGGACAAGAACACTAAGTACTATGTCAATCCCACGGGCAGATTCGTCGTGGGCGGCCCCACCGGGGACGCCGGCCTGACGGGTCGCAAGATCCTCGTGGACACCTATGGGGGCGTTGCGCGGCATGGTGGCGGTGCCTTCTCCGGCAAGGACCCCACAAAGGTGGACCGCTCAGGCGCCTACGCCGCGAGACACGTCGCAAAGAACATCGTAGCGGCCGGTCTTGCTGACCGCTTGGAGATTCAGGTTTCGTACGCGATTGGCGTGGCCCGCCCAATCTCGATTTCGATAGAGACGTTCGGGACGAACAAGATCTCGGACGAAAGGATTTTGGCCCTCATCGACCGGCATTTCGATCTACGCCCGTCCGCGATCATGAGGTCGCTCAACCTGCGCCGCCCCATGTACCGGCAGAGCGCCAGCAACGGTCACTTCGGCCGGGAGGACATCCTCTTCCCCTGGGAAGAGACCAACAAGGCCGAGGAAATCCGAAGTGAGGCAGGCGTCCAGCCCCGGGCGGTAGAGAGTACATCTGCCCGATCGCGCGGCGCCGGGGCCACAGGCTAAGACAGTTGCTTTCAGCCGCTGCCAGCGAGATGTCCAACCTTGCGTAGCGGCGAGATAAAGTTCGGCACCGACGGCTGGAGAGCCGTCATAGCCGAGGAATACACCTTTGAGAACGTACGCGCATGTGCGCGGGGCGTTTCCAGCTATCTTCACAGCATCGGCACCGCCTCGGACGGGCTGGTCGTCGGCTATGACACTCGCTTTGCCTCCGAAGACTTCGCCGCTGCGGTCGCCGAGGTCGTGGCAGCCAACGGCATCAACGTCTATCTCTGCGACAAGGCCTGTCCCACGCCCGCTGTGAGCTACATCATCATCGACCGGAAAGCGGCGGGTGGTGTCGTGATCACGGCAAGCCACAACCCCGGCAGGTATAACGGCTTCAAGTACAAACCCGAATACGCCGGAAGTGCGTCGCCCGAGGTCATCGCGGAGCTGGAGCGACACATAGCCGAGGGCCGCGGCAAGAGGACCCCGCGTCGTACGCAACCCGCGCGCGTTGAGCGTATCGATGCAATCGGCCCCTATCTGGGCCAGATCGGCAGGCTGGTTGACCTGGAGGCCCTGCGGGACGCCCCGCTGACCGTGGTCGTCGATTCGATGTACGGGGCCGGCTCGGGCTTCTTCGCCACCCTTCTCAACGGAGGGAGAATGAAGGTCACGGAGCTCCATGCCGAGCGAAATCCTGCCTTCCCCGGCATAGAACAACCGGAGCCCATTGCCCACAATCTGCAGGCCCTCTCCAGAGCTATTAAGCGGCGCAAGGCGGATGTGGGGCTCGCGACAGACGGGGATGCGGACCGATTAGGAGTTCTCGATGAGCGTGGAGAGTTCGTGACCCAGCTTCAGACCCTGGCGCTCCTGGCCCTCTATTTCTTGGAAGTCCGGGGTGAGCGCGGCCCGCTGGTCAAGTCCATCACCACCACGAGCATGCTGTTCCGTCTGGGGGAGCGCTACCGCGTCCCTGTGTTCGAGACCGACGTCGGCTTCAAGTATATCGGCCCGGTGATGATGCGCGAGGATGCGTTGATCGGCGGTGAGGAGAGCGGTGGGTATGGCTTCCGGGGACATATTCCGGAGCGGGACGGGGTCCTTTCCGGCCTGTATGTCCTTTCCATGATGGCGGCTCTCAACATGCAGCCGTCGGAGCTTATTAGCTACCTCTATGACAAAGTTGGGCCGCATCACTACGACAGAATAGACCTGGACTTCGACTCCAGCGAGCGGAGCGCTATCATGCTCCGGGTGCGGAATAGCCGTCCCGACCAGCTTGGTGGCAGTGCCGTCATTGGCATCGACACAGGAGACGGCTTTCGCTTTCGGCTGGAGGATGGGTCGTGGTCCTTGATACGGTTCTCAGGGACGGAGCCTCTGCTGCGGGTGTATTGTGAGACCAGCAGCCAGGAACGAGTCCGCGAGCTCTTAGGGCAGACGCGGCTGCTTACCGGGGTCTGAATGGGAAGCCTCGACGATCCAAATCTCTATAAACAGGTAGACCCTTCAGGAATGGGGGGACGGATCGCCGCCCTGTCTCAGCAGTGCCGGGATGCCTGGGTCAAGGCCCTGGCCTTCCCGCTGCCCGACAGCTACCGGCAGGTTGAGCGGGTGCTGGTCCTGGGTATGGGTGGCTCGGCTATCGGTGGTGATCTGCTGGCAGGCCTCCAGGCGATGGCAGGGGAGCTGCCCGTGGATGTTCCCCGAGGCTATGGTGGGCAGCAGCCGGAGGATGAGCGCACCCTGGTGGTCGCCTCCAGCTACTCCGGTAATACAGAGGAGACGCTCAACGCCTTCGAAATCGCTTGGAAGCCTGGAGTAAAGGCGGTAGCGTGCACTACGGGAGGGGCGCTGGCCAACCTGTGTCGCGTGAAAGGAGTCCCCGTTTTCCCCGTAGAGTGTGAGGGTGAGGCCCGGAGCGCAGTGGGGTACAGCCTCTTCAGCCTCCTGGGCTTCGTCCAGCGCCTGGGGCTCGCCTCCGATCGTTCCAAGGATGTTGCCGAGGCGATAGGAGAGATGAACGATCTCGCTCGGGAGATTGTCCCCGATGCTCCGGAGAGCCGGAATCCGGCCAAGCAGCTAGCGGTCACCGCTCTCGGGAAAATCGTCGTGGTCTACGCCGCTCAGCACCTTGCTGCCGTGGCCCGCCGTTGGAAGACCCAGATCGCGGAGAATGCCAAGACCTGGGCTTTTTTCGAGCTCTTGCCGGAGCTCAATCATAATTCAGTGGAAGGGTTCCGATTTCCCCAGGGGGCGGCAGACGACTTTCTCATCGTGATGTTGCGGTCAGGCCTATATCACCACCGGATCACAGCGCGGGACCTGACCGGGGAGCTTCTTAAAGAGGAAGGTATCCGGTATGCCGCTTTGGACGCCAGAGGTAAAGGCCCTCTGGGGCAGATCATGACCAGCATCCTTTTCGGAGACTACGTGAGCTATTATCTGGCGGTACTGAACGGTGTCGATCCGTCACTCAGCCCCAACCTGGACCGTTTGAAGAGTCGGCTGTCCGAAATATAGCGGGAGGCGTTGTGAACTTTCGGTTTAGCGATCAAGAGAAGACGTTCAGGGAGGAGGTCCAAAGTTGGATCAAGAACGAGCTCCCAGCCGACTGGCAGGGGGTTGACCACGAGGACCAATTTGACGGACAGAATTGGCCGGTGACCCAGAAGATGGCAAAAAGGCTCGCGGCCAAGGGCTGGCTCACCTTGGCCTGGCCCAAGGAAGTACGGGGGGCAGGCTCGTTCCACCATTGAGCAGGCCATCTTTCAGGAAGAGATGATGTATGCCGGTGTCCCCGGCCTGACTATGGGGATCGGCGGGACTCAATGGGTCGGCCCCACGTTGATGCTCTACGGCAACGAAGAGCAAAAAGCGGTCCACCTGCCGCCGATAGCCTCGGGTGACTCATGGTGGTGCACTGGCTATAGCGAGCCGGGCAGTGGCTCTGACCTGGCGGCTCTCCAGATGCGGGCCGTGCGCGACGGCGACGACTACGTGGTTACCGGGCAAAAGGCATGGACCAGCTGCGCCCACATCGCCGATTGGTGCTGGCTGGCGGTGAGGACGGACACGGAGGCCCCCAAGCACAAGGGCATCAGCATACTCCTGGTGGATATGAAATCGTCAGGCGTGCGCCCGCAGCCCATCGTCAACATCGCCAACGGCGTCTCGTTCAATGAGGTCGTTTTCGATGAGGTGCGGGTCCCGGCGAGAAACCTGGTTGGTGAGGAGAACCAGGGGTGGTACGTCATGGCCGTCGCCCTCGATTTCGAGCGGTCCGGCATACGCTTCGCCTCCTACTCCCGCAAGTTACTGGCGCTCATCAGGCGGTTCGCGTCGTCGGCTACCCGGGACGGGAAGCCTCTGGTAGAGCACCCGCTGGTGAGCAACCTGCTGGCGGACCTGGCGGTCCAGGTTGAGGTCCAGCGCCATTTCGGCTATCGGGTGGCGTGGCTACAGGACCAGAAGAAGGTGCCGACCCTCGAGGCCTCCATGGCCAAGGTGTACGGCTCGGAGCTCCAGCAGCGTGTGGCGCAGGCCGGTATGCGGGTCCTGGGGCTCTACGGCCAGCTGGAGCCCGGCTCACCCCTATTCGCGGATGCAGGACGTATCGAGCGACAATACCTGCTGACGGTCTCTCTCACCGTCGCGGCGGGAACCTCGGAGATTCAACGCAACATCATCTCGCAACGGGGGCTGGGGCTTCCCAGGTCATAACGAGCAGGATGCTGCTAAACACCCCCAAACCCCCTCAAGGGGGTTCAACGTATCCGCCTAAGGCGGATGATGTACAGAAGGGGGCACACCTCCCGACTCAGGTCGAGGACTCTCGATAAAATCGGAGCCCTTCGACCCCCGCCAAAGGGGCTCCGCCCCCTCGGGACACCCCTTTTTCAGCGCCCTGCTAGCAGGGGCGTGCGCCGGACCCCTAGTAGAGAGCCAATCGGGCATCGGCGGCTGCGCGCAGACTATGAGCCCCTTCGCCGTTAGCGCGAGCTCTGATCCTGGGGCGCTACCTCGAAGGCCCCTTCAACACGGGCAGCCCACCATGCTCCACCGTCGACGATCAAGGTCTGCCCGGTAACCCACTGGGAGAGCTCGCTGGCGAAGAAGATGACCGCCCCGGCCATATCCTCCGGCGTGCCCTGCCTGCCCATGGGTATCTTGCGGTTCAGGACTTCGGCAGCCTCCGGCGAAGGGGGGCCGCTTCGCATGCGCATGGTCCCATCGGTGGGCGTGTAGTCAGGGGCGATGCAGTTGACCCGCACTCCATAGTGCCCGAACTCCTGGGCCATGGTCTTGGTAAGGTTGATCATGGCCGCCTTGGCCGCGGAGTAGGGGCCGAAGCCGGTACAGGCCTTGAGTCCCTCGGTCGAGGAGACGTTAATGATGCGGCCATGGACGTCGTTGGCCGACCAGTGACGGAAGGCCTCCTTGGATGCCAGGAACATGCTGGTCAGGTTCAGGTTCAGCATCATATCCCAGCCTCGGCGGTTGATCTGCATAAGAGGGGCAATGAAGGTGCCACCGGCGTTATTGACCAGGATATCCATACGGCCGAATTCGGTAATGGTGCGGGCCACCATCTCGCTTATCTGCTCCTCTTCCCTGACATCTGTGTGGAGAGCGAGGGCCCTTCGTCCGGAGGATCTCTGAATTTCTTCGGCTGAGCTCTGGGCCTTCTCGAACTGAATGTCCGCCAGGATGACGTCGGCGCCAAAGTTGGCTAGCCCCTGGGCGATCCCTTTGCCTATTCCCTCGGCGCCGCCGGTCACAATGGCGACCTGGTCCGTCAACGTCGCGTGCCCTGGTTCCATGGTTAGCCTCCCCTGGTGAATAGGTCTGGATGATAACGTACGAGTAGGGGCGGGTCTAGACCCGCCCCTACTCGTTTTCTTCTCTAAACTACCGCGATGAGCGCTACCGCTTGGTGTACTGCGGCGCCTTCCTGGCCCTCTTCAGGCCATATTTCTTTCGTTCCTTGGCCCGCGGATCGCGGGTGACGAGCCCGGCCTTACGCAGGGCTGGCTTCAGCGTCTCATCCAGGTCTATCAAGGCTCGGGTGATGCCATGCCGAATCGCTCCGGCCTGGGAGGAAACTCCGCCTCCGGATACTTTGACCGTCGCATTGAGACGGCCCAGGTTACCGGTGATGCGGAAGGGCTCCAAGATATCGGTCTGTAAGGGCGGTATGGGGACCGCCTCCTCCAGGGGCTTGCCGTTGATCACGATGGCCCCTCCGCCGGGGCTCACCCGCACCTGGGCGATGGCCGTCTTCCTCCGGCCTGTTCCATGAGAATACTGTTGGTTGCCCGCAGTCATTTATGCCTCCTGATCCTGAGACTCTTCGACGGACTCCTCGTCGGAAGACTTCTTTGTTCGCCTCCGTGCTGGCTTCGCCTCCTGGGCTTTGGCTCTCCGGGACCTGGTACGGGGGGTGGGAGGGGTGAGGGGGGTTGTGTCAGGCTTCTCGGCTGGTGCTTCGGCGGCGATGGGCTCTTCGGCTGATGCTTCGGCGGCGATGGGCTCTTCGGCTGCCGCTTCGGCGGCGACGGGCTCTTCCGCTGCCGCTTCGGCAGCGATGGGCTCTTCGGCTGCCGCTTCGGCGGCGACGGGCTCTTCCGCCGGCTCAATCTTCAGCTTTCTCGCGGGCCTGGGCTTGTCCGGCTTACCCACCCTCTCTGGTCCGGCAAGATCTTTAATCTGCGCGCCGTGGGGATGGGTCTCCTCGGCGTAGACCTTGAGCTTTCGCAGGAGGATCCTGCCGAGAACGTTTTTGGGCAGCATGCCCCATACCGCCCATTCGATGACTCGCCTTGGGTGCTTGGCGAGCATGGTGTCAAAAGGGGTGGCCTTGAAGCCGCCGGGGTACATACTGTGGGTGTAGTACAGCTTGTCAGTGCTCTTCTTGCCGCTGACGTAGACCTTGGCCGCGTTGACCACGATGACAAAGTCGCCGGTGTCCATGTTAGGCGTATAGGTCGGCTTGTCCTTGCCCTTCAGTATCTGGGCGATCTCTGAGGCTAACCTTCCTAGTGGACGCCCGGTGGCGTCGATGACGCGCCACTTCCGGTCGATCTCGCTAGCTTTTGGAGTATATGTCTTGGTGGGTGGACTCATTGCCCTGTACCTGCTCTTTAGTTTTCCGTCTGCATCCCCGCGGGGAAATCACGATACTTTACTGATTGAAGGAACAGCCCGTGAGGAGGAAGTGTCGGCCCTGCCGCACCTCGCTTCTGACAGTTGGCTGTTGCCTCGAACTCGCTCAGGCTCTTTTTCTTGAGACCTACATCTACGAGACTACCGGTCATTCGCCGGACCTGCTGTGGAAGGAAGGAGTTCCCTGCGACCTCAAAGTGCACAAGATCGCCGTCGCGATGGAACTCGGCCTGAGTCAGCCCCCGGATGGTGCTGGCCTTCTTACTCGGCAACGGGCCGGAGAAAGGAGCGAAGTCACGCTCTCCCACCAGGGTCGACGCGGCCCGGTTGCTCAGCTCTACATCCAGCGGTTGACGTACCCAATGGGCCCGTTGCCGCAGGAGAGGTGAGGAGACGGGACGGTTCAGGATCACATACCGGTAGTGACGGCTGACAGCCCGTTTCCTGATGTCATAGTCGCACGGTATGGTATGAACTGAAAGCACGCTCACCGCCTGGGGGAGGTAGTAGTTCAGGGCCCGTATCCATGTTTCTTCCGGATGGGCGGCATCTGTTTGAAAGCTCACCACCTGCCCTTTGGCGTGTACACCGGCATCCGTCCTGCTGGCGCAGCGGACTCTCAGCCTCTCCCCGGTGAGGCGATGGATAGCGCGCTCCAACTCCTCCTGGATAGTCGGCGACTGGCGCTGGACCTGGAAGCCATGGTATCCAGTGCCATCGTATTCGACTATCAGCGCTATTTTCGTAAGGTGCATGCCGGACTTGAGACGTGGCTGCTCAGACCAGCTCCAACTTAACCATAAAGGCTCCGTCCCCAGAGCGGGACCCGAGCTTGGTGATGCGGGTATAGCCGCCGTTCCTGTCCTCATACCGAGGAGCCAGCTCTTGGAACAGCTTCCTCACCACCTTGTCATCATAGATGAAGGCCAAGGCCTGTCGCCGATGATGCAACGTGCCTTTCTTGCCGAGCGTAATCATACCCTCGGCGAAGCCGCGTAGCTCCTTGGCCTTAGCCTCGGTAGTGATGATATGCTCATGCCGGATTAAATCTGTGGTCTGGTTGCGGTACATGGCCATGCGCTGAGCCGTGTCCCGACTTAGATGTCTTCCTGATACCCTGTGTCTCATGTCTGCTCCAGAGAGTCGTCGTCATCGTCGAAGTCGTCAACAACCTCGTCCTTATCGGACTCGTCCTCCGGCTCTTCCGCCAGGTCCGCTGGATAAGAGACAGCGGGCGCCTCCGGTTCCTGGGCGTCATCAAGCTGTTCGCCCAGTAGAGCGGCCCTGAGGGCGGAAAGGTCTCTTATGGGCGCTTTGCCACGCGCGGCATCATCCTCATGGTCTGCATCGGCAAGGGCTGCAGGCGGTGCGGTCGTCTCCTCAGCGATGGCGGTTGCACCTGGAGCGAGACTGTCCGCTGTTTCCTCGCCGGGCGCCTCACCCTGCTGGATTTCGGGGGCGGGCTGCACGAGGCCATGGGCTTCTAGCCGCTCGTAGAGCTCGGTCAGAGATTTTTCGCCGAAATTCTTGATTTTCAGCAGCTCATCCCGGCTCTTCTCCATCGCCTCTCCGACCTTGTTGATCTTGGCCCGCTTGAGGCAGTTCAAGGTTCTGGCTTCCAGGTCCAGCTTCTCGATGGGCATGTTGTATTGATCCGCCGGAATCGCATGGGCCAGAGTCTGTCCATCTCCCATACCTTCCATGACTTGTCCGAGGGCGACAAACCTGAAGAATGAGTCTACCAACGCCTGCGCGGCTTCTTTCACAGAGTCTTGCGGGGTCTTGGCGCCGTCGGTCCAGACTTCCAGCGCCAGCCGCTCAAAATCGATAGCCTGGCCGACCCGGGTATTTTCGACTTTATAGTTGACTTTCCATACAGGACTGAAGATCGCGTCAACCGGTAAAACCCCTATGGGCATGCCTTCTGTATGGGCCGCGGGCAGGTAGCCCTTGCCCAGGTCCACGTGAATCTCCACGGACAAGGAGCTCTTATCCGAGTCCATACTGGCCAGGTGCTGCTCCGAGTTCACGATCTCGAAATCAGCCGATGGCTGTATGTCGCCCGCGGTAACCTGGCCCGGCCCTTGTACTTCCAGCCGGAGGGTTCCAGGCCGGTCTGAAAGGGGCCTGATACGGACCGATTTGATATCGAGGAGGAATTCAGAGACATCCTCCTTGACGAATGGGATCGTCGAATACTCGTGCTGGACCCCGTCGATGCGCACCCAGGTGATGGCCGCACCCGTCAGGGACCCTAGCAGCACTCTCCGCAGGGCGTTACCTAAGGTGACACCGAACCCTCTCTCCAGGGGCTCGATGACAAATTTGCCATAGTCGTCAGTGCTCTCCGAGATCTCTATCTTGGGCTCGGGGGACGGTGGAATCTTTTCCGTGATCGGCTGTTCTATCAATGTCACTACCATATCTCCTGCTGTTCTCCTAGCGGGCGTAGAACTCTACGATCATCCGCTCTTCAATCTTCAGGTCCATGTCACTTGGCTCCGGAAGGGCGATCACCGTTCCGGTTACGGTCTGAGGGTCCAGCGATAGCCATTTGGGAAGGGGCTTGCGTTGAAGGTCTTCGATCAGGGCCTTGTAGTATCCGGTCTCTTTGGATCTCTCCCGCCAACCGATGATATCCCCTTCCTTCACCCGAATGGAAGGCACGTCGGCCCTTCTGCCATTGACGGTGATGTGCCGATGGTTGACGATTTGCCTCGCAGTAGCCCTGGAGTCTGCGAATCCAAGCCGATAGACGACGTTATCCAATCGCCGCTCCAGCAGCTCTAGAAGGTACTGCCCGGTGACCCCTTTCTTTCTTACAGCCTCCTGAAAGTAGTTCTTGAACTGGCGCTCCAGGACGCCGTATATAGCCCGGGCGCGTTTCTTTTCCCGGAGCTGCAGCCCGTGTTCGGAGACACGACGGCGGCGTGAAGCGCCATGCTCGCCGGGAGGCATGGACCTGCGCTCAAAACCGCACTTAGGAGTGAGGCAACGCTCTCCTTTCAGGAAAAGCTTCTCCCCTACCCTCCTACATATTCTGCAAACAGGACCGGTATATCTTGCCACATTGCCTCCTTAGGACACCTATCAAGCACCGACGCTGTCAACGGTTAGACGCGCCGTCGTCTCGGTGGGCGACAACCGTTGTGGGGAACGGGCGTTATGTCTCGGATTCGTGTAATCATTAGGCCGGTGGCCTGGAGGGAGCGTATGGCTGCCTCTCGACCGGAGCCTGGTCCCCGGACCAGGACCTCGATCTGTCTAAGGCCATGGTCCATACCCCGTTTAGCCACCTCCTCGGCGGCTCTTTGGGCGGCAAAGGCGGTCCCTTTACGGGAGCCTTTGAACCCTACGTTGCCGGAGCTGCTCCAAGCGATGACGTTCCCTGTAAGGTCCGTCAGAGTCACGCGGGTATTGTTGAAGGTCGATTGAACGTAGGCCTTCCCCACGGGGATATTTTTGCGCTCTCTGCGCCGGCCACGTTGCCTTGGTTTCGCCATGATTCTTTTCCTTGCTGAAACGGTACTACCGCTATCGGTGCCTAAATCTTTCCCATCCCGTCACGGACCTTTCAAACGCATTCGACGAACAGACATTCAGGTCAATCTTTGTTGCGGTCGTTCCCTGCCACAGGGCGGCCTACTTCTTGGACGCAGCCCGACGTCGTCCGGCGACCGTTTTACGGGCTCCCCGCTTGGTCCTGGCATTCGTCCGGGTCCGCTGGCCTCGGCATGGAAGGTTCCTCCGGTGGCGGGTCCCTCGGTAAGAGCCGATGTCGATGAGCCGGCGGATGTTCTGGCTGGTCTCGCGGCGCAAGTCGCCTTCGACAATATAACCGCCTCGGTCCACAATCTCGCGGACTCTGTTTAGCTCCTCATCGGTGAGCTCGCTAATCTTGGGGTTTCCCTCTATGCCCGCCCGTTCCACAACCTTCCTGGCCAGCGTGGGTCCGATACCGTGTATGTATCGGAGGGAAAACTCTACCCTCTTGTGGTTAGGAATATCGACGCCTGCTACCCGAGCCATGGGCCGCTCCTTCCGCGATTAACCCTGACGCTGCTTGTGTTTGGGGTTGGGACAGATGATCCTCACAACACCCTTGCGGCGGATTACCTTGCATTTGTCACAACGCACTTTAACGGAGCCCTGGACCTTCATCGTCCTCGACTTCTTTCTTCTCTGGAATATACGCGGCGAGTGCTATTTAAACCGGTACGTGATGCGTCCCCGGGAGAGGTCGTAGGGGGACAGCTCAACCATTACTCTATCGCCCGGCAGTATTTTGATGAAGTGCATGCGGATCTTGCCGGACACGTGAGCCAGGACCCGGTGGCCCGTGGGCAGGTCCACCCGGAACATGGCGTTCGGCAGCGTCTCCGCTACCGACCCTTCTACCTCTATGCTTTCCTTTTTTGCCATACATTCCTTTCCGGGGCCTTTCTTGTGGCCCCCTGACGCCTAGCGGGCTGTCAATACTTCTGCAGCTCCCTCATTGATGACCAGGGTATGCTCGAAATGGACGGATAGCCCTCCATCCTGGGTCACCACAGTCCAGTTGTCCTCGAGCAGTCGGGTCTTCCATGCGCCGGCGTTGACCATCGGCTCGATGGCGAGGGCCATACCGGTCTTCAAGACCAACCCGCGTCCTGGGGGGCCGTAGTTGGGGACCGCGGGGTCTTCATGCAACGCCCGCCCGATGCCATGGCCGACGTACTCGCGTACCACGGAGAAGCCGCGTGACTCAGCGTACTCCTGGACAGCCCAGGAAATGTCTCCGATGCGGAGCCCGGCCCGAGCTGTTTGAATCGCAGCTTCCAGAGAGCCTTCACCCGCTTCCAGGAGGGCCCGGGCGGCATCCGAAATCTCCCCAACGCCGAGGGTCACTGCAGAGTCTCCCTGATAGCCATCGACGATGGCTCCCACATCCATGCCCACCAGGTCACCTTCGTTCACAATCCTTTGACCCGGGATGCCATGCACGATCTCGTCGTTTATGGAGACGCAGATCGTAGATGGATAGCCCCGGTACCCCTTGAAGGACGGTAGCGCTCCAGCCCCAGTGATGCATTCGTAGGCTATATCGTCCAGCTCCGCGGTGGTCATGCCCGCTCGCAGTTCCTTTTCCAGGACCTTGATGGTTTTCGCCACCACCTGTCCTGCCTGTCTCATGATCGCAATCTCTTGGGGCGACTTGATGATCACGCCGCCTTGTTCGATTTTCGCCTGCTGGATGTTCATGAGTTTTTCTTCGGGACTGCTCTCTCTATTATGGTAAATAACTTTACTATTGTAAAATAGCGATCAGGTTTTTACCGACGGCGTCGATCTCCAGCTCGCCGTTGATGTCCGTTAACTTCCCAGCCTCTTTGTAATAATCGATCAGAGGCGCCGTATGCTCGAAATAGACCTCCAGGCGTCTTCGGGCGGTCACTTCCGAGTCATCCGCACGCTGGTAGAGGTCTGATCCATCGATGTCGCACTTGCCAGCCACCTTGGGCGGAGAGTTAACGATGTGATACGGGTGCTGTTGCTGCCGGCACACCCACCTTCCTCCGAGACGTTTCATCAGCTCATCCAATGACACATCAATGAAGACCACGCGGTCTATCCCAGGCGTGCCGGAGTTCTCCAAGGCGCCGTCCAGGGCACGGGCCTGCTCCAGGTTCCGAGGGAACCCGTCCAACAGGTAGCCCTTGTCGCAATCCGGCTGCCGTATGCGGTCCAGGATCATGCTAATGGTCACTTCGTTTGGGACGAGCTCTCCTTTGTCCATATATTGTTTGGCCAAGAGTCCAAGCTCAGATCCTCTCTCTTGCTCAATGCGAAAGAGGTCGCCAGAGGCTATGTGAGCCAGACCAAGGTCCTTGGAGACGTTGGCCGCCTGTGTGCCCTTTCCGGCTCCGGGAGGCCCGAGGAGAATAACACGCAAATTTTTTCGCGGGCTCCGGTGGTGGACCGGAGCTACCTCCGTTCTACTTGATAAAGCCTTCGTACTGACGCATGGTTAGCTGGGCCTCCAATTGGCGCATGGTGTCCATGGCCACACCTACGACGATCAGGAGCGCGGTAGCGCTGAGCTGGAGACCGCTGACACCGGTAACGCCTCGGGCGAAGTAGGGCAGGACCGCGATCGAGGCCAGAAACAGGGCCCCCGCCACGGTTACCCGAAGGATCACCCGGTTGAGATATTCCGACGTTGGTTGCCCCGGCCGAATGCCGGGGATGAACCCACCATTCTTCTGCAGGTTTTCGGCCAGGTTCTGTTGCTGAAAGATCACCAGTGTATAGAAGAAGGTGAAGGTCACCACCAGGACGAAGGTCATGAACCAGTACACCCAATTGTTGGGGTGGAAGATGTCCTGTATCGTCCTGGCGAAGCTGGATAGGCTGGAGCTTTCGACGCCCACGAAGTAGCTGGCCATGATACCTGGAAAGATCATGATGGAGAAGGCGAAGATTAAGGGGATCATCCCGGCGGAATTTACCCGTATGGGTATAAAAGATGAGCCTGCCTGACGGTACATGCGCCCCCCGCGGAACAGGCTACGACCGTACTGGACGGGTATCCTCCTTTGGGCCTCGTTAAAGACCACGATGGCGTAGACTACCAGAAGACCGGCGATGGCGGTGAAGAGGATCCCTGCTGTGACACCTTCCTGAATGAAGTTCTGGTCGATAAGCCGTGGCAGGGAGGCGACTATGCCCCCAAAAATAATCAGGGAGATGCCGTTCCCGATACCTTTCTCGGTGATGAGCTCGCCCAGCCACACCAGGAACATCGTGCCGGCGGTCAGGGACAAGACCATGGAGATCGTGGAAAAGAGCTCGGCCTCGCCCAGGCCGATGCCGGTTATGACCCCCGACCGCTGCAAGAGGATCAGCTGGCCGTAGCCCTGGGCCATGGCTAGAGGGATGGTCAGCCAGTGGGTATACTGGTTGATCTTTTGCCGTCCGTATTCGCCCTCTCGGGAGATGGCTTGCAGCCGTGGTATCACAGGCACCAGCAACTGCATGATGATCGAGGCGGTAATGTAGGGGTAAACACCCATAGATGCGACGCTGAGGTTTTGCAATGCGCCGCCGCTGAAGATGTTGAGGAAGCCCAGGAGCTGGTTGTCCTGAAAAGCACGGTCCAATAATCCCAGGTCAACGCCAGGGACCGGAACGTTGGCAACGAAGCGAAAGATGACCAGGATACCAAACGTGAAGAGAAGCTTCCAGCGCAGGTCTGGCTGCCGCATCGCATCGCCGATAGCCGCCAGGAAGCGGAAGCTAGATGGCTGTGTCTGTTGCACCGATCTCCTCTGCCGTACCTCCGGCTGACTCAATCCTCGCTCGCGCTGTGGCCGAGAACTTGTTCGCTTTCAGCTTCAATGCCTTTCCGATCTCCCCTTCTCCTAGAATCTTCACGGGCGTTTTGAGGTTCCTTACAAGGCCCGCTCTCAAGAGCTCCATGGGGTCAACTTCCGTCCCATCCTCGAACCGGTCCAGCGCCTGAAGATTGACGACCTGGTACTCGACGCGGAAGAAATTTCGGAAGCCCCTCTGCCGTGGGAGTCGCTTGATGATGGGCAGCTGGCCGCCTTCAAACCCCGGACGCATCCGGACGCCGGACCTTGACTTTTGGCCCTTCATACCCTTACCCGCGTAGGTGCCTTTGCCGCTACCGAGCCCCCGGCCTAACCGCTTGCTCTGTCGCTTGGCCCCTTTGGGCGGTGTTAGTTCGTGCTCTCTCATACCTCTTCCAGCTTCAGGAGATGCCTGACCTTGTGGACCATCCCACGGATATCCCGAGTGTCCTCTTTTTCCACTGTCTGCCGGATACGGCGCAGTCCCAGGGCCCGGACGGTCCCTTTCTGGCTACGCTCGTAGCCTATAGGGCTTTTCACGAGGGTTATTCGGAGCCTACTCACGGCTCTCCTCGTTATCCTCATGTTCTTTTTCAGGTTCCGGAGGCGCCTCGGTTGGCGGTGAGGTCTCGACGCTTTCAGCTTCGGGACCGGGTTCCGCTACCTCGGACACGACCTCGGGGGTGGTGGCCGCTGCTTCGGGAGAGGCCGTCCCTTGTTGGACCTCCTCTATATTCTCAGATACGGTTGACGCCGGCGAATCGGTTGTCTCGGGCAGGTCTTTTTCCGGTTGGGGTTCGGGTCTGGACGCGACCGGGGGCCGGGGGGGACGGCCTCCGGGCGGGGGCGGTTGCCCATCCCTGGCTTGTTGGGGTCGCGAAGGGCGCGGAGGCCTGGGAGACCTGGGCTCAGGTGGAGGAGAGGCAGCCAGCGCCGCCGCCAGCGCCTTTCGCTTCTTGACCGTCTCCTCTGGGCTTCTCATCTTACTCAGCGCCTCGAACGTAGCCTTCACCAGGTTAATAGGATTTGGGCTCCCCAGCGATTTCGTCAGCACGTCGCGTATGCCGGCAGCGGTCACGACCGCGCGGACGCTCCCGCCCGCAATGACGCCAGTGCCGGGCGACGCCGGCTTAAGCATTACCAGGGACGCTCCGTACTTGTTAACCAGTTTGTGGGGAAGCGTACTCCCGGCCATGGTGATCTCTATCAGGTTACGGCGTGCTATAGAGGTCCCTTTTCGGACCGCCTCCGGCACCTCGCCCGCCTTGCCTAAGCCTATGCCGACATGACCGGCGCCATCTCCCACCACCACCATGGCGTTGAAGCTGAAATGACGACCGCCCTTTACCACCTTGGTGACGCGCTTGATGGAAACCACTTTTTCATTGAGGCCGGCGACTTGGGCCTCACTTCTTTCTCTTCTTGGCCGAGTTGTGGTCAAAACCGAAGGCCCCCTTCTCTTGCTGCATCTGCCAGGGCCTGAACGCGCCCATGGTACCTGAAGCCTCCTCGGTCAAAGGTGACCTCTTTGACGCCCAGGTCTCGGGCGCGCTTCGCCACGAGGCCTCCGACGACCTTGGCAGTCTCGGTCTTACTCCGTGAGCTCTTTTGCCCCTTGGCAGCCTCCTCCAGGGACGAGGCGCTCGTCATGGTATGTCCCCGGACATCATCTACCACCTGGGCGTATATCTGATTCAGGCTACGAAATACTGAAAGCCGAGGACGCTCCGCGGTTCCCGCGATCTTTTTGCGGAGTCGGCGGTGCCGTACGACCCTGGCCCCTCGGGCTGTGCTTGCTGTGTGAGCCATTGTCCTTTTTTAGGGGGACTTCCCCTACGCCTTTCTGCCGCCCTTGCCAGGCTTCAACTGCACCAATTCCCCCACGTACCTGATTCCCTTGCCCTTGTAACGGTCTGGCGGGCGAACGCGGCGAATCTTGGCTGCCTGGAGACCGACGATTTCCTTCGAAATCCCACGGATGAGGATCCGGTTCTGGCCCTCTACCTCCAGCTGGATTCCCGGAAGCGGGGCCACCTGGACGATGTTGCTTAGGCCGACTTGCAATGTTAGACCTTCGCCCTGCTGTGTCGCTCTGTACCCGACACCGACGATCTCCAGCGATTTCTGGTAGCCTTCACTGACACCGATAACCATGTTACTGATCAGCGTCCGCGTCAGTCCGTGCAAGGACCGCGAGCGCCGGTCGTCATCTGGACGAGTGACCAAGACCTCTGAATCCTGCCGCGAGATGGACATGGTGGCATCCATGGTCCTGACCAGCTCTCCCCGTGGCCCTCGAGCGATTACCATAGGCCCGTCGATGGTCACCTCGACTCCGCTGGGGATTGGGATTGGCTTTTTTCCTATTCGTGACATAACAAAGCTCCCATGGGCTACCAGACCACGCAGAGAATCTCCCCGCCCGTCTTCCCTTTCCACGCCTGGTGCCCGGACATAACACCTTTTGAGGTCGAAAGGATCGCGGTCCCTATACCCCCGTACACTCGGGGAATCTCTTGATGTCCCGCGTATACACGCAAGGAGGGTTTGCTTATCCGCTGAAGTCCCGTGATAGCAGGCCGGTTTTGCTCACCGTAAATCAAATTCATTCGTAAGCTACGATGGTTACCGGCGCGGACGACGCTGAAGTCACGGATGAAGCCCTCATCTTTTAGAATCTTGGCAATGGCCTCCTTCATCCTGGAATAGGGGGCCGAGGCAGTGGTATGCCTTGCCATGGAGGCGTTCCGGATTCTCGTGAGCATATCGGCTATGGGGTCGGTTGTGGTCACCTTCTACCTATCCTCTTAAGTTGCTACTGTCGCCTACCAGCTGGCTTTTCTGACACCTGGAATCTCTCCCTTGAGAGCATGTGTGCGGAAACAAATTCTACAGAGACCGAAGTGCCGCATGTAAGCGCGGGGCCGTCCGCAAAGGTGGCACCGGTTGTGGAATTGCACCTTGTGCTTTGGCGGCCTCTTCCACTTTTCAATTTTGCAGGTTTTCGCCATGCCGTTTCCCTCCCGCCCTTGTGGGGCTAAGCGACCGCGCCATCTCGCTCCCTGGAGAACACCATTCCCAGGTGTACCAGAAGCGCCTTGGCCTCCTCGTCGGTGCTGGCTGTCGTCACCATCGTGACTTGGAGTCCACGTATTCTATCGATGGAGTTGTAATCAATCTCGGGGAACATGACATGCTCCCTGAGTCCTAAGGAATAGTTACCCCGCCCATCAAAGCCATTGTTGGGAGAGCCGCGGAAATCTCTGATCCTGGGCAGCGCAATATTGATGAGCCGGTCCAGGAACTCGTACATTCTGTCGCCCCGGAGTGTCACCATCACCCCGATGGGCATCCCCTGGCGGATCTTGAACGCGGCTATGGACTTCCGGGCCTTGGTAATGACCGGGTGCTGCCCGGTAATGGACTCTATGTCCCGTTGGACCGATTCAAAGGCCTTGGGGTTGGTCAATGCCTCGCCGAGACCGACATTCACCACCACTTTAGAGATGGCCGGCACCTGCATGATGTTGCTGAGACCCAGCTCGCTTTTCAAAGCGGGGACGATTTCCTTGCGGTAGCGTTCTCTCATCCGTGGAACGTAGCCGGCAAGCTCAGCCTTGGCGGCAGCCTTCGCCTTTTTCGTGTCGACCTGATCTCGTGCTCCCTCGTCTCGATCTTCCTTGGCCTTACCGCGCCTTCTGGGCTGCTCATCTTCGGCCTCCGACACCGGTGCCTCGGTGGCAACCTGTTCGACAGAAGCTACGGCCTCTTCGCTCGGAGGTGTGTCAGCCTTGCCGCGTCCTTTGGGCCGCTCTGTTTGCGCCTTCGGCTCCGATGCTTCTGGTGGCGCATCGTCTACAGAATCGACGCCGTCCTGATCCTGGGCGCTCGGCTGGCCCTTGGTCTTACCGCGACCTTTTGGACGCTCGGGCTCCGCTACCGTCGCCGGACCCTCGTTGGAGGCCACAGCGGCAGAGGCGTCACCAACTTCGGCTTGATCTCCCGCCTTGGCCTTGGCCTTACCGCGCGCCCTGGGCCGTTTGGCCTGAGCCTCAGCCTCTGGCACGTTGGCAACGGACTCGTCGTCGGGGGAGGACGTGTCCTCCTGCGATGGCTCTAATCGATCTGTTGATTGCAACTCTTGCATACTCGAACTCTCTGTTTTCTTATGCGGTCCCCTTCTTGGACCTCCAGGACTTGTATCCCGGACCTCACGGGCTTGGAGCATTTAGTACAGACTAATTTCACATTCGGTAACGCCATCGGTCCCGGCTGCTGCACAATGCCGGCCTGACGAATCTGCGGGCTGGGCTTAACGTGCCTTTTGATGATGTTAATACCCTCAACCGTCAGCCGGTTCTTATCTGGGAACACACTCAGAACGCGGCCGCTTTTACCGCTATCTTTGCCTTTGACCACCATGACGGTGTCGTTTCTGCGAATTTTCATGGCGACCTCTACAGCACTTCCGGGGCCAGGGAGACAATCTTCATAAAGTTTTTGTCGCGTAACTCGCGGGCGACCGGACCGAATATCCGGGTGCCCATGGGGTTCGTCTCGTCTTTCAGGACCACAGCGGCGTTGTCGTCAAAGCGGATTTGCGAGCCGTCTGGGCGCCGGATGGCGCGCTTGGTCCGAACGATGACCGCCTTCACCACTTCACCACGCTTCACGCCTGCAGCAGGCTGCGCCTCTTTCACCGAGCAGACGATGGTATCACCCACGCCGGCGTATCGGCGGTTGCTAGAGCCCGGGATATTGATACACATGACGACTCGGGCTCCCGAGTTGTCTGTCACACGCAGTCTGGTGTACACGCGAATCATTCCGCCTGTTCCTCATTCCCTTGCGCACCGTTACCGGCTGCTGCATCAACCTTCGGCTTGGCCCTCACGCGGGTGGTCTTTTTTGCCGTGGTCGCCTTCGCCGTCTTGGCTTTCGCGGTCGCGGCTTTCGCGGTCGCGGCTTTCGTGGTCGCGGCTTTCGTCGTAGCTCGGGTCCTCGCCCGAGGCTTTTTCTCCTCGGCCGCGGGCTCGGGCTGTTCCTCGGCAATGGCTTCGGCTTCCGCCACGGGCTTGGCCTTTGTGCTCTTTTTCGCCGTCGTCTTTTTCGCCGTGGCCGTCTTCGTGGCGGTGGCTCGCGTCCTGGCCCGAGGCTTCTTCGCTACGGCAGGCTCTTCTTCGGGGACTGCCTCCGTGTCGGCAATGGCCGCCTCGGCCACAACGGGGGCCTCCTCTTCGGTGACCGGCTCCGCCTCGGCAACGGGCGCCTCGGCCACAACGGGGGCCTCCTCTTCGGTGACCGGCTCCGCCGCCTCGGCGACGGGCTCAGCCACTTCAACGGGAGCTTCCTGTTGTCCTCCCAGCTCCTCCAGAAGGCTGCGGTCCACCTCCTCGGGCCTCATCTCGACGACCTCCGCCCGCTCCAGTATCTCTACGATGCGCCAGCGTTTGTCTGCGGAGAGGCGTCGGGTCTCCATAATGCGCACGCGGTCACCTAGTCGGGCGAGCTCTTGCTCGTCATGCGCTTTGAAGCGCGTGAGCCGTCTCACCGGACGACGGTACAGTGGGTGAGGTCTACTCCATGAGACCCCCACTACCCGAGTCTTGCTCATTTTGTCGCTGAGGACTACTCCTACGCGAACTTTTCGCTTGTTGCGTTCTGTGACCATAGTTTCCTGTTCTGCCAGACGGCCTACGAGGGCTGGGCTAACTCCCTCTGTCTCAGGACGGTAAGGATACGCGCCACTGTTTTACGCGTTTTGGGAATGGCGGTAGTGTCCGCCAGCTGCCTCGTGGCCTTTTGAAACCGAAGGTTGAAGAGCTCCCGATAGGCCTTATCCAGCTCTTCGTGGAGGAGCTCTGTGGTATGGGCTCGAATTTCGTCTATGTCCATCTCGCGCCTATGCGGCGACTCCTTGGTCGATCTTGGAAACGATCTTGGTCTTTATGGGCAGCTTATGCGCCGCCAGCCTGAGTGCCTCCTTGGCGGTGGCCTCCTGCACACCGGTCAATTCGAACATGATCCGGCCTCGCCTGACCACGGCGACCCATCGGTCCACGGCGCCTTTGCCGCTTCCCATGCGGGTCTCCAAGGGTTTGGAGGTTACCGGTTTGTCCGGAAAAATCCGGACCCAGAGTTGACCGCCGCGCCGCACATGATGACTGATGGCCCTGCGGGCAGCCTCGATCTGTCTCGCTGTAATCCAATGAGACTCCATCGCCTTAAGGCCGAGATCTCCGAATTGAAGGCTGCTGCCACCAGTGGCGGCCCCGCGGAGTTTCCCCCGCATTACCTTCCTATGCTTCACTCGTTTCGGCTGTAGCATTGCTCTCTGACTCCTCCCGGCGCTCGAAGATGGGCGAGTCACCCTCGGCCTCAAGCTCGGGCTCCTTACGCTCGGGGAGGATCTCCCCTCGATTGATCCATACTTTGACGCCGATTCTCCCCATGGTCGTGGCTGCCTCAGCGAGGCCGTAATCAATATCGGCTCGGATAGTGTGCAGTGGCACCCGACCCTGGTGCTCCTTCTCTTGACGAGCGATCTCGGCGCCCCCCAACCGGCCGGAGGCTATGACCTTGATCCCTTTCGCCCCCGCTTGCATGCTGCGGGTCGCGCCCTGTTTGATCGCACGGCGATAGGAAAGGCGTCGTTGGATCTGATCAGCGATGTTCCGGGCCACCAGGTAGGCGTCCAGCTCCGGCTGTCGGACTTCCTGGATGTTAATGCGGACCCGTTTCTCGCTCATGCCCTCCAAAGTTTTACGGAACTCGTCCACCCGTTGGCCGCCACGGCCTATCACGATGCCGGGTCGAGCGGTATGGACCGTTACCACGACTTCGTGGGCTCCTCGTTCGATCTCAACCCGGGCGATGCCCGCATCCGGGTATCTGCTCCATATCTCTTTCCGGAACTTCAGGTCTTCCAACAGAAGGGCCCGGAAGGTGTCCTTCTTAGCGGCGAACCATTTGGCCTGCCAGTCCTTTATGGTGCCGAGGCGGAACCCCAGGGGATGCACTTTGTGACCCAAGCTACGCCTCCTCTTCGCTGACGATGACGGTGATGTGGCTGTGCCGTTTGTGTATCAATCCAGCCCTCCCTCTGGGCATGGGCAGGTAACGGCGGAGCTTCATGCCTTCATCGGCTCTGATGTCCACAACTCGGAGGGAATCCGGGTCCAATTGAAAGTTATTCTCCGCGTTGGCCGCGGCGGACTTGATTACCTTGGCGATGTCAGCGGCGGCCGGTGAAGGGAGAAAACGAAGGATCGTGAGAGCCTCCGGGACGGCGAGGCCTCGGACCGCGCTCACGATGGGACGTATTCTTTTTGGCGATAGGGATATGTTCTTCGCCCTGGCCTTGACTTCCACGTTCTCTCCTACCGTCTCACCGTCGTGGTGCGTTCAGACCTGCCGGCATGCCCCCGGAAGGTCCTGGTTGGGGCAAATTCGCCCAATCGGTGGCCGATCATATTCTCGGTTATGAAGACGGGGATATGCCGTCTGCCATCGTGAACGGCGATGGTCAGCCCAACCCATTGGGGCATGATCATAGAGGCCCTTGACCAGGTCTTAATGATGACCTTTTGTTGAGAGCGAGCCGCGGCCTCCGCCCTGCGCATCAGCTTGGCTTCGACAAAGGGCCCCTTTTTGGTGGACCTGGACATGCTCCTCCTCTACTTCCTCTTCTTGACGATCATCGAGGTACTCTTACGCTTACGGCGAGTCTTATATCCCAGGGTCGGCTTGCCCCAGGGGGACTTGGGTCCGGGCAAGCCAATGCCGGAGCGTCCCTCGCCTCCGCCATGGGGGTGGTCTCGTGGGGTCATGGCGACACCCCTAACCCGTGGGCGCCGGCCTCTGTGGCGGTTCCGACCGGCCTTGCCGAGCTTCATATTTTTATGGTCCGGGTTGCCTACCTGGCCGATGGTGGCCGAGCATTCGGCGTCGAAGCGCCTGATCTCGCCGGAAGGGAGCCGGACCATGACGTGGGGCTCCTCCTTAGCGAGGAGCTGAGCGGAGGTGCCGGCGGACCTGACGATCTGCGCCCCTTTGCCGCGGTACAGCTCGATGGCATGGATCATTGTCCCCGTGGGGATGGACTCCATCGGCAAGGAGTTGCCGGGCTTGATCGGGGCCGAGGGCCCGGCCAAGACCGGCTGTCCGACGGTTAGGCCGAGCGGTGCGATGATATAGCGCTTATCGCCGTCGACATAGTGGATCAGGGCCAGCCGGGCCGAGCGGTTGGGGTCGTATTCGATCGCTGCAACCTTGCCAGGGACCCCAGCCTTATCGCGCTTGAAGTCTATCTTCCGCAGCATCTTCTTGGACCCTCCGCCCATATGGCGAACGGTAATCTTCCCGCGAGAGTTCCGGCCAGCGCTGTTCCTCCTCTTGGCTTTGACCAGGGCCTTCTCCGGCTTACTCTTAGTGATCTCCTCGAATGAGGCGCCGGTCATGCCTCGGCGGGATGGGGATGTTGGTTTAAATATCTTGAGTGGCATAGCTGGTTCGTTCTATGAGCTGGCGAACATCTCGATCTTGTCCCCGGGACTCAGGGTCACCACGGCCTTTTTCCAGGAACGCTGGGCCTTAGGGCGGCGTCCGAATCTCTTCACCTTGCCCTTGACGCCCATCACGTTGACCTTGGTCACCCCGACACCGAAGGCGAGCTCTATGGCCTCTTTGATCCGAGCCTTTGTAGCGTCCGGCGAGACCTCGAATACATACTTACCCGCTTCCGCAAAGAGCGTACTCTTCTCCGTAATAACGGGTCGCCTAACGACGTTGTACAGGCTCATACCGCCTTCTTTCGCGGAGCGCGTTTTGGCTTGACGGGCTCCTCCACGGCAGGGAACCGATGTCGATCTATATCCCGGGCCCAGAGCTCTTCGGCCCGCTGCACGCCACCTGTAGTAATAATCAGGCTCTGGTATTGGAGCATGTCGCCGACGTTCAGCAGGGAGGCGGGAAGGTACTTGACCCGGGGCAGGTTTCGGGCCGACCTGGCCAGCTTGACGTCCGAGTCCCGCGTCACCACCAAAGTGCTGCCAGCGATGTCCAGAGCTGACAGCGCTTGGACAAGGTCCTGGGTCTTGCCCTGGGCTAGGTCCAGGTCTTGAAGCACCACCAGTGTCCCGGTATCGCGTTTGTCTGATAGCATGCATCGAATCGCCAGGCGGCGCATCTTACGCGGCATGGCCTGAGAGTAGTCGCGTGGGTGTGGGCCGAAGATCACACCCCCATGACGGAAGATCGGGGAACGTCGGCTGCCCGTCCGGGCGCGGCCGGTGTGTTTCTGTGACCAGGGCTTTTTCCCACCACCGGACACCTGGCCTCGGGTCTTTGAGTCGGCGGTGCCTTGCCGGTTGTTGGCCCGTTGCCGTACCAGGGCCTGGTGGACCAGCCCAGACCGCATGGGTACACCGAAGACCGCTTCATTGAGGTCGATCTGGCCCACCTCTGCTCCTGTCAGGTCCCTGACCGGCACCTTCATGCTTGCTCTCCAGATTCCTGTGGAGCACGCCGCTTCGCTTTGAGAGCGGGGCGAATCAAGACGTAGGCGTTTTTCGGGCCTGGGACGGCTCCTTTGACCAAGAGCAGGTCTCGGTCCACTTCTACACCGACGACTTTGAGGTTCTGCGTGGTCTTCCGCTCATCTCCCATATGCCCGGCCATGCGGAGCCCCTTCAGTACCCGGCCCGGAGTGGTGCCGGCGCCGATGGAACCGGGGGCTCGATGCCGGTCGGACTGACCGTGGGTCTTTGGGCCTCCGCGGAAGTGATGGCGCTTGACTCCGCCGGCGAAGCCCATGCCGCGGGAGCGTCCTACGACGTCCACCGTGTCACCCGTTGAGAACATGCTGACATCGAGCTTCTGGCCGACCTCAAACTCTTCATTCGGCTTAACACGAAACTCGCGGAGAATGCCGAAGGGGCCCATGCCCTTCAGGTGCCCCTTTTCCGGATTGCTCAGGTTTTTCTTATCGCCGAAGCCCATTTGTACAGCCTGGTAGCCGTCGCGCTCCTTGGTCCTGATCTGAACGACAGTGCAGGGCCCCGCCTGGATAGCAGTGACAGGCATCAACCTACCATCTTCCATGAAGATCTGAGTCATCCCTAATTTTTTTCCGATGATTCCTGCGCTCATAGTCAGCCTACAACTTGATCTCGATATCTACCCCAGAGGGCAGGTTCAAACGGGTTAACGCGTCGATGGTCCTGGAGGTCGGCTCCTGAATATCAATGAGGCGTTTGTGGGTCCTCATCTCGAATTGCTCGCGGGAGTCCTTGTCCACATGGGGAGAGCGAATAACCGTGAAACGCTTGATCGCGGTGGGCAATGGGACCGGCCCCACCACGGCTGCGCCGGTCCTCTCGGCGGCCTGCACGATCTGGATGGCCGACTGGTCCAGGGACCGATGGTCGAAGGCCTTGAGCTTGATGCGGATGCGCATCCGCTGCTTTGAAGTGGTCACAGTTTGTTATCTCCTGGCGGGAACTTTCGCGCTGCCGCTGATTTCCGCGGCCAGGGCGCTGGGCACCACATCGTAGTGGTCAAATTCCATGGCGTAAGTAGCACGACCCTGGGAAAGGGAGCGCAGGGCCGTGGCGTAATTAAACATCTCGGCCAGCGGAACGTGTGCTTTGACTACCTGGGTATCGCCGCGTCCATCAATGTTATTAATGCGGGCCCTTCGGCTACTCAGGTCGCCCAGGACATCTCCCAGGGCGACTCCGGGGGAGACGACCTCGATGCCCATGATCGGCTCCAAGATCTTGGGCTGCGCCCGGGCGACGGCGGCCTTCAGTGCCATGGAGCCGGCGGTCTTGAACGCCATCTCAGACGAGTCAACCTGGTGATAGGAGCCGTCGTACACCGTGACTTTGACGTCTACGAGAGGGTAACCGGCTACGACGCCGGTCTCCAAAGCTCCCGCTACGCCTTGGCGGACAGCCGATATGTACTCCTTGGGGATAGCGCCACCAACGACCTTGTTGACGAACTCGAAGCCCTGGCCCCGCCCCCTGGGCTCTACCTCAACCCAGACGTCTCCGTACTGGCCTCGGCCTCCGGTCTGGCGCACGAACCGCCCCTCCGCGCTGGCTGTGGCGGTTATCGCTTCTCGGTAGGCCACCTGGGGTTTGCCCATAGTGGCCTCCACGTTGTACTCGCGTCTCATGCGCTCCACGATCACTTCCAGGTGGAGCTCTCCCATGCCCGCGAGAACCGTCTGGGCCGTCTCAGGGTCTGTCCTGATATGGAGGGTTGGGTCCTCGTCGGACAGTTTTCGCAGGGAATCGGCCATCTTATCCTGGTCGGCCCGGCTCTTGGGCTCTATGGCAACTGCTAGGACGGGCTCTGGGAAGCGAATAGTCTCGAGCACCACCGGATATTTGGGGTCGCTCAGCGTGTCGCCGGTAAAGGTGCTCTTCAGCCCTACGGCCGCGACAATGTCTCCCGCGAAGGTCTTCTGCACCTCTTCTCGCTGCTGCGCGTGCATACGTACCAGCCGCCCCAGCCGCTCTCTCTCACCTCGGGTAGAGTTAGACAACATCGTGCCCGCCTCGTAAGTCCCAGAGTAGACGCGCAGATAAACCAACCTCCCGACGAATGGATCGGTCACCACCTTGAATGCCAGGGCGGCGAAGGGCTCGCTGTCGTCCGGAAGCCGTTGCACAGGGTCATTCGTCCTGGGATGGACTCCAGCCACGGGCGGAACGTCTGCAGGAGAGGGGAGGTAATCGATGACGGCGTCCAGCATTGCCTGGATACCTTTGTTTTTGAGCGCGGACCCGCAGATGATGGGGACGACTTTGTTGTTTATGGTGGCCTGCCGCAACGCCGTCTTCAGCTCAGCGTTGGCAATGCTCTGCCCCTCGAGGAACTTGAACGTAAGGGCGTCGTCCGTTTCGGAGATGCGCTCTACCAGGGTGTCCCGAAGGTTTTTGGCCTCGGAGACGCACTCGTCTGGAATAGCGATGGGTTTGGGGTCGTCCTGGTCGTTTTCTGGGAACAGCCAGGCCTTCTCTTCCAGAAGGTCGATGTACCCTTTGAAGGAGCTTTCAGCCCCGATGGGCATCTGGATGAGAACGGGACGGACTTTCAGACGGTCGACGATGGAGGCAACGGTGCGAAAGAAGTCCGCCCCTACACGGTCCATCTTGTTGACGAAGCAAATCCTTGGGACCTGGTATTTGTCGGCCTGGCGCCATACCGTCTCGGACTGAGGCTGCACGCCGGCTACTGCGTCAAACACAACAACGCCCCCGTCCAATACACGGAGGCTACGCTCTACCTCGGCAGTGAAATCCACATGCCCTGGGGTGTCGATAATATTAATGCGACAGCCACGCCACTCCGTGGTCGTCGCGGCGGCGGTGATGGTGATCCCCCGCTCGCGCTCCTGGTCCATCCAGTCCATGACGGTGGTGCCTTCATGGACTTCACCAAGGCGATAGGTCCGGCCGGTGTAATAGAGCACGCGCTCGGTCACCGTCGTCTTTCCGGCGTCAATATGGGCGATAAATCCGATATTCCGGACTTGTTTTATGGGGAAAGAGCTCGTAGTCATCTTAGTAGGCCGTTTCTGAAACCGTTTACCAGCGGTAGTGGACGAAGGCCCTGTTGGCCTCTGCCATCCGGTGCAGGTCTTCCTTTCTCTTCACGGCGGCCCCCTGCCCTCTTGAGGCATCGAGAAGCTCGGCTGCGAGGCGGTCTGCCATGGGCCGGGCCTTCCGGGCCCGAGCGGCGCCGACCAGCCACCGCATCGCCAGCGCTCCTCGGGTCTCAGGCCTAATCTCGACCGGGACCTGATAGGTCGCACCGCCGACGCGGCGCGGCTTTACCTGGATGACCGGCGTTGCATTCCTGACGGCCTGGTCGAATACTTCCAGGGCCGGACGGTGGGCATCTCTTTCGGCGATGTCCAACGCTGTATACAATATCCGTTGCGCCACCGATTTCTTGCCGCGGGTCATCAGCCGGTGGACGAACTTGTTGACATCCTCCCGATGATATTTCCAATCAGGAGGGATCCGCCGTTTTTCTGCTGGTCTGCGTCTCATAGCTGTTCCCTGGTCTCAATCTCGGTGCGAAGGCGTCCGTCGCACGGTAAACCCCGAATCATGCAGCGCGGATATCGATGGGAAGGGAAGAGGGACCGATAAGGACCGCCGCCCTACGCGCCTCCGCCTGGGGACTGGCTCCGCTTCGAGCCGTATTTGCTGCGTCCCCGTTTTCGCCCTGAAACGCCCGAAGCGTCGAGCGCTCCTCGAATGATATGGTACCTGACTCCCGGAAGGTCGCGGACGCGGCCACCTCGGATAAGCACTACGGAGTGCTCCTGCAGGTTATGTCCCTCACCTGGGATATAGGCGGTGACTTCCATCCCATTCGTCAGCCTGACCCGGGCGACTTTCCTCAGCGCTGAGTTCGGCTTTTTAGGGGTTACGGTGCGCACCTGGGTACAAACGCCCCGTTTCTGTGGCGCGCCTTTGCCCCGCCGTTGGATGTTCTTCAAGGAATTCAGCGTATAGCGCATCGCAGGCGCGTTTACACGCCTCACCGCCGGCTTTCTCCCTTTTCGAACCAACTGATTTATCGTCGGCACAGTATTACCAAACGCCTGAAGCTGAGCATACTAATCCCGCGGTTCCGTACAACCAGTATTCACAACCAGTATTCAATACTAGCAGCGGCTTCTAGCGATGTCAACCGGAGAAAAGGCCGGATTTTCGGTGTCCAGAGGTGCCGGCTTGCCTTGGCCTGAGAACGCTATCTCAAGGCCTTGTAGATGGGGAACGGCAAGCCGAGCCTCCTACGCCGAGAGTCCGTCGATGCCGGCCGCGAGCCTGAAGTCGGCCTCTGTGATTCCCCCCGCACTATGGGTGGACAGGGTAAGGGTAACCCTGTTGTAGCTGATGGTGATATCGGGGTGATGCGCTTGCTCCTCCGCGAGTTTGCCCACACGGTTGACGAACTGGAGGGCCCCCACGAAGTCCTCCAGGACATAGCTCTTTCGGATTCGGTCCCAGCTCTTTCTCCAACCCGAAAGCTCTTTGAGGTGCGATATGACTTGCTGCTCCGAGAGCTTTGGCGGCATTTCTTACTCCCTTCAGGGTCGCCCGACCCGATAATGGCGAAGTATATCCAAAAGAACGTCGTCCGCTTCGCCCTGACCGGGTTGCATCGCGGAGGTAGACCTGACATCATGATCGTGCTATGCGCATTGGGCCATTTGAGATCAGTGAGCCGGTACCTGAGCTTAGAGAGCCCCACGCGCTTGCCATGCTCCGCCCCTGGGTAGATATCGGCAACGTGGGCAGCCTGGTGCTGGCAAGCCTGGAGCGTCACTTCGGCAGCAAGGAGCTGGGCAAGCTGGCCCGCCCCGGAAATTTCTTCGACTTTACCCGATATCGCCCGACCATCGTAGTACAAGAAGGCCAACGGGAGATTACCGTCCCTAACAGCTACATCAACTACGCTCAGCCGGAATCAGGACCTGGTCTGCTGTTCTTACACCTGCTGGAGCCGCACATGTTCGGAGAGGATTACTCCGACGCTATTCTGGAGGTGATGAAGACCTTCGGCGTTAAGCGCTATTTCCTTATAGGCTCAATGTATGACGCGGTGCCCCATACCCGGCCTTTATTGGTCACTGGGACGGTCGGCAACCAGAGGGGCGGCCCTTCCAGGGTACAGCAGAGCACCTATCAGGGCCCGACAACCATCACGTATCTCGTTTCACAGAGGGCGCCGGAGGCGGGGGTGGAGACGTCGAGTGTCATCGTTCATCTGCCTCAATACGTTCAGCTTGAAGAGGACTTTAAGGGCACGGCCCGTGTGCTGGAGGCGCTTCAGGACCTCTACGACCTGCCCAGCGCTCTCATTGATAACCAAAAGGGGAGGAAACAGTACCAGGAGATCTCAAAGGCCATGACCAGCAACCCTCGGCTAGCTCCGGTAGTCAAGCAGCTGGAGGCCAGCTACGACGCCCGAGCGGCTGAGCAGCCGCAAGAGGAAACACCTTCGGAGTTGTCCCCTGAAGTCGAAAAATTTCTGGAGGGGCTGGATTTCGAGAACCGCTAATCCGGCCCGCCTGTTTTTCTCTGCTCCGCGTGCTCGATGGATTCCTTACTCCGTAGCGGGCTTGACACCGCGGGAGGCGCACCAGTCCTCATACGAGGGGACCTCTTCGCCGATAACGTAGAGGAAGTGGAACGCCCCCATCTCTCCCACGAACTTGAACCGCTTCCGTAAATCGGCCACCGTGGCGTCGAAGCTGCCGTGGGAGCGCAGGTAATCGCGGAATGTGCCGTGCTCGTCTTCCATCTCCAGCATCTGGCGGGCGTTCTGCACGGTGGCTTGGATCTTGCGACGGTTCCGGATGATTCGGGTGTCCCCGGCCAGCTGGTCGACCTCTTTATCCGTGAAATGGGCGATAACGCCCGGTTCAAATCCACTGAAGGCCACCTGTGTTCCCGGCCATTTGTTCTCCACCACCTTCCAGGACATTCCTGTCTGAAAGACGGACTTGCTCATGACGTCCAAGTAATCGGCCAGTCCCTTCGGAACGATCTTTTTCGGCTCTGCCGGCATGGTTGCCTCCTCCCGTTTGCTCGGGCGTCTCTTGGAATAGCTCGTTCGAGCCTCGTACGGGGTCTATTGTATGGTCAGATCGAGACTACGCGCTACCCCTGGTGGCTCAGGGCCTCGGCGTGAACTAGTTCAGACCGTACATCCTGGATGGGTTTGCGCCGAAAATCTTGGCCTTGGACTGCTCCGAGATGTCCTTCCGATCCAACAGCTCGGCGACGATTCCAGGGAATTTCGCATCGGGGTGGGGGTAGTCCGATGCGAAGAGAATGGTGTCGTCACCCACCACGTCGATGATGCCCGGTAGCACGGCCTCGTCCGGGTCGGCGGAGATCGAGCATTGACGGGCGAAGTATTCGGAGGGCTTGAGGGGCAGCTTAACGCTGGCATGTCCCCAATAGACCATGTGGTGGTCGAGCCTCTCCAGCCAGTGGGCGATCCACCCGGCGCCGGACTCCAGGAAGATGACCCGGAGCTTTGGGTGCCGCTCCAGCACACCGCCGCAGATCATGCTCAGGCATGCCATCTGCTGCTCATGGGGGTGGGAGATCACGTGTCGGAACAGGAAGTTCTCATAGCGGTCCTTGCCCGCCTGGGGGACATCCTGCGTGGTCCCTTCGTGCAGGGCCAGGGGCACGTCCAGCGATTCGAGCAGCTGCCATAAGGGCTCGAAGGCGGGATCATCCAGGGTCCGTCCCCCAATGGGGTTGGGTCGTAGAAAGACCCCTTTGAACCCCAGCTCGCTCACGGCTCGGCGGGACTCGATCATGGTCTCTTCGATATCCAACTGTGGCACCGAGGCGATACCGATGAGCCGGTCCGATGCAGCGCTGCAATAGTCGTATAGCCAGTTATTGTAAGCGCGGCACAGGGCGCGGAGCACGTCCAGGCGTTCGACGGAGCCGAAGTGGAGGCCGGTGCTAGGGTAGATCACGGCGACATCCATCCCCTCACTGTCCATGTCGGCCAGACGTGCCAGTGGGTTAAACCCCCCATCCGTGCGCCGCTCTTGGCGCCGTTCGGGCGGCGCGGGTATGTAGGGATGAAGCTCTCCGGCCACCAGACGTCTTCTGCGGCCCTGGTTGTCCAGAACGCTTCTTGGGGCCATGGAATGGTACTGTGGCTCCAGATATTTAGGCCACATCTCTTCCGGCTCGTTGACGTGGCCGTCGGCGTCGATGATGGGGTAGTCCGCCATGCTCTACTCCTGTTCGAAGGGTCCGGCTGGGGGAAATGTAGTTATTCAGCGAGTCTGAGATCGACCGTTGTCACCACATAACCGTGTTGCCCGAATCCAACGTCAACACTGCTAACGTTCCGCCGGTTGCTGTACATGTTGGCCTTGCCCGTCCCCATAATACGTAAAACGTCTACCCCTACAACTTCGATCATGTCGATCGCGGTAGATTCACAATAGCCAGCATTAAGAGTTCCCGAACCCTGAAGAAAGGAGACAAGATTCTCACCCTGTGCGAGATTGACATCGTTGAAGTCCGCGGCGAGGAGGACGGTGCCATTGATTGCGCGGCGGTGCTGCCCGCGTCGGTTGGCGTATCGGTTCTGGAGTCGGGGGTGCTTTGCTGGCTGGGCTCGCTGCCTGAGCAGCCCGCCAGGAGGAGAAAACCAGCGACTACGATGCCGAGAGCATACCAATGCGGCTTCTTCATCGGTTCTCCTCGGCCAGCGGCGAGCTGGCCGATCTGGACCTCGTTCCGTCGGTCCGACCCGCAATGTAGTGCCTCACCCTGGGGCTGTCAATCCGCCGCTCGGGAGAAGGCCCGCATTGACAGGCGCATGGTGACCGATCTGATGTAGGTGAGCGTAGAATACTCGTAGCTATGGCCCACATGGAAGCAACGCGGAGCGTCATTCACGCAGACCTGGATGCGTTCTATGCGTCGGTAGAGCAGCTAGACAGGCCGGAGCTTCGAGGCAAGCCCGTTCTGGTGGGAGGGAACCCCGAGCAGAGGGGGGTCGTAGCCGCCTGCTCCTACGAGGCGCGGGTCTATGGGGTCCACTCCGCGATGCCGATGCGGACGGCGGTGAGCATGTGCCCAGGCGCTATCGTCGTCCATCCCCGTTTCGATCGTTACGGTGAGCTGTCCCGTCGTGTGATGGATATTCTACGCTCGGTCACCCCTTTAGTGCAGCCCGTATCCATCGATGAGGCTTACCTGGACATCTCGGGTGCAGTCTCGGGAGGGGCTGAGCCCATCGTTATCGCCCAGGGGCTCAAGGAGCGGGTAAAAAGGGAGCTGGGGCTCACCATTTCGCTGGGCGTCGCGAGCTCCAAGTCCGTCGCAAAGATAGCCTCGGACATGGGGAAGCCGGATGGTCTTACGGTGGTCCCGCCTGGGGCGGAGCGGGAATTCCTGGCCCCCCTGTCCGTGAGAAAGCTGGGAGGTATCGGCCCCAAAACGGAGGAGAGACTGTTGGAGGTTGGGGTCAAGACTCTTGGCGATCTGGCCGCTCGTACCGACGCATGGCTGGAAAGAGAATTCGGGAAACGGGGGCCGGAGCTGGGGATGCTCAGCCGAGGCATGGACGACCGCGCCGTATCGGTCCAGCGAGTTGCCAAGTCCATCAGCGCGGAGGTCACGCTGGCCCACGACGTCCGAGATAGAGAGACGCTGGCGGGGGTCATCGAGCGGCTGTGCGAACGGGTTGGCAAGAGGCTTGAGCGGGCCGCGACTCATGGTAGAACGGTGACCGTCAAGCTGCGGCTCTCCGATTTTACGACCTTCACTCGCAGCGTGACGTTGCCGGCTCCCATTCATGACGCAAGCGTGGTAAGGGAGGTGGCCATGCGAGTCCTGGATGCCGAGCTAGCACGGCGCGGGGACCGCTTCAGATTGCTGGGTGTGGGAGTCTCGAATTTTGCGGAGGAGCGGCAGCTACCCCTTTTTGGCGACGAGATGGACGCGGGCTAGCGCCGAAGGGGGGTCTGGTCCGTTCGTACCGAGCTCCGATTGCATCTCGATTCGTCATCGGGACAAAGTCGGATCTGTCGAAGGAGGGAGCTTTATCGCAGGTGAAAGGTGATTCAGGATACTAAGTAGGGTTTTCGAAATAGATTTAACTGCGACTGTCTGTCATTGCGAGGAGTCCGCCTGAGGTGGACGACGAAACAATCTTGCGTGCTGATGAGATTGCCACGTCCCGATGGAATCGGGACTCGCAATGACCCCGAGAGCATTCGGGCGCACTGTCAAAAAACTTCACGCTGGGTACCTACGTGAGCGATTTGAAGATGATCCGCGTCGCCCTTCGGAGCTTCGAGGGCTTCAGGGATTTCGCCAGGCCTGCCAGCACGGAATAGAAAGTCGGCTTGTGGCCTTGGGCGGCTATGCGTGTCTCTGGGAAGACCATGTGCAGCGTCAGCCTGAGGCGCGAGGTCAGCCCTACCCCCGGTCCCATCACAGCGTGCCTGTAGAAGGACCTTGGCCAATCGGTCGTCGCCCTGGTGCGGCCGTGTCCGGCCCGGTAAGGCGCCGAGCCTCTTGAGCAGCCACCGGGTCCCCCAGGAACCGGGGCCCAGGGGCCGTATGGACTTCAATACTCGAGCCGGGACGTCAACGAACATCAGGTCCTGGGCCAGCTTCAATGGCCAGTAGGCAGCCCCTGCCGCGCGCCACTTGCTGGAGATTTTCAGGAACCGTTGCCAGTCGAGCCGCCCTTCTGTGGCTTTCAAGATGAGCGCGATATCGTACAACCAGCGCATTCCGAAGCTGTAGGTATGTGTCCAGGAGGCGTGCAGGGCAGTATGGAGGAGTCTCATCTCAGAGGAAAGGATGAGCGCTTGTTCGCCGCCAACCGTCATCGTTTCAGCCTCTTTCCAAACTTGATCCATGTCGATGGTGAGGGGGATGGAGAGATGAAGCAAATGAGTGTGCAAGTCGACGACGGTCCGGCTATGGGCGTCGACCCAGTTGGTTGTCTGCCCTTCTAACCCCTCATGGTTCTTGACACTGCCCGGCTCGAAGGGACGGTATCCGATGCCGCGAAGGGCCGCGGCTGCCCGAGACCGGTCGCGCTCCCTGACTAACAGGTCCAGGTCTGACGTGGGTCTTCCAGCCTCAATCGCCTCAGGGCCGCCAAGCATCGCCGCTCCTTTAAGGAGCATGACCGGGATGTTGGCTGTCACGAACGCCTTGAGCACCACCTGGAGACCCTGTACGAGGGTAAGGTTGTGGCCTAAGGATCCGGCGAAGGTCGCTCCCGCGCAGCCAGCCTGCATCGACCGGGAGGCCGTGTGGGACCGGATGAACGCCCACGGCTTCAGCCAGAACGAGGTCGCCCGGCGCGCCGGCATCAGTTCCTCCAATCTCTCCCAGATCATGAACGGCAGGAACAACCTGTCGCCGGACGTTCTGAAGAGGCTACACGGCGTCCTGTTCCAGCCGACGAAGGCGGAGCGGGTCATGCCCGCCGAGGTGAAGGTGCTGGGCTGGCGGAAGGGCGAGCGGAGCGGGATGGTCGTTCGCGGCGCCGGTGGCCCCGGGCGCGGCGCCAAGGCCGGCGGCGGCACCGTCAGAGTCGGCGGCCGGGTGCCCTGGGGCGCGAAGGCGGAGTTCGCCTACCGCGCCGGGTACGACGGCGCGGGCCGGGTGTCGGTGACGCACGTCGTCGAGCGGGGCTACTCCGCCATGCTGAAGCAGCCGGAGATGGCAGCCGCGTAAGCATCCCCCCTACCACGACGCACCACATGAGGGCGGCTGCCCCGGCTCCCCTGGTAGTCGGCGGCCCGCCTCCGAAGCAGCTCAGACGGCTCGGTTCAAGCCGCAACATCACGAGGCCCGCCACCGGCAGGCCTTCGCACGTTCAAGCGACCGCCTGGGGACGTTTCCAGGGACCCGTGCTCACCAAACGTCCCCTCCGGGGGGCGGGGGGCGTCCCGGGTCCCGGCGTCGTCCTCCGGCCCACCACGGAAAAGGAGGACGACACGACATGAACCTCGGAGACTTCATAGACACGTTCAAGGACGCAATAGCGCGAAGGGTGGTGGAGTCCTACCCGCCCCTCTACCGGCCCTCGGAGAACGGCGGCACGCTCCCCAGGCTGCTCCGCAAGCCCCTGGGGGCGCAGGCCGACGCCATCAGGGGCCGCGGCCCTCTCCCTCAAGGCCCACCGGGACACCACGGTCGTCGGCGAGATGGGCACGGGCAAGACCTTCATCGGCGCGGCGGCGGCAAGACCTTCATCGGCGCGGCGGCGGCGCACATGGCGGGCTTCCAGCGCATCCTCATCATCTGCCCGCCCCACCTGGTCCCCAAGTGGAAGCGGGAGGTGGAGATGACGGTGCCCGGCGTCCGCGCCGCCATCGTCGAGTCCATCACCGACCTGGAGCGGCTCCGCCTCTCCGTCGGCTCCGGCCCGCTGTTCGCGGTGATGAGCCGGGAGAAGGCCAAGCTGTCCTACCGCTGGATGCCCGCCGTCATACAGCGGTGGGCCACGTCCAGGGGCAGGCTCATACGGGAGGAGGAGACGGGGGAGCCCTTCCGCATCCCCTGCTGCCCCGACTGCACCGCGCAGATCGTGGACAAGGACGGCGTGCCGCTCACGGACGCCGACCTGAACCGCCGCAAGCACACCTGCGCCGGCTGCGGCTCTCCCCTCTGGCAGGCCGACAGGTCCGGGCCGGCCCGCTACCCATTGGCCGACTACATCAAGCACCGGATGAAGGGCTTCTTCGACCTGCTGATCGGCGATGAGGTGCATGAGTTCAAGGGGCGAGGGAGCGCCCAGGGCATCGCCGCCGGCATCCTCGCCGACGTGTGCGGCAAGTCCCTCAGCCTCACCGGGACGCTCCTCGGCGGCTACTCCTCGACCATCTTCCACCTGCTCTACCGCTTCTCGCCGGAGATCAGGACGGAGTTCGGGCGTTCCGACGAGCGCCGCTGGATTCAGCGGTACGGCTTCGAGGAGGTCACCATCGGCAAGCCGGACGACGACGCGGTGGAGGACGGGCGCAACAGCCGTCGCCGCAGCTACCGCAAGGTGGTCAGGGAGCGTCCCGGCCTCGTGCCCAGCGCTCTCTTCCACATCATCGGGAACACCGTCTTCCTCAGACTGGCGGACGTGGCCTCGGGGCTGCCCCCCTACGAGGAGCAGCTGATGCTGTCCAGCATGGACTCGGAGGAGGATGCGACGGGCTACTCCCAGCGCAGCGCCTACAACACCGTGTACGAGGAGCTGCGGCTGAAGCTGGCTGAGGCTCTCAAGGCTGGCTCGAAGCGGCTGCTGGCGACCTACCTGCAAACCCTGTTGGCCTACCCCGACGGCTGCACCAGGGGGGAGACGGTCTTCGACCCCCGGAGCGGCGACGTAATCGTGCAGGTGCCGCCCCTCTCCGAGGAGCGGCTCTACCCCAAGGAGAAGGCCCTCATCGACATGGTGGCGGCGGAGCGGATGGAGGGCCGCCGGGTGCTGGTCTACGCGACGCACACGGGCACACGGGACATCACCGAGCGGATGGACGACATCCTCACCCGGCACGGGTTCCGCGTGGCGGTGATGAAGGCCGACGCCGTTGCTCCCGAACAGCGGGAGGCGTGGGTGGCCGACAGGGTGAAGCAGGGAATCGACGTGATGATCTGCCACCCCAGGCTGGTGCAGACCGGCCTCGACCTCATCGACTTCCCGACCCTCTGCTGGTTCGAGACCGAGTTCTCTGTCTTTCAATCAACACAAAAGGGTACGGTTCTCATGGGCGGTCGATTTGGATGCAACTGGGAGCGAATAGGTGCCAACGGGCTGCGGTGGGTACGGACCTCCCATCTTTGGTGAAACGCAGAGCAGGTCTGCCGACCACCTACGGGTTCGAGCCTCATCACGTGGGGCTTGTAAGGGCGCTCACAAATGTGCGTCCCTATAGAGTCTTACCGGGTCGCTGCTGGACCAAGCCCTCCACTGTCGGATTACAATTCCCGAGGGGCAAGTGGAACCCGCATCGCACTTCAAAGGCCGTGTCATGGAGCTGCTTCGGTAGGCAAGGTCGCTGCCATGTTCGTCTCCCTTCTTCGCGCTTAGCGCTTGCCTGTTAAGGATGTGGGATGGTCTCTCTTTCTTCCTGATCCCGCTATTGCACCATTTTCTGGAGTGACCTATGGTCCCTATATTACGTTGTTGTAGTTGGCATGGTTGCACTACATATGACTTGACCAGGACGGTATTATAGTAATGTAATTGCGATGTAGTCCGAAGAGCAGAAGCACACGTGGGTAGTCAAGCACGATGGCCTGATCTTCGGTTCTGGATGGTACGAGAGGCAACAGAACCGTACCTCGTGTTCATCGAAGGTGGAGCAGGCCGGACAGCGACCATGTTCGAAAGGCTTCCGCAGAGCGCCGGCCACTTAACACTCCACCGGGGTGAACGATATCCACGCCGAGACATTCAGCATAGAGGTAAACTTCCTGACAGGCCGGTAGACAGGCAGCAGGGCAATCGTTGTTGATCAGAGGGCGACGACGTACCATATGAAATGTATTGAGGAAACGAATCTCCTTTGCATTCAACCCGTTCATCCTGGTTGGCAAATGGCATCAGCCTGAGGAGGAGGAAAGGTGTTCAAGATCGATAAGTTCCGTTTGGTGGTAGTTGCTCTGCTTGCCGTTTTGACTGTGGCAGTGGCCGCTTGCGACAGTGAACCCGAAAAGGCGCCTGATCCGTTGATTGTCGGCCACCTCAACGCCCTCACCGGGTCGCTGTCCTACTTCGGCGAGTCCCACTCAAACAGCATCGGCTTGGCGGCGGACCACATCAACCGTGCTGGCGGCATCCAGGGCGGCTCCGTGGTCTTGGTTCACCGCGACACCGCGGTGAACCCGGTCCAGGGCGTGTCCGCGGCTGAGGAGTTGGTGAATGCCCAGGGAGTGGTGGCGATCGTGGGGGCGTTGGCGAGCGGTGTAACCATAGCTGTCGCCACTTCGGTGACCGTCCCCAACGGTGTGCTGCAAGTTTCCGGCGCATCGACCGCGCCCACCATAACCGTGCTGGAAGATAACGATTTCCTGTTCCGTACTTCACTGTCCGACGCCTCTCAGGGCGTGGTTCTGGCGGATTTGGCCAAGGAGTTGGGCTACGAGAGCGCGGGCATCCTGTATATCAATAACGCATATGGGGAAGGGTTGGCGGCCCAGTTCACGGAATCGTTTACCTCCTTGGGTGGCACGGTAATCGCCTCGGTGCCTCACGAAGATAGCCAGCCTACCTTCGTTTCCGAGTTGGAGAAGGCCACCGAAGGCGACCCTGACGTCCTGATCGCTATCAGCTACCAGCAGGCCGAGGTTTACCTACGCGAGGCCCTGGAAGGCGGTTATGCGGACACCTTCTTGTTCGTGGACGGCACCAAGATCCCCGAATCTTTCGCAGTCATCGGCTGGGACCTTCTGGAAGGCAGCTATGGCACCGGGCCGGGCTTCGAGGCCAACCCGTCAACCCAGGCGTTCATCGACTCCTATGTGAGGACCTACGACATGGAGCCTGAGCATCCCTTCATGAACGAAACCTACGACGCGATGATCCTTATCGGCTTGGCTGCGGCCAAGGCCGGGACCACCACGGACTCTGCCGCTATTCGCGACGCCCTCCGGGACGTGGCCAATCCCCCCGGCGAGGTGGTGAGGCCCGGAGAGGAGGGCATCAAGCGGGCCATGGAGCTGATCGCCGATGGCAAGGACATTAACTACGAGGGAGCTGCGGGCTCGGTTGACTTGGACGAGAACGGTGACGTCATCACAGGCCACATCGAAGTGTGGAAGATCGAAGGCGGCGAGATCGTTTCGGATCGCCAAGTGCCGGTTGACTTGGGCCAATAAATCCAGCGCGGGCCGAAACTAGACTCCTAGCGATTGCGCCGGGACGCTGAGAGCGGATTCTCGGCGACCCGGCGCATGTTATTCGACGTGGGCACATCGCCACGGATCAAGAGAGTTTGACCATCGTCGCGTTCGCCACACCTAGCCAGGAGCGTCTGTAGGGAACCCGCGTCGGGCGACATGGCGCTGCTCGCTCAGGATGCCGCTGGGGTGCAGCAGGATCACCGCCACGATGAGCGCGCCTATCATGAAGAGCCGGAAGCTGGGATCGGAAAGTATGCCGGGCAGGGACTGCGTGCCAGTCCAGATTCCCCACACCACGAACGCTCCCAGGATTGCCCCCTTGTTGTTGGCGGAGCCGCCCACCATCAGCATGGCCCAGATCACGAAGGTAGCGAGCAGCGGGTCAAAGGTTAGCGGGGAGAGAAAGCGGATGTGGTGGGCATAAAGCGCGCCGCCGATACCCATGATCATCGCGCCCATGATGAACGCCTGGAGCTTGAACTTGAATACATCCTTACCGCTGGCTTCGGCGGTCGTCTCGTCCTCGCGAATGGCCCTCAGCACCCGTCCCCAGGGAGAGTTGACCGCCTGTTGCACCGCCTGATAGAGCACCGCCAGCGTGACGATCACTACCGCTAGATACAGGTAGTTGTAGATGTCCGGCGCCATCCAGTCGCCCAGAAACTTTGGGATTCTGTACAGCCCCTTGGAGCCGTTGGCCAGCCACTTTTCGTTCAGGAATAAGAGGCGTACTGTCTCGGCGATTCCCAGCGTGGCTATCGCCAGATAATCGTCGCGCAGCCGCAGAGCAACGTAGCCAATGACCAGCGCAAACACTCCGCAGCACAATGCTGCCGCCACCAGTCCAAAGACGAACCAGACGTCGATGCCCAAGTCCAGATAGCTCAGACTGGACCAGTTGCCGCCGAACTTGAAGTCCTCGAACAGCGTCGGGTCCGGCGACGAGGTGGTCAACAGCGCCGATGCGTAGGCGCCCAGCGCAAAAAATCCGGCGATTCCGATGTTGAATAGCCCGGTGAACCCCCAATGAACGTTCAGCCCCAGGGAGAAGACGGAATAGATGCCCGCCATGATGGCAAAGCCCACCAGGTAATCGAGGATGCCGATTACTTCCAATTCAGCTCCGTGCTCCTCCCAAAATTCCGCGCGGCCGCACCAGCAGCACCATAATCATCAGCGCGAAGGCTGCCGCGGGTTTGTAGCTGGGGTTGATCCATTGAGTCGAAACTTCAGACGTTACTCCGATAACGAAGGCACCCACCAGCGCGCCGTATGGGTTTCCGGTGCCGCCCAGGATTACGGCGGCGAACAGAGGGATGAGGAACTTCCAGCCCATTATGGGCAGCATGTTCGCCTGAAATACGGACAGCAGGATGCCGGCAGTGGCGGCTAAGGCCGCGCCCATTATCCAAGTCCACTATATGACGCGCTGGGTACCGATGCCGCTGACCAGGGCTAGGTCGGGGTTGTCCGCTGTAGCACGCATGGCCTTGCCCATTTTGCTGCGGCTCAGCACCAGATACACCGCCGCCACGAGGATGACGGCCACGATGGCGATGAAGATAGCGCCCGGTGGTATCCGCACGTCCATGGGCAGGTGAAACACCTGCCGGGTCTCCCTCGGCAAGCGCTGGACATCTCCTCCCCAAATCAGCTGCACTAGCCCGCGCAGCGCGATGGCTACTCCCAGCGAGGCCATTGAAACCACTACGGCATTCATGCCCCGGTCCCGCAGCCGACGGTACACTACCACGTCCAAAGCGACCGCCGCCGCAATCGGCAAGGCAATGAGCAGAGGGTAGCCGAATGTGAATGGCCCCAGACCCTCGCCCTCAACTCCAATCTTCGGAAGCAGGCTGCCGACAATGAACAGCGCGGCGTATGCTCCCAAGGTCATATAGTCGCCGTGAGCGATGTTGGCGAAATTAGTAGAGTCCCAGGAAGTGGTGTAAGAGGGAGAGGGTCTGGAGAAAGAGAGACCACCGCGTCATCCTTAGCGGGCAAAGAAGAAAGCTCGAGAAAGGAGGACAACAGTGGTCAAGGAAAGGATGGACCTGCTGGAGCTATTGCGCAAGGGGGGAATGGACGGTGACGTGGACTTCCTACGGGAGGCACTGAGAGTGCTGGTAGAGGGGATCATGGATGCGGAGGTGTCATCGGGGATCGGTGCTGAGTAGGGAGAACGCAGCCCTGAGCGGGTGACCCAGCGCAACGGGTATCGGTCCCGGGCGTGGGATACCCGGGTGGGGACTATGGAGCTGCACATCCCGAAGCTTCGAGAGGGGAGCTACTTCCCGAGCCTGCTGGAGCCACGGCGTCGCAGCGAGCGAGCTCTGCTGGCGGTCATTCAGCAGGCCTACGTGGAAGGTGTATCCACAAGGCGGGTGGATGACCTGGTCAAGGCCCTGGGGTGTGAGGGTATCTCCAAGAGCCAGGTGTCGCGTATCTGTCAGGAGCTGGACGTGGTGGTGGATGGCTTCCTGGGCCGTCCGCTGGACGGTGGACCCTACCCTTACCTGTGGCTGGACGCACTGACCCAGAAGGTCAGGGAGGACGGCAGGATCGTCAACGTCAGCGTGGTGGTGGCGACGGCCGTCAATGGCGAGGGCAAGCGGGAGATCATTGGGATGGACGTGGGTACCAGTGAAGACGGCGCCTTCTGGCTGGCCTTCCTACGCTCGCTGTCCGCCAGGGGCCTCAGCGGGGTGGAGCTGGTGGTATCGGACGCTCATCAGGGACTCCGCGGCGCCATCGCCGCAGTCTTCGGCGGAGCCAGCTGGCAACGGTGCCGCACCCACTTCATGACCAACCTGCTCACTCGGGTACCCAGAAGAGTCCAACCATGGATGGCCACCATGGTCCGCACCATCTACCAGCAACCCTCCCCCGATGAGGTACACGCCCAACTCGATAGGATGACCGATCAACTCGGAGACCGGTTCCCTCAGGTGGCCTCTCTACTGGACGAGGCTGGACCCGATATCCTGGCCTTCTCCAGCTTCCCTGTCGCCCACTGGAAGAAGATCTGGTCCAACAACCCCCTGGAGCGTCTCAACAAGGAGATCAGGCGTCGCACCGATGTCGTGGGCATCTTCCCTAACCGACCAGCCGTGCGTCGCCTGGTTGGCGCCGTCCTCGCTGAACAGCACGACGAATGGGCCGTCGGCCGCCGATACCTCACACCCGCCATTCTGATCCTAAACGAAGCTCTTCCGGAGGCCGATCTCGCGGAGGCGACAGCCGCCTAAACAACATCAACAGGATGACGCACTCTTACACCACTTGACGGGACGTGACCCCAGCCCCTGCTCTACAACGCCAGACTGAACCTCAGCGTGAAGATTCGAGACTTCCTCAAGGTACACCGCAAGGGCGGCGAGCCATGCCCCACCTGCGGAACGCCGATAACCGAGGTGACGCCAAACCAGCGGATCACCAGCTATTGCAGAAGCTGCCAGGGCTGGGGTGAGGCGAAGCTGCGCGGCTCTAGCCTCGGAGCCCGTGCCCCCGCTCCTTGACGCTCCATCCTCCTGCGTGATACAGTTGGCGCGCTTGACACAGCCGCTTGAATTCACTCCCCAAACTCTCTAGCCGGAGAGTTTTTTCTTGCTATGAACACTATCGAGTGGGCAAACGGAAAGGTCCTGCTGCTGGACCAGACGAGGCTCCCCGCCGAGCAGGTGGTCCTGGAGATCGGTGACTACCGCCAGATGATCGAGGCCATCAAGATGCTCCGTATTCGCGGGGCTCCGGCTCTCGGGGTGGCGGCGGCATACGGCATAGTGCTCGGCGGTCAGGCTATCCGCACGGACGATCGCGGTCCATTCCTGGAACAACTGGACACAGTGGTCCAAGAGATCGTGGCGTCCAGGCCCACCGCCGTGAACATCGCCTGGGCCGCGGACCGGATGCGGCGGGCGATTCCCCAGACCGGCCAGGCCTCCGAGATCCGGTCCGCCCTCTCCACTGAAGCGGCCGTGATCTTGGCCGAGGATATTACCATCAACACCGCCATGGGCGCCCACGGGGCGGCCCTTATCCCAGACCAGAGCACAGTGCTGACCCATTGCAACGCTGGAAGCTTGGCCACCGCGGGTTTCGGCACTGCCCTGGGGGTGCTGCGGGCCGCCAAAGAGCAGGGGAAGGACCTAAAGGTGATGGCAACCGAGACCAGGCCACTGCTCCAAGGGGCCCGCTTGACCGCCTGGGAGCTGGTCCAGGACGGCTTCTCCACGACGCTGATAACGGACTCCATGGTCGGCCACTTCCTGAGCTTGGGGAGGATCGATTGCGTCATTGTCGGCGCAGACCGTATCGCTATGAACGGCGACGTGGCCAACAAGATAGGCACCTACACCATCGCCGTCCTGGCGCATGAGAATAACGTGCCGTTCTACGTGGCAGCCCCCACCAGCACCATTGACCCCGCCATGGAGACAGGCGACGCAATCCCCATCGAAGAGCGGGCCCCCGAAGAGGTCACCCAGTTCAGGGGAATCCAGACGGCGCCAGAGGGCGTCGGTGTCGCCAATCCCGCCTTCGACGTGACTCCACATAGATACATATCGGCCATCGTGACCGAGCACGGTGTGGCCCGGAGCCCCTACACCGAGAGCCTCAGGCTCATGTTCCAGTAAGGGAGGGACCGTGTCCTACCCACAAGCTCGGGTCGGCGTCATCGGCGGCAGCGGCCTTTACGAGATCGACGACCTCCAGGACATCGAAGAGGTGGCCGTCATCACCCCCTTCGGCGATCCCAGCGACGTCATCGTGACGGGCAGCCTCTCGGGTGAGCGAGTCGCCTTCCTCCCCCGGCACGGGCGCGGACACAGGATCAGTCCCAGCCAGCTACCCTCCAGGGCCAACATCTTCGCCATGAAGCTCCTGGGGGTGGAGCGGATTATCTCCGTCAGCGCCGTCGGCAGCCTCAAAGAGGAGATAAGGCCCCTGGATATGGTGGTGCCGGACCAGATCATCGATAGGACCAGGGGGCGGCCCAGCACCTTCTTCGACGAGGGTCCGGTGGTGCACATTGGCTTCGCCGAGCCTTTTTGTCCGCAACTCTCACCCCTGCTCGTCGAAGAGGCAGCAGGCAGCGGCGTTACGGTACACAAGGGGGGCACCTACATCGCAATGGAGGGCCCCCAGTTTTCGACCATCGCCGAGTCCAACCTGTACCGTTCCTGGGGAGCCAGCATCATCGGCATGACCGCTCTACCCGAGGCCAAGCTGGCCCGGGAGGCGGAGATGTGTTACGCCGTCCTGGCCTGCTCCACCGACTACGATGTTTGGCACCCGGAACACGACGCCGTCACCGTCGAAATGGTTATCGGCAACCTGGGGGAAAACGCCCAGAACGCCAAGAGCGTGCTCAAAGGGGTTATCGCCCGCTTGCCGGGCACTGCCTGCCCCTGCCAGCACGCCCTGAAGGATGCCATCGTCACGTCACCGGACGCCGTCTCCGCGGAGGCGAAAGAAAGGTTGGCTCCCCTCATCGGTCGGTACTGGAACGAAGGGTGACCTGTTCTGGGCTATTGTTTGGCCGAAAACGGATAGGGTCAGGCGGGTGCATCTACTCGATTTGCAACACTTGATAGAAAGCCGGATTGATCTCGAATAATTCCTTTTCGCCATCCCGTGAAGCAGCTAACCTCATTGCCACCGCTCTCATTGTCTGCCGCTGGCCCTCGTGACGAGCGTAGCGATACCCTGCAGTTGTTTCGATCCCGAGAAAAACCAATGTCACATAAAAGGTTTATGTAGAAGCGTGTGTCAGATCCATCAACTCCAGCTTCAGCCATGCGATTCTCTACATCGATCCGCGATATGTTCCTACCAGCCCCTGCAAATTCGTATAGGACAGCTTCCAACTTACCCTTCTGGGGATCGTCTTCTGCAAGGATAGACCTAAACACAAACTCTGAATATCGTTCCCGAGCTTCTAAAAGATCTTCTTCCAGAACACTTGAATGGCCACGGTTGATTGCGATACCAATCGCTTCCTTGACCAAATAAATGACATCTCTGGGACGTGGTAATACCGTCCGACAGATGAACTCTGATGGTGACACACCAACAACTTCGGCAGGGAACAGGTTGGACCAAACATCCTCTACCACATAGCTCTTGGGCGCACCTTGAATCAGTCGCTCGCCCACCACTCTAAGCAGAAGTTCCCTATCATCCCATACGACACGCTGAAGGGGTAGCTTATCCTGCTCCACAGTGAGTGGCTGTACGAACGAAAATATGTCGCTCCGTAATAGGACTGTGACTCTAACCTCAACCGGCTTCCAATGATGCCCACGTCTAAAATCATCCGGTATGTCCTGAACAACTCCCAGCAAACCTGCGAGAAGGTCCGACAGGTAATGAATATGACTACCCGGAGCCCACGGATCATCCAGATTGTCAATCAGGATTGCTACTTGCTCCTTGTCGGCAAGCACTTAAGCCCAGGTGTTTCCTTAAGTCGCGCAACTGTTCCTCATGAAGCCGCTCACTAATTCGTGCTCTCTGCTGTAGGGCACCAGTCAACTCCCCAATGCCCTTCAGCGACTTTACGGCAGTATCCAAGCGCTCGGAAAAGGGGAGGTCAAGAATATCTTTGTTGTTTTCGCAATAGCCCAAAAATGTAACCTCTTCTTCACTTGTAGGTAAATAATTTGGACGTTCCATGATCGAGCGTTGAACGCTTAGAGCGAGCTCACTGTATACCAGATATTTCCACAGGCTCTCAATTAAGTAGCCTCGCTCGGACTGGTGTCTAATCTCGTCCAGCACTCGAATGGGTCCATGGATCTCATACCCCACTGGTTTCATTACACAGACGTGACAGTTTCGGTCCCTGCCTAACGTTGCTTGCATTGCGAACAAAATAGCGGTCTTCCCCGTCCCTTTCCTGCCCACTAGGATCGTAGTTGGACCCTCCAACGCACGATAATACGAGTCCGTTTCGACGAAGAAGTCATCTATCTTGTGACGTTCGTGCTCAGCCACAGGTTCTCCGATGGACAGCGCTCGAATGTCGAGAGCGGTCGTTAATGTGGCCTCACCAACAGGCCTCCTCGGTCGCCTTCGCGGAAGACCGGCGCCTACCTCCCCAATCCACTGCTTTACGAATGTCGCACACTGCTGAGATGTTTCATGGATCGTTAGAAGTTGGCCGTAGTCCACTGGGGACTCAAATGGTGTCTGCGCGGTCATAAACAATGGCTTTCGGAAGCCGTACGCAAGGCCATCAATGAAGGAACCTTTGATATTGTGAGTGTCGTTTCCAGATTGGTCATTACTTAACAGCTGTACCAGAACTGCATCGGCTGTCAATAATTTCTCTGCATACCAATCAAGTGTCGGTGAAGGATTTTCCCTTGGATCATCTGCGATGAGCGAATCACCAAACAAGGAGCTTTGCAAAGCCTCTTTGACTGCTATGACACTCTCCGTGTCAAGGGGCGGTTGAACATACAAAAGGGTCGGTCGTTCTGGACGTCCTGGTCTATCCCTGTATCCCTCCCCGAGCAGCGTGGTAGTGATGTCGAACCAAGGCGCCTCCGCCTGCAACGCATTAAACAATTCCTTGTGATTCTGGTACGGAGCATACCCCATCCCGAGCAAGTTGAAATACACTCGCTTATAGTCGCGTTCTGAGTTTTGGATGCTAGTGTCAAGAGATGTCCAAATACGTTTAAAGGTGCCAATGGCATATCCTAGTTCAAATGTGACATTCCGATTAAGGTAAGTTAGGTCACATGCGAAGACCTTTGCTCTGTCGATGTTCTGGGTGATTGAGCCGATGAGCAGCTTGCCCGAAGCCCGTATGTCTGTCCATGGCTTGAATTGAATATTGCTACGCGAGATGCCGGGGACGTCCTTGAGCTGCCGTATCGCTCTCTGAACTACTTCACCAACTGTAGGCGGGGCAGATGGGAATGCATAGAATACTGTGATCCGTTTAGCCATACTCTCTGCTTGAAGACCTTTGCTCTGTCGATGTTCTGGGTGATTGAGCCGATGAGCAGCTTGCCCCGAAGCCCGTATGTCTGTCCATGGCTTGAATTGAATATTGCTACGCGAGATGCCGGGGACGTCCTTGAGCTGCCGTATCGCTCTCTGAACTACTTCACCAACTGTAGGGCGGGGCAGATGGGAATGCATAGAATACTGTGATCCGTTTCCTGAGTCTGGGCTTGCCACCTAACGTATCACGGTGGCAGATTAGTAGCAATAGATTCCCCTTTTGAGAGGCAATTGGCTATTGGCGTCTTGTAATGAGCCGTATGTCGTAGCAATGAAAGTCTTGCCGAAGGCCCCGTCGTCCCTGTCAACGTCCATGTACGCTATAATGAATGTCGGTACTTTTGAGAGAGCATAACGTGTTTTCGATACCTCCCCTGCCTGCCAGGGGAGTTGGATTTATCTAGCTAGGAGCAAGCTCAATGACAAGCGCCAACCCCCAAGAGCCCTTCTCGCGCATCTCCGCCGCTGAGGCGAAAGAGATGATAGAACGAGGCGACGTCCAGGTCGTGGATGTACGCCGGCCCGATGAATATACGGCGTCCCATCTTTCCGGCACGACTCTTATCCCTGTGGACAACCTCTACGGTCGTATGGACGAGCTAAGCGAGGACAAGGACCTGATTTTCCACTGTGCCGTCGGGGTCCGCAGCGCGTTAGCCTGCGAGATCGCAGCGGCGATGGGGCGGACCCGTTGCTTCAACATGGAAGGTGGAATCGACGCTTGGAAGGCCAACGCCTTCCCCGTGGAAAGCGGGCCCTATCAAGGGTAGCGGCCCCCCTCTTTTTACCGGCCCGGTTAGCAGGATGCTGAGGCAGGGTGTCCAGAGGGCCTGCCCTGAGCGCAGCCGAATGGGGCGGAGCCATGGCATACTTCTCTCCTCACCGCCAGGCGCGATGCCTGCGGGCGCCGCCCGCGTATGGTCGCCGCCCGACTACGTACGAACAACAGGCGGCCCGGTATCCCTGGGGCTGACAAGGAGCAATGCAGCATGGTAGCGAGCGATATACATGACCTTTCCCTGGCCAAGGAGGGTGTGCGGAGGATCGAGTGGGCGTCCCGAGAGATGCCGGTACTCCTCCTTATACGGGACCGGTTTCTCAAGGAGAAGCCACTCCAGGGCCAGCGTATTGCGGCCTGCCTCCACGTGACCACAGAGACGGCGAACCTGATGCTGACCCTTCAGGCGGGTGGCGCCGAAGTTACCCTCTGCGCCAGCAACCCCCTGAGCACCCAGGACGAGACTGCCGCGGCCCTGGTGAGCGAATACGGCATTCCGGTCTATGCCGTCAAAGGGGAGGACACGGATACCTACTACAAGCACATGAACGCGGCGCTGAACCAGAAACCCACGATGACGTTAGACGATGGCGCCGACCTGGTCGCGGTACTCCACAAGGACCGCCGTGACTTGTTGCCGGGCGTAGCCGCCGGTATGGAGGAGACCACCACCGGCGTCATCCGCCTTCGGAGCATGGCCGCCGACGGCAAGCTGGCCTTCCCGATCATCGCCGTCAATGACGCAGATACCAAGCACTTCTTCGACAACCGGTACGGCACCGGCCAGAGCACCCTGGACGGTATTATCCGGGCCACAAACGTGCTTTTGGCGGGCAAGGCCCTTGTCGTCATTGGCTACGGCTGGTGCGGCCGCGGGATCGCCTCCCGAGCCAAGGGGATGGGGAGTAACGTTATCGTTACCGAGATCAACCCGGTGAGGGCGTTGGAGGCCGTCATGGACGGCTTTCAGGTGATGCCCATGCTAGAGGCCTCCTCTGTCGGGGACATCTTCGTGAGCGCCACCGGCGGGAAGAATGCCATGGACCTGGACCATTTCCAGGTGATGAAGGATGGGGCACTCCTGGCCAACAGCGGACACTTCAACGTTGAGATCAACATCCCCGCTCTGGAGGAGCTCGCCAGGTCCCGGCGGGGGATGCGCCCCTTTGTGGAGGAATTCACCCTGGGAGATGGCCGCAGAATCAATCTCCTGGCGGATGGGAGGCTGATCAACCTCGCCGCCGCCGAGGGGCACCCCTCCAGCGTCATGGACATGAGCTTCGCCAACCAGGCGTTGTGCGCCGAGTACGTCGCCAAGCTCCCCGAGCCGCTGAAGGCCGGCGTTTACCCGGTGCCGCCGGACCTCGACGCGGAGGTGGGACGACTCAAGCTCCGCTCCATGGGTATCGCCATCGACACGCTTACGGACGAGCAGCAACGCTACCTGGAAGGCTGGGAAGCGGGAACCAGTTAGCTTGGTGTCTCTCGATTAGATTTACAAAACATATCCCCCTCCCTCTAACTCCCTCCCGCCAGGGGAGGGAGGACTTCTCTATCCCCCCTCTCCCTTGACGGAAGAGGGTTGGGGTGAGTTTCAACCCCCTTGTGGCCTAACCCCCTGGCCCCCTCTCCCTTGACGAGGGTAGAGAAGGGAGGAGCTTCTACCACAAAGACACGAAGGCGCAGAAAGCCCATCAGGGGAGAGGGGATTTTGGAACAGGCTCTAAGAGCCCCCCTGCTTTCGGAGTGCTTAGCTCCTCTGTGACGCCGGAGGCCAAGAACGCCGGCGGCTGTCGGCATCCCGTCGTGGCGGATTGCGGCGCAGGCCCGACGGCGGACTGGGAGGCCTGGTCAGCAAGAAAAAAGTGCTGCCCAGAGCGCTGGCCCCCGCCAGGATGATGAACGCCATCGTGTAATCACCCCGTGCGTCCGCCATGAACCCGGCGAAGATCGGCCCCGCCATCGAAAGCGGCATAGTTATCAGGGACGAAGTCCCGGCGATCTTCGCGAAAGAGGTCCGGCCGAAGTAATCTCCCCGCATGGAATTGACCAGCGGTCCCCTCATTCCCCACAGAAACCCGAAGATGACCGCAAAGACCATGGACTGTGCCAAGGAGTCTGCGGTTGCTATGACCACGACGGCGATGGCGGCTCCCGTCATGCCGATGGCCGAGAGGTATCGTTTGTCCACCCGGTCACCCAAAATGCCCCCCACGACAAAGCCAACGATGTTAACAAATCCCAGGACTGTTATCACCAGGGCCGCCGAGGAGCGCGTCAACCCAACACCCTGTTCCATATGGGCGAACACGTGGACCATGACCGCGCTGACCACCAGGCCGGACATGCCATGACCCAGAGAGATAAGCCAGAAAGCGCGGGTGTGGGCGGCCTCCTTCAGGGTGAAGTCTATGTGGCCCCCTCCCATCGGACGGCTAGACGTCACCCCAGCGGGGTCCTGGACCGGCCCCTCCGGCGGGTCGCCGTCGGGAAGAGCGCCGTACTGCTCCGGCGCTCGTCGTATGAACATGGATACAGGAAGGCCGATGGCCCACACGCACAGGCCGGCCCCGAAAGCCGCTGTGCGCCACCCAAAGTCGCCCTGGGCCCACACCAACAGGGGGACAACGACGACACCGCCCAGCCCAAATCCCGTCGTTGCCAGGCCGATGGCCAAAGTGCGTTTGCGGCGAAACCAGTTGTTCAACGCTGTCGTCAGTACCAGAAAGCCGCCCATGCTTGTTCCCATGGCGATGAGGAAAAAGGCGCCGTAGTAGGCCCACAAAGACCCAACACGGCTCAGGGCCACCATCCCTGCGCCGAACACGATCACACCCGACATCATGACCACGCGAGGACCAAACCGGTCGATAAGGATTCCTTCGATCGGGCCCAGGAGCCCCTGCTCCGCCTGCATCACGGACCGAGCGCCCGACAGCGCAGCTTTGCTCCAGCCGAACTCCGCCTCCAGGGGTACGATGAAGGTGCCAAAGCCTAAAAACCCCAGCCCGGAGATCAATGCCTGGTTGACGAACCCGGCGGCCACTATCACCCAGCCATAAAAAAGCCGCCTGGGGCGGCCAAACATCTGGATCTGGATCAAACCTGAAGCTCCTGCCGGTGGGGATCGCGGGTATCGGCACCAACCTTATCACATCACTGAGAAAGCCATCCTTTGCAAGTCTGCCAGGCCGCTGTCGGCAACGCGCCTTTTCCGGTATAGTAGCGACGTTCCGCCCAAAACGGTCATCCGGAGTCAGCCGAGTGTTGATCGATACCCATACCCACGTCGTGTCCGACGACCCCTCGCGGTTCCCGCTGGACCCAGGCATGCCCGCCTCGTGGTATATCGATGCGCCCGTCGCTGTGGAGCGCTTCGTCCACCTCATGGACGAAGCTGATGTCGACCGCGCGGTATTAGTCCAGGGTTTCGGCCCCTACAAGTACGACAACCGCTATGTCACAGACTCAGGGCTACGCTACCCGGACCGGTTCTCCACCGTTTGTGTCGTAGGCTATGAGAACGACTCAGTGGAACGGCTCACTTACTGGGTCAAGGAGCGAGGCGTCAGGGGCGTTCGAGTGTTTGCATCGGGCCGCGCCGGCGGAAGCGAGTGGTTAGAGGACGAGTCCTCCGATGCCTTGTGGCGTTGCGCCATCGGCCTCGGCATTCCCATCGTCGTGCAATTAATGTCCGCCCATATCCCTGGACTACACAGGGTTATGGAGAGGTTCCCGGATACTCCGTTGCTGCTAGACCACTGTGGCTTCCCCGACCTATCCGGAGGCCCTCCATACGAGAAAGCTCAGGGCCTATTCGACCTGGCGTCGTTTCCCCAGGTCCACCTCAAGGTGACGTCAAACGTGCTCACACCGGCGGGCGCCGACGGTGGAGACCCCCGTAATTTCGTGGAGCGGCTTGTCGCTACCTTTGGGGCCGACAAGCTGATGTGGGGGTCAGATTACTGCCAGACGTACGATCGGCCATATGCGGAGCTGGTCGAGCTCGGGCGGGCCGCCTGCTCTTCCCTCTCGCCGGAAGAGCAAACGTGGTTCCAGGGTGAGACTGCCTTAAAGTTCTGGCCCGAGCTCCGGGGCAAGCCGAAGCCTGCCTAGTCCGAGGTGAACCCGATCTCCTGATGAGAGCCGTCGCAGAGGGGCTTGTTCTTCGACGCCCCGCAGCGGCACAAGGTGACCCGGTTTCGGGACTCAAAAGGCTGCCCGTCCGACCGTGCGACCTCTACTCCCCCTGTGACCCACAGGGGTCCGTCCGGGGTCACGGCGATCTCAACAGGCAGGTCGGGCTCCAGGTCTTCGCCCCCGGCCTCCAGAGCGTAGGCCAGCGAGCCAGACGGACATCGCTCGATCATTGCCATGACCTGGGCGCGCACCTGCGTGTCATCGGTGTCACGTGTCATCTTCCAGACGTTGGTGACACGGTTTCCGCAGAACCCGGCATGGGTGCAGATCGACCCATCGTTCTTCATGACAATCTTCGTGCCTTCATAAAGCTTCTGGCGATCGGCGACGGGTCCGGTGTCCGCCGACTCATCGCCGTTAAAGTCCGCCTTGAGATGAGAGTCATCGCAGAACGGTTTGTTGCTGGACTGCCCGCAGCGGCACAACCAGTACTCCTCCTCCGATGAAAGCAGCTCTCCCTTTTTCCACGTGAGAGGCTCCCCATGCTCTGACACGACCTTCGACTTTCGTACTAGCGACACTCCGCCCTCGACTATGTACGGACCGTTGGGCTCGATCCGTATCTTCTTCTTACTACTCAAGTTCCTTACCCTTCCAGTGCTTTACCTTCGCGCAATGACCGTGACCGCCGCCGACCCGCCTTCAGGCCGGCTCTAACCATGCTTGAGGCACCCGTACCGCCAAAAAGCTCACCCGTAGCGGAAACGGAGCTTCAGCATGCTACGCCGTAACTCAGGGGAAGCGCAAGGGATGTCTCTTCCGGCCTTGAGCGAAGTTCGCCTTGAGAACCTGACTTTCAAGCGTCGCTGGCTTGACAGATGCGTTACGTTCAGGGCAAGCCTTATGAGCGATGGGCGACCTAGGAGGTGCGGTGTGGTCGATGGCTTGGATAGCAGCAAGACCGGGGAGGAGGTCGCCGGAAGGTACAGGGTCCTGGTGGAAAACGCCAACGACGGGATGATCATAGTGGACCCAGAATCGGGCAGGATCACCTTCGCCAACCCGGCGCTGGCCAAAATCTTCGGCTACGCTATCACGGAACTAGAGGGACTGTCGGTGTTCGACCTCCACTTCCCGGAGGACCATCCCAAGGCAAAGGCAGTTTTGGACCGCTGCCTCCGGGGTGACGTCGTGGCTGAGCAATTGCCGGCGAAGAAGAAGGATGGCGAACGGATCTGGGTAGAAATAAAGCCAGCGTTAGCGCAACTGGAGGGTAGAAAGATAGCGCTGTCCATCGTGCGAGATATCACCCAGTCAGTGGAGTTGGCGGAGGAGCTCAGGGCATCTGAACAGAAATACCGCGACCTGGTGGAGAACGCCTTCGATATCATCAATTCGGTGGACGCCGAGGGCAATATCCTGGAGGCCAACCAGAGGATGACCGAGGTGCTGGGGTACTCCCACGCACAAGTCACGCACATGAACGTGCGGGATTTCGTCGCGCCAGAATACTTAGAGGGCCTACCCCAACACGTCAGGAATACCTTGGCCGAGGGCTTAGAGGCCGGCTTTATCTGCGATTGGATCACCCGAGATGGGCGCCGCCTCCCCGTTGAGATCAACTCCACAGCCGGACCCGGTGAACTGAGCCGGGTCCTGGTGACCAGATGTATTATCCGAGATATCAGTGAGCGGAGGCGATTGGAAGAGCGCCTGGTCCGTGAGGGGAAGCTGAACGCCGTAAGCGAAGCAGCCGCGCAGTTCGGGCATAGCTTCAACAACCTGCTTACTCAAATCAGTTTGAGGGCTGGGCTTATCGAGATGTTACCGGCGGACTCTGAAGAGGTGACCAGCCATGCCAAGGGCATACTGTCAGTAGTGGAGGACGCGGCAACTATTGCCCGCAGGCTCCAAACATTGGCCCAGCAATCCCTGGCGGAGCGTGTCCCGATGGATATCAATCGCCTTGTTCTAGACACGATAGAAATGGCCAGGCCCCTCTGGCACGCGGCCCTGGAGACAGACAGGCCACATATCGAGGTGGTAACACACCTGGATGCAACCGCACCGATACAAGGCGACCCCGTAACCTTGCGGGAAGCGTTGCTTAACTTGATTTACAACTCAGTTGATGCCATGCCGCAAGGGGGCGCCATTACCATCAAGACGGAGCAGCAGGAAGGGAATATCCTGTTGTCTGTTTCCGATTCGGGCACCGGCATGGACGAGGAGACGAAACGCCATCTGTTTGAGCCGTTTTTCACGACGAAAGCTGAAGGGTTGGGCAGGGGTCTGGGCCTCGTCACTGCCTACCGCGCCATAAGCCATCACGACGGTGGAATAGAGGTCGATAGCGTCCTGGGAAAGGGAACGACTTTCAGGATTACACTGCCTTCATCAGACCCGAATAAATAGAGGAGCAGCCCGGCTTCCCAAAAATGTGGGTGGGTAATCAGCCCTCAACCAGACCGACTACCTGGCCGTCCGGGTCTTTAATGAACACCGCGCTTCCCAGATTCGTCTCCTCGACTACCTCGCCCCCATAGGCAGGAAGCATTGCGAGCAGCCCGGGGAGGTCCTTGACCTTGAGGGAGACAAAGCCCAGTCCAGGTTGGTTCGTTATCCATTCCCGGCCGGCCACCGTGCCGTGCGTCTCGAAGTGTTGCAGCTCCAGGATCAGCCCATCCTTCCGAAGAAAGACCAGGTTGACCTTAAAAGGGGTCGCTAGACGAAGGTAGTTGGCGGTGACGTCGCTGGTCGTCTCCCGGGTCTCGGAGACCTCAAAGCCCAGCACCTCCTCATAGAACCGGCGGCTCTTCTGGAGGTCTTTGCAGCAGTGGGACACCAGTCTGAATTCCGTCTCGGGCATCGGACTCCTCCGGACCATGCAGCTTCGTCGCCCATCATATGTTTCTTTCGCAACACCGGCAATCCAGGTTAGCGGCCTCCCCTGAGTGCTATGATTCACCAGGGTCCAGGTCTTCAAAGTCACCACTTCCGAGTAGCGGTCCAGCACCGGCCGCAGCGACGGCGCATTCCTGCCTGTCCACATGCCACGGACGTTGAAGCCCCTGTTGCCGGGTGTTAGAATCCCGTATCCGGGTCTACTCGGCGCCGGCGAACAGCGGAGGCAAGGAGGGAGCAGAATTGGACGAAAACGACAGCAGGTTCAAAGTTGCAGCGTCCCGACGGATGCTGTTCCGAGAAGGATGCGATAGCACCGTTGGCGGGCATGTCAGTGCCCGCGCGGAAGGCGGCGACGCATTCTGGATCAGCCCCTTCGAGTACTTCGACGAGACGACGCCCGATCGAATCGTGAAGCTGGGAATGGACCTACAACCCGTGGAGGGCGATTGGGAGCCATCCCCCGCGGCGGCCTTCCATGCGGCCCTCTATCAAGGGCGGCCCGACATCGGCTCGGTGATCCATACCCATGGGAAGCACTCTTCCGTCTTCTCCACCACAGGGCGGAAGGTGGGCATGTACAACGTCGCATCGGTCCTGTTCTGGGAGGAGCAGGCGCTCCACGCTGACGACGGCACAAAACCGCCAGTCTACGGCCCCGATCTCGTGGCGGCTCTAGGGGACAAGAGCGTCATCCTGCTCAAGAACCACGGCGCCATCATCGTCGGAGACACCCTTGAAAACGCCACCATCAAGGCGATGGTGCTGGAAACAGCCTGCTACCACCACATGGAGGCCGAGAAGATCGGCGGGACGGAGTTCCCGGAGGCCGAGGTAGTGCGGGGGAAGCAGGCATACCTCAAGTATTACCTGCCGAACATGTGGAAGGCCAACTTTCGCCGCCTCCGCAGGTCCGACCCGGACCTGTTCGAATGGCTCGAACATCCAGAGCGTGCGGCGCCAACGACGGCGGCTGTGAGGAGCACAGCCGGGACGCGCTAGCTGGATGCTGAAGAGGAGAGCGGAAAACACACAGTTGCAGGGAATTCCTACATTCCAACCCATTCAGGCGGGCCTGGAGCGAGTTGAAGAAAAGCTTAAGGGCTTGGCGAACCATCGATTTCCCTTCTTGACCCAGATGCTCAGCTATGCGTTGGACCAGTCGGGCAAGAGGGTGAGACCGACTTTAACGCTGCTGGCTTCAAGTTTCCATGCCCACGACAGCCGGAATACCGTGACCATGGCTGCGGCGGTGGAAATGCTGCACATAGCTTCCCTCCTACACGACGACACCGTCGATAATTCGGAGGTCAAGCATGGCATAGCCACCATGAACAGTCTACTGGGGCGCGATAAGGCGGTCCTTGTTGGGGATTATATCTTCGCCGCTTCCGCCAATTTGGTCTGTGACGCTGGCGACATGACCGTGTTGCGACGTTTCTCGGAGACTGTCATGGACCTTTCGACGGGCGAGCTTTGGGAAATCACCCAAGCTTACAACTGGCGGCAGACAAGAGCGCTATATATTGAGCGAATATATTACAAAACCGCGTCCTTGTTCACCATGGCAGGCGAAGCTGGAGCGATGCTCAGCGGAGGACCCGAAGACGCAGTGAAGGCCCTAAGAGACTACAGCCGCAATCTTGGCATGGCCTTCCAAATAGTAGACGACATCCTGGACTTTCAAGGCACAGAGGAAGAACTAGGGAAAACCGTCGCCAACGACCTCTCTCATGGCATCATGACCCTGCCGGCTATCATAGCCATGGAGCGCAATCCGTTGGATAACCCAATATCCGCTTTATTCCAGCACCCTCATGATTCGACGCATATGAAAAGCGCTATGGAAATGATTAAGCAATCGTCCATCATAGACGAGACCTACGCTGTTGCTGCAAGGTTTTGTGACAAGGCGCTGGGCAATTTGAAGGTCCTCCCACAAACCTCTTCCCGAGATTGCCTTGAAGAGCTCGCAAGTTATGTTCTCAATAGACGCAGGTAGAGTCCCATCGGCGGCGGACTTGTCGCCAGGTCACTTTGTCTAGGTGGACCACGCCCTCGGGCCGTTCGGACATAGGTGGTGACGATGAAGCCCACCCGAGCTTCGGAACCCGAGGCATTTTCAGGGACAAACCTTTTGCCGTCCAGAACGTTATAAGGAAACGGAAGACACATGCCTTCCGTCGCCGCGTGCCCGGGGGGGGGGGAAGCCGTTTGCGAAAATCGGAGAGCGATATGGGTAGCTCCCTGGCAACTCACAGGGCCGGCGTTCGGGACCGGGAAGAAAGCCCCGTGCGGGGGGGCGTCATCGCCGGTTCGATCGCGTCCGTGGTGGCGGCCCTCGTCTCCCTTCCGCTGCGCTCGCCGGATGACATCTTGCTGAACAGCGCCACGGTGATCGCCGGCGTTGTCGCCGGACTTCTCTGGCGCGCCCTGGCCGATAGCGCGAGGCGCCGGAGTCTCTTCGCCGCCCTTTGGGCCTTGGGGTTCGTTTTTGTCGTCCTCTTCGCAGTGGCCGGCGAGATTCAGCTGGACCGGTCCGTCTCGTTCATCGTGTCCCTCGCCGCCATCGTCTTCCCTCTGATCGGCACGCTGACCGTCATCCTCGCCCGGCGGGGGATAGCGGGCCGGTGGTGGGTCACGGCCGCGGTCCTGGCGATCGCCGTTGGCGTAGGGATTGGACTGGCCAGCCAGGGCGACGAAAAAAGCGGCAGGTTGGAGCTTCCTCCTCGGGCCGGCGCGTGGACCACCTCCCAGCCATACGGCTTGGGTTAGCAGGTCTATCCGGGGGAAGGGTCGGTAAGAATCGTGAAGGTACCGCTCGAAGATAGCGAGGTGCACTCATGAGAGCTCGACTGCAGTTAAATCGGGCCGCGGGGGTAGGGCTCGTGGGCATAGCGGCCCTTCTCGTTCCGCTGTTGGCGGCCTGTTCGTCGTCCACGCCGACACCGACGGCCGCCCAGCCCCCGACGCCGACCGTCATGGCTGCGCCTGCACCAACGTCCACGCCGACACCGATAGGCACCCAGCCCCGACATCAACCTCCACGGCTGGACCTACACCAACCGCAACGCCAACGCCCAGGCCGACCGCCACTCCCAGTCCCACGCCGACGCCAACTCCCTCCTCAACGGCGACCCCGGCTTTCGATTCGGAGCGCGAGATCGGGACCTACCAGGGCGTTACCTTTCTGGTCGGCGAGGGCTCCGAGGCGACCTTCACCGTGAATGAGAAGCTCGTACGTCTTCCTCTACCGAGCGACGCCGTGGTGCGGACGATGGCCCTCTCCGGAGAGGTCAACCTGGACGGTCGGCCGTCCGTGATCGAGATAGACTTGCACCAGCTCAGGAGCGACCAGGCCCTGCGCGACCGATGGATCCGTGACCGCATGTTCCCTAACGACCCCATCGCGGTTTTCACTCTCTCCGATCTCAGTACGCTGCCCGATGAGTTCATCCGGGGGGAGGTCGCCACCGGGGAGATTACCGGACGGCTTGAAATCCGGGGCAACGAGGTGCCCCTGAACTTCGAAATCGAGGCGCGGGACGACGGCGACGTTGTCTTCATCATCGGTCGCACGACCTTCACGTGGGAGGAGTTCCAAATACCCGTGCCGAATCTCAGGAACGTCGTTCAGGTCGAAGACGAAGTGAGGGTGGAGGTCCTGCTGGCGGTCAGGCCGCTTAAGGGGTCCTAAAGGCCGCGAGTACCGGAGATTCCGGCCTGCCCGTCCACTGTGCCCTTGGCCCACTCCAAGGTCGATTTACGCCCGATCAGTCGACCAGGGCTGCGCTGCAAATGCGTGAACGGGCAAGTTCCGCTTGCAACAGGGTTGAAGCGGAGCTCTCCAGTTGCGGAATGCGAGAGGCGGCCTTAGAATGCAGCAGCCGGTCTCAGGCTGACTTCTCGCCAGGCCTAGCTGAGCGGCCCAGGCCACCAGGAGGCATACGCATGCAGCAAGAGGTCTCCTTTTTCAGCGATCACTACAAGATTCACGGCGACCTCTACCTCCCAGACGACTTGAAGCCGGATGAGAGGCGTAGCGGCATCGTGCTGATCCAGGGGTTCGCCACCGCGAAGAGCCCTCCCATGACGGCCATGGCCGAAGAGATGGTCCAATGGGGTTACGTCGTGCTGAACTTCGACTTCCGAGGCTTCGGAGACAGCGAGGGGCACAAATGGCGCATGCTTCCCCTGGAGCAAGTGGAGGACAGCCGCAACGCCATCTCCTTCCTACAAGCGCATCCTTCGGTGATAGCGGACAGCATCGGCGTCTACGGCGCCAGCTGGGGTGGCGGTCTCGCCATCTACACTACGGGTATCGACCCTCGGGTGCGTTGCGTGACGACGGCGGTCCCCACCGGCAACGGCGCGGAGCTTATGCAGAGCCTGCGGAGGGCCTGGGAGTGGAAGGAGTTCCTCAAGGTCTTGGCGGAGGACCGTATCCGGCGGGCCACCACCGGGGAGTCCAAGATCGTGCCGAGAGGAGACATCCTTGTCTACGAGCCGGATGTCGCCGCCCGCATGGCGAACGCCCCGCCTCGGCCCAATCATTGCCATGAGCTACCGCTCCTGACAGCCCAGGCCATAGTCGATTTCGCACCGGACCTGATGGCGCAGCGCATAACCACCCAGCCGGCCCTCTTTATCGTCTGCGAGAACGATGCCCGCGCCCCCGCCGAGGTGTCCCGTGGCATGTACGACAATATCAGCGCCCCCAAGCGCTGGGTGATGCTGCCGGGCGCCGGCCATGATTCGGTCTACGCCCCTCCGTTCTTGGAACGGCACATCTCCGAGGTCCGGGACTGGATGGCCACATACCTTCCCGTCACGGGCGCGACGTAGTCGATGAGACAGGCCGCACACCAGCAGGTGATTCGGTAACGGTACCCCATGTCCCTTAAAGGAAAAGTGGCCCTCGTCATGGGGGGCGGCAGGAACATTGGACGGGCCATCGCTATGGAGCTTGCCCGCCAGGGGGCCGATGTCGCAGTCAACGCCAGGGCCAATCGGAAAGAGGCGGAGAGTGTAGCGGAGGAGATTCAGTCCCTGGGCGTCAAAGCCGTCCCTGTCATGGGAGACATCGGAATCCGCGCCGACGTGAACCGGGTGATTGAAGAGGTCCAGAAGTCGTTGGGACAGACGGACATCCTGGTCAACGCTCCCTTCGTTCGCCCTCACGGGCGCCTTTTGGACATCACGGACGCGGACTGGGAGCGGGTCATGGCCGTCGGTCTCCATGGCCCTTTTCACGCCGCTCAGGCGGTCCTGCCGGGCATGGTCGAGCACCGGTGGGGCAGGATCATCAATTTCTCCGGCTCGGCTGCGTTCTACGGGTCAGCGGGAATCCCCCACATCCAGGCCGGAAAGATGGGGATCATCGGGTTGACCCGGGCTATCGCTCTGGAGTTCGCCTCCTACGGCATCACGGCCAACGTCCTGGCGCCGGGCCCCTTCGAGACGGAGCGGGCAACCGAGTGGCCGATGGAGGGAACCCGGGTTATTCCCGCGCCGCCACGCAAGGGGCCGGGCAGGATGCCGCCCGTCGGCAGGGAAGGCAGACCCCAGGAGGCGGCCGCTGCCTGTGCCTATCTAGTATCGGACAAGGCCGCCTTCATCACCGGGCAGACCCTCCATGTCAACGGCGGGGACTACGTGAGTTAGCGCTGTAACAAACATTCATAGAGAGAAGTGCCGATGAAGATCACCGAGATAGAGATCGCGTGGGTCAGGGTCCCCCTCCATAAGATATTTCAGGTGCAGGCGCGCACGTACCAGGACAGCTCGCATATCGTGCTGCGGCTCCACACGGACGAGGGGCTGAACGGGATAGCCGAGTGCCCGGCCGTTTTTGAGCACGGGGTGACCATGACGGTTATTTCAGACCATCTTGGCCCCGCGGTGATCGGCATGGACCCCCGGCAACCGGACCTGCTCCACCAGAAGATGGACCGTATCCTCGCCGGGCACAACATGGCCAAATACGCCATCGAGGTCGCCTGCTACGATGTCGCAGGAAAGGCCGCGGGCCTGCCGATCTGCGCCCTCCTTGGCGGTCAGCACCGTGACGCCGTACCGGTCTGCGACGCCATCGGCATCCTGCCGCCGGAGGAGGTCCAACGAGCTGCCCGCGAGCTTCTGGACCGGGGCTTCAAGCAAGCAAAGCTCAAGGGCGGCATAGATTTCCAGCGGGACATGGAAACGATACAGGCGGTGAAGCAGGCATGCGGCGACAGCTTGCAGATCAGGATCGACATCAACACCGGATACAGAAACGCCGCCGTGGCGCTGCCCCTGTGCAAGCGGCTGGAGGAGGCGGGCGTTGACATCTTCGAGCAGCCTGTCATCGCCAGCGACCTGGCCGGCATGGCCACCCTGGCCGAGCACCTGATTGCGCCCGTGCTTGCCCATGAGAGCCTGGCCACCCTGGACGACGCTATCGCCATCCTCAACCTGAAGGCCGCGGACATCCTCAACGTCAGCCCGCCAAAGGCCGGAGGCCTCTACCCGGCCATGCAGATCGTACGGTTGGCGGAGGCCATGAACGTTCCGGTCATGGTCGCGGGGGCCATGGAGACGGGGCCGGGCAACATCGCCTCCGCCCACCTGGGCGCCGCCTGCAGGGAGCAGCCTTTCCCTGGGGATGCCAGAACGGTCCTCCGTGAGGTGTACAGTCTTGTCAACGAGCCTATACGCATCGAGGCCGGATTCGTTCACCTGCCGGAGGGACCGGGCCTGGGGGCAACCTTCGACGAGTCCGCCATCGAGCGTTGCCAGCAGACGCCGTGGGTCAAGGTCGGCGCCTGACAGCCAGCGGGGTACTATGCACTGAACCGGAGGCGTGCGAACTCATGAGAGTCGGCATCATCACCAGTATCCCCTGGCTGCCCGACACAACTCCGGAGCAGTGCTTCACGGAAGCCCTGGAAGAGGTGGAACTGGCCGAGGCGCTGGGCTTCGATTCCGTCTGGTTCACGGAACACCATTTCGCCTTGCATGGCCTCTGCTCCGGAATCGCAACCTTTCTTTCGGCGGTGGCGGCACGCACCAAAAGAGTGCGCCTGGGGGCCGCCGTTCACGTGCTCCCCGATTGGAATCCCCTGCGGCTGGCGGAGGACCTGGCGATCCTGGATATCCTCAGCACAGGTCGGTTGGACTTTGGAGCCGGAACGGGATACCGATTGGAGGAGTTCCGCGGGTTCGGCATCCCCATGGAAGAAAGCCGGGAGATGGGCCGGGAGTGCCTGGACATCATCCTCGATCTCTGGTCGGGGGGGGCCCGTCACCTTCCACGGCAAGCATTATCAGATCGATGACGTGGCGGTCTACCCTCTCCCCTTGCAGAAGCCCTACCCTCCCGTCTGGCACGCCGGCAACTCTCCAGAAACCCTGGATTTCATCGCCGAGCGCGGCTACAACTGGATGGCGGCCGCGACCTTCGGCTCTTTCGACCAGCTCTACGAGCGGCGAAGACACCTGGACGGGGCCCTCGAGCGTCTCGGCCGCAGCGCCGCCGATACCAGCGTGTACGCCCACGTCCCCATCTTTGTGGCGAACTCCACCCACGACGAAATCAAGAGGGATACCCAGGAAGGGGTCACGTGGTTCTTCGACGTAGCGCGATGGTTTGCCACAGGGACCGGCCATGCCGGCGGCACCATGTACGACACCGGTCCCATGGCCCGGATCGGCTTCGACTTCGACCAGTTCTACGAGCAAAACTCCTTCTTCGGCGACCCGGAGACATGCTTCCAAAAGATCGAGCGGTTTTGTCGAGGTATGCGACCAACGGACCTTGTTTGCCTCTTCAAGCTGGGACAGCCGCATAAACGGGTAGCAGAGGCCATGGAGCTGTTTGCCCGCGAGGTGATGCCCCGGGTGCGGCAGCTGAACGTCGATTAGCCCGCGGAGCGTGCTGGGCCCGTCGCTCCCGTAACCTTGTGCGCCGGTTCCCGACACAGACTGGACTCTTTGCCTTTTTTGACCATAATAGAGCCACATCCAATGGAGGAGAAAATGGACGGCAGGACCCCTCAGGGCATATTGGTGGTATTCAGCAGCTGCAGCGATCCAGCCAAGGAAAAGGACTTCAACCGCTGGTACGACGAAACGCACATTCCGGACGTTCTCGGCACGGGGGCTTACCAGGCGGCCACCCGGTGGACCATCGATTGGGAGCTCTTCGGCGATCAGGTCCAGACAAAATATTTATGCATCTACGAGACCGATATGGAACCGACTGCCGCCTCGGCGAAAATGCGTCAGTCCGCCGCCGATTGGGTCACGCATGGCCGTATGCATCCCAACCTCGCCGACACGAAGTCCCTGCAGTTCACCCGAATCTTCACGACCATCCCTGAGCGAGTGTCCGGGAGCCCAAAAGGGCTACTGTTCGTGGGGATGAACAACAAAGAGCCATCGCTAGACCGAGAATTTAACGATTGGTACAATCGCGTTCACGGGGCCGATTACATGGAGACCCCAGGAGTCCTGGGCTACCACCGTTACAAAAACGTCAGCACTACCCGCGGCCCCACCGAGCCTGAGTACCTTGGGCTGGCGGAGGCTGAGGCGGAGGATGTGGGACCCATCGTCTCCCACATACAGAGCACGACGATGAAGGCGGACCATGGTCCCGGCTTCGATGCGGTGGACCGTGTCTATCGGCTCAGGTGCAGTCGAATCTTCTAGCAGCTATTCCAAATCCCCTCTCCCTTGATGGGTGAGGGCGCCATAGAGGTAGGCGTGCGGTTCTGGTGAGAGGCGAGAAACTTATGGAGGCAAGGGCTATGGCCAGTGATTATAAGCTGATCTCCAGTGATTCTCACATTCTGGAGCCCCCGGACCTGTGGACGGACCGAGTGCCCGCCAAGTATCGAGACCGGGCCCCACGCATGACGCGGCTAGAACAGGGAGATGCGTGGATCTTGGATGGCGTACCGGACCCCATCGGCTTCGGGATGAACGCCGTGGCCGGCAAGCAACCGGAGGACGTGGGGCCGTTTATCAGATACGAGGACACGCCGCCCGGTGGGCACGACCCCGCCGCTCGGCTCGAGGAGCAGGACCTCGATGGGGTCGCCGCCGAGATCCTATACCCGTCCCCGCGTTTATGCACCATGATGTGTTCGGCAAGCAATGAGCCCGAGTTCCATCTTGGGCTGGTCCAGGCCTACAACAACTGGCTGAGTGACTTCTGCGGTCACGCCCCGGACCGGCTCGTCGGCAATCCCCTCTTACCCAACATCGGCGCCGAAGCCGCGGTCAAGGAGCTGTACCGGACGGCCGAGCTGCCAGGCTTGACGAGCTTCCACATCGGCCAGTACCCCCACGGCGGCCTCGACATATCCGAAGAGGACGATCCCTTGTGGGCCGCCGCTCAAGAGATGGGTGTTCCCGTGAACATCCACGCCGGTCTGACCCAGGGCCAGCCGGGAGTGGTCCACCAAAAGGGGCACAAGATCGCCGGCGTCCTGCGCTGGAACGACGCTCCCACCAGGATCATGGACTTCATCTTCACGGGCGCTCTGGACAGATTCCCCTCCCTGAAGGTAGTCCTGTCCGAGGTCGACTGCGGCTGGGTGCCCTATTTTAAAGAGCAGCTAGACCTTCAGTTCAAGCGCAAGCGGCTGTTCCATGGGTTGACGAATACCGAGCCGCCCAGCTGGTACATGGACCGCCACTTCTACTTCACCTTCATCATCGACCGCTACGGCGTGCAGCTACGCCATGCCATCGGCGTCGACAAGATGATGTGGTCCAACGACTACCCTCACCTGCTGCTGGAGTTCCCCCATTCCTGGGATTCCGTGAACGAGCGTTTTGGGGACGTGCCCGAGGACGAGAAGTACGCAATCCTGGCGGGCAACGCGAAGAAGATGTACGGCTGCTAGAGTACCTGGAGGAGTGAGCTATGGCCACGGCGCAGGAGACAAGGTCGGCAAAGGTCCGAGCCCGCATCGGTCACCCGGTGGTGGATGCCGACGGCCACCTTCAAGAGGCGGGGCCTGTCTTGATGGAGTACGTGCGAGAGGTCGGCGGAGGGGACATGGTGCAACGGTTCGCCACGGACCCTGACATGAACGACGGCCGCCCCAGGTCCCTCGATGAGCGCCGGAAAAACTGGGCCCGCAAACGTAACTTCTGGGGCTCACCAACCGACGCCGTGGACCGGGCATGCGTGACCGTGCCCAAGCTGCTCCACGAGCGCATGGACGAGTTCGGCATGGACTTCACTATCCTGTACCCCAGTCAGGGCCTCTTCGTCTCTCACATACAAAAAGATTCAGAGCTTCGGCGCGTCGCCTGCCGCGCCTACAACCTCTTCGCGGCAGACCTTCTCCGTGACTATGCAGACCGCATGGCCGGTGTAGCCGTTATCCCCATGCCCACCCCACAAGAGGCCCTGGAGGAGCTGGACTACGTCGTCAACGTCCTGGGGTTCAAGGTGGTGAACCTGGAGGGGACGGTGTTACGCCCTATCCCCGGCCTTGCGCAGACGCCGTCCGAAGAAGGCAGGCTCGGCACTCGGATGGAGCTCTTCGCCCTGGACAGCGAATATGACTACGACCCCGTGTGGGCCAGGTGCGTCGAGCTTAAGGTCGCCGCGACCTTCCATACGGGTCTCCGAGAGAGGGACGTTCACTCCATCACCAATTACGTCTACAACCACATCGGCTTCGTGGGCAACAGCCATGCCAGGCTGGCCAAAGCCCTCTTCATGGGCGGCGTCACCAACCGCTTCCCCACCCTTCGCTTCGGATTCCTCGAAGGTGGCGTGAGCTGGGCCACCAACCTCTACGCGGACATTGTCGCCCATTGGGAAAAGCGGAACGGCAAGGCGATTCATCAATATGATCCCGCCAGGCTGGACCGGGAGCGGGTCATGGAGCTCATCGCGGAATACGGTGACGATCGGACACGGGCCAAGATGGAGGAGATGCGCAGGTCCATCTCCGGCCAGGGCGCGAGGCCGGAGGTCCTGGACGAGTTCGCGGCCTGCGGCATGGAACGGGCTGAGGAGATTCTGGACCGGTTCGTGTCCCGATTCTACTTCGGCTGCGAGGCAGACGATACCTTGAACGCCCAAGCGTTCGCCTCGACGATCAACCCCTTCAACGCCCGGCTGAAGGCCGTCATAGGCTCGGACATCGGTCACTGGGATGTGCCGGTGATGAACGACGTCATAGGGGAGGCCTACGAGCTCGTCGAACGGGGCTCCATGACCGATCAGGACTTCAAGGACTTCGTCTTCACGAACCCGGTCTCGCTCCACGCGGGGATGAACCCGGACTTCTTCAAAGGGACGCGGGTGGAGAAACAGGTAGCCGAGCTCCTGAAGGCCGGCATCTGACGCTACGGCGTCTTGCCGCCTGGCGGGATGCTCAAGGCTGCGCCGGTGAGGGCCGTCACCCCCATCCTAACCTTCCCCAATCAAGGTGCCTTGCCTTAAAAGTGCCCTTCGAATATCACCCCTTCGGCAAGCTAAGGGCAGGCCTGAGCGAAGCCGAAGGGTCTGAGGGGTGAATGCCTAGCATGCTTCTCGCCTAGCCGCCAGACGCAACGCCAGCGGGCCGCTGCCCCCCGTTAGCAGGTTAGGCGATTTTGAGCCTGCGGAGGATAGCCTGTCCGGTGCGCCGAAGGGAGATCCGGCCCAGCAGCTCCGGATGGCGGGACTCCCAGGCCCTGGCGATGTGGAAGAGCTTGATGTACAGGATAAAGAACAGGCCAGAGTACAGGAAGCCGCCAAAGACGTCGCTGGACCAGTGCCGTCCGTGGTAGACGACGAGCAGTCCAGCAAACGGTATGTAGAGCAGCCACAGCGCCACGGCTGTATAGACCAATCGCTTTGACTGCCTGTACCTGGTCAAGATATAGAGAAGGAAGCCGACGAAAAAAAGGATCACCACGGCGTGGCCGCTGGGAAAGCTCATTCCCACGGGACTTCCCAACACATGGACCAGCTCATCGCTGGGTCTTGGGCGCCCGTAGAAGTCGCGCAGCAAGAAGACGAACCCGTTGGGGGCCATGGCCAGCACAACAACGAAGGCGTCGACGCGGTGGCCCTTGAACCACAGCCAGAGTATCGCCGAGGCCGCGAGAACGACGACCAACCCTTCGAAAAGGACATAGGACAGTATCTGGACCGCGGTGTCGTTGACCTGGACCTGCTGAAGCCAGCGGGTGATGGCCAGATCGGCAGCGAAGCGGTCGGTCGTGACGGCGCTGTAGGTCACAAGGGCCGTCGTCGCCAGCAACCCCAGGAGGCCGATACCCATGAAGGGGCGCCTGAGGGACTTACCGCCCGCCAGCTGGGCTACCCCACGGCTTATCCGCGCCGGAAACGTTCTATTCACGTGAAGCTGCTTCCTGCCGTCTAAGCGGGCCTACCTGTCCCGTTGGATGCCACACGCTCATGATGGGTACATGATACCAAGGGCAGCCGCGAGGAAGGAAAGGGCTACTAGGGTGAAGGCTGGCTCTATTCCGTCTGCTGGCGTTCGAGGGTGGCCCCGACGGGGACGCGGCTCTTCTCCGTCTGTGGGTCACGCCAGCTATCGAACGTTGATATGCGGTTGACGCAGGCCACGGTGCAGTAGGGAGAGCAGGACTTCTCTGTCAGGTATTCGCGACGCAGGTCCTTTAGCGAGTAGTTCTCCAGGGGCATGCCGGGATAGCCTCGCTGCTGGGAACAGTAGTGCACCAGGCCATATTCATCCACATAGAAAAAGCGTGACCCCGCTCGGCACTTCCAATCATTCGGCTTGCCCTCCACAAGATTCTTCTCGAATCTGTTGAGCAAGCCATAGCTCTTGATGCCGATGTTCTTGATACTCCAGTAGATCTCTTGCTCTTGATCGCTCATCGGCCTGAGCCCACCGTCGCCGTTGTGCACGATGCCGACGGTGGTAGTAAATCCCAATTCATGGGCGCGCTCCGCGATGGTCAACGCATCCTCCGGGTTGTTCACACCACTTCCGATAACGGAGTTGATATTCACGCCCATCTCGCCGTGCTGGGCTAGCAACCGGAGCTTTTTATCCAATGTTTTCAAGCTCTTCACGGACACATCATCCGGCTGCACATTGTCGATGGAGATCTGGAGAAACTCGACGCCCGCGGCGTTTAGACGCTTGATGCGCTTCTCCGTAAGCAGGAATCCGTTAGTCAAGAGCCCCGCGACCATACCGCGCTTCCTGACATGCGAGATAATGTCGTCAAGCTGCGGATGCATCAAGGGCTCTCCGCCGCTGATCCCAATCATAGCGGTGCCGAAGGAGGCCACTTTGTCGATGCGGCGGGTCATGACGTCCAGCGGAACCGGCTTCGAAAAATTGTCGTATTCGTTGCAATAGCTGCAGGCCAGGTTACAGCGACGCATGGGAATCATCTGAACGAGTAGCGGGCGATGGGTGGAGATGAGCCCCATGGCCCAGACCCGGGCTATGTGAAGGTCGCGCTTGACCAGCGCAGTCCGGGTACGCACCCACCTTTCGATAGCGCGAAGGCTGCGGGTCGTCTTGGACGGAGTGGGGGTTTCCAGAGGGGGCCTTCTTTCCTACATCAATGACGTGGATTTCAGGTACCGTTCCCACTGCCGAGGCCACGGGTAACGATCTCTGAAAAGTTACCTTGGAAGACTGAGTCTGTCAAGCACACGGCGCATGAAAACGTCGGATTATCTCCTAAGTCAACGCTTGACATCGGCTGGTTTTCGAGGCCTTGCCCCAAAAGTGGCAAGATAGTTGTCACCCCTTCGGGCGGGCAGCGCCCGCAGGCATTGCGCCTGACGGCGTAGGAGAGGGATCAGGGCAGGCTCTGAGTCCGCCTGAGGCGGACGACGAAAGAATCCGGGGTGGGGCAGGACTTCACCTCCATCCTAACCTTCCCCCATCAAGGGGGGAAGGGACTCACCCTCAGACCCTTTCCGCCTGCGGCGGGTCCGGCTTTGTCGAGACTCGCGATGCAATCGGAGCTCAGAATGACATTTGGGGCAAAGCCGGTTTTCTGGCACCGGCATCAGCCACGGCGCTCATCCTTGTCATCTACGCCGAGCAACGAGTCTTTGAAGAACTCGCCTCCCTTCATGATCGCCAGCAGCTTGTCCAGGTCCTGCAGGACCGTGATGTCTACACTGGGGTCTCCATCCACCACGAGGATGTCGGCGAGCTTACCTGCCTCGATGGTCCCCAAGGTATCTCCCATGCCCATGAGCTCCGCCCCGTTCCTGGTCGCCCACGTAAGGACCTCCAGGGCTGACAGGCCGGCATGCGTCACGTACAGCTCCAGCTCTTTCCCATAGCCGCCATGGGGCAGGTTGACCGTCCCGTAGTCGTCTCCGAGGACGAGCTTGACCCCTGCCTGACTGGCCTCGGGAAGGATGGAGCACATGAGTTCGAAGCCCTCCTTCAAGCTTCGGACTCCTGCCCGATTCGCTTCTCCTCGTTTTTCGTAATCCTCCACGACGCGAAGGGGGTAGTAGAGGCTGGGCACCACAAAGGAGCCCGCCTTGATGTAAGCGTCGATACATTCGCCGTCGGTCAGATCGGCGTGGTCGATGACGTCTACCCCGGCCTCGACAGAGGCCAGGATCGCCCGCTTGGAGCATATGTGCCCTCGAACCTTTTTCCCCCGATCGTGGGCCGCCTCGACCGCTGCCTCCAGCTCTTGCCGAGTGACCGACATGACATCCTTCGCCAGGGGGACTCCGTGGCCGCCCGTGGGATAGAGCTTGACGATCTCCGCGCCTCTTTTGATCTCCTCGCGGACTGCCTTGCGGAATTCATCGGGCCCGTCACAGACCCGCATAGCCGCCTCCGCGCCCAGCTCCCACCACCAGGCGGTCATGTCCTGGGAATCGCCGGTAGTGACCAGGTCTCGGCTGGAGGCCATCATGCGGGGGCCTTCGATAAGACCGTGATTAATAGCGGCCTTGAGGCTAGCGTCTATGGAGTAGCGGTGCTTGCCCCCACGGCCCCGGTGAAACCGTGCATCAGCAATGTTCGGACGTTCTGGGCTGCCAGGAGGGTCAGGTAGGAGGGGGGGTGGCTCAGCCCTATCGGCGCTGGCGAGGCCCCGACGTTGCTGTAGACGGCGTGGAAGTGGCAGCTAATCATCCCCGGCATCACGGTCTTCCCGGCCAGATCGACCACCCGGTCGGCAGGGAGTGGGGCAGGGCCGTCCCCGGCCTGCACGGCCTTGATGTGCTCCCCTTCGACGACGATGGTCATGCCGGGCCTGGCGGGCTTTTCGCCGTCGAGCAGGTTAGCGCCTTTGAAGATTACTTGCCCCATGATGCACCTCGGTTGGCCGGAGCCCGTCAGGGCTAGATGACCCCCTGGCCCCTGTATGCGGCAATCTGGTCCCAGGAGTAGCCATGGTCCAACAGGACCTGTTCCGTGTGCTCCCCAAACTCCGGAGCAGCCGATCGAGGCCTCCCCGGCGTCTCGCTGAGCTTGACGGGGACGCCGACCTCCCTCATCGTCCCGTAGGTCGCGTGCTCGACCTCCGAGATATACTCGTTTTCGGCGACCTGGGGGTCTTCCACTAACTCCCCATAGTCCTGAACCGGAGCGCAATTGATCCGACGTTCCTGGAGCCTTTTGAGCCACTCCGCCCTGGGCTTGGAGGCGAATATCTTGTCCATCCTCTCCGTTATCTCGGGAGCGTTCTCGGCCCGCACCTGCATCTCGCAGGACTTCGGGTCGTCGATAAGGTCCTCCATCTCCAAGACCCTGCAGACCTCTGACCAGAAGCGGTCCGCCTGGTTGCAGCCCAGGGCAAGCCAGCGGTCGTCGCCGCATCGATAGGTGTTCCAAATGGGATTGGGCATCTGGGTCCGGGGCCTGCCCTGGGGCCGTGACAGGACCCCGTTGATCAGATAATTGTTGATGGCAAGGGCCTGCAGGACCATCTGACTTCCAAGCTGGGAGACCTCGATGAGCTGCCCCACGCCGTGCCGGTCTCGGGCGATGATCCCCAGCAATACCCCATAGGCCATCATCACCGCCCCCATCTGGTCCGCCAGACCGCCCGGGAGGTGATACGTGACCTCTTCGTGGGAGAAGGAGGAGTGGTACATGAGGCCGCCACGGGCCTGTCCCAGAATATCCATAACCGCCTCCTGGGCGTCGGGCCCTTTCGGACCCAGCCCCGAGTTGGAGGCGTAAACGATCATGGGGTTGTGCTTCTTGACCGTCTCGTAGTCCACCCCAAGCCGCTCCACCACACCCACCCGGAAATTCTGCGTGACCACGTCCGACTGCTTGACCATCGTGCAAAAGATGTCACGCCCCTCCTGGCTCTTGAGGTTGAGCGTCATCCCCCGCTTGTTGCGGTTCATGGTCTGGAAATAGCTTCTGATCGGCGTGACCGGGCCGCCCTGGGTGCTGTTCCGCCCTGGGTCACCGTTCACGGTGTCCTCGATCTTGATGACCTCGGCCCCCATGTCGGAGAGCATGACCGTCCCCCAGGGACCGTTCTGCCAGATGGTGAGGTCCAGGATCTTGATCCCGTCCAGCGGTGATTTCATGCTCACCCTCCTGACACCGTGATTGCTTCGTCATCCCCGTCGACACATGGATCAGTCCCTAAGGGCCGGGATGACCTCCTTGCCCATCAGCTCCAGGGAACGCATCGTGTCTTCGTGGCTGAGCCGACCCGCCTGGGCTTCCAGTAATAGCGAGCCGATACCCAGCCGCTCCTTCACGTAGCGCAGCTTCTTGATCACGGTGTCCGGCGTACCCACCACCAGGTGGTAGTTCTCCTGGAGCTCCTCAAAGGTCTGCTCGCTGCTGGGCCGGGTGCGGCGAGGGGGAGAGGCGTCGCCGGGAGGCCGGAGGGGGACATAACCCGGCGGAGACCAGTATTCTCTTGGGCCCGCCACCGGACGCCGCATGCGCCATATGAATTCCTTACCGGTCTCCTGGGCCTTCTCCTCGGTATCGGCGACGAAGCAGTTGACCATGAAAGCGAACTGCTCCGGGCCAGGCTCCCACCCGTCGGCGGCGGCATACTCGCGATAGAGGCCGAAGAGGTTCTCGGCCACGTCCAACGGGGTGAGAAAGGCGGCGTAGGGATAGCGGTACTTGCTAGCCCACGCTATCGTTTCCGGGCTGCCGGTGCCGGGGGTCCATATCGGCGGATGGGGCTGCTGCAGCGGCAGCACCCAGGGATTCACGACCCGATAGTGATAGTGCTTCCCTTCCCAACGAAACGGCCCCGGAGTCGTCCACGCCTTGATAATCAAGTCGTGGCACTCCTCGAACCGTTCCCGGTTGTGCACCGGGTTGGTGTTATTCGCCCAGCTCTCGATGCCGATGCCACGCACGAAACCGGAGATAATGCGCCCTCCGGAGATGACGTCCACCATGGCGATCTCCTCGGCGAGCCGAGGCGGATTGTCCGAGGTCGGAAGCATGTTGCCCAGCATCAGGATCTTCGCTTTGGAGGTTATCCGGGCCAGGATGCCGGCGGTGATGTTCACCTCCACGTCCAGGCAGGACGGGGTGTTGTGATGCTCATTGATCATCAATCCATCGAAGCCGACCTCTTCAGCGTACTGGTACTCGTCCAGATAGCGCTTGAAAAGGTCCCTGGCTACCTTGGGGTCGAAATAGGTGTTGGGGAAGGTGAGACGCATGGCCGGGTACTTGTCCGCCTCATTTTCGTCGAAATCGGCGTAGGGCATCTCGGTGAAATAATAGACATCCATGACGGGAAGCTCCTCCTGGTTGGCTGGCCCGGATCAGGCCAGAAAGTCCACGGCCAGCTTGACAAACTCCTCCGACTTTTCAAGCTGCGGCGAGTGGCCGCATTCCTCGACAACCACCAGCTCCGAGCCGGGAATGGCGGCCTGGTACAGCTCGCCGCAGTTAAGGGGGGCGATCTTGTCGTGGCGGCCCCAGACGATGCGTGTGGGTATCTTGATACGGGGCAGCAGCGACGGCAGCCGGGGATCGAACATGTAGGGCTTCCAGCAGAGGCGGACCGACATCTCCCGGTTGCGGTCGGCGATGTACTGCAGCTCCGGCGTTTCCTCCCGGCGGGCCATGCCCTCCGGGGGTTTGTAGAAGCTCAGCTCGGCGACCTTCGCTGGGGGGATGAGGAAGATATCCGTCAGCTCGCCATCGGTCGGCTGGATGCCCTCGGCGTCCACCAGCATCAGCTTGCTGAAGGCGTGGCGACACATCACCGCTATCTCCGCCGCCAGCCAGCCGCCCATGGAAAAGCCGATGACTCGGGTACCTTCCAGGCCGGTATGCTCCAGAAACCAGGTGTAGAAGAAGGCCAGGTCCGCGATGGTTTCCAGCCATTCGGGGCGCTCCGACGTGTTGAAGCCGGGGTGGGAGGGGACGTAGACGGTGAAGCGCTCCGCCAGCCCTTGAACGTACGCCCGGTCGGCCCCCGGGTTGCCGCCGGTGCCGTGCAGGACCAGTAACGGGTCGCCGGAGCCGCCTTTGAGCACCTGCACCTTCGCCCCGCCGACTTCGACGAACTCTTCGCTGAAAGCTACGGTCATCGTTGCTCCCCGAAGGCGCCCATATGTCTATTCTTCGGAAGGGCTGCCTGGAATGGGCCAAAGTCTAACATGGGGCCACAGGGGCGTCAAAGAGCCGGACGGCGGCTTGTTTGGGTGGGTGGGCTGTGGGATGATGGCGGCCACCACGCAGGGTCGAGTCTTGAACGGGGAGCCAAGGGTTACTAATTGGTGGTTACATTATGAAGGACTGGATGAAGCCGTCTCTCTTCTTAGTGGCGTCACTAGTCTCTATCCTGATTCTTGTCGCTTGCGGTGATGGCCTCAAGAGACCTGAGGTATCGGTCGAAAGTATTAGTGGGGAACCACTTCAACCACAGGTGGTCTTCAAATTTCATAATCCCAATAAATTCGAGATTGTTGAGCGAGGAGAAAGCAGGATGCCCTGGCTTTGGGCTGATGAAGAGCCTCGTATAAGCCACGCGGTGCCTTCAAATGAGGCTCAGGGATTGAGGAAATTTACCGTAGGCCCGGATGGAACGGTATCGATTTTGTTTTCTTACTTTACAATGGTAGATCTTGGCGAGGACCTGATTGGTGTAGAACCAGCCTGGCGCGCAAGCGGCTCTTTTCTCTTTGATTCCTCTGAAGGACCGGTATGCGTAGTGGTGCCTGGAACGCCATCATCCGCGCTTAGTGGAGATTACGCAGAGTGCAGCTACTACCTTGAAGAAATAGGGCCTGATCCCACCAGTACGCCCCCTTTGATCTATACGGTCAGGCTTGAGGTTCTCGATGAGGATGGCCGCCCAGTTAACGGAGTGAACGTGGCAGGCGGGAACATTTTTGGCTCAACCGCGCAAGGCGACATCTTGGAGCGATCAATGGTCGATGATGGGCAGTTCCAACAGCACCTGGACGCAACCTATCGGGTAGAAAAGTCCGGTTGCATTGTCGACCAGCAGCAGGTTCTTGTTGACAAATCGGGCGGTTTTGCGACGATCACGCTGCGACTAACCTGCTCCGAACCTCTCGTCCGGCTACCAGGCGCATTTAGCCGCTTGCTATTCGATGGTGAAAACATCTGGCTGGCCGACTCCAGGAACAACACCCTTATCAAGATGGCGATCGACGGAACGGTGTTGGGCACATTCCCGGTCGGTGGCTTGCCTCACAATATGGTCTTTGACGGCAGAAACATCTGGGTTGCGATCGGCCGGGACTCTGTGGCCAAGCTCGACTTGAATGGCCAAATGGAGGGCACGTTCGACATCGAAATGACGGACGTGGGTGATATTGAGGATCACATCTCAGATCTCGTCTTCGACGGTGAGGGGATCTGGGTAGAACACTACAATGCCAGGGCAACCAAGCTGGCCCTGGATGGTACTGAGTTGTGGACCATCTTCCTACAAGGCGCACGCGGCGAGGCCCTGGTATTTGCGGGAGACAGAATGTTGCGGGTGGGAGGACCCATCTTAGGTCGACCAACTTTGCGCGCGTTCGATTTAGAGGGAACTCTGCTCCAACATGTTGTGCTCGGTGAAAATTACATCTGGGACGCTGCCTTTGGCGGTGACGGCATATGGGTGGTCGACTCCTGTTATGTTACTAAGATCAGCCTCGATGGCGGGGCCGTGCTGGGCCCGTTCCGGACTTCTGTGTGTGGGGGTGACAGGGAACTCATCTTCGATGGGGAGTACATCTGGGTCGCCGAGAGGGGGAACGGTGCTGTGAGCCTTGTTAGTAGAATTGCTTTGGACGGTCAGCTGCTGGATGTTTATCCCGTGGGCATAACAGTTAGCGATCTCGTGTTTGATGGTGAGAGCATCTGGGTGGCAACCGCTGACGACTTTGTGTGGTCCGATGTCGAACAGAGTGATTTTCCAACCACTATCTCGGTCTGGAAAATCACTCCGGACTAGGCGTGGTCAGTGGGCTACGCCAGCATGCCAAGAGCGTGTTACCGCCGCTTGGCCTCGCTTGCCTAGAAATATGAGTCCCGCAACTACCGTAAACGCCACAAAAGTTCGTAATTCCCCCCTGCCTGGGGAGCCAAACTTGTCCTATGCCGCTATCATTCAGATAATGGAGAACCATGCGCATAGGGCTGATCTCCGACACCCATATCCCCGAGGCGGGGAAGGAGCTCCCTCCCCAGGTCTACGACGCCTTCAGAGGGGTGGACCTGATCCTGCACGCCGGGGACATGCACGTCATCGACGTGCTGGACTGGCTGGAGCGGGTGGCCCCGGTGCTGGCCGCCCGGGGTAACGGCGACGGTGACGGCAGGCGCCCCGACTTCCCCGACGACGACCCGCGTGTAAAGGAAGCGCACGTGCTGGAGGTGGAGGGGGTCACCCTCGGTCTGTACCACGCCTTTCCCCTGCACGAGGAGGTGAACCCGGGCGCATGGCCCAGGCTCATGGACCAGTGGTTCGGGCGTCCCGTGGATGTCATCGTGTGCGGCGATACCCATGTCGCCATGGTCGCGGAGCATGAAGGCGTGCTCATGGTGAACCCCGGCAGCGCGACGATGCCCAACAACCTGATGCCGCAGCTGGGCACCGTGGGCTTCCTCACCATCGAGCATGGAAGGGCCGCCGCGGAGCTGCTGCAGCTGCGGTAACTCGACCTAACCCCATGACCCCCTTCCCTAGCAGGGAATGGGGGAGTGCCAGGGAGGGGTCGATCGCCAAGCCGCCTTTTGGACCATCTGGCGCTTCCCGTATACTACCGGCCAATACCGCCACAAGACTGCGGATGACGGAGCGACAAGGACATGGTTGCCATGAACCACTCAAGATCACAGAAGGTCCGTTCCCGAGTGAACCCACCCCATCATCGACGTGGACGGCCATGTCAACCTGCTAGACGGGCAGACACTGGACTACGTGAAGCAAGTGGGCGGCGTCAGGGTGGCGGAGCGGTACGTGAAGGAAATGGACGAGGCCCTGTACCTGAGCGCCAGGGCCGGCAGTCCCTATGCCCGGATGTCCCAGGAGGAGCGGCGGGACAGTTGGGCGATGCAGCCCACGTGGTGGGTGCCACCGGCCCGGAACACCCTGGACCGGGCCACATCGGCCTTGCCGCGCCTGCTGCATAAACGTATGGACGAGCTCGGCATCGACCTGACGATCCTCTACCAGGGATTCACCCAGAGCCACCGGCAGGACGACGAGCTGCGCCAGGTGGGCTGCCGGGCCTTCAATATGTGGCAGATCGACAGGTACCGGGAGTTCTCGGACCGGATCATTCCCTCCGCATCCATCCCTATGCACACTCCAGAGGAGGCGGTCGCCGAGCTGGAGTTCGCCGTCAAGGAGCTTGGCTACAAGGTCGTCAACATAGCCGGCTACGTGAAGCGTCCCATCCCCAAGTTCCAGCGGGAGCGGCCCGCTTTCGGTGATTCGACTTTCCGCCTTGACTTCTTCGGCCTGGACAGCGCCTACGACTACGACCCGGTCTGGGCCAAGTGCGTCGAGCTCAAGGTGGCGGCGACGACCCATTCGGTCTCGCTGGGGCTGGCCAGTCGCCGGTCCATCTCGAACTACATGTACAACCACATCGGCCACTTCGCCTTCGCAGCGGAAGGCCTCTGCAAAGCCCTGTTCATGGGGGGCGTGACCAGGCGCTTCCCCACCCTCAAGTTCGGCTTCATGGAATCCGGCGTGGGATGGGCCTGCAACCTTTACGCCGACATCGTGGGCCATTGGGAGAAGCGGAACGGAGAGGAGATCCAGAACACGAATCCGGCGAACCTCGACATCGACCTGATGATGGAGCTCATAGACCGCTACCGGGACGAGAAGCTTAATGGGACGCCCGAGGACCTACGGTCGGCGCTCACTGGGGAGCGCCAGGTTACGCCTGAGGTGCTCGATGACTTCGCTGCGTGCCGCATTGAAAAGGCCGAGGATATTCGGGACCTGTTCGTCCCTTCCTTCTACTTCGGCTGCGAAGCGGACGATCCCATGAACGTCTGGGCCTTCAGCTCCAAGGTCAACCCTTTCGGAGCCCGACTCCAACCGCTCTTCAGCTCGGATATCGGCCACTGGGACGTTCCGGACATGAAGGAAGTTGTCGCGGAGGCCTACGAGCCGGTCGAGAAGGGGCTTATCACCGAGGAGGACTTCCGCGACTTCATGTTCACCAACCCCGTGAGCCTTCACGCGGGCATGAACCCGGACTTCTTCAAAGGCACCGCGGTAGAGACGGAAGTAGCGCGGGGCCTTTAGCGCCGGCGGGCAGCGCCCGCTGGCATTGCGCCAGGCGGGCGCCTGGCGGCGCAGGAAAGAAGGATGTCAGGCAGTCACCCCCTCTCTAGCTCTCCCCCTTCGAGGGGGAGAGTACTATGAAAGGATTAAGGCCCTCGGTGGACACCCCTTCGACCCTCACCCTAGCCCTCTCCCATCAAGGGAGAGGGGGTTTTGGAATAGCCCCTATGCGGCGCCGTCAACCGGGTCAGCCGCTGTGGGCGGCCGCCGGCGTCACGGAGACGGTCGTGAGGCGGTCGGAGTCCCTCGGCTCCAGGTCGATGACGGAGTTGAAGCGGTGCAGACCGCTGTAGGTCATGATGATGAAGGTCAGCTCTACGATCTCGCCCTCGGTGAAGACGGCCTTGAGCTGGTCGAAGAAAGCGTCGTCTGAGGAACCGGGGTTGAGGTTAAACATCTCCGTGTAGCGCATCGCCATCTTCTCTCGCTCGCTCAACGGGGACTCCTCCAACCGGGCGATGTGCGTAATCTTCTCTTCGTTCAAGCCTTCTTGCTGAGCCTCAGCAAGACGAATCAGCTGTCAGTGGCGGCAGTCGTTGATGTCGGCTGACTTTATGCGGACCATCTCCCGCAGCGAGTGGTCGATGCGGCCTTCCTGCCACAGCGTTTGGTAGAAGGCGTTCCATGCCTGGAGGATCGGCGCGGGCATGAGCGACCGAATCTCCTGCGTGCCTGTTCCCGTGAGCCTTGCCATAGCCCTACCCCCTTAAAATTCACACCTGGAACACGGTCGCATCCTAGCATCGGCCAGAAAAGGTTGTCAACGAGCCAAGAGCTCGAACAACACCGGGCGCTCAGGCCCAGGGCACCGGATCGGAGCGGCGCCAATCGTGTACCATGACTCGCCTGCCGATGAGCCATCCTTCGTCGGTTTGGACCATCTCGTCCAGGTAGCGCAGCCCCGAGACCAGGTCCACTTCCCGGCCTTCGGCGACCGTCCGCAGGGTGGCGACCGCGTAGGTCTCGACCTTGGCCCTGTCCCCCTTCAGCTCCACGAGATGGTTCCCCATGAAGTGTGTAGACGTGGGCCACCGGCCGATCTGGGAGGTATAGGCGAGGATCTCCCCGGCGCCGTTGGCGATGGGCCCGTCGAAGTCCACCACCGCGTCCGGGGTGAAGCACCGGCCGACGCCTTCGAAGTTACGCCGGTCGACAGCGGAGTAATAGCGCACCATCAAGTCGCGGATGGCCTCCCGGTTTATCAGCTCGTTCAGTCCCTGCCCCTGGCCCAATGGAACCTCCCTTTCGTAGTGGCCTCAACCAGTGGTACTCACCAGGTCCGTCCGCCCCCAGTCCTCCGTAATAACCTGGTGCTGGATGAGCCACCGCCCTTCCTTGCGGACCATGGTGTCAAGATAACGCAAGCCTTTGATAAGGTCGACGGTACGCTCGGTCGAGACGGAGCGATACCAGACGGTGGAGTAGGTCTCCACGGTGGCCGAGTCTTCGTGGATGTCGATGGCCTGAGTCCCTACGAGGTGCCAGGTTCCGGCCAATCGCTCGACCCCGCGGCAATGGTCGATAATGGCGTCCAGCCCTTCGCAGGTAACGCTGGGAAAGTTCACCGTCGCGTCCGCCGCGTAGCTCGATGCCATCAGACCGAAGTCCCGACGGTCCGCACCCACCAGGTATCTCCAGACCACCTCTTGGACGGCGGCCTTATCGGCGAGGGTCTGAATCCCCCCGTCCGCCTTATCTCCGATATCGGCAGGGGTCGCCAGGACTAACCACCGGGGCCAGGCGCTACGGGGTCTACCCTGCTCCACTCTGAGGTCATAGCCCGGCGGCTGATGAGCCATTGGCCGTCCTTGCGGACCAGCTCGTCATAGTAGCGCAGCCCGTGGCTCATGTCCGCCTCTTCGCCGGACTGCATGATTCGAAGGTGGTCAGTGGCGTAGGTCTCCGCGGTTGCGGTATCGCCCCGCACCTCTACGAGGTAGTTGCCCATGAAATGGGTGGTGACGGCATAGCGACGCACGCCCCTGGTGATGTCGACCAGGGCGTCGACCCCCTCGAGCACACGGCCCCGATATTCGGCCACCACGTCAGAGGTAAAGCAGGACGCCACCCGGTCGAAATCCTGCCGGTCCAGCCCCGTGAAGTATCGCGCCACCACGTCCTGGATGGCTGCCCGATCCGCCAGGGCCCTGACCCGTGAGCTATCCGTCATATCAGTAGGCCCTTTCCTCCTGCGGTCAGAATCACGTGGGCGCTGGAGTCACTGGGTCTCGGCGGCCCCAGTCAGAGGTGACGGTCCGGGCGCTGGTAAGCCACTTGCCGTCCCGGCGGACCATCTGGTCCAGGTAACGCAACCCGGAGACAAGGTCCGTCTCCTCCCCGACAGGCCCTGCCCTGATGTATTCGATCACGTAGGTCTCGGAGGCCGCCGTGTCGCCTTGAATATCGACCAGGTGGTTCCCCATGAAATGGGTGCTGGTGATGGCATTGTCCAGGAGACTCACCTTCTTGCGGATCGCCTCGATGCCGACGCACAGGTCTTCCCTGTACCAGACCTCGGCATCGGGGGTATAGGTCGCGGCCATCCCGTCGTAATCGCGGTGGTCAGAGGTGGAGTAGTACCGGGCCAGAAGGTCACGGATGGCGGCCCGGTCGATGAGGTAATCGAGCCCCGCGTCCTTGGGCCAGACAGGCGGCTTGGGGCCCGGCTTGCGCCCCGCCGGAGGGGTGCTCAGGGGCAGCACCGGGTCGTTTCGCGACCAGTGCTCGACGACGACCTGGCTTTGGACGACCCACCGGCCATCCTTCCGGGCCATCCCGTCCAGGTAGCGCAGCCCTTTGATCATGTCGATCTGCCTGTCGGGCATGACCGCGCGATAGTAGGCCGTCGCGTAGGTCTCCACGCCGGCGGTGTCGCCGTGAAGGTCGATCATCTGGTTGCCCAGAAAGTGCATCGTGTTGTCCAGCTGCTCCAAGAGTCGCAGCCCCTTGACAATAGCGTCGACCCCTTTGCTGACGACGCCATAGAAATCGGCTTGCGCGTCCGTGGCGTAGCAAGAGGCGGCCAGGTCAAAGTCATGCCTGTCTATGCCCAAGGCGTAGCGCGTGATGACATCTGAGATCTCGGCCTTGTCCAACAGCTCCTGAAGCACTGGGTCCGATGCCGCCGACATGTCCTCACCCCCTTTGAGCCGACCTATCCCGAGTCGGGCACATAGTAGGTCTGGCCACGGGGGTTGTCAACGGAATTAGCCGCGGGCAGCGCTCGCAGGCATTGCGCCTGGCGGCGTGGAAGAGACGGATGCCGGGCACTCACCCCCTCTCTAGCTCTCCCCCATCGAGGGGGAGAGGACAGGGAAGGGTGAAGACCCTCGATGGACACCCCTTCTTCAGCGCCCTTTAGATCGGCGGTCTGCGCGTATGCCACTCCGTGGCGGACTCGTAGGCGTGACCGATTTTCAGCACCGTCGCCTCCTCAAAGGCCCTGCCGACAATCTGCATGCCGATGGGCAGCCCCTCTTTCGTGAAGCCGCACGGCAGCGAAAGGGCGGGGAGGCCGGTCATGTTGAAGGCAGGGGTGAGCGCCGAGGTGAGGCGTCCTTCGTCCAGCCTCTGGGCCGTCGTCTGCGTCGTGGGAACGACCAGGGCGTCGACCCCATTCAAGGCCTGGCGGAACTCCTCGATCAAGATGGACCGGACCCGGTGAGCCTGGATGTAGGACACGGCGGGGGTCAGGAGTCCCTGGGTAATCCTGCCTCTGGCCGTTGTGCCCAGGTCGTTCAATCGGTCCCCTACGCGCTCCCAGTGATAGGCTGCTCCTTCCGCCTGAAGGATGGTGATCATCGCGTTGGTCCCCGCGGCGGCGTTGGGGATGGAGACCTCCTTGAGTTTTGCGCCCAGCCGCTGAAGCTCCAGCAGGGCCTCCTCCATGGCCCCTTCTACCTGTGGGTCGAGACTGCCATAAAAGGCCTCCCGAGGCACTGCCAACGTCCTCCCTTCGAGCCTCCGCGGCAGGTTCCGGGAGAAGTTCGGGACTCGCTCAGGACTGGAGGTAGGGTCCAGGGGGTCGAGCCCCGCGACGGCCTGCAGAACGATGCCGGCATCCCTCACGGTCCGCGCCAGCGGTCCTGCATGGTCCAGAGTCCAGCTCAGGGTGACCACCCCGTGGCGGCTAACGCGGCCGTAGGTGGGCTTCAGGCCGACCACCCCGGACAGGGCCGCGGGCAGCCGGATCGAGCCGCCGGTGTCACTGCCCATGGATGCGTAGTTCATCCCCGACGCGACGCTGGCCCCCGAGCCGCTGCTCGATCCCCCTGGAAAGCGCTCGATGTCCCAGGGATTGGATACAGCGCCGAAGACATGGTCCATGCCGCCGCAGGCGAACTCGGACATGTTCGCCTTGCCGAGCAGGATTGCCCCTGCCTCCCGTAACCGCCTCGTGACCGTCGAATCCTCGCCGGGGACACGCTCGGCGGTCACACGAGAGCCGGCGGTGGTCAGAAGTCCCTCGGTATCGTAAAGGTCCTTCAGCGAGATGGGAATGCCGTGAAGGGGACTCTTGGGAGCCTCCTTTTCCAGAAGGCTGTCCGCCTCCCTCGCCGCTAGAAGGGACTCCTCTCGCTGGAGGGTGATGAAGGCATTCAGAAGAGGGTTAGCCTGGTCGATACGAGCCCAGGCCGCTTCCGTAACCTCTAGACAGGAGACCTTGCGCTGCCGCAGCAGCCGGGCCACCTGGCTTATGGGAAGATAGTGGAGCTCGTTGCCTGCCATTATCTGGACCCCGCATCCGGAGGCAGAAAGAAGACCGGCTCCGCCTCCCCAACCTTCGTCTCTTTGAGCCTCCTGGTTATGCCTTCGACGGCGGTGACGTCAGCCGCAGCCGCTTCAACCTGCTCGTCCGTCAGCTCGATCCCCACGAGCCGGAACAGCGTCCGAACGGTCTCGGGAGACGGCGGTCTTGTTTCTTCCGGCATGAGTTCCCCCTTTTCGCTTCTTTAACACAGCTCGGCCAGAATATCGTTCGCCCATTGCTCCAGCCGATGAATCATGGGCTCAAGCGAGATGACCTTCGCTAAGATCGGCGGCTACGTTTTGAGCTCCCAGGTGTCGCCCACGCTGACGATGTGCCCTACCACCGGGTCGGGGAAATGGGCAGCGATCACCAGCACGTCGGTATCGGAGTAGCGGTCCAGGAGGGCCCGCCGGCTCGCCGTGCCCATTTCCGGATCGATATCGGCGGTGGTCGCCCAGCCTGGCTCGGCGATCTGCACCGCGTGATGCATCAGGTCCCCGGTCATGATCGCCTCTTTGCCGTTGGAGGAAAGATGGAGGCCGGAGTGGCCGGGCGTGTGCCCCGGCAACGGCTCGACTACCGCCTCGTCGCCGATGGCGTATCCGCCTTCGACGAAGACGGCCTGCCCCGCATCCACGACGGGGCGGACGCTGTCCTCGATAGCATCCTGGCCGCGAAGGTCTTTGCGCCCTTTGTCCCAATGATCCCAGTCCTTCTGGGCGAAGAGGTACTTGGCGTTGGGGAAGGTCGGCACCCATCGGCCATTCTCGATCCGGGTGTTCCAACCCACGTGATCAAGGTGAAGGTGGGTGCACATCACGAAATCAACGCTCTCCGGCTGGACGCCGGCTGCTTTCAATTTTGCTAGATAGTCGGTAGCGAGCATGTTCGCCATGGGGGAGGTAGCGCGCTCCTTGTCATTTCCAAAGCAGGTGTCCACAAGGATGGTGTGGCGGCTGGTCCGTACGACATAGCTACGTACGACGAGGAGAAGAACCCCCGAGTCGTCCAGGAAATGCGGCTTCAGCCAATGATGGTGAGCCGCCATGCGCTCCGGATCGTAGCCCAGGAGAAACCCGGCGGGCGGCGGCTTGATCTCCTATTCGACGACCTCGGAAATCTGGATCTCTCCGACGGCGATGGGCTTCATGCGCTACAGGCCGTAGGCCCTCTTGGGATTCTCCTCCAGGATCAACCGGCGTTCTTCGTCGGGGACCTCTTCAAGACTATACTCGAGCCATTTGGTGGAGTCCGGCCAGATGGAGGTGGGGTGCGGGAAATCGCTCTCCCACAAGATCCTGTCCACTCCGATGATGTGCCGGAAATCAAGGCCGGCCTTTTCATACCAAAAGTCGACGTAACAGTGTTGCCGAAAGACCTCGCTCGGCTTGTGGGGAAGGCCGTGTTCATAGAGACGGCAGGTTTCCCATTCAGCGTCGCACGATTCCAGGATATAGGGGACCCAGCCCAGGCCGCTCTCGGCGCAGACGAAAACCAGGTCCGGATTCCGCTCGAGAATGCCGGAGAACAGGAAATTGGCGAAGAACTGGGCCTGGAGATTGAAGCCGACAGAGCCCGTAAGCGCTCGGCTTCGCCTCTTGCTGGTGCCCGGAGCGATCTCGACACGCATCTTGGGCGCGCCGCCGGAGCCGTGGAAGTTGATCGGGACGCCCAGGTCCTGGGCCGTAGCCCATAAGGGACCCCAGTAAGAATCGTTGAAATGGGGCTTTCCCCTCTGGTGGGGGGCGCTCAGCATGATCGCTCCCCGGTGGCCTCGGCCCACGGACCGGCGCATCTCCCCAACGGTGATCTCGATGTCGGAGAAGGGGAGGACCGCCAGGGGCACGTAGCGGTCACTGGCGCTCAGGACGTCTTCCACCAGGTAGTCGTTATAGGCCTGAATGCACTCAAGCTCGTAGTCCGGCTCGGTGTAGAAGAAGGTCTCTCCCGTGCCGCCGGTGATGTTCGGATAGAGGACCTGCATATCAACCTCGTCCATGTCCAATGCAGTGAGCCGTTCAAGGGGGTCATAGATGATGGTCGGTATGTCCTCCCAGCGAGTGGGAATGGTCTCTCGGTCGGGTAGCACGGCGACGCAGCTGGCCAGCCTATCGATGCGGCGATTACCGTCGATGCTCCAGTACTGGGTACCATCGGGGTTCTCCGCTATGTGCGGAATACGCTCACCCCACTTGGCTTCGGACATACGGCTCGTCCACGTCTCAGGGGTCTCCTGGTAGTGGGAATCCACGTCTATCCGCATGTAGTCCATAGTGACCCTCCACCGCCTATGGTGCAGCGCTCGGTCCGTGTAAGGGTAAGACCGCCAGGCAGCAGTGTCAAACGGTGTGGAGCGCCTTGTTGGCCACCCCAGCTATGCCTTGACACCCCCCTCTGACCGGCCTCAGAATACGACCCCACTGAACCAAAAAGGGGCCCTTGGGGATGAGCACAGAAACGGAGTTGAAAGGCCAGGTCGCCGTCGTGACCGGAGTGGGCTCCGGCATCGGCCGCGCCACCGCCACCCGCTTCGCCGAAGCAGGAGCCAGCGTCCTGGCGGCCGACATCGACGCAGTCACCGGCAACAAGACCGTGGCCGACCTCCGTGAATCAGGCCTGGAGGCGACCTTCGTCCAGGTAGACGTCTCCAGCGAGGAGCAGGTCAAGGGGATGATCGACGCCGCCCTGGACGCGTACGGGCGGCTGGACATCCTCCACAACAACGCAGGCATTCTGCCGGTCCATCCCAGCATCGAGGAGACCCCCTTCGACGTATGGCGAAAGGTCATCGCTATCGATCTGGACTCGGTTTTCCTGGGCTGCAAGTACGGCGTCCCGGCTATGAAGAAGAGCGGCGGCGGGCGCATCATGAACACTTCTTCTCTAGCCGGGATCCGGGGCTTCATGTTTGGGTTGCACTACTCGGCTGCCAAAGGCGGGGTGATCATGATGACCATGGGCCTCGCGCAACTGGTGGAGCCGGATGGGATCAGGGTGAATGCCATCTGCCCGTCGACCGTCGCCACGAACCTCTCGGCTGGAAGGGACCCAGCAATGGGGGCCCTTATGGCTGCGAGGGGCAGGCCCGGCTACGGCCGCAGACTGGTGCCCGAGGACATATCCCGCGGCGCCCTGTTCCTCGCGACCAAGGCCGATTTTACCGGCGGCGCCATGATTATCGACGTAACCGAGAACAACGAGCCTGAGTATTTCGTTACCTTCGGCTACGAACGGCAGGCCCTCGAGGGGGTCTGAACGCCAACGGGCCTCAAAGCCGGGCCTGGAGGGCCCATGAGGCAGGCTCCAAGGAGAGTCGATGAAGTTTTCCATGTTCCATCTGTTTACCCAGCTCCCCGAGAGGTCCGTTCAGGAGACCTACGAGTACGAAACGCAAATTATCCTGTGGGCGGATGAGCTGGGCTTCGATACGGCCTGGATCGCAGAGCATCATTTCCGAAACTACGGAACGGTCCCCAACACGATGTTGTTGTTGGCGAGCCTGGCAGCCAAGACCAAGCGAATCCGCCTGGGCAACGCTGTCGTCATCATGCCCTTTTTCCATCCCCTCCGCGTCGCCGAGGATGCCGCCATGGTAGACATGATCAGCGGAGGCCGCCTGAACTTCGGCTTCGGCCGGGGGTACCAGGGAGTGGAGTTCACCGCATTCGAGACTTCGCTGGACGATACCAGGGAGAAGACCGACGAGGCCATGGACATCGTGCTCAAGGCCTGGACGGGGGAGCCCTTCTCCCACCACGGCAAACACTGGAACTTCGACGACGTGCAGGTCATACCCACGCCCGTCCAAAAACCTCGCCCGCCCCTCTTTTATGCCTCCATCAATCCCCAGAGCATCGAGCACAACGCCAAACGGGGGGTGCCCTTTATCGTGGATGCGTCGACGACCCAGGAGCAGCTGAGGGAGTCCATCACCGCCTGGAGGAGAATCGCCCGGGAGCATGGCCATGACCCCGACAACGCAGAGATCGTTACGGGTCGGCTGGTCTACCTGGCCGATACCGACGAGCAGGCCAAGGAGTTCATCACCAGCCAGGGCCGCGGCCCTAGGTCGACCTATATCTTCGCTCAGGACTACCACCCTAACCGGGAAGGGAAGACCTACGAGGAGAAGTACGCGCGGCAGAGCGCACCTATCGACCCCATGACAGGCCAGATTGCCAAGGGGTACGAGTACTGGGAGAAGGGCTACCTGGGCCGTAGCCCGGAGGCGATGCGCTCCAGCACCGAGGAGGCCTGGGAGCAGCGCTGGGTGGCCGGCGACCTGGACCGGGTCATTCGGAAGATCGAGGAGCTAGAAGCCATCGGCGTCGGCAATATCATGTGCACCTTCGGCTACCAGGACCCGCGGTTTGGGCCCGTGATGAAGCCACCCCTGCCGGAGATGCGCCAGATCATGGAGCGGTTCGCCCGAGAGGTCATCCCTCACTTCGCTAAGAAGACCGTGACCCGCGGGTAACGCAGCAACGGTACGGCAGCTTGCCTACATTGCGAGAAAGGGGAACAGCGATGCAATCCCTTCGATTCATATCCTCCGATAGCCACATTTTCGAGCCGCCCGACCTGTGGACTTCTAGGCTTCCCTCTGAGTTTCAAGACAGGTCACCACGTATCGTGCGGGAGGACAACACCGACTGGTGGATGTGCGACGGCTACAAGATGACCAGCGCAATCTTTGGGGCGGGTGCAGGCCGAAGGTTCGAGCGTCCGGGGCAGTTCGGTCTCGAAGAACAATTCGAGAACGTCAGACTGGGCGGGTATATCCCCGATGAGCGTATCAAGGACATGGACCTGGATGGGGTCGACGCCGAGGTGATCTACCCTACCGCCGGCTTTCGCGCCATGGACTTCGTGAGGGAATCTGACCTCCTCCAGGCCATTTGCTCTGCCTATAACGACTGGTTGGCTGAGTTTTGCGCCCATTATCCCGACCGCCTCATGGGCATGGCGATGGTCTGCCTGGACAACATCGAATGGGGGATCGGGGAGTTAAAACGGTGCCACAAGAATGGGCTCGTAGGCGCCATGATTCCCACCACCCCTCCTGCGGAGGCGCCGTACTCGAAGCCGGACTATGACCCGTTTTGGGCCGTGGCCCAGGACCTGGCGACTCCCATAGCCTTTCACGTCGGCACAGTCCGCCCAAGTCCGACGCAGAAGATCATGAACGTCGGTGACGCCGGACCGCCAAGCCGGTGTGTTACCGATGCCTCGGTACGGACAACCCTGGGCCACATGATCTTCGGGAGGGTCTTCGAACGTTTTCCAGGACTTACGGTGGGAAGTGTCGAATTCGAAAATGGATGGGTCCCACATTTCCTCGAGCAAATAGACTACGACTATACACAGCGGACCACGAGGCCGGCGTGGCCTAAATTTCAGAGCCCGGACATGTTGCCGAGTGACTTCTTCCGGAGGAACGTCTTCGTAAGTTTCCAGGAGGGACAGATCGGCATCATCCTCCGCTCTCGGATCGGAGTGGAGACCCTTACGTGGGGTTCGGACTATCCTCACGTCGAGAGCACCTTTCCCAAGAGCCGGGAGATCCTGACTGGCCTCCTGGCTGACTGCTCTGAAGAAGAGAAGGCGAAGATCGTGGGAGGGAACGCCGCCCGCGTCTACGGGCTCGATTGAAGCCGTCAGCGACGCCGCACGAACGTTGTCTTCCTGAAAGCCCCGTTACTCTTGCCGCGTTCATCATGCCGTCGATGCATCACTCTGCCGGCGACCCACCAGGAGGCCCTCTATGCAGGAGACCCCGAAGTTCAGTGATCTGCCTATCATCGAAAAGACCGGAGAGCGGCACGCGTGGGGGGTGTTTGGACAAGGGGACCAACTCGGCGCCGTCAACCTTCTCACCCCGGAGCGCGTGAAGTTCTCGGCCACCCTTGTCCGCCGTGGTGCGGTCTTTTGCCTGAGCCTCCCGCTCAACTACCCCATCGACCTTTACTCCGGCTACAGGGCAGGATATAACCACCACTTCACGGTAGGGAGAGGCGGGTGGGATGACCACCTGGACAACTTCGCCATGCAGGGCTCCAGCCAATGGGACGGTCTGCGCCACAGCCGGTACCGTGAGTTCGGCTACTACGGCGGACGGCAAGAGGAGGACCTGACCGAAAAGGGTGACCTGGGCATGGAGCACTGGGCGAAGCACGGCATCATCGGCCGAGGCGTCCTGCTGGATGTCGCCGGTCACCTGGAAAAACAGGGAAGCCCGGTCGACCCCCGGAAGAGGCTTGCCATTACCGGAGCGCTGATGGCGGATGTGGCCCAGGCGGAAGGGCTCTCACTCATGCCGGGTGACATCCTCCTGCTGCGCACCGGCTGGCTGAGCTGGCACAAGGGCCTCGCAACGCCCCAGCGCGAAGCTCTGCGGAACACTCTCCACCCCAATGAGGGGGGTATGGAGTGTCCCGGACTGGACGCCAGTCAGAGCACCGCCGGCTGGCTGTGGGACCACCGGTTTTCCGCTATCGCCGCTGACAACCCCGCAGTCGAGGCGTTAAAAGTCGAGGCCGCTGTAGGGTTCCAGCACCGCCGTCTCATAGCACTTCAAGGTATGCCCATCGGGGAGCTCTGGGACCTGGACGACCTGGCATCGGACTGCGCCAAGGACCATGTATACGAGTTCATGCTGGTTTCAGCACCGCTCTTCGCTCCCGGCGCAGCCGGCTCCCCGCCGAACGCCTATGCCATCAAGTAACCGAAGCTTCGTGGCGGAGCGCCACTGGGAAAGAGAGGGTCGGCTGCGGGCGCGTAGCGGGACCCAAAGGAGATGTTTTACCTTGACAGGAGGCCGGTCGCCGGGTATCCTTCCGCCATTCTTTTTTTTCTGATGGAATAGGAAAAGGCGCTCTGGAAAAGCGCCAGCCCAACAGTGACCAAGGGACTAGAGGAGGATTTCATGAGACGCTTAACGATCTTAGGCACACTCGGCATGGTCATCGCTCTGCTCGTCGCGGCATGCGGTGGCGGCGGCGACCCCACGTCTACGCCACAGCCCACGGCTACGCCACAGCCCACGGCTACGCCGCAGCCCCGGCCCGCACCAACCGCAATACCGACCCCTACCCTGGTTCCGGCACCGTGATCCAGCGCGGCGGCGTCCTCGTTGAAGCCAACCGGAGCTCGACGGCGCTCATGCTTCTTCAAACCCCGGTCCGTAACCCCGAGGCGGGCCCCGCCCACGAGTGGGTATCGCGGCAGATCTACCACACCATCATGTGGAATGATCCCTACGACGACGGGGCACTGAAGGGAATGCTGGCGGACAGCTGGCAATACAACGCGGCCTCAGACGAGATCACCTTCCACGTCAATCCCGCGGCCAAATGGGCGGATGGCATCCCGGTCACGGCCCAGGACTTTAAGGCCAACATCGACTTGTGGGGGAATCCTCCTGAAGGGTTTACCGTCGACGCCGGGGCGCGTACCCCTGCAGGGGCCGTCGAAAGCGTGGTGGTGGTGGACGAGTTGACCGTCCTGGTCAAATTAACGAGGCCTAGCGTTTCCACCCTTTCCGCCTTCGCCAATTACGACGTCCTCGTAAAGCCCGCCCACCGGACCTTCGAGGAGAACAGCACCAGCCCCGTTGGCAGCACCGCCTTCGACCTCATCGACGTTGACACGGACGTGAAGTTCACCATGGTCAGGAATCCTAACTACTGGCGCACAGGATTCGACGGTGGACTCCTGCCCTACGTGGACGGCGTCGAGAGCATCATCTTCACCAACGGAGATAGAGTGTTTGCCGGCCTCCTGACCGGGCAGATTGACATCGCTCACCAGGAGTGGGGAGCCGCCGTCACCGGTAAGAAGGACGAGGTTGCCCGGCACATGCCCAACGCGATCCTCCAGAAGCGCTTCGCCTCCTCGGCAGGCTGGGGCTTGAAAAACAAGGCCCCCTTCAACGACCCCAACGTCTTCAAGGCATTCTTCATCGCCACCGACCGCCTGGCGTGGATCGAGCTTTCCAGGGACGGCGAAGGAGTGCTGGACTCCATGGGCGTTCTGGCCGCCAGCGCAGGCAACGTGTGGTCCATCCCGACCGCGGAGGTCATGGCCGCCCCCGGCTTCCGTTACCTGGACCGTGCCACCGGCGAGCTGGTAACCGACACGTTCCAGCTCCTGGACGGCCTTTCTACAAAGTACATGCGCGACCCTAACGACCTTCTGATGGCCAAGGGCCTCCTGGCCCAAGCCGGCTTCGCGGACCCCAAGGACTTCCCCACGCTCAACCTGCTGGGGGACAACCTGTACGTGGAATCGGACACCACGGTCAATGCCCAGACCCTGAGGGATGGCCTGGGAATTGACGTCATCCTGGACATCAAAGACTTCACGTCGGCCTCGGAGCAACGGGCTAACGGCACTTTTGACGCGGTCCAGTTCTTCATCCACACGACCGGCTTCGACCCCAGCTCGACGCTGAGGTGGTACACCACGGATATCCACTTCTGGGACCATGGGTTCCAGCTGCCTGGGATGGACGACCTCTGCATTCGGCAGGACAGTGAAGTAGATCCCGCCAAGCGGCTAGAGCTGGTTTTCGAGATGCAGAGGAGGATCCTCGCCGGCACCGTCCAGACTGGTATCCCCATCGCCGGCTTCCACTCCTCCTCCGGCATCTTCCGGGAGTGGGTGATAAACATGCCTATCCCCATCGTTTCGCTGACCACAAACTATTGGTGGGACGAGGTATGGATCGAGCAGACCTTCGCCGAGCAAGGAGGTCGCCGGTAGGCCTAGAACCTTGAGAGCCCGCACGGCGGGCTGCAAGAAAGCATCACCATAAGAGAGGGCCCTGTGATCGGGGCCCTCTCTTATGGTGATGCCCTCCAGCCGTTTAGTCTGCCTCGACCCTGTCGACAATGGTGAGGAAGTCCTTGAAAGAGCGCCGGCATGGCACAGTGATTTCACTCTGGGGCTTGACAACGCAACCCCGCACCGGTATGCTCCGCGCCACATGCCATAAGCCGCGTCTTTTTGCCTGAGATTTCTGAGGCTTAGAGGCGCGCGGCTTCCAGCCGCGAAGCCGCGGAAAAAGCCATGTTGAGGCGTTTGTGGATAGAGACAGAAGGAGGAGGCTTATGAGACGCTTAACGGTATTAGGAACTCTCGGAATGGTCGTCGCTCTGCTCGTCGCGGCATGCGGCGGCGGCGGCGACCCCACGGCCACACCCATCCCCACCGCGACCCCACAGCCCACGGCGACGCCGCTCCCCGGCGTGGCCACCGCTACGCCGCAGCCCACATCGACCCCGCAGCCGACGGCGACCCCGCAGCCGACGATCACCCCGTTCCCGACAGCGACCGTGACGCCTGCAGGCGGCGTTATCCAACGCGGCGGCGTCATGGTTACGGCCATGCGCGACACCACGGCCGCTTTCTCCGTCCAGAACGCACTAAGAAATCCCGCACTGGGCGGAGCCCACACCTGGGCCGGCAAGAAGATTTACCAGGGCATCATGTGGAACGACCCCTACGACAACCACCTCCTGAAGGGCTACCTAGTGGAATCGGCGGAGTTCAACGCAGCGGCCGACGAGATCACCTTCCGGGTCCGTCCAGAAGCGGTGTGGGCCGACGGCACCCCCGTCACCGCCCAGGACCTCAAGTTTAACCTCGACAACTGGGTGAACCCGCCAGGAGACTTCGTGTTGACGACCGCTGTCCGGCCCATCTCGACCAGTGTGACACGGACGGTCATCGTGGATGAGCGGACAGTCCGTGTGACCCTCAAGGGGCCCGACGTCTCCATCCTCAACTCCTTCAGCCAGTACGACGCCCTGCTCTGGCCGGCCCACAGGACCATTGAGGAGTCGATCACGTCTCCCATGGGCTCCGGCGGGTTCGAGCTCATCGACGTCGACACGGATGTCAAGTTCACCTTCATCAAGAACCCCAACTTCTGGTGGAAGGGCCCCCAGGGCGAGCAGCTACCCTACCTGGACGGCATCGAGAGCATCATCTTCACCGATGGCAACCGCGTCTTCGCCGGCATCCTGACCGGCCAGCTGGACGTTGCCCACGGGGAGTGGGGCGCCGCGGTACGGACCAGAAGGGATGAGATCGCACGGCGGATGCCCAACGCCATCCTTCAAGACCGGTTCGCTACTGCTAACGGGTGGGCCTTTACCGACACCGCCCCCTGGAACGACCCTAACGTCATGAAGGCCATGCATCTCATCAATGACCGGCTGGCCTTCGTGGAGCTGGCCCGGGGCGGTGAAGGCACCCTGGACCCATCGGGCGTTCTCTATTCAGCCTCCGGCAACGTGTGGGCCCTGCCCATGGACGAGATCATGAGCACCCCCGGCTTCCGCTACCTCAACCGCGCCACGGGTGAGCTGGAGACCGATCAATTCAAGATCATCGAGGGCGCCTCTGAAGTCTACATGCGGGACCCGGCCGACCTTATCGAGGCGAAACGGCTTCTGACGGCGGCCGGCCTCAACCCCGACACCGGCGATTTCCCCGACCTCACCGTGCTGTCCGACAACCTCTATAACGAGGGCAACGTCACCGTCCTCGCGGGGGTGCTCGCTGATCAGCTCGGAATCAAGGTCGTCATAGACTTGAAGGACTTCGCCTCGGCCCAAGAGCAACGGGGTGACGGCAACTTCCAGGCCGCCCTCTCCTGGTCCTATACACCAGGCTTCGACCCCAGCAACAGTCTGCGGTGGTACACCACGGACACCCACTACATCGGTCACCAGTTCCAGCTGCCTTCGTGGGACGCGGCGTTCACCGAGCAGAACCAGGAGACGGACCCGGTAAAGCGCAAGCAGCTGGTCGACGACTTCCAGCGGAGGATCCTCGCCGGGGAAACCCCGGTCATGAGCCTCGCCGGCACCTTCGGCCTCAACGGCATCAACCGTGAATGGATCAGGAACCTGCCCTTGCCCGTCATCTCCCTGACCACGGTGTGGTACTGGGACCAGACGTGGATCGACAGGGACCTCACCGAAGGACGCAACTAGCCGCGGAGCCCATGCCCCGAGGGCAACTCCTCTGGGCAAGGTTGAAACGAGAAAAGGGGAGGCTCTTTACGAGCCTCCCCTTTTCCTTGCCCTGGTCGTGTTACCGAGTCGGCTCCCAAATCGGTATCGAAACCAGAACCAGCCGGCCAATAATCGCACCCAGATATGGCAACGGAAGCCTGTGCCTAGCTGATTCCTGAAAAAGCCTGGTGCTGCAAGGGGGTTGGCAACAGGTGTGACGGCAAGTATCATCCGCCCACATAACAGGAAGTAGGCCCGGAAATTCAAGTAATCGGGCCGCCCGCCGCCGAAGAGAAAACCGGCGGCGGTCTATGAAAGGTAGGTTGCTATGGCGAAGTCGGTCATGAAACGCATCACAGTCCTTGGCACTCTCGGGATGGTCGTCGCTTTACTCGTCGCGGCATGCGGCGGCGGCGGCGACCCCACGGCCACACCCATCCCCACCGCCACACCACAGCCCACGGCGACGCCGGTCCCCGGCGCGGCCACCGCGACCCCGCAGCCAACCGCGACGCCCCAGCCAACGATTACCCCGTTCCCAACATCAACGGTGACGCCTGAAGGCGGTGAGATCCAGCGCGGCGGGATACTGATATCGGCCATGCGCGACGCCACGGCCGGGTACTCCACCCAGAACACCATTAACAATCCGGCGCTGGGACCGCGCCACACCTGGGTCGGCAAGAAGATTTACCAGAGCATCATGTGGAACGACCCCTACGACAATCACCTCCTGAAGGGCTACCTGGTGGAATCGGCGGAGTTCAACGCAGCGGCAACCGAGATCACTTTCAGGGTCCGTCCCGAAGCGGTGTGGGCCGATGGCACGCCCGTTACCGCCGCGGATATCAAGTTCAATCTGGACCTCTGGAGCAATCCACCGGAGGACTTCAGAGCCGAGAACTCCGTTACACCCATCACCGCCAGCGTGACGGGGACGGTCATCGTGGATGAGCGCACAGTCCGTATGTCCCTCAAGGCGCCGAACGTCTCCATCCTCAACTCTTTCGGCCAGTACGACGCCCTCCTCTGGCCGGCTCACAGGACCATTGAAGAGTCGATCACAGACCCCATGGGCTCCGGCGGGTTCGAGCTCATCGACATTGACACGGACGTCAAGTACACCTTCATCAAAAACCCCAACTTCTGGTGGAAGGGCCCCCAGGGCGAGCAGCTCCCCTACCTGGACGGCATCGAGAGCATCATCTTCGCCGACGGGAACCGGGTCTTCGCCGGCCTCCTGACCGGCCAGCTGGACGTCGCCCACGGGGAGTGGGGTGCTGCGGTCTCGGGCAAGCAGGACGAGGTTGCCCGGCGGATGCCAAACGAGCAGCTGGAGAGGCGGTTCGCCACGGCCCAGGGCTGGGGCTTCCATAACGACGCCCCCTTCAACGACTCCAAGGTGCGCAAGGCGATGCACCTGCTCGCCGACCGGCTGGTGGAGATAGAGCTGGCAAAGGGCGGACTAGGGACCCTTGACGCCTCCGGCGTGCTCTACTCCGCCTCCGGCAACGTCTGGGCCCTTCCCATGGATGAGATCATGAGCACCCCCGGCTATCGCTACGTCAACATCGCCACCGGGGAGCTCGAGACCGACCAGTTCAAGATCATCGAAGGGGGGCTCCGCGGTCTACATGAAGGACCCGGCAGACGTCGTCGCGGCCAAGGCGCTCCTGGCGGAGGCCGGCCTCGACCCGGATAAGGGCGACTTCCCCGACATCAACCTCCTGACCGACAACCTCTATAACGAGGATGAGGCTGTCGTCCTGGCCGGGGTGCTCTCTGACCAGCTGGGAATCAAGGTCGTGATCGACGTCAAGGACTTTGCCTCGGCCCAGCAGCTGCGAGGCGACGGCAACTTCGAAGCGAACCTCTCCTGGTCCTACACCCCCGGCTTCGACCCCAGCAACAGCCTCCGGTGGTTCACCACGGGCACCCACTACCACAATCACGGCTACGAGCTGCCCGACCTCGACGCACGCTTCACCGAGCAGAACCAGGAGACCGACCCGGTAAGGCGCAAGCAGCTGGTCGACGAATTCCAGCGCATTATCATCGGCGGCGACCACCCCGTCGTCCCAATGTCCGGCTTTGCCGGCGATACGGGGCTCGTCCGGCAATGGGTCAGGAACTTCCCGATCCCGGTTCATCTCCCTGACCACGGTCTGGTACTGGGACCAGACGTGGCTCGATAGGGACCTCTTCAACACCGGACGCCGATAACATAAGACTCCAACACCCTCCGGCAACCATCGCCGGGTAAGGGTAACGAGATAGAGGGGGGCCCAGTGGGCCCCCCTCTTCTTTATGGGTCCGCGCCATTAGCTCCGATGACCCCGTATAATGTCGGGAGTCCGCCGGGCCCAAGAGGCGGGCGCCACACGACGCAGGAGGAGGAGCCCCATGGTCAAGACCTCATTCCGCCACCTGGCCCAATGCTGCAAGGACCTAAACAAGACCCGAAGATTTTACGAGGAGCTTCTCGGCTTTACTTTCACGGAGGCCCGAGACTCCAACCGCGAGGGCACGGCAAAGCTACTCAACATGTCCTGGCCCTTCAAGCTCAACCTCGTATTCCTTCAAAAGGACGGGTTTGAGCTAGAGCTGATGGACTTCCCCCTTCACGGCACGGTGCCGGGGCATGAATGGGTCACCAACCAGGAAGGGCTCGTGTTCCTCTCCCTGGGCATGGCCGCTAAGGACATCCCGGAGCTCATAGCCAAGGTGCCGGAGTACGGCGGAAAGGTCCTGGAGAACACCAACCTCGGCGGCGCCGTCTGCATCGAGGACCCGGACGGCGCTGTCCTGGAGATGGTGGGCTCCGGCTAGCGGCCGACAGCAGACGGACCTACCTTTGCCCGCGCCCGCCCCACCGGTATACTGAACCGGTGAAAGCAAGACCGTTCCACGAGTGGGACCTGAGCCCGGCCGACGCGCGGGAGGTGCAGCGCCACCTGGCGCCGATGGTGTCTCGGACCAACCACGTGAGTGAGCACCCTCGGTACGTCGCCGGCGTCGATATCTCTAGCGTGGACCATCATGGCGAAGCCATGGGAGCCGTGGTGGTGCTGACCTACCCTCAGCTGGAGGTGGCGGAGGTACAGACCGCTGTCGCCAGGCCCCTGATGCCGTACGTCCCGGGCCTGCTCTCCTTTCGGGAGTCTCCGGTGCTGATCATGGCGATGGACAAGTTGAGCTTGACGCCGGACATTATCATGGTGGACGGCCATGGGCTGGCCCACCCCAGGAGGTTTGGCATTGCCTGTCACCTGGGGTTGGTGTTCGACGTCCCTGCCATCGGGTGCGGCAAATCGATCTTGAGGGGCAGGCACGGCCCCCTGGGCATCGAGGCGGGCTCTACGGCAGAGCTGGTCGATAAGGAAGAAGTCGTGGGCGCGGCCTTGCGGACCCAGGCGGGTAAGACGCCTATCTACCCGACCATCGGCCACAAGGTGGACCTCCCTGCCGCCATCAGGTGGGTTATGGCCTGCACCACGAAGTATCGCATGCCGGAGCCGACACGCCTGGCGCACCTGGCCGCATCCGGCAGGCCCGTGGCTGCCGGGACCCATGAGAGGCTGCTGACCCGCAAAGCTACCTCCGCCCGTTAAGACAAAGCTTTTCAGCAAGGATGCCGCGATGCTCGAATTGAAGCAAGAGATAACAGAGGTCCGAGGGCGCATTACAGACTTGATGGGGCGTCTTTGACGTCCCTGCCCAGCGAGAAGAGATAGCGGAGCTGGAGCGCCGCGCCGGCGTTCCGGAGTTCTGGAACGACCCCCAAAAGGCCCAGGAGGCCATGCGGCGGCTAGCGGAGCTCAAAGATGCAGTTGGCATCTGGAGCAAGCTAGAAGACGATGCGAAAACGGCAGAGGAGCTGTGCGACCTCCTCGCCGAAGACGAGGACCCCTCGTTTCGGGAGAGTCTGGCCGCGGATGTCCAGTCGTTGGTCGCCGAGCTTGCCAGGCTGCAGTTCCAGCTCACCCTCCAGGGCCCCTACGACGGGCGCAACGCCATCCTGGCGATCCACGCCGGAGCGGGCGGCACCGAGTCCCAGGACTGGGCCCAGATGCTCCTGCGCATGTACCTGAGGTGGGCGGAGCGAAGGGGCTTCCAGACGGAGGTCTTGGACAGCTCTCCCGGCGAAGAGGTCGGCCTCAAGAGCGCCATGGTGGAGGTGAAGGGGCGGCACGTCTACGGCTATTTGAAGGCCGAGCGAGGGGTCCATCGCCTGGTCCGCCTCTCCCCCTTCGACGCGAACCATCTACGCCATACCTCCTTTGCCCTCGTCGAGGTCCTGCCCGAGGCGGAAAAGGACATCGACATCAGCATCAACCCTGACGACCTCCGGATCGACTACTTCAGGGCCAGCGGCGCCGGGGGGCAGAACGTCCAGAAAAACTCCACTGCGGTGCGCCTGGTCCACCAGCCCACGAACATCACCGTGGCTGTGCAAAATGAACGTTCTCAGCGCCAGAACCGGGAGACCGCCATGAAGATCTTGCTGGCGCGCCTCATGGAAATAGAGGTGCAGAAACGGGCTGAAGAGCAGGCCCGGTTAAAAGGTGAGCACATCTCCGCCGGCTGGGGAAACCAGATCAGGAGCTACGTACTTCATCCCTACAAGCTGGTGAAGGACCATAGGACCGGCTTCGAGAGCCGAAGCCCCGGTGACATCCTGGACGGGGACCTGGACGATCTCATCGGCTCGTACCTTACCCATTCGGTGGGGCAGCGGTCCTCATAGCTTCAATAGGTCAGCTTGCCGGTGAGGCCGATTTCGACCTCCTCCACCAGGGCTTGGACCGCCTCCTGGGCCATGCCGCCCCGAAGGAAGCGTAGGAAGGGCCGCCTGGGCTGCAAATAGACGACGCGGCGCTTGATCCCCGCCATGCCGGCGGCCAGGTCAAGAGCCGCCTCCAGGTCGCCCAGGTCATCCACCAACCCGATCTCCTTGGCCCTCTGGCTGGTAAAAGAGCTCCCCCGTGGCAAGCTCTTTTACCCTGGCCAGCTCCATCCCCCTGGCTTCGGCCACCACCTCAACGAACCTGTCGTACATGTCCCCGATGAGCTCCTGGATCTTACCGGTCTCTTCGGGGGTTGGCAGACGCCATGGCCCAAACATGTCCTTATGCGCACCGGTCTTCTGAATGGAGAACTTCAGGCCGATTTTCTCGAAGAGCTGCTCGGCTACGGGCCGTGCGGAAATCACCCCGATGGAGCCAACCAGCCCGTTACGCATCGCCAGTATCTTGTGGGCCGCGGAGCTAATGTAGTAGGCGCCGGAAGCCCCCGGTCCCGGATGAACGACACCACAGGCTTTACAGCGGCGACACTTTTAACGGCCAGGTACAGCTCTTCTGAGGCGGCTGCTGAGCCGCCCGGAGAGTCCACCGCCAGCACCAGTGCCGACAGGCGACGGCTTCTTCTCACCCGCTCAAGCAGGGGCAGGTAGGCCTGCGGCCGCACCGTCCCGCCGATCGCCCCTCTGAGCTCGATGCCCGCGATCCTCTTCGTCGGCAACAACAGTGCCATTGTGCATACCCCCTTGACCAATGCGCCGGCGTCCTATTGTTGACACCGCGACGCCATATTCCCTATGATGCCTCCGCTCACCTCGACAGTGACGGTGAGCTACGTAGTATGCCCAAGGAGGACCCGCCGTGGCCGAAGATGCAGTCAAGATAGCCCCCCATGCGTACAAAGTTGTCCTGGAGAACGACCGTGTCCGAGTGCTCGAGTCCCGCATGAAGCCCGGCGACAAGACGGAGATGCACGGACACCCAGCGCTCGTGGCCTGCGCGGTCACCGGTGGAAAGTTCAAGTTCACCAGTCCCGACGGCCAGAGCATGGAGATCGAATTGGGTAGCGGTGACGCGGGTTACTTTGACGCCGTGGAGCACTCTACGGAAAACGTCGGCACCACCGAGGGCCATATTCTTCTGATCGAGCTCAAGTAGCCAGCGGCAACGACGAGCGCCGGTGACTACGAAGCCAGGTACCGCTCCGGGTCCTTGTCAAAGGCCTTTTTGCAGCCGACGGCACAAAAGTAGATAGTATCGCCCTTGTAATCAGACTGGGCTGCGGCGTCACTATTCTCGATCGTCATCTTGCACACCGGGTCGAGCACCTTCGCCATGTGTCACCTCCTGAGGTTGTTGAGCTGCCGTTCGCCCTGAACGCCGATTGCATCCCGATTCGTCACCGGTACAATGTCGGACCTGTCGAAGAATGGGGGTCTTAGTATGCGGGCCGGAACCTCCGTAATCGCAGCGAGTTGCTGACCACGCTTACCGAGCTTAACGCCATGGCACCCGCCGCCAGGATCGGGTCCAGGAAGCCCCTCTCCCCAAAGGCGAACTGGAGCCCTTCGGGGACGGAGCCAAGAGCGATAAAAACAGGATAAAGGACACCAGCGGCAATCGGTATCAGCGCGACGTTGTAGAAGAAGGCCCAGAACAGGTTCTGCCGGATGGTCCTCATGGTGGCTTTGCTGAGGCCGATGGCGGTCACCACCCCTCGCACGTCGCCTCGCATCAGGGTGATGTCGGCGGCCTCCATGGCCACGTCCGTTCCGGTGCCGATGGCGATCCCCACATCGGCCTGGGCCAGAGCCGGAGCGTCGTTGATGCCGTCCCCCACCATCGCGACACGCTTGCCTTCCGCTTGAAGCTCCTTGATCGCTTCCGCCTTGTTCCCAGGCAAGACCTCCGCCAATACCCGCTCGATTCCCAGGTCGGCGGCGACAGCCTCAGCCGTGGGGCGATTGTCGCCGGTCACCATCACCACTTCCAGCCCCAATCGATGCATCTGTTGGACGGCCTCAGCCGATTCGGGCCGGACCGTGTCCGCCACCGCGACCAGCCCTTTGACCTCGCCGTCAAGGGCCACCAGCATGGGGGTCTTTCCCTGGCTCGCAAGCATGGCCGCTTGCTCGCCCAGTCCATTGAGCGGTATGGAGCCGCTCTCCATCATTCGGGCGCTGCCAATGAGTACCGAGAAGCTGTCGACGGTCGCCCTGACCCCTTCCCCCGGCGTCGCATTGAAGTCCAACGGCTCCCCCAGCGCCAGCCCATCCTGTTTGGCCCGTTCGACGATGGCGACCGCCAGCGGGTGCTCCGAACGCCGCTCGACAGAGGCGGCCAACCGGAGCATCTCTTGAGTATCGACGCCGTGGGCGAGCACGTCGGTTACCTGCGGCTTGCCTAGAGTCAGGGTGCCGGTCTTGTCCAGCACCACCACGTCCAGCCGGTGGGCGGTTTCCAGCGCCTCGGCGCTGCGAATCAGAATGCCGCTTTCAGCGCCACGCCCCGTTCCCACCATAATCGCCGTGGGCGTCGCCAGCCCCAGGGCGCAGGGGCAGGCGATGATCAGCACCGCAACGAAGGCCAGCAGTGCGAAGGTGTAGGTGGGCGAGGGGCCCATGAAGATCCACAGAATGAAGGTAAGGGTGGCGATGACGATGACCGCTTGAACGAAGTAGCTGGCGATGACGTCGGCAAGGCGCTGGATGGGCGCCTTGGAGCCCTGGGCCTCCTGGACCAGCTTCACGATCTGGGCCAGCGCCGTCTCCTTGCCCACCTTGGTCGCCTCGAAGGTAAAGCTGCCGGTCTTATTGATGGTCGCCGCGTACACCTGGTCGCCCGGGCCCTTCTCCACGGGGATGCTCTCGCCGGTGAGCATCGCCTCATCCAGGGTCGACCGGCCATCGGCGATGACCCCGTCCACAGGCAGCTTCTCGCCGGGCCGCACGACGATAACGTCGCCGGGCACGACCTCCTCGATAGGGAGGTCCACCTCTTCGCCGTCACGGAGGACACGCGCCGTCTTGGGCCGTAGACCCATCAGCTTTTTGATAGCGGAGGAGGTGTGACTCTTGGCCCTCGCCTCCAGGTATCTGCCCATCAGGACCAACGCGATAATGACGACGGCGGTGTCGTAATAGACCTCGGCCTCGAAACCGCCTCGCTCGAAGAAGCCTGGGGCGAAGGTGCCCACCACGCTGTAACCATAGGCCGCGCCGGTGCCCACGGCGATGAGAGTGCTCATGTTGGCGGTCCGATGCCGAGCCGCTCCCCAAGCGCCTCGATAAAACTGCCAGCCGGCCCAGAATTGCACCGGCGTCGCGACGGAGAACATGATCAGAAACCGAGTCTGGTCCGCCAGGTCACGGAAGCCCGGGAGCGCCCCCAGGGAGGCCAACAGGAGAAACACTCCGGCGGCGGCGGCCGCAAGCATCCTCCGGAAGAGGGCCTGGACTTCTCGCTCTTTCAGAGCGGCGTCGGCATCCTCCAGCCCCTCCTCGACTCTATGGAGGCCGTAGCCGGCCTCATCCACGGCCTTTTGAAGCGCCTCGAATAACACCGCGCCGGGAAGATACTCAACGGTCGCCCGCTCGGTGGCCAGGTTCACTCTCGCCGAGCCGACTCCCGCGACTTCCTGTAAGGCCTCCTCCACGTGGGAGACGCATGAGGCGCAGGTCATCCCCTCCACGCCGAGAGTCAGCCTCTCCGCGCGGACGCCGTATCCGGCCTCCCGCACCGCCTCGTCCATCTGTCCCAGGGTGGCGACCTCCGGATCGTACTCCACGGTGGCCCGTTCGGTCGCCAGGTTCACAGCGACCGACGATACCCCCTGCACCTCCTCCAGCGCCTCCTCTACATGGGAGACGCATGAGGCGCAGGTCATCCCCTCGATGGGCAGCTCTTGCCGCACGCTTTTTGCGTTCATCTCTCCCCTTAACGGCGGTTGACGTCGTACAGCTCTCGCAGCTCACCCACGATCTGCTCCTCGCGTCCACCCTTGATACCGTCCACCACGCAACCGGCCAGGTGCCCTTCCAAAAGGATACCCTCCAGCTTCTCAATGGCGCGGCGGATGGCATAGGTCTGCTTCAGCACATCCACGCAATAGCGGTCCTCCTGCACCATCTTCCGGACACCGGCCAGGTGCCCCTCGATGTAGCTTAGGCGCTTCTCCGCATCTGACCTCGTTTCCGGTTTCATAGCCCCTCCACCATACCCATACCCCCTGGGTGGGGGTTTGCTGTGCTTCCAATGTACTTCCCTGCCCACGGCCTGTCAAGCCTCCTTGATGGGTTGGTGGGCGAAGCTCAGCGGGGTCCTGATGATGGCGGCCTGGGGCGTCGTCAACACCCCCGGCGCTGTCTTCATTATCCCCGCCATCGGCGGCATCCTGGCCGTTCTCTTCTTCCTGGCACTCGGGGTCCGGATCCTCCGCCGCGGCATTCCCGCGAGCGCTTCGTCCTAGCCCTCACAGCGGGAACCGGTCAGCAACACCGTTGAGCGCCTTGCGGCGCGGGTAAGCGCCTCGTACAATGGGGCTTGCCGCGACCATACATCCGTAGCGGGGGGCCCAGCATGGCGAACGAGGCGTTAGACTCGCAAGAGCAGGTAAAACGGTCCCGAGACCTGGTGGAGAAGACGGCGGCCGAGCTCCATGAGATCCTGGTGCGGATGGCCTCCTCCCTGGTGCCCTTCCCCTATTTCCTGGGTAGCCTGGAGGTGCAGGCCGTCGAGGCTGAGCCGGGGGGCGTCGAGAAGGCAGACCGGGGTTGCATCGTCGTCTGTGCCGATGGGGAGATGCACGAGTTCACCATGAACGTGCAGGTGGCCGGTGGATTCGATACGGGTATGGAACGGGATGACTCGGTCAAACGGGTCGACCTGCCTCCGGAAGACTACGTGGGCTATGCCTATAACGCCATTAAGGAAATAGCGGCGTTGCTAGGGGACAAAGAGACGCGGGCGAAGAAGTACTCTTACTGATCAGGGCTCCACGCCCTCACGTTCCAGACCACGGACACCACCAACAGGACGCCGAAAAGGGCCCACAGACCGGGGTGCACGTAGAGGGCGCCCAGAGCGGCGCCCCAGCATGCCGACACCGGCGCCCAGAAGCGCATCCGGTCCCGCATGCGACCGAAAATCACTTGCGGTTACTCGAGGACCAGATTCCCACTCTTACCCCCGCTCTTGCGAAGCAGCCGCACCGCTTCCACGCGCATGCGGCGGTCGGCGGCTTTGCACATATCGTAGACCGTGAGTGCACTGATGGTAACGGCGGTCAGCGCCTCCATCTCCGCCCCGGTCTTCCCAGCCGTCTTCACCGTCGCAGTAATCTCCACGGCGCTATCGGCGTCGATAAGCTCGAACGTGACAGCGACATCGGTCAGCAGCAAGGGATGGCAGAGGGGGACCAGCTCAGCTGTCCTCTTGGCCCCCATGATCCCGGCTATCCGAGCGACGGAGAGGACATCCCCCTTCGCCACCTGTCCGGCCCGAATAAGCTCCAGCGTCGAGGGCTGCATGACCACCCGTCCGCGAGCGGTAGCGACCCGCCTGGAATCGGCCTTGTCCGTGATATCCACCATCCGGGCTTCGCCATGCTCGTCCAGGTGAGATAGGCTCGAAACCGGCTCCGCATCGACGGTCTGGAGAAGATGTCCATTGGCCGGCGCTTCAGCCTTTGAGCCCGCCGCCTGCCTGGCGATCTGAGCGGCCTCCTCTTGCAGCGGGGCCTCTCCCCGCTCCGGGACCCACTCCCAGGAGACGGAGCGGCGTGCGACGAGCCTATCGAGAATGGCCCAAAGGTCTTTGTCGGCCTCGGGCTTCGAACCTTCTCGAACGTTGCGGGCAACGTACTGGCTGGGGGTGTAAACCGTCACCTGGGAGCCGGGTGGGGTACGTATCAACCCTTCGACGGCCGCCTTCACTCCCATGCGCTCATCGGTTGCGTCTTTCTCGGCGCCGGAGAACGGACTCTTCTTGCCCCACTCGTCTACAATCAGGGCCGTCCATCCCCCGGAGCCCGGACCGCCTTCGCTCACATTTCCCGTGTATATCGAGATCATCGCCCACTAGCCCCTTTACAGGCCTTTTAGCGATTATAGCAGCAGGCCTCTCCGCCGTCCTACCCCCTGGTCTCCTTCAACGTGCGCCGCGGGGTCATGGGGTGCCTCGCGACACGCGGGCCAGCCGCTCGACGATCTCCCTGCCAGCAATCATCGCCCTACCCCGATGGCTGACGCGGTTCTTCTGGTCCATGGGAAGCTCCGCCATGCGACGGTCCAGCTCAGGAAGGTGAAATATGGGGTCATAGCCGAAGCCCTTGGCTCCACGAAGCGAACGGGCGATAAATCCCTCGCAGGCGCCCTCGGCCGTCTCCACGGGCGCTCCGGGAAGGGCGACGGCGATGACGCAGCGGAACCGGGCCTGCCGCCTGTCGTCCGGGACGTCATCGAGGTTCGAGAGGAGGAGCTGTATCCGGTCCTCGTCGGAGGCCTCGTCGCCGGCGTAACGGGCTGAGCGCACGCCGGGCTCGCCTCCCAGAGCGTCGACCTCAAGCCCCGAATCGTCCGCGATGGTCAGCATGCCGGTGACCTTCGCGTAGCCGCTGGCTTTTGCGACGGCGTTCTCCTCGTAGGTGGCTCCGGTCTCTTCCACTACAACCGTAATACCGGCTTCTTCCAGTGTAACGATCTCGAGAGGTAGGCCTGCCAGCAGGTCCTGATATTCGCGGAGCTTTCCCTTATTCGTGGTAGCCAGCAGGAGCTTATGCACGTCCCGGCTCGGAGTCCTTACGGCGAGTGGCCGGCTGTGCCCAGATGGCCCGCGTCATGGTGGGTCTCAATGCGCCAGATCGTGCCATACCGGGAGTGTATTGCCAGGGAGTAGGTCTTGACGACGTTTCCCTCAACATGCACGCCTTTCAAAAGCTCGCCGTCACTGGCTCCCGTGGCGACAAAGAGCACGTCATCTCCACCCACCAGATCGTCAGTCTTGTATACGGCCTCAAGGTCGAGCCCGGCGTCTTTGGCAAGCTGCCGGTCCTTGTCATCTCTGGGCCAGGGCTTGCACTGGATCGCGCCTCCAATAGACCGAAGGGCCGCCGCGGTGAGCACAGCCTCCGGCGTGCCGCCTACTCCCATGAGGACGTCCACATCATAGTCGGGCATCGCCGCTTGAATCCCCGCGGCGACATCGCCATCGGAGATCAGCTTGACTCGAGCGCCGGCTGCGCGGATGTCAGCCAACAGCTGCTCATGCCGAGGCCGGTCGAGCACCACGACCGTCAGCCCTTCCACCGGCCGGCCCGTGGCCCTGGCGATATTCTTGAGATTTGTGGTCGGCGGCGCATCGATATCGATGACGTCTTTGGCTTCGGGACCTACGGCAATCTTGTTCACATAGACCATCTCTCGGGGGCAGTTCATGGTCCCCCTGGATGAAAGCGCTATCGCCGAAATGGCCCCTTGAAGCCCTTTGGAGAGAAGGGTTGTACCGTCGATCGGGTCCACCGCGATGTCGACCATGGGGGCTGACCCGCTGCCGACATGCTCTCCTATGTAGAGCATCGGCGCTTCATCCTTCTCTCCTTCACCAATGACGACGACACCGTCGATAGGCATACTCTTCAGGGCGGCCCTCATAGCGTCCACGGCGGCGCCGTCCAACCCGTTCTTGTCCCCCAGACCTCGGTGCCGCGCTCCGGCGATGGCCGCCATCTCAGCCACATGGACAAGCTCCATGACGATATCTCTTTCGATAGAAATTTGAACGTTGCTTGCTACCATACGGACCCCCCCAAATCGAAATGCTCGGAATGCCCCGAGTATATCATCTGTTCCACCGGCTCGCCTCCCTGCGCCTTGTGGTAAACTTGCCCCGCCCACGGTGCATAGGCCGGAGGTCCCACACCGCATCTCCCCCAACGCCACGTTGAAGCAAGCGCCAAGGCGAGAAAAACGGCGAGCCCCCATGCCGGTCGAGAAGGAAGTCAAGATGGACCTGAAAAAACTTGAACAGACGGCTCATTCGTTGGTGGCAAACGGAAAGGGCATCCTGGCGGCGGACGAAAGCACCGGAACCATGGGGAGACGCCTGGAAAGTATCGACTGCCCCTCAACGGAGGAGAATCGCCGGTTGTGGCGCCAGCTGCTGTTCACGACCCCGGACATGGAGCGGTACATCAGCGGCGTCATCCTGTACGACGAGACGATTCGGCAGGATTCGGATAGCGGAATCCCCCTGGTCAGAGAGCTCTCGAACCGGGGTGTCGTCCCCGGCATCAAGGTAGACATTGGAACCGTGGCGCTGGCCGGCTCCCCGGGGGAGACCGTCACGGATGGTCTGGATGGCCTGCGCTCCCGACTGAACAAGTACTACGAGATCGGGGCTCGGTTCACCAAGTGGCGGGCGGTCATTACCATCGGCGATGCTATCCCAACACCGTACTGCATCGATGTGAACGCCCACGCACTGGCCCGTTTCGCCGCCCTATCGCAAGAGGCCGGTCTGGTGCCCATCGTCGAGCCCGAAGTCCTGATGGACGGCGGCCATGACATCGACCGCTGCTTCGAGGTCACGGAAGCCACGCTGTTTCGAGTATTTCAGGCCTTGGCCGATCAGCAGGTGGAGTTCGAAGGCATGCTGCTCAAGCCCAATATGGTGCTCTCGGGCAGCGCCGCCGGTAAAAGAGCCAATCCCGATGAGGTGGCAGAGGCCACGGTCCGGTGCTTCATGCGCACGGTCCCTTCGGCGGTCCCAGGCATAGTCTTCCTTTCAGGAGGACAGAACGATAGCGAGGCAACCCTGAACCTCGATGCTTTGAACCGGCAGAAGGACAAGGGGAGCTGGGAGCTGAGCTTTTCCTACGGGAGAGGACTCCAGGCAACGCCCTTGAAGGCCTGGGGAGGCGACCCCGCAAACGTCCAGAGCGCCCAGACGGCGTTTTTGCAGCGCGCCAAGGTAACGAGCGCGGCTCGGGATGGGAACTACACCCCCGCTCTTGAGAGCTAAACGCGACGCTCTGTCATTGCGGGAAGTTCCGACCCGCACGTCCCAGACAGATTACCTGACTTGCTTCTCGTGTTATGATGTGAGCCGCAAGGATTTTCGACGGGACCCGGAAGGATTACAACGATGACGTTCACCCCCCACATTAATCGTTGGCAGACCATGGTCTCAGACCGTGGGCATACTTATTTGGGGGAGCGTTAGTCGACTCGTAAGGCATATCAAGAGTCTGATGGTAGCCTCCCCAAGCGGGAGGCTTTTTAGTTGGGCGCCTCTACAGAGTCTCGATAGCGGTTAGGAGCAGATACCAGGACAGTTGTCGGAGTCACCATGGGCTACTACTACGCGATGCGGGCTGCGTTTCACCAGCAGATCAAGCTGATCATGGGGTCGGCAAATTATCTCGTGATCCTCATCGGCGCGGTCCCCACGGTTGCCATGCTGGCATGGATCGCCGGTAGGGGTGACAACCCGACGGTATTGGCCTATATCTCCATAGGCGCCGGCCTGATGATCATCTGGAACAGCGCTCCGACTCGAATGGGCTGGCTGCTCGACGAGGAACTTGGGAACGGCACCCTGGAGCTCAACTTGGTCTCCCGAACTCCCGTGATGTTTGTCCTGTTTGGAAAGGTGCTGGCGGTCTCGGCATTCAATACACTGGGCGGCCTCGTGGCCTTCTTCACGGTGCTGATCGTGTCGCAGGAACTGGTAGACGTAGGCAGTGTGGCGCTTCTGATACCATCGTTGTTCTTCGCAATGATAGCTATCATTGCCACTGGCTATATCTTTTCACCCTTGTTTCTTCTGGTCGGAGGCGGTGGTGGGTTCTTCAACGCCTTAGTCCTTTCGGCGCCGTCTGTGGCGGATTCCTCTACCCCATCTCCATACTTCCTATTGGGCTCGAAATAGTTGCGCGGTTTCTGCCCACGTCGTGGGCCATGGACGGGGTCGTACGGGCCGTTCAGGGGGAAGGCTCTGCCTGGACCATCGTGGGCGATTGGGGTATCGCAATGGCGCTGGCATTGGCCTGGTTCGGGATGACCTATTTCATGTTCAAGAAGGTCGAGGAGCGGGTGCGCGTCACAGGAATCCTCAGCACCTACTAAGGCTATGTCAACACTTATCCACAACTTCCTCATCCAGTCCTATATGACTTATAAGGGCCTCTTTTACTGGTTGTCCTTACAGTCCTACATCTCCAACGTTTTCCTGCGACCGGTCCTGTTTCTTGTCATGTTCACCCTTGTGGGGAGGTTTGCCCGCGACCCCGAGGCAGGGGAGCGCTACATTATCGGCATGTCCATCTACGCAGTCATCTGGATGATCTTCGGGGGAATCCTTCAATCCTTTGCCCGGGAGAGGGGCATGGGCACCTTGTCGGTAGTGTACGGGTCCAGAGGCAGCCGGCTCGTCAACTACTTCAGCAGGGGAGTGCTCCATTATCCCAACGGCCTCCTGAGCTTCGGCACCTGCCTCATCTTCGCGTGGCTCATCTTGGACCTGCGTCTCTCACAGGTCGACTGGTTAGCGGCCATAAGCGCCGTGCTGCTCATCGCGGCGTCAACCACCGCTTTGGCCCTGTTCATGGGCAGCATCGCCATCGTGTTTCGTGACTGGTTCAATGGGCTATCCATTATCAACGGCCTGCTCTTGACAACAACCGGCGCGATAATCCCAATCGCAAGTCTGCCTGGTTTCCTGAGCGAAGTGGGCCAGGTCTTTCCGCTGACTCACGGGCTTGCGGCCTTTCGAGAGGCATTCAACGGCGCGGGTGTATCCGCAGTTGCAGGCGACCTCGTTCGGGAGCTGCTTGTTGGCGTTGGCTACGCAGTCTCCGGATATCTGTTCTATCGGTGGGTGGAGACGATGGCCAGACGCAGGGGAGTTCTGGAATATGCCGCATAGGGGAAAGTTGCAATGAATGCTGAAAGCCAGTGGGCGGTGGAGTGCGAAAATCTGGGGCGAGTTTACTCGTCACGTAGCATCCTGGGCGGAAAGCGCGAGACCGTCGCGCTGGATGATTTGTCGCTTCAAATCCCTCAAGGGGTCGTCTTCGGGCTGCTCGGACCCAACGGGGCCGGCAAGACCACCACCGTTCGGATCCTTTCGACGTTGCTTACACCGACCACAGGATCTGCCAGGGTGTTAGGGGACGATGTCGAGCACCAGGCCCGTCAGGTCCGCAGGAACATCGGCTTCATCCTGGGAGGCGATCGGGGGCTCTACGGCCGCTTGACCGGCAAAGAGAATCTCCGCTACTTCGGGGCCTTGAACCACCTTAACCCCAAAGAGTCGGACCGCCGTGCCCGAGAGCTCCTGGAGCAGGTCGGCCTCGGTGACCGAGGCGATACCCTCGCGGAGCAGTATTCGCGCGGGATGAAGCAGCGACTACACATCGCTCGGGGGCTGCTGACCGATCCCAAGGTCCTGTTTATGGACGAGCCGACCATGGGTCTGGACCCCATCGGGGCTCAGGAGGTGCGCCAGATGATCCCACGGCTGGTGGCGATGGGTAAGACGATCCTTTTGACAACCCACTACATGTTCGAGGCTGACGAGCTCTGCAACACTATCGCGATGATTAACAAGGGGAAGCTCGTGGCGCTGGGCACTCCAACCGAGATCAAACAGAAGTTCAGCGAGATAACCGTCATCGATGTCACTCTTAAGGAGACACGGCCTGGGCTCTTGGACGAGGTGTCCGGCATCGATGGGGTGGAGAAAGTCGAGTCCGGCGCAGACGGGCTCTTTCAAAAGCTCTCGCTGCACACCCGGGCCGGTAGTGATCTGAGGCAGCAGGTCACGCAGATGGTTGGAGAGGCTAACGTCGAGACGATGATCATGCGGGACCCAACGTTGGAAGAAGCGTATCTGAACATCCTGGGGTAGGTCTGTCGACAGCACGTCATCGCAAAGCAACATTCGCCAGGCGAGGCCTCCCCAAAAAGGGGGGTCCTAGGCGCTTCAGACAAAAAGGCTTAAAAACGGCCTTCCCAAAAAGGTTCCCTTTTGGGGAGGGGGTGTTCAACTTAGATGTTTCCCGAGTAGTATTCGCCCCATCGGGGTTAGTGCTGGATTAGCGGCCACCAGAATAGCTGATGGGAGGTGCGTGTGCCCGAGTTGACCGTAGCGACCCTTAATCTCTTCAACCGCCAGGGACGCTGGTCCCAGAGGGCGCCTCTAGTGGTAGAGCAATTTCTGGAGATCGGGCCGGATGTGACGGGACTTCAGGAGGTGTATCCCGGCATTGACCAGGCCAACTGGCTGGTGGCCCAGATCAATGGTGAATTGGGCCGCCAGGATTATGTCGCTTACCATATGTTCAGCTCGCGGGGCGTTTCTGGCTCATTGTCCTTGGCAATTGTTACTCGACTGGAGGCTGTCGAGCATGACGGACTTGACTATCTGACTGAAGACGACACCATCGCGCACCGTCTTCGCGTCAGACTAGATGAGAAAGTGAACCTAGACTTCTACAACACCAACCTCTATTACCTGCCAGGCCGGGAAGGCGCTGCAATCCGGCATTTAGAGGCAAGCCGGCTCCTCGAATGGCCAGCCTTGCATGGTAACAACAGCCATCAGGTGATTGTGGGAGACTTCAACGCGGTGCCTACGGGCCAGACGATAGGCTTGATGAAAGGCACATTCCATTCTGCATACGAGGCGGTCAACGGGCGCGAGGCTTGAGCGGACTTGGCCGACACCTTTAGTCTTCTCGTTGGACCCATCGGAATTTCCGGTGCCCATCCCTCGCGATGCCGCACAGCCCCTCGATTACATTTTCGTCTCCAAAGGGATCACAGTCCTTGAAGCGCGAGTTGTCTTTGACCAGCCGGCGCCATCCGATGAGACGCTTTACGCCTCAGATCACTTCGGAGTGACGTCGCGGCTGAGCTTCCATTGACATGGTAGGACAAAGGCGGCGGATCTCTATCTGTCCAGAAACGAACCTTTTTGGTGAGGGGTAATACCGGCGTCATTCTTGCTCGGGCACCCCAAATTTCTGGATGCGGTTATTGCCGGCATCTGCCACGTAGACGTTCCCCTGCAGATCCACGGCGATGCCGTTGGGCCTGTAGAACTCGCCCTCACCTCCGCCATCGGTCCCCCATTGGGCCAGAAAGGCGCCGTCCACCACAGCTCTGGGGAGACATCCGGCCCTTCGCAGGTGTATCGGTCCGGTATCGGCTGCCCTGCCGCGAAGGCGGTGGTGGTGATTCGGAAATCAGGCCCGACCGAAGGCGGCGCCGTGGGTGGGGGGAGGATGGCCGTTGGGGTTCCCGTATCGCCGGAACTGCAGGCGGCAGCCACTAAAGCCAAGCCCAACGAGGCTGCGATGACCCGTCGACGCGCCGACCTCAGCAAGCCAGCCACTCTTCCTGACCGCCCCATGGAACCGCCACAAGCCTGTCGGGCCCTTAGCAGGGTGCTGAAAAACACCCCCAAACCCCCTCAAGGGGGTTCAAGGTATCCGCCTTAGGCGGATGTTTTACAGAAGGGGGGCACCCCCTTCGACCCCCGCCCCTTCGGCTTCGCTCAGGGCAGGCGCCGGGGCTCCGCCCCTCTGGATACCCCTTCTTCAGCATCCTGTCAGGGCTATCCCCCGATCTGGTACATCTCGATCTTGTGCCCGATGGGCTCCGTCAAAGAGCTTCGAATATCTGAGTAGCGGTCGGTCCTGGACCGCCATGTGGCCGCTATGATGCTCTCCAGCTCATCGTCCGTGGCGCCGCCACGCAAAGGTGCCCGAAGGTCTCGGCCTTCGGTCCCAAACAAGCAGGTAAAGAGCTGTCCTTGCGGCGAAAGTCGAGAGCGCGTGCACGCGGAGCAGAAAGGCTGGGTAACGGAGGAGATAACACCAACTTCTCCACTACCGTCAAGATATCTATACCGGCCTGCCACCTCTCCCGGATAGTTAGGTTGGACCGGCTCCAGGGGGAACTCGGCGCCAATGCGGGCCACGATTTCCGCCGCCGGAACAACCTCGTCCATCTTCCAGCCGTTCAGATTGCCGACATCCATGAATTCAATGAACCGGACAATATGGCCCGTCCCCTTGAAACGCCGCGCCAGGTCCAACACCGTATGGTCGTTGACCCCCTTGCGCACCACGCAGTTGATCTTGATCGGCCTCAGCCCAACCGAGGCCGCCGCATCGATCCCCTCCATCACCCGGGCAACTCCAAACCCCCGGCCGTTCATCCGTCCGAACACCTCATCATCCAGGCTGTCCAGACTGACCGTAATACGCTTCAGGCCGGCTTGTCGAAGGCTACTCGCCTGCGCCGCTAGCAGGTAGCCATTGGTCGTCAGCGTCAAGTCATCGATGCCTTCGATCTCCGACAGAAGGGCGACGAGACTCGCCAGATCGTTCCTTACCAGCGGCTCGCCGCCGGTGATCCGGACCTTCGTGACGCCGTTCCTTACGAACAGCCGGGTCAACCGCCAAATCTCCTCATAGGTAAGTAGCTGCGCTTTTGGCGTGAACTCATATGCCTCGCCGTAGACCTCTTTGGGCATGCAGTAATCACAGCGGAAGTTACAACGGTCCGTTACGGATATTCGCAGGTCTCGCATCGGCCTGCTCAAGCGATCGGTCAGCATGTTTTTGAGCTCAGACGTGGTCATCTCGCCTATCGCCCTCAAAACAGGGCGGTTTTTCTACAGTAGTGCTATCCTTCCCGGCGCCGGTCGAAACCGGGCACTCCTAGTGTACCCCAATTCCCTCTGTACCGTAGATGATTCGCGAGCGGGCAGCGCCCGCAGGCATTGCGCCTTACGGCGAAGAGGGTAAATCCACAGATTCACACAGATGGGTTCGGATGGTGGGGGCTGATCTCTTCTTGCATTCAGCTATTGCGAACCACTGCCGTACGCATGAGGTTCGTACGACAGACTGCCGGTCCCGAACGTCGGCTCAGGCTACTTCAGCCTTGTGATACGGGGCTCCAAAGGGCAAGTACTCCCCCCAGACCTCCCGAAGGGTATCCGTCACCTCTCCCAGCGTCGCATAGGCCTTGACGGCCTCCAGGATGAACGGCATCAGGTTCTTGTTGGACGCTGCCGCTTTCCGAAGGGCGGAGAGCTTGGCGCCTACACTCTCTCCGTCTCGCTGAGCCCGGACCCTGGCGAGGCGCTCCAAGTGACGCCGCTCCCCTTCCGGGTCCATGGCCAGCAGCGGTATCTTCTGCGGCTCCTCAGTAACATACTCGTTCACCCCGACGATGATGCGCTGTTTACGGTCAACTTCCTGCTGGCACCGGAAAGACGCGTCCGCAACCTCATGTTGCAAGAAATCGCTCTCGATAGCGGGAATCACACCCCCCACCTCATCGATCCGCTTAAAATAGTCATAGGCCTGGCGCTCTAGCTCGTCGGTGAGGCTCTCCACCAGGTAGCTGCCCCCAAGGGGGTCTAGCGAGTTGGTCACGCCGCTCTCATGGGCGATCACCTGCTGGGTGCGCAAGGCAGTGAGGGCGGCATTGGCGGAAGGGAGGGCGTACACCTCGTCCAGGGAGTTGGTGTGCAGGGATTGGGTGCCGCCGAGCACGGCCGCCAACGCCTGCAGCGCGACTCTGGCCACATTGTTCTCGGGCTGCTCGGCGGTCAACGAGGCCCCGGAGGTCTGTGCATGCGTCCGCAGCCACAGGGACCGCTCGTTTTTCGCCCCATAACGAGAGCGCATCTCTCGGGCCCAGATACGCCTGGCGGCCCGGTACTTGGCGATCTCTTCAAAGAAATCGTTGTGGACGTTGAAGAAGAAACTCAGACGGGGGGCGAAATCGTCCACCTTCATACCCCGCTTGATGCCGGCCTCCACATAGGCGAACCCATCGGCCAGGGTGAAGGCCAGCTCCTGCGCAGCCGTGGAGCCGGCTTCCCGGATGTGGTAGCCGCTGATGCTGACGGGGTTCCACTGAGGCATATGCTGCGCGCCGAACTCGATGGTATCTACCACCAGGCGCATGGACTGCTCCGGTGGGAAGATGAACTCGTTCTGAGCGATAAACTCCTTCAAAATGTCGTTCTGCAGGGTGCCGCGAAGCCCCTCGATAGGTACGCCCTGCTTCTCCGCAGTCGCGATATACATGGCCCATACCATCGCGGCGGGTCCGTTGATGGTCATGGAGGTGCTGACCTCGCCCAGAGGGATTCCCTCGAAAAGCAGCTCCATGTCCGCCAGGGAGGAGACGCCGACGCCGCAGCGCCCGAACTCGCCTCGTGACAGCGGATGGTCCGTGTCGTAGCCCATGAGCGTGGGCATGTCGAAGGCGACGGAAAGGCCCGTCTGGCCATGACTCAGGAGATATCTGAAGCGCTCGTTGGTCTCCTCTGCGGTGCCGAAGCCGGCGAACATTCGCATGGTCCACCGGCGCCCCCGGTACCCGGTGGGGTGGATTCCCCTGAGGTAGGGGAAATCACCGGGGAGGCCGATGTCATCTACCGGGTCCGTATCGGCGATGTCGGCGGGTGTGTAGACCCGCTTTATGGGCATACCTGAGGCCGTGGTGAAAAGCTCGTCAAGCTCCGGAGCGGAGGCGTTACGCTTGTTCCAATCCACCACCCGCTGAACGAGCCTTTGTAACGTCTTTTTTTTAACCAACTATCCCCCCAGAGCTAGCTGCTGGTGTCTATCGGCCCAGAGAAATCTTCGGCCTCAGTAACAGAGTAGACACACAGGTGGATGATGGCGGCAGCATAGCAGTGGGCCTCTTGCATTGTCAATCGGAAAAGCATTCGGAAATCTGACCCCTTCGGCAGGCCCAGGGCAGGCTCTGAGCACGTTCCCATGTCACCATGAGCCCAACGAAGGGGTCTGGGGTAGTGGGGGTTCTTCTTTATCCGCCATCCCCTCCCACGGGAGCACGTCCCAGTCCAGGTTTCAGAAGCGGCAACAGAGTAGCATGGGGTTTAGCGGCCATCAAGCAGCCGGCACATCTTCTGTGGTGGCTTCGGTTATCCGGATGTCCGGCAAGTCTGCGGTAGTCGCCTCACCCCCCGGCCCCCTCTCCAAAAATGTGGAGAGGGGGTGGTCGCAAGACCGGGGGTGAGGCAGGAGGTTACCTCGGTATGAATCGAATGAGCCGGTACATCTTCTGTGGTGGCTGTGACCATCGTTGTATAATGGCCCGACCTTAGGCCTCACTCCGGCACCGATGACATCGGGGCCATTTCCTCCCGAAACGGAGATGGCGGTAGGAGCAGAGGCCCTTAGGAAGGGGCCATCATGGAGTTCGACCTCAAAGAGGAGGTCTCCCGCCTGACGCCGGAGCTGATCGACCTGCGCCGTGACTTCCATCAGCACCCGGAGCTGGCCTTCGACGAGACCCGTACCGCCAAGATCGTCGCGGAGCGGCTCCTGGCCCTGGACCTGGAGGTCGTCACCGGTGTTGGCAAGACCGGCGTCGTCGGCCTTTTGCCGGGCAAGCCCGGCGGGAAAACGGTGGCGCTCCGAGCCGATATCGACGCCCTGCCCATCACGGAGGAGTCCGGCCGGCCGTTCAAATCTCTGAACGAGGGCAAGGCCCATGCCTGCGGCCATGACGGGCATACAGCGGCGGTCCTCTCCGTGGCCAAGATTCTGGCCAAGCATCGGGACAAGCTGACCCACGCGGTCAAGTTCATCTTCCAGCCAGCCGAAGAGATCGCCAGGGGGGCGACCCTGATGGTCGAAGAGGGTGTGATGCGGGACCCCCATGTAGACGCGGTGCTGTCCGTGCATCTGTGGAACTCCCTTCCGGTTGGCACCGTGGGCTTTCGTGCCGGCCCCATCTTTTCCTCGGTAGACGAGCTTCACATAGAGATCAAGGGGAAAGGGGGCCACGGCGCCATACCCCAGGAGACTATTGATCCCATACCCATAGCGGCCCAGGTTGTTCTGGGACTGCAGCATATCGTCAGCCGGAACATCTCCCCCTTCCAGCCCGCGGTGATAACCATCGGATCAATCCAGGGGGGCACGACGTGGAACGTGATCCCAGAGAGGGTGTCCCTGAGGGGCACGCTGAGGACCTACGACAACTCTCTGCGTGACTACCTCGTCGAGAGAATTGAAGACACCGTGCGCGGTATCTGCCTGGCGGCAGGCGCCGACTACGAGTTCGACGACCGCTTCCTCTCCCCGCCCGTCGATAATCAGGAGGCAGTGACCGCCGCCATGCGAAGCCTCGCGGAGCAGGCCATCGGCGCCGACAACGTCATCACCGCGGAGCAATACATGACCGGCGACGACGTCGCTTTCTTCAATCGTGAAACACCGGGCTGCTATTTTCTGGTCGGCTCCGCGAACCCGGAACAGGGGCTCGACAGGCCGCACCATCACCCCAAGTTCGACTTCGACGAGGGCGCTCTGCCCATCGCCGTGGAGCTCCTAGCCAAGGGCGCGATGGAGATTTTCGACGGGGTTTAGCAGCCAGCCCTACCGCCTTCGGGGGGTCTTGTCCAGGAAGTCGCGGACGGCGGCGGCGAAGGCCGGCGGGTTATCGCCCGGCACGGTGTGCCCCGCATTCTCCACCACCGTCAGGGTACTGCCCGGGATAGCCTTTTGAAGGCGCTTGGCGGCAGCGGGGGCCAGGATATCGCTCAGGGCGCCCCTGACGATGAGCGTCGGAGCCTTGATCCGGCGGACGTACGGCCACAGGTCTCCGGGCCTGCCTGCGCTGCGGCGGCTTCCTCCCCTGAAGCGGTCATACTTCCAGGTCCAGCGTCCGTCAGGTAATTGGCGCAGGTGCCAAGAGAGGCGCTCGCGGAGCTGTTCCAGGGGCCGGCGGGGGTTGAACTTGTGGGCCCGCTCAATGAAGTCCTCCCTGGTGGGAAGGATGTCCGCGGCGCGGTGGAACCGGCGAATATTCTCGCTTCCCTTCTTCATTGTCTCGGGGCCGATGTCCACGATCACCAGCCGGTCCACCCTTTCCGGGTGCATGGCTGCGTAATGGAACGAGTTGTTTCCCCCCATGGACAGGCCGACGAGGACAAACTTCTTGAGGTCCAATGACTTGACCACCCGGTGGATGTCCAACACATGGGCCCTGGCCGTATAGATACGGCTCTTGGACCAATCGCTGTCGCCGTGGCCTCGCTGGTCCAGGGCGATGACGTGGAAGTCGTTGCACATGGCCCGTGAGAACTCATCCCAGCTATGGGCGGACTGGGAGCCGCCGTGGAGCAGCAGCATGGGCTGCTTACCCGCGGTGCCCCAGTCCAGGTAATGCATCCGCATCTTGCCCGCCACGACCTCGTGGTCCGTGAACTCTTTCATCGCGGTTGTCATGTATGCCTCCCCTGTGACCTGCTTTGCCACCGACACCATAGTCTGGTCATTCTTCCAGAAACTCGACCAGTGCGGGACAAGCTCCAGCCGAGTGCACTTGTCGCCATTTTACAACGCCCCATCGAGAGAGCGCATCACCAGACCGGTGGGCAGTTTGGGGTAGAAGTAGGTGGACTTGGGGGGCAGCCGCTCGCCCCGGTCTGAGACCTCTTTCAGCACATCGAAGGGTACCGCCGCAGGCATGACCGCCATCTGGCACTCACCGGAGAGCACCCGTTGGACCGACTCAGAGGCGTCCTTGTCGAAGGCCAGCTTGCCCGCTACCTCCGCCTCCTCTTCGTGCATGCCGAGAATCGGTAGCAGGACCGCTTCTCGGAAAACGGCGGCGGCGAGACCGGCCCAGGCCCTGGAGTGACCTCGCCCTTCGATCTCGTCGACCATCTTGGAGCTCTTCAGCGTGAGGAACGATAGACAGTCCGGCTTCAGTCCCCACACGGCGAAGAGGGCCGCGCCTTCGTTGAGACGCTCCAGCGCAAGGCTGCCCACCACCTCGGGGGAGGCCCCTTTCGCCTGCTGGTCGTTCCGGTCAAACAAGGCATCCATCCGCTCCCTTACACCGGTCAAGGCTTGCGGGTCTAGGCCCTTGAGCAGGCGGTGATACGGCAGCAAGAGGAGGCCGGGATCTGAGAAGCTGATGAGGCCGGTCATCACGAAACCGGAAGCCTCCGCCCCATCGGTCCGGCGCTCCTGATAGGCTAGCGCGGTCTCGTATCGGTGATGCCCGTCGGCGATGTACACGGGCCTCGAAGCAAGCGCCTCCTGCGTCTCCCGAATGGCCTGAGCATCGGTGATCGGCCAGGTGGTAAACCGCTCGTCTCCTCCGGGATCGGCCTCCAGAGCGCTAGACCCAGCGGGGGCATCATCGAGCTTCCCATCGAAGAGAAGCATGACCGGGCTGATGTTGGCTGCCGTGGCCAGCATCAGGTTCATCCGGTCCGCCTTCGCCTTCGCTCGAGTGTCTTCATGGGGCCGGACGCTTCCGCCGGGCTTCTCAAGACGCAGGGCCACTATAAGCTCACTGCGGGTCATGGAGCGTCCCAGGTAGGTGAACTCATGGCGGACGAGGTAGATTGCCGGGCGCTCCTCTTGCAGCACGATCCCATCCCGCCGCCAGCTGTGGAGGTACTGAGCGGCTGCCGCGTATGGGTCGGCCCCGGACGATTCTTCAGGCAGCTCCAGCCTGATGACGTTATGCTCGCTCCTTCGGCAAAGCTCGGCCCGCTCTTGAGGCGATATGACGTCGTAGGGTGGCGATATGCCGGCGCCCAGGTCGGGGATCTTCGTGGGATCGAAACGCAGGCCTCTGAACGGCCGAACATCCGCCAAGGGGAGCCTCGCCTCCGGTACAGCTTTGCCGATCATCAATAACGCAGCAAGTATACTCAGCCCCTGTACGCCGGTCTATCGCCTGGTAAGAAACGGGCTATACTACGAGCGATAGGTCGCGTTGGCCCGAGGAAGCCGATGAAATTCGCCTTTGCGTACCCATATGGTCGAATCACGCGGTATGCGTCCTATAAGGGCCGGGACACCTTCATTCACATGGTCAAGAAGGCGGACGAGTGGGGCTTCGACGCCTTCGCCGCCGGCGACCACCTCTTTATGCCACGGTACCGGCAGCACGTCGCCACCGAGGTCTGGTTCGACCCGTTTACTTTCCTTGCCTACGTGGCCGCTATCAGCAATCTGAGGGTGCTTACCGATATCGTGGTAGTCCCCTACCGCACCCCCTTCCACACGGCCAAGGGGGTCGCGACTCTAGATTTCATGACCGGCGGGAAAGTGATCTTTGGGGCAGCCGTCGGCTATCTGGAGGGAGAGTTCAACACGATGAACATCCCCTTTCGCGAGCGGGGGCCCATGACGGACGAATACCTGGAGATCATGAAGGTGCTATGGACCTCTGACAACCCGCGCTACGAGGGAAAGTATTTTCGCTTTTCCAACATCAACTTTTGGCCCAAACCCGTGCAGAAGCCGCATCCGCCGATCTGGATCGGCGGGCGGACTCGCCTTTCGATACGTCGGGCGGTCCAGCACGGCGACGGCTGGATACCGTTCAACCTAAACCTGGCCGGCCTGCGTGAGGCGATGCCGCTATTCGAGGAGCTGTGGGACGAGTCCGGGCGACGGAGAGAGGACTTTCAGATAGTGATGCGCGCCGAACGGACCAACGTCACCAGCGCGCCGATCAGTGGGGCTTCGAGACAGCCTTTCTGGGGCTCTCCCGATCAAATATCCGAGGATATAGAAGAGTACATTCGAGCTGGGACTACCTATTTGATCGCCAGTTTCCACGGCATGGAGCTTGAGGAGCACATGGAAAACATGGAGCGGTTCGCCCGAGAGGTCATGCCACGGTTCAGGGACACCTAGGTCAGGGTGCTGAAAAACACCCCCAAACCCCCTCAAGGGGGTTCGCGGGCAGCGCCCGCTGGCAAACCGCCTACGGCGAGAGAGGGGCAGCGGCAGGCCCTCGATAGGCTCAGGAAAGGCGCGGGGGGCTCCGCCCCTCTGGACACCCCTTCTTCAGTGTTCTGTTAGGTCAGGGGCAACCGAAACGCCTTTGCATCCGTATTATTGGGCACACCCACAATGTCGGACAAACCCTGTGCTATACTCCCCCAACGCCATTCCTGAACTGGCCACCCCCACTCTGACCGTAGGAAGCAGCATCGGGTAGTCCCGAGCCCCTTCTTGAAACTATCCATATGTCGGTCGTAACGGCACCCCTGGTATTACTCTGGCGTCGCGTCAGGGCCCATTGGCGTTTCCTGGTTGTCCTCTTCTCCGGTGTCCTCTTGGCCACCACCCTTTTGGCTGCTACCCCCCTTTACCTGGGCGCGATGAAGGAGCTGGGGCTGCGCCACGCCCTGGAATTCGAGAGGACCGGGGTCCCCCACACCGCGATCAACGTGCCCTTCCGCCCGCTTGACCAATCCGGGTATGACAGAACCAGGGCGCAGATCCAGGACCGTACCAGCGAGACGATCCAGCCATTGGTCGTCCAGGAAGTGGCGCACATCGCCACCCCTCCGCTGGACCTGACCATACCTTCCAGAGGACTCTTTGAAACAGGCCTCGTCGTCGGGGCGATTCAGTCCTATTCAGACTATGAAGAGCACTCGATAGTGGTGGAGGGGGAGTTCCCCAGGCCAACGGGCCGACTCGGGGAATTGGGACCGATCATCGACGTCGCTATCGGCCGTGGCACCGCTGCCGCGATGGGGTTGGGCATGGGGGACCAAATTCCGCTATTCCCTTCGGCGGCCGACCAATCGCGGGCTATCACCGTCAACATCGTCGGTATCCTGGAGCCCGTCGACTTCTCTGAGCTCTACTGGCTGTTCTCCCTCAACCCTTTCACCGTCCAGCTTGACGCCTCCCGCGGAGGAGAGATTCCGCTGATTCCGTTCATCATCCCGCAGGAGACCTTCTTCGAGGACATGGCACCAGCGTTTAGAGGCACTCTGGTCAATTTCTGGTGGTTTTTCTATGTGGACCCGGACAGGATAGATGCTAATGATGTAGAGGCGGTACAGGAAGACATCGCGAATCTGGAAAACAACCTAAGCAATGATCTGCCGGGCTCCATAGTGCTCACCGGCCTTGCGGATACCCTAGCGCTCTTCGATCAGAAGCTGTTTTTCAGCCGAATCCCCGTTCTGGTGATGCTGGTCCTGGTGACAGCGGTGGTCCTGTATTACCTGGTCATGGTTGCCAACGCCGTGGTGGACCGCCACATGGGGGAGATCGCCCTTCTGCGCTCCAGAGGGGCCAACAGCGGCCAGGTAATGGCAGTGTACATGTGGGAGGCCTTCTTCATCAGCCTCATTGCGTTTATCCTGGGGCCGCTGCTCGCGTTTCTCATCGTGCCGTTGCTCGGCCAAACGCCGGCCTTCTCCTCGGTTACCGGAGGCAGCTCCCTCCCCATCGACTTGAGCGCCACCGCCTTCTTATTTGCCCTGGTGGGTGCCGCACTATCATTTTTGGTGCTGCTCTTCCCGGCGCTCAGAGGAGCCAGCTTCAACGTTCTTAATGAAAAGGCACGCATGGCCCGTCCTGCCGCCGTGTCCGCCTTTCACAAGTACTACATAGACATTTTCCTGCTGGCATTGTCCGGAGTCCTTTATTGGGAGCTGACCCAGAGGGGCTCCCTGGTGACCCGCCGGCTCTTTGGCAGCGATTCAACAGACCAGGTCCTGCTTATAGCCCCCGTGGTATTTATGGCGGGGCTGTCCCTTCTCTTTCTCAGGGCCTTTCCCATCGCGATCCGTCTGCTGAGCTTGATGGCATCTCGCACCGGTAAGGTGTGGCTGGTCATGGGTCTGTGGAACATCGGGCGCAATCCGGTCCACTACATACGCCCTATCCTGCTGCTCATGCTGGTTTCCGGTCTGGCGATGGTCGCTACCAGCTTCAACAGCACCCTGGAGCGAACGTTCCGCGACCGTGACCTCTATAGCTCCGGCAGCGACGCCCGATTGGTGGGAATCCCGCCGCCGCTCAGCGGCTCCAAGGATGATCTGGCCCGCCAGTTCGAGCGGGACCCGGGAGTGCTCCGGGCCGGCGCCGCCTTCCGCTCCGACCCTCGCACGTCCGTTGGCAGCGTTTCCCAAAGCTTTAACCTGTTGGCCGTCGATTCAATCCGATTCAACAGTATCAGCTTTTATCGGGACGATTTCTCAGACCAGTCTCTGTTTGCGTTACTACGCAAACTGGACCGCGGCCGGTCCACCCTGCGCGGTCTCGACCTGCCGGAAGGGACCACCTCCTTGGGGGTATGGGTGAAGCCGGCCCAGGATTATGTCAATATATCGTTGTGGGTGCGGGTACGGAGTGAGTCCGGCGATCCTATCCGCGTGAAGCTCGGGCGGCTGGACTTCGAAGACTGGCGGTTCCTGCAGGCGGACCTGGCAACCTCTTCCGGCCGGCGGCTCGAAGGACCCTTGGTCCTGGAGTCCATCTACGCCTGGGAGTTCGACTACCCCGATAATCCTCAAAGGGTGGACCTCTTGATCGGAGGCCACGTGAGCTCCGGCCAGTTCAACCTGAGCGACCTCACGGCTTTTACCCAGAGCGGAGCGGGTGGCAACGTGGTGGACCCCTTCACCAGCGCCGACCGTTGGGGAGTGTTGGCCATCAGCGCCTTGCTGCCCGAGACTCTCACCGCCAGTGACGAAATCACGCGAGAGGGGCAGTCCACACTGGAGTACTCATGGCAGAGCAGGCCGGGTCTAGGAATCCGGGGGCTCATTCCATCCGAACTGGACGAGCCCCTCCCCATCATCGCCGGCGGCAGATTTTTGGCGACGACGGGCCGGAGAGTCGGCGAGAGCATGGAGATTTCGGTGGGCAGCATCCCAGTCCCCGTTATCATCGCCGATGCGGTGGAGCTCTTCCCGACGATGAACCCCAGCTCCTCCTTCGTCATCGGCAACCTCGATACGCTGCTGTACTATTCGAACCTGTTCCGCTTTACGCCCGCGTTACCCAATGAGGTCTGGCTCTCCTTGAGCGAGAACGAGGAAGACCGGGAGGCATTTGTTACGGGCCTCCAAAGCTCTCCGCTTGGTCCGTTCCTCGTGCTTGAACGTCAGGATGCCTTGAATAGCCTGGAGGTGGACCCATTGGTGGGCGCCGGCAGTGGGGGAATAGTGTTCGCCATATTAATCGTGCTTATTCTCGTTTCAGTTGTGGGGTATCTTGGCTACTTCTATGTGTCTTCCTACCGAGCGCCGCTGGAATTTGCTGTTCTGCGCGCCCTGGGTCTTTCCATCCGACAGCTGACCGGGCTTCAGCTGTTGATCCACTCAACAATCATGCTGTCCGCAATCCTGTTGGGGGCATGGATCGGGACACGCGCTCACTCGATGATTATTACCTTCCTCCAGCACAACGACCGGGGAAGGGAGGTCCAGCCGCCTTTTGCGACTCATACCGACTGGTCGGGGTTGGGCATCATCCTCCTTGCTTCTCTGGGGACGTTGTTGGCTGTCATGGTCTGGCAGAACCTCAGTTTTTCACGAGTTCCTATCTGGCGGGTACTCAGAAAGGGTGAAGAGTAATGGGGCCTGGCTTCCTCACCCTGTGGCCCATGGCGTTGAGGCGCCTTAAGGCACGATGGAAACTGCTGCTGCCGCTGCTTGTCGGCTCCATCCTCGCCGTGGCGCTGCTCTCCAGCACCGTCATTTACGGCGACGGCGTACGTCAGCTAGGTCTGGAGTTTGCGTTCCGTCAGGAAACCCGTGACGAGCTGGACGTCGACCTCTTCTCTTATTACAACCCCACAGAGCTCTCCGCCTTCCTCACGATACAAAATGAGGTGGAGCGGGCCATCGATAGGAACGTGGACTGGTTCGTCGACGATACCAGCGTCACGATGCGGGGCTCAACCTTCTTCGTCAACCAGGTCGCCAGAGGGACCGAGCGGATAGAGCCTACTGACGAGGTGCTCCTGGGGGTTGCGGCCTCCCAGGTTAACCCCCGCCTGCGGACCGTCTTTCTCGCCCAGGACCAGTTCAACGACAAGACGAGCCTGGTATCCGGCCGGATTCCGCCCACGGTTACGGTGCAGAGGGACGCCAATGGACTCCCCACCAGCTCGCCCGAGCTCCCGGCCTTGATTCTCGAGGAAACGGCCTTGCAGCATGGGCTGAGCGTTGGGGACCGCATCCTGATGGTGCCCTACTGGGAGGCCGTCTCAGAGTTTGGGGTTGCCCGAGTTGCCGGTATCGTCCGGCCAAACGATCCGTCCGATCGCTTCTGGCTCACCACCGTGGCGCAGCAAACAGCACGGAGCAGGGCCCAGAACTTCATCCCGATGTACGTCTCACAGGATACCTTCCTGGGGGGCCTGGGCGGAATATTCCCGAGAATGCTGTCCGACTATTCATGGTCCCTCTTCGTCGACCCGAGTCTCATCGACGTACAAAACGCGGGGCTCGCGGAGTTTGGCCTGGAGCGTATGGAGAACCAGCTCCGCACCCGGTTGAGGAGCTTTATCCCTACCACAGAGTTGGACGTGATCCTTGAGGATTTCAGCACCAGGGACCTGTTCGGTCGAATTCCGCTCCTGATCATGGTGATGATGATCGTGGGGATCATCTTCTATTTCCTGGTGATGGTGGCTAACGTCGTGGTGAGCCGGGACTTGGGGGAGATCTCCCTCCTGGGATCTCGGGGCGCGGACACCGTTCAAGTGCTGACTCTCTACCTGTGGGAAGCGGCGAGTATTGTGGCGGTGGCCCTTGCGGTAGGTCCATTTCTTGCCATGCTGGCAACCTCGGTGCTTGGATATACGCCCGCCTTTTCAGATCTGAGCGGCGGCAGCGCACTGCCTGCCGACCTGACGGTGCAGGCCGTGCTTTTGGGCTTGGCGGGGGCGGGTATCGCCTTTGCCGCCCTCCTTCTCCCGACTGTGCAAGGGCTGGGCCAGAACGTATTGCAGTACAAGGCGGCTAGCGCGCGGCCTCTGGCCGCCAGCTTCTTTAATCGCTATTACATAGACATCTTCGTCAGTATCATCGCCGGGCTGTTGTACTGGGAGCTGACTCAACGGGGCAGCGTCGCCACCACCACCCTGCTCGGGGAGACCAGCGTGGACCAGGCGCTGCTGGCGGCGCCGGCGCTTATTCTCCTGGCCGTCGCGCTGTTGTTCCTCCGTTTCTTTCCCATGGTCGCCCGTGCAGCGAGCTGGTTCGCCGCCTTGTTCGGCAAGGCCTGGCTGGCCCTCGGCATGTGGCAGATGGGCCGAAACCCCCTGCAATACACCGGCCCTATCCTGCTATTGATGCTGGCCTCAAGCGTTGCGATGTTCGCCGCCAACTTCGGCGCCACCGTGGACCGAAGCTATGAGGACAGGGCCCTGTACGCAACGGGCGGAGAGTTTCGGGTACCGGGAGGCGACCTGCGGCGACGGGGGGACTCCGTCTCCTACATGGAGCAGAATGGCGACGTCGAGGGAGCCGACAGGATTAGCCCGGCGTTGCGGGAACGGGCCTCCATGGCGTTGAGGCTCTTTAACAGTCGGCGGTTCCAGCTCCTCGCCATCGAGCCTTCCAGCTTCGACGAGACGGCGTGGTTCCGGGGTGACTTTTCCAGTCAGTCGTTGGGTGAATTGACGAACCTTCTAGAACCCGATACCCCCACCGGGCTACATGGGCTGACCCTCCCGGAAGACGCCACTATGCTGGGAGTATGGACCCTGGCGACCAACCCTCGGCGGGACCTGGTACTCCTCACCCGAGTGGCGGACAGCAACGGCCGCTATGAGGACTTTACGATGGGTACGCTGGACTCGCCTGACTGGAAGTACCTGGAGGTAGACCTCACCGGGGGTGGAGCCAGCAACCCTCGTTTTCGGGGTCTTCGTCTCCAGCCGCCGTTGAGGGTCGTCTCCCTGACCATCGAGCAGCGGCGGGGCAATGCCCTCTCCCCTGGCGCCGTTTACCTGGACGACCTCCAGGCCGGCCCACCCTCTTCAGACCAACGTGTCATCCTCCATACCTTTGACGATATTAGCTCCGAAGAAGTTCTCCATGACTCGCAACAGTCCATTTCCGATAGCCTGGAGATCAGCACCTCCGTCGTGCGAGAAGAGGGTGATTCCTCCGGTGTGTTTATCTGGGGAAGCGGGTCGATATTCACAACCCGAGGCTTCTCCTTCCTCAATTCCAGCGGCCTGCAAACACCCCTCGCCGGCATCGTCAGCAGGTCTCTCATGGAAGCCGAGGGCTTGTCTCGCGGCGACGAAATCCTGGTCAGCGTCGCGCAGCATGTCACGCCGGTGAGGATCGACGCGGTAGCGGACTTCTTCCCTACCCTGGACCCCTTCAACGGTGGCTTCGTGGTGGTGAATCTCCCGGCGTTGTTGGAGCGCCTCAATACCCTTGACACCGATTTCGAGCACCAGCCCAACGAGCTGTGGGTGGACGGGCCTCCCGACGGCCCCGCTCGGGTCAACCTGCTGGAGACGCTCAGCGAAGACGAGAACAGGCTCGTCGACCGGCTAGACCTCCTGAGCTCCTTCCGAGCCGACCCTCTGGTGGCTGCGGGCTGGGATGGCATACTAACCATTGCGTTCATAGCTGTCGTGTTCGTCACCCTGGTGGGATTTTCGGTCTACTCCTACGTCCAGGGCCAACGGCGGCGCACGGAGTTTGCCATGCTGCGGAGCATCGGCCTTTCCTTCCCAGGGCTCGTGAGTACGATCTTACTTGAGCAGATCGTCGTGATTGTCGTGGGACTGGCCCTGGGGAGCTGGTTGGGGATACAGCTCACCACCATCCTCATGCCTTTCCTGGGCCTCAATGAGAGCGGGACCCAGGTCCTGCCCCCCTTTGCGGTCCGGATCGATTGGCCCTCGATACTGATCACCTATGGTATTATGGCGGTCGTCTTTCTGGTTGCGACCGTTGGACTGATCGCCTTCTTCTCTCGTATGGCCATTCAACAAGCGCTAAGGTTTGGAGATACGTCATGACATCGTCTGCCGGGCGTGGGAGCCGACAGCAGGACTATATCGTCTGCCAGGACTTGTTCAAGATCTACAAGCTGGCGGACCTGGAAGTTGTCGCCCTCCGCGGTATGGACCTCCGGGTGCCGGAGGGCGAGGTCATGGCGATCGTAGGGCCCAGCGGCAGCGGTAAGAGCACCCTGTTGAACATTCTGGCCGGTTATGACAGCCCCTCGGCTGGCACCGTCACCGTCGCGGGCAAGAACCTGCTCAAGATGTCCGGTGGAGAGCTGGTGGAGTATCGTCGAGAAGGGACCGGCTTCGTCTGGCAGCAGGTGAGCCGGAACCTGGTACCTTATCTGACAGCGCAGCAAAATGTCGAGCTCCCGCTCTTGCTTGCGAGCCGAAGCAAGCAGGACCGAGCGCAGAGGTCCAGCGAGCTCCTGGAGTTTGTAGGCCTGGGCCATCGGGCCGGTTTTACGGCCGATAAGCTGTCCGGGGGAGAGCAGCAGCGGGTCGCTATCGCCACCGGCCTGGCGAATAACCCTCCCCTGCTCCTGGCCGATGAGCCCACGGGCGAGCTGGACTCTCAGACCGGGCAGGAGATCATGGACTTGTTCCGCACAGTCAATGCCACCTACGGCACCACGATCATCATCGTCACGCACGACTTGAGCGTGTCCGGCCAGGTCGACCGGGTTGTGGCGATGGCCGACGGCAAGGCCAGTACTGAAATCCTTCGTCGCAGAGACTACCGCGGGCTCACCGCCGCTGAGGGTGAGGAGCTTCAGGAGCTTGCCGTGCTCGACGGGACCGGGCGCCTGCAGATTCCTCGGGATTTCCTCGAAAGGCTTCGCATGGGTGGCCGCGCCAGGGTGACCCTTGAAGGTGACCACGTCGTGGTGAGGCGGGAAGAGTAATGGCGGAGATCCCCGACGGCGCCATAGTTTCGGCAAGGGAGCTGGCCCGGAGTTTCATGCTCGGCGGCCAGGAGGTCCAGGCCGTGCGGGCCGTGACCTTGGACCTGTACCCTGGGGAGTTCATAGCGATCATCGGTCGGTCCGGCTCCGGCAAGACCACCCTTCTCAATCTGTTGGGTAGTCTGGACACCCCGACCTCCGGCTCAGTGTATATTGAGGGCCGGGACATCTCCAGCCTCCCGGACTCAGAGATTACTCGGCTCCGCCGGGAGAAGCTGGGCTTCGTCTTCCAGAGCTTCGGCCTCCTTCCCCTGCTCTCGGCCTACGAGAACGTGGAGCTCCCCTTGAGGATAGCCGGCATGGCCAGGCATGAGCGGGACACCCGGACCCGAGAGGCGCTGGAAATCGTCGGCTTGAGCTATCGGCTGAAGCACCGTCCTTACGAGCTCTCCGGCGGAGAGCAGCAACGGGTGGCCATCGCCAGGGCCATGGTGCACCGGCCGCCGTTGATACTCGCCGACGAGCCGACTGCCGAGCTTGACTCCAACACGGCCAAAGGAATCTTCGACCTGCTGCGCCAGCTGGTGTACACCGACAAGATCACGGTGGTGGTGGCTACGCACGACCGTCTGATTACGGAGACGGCCCACCGGATCCTGGAGATCCAGGATGGGGCGTTGCAAAACGATTGATCGCCTAGTGTAGTGTCTTACAAAAGACCTGACAAAGAACGAGCTTGGGTGGGTTGTCTTTGGTAAAGCTTTCACCCTCACCCCAACCCTCTCCCGTCGAGGGAGAGGGGGTAATCCTGCCTCCCCTGGCGGGAGGGAGTTAGAGGGAGGGGGGATATACTACGTCCCCACTCCACCTTCCGGCCCCTTCTTCCGTGCACGCATTGCCGGTCGTCGCGTCGCGTTGGCCCCAGGCTTTTTGCAGCGGCTTTCTGTATGATTGGAGATCACAAGTCTTGCGGGCGTCATGCCCCGCGGTGGATTGGAGTAGCAGTGGCAGGCGCCACCCCGACAGATCAAGCGTTACCACGAGATATCCAGGACCGATTGGAGCTAGCCGTAAGGGCGGCCAGAGCAGCGGGCCGGCTCACCCTGAAATATTTCCAGCGGGCCGACGCCGGCCTTGAGCTCAAGCCGGACGACACTCCGGTAACCCGAGCGGACCGTGAAGGCGAGCAGCTTCTACGCAAGTCGATCGGGCGACACTTCCCAGACGACGACATCTTGGGTGAGGAGTTTGGTGAAAAACAAGGCGGCTCCGGATTTCGCTGGATTCTCGATCCATTGGACGGCACAAAGACCTTCATACGGGGCGTCCCTCTTTATGGGACGCTGGTCGGGGTCGAAAAGGACGATGAAGTAGTGCTCGGCGTCATAGTGCTGCCTGCGGTCGCTGAGTACCTGTACGCCGCCAGGGGCGGGGGTTCATGGCACTCGGAAGGCGGGAATCCGCCCGCGAAGGCCCGGGTCTCCGGCACGCGAGCGCTGGCCGAGGCAACGTTTTGCTACACGAGCCTGGGTGGGTTCGTGGAGACGCGCCGCGTGGGTGCTCTTGAAAAACTGACCAGCGCGACGAGGTTGAGCCGAGGCTGGGGGGACTGCTACGGCTACGCCCTCGTCGCCACCGGGAGAGTGGATGTCATGATCGACCCCCAGATGAATGTGTGGGACTGCGCCGCCTTGAAGCCAATCATCGAAGAGGCGGGAGGCTCGTTCACCGACTGGAGGGGGACGCCGACGATATATGGGGGAGAGTCTCTGGCCACCAACGGGCACCTTCAGGAACAGGTGCTAGATATTACTCGGTCAGCGGGGTAACACTATGGCGGCATCGCGGGTCCCCCTGGCCGAGCTCCACCTGCACCTGTTTGGTTGCATACGGCACAGCCGCTTCCTTCATTACATCCTTGGCCGCGAGATCGATTGGACCACATATAAAGCCGGTTTCCAGGCGGCCTACGGTGTGAGCCCGCCTATCGAAGAGGTGCTGGCCCGGTGCCGAAGTGGCGACCCGGACGCCATCCATGAGTTTCGGCGCCTCTTTGTCTTCGGCGACGACGCCTCCGGTAGTTTCACCCGATTCGGGGCCAAGTTCAACCTGCTGAACGCAGGCAGCGAGTATACGGACCTAGTGGCGACCACCAAGTTATCACAGGCCTTGCGAGATGAACTTCTGCTCTTTGTCCACGGCATGACCGACGACATGCGCCTTGAAGGCATCGGCTACGCCGAGGTGCGTGTCGGCGTAGACCTGAAGGACCAGCCGTCGATGCCAGTGGCGACGGCCCGCGAGTTGATCGAGCTGTTGCTCGAGCTCTGCGCCGAGGCAGACCAGAGGGGGTTCCAGCTACGCCTGGCAGTCAGCCTGCCACGAGGCAATCCCTGGTTCTATTGGGACCTCACGAAAGAGCTTGCCCTCGGCCGCCACGGCCACTTGGTGACCGGCATCGATTTCTGCCATGTCGAGGAGGGGTATCCGCCCAAGAAAATGGCGGAGTTCTTCTCAGCGGTGCACAACTTCAACAAACGCCACCCCGAGCGGGCCCTGGCGATCCTCTATCACGTCGCGGAGAGCTTCCAGGATAAGTCGCTGGAGAGTGCTGTGCGGTGGGTGCATGAGGCCGCCGAAATGGGGGCGCACAGGCTGGGTCACGCCATAGCGTTAGGCGTCGATCCCCAGGCTTACGGCGTCCATGAGCGCACGGAGACCGTCGAGGAGCGTATCGACCAGCTGGAGTATGACCTTTGCCACGCCGACGGCCTGCGCCGGCACGGGGTGGGCGTCGATGCCCAGGCGGTCCGGCAGGAGCTGGACGAGATCGGTGCTCTGCCCAGAGATCGAGCATTAGCACAACCCTACGATGAGTCCAGGCTGACGGAGCTCTTGGGCCGTCAGGGATATGCCATGGAGTGTGTCCGGTCTCTGGGTGCCGTCATCGAGGTATGCCCAACCTCTAACCGGCGCATCGGCGGCTTCACGCATACCGAGCACCACCCGGTCCACCGCTTCATCGCCAACGAGGTTCCCTTCGTGGTCTCCAGCGATGACCCCGGCATTTTCGACACAACGCTGGCCGACGAGATCGAATGGGTGGTGCAGGCCTGCGGACTGGGACCCGAGGCGTTCGATGAGATCGAACAGCGTTCCTGGGACTACCGGAGCGAGGTCATGACGGATAGGGAGCGGGCGTCAACGTAGGCGTCAACTCTTGTTCTGGTGGTCATGCCGCAACGCAAAGGGGCAAGATGAGCGCACACTCACGTAGCATCAGACGTGAATTCGCAAAACAAGCCGAAGGCTGGTCCAGTTATACAAGTGACGTCGGCCTGCTGTGGGTTCTTGAAAACCTGGACCTAGAACCAAATTGGCGTGTCCTCGATGTGGCGGCAGGTACGGGAGTCATGGCCCGTGGATTGTCCCCGTTCGTAGGCCGTGTTGACGCCGTCGATCTTACACCGGAGATGATCGCTCAGGGGCAGCGAGAGGCTATTGAGCAAGGGACCAGCAATGTGACCTTCATCGAAGCCCCTGCCGAGAAGCTGCCTCTACCGGACGAGTCGTACGACCTTGTCGTAACCCGACTATCGGTGCACCACTTCGAACAACCGCTGGTGGTGCTCCGAGAAATCAACCGTGTCTGCCGAGCCAAAGGTACGGTGGCAGTGATAGACATGGTTCCCGATGAGGACCCGAGCAAGGCTGCTGCGCAAAACAAGTGGGAGCGTGTGCGAGATAGCTCTCACGTGAGGTGTCTAAGCCTAGTAGAGCTGACCGAGCTGGTCACATCGGTAGGCTTGGAATTGATGGACACCGAATACTCCGAGCACAGTGTTGAATTAGAGGCCTGGATGGAGAGGACCAAGATGACTCCCGACAAACGTGAGCTGGTCCGAATTGAAATGGCACAAGAATTGAATGGGCTTTCATTGACGGGGATGGACCCGCGTCAGCGAGATGGCGGCGTGCTCATCACGCAGCGTTTCGCCGTGATTGCCGCGCGTAAAGCGTAGGCGTCGACCCCTGTCCTGGTGGTCGTGCCGTAGCGCTACGCACCGGTATCGATGGGCTGTGGCGGAATGTCTCCCGCAATTATGGGTGGCAGCAGCTCGCCAAGCCTTCGCGGCACGAAGGTCTCGGTGGTAGACGCCGCCTGAATCTCCGGAACGCTCCACCATCGATGCCCCTTGAGCGCTTCCAGCTCTATTTGTGCCAGCGCCGCCGGTGTAACGCTGAACTCCCCGGTGCTCACCAGGAAGAAACGATCGATCGAATCGTAGAGCTGCTCCCCCCCCAGCGCCAGGTGTGGCGGCGCGTCCATACACACGGGCCAAGCCCAACACCGGTGAGCCCGGTCTCCTCCCACATCTCGCGAAGCGCCGCCTGCTCATACGTTTCCCCGGGCCTCAGGGCGCCGCCGGGGGTGATCCAAAGCACCGGCTCTTCCTGGTCCTCTACAACGTTCAGGAACAACAGCAGCCGATCGCGGGAGTCGATCAGCAGCACGCGACCTTAGGGCGCACGATGGCATGGGGCTCGGCGTTCTTAGGCATTCGGTGTCCTCGGCCATAGGGGGCTCGTGGACTCCCGGCAGGGCGGCTATATGGCTTGCGAAAGCTCTCCGGGGTAATCGCCGACCTTGTGTCCCAGGCTGTCGCGCTTGGTGCCGATCTCCCCGATGTGATAGTAATGGTGCGCCGATAGCCTGATGAGCGCATGGCGAAGACTCAGCCCCTTCTCTCGAACCTTAGAGAATGTGCCGTCATATGGGATCACCAGGTCAAGATCGTCCTCTTTCATACCGTCCAGGTAGGAACGGACGTCCCTCCGAACCTCGGCGACCCCGATTACAATCTCCTCCCAGTCCTCGGCCTCTCCTGTGCCGCCAATGGCGAACCGCGAATCGTTAATCAGCGGGTGAGGAGGGTGTTTTTGAAATCGTACATTGATCCAGCCATCGAGCTGGTGAGTGACGTGAGCAAGGGTCCAAGCGAAGGCGCTTCCGCCGCCCCAGTTCCTCACCGCCTCTTCGGGTGTTAGACCTTCCACTACCCTGTCGATATCCACCCAAGCCTCGAACATCAGGCCGACCAGCTTGCTCTGCGGCAACGCGCACCTCCTACTATTTCCACGCACAACCCTTCTGCGATAAACCGGCGGTCTTTGCATTTTGACGCCTGGGTTTCGCCCTCACCCTAGCCCTCTCCCACAGGGAGAGGGGTTTTTGTGATAGTTTTTAGATGGCGGGGCGCTTCCAGCCTCCCAGGGCCGATTCCACCACCCCAGCCAGGGCCAGCGACACATCGTCTCGCCATGGGCGAGCCACAAGCTGAACACCGATAGGCATCCCCTCGGCTGACTCGCCCGCGCGGACCACCGTTACGGGCCAGCCGGTGATGTTGAAAACGCTCATGTAGCTGGTAACGCCTTTCAACTTCAGCCCTTCGCCGTGGGGCAGCGCAGCGGTAGGCCTCACGGGACACAGAATGGCGTCGTAGCGTTCCATGAAGGCGAGCATTTCGCTTCGGAAGGTATCCATCTGTTCCAGCAAGGCCGTATACTCTCCGACCGGCGTCGGGTCATGATCGTTTATAAGGGCGCCCACCCACGGGTGCGTCTCGGTCGTTCCCGCTTTATCGAGCAAGCGTCGCACCGTCGCGCCACCATCCAAGACAATCATTCTGACGTCTCGGAACCCTTTCAACGCATCGGGCCGGTCCTCCACGAGGGTCACGCCCGCGTCGGTCAGGGCATCCGCGGCCGCCTTAACAGCAGCGGCCACCTCAGCCGTCGGTGGCCTGAGGCCATTATCGGTATACCAAGCGACGGTCAGGCCGCGGGGGTCGACGTCGGCCGGGTCGCCGAGGGGCACTGGGACTATAGCGGGGTCTATCCCATCCGGCCCGGCGATGACGTTCAGCGTCAGCGAGAGGTCGTCGACGTAGCGCGCCATCGGGCCGACCACGGTGAGGGAGTCCATAGCGCCCATGCCGCCGGGGATGATATGTCCGGTGCGGGGGACGCGACCGGAGGTGGGCTTGATGCCGGCGATGCCACAGGAGTGGGCGGGCGTCCGGATGCTGCCTCCGGTATCGCTGCCCAAGTCCAGGGGTGAGCCACCCGCCGCGATGATCGCTCCCGCGCCGCCGCTGCTCCCACCCGAAGTGCATGCCAGATCGTAGGGGTTGTTGGTACGGCCATAGACCAGATTGTCGGTCTCGAAGGCGAAGGTGAGCTCGGGCGTGTTGGTCTTGCCCATCAAGATGCCTCCCGCGGAGCGCATCCGAGCGACTACCGTGGCATCCCTGTCCGGTACGAACCCAGCGCGGCCCTTGGTCCCGCCGGTGGAGACGATGCCCTCGGTGTCGTGAGAGTCTTTGATGGTGAAGGGGACGCCGTGCAGAGGGCCCGTCGGCTCCCCACGCGCCAACGCGGCGTCTGCCACTCGCGCCTCGGCCAGCGCTCGCCCGGGGGCCAGCTGGACGACAGCGTTGAGCTTCGGGTTCACCTCGTCGATGCGGCGCAGGTGGGCTTCCAGCACCTCGACGGCGGAGACTTTCTTCTCTCGGATAGCCCGGGCGAGGGAGCTGGCTGAGGAGTAGGTGAGGTCGTCCATTCGGGGCGCTCCTTATGCAGATGAGGCAAGAACGTCCATGTTACCTTGCTCACCGTTCGATTTGCGGCCCTTCAGTATATATCGGTAGCCACTACCGGGCAGCAAGTAGGGTGTAAACTCAGGCCATGCCGGAACCCGCACAAGATGTCGAGAAACTCAGCCCTGAGGCACTGCAGTGGGTCGCCGATGCGGTGGGGCTCGGCACTACTATTCAATCTGTCGGCCCCATGGCGGCAGTGTCAACTTCATCAACCCTGCTAGCCATCGAAGCCCTACGTAACGGACGCAGTATGAAGCTTGTCCTGCGCCGGTTCGTCAACGAAGGATGGCTACGGGAAGAGCCTGACCTGGAGCGTCATGAGGCGGCGAGCCTGGAGAAGGCCAGGGTGGCTGATGTGCCCACTCCAGAGCTCATAGCCTATGATGAAGCCGGGGACCGTTGCTGCGTGCCCGCAGTGCTGATGACCCGGCTCCCAGGCTCAGTGGAGCTGAACCCAGGGAACCTCGACAGGTGGCTCTATCAGCTTGCCGAATCACTCATCCGTGTGCACGCGGTTGAGGTCGGAGCGCATCCGTGGAGCTACTCCCCCTACAACGACATTCCCCACCTGACACCCCCAGGCTGGTCAAGATTCCCTGAGCTTTGGGGAAAAGCGATTGGGGCTCTGCAAGAGCCGCGACCGGAAGGGCCTGAGTGTTTCATACACCGCGACTATCACCCAGCCAACGTCTTGTGGGTGGACAACCGGGTCAGTGGAATCGTTGATTGGGTCAACGCCTGTCGTGGGCCAGTGGGCGTTGACGTTGGCTGGTGCAGGCGCGACCTGGTCCAGTTGTACGGACAACCCGCCGCGGACCGGTTCCTTCACGCCTACCGCTCCCTGGCAGGACCGTCTTTCGAGTATCACCCCTACTGGGACCTGATGACACTCGTGGAGCTACTGCCTGGGCCGCCCACAATATATCCAGGGTGGACAGCATTCGGCGTACACCACGTCAACAGGCGTGACATGATCGAGCGCTTGGATGAGTATCTCGCCAGTGTGATGGCGCGGCTATGACCGGTGAATATCACTACCGAACATCCTCTTGCTGAGGCCTGTACCACTCCCTACGTTCTTCCCACTCTGGCCCCAGCAGTGAGAAGAAGCACCTGTCTAGCCACTCTCCACGTTTAAGAACGTCGTGCCTCATGGTCCCGCCCACGTCGTGCCTCATGGTCCCGCCCAGGCTAAAACCGTTCTTCATAAGAACACGTCGGCTGCCAATATTGTCCACAAACACACGAGCGGATATTCGAGCTGTGTCTAGGTGATGGAAAGCGAAATGGGAGAACAGGCGGAGGGCTTCGGTCATGAGACCCTTACCCCAGTGGGGCACGCCAAGCCAGTACCCAAGTGCTAGCTGACCTTCATTCTGTATCACGGCTCCGATGGAGCCTAAGATACCCGGCGACTCACGAAGCTCGATGGCGAAGAGATACTCCAGCGCTCCCGATGGGCGGGCGCCGGGGATTCTCGTGTCTGCGTACCAAGCTTCCACCTCTTCGACACTGGTCGGTCCATCCCATGCCAGCCTCTCGGTCACACGGTCATCTCTGAACATCTCGAAAGCGGTAAGTGCGTCGTTAGGGCGTGGAGGACGGAGACGGACCCTCTCCCCCACCAGTTCCACGTGGGCGAATCTGCCAATGCTTTCGTCATTCATGATGGGTTAACTCTACTACGAACAGATCAGCAAATCGCGAAGCAACTGCCCCCCATGGCCGGTACCCCCGGCCCAAGCGACCGCCAGGGCCGTGTGACGCTCCCGCGTCTTGCCTCTCCAACAGAACCCTGCTATAGTTTTTCCCTGTTATCCGGGCCTGTGGCGCAGCTGGGAGCGCACCTCAATGGCATTGAGGGGGTCGGGGGTTCGAGTCCCCCCAGGTCCACCAAATCCATCCCCAAACCCCTTGCCCGTAGCTAGCTTCTACCCTATAATTGCCTTATACTGGTGGTATAAGCCGGTGGTAGGTGGTAGCAAAGGGGGTAGCGACAATGGGCAATCTCACCGCAGCGCAGCTACGCAAAATCAACGAACCCGGACGTTATGGCGATGGTGCTGGCCTCTACCTTGTGGTGTCGCCGGGCGGTTCAAGGTATTGGATTCAACGGATACGGCTTGACGGCATGCGGACTGATAAAGGCCTGGGAAGCCTTACGGACGTTAGTCTTACCGAGGCGCGCAAGAAAGCGGCGGCTAACAGGGACGCCCTACAGCAGGGCCGCAATCCTTGGCGTGAGCAGGAACAGGAGAAGGCGGCCAGGCTTGAACAGCTAAAGGTCATCCCCACCTTCCGCGATGTCACTTACAAAGTCCACGAGGCCACCGCCGTGCGTTGGCGCAACGGAAAGCACACGGATAGTTGGCTTCAAACATTAGAGAAATACCCCATAAAAGTATTTGGAGATATGCCCATTGACGAAATAAACCAGGCGCACGTTCTGACCGTGTTGGAACCGATCTGGACTACCAAGCCCGAGACGGCGCGCCGTGTACGCCAACGTATGCGTGCGGTTTTCAGGTGGGCGGTGTCTTGGGGTTATATTCCCTTCAATCCCGCCGGTGAAGTAATTGACGGCGCGTTGGTGCCAATGCCAAAGGTTCAGGAACATCTAAAGGCATTGCCCTATCAAGAGGTGCCGGCCGCGATCAAAAAGATTCGGGACTCGGAAGCGTGGGACACCACTAAACTGGCGTTTGAGTTTATGATTCTAACTGCTGCCCGTGGTGGTGAGGTTAGGTACGCAACGTGGGCCGAGATTGACGGGGATACCTGGACTCGGCCCTCACACAAAATGAAGGGCAACAAACCCCACCGGGTACCCCTTTCGATTCAGGCCACAGTCCTGTTGCGCACTGCAAAAGAAAAATTGGGCATCGAGTCTGGCCTGATTTTCCCATCACCTGACGGCAACCCATTGTCGGAAAATGCCCTGCCAATGCGGGCCAAGAAATGCGGGATACAAGCCGTACCTCACGGCTTTCGATCAAGCTTCCGGGACTGGGCAGAGGAATGTTCAAGCGGAAGCCACGCTGCCATAGAGATATCACTGGCCCACGATTATGGTAGCGCAGTAGAAAGGGCATATTTCCGAAGCGACCTGCTGGACCAAAGGCGGGAGCTAAATCAAGAGTGGTGCAACTTCCTAGACCCCCTACCCTTCTAGCGCTACGCCCTCCGGCGGAGGGACGAGCGGGGACCCCGTCACGCTGCGGCTGCGGGACACGGCGGCGGCAACGCCCCCGGACGCGCCGACCGGCTTCACCGCGACAGTGGGCGACGCGCAGGTGGCGCTCGCTTGGAAAGCAGCGAGGTTGTATTCGGGGGTGACGGGCCACGAGTTCCGGTACAAGACGGACGGGGACTATCCGGAAGACTGGACGGCGATTGCGTACAGCGCGCCGGACGAGGCGAACGAGAACGCGTTCACGGTGACAGGGCTCACCAACGAGGTGGCCCACACCTTCGAACTCCGCGCGGTGAACGCCGCGGGCGGCGGCGACGCGGCCACGGCGGGTCCGGTGACGCCGACGCCCGGCATCTGCGACCGCACGCAGCAGATCCAGGTCGCGATCCTGGCCGCGCTCTCGGACGTGGATGACTGCGCGGCGGTGACCGTCGCGAACCTGGCCTCGATCGTGACGTTCGGGCCCTTCGGCTTCAACACGGCCAACCAGGGGATCACCTCGCTTCAGAAGGGCGATTTCGCGGGGCTGACGGCGCTGACATACCTCAATCTGAACGAAAACGCTCTGGATTCGCTCCCGGGGACCGTGTTCTCCGGCCTGACCTCGCTGACAGATCTCGAACTGAGCTACACCTCTCTGGATGCGCTCCCTGCCGGGGTGTTCTCCGACCTGACGGCGCTGACATACCTCACTCTGGAAGGCAACGATCTGGATTCGCTCCCCGGGACCGTGTTCTCCGGCCTGACGGCGCTGACAACTCTCCGGCTGCAAATCAACGCGCTGAATGCGCTTCCCGAGGGGCTGTTCTCCGACCTGACGGCGCTGACAGACCTCAATCTGAACAACAACGCTCTGGATGCGCTTCCCGAGGGGCTGTTCTCCGGCCTGACGGCGCTGGACACCCTCTGGCTGCACGAAAACGCTCTGGATGCGCTTCCCGAAGATCTGTTCTCCGAAGATCTGTTCTGACGGCGCTGGACACCCTCTGGCTGCACGAAAACGCTCTGGCCACGCTCCCCGGGACCGTGTTCTCCGGCCTGACGGCGCTGACAGAGCTCGATCTGGGTAACAACAAACTGACCATGCTTCCCGACGGGGTGTTCTCCGACCTGACGGCACTGAACAGTCTCGAACTGAATAACAACGCTCTGGATTCGCTCCCCGGGACCGTGTTCTCCGGCCTGACGGCGCTGACACGTCTCCGGCTGCAAAACAACGCTCTGGAGTCGCTTCCCGAGGGGCTGTTCTCCGGCCTGACGGCGCTGGACCAGCTCTTTCTGGGCGGCAACCCCACCAATCCGATGGAGCTCACCGTGACGGTGGAGAAGGTGGGGACCGACCAGGTGCGGGCGAAGGTGCTCGCGGGGGCGCCGTTCGCGGTCGACATTCCAGTGACGCTGGTGGACGGGACCCTCGCGGGCAGCGCGACGGCGCTCAGTGTGGCGGCGGGCTCGGTGGAGGGTACGGCGGTCACCGTGACCCGCACGGCCGGGACGACGGCGGCGGTGACCGTGGACGTCGACCTGTCGACCCAACCGACGCTGCCCTCGGGTCACCAGGGCTACATCTTCAAAAAGGCTTCCACGAACCTGCCGGCGACCATCCTGCCGGACGCGACGCTGAGCGCGCTGTCGCTGGGCACGGGGGTGACGCTGGACCCGACCTTCGCGCCGGGCACGACCTCGTACACGGCAGCGGTGGCAAACAGCGTCGACGAAGTGACGGTGACGGCGACGACGACCGACACCAACGCGACGCCCGAATTTCTGAACGCGTCCGACACGACGCTCGCCGACGCCGACGGCGTGGCGAACGGCCACCAGGTGGCGCTGGCGGTGGGCGACACCGTCTTCAAGGTGCAGGTGACGGCCGAGGACGGCACCACGACCGAGACCTACACGGTGACGGTGAACCGGGCGGCCCAGGCGCAGGAGGCCGACGTGCTGGTGAGCAATATCGACCAGCCTGTTGCCTCCGGTTCTGTTGAAATCAGTAGTTTCGATGTAGCGCAGAGCTTTATGACTGGCGCGAGCCCCTCGGGCAATTTTGCCCTGACCAGCGTCAACCTGAAGTTCGCGGCTGGGGGCACGTCACCGGTGGTGACCGTGGTGACCGATAACAGTGGCCAGCCGGGCAGCCTGCACGCCACGCTCGTGCCTCTGGCGTCGGTCGTTGCCGGCGACAACATGTTCACGGCGCCCCCGGGGACCACGCTCGACGCCGGCACGGCTTATTTCTTGGCCATATCGGGCGGAACTGGTGCTCCGAGCTTAGCGTACACCTCGTCGACGGACGAGGTATCCGATACGGACGCCGACGACTGGACAATTCGCAATGTCTCTCACTATAGAACAAGTGGCGCAACCGGCAACTACAACCCGTCGGGTGGCGTCGTCCTACTGATCCGCGTCAACGGCACCGAGGGGGGCGGGACGCCGCCCCCACCCTCGACGGACGCGACGCTGAGCGGGCTGTCGCTGGGCACGGGGGTGACGCTGGACCCGACCTTCGTATCGGGCACGACCTCGTACACGGCAGCGGTGGGGAACGCCGTCGACGAAGTGACGGTGACGCCGACGACGACCGACACCAACGCGACGCCCGAATTTCTGGACGCGTCCGACGCGACGCTCGACGACGCCGACGACGTGGCGAACGGCCACCAGGTGGCGCTGGCGGTGGGCGACACCGTCTTCAAGGTGCAGGTGACGGCCGAGGACACCACCACGACCCAGACCTACACGGTGACCGTGACGCGGGCGGCGGCGGACACGCCGACCTGCACGCTGAACACCGGCGACATCTGGTGCGGGGTGGTGACGCCGGCGTCGCATTTAGTGGACGGAGTCGCATTTGCACATAGGTTCGTGGATGACACACCCGATACGGGTGCCCTGTCCGACAAGGAGTTCAGTGTCGTAACGGATGGCGTAACGAACAGCTACACAATTGTTGCTGTCGTCGTAGGCGTGGGAAACGCTACCGGCAGCTTGTCCTTCAGTCTGACCAGCGGCCTCACCGCTGCCGAGCAGGCGAAACTGGTCCTGCATGTCGACGGCAGCAGCGATCAGTTCGCGTTCAGCGTGAGTAGAAATCCCTATGTATGGCCCGGCACCGACCTGGACTGGTCCAGCGGGGACCCCGTCACGCTGCGGCTGCGGGACACGGCGGCGGCAACGCCCCCGGACGCGCCGACCGGCTTCACCGCGACGGTGGGCGACGCGCAGGTGGCGCTCGCCTGGAAAGCAGCGAGGTTGTATTCGGGGGTGACGGGCCACGAGTTCCGGTACAAGACGGACGGGGACTATCCGGAAGACTGGACGGCGATTGCGTACAGCGCGCCGGACGAGGCGAACGAGAACGCGTTCACGGTGACAGGGCTCACCAACGAGGTGGCCCACACCTTCGAACTCCGCGCGGTGAACGCCGCGGGCGGCGGCGCCGCGGCCACGGCGGGTCCGGTGACGCCGACGCCCGGCATTTGCGACCGCACGCAGAAGATCCAGGACGCGATCCTGGCCGAGCTCTCGGGCGTGGATGACTGCGCGGCGGTGACCGTCGCGAACCTGGCCTCGATCACGACGCTCGGGTCCTTCGGCTTTGGCACGTTCAACCAGGGGATCACCTCGCTTCAGAAGGGCGATTTCGCGGGGCTGACGGCGCTGACGATCCTCAACCTGGGCAGTAACGGCCTGACGTCGCTGCCCGAGGGGATCTTCTCCGGCCTGGCCGAGCTGGCCAATCTCAACTTGAGCATCAACCAGCTTGAGTCGTTGCCCGAGGGGGCGTTCGACGGGCTCGTGAAGCTGGAACAAATCAGTCTGAGTTCGAACCCTCTCACTGGGGGGGTCCCGGAAGGGGCGTTCTCCGGCCTGACGGCGCTGCAAATACTCTTTATGTCCAACAACAATCTGAGTTCGCTTCCCGAGGATCTGTTCTCCGGCCTGACGGCGCTGGTCATCCTCGGTCTGAACAACAACGCTCTGGATTCGCTCCCCGGGACCGTGTTCTCCGGCCTGACGGCGCTGACACGTCTCGAACTGCTCAACAACGCTCTGGAGTCGCTTCCCGAGGGGCTGTTCTCCGACCTGACGGCGCTGACATTTCTCGAACTGCTCAACAACGCTCTGGAGTCGCTTCCCGAGGGGCTGTTCTCCGGCCTGACGGCGCTGGACCAGCTCTTTCTGGGCGGCAACTCCACCAATCCGATGGAGCTCACCGTGACGGTGGAGAAGGTGGGGACCGACCAGGTGCGGGCGAAGGTGCTCGCGGGGGCGCCGTTCGCGGTCGACATTCCAGTGACGCTGGTGGACGGGACCCTCGCGGGCAGCGCGACGGCGCTCAGTGTGGCGGCGGGCTCGGTGGAGGGTACGGCGGTCACCGTGACCCGCACGGCCGGAACGACGGCGGCGGTGACCGTGGACGTCGACCTGACGACCCAACCGACGCTACCCTCGGGTCACAGGGGCTACATCTTCAAAAAGGCTTCCACGAACCTGCCGGCGACCATCCTGCCGGACGCGACGCTGAGCGCGCTGTCGCTGGGCACGGGGGTGACGCTGGACCCGACCTTCGCGCCGGGCACGACCTCGTACACGGCAGCGGTGGCAAACAGCGTCGACGAAGTGACGGTGACGGCGACGACGACCGACACCAACGCGACGCCCGAATTTCTGGACGCGTCCGACACGACGCTCGACGACGCCGACGACGTGCCGGCTAACGGCCACCAGGTGGCGCTGGCGGTGGGCGACACCGTCTTCAAGGTGCAGGTGACGGCCGAGGACGGCACCACGACCCAGACCTACACGGTGACCGTGACGCGGGCGGCCCAGGCGCAGGAGGCCGACGTGCTGGTGAGCAATATCGAGCAGACGAGTGCCGGATTTGTCCTGACAAATGATGATTTTCTGAGGGCGCAGGCCTTCTCGGTTCCGAGCGGCGACGACTCCACGCTCACCTCGATCGATATCCTGTTCATAGATTCCTTGATCTCTGCCTCGGAGATCAACTCGCTGAGCGTCAGCGTCTGGTCCGCCGATGCGTCTGGCCATCCGCTCAGTTCCCTGCATACCTTGACCAATCCGGCGAGCATCGAAGTAGACGGCGCGGCGAGCGTTAGCTTTACCGCCCCTGCGGACGCAACGCTCCAAGCCGGTACCACGTACGTGCTCCTAATGCATTTCAACTTCGATATCGTCCTTCGCGAAGCACTTGGTTGGAGCTTCACGAATTCGGGTGACGAAGACGCGACCTCCGTGACCGGTTGGACCATCGCCGATCTGGGGCTGTGGCGTCTCGCTACGGATACGTCTTGGAGCGACGCGGAATCCGCCTACCAACTCCGCGTCAACGGCACTGCGGTGTCCGGCACGCCGCCCCCTCCCTCGACGGACGCGACGCTGAGCGCGCTGTCGCTGGGCACGGGGGTGACGCTGGACCCGACCTTCGCGCCGGGCACCCTCACCTACGCGGCAGCGGTGGGGAACGCCGTCGCCGAGGTGACGGTGACGGCGACGACGACCGACACCACCGCGACGATCGAATATCTGGACGGGAGCGACGCGACGCTCGACGACGCCGACGACGACGTGGCGAACGGCCACCAGGTGGCGCTGCCGGTGGGCGACACCGTCTTCAAGGTGCAGGTGACGGCCGAGGACGGCACCACGACCCAGACCTACACGGTGACCGTGACGCGGGCGGCGGCGGACACGCCGACGGTCGCCATCGCGGCGGACCAGCCGGCGTTCACCGGGCGGCTCGACAACGTGATCTTCACGCTGACCCGCACGGAGGATCCGGCCGCGGCGCTGGACGTCGCGGTCGCGCTCACGCAGGACCAGAACCTGCTCGCCAGTGGGAATCTCGCCCAGACCGTGACGTTCGGGGCGGGCAACGCCACCGCGACGCTGACACTCTCTTACTTCATCTTCCAAAAGGTGACCCAGGAGGCCACCCTGACGGCCACGGTGCAGGCCGGGTCGGGCTATGCGCCGGGCTCGCCGAACACGGCGAGCACCCGGATCCTGGCGGACAACCCGGCGGTCACGGCGTCGATCGAGCAGACCGCCTACACGTTCGCCGAGGACGCCACCGACACCACCGTCGCCGTCATCCTCCGCACCGCGACCGGCGTGCCGTCGCCCAATCAGGAGCTCTTTATCTCCTTTTCCACCGTACAAATCAGCGGACAGGCGGCAAGCGGCGTCGACTACACGGCTTTCTCGCAGGCGCTCAGATTCCGACCATCCGACTTCACGTCGGACGGCGCCGACTTCACCGCCCGCAAGGAAGTGACGCTGGCGATCGTGGATGATGCCCTCTATGAGCCGGACGAGACGCTGACGCTGGACCTGCAAGCGTATCCGGGCCTGTTCGAAGGTTGTGGGGTTCCGCCAGGCCGACGGCACGGCGTGCAGCCCGGACGCGGACAGATGCAACGTGACGGTGACCATCACCGACAACGACCCCTCGACGGACGCGACGCTGAGCGGGCTCGCGGTCAACGACGGCAGTACGGACCTGCTGACGACCTTCGCGCCGGGCACCCTCACCTACGCGGCGACGGTGGCGAACGCCGTCGACGAGGTGACGGTGACGCCGACGACGACCGACACCAACGCGACGGTCGCATATCTGAACGCGTCCGACACGACGCTCGACGACGACGCCGACGTGCCGGCGAACGGCCACCAGGTGGCGCTGGCGGAGGGCGACACCGTCTTCAAGGTGCAGGTGACGGCCGAGGACGGCACCACGACCCAGACCTACACGGTGACCGTGACGCGGGCGGCGGCGGGGACCACGACGGTCGCCATCGCGGCGGACCAGCCGGCGTTCACCGCGACGCTCGACAACGTGACCTTCACGCTGACCCGCACGGGGGATGCGGCCGCGGCGCTGGACGTCGCGGTCGCGCTGACGCAGGACCAGGACCTGCTCGAAAGCGGGGACCTCGCCCAGACCGTGTCGTTCGGGGCGGGCGACGCCACCGCGACGCTGAGACTCTTTCCCCTGCACTTCGAGGGCCATACGGTGACCCAGGAGACCACCCTGACGGCCACGGTGCAGGCCGGGTCGGGCTATGCGCCGGGCTCGCCGAACACCGCGAGCACCCGGATGGTGGTGACCAACCCGGCGGTCACGGCGTGGATCGAGGAGACCGCCTACACGTTCGCCGAGGACGCCACCGACGCCACCGTCGCCGTCATCCTCCGCACCGCGCCCGGCGTGCCGTCGCCCAATCGGGAAATCAATCTCGCCCTCAGCCTCCAGAGCATTCCCGGACAGGCGGAGAGCGGCGTCGACTTCGAGAAGCTCTCGCGGACGCTCAGAATCCGACCATCCGACTTCACGTCGGACGGCGCCGCCTTCACCGCCCGCCAGGAAGTGACGCTGGCGATCGTGGACGATCTCTTCGATGAACCGGACGAGACGCTGACGCTGGAACTGGAAAGGCTTGCGACCACGCCGCAGAGTCTGGCGCTCCGCCAGGCCAACGGCACGGCGTGCCAGACCAGCGAAAGATGCGATGTGACGGTGACCATCACCGACAACGACGACCCGGCCCCCCGGCGGCCGGCCCGCCGCCCACGGACAACTTCCATCTCTGGACCACCACCATCACGGTGGGGAAGAGCAGCACCGGCACCTTGGGATACGACGCGATCGGCGCGTACGGAGAGCTCAACACCGGCGCGGATTTCTTTTACCCGTCCTTCGCCCCGCCGCCCAAACATCACTTCGATCCCGGGAGTGCGCTGACCGTGACGTCTCTCAGGCGCTTTGCGGACTCCAATGGCGATGAACGGCTGCGGCTGAAGCTCGCCGGGCTGGGCGACACCGGGAACGTCACGCTCTGGATCGGCAACAAGCGCTTCCCGGTGACCGTCGACAACTACACCTCCACTGGAACGGAGTACCACTGGCCGAGTACTGGTCTCAGTGCACCGACTGACGATCCGGCCGACCTGGAATGGGCGGCAGGCGACCAGGTGCGGGTGACGCTGGTGTACGAGCGGGCGAGACCGTCGGCGCCGACGTATCTGGCGGTGAAGGCGCCGCCGGGTGAGGACGGGACGCTGGAGGTGCGCTGAGAAGCGCCGGACACCGAGGGCACCTTTCCGACCACGCACTACCTCGTCGAATTCCTCCCCGTCGGTGACCCCCGGCGGGTCGAGCGGTCCTATGTCCCGGTCGAGACGACCAGCGTCACCCGCACCGACCTGCAAACGGGCGCCGAATACCGGGTCCTCGTGCAGACGTTGAGCGGCGACGGCTACGGCAGCGAGGCGACGCGGACGATCACCACCAACGGGGTGCCGGCCAGCTGCGCACCGAACCCCGGCGACCTGTGGTGCGGCGTGGTCACGGTGGGGTCTGGAACCGACGTTTATGGATACGACCATACTATCGACGTCTATACCACCGGCGACCTGTCCGACACCGATTTCGATGTCGGGACAAACTCGTACACGATTGCCGCCATTCTTGTCGAAGACGTAACGGGCTTCACTCCCGGCGCTCTCACCTTCGTCTTCCACGCCAACACCCGCCCTACCGCCGCCGACCTGGACACGCTGGTCCTGCAGGTCGGCGGCCGCAGCAATTCGTTCGCGTTCAGCGACGCGTCCGTCTCGGCCGGCCGGAATGTCAGATGGCGCAGCGCTGGGTTGGACTGGTCCGAGGAGGAGTACGTCATCGTGCGGCTGCGACAGAAGACCGCGTCCGCAGGCGCGGAGGAATCGGGTGCGCCGCTGACGGCGGCGTTCGAGGGGCTGCCGGAGGCGCACGACGGGGAGACCGCGTTCACCTTCCGTATCGCGTTCAGCGAGGCGGTCTCGGTCACGCCAGAGGCCATGCGGACGCGCGTCCTGACGGTGACGGGCGGCGCGGTGACCGGCGCGGCCCGCGTCGATGGGGAGCCCGGCGTGTGGGCGATCACGGTCACGCCGGACACCCGCGAGGCGCTGTCCATCACGCTGGCCCCGACGGCGGCGTGCGAGGCGGACGGCGCGGTCTGCACATCGGACGGACGCGCCCTGTCAATCGGGGCGGCGCACCTCGTGAGCGGCCCACCGGACGACGCCCGGGAGTCGAACACGGAGGCGACAGGGACGCCGACGATCAGCGGGACCCCGCAGGTTGGAGAGACGCTGACGGCGGACACGTCGGGGATCGCCGACGATGACGGACTGGAGAACGTGTCGTTCAGCTACCAGTGGCTCGCTGACGACACAGCAATTCAGGGCGCGACCAAATCGACCTACACCCTGATAGAAGCCGACGAGCGCAAGACTGTCAGGGTGCGGGTGAGCTTCACCGACGATACGGGCAATGGGGAAACCCTGACCAGTACGGCCACGGATGCGGTAGCGGCAGCGACCCAGCCCAACAACCCGGCCACCGGCGCGCCAGCCATCAACGGCACGGCCCAGGTGGGGGAGACGCTGACGGCGGACACGTCGGGCATCGCCGACACCGATGGGTTGACTAGCGTTACCTACAGCTACCAGTGGCTGGCCGGTGACTCCGACATATCTGGCGCGACGGGCAGCGCCTACACCCTGGCCGACGCCGACGAAGGCAAGACAGTCACAGTGCGGGTGAGCTTCACCGATGACGGAGGCAACGACGAGACTCTGACCAGCGCGGCCACGGAGGCGGTGGCGGGTAACGAGGAGCCGGTGGCCCGCGAGGACGTTGCCGCCTGGTCGGCGACCATGACGGTGGAGTGGGTCTACCGGGGCTACGGGTACTATTCGACCGACGCCAAGAAGGCAGGCTCCCTCTCTCCGGCCTCATTCAAGGTGGACGGCACGACGTACACCGTGAAGATGGTCGAAACGCAGGGGTGGTGGATGTACATCGGCGTGGACCGGGAGCTTCCCTTCGACTTCGTGCTGGAGTTGGACGGGGCGCGGTTCGCTTCCAACGATGCGTCCTTCAGGTCCTACAGCTACGGCAACATCTATAGGTGGGAAGGAACGGGCCTAAGCTGGAGGGATGGGGACACCGTTGAGGTCCGGCTACTCCGTGCGTTTGAGGATGAGACGGCGGTCAACAGCGCCGCCACGGGAGCGCCCATCATCAGCGGCACGGTCCAGGTGGGCGAGACGCTGACAGCGGACACGTCTGGCATCGCCGACGTGGATGGGCTGGACAACGCCGCCTTCACCTACCAGTGGCTGGCGGATAACGCTGCCATCGCCGGTGCGACGGGCAGCACCTACACCTTGGCCGATGATGACGAAGGCAAGGCCATCAAAGTGCATGTGTCCTTCACAGACGACGCGGGCAATGATGAGACGCTGACCAGTACGGCGACGGAGACGGTTAGCTTTGCTGTCCAGCCACAGGTAGCCAACAGCCCAGCCACGGGAGCACCGACCATTAGCGGCACGGTCCAGGTGGGCGAGACGCTGACGGCGGACACGTCTGGCATCGCCGACGTGGATGGGCTGGACAACGCCGCCTTCACCTACCAGTGGCTGGCGGATAACGCTGCCATCGCCGGTGCGACGGGCAGCACCTACACCCTGGCCGATGATGACGAAGGCAAGGCCATCAAAGTGCATGTGTCCTTCACAGACGACGCGGGCAATGATGAGACGCTGACCAGTACGGCCACGGACGCAGTGGCGGCCCCTGAGCCGCCCGCCAGTCCCACTGGCCTGTCCGCCACGGCATCCCACGACTCGGTGACCCTGAGCTGGGACGACCCCGGCGACGACAGCATCACCGGCTACGTCATCCTGCGGCGCAACCGAGATATCCACGCAGAGGGCGAGTTCACCACCCTGGTGGAGGATACCGGCGCCGGCGCCACCACCTACACCGACGACACGGTTGAGCCGGAGACTCCCTACACCTACCGGATAAAGGCCATCAACGAGCACGGGGAGAGCGAGCGTTCGCGCTGGTTCCACATCGACACCCCGGCGGCCCCCACGCCGGAGCCGACCCCTGAGTCGCCTGCGGAGCCGCCCGCCAGTCCCACGGGGCTCGCCGCCGATGTCTCCCACGACTCGGTGACCCTCACCTGGGACGACCCCGGCGACGACAGCATCACCGGCTACGTCATCCTGCGGCGCGACTCGGCCATCCACGAAGAGGGAACGTTCGAGACCGTCGAGTCCGACACCGGCTCGGCGGAGACGACGTACACGGACGACAGCGCTCAGCCGGAGCGGAAGTACGTGTACCGGATCAAGGCCATCAACAAGCATGGGTTGAGCGAGATTTCCAGCTGGGTCCGTGCCTACACCCCTGCGGCGCCCGTGCCCGCAGCGCCCACGGGCCTCTCTGCCTCGGCGTCCCACGACTCGGTGACCCTCACCTGGGACGACCCCGGCGACGACAGCATCACCGGCTACGTGATCCTGCGGCGCAACCGCGATATCGACGCAGAGGGCGAGTTCACCACCCTGGTGGAGGATACCGGCGGCGCCGCGACCACCTACACCGACGACAGCGTGGCGTCGGATACTCCCTACACCTACCGGATCAAGGCCGTCAACGAGCATGGGGAGAGCGAGCGTTCGCGCTGGTTCCACATCGACACGCCTGCCGCACCGGACTCGGCGGGCTCGCCGCCGAATTAACGGGGACGGGATCGCCCTAGAAGTCGGCTTTCCGGGCAACGAAAAAAGGAAGCACATATGGACAGACGGGTGAGGCAGGCGGCCCCACCGAGAAACCGGACCGCCCGGGAGTCTGAGGCGGCGGGAAAAGGGACGCTTGCGCCCGCATCGGAGAGAGCCGCCGGCAGAGGACCTTGCGCGCCATGCCTCGACAGCGGACACAGTACAGAAGAAGGACCTACGAATTCCCCGACGACTTCCCGGAGCGGCTGAAGCGCTTCCAGGAGGAGTCCGGCCTGTCGTGGTCGGAGATCGCCCGCCGCATCGGGACCTATCGCCCCACCGTATGGCGTTGGACAGAAGGCCGGGTGCGGCCCAACGTGAAGCACATGATGGCGCTGCTGGAGCTGGCCAAAGCTTTGGGCCTCGGACACCTATTCACCAAGTGAAGCGGCCTGCGACCGCAGGTCTCCTGAAACGCAAAAAGGGCCGCATACATGGCTGCGCAGGGGGAGGACACCGAATCACGGTGTTCCTCCCCCTGTTGTGGAACGCTCTAGCGCCCCGCGCCGACCAGCTCCAGCCGGGCCTTGGAAGGCAAGGCCCCGGCCCTTAGAACAGTCTCAGCGTCTCGGGCTGCTGCTGGTCTGCCCCTCCCTCGGCAGCCGCGGCCTGCGCCGGACCCTGTGCACGCCGGGGCTGACGCCTGGCCGGGGGAGCGGGTCTCTCGTGAGCCGGATGCCTGGGTTCGTCCTCCCACTTGGCCCTCGCCCGTTCGATCACCGCCGAGACCTCCTGTGTCAGCCCGTCCAGGTCCCGGTCGTCGAAGGTCTCGATGTGCGGGTCCGACGAGGGCCGTTGCACCCCGATGGTGGCCCTGCCTCCCTTGATGGACACGACGACCTTCAGGTCCTCCGGCTGACCGGCCTCTTCCTCGGCGACATCGGGACCCTGTAGGTCCTCTGCGGTCTCCCCGTTGGCGTCCTGCTCATCGGCAACCGCAGCAGCCGCGTCGTCCGCCGCATCCCCGAAGAGACTCTCGTCGACGCTCGGCCCATCCGAGCGGGTTGCTTCCGTTCCGGTTTCGTCAGACATGACTTTCTCCTTCCTTGTTTCTTCTCTGGCCGCATCTCTGCGCCCCGTTGGCTAGGCCGCCATCGACCCCGACTGTCTCCTGATCTCGCCCAGGGTCTGCGGTTTCCAGTAGAGGTCGCGCTCCACGGCGGGGACCTTGCCGAACACGGTTACCTCCGCCAGCTCGGTCAGGTCAAAATACCCCACTTCGGTCTCGAACCCCTCGACGAGGCCGAAGCAGAGTCCGGTCTCGGCGTCCCACTCGGTGATGTACCAGCGCCAGCCGTTGTAGGGGCTGAACAGCTTGGCCGGGGCGAGGACGGCGTCGTGGTCGGCGACGTCCTCGTTGGCTCCGATCGCGGGGATCGTGGCTCCGAGCTCCTTTGTCATGAACTTGTGTCCGCGGAGCCCGCTGTGGTTGTCCTGCCAGGTCGTGGTGGTCATGGCGTTTCCTTTCTCGTCAAGCATGGTTTTGTCCTCTCCTTGTTGCTTTCTCTGACTGTGTGTATGTGCGTTAGTCACTGGGTCGCTGTCCTTCCCTCCAGGGCGTCAGACCTGACCACCCGCGCCACCGCCTCCGGCGTGGCGGAGGTCGGGGTGACCGTGCCCTGCTCCATATCCAGGTAGAGGCCCATGAAGGGGCAGGTTCCCGCCGCCATGCGGCGGACCACCTGTAAGACCAGCGACGCCATCATCTGGTTGATGGTCGGGTCCTGGTCGGTGAGGTCGAGGGCGGCCGCGCAGTCCACGTCCGGAGGCGCGGTCGACACCGCCGTCAGCAGGTCGGGGCGCTGCACCGTGGGCGCGGGCAGCAGGTAGCAGGTCTCCTCGACGAAGGCGCGCTCGTCCCCAAAGTCCCCGTCGGCGACGTTGCCGATGAGCACCTGGCCCCAGTTGGTGTCGTTGCCCGCGTCGATGAGCCACCGGCGCGGGTCGCCCGGCAGGGACTCCGCCATCGCCCTGCGTGCGGCGGCGTTGTCGGCGCAGCCGATGAGCAGGGAGTTCCCGTAGGCGGGGAGGCCGGGATAGCGGCCCCCATCGGCGCGGGAGTCCTCCTCCCGGAATGGGTAGACCGAGTAGCCGACGGGACGCCGGTAGGCCCTGGCCAGCCGGTCGGCAAGGGCCTGGCTCTTGAAGCGGCCCACGTCCTCTGTGTAGAAGTTCTGGCGCAGCAGGTTGTGGGGCTCCACCCGGTCGTGGTCGACCAGTACGATGGTGGCCTCACGCCCCTGGAAGAGGCGGCAGAGGCCCTCGGCCACGAAGCCGCCGGTCCCGCCGCAGCCCACCACGGTGATCCACGGGTTGTCGAGCAGGAATGCGTTGTCCAGGTAGTAGGGCATTGGTTACCTCCTTGTCGTTGGGTTTGTGTCTTGTGTTGACTCCGGCTCTTCGCCCATGAGCCGGACGCCCGGGTCCGGGCCGCCGAACACCTGGGGCCAGTCCACCGGGGCGAAGTGGCCGTAGGCCCCCACCCGGAGACGCAGCTCCGGTAGAGGGGTGTCGAGGCGTCCGACGACGCCGTAGATGCGGAAGCCCTGCTCGTCCCGGTCGTCGGTGGCCGAGAAGAAGGCGCGAGAACCTCCGTGGGAGTGGAACTCGGCGACCACCCCTGCGGGGGGCTGATACGCGAGTCTCGTTGCGGTCCCGGCCTGCGGGGGGACCACCAGCCGGTAGCCGTCCCCGTCCCAGCGCACCGCAAAGAGCCGCTCGGTGTCCGGGGCGTCCTGGAACCAGCGAAGCCCCAGCTCGAACAGGCTTGCCGGGATGGGGCCGTGAGTGAGTTGCAGCTTCTCGGCAACGGGAGCGAGCCCCCGCACCGTGCCGGGGGCGACGGTTACCCGCGCCGTCAGGTGAGCGCTCTCGGACTGGACGTAGAGTCCGCCCGATCCCAGAACGTAGTCGTAGCCGATGCCCTGGACGCCCGAGAGTCCGCCGGGGTGGTTAACCAGGTACCCCACCGGCCCCGGCACGGGGCTAGCGGTAGCCACGTCTCCCCTCGGAGACCGCCATCGCCTGGCCCACCGTGCACTGGGGAACCAGGTCCTCAGTCGGGTATGCAGTTGTTCCATCGAGCTCCTCCCATAGTTCGTGCAGGTTGTCGGGGTGTTTCGTCGAGCGGTCCCGGGAGTCTCCGGTAAGCGAGAAGAAGGACTGGAAGAAGGACTCCGGTATCAGCCCCACCTCCTCCGGGAACCGGTGGCTTCCGGGACAGACCCTCCCGTCTCTGAAGACGTTGAAGGCCGGGGCCCGGAAGAGCTGCTGCTCGGGGTCGATTGGCCGGCTCGCTGCGGCGTAGACCCAGGGGGCGCGGCCCGGCGAGCAGACGAAGACCAGCCCCGGCATGGGAAGCCGGAGCCGGGCGGGAGGCTTGAACGCCTCCCGTTGCAGGGCCACCACCTGTCCGGTCTCGCCCTGGTTCCACCAGAGGGTTTCCTCCGGCAGGAGCCCCGAGGAGAAGCCCAGGTGCCGGGTGAACACGTTGGCGATCTCGTCCGCCGAGACGGTCCTGACCCAGGCGGAGTCGTTCTCGAACCCCCGCAGCAGGATGGTCTCGCCGTAGACCTCCAACTGCACCCTGAGCTCGTCCCTGGGCATCTCCGTCTGGCCCGGCAGGGACCATTGGGTCGTATCGACTGCATCAGTCATGTTCGTTTGCCTCCTGTTCTTGGTTTGGGAGCCGCCCCAGGGTGAAGTCGAGCATCTCGACGAAGCGGCCGGGGAGGTCCTCCTCCAGCCAGTCGGCCAGCCGCGTCACCGAGTCCATGAGGGCGGTGGCTTTGCGCCACTCCTCCGTGCCCTCTGCGATGATGTCGTCCTCCCAGGGGTCGGCGAAGCCCTCGTACATGCCGTCGTCGTAGCAGTGGTCGAGGAAGAAGTTGCCGGTCTCGGCGAAGACCCAGGAAGCGGCCTGGGCCACCCCCTCGAAGCCGGTCCCCTTGAGCGCCTCGGCGAGGTCGTCCAGGGGTATGCCGCCCTGGGGGATTCGGAGCAGGGTCTCCTGCGGGATGCGGGCGGCGGCTGACTCCAGCCAGGCCACCCGGAGCCCGTCGGGTTCCTCGTAGAAGGAATCGGGGGGCTTGACCAGGAGGACCAGGGCCGAGAGGCCCTCGCGGTAGCCGTCCCACATCTCGTGGAGGCCGTCGTAGCCGAAGCCCATCAGCTCGAAGGGGATGCCCTTCCGCAGCCAGGTCCAGGGCGGTTCGTCCCCCTCGTCCATGAAGAACTCGAAGAACGGGGCGTAGAGGGGGAAGTGCCGCTCCCCGAAGAGATTGGCGAACCGTTCCACCCTCCCGCGTACGTCGGGGGCCGCAAGCGCCGCCTCCGCCTCTTGGGGAAAGAGACGGCGCACCAGCCCTGTGAACCAGGCGTAGTCGTCGGCGTATCCGACCAGCGTCACCAGCTCCCGCAGCGACGGCGGTCGCCGCAGGAGCAGTTTCGCCAGGCCGCTCAGTTGCGGCGGGGCCGCAGCTGCCATTTCAGCGCCTCCAACAGGCGGCCCGTGGCCGCCGCGTACTCCTGCGCCTGGACGCAGGCCATCTCCACGTCTGACTGCCAGGCGGCCGCGGCGTCCAGGTCGAAGGAGCCGTCGGGCCTTGTGAGCTCCGCCGTGAGCTCAAGGATGCTGAGGCCCGCCGGAGGCGTCGCCGCCAGCAGACCGGCAAATGTCCGGTTGTCCATGTGGCGCCCCCTTCCTAGCTCCAGGCGTCGGTGAAGGCGCCCTTGGTGCCCACCCGCCGCTGGAACTCGTAGATGGTGTCGTCTCCGCGCTTGGTCTCCTTGACCGAGGCGTTGGCGATCTCCCCGTAGAAGTCGCTGAGCGTTGCCTTCACCTGGTCGACGCTCATCTCGGGGTCGGGGTCGGGGAACTCGCGGTCGTCGTAGACGAATACTCTTGCCATTTCCTCATCTCCTTTGTGATGGTTGCTGTTTCGCTGCGTTGTTTCGTTGGCGGCGCCCCGTTCAGGACACCGTTTGGGCCTCCTTGACTGGCAGGGGGAGGACACCTGACTGTCGGCGTCCTCCTCCCGTGCCCTTGCGGTCTAGCGTCCCGCGCCGACCGGCTCCTCCTCCCGCTCCTGTTCCACCGCCCACTCGAACAGGGACAGTGACGGGGCCTGGGTCTTGCCGCCCCTGCCCTTCGGCTTGACCGGCTCTTCGGCCATGAACTCCGCCCAGGAGAAGAGCGACTGCTGCGGCTCGTCGGCCTCGTCGTCGAGGCGTCCGTTGCCGTTGGCGGGAATCGCCGCATGGCCGTTCCCGTTTGCGTGGCCGTTGCTCAAGACGAGCTCGACCGTCGGCCCGATGCCGTCGTCGTGGTGGCCGTTGCCGTTGGCCCCGTTGCCGTTGACCGCGATGGCCTCCGGCTCGATCTCCACCGCCTTCCAGTCGTCGTCCACCAGGTATTCCTCGGCGCTGGCCTCGGCGTCCCTGGCCTGGGCGAAGACCGCCTCCACCGTCTCCGGCTCGTCTTCCTCCTCTCCGCTGACGATCTTTCTCGCCAATGCCATCATCAGGTCGTCCCCGTCGTCGCCGTAGGCCGCCAGCCCGTCCTCCGGCAGCTCCCCCTCGACGGCGAGGGAGCTTTGCAGCTTCTTCGCCACCAGCTTCAGGGCGTCGGCCTGCAGGGTGTTCCGGTAGGCCATGAACACCACCTTCACCGGGCGGGTCTGCCCGATGCGCCACGACCGCCGCGACGCCTGCCGCATGACGTAGACGCTGTAATCGGTCTCGAACCAGCAGAGGGTCGGGAAGTCGATGAGGTCGAGGCCGGTCTGCACCAGCCTGGGGTGGCAGATCATCACGTCGATTCCCTGCTTCACCCTGTCGGCCACCCACGCCTCCCGCTGTTCGGGAGCAACGGCGTCGGCCTTCATCACCGCCACGCGGAACCCGTGCCGGGTGAGGATGTCGTCCATCCGCTCGGTGATGTCCCGTGTGCCCGTGTGCGTCGCGTAGACCAGCACCCGGCGGCCCTCCATCCGCTCCGCCGCCACCATGTCGATGAGGGCCTTCTCCTTGGGGTAGAGCCGCTCCTCGGAGAGGGGCGGCACCTGCACGATTACGTCGCCGCTCCGGGGGTCGAAGACCGTCTCCCCCCTGGTGCAGCCGTCGGGGTAGGCGAGGAGGGTTTGCAGGTAGGTCGCCAGCAGCCGCTTCGAGCCAGCCTTGAGAGCCTCAGCCAGCTTCAGCCGCAGCTCCTCGTACACCGTGTTGTAGGCGCTGCGCTGGGAGTAGCCCGTCGCGTCCTCCTCGGAGTCCATCGAGGACAGCAGAATCTGTTCGTCGTAGTCGGGCAGCCCGGAGGCAACGTCGGCCAGTCTGAGGAAGACGGTGTTCCCGATGATGTGGAAGAGGGCGGATGGCACGAGGCCCGGCCGCTCCCTGACCACCTTGCGGTAACTGCGGCGGCGGCTGTTGCGCCCGTCCTCCACCGCGTCGTCGTCGGGCTTCCCGACCGTGACCTCCTCGAAGCCGTACCGCTGTATCCAGCGGTGCTCGTCGGAGCGCTCGAAGTCCGTCCTGAGCTCCGGGCTGAACCGGTAGAGCAGGTGGAAGAGCGTCGAGCTGTAGCCGCCCATCAGAGTCCCCGACAGGCTGAGGGACGTGCCGCAGACGTCGGCGAGGACGCCGGCGGCGATGCCCTGAGCCGAGCCGCGCCCCTTGTACTCATGGACCTCATCCCCGACCAGCAGGTCGAAGAAGCCCTTCATCCGGTGCTTCACGTAGTCGGACAGGGGGTAGCGGGCGGGGCCGGACCTATCGGCCTGCCAGAGGGGGGAGCCGCAGCCGGCGCAGGTGTGCTTGCGGCGGTTCAGGTCGGCGTCCGTGAGGGGCACGCCGTCCTTGTCCACGATCTGCGCCGTGCAGTCGGGACAGCAGGGGACGCGGAAGGGCTCCCCCGTCTCCTCGTCCCGCAGCAGCCTGCCCTTGGACACAGCCCACCGCTGTATCACGGCGGGCATCCAGCGGTAGGACAGCTTGGCCTTCTCACGGCTCATCACCGCGAAGAGGGGGCCAGAGCCGACGGAGATGCGCAGCCGCTCCAGGTCGGTGATGGACTTGACGATGACGGCGCGGGCGCCGGGCACCGTCATCTCCACCTCCCGCTTCCACTTGGGCACCAGGTGGGGCGGGCAGAGCACCAGGATGCGCCTGAAGCCCGCCATGTGCGCGGCGGCGGCGGCGATGAAGGTCTTGCCCGTGCCCATCTCGCCGACGACGGTGGTGCCCCGGTGGGCTTCGAGGGAGAGGGCCGCGCCCCGTATGGCGTCGGCCTGCGCCCCCAGGGGCTTGCGGAGCAGGCGGGGGAGCTTTCCGCCGTTCTCCGAGGGCCGGTAGAGGGGCGGGAAGGACTCCACCACCCGCTGGGCGATGGCCTCCTTGAACGTGTCGATGAACTGTCCGAGGTTCATGTCTTTCTCCTTCCTGTATGAGAGTGCTTTGGGTTGGGCGATAGGCGAAGGCGCACCGCTATGGCGGGTTCTCGTGGTTGCGGCTGAGTCCAGCCGTCTATGCCGCCTTCGGGAGGGCATCCCGCCGCTCCGCGTCGTCGTCGTAGCACCTGCCCCGCAGGTGGTAGGACTTCACCGGGGTGGAGACCGCCCGTCCGTCGATGATGTCCACCGAGGCGGTCTGCATGGCGGGTTCGCCGGGGGCGATGGGCTGCCCGCACCGGGCGCAGGCGTCGAGGGTCATGGTCGTCTGCATCGTGCTTCCTCTCTTCCCTTATGAGTGGGTGTTCCTGAATCGTTCCGGTAAAGCGAAGGCCCCGCCGGTTCCCGGTAGAGGGATGGCGGGGCCTCGTGGTGCGGCTCGGTGCCCACACCAACGGTGAGCCGTCTATGCTGCGATGTCGGTGATCTCGCCGCCGTGCAGGTCCAGGGCGACCACGGTGGTCTTCAGCTTCTCCCGATGGACCTCTTTCTCCGGGCTGTCCTCCACCATGACCATCTCCTTCGAGGTCCGGCCCTTGACCAGGATGCGCCTGCCCTCCGCCTCCAGGCAGAGGTTGTCCAGGAAGCCCGCCGCCACAAGCATCGCCATGTGGCCCCTTCGGAGGGGCATCAGCGGGCGGGTGCGGGCGTCCCTGGCGGGCCAGAGGGTGTCGGTGATTTCGGTGCTGGCCCACAGCCCCGACCTCCGCGCCTCGGCAGCGGCCGCGACGGGATCGACGGTGCGGGTGGTGAACAGTATGTCCCCGCTGGGCGTGGTCTCCGGGCTGTAGTCCGTGTAGGGATGGGAGCGCAGCGGCTCCGGCTCCCCCACCGCCCACTCCAGCGCCATGCCCTCGGCGTGGGCGTCGGGAACGGGGTCGGCCTTCCGGTAGCCCATCAAGACCACCTGGTCGAAGACCTCCCGCTCCGGGTCAGGGAAGGCCCAGCAGCGCATTCGCCCGTAGTGGGTGGACAGGTAGCGGGCCGAGACCGCGAGGCGCTGGCGGGGAACGATGAAGACCAGCAGGCCGCCGTCGGCCAGGTAGCGGGTCGTGTGGGTGAGGAAGGCGTGCTCCGTGCGCTTGTCCTCCGAGTCGTGTAGGGTAGGCCGCCGGCGAGTTACTTCGGTTGCCCGGAAGCACTTTTCCGTCGGCCCCCCTCCGAACCGGACGTGCAGCTTTCACTGCATCCGGCTCTCCAGTGTCAGTGTTGCTGGCGCGGCTGCCAGTTGCCCCCGTGAACGGTCAGGTGGCAGGGACGGCAGACCACGAGGGTCTTGCGCCGTCGCGCCGCCATGACCTGTACCCACAGGGACTTAGCACCTTGGCCTTTTACGTTCAGGTCGCGGAGTGCGCGGACGTGGTGGACTTGGACGTCCTCCTTTGACCCGCACAACTCGCATTCGTCCGCTAGGAGCCGTTTGATGAGCTCGTTGCGTTCGACCCTGTACCGCTGGGGCTTCTGGTCTGTGAGAACTGCCTGCCGGTTCCGCTTCAGGGGTATGCCACCGAACCGTGCCACCAGTGGGCGTTTCCCCTCGCCCCGCTCCACCACGACCTGTAGGCAAGCCCGTTCCCCATGCTCGGTGTTCACGGTGCTCTGATAGCGCCGTATCAGCTTCCGGCGTGGGGTCTTGTGCTTGGCCGCCAGGGTCTTGGCAAGTGACTGCTGCATGACCCATTGCAGCTTCCCGAAGTGGGAAACGTTCAGGGCCAGCAGGTAGTACTGGACGATGCCCCTAAACTCCGCTTGATACCGGCTTACGATGGTGTAATCATGCATTACTTGACGCTGAGTCGAGCCATGACGCTTGAACACATCGTAGCACTGACCGCCACCGGCGAGTCAGAGACGCTGGAGTTCAAAGAGACTACCGGGACGCGCCACGAGGCGGCCATGACCGTGTGCGCCTTCCTGAACCAGAATGGCGGGCAGGTGTGCTGTTCGGCGTGACGCCGGCCGGTGTCGTGGCTGGGCAGCAGGTCAGCGAGCGCACCATCGAGGAGTTGAGTGCTGAGCTTCGGCAAATCGACCCGCCGGCGTTCCCGACGGTGGAACGGGTTCCTGTAGGCGGCGGACGGGATGTCATCGTGGTCAGCACCGCCCAGGGCGCGTCGAGGCCGTACACCTACCGAGGCAGCGCTTATCGCCGGGTCGGGAACACCACGCTGGCAATGTCCGCTGACGAGTACAACCGTATGCTCTTCGAGCGGATGCACAGCGAGCAGCGCTGGGAGAACCAGCCCGCCGCCAGGTGGTCGGTGAATGACCTCGACGTGGCGGAGATTCGACGGACGGTCGCCGAGGCAGTCCGGAGGGGGCGGCTTGAGGAGCCTGTAAGCGGGGACCCATCAGACATGCTACGGGTCCTCGGACTGCTGCGTGACGGGATGCTGCTTCGGGCGGCGGCGGTGCTGTTCGGCAGCACGGAGCGGCTGGAGTTTGAGATGCCGCAGTGTCTGCTGCGCGTCGCCCGGTTCCGGGGGACCGACCGGATGGAGTTCCTTGACAATCGCCAATTCAACGGCAACGCCTTCACTCTTCTGGCGAACGCGGAGCGCTTCCTGCGCGACACCCTGCCCATCGCTGGGCGGTTCGAGCAGGACCGCTTCGAGCGCATCGACGAGCCCCTATACCCGCCTCTGGCCACACGCGAGGCGCTCGCGAACGCCCTGTGCCACCGCGACTACTCTATCGGCGGCGGTTCGGTTGGCATAGCGGTCTACGACGACCGCCTGGAAGTCACGTCCTCCGGCTCCCTGCACTTCGGCCTGACGCCGGAGAAGCTGTTCGCGCCGCACGAGTCACGGCCGTGGAACCCGTTGATCGCCCGCACCTTCTACCGTCGAGGCGTCATCGAGGAGTGGGGCAGCGGGACGCTGAAGATGGCCGACTTGGCAAGCAGCTCGGGGCTTCCGGCCCCGGAGATCGAGGATGACGGTGGGGCCGTCACCGTACGGTTCCGGCATGGCCAGTTCGTGCCCCGGTCAGAGGACAGTGAAGCCAGTCCCGCCCAAAGATGGGAGAAGGTCCTAGCGCTGCTGGACAGTGCAGAGGACGGGCTGACGCGAGGCGAGATTCGCACCCGCTTGGGCGCTGGCGTTAGCGAGCGTCAGGTGCGAAGGGCACTGGAGGAGTTGAAGGCTAGAGGGCTGGTCTTGTCCCCTGGTCGTGGAAGGTCGGGGCGCTGGAAACGCACGGCGAGGGCATAGAGAAGCCCTCGGGCGTTATGGGGCGTCTTTGGGGCGTTATTGGGGGCGTCATTAGGGGCGTTATGGGGGTGAGATAGAGTCAAGCCATGACTGAACTCAACATCACAGAAGCAGGCAGCGTCCAGTTCCCGATGGTCCGCCACGCGGCGGAGATCGGCTGGACGCCACTGTCGCCGTCAAACGCCCTCACCATGAGAGGCGGAGAGGCCGGGCTTCTGTTTCGCGGCGTGCTGGAAGAGGCCCTGCGCCGCTTCAACCCATGGATGACGGAGGATGCCGTTCGGTCGGTGGTCGAGAACCTTCAGGCTCTTCCCCCCACCATTGAGGGCAACCGCCAGATGCTGGCATGGCTGCGCGGCGAGCGGCAGTGGTACGACGAGGCCGAGCAGCGCCACCGGCAGGTTCGGCTCATAGACTTCGACACGCCCGGGGCCAACGTCCTGCACGTCACGTGGGAGTGGCGGCTCAAGCCTCCGGCCCGCAAGGGCAATCGCGCCGACGTCATGTTCGCGGTCAACGGCGTGCCCGTCGCAATCGTTGAACACAAGAACCCCACGGACGCCGACGCTATCGAGAGGGGCGTCACGCAGTTGCGCCGCTACGAGATGGAGACACCGGAGATGCTGGGCGCGGCCCAGCTCTTCAACGTGACCCATGTGCTGGATTACTGGTACGGCGTCACCTGGAACCTGTCGCGCCGGTACATGGCGCGGTGGAAGGAGTCCCCGGACGAGAGCTACAGGTTCGCTGTCCAGTCCTTCTTCGAGCCGAATGACTTCCTGCGCACCCTACGCGATTGGGTCCTCTTCTACGTCGAGGATGGCGAGATGCGGAAGACCGTGCTGCGTCAGCACCAGCGCCGGGCTGTAGACCGCATCGTCGAGCGGTGTGCCGAGCCGAGGAAGCGACGCGGCCTCGTCTGGCACACTCAGGGGGCCGGCAAGACCTTCACACTGCTCACGGCCGCCCGCTTGATATTGGAAGCAAAGGAGGGTTTCCGCAACCCGACGGTCGTGGTCGTAGTTGACCGCACGGAGCTGGAAGGCCAACTCGCCGGTTGGGTGGAGCGGCTGCTCGGCGAGATGCAGCAGCAGGACATCGCCGTTTGGCGCGCCAACTCCAGGGCCGAGCTGCGGGAGCTGCTAGCTACCGATAGGAGAGGGCTGATTGTCTCGATGATCCACAAGTTCGAGGGCATCGAGAAGGGCGCGAACGCTCGCGACAACATCTACGTGTTCATAGACGAGGCGCACCGCTCCGTCGCTAAGGAGTTGGGAACGTACCTCATGGCCGCACTGCCCAACTCCACCATCGTTGGCTTCACCGGCACGCCCATCGCACGGACGGCGCACGGGGAGGGCACCTTCAAAATCTTCGGGGCAGACGACGACCAGGGCTACATGGACAAGTACTCGATAGCCGAATCCATCGAGGACGAGACGACGCTGCCCATCCGCCACATGATGGCGCCGAGCGAGATGACCGTGCCGGCCGGGCAACTCGATAGGGAGTTCTTCGCCCTTGCCGAGATGGAAGGAGTGACTGACGTCGACGAGTTGAACCAGGTCTTGGATCGCGTCGTGGGACTGCGCACCTTCCTCACCGCCGACGACAGGATCGAGAAGGTAGCGGAGTTCGTCGCTCAGCACTTTCAGGAGAATGTGCTGCCCCTCGGATACAAGGCATTCCTCGTCGGGGTCAACCGCGAAGCGTGCGCCAAGTACAAGCGGGCGCTCGACAAGCTGCTGCCGCCTGAGTGGAGCGTGCCGGTGTACTCGGAGAATACCAGTGATGTCGTCGAAAGGCCGCTCGTTGCCGAGCTTCAGCTTTCCGAGGAGCAGGAGAAGGACGTCCGGCTTGCCTTCAAGAAGGCAAACGACGTGCCCAAGATACTCATAGTCACCGACAAGCTGCTTACCGGCTTCGACGCGCCATTGCTGTACTGCATGTACCTGGACAAGCCGATGCGTGACCATGTGCTGTTGCAGGCCATCGCTCGGGTGAACCGTCCCTACGTGGACGGGGAAGGCAACAGTAAGCTCATCGGCCTCGTCGTGGACTTCGTGGGCGTCCTGCGCGAGTTGCGGAAGGCGCTGCAGTTCGACTCATCGGATGTCAGCGGCGCGATAGAGGACCTCGACCTGCTGATGCATGACTTTCAGGACAAGATAGTCAAGGCGAAGGCGAACCACCTCGACTATGAGGAAGGCGGTCGGGTGGCCGAGACGCGGACGGCCTACACCGCCGCGGGAGGAGGCGCGGACCGACGGTTGGAGCACATCGTGTACACGCGCTTCCTCGACCCCGATGCCCGAAAGGGTTCTTCTCGGACTACAAGGAGATCGAGTCACTGTGGGAGATACTCTCGCCGTCCGCCGAATTGCGGGACCACATCGACACATTCAAGCGTCTGGCCCACCTCTACGCTGTCGTTCGCAACGCATACGCAGACCGCCCTGCATTTGTGGCAGAACTGGCCCACAAGACCCAGCGGTTGGTGGAAGAGTCGGCAGCGATGTATGGCTTGGGCAATCTAACCAAGGCTGTGACCTTCGACTTGCGCACACTTACGGCCCTCAGGAAAGAGTCAGGTCCGGACGAGGCCAAGGTGTTCAATTTAGTGCGTGGCCTTCAGACGGAGGTGGAGAGCGAACCGGGACTGGAGGCCGTGCTTCGGCCTCTCAAGGAACGCGCAGAGCACGTGCTGAAGGGCCTCGAAGAGCGCACGACAACCGGACTCGCGGCGATGGACCTGTTGGAGGCCTTCGCTAAGGAAAAGGAGGCCACCGTAGCCGCCGCGACGGAGAGCACGCTACCTCCGAGAGCGTTCGGGGTGTACTGGACGCTGAAGGACGACGCTGCCCTACAAGCCGCTGGGGTGAGCGCGATGGAGTTTGCGGAAGAGGCCCAGGCTCTTGTGGACCGCTTTCCCAACGCCGCCGTCAACACCGACGAGCAACGCCGGCTTAGGATTTCACTGTACAACCCACTGTTGAGGGTCGAAAGCGGTGAGCGGGGCCGGATTGTAGACCAAGCCCTGGCGATACTGCTGGACGGAGGCACTGATGCGGAAGATTGATGAAAGACGCACGGCTCTCTGCGACCGCGTCGAGGCTTGGGCGTTGCGGCTGACTGTGCGGACGCCCAAGATACGCATCCAGCAGATGTCGCGGAAGTGGGGGTCCTGCTCGACTTCGGGCACCCTCACCTTAGCCTACGACCTTGCTGAGCGCGAAGCGGAGTTCCAGGACTTCGTTATCGCCCACGAACTGCTCCACCTTCGAGTTCCGAACCACGGCAAGCTCTTCAAGGCGCTCATGACAGCACACGTACCCGACTGGAGAGAGCACGACATAGCGAAGTAGAGGCACGAACCCGTTGCTCCCTTTGAACTGCTGAGAGGCTACTCAGGGACTTCCCCTTCAACGCCTCTCACTCGCCGTCCCAACGCATTGTCCTTCTCCGCCGTTGGGCCGTAGCTTAGCCAGCAACCCTTTCGCCTCTACCAAAGAATCGGCTTGAGCGCAATGCCCTGCAGGAGTGCCCACCGAATCGGCCTCGGTTCTTGATTTCGTCAAGTCCGTCCCACCTGAGAAGAATCGAACCGTTCATCGGGCCTGGTGATACACTCGGGTACGCGGGAACGACGTGACACACCCATTTTGAGTCCGCTTTACCGACCTGGCTTTGAATGGACCCAAATCGGCCGTCCACGAGCACCTGAGGTTTCCGTGTCTATTGTGTCCGTCGAATGAAGGTTCTTGATTTTGTCAAGTCTGGTGGGCCTGCACGTACCGAATTGCGAACTTTCCGCTGGGAAGTGCCACTGTAAGGAACCACCCGGTTACGTCGTTGAGTCTAGCGCAACCGGACGCGGGCGGCCAGCTACGTTGGCCGCCCGGTCATGCGGGCGGCCAACGTAGCTGGAGCGCGACTATACTCGTGAGGCCCGTAACCGACGCAGCAAGTACCAGCCTCCCCCTATCAGCGCCGGGATTCCAACGACCAGCAGCACGATCGCCCAAATGGGGAACCCGCCGTCGTCGTCCTCTGGACCCGGCTCAAGGGTCGGCGTTGCCGTAGGCTCAAGGGTCGGCGTTGCCGTAGGCTCAAGGGTCGGCGTTGCCGTAGGCTCAAGGGTCGGCGTTGCCGTAGGCTCAGGGGTCGGCGTTGCCGTAGGCTCAGGGGTCGGCGTTGCCGTAGGCTCAGGGGTCGGCGTTGCCGTAGGCTCAGGGGTCGGCGTTGCCGTAGGCTCAGGGGTCGGCGTTGCCGTAGGCTCAGGGGTCGGCGTTGCCGTAGGCTCAGGGGTCGGCGTTACCGTCGGCTCAGGGGTCGGCGTTACCGTAGGCTCGAGTGCAACAGGCACGAGGTTGGCCGACACCATGTGCGCCCTCTTGTTGGGGCCGTAGTCATCGCTGTACGCCGCCGTTGCCCGCAGATGATAGCCCTCATCAGCTTCGGTGGGCGTATAGGCGGCTGATACGCTCCCGGGAATCGCCATCCATGTCGTCAGGTTCATCGACCGTTCCCACGACCAACTGACGTCGGATACGCCGCCGTCGGGGTCTTCGAGCATTGCCGTCAGCGTCACTCCAACTTCGGGATTCGCTGACGACAGGCTGACCGTCCCCGCCTCCTCCACATTGGTGACGGCTATGGTGACGGCTATGGTGTCCTGGCCGTTGCGCCCGTCATTGGCGCGTGCGCTAACCGAGTAGGAGCTCCGTGTCTCGAAGTCCAGGGCCGTGCCCTGGGCGACCGAAATCTGGCCCGTCCTTGTGTTGATGGCGAAGAGGCTAGCGTCGTCGCCGGCGAGGCTGTAGGCAATGCTATCTCCGTCGTTGTCCGAGGCGGTGACAGGGCTTCCGACGGAGGCGCGGGCCGCGGCGTTCTCGGCAACTGACCGCGCTGCTGTGACGCCCTCCCGGAAGACGGGAGCACGATTGCTGATGCCGCCCCCTCCGCCGCCAGAGGATGGCTGACGAACCGTGACCCTCGTAGCGCCGCCGACCGTGTGGTTGGCCCGGTCGGAGTCCCTGAGCATACCCGAGAAGGAGTGGGACCCCGCCGTCCTGGAGGCGGTGACCGTGTAGGCGACGGAGGCATCCCCTTGCAGCGTTAACCGGACCTCCTGGCCGTTCACATTCACTCCCGCCGAGTCGTGGGTGCTGTCTACGTAGGTGAACCCTGCGGGCAGCGTCTCCGTCACCCGTCCAATGCCCCCGTAGTTGGCGACCTGGATGGTGACCATCACCGTCCCGCCGGGGGCCACCGATGCCGGGTTGAAGCTCCGGGTGGCGCTGGGCTCAGCAGGAGCGGTCACCGTCACCCTCGTAGCGCCGCCGACCGTGTGGTTGGCCCGGTCGGAGTCCCTGAGCATACCCGAGAAGGAATGGGACCCCGCCGTCCTGGAGGCGGCGGTGACCGTGTAGGCGACGGAGGCATCCCCTTGCAGCGTGAACCGGACCTCCTGGCCGTTCACATTCACTCCCGCCGAGTCGTGGGTGCTGTCTACGTAGGTGAACCCTGCGGGCAGCGTCTCCGTCACCCGTCCAATGCCCCCGTAGTTGGCGACCTGGATGGTGACCGTCACCAGCCCGCCAGGGGCCACATCCAATGCCTTGTCGAAGGACCGGGTGGCGCTGGGCCCAGCAGGACCGGTCACCGTCACGTCCGTAGCGCCGCCGACCGTGTGGTTGGCCCGGTCGGAGTCCCTGAGCATACCCGAGAAGGAGTGGGACCCCGCCGTCCTGGAGGCGGTGACCGTGTAGGCGACGGAGGCATCCCCTAGCAGCGTGAACCGGACCTCCTGGCCGTTCACATTCACTCCCGCCGAGTCGTGGGTGCTGTCTACGTAGGTGAACCCTGCGGGCAGCGTCTCCGTCACCTGTCCAATGCCCCCGTAGTTGGCGACCTGGATGGTGACCGTCACCGTCCCGCCGGGGGCCACCGATGCCGGGTTGAAGCTCCGGGTGGCGCTGGGCTCACTATTCTGCTGCGCGGCTACCGAGGCGACGCCCACAAGAAGTAGCACACCCGCCATCGCAACAGCTATCATTGCTGTCAATATTTTTTTGTTCAAGCTCGTCCTCTCAATTGTGCTGGCGCGCGGGGTTCCGCAGACCAAGTGCTGCGGAACCCCGCGGGTATCCTTCTCTATAACTAGTCTCCCAGGTAGAGCTCTATGAGCTTGAACACGTCAGCCCTAGTAGGCACACCCGTATCCTGGTAGTCGTTGATCGCCGCAAAGACTTCGGCCCTCTCAATTTCGCCGTTGTCGTTTGCGTCGTATTTGTCCTTCAAGGGGTCAGCCGGGTCGTGCACGTCGGTCACGGTGACGGTGACGTCCAACGTGACCTCATTGGTCCCGTCGCTGGCCTTCACAGTAACCTTGTAGACGTTGTCCGGGTCTGCGTCAGCCGCAGCCTCGTAGTCGGGCGGGCTCTTGAAGGTGAGCACGCCATCGGCGTTGATCTCGAAGTCGGCAGCGTCGTCACCCTCCAGGGACCAGATGATAGTCGCACTCTCAGGGTCCGTCGCCGAGTAGGTGTCCACCGGGCCCGTCCCGTTCTCGGCATAATTTGGTGCGACGTCCCCGGTAATCACCGGAGCTTCGTCCACGTCGGTGACCGTGACGGCCACGTCTTGAGTGTCGGAGTAGGTGCCGTCTGAGGACACCACCGTTACCTCGTAGGCGTTGTCGGTGTCGGCGTCCGCCGCAGCCTCGTGGTCGGGCGAACTCTTGAAGGTGAGCACGCCATCGGCGCTGATCTCGAAGTCGGCAGCGTCGTCACCCCCCAGGGACCAGATGATATCCGCACCCTCAGGGTCCGTCGCCAAGTAGAGGGCCACCGGGTCCGTCCCGTTCTCAGCATAATCTAGTGCGTCGGTCCCGGTAATCACCGGAGGAGCTTCGTTCGCGTCGGTGACGGTGATGGTCACGTCCAACCTGTCCTCGTTGGCCCCATCGGAGGCCACCACCGTTACCTCGTAGGCGTTGTCGGTGTCGTCATCCGCCGCAGCCTCGTGGTCGGGCGAACTCTTGAAGGTGAGCACGCCATCGGCGCTGATCTCAAAGAGGGCAGCGTCGTCACCCTCCAGGGACCAGATGATAGTCGCACTCTCAGGGTCCGTCGCCGAGTAGGTGTCCACCGGGCCCGTCCCGTTCTCGGCATAATTTGATGCGACGTCCCCGGTAATCACCGGAGCTTCGTCCACGTCGGTGACCGTGACGGCCACGTCTTGAGTGTCGGAGTAGGTGCCGTCTGAGGCCACCACCGTTACCTCGTAGGCGTTGTCGGTGTCGTCATCCGCCGCAGCCTCGTGGTCGGGCGAACTCTTGAAGGTGATCACGCCATCGGCGCTGATCTCAAAGAGGGCAGCGTCGTCACCCTCCAGGGACCAGATGATAGTCGCACTATCAGGGTCCGTCGCCGAGTAGAGGGCCACCGGGTCCGTCCCGTTCTCAGCATAATCTAGTGCGGCGTCCCCGGTAATCACCGGAGGAGCTTCGTTCTCGTCGGTGACGGTGATGGTCACGTCCAACCTGTCCTCGTTGGCCCCATCGGAGGCCACCACCGTTACCTCGTAGGCGTTGTCGGTGTCGTCATCCGCCGCAGCCTCGTGGTCGGGCGAACTCTTGAAGGTGATCACGCCATCGGCGCTGATCTCGAAGTCGGCAGCGTCGTCACCCTCCAGGGACCAGATGATAGTCGCACTCTCAGGGTCCGTCGCCGAGTAGGTGTCCGCCGGGCCCGTCCCGTTCTCGGCATAATTTGATGCGACGTCCCCGGTAATCACCGGAGCTTCGTCCACGTCGGTGACCGTGACGGCCACGTCTTGAGTGTCGGAGTAGGTGCCGTCTGAGGCCACCACCGTTACCTCGTAGGCGTTGTCGGTGTCGGCGTCCGCCGGGGTCTCGTAGTTAGGGGAAGCCCTGAAGGTGAGCACACCGCTGCTGCTGATGTCGAAGTCGCCCGCGTCGTCGCCCTCAAGCTTCCAGGTGGCCGAGGCCGCGTCGGGGCCTGACGCCCTGTACGTTGCCACGTCGTCCCGCCTGTCCTCGGCGTAGTCGACTCTGCTCATGCCTGATATGATCAGGCCGCCACCCATGATCTCCGGCGCTTCGTCCACGTCGGTGACCTCGATGGTCACCGCGGCGGTGGCGCTGATACCACCGGGGTCTGTCGCCGTGACCATCACCGTGTAGGACCGCTTCGTCTCGTAGTCCAGGTCCGCCTTAGTGCGCAACTGGCCAGTGCCCCGGTCAATCGAGAACGATGCTGCATCCGCGCCACCAAGCGTGTACGTCAGTATCTCGGGTGTTACCGCCCCGCCGGCATCCATGGCGGAGTCCGTAGCTGTGACCGGCTCGCCTATGGTCATGGGTGAAACGGTGTTCTCTAGGACTGTCAGCTTCTGGTCCGTCTGCCGACCGCCCATCTCAGAGTCCTGGTCGGGGAACACCGGCGCCTTGTTGTCCGTGTCGGCAACGACAGCACCCGTGTCGCTCGATGGAAGCCTGATGGCGGGGTCGCCAGCCGCGAGCGAACCGTCCCTGTAGGTCGCGGTCGCCACCAGAGTGGCAGGAATGTCGCCCACAACCGGTGTGTAGGTGTCAGACGTTTCGTCCACTATGTCGGCGCCACCCTTCGACCACTGCCACATGAGGCCGGTGACGTCGCCGTCAGGATCGTCGAGCTCAGCCGTCAGGGCCACGCCGACCTTCGGCGACAACGATGAGAACTCTATCGTCCCCGTTTCCGCCACGTTGGTCACCTTGACCCGCACGTTCAACTCGTCGCTGTTCCCCGCGGGGTCGCTGGCCACCACCGTGACCTCGTAGACGTTGTCCCCGTTCGCGTCTCCGGGAGACTCGAAGTCGGGGGCTGCAGCGAAAGTGAGGGCGCCGGCCGAGATGCTGAACTTCTCGGCGTCACGCCCCGACGTGGACCACGTTACGTTCCCTTCTTCGGGATCCGAGGCGGTATAGGTCGCTAGCGGGGTTGTTATGTCGGCAACAGCATCAGCAGTGCCCTCCGCGAAGCTGATGGCCGTGAAGTCCGCCTCTGTGCTGGTGATCGACGGGTCTTCGTCCACGCCGGTCACTGTAATGGTCACTACTGATGTAACAAAAGCCCCGAACGGGTCCGTGGCCGTCACGGTCACGGTGTACGCGGAAGTTACCTCAGCGTCCAGCGGCGCCTGCGTCTTCAACTGACCAGTTGCCCTGTCGATGCCGAACGTGTTATCGGCAGTATTATCAATCGAGTAGGAGTAGGTCAGCACGTCCCCGGGGTCGGCCGCCACAACCGCCGCCCCGATGTTCCGCCCAGAAGGCGTGTTCTCCGCCACCATCCGAGTCTGCGCCGTCTCGATGTCCATGGTTGACGGGTTTTGATCCGGGAACGCGGGGATGGTGTTCCCGCCGGTGGGCACCCCGCGCACCTGGCGTGTAGAACGACCTTCTGCGTTCTTGTCGTTCCCGGTGTCCTCGCCGTCCCTGTAGGTCGCCTTCACCTTCAGAAAGGCGCCAGCGTCCTCACCCTTGGGCTCGTATGTTGCAGTGGTCTCGTTCACGATGACGCTGCTGCCCCTGAACCACATCCAGGTGGGAACGCCGCTTACCATATCGGAGTCGGTCAGGGTGGCCATCAACTCCACTCCCACCTGCGGCTGCAAGGTGGACAGCGTGACCGTGCCGGCCTCGTCGACGTTGGTGACCTCAATCGCCACGTCCTCTGTATCCATATTCTCCCCGTCAGAGGCAATGACCGTGACTACATAGGTGTTGTCGGTGCCGACGTCCGCCGCAGCTTCGTAGTCGGGGGAACTGGTGAACCTGAGAACGCCACCATCAATCGTGAAGGCGTCCGCGTCGTCGCCTCTCAGACTCCAGGTGATCGTGGCTCTTTCCGGATCGGACGCGGTGAAGGTGGCTACCGGTGCCCTGCCGTTCTCGGCGTACTTCCCGGGTGCCTCTCCACTCAGTTCTGGCGCTTCGTCCACGTCGGCGACCTCGATGGTCACCGCGGCGGTGACGCTGATACCACCGGGGTCTGTCGCCGTGACCATCACCGTGTAGGACCGCTTCGTCTCGTAGTCCAGGTCCGCCTTAGTGCGCAACTGGCCAGTGCCCCGGTCAATCGAGAACGATGCTGCATCCGCGCCACCAAGCGTGTACGTCAGTATCTCGGGTGTTACCGCCCCGTCGACCGCCATGGAGGAGTCCGTAGCTGTGACCGGCTCGCCTATGGTCATGGGTGAAACGGTGTTCTCTAGGACTGTCAGCTTCTGGTCCGTCTGCCGACCGTCCATATCAGGGTCCTGGTCGGGGAACACCGGCGCCTTGTTGTCCGTGTCGGCAACGACAAAAACCGTGGGGCTCGATGGAAGCGTGATGGCGGGGTCGCCAGCCGCGAGCGAACCGTCCCTATAGGTCGCGGTCGCCACCAGAGTGGTCTCACCGCCGCCAATGTCGCCCACAACCGGTGTGTAGGTGTCAGACGTTTCGTCCACTATGTCGGAGCCATCCTTCGACCACTGCCACATGAGGCCGGTGACGTCGCCGTCAGGATCGTCGAGCTCAGCCGTCAGGGCCACGCCGACCTTCGGCGACAACGATGAGAACTCTATCGTCCCCGTTTCCGCCACGTTGGTCACCTTGACCCGCACGTTCAACTCGTCGCTGTTCCCCGCGGGGTCGCTGGCCACCACCGTGACCTCGTAGACGTTGTCCCCGTTCGCGTCTCCGGGAGACTCGAAGTCGGGGGCTGCAGCGAAAGTGAGGGCGCCGGCCGAGATGCTGAACTTCTCGGCGTCACGCCCCGACGTGGACCACGTTACGTTCCCTTCTTCGGGATCCGAGGCGGTATAGGTCGCTAGCGGGGTTGTTATGTCGGCAACAGCATCAGCAGTGCCCTCCGCGAAGCTGATGGTGAAGGCCGCCCCTGTGGTGGTGATCGACGGGTCTTCGTCCACGCCGGTCACTGTAATGGTCACTACTGATGTAACAAAAGCCCCGAACGGGTCCGTGGCCGTCACGGTCACGGTGTACCCGGAAGTTTCCCCGTCAGCGTCCAGCGGCGCCTGCGTCTTCAACTGACCAGTTGCCCTGTCGATGTCGAACGTGTTATCGGCATCGGCATCAAACGAGTAGGTCAGCACGTCCCCGTAGTCGCTCGCCACAACCGCCGCCCCGATGTTCCGCCCAGATGGCGTGTTCTCCACCACCATCCGAGTCTGCGCCGTCTGAGGACCAGCCTCTGTCAAGTCCTGGTCCGGGAATGCAGGAGGAATGTTCGTAGCAGGCTTCGCGCGGACCGCGTGAACCGATGCTGCTTCCGCGTTCTTGTCGTTCTCGGTGTCCTCGCCGTCCCTGTAGGTCGCCTTCACCTTCAGCACGTAGCCAACGTCGCCAGCTATTGGCGTATATATGTCGCCGACTGCGCCTGCGATGACGCTGCTGCCCCTGAACCACATCCAGGTGGCAGTGTCGTCGCTTACCTTGTCAGAGTCGACCAGGGTTGCGGTCAGTGCCACTTCCACCTGCGGCTGCAAGGTGGACAGCATGACCGTGCCGGCTTCGTCGACGTTGGTGACCTCAATCGCCAAGGCCTCTGTATCAGGAGTAGTCCCGTCAGAGGCAGTGACCGTGACTACATAGGTGTTATTCTCGCCTGTGTCCGCCGGATCTTCGTAGTCGGGGGAACTGGTGAACCTGAGAACGCCACCATCAATCGTGAAGCCGCCCGCGTCTTCGCCACTCAGACTCCAGGTGATGTGATCAGCTTCGGGGTCTACGGCCGCGAACGTCGCTACAACATCCGTCCCGTTCTCGGCGTACTTGATGGTCCCGGCGTCCTGCGCCCACATCAATCCACCGGGCAGCAGGAACAGCAGCCCGAAGGCCAAGACGGCAAGAAGTGCAGTAAGACGGAGAGCGCGGCTTGACACCCTGTAGGGGGAAGGAGCAGTGGAGCCGCCGGATGGGAGGTTAGAAGCGGGGAGGGTGCGGGGGAGGAGCCCTGTCAGAGCAGCTAGGAGACGCTGCCTTGGCGATGATCTCGGTACGGTTTCAGTCGCTGGGGGGCTGGAATTCGTACCTGCAGGCACTGAACCTGCAAAACTACCTGGGAAGCCATTGGACGATTCCGAGTTATCCATCATCGGTGAGCCGCTCCTTTTCCTGATTTTCTATTCCTAAGCATGGTTTGGAATTTGAGGTCATCAAGAGACCGCACGCCTCTAGTGTTATCGTGTCATTCGCTATGAAACTACAAACCTCAGTCACTTGTCAAGGGGACAAAGCAACCCAGATCCCCCACCTGACATGGTTGGGAGCTGCTCGGTGTGCTTTCAGGGGGTGTCCGGGTGTCGACCAGGGGTGACGCATGACATGATCGGGCATCGGACAGGGTCTCGGGCCCCGTCTTTGAGGGTATCGGCAGCGGTTCGCTGCCAATTATGGCTGTTCGCAGGCCGAAGAAGGCATGGCAACTCGGCAGAGTCGCCTACAAACCGATGCTCCAAGCAGGGTCGCTATGCTCGATACGGCTCGGCAGCCAGCGCCAATATCCTCTGCCTCGCCCTGAGCAGCAACTCGTATGAGGGATGGCCACGGGCCAGACGGATGATCAACCTCCTGGCGTGACGCATCACACGGCCCGGTAGGGCGATCAGGGCGAAGCGCACCGCCTTCAGACGCTTGCCCACCCACTGTTCGCCCAACACCAGCCGCTTCATGGCAGAGTTCAGGTTGAAGGCCAGCACCGATATGGCCCACCATGCGGCGTTGGCCCCGAACAGCCCCGACGGCAGCCGGCCCCCAGCCAAGTCACTCTTCAGAACGCTGTGGACCTCCTCGCCCTTGCCGCACCTCTGTCTCGACCACCAGATCAACTCATCTGCCGCAATGCTCCGGTTGGTCACCACGCCGAAGACCTTGTACCAGCCTCTGTTGGACAGCTCCATCGCGGGGAACGGAAGCTCCATCTGCCCCTCCATTCCCGGCAGAGGCTGTTCGATCAACCGCTCCCTGGTAGCTATGAACCGATACTCAGGGCTGTTCTTGGAGTGCCCTATCCAGTTGGGCACGAAGTTCACATCAGCCCACTGCTGACCCGTGTCCACACGATGCTCCCCAACCTTGCGGTACAGCGTCTGCCAGTCTTGCTCGGCGACCTCGGACACCGCACGGCGGAACTCCGTCGTCACGTCGACCCCAACCGCAAACTCGATCACCCCGAACCGCTCGTCTCCACCCTCCGCGCAGTACCGCAGCAACTCCCGCTGGTACCCCGCCGTATCCGACCTCAGCATCACCTTCTCCACCCCCGCAGGCAGACGGCCCAGCGCTTCAATCAACACTCGCAACTGCTGATGGCCCGCAGCTACGTTGCCGTCCCGAAACTCCGAATGCACGATCAACTCGGCCTCTGACCAGTACGTGATCAGCGGCTGGTACGCCCTGTGCTTCTTGTAGCTGGGGAGCGCCTCCTGCTTGCGCGTCTCCACCAGTGTGGCATCCATGTCCAGAGTGGCCTCGGTCTGAGGCGAACGGCTCTGCACGAAGCCCACCAGGTCGGCGTTCACCTTGCGCAGACCCTTCATAGCTCCGTTGGGAGCAGGTATGAATGATCTGTGAGCTTCCCGCTTCGACTCCTCGTCCACCTCGTGGAACCTCTCCAGATACCGGAACACCGCAGACTCCGACGGCACGCTCCGACGACGCTCGACTCGCCATCTCTTCTCCAACGCCCTGCGCTCGCTGAGACGCATACCACAGGTCTCGAACTCTCGAAGCATCCTGCACAACCCTCTGTCCTTCTCAAGGAGATCAAGGTCGGACACCGACTCGCCGCCTGCCAAGTTCAGCAGCATCAGCGAGATGATCATCTGGCTGTCCGTCCAGCCCTGACCTCTCTCCCGCAGTCTCACGTGGCGCTCTACCGATGACCTCAAACCCGCTGCTTGCATCAACTCCACGCACGTCATCAGGCCGGACAGCCCCGTCATACCCGTCGAGCCCTTCTCCTGTTCGTACTGGAATGCCAGTAAGCCTTGCTTCATAATAGCTGCACCTCGTTGGTGATCGTTTCTCTTGGTCAAGAAACATCTTAGCCCGCTTCGTGGCGGGCGCCAACGAGGTCTTTCTCTTATCTAGTGGGGAATCTGGGGCAACCTACTGCGCCGAATTGGTGCAGTTTCGGACCTCAGGGGCACTTGCTTGCCGTCAACCTGCACCGGCACGCCGGGCGCATCCACCACCAGTTCCTTGGGCCGCCGTTGCCGCGGCATCTGCGCGTAGGGGCTGCGACGGGGTTGGGGTTCCCGCAGGAGGGCCCGGGCCTTTGGGCGACCACCTTCCCGAACCGCGCGCCCGGTAGGAGTCAGGACAGGCTCGCCCACATCCGAGGGCGCGGCCCACACCAATCCACCGCGATCCGTCCGTCGTCGGGGTATGCCAGCCCCCTGAAAGTCGGGGGGGGGGGGGGGGGGGGGGTTAAGCGGGGCGCGGGAGGCCCCCGGCCGGACGGGAAGCGCCCGCGCCCACAAGCGTCAATAGGAGATTCGCAGGGTTGAACACGGTGTTGCGGTTACCCCCTCGGTTCTATGATTACGCGCCCGCCGTCAGTGATTTCCACGTACAGGCTATGGCTGTCCATCAGATCCATGCCCAGCAGGGGTGCGACGCCCACTGCGTCAATGTCAATGTATCGTGGCCGACCGTCCCAGACCACTGTGGCGCCGTGGACGTTGAAGGCCACCACCGTACCGTCAGCCAGAGCCGACCGGCTCCGGATCACAAAGGGCAACTCCAACTCAGCCATCGAGAGGGTGGCAGGCTGAGTCTTGCCGCTGTACCCTGTGTCTATCACGGCTTCTATCTCCCGATCCTCTGGACCTCGTACCGGAAGGCTCACTACCACTTCAAGAAAGCCGTTCACCACACCCTCGATCACTTGGCTCTCCACAGGGAACTGCCACCGAAGGTGCGCGACGTCGGATGCCCCACCCGCACCAACCAGGCATCGGCGTCCGGGCGTCGGGCACGCAGACGCTCCGCTGCGGCAAGGACGCTACCGGCGATGGCGTAGTCCCCGCTGTCCACGTCGATGGCGACGAACTCGCCATGATGGTCCGCCTCAACAAGATGGCGGATGCCCCTATCGTATATCTCGTCGCCGAGGCGACCCGTCTCCTCGGCAGGCCGGCGGACTGGCGTTGCCATCTCAACGACCCCTTTCGCAGGGCATTCTTCCTACCGGTCCAATCCTACCATGTTGCGGTGGTTTTAGACAACAAAAAAGGGGCTGCATACATGGGAAGCGGAGAGGGAATCCGCCCCGGCGATGCGGGGCCGGAAAGGCAAAAGGGCCGCATGGCCGTGCAGGGGGATGCCATCGCTGACGTAGCGACGACCTCCCCCTGTGTGTTGCGGCCTAGCGTCCCGCGCCGACCAACTCCTCCTCCCGCTCCTGTTCCACGGTCAGCGCCCACTCGAACATCGAGAGGGTGGCGGGCTGAGCCTTGCGGCTGTGGCCCTTGGGCTTGACCGGCTCCTCGGCCATGAACTCCGCCCAGGAGAACAGCGTCTGCTGCGGCTCCGGGGCCTCGTCGCTGTGGCCGTTCCCGTTGACCTCGACGGCTGCGTGTCCGTTGCCGTTGGCGTAGTGGCCGGTGTCCAGGACCAGCTTGACCGTCGGCCCGATGCCGTCTGCGTGGTGGCCGTTCCCGTTGCCCGCGACGGCTTCCGGCTCGACTTCCACCGGCTTCCAGCCGTCGTCCACCAGGTATTCCTCGGCGCTGGCCTCGGCGTCCCTGGCCTGGGCGAAGACCTCCTCCATCGTCTCGGCGTCCTCCTCCTCGTCCCCGCTGACGATCTTGCGGGCTAGGGCCATCATCAGGTCGTCCCCGTCGTCGCCGTAGGCGGCCAGCCCGTCCTCCGGCAGCTCCCCCTCGACGGCGAGGGAGCTTTGCAGCTTCTTCGCCACCAGCTTCAGCGCGTCGGCCTGGAGGGTGTTCCGGTAGGACATGAACACCACCTTGACCGGGCGGGTCTGCCCGATGCGCCACGACCGCCGTGACGCCTGCCGCATTACGTAGACGCTGTAATCAGTTTCGTACCAGATCAGCGTTGGGAAGTCGATCAAGTCCAACCCCGTCTGCACCAAGCGCGGGTGGCATATCATCACGTCGATGCCCTGCTTCACCCTGTCGGCCACCCACGCCTCCCGCCGTTCCGGGGCAACGGCGTCGGCCTTCATCACCGCCACGCGGAACCCGTGCCGTGTGAGCATGTCGTCCATCCGCTCGGTGATGTCCCGCGTGCCCGTGTGCGTGGCGTAGACCAGCACCCTGCGGCCCTCCATCCGCTCCGCCGCCACCATGTCGATGAGGGCCTTCTCCTTGGGGTACAGCCGTTCCTCGGACAGGGGCGGCACCTGGACAATGACGTCGCCGCTCCTGGGGTCGAAGACCGTCTCCCCCCTGGTGCAGCCGTCGGGGTACGCCAACAGGGTTTGCAGGTAGGTCGCCAGCAGCCGCTTCGAGCCAGCCTTGAGAGCCTCAGCTAGCTTCAGCCGCAGATCCTCGTACACCGTGTTGTAGGCGCTGCGCTGGGAGTAGCCCGTCGCGTCCTCATCCGAGTCCATCGAGGACAGCATTACCTGCTCGTCGTAGGGGGGCAGCCCGGAGGCCACGTCCGCGAGGCCGCAGGAAGACGGTGCTGCCGATGATGTGGAAGAGGGCGCTGGGCACGAGGCCCGGCCTCTCCCTGACCACCTTGCGGTACTTGCGCCGCCTGCTGAACCTCCCGTCCTCCACCGAGTCGTCGTCGGGCTTCCCGACCGTGACCTCCTCGAAGCCGACCGCTGTATCCAGCGGTGCTCGTCGGAGCGTCCGAAGTCCGTCCTGATCTCAGGCGAGAACCGGTAGAGCAGGTGGAAGAGCGTCGAGCTATACCCTCCCATGAGGGTTCCACTCAGGCTGAGGGACTTGCCGCAGACGTCCGCGAGGACTCCGGCGGCGATGCCCTGGGCCGAGCCTCTTCCCTTGTACTTGTGCACCTCGTCCCCGACCAGCAGGTCGAAGAACCCCTTCATGTGGTGCTTCACGTAGTCGGCCAGAGGGTAGCGGGCGGGGCCGGACTTGTCGGCCTGCCAGAGGGGGGAGCCGCAGTTGGCGCAAGTGTGCTTCCTGCGGTTCAGGTCCTCGTCGGTGAGGGGAACGCCGTCCTTGTCCACGATCTGAGCCGTGCGGCTGCATGCACCTCGACCGACGACCCCTTGGCGAGTCCAACCACGGCCGCGTCCTTCACGCCCGGGTGCTTCGTCAGCACCGCTTGGATGTCCTCGGGAAAGACGTTCTGGCCGCTCGGGAGCACAATCATGTCCTTCACGCGGCCCTGGATGTGCAAGAACCCTTCGTCGTCGAAGTACCCCAGGTCTCCCGTCTTGTACCAGTCGCCGTCGAACGCCTTGGCGGTCTCTTCCGGCGCGCGCCAGTAGCCCGGGGTGACGTTCTCCCCACGCACGAGGATCTCACCCTCCCCACGCACGAGGATCTCACCCTCCCCACGCACGAGGATCTCACCCTCCCCACGCACGAGGATCTCACCCTCCCCACGCACGAGGATCTCACCCTCCCCACGCTGATCTTGACCTCTACGTTCGGCAGAGGACGGCCGGTGGAGTCGTGGCGACGTTCCTCGATCGTGTGGTTGCTGATGACGGGCGACGCCTCAGTGGCCCCGTAGCCCTGCACGATCTTGACGCCGAGCAGCTCCCACTTGCGTCCGAGGTCCCGGTCCAGCGCCGCGCCCCCCGACACGATGAAATCGAGCTTGCCCCCGAACTGCTTGTGCGCCCGCCGGAACAGGTAGCGCCGCAAACGGAACGGCACACGCTCGGCCAGGTTGAGGAGCTTGCCCCACAGCACCTCCTTGCCCTGGTGGGCCACCTCCCGCTCGATGCCGTTCATCAGCAACTCCAACCCCTGAGGGACGAGGAGCAGGCTGGTGACCTTGCGCTCGCGCATCGTCCGCGCCAGGACGGTCGGCTGGCGGCTGGTTGGGTACGTTGTGCTCGCGCCGTAGTACAGCGTGACGAACAGCCCGCCCATCTGCTCGTACATATGGCTCAGCGGAAGGATGGACAGCAGTCTGCTCGATGGCTTGCAGGAGATGCACTGGATTATCCCCTCGATATTCGCGGTCAGGTTGCGATGCGTCAGCATCACGCCCTTCGGGTCGCCGGTCGTGCCGGACGTGAACATGATCTCCGCAAGGTCGCTCGGTGCGATGTTCACGTCCTCCGGCTGGGGCAGTCCAGCGATGGCGGCTTCCAACTCCTCGAACGCCAGCTCCGGAACGCCCAGATCCACCTCGCCCTTCGGCGTAAACCGCGATGTGAAGGCTAGCTTCGGCTCCGTCCTGGACACGACCCTCGCGACGTAGTCGGGCGCGCTGCGCAGGTCGAGTGGGACGACGATGACTCCTGCTCGCAGACAGCCGAAGAAGAAGAGGACCCAGTGCGGAGAGTTGGGGCCCCACAGGATGACCTGATCTCCCTTCGTGAGCCCCCGTCGTTGGAGGAGGGTCGCTACCTGGCCGGACTCGTCCCACAGCCGCGAGTAGCTCCAGCGCAGGTACCGGAACCCCGGTTTGAACAGGAGCGCGTCGCGAGGCGCATGCTTCTCGGCGACTCCTCTGAGAAAGTCGACGATGGTCTCTCCGACGGCGGTACGAGCGTTGTCCATTAGCTACCCCCTAGCCGCACAGTATAGCGGGCTGAGGTCGTCCGTACAGGTGCGAAAGTAGCGTTCCAACAGGTCAGTTCCGAGAGCCATTGCAGGCCACGCTGGTCAGGCGGCGTGCCGCTGGATAAGCCTTCCAAGCGCTTTGCGGGGCTCCCTCCGCATGGGCGGGAAGTGGCTGAAGCAGATGATGTCGAACTCCAGGTCGAGGAGCTTCTCCAGCGACCGCATCGCCTCTCTTGGCTGCTGGGTGACTCCTGGGGCTGGTGGGTATAGCCGCCAACCGAGCTTGTACTGCAGTGCGTCCCCGACGATAACCGCGCGCTTCTCTGGTAAGTGGAGGCCGACGCTTCCTGGCGTATGTCCGGGGAGGTGTACGACCCGGACCTCGGTGCCGAACGGAAGCACGTCGACGACCTCATCGAGGACGGCGACGTGCACGGGGTTCCCCATGAGCTTGGTGAGGGGAGGGCGAGCCATCCACGCTAGCATTCTGCACTGCAGCGGGTTCGGGGCCGCCACCGTGCCATCGATGATGTCCGCCTCCAGCGGGTGAGCGGCGACGGCAATCTTCCTTCCCTCGGTCAGTTCCCCAAGGCCGCCCGAGTGGTCCGGATGAGCGTGGGTGACGACAACTCGCCCGATACGGTCGGGCGACAGCCCGGCAGCCCTCAGCCCCCGCGTTATCGTGCTCCCGCTTCCACGGAGCCCCGCATCGACTAGGAGCACCTTGCCGCCCTCGGTCAGCACGGTCACGCGTGCGCCGATAGCTTTGACCTGGAACACTCCATCGGTGATCGGTATGGCCCTGCGGAACATACCGCTATTTTATCAGCAGCGATGAACTGGGTAAACGTAGCGATTGTCCTGGAGATTGCGACGACCTTCACGGTGCCGGTCAAGTTAGTAACAATCCTCCATCCGACTCCTGATTTCTGGGGACTCAAAGTGTTTCGCTTTTGCTAGTTGCTAACCGATGCGCACGGTGCCAACTAACTTGACACCCTTTCTTGCAACAGAAGAGCCACACCTGGTAGCACCCAGTCGCCCACCAACCATCCAAATGCGAACACCAGTGGGATTATGTATCTTCGGTCCAGAAGGACATCTTGCTTCTTGTCTTCCGGATCATGCTGGGCTTTGTGATATCCCCTTTTCAGATTCTTGAGGGATATGACCCACATCGAAATGTTGATCACCAGTACTATTAGGAAGACGGCAAGTCCGGCCCACTTGAGAAGACTCGAACCAGTCGACGAGTGTATACAAGGCTAGCTGGCTGGTCCAGAGCGGTGCAGCAATTTGGGGGATTCGACCAACTCCTCTCGCTGCCTCCAATTATACCGCCCACGAGTACCTGAGTCCTTGGTGTCGTCGTTTCCCCGACGACCATCTCAGGGAGTTTGTCAGCCCTGGCCCCGGTCCCAACATGCTGTCCACGGTCGATGTGGATAATCAGGGGGATAGGATGAGACGGGCGACGTCCAAGTCATCGTCTGGCGAGACCTGGCTCCCAAGCTCCCCACACCGCTTGGCAACCAGGTGGTTGAGGTCACCGGACGGGTATCCAAGAGGGACTAGACCAAGAACCTGAACGTGGCGGACCTGAGCGCCGTCTAGGCGAGCGAAACCCTCCCTCCGTGCCGGCTGTGGCACGGAGGGAGGTCGCGGTACAGGGATTGCGCGGTTACTGCCGAAAGGTTACATTATGGATGTGAGATGTGTGGCTGTTGTCCCTAACCAACGTTTGTAGAGGCGATTGTGCAATGGAACTTAGTAGCTTGGAAACCAAGCTCTTCAAGGAGATTCTAAATGCTGAGCTTGATGTGCCCGTACGGGCCACTCTGAAGTACGAGAATAATTCCCTCGAAATGATTGTCGTTCCTGAAATCACGCCGTCAGGACATTTTAGGCTGAAGTACTATAACGCGCCAGCAGCCGATCCAGAATGTAATTCCATTGAAGGCGGCACGCTGGCGGCTGGTGTTTCAGCTAGCCGAGGGAGCGGTGCCTCGGGAGGTATTTCGACAAGTGCTGGAGCGTATCGGCGGGCTCCATCCAGCACCAGGGTAGCGAGTATCCTTGGGATCATCGGAGGTGACGGGGGTAGCCAAGGGGGAGCTGTGCGCCTGGATGAGTTGAATCGTGTGCAAACGTGCTGAACGCCGCCTCCGTTGCCTGGTGGACGCTAATTCACGGCACCGAGAGATGGTTTTGTGAGCCCGATGGGATAATTGACGGCGTTCGTGGATGCCCCTACCATCACCGTCGTGAAGGATGGCGGGTTCTTTGGACACCCGCAGTCTGATATGGGAAATGTCGGTTCTCAACCCTTCTCGCAGCGTCGGCTTACGACGACGCGGGGTTATCGTATCGGCTGCCTGACCACGCGCACGCTGAACGGTCCGGCAAATGGTAACCGCCGATACCGTACGACTTGGCAGCGGCGCATGCGCCGCTGCGGGCTGAAGTTTGACTCGGACACTTCTGGCGCAGCGGTAGTATCCGCTTTCGCGAGGTTCGGCGTCGCCCGTCGCAACCAGGGGGTTTGACAATGCGCGCACTAATCACAGTAACCCCGATCATCGCTCTTGTCCTGTTAATTGCTGCCTGCCAGGGAGACGCTGGGCCTCCCGGGCCGCAGGGCCCCGCGGGCGCACCCGCCCTCGTGGATGAGGCCACCGTCGCGTCTCTCATTGAGCAGATGCAGGAGCAGTTGGACACGAGTTATACCACGGCGGCCGTACCTCCCAAGTCGACGCCCGGGGACTACACCAAGTTCCTAGTAGGGGACGCCATCAGCAGATACGAATCGGAAGGACTCGATGCCACCGTCGCCTACTACAACACCAAGGAGAGCATCGACGACCAGTGGTACGTCTTCATCATCGATGAGAACCAGACCATCATCGCTCATGCCCCCGACCCCGACCTCGTGGGCAAGCACGTCTCCCAGGCTCTCGGACCCAATTCCTACCCCACCGGGTCCGCCGTCGCCGCCTCCGCCGACCAGGACGGCGCCTGGTTCGACTACACCTACCCCAATCCCGCCTCTGGCGTTGTGCAGACCAAGCACTCCTGGGTGATCATCCACGACGGCATCACCTTCGGCTCCGGCTGGTACGAACGCGGCCCCGGCAAGTCCGACGCCCCCGCATACACCAAGGCCTTCGTGCAGCAGGCCATGAACCTCTACGTCGCCCTCGGCCTGGAGGAGACCGTCGCCTACTACAACGCCAGGGAGAGCATCGACGGCCAGTGGTACGTCTTCATCATCGATGAGAACCAGACCATCATCGCTCATGCCCCCGACCCCGACCTCGTGGGCAAGCACGTCTCCCAGGCTCTCGGACCCAATTCCTACCCCACCGGGTCCGCCGTCGCCGCCTCCGCCGACCAGGACGGCGCCTGGTTCGACTACACCTACCCCAATCCCGCCTCTGGCGTTGTGCAGACCAAGCACTCCTGGGTGATCATCCACGATCACCTTCGGCTCCGGCTGGTACGAACGCGGCCCCGGCAAGTCCGACGCCCCCGCATACACCAAGGCCTTCGTGCAGCAGGCCATGAACCTCTACGTCGCCCTCGGCCTGGAGGAGACCGTCGCCTACTACAACGCCAGGGAGAGCATCGACGGCCAGTGGTACGTCTTCATCATCGATGAGAACCAGACCATCATCGCTCATGCCCCCGACCCCGACCTCGTGGGCAAGCACGTCTCCCAGGCTCTCGGACCCAACTCCTACCCCACGGGGTCCGCCGTCGCCGCCTCCGCCGACCAGGACGGCGCCTGGTTCGACTACACCTACCCCAATCCCGCCTCTGGCGTTGTGCAGACCAAGCACTCCTGGGTGATCATCCACGACGGCATCACCTTCGGCTCCGGCTGGTACGAACGCGGCCCCGGCAAGTCCGACGCCCCCGCATACACCAAGGCCTTCGTGCAGCAGGCCATGAACCTCTACGTCGCCCTCGGCCTGGAGGAGACCGTCGCCTACTACAACGCCAGGGAGAGCATCGACGGCCAGTGGTACGTCTTCATCATCGATGAGAACCAGACCATCATCGCTCATGCCCCCGACCCCGACCTCGTGGGCAAGCACGTCTCCCAGGCTCTCGGACCCAACTCCTACCCCACGGGGTCCGCCGTCGCCGCCTCCGCCGACCAGGACGGCGCCTGGTTCGACTACACCTACCCCAATCCCGCCTCTGGCGTTGTGCAGACCAAGCACTCCTGGGTGATCATCCACGACGGCATCACCTTCGGCTCCGGCTGGTACGAACGCGGCCCCGGCAAGTCCGACGCCCCCGCATACACCAAGGCCTTCGTGCAGCAGGCCATGAACCTCTACGTCGCCCTCGGCCTGGAGGAGACCGTCGCCTACTACAACGCCAGGGAGAGCATCGACGGCCAGTGGTACGTCTTCATCATCGACCAAGACGGCTACACGATAGCCCACCATAACCCGCAGTTTCGAGGGCGTGATCCCAGCCTCCGTGTGGACGCCACGGGGTATTTCTATGGCGACGACTTGCTGAGCGCCACTGAGGCGGGTCATTGGGTCGACTATGTGTTGCTCAACCCGGAATCGGGCGAGAACCGTCAGAAACACACTTGGATTGTGCGGCATGACGGGCTGCTATTTGGATCGGGCTGGTATGAGTAGTAGCAACCCGCCTCGAAACTGGGAAGCGTTCCGGTTTGTTTGGGATTGGCGGCTTTTCCGGATCTACAAGGTTCACGGTTGGTCCATACCTCCTTGAGGTTAAGGCTACAACTACAGGTCAAGCCCGCCTAACACCTCTGCAAGCGGAAACAGCAAGTAAGAAACCTGACGACTACTTGCTCTGTGTCGTTGATCTGCGCTTAATTCAGGCTGGTGCGGAGCTGCGGGCTGTTCCCTCACTTCACCAGGGACGGCCGCACCGAGGACACGGGTAACTGCTATACCCGCCCAGCTCGCAACTTCGCTCTATGGCCTTCTGTGGGCCTCGTTGTCCTGCCCGCCGCCGTCTCGTTTAGGACTCTCAGGCGTGGGGGCCCGCATCGAGGCGGGCGCGCTGTCGGTCTCCCCCGAGCCCACCGACGCGGCGGTGCTGGTGGACCGGGCCAGGAACACCTTCCTGAGCGGAGGGGGCCGGGACAACCTCAACATCGACCTGCCGCGGGACCTTCCCAGGGTGATGGCGGCGCAAGCTGGGCGACGACGCGACGACCCCACATACATCTTCACCGAGCCTCGCGTCGGCTACCGGATGCCGAGGGGCGAGACGACAGCAGCGCAGCCTAGGCCGTAATAGGGACTGCATCGTTGGAGTGGACAGGATTTCTCATGTGGCTCACTATCGCCTAGTCCAATCGGAGGGTGGTCCTGAATGCGTTAAGTGGCCTAGCGTTCGACGGCCCAAGCGCAAGCCATCTAGGTAAGCCTGTTCAGTGTCTCCTGGCAGTGTCCCATGGGCAATGTCGTTGCGCATATCGTAAAGCGCCTTAGCAATCTTGCCAATCCATCTATTGTCTTCGCGGTCTCGTCCAATTAGATTACGAGCTCGGAGAGAAAGCTGATCGCCCTTTCCTCGTAGTGCGTCTAGCTCATACATTACTTCCAACGCGATTGCCACGTCGATAATCTTGTCAAAGGCTGCATGTATTCCAGTTCGAGATAATGACGAAGCTAATCGAGACAAAGCCAATCTCAATCTGACATCATCTCTGGGCATCTTCGAATACAACTGAGCACAATCGGCTAACCCGTCTGCAAAAGCAGCGGGGGTGGTAGGAGATTTCAAGTTTACCTCGTAACCGCCAGACACATAACGATACGCGAAGTCGAAGGACGGAGCCCTACCTACAAGACGCTCAATCTGGCGCTCCACCCCGTTCGTCTGCCATCCCGCGCTGACGACTCGCACTTCATGGGTTAACGCCAGGAGGTCTACCAACAGTAGCGCATCGTCCCGAAAGGTCTCTGACGAAACAGGCCAATCGTGCTCCATACTGTGTCCAACTGGCACAAATACCGGTCCCCATTTGACCCTGGACACCACTGCACCAATAGGTCCATCGTCGGTGACTCCATTCTCTCTGAGCAAGGAGTGACCCACGTCCTCCGACATATATTGCCGAGCTTCCTCGAAGGAAACGACGGACGGGCCGCTTGGAAAGTCATATCTGCTTTCAACATGCAGGCCGCGAAAGAGGACTACCGAATATATACTCAGATCCTTTTCGTCGCCCTTCTGAATCAGTTCAGCAAGGTCATTGGCGGCTGACTCCGGTGAATGTTCAAGAGCATAATCAACCAAGCTCTGCAGCATGAAGGTCATTTGGAAACGATTCACCCGTGATACACCTAGATCGATTCCAAAAACCCATTCTCCATTTGAATAATCCGATGCTCTCGCTATTCCTGGATTCTCAAGCAACACTTCAAGCAATGCGCGTAGCTTCTGGGAAATGTACTCGCCATATTCTGACTGATGGTTTTGACGACGCGGACCCAAAAAGGTGTACCGTGATACTCGTTGTCTAATACTGTCTCTTGAATCGTGGCTTGCGCCGCTGGGAATGCCCAAGCGCATTTCGATCTGGTGCTGAGCAAACATCAGTTCGCTTTCCAAGTGTCTCTCGTAACTTACGAATTCCTGTAAGCAACCTGTCAGCTTACCGATCCATTCAGATAGCACAAAATCACCTAAAGGCACTACCACTCTCCTACGTTAGGGAAATAGGCTCTCAAAATCTCGCGGCGAAACCGTGGGCTTCATTTTATGCCGATCTTCCTTCCTCTTCTCCTATCTCTCTGTAAAGCCTTGCCTTGCTTAACCTTAATCCGCCTGTAACGTCCGGCGCATATCGGCTTTCCCAACCTCGAACTAGTTTCACTTAGTTCCTCCGTCTTCAATACATTCTGACGCATGCCTCTCCTCGGACATGCAGTTTCTTCTTCCACCGTCTTCCCCTTCGCCATCCGGTAGCCGATGCGAGGCTTGGTGAAGAAGTAGGTGGGGTCGTCCGCGTCCTCGTCCGGCTTGCTGTGGAGCCGCCTCTAGTACGTGCGGACACGGCCTGCGGGTCGCCCGGGTTCTTTGGTCCCAGACTCGTCGCGGCGGCTGGGGGTCATTGCCCCTCCGATTCCGGCTGGGGGTCATTGCCCACGACCACGTCGTCCACCAGGCCGTTCCGCACGGCCCAGATCACGAGCTCCTGTTTCCTCCCGACGCCCAGCTTCTCCTGTATGCGGTAGAGGGTATTGCGGATGGTCACGGTGCTGTTGCCCCTCGCCTCGGCGATCTCGGTGTACGACCTGCCGCTGGCGAATAGCGTCAGGGTCTCCCGCTCCAGCGCCGTCAACTTGTCCGGGGCCTGGCGGGCGGCGAACTCACGGTCGCCGCGGACTATGGCGAATACCTCCCGCACCACCTTGCCGGGTATTCGCAGCCGACCTCTTGCCACATCCAGAACGGCCTCCACCAGTTCCTCCGGTCGTGAGTACTTCTGAAGGTAGCCCGTCGCACCGGCGGCGACCGCCTCTATCACCGCATCCTCCTCCGTCGAGGCAGTCAGCATCAGCACCCGTGTGTTGGGCAGAAGTTCCATGATGTCCCGGCAGGCCGCCGTGCCGCCATAACCTGTACCCACTTAGGCTTTTCGCCTTGGCCCTTCACGTTCAGGTCGCGGAGTGCGCGGATGTGGTGAACTTCGACGTTCACTGTTGACCCGCACAACTCGCATTCGTCCGCTAGAAGCCGTTGAATAAGCTCGTTGCGTTCAGTCCTGTACCGTTGAGGCTGTTGGTCTACGAGGACGGCCTGCCGGTTCCGCTTCAGGGGTATGCCACCGAACCGTGCCACCAGTGGGCGTTTTCCATTGCCCCGCTGTACCACGACCTGGAGGCATGCCCGTTCCCCATGCTCGGTCTGTACGGTGCTCTTGTAGCGCCGGAACATTTTGCGAGCGGTGGATTTGTGCTTGCCTGCGAGGGTCTTAGCCAGCGACTTCCCCATGACCCATTGCAGTCTCCCGAATTGGGAGACATTGTAGGCCGGAAGGTAGTACTGGACGACGCCCCGGAACTCCGCTTGATACCGGCTTACGATGGTGTAATCATCATCGGCCAGCAGTCCGTTGCGGTGTGTCGGTTTGCCGTTGCGCATGTAGGCTTGGCAGTGTTGCTCGATGACTTTGGCGGGAACTCGCAATCCGATGTTGCCATTGATGCCGCGTCGACCGAGATGGTCGTGCTTGTCGTTGGCCTGTTGGTTCACGAGTTCATAGCCGAGGAACCGTGCCGCCTGGCTGGTGGCATGGGTTATGAGAGTCTTCTCCTTGGATAGCTCCAGCTTGAGCGTGTCGCGCAGGAACGTCTCCAGGGACTCCTTTATCTGCCCGGCTTCGGCTTTTGGCCCGATGAAGCCCAGCACGAAGTCGTCCGCGTAGCGAACGTATCGCAGCCGCCTGTATTCAGGGTCGGAGGGGTCACCGTAAGGCAGTTGCTGCATCTCTTTGCGCAGCTGTGCCGCCAGTTGGGGATTCCCCTTCTTCCTGTGATAAGCCAGACGGGTACTCAGCGCTCCCCAGGTGCGGTTACGCCTTCGCTTTGTGCCTCGGGTGTGGGCTGGTATGAGCACGTTCTCGACAAACTTGTCCAACCGGTCTAGGTAGATGTTGGAGAAGATGGGACTGACCACGCCGCCTTGCGGGGTACCGCTCAGCGTGCGGCCATATGTCCAGTCCTCAAGGTAGCCTGCTTTCAGTAGGTACTTGAGCAGGCGTAGGAATCGGTTGTCGTGGAGCTTCTCTCCGAGCGCCGCCAACAAGACCTCGTGGTCGATGTTGTCGAAGCACCCTTTGATGTCGCCCTCGACGAACCAGCGGACACCGGTCCAGTAAGTAACCACTTCGCTCAAGGCGGTGTGGCACCCATGGTCGGGCCGGAAGCCGTGGGAATGGTCGGAGAACTGCGGCTCGTAGTAGGCTTCCAGAATCATCCGGATGACCTCTTGCAGCAGCTTGTCCGTCCACGTCGGGATGCCCAAGGGACGGGTTTTCCCATTAGGTTTGGGGATGTTGACCCGTCGTACCGGCGTCCATCGGAACCGCTCGTAACGAAGCTCGTTGATGATGCGGTCGATTTTCGCCAGTGACATACCGTCCACGGTCTCTGCGGTGGTTCCCTTGGTCATTGCTCCCTGGTTTGAGTAGAGACGACCGTAGGCCCGCAGGTAGAGTTCCCGGTTGTATAGCAGCCGATAGATGTTCTCCAGCGGCAATCCTCGTTCTCCGCGTTCGCGTATGACGTTCAGTACAGTTTCGGCTGGTCTCATCCTGAGTACCTCCCTGTCGTATTCCGTCTAAACCACCTGCCCTCCTTCGCCATGTGCCGGGCTTTCCCCGGCTCGGACTACTACGAGGGCTCCGTGACCGTAGGGCTCTCGCCCCGTAGGCCATCCCGCGTTCCGTTGACATAGGACGTTCTAGCGCGACTTAGGTGCCCCGTTTGCCCCCTTGAATAGACCGCATTGGTCATCGTCCACTCATCGGAGTTGCACTGGACACGACTACCGACCAGTGCAATGAGTGGCGCCGGATTTCAAGCGTTCTACCGGCGGGTGCCCTGACACCAGCTGGGGACTAGGGTTCAGGCAGTGTAGCTTTCACCATATCGCGCGGGCCTTGCGGAACCGGCCTTACAACGCTTTCGGGCCGTAGCCGCTTTACCGACATGCTACTTTCCCCCTAGGCTTTCGCTTCGAGGTAGGTCGGTTGACCCAGAAACTTCCTTCGAGTTTCTCCTGATTCAATCAGGTATCCTATGCCGCGTGACGCGGCGCACAGTCATACGGCGGGTTCAAGAGGAGCAGCCCGAAGGCCCCGTTCGCTATGGACGTGGCGAACAGGTCCGAGGCCAGGGCGTGGTTGAGCCGTTCCTCGGCCTCCTGCGCCCGGTCCCGGTGCAACTCGACGCCGTAGGTCTCGATGGGGATGGCGTTGGGCCTGTCCAGGCCCTCGGCCAGCTGCGCCAGCGCCTCTCCCGCCCCGCAGCAGGGGTCGAGGATGCGCAGCGTCTCCCGGCCCCGGTTGTAGGAGCCGGAGGGGGTGTGAATCAGCTCCGCGATCAGGTCGACGACCCTGGGCGGCGTGGGGTAGAACCCACCTTTTGCTTGAGCAGCGAGTCTCATGTGACTTCTCCTTTCGTGTCTGGTGTCGTGCGCCGCGTCAGGCGGCGATGGCGATGTTCTCTTGGGGGGTCTGCACCCCGACCACCTCTCCGACGCCCACGTTGCGCTGGTAGCAGAGGACCTGGTGAGTCCCGATGCTCTCGGCGCAGGCTGTGCAGAAGGCGGTGATGAGCTCGGCGTGGTTGGCGACGACCATCCGCCGCACCAGCACGGAGCCGCCCTGGGGCAGGGTGTAGCGGTAGAGCACGACCGAAGGGTCCCGCTTCTCCGCTTCCGTGGCGGGCCGGTAGAAGTGGGGCTGTCCCGACTGGCACAGGTGCTGCGCCCCATCGTGCTTGCAGTACCGGCAGGTCTCCCCGTCGGGGGAGAAGCTCCGCCAGGCCCCGGAGTTGCGCTGGCCCCGCCGCTTGTTCCTGCGGGTTGCCCTTTTCAGCATCCTATCCATCGTTCTCCTCCTCCTCCCTGGGCAGGATGAGCCAGCCCGACGCCACGGCGCAGGAGAGGTCCTCCCGGAGCTTGCCTGCCTTGGGGGAGCACCGGTAGGCGGAGACGCCCACCGACTGGAGGGGGACGATCTCCCCTTCGTCCAGGCCCCGCCGCCAGAGCCAGTCCGCCCAGGTGCCGTGCAGGGGCAGCGGGCTGCGCTTGTCCAGGAAGCGGTGGTGGAGCGCCGGGGCCTCCTCCTCCGACTGCGCCAGCAGCAGGAAGCTGTCCTTCTCGAAGCCGTACTCCGCCGTCTTGGTGTAGACCAGGGCGTGCCAGCCGCCGGACACCGGCAGCCGGGCGATCTTCGTCGTCCAGGTTCCTACGGTCTCGTGGGGAACGACGCACCGCTTGTAGCCGCCCGAGAGCGCCATGCCGTCCGCTCCCTTGATGATGTGGGCCGTGTCCGGCGGCTGCTTGAGGAGCGAGGCCCAGATCGCCTTGAGCGCGGTCTGGGAGCCGACCATCGAGACGAACCAGAGGCCGTCGGTCTCCTCGTCGCGGGCGAAGGCGTCGGCGGTGGCCGAGAAGCCGCCCGCCGTGATGGTGTACAGGTCTTCGGGGTCTATCGTGTGGGTTGCGAGCATGGGATGTCTCCTTCCGTGTGTGTCGTGGATGCGCGGGGAGCGATTCCCCTGCGTAAGAGCCGGACGGCGTGGGCCGTCAGGACATGAGGCCCCGTTCCTTGAGGCTGACGAACCGCTCGCCGCCGATGACCACGTGGTCCAGCAGCTCGATGTCCAGCAGCTTGCCCGCCTGGACCAGCTCGCGGGTGAGGGCCGCGTCCTCGGGGCTGGGCGTCGGGTCCTGGCTGGGGTGGTTATGGCAGACGATGATGCTGGGGACGGCCTCGATGACCGCCGGGCGGAAGACCTCGGCGTTCCGGACGATGGCCGAGGAGACGTTGCCCTGGTAGATGACCCGCTGGCCCAGGACCTGGTTCCTGGTGTTGAGCAGCAGCACCCGCAGCTGCTCCTGGGCCAGGGGAGCCATCTCCGGCCCCAGCAGCCTGCGCACGTCGTCGGGGCAGTTGATGGCGGGCAGGTCTCCCGTGGGGCGCTCCGTCTGGGTCTCGACCTCGTAGCGCATGGCGATCTCGCCCAGCAGGTGCAGGTTGCTGCGCAGGGCGTCCAGCAGAACGGCGTCCCTGGTGGTGGTCTTCTTCTTCGTGGTCATGTCGGCCTCCTTCGCTATCGGTTAGAACAAAGAGCGGGGCCGCCCCTGTAGGTTGGGAGCGGCCCCGTGGTGCGCCTTCGAGAAGGCGTCGCTATGCGGTTGTGGGACTAGAAGGGAGAGGCGGCGACCGGCTCCTCGATGTCCGCTGCGTCGCCGTTGTCCTTCCCGCCGTTGCCGCCCCTGGAGTCGAGGAAGACGACCTCGGAGGCGTGAATCTCGGTGCGGTGGCGACGCTGCCCGTCGTCGCCCTCCCAGGTGTTCTGGACGAGGCGGCCCGCGACGTAGATGCGGTCGCCCTTGGCGACGTACTGGTTGACCGCCTCGGCGGTGTTGCTCCAGCAGACGATGTTGTGCCAATCGGTCGCGTCCTCGCCCTCCTTGCGGTAGCGGTCCGTCGCCAGCCGCAGCTTGGTGACGGCCGTGCCGCCGGGGGTGTACTGCATCTCCGGGTCCGTTCCGACCCTGCCCAAAAGCTCTACCTTGTTGATGGTGCGTGCCATTTCGGTTCTCCTTGTGTGTGAAGTAGCGCGGTCTTGCCGCGCCCGGTTGAATGAGAGCGGGGCCGACTCCCCAATAGAGGGAAGACGGCCCCGTCCTGCGCTCCCAGCAGGGGAAGCGTCTAGGTGTTCACCCGCACGTACTCCGACTCGCTCTCGGTGACGATCTCGGCCCGGACCTCCGGGTCGAGGGCCTCGTTCAGCCTCCTGTGGTTCACGGAGTACCTGGTAGAGCTGACGAGGGTGACCGTCCGGCCCCCCACCGTCGCTTTCGAGTCACCCTGCCGGCGCATCCACGCCTTCAGGGTGTCCAGCGCGGCGCGCTTGGCCTTTTCGGGCTCCTTGATGGACTCCAGAGCCTCTGCGTAGGCCGCCACCGCGTCCCGTGCCTCTTCGTCGCTCACCTCCTTGTCCTCTATCTCCGTCTCCTCGCTCGTTTCCGCCGCTCCCGGCAGGCAGACCGCCAGGAAGGGGCAGGACCGGCACTGCCAGCTGGTTGCGGAGAAGTCCCGCTCCGGCAGCGCGTCGGGGTCAGGTCCGCTCCGGACGTGGTGAGCCGCAAGCTCACCGAGCCACTCGCAGGCGTCCCGCAAGGCCCTCTCCAGCCGTGCGGCGGGAATCCGCTCCCAGTCCCAGGTGCGAGCCCCCGTATCCATCGTGGCGATCACCGCGTCCCGCAGGTCGCCGAACTCGCCGAGCGAGTAGAAGGCGGCCTGGGCCACCGACGCCGGGTGGCTGCGCTCCGCTCCCAGCGTCTGCCAGCGCTTGAACGCCTCCGGCCCCCGCGTCTTGATCTCGACGACCATCGGGTCGCCGTAGGCGGGAGCCGTAGGCTCGCCGTCGAAGAGGAAGAGCTGCGGCGCCGGTGCCTCGTCTTCCTCCATCGGCAACCGCACCGTGCCGTCGGGGTGTCCGGTCACGAACATGTTGGGGCCTGCCCTCACTGCCACCTGCTGCGGGTCCTGGGGATCGGCGGGATCGACCTTCCAGCCCGCCCGCTCCATCGCCCGCACCACCACCGGCTCCAGGGCGTTGCCCGCCTCCATCGCCGTCAGCGAGTCCTCGCTGGGGGGGATTCGTCGGCCCGTAGCCCGTCGCGGCGTACCAGAGGGCGCGGCGGCAGCCCCGGGCCGACGATGCCCGCACCTCCAGGTTGCCGTCTGCGTCGAACCGCGCCGCGGGACGGGAGAAGACCTCCGCCCTGTCGTCAATCGTCGTTACCATCGTCGTCGCCTCCTTCCTGTAAGTGAGAAGCGGGGCCGCCAGTGAGACAGCCTCGCCTCGATGCTGGTGTCCTGGCCGTTCATGCGGCCGCTTTCATCTCAATCGCCGCCTCTTGCGCCGTCTCCGCTTCTCGCTCGTCCCTGGCCCGAAGATGGGCCTTGAGGATGTGGGCGATGCCGTCGCCGAGTCCGAGCACCGCAACGCTCTTGCCGTCCGGCATCGTGTTGAAGAAGGGCTGCATCTCCTGAATCCCGCGGCACTGGTCGATGATTTCGTCCAGGGGCGTACCCCGCCGCAGGTGTAGGGAGATGAGGCGGCACGCCAGCTCGGTGACGCCGTGCTGGAAGCTGCCTCCCTTGCCCAGCCAGCCGAAGACCTCGAAGGGCTCGCCGTCCTCGTCCGTCGAGACGGTGACGTAGAGGTTCCCCATCTCCGTCTGGAGCTTGGTCGTCGTGCTGGGAAGGCTGCGGGGGCCTGGGCCGTGTCGTCGCGGTCATGGCCTGCCCCCTTCCGCCCGGCAGAGCGGGAGCGTCCGGCTGCACTCGACGACCTTCAGCTTCCCGTAGGCCCGCACCATCTCGGCGTCGCCCACGAAGGACTCGGCCTCGATGCGGGTGTCGAACCGCCCGAACGGGTCCGTCCCGAAGCCGCCCCGGTAGGCGACGGCGTGGTAGTGGACGCCGGGCGGGCAGTCGCGGAGGTGCGGGAGGGCCGGAGCGTAGCGGTCGAAGTAGCCCGCCACCTTGAGGGCCATCTCCCTTTCGTTGTCGTCGCCCAGGCCGAGCAGTGTCCTGACGATGGGCTCCTCGCAGTCCTCCTCGGCGAAGGTGGGCGTGAACATAGCGGACCGGACGCAGGCGGGGATTTCGGCCCACCGCTTGCGGCTGAGCTTCAGCCCGCCGTGGCTGGGCGTCCAGACCCGCCAGACGCCCTCGGCCAGCTCTTCGATGTCGTGTGTCCAGCCCCAGGGTGTGCTTACCAAGGTCTCAGTCGTTGTCATGGCTCGTAGCCTCCTTGTCCTGTAATGAAGGAGCGAGGCAGCCCCCCGAAGGAGACCGCCCCGCTCTCGATACCGAACCCGATTGACCGGCAGACTAGGCGGCCTGGGCCTGCTGCATCTGCCGGAGCTTGTTGGCGGCGGCCTCCACCAGCGGTCCGAGCTCGGTGCCGTCCAGGTCGCCGAGGCTCTTGCCCGTCCGGTCCGTGACGGCGCTCCGCACCTGGTCCTCGTCGAGGCCCTGCTCGGCGGCGATCTCGATGAGCCGCTTGCGCAGCTTTTCAATCTGGGACTCGCTGCGGCTCCTGCCCTGGGCCTGGCCGGATGAGCGATTGGCCTGGCCGGAGTTGCCGTTGGCCTGAGCAGGGACCCGTTGCGGCTGCGGCGGGTTGCCGGCCTGCGGCTGGTCGCCGTAGAACCCGTTGCCGAACTGGACGCCGAAGCTGCGGAACGCCCGCTTCATGCCGTCCGTCACCGCGCCCTTTATAGCCGTGTCGTGGCCGTCCAGAGTGTCCTCGGCCACCGGGTGGACGCCGATGTCGGTGCGGGGCAGAGCGCCCGCGACGGTGACCCGCACCGGGGCGCTGTAGGCGGAGGCGGTCGTCACCTCTCCGGTCTTCGTATCGACCGTCTCGACCTGGCGCAGCGTCACGTCGCCGGCCAGCTCGTAGCCCCACCCTCCGTAGCCAAAGATGAGGTTGGCCTGGTCGATGACGGCGTGACCTTCGAGGTAGTCGAAGCTGCGCCCGCCGCGCCCCTTGCGCTGGGAGACCAGCGCGGGGTCCAGGGGCTGTCCGAGCGCCTGACTGACGGCGGGCGAGAGCCCGTCCCAGAGCAGCTCGTGCTCGCTGACGATTGCGGCGTCGGGCTTGTGCCCGTTGCCGTTGACCGGGACGAGGCCGTTGCCGTGTCCGTTGTTGCCGTTCTTGTTGAACATTTCGTGTCTCCTTCTTGTCAGTGGTGCTGTGTCCTGTAGCGAATGAGCAAGTTGCGGGTTCCCTACGGGAATCCGTGGGCGGGCAAAGCCCGTCGTCCATTGGGCATAGGTCCTCCTGTGCGGTGAGAGTGGGAACCGGTGAGGTGGGAGCAAGTCCCGTTAGGAGAGGCGGGGTGGGGTGGGAAGCCCGCAGAAAAGCGGCGGGGAGCCGCTAGCGGGCGGAGCGGGCGGCCTGCGAGAGCAGGCGAAGGAAGGCGGTCCGTCCGTGGGGAAGGGCGGCAAGCTCGCCCACGTCGCCGACGCGGGCGCTGCCCCGGAGGGCGTCGGCGACCCGCTCAACGCCCTGGGTGCCCAGGGCTGCGCAGGCGGGGAAGTCCCAGGCGGCAAGGGCGATCCAGTCGAAGACTCCCTCGGTTACGATCGCCCACAACGACGCGCGGCCGAGACCCCCCAGGCCCAGCACCGGCTTGGGACCGGGCAGCGCCTGGAACCGGGGCGTCCGGGCGGGGTCTATGGCCCGGCCCCCGCGCCAGCGGACGAGGCCGCCGGAGACGTCGGGAACGACGACCGTGCCGGCGAACCGCTCCGCCCCCCGCGCCATGAACAGCCCGGAGTCCCTGAGACGCTTCTCCGAGAAGCCCTGGGACTCTAGGGCCTGCCGCAGCCCGCTGTCCGGCGTAGAAGCGCGCCGCCGCCGTCAGCAGGTTGGGGTCGCGGGGTGGCAGCGCCGCGGCCTCCGGAGGTTGCCGCGGTCCGGCTGGATGAAGTCCAGCACGTCACCTCCCTCACCGCAGCCGAAGCAGTAGAACCGCTCCGAGTCGCCGTACACCGTGAAGCTGCCCTCGGCCTCGTCGTGGAAGGGGCAGACGCCCTGGCGGACCCTGCCCCTTCCACGCAGCCGCACCCCGGCGGCCTCCACCGTGTCGCCCAGGAGGTGCCGGGCCTTCAGCGCGGTGATGTCCACGTTGGCCGTGACCATCACGCACCCCGGTTCAGGGGACGCAGCTGGTGAGGACCGCCAGCGCGCCGTCCACGTCTCCAGCCTGCCTGAGACGCCTCGCCTCGTGGACGCTCTTGGCCACGCTCGGTATCTCCGGCGCCGATGCCGTCTCCGGCTCCTCCGCCTTGAATCCCATCGCCGCCATGAGCTGGTCGACCAGCTCTTCGAGGCTGCGCCGGGGCCTGTCCACCGTGTCCATCGACCGCGTTCCAGTTGCCAGTGTTGCCGTCGTCATCGTGCACCTCCTAAGTGCCTGTGATTTGTGGCCTTGCCGATTGCGCCCGCTTGCGGGCAAAGAAGAAGGGCCGCCCCCGGATGGGAGACGGCCCTTTGCGTTGAGTTGGGATGGGTATGAGGGAGCCGGAGGCCCCGTTGTCAGCGGCGACGGACCCTCCCTACCGGACGCCGGGGCATGAACCGCCGAAGCAGCAGCGCCCCGATGCCCAGCCCGACGAGGTTCAGGAAGAAGAGCTCCACGCCGAGCGTCAGCAGCGGCGCCGCAACAATCAGGGCGACCGTCCCGGCCACGACGAACCGCTTTCGCTTCCACCACGGCTGCTTCTCAGGGGCCTTGACCGGGTGTGTCATTCACCTGTGCGTAGGCCGTCCAGATGGGCAGCCCGATGAGCGCTTCCAGCTCGGTGATCACCACGCCGGCCGAGCAGCCCCCGGTGTGGCACTTGACCTCGATGCCGTTGCCGTCCGGTCGCTGCCGGAACGCCAGCCCGTCCGACTTGCCGCCGTGACAGATGGCCGTCGTCGTCCAGAACCAGCCCCGTTCGAAGCTGACCCGGTGCGGCAGCAGGTTGGCGACCCGCATTGCGCTCGGTCCCACGTACTGTTCCGTCCTGTCCTGTGTCCGTGATTCGTCCATGCCTGTGTACCTCCTTGCTGATTGGTATGCCGTTGCCGTTGAACCCGTGACTCCGTTCCGAAGACGCACTCCGCCCACGGTCGAATGCCGAACGCGGAAGCCGGAGTGGGGTGAAAGAAGACGCAGCTCGACCCAGCGTGGATGCCGTCCGAGTTGGGGGGAAAGCTGCGAAACGTGAGGCGGCCAGCCTGCTTTTCAGTCGCAGACCGGCGCGTGTTGAAGCTGCGGCATGACTGTCAGACAGCCAGGTCGCAGGCATGTTGAATCGGTCGGGGCGAAAGACGCACTCCGACCGACTGGGCGAGGACGAGGCGCAGAAGGCGCTCCATCCTCAGAGTCCAGCGGGAGAAGCGATCAACTCCAACCACCGGACGGGTGCCCAGCGGGAGAAGGACTTACGTCAAACTCCAACCGCCGGACGTGGACCGAGGACGAAGGACCTACGCCAAACTCCGTCGTTTCGGCCCGTGCTGCTTGCGGAGAGCTACGTCAAATCCGCAGCGGCAGCAGTTCCCTCGTGGGCGACCTTTCAGAGAGCGAATCATCCGTCAAGCCAGACCCGGGCAACAGGGATCGCGCCCCCAGGTTTCTATGGTCGGAAACCTTGGTTGAAAGCCAAACAGTGCAGACATTATTACCCACCAAAGACCCGTTGTGAAGGCTCTCGGGCAGTCCACGCCAACATCGTTCACAAAACTTCACGAAAGTTCACTGGAAGACGGAGGGGCACAACCCGCCGGGCTATTTCCACAAAACTCCGAAGGTCAGTGAGTGCAGAAGCTCACGCTTTCTCAGCGCTCTCCGCGTGTCGGAGAGCGCTGTCTTCCGCCAGTTGACCTGCCCGTTGCGGTCGAAACCCCGCAGCGGAAACGTCGCCGGGGGAAGCGTCAACCCGTGCCCTTCCAACAGCGTCAGCTCCAACGCCAGGAACCGCTCCTCGGTGCGCAGCCAGGACAGGCTCTTTCCCTCGTCGGGATGAACGGCCTTCAGCTCCCGCCAGTCGACGATCAGGGGCCAGACATCCCCGAACACGTCCTCGTCGTCCTCGGCGGGCTCCAACGTCACGAGGTCGGGGTACTCCCGCCTGAGCGAAGGTCTCTTCCTGGGCTGCGGGCCGGCGCCGTTCGCCTGCGCCTCGTCCCCGGCGTCCCCCGCCGTCCTCCGCTCCGCCTGTTCCCGCTCCCGCTGGCGAAACCCCTGCGCCATCTCCTCACGAATGGCCCTGTCTCTGTCCTCGCTGGCCTTGTTGTTCGCCCGTATCTCCTTGCCAAGCTCCTCGAAGCCGCCCTCCAAGTCCTCCAGACGGTCCGCCAGCCGGTCGTTGCGGTCCCGCTGCTCAGCGGCGGCGGAGCCCACCCCCGACTGGAGCGCCTTCTCCAGCGCCCCCCGGATGCGCCGCGTCAGCACACCCTCGTCGAGGCTGGCGTCCAGCGTTCTGCGGTCCACCCCCAGGACCTCGGCCGCCTTCTTGCGCCCGTTGTCGCGCTCCAGCTCCTGCAACAACGACATGAGCCGCAGGTGGTGCATGTCCCGCACGCTCCTGCCCTTCTCGACCACGTCCTTCTTCGGTTCCATAAGCCCTCCTCCTTTCACCGGCCCCAGTCCCCGGTTTCGACCACGACCCAGGCCCGGCTCTTCACGGGCTGCGACATGTGGACCACCTGTAGGGGGAAATGCGGGATTCCGACCCGTTTTTGCCCTTCTTTCTTGCGGCCCCGCTGCGCCCCTTTTTGCGGAGAGAGGCCGGCCTGGGGACTTAAGTCCAAGTGTTCACAACTTCTGCGCAATTTCGGCCCCATTTGTTCCTGTTTCAGCTTTGCCGTGACCTCACAGACAACTTCGCCACAAACTGCGTTTTCTTGTACAGCCCCCATACTGCACGGGAGGGTGTCTTTTGCCAAGAACCTCAAAAGGGGCGACATTTTTGTCGTCCCCTTTGGGCAGTTTCCACCGTCATTTCGTTTGTTCAAACTCTGTTGCAGAAGTTGCGAATCGTTGATTTGCGGCAGTAGGCAGAGAGGTGGACGAGATGGCGCTGAAATCGAAACTCCGGTCACTCAGGCGGTTTATCCCCCTGGCATCCGCGCTGCTCCTGGCGGCGCTGGTGGCGATTCCGTCCAGCGGAGTCGCCCGGGCCCAGGCCCCGCCTGACGAGCTGACCCTCGTCAACGCCGACCGGGATTTCGTCGAGCGCAAGAAAAAGGGCGAGTTCGTCGCCCGGCCCCTCTTCGACCGCGAGATCGCGGACCTCTTCTATGCCGTCCGGGACGCCGACACCGGCGACTGGATAAGCGCCATGTACCGGGTGAAGGGCGGCGAGAAGGAGCGCAGCGACGGATGGGAGTACTCCTGGGAGTACCCCGACCTGGACGAACACCCCGAGCTCGACCGCGACCGGGCCTACCTGCTGGTGATGCTGGCCACGGCCGAGGACGGCATGAGGGGCGACTTCTACGCCGTCGTCCCCATCTACCAGCCGGGCCGCATCTGGGACAAGATCCTGTCCGCCCTCAACCCCGGACGCTGGGCGAGGGCCTTCGCCGGCTGGATGATCGAGGGCACCCACGGAACCCTCTGCGGCGTCGTGGAGCGTGCCAGCGGCGAGGACGCCGACAACTGCCGGAGGGAATCCGGCAGATGAGCGACATCCTCACCGGCACCCCTCCCGACCTCACCTACGCCCACGACCTGGTGCGCCAGGCCTGGATGGTCGTCTGGGCCATCACCTCCGGCGCCCTCGTCGTGATCCTGGGCTGGATGGGGCTGAGCTTCATCGTCTCCGAGCACCTGGGGACCCGTCAGGCGGGCTGGCGGGAGATGGTCCCCCGCCTGGTGCTCGGCCTGGTGGCCGCCGCATCGTCGCTCTGGTGGTGCGCCCTGGTCCTGGACGTTGCCGACGCCGTGTCCGGCTTTATCGCGGTCTCCCTGAACGTCACCGCCGGAGACATGCTCCGCTCGACGCTGCGCACCCTGATGACGGCGGTGGAGGCCGGGAGCGTGGGCATGGCCCTGCTCCTGGCGGTCCTCTACCTGGTCTACGGCTTCTTCGTGCTCTACGTCATCGTCCAGATGGTGCTGCGCCTCGCGTTGATCGACATCCTCCTGGCCCTGGCCCCGATCGCTTTGGGGCTTTGGATTCTGCCCCACACGGCGGGCTGGGGCCGCCACTGGCTGCGCCTCTTCATGACGACGGTGTTCCAGCAGGCCATCCAGCTCATCGCGTTGGCGCTTGGGTTCGGCTTCCTGAAGGAGTTCGCCGCCATCGCCGCCTTCGAGCCGGTGCAGGACCTGATCTGGAAGCTCCTGATGTCGGTGGCCTTCGTCTACATGGCGACCCGCGTCCCGTCGATGCTCGGCAATCACGGCACCTTCGACTCCTGGCTCTCGATGCTCTACTTCGGCATGAACCTGCCCTCGTCGCTGATGCGGTCGGCCCGGACCATCGGCTTGGTGGCGGGCGGCGCGGCGGGAGGGCCGGGAGGCATGGCCGTCGGAGCGATGGCGGCCAGCGCGGGCGTTTCGGCCGCCGCCAGCGGCCTCAGCTCGGCGGCCTCGATGGCCACCCCATCGGCAGGCGGGGGAGACAGCGGCGCCGAGCCCAGGAGCAGCGGGGAGTAGCCCCACCACACGACAACAACGCAACGGCGCGGACGAGACCCGCGCCTGCGAACGACACGACGGAGGACCAGCGATGTGCAGATAACGGGGAGTCACCGAGGAGACAAGACGAAGCGATGAACGCCGGTTGTGGGAGACCCGCCCGGCGGCAGAGAGGAGCAATAGCAATGGAACAACTGACACAGACCATATCGAACCTGGTGGGCATCCTGCTGGGCGTCGTGGGAGCGGTGGGAGTGGGCTTCTTCATCTACGGCGCGTACATGTACCTCACCGCCAGCGGCGCGCCCAACCAGATGGAGCGCGGCAAGAGCGCCATGATGACCGCCCTGGCGGGCATCGTCCTGGCCCTGGTCGCCTACGGCGTTGTGGAGCTGGTGATGAACGCGGTGGTGGACCCGGGAATCGAAATCGACGACGTACTGCCCGAGCCCGATGTGCCGGACGCCGACAGCGGCGACGGCGGATAGGCCACGTGAGGAAGGAGAACGAGAGATGAGAGAACACGAGGTTCCGACCCACGTGCAGGCCGAGGACAAGGTCCTGCTCGGCTTCACCTTCCCGCAGGTCGTGGCGGTGATGGCCGTATTCGCTTTGTCCTACGGGGCCTACCGCTACGCCCCCGTCGGCCCCTCCCAGGTGCGCATGGCCCTGGCCGTCCTCTTCGGGCTGGTTGGCGTGGCGATGGTGGTGGGCAAGATAGGCGGTCGGCGGCCCCCAGGGGCAGCCGCCGACGTGCTGAAGTACCGGCTGGGGGCGCGGCGCTACGCCGGGCCGGTGGCCCAGCTGGTGAGGGCCGAGCCGCCCGCGCCCCCGCAGCCGGTGAAGACCGGACCCGGCCCCATTCGGCTGATGGTCAGGAAAGCCCGGCGCGGATTGCGGAGGCAGCGCAAGAAGACGCGCCAGAGCAGGGAGCGCCGCAACGGACGGATGCGCTGGTTCGGCAGGCGCAGAGGTAAGGACGGCGGGAACCGCCAGCGTCACGACAACATGGCCGAGACGCTGGAGATCAGGCGCCGGAAACCCCACAGGGGCTTTCTCGCCATCGCGGCCAGGGCCGACGACCACGAGCCCTGGCGGGACGAGATCGACTTCGAGGTGAAGGAGCCCGTCCCCGGACGGCGGATATTCGTCGAGGCGCTCACCGTCACCGGCGACCGCGCCGCCGTCACCCTGCGTGCCGCCACCGCCCTGGACATCCGGGTGCGGGCCTTCGGCGGGCCGGAGGGCACATGGCTGCGCTTCTGGGGTTCGGCAACGCTGGCCGAGGGGGAGAGCACCGACTACTCCCTCCCCCTCCACGGCCCGGCGCCGTCCTTCACCGTGTCCTGGGAGGACACCCTCGGCCAGGCCGGGGCGCTGACCGTCAAGCCCGAGCAGATACCGTACCCGCTCCCCGCCGTCGAGGGCGAGCTCTGCGACCTGCGCATGACCTCCCTGGGCTGGACGCCCGGAGCGGTCAGCGGCGTCATCGAGTCCGAGTGCGTCACGCACACCGATCACCCGGTGGAGCTTCAGATGGTGGCCGGGCACCAGAGCGTCACCGAGACGTCCCTGATGGACGGCCAGGTGACGGCAGTCACGGGGACCGTCGCCGCCGCGACCGGCGCGTCGCAGGCAAGCGTCTCGTTCGTCCCGGGCGGCGAGACCACCTTCCGGCTTCCCATTGGGGACGGTCAGGCGATTCACGCCGTGAGCGTGGACGTGAGCCTGGAGGCGAGCCTCCGCATTCCCATCCCCCCGCTGACGCAGTTGACCCACCACCCGGAGCGGGTGGAGCAGGTCACCAGGACCGTGCACCTCCATCGCCCGGGGGACAGCGACTCCGACAGTGAGACGGCGACGGCCACGTGCGAGGACGGAGCCACGGCGCCCGCCACCGCGACGGCGTACGCCTATGTCCCCAGCGCCACCATCGCCAAGCAGGTGACGGTGGACGTCCTGCATAAGGAGCACGTCAAGGCCGAGACGGTGGAGCGGTCGCCCATCACGAGGAGCAGGGGCGAAACGATGTCTCTGGCGTCCGCCATTGGCAGCGACGACCCCTTCGAGGCGCTGGTCCTGCCCGAGCCGGAACCGGAAGAGCCGCCCGCCGAGCAGGAGCCCGCCGACGGCCTGCGCCAGTGGTTCGACCTGCTGGGATGGGAGTGGCCCTGGTGAGGCCCGCGATTGCGGCAACCCTGCTGGCCGGGGCTGCGCTGGCGACAACCGGCGCGGCCCCGGCGGAGGAGCAGGAGATGCTCCGCCAGTTCGACCGCGTGCTCACGGCGATGGCCTACGCCGCCTCCGGCATCTGCGTCTTCGCCATCGTCTGGGCCGGTTTCATCCTTATGGCCGAGGGAGGCGAGGAACGCGGCGGCGGCAGGGCAAAGGCCGCCGTCTTCATGGCGGTGGTGGGCCTCGTCCTGGTCCTGTCGGCCAAGGGCGTGGCCGCGATGCTAAGCAGCGGCCTTGTGGACTTCCCAACCCCATAGAGAAAAGGAATCTACCGAATTGAAGAAGCTGATTGAACGAATCACAAGACGCGGAGGGGAGACCCCGCCAAGGGAGTCCGCCGCTCCGCAGGAGAAGCCGGAGGGCCAACTCCCCACGGAGTCAGCACCCGGTGGAACGACGGAGGCCCCTCCCAAGCTCCCGCCCGAGCTGCCCCTGTTCTTCATGCTGTCGCACCTGGACGACGACGGGCCGGTGCGCCTGGACGGGGTGAAGCTGGGGGTGTGCGAGGTGATGGGCCTGGAGCTGGACGAGCCGAAGCTCGGCGCCTTCGCCGGGGCGCTCAACGCCCTGGACTTCCCGGCGCAGCTGCTCATCAGACAGCACCCGCCGCGCCTGGACAGCCTGAGAGAGGACCTTCAACGGGCGCAGCCGGAGGACCTGCCCCCGCAGACGAAAGCGGCGTCCGAGTCCCTTGGGCGACTGCTGACCGAGCTTGAGTCCCGCGACGGCATCCTCGACCGGCGCTTCTACGCCGTGTGCGAGTTCGGGCGGATCGACGAGCTGCGCGGGCTGCTGGCGCGGGCCGGGCTGTCCGTCCACCGGCTCAAGGGGCGGCAACTCCGCATGTTTTTCGTAGCAGCCGCCCTGGGCGGCTCGCCCGCCGAGTTCGACGAGGAGGCCCCCGTCGAGGTGGAGATAACCGCCGCGACATGCGCATAGGCGAAACCCTCGTGCGCTCCCTCCACCTGGGCAAGTGGCCCCGCTCCCTGGCCCCCGGCTTCCTCCAGGGGCTGATGGCCGCCGGAGCGCCGATGGACCTGTCCGTCCACGTCGGCCCGATACCCACCGAGCAGGCGGCGCGGACGCTGGAGTGGCAGAAGGTGCGCTTCGAGTCGGCCCAGTCCCTCTCCTTCAAGCGGGGCCGCACCATGTCCCCGGAGGCGGAGATCGCCCTGGAGGACATCACCCGTCTCAGGGACGAGGTGCAGCGGGGCAGGGAGCGGCTCTTCCACGCCTCTCTCTCCGTCACCCTTCACGCGAAGGACGAGGCGTCGCTCAAGGAGATGACCCAGCGGGCGAAGGCCCACTTCGCCGCCACCCTGGGCAAGCTCGACAACCTGGCCTTCCGCCAGCGCGAGGGGTTGCTTTCAACCCTTCCGCTGGCCCTGAACGCCGTGGCCGAGTGGCGCAGCCTGGACACGTCCAGCATCGCCCGGCTCTTCCCCTGCTCCCCGGTGGTCTACGACCCGTGGGACGGAACCCACCTGAACGCGAATACGGCGGTGCTGGCCCGCTCCGGCTCTGGCAAGTCTTTCGCCACCAAGCTGGGCGTGCTCAGGGGCCTGACCAGGGGCATCACCGCCTACGTCATCGACCCGGAGGGCGAGTACGCGGACATGGCCCGCGCCGCCGGAGGCAGGGTGCTTTCCCCCGGCGTGCCCGGCGAGGGCATGAACCCCTTCGTCATCGACAAGGGCGACTCGGAGGAGATTCTCCAGCGCATCGGCAGCCTGAGACGGCTCATCGAGGTCATGGTCGGAGAGAGTCTCGGCGCGGAGCGCCGCGCCTCCCTCGACCACGCCCTGGCGGGCTACTACGCCCAGCCCAGGGAGCGCACCGGCTTCCGCGACTTCTACCAGTATCTGCAAGAGGACGAGGCGGGAGACCCCGTTCTGGCCCGGCTGCTGCGGCCCTTCGCCACCGGCAGCCTGAGACACCTGCTCTCCGACGAGGGCGACGACCTGCTGGGCAACGAGGCCCTCGTCACCGTCTTCGACCTGCACCTCTTGGAGCCGGAGCTGCGGCCCGCCGCCGCGATGGTCTGCACCGAGACGGTGTGGGCCGCGGCAGCCCAGGACCCCAAGCCCCGGCTGCTGGTCGTCGATGAGGTGTGGTCGATCATGCAGCACCCCGAGGGCGCGGCCTTCATGGTGTCGATGGCTAAGCGGGCGAGGAAGCACCGCCTGGGACTTCAGTTCATCACCCAGGACGTCCAGGACCTGCTCAGCGAGGACACGTCGAGGACCATCACCGGGCACTCCGGTCGCGCCCTGCTTCAGAACGCCGCCTTCAAGCTGCTCCTCCAGCAGGACGCCGCCGCCATCAGCACCGTGGGCGACGCCTTCGACCTGCCCCAGGAGCTACAGCGATGGCTCCTGTCGTGCCCGCGTGGAGACGGCTTGCTGCTGGCAAAGGGCAACCGATTCCCCGTACGCATCGAGGCCACCCCGGAGGAGACGGCAGTCATCGAGTGGCGGCCCGGACACCATTAGAGAAAGGACTATCCCTCATGAAGCTGAACCCGAAGAACATCCTGTTTGGCGGCGACGAAGAAAAGAAGGGTCCCGTCCTGCTGGCGGTGACGCCGCCAAGGACCGGGGAGCGCACCCTGCTGGGCGTCGAGAACCTGCTCCAGTCCATCGCCGTCCCCGAACCCTTCTCCCTGGAGCTGGCCGGGGACATGGACGGCGTGACCCTGATGGCCCGCTGCCTCGACGACCAGGTGGTGCGCGGCCAGCTCTCCGCCCACTATCCCCAGGCCCGCATCCAGCAGGTTGGCCCCGACGACGACCGCTGGCTCGGGCGAGGGCGAGCAGGCGTGGTCGCATGACTCGCTGCGGGCCGACGGCCCCGAGTACCTCCCCCTCAGAACCTTCCGCGACGACGACCTGCTCGACCCCGGCTCCGACCCCCTCATCGCCCTCATGGGCGCGCTCTCTGCCCTCTACGAAGGGGAGCGCGTGGTGGCGCGGCTGCTGCTGCGCTCCCTGGGCCCCGACTGGTCCCAGGCCCACCTGGACAAGGCCGACCCTATACGGATCGAGAAGGCGTTTCCCGCCATCATCTCCAAAGCCAAGTCCCAGCGCGTCAACAGGCTGATGCGCTCCCGCGCACCGAAGATCGCACACCCCCGCAGAGTCGGAAGCACCTACCTGCTCAGTGGGCTGGTCAAATGCCACAAGTGCAACAGGGCGCTCAGCGGCCAGGACGCCAAGAGCGGCCAGTTCTCCTACTACGTCTGCCAGTCGATCATGAAGCGCGGCAAGGATGCCTGCGACACTCCCAGGCTCAACGCCCGCCGCTTCGAGGAGATGGTCGTGGGCAAGATTCGCTCCAACATCCTCACCGAGGGCAACATCCGCGACTCTGGTGAAGGTCGTGGACGAGGAGATGGACGGCGTGGCACGGGAGCAGCGCAAGAGGCTGGAGACCATCGAGGATGAGCTTGAGGACGTGAAGCGGAAGCTGGGCCGCATCTGGCACTTCGTAGAGACGACCGACATCAACATGGCCGACGCCTCGGACCGCATCAAGGAGCACCGTGAGCGGAAGGAGCGCCTGGAGGACGCGGCGGCTGATGCCCAGGGCCATCCTCTCCCAGCGCAGGGCCGTCCTGGACGACGTGAACACCATAGCGGCCTACTCTCAGGACATGAGCGCGTTCCTGAAAGAGAGCGAGTTGACCGAGCGCAGGGCCTTCATCGAGACCTTCGTCAAGGAGATCGTCGTGATGCCGGGCGACGCCTTGCTGCGCTACACCATCCCCATGCCAGACGACAGCCAGATACCCGGCAGGAACGCCGAGGAGATGGCGCTGAACGGCTCAGTTCTGTCTACCGTCAAAAATGGTGGGCCATCGTGGACTCGAACCACGGACCCCAGTCTTATCAGGACTGTGCTCTGACCGCCTGAGCTAATGGCCCATGTGCCACCTACGGTGAGTCTATCCTTGGGGCCTACAGGTGTCAAGGACAGCGAGGCCTGACGGCGGCTCAGGATGCCAGTTTGGCGAGAGCGTCCAGCGTCTCATCCAACGACTCTATCGTGGCATCCGGCTCCACCGCGGGCTTCTCTTTGTCATCTCGACGAAGCCAGATCGCCCGGAGACCGGCCCGCTTGGCCCCCTCCACGTCATTGCGTGGGTGGTCGCCAACGTGGACCGACTGCTCAGGGGTCGCCTTCAGGCGCTCCAAGGTGATGGCGAAGATCTTGGAGGACGGCTTGGAGAGACGCTCCTCATCGGAAAAGGTGAAGGTGTCAAAGTAACCCGCCAGGCCCATGCGGTCTAGGAAGACCCTTTGGGTTACGCCGGGCGTTGAGCCCGTATTGCAGATCAGACCTATCTTGTACCCCATCTCCTTTAACGCTCGCACCACCCTGTTGGCCCCCTCTGCGATGAGCGGGGGATGCTCCAGGTAGCAATCGGCGTATCGGCGTGCCAGGTGGGCGCGGATCTCGGGACTTATCTGGCTGGGTAGCTGCTCGTCAATGCTGCGTACGTAGATATCGATCTGCTCGTCGAAGCTGACATCCTGCTCCCTGGCTCGGATCTCGTCGCAGATTCGGAAGCAGCTCCGCGACGCCGCGGTCAGCTGATCGGCGGTGACGGTGAAGCCATCCTCGTTGAGGACCGCCATCACGTCCTCAAGCCGTTTCTGGGCGCGCGGGCGCCCTATGGCGGGGGAGTCGACGATCAGCGTCTGCCAGAGGTCGAAGGTGATGGCATTGAGAGATGTCAAGGGTCGCTCTTGCCGTCTTTAGCTTTCGTCAGGGGTATGGTATTCAATGACTGAGAACAGGTCGACACCCGGTAGCCTCCTCCGCCCGTTCAGGAAGGATAACTCTATGATGAACGCCAGTCCAATGACATGCCCCCCTAACTGCTCCACCAGGGACTTGGCGGCGGCCGCCGTCCCCCCAGTGGCCAGGACATCATCCACGATAAGGACCCGTTTTCCCGGCAGTACCCCGTCCTCGTGGAGCTCCACCGCTTCAGACCCGTATTCCAGGCCGTATTCGATTCCGACGGTCTTATGGGGGAGCTTACCCTTCTTCCTCACCGGCACGAAGCCCGCGTTGAGCCGCAGGGCCAGGGGCGCCCCGAATATGAATCCCCGGGCCTCTATCGCCACCACGTCATCGACGCGCTCGCCCTGGTAGCGCTCCGTCAGGATATCCAGCGCGTATTTGAAAGCGGATGTGCTTTGGAGCAGCGGCGTGATGTCCTTGAAGATCACCCCAGGCTGGGGGAAGTCCGGCACATCCCTGATGACGCTTTTGAGGTCCATGTATGGGGTCGCCTTTGGCCTTATCTCGTGTCTTGAAGCTATTATACTCAAGCTGCATCCGTGGCTCGACACGTCGGACTTTATCGCGACTCAGCGGGAGAGCCCAGAGACGTTCCTTGTCGGGCCCCGTCCGACTGGGTATGATTGAGCACACCTCTTCGGGAGCATTTTCATGCCTCTTCGCAGCCCGTCTGAATATATTGAGAGCCTCAGAGACGGACGCACGGTCTACTACCGTGGCGCCCGAGTCGAGGATGTAACGACTCATCCCCTTTTCAAGGTCGCCATCGAGCACGCGGCCATCGATTATCGGCTCGCCGAAGAGCCCCAACACCGCGACCTGGCGGTGACCCAGGACCCGGACACCGGCGAGGAGATGGCGCGGCTGTACTATCTTCCGAGAAACGAGCAGGACCTGATGCGGCGCGCCGACCTGATCGACCTGGTTACCCGCATTGGGGGCACCATGGTGACCCTCATCAAGGAAATAGGCACTGACGCCCTGTTTGCCCTCCACGCCTTCGCCTCCCAGATGGACGAGGCGTTGGGCACCAACGTCTCGGAGCGGGTCCAAGCCTTCTACCGGCACTGCAGCCAGAACGACCTGGCCATCGCCGTCGCGCAGACCGACGCAAAAGGGGACCGGTCTTTGCGCCCATCCGAGCAGGAGCACCCCGACTATTACGTCAGAATCGTCGATCGGGACGAGAAGGGCATCACCGTTCGCGGGGCCAAGGTACACACCTCCGTCTCGATCAACGCCAACGAGCTCATCGTGCTCCCGACGCGCAATCTGGATGAGCGTGACAAGGACTATGCCGTAGCCTTCGCGGTGCCGATGAACACCCCCGGTCTGAAGCTCATCGCCTCAGTCTATACGCAACATAAAGAGAGCGAGTTCGAGTTCCCATTGAGCGCCAAGCACAGAATGCTGGAGACGTTGACGATCTTCGACGACGTCTTCGTCCCATGGGAGCGGGTCTTTCTGGACGGGCAGCACCAATTTGCCGGGCCGTTGGCCCTGGGCTTCGTCGATTACCATCGTTTCACCGCTGTTTCCTACAAGCAGCCTCTGCTGGACCTGCTGGTCGGCTCGGCGCTCTTGATGGCCGATATGAACGGCATCTCTCGGGTATCCCACGTCCGGGACAAACTGGCCTGGCTGATGACCTACGCCCAGACGATCAAGGGACTTCTGAGAATCGCGGCCCAGAGCTGCCGCATGATACCACCGGGTATCGCCGTCCCTGACCGGCTTTACACCAACGTCGCCAAGCTCCAGTTCGCCAGCAACTATCATACGGCTCTGAGCTACGTGCAGGACATCACCGGCGGTCTGCTAATCACCGCTCCCTCCGAGGAGGACCTTCGTAATCCCGAGACTCGTGATTACTTGACCCGCTACCTTGGCGGCCGCAAGGGAGTGTCCGCCGAGGAGCGCTTGAGGGCGGTGAACATGGTCTCGGACCTGACAACCTCTGAGCTGGGCGGCTATCACTCCGTGCTGGCCATACATGCCGAGGGCTCTATCGAGGCGGAGAAACTGGTCATCGCGCGCGACTACGATAGCGACGCGGCCATCGCGTATGCCCGGCAGATGTCGGGGATCGGATAGGGCGCATGGGGAGGGCAACCGATGAGACGTGATCTGATGGAGATACTGGTCTGCCCGGTGTGCAAGGGTGAGCTTGCGCTGGGCGTCGAGAAAGAGGATGCCGGGGAGATCGTTGCAGGCAGCCTGCAGTGCGCTGCCTGTAACGAGAGCTACCCGATTGAGGACTCCATCCCCAACCTCCTCCCGCCGGACATGCGTGAGGATGCAGCGCCCTAGCCGGAGCTGTTAGCCCCATCTCCATGGTAGGTCCTGACGCCGTCGGTGTCCAAGTCCGCCAGCAGCTCAGCCATCGTCCTGCTAAGGAACGGGTGGCGAAGCGTTGAGGCGATCTCGACCAACGGGACCATGACGAACGCCCGCTCCGTCATCCGAGGGTGGGGAACCCTTAGCCCCGTTTGATCGATGACCGTATCCTCGAAAATCAGGATGTCGATGTCGATAAGACGGGGGGCGTTGGGGAAGCTGGGCAGCCGACCCAAGGAGGCCTCTATTCCCTTACAAAAGGCCAGGAGCGCTTCGGGCGTCAGCACAGTCTGCCCGCAGCAGGCGATGTTCAAGAAATCGGGTTGAGCGGTAAGACCCACTGGTGTCGTTTCATAGAGAGACGACACTCGGTTGACGGCTACCTCTGGTTGCATGAACTCGATAGCGCGCCGGATGTTGCCTTCACGGTCGCCCAAGTTGGCGCCTAGGCCCAGGTACACGGTGACAGAGGAGGCCCTCATTCCGGCCTGTGCCATCCCCGAACGATGGCATCGCTCATGCGGGCGACACGGGCCATCTCCTTGACCTCGTGTACCCGCACGAGGTCAGCGCCTTTGGCGATGGCGATGGCGACGGTAGCCGCGGTCCCCTCGAGCCGTTCCCCGATAGGCAGGTCCAGAACGAGGCCGATGGTGGATTTGCGGGAGGTCCCCACGAGTATAGGCTTTCCCAGCATTTTGAACTCCTCCAATCTCCGCAGGACCTCCAGGTTCTGCTCGGCGGTCTTCCCGAAACCGATGCCTGGGTCGATGATGATGTTCTCGGGCGGGACGCCATGCCCCTGGGCCGTTTCGATACTTCGGCGGAGACTTTCCAGAATGTCGCCAATTAGATCTTTGTACTCGGCGCCGCGCTGGTTGTGCATCAGCACCAGAGGAACAGCCGCTCTGGCGGCCAGGTCGGCCAGGCGGGGCTCTGCTTTCAGGCCCCACACATCATTCATCATCGAGGCGCCGGCGGCGAGCGCCTTCTCCGCTACCGCGTGGTGGTAGGTGTCCACACTGATGGGCAGGTCAGTGGTTTTTCGGAGAAGGCGAATCGCGGGGAGGATTCGGCTCCGTTCCTCACCTTCGGACACCGGGGAGGCTCCTGGGCGGGTGGACTCTCCGCCAACGTCCAGGATGTCGGCGCCGTCTGCGGCGAAGGCCTTCGCCAGGGCCGCGGCCTTATCCGGCTGTCCGGCCAGGCCGTCACCGGAAAAAGAGTCTGGCGTCATGTTCACGACGCCCATGAGGAAGGTCTTTTTCCCCCACCGCAGCTCTCGGTTGCCAATCCTTGTGGGCAGGGGGTGGGCGACGGCCATCGGCTTCTCCTTTTCAACCCTGTCTGACGGCCCCTGCTGGACGAATTGTAGCACGGTACCGGCGTTGTCCTGTGGTGGTAACGTAGCTCAAACGTTGACCTGTCTGACGGATTGGCATAGGATGAGACCAGGATGAATCAGGGCTGGCGAGACGTGGAGATGCGGCGCATGTTCCGCGAGCTGGCGGAGGGCACGCGTTCTGGGCGTATCCGGCAGCGGTGGGAGGCATCCAAGCTGCACAAGCCCGGACCGTTGACCCGCCTGCTCCGGACAGCGCTTCGCCTAGGCCGCTCAAAGGGGACAACCGTATGAGACGGAGGGGCGCGCCATGATGAGGATGGGAGGGGACTTCTATCAGATGTTCCATGAGTTCGAATTAGATAGAATTAACCGGAACCGTACCTCGACTCCCAAACAAGTGGCGGACGAGGAACGACGCACCTATGAAATCTGGGAGATAAAACAAGAGGTGGACTCCGAGTCTCAGGATCTCATTGAGGACCGGCCCTTTGAGCACACGCGTAGAACGTATGAGATCAGTTCTCTGAGGTGGGAGCCTATAGCTGAATCGAAAAAAGGCTTGCTGTTGCGGGCTCTTGGGTCGCTGCGCCGCTCTTGGGGCATGGAGACGCTCTAGCCGACGCAGGATTTGTAGGAGGTGAGCGATGCACTTCGGTGGGTTTGACCAAATGAGGATGAGGGCGGTGGAGATGGAGATGCGGCTCGGGAGAGGAATGCGCTCTGCCAGACAGCGAGCGCATGATGAGCGCTTGAAATACCAGATCTCTTTAGCCAGGGGTCCTGGACTGCTCAGCCGCATGATTCGGGCCGTCCTTCGCCGGCCCCGCAGCTAAGCCCGTACGGGAGGGCAAAGGAAATGCCTCGGTTTGGGGGCTCCCCAGGCTTCGACCCCGGTCGCCTTGAATGGGAGATTAAGGCCTGGCTCAAGGAACGGAACAATCCCCATTATGTCGAGGAGGACGTCCCGCACCCGAAGCTCCGAGGGAGGAACCGGAAGGTGGCCCTCCTGGTGGTTGTGGCCGGCCTTGCGCTCTTCGCCGCGAGCCCCTGGATTCTTGGCTTCATGCTAGGTGACTGATCCCCTCTTTCCCCCTCGGTTTGCCCCATGGTAGTATGAACCGGCCCCAGGGCTATCGCTCTCGGTCTATTTTGTTTCCGAGCCCAATACGGTCCACTGCTGTCATGACGAATGGCGCCGGAGTCGCTGAGCGAGCCGCGGAGCTGCGGCGGCAGATCGACTACCACAATCACCGCTACCACGTCCTCGATGAACCGGAGATCAGTGACGCAGAGTTTGACATACTCATGCGCGATCTCGGGGCTCTCGAGGCTGAACACCCGGAACTCGTCAGGCCCGAATCGCCGACCCAGCGCGTCGGCGCCGCGCCTTTAGACGCCTTCGATTCCATCCAGCACAAGGTGCCTCTGCTCAGTCTCGGTAACGCGTTCGACGCTGTGGAGCTGAAGGCGTGGCACACCCGCGCCGCCCGGATTTTGGACGAATCGTCCTTTGCTATGGTCTGCGAGCTCAAGATCGACGGTCTGGCGGTGGCGGTGACGTATGAAGAAGGAAGCCTCAAGACCGGCGCTACCAGGGGAGATGGCCTCAAGGGCGAAGATGTGACCCAAAACCTGAGGACAATCAAGAGCTTGCCGCTGGTGGTTTCCACGGACTCGGGACTGGGACGGTTCGAGGTCCGGGGCGAGGTGTATATGCCAAGGTCCGGTTTTGACCGGATGAACCTAGAGCGGGCTGATCAAGGGCTCCCTCTCTTCGCCAATCCCCGTAACGCCGCCGCCGGGGCGCTGAGGCAGCTGGACCCTCGGGTGACCGCCACCCGACCGTTGGATATCTTCATCTATGCCCTAGGGTGGGCCGAAGGCACTACGCCGGATAGCCACGCCGAGGCCCTTCGGGTGCTCAAGGAGATCGGGTTCAGGACCAATCCGCACAATCGGCTCTGCAAGAACATTGATGAAGTCGAGGACTACTTTAGAAGCTGGCTAGAAAGCAGGGAAAGCCTGGATTATGGCGCCGATGGCGTGGTGGTAAAGATCAACCCATTCGAGATGCACCAGAGGCTCGGAGAGGTCGGGCGTGAGCCCCGGTGGGCGGTGGCCTATAAATTTCCGGCTACCCAGGTAGTGACCAGGCTTCTGGACATAGGGATCAATGTGGGCCGCACCGGTAGCTTAAACCCCTTTGCCATCCTGGAGCCCGTGGATGTTGGGGGGGTCAGGGTCAAGATGGCGACCCTTCACAATGAGGACGACATCCGTCGCAAAGACATCCGCGTCGGCGACTGGGTCACCGTGGAGCGTGCCGGTGAGGTAATCCCTCAAGTCGTGGGGCCCGTCGTGAGCCGGCGCACTGGTCAGGAGAAGCCCTTCTCCATGCCGGAGATTTGCCCCGTTTGTGGAACGCAGGTGGTGCGTCCGGAAGATGAAGCGATGCACTACTGCGTTAACGCCACATGTCCGGCCCAGTTTTATGAGCTTTTGAAGCACTTTGTGGGCCGTGGCATGATGGATATTGACGGCATGGGAGAATCTCTGACCCTGGCTTTGATCGACGCTGGACTGGTCAATGACGTTGCCGATATCTACTCGCTGACCGCCGATCAGCTAACGGGGCTGGAGCGCATGGGTGAGAAAAGCGCTGATAATATCATGCGGGGCATCGAGGCAAGCAGAGGCCGCCCTCTGGACCGGCTTGTCTTTGCCCTGGGCGTCCGCCACGTTGGCTTTGAAACCGCCAGGCTGATAGCCCAGGCATTCCCCAATATCGATGCTATCCGTGACGCTTCGGCAGAGAGACTGACCGCCATCCCCGGTATCGGCCCCAAGATCGCCGACAGCATCGTCGTCTACTTCCAAGAGCCGAAAAACCGTGAGGTAATCGAAAAGCTCAAAAAAGCCGGGGTGGACCCACACCACGAGGTCCAGGAGGAAGTCGCGGCCGGGCCGTTGACGGGGCTGTCCTTCGTTCTGACGGGGGGGCTAGACACCATGACGCGCGAAGAGACCACGGCTCGGATCGTGGCACTGGGTGGCTCAGTCTCGAGCAGTGTCAGTAAGAAGACCAGCTTTGTGGTAGTAGGCACCGAGCCCGGCTCCAAGCTCCAAAAAGCCCTAGCCCTTGGCACCCGGCAGCTGAACGAGGCAGAGATGCTGAAGCTTCTGGAGGAGGGGCCGCCCCCTGCCCCGGCGGAGCCCGAGAGGAAAGGGAATGGCTGAGGAGACCGGTCTCGGCGCCTCGCGGCCCCAACAACTTTCATTGAACGTTCCCGTTCAGGTTGAGGTGGATAGAGGGGGGCAAAGCGTTACCATCCAGGTCATTCTGTCCAACGAGTGGAGTGTGCATCTGGGAGCCGCGCCACCAGACCGGATCGCTCTGCGAATCGTGCTGTTGACGAGGCCCGCTAGCCCTGCAGAAGTCCTGCCGCAGAGCAACCGGGTTTTCGTCTGCATACCCTCAGAGCCGTTGTCAGCGGCGGCTATAGCCGAGACCCGGACCGAATATCGCGTGGATGCCCCCGCTGCGCCCTGGGTATGGTCGCCGGGGCAAGTTGAGGCCTTGTCTCGAGGCACCGTGCTGGCGGCTGGGGGGTCGACCCTGAACGCTGCGGGGCTGTTCTTGGAACGGGATGCCGGGAGTTTCCTGCAACGCTTCGCGGCGCTGGCCCAGGCGGAGCAGATACGCGCTCAAGTCCGGTCCATGGAAACCTACCCCGAAGGGGCGCTTCCGAAGAAGACTGATGAGGAGATCTACCTGGACCGGCTCTCGATCCAAGAGCAGCTCTCGGCGGGGACCATAGCGGAAACCCCAACTCTGTGGCCCAGCGTAAAGGCGCTGTTCGACCTTTTTAAAGAAAAGTATGCTCGGGCCTATGTCCGGCACCACCGGGCCTACCGGAGCGAGGTTACGGCTCTCGAGCGGCAACTTGCCGGCGCGGAGGGCAACGCCAAGGTATTACGACTTCTCGATGGCATTTCTGAGCTCGGCGACCCGGTTGGAGGCGCCGCCCTCGTCGCCTACGAGCGGCTGGCGGCATCTGTTCGGGCCTGTTCACGCTCAGAGCAAGAGCTGTCAGACCTGGGCGAGGCCCCATCCTGCCCAACGTGTCGGGTCCCGCTCGATGCAACCCCTCCGACTGCCGAGGTTGAAACGGTCCTGGCGGGACTGACCAGCGCCCTGGCCCAGCAGCAACGTCGGTTGAGCGCCGAGGCGGTGCGTCAGGTATTGGCCGAACAGCGAGAGGCCAATATAGACCAGTTCCTGAAAGTGCTTCAGGCTGCGGACGCCAGTGCTTTGGCGCAGGTCCTGGACGAGGAGCTGGCGGGGTTCCTGAAGAAGCTGCTCGGCGAGGTGATCGTCGATGTTCCTCTCACCACCCTTGTGCGAGAGATCGCTGAGCGGTTCCCTACCGTGGCCGAGGAGCAGGTTAGCGACTTCATAGCTGCCGTTGAAAGCTCCCTTCGACGAGAGCTGGAGAAGGCCCAGGCATCGCATGCCGGTAAAAAGATCAGGCTAAGGATAGTATGAAGCTATTCAGGCGCAGGCCGAGGCCCGATCTCATGCTGGTCGTCGGTCTTGGCAACCCGGGCAAGCAGTATCAGTCAAGCCGTCACAACGTGGGGTTCCTGGTAGCCGACCGATGGGCCGCACGTCACCATATCGAGATCAGCCGAAAGAGGGCGTGGGCGTTTACGGGGGAGGGACAGGTACTCGTCGATGGCTCCGAGTTCAGGGGCCTCGTAGCCAAGCCTCGGACGTATATGAACCACAGTGGCGAAGCGGTCCTGGAGATGGTGCGGCGGCACCATGTTGACCAGTCCAGGCTGATCATCGTTTACGACGAGATGGACCTGCCCCTGGGAAAATTGCGCCTCCGGGAAAAAGGCTCTGCCGGCGGCCACAAAGGGATTGCTTCCATCATCGACCGCCTGGGGAGTGATGAGGTTCCTCGCCTGCGTGTCGGCATCGGTCGGGCCGAGAGCGCTGGCGTCGACGCCATCGACCACGTGCTGGGCGACTTCAGGCCTCAAGAGACGGAGGTGGTGGAGCAGGCGGTGTCCAGGGCGGTCGGCGTCATCGACTGGGTGCTGGCCCGGGGCATGGCCAGCGCTATGAGCGAGTTCAACAGCGGGTAGCGCTAGGCCCCGTTGGGGAACTTGTAGATGCGCGCCGCGTTGCCCGCCAGGATTTTGAACTTCTCATCCTCCGGCACACCCTGGAAATTGCTCTCTATGGTCTCCCAGGAATGGGGCCAGTCCGTCCCCGAGTGAGGAAAGTCGCTGGACCACATCATCTGGCCAAGGCCTATGGCGTGGCGGTTGGAGACCCCAAAGCTGTCCGTGATGTAGCCAAAGTAGAGATTCCGCTCATAGTAGTCGCTGGGCCGCATCTTGATATCCGGCCGGCTGGCCGGCTCCAGCCGCTTGAAGCGGTCGTTAAACTGCTCCTTGACGTAGGGGACCCAGCCGCAATCGACTTCGATGAAAGCAACATTCAGGCTAGGAAAGCGGTCGAAGACGCCGGTGTTGATGAGCTGCTTGGCGCGAAGAGGCGCATCCAGGTGCCGCATGTCTCCAACAGCGCCCCTCACTTGAGCTTTCGCGGCGGGCGGAGAGGCTGATAAGCCGACGTGGATGTTGAGGGGGATGCCCGCCTCCTGGACCTCGGCGAAAAAGGCATCGTCCTCCGGGGTGATTTCGAGGCTGCCGTTGGGCCACTGGCTCAGCCCGATCGTGCGGATGCCGGGGAGCTTCATCACACGGCGAAACTCCCCGAGAGTCGACTGCAGCCCTAGGGTGGGCAAGCTCGCGACGCCACCGAGGCGGTCCGTCGCAACGCCGCAGAACCCGGAAAGCCAGTCGTTATAGGCCCGAATGCAGGCGAGATGGAACTCCTCGTCCTTTTTGTTCCAGGCAAGCGCTCCCGAAATTCGAGGTGTCGGGAACATCATGGCCGATCCCACACCGTCCTCGTCCATGACCCTCAGACGTTCCGTGGGATCGTAGCAGCTTTTCTGGACGTCCTCCCAGTGAATCCACTCCGTCCGTTGCTCGGGCTTCATGCCGCCTGGAGTTGCCCCAATGGCGTTGTGGCCGAAGGACAGGGGATCGGCTGCCCCCTCCATGACCCAGGCGTCGCCCTTCTCCAACCGCACCTGGCGTGGAGCGCGCTCTTTGAACTTGGCAGGCAATCGGTCCTGCCACAACGTTGGTGGCTCGATAATATGGGAGTCTACGTCGATGAGCTTGAATTCCTTCATTGACTGCCTCCTTTGTGCCTGCGTACGATCGCCAGAAAGTCCGATTCGTCTTCGCGGCTGCCTTGTGTCAGCATGTCGCTATAGTATTAAGCCCTTGCGATCCTCTCTGTCAAGTGCCATGAGCGCTCCATGAGTGTCTAGGCCTCCAGTGTGATGAGTCAGAAAACCGCTGCAAAATGTCATTCTGAGCGTCAGCGAAGAATCTGGGGAGGCGGTCCCCCACCCCACCACATCCCGCTACACCGTAACCTGCTTGGCGCTGAGGATGCCGGGCATCGCCAGGATCGCGCTCATGCTCTTCCCGGGCATCGGCTCATCGATCCCCAGGGCCATCATGGCAACTCCCCGGGGCGCCAGCCGCCCTACTTCCATGAAGCTTATGTTGACGTCGGCCTCGCCGGCGAGGGTCCCCACGGCTCCTACCATGCCTGGTGTGTCCTGGTTCTCGATGAGCAGCATGTAGCCGTCGCCGGGGGCGATGTCCAGCCAGTACTCGTTGACCCGGATAATGTGGCTCCTCCCAATGACGCTGGTCCCGGAGACTATCGTGGTCCCGGCGCTGGTGGTCAACTCCACGGTCAGCACGTTCCGGTAGGTCTCAGACGCCTCCTCTTTCTTTTCGACGACCTTCATGCCCCGCTGTGCAACGATCATATTGACGTTGACGACGTTGACCCGCTCCTCGCTGATCGGGGCCAGGAGGCCGCCGATAACCGCGGCCTTCAGGAACAGGGTGTCGTACTGGGCGATATCTCCGGCAAATCCGATGGAGATGGACTTGAGCTGCCCTTCCGCCAACTGGGTGGCTACCTTGCCGACCAGATGCCCTACCTGGACGAAGGGGGTCAGCGCCGCGAGGGCCTCCGGCAGCACCATGGGGGCGTTGACGGCATGGGTGGCGGGCCTGCCTCCCAGGACGTCCAGCACCTGCTCGGCCACCTCGACAGCCACGTTGGTCTGGGCCTCGGCGGTGGAGGCCCCCAGGTGCGGCGTCACGATGATGCGGTCGCTTTTGAGCAGCACACTATCCTGGGCCGGTTCCTCGGAGAAGACATCGATGGCGGCGCCGGCGACACGGTCGTTTTCCACTGCGTCGAACAGGGCCTGTTCATCAATGACGCCACCCCGCGCAGCATTAATGATCCGCACGGTGGGCTTAACCTTCGCCAGCTCCTTGGCGCCGATCAGCTTTTTGGTGCTGCCGGTCAGCGGGACATGGATGGTAATGAAATCGGCCTGCCGGAGGAGGTGGTCACTCTCGACCATCTCGGCGCCCAGGTGATCGGCATGGTCGGTGGAAACAAAGGGGTCGTGGGCGATGATGCGCATCTCGAAGGCCTTTGCGCGCCGGGCGACTTCAGAGCCGACCTTCCCCAGGCCGAAGATACCCAGGGTCTTGCCCCGAAGCTCCGTGCCGACAAACTCCGAGCGGCCCCACTTGCCTGCCTTCAGCGCTGCATGGGCGCGCGGCACATGTCTCGCCAGGGAAAGCATCAGTGCCAGAGTATGCTCGGCGGCGGCGATGGAGTTGGCCGTCGGCGCGTTGGCGACCAGGACGCCTTGGCGGGTGGCGCAATCAACGTCGATGTTGTCCACGCCGGCTCCGGCCCGTCCGACTATCTGCAGTCGCTTACCGGCGGCCAGGACCTTTTCGGTCACCTTGGTCTCGCTTCGGACGATCAGAGCGTCATAGTCCGAGATGCAGGCCTGTAACTCTTGTGACTTGAGACCGGTCCGGACATCCACGTCGACTCCGGAGTCGCGGAGGAGGTTCACCCCCTCCTCTGCGATGGGGTCGGCCACAAGGACCCGCACCTTAAACCCCTCCTGCGGGGACCGCTCCGCTTTTTCGCGCCTTTGCCAACACCTTTTCCAAAGCGGCGAGGGCATGCTTGATATCGGATTCGCTCACCCATCCCAGGTGGCCGATGCGGAAGATCTTGCCGGATAAAGCCCCCTGCCCCCCGGCTAAGATGACGCCGTGCTCTTCACGTAGCGCCCCGGAAAGGGCCTGCCACTCCACACCCATGGGCACCTTGATGGCAGTCACGGTGTTGGAGGCGCATCCCTCATCAGCAAACAGCTCCAGCCCCAGCGCCTGGACGCCTCGGCGCGCCGTTTCACCGATCTTGATGTGGCGTTGGTAGACATTCTCCATACCCTCTTTCAAGAGGAGGCGGAGACCTTCCTTCAGCCCATACATGACGCTGAGGGCCGGCGTCCACGGGGTCTGCTTCTTCTCCAGGGTGTCCCTGGCGGCTGTCAGGTCGAAATAAAAGCGGGGCATGGTAGCTTCGGCGATTGCTTTCCACGCCCGGGGGCTTACGCTGGCCATGGCTAGGCCGGGAGGGGCCATCCACCCCTTTTGCGACCCGGACATGGCGAGGTCGATCCCCCACTCGTCCACCGGGCAGGGCATGGAGGCGATGCTGCTAATACCATCGACGACCAGCGTCTTGTCGAACTCGCCTTTGATCACGGAGGCCAACGCCTTCAGGTCGTTGGTGACGCCGGTGGAGGTCTCGTTGTGAGTCACGAAGACGGTCTTTACCTTTGGCTCACGGGCCAGGGCCTCCCGAACGGCCTCCGGGTCCGCCGCCGATCCGGGAGGGAAGCTCAGACGGGCCACATCGGCGCCGAAGGCCCCTGCGATCTCCGCGGTCCGGTTGCCAAAGACCCCGACGGAGACGACGAGCGTCCGCTCACCGGGCGAGAGCAAGTTGGTGACAGCCGCCTCCATGGCGCCTGTGCCGGAGGAGGTCAGGATGACGAGGTCATTCTTGGTCTGAAAGACCGTCTTGAGGCCCGCGGTGAGGCCATCAATGAGGTCGGCGAATTCCGGGCCACGGTGGTTGATCATCTGGCCGCCGACAGCTTCCAGCACAGGATCGGGGAGGGGGGTCGGGCCGGGCACGCGAAGGTTCAACGGAGGGTCTCCTGACAGGGAATATCAGCAACGATTGTACCAGACGGGAGGGGGCTTTCGTAAAGCAGGCAGGAGGATCAGGACGACGGGCTGGAAGCTTCCCCGCCGCGCTCCTGGATGGACTGACCGCCCAGGGTGGTGATCAGGTCTACCTTGATGAGCACCGCGAAGCCCTTGCGCTCTGCGTCCCGGTCTAGCTCTACCTGAGGGGTGCGGGCCATCACCTGCTCCCGGAGGGGGCCGTCACGGTAAAAGACGGCGGAACCGTAAAACTTCCAACCCACCCGTTTCTCAGGGTTTCGGAGCAGCACCACCACCTTTGGGTTGCTCTGGAGGTACGAGGCCTCCCCCCGCATGGTGCGCTCCCACCAGGCCAGGTGCTCATCATCGAAGACCATGACACTGCCGCGGAAGCCCACGTGAGGGCCTCCCTCCGGGTCTACCGTCCCCACGATGCACGGTGTCCTGTACTCCATGGCATTGTCTACCAGGTCCCGCATCTCGTCCGTCATGGCGATCATGGCGCCTCCGACGCGTTAGTCTTCGTTCACGATGCGAATAAAGCGTCGGTTGCCGACGCGGATGGTGGTCTCCGGCATGACGGTAACCACGGTGTCGCCAGCAGCGAGCTGTCGGCCACCGACCCTGACAGCGCCCTGCCGGAGAAGACGCCGGGCCTCGCTGTTGCTGGGGGCGAGTCCCGCTTTCACCACCAGCCGGATGGTATGGACCTGAACGCCGCCGTTCGACAGCCCTTCCGCCACTACCTCACTGTTGGGGCCTTCGCCGGGAGCGGAAAAGGAGATGGCGAAGCCTTCGACTTCATCGGGCTCCTCTTTGCGCTGGATGACACGCTCGAAATGGGACTGGGCGTCAGCCACCGCCCGATCGCCATGGAACTGGCGCACCAGCTCCCCGGCCAGCCTCTTTTTGATCTCGATGGGGTTCGTGGCGCCGGACTCTAGCTGGCGGCGAAACTCCGCCAGCTCCTCGTCCGGCACGTCGGTCAAGAGCTCGAAAAAAGTAACGATCATGGAGTCTGCGATGGACATGGCCTTGCCGTACATGTCGTTGAGCGGCTCGGTGACCCCGATGTAATTGCCCAGGCTTTTGCTCATTTTCTGAACGCCGTCGGTTCCTACCAAGAGCGGGACGAGCATGACCTGCTGAGACCGCTGCCCCGACATTTGCTGAAGCTCCCTGCCCAGGAGGATGTTGAACCGCTGGTCCGTGCCGCCGAGCTCGACATCGGATTCCACCATCACGGAATCGTAAGCCTGAAGGAGGGGGTAGAGCAGCTCCGTGATAGCGATGGGCCGATCGGCCTGAAACCTGGTTGCAAAGTCGTCCCGTTTCAGCAGCTGGGCAACGGTGAATCTGCTGGTGAGGCGTATGACGTCCTCCAGGCTGAAATTACCGAACCACTCCGTCTGCCATCTAACCTCGGTCTTCTCTCGGTCGACGACCTTGAAGAATTGGGCCATGTAGGTCTCGGCGTTGGCCAGGACTTGCTCGGCGGTGAGCATGGGGCGGGTGGCCGATTCCCCGCTGGGGTCCCCAATGCGTGCGGTCCAGTCCCCCACGATAAGGACCACCTGGTGCCCAAGCTCCTGGAGCTGCCGAAGCTTGCGGAGCGGAACGGCATGTCCCATGTGGATATCTGGGGCGCTGGGATCGAGGCCAAATTTCAAGCGCAGTGGCTTACCTGCCTTGAGCAGGCTGACGAACTCATCCTCTACGATGATGTCGGCGACGCCCCTGCGTAGAATAGTATCGAGTTGGCGATCATCGGGAACGATGGCGCTCATGCTCCGCCTCGGGATGCCAGCACCTGGCCGGCGATCTCAACGTCCAGCTTCATTTGAGCTATCAAGTCATCAACCCCGGAGAAACGCCTTTCCTCTCGTATCCTATGGACCAGGTCTATCTGCATATGCTGGCCGTAGAGGTCGGCATCGAAGTCCATGATAAAGGTCTCCACCGTCCGTGGGCCCCCTTCAAAGGTGGGCCTGACTCCGATGCTGGTGACCGAGTCATACCGTCGTTTCCCCACCAGGGCGATGGTGCAGTAGATGCCGTCCAAGGGTATGGCGGCGTCGGGCGCCATGTCGATGTTAGCCGTTGGAAAGCCCAGGGAGCGGCCTCGCTTGTCGCCTGTTACCACGGTGCCGCTCAGGCGAAAGGGCCTGCCCAGCAGAGCGGCGGCGCGCTCCATGTCTCCCACCGCGAGGGATTCCCGCACCGCCGTGGTGCTGACGATCTGGCCGCCGCTGTTAAAGGGGGATGCCAAGGTGACGGTGAAGCCTAGCTCCCTGCCCAAAGCCTGTAGGACTGGGGCCGTGCCCTCTCGTCCTTTCCCCAAAGCGAAGTCAGGGCCGATGACCAGGCCCTTCATGTCAAGATTCGAGGTCAGAAGCTCGACGAATGCGCGGGGACTGTGTTGGGAAAGCTCCTTGGTGAAGGTTAGCGGCACTATGTAGTCGACACCCGTGTGCCGCAAGCGCTCCAGGCGCTCCTCAAGGGATGAGATGTAGGTGATGGGGATGTCCGGAGCGAGAACGGTCCGCGGGTGGTTACGAAAGGTGATGACGGCCGAGGCGAGGCCCCGCTGTCTTGCCTCGGCTTTGACCTGGTCCAGTAGGTGCTGGTGCCCTGTGTGGACTCCATCAAAAACCCCCAGGGTCAAGACGGACCCCCCTTGGACCTTGGAGGCAGCCAACTCTTCTTTCGGTTCCATGACGAGTCCGTGCTAGTCAACTACAGCCCTCGGGGAAGAGCCCCATGGGCCTACCGATGGCTGCTCGTTTTTTTCACCCGAGGGTCGTTCTTCGTGTATGCCTTACGGGTTGGCCCCAATGGGCCGGGCCAAGCCGGCTACCACACCGGATATAGCCTTGACCTGCTCCATCACTAAAGAGAAGTTTTCGAAGGTCAGCGATTGCGCTCCGTCGGACCTGGCGGTGTCGGGGGAGGGATGCACTTCCACCATGACGCCGTCGGCGCCAGCGGCCACGGAGGCCATGACCATGGGGGGCACCAGGTACCATTTGCCGGTGCCATGGCTTGGGTCGGAAATGATAGGCAGGTGGCTCAGCCTCTTGATTGCGGGAATAGCGCTGATGTCCAGGGTGTTGCGGGTGTAGGTCTCGAAGGTGCGTATGCCCCTCTCGCATAGCATGACCTGAAGGTTGCCTTGCGCCAGGATATACTCCGCGGCCAGCAGCCAGTCTTCGATGATGCCGGAGAAACCCCGCTTGAGCATGACGGGCTTGTCCACCTTCCCCATCTGGTCCAGGAGCATGAAGTTCTGCATATTCCTGGCGCCGATCTGCAGGATATCCGCATAGCGATAGACGACGTCTATATCCTGTTCCGACATGATCTCGGTTATGACGGGAAGGCCGGTCTCCTCCCGGCCCTTGGCCAGGAACTTCAGCTCCTCTTCGCCCAGACCACGGAAGCTGTAGGGCGACGTCCTGGGCTTGAAAGCGCCCCCGCGCAGGACCTTGGCGCCGGCGGCTTTGACGGCGATGGCGGTCTCAACAACCTGTTTCTCTGACTCCACCGCGCAAGGCCCTGCCATGATAACCGGGGGGCCACCCCCACCTATCCGCGCCTCTCCAACGGTGATGACCGTGTCGTTGGGCTGAAACTCGCGACTGGCCAGCTTGTAGGGCCGCGAGATCCGGATGACCTCCAGGACGCCCGGCAGCAGCTCCATTGTGTCCTTCATCTCGGGGTCAGGGGAGCCCAGAATCGCGACGACGTTCCGTTCAGCCCCCTGGGCCAGCTGGGGTCTCAGGCCGGCCTGCCGGATATACCGGATTACACCGTCAACTTCGTCGGTACTGGCGTCCTGCTTCATGACAACGATCATGGAAACTCCCTTGCCGGCCTTCAAGCTTTTGGTTGCGCTGCTCCGTCGCTGCCGCTGCCCCTGACCCGAAGGTTCACCGCATCCTTCAAATACACGTGCACGATGCTGTCTGCGGTCTTCTCCGTGTTCACCAGCAAGAGGATACGCACCACGCGCTGCATCGCGTCCGGCACGTCCATCTCGTGCCCGCAGATGAGGGGCACCTCATTCCATCCCATCTGTCGAGCCGCCAGCGCCGGGAACTCGGCGTTCAGATCGCGAGTGGTGGTGAATATCGCGCAGGCTACATCCTCGGTCCGCAGGTCGTTGGCCCCGACGATCTCCTTCAGCAGCTCCTGTGTAGATGTGAGGATCGATTCTGAGGTGTTGGCCTCGGCTATGGTCGCCCCCCGAATGCCACGGCAAGAGGTATCAGCCATGGTCGGCGCCGCCAACGGTCCCCCGGCTAAGTTCTCCGATGAGACTCTGAGCGCTGGCCATTCGCTCATCGGGAGCCGCGTGCTCCACGGCTTCGACCAAAGCGCTCCCTATGATCACCGCCTCCGCCTCACGCCCTATGGCGCTGACCTGCTTCGATGTCGAGATACCGAAACCAACAGCCAGGGGCACAGTGGCCCGGCGGCGAATCCGCTGGATGAAGGCGGGCAACTCTGATGGGAGCTCCGAACGGACCCCGGTGACGCCGGTGAGGCTTACGCAGTAGATGAATCCGCTGGCCATGCGACTTACTTCCTCGATGCGCCGGTCGGTGCTGGTTGGAGCAAGTAAGAAGATCAGGTCTACACCGTGGGACAGGCAAGCTTGGCGCAGCGGCCCCGCCTCCTCGGGAGGCAGGTCCGGGACGATGACACCGTCGGCGCCCGCCCCTTGGGCATCCCGGGCGAACCGCTCCAACCCGTACGACAGAATGGGATTATAATAACCCATCAGAGTTAGCGGAACAAGCGGGACCCTTTGGCGCAGGGTGCGACAGGCGTCCAGGCAGTCACGCAACGTGACCCCGTTTTCGAGAGCGACCTGGCTGGCTCGTTGCATAGTCGCCCCGTCCGCAAGAGGGTCACTGAACGGGACTCCAAGCTCAATGATGTCTGCTCCGGCTTCGACAATGGCGGGCACGAGCTCCAGGGAAGAGTCGACGCTGGGGAAGCCCACGGTGACATAGGCGATGAGGCCGGTCTTCCGGCGCTCTTTCAGCCGCTGGAATGTTGCCTCGATTCTGCTCAAAGAGAGTCCTCGGTTCCGACACAGGGGATGGAAGGGACCGGCAGCCGTGCTTTCGCCGCGCCGTCTAGCCGAGCATCAGTACGACGGCATTATAGCCCATGTGAAGCTGGATGGAGTACCAAAGGGAGCCGGTCCTGGAGTACACCCAGACCAGCACCAGGCCAATGATGAAGATGGGTACGAAGGTGATGGGGTCTAAGTGAGCGAAAGCGAACAGCGTGGCACTCGCCGCCGCGGCCCACCAGAACCCGATCCTTCCCCGGAGGCCGCCAAATATAAACCCCCGGAAAAAGGTCTCTTCCGCCACTGGAGCGACCACCACGGCCAGGACCGCTCCCCAGGCGAACAGGTTCGGCCCGCTTTCGACGAAATCGGGCGCGGACGGAAGGGAGTCCCCTAGCCCAACTGCCCGAAGTATCCCTCCGTAGATGATCGCGGCCGCCAATGCCAGGACAAGACCCGCGCCGACCATCGCCAGGTTCACTATTCTCCAGCGGTTGCGGAACCCCAACATCCCCCAGGAGCAATGGTACTTGAGAATGGAGTACCGCCAGCTAATGGTAAAGAGTACGCCTTCAATAAAGCCTGAGACGGCCAAGGTGAGAGCGGCCTCACTGATGTCCAGGCTCAGCACGAGGACCACTCCCAGGACTACGGCGAAGGGGATGGATAGCACCGCCCCGAGCACAGCCCAGCCGATATCGCCTTTACCCCAGGGGGCTTCAGTGGTCTCAGTCTCCGGGGCCTCTACCGCGGCGAACGGGTCAACATATGAAGAATCAGAATGTAGAGCGTCCATGTTTACCGTCACAAAAAACACGTAGCCACTCTCAGAATAGCATGCCGCGCCCGTCGAAGGCACCGTGAGAAACTGGCAAAGACCTACGTGTGACGGTCGTATGAGGTGCTCAGGAGGTACGTTGACTTTCCGGTACCAGGCTGTAAACTGAAGCCCACTCCGGCCTGCGCGATGAGTTCTGTCGAAGGAGGATGGCGATGCGATTCCATTGGTTTCACTTGATGCCATACCAGGACCTACCCCCGGACTTCTCCAAGCAGTACCACAGTGTGTGGGTGGACCCGCCCAGCCACCTTTTCGACCCGGCTGCGGGCCACAGAATGTACAACGAGTACATCGATGAGCTGGAGTTCGCAGCGGCTTCAGGCTTTGATGGCGTCTGCGTGAACGAGCACCACCAGAACGCCTATGGGATGATGCCTTCTCCCAACGTCATCGCCGCGACCCTGGCCCGCAGCACATCCAATGCCGCGATCGTTGTATTGGGCAACAGCATTGCCCTGTACAATCCGCCTATCCGGGTAGCCGAGGAGTTCGCCATGCTTGACTGCATCAGCGGCGGGCGGCTGGTCGCTGGTTTCCCCGTCGGCAGCTCCATGGACACCAATTACTGCTATGGCCAGGTGCCCGCCACCCTTCGAGACAAGTATGACGAGGCCCACGATCTGATAATCCGGTCCTGGACTGAGCCGGAGCCCTTCGCCTTCAACGGGAAGTACACGCAGCTTCGATACGTCAACCTGTGGCCACGCCCAATTCAGAAGCCTCACCCGCCCATATGGGTCCCCGGAGGCGGCAGCATCGAGACGTGGGAATGGGTCGCCAAGCGTGACTACATGTACAGCTACTTGAGCTATTCTGGGTACAAGCGCGGCGAGAAGGTCTTGCAAGGCTATTGGGACACGCTGGACCGGCTGAACATAGAGCCCAACCCCTATAGGGCCGGATTCTTACAGCTCTGCGCCGTCGCCGACACGGATGCTGAGGCGGAGAAGATGTACACGGAGCACGCACGCTATTTCTATGACAAGTGTCTCCACATTGCGCCCAACTTCGCGGAGGCGCCCGGCTACAGGACCTTGAAGACCATTGAGGCGGGCCTCAGTACCCAATTCACCGCGCAAGCCGGAGAGGACCGTTCCAAGCTGTCCTGGAAGGACTTCCTCAAAGACGGCTACATCGTGGGCGGTAGCCCCGCGACCGTGCGTGACCAACTGAAAGACGTGATCAAGCGCTTGAACGTCGGCCACCTCATGGTGTTGCTGCATTTCGGCGATATGCCCAGGGAAAAGGTGCTGCGCAGTACGGAGCTCTTCGCCAAGGAGGTCATGCCCCACCTGCGCGACACGTTCAGCGAGTGGGAAGACAAGTGGTATCCTCAGCCGCTGGCCGAGCAGGACCGTAGGTCGCCCGTAGCTTCTGTCGGCGTCGCCTAAAACTCCGTGACACACCGTTCATCATTGAGGAGAGAGCATGGCCGAGGCTAAGAAGGCCTCCATACGTAACGGCCTATTCGATGTACAGCTTTGGAGCCAGGGTAGCGGTCCTCCACTCCTGTACCTTCACGGCTGGAACGGCATGCGTCAATGGCCGGCGTGGCTTGATGCCCTCACGGGCCGCTATCACGTAGTTGCTCCCCAGCATCCCGGCTACGGCGAGTCTACGGGCCTGGAGCACCTGGCCGATTTCCTGGATCTCACTCTGTACTATCTGGATTTTATTGACGCCATGGGAATGGAGCGTCCCACCATCATCGGCCATTCCCTGGGGGCCAATATCGCAGCCGAGATGGCCGCTCTCTCACCACCATCTGTTGGAAAGCTCGCCCTGGTTGCGCCGACTGGTCTCTGGGATGATAAGAACCCGGTAGCGGACATCTATGCCATGACGCCCAAGCAGCGGCACGCGTTGACGTGGCATAGTGTTGAGGAGGCCGAGGCGAAGGGCTTCATTCCTAAGCCCGAGACTGCAGAGGAAAAGAGTGCGGAGGGGTTGGAGCAGGCCCGCTCTCTCGCTGCCGGCGCCAAGTTCCTCTTCCCCATCCCGGACAGGGGCTTGAAGAAACGCGTCCATCGCATCAAAACTCCTACGCTGCTGCTCTGGGGCTCCTCCGATGGCATAGTGCCTCCGACTTACGGCCCGTTATTCAAGAAGAGCATTGCGGGTTCTACTTTTGTCGAGATACCGGATGCGGGGCATGAGCCGCTGTTGGAACAGCCGGAGCGTTCCCTGGAGGCGATTACCCGGTTCCTGTGGGACTAGTCCCGGCGTGCGGCCCAAGGTCTACGTTACCCGCCCCATCTTCCGAGAAGCCGTTGAGCTCCTGGAGACGTTGGCCCAGGTCACGGTGTGGCCGCAAGAGACCCCACCGCCCTACGACGCGCTGCGGGAAGAGGTCCGGGACTCCGATGGCCTCTTTTCTCTCCTGACCGATACGATCGATCCTGCCTTGATGGACGCAGCGCCCAGGCTCCGTGTCGTCAGCAACATGGCGGTAGGCTATGACAACATCGATGTGCCCGCAGCCACTGTCCGCGGCGTTTACGTGGGTAATACTCCCGGGGTCCTGACGGAGACCACTGCTGACTTCACCTTCGCCCTTATGGCCGCTTGGGCCAGACGCATCCCGGAAGCACAGACCTTTACGCGGCAGGGCCTGTGGAAAACGTGGGGGCCGATGCTGCTCCTTGGGGCTGAGCTGCACGGGGCGACTCTGGCCCTCGTGGGGCTGGGACGGGTCGGGCAGGCCGTGGCGAAAAGGGCTAGCGGTTTTGGCATGAGGGTGCTGTATCACAGCCGGAGCAGGAACGCCGGAGCGGAGCGAGAGTTGGGGGTCGAGTATGTTCCTGACCTTCACATGGTCCTGGCCCAAGCCGACTTCGTCAGTCTTCATGTACCTTTAACAGACCAGACTCGCGGTCTCATCGGAGTAGCGGAGTTTGAAGCGATGCAGCCCCACGCTGCCCTGATCAACACCGCCAGGGGTGAGGTGGTAGACCAGAAGGCGCTCTATCGAGCGCTCAAGGATGGGCTTATCGGCGGGGCGGCGCTGGATGTGGCGGACCCCGAGCCCATGGTCGCTGACGACCCGCTGCTTGGCCTGGATAACGTCATCGTCACACCCCACATCGGCAGCGCCAGTCACGTTACGCGCATGAAAATGGCCATGCTGGCAGCGCAGAACATCGTCGATGTTCTGGAGGGCCGCGCACCGACCCATTGCGTGAATCCTGATGCCCGACTCTGACAGGACGCAGAAGAAGAGGTGTCCTTGTATCTTGGTTAGGAGGGAGGGTGAGTGATCGGCATCCTTCTCTCCTCGCCGCCAGGCGCAACGCCTGCGGGCGCTGCCCGCCGTGGGGACGGCCTACTCCCGTTGACGTAAGGAATCGCCCTTTGCTACACTGAAATCGTACCGGACACTCCGTCCGGCGCCTCTTTTGGGCGGTTAGCTCAGCTGGTTAGAGCGCTGCGGTGACATCGCAGAGGTCATAGGTTCGACTCCTATACCGCCCACCATGTTTCCATAGAAGCGAAACACCCCGGCCAAAACGACCGGGGCGTTTTCTTACGCTTTTTGACAGCAACCCACCCTAGAGTTGAGGGATATTCTCCCTTTCGCGGGTGGCGTTCAACCCCTCATCGCGCGGACTCGTCGGCGTCGCATCGGGTCCCGTCACGGTCAGGTCACCACTGGTCGCCGACCGGACTACGCCGCGGCTTACTTGCCGGCCTTGAGGGCTTTCGCCACGGTGCCGCCCATGATCAGCTCCTGCACCTCGGGTGCCAGGTTCTCGACGACCTCGCTGTACGCGAGGGGGTCCTCGAGACCCTCCGGGTGTGGAAAGTCGGAGCCGAACATCAGCCGGTCCGCCCGCAGGCCCATGTCGAGGAGGCCCTGCGGGTCGGGCTCGTGGAAGATGTGAACATAGAAGTTGCGCTTGAAGACCTCGAAGGGGTCCTCTTCGAACACCGCCGGCGAACGCTCGTAGGCCGCTTGCATGCGGCGGAGGAAGGGCCGAATCCAGGTCGCGTTGTACTCCACCGGCATGAACTTCAGTTTCGGGAAGCGGGTGGCGAGGCCGTGGCCTATGATCGACGCCACGGCGTCGTCCACGACGCTCTTGTCGGATGCCATCGCCCGGAACGCCCGCGAGCCCATGGCCTTGAAGGGCAACATCTCGTTGGAGACGCCCTCCCACTCGTTGAGGTAGCGCTGGTAGCCGGCGTCGCCCGAGTGCATGCCGACGACGACTTCGAGCTCCTGGACCCGCTCCCAGAACGGGTCGAACTCCGGCAGCGCGAACGACTTGCGCCCCTTCCACGTGGGCACCGGCGCGACCCGCATCAGGAAGATCTTGGCGCCGCGCTCGTAGACGTACTCGAGCTCCTTGAGCGCAGTGTCGACGCCGCCGGTAAGGCTGATGATCGGCGTCGGGAAGATGGCGTCGTAGTACGCGTAGCTCCAGTGCTCGTGCATCCACTGGTTGAAGGCGTGGATGACGGCCACCGCGACGTCGGGGTCATCGGCCACCCGCTCCTCGAGCACGCTGACCAGCGTCGGCCAGAGCACCGTGCGGCCGATACCCATCTCCTTCATCAACGCGAGGCGCGGCTCAGGGTCGAAGAAGGCGTTGAGGCTTGGCATCGCCTTCGGCCTGACGCCGCTTTGCAAGCCGACACCTCCCTGACCTCGGTTCGCCGCGGTGCCTCCAAAGCCGCCGGGGACCGCTACCTTGGCGAAGGTCGGGTTCGGGATGTAGTCGCTGATCTGGTCCCGGATCGCCAGCTTGGTCCGCCCGTTGACGTCGACGTACTTGATCACGCCCGCGTACTCCGAGGGGAGGAACTTCGTGAGCGCGTCCTGGTTCTCGTACAGGTGGTTGTCGGCGTCGAACGTCGCGTATGGAAGCCGGCGCTCAGGCACATAGATGAAGTCTTGGCTGGTCTCGGTCATAAGACTGGGTCCTCCTCGTCAGGGCCTCGCTGCGGCCCAGCTAGCTTCCCAGAGTATGCTATCGATGTCAATATCGATACCGAGAAGGCTGAGGGTCCGGCCCTGGGCCTAGTCCTGGAACTCCTCCAGATTGAAGACCTTCACGGCGTTGTCCACCAGGATCTTCTGGCGCTCCTCGTCCGAGAGTTTGCCCATGCCGCGATGGATGTAATCCTGGGAGTTTGGCCAGGTGCAGGTGGGATGTGGGAAGTCCGGCTCCCACATGATGTTGTCTAGGCCTATGTACTCTCGCATCTCGACGCCGATGACCTCGAACCAGAAATTGACGTAGCACTGGCGATGGAAATATTCGCTCGGCTTCATGGACATCCCGATTCTCGCCAGCTTCTGCCGGTCCCACTGGTGGTCCGCAACCTCTAAAAGGTAAGGGACCCAGCCCAGGCCGCTCTCCGAAGAGACGACCTTGAGCTGAGGGAATCTCTCCATGATGCCAGCAAACAGCATGGTGGCCATGACCTGGGTGTTGGCGGAGATGGCCTTGGTGGAGCCCTCCGCCATCCTCAGCAGGGGGTCTATGTCAGGCGGATAGGTCGCGTTGAGGCCCATGCTACCGCCTCCGCCGATGTGCAGGTTGAGCGATAAGTTGGCCTCCTGAGCAACATCCCAGAGTGGGTCCCAGTAGCGATCTGCGATGTGTGGGTAGCCGAACTGCTGGGGAAAGGCAAAGCTAAGCCCGCGAATACCTCGCTTTTTCATCCTACGGAGCTCATTGACCGCCTTCTCCACATCCCAGAGGGGAACGATCGCCAGGGTGATGAACCTGCCGGGATGAGGATCGGCCCAGACATCTATCTGGTAGTCATTGAAGGCCTGAATGCACTCAAGGCGGAAGTCCTCATCCGTCCACTTTGGATCGCTGAAGGTGTGGCCTGCAGCGCCGGACACGTTCCCGAAGAATGCATGGACGTCTACGCCATCCTGGTCCATGGCCTTGAGTCGCTCCTCTGGGACGTAGGCGATCTGCGGCACATCCTCCCATCGGGTTACGAATTTCGACCGATCAGTCAGCGCGCCATCGACAAAGGCTACCCCTCGGCCCAGCGTCGATGTCTGGTCGTAGATAAACCAGCTATCAGTGCCGTCCCCATTTGGCCTCACACCGGGGATCTTGTCGCCCCACTTTTTCTTCGACATACGGTCGGTCCAGGTGTCCGGCGCCTCCTGTAGATGATCGTCGGTGGAGATGACACTGTACTTCACAAACACCCCCTGTCACTGAATCGCTCGGGACTGTATCTCGGCGGCCCAAGTATAGGCCAAAGGCAGCCATTCGTCACCGCAAATATTCGTGCCACACAAGCTGACTGACCAATCTCAGAAAGGGCTGGCCGACGCCATCCTGGCCGTCCCGGATTCCTCATGTCACGGCTCATTGACATGCCCGTTGAACGAGCATAGGCTTGACGCCGATGGAGGCATATCGAGAGCGCGGGAGGACGGAGGTGAGCGCATGGTAGCAACACAATCTACTCGGTCGGCGGAGATTCGCAAAAACCTGCCCTATCCGGTCGTGGATGGTGACGGGCACGTCCTGGAGCTGACGCCCGTGTTCCTGGACTACATGCGAGAGACGGGGGGAGAGAAGATCGCTGACCGGTACACCTCCAGCATGGCCGTCCGCGGCTATGCCCAGCCAGGAAGGCAAGAGGACCAGGCCCGTTGGGACTCCTGGAGCCCCCGGAGGAACCTGTGGGGGGTCCCGACGAAGAACACCCTGGACCGTGCGACGCCCACCCTTCGCAGGCTGTACGCGGAGCGAATGGACGATCTGGGTATCGATTACAGTATCCTCTATCCCAGTGAAGGGCTTTTCGTCTCCACCATCGAAGACGAAGAGGTGCGGAACCTGGCCTCAAAGGCCTACAACGGCTTCGTAGCCGAGGCATGCCGCCCTTATGCCGATAGGATGGCGGCGGTAGCCACGATCCCCATGAACACGCCGGAGGAGGCTGTCGAGCACCTGGAGTACGCGGTGAAGGAACAGGGGCTCAAGATCGTTTGCATGCCCGGATACATAAACCGTCCCCTGGGGGATGCTCTCAAGAAGTTCCCGGAGCACGCGAGCATGTCCACACGACTCGACTATTTCGGTCTCGACAGTGAGTATGATTACGACCCGGTTTGGGCCAAATGCGTCGAGCTTGGCGTGGCGGCCACCTTTCATTCCGCATCCGGCCTGAAGGCGGGACGCTCCGTCACGAACTACGTTTACAACCACACCGGCTCCATCGCCCAGGCGCAAGAAGGGCTGGCCAAGGCCCTGTTCCTGGGCGGTGTCACCCATCGTTTTCCCACCCTGACCTTCGGCTTCCTGGAATGCGGTGCCGCGTGGGCGTGCAATCTGTACGCTGAGCTGGTGGGGCACTGGGAGAAGCGTAACCTGGAGGCCATGCAGTATGTGGACCCGGCCAACCTCGATAGGGAAGCGCTGATGGGGTACGTAGACGAGTACGGCGACGAGCGAACGAAGAAGAACATCGCCAAAGTCCGGGAGCACTTCAGCCGCCCCCAGATACCTTTGCCGGATAAGGACGACTTTCACAAGACAGGCATGAAATCGGCGAAGGATGTCGAGGGGCTGTTCATCCCCCGCTTTTACATCGGGTGCGAGGCGGATGACCGCTCCGTCGCCTGGGCCTTCAACACCAGTGTCAACCCGTACGGCGCCAAGGTACGGGCGCTATTCGGCTCGGACATCGGCCACTGGGATGTAGTGGATGTAGGCACGATCCTGGAAGAGGCGTACGAGATGGTAGAGAAGGGTCTCATCACCGAGGATGATTTCAAAGAGTTCGTGTTCTGGAACCCCGTCGAGCTGCATACCCAGATGAACCCTGACTTTTTCAAGGGCTCCCGGGTGGAGCAGGACGTGGCCAAGTTCATAAAGAACGGCCGGGAAGCGTAAGGACAAACGGCCCGGCTGGATCGGACGGTATAGTGCATGGACCTGGAGTTACGTGACAAAACGGCGCTGGTCACCGGCGGCAGCAAGGGCATCGGCCGGGCCATCGCAGAGGCGCTGGCGCTGGAGGGGGTGGATGTCGCCATCAACGCTCGGACCCGCGAGCTCCTGGAGGCAGCAGCCCAGGAGCTGACCGAGAGGACCGGCCGCCGCATCGTGCCGGTGGTGGGAGATGTGTCCAAGACCGAGGATGTCGAAACGATGGTAAAAAAGGCTGTCTCCGCCCTGGGCAGGCTCGATATCCTCGTCAACAACGCCGGTCAGCCCGGCGGCCTTGCCGGAAGCGTCCTGCAAGAGGTCACCGACGAGGCGATGATGGAGGACCTGAACACCAAGTTTTTGGGCTACCTCCGATGCGCGCGGGCGGCGGCGCCGTTCATGAAGCGCCAGGGCTGGGGCCGCATCATTAACATCGGTGGCGGGTCAGGGAGACGCTCAGGCCTGTACAGCACCGGCACGCGGAACATCGCCATCGTTCACCTGAGCAAGACCCTGTCCGACGAGCTGGGGCCTTCCGGCATCACGGTCAACGTGGTGCACCCCGGCACGACCCGTAACACTCCCCTCATCGATCAGAACATCGCCCGAACGGCCCAGAGAGAAGGGACCACCGAGGATGAGGCCGAGCGCCGGATGAGCGCTGACAACGCCATCCGCAGGTTTCCGAGAGCGGATGAGGTCGCCTACGTCGTCACCTTTCTCGCCTCCCCCAAAGCGGCGGCGGTCACCGGCGAGGTCATATCGGCTGGAGGCGGATCGACGAGGGCCGTCTTCACGTAGTGACGACAGATGGAAAGCCCTTTCATCTTGCTAGTAAGCGGCCCCGCCGGCGCGGGCAAAAGCACTGTCGCCTCCTCATGGGCGGCTAGCCGCCCCCGTCCCACGATGCACATAGCGCTGGACGATATGGGTCGGCTCCAGAAATCCGGGCGGGCCAACCCCGAGGACGGCTGGAACGACGAGTGCCAGTGGCAATACGATCTGGCCCAAGAGGCCTGTGCCGGTCTTGCGAGGCTGTACCTTTCCCGAGGCTTCTCCTGCGCTATCGACCACCCCGTCTTTCCCGATTGGGAGGCGGCGTCCTATGCCGACTGGGCCAACGCCCTCGCCGGACTGCCGCACTTCATGGTGATCTTGTTGCCGAGCCTGGAGCGCTGCCTTGAGAGGAACGCCCTCCGCACCGGCGTCTCACTGCTCCGACGGGAGACCGTGGAGATGATTCACCCCATGCTGACACCTTGGCGTGAACAGACAGAATTCCCGGTCATCGACAATACGGACATGACCGTCGATCAGACCGTGGCAGCCATCGACCGCGAACTGGAGGCCTGACGGCTCCTGTTGGGTATGTCGATCAACAGCCGGCGTCACCCCAAGCGGATAAACTCGTCGTAGCGCCGCCCGGCGAGCCGCACGATGGTCTCGACATCATCTTCGAGCAGGTACCGCTCCCGTACCAGCTCCAAAGCTGCCGCCTCGACCTCCTCCAGGTAGAGCCCTTTGCTTGGATAGCGCTCCTCTATCGCGGGTCGCGGGTCACCCTTGCGCCCCCTCTCCGCGGCGTCCGGTGTAAAGGGTAGGGTAGCGCCCGCCAGGAACAGGGCCTGATCGGCGGCGCCGATGTCGGGGTGGCGGGAATTCCAGCCCGTGTAGGTCGCAAGAGGCACCGCTATCTCGGGATGCCGAACACCGCTCAGCTCATTGCCGTCATCGTCGATGTCGGAGACCAGTGCTCGATACATGGGCCCTAACTCAGGCGGCAGCAGCGTCGCGAGACCGACGTCCTGCTCGATCCCAAAGTCCAGGTAAGCCACAGGCAACAGGCGCGCCGGCAAACGCACGTCCGGAATTCTCGCTAATCGCTCCCTTAACGACTCCCGATCGACGGCTGTGCCCTCGCGCACCCTGGGGTAACGGCTGGGCGGGGGCTCCGTTCCCAGGCTGACCCATGCATCCAGGCTGGTAAGCGCGGCCCGGACCAGGGGCCAGTAGTCGATGCTGTTCAAGAAATAGCCCCCTCTGGAGCCACTGGCAGCCCGAGTATCGGTCAGGGGCAAAGGCGCGCCGACATGCTGGGTGCCCGTCAGGTGGTAGACCCGTACGTTTGTCGGGGGGCACCACGTCCGCCCCACCGTCCAGAGCGCTGTGGACAAGACCGGCCTGGCTTCCCCAATACTCTGCTGAGCTGTTGACGTACATCATCTTCGGCGCTTTTCCACTTGCGTTGGCCCGCGATTGAAGTCCGTCAGTCCGTCCGGTGGCGGTGTCCGTCTGAACGGCATCAGAGAAAGGGAAAAGGTTGATGACGGAGGAGGGACCGAGATAGGAAGGCTGCCCGAAGCGCCAGTTGGCCTCGGTCATCCTCCCTCCGGCGATGTGGGGCAGAAGACCGTCCAGGGCCATCCGCCCCTTCTCATCCCGGTAAAGGCCCAGGTACAGGAGCTGGCGGAGGAACCGTCCAGATTGTGACGCGCCGAAGGCCAGCGTATGCTCCAGGTGGCCGGCGCAGGGGTTGCCATCCTCGACGGAGCCGTAGCGAAGAAACGACGCGAGGTCCCGCGTCGCCGCGAAGCCCAGTCCCGTGAGGGGAGCGCCAACCGCCGTATACACAACCTCGTACCGCCTGCCCGGCTCAAACCCATCGGCGAAGTAGACATGAGTGGGGTCGGGCACGATGCGTCCTGCCTCCGACCGGGCGAAGCTCCAGCGGTCGCGTCCGATGACCTCGGCGGGGCCAAAGGCATGGTCGCGGACAAGCAGGACTGCGGTTGGGTCTTCCAGGTCCTTGGCTGGGTAGGGGCGGTGGACCGTCTCGGCAATGTTGCTGGAAAGCATCACCGACTGGGCCGGGGCGGCCGGCTGGAACTCGAACATCAGCCGACCTTCAACCGGCTTCCCATCGATCACGGCCTCAGGCACCGAGATTCCCAGCAGGCCACGGCCCAGGGGAACGTCGTGCTGCCAGCCACAGCAGGCGATGGTATAGCCCCGCTGCAACAGCCACCCGTCACCGGCCACCGGCCTCCCGGTGGGAAGCGGCTCCGCCGGCTCGATGTCGAGCATGCGCACAGCGGTGGTCCGGCCCCTGTTGGGTATGTCGATCAATAACCGCCTATTACCCCTGGCAGGCTGCTGCGGCCGCAGCAGGACAAGGTCTGCGGAAAAGTGCACCCGGCCGTCCTCGCCGGGAGGGGCTAGCCCCAGGTCGGTGATGACCTTGTTCAGGGTATGACCGGGGTCCAGGGCGAAGTGGGCTCGACCCTCTAACTCTTCGTAAGGACCGGCCTCACCGAAGCTTCTGCCCTCCTGGAAGGGTCTCGCCGTCAACTCCAGCCTGGTAAGCGCCATCGCGCCCCTTTACACCCAGAAAACCGTGCCTGCCGGCGCTACCCGGCGAGGTGCTTCCCGAACCAGCCAAAGACGAGCTCCCAACCCTCCACGGCGGCGGGCTGGCGGTAGTTTGGACGGTCTACGGAGAAGAAAGCATGCCCTGCCTTTTCAAAGGTATGAAACTCATAAGTCTTCTTCTGACGTTTGAGCTCCTCTTCGATCTGGGCAACTTGTTTCGGGTCCGGATTGGTATCTTCGACCCCGAACAACCCTAACAGGGGACAGTTGAGGTTGGCCGTCATTTCGATAGGTGAGACGGGACTCGCGGGAGACAGGTCTTCCGGCGCCATCACGACGCGCCCACCATAACAGTCCACGGCGGCATCCAGGCTCGGGATGTTGCAAGCCACGATGTAGGTCTGGCGACCTCCGGAGCAGAAGCCGATGACGCCGACTTTGCCGCTGGAATAAGGCAGAGCGCGGAGGTACTGGACTGCCCCGTCGACATCACCGATGCACTGCTCGTCCGGCACACCACCGGCGGCTCTGGCTCCCGCCGCCATCTCCGTCGCAGTGCCGGAACCATATCGGTGGTGAAGGTTCGGGCAAATCGCCGCGATGCCGTTGGCGGCAAGCTTCCGCGTTATCTCTTTGCTTCCGTCGTCCCATCCAGGCATGTGGTGGATGACGACGACCCCTGGAAAAGGCCCCGGCCCCAGAGGACGGGCAAAGTAGCTATCGATCTGATCGCCCTTGTGTCCCATCGTGCGGACCGTCTCCGCCAGCATCCCTTCATACATGTCAATTGTCCTTTCTTAATCAGCCGCAGCCTTTGAAGACATCCCGGCTTGCAGCCTCAGGTTTCACCGTTGGAGGGTATTGATAGGAAGAGGGAATGTCAACCAATACCAGCCCAAGGCTTAGCCCTAACAGGTTGCTGGAAAACACCCCCAAACCCCCTCAAGGGGGTTCAAGGTATCCGCCTTTGGCGTAAGATTTATAGAAGGGGGACACCCCCTTCGACCCCCGCCCCTTCGGCTTCGCTCAGGACAGGCGCCGGGGCTCCGCCCCTCTGGTCACCCCTTTTGGGCACCCTCCTAGGCCAGCCCCTGAGGCGTGGAGGTGAAGCCGCCCTCACTGGTGCGGAACCAGCCCCCTGCCGCGGAGCAGCCGCCATCGGTGTGAATGGTGGTGCCGGTGACGAAGCGGGAAAGGTCCGAGGCCAGGTACACGGCCGTCCCCGCGATGTCGTCGGGAACACCCAGCCGTCCGATGGGAATCCAATAAGGGACCAGGCGACGCTGGTCCGCCGTCACACCGGCATCCGACCACATTTGCAACGTTTGGGTCTTCTCCGGGGCGATGGCGTTAACGCGGACCTGGTGCCGCCCCATTTCCAACGCGAAGCTCTTGGTGAACTGGGTGATTGCCCCCTTGAATGCCGAATAGACAGCCATCTCCGGGTTGGCCCGAAAGGCCTCGATGGTGGTCAGGTTGATGACGCTCCCGCCGTGTCCGGCCTCGACCATGCCGGGCACCACCGCCTGGCAGCAAAGCAAAATATGCCGAAGATTGACCTGGTACAGGGCCTCCCACTCCTCCTCCTGAGACTCCAGAAAGGGCTTGCGGTAAAGGTAGGCGCCGAACATTATTCACCAGTATGTCCACCCGCCCATACTCCCGGAAGGCCCGCTGAGCCATGTCGGTGACCTGCCGGCGGTCGCGAACATCGGTAACGACGGCAAGGGCCTGGCCACCGGCCTCCCGTACCGCCTTCACCGTCTCCTCTGCCCGGGCGGAGTCGATCTCCGCAATAACCACTTTGGCCCCGTATGCGGCATAGGCCAGGGTAATCGCCTTGCCGATCCCACCCCCACCCCCTGTCACGATCGCCACCTTGTCCGTCAACATCGACGCTGTTGGAGTTAGCATGCCGCTCCTCGATTCGCCGGACCCTCCGCTTGTAAACAGAGGCCAACTAGACGTTTGCAATCAGGGGTCCCATGATACCGCCTCTCATGGCGGACGCGATACGAGGCCCCATGATACACTCGGGTGCAGTTCAGAAACGGCCATCGCCGTTTGTACGTAACGGTGGCATACGCACGGGAAGGAGAAATCGTGCCGAACAGCAATACCGTGTCCCTCACTGACAAAGTCGCCGTCGTCACCGGTGGAGGTGGCGGGATCGGCAAAAGCATCTCTCAGACCTTTGCCGCTCATGGCGCAAGGATCGCCGTCGTCGATTGGGACGAGCAGCGGGCCACCGAGACCGCTGGAGAGATCGAAGCCAGCGGCGGACAGGCGCTGTCGCTGGTCGTGGACGTGCAGCAGCGAGAGCAGGTCGCAAGGATGACGGAGGCTACCCTCGCCCGGTTCGGCCGGATCGATATCCTTGTCAACAACGTGGGTGACCACTTGAAGCTGCGCAAGCCCTTTATAGAGAGCTCGGAAGCGGAGTGGGAGGCCCACTACAAGATCAACCTGGCCCATGTTTTCTACTGCTGCCACGCTATTGTGCCGAAGATCATCGATCAGGGCGACGGCGGAAGCATTATCAACATATCGACTATCGAGGCATTTCGCGGGGCGCCAGGCCTCTGCGCCTATTCGGCCTTCAACGGTGCCATAACGAGCTTCACCAAGAGCCTGGCCCTGGAGCTTGCCCCCAATGGCATACGGGTCAACGCCATAGCGCCGGAGACGACAGAGACCCTTCAGGTGCGCCCAGGGGTCATGATCCCGGAGGAGTCTCAGTGGATGATCCCCCACTGGATCCCCATGGGCCGATACGGGACCCCGGACGACGCGGCAGGCTGCGCGCTGTTCCTGGCCTCCAACCTCTCCAGCTGGGTCACGGGGACCACCGTGCATATGGACGGCGGCGCCATGGCTGCGGGCGGCTTTTTCCGCAGCGCCGCCAACGAGTGGAGCACCCGTCCATGTGTTGAGCACTCCCCCGTCTTGCGCCGCTGAGCATTCCACATGCGGAGGTGACCCATGGAACTTGCAGGCAGATGCGCCATCGTTACTGGCAGCAGCCGGGGAATCGGCAAGGCGATGGCTATTGCGCTGGCCCAGGCCGGCGCTTCAGTAGTCTTGGCGGCCAGAACGCAAAAGGAGCCAGGGGACCTGGAAAAGTCTATGCCACGAGGGTCGCGACAGCTGGCCGGCCTTCTGCCAGGGACGATCTATCAGACCGCTGCAGAGATCGCAGCTGGCGGGGGAGAGGCTCTGGCCGTGCCGTGCGACGTGACCAGCGAGCAGGCCGTCCAAGCCATGGTCTCTCAAGCCATGAACCGCTTCGGTAAGATCGACCTTCTCCTGAACAATGCAGCCATCTTCCCTCGTTACCCATACCTGGAGGCGACCCCCGAGGCCTTCGACAACGTTATGCACGTCAACGTCCTGGGATACTACCTGACGATGAAGCATGTCCTGCCTCATATGATCCACCGAGGGAGCGGCAGCGTCATTAATGTGACAGCGGGAACGGCCACGGGCCGCTCCGTCAAAACTCGGCTGGGGGCGGACCTCATCCTCTATGGCATGTCCAAGGCCGCGGTCAATCGCCTCACGACCTTTGTGGCGGACGAGGTCCGAGCGCACGGCATAGCGGTCAACGCCCTCATCCCCGGACTCATAGAGACTCCGGGCAACGAGGACGCCCTTCCGGAGGATTTCGATTATGCGAAGGAGGGGCACAAGCCATTTCCAGCCAGCCCCGAGGTCTTCACCCGACCCATCACCTTCTTGGCCACCCAGACCGCCGAAAGCTTCACCGGTAACATCGTCCACAACATGGAATACGGCCAGACCTGGCCTTAGCTTAAAGAGGTCGTTTCGTTGACGGTCACTGACGGCTGGGGTATCTTTGCCTGGTCAACACCGGGGCATGACGAGGACTTGGACCCCCTAGCCCCAGAACAGCACAAGACCTACCTGGTGAATGGAGGCCCTCAATGAAGGCGGCGATCCTACATGAGCCTAACCAGCCTTTGACCATCGAGGAGGTAGAAGTCGCTTCGCCGATGGAACAAGAGGTCGTCGTACGCACGATGGCCAGCGGCGTCTGTCACAGCGATCTCCATTTCTACCAGGGGCACTACCCCATGCGGACCCCGGCTGTCCTGGGGCACGAGGCTGCAGGCGTCGTCGAAGAGGTCGGCTCCCAGGTCACCTACGTCAAGCCCGGTGATCACGTGATCCTCTGCGTCTCCGTTTTCTGCGGCCAGTGCTCCCAATGCCTGTCAGGGCACCCCAACCTTTGCACGAAACAGCCTCGCCGCTCCCGCAGCGATCCTCCGCGCCTCACCTTGAACGGTGCCCCCGTGACCCAGCTTGCCAACGTCTCCAGTTACGCCGAGCGAATGATCACCCACGAGAATGGTGTCGTGAAGATTGATGACGATTTTCCCATGGACCGTGCCGCCCTGATTGGCTGCGGCGCCACCACCGGCCTGGGGGCCGCGCTCAACACCGCCAAGGTAGAGCCGGGCTCGAACGTCGTCGTCTTCGGCGCCGGGGGCGTCGGCCTCTCCGTCATCCAGGGCGCTCGCATCGCCGGGGCGGCCAAGATCATTGCCGTGGACCTCAACGAGTTCAAACTGGCCACGGCCATGGAGTTGGGGGCCACCCATGTCGTTGACGGCTCCTCCAACGACCCCGTCGAGGCGGTCCGCGACCTCACGGGCGGTGGGGCCGACTATGCCTTCGAGGCCATCGGCATCGCGAAGGTCGCCGAACAGGCCTTCGAGGCTATCCGCCCCGGCGGCACCGCCATTATCGTCGGCATGATCCCGGTTGGGGACATCGTGGAAATCGAAGGCCGCGCTCTCTTGACGGAAAAGAAGATCATAGGCTGCCTTATGGGTTCGAACCGGTTCCGCATCGACATGTTGAGATACATAGAGTTCGACCGGCAGGGACGGCTCAAACTGGATGAGATGATTACCCGAAGGCTTCCTCTGGAAGAGGTCAACGAAGCCTTCAGGGCCATGGAGGCCGCCGAGGTCACACGGTCCGTCCTTATGTTCGGATAATCAGTCGCCGCCGCCTGCAACGTGACTCCGGTGTTCAGGGAGAGGGGTTCATCGGGGCGGCGGCCAATGCCACCATGCCGTCGGACTTCATCCCCCGCAGCGAGGTCCTGCTCAGATTGGTGACAACCACCTGCCTGTCGCCCGACACCCTCTTCGCCCTCGAGAATCGCGCTCGAAGCCGCTGAATGACCCTTCACCGATCACCCCCGAGCTATAACTGCCTTTACCTTTAGTCTCATCCTTTCTCGCTCGGGCTTTTCCAGAGAGTTTTGGCCTGTCACTCATCCCTTTCGGGTTGTTCTTTCCTTCTAACGTAGTAACCCTTTATGCCGCTGAGAATCATCCCTGAGCAGGATTTCTTACCCCCTGATTTTTCCTAGGATGGTAATGGACGTGAGGTCTCAAAGCGGAGACCCACACAATCCAAGGCCAAGGGGCCAGGAGGCGGCACATGAACGGAAGCGCGCTCGCACCAGGTCAACGATCCACCTATGTGGCGCCTGCCGGTCAGGATGCTCGGGTTACGGAGGCCCAACTGTTGATGTCTCCTCCGGAGGAAGGGTGCGACCTTCTGAGCCTCCACGAATGGCTGTACGCCACGGCAAAGGGCCGGACTAAGCGAATATCGCGTACGCGGGAAGGGGACACGGTCCATCGAGTTATCTTCGAGCGCCCCATCCCACTTCAGCGGATGCTTGCCGCTCTGCCCTATGTGGCGGGATGTCATGGCGGAGCAGCCGAGCGACGCGGATAGGTCATCCAAGAGCAAGCAGACGGTCGCCGAGTTTCGCCTGGTCTTCAAGAATATCAGCAATGACGGAGAGGACCATAAAAGTGATCACCTCTTCAACCAGATCAGCGAGGCGGTACGGCCACATGCAGCGTCATTCGCGCCCTCATACGCCGGATAACGGGATCAATTTGAGCACATTATCTACACGTTTGAACGAGCGGTTGAACAGGAAAGTAGCTTTGTCATGAGCAACTGGCGACGAGAGAACGACGGGGACAACGAGGTAGCGCTGCGGCGGTACGTGGAGATCCTGCTGCACTGGTGGTGGCTGTTCTTGATCGTGCCGGTGGCGATGTTGCCGATGCTGCTGTCGAAGGGGTCACCGGAGCCGGTGGTGCGGTACGAGACGGATACGCGGATCCTGATCCAGAGCGTGGGGTCGGGGCTGTCGGACCTGCTGGCGAACCAGCGGCTGCCGCAGCTATATGTGGAACTGGTGACGGAGCGGGATATGTTGGTGGAGGTGCGGGAGGAGCTGGGGCTCTCGGAGTCGGTGGAGACGATACAGGAGTGGATCTCGGCGATGGTGGTGTCGGGGACCTCTATCCTGGAGCTGGAGGTGACGCACACGGACCCGGTGGTGGCAGCGGCGGTGGCGAACAAGCTGGCGGAGGTGTTCATCCTCCGGACGCAGGAGCGGCGGCTGACGGAGGTGGGACGGCTGCAGGCGATGGCGGGGGCGATGGGGGTGGTGGAGAATGGGCAGATCTTGTCGCAGCAGCTCTCGGCGCTGGGGAGCTTCACGATCGTGCGGCCGGCGGCGGTGCCGAGCGCGCCGGTGCCGGTGAGCAGCGGGGGACGCAGCTACACGCAGATGGTCCTGGCGGTGTTGGGGGCGGCGATGCTGGCGGTGCTGCTGGCCTTTGCGCTGGAGTATATGGCGGGGAAGGTACGCTCGCCGGAGAAGCTGGAGGGGGCGCTGGGGTATGAGCCCCTGGGGGTGGTGCCGGGATGGCGGCGGCGGGGTGAGGACGAGTATGAGATCGTGACGCTGAAGCGGCCGACGACGGTGCACGCGGAGGCATACCGGCAGATGGTGGCGATGCTGGAGCCGTTCTGGGCGGAGGAGGGGCATGCGGCGAAGGCGCCGGTGGTGACCAGTGCGGCGCCGGTGGAGGGGAAGGCGACGACGGCGGTGAACCTGGCGGTGAGCGCGGCGGAGAGCGGGCGGAAGGTGATCCTGGTGGACGGGGACCTGTGGCGGCCGGACGTGCACCGGTGGTTTGGGCTGAGCAATGACGTGGGGCTGACTAATATGCTGGCGGAGCCGAGCATGCCGCTGGAGAGCGTGCTGCAGACGACGGAGCTGGAGAACCTGCACGTGGTGACCAGCGGGCCTCGCCCCCTGGCGCAGACAAGGCGCAACAAATGTTGGAAGACGCCAGGGGGACACTTGCCGCCTCCGTTCAGGATGTCATGGACGACATACACAAGGACGGAGAGGCGATACGGGCTCGCATGTTGCGTGAGGCCGAAGCCGAGGCCACCCAGATAGTCGCCAAAGCGCGTCAAGACGGTCAGACGATCAGGGACGACGCCTTGTCCCAGGCCACGGACGCGGCTACCGAGCAAGTGGAGGCGATTCTTAGAGAGGGCCACGCCACGGTCAAGAAAATCGAGGCCGAGGCGAACATGCGGGCCCAGCGCATGCTGGAAGAGGCCCGAGACCGAGTGGGAACGGAGATCCGGGAGGAGGCTAAAGAGGCCTACCACTGGCTGTTGCCGACGCTGCAAAATATCGTTGACCAGGCCCAGCGGGTAGAGGCCAATTGGAGGCTCCGGTCATCGGATCTCAAAGAGAGCCTGGCTCGTCGAAACAGAGCGGCGTCCCAAGCCGGAATTTCCTCAGATGAGGCTGCCCAGGACCCCTTACAGCCCAACATGCCCGATGCCCCCGCTGGAGTCCCCTCAGACAGTCTCCCGCAATCATTCGGCCAATCGGGCCCTGAAGCCGCTGCCTCGACAGCGGATGTGATGCAGGAATTAGAGCCAACCCCGGCTGAACCGGCGAGGTTGGACATCCCGGATTGGCCTGAAGAGCTGGGGCGCCTACCCCCGTCTTCCGAAACCCAATCCCACGAGCCCTACGCGGACGTATCATCAGCCACGGGCACTCCAGAGCATTACGACGCGGCGTCCGAGCAATCGCTCGCAGCGGCCAAGGGCATATCCTATTCCGGAGAGGTGGAACTCCTCCTGTCCCCCCCGGTGGACGCTACTATGGTTGCCCGACTCTATAGAGAACTTACCGGCTACACCGAAGTACGAATCCTTCGCACCATGGGCTCTTGGGATAAGGGGACCGCTATCACGTTGCTGCTGGAGCGCCCCATGCCCCTGGTGGCAATGCTTGCAGAGATACCGGGAATGAAAATCGACCCCGGCGCCGGGAAGCAAGGACGCCTCCTCTCATCCCTTCCCTCAGGCGATGGTAACCGACAAGTCATTGGTCTGGAGATCGCTCCACACGAGCCCCCGGCCAGCTAGGTCTTAACAGAGAAGCAGAACCATGAACGGGCAACCGGGAAATTCTTATGAAAGCCTAGGCTTGACGCTGATCCGCGGGGAACTCATTACCCAGGACCAATGGGATCGGGCCTTGGAGGCCAGCGGTGGGGATGATCGAGATGCGGAGCAGTTCCTGGTCCGAGAAGGCTGGATTAGCGAGTACCAGCTAACCCTTTTCAACGGTCTGCACCTGGGCGTCTCTTTTCTGAACGTAAGCCGACAGGAGGTCCAGCAGGAAGCTCTGGAGATCGTGCCGGAGGAGACTGCCCGCAAACATCGCGTCGTCCCCATATCCGTAGAGGATGGAGTCCTAAAAGTCGCGATGGAGGACCCCAGGAATCTGGAGGCCTTAGAAGACCTGGCGACCGTTAGCCTCAAACGCATCGATCCTTATATCGGCACCCCCCAGGAAATCCAGGAGACCATTGACCGTCACTACCGTGTCGGTGGAGAGATCGAGCGACAGCTGGGCCTGATAGCCGCGGGGGAGGAGTCCGAGTACTCCCGTGGGCGGGCGGCGGCACGGACCTCCTCTGAGGCCATCGCCCAGGCCCCGGTCGTTCGGGCCTTGGACCTCTTGATGGCCCAGGCCGTCCAGGACCGGGCCTCAGACATCCATATTGAGCCTCAAGAGGACAGGCTGCGCGTCCGCTTCCGCACGGACGGTATCCTGCACGAAATCATGTCCCTGCCCCTCGCTGCCCACGCGCCCATTCTTTCTCGCATAAAGATCATGGCCGGCATGAACATCGCCGAGCGGCGGCGCCCCCAGGACGGGCAGATTACCTTCCGCACACGCGACAAAGAGGTTGCTATCCGGGTCGCCACCAGCAACACCATCTACGGTGAAATGGCGGTATTACGACTACTGGACAAGACCTTCGCGTTCTACACCCTGCCCCAGCTGGGATTCCTGCCGGAGACCTTCAATGCTTATATGCGGATGCTGAAGACGCCCTTCGGCATGATTTTGATGAGTGGCCCGACCGGCTCAGGCAAGACAACCACCCTGTATGCCTCTGTAGCGCAGCTGGACAGTATCGGTCGTAACATCCTGACCATCGAGGACCCGGTGGAGTACCGGTTCGCCAACATCAACCAGATGCAGGTGAACGCCACGGCTGGAGTCACTTTTGCCACCGGATTACGGGCTTCCATGCGACTGGACCCAAACATCATCCTCGTAGGTGAGATCCGTGACCCGGAGACGGCCCAGATCGCGATTCAAGCTGCTTTGACCGGACACTTGGTCCTCTCCTCCGTCCACGCCAACGACGCGGTGGGGGTCATCGCCCGTCTCGTTGACCTGGGTGTTGAGCCATTCATGGTTGCCTCAGCCGTCGTCGGCCTCATCGCTCAAAGGATGGTGCGGCGTATCTGCACTCACTGTACCCAGTCCAGGCCTGCACAATCCGAGGAGCGCCTCGCCTATGAGCAGGAGCTGCATGAGACCCGTGAAGAGTTCCTGTACGGCGCGGGCTGCAACTTCTGCTCCGGAAGCGGGTACATGGGCAGGACGGGAATCTACGAAATCATGGTGATCACTGAGGAGATTCGGAGATTGATCCTCAGCGGTGCAGGGAGCGATGAGATCAAGGCCCAGGCCGTGGCGGACGGTATGCGCTCTTTGTGGCACGACGGCATGACCAAGGTAAAGTTGGGGACCACAACCCCCTCTGAAGTGATACGCAATGTCTTCACCCTCGCTTAGCGGCCGTATTGAAGCCCGACCTTTGAACGGTCAGCCGGTACCTCCCAATCCAACTCTTCAACCAAAGCGCGACCCAAGCAGGAAGGAGCCCGATGGACACTCGTAGACCGTTACGTGCCCCTCTGGGAGCGCCGGCCACTGTTCAAGCTGCTCCGAAGGACGAAGCCCTTACCAAGTCAACCCTCGAGCAACTCTTCCCAAGCCTTTTTGCCGTAAAGCCAACAGAGGTGATCGGTTTTTCCAGGCAGATAGCCACCTTATTAGAGACTGGGGTTCCTCTCCTGGGAGGCTTGCAGCTCCTCTCGCAGCAAAGCGGGGCCAGCCGGGGCTTCAAAGCGGTGTTGGGCCGCATGTCAGAGGACCTGGAATCTGGCTCATCTTTCGGCCAGGCGGTAGGCCGGCATCCTGACATCTTCAACGAAGTCTACCGCCGCACCGCCACGATAGGTGAGCGCACCGGCCAGATGGAGACCGTGCTGCGGCAGCTCGCCGACTTCATGGAAAAACAGAACATCATGGCCAAGAAGTTCAGCAGCGCCATGACCTACCCAGCCATCATCCTGGTGGTGGGGCTTATCGTCGCCGTGATCCTGACCACCACCGCTCTTCCACCCCTGGTTGACATGTTCACTGAGCTAGAGGTTGACCTTCCGCTACCGACGGTCATCCTCATCGCCTTCACCAACTTCGTGGGCGACTACACGCTGTACCTCTTTGGCGGAATCATGGCTGTCTTGGCGCTCGCAGTGTACTGGTTCAAGCAGCCCTCCGGACGCCGGGCTATCGACCGGGCGCGGCTTTTCGCGCCCATCATCGGACCGCCGTTGCTCATGGGTGAGCTGGCCCGGTTTAGCCGGACCCTTTCCATGTTGACCGGCGCGGGCGTCACTCTCCAGGAGATCTTCGAGGTATTGCCCCAGACCAGCAGCAACCATGTGATGAGAGACAGCCTCACTCGGGTCAAGGATGGGCTGATGCTTGGCCAGGGTCTCTCCGGACCGATGTCCAAGACCGAGGTGTTTCCGCCCCTCCTGGTCCAGATGGCCGCGGTGGGTGAGGAGAGCAACAGTATCAGCTACACCATGGACGGCGTTGCGAAGTTTTACGAGCAATCGGCGGAGGAGCGGATCGGGGCCCTGGTGAGCTTCCTGACTCCCGCGATCATCGTGGTCATCGCGATGGCGGTGGCGTTCATCGCCCTGTCCGTCATCATGCCCATGTACTCAGTAACCGGCACCTTTGCTGACTAGGACGGCACTCCACCTGACGCCAAAGACCCTCAGGACAAAGAGTACCGGAAGGTCCGGGAGGGCGCAGCGATTGGGGCAAAGGAAAGATGGAGGAATGCACGAACTCAGGAGAAGAGGCATAGGGCGATGGCGCCACCTCAAGAGAAGCCGCAAGGGGATTTCTCTCCTGGAAACCGTGGTGGCCCTGGGAATCCTCGGGCTGGTTGGCGTCGCCTTCATGGGCGCACTGACCACCACATTCACGGCCACTGAGATAAGCGAAAAAAAGGTAACGGCGGAGAATCTCATTCGGACCCAGCTGGAGTATATGCTTCCATGCTGTAGCTCGTTGCAATCGCAGTGGCAAGGAGAGCCAGCCACCCCGCCTTCCCCTAACGGGCTTTTCACAAAAAGTGAGAACTCATGTGTCACCCTGAGCGAAGCCGAAGGTCCGATTTTATCGGACTCTCGACAGAGTCGGAGGTCTGGGGAGATGGGGGCTTTCTGTTGAGTCTGCCCCACCCCAGATTCTTCGTCCCGACACGTCGGGACGAAGAATGACATTTTGTGCAAGGCCCCCTAACGGAAAGAGAGAGGCCCTCGCCAACCGCGGGGGCCTCTCTCTTTTCTATTCTTTTGGCCGTCAGCTGCTAGCAGTCTGCGAGACTTTCGTCCAGCGTGCCAGTCGTATTGTCGGTCTTGAGGGCGAACTCGACCGTGCCGTCGTTCTGCACCAGGTACTTACACGAGGTGGTCTTGAGCGTCGTGTACCGGATTTGAGGCCCGTTACTGGTATCGGCCTGGTCGCTGTCGAAATTGTACAACCGTAGGCCCGCCACGCTGCCGGTTCCAAGAGACGCTGCGCCAACGAGGGCCGTGGTGTCCGGGAATACGGACATGTCGTCGGTCGCTGCAACCGCGGTGATGGATGAGAGGCTATTGTCGGACATCGCGGCGGTCACCGCCGCCTGAATATTCTGGAGCTCCGTATTGTGGCCTTCCGACTTACCACTGCCGATGAAGCGGCCCACGTTGGGGACCACGACGGCGGCTAGAATACCCAGGATTGCCACAACCACCAGCAGCTCGATCAGTGTGAACCCTTCTTTCCTGCTTAACCGCTTCATCTCGCTCCTCCTCTAAATTACTTCCTTCGTTGATTGACTACGAACATCACGATAAAGGATTCAAGACGCTGAAAAATCCTGCGTATGGGTGACTTTTGGAGCCAAAAAGGATTAATCCTTTTCGTGACGGATGCCGCCGACACTGTAGAGGGGGCAATCGACTACTATCGTAGAGGCGGGGCATCGCGAGAAGAGAGGGCCTGTCCATAACTCAGAGCCGGTTTAGGCGACCTTAAACAGGCACAGGAGAGTGGGGGCTAGCAGGATGCGGAAGAAGGCCTGCCCTGAGCTCCAATTGCATCCCGATTCGTCATCGGGACAAAGGCGGACTCACCGAAGGACAAGCTGCATAATGCAGGTTTCATCTCACTCAGGACGCTAGTCGCGGGGCTGCGGGTCGTCTTTGAGCATGCCTGCACGGGCGGCGTAGGCGGCGGCCTGGCTGCGGTTGGCCAGGTGGAGGGTATCCAGGATATGCCGAAGGTGGGTCTTGACCGTGTTCTCTGAAATAAACAGGGCTGCGCCTATCTCTTTATTACTGGTCCCTTGCGCCACCAGCTGCAAGACCTCCTGCTCCCGACGGCTCAATCCAGAGTCGCCGACAGCTGAAGTCGCCGGCTTTTGCGCCTTGAACTCATTCAGCAGGTTGTCGGCCATGGCCGCTGAGACGATGACCCCACCGCGGGCTACCTGCCCCACAGCCTGGGCCAGCTGCTCCGGCTCCTCATCTTTTAGCAGGTATCCCCGGGCGCCTGCCTTGATAGCCAGGAAAAGGTCTTCCTCCTTATCGGACACCGTGAGGATAAGGACCTTGACCTCCGGCATTTCGGTTCGCAGGCGGCCGGTGGCCTGAACGCCGTCGCATTCGGGCATGTGCAGGTCCATCACCACCACGTCGGGCTTGAGCTCCTGGGCCTTCTCTACGGCTTCGTTACCGTTGGAGGCCTGTCCCAAGATATCCAGGCCTTTATCTTCGCCCAAGATCTGCGCCAGGCCACGTCGGAAGATCGTGTGGTCATCCACTATAAGGACTTTGGTCCGTTCCATGGTCATAGCCTCATTTCTTACCGGGGTACCACAACATGGATCTCTGTGGTGTTCTCTGAGCCAGTCCGAATCTCCAATGTGCCTCCGAGACTCTCCGCCCTTTCCTTCATGATAGTTAACCCATGGTGGTGAATCAAGTCACCGGAGTCCCCATCAGATTTACCGAAGCCCACGCCATCATCGATGACCCACATCTCCACGGCGGAGCCGACGTCCTGAAGTTTAATCAGCGCCTTGCTGGCTCGCGCATGCTTTCTGATGTTGGTGAGGGCCTCCTGAGCAATGCGGAGGAGCTGCAGCTCTCCCTGTGGGAGGAGGTTCCTCAGGGCATCGGGGGCCTGGAATTCCACCTGGATGCCGTGCCTCTTGGAGAACTCCTGCGTGTAATCGGCCAGGGTAGGAATCAACGGGTTGGTAACCGCCTCATCAGTGAGCTGGTCCAGGGACTCGCGTATGTCGTCGTAGGTTGCCCGGACCACATCACGCATCTCGTCGATTCCGGCGCCCACCTTGTCAAGCTCCCGGTCTGCCAGCGCCTTGCTTACGGCGCCCGCCCTCAGGTTCAGATAGTTCAACGATTGGGCCACGCCATCATGCATCTCCCGGCGCATGCGCCGCCGCTCGTCCAGCACCGCGTCGATCGCTATGAAGCGATGGATATTCAGGTTGGTGCGGCTAGCCACAACGGGGACAAGCAGTCCCAATGCGCCGTACAGTATCAGGACCGGAAGACGGTTCCCGTCGAGGAACCATTCATACTCGTCCATAAACTGGCTGAAAAAAGAATGGGCCAAAAAGGGGGTAAGGACAAAGACGGCGGCGACCGCGATGGCCACCCTGAACTCTATCAGGAGCGCGGCCGTGATGACCGGCGTCAGAGAGTAGAGCAAGTAGCCGCTATCCACCCCGTGGGTAAACAGGATAAGCAGGATGGCGACGGCCAGGTCGCCGACGAGCACGATGTAGAGCTCACGACCCGTCTCTCGCCACCGCAACGGAGACAAGACCTTCAGGAGGGTATAGACCCTACCAAGCTAAGAATGAGGTACTCTTGCCCGCCAAGGACCTCAGGTCCGGGTATGACCTGAATGAGAATGACGGCCAGACAGAATGTGAAGAATCTGTAGCCGACCAAGAAGCGATGTAGTCTTTGCTCGTACTCTGGACCCATTATCACCCACTAAATTTCACGATAGGGGCAATTAGCCCTATTGTCAAAATCCTCGGTCGACCACAGAGATGTCGGCCTCCGTGATGTAACCAGATTAGCGGACCCCAGCGTCACGTGGCATTTGCCCGGCCACACCGGGGAGGGTTGGGTTTCTCTTGACAGGGTTGGGGAGTTCCTGTAGGTTTCCCCTACTCCAACCCCTCCAAAAGAGGCCGGTCCGCTGCGGCGCTTGGGAGAAAGGATGCAAGAACCGTGTCCTCAGCAGCTATAAGAAACAAGACCGCCATCGTGGGAGTCGGCACCAGCGACTTCAAGCATCTTTACCGGACCAAGGACGCCGACAGGACTCCGGAGAGCATTGGGACGGAGGTGCTTCGCGAGGCGTTGGACGATGCAGGGCTGAAGGTCAGCGACATTGACGGGCTCATAACCAGCGCCATCCCTTTCTACCCGGATTTCGCCTATCGAGCCGGACTTCGGGACGTCCGGCTATTAGCCCCTTACCCCATGAGCGGGCGCCTGTGCGCCGTGGCGCTCGCCCATGCTTGCATGGCCGTTGAAACGGGCATGGCTAACACCATTGCCCTCGTCTATTCTACGACGATGCGCTCCGGTGGGTTGCGTTTCGGTGGAGACGGAGGCGGAGGAGACCTGTTCGACTCCGTTTACGGGCTGACATCTCCGGGAGCGTTCTATTCTCTAGCGTATGACAAATACGTCCAGGAATACGGCTTCGTTGGGCGGGATGAGCTCTTGGGGAGCGTCTCGCTGGCCATCCGCCACCATGCCTCCCTCAACCCCAAAGCCATCATGCAATCTCCTTTGACGATGGAGGACTACCTGGAGGCACGGTTCGTGGCTCGGCCCTTCCGTCTCTTCGACTACTGCCTGGTCACAGACGGCGCGGTCTGCTATATCGTTACCAGCGCCGAGCGGGCGAAAGATCTACGACAGCCTCGCGTCCTGGTCTCCGGATTCTCGGAGCAGGCGGTCCTTCGAGAACAGTTCGTTCCCGACGACCGCTGGTACCCCGCTTGCCAGAGCATGGCCAAGGAGCTCTTGGACGATGCAGGCATGACCGTCAAGGATATCAGCAGCTTGCAGGTCTATGACAACTTCACCGTATCAGTCCTCTGGGCACTGGAAGGCTTCGGCTTCTGCCCCAAGGGCCAAGCTCTTGACTGGGTGCAAAACGGCCGGATCCAGCTAGGCGGTGAGTTACCGGTCAACACCAGTGGCGGCATGCTGAGCGAGGCCTACATGCAAGGCTGGAATCATCATGCGGAGGCCGTTCGCCAGTTGCGAGGTGAATGCGGGGAAAGACAGGTAAAGGACTGCAATGCAGTCCTTTACGCCTGCCTGTCACCCCTGGGCGGCGCGACGTTGATGGTCCGCGGCTAGGCCCATAAACTCCGGCGTCCCCAGGCCGACCGATCCCGAAACGCCGTCACGAGGAGTGTAAACATGAGCTACGAAAAGCCTCTCCCCAAGGTGAAAGCCGAGAACCGGCCCTTTTGGGAGGCCGCCAAACAGCACCGGTTTACCCTGCCACGCTGCAAGGCTTGTGGTCACGTCTGGTTTCCCCCTTACCTCACCTGCCCCAAATGCATATCGCCCAACATCGAGTTCATCGCCGCCAGCGGCAACGGGAAGATCTGGGGATGCATAGAAATGCACCAGGCCTATATGTCCAAATTCCAGGACGACCTGCCCTACAACGTCGCTCTCATCAAGCTTGAAGAGGGACCGTTCATGTTCAGCAACATCATAGGCTCCAGCTTTGAGGAGATGCGGCCCGGCGTGGCCGTAGAGGTCTTCTTCGAAGATGTTACCGACGAGATTGCCATACCGAAGTTCAGACTAGCCGGCAACTGACGGCGGTGAGCGAAGAGACAAGGCAGGGGGCTATCCCCCCTCCGCTACTTTCCGTTACCGAGCTTGTAGACCCTGGCTGCGTTGCCGGCCAGGATAGCATGCTTTTCGTCCTCTGGCACTCCCTGGAAATGATCATTAATGGTGTCCCAGGAGTGAGGGTAATCCGTACCGGTATGAGGATAGTCGCTAGACCACATAATCTGGGTAATTCCAATTTCGTGCCGGTTCTTCACAGCGTATCTATCGGTGATGTATGTGGTGTAGATGTTATGCTCGAAGTAGTAGCTGGGGACGTGCTTGATGTCGGGCTTTATGGTCGGGTTGCGGCGCTTCAAGCGGTCGTCGAACTGCTCCTTGACGTACGGGACCCAGGAAGAGTCTGTCTCGGCGAAGACGACATCGAGCTTGGGGAACCGGTCAAAGACCCCCGTGTTGATGAACTCAAGGCAATGCGCGGGAGCGCTGACATGCCGAAGCTCACCCCTGGCGCCTATACGCGTCCGGTTCGGATCGCCATCTCCGACGCCGGCCCCGGCCGATAGGCTGACGTGGATGCTTATCGGCACACCCAGCTCTTGGACCGCAGCCCAGAACTTGTCATCTTCAGGTGAGATCTCGGCTTTGCCCGAAGGCCACATCCCCAGCAAAGGGGTGCGCATGCCAGGGAGCTTCATCGACCGCTCCAGCTCCTCGATGGCAGAGTCGACACCAAGCGTGGTGATCATCGCCGCCCCGATAAGCCTGTCTGGGGCGTGCTTGGCGTAGTCGGACAGCCAATCGTTGTAGGCCCGAATGCAGGCCACATGAAACTCCGGGTCCTTCCTGTTGCCAAAGAGGGACAGCGATGGGCGTGGAGTGGGGTACAGGACTTCGGCGTCTACACCATCCGTATCCTGCATCACCAGCCGGGCTGCCGGATCGTATCCCGCATGCGGGGCCCGTTCCCATTTCTTCCAGGCGGAATGCTCCTCAACAGGTTCACCGCCGGAGATGTTGTTGCCAAAGTTGATCGGCGCGTTTGAGCCTTCGAAAATCCAAGCGTCCCCCTCTTCAAACTCCTCCATGCGAGGGGAACGGCTCTGAAACTTCTCGGCGAGTCGGTCCTTCCAAAGGTTCGGTGGCTCATTTATGTGGCCGTCACCTGAGACTAATCTGTACTCCCGCATGAGAACAACTCCTCTAGGACTTTTTGCCGTTCTTGATCTTGTACACGCGCGCCGCGTTGCCTGCGAGGATGGCGTACTTTTCATCCTCTGGCACACCTTTGAAGCTCACTTCAATATTTTTCCAGGAATTCGGATAATCGGCGCCGATATGGGGGTAGTCGCTGGACCACATGATCTGGCTTACCCCTATTTCGTGTCGGTTCTTGATCGCGAAATCGTCAGTAATGTAGGTGGTGGAGATGTTGTGATCGAAGTAGTAGCTGGGGATCTCCTTGATCTTGGGGCGAGCGGCAGGGAAATTCCGCTTGAAGCGGTTGTCCAGCTGCTCCTTGACGTACGCCACCCAAGCAGAATCGCATTCGGCGAATACCACGTTCATCTCCGGAAAACGGTCAAATGTTCCGGTATAAATGAACTCGATACAGTTGGACGGTGTTACGGTATGCCGAAGCTCACCCCTGGCGGCAAAACCGGTGCGATTCGGGTCCGCGTCGACCGCCTGAGGTCGTCCCCCCGCAGAGACGCTGATATGAATGCTGAGCGGCACGTCCATGTCACGCATGACAGCCCAGAACCGATCGTCGTCGGGTAAGATCGTCGGCCCTGAAGAGGGCCACTGGGTCAAATAGGGGCTTCGCAAGCCGGGGAGCTTCATGGCGCGCTCCAGTTCCCCCAAAGCGGGTTCCAGACCCAGGTTGGGCATCAATGCCGGGCCGATCAAACGGTCCGGGGCGTGACCGCAATACTCAGAGAGCCAGTCGTTATAGGCCTGGACCAGCGCCAGATGGAATTCCGGGTCCCGCTGACTTATAGCCCCAACAGCCATGGTGGGGCGCGGCGTCGGGTACATGATCTCCGCGAAAACGCCATCAATGTCCTGCTCCTCGAGCCGGGCTGCGGGATCGTACCCTCCGGGCGGGACATCCTCCCACCGCTTCCATGGGCCGCAAAGCTCGGGATCACGACCGCCACAGATGTTGTTCCCAAAGTTAATCGGGGCAGGCGAGCCCTCTATGATGTAGGCGTCGCCTTCCTCGAGATGTTCGATTCGGGGTGCCCTGTCCTGGTACTTTTTAGGGAGACGGTCCTTCCACGCGTTCGTCGGCTCGTTGATGTGTCCATCTCCGGAGATCAGACCAAATTCTATCGTCATTTGAGTTCTCCTTCCTTCGACGCTTGGGTAAAGCGTCTCTCCATCAACTGTCCTTTACCGCTATTCACCTTTGGGTGGCACGTCTTCAGGCTTCATAATCCCCCCGGGCTGCCGGTCCCGTATCGTGAGAAACTCTGCGCCATCCGCTCCGGCGATGAGCGGTCCGTAGACCGTTCCCTCATCGATAGCCAGGGCCGTCCCTGCCTTATAGACCTGGTCTCCCACCTTCAGCTCGCCACTCGTAATGTACAGCACCTCGTTGCACGGATGCCAATGGGACTCTACCCGCATGCCGGGGTCGTACCGGGCTCGCCCAAACCACGGCCCATTATCGAAGTGGGCAATGGGGAACCGGGAGTTGGCATGGTAGGTCTTGCCGTCTTTGACGTACTCGCTCCCCTGTCTCCAGGGGATATCTTCTTCGAAGATGACCCGAACTGCCATGGCTTCCTCCTCCCACCGAACGCTCACCTACGATGTCCAGCACCTGCCATCCGGGGACTTCAGACGCCCATTATACACTCCCGGCCCCAACGCGCCGTCCAGTGAGAACAGCCGGCGGGGGTGCCTGCCTTTTATCAAGCGAAAGAGGGTCTCCTGAGGTGGAAAGGCGGCGGAGCAGATTAGGTTCGCAGGCGAGGGTCCAAGACATCGCGCAGAGCATCCCCGAGAAGGTTCACAAAGAGGACGGTAAGCGTCAACGCGACACCCGGGAAGACAACGATCCAAATCGATTCGTCAATAAACTGGATCGCGCTTCCCGAGAGCATAGCCCCCCAGGTCGGCGTCGGCGGCGCAGGGCCCAGGCCCAGGAAGCTCAAGCTAGCCTCTGCCAGAATCGCCCCACCCAGACCCCCTGAGGCTGCTATCAGCACCAGCGGTATCACCTGAGGGAAGAAGTGGCGGAGCAAGATTCGGGGTGTAGATGCCCCCACAGCTCGCGCCGCCATGATGAATTCGGTCTGGTTGAGGGACAGGGCGAGCGCACGCACAATACGGGCAGTGCCCGGGATACTCAAGACAGCGACTGCAAAGATAACGTTCATGAGGGAGCGGCCCAGCACTGCCACCAGGACCAACGCGACCACAAGACCCGGCATGGCGATGAGGAAATCGACGAACCTTTGCACGATAAGATCGAACTTGCCGCCGAAGTAGCCGCTGGTGAGACCGATAAATGTGCCGACGCCGGCGCCAAAGCCGACGGAAGAGAAGGAGACTATCAGCGCTATCCGAGACCCAACTACCAGTCGGCTAAAGGTGTCCCGGCCGAAAGAATCGGCTCCGAGCCAGTGGTCCCAGCTTGGGCCGGCAAGCCTAGCGGGTCGGTCGAAGTGGAAGGGGTCCTGGGCGATCTGGTCCGCGAAGACAGCCACGGTGACCAGACCCACCAGAAAGAGCAGGGAAATGCCTCCCAAAGGCTTTTTCCGACCGAAGCTCACGAGGCCTGTCACGACGCCCCAAAGGTATCCCCCGACGGCGGTCCCTATCTTCTGTGCGGTTATGGTGTCGGTTACTGTCGCCATAGTTCTCGCTTGGTGGGTGAGTGGAGATACGCTCCAGGGGCCGTCTTCAGGTTCACGTGTACTTCACCCTCGGATCGATGAGCGGGTAGAGCAAGTCAACAAGCAAATTGACTCCCAGTACCCAGCCCGCTAATACCAGGGCAATACCTTGCACCAAGGGGAAGTCCCGCGTGTTTATCGCTCGGAGGAACTCCTGCCCCAAGCCCGGCAGACCGAACAGGGTCTCCATAATGACACTGCCCGACGCTACGTTGGTGACGGCCAGACCGAAGAGGGTAATTACGGGGATCAGTGCGTTGCGCAGAGCGTGCCTTATGATCTGCGTACGATAAGCGAGCCCTTTGGCGGCAGCCGTTCGAATGTAATCCTGGCGCAACACCTCCAGCATGGAGGAGCGCGTGATACGGGCCGAAAATGCCATTGACGATGTGCCCGTCGCCAGAGCGGGCCATATCATCTGCTGGAAGTTTACCCAGGGGTCATCCCAGAGTTGGACATAGGCCAACGGCGGCAGCCAACCAAACTCACGGGACAGAATGATCACAATCATGATCCCCACCCAAAACGTAGGCGTCGCCAGCCCAATCAGGGTAAGGACCCGCGTGATATAGTCCGCCCACGTGTCCTGACGAATAGCCATGAAGATACCTGACGGTATCGAGAGTATGTAGGCGATAGCGAGAGACATGACTCCCAGCTCAAGGCTCACGGGCATCTTCTGTCTCACGACTTTGTTGACCGACCTCCCAGCGCTCAAGGAGTCGCCCAGGTCTAGTCTGACGATGTCCCAAATCCAGTCGCCATACTGCACCGGTATGGGCCTATCGAATCCTAGCTGGGCCCTGATCCGGTCAGCCTCTTCCTTCTCCAGCGGCGGTGAGTCCTCTTCCAGCCCCAGGTACAGGCCGACCACGTCACCGGGCATGACCCGCAACATGAGGAACAGGACAACGCTGAAAATCAAGAGGACAGGTAAAAATAAAAGTATTCGCCTGATGATATATGCTTGCATGGCTTTTACAGTCCTCGCTTGTTCGAGTGGCCGTCCCGCCCCGCCCCGCTTCAATCGATGGATTTACGCTGCCGGGAGAATACTTGCCTCTCCCAATGTTGTCAACCCTCACTTTTGCGGCCGTTCCCTTTAAACTGTCTCGGTCCCACGAGGTCCTGATCCACTCCTTTTCGAGCACAGCGCATCTACATACCGATAGCGCGCTTTAATCAGGCATGTCCCATTCAGCATCTCCGTCGAAGGTGAGAATGACGACGGTCGCCCCATCGGGCCCCGCGTGTAGCGGCGCCGCCGGCTCGTCACCTTTGATGAACCTCAAGCTTCTCGGCCCCAACTGCCTCCCCATGGCCTCAAAGGACCCCTCCAGGAGGACCTGGAACTGCCCGTGAACGGACGGCTCCGCGGAGTATTCCATCCCGGCTGGGAGCTCGATGAACTTCGCTGCTGGCCCATCTCTCTCTCCAAAAAGAAGTTTGCGACGGGCCCCTTCGTATCCCGGCAAAGGCTCCCACTCCACCTCGCCGCCTGACCGGAGGAGACTGCGGCCCTGACGGTTCACCAGCCGCTGCATCTCCACCTTGGTCTCCTCATTATTGATATAGATCAACGCTCGTTGGGCTTGCCTGGGGCCCAGGATAAGCATCTTGTTGCCTTGAGGCGACTCGAATGGGCCGTAAGGGGCGCAATGGTCCACATAGTGAACAGCGGGGGCCACCAACGTATGATCGGGGAACTCCACCGAGCCTTCGACGGTCAGCTGGAACTCGGCGCCCAGGTGAAAGTGGGCCTCCGTTCTGGAATCCGGCGGGAACCAGGCGCAAGAGGCCCGGGGAGGCTCCTCTTCCCCCTGGAAATAGGTCTGGTGCTGTAAGAACACTCCGGAAGGAAGTGGGACAGCGTTCCAGGAGAGGGTCGATGCGTCCGCTACCGCTAGTCTCGTCATGCGACGCTCCTCCTACTCGGATTTGCGAAACTTCGGAAGCTTAACACCGGGAGATACCTCTTGAAAAACAACTACGACGGGCATCCCTATGTGGATGTCTTCAAAAGGCGTATCGAGCAGGTTGCTAATGACGCGAGGACCCTCATCAAGCTCCACCAGGACCACGTTGTACGGCACCTGGTCCCGCAATGCGGGGTGTGATGGGTTATGTATGACGGTGAAGCTGTGCACCGTCCCGCGGCCGCTCATAACGGGCCATTGGACCCGCATGGAGTGGCACTTGGGGCACATAGGGCGAGGCAGATGCCGCAGCGTCGAGCAGTCAGCGCATTGCTGAATGACCAGCTCGTCGCGATTGCAGGCCTCCCAGAACTCCTTATCGTCCAGGGTGGGCACGGGTACAGGACCTAGTATCTTGGCCACCTCTTCTACCTCCTGAGCAGCAGTCCGCTGGATGGAACGGCGTTCCCGGAGAGCACCAGGCCGACTTCGGCATTGGACACCTGGACGGCGGCATCACCGCGAAGCTGTCTGGCAGCCTCAACGATGTGGTTCATCGTCTGGACGTAGGCCTCTCCCAGATGACCGCCGTGGGTGTTCAGCGGTAACTCACCCCCGACGGTGATGCGATGGGCGCCTTGCACGAAGTCCGCCGCTTCACCCGGCTTGCAGAATCCCAAGCCCTCCAGAGCCAGTAGCACCAGCGCGCTGACATGGTCGTATATCTGGACGAAATCGACATCCCCAGGAGTCACGCCGGCACGCTCAAACAGATCGGTTGCCAGGTAGTGACACTCCTCCGCGAACTCGATCTCCGGGCGATTGTAATTCGTGACCATCTCGGCGTTGGGTCCGGTGCCCTGGGCCGCCGCCATGATGTAGACCGGCGGCCTCGCCAGCTCCCTGGCCCTTTCGGCGGTAGTGACGATGACGGCGCTGGCCCCATCACTCACGATGTTACAGTCCAGCGTTCGGAGAGGTGAGGCGACTATGGGGGCCTTCAAATACTCATCGATGGTGATGGCCTGTTCATGCATGATCGCTAGAGGATTCCTGCTGCCGTGCTCCCTGCAAGCCACCGTGATCCAGCCAAAGGCAGATGGGTCGGCACTGTATTTGTGCAGGTAGCGCTGGGCAAGGATGGCCGCATAGTGCGAGACAGTCAGGAGACCGAAGGGCGAATAGAAAGTGCGGCTGCCCGCCTGGGTCCGACCGGCGTAGTCCATGGGCCCTGAATAATCGTACGCATGCCCCATAGGAGCCTTGACAGAGCGAAACACCGCTACATGCTTGGCTTGCCCCGTGGCGACGGCCAGGGCCGCGGCGCTCACGGCCCCGCACCCGTTGCCATAGGGAACTTGGCCGAAAAACATGAGGTTCTTCAAGCCGAAAGAGCGCACGATATCGAACTCGGGGATCGGGTCGAACGTAAAGCTTTCCAGGCCGTCGATATCGTCGGGGCGCAGACCGGCGTCGAGAATGGCAGCATGGATTGCCTCCATCGCCATCGAGCGAGCGCTCCGCTCAGAGGTGGAGGCAAAGGGGCTCTGCCCTACTCCGACGATTGCCGTTTGGTCTTTCAGTGATGCCACGCCATTCCTACTTGGTCAGGATAAGTGCGCCGGTGGGTAAGTTGGTTCCGGTTATCAGGGCCACTTCGGCGTCGGGGACCTGGTTGACGGCGGTGCCGCGGAGCTGCCTGACGGAGTCGACGATGTGTCCCATGATTTGGAAATAGCCCTCTCCGAGGTGGCCGCCTGACGTATTCAGAGGCGCGTCGCCGCCGATAGTAATCCGTTGGCCGCCCTCGACAAAGTCCTGCCCCTCTCCCTCGCCGCAGAACCCCCAGGCCTCCAGGGCGATGAGCACCAACGGCGTGAAGTGATCGTAAATCTGGACTACATCGATGTCCGCGGGACCCAGGCCAGTCCGGGCGTAGAGTTCCCTGGAGGTCAGCAGGCTTTCTTCGGGCACCACGATGCGCTTCCGGTTGTAGTTGGTGTTGTTCTCCACGTTGGAGCCCGTCCCTTGCCCGAATGCAAGGATTTTGGCCGGAATATTGGGTAGGTCCGCGGCCCGCTCCCCCGTCGTCACCACCACCGCCGTAGCCCCCTCCGTGTTGGGGGTGCAGTCGAACAGCCGCAGCGGCTCGGCGATAAACCGGGAGTTCTGGTGATCTTCTATGGTAATAGGAAATTGATAGTTGACGGCCAGCGGGTTTGTGGCGCCATGCTTGCGGGACGTTACGGAGATCCAGCCGAAGGCCCGCGAGTCAGCGTTGTATTCATGCAGGTAACGCTGGGCCGTCAGAGAAACCCAATGGGCCGGGACCTGCATACCGAAGGGGGCGTAGAAGGCGACGTCGCCGCTGGCACCCCGGCCCGCGGAGGCCGTGGGCGGAGCGTCGCCGTAACGGCCGCTGATGGCACGGAAGACCACAACGTAGTTGGCCTGGCCCGCGGCCACCGCCATAGCGGCATGACCCACCGCCGTGGCCCCGCTCCCATAGGAGCTCTCCGTGAAGTAACGGAGGTTCTGCCAGCCGAGGCAATTCTGGACCTCCATCTCGGTCACGGGGTCGAAGGAGTAGCTGATAAGCCCATCGATGTCACCATGATCAAGCCCGGCGTCGGCTATGGCATTGCTGATCGCCTCGGCGGCGAGCGCTACGGGGCTTCGAGTCGCTTTCTTGGTATACGGGGTCGCGCCGACACCGACGATAGCAGCTTTATTGGAAAGCTCGATCACGTTGGTCGTCCTTGTCCTCTCAGGAAACGCTCGGTGAGGATGGTCGGCATCCGGCACTTCTTTGTTGTCGGAGAGATAGCGGGGAACGTGCAGCATCTTACCCATGCCCTCTTCGCCCCGTCAAGGCGAAGGGCTTCCCTAGCAGCGCAGCCTGCCCTCTCCACCGGAGGCAGTGGCCGATGCTATACTGCTGCGTTGAGTCCTACCGGGACGCGAGAAAGGGGGAGTGCAGGAATGTTTGTCGATACCCACGTCCACATCGTCTCAGAGGACAACGACCGCTACCCGACACAGCCCATGGGACAGCCACTGGGCTGGGTCACCCAGATGCCGGTCAGCGCCGAGGGGTTGATGAAATTCATGGATGAGGCGGGGGTGGACCGCGCGACCCTTGTACAAGCACTGTCCTCCCACGGCTTTGACAACACCTACGTGTCCGACATGGCGGAGCTCTACCCTTCCCGGTTCACCAGCGTGTGCATCATCGATATGGTGGCGGAGGACCGGGATGAGCGGCTGAAGCACTGGATAGTGGAGCGCAAGATGCGCGGCATTCGCCTCTACACCTACCTGGACCCCGACGCCGCCTGGCTGGACGACCCAAAGACCTATCCCGTCTGGGAGCTGGCTGCGTCGGAGCGAATCCCCATCACCGTGCTGCTGCGTGCCGAGCGGTTCCCCAGACTTCGACGTATCCTTCAGAAGTTCCCGAACGTCTCGGTAGCGCTGGAGCACCTTGGGCATACTCCGTTCAGTACTGAAGCGCCCTTCGAAGCGTCCAAGGAGCTTCTCGACCTGGCCGACCTCCCCAATCTCCACCTCAAGTACACCTCCGTCAACCTGGACTCCGCCGGCAGAGGGGGGACCGCCCCCGAACACGTAGTGCAGGCCCTGGTGAGCGGTTTCGGGGCCCAACGCGTGCTGTGGGGGTCTAACTTCCCAGCGACATTCGACCGCAGTTACAAAGAGCTCGTGGAGCTGGCACGGCGGTCTGTCTCGTCGCTTCCCGAAGGGGAGCAACGGCTCGTGCTGGGCGAGAACGCTCTTCGCCTGTGGCCCAGTCTCAAATAAAGTACGGGGGCATGCCGATGGACGGTGTGAACGTCCTCATCATGACGACGGTGACCACCGAAGCGTCGATTGCGCTGATCAAAGCCGTCGACGCCCGAGCCGATGTCGCCATTCTCCCCTACAACGAGCCTTCGAGCCATCGCCTCCTACGCCGGCAGGGACGCGCCGCCGAGCTGGAGGCGATAGCCCTCTCGCCGGAGATGCTGCGACAGCTTAAAGAGACAGAGGTCATCTTCACCTTGGACTGTCCCAGCAACCTGCCAACGCTTGCGCCCAGGTTGCAATGGGTCCACCGGGCGGGGGCGGGTGTCGACCACTTCGGCCCCGGCGGCGGCACAGGGCTATGGGAGAGCGCTGTCCACATTACGACGCTGGGCGGTTTCAACTCCCGAGCCATCGCCGAGTTCACCCTGGGCCTCATGCTGAACCAGGTCAAGCGCTTCCCACAATTCACTCGCGCCCAGGATAAGAAGCTCTACGAACGGGCGCAGGGGAGCTCTCTGGCCGGAAAGAAGGTGGGCATCGTCGGCCTGGGACGCATCGGGGCGGAGACGGCCCGTCTCTGCAAGGCTTTTGGTATGACGGTCGTCGCCAGTCGACGCTCGCCGACGCCGGAACCGCCGCCCAACGTCGACCGGTTGCTGGGCCCCGACGGCCTGGATGAGCTGCTGGCCGGCGCCGATTTCGTCGTGCTAGCCCTGCCCCTGCTCCCGGAATACGATGGCTTTTTCGGCGAGCATGCTTTCAAACAGATGAAGAAGACCGGCGTTCTCGTCAACATCGCCCGTGGAGCCCTGGTGGATGACGGCGCCCTGATCAAAGCGATTCAGACAGGCGAGATCGCCGGCGCTGCCCTTGACACTTTCCGGGAGGAGCCGCTGCCGTCGAGCAGCCCCTTATGGGACCTCCCTAACGTCACCATTACCCCCCACGCAGCCGCCTCCGTCACGGACTACGCTCTGGAAGCCGCCAAGGAGTTCGCCGAAAACCTCAGAAGATACATCGCCGGAGAGCCCTTGCTGAACCTGGTCGATCGGCAAAAGGGGTACTAAGCGAGATGCTGAAGAACACCCCCAGACCCCCTCAAGGGGGTCTGGGTATCCCCTTCGGGCGCGCAATGCCTGCAGGCATTGCGCCTGACGGCGTAGGAGAGGGATCAGGACAGGCACAGGGGCTCCGCCCCTCTGGGGCACCCTTTTTCATAACCCTGCCAGGAGCACCAGTCGTGGCCCGCCAGTCTGCCCACCAGTCTGTTAGAATGGGCCTCGTCCCTGCCAACGTTCGACTCCCAGCACGTGGAGGCGCCTCATGGCGAAATGGATAGACCTCTCCCAGCTTATCTACGAGGGGATGTCCTACATCCCCTCCTTCCCCGAGCCATGCATCAGGACCCATACCTCCGTTGAGGAGACGGGGATCAACGTGATGCAGATCACGATAATGACCCACATGGGCACCCATATAGACGCTCCGCTGCACTTCATACGGGGTGGCGAGACCATCGACCGGTTCGAGGTCGACCGCTTTACGGGGCGAGGGGTTGTGCTGGATATGACCCGGGAGGAGCTGGCCCCCATCACCGCCGACGACCTGGAAAAGGCGACGCCTCGACCCGAGCGGGGGGACATTGTCCTGCTACGCACGGGGTGGGGACGGCTGTACGGCCAGGGAGACGGGTACCTGCGCCACCCGCACCTTACGGGCGACGCCGCGCAGTGGCTGGTGGACAACGGCATCTCCATGGTGGGGGTGGACGCCCTCTCGGTAGACCTGGCCTATTCCAAGCGGACGCCCGACTTCACCTTCCCCGTGCACAACACTCTCTTGAACAACAACGTCCTGATCATCGAAAACCTGGCTGACCCGCTGCCCCTGGTGGGCCGCTATGTCACGGTCAACGCTTTCCCGATCAAGGTCAAGGACGCGGACGGGGCGCCTGCCAGGGTAGTCGCCTCGCCCCTGGACTGAGTGGAGACCCGATGAGCGTCCAGGGCGGAGAGACCAAGGAGAGGCGTGGCCTGGAGGGCGTGCGGGTCCTGGAGTTTCCGGATGCCAAAACGGCGCTGTGCGGGAAGCTCCTGGCCCAGATGGGGTCGGACGTGGCGCTGGTGGAGCCCCCCGGAGGCGCTCGCTACCGAGAGACGCCGCCGGTAGCGGCGGGCACCAGCGAGGGACTTTTTTTCTGGTCCACCAACGCAGGCAAACGCTCGGTGGTCCTGGACCTCGATACCAACCCCCAGGAACTTCAGGCCTTTTTGAAGCTCGTCGGTCGCGCAGATGTGCTGCTGGACCCCTTCCCGCCGGGTCATCTCGCCACGCTGGGCCTGGATGACGCGACCCTCTTCCGGGCCAACCCCCATCTCGTAATGGCCTCGCTGACCAACTTCGGACAGACCGGCCCCTTCCGCGATTACGCCTCCTCGGACATCGTCGGATGGGCCATGAGCGGCCTCATGAGCCTCACCGGCGACCCCTCGCGAGAGCCGCTCACCGCCCCGGCATTGCAGGGATACCAGTCGGCCTCCCTGTGGATGACCATCGCCGTTCTGGCATCCCTCTATCGCCGCCTCAAGACGGGACAGGGGGCGCGGCTGGACCTCTCGCTACAGGAGGTCCTCTTCGATATGTCGGAGACAGCCCACTCTTTCTATATCTGTACCGGCGAGATCGTCAAGCGGGCCATGGGCGACCATCCCCTCGCTTGCCCCTTCAGGGTCTATCGAAGTAAGGATGGCCACGCCTTCATAAGCTCCTCCAGCCAGCGGCAATGGCACAGCTTGTTGGAGTGGATGGATGAGCTGGGCATCGACGTGACGTCGATGCGGGACCCCGCCATGGACCTCAGCGCCAGCCGCATCGATCGGCGCGAAGAGGTAAACGCCATCGTGACCGAGTTCGCCCTTCGCGTGGACCGCGAGGAGCTTTTTCTCGAAGGGGCCCGCCGAAGCATGGCCAACGGTCCGGTACGCTCCATACCGGAGGTCTTAGCCGACGACCAGCTGGCCGACCGCCGGTTTTTCGGGGCGGTCCAGGACCCGCGGGAGGACAGGGCCGGCGTGGAGTATGCTGCCCCCGGCCTGCCGTTTCGGGGCCGCAGAGGGCCCTCGCGGGGCGAGACCACAACGCCTCCCAGGGTCGGCCAGCACACCGCTGAGCTCTTCGATGACTGGTCCTCCGGCGGCCGGGACTGGCCTGAGCCCACGGAGCCCCATCGAACGCTGCCTCTTCAGGGTGTCAACGTGGTGGAGATGTGCTCAAATATTTCAGGCCCCATCATGGGCCGGGTCCTGAGCGACCTGGGAGCCACCAACGTCAAGGTGGAGCCTCAGGAGATCGGGGAGCCGGGACGGCTATTGGTCCCCTTCGCGGATGGAGTCCGCAACCCCAACCGCAGCTATACCTATCAGGACATCAACCGAAATAAGCTCAGCCTCCCCATCGATATGAAGCATCCCCAGGCGCAGGGCCTTGCCTTGAAGCTGGCGGCGTGGGCGGATGTGTTTCTGGGCAATTACACTTCCGGCACCATGGCCCGCTTGAATGTCTCCTACGAGACCCTGGCGACGGCGAATCCGGGCCTGGTCATGGGCAGTATCACAGGGTACGGACAGGATGGTCCCCGAAGGGTCTGGCCCTGCAACCATCCTACCAGCGCCGCTCTCTCCGGGCTCACGGGGCTGTTCGCCTACCAGGGCGACGAGCCCCTGGGCTTCGGCCACTCCCACATGGACTACGCCTCAGGCTATCTGGGGACGATCGGGGTGATGGAGGCCCTGTTCCGCCGGGAGCTGACCGGCGAAGGGGACCACGTGGATATCGCCATGGTGGAGTGCGGCGTTAACCTGGTGGGACAGCAGATACTTGAGTGGGCGGTCAACGGCCAAGAGGCGCGAGCCGAAGGCAACCGCGCCGGAGCGATGGGCGCGAGACTCCAGGGCTGCTATCGGTGCAAGGGGCAGGACCGCTGGATCGTCATCACCGCTGCCGACGACCGTGCACTGGAGGGGCTGGCGAAGGTAACCGGCCAGGACCGCAAGGGCGACGTCGGCGAACTTGAGCAGGCAATCGCAGCGTGGGCGGCGGGGATGGAGCCCTGGGAGGCGTTCGAACGCCTGCAAAGCGAAGGGGTAGCCGCTGGAGTGGTCTCCGAAGGGCCCGACCTGGTGGAGGGAGACCGGCACCTGAAAGCGCGGGAGGCATTGGCGCGCCTCCCCCACGCGGAGATGGGCGACGTGCTGATTCCCCAGTGCCCCATCGTCCTCGATGGCAGTCGCTTGACGGTCCGTACATCGGCGCCGCTGCTGGGGCAGCATACGGAGCATGTCATCCGACAGATGCTGGACCTCTCTGAGGAGGTCTATCTGGAATATGTGGTCGTGGGTGTCGTCTAGCAGGTGCTGAAGACACCCCCAAACCCCCTCAAGGGGTTCGCGGGCAGCGCCCGCAGGCATTGCGCCTAACGGCGAGGAGGGCAGTCGCCGGGGCTCCGCCCCTCCGGACACCCCTTCTTCAGAGTTCTATTAGAAATCGGGCGACTGGAAACAAGGCGCGATGTCCATTCGTAATATTTCCCTAGACGATGGCGGCGTGATGAACGACAACAACCTACGGGGGCCACAGTGGCAGCGCCTCGTGGGGGAGTTCATAGCTCCGCGCCTTGGCCGTGAGCCACGAGAGTGGGCTCAGGCAAACAAGGACAGCTTCGATACGGTGTTCAGCCAATATCTACCGCGGTGGGAAAAAGAGCCCTTACACACGTTCTGGAACAATTACCATTTCGATTGGCTGCGTGTCATGTGTGAGCACGTAGGAACCGACGTTCCAATGCGCGATGAGGCTGTGGCTATCGCTTTGGAGGCCAGCGCCTACGTGACCCGGCGGGTCCATGCGGCTTTTCCCGAAGTCGTGGATGTGGTCCGGCAGCTCCATGGCGAAGGTTATAACCTCCACACTGCGTCTGGGGGACATTCTGACCAACTGGCCGGCTACCTGGAGGCGATGGGCATCCGGGACCTGTTCGGCCGTCTCTATGGCCCGGACCTCTTGGGCCTGCCGCTGTATGGACCACAGTACTACCAACGGCTCTTCGAAGACAGCGGCACCGAGGCCGATGAGGCCATCGTTGTCGACGACTCTCCTGAGAGGGTACCTTGGGTAATGGATGCCGGCGCTTCGGCGGTCCTGGTGGTCCGGGACGGGCCTGCGCCTGATGTGCGGTGCCCCGTTATCTCCAGTCTGGCAGAGCTACCGGCACTGCTTGAGAGGCTGGGCTCCCCAGAGAGTCACTGAATATGAGGAGACTGAACAGGAGATGTGCTATAACATAGGCTGGCCGTTGTCGGACGAGAACGCTAGCCGGGGAGGATGCTATGTCTACAGCATGTGAAGGACTGAAGGTGATAGAGGTCGCCAGGGGAATGGCCGGAGACATGGTGGGAATGGTCCTGGCCGATAACGGGGCCGAGGTCATCAAGGTCGAGCCGCCCTCGAGGGACCCCATGCGCGCCGTTCCCGGCTTTCTCGTCTGGAACAGGGGTAAGAAAAGCGTCGTTCTGGACTTGAAAACGCCCCAGGGCCGCGAGAAGCTGGAGCGGCTAGTGGAGGGGGCGGACCTCGTCGTCGAGGACTTCAAGCCGGGGGTCGCCGACCGCATGGGGATCGGCTACGACCGCCTCTCCAAAGTCAATCCAGGAATCGTTTACGCGGCCATCACTGGATTCGGAGAGAAGGGCCCGCTGCGGGACCTTCCCGGCTACGAGCACCTCGTGGCGGCGAAGACGGGCCGCATGTCCTCTCAAGCCGGATTTCGGGACGGTCCGATTTTCACCCCTTCTCCCATCGCTTCATACGGTGCCGCCATGCTCGCCATCCAGGCGTTGCTGGCTGCGGTGCACGCTCGGCGGCAGACCGGCAAAGGGCAGCGCGTGCACACCAGCCTGCTCCACGCCCTGATCGCCTACGACATGTCCGGCTTCCGCCGTAGAGGCGAGGGAGGCGCCGCCCTTCCGGGCGGCAAGGTGCGCGGCGTCATGGAGATGGGTTTCATGACCCCCGTGTGCAAGGACGGCCGCTATATTCAAATGTGCAGTAGGGCTCCCCACTTGTTCAGAAACTGGATGCGGGTCATGGGACTGGAAGAGGTGTACGAGGACTCTGCCTACCATCAAATGCCCGACCTTTTTCCGTCACGAGCTGAGCTGGAGCGGATCATGGCCCACGTGGATGCCACCATGCGGGAGAAGACCATGGACGAGTGGCTGGAGATCTTCCTCAAGGAGGATGTCGGGGGAGACCCGTTCCTCACCCCCATGGAGTTCATGCACCATCCTCAGACCGTCGAGAACGGCCGCGTGACCCAGGTTGAGGACCCCACGGTGGGGCTCACCACGCAGATCGGGCCGCTGGCCAACTTCTCCGAGACTCCTTCCAATATCGATAGGCCTGCGCCGCTCTTAGGCCAGCACACGGAAGAGGTCTTGAAAACCATTGGGGCCGCCAACGGTGTGGCGGCGCGGCAGCCCACCAACGGGGGTAAGCCCCTAAAATACCCTCTGGAGGGGGTTACCGTGCTGGACTGCGCATTCTTCTACGCCGCCCCCTTCGGCGCGACCCTCCTGGCCGAAATGGGTGCGCGAGTCATCAAGGTCGAGCCACCCACCGGCGACCCGACCCGCCGGAACGCCAACACTCCCTACCTCAAGACCATGCAGGGCAAGGAGAGCGTCGTCCTGGACCTCAAGACCGGCGAGGGGCGCGACCTGCTCTACAAGCTGGCCGCCAAGGCCGACATCTTCCTGCACAATTTCAGGCCCGGCGTGCCCCAAAACCTCAAAATCGATTACCCCACGCTGAGCGCCGTCAACCCGCGACTCGTCTACGTATACGGCTCATGCTTTGGGTCGGAGGGGCCTTGGAAGTTCCGTCCCGGCTTTCATTCCACCCCCAACGCCCTGGCCGGCTCCGGTATCGTCGAGTCGGGCAGGGACAACCCGCCCAAGGACCGGGTCTTCCCAGACCCCGCCGGGGCGCTGGCTGTCGCCACCGCCATGATGCTAGGCCTTCAAGCCCGAGAGCGCACCGGCAAGGGTCAGTACGTGGAGACGACAATGATCAACTCCACCGGCTACGCTCTGTCGCACTGGAGCCTTCAATACGACGGCAAGCCGGAGGACCCCATTCCCGATCAGGGGCAGCACGGCTACCATGCCCTGCACCGATTGTACGACACCAGCGACGGATGGCTGTTCCTGATGTGTCCTGAGGAGGCGCAATGGCTAGCGCTGGCCCGAGGCCTGGGCCTTGCCCACCTCATAGAGGACCCGCGATTCGTTACCGCTGAGGCCCGCGCGAAGAACGATGACGAGCTCGCCACGGAGCTTCAGCAAGCGTTGCGCAAGAATTCCGCTACTGCATGGGAGAAGTCCCTCGTCCCTTCGGGCGTCCCGGCAGTTCGCGCCGACGGCATAGACCATCACGAATTCCTGACCTACGACCCACAGGCGTTGGAGAACAACGTGGTCGTAGAGGACCACCTACCTGACGGGGAGGAGTTCATGCGGGCCGCTAACTGCACCCAGTTCTCCGACATGGAGACCCGGGTCGCCTCACCACTGCCACAAGGCTGGGCGACCGGCGCCATTCTGCGCGAGCTGGGACTGAGCGACGGTGAGGTCGCAGACCTGCACGAGAAGGGCGTCACCAAGGCGCTGGGGCATGGACTGCCTGGTTAAGGACCCGGCGTCAGCTAAACCTCCGGAGGTCAAACGTGGCCGGTCCGCTGTCCGGGATTCGGGTGCTTGACTTTACGCACGCTCTGGCTGGGCCCTTCGGCACCATGGTCCTCACGGACCTGGGTGCGGAGGTCAACCACATACAGAGAATCGGGGAGCGGGATGAGACCCGGGGGCACGGCCCCTTCGCCAATGGACGCAGCACCTTCCGGTTTTCCGTCGAGCGGGGAAAACGGGCTGTTCAGATAGACCTGAAGAAGCCGGAAGGGGTGGAGCTCGCCCTGAAGCTGGCGGAGCGCAGCGACGTCCTGGCCGAGAACTTCCGAACGGGGTCCATGGACCGCATGGGCCTTGGGTATGAAGTGGTATCCAAGCGGAACCCTCGAATCATCTATGCCTCCTGCACGGGTTTCGGACAGACCGGCCCGTACGCGACCAGAGAAGGGGTCGACATCGTGGCGCAGGCCATGAGCGGCCTGATGAGCTTGACCGGCGAGGCGGACGGGCGGCCTATGCGTTCGGGGGCGTCCATGGGCGACACCCTGGGGGGCGCTTACCTGGCCATGGGGATAATCTCAGCCCTTTACGAGCGGGAGCGAAGTGGCGTGGGCCAGCGGCTGGATGTCAGCATGGCGGAGAGCCTCATCTACCACCTGGAAAACGCCATTATCCGCTATTCGGCGACGGGAGAGGTCCCCACGCGGATCGGCCCTCGGCATCCCTTGAGCACCCCGTTCCAGCCCTTCGAGACATCGGACGGGTGGATCGTCGTCGCAGCGGTCCGGGACTGGGAGGCCTTCTGCATCGTCATCGGGCGAGAGGAGCTGGCCCATGATCCACGGCTTCAGACCGCGGCGGACCGTACGCCCCATCATGACGAGCTGGAGCCTATTTTGATGGAGGTTTTTCGGGAGAAGAGCTCTCAAGAGTGGTTCGACTCCCTGAAGGGTATCTGCATGACCGCCCCCATATACACCATCGCCGACATGATAGAGGACCCGGACTTCCAGGACAGACAGTCCATCGTGTCATTACCGGTGCCGGGGCCCGAGGAGCGGCGGGTCCTTGTGTCCAACAGCCCCATACGGCTGTCACGTACCAGCCCAAAAATCGATAGGCCGGCTCCTTCCGCCGGTGAGCACACGTCCGACCAGCCCAAAAATCGATAGGCCGGCTCCTTCCGCCGGTGAGCACACGTCCGAGGTCCTGAAAAGTCTGCTGGAGATGCCAGCCGAAGAAGTCGCCAGGCTGGAGCAGGCAGAAGTTATTCGGTGCTATGTAGGAAAATGAAAGCGATCGTATACACAAGATATGGGTCTCCCGATGTTCTTCAGCTCAAAGAGGTAGAAAAACCCACTCCCAAGGACAATGAAGTACTGATAAGAACATATGCGGCAACAGTAATAGCAGGGGACTGTGAACTTCGAAGTTTCAAATTCCCACTCTGGTTCTGGCTCCCCTTACGAATATATATGGGTGTCATAAGACCAAGAAAAAAAATACTAGGGCAAGAGTTAGCAGGGGACATTGAGTCAGTTGGCAAAGATGTAAAACTATTTAGCAAAGGTGACCAGGTTTTCGCGGCTACCGATGTTGGTTTTGGCGCTTATGCAGAGTATAAGTGTATGCGTGAAGAAAAGACGCTAGCGCTAAAACCTACCAATATGACTTATGAGGAAGCCGCCGCAGTTCCAACCGGGGGACTTAATGCATTACATTACCTTAGAAAAGGAAATATCCAGAGCGGAGAAAAAGTGCTTATTAATGGCGCTTCTGGAAACATAGGTTCTTTTGCGGTGCAGCTTGCCAAGTACTTTGGGGCTGAAGTGACTGGCGTGGACAGCACGGGGAAATTGGAGATGCTGCGCTCGATTGGTGCAGACCAGGTCATGGATTACACACAAGAAGATTTCACTAAAAACGGTGAGACCTATGACGTTATTTTTGACGCGGTAGGAAAGAGTTCGTTTTCACGTAGTGTCAGATCGTTAAAGCAAAATGGACGCTATATTTTAGCCAACCCTCGGCTGTTACCGATGGTTCGAGGGTTATGGACTTCAATAATAAGCGGCAAGAAAGTAATATTTCAGTTTGCAAGCTATAAGGCTGAAGATTTAATTTTCCTCAAAGAGCTTATTGAGGCGGGGAAGATAAAATCGGTCATTGATAGACGCTATCCGTTGGAACAGACTGCCGAGGCTCATGGCTATGTTGAAAAAGGGCAGAAAACGGGAAATGTAGTTATAACTTTGGAACATGACAACAAAACCTAGCAAAGCGTTGAAGATAATGGCGGTGGATATGAGGCAACGCCCCCTTGAGGGGGATTCGGGCCTGCCCTGAGCTCCGATTGCATCCCGATTCGTCATCGGGACAATGTCGGACCTCTAGAATGAGGTGTTCAGAGGCGCAGAGCCCCAGCGTGCTCAGGTTTCTCGGTGGACGTAATCAAAGGCGAGAGAGTGCTCGGCATCCTCTCCTCGCCGCCAGGCGCAATGCCTGCGGGCGCTGCCCGCGCACCCTGCTACAAGATGGCGCCCGATTCTCGCAGCCTCTCCAGATCGCCCCAGTCGTAGCCTGACTCCAGCAACACTTCATCAGTGTGCTGGCCGAACTCCGGGGCCTCTCGCCAGATTCCAGCCGGGGTCGCGTAGTAATTGACTGGATGGCGGCACTGGTCTACCTCCCCCAGGACGGGGTGGTTGAACTTGGTGATGTAATCGTTGGCGATGACCTGGGGGTCGTCGGCCAATTCATCGATGGACTGGACCTTCGCGTAGACGAAGTCGCCGCCCTCCCGGAAGGCTTTATCCCACTCACCGTATGTTTTGGTGGCAAACCGCTCATCCAGAATCTCCACGAGCTCGGCAGCATTCTCGGTCCTCTTGGCGATGGCGCTAAACCTGGGGTCCTCGCCGAGCTCGGAGATTCCCAAGACCTTGGCGAAAGGAATCCAGTAGCGGTCAGCCTGAAGGAGCATGAGCCGGATCCAGCGTCCGTCTTTGCACTCGTAGAAGTTGGAGATAGGATTCGCGGGCCGCTTACGGTCGTACGCCGCATCGTGCCTGCCGGAGAAGCCGTTCATGCTGATGTGCAACCCTTGCAGCCACATGACGCTGCTCAAGTGAGAGACATCGATGTTCTGACCGATTCCCTGCTCGTTCCGGGCTACCAGGGCGGACAGGACCCCCAGACAGGTCAAGATCGCGCCGACCTGGTCCGAGACACCCCCCTGGACCGTTGAGGGCACCGTGGCCCCCTCCGGCGTCGCCGCAACCATGAGGCCGGCCCGGGCCTGTCCACAGCCATCAAAGGAGGGCTCCCCTGAGTCCGGCCCTTTGGGGCCGTAGCCGTTGGCGGAGGCGTAGATCAGCATCGGGTTGTGCTTCTTCAATGTCTCGTAGTCCATCTTCAGCCGCTCGGCCACGCCCAGTCTAAAGTTTTGCACGAAGACATCCGCGTTCTGAACGAGCTTGTAGATGACCTCTTTGCCATCGGCTTTTTTTAGGTCCACGACGATGCCGCGCTTGGAGCGGTTGCACGTCTCGAAATATGGGTTGCGACCGGAAGAGTTGGAGCTCAGCATGCGGCCGGCGTCGCCATCCATCCCTTCAATCTTGATGACGTCGGCTCCCATGTCCCCCATCATTGATGTCGAGACGGGGCCGAACTGCCACATGGTCCAGTCCAGCACCTTGATCCCTTTTAGCGGACCTGTCACTTCGGTGGAAGCCACGTCACACCTCCTGGCACATACACCGGCTACCCTGATCCTTGCCCAGACCCCGTGCGTCCCGGCTCCGGGTCTAACCATTCCGAGTCCTCGCCGAAGGTCAGCACAATGAGCGTAGCCCCCTCTGGGCCGCATTGCAAAGGTGGCGGAGGCTCGTCCCCTTCGACGAACCGCAAGCTTTTATACCCCAAGCTTTTCCCGTCAACGACGATGGAGCCCTTATACACGGCCTGGTACTGACCGTGCGCCGCCGGTGCTGAGGCGAACCCTGAGTCAGGAGGGCACTCGACTAGCTCCGCAACGCCCGGTACCAGCACCTTGCGCCTGGCGCCCGAATTCAGGGGGTCGCCCTCCCACTCCACATCGTCGCCTTGACGGACAAAGGTGCGTCCGGACCGATTGACCAGTTTCCGTATTTGCGGGTCGGTTGTGAAGATCTGCCGGTTCCGCCTGGGCCTGAGGATGAGCATCGCGTGGTCCTTAGAGACCGTGAAGGGACCGTAGGGCACACAATGGTCAGTGTAATGGACCGCCGGGGCCTCGATGTGCTCGTCGGGGAAGTCCATCGAGCCCGAGATCACGAACTGGAACTGCGAGCTGGTATGGAAGTGGGCCTGTGACCCGGTATTCTCCGGGAAGCTAGTGCAGGTCCCCCATGGTCCCCCTTCGCCACCTCCGAGAAGCGTCTGACTCTGAATGACAACGCCGTTGGGCCACCCGGGAAAAACGTATGGCCGCGGGATGCTGTGTAACGGTATCTGAGAGTTGTCTGAGACCCACTGCTTGTTCATGGCAACCTCCCTGCCCTCGCGCGGCATTCCTGCACCGAGCAGGACCCGCGGAGATGGTCCACCTTGATGGGAGTGTAGTCAGGGCGCCAGGTACTGTCAACGGCCTCTAGAATCCGTATTGAGGCGTTACCGGAACAGTCGCCTCGGTATTCCAATAATGAACCAAACCGGCTTCAGGACGATCTTCAGCAGCGTCTTTACGCCCAGCACCGCGACCTTGATAACGATAGAGAACGCCGCCTTCAGCGCCATGGTGACGGGAAGTAATACGAGGGAGCCAAGGCAACCCATGGGAGCTCCTGAGTGCAGGGTGCCGCATTATGGCATGTTTTGCCTGAGCACGTCACCTTCACGAATGACGGTCGTGGACGGCGCGATCCGGGTTATAGCCACACGCAGCCAACCTACATCGGCGGGGGCTTTTTCAGCTTGTTGGGGAGCCAGACGAAGAAGAAGCGTGGTATCCCCATAAGGATATTGAAGAGGAGTGTAGCGACCGCCCACATCGGCTTGATGAGGACGACGGGGAAAATCATGTTGACGAGGCAGCCCCCCATCGGCATCCTCCAGGAAAGCTAGTACCCCTTCTGCCTGTCGACTACGCCGACCAGGGGCTCTCCGGCGACGAACCGCTTCAGGTTCTCCACAAAAAACCGGGCAGTGCGGGGCACGTAGTCAGTCGTAGAAGCGGCGCTGTGCGGCGTGATGATGATATTGGGCGCCTTCCACAGGGGGCTGTGGGGAGGCAGCGGCTCCTGCTCCTGGCAGTCAATGCCTGCGGCGCCGATCCATCCTTCCTCAAGAGCCCTGCAGAGGGCCTCCTGGTCCAGGACTGAGCCCCGCGCGACGTTGATGATCATGGCATTGCGCTTCATGAGCCTGAGCTGCCGCTCCCCGATGATATGGTAGGTCTCCGGGACCGCCGGGAGGGCCAGGACGACGAAGTCTGAGGCGGCCAGCAACTCCTCCAACCCATCCGGTCCCAGCAGCCGGTCTACGTTGGCGACGGTCTCTCCCGACGCCGACCGTTGGTTTCCCAAGACCGTCATTTGAAACGCCTTGCAAAGACGAGCCGTCTCCTTCCCGATATTCCCCAGCCCTACGATGCCGACGGTCTTGCCATCCAGGGTTTCTCCCGATACGCGGGACCAGTCGCTGCGGGTTTGGCGCTCCATGAATGCCGGCATCCGCTTCACATGCCAGAGCATGAAGCCCACGGCGAACTCGGCTACGGGTCGGGAATGGACCCCTTTCGCGGAGGTGATAACGACGTCGCTGTCCCAGAGGCCGGTCCCCCCCTCTGGGAGGAGATGCTCTATCCCTGCGCCTATGTTCTGCACCCACTTCAAATTGGGGGCCAGCCTTACCACGCCGGGAGGCAGGTTTTGGCTATAGACGACGTGAGCTGATTTCAGCGCCTGGAGCAGCTCGGCCGAAAGAGTCGGCTTCGACCCGTCGGCGCGCCATCGCTCGGGCGGCTCGTTGTAGGGAACGATGGAGACCCGTACGCCGGGACGGACCTGCTCCATAAGCCTGACCGATCCCTCATCGACGGGGAAGGTTGCCAGGACGTTGAGGGATTCCACCAGGCGCCCTCTTAACCGCGGCTAACCGGGTTTCCGATGAGCTGCTCGAACACCTCCTCGGTATTTGCCCCCAGGAGCGGCGCAGCCCGCATCTCCACCGGCGAATCGGAGAGTTTGATGGGGTTTCCCGGCACCTGGATATCACCCCGTACCGGGTGGTGGACGGAGACTACCATCTCCCGAGCCTGGACATGGGGGTCGCTGTGCAAGTCTTCGGCGTTCATGCATGCGCCGCAAGGAATGCCCAGAGCCCCCAACGTGTGCATCACTTCATACTTGGTATGCTGCTTCGTCCAGCGCTCAATCGCTTCATCGATCTCCTCCGCATGCTCCCGGCGGAAGTCCGGCTCCTTCATGTCCGGGCTGCCAACCCAGTCCTCCCGACCTATGCACTCGAAGAGCGCATCCCAAGGAGTGTTACCGCCGGCGCACATGATAAAGGCGTAGTCATCCGGACCGCCTGGCTTGCAAGGAAAGGTGTTGTATCCGGGCCAGCCCTGGCGTCCATTGCCCTGGCGCTGGGGGCTCGTTCCCGTGACGTAGAAGTCTTTCGTAAACACCCGGCACAGGCTTATGATAGCGTCTTGCATAGAGACCTCCACCTCCTGCCCCTCTCCCGTGGCCTGCCGCTGCCAGAGGGCCATCATGATCCCCAGCGCGAGGTGCAGACCTGTGCCGCTATCTCCTATGGTAACGCCCGGCCGAGTGGGCGGGTTCTCCGGAAAGCCGGTGGCGCAGAAGGAGCCACCGGTGGCCTGGGCGATCATGTCGAACGCCTTGTAGTGTGCATAAGGACCATAGGTGCCGAAACCTTTGATACGAGCAAGGACGATCCGCGAGTTGACTTTTTTGAGCTCCTCGTAACCGATGCCCAGCCGTTCCAGCGTCCCTGGGGCCATATTTTCCGCTACAACGTCCGCCTGGCGCACCAGCTCAAAGAAGGACTCTTTCCCCTCGACCGATTTGAGGTCCAAGGCGATGCTGCGCTTATTAGAGTTGAGAACGATAAAGTAGAAGCTGTCGACTCCGGGGATATCCGTGCTGCCCAGGCGGCCCGGGTCACCACGTGTGGGCTCTTCAACTTTGATGACGTCAGCCCCGAACCAGGCCAGTAGCTGCGTGCAGGATGTACCAGCCTCAAACTGCGTTAGGTCTATGACGCGTATCCCTTCAAGCGCTTTCCCCACGGTCCACCCCCTCTTATGTTAGGTGCGATGAGTGTAGCAAAGCGGTTTGGTCCGATCAACCGGTATCCCAAGAGGCGGAAGGATAGACCGGCGCTCAGATCATGGCACGCGCCATTTGATCGCACGTATCTTACGCAACTCAAGCCGCAAGCAAATCATTCGCACTTGACCCACCTGCGACACTTAGAGCACTATGTGTCCCGAACGGCTTCTGTTCGGGCAGGTTGACGCACGAAGGACCATGAAAAATACTTCGAAAAAAAGGTTGCTCGGGATTCTGGGTGCCATAACGGCGCTGATCCTGGTGGTCTCGGCCTGTGGGGGCGGATCGGCAACCAGCACCCCCACGATACCTCAGGAGCTTCGGGCCAACCTCGGTGGCGAGCCAAATTCCCTTGACCCGCAAATGGCGAGCACGTTAGGGGAGTTCTCCGTTATCCGGCAGGTGTTCCAGGGTTTGTTGGGCTTTGGCCCGGAGCTGACCCTGAAACCGGTCGTGGCGACGCAGGTGCCTTCAGTGGCGAACGGGGGAATCTCCGAGGACGGCCTCATCTACACCTTTACGTTACGAGATGACGTCACCTGGAGCGACGGCCAGGCGGTCACCGCCGGAGACTTCGAGTTCGCTATCAAGCGGCTACTCGCCCCGGAGACAGCATCGCGTAATGCACAAATCTACTGGGTCATCCAGGGAGCCCCGGCGTTCGGCATGGCTCAGGGTTCTGGTGACGACGTAGGTGTCGAAGCCGTGGATGATCAGACCCTGCGTATTACGCTGGCCGGCCCCAACCCCACGTTCCTCCAGAAGATGGTCCTGGTACATGTATTCCCGGTACGGGAGGACCTGATCGCGCAGTTCGGCGTGGGGTGGACCGAGGCCGGCAACTATATCGGCAACGGTCCATTTGTTATGACCGAGTGGGTGCACCAGACCACATCACCCTGGAAGCCAACTCCGCCTATTGGGGCGCCAGGCCGAGCCTGGATAAGATCACATTGAAGATGATCGGCGACCCCAATGCCGAGCTGGCGGGCTATCGTAACAATGAGCTGGAGATTTCTCGTGTGCCCCCAGGCACAGAAAGCGCCACGCTCAGTGACGCGACCCTTGGCCAAGAGGTCGTGCGCATCCTGGACCTTTCCAGCGTTGCTCTATTCCTCAACAACGCCACCCCGCCCTTCAACAACCAGAAGGTCAGACAGGCGTTCAGCGCTGCAATCGACCGCGACGCATGGATAGATCAGGTGATTAACGGCGTTGGCCGGGCGGCAACCAGCTGGCTACCACCGGAGCTACCGGGCCACGACCCGAATCTCGGGAGCGAGTACGGCTTCAACCCGGACCTGGCACGGCGGCTGCTGGCAGAGGCAGGCTATCCTGACGGGGCAGGCTTCCCCTCGGTCACCTTCTCCTTTCCCAACGTGGGTGGGGAGCAGATCATCGCTGAGTTCGTCCAGGCCCAGATCAAGTCCAACCTGGGAGTGGACATGAACCGGCTTTGCACATTAAACCCCGTTTTTAGCCCACTTTTTGTGCAAGTCCAATATCTGCACAAAAAGTGGGCTCGACCCCCAACTCGTGAATCGCTTGGATCAACACGCAGATATTATGACATAGAACCTTACAGAGCACTTCGTTGACCATGCCAGTGTCGCTCTTGCTCCGAACCGAATCCCCGAATTTCGCCTTACACATCGAGAACACCGTTTCCACGTTGGAACGCCTGTGGTAGTGGGACAAGAAGTCTTCCCTCTTCAGCATGAAGTAGTGATACATCCGGCCCCAGGCCGAGTCCTCTGTGGTAGCGACGGTGTTGCTCTTGAATGGGATGAAGGGCGCCCCGTTGACGGCCTCGATAGCCGCAAGATTCTTATGGCTCAGATATGCCTTATCCGCTGAGACTTCGACCATATGGAAGTTTCGCGCGGTTTGTTCCACGAGCGGGACGAAGTAATTGGTGTCGTGGGATTCCCACCCACTTACGTCCACGCTGGTGACGACGTGAGTGTTCACTCCGCACATCAAATGCACCTTTACCCACTCCCGGTTGTCGATCTCCCGCCCGTACTTTTTATTGTACCAACGAACGAAGCGGGACGTGGTGAAGCCGCTAGAGTCGGCGGCGAATTGGGTCTCCACGGCTTTGAGCGGCAGACTACTTACCGTTACCAAGTGTTTGAGGATCGGTGTCATATCGGGATTGGCAAGGTAGTTGGTGACCGAGTTAAAGTGTGGAGTGCTGGCAACCAGGCCGTCGGTTTTCGCGTCCCGAAGGTCGCTGGTGAAACGGCGGGAAGAGAAGCCAGTATAGACTTTGTATGCCGAGGCAAAGAGCATATCCGCCAGTGGGAGTGCTGGACGGCCTCGGCCCTCGTGGGTAGGTTGCTGGACGCCATTGCAGAGATCGGCCAGGAGGACACCGAACCGCGTCTTTTCCTCCGATTGAGCCGCGTTGTAGGCAGGCCAGTTCTGCGGGTAAGTCTTGCGCGTGACCCTTGTGACCTTGACTATCTCTGTCTCTATGACAGTGCCGTCTTGCGCCGTCTCCCGCGCCAAGACATACTCTACAGCCCAGAGGTGCTTGCATTTCACCTGACGAACTTCGTGGTCTGGGCAAGAGCATTTCGCTCCTGGGATTACTGTATACTTCTCACCATTGTCACTTTGGGACGGGACCAGCCAAGAGTCGCCCTTCTTAGTAATCTTGCACTTAGCTGCTATTGCCAACCCACGCTCTTCTCTGGCGTCCATTTTCTCAACTCCCGTAATAACTATACTTAGTACGGATAGTATATAGAGAATACCTTGACATGTCAAGCGTGTAATGGATATGATAGTAACCACACCATAGAGAGGGGTGGTTACTATGCCAGAGACAACCGTACCAGCCTACAGATGCGAAAGGTGCGAGCACACCTGGGTACCCCGCTCCATAAAGAGCCCAAAGACGTGTCCGAAGTGTAAGAGTCCCTACTGGAATACGCCGAGAGTCCGGGAAAGGAGGAACTAAGAGGATGGCTAACAAAAACGGGGAGATGATTCCCTTTGACGGCGAGATGGCAATCAGTGAGTTCAAAGACAAGGCGATTCGAAAGGTCTTCCAAGATGGCGAATGGTTCTTCTCTATCAGTGATGTAGTCGGGGCAGTCGTTGAGACGGACAGACCTTCAAAATATTGGTTAGACCTCAAACACAAACTGACAAAAGAGGGCTTCAATCAGTTGTCCGAAAAAATCGGACAACTGAAAATGCCCGCTCTCGACGGCAAGGAATACTTGACGGATGCGGCAAATGCCGAAACACTCTTCCGTATCATCCAGTCCATCGGGTCGCCCAAAGCTGAGACATTCAAAAGATGGCTTGCTAAGGTAGCATTTGAGAGGGTTCAGGAATTCCAGGACCCAGAACTTGCGATAAAGCGTGCGATGCTGGACTATTCCCTCCAAGGTCGGTCGGACGAATGGATAAAAGCATGCGTACGAACCTTAACCAGCCGCAAGGAATTGACTGCTGAGTGGTCAAAACGGGGAATAAGGGATGGTGTGGAATATGCCGTTCTTACCGATGTAATATCCAAAGAAACTTTCGAGGTCACTACTCAGCAACACAAGGAATACAAAGGTCTCGGCAAAAACCACGGCCTGAGAAATCCACATGACGGACTTGGAATTGGTTCTTACCATGCTTGGCGAGACTTCTACCGCTGAACTCACGAGGGCGAGGGACGCCCAAGGATTCATGGAAAACCAACAAACCGCCCACGCTGGCGGTAAAATTGCAGGCGATGCTAGGAGGAATTTAGAGACGCAACTACAACGCCCTGTTGCCTCAAGCAGTAATTTCCTTCCCAAAAGGGGCGACCAGGGGGAACTTCCACAAGGTGAGGCATAGACTGGCATGATAACCGAAGCACCGCTAACGCCATCCAGTGAACGCCGTGGGGGCACCCACGCTGCTGCCATCCGGTATCCAGGATCGAAATGGAGCCTTGCCGACCGGATCATCGAGCTATTCCGGCCACACTATCATTACGTCGAGCCGTTCTTCGGCTCGGGTGCGGTGTTCTTCTCAAAGCCGAGAGTCCCCCACGAAGTCATAAACGATAGGAACAGCCAGGCAACCAACCTTTTCTTGGTTCTTCGGGATCAGACGAGGAACTATGTTGGAAGTTGGAAGCTACGCCATGGTCCCGAGACGAATACGACCTATCGCACATCATCACGGCCGACGCCGTTGAGAACGCCCGTCGGTTCGTGGTGCGTTGCTGGCAGGCTCATGGAAGCGACCTCGCTAAGAAAACCGGCTGGAAGAACCGTGGCCCGAGTCAGCGGGCAGGGGGAATGTCTCACCGATGGAATAAGGTTCCTGAACAGCTACGAAGGCTAGCTGCTCGGCTGAAAGACGCCGAGATTGAGAATCGTGATGCTCTTGAGGTTATTGAGCGACATGCTGCGGAGGATTGCCTAATTTACGCCGACCCACCCTATCCGCACTGCGTCCGAACTCAACACATGTACAGCGATGAGATGGACGACGACGCCCACATATTGCTACTGAAGGCACTTCTCGCGCACCCCGGCCCCGTGGTGGTGAGCGGCTACGGCAACGAGATATACGACGATATGCTCAGCGGATGGAGCCGCGTCGCTATGAAACCACCCAAGGTAGAGAAACAGGCAGTTCGGCTTGAAGTCCTTTGGGTGAAGCCGTAGGCAAGCTATTTAGGCCAGAGAGCCTTGAAGTAATCCTGAGCCTTGGCAAGGGGAGACATGATGGGAGCAACCTCTAGACAGAACGTTTCGGTTATCCAGTCGGCCCAAGACAGTAGCGGGAAGTATTTCAACTGCCCACCGGAATTCATGTAGCACTGCCAGAGCCGGTGGCGTCGTCCTCCGTCGTCAATGTAGCCGTTGAGCGAAGCCCCTTCAAAGAGCCAATCTACGGCACCCTTCGGATCGGCGATCTTTAGGTTGATCGGGAAGCAAAGGGCTTGAAACTTTCGCCATTTCGCGTCGTGAGCGAGCACGCTATATCGGCTGCCAGCAATGTCTATTGAGTCCGCAACCGCCGTTTGCCAACCCGATACAAGGTCCACGATGGCGGGTCCGGCGAGCGTCGGATCAGTGGCCCAATTGATCTGGAGAGCAAGAAGATGCTTCCTGAACGTAGCGGCTGCGTTTGAAAGCTCCATGAAGCTGGACAGGCTCTTGGGTGGTTGCATCGCAGTCATCTTGCAGGAGAACATAGAGGACTGGCTGGTGCGGGACGAAAGCGCCATCGGCATCACCGCGATGCGGACCATGGAGCAGGCCCTCTCCACTCAGCCCAAATCAAACCTGGCGGTGATATCCGTGCCAGGCGAGTATGCCGCCCGCGAGGCCCGACGCGCCCTGGAGCATGGCCTGAATGTCTTCCTGTTTAGCGACAACGTGCCGGTCGAAGAGGAGATCTCCCTGAAGCAGCTGGCTGAAGAGAGGGGCCTCCTCGTTATGGGCCCGGACTGTGGCACCGGGATCATCGCGGGCTCGGGCATTGGCTTTGCCAACTCTGTTCGCCAGGGTCCGGTGGGGGTAGTCGGCCCTTCCGGCACCGGTATCCAGGAGATCACAACCCTTGTTCACCGGGCCGGGTCTGGCATCTCCCACGCCATTGGCACCGGTAGCCGCGATCTCTCCGACGCCATTGGAGGACTCTCCACGCTGCGGGGTATCGACGCCCTGGAGGCCGATCCCGGCACGACCGCCATCGTCGTCGTTTCCAAGCCACCCGATGGAAGCACCTACGACCGTGTGCGAGATCGGATCTCGCGCTGCTCCAAGCCCGTGGTGACCTGCTTCCTGGGCAAGCCTGACGAAGCCCCTTACGCCAGTCCACATGTCGCTATCACCCACGATCTGGACGAGGCAGCGATTCTGGCTGTCAGGCTGACCAACGGCGGGAAGCCCGCGAAGGCGCTATCCTCGGCAGGGAAGATACACCGCCGGGCGAAAAAGGAGCGGCCCTTGATTGGCCCGCAGCAGAAGTATATCCGGGGTGTGTTCGCCGGGGGCACTTTCTGCTACCAGGCCCAGCAGGTGCTGCAGCAGTGGGGCTTGACCGTCCATTCCAACGAGCCGCTGGACCCAAGCTTGAAGCTGGACGACCCGATGCGAAGCACGGGTCACAGCATCGTGGACATGGGCGCGGATATGTTCACGCGAGGCCGGCCCCATCCCATGATCGACTCGACCCTGCGGGCCGAGAGGATACGCGCCGAGGCGGAGGACCCGGAGGTCGCCATCCTGCTCCTTGATTTTATCCTGGGTTACGGCGCCGGCCCGGACCCGGCCGGAGCTCTGGTGGAGGCTTTGCATGACGCCAAGAGAGCGTCCCGAAAGCAGGGCGGGAACCTGTGTGTGGTAACCTCTCTCTGTGGCACTCCAGAGGACCCCCAGGGCCTGGAGGGCCAGGCAACAACCTTGGAAACCGCCGGGGCCTTGGTCTTCTACAGCAGCTTCCAGGCGGCGCGTTTTTGCGCCGAGCTGGCCGTTGGCCTTGCACAGCGAGGAGCCTGATGGAAACACCCTTGGAAGATCTCCTGCGCCGCGGCGTGGTTGCGATCAACATCGGGGTTGATGATTTCGCCGCGAGCCTCCAGTCACAGGATGTGAGCGTGCTCCATGTAGATTGGTCACCGCCGGCTGGGGGGGATCAGGAGATCATGGACATTCTGGACAAACTTCTATGACCAGCCGTCAGGAAGACACACAGGTCATCGGCCCACCCGCCAGTAGGCCCGAAAGCCCCGGCGGGAAGACCGTCGTCGTGGCGTTGGGCGGAAACGCCCTGCTTCAGGACCATGAGCGCGGCACGGCCGCGGAGCAATACGCGAATCTCGAGCGGGCCTGCAAGTACCTTGTCCCCCTGATCCGGGACGGGCACAAACTCATCCTGATTCACGGAAACGGCCCCCAGGTGGGCAACCTTCTGATCCAGCAAGAGGAGAGCGACGCTTTCGCCCCCATGCAGCCCCTGGACATATGTGTCGGCATGACCCAGGGCCAGGTGGGCACCATGCTTGAACGGGCCCTCGCCAATCAGCTCCGCGCCGCCGGAATCCAGCGCGACGTGGTCGCCTTTGTTAGCCACTTCCTGGTAGACCCCCATGACCCGGACTTTCAGGTCCTATCCAAGCCGATAGGACCGTTCCTGACAGAGGAGCTCAAAGGACGCTATGAAGGTCGTCCGGGGCAGGTGGTCCGTAACGTAGGCGGGCACGACCCGGAGCGCCCCTACCGCCGATGCGTCGCTTCACCAAATCCCTTGCGGCTCATAGAGCAGCGTGCGCTCAAAGCCCTGTCCGATACCGGCATCATCGTCGTCGCAGCGGGCGGCGGCGGCATTCCAGTGGTCATGGACGAAGAGGGCGCCTATACCAGTATCGAGGCGGTAATCGATAAGGACTTGGCCGGAGAGAAGATCGCCGAGAGCGTCGCTGCGGATATCTACCTGATCCTCACGGATGTGGAGGCCGTCGCCCTCGATTTTGGGACGGAAAGGGCCCGTCCCTTGAAGAGAGTTACCCTGGACGAGGCGAAGCAGTACTTCGAAGAGGGGCACTTTGCCCTGGGTAGCATGGCGCCGAAGGTCCTTGCCTGTATCCAGTTCATAGAGTACGGCGGAGAGGCCGCCATTATCGCGGGCCTGGAATCGGCGGCCCTGTGCGTGCTGGGACACCGGCTTCCATGCGCAGTCGGCGGCAGTCAGCGTCGAAGGACTTCCTTAGGGACTTACGACCAGTGCGGGACGTTGGTCGGCGGATGGGGAGCTCTGGAACGTTGGAGAGGGTAATGCCGTTGTCCTCGGCAGCTCGTGTCAAGTCCGCGATGTACAGGCTTCGGAACTCGGCCTGGTTCCGAGGCTTCCGAGGTTGACCGTTGGGCTTTGTGGGGGTATAATCGGTGTGCATTCGAAGGGGAGTGCCTTCGTATGTCGTCTGTTTCCGCAAGCTCCCCGGTCGCCCGCCGGGGATTTTGCTTGCATGGTTAGTCGGTAGATTTCCCTAGCAGTTGATCCATATCTACAACCATGGTCCCGGTCCCGTCATCCGCGAGATACCCCCGGCTTCGCAACTGGTCCGTAACCACGTTCCCGATGGCGGCAGGATCAGCACCCCCGGCGTGGACGAAAATGATGTCGTCAACGGCGTCCAGGCGGATACCCATGCCGTCAACTTCTGGGAGATAAACCAACTGACATCCGGCCATATTGACCTTGGCCAAGCATAGAGCACCTAGAATGGCCGCTATGGACGTACCCACGTCATGGGTCCGTTGCTCAAGCTGCTCCGCATAAGAGACAACGTTGTACTTGCCCAGCGTGACGCCGTGAAGGAGCGGGACGGCGGTATCCACGACGCTCGTCCAGTTTGAGCGGTACCCCTTCCTCTCGAATTCCTCGACTAGCTCGTCGGCCAAGTCAAGCGCTTTGCCTCTAAGCCGGATCATCTTCAGCCTGTCCCCCATGGTGTAACCCTCCTGTATTATGAGTACACCCATACTAACATATCGTAGAGGAAGGTGTCAACTAGGACGCTCTATTCAACGGACGACCAAAACCATGAACAACGTGAAGCTTATCCCCGTAGGGCTGCCTCGGTCCGGTCGTCCGTTGGATAGAGCAGCCTAGTCCTCCACCATAAGGCCAGCGACGGAGACGGCGTCGGTGACCGCCATGCCGCCGCCGACCATGGACTGAAAGGCCCGCGCCCGCCCGCTGAGGTCTGAGGCCCTTAGCTCCTGCCAGGATAGCGTCACGCTGTCATCGAGCTTGCCCTGGAGTTCTGCTTGCACCAGCTTGCCGAGCGGAGAGAGGACACCGAATAGGCACAGCCGCCATGCTTCCCGAGTCGCCCCCGCTCCTCCCGCGCCGCCCCATAGGGCCGCGTTGAGCCCCACGGCGCTATAGACTTCCTGGCTTGCCACTGATATGAGTTCCACCAGTGACGCCGGAGGCTCCGGTCCGAAGCGCCGACTCTCAAGGTCCACCTTAGAATCACCGGCGTTGCCCCAATCGCCAGTCTCGATCAAGGCCGTCCTGCCCCGAGCATCCCGAATATCAGCCTTCAAGGCTGCAACGGTCGCATCGCCGCCATCGACCGGTATCCCCAAAAGTCTACCCACTGGCGAACTGCTCTCCTCGGCTAAGGCCCTCACCGTCTCGGCGCTCAGGCGTCCGGCCAGGTTAGCAACAGCAATCGGCCCGTTGCCCCGATATGGCGTCGAAGGGTCCACGGCGTATTTGAAGTGCAAAACCGATTGAGACGGGATATCGTCGTGGGTAAGGGTTCGGCTTGGCCCGTTCAACGTCAAGCGGTAAGTCCAGGTCGAAGGGTCCGGCCCACCATCAACGTCGTGCGCCTCAGTAGGCAGTAGCTTTAGCTCACCGCCCATGGTGTCAATCAGGAACACCACTTCACCACGGCGGATTAACGATCTCCCGATCATCTCCATGATGGAAGGTGTCAAGGCTTGGATGATGGAGTCCGGCCCGCTAACTTCGGAGGCTGCAAAGCCGCGCCCCACCACTCCCGCACAAGCCTCCAGCGCCGCCGTTGCCGAAGGCACAGCTAGGCTTTTTCCTTCTGCTCGTGTTACCAGCGCCGCGATCAGCGCCTCGGTGTACGACGATTCGGCGCGGGTCTCTAGCTTGTTACCAAACGGCCATTTCATGAGCGTATCCCTTGAAGGTCAAGGAACCTTCGGCGCAGGTCCGGCGCTCCTTGCCCTTGCCGCGTGACTTCGACCATGTTCGAGATTGCAAAGCTCTCCGCGCCGTCCACAACCTCCAGGTTGGCCGTCTTAGAGTTGGCGATTCGAGAGTCCCAGCGAATGCGCCAGTCTCGGCTTGTCTCGTCGCGGGTACCTTGCCGTTCTACCTTTAGCTCCTGGCCCACGTCTCGGCGGCTGGCCCACACTCCCAAAGCGGTGACCGCCCCGGGGACATGCTCGCCATGCTCGTCACAGCTGCCCTCGGTGCTCACGTTGATGATGATGCGACGGTCTGCTGGCATTAGCTCACCCCGTAGAGTTGGAGAGTATCCCCCGCTATCCATGAGCCGTCCATACCCGTCCCAATGCTTGCGAAGTCTGGCCCAATGGTGAAGTTAACCGTCCTGGGCGGCGCTGAGGTCAACGTCACTAGACCGGCGTAAATCTGGATGGCCGTCGCTGGCAACGGCTGCGGGACCGTGCGGACTTGGCGGGTGGTATATCGGAAGTTGCCCAACTCAAACCTGAATTCAAAGAAGTTGTAGGTCTCCCATGCCGTCCGTATCCCGGGTACGTCGGTTTCCAGAAAGTTAAACTGGCTCTTGATTGAATTGATTACCCCATCTGCTATCAGGGTATAGGTCGCAGCACCAGATGGCACTGAGCCAACGGCCTCTTGAGCCGCCTCTACTGCGTCCGCATACCCCGCCCGGTGTACCCGGTAGGGCAGGAGCATACGCGCCGCCCCGGAGTTGCGCATCGCGTTCGCGTAGGCCATGCCGCGCCCTGCTTCCGGCATATCAAAGAGATAACCGGAAAGGCGGCGCACGGCTTCATTTTTTGCCGTTTCGCTGGCGTCGGGCGCGTGTTGCGTGACGGCTTCGGTCGCGTAGGCGTGCAATCTGCTAACCTCGGCGGTCTCCTCGGCGCTGTCATTCAGCCGGAGAGCCGCCCTCAGTTCCGCCACAGTCAGGGTTACAGCCAAGCGAACACACTCCATGGCCGGAATAGACCGCTCTCCCTCACTTCAACAAGGGAGTCTGCATACTCGCCTCTGAGCACCAGCGCCGCGCCGTCCAGGTAGGCCCTGGAGATAACGCGCACCCCGTTCCGGTTAGTAGCTTGCTTTTCGGCGGCAAACTCCACTGACAGCCCGCCGTACAAGGGCAGCGGCCCTTTCATGGATTCAGCCACATCTCGACCACGGGTCGTGTTCGGTAACGATGCGGATATCTTCAATTCCCGCCCCTCCAGGAATGGCACTGTTCGCAAGATCGGAGGCGTAGGTTGCCCGTTTGGATTGGGGTGCAATTCCCTTATGACGATCCCATCAGCAGACCAGTGGAATGCATTTTGTTCAAACATCTCCGCCCGACGCCTACCGCGTGTTCCGTAGGCCATCAGGGTGCCTGATAGTAGGCCAGGGGACTCGTTAGAGTCGTCGGCGCGGTACTCAATCGGTACGAGTAGATGATCCATTTACTTTCTCGAATACCAGCGCTGAACCGCTTCCTCGCACTGATCGGAGAGCACGAGGTCAACGCTCAAACGTTCCCGGATTGCCGCAATGCCAGGGTCGATCACGCGCTCGGTAGCACCCGGTCCCAACCTGGACAGAAGCAAGGCCCGCCTCTCCGGTGAGCCGTCCGAGTTGGTGGACACCACGTCAACGCCGCGTTCCTGAGCAGCCCCGATGACCGTCATCCTCACGTACTCGGTTAGGGGCAACAGCCAAGAGGCTTGAGACTCCCGCCGCTGGGGATAGCGGCCATCGGGTAGGCGCTCTAGCAAGGTCAAAGCAGCTAGCAAGGTTTGGAAGTCGGCGGCGACCATGGGCTCAGTAGACGCCTCAAGTACCCGCCGCGCTTCCTCAGTCTTGCCGCTTCCTGCCGGACCGCTGATAAGCAGATTCGGCATGGCTAGGTGACAAACTTGAGGCGCTTGAAGTTGTTGGGCCTAACTACCTTGAAGTTCCAGAAGTAGTTGAGGGTCAACTCTACCTCTCCGCTCTTGGCATTGGTGAAGGGGTCCCTTACCAATTGCCCAGCATCCCAGACACAGGCAATGGCCGCGCCCTCAATCCCTCGCGCTAGGCCCATGAAAGCGCCGAAGTCGCCGTTAGCGGTGTTGGATTCGATCTCGCCGCGCATGGTCCAGGTCATCCCGGAGGCCATCAGGAATTGAGCGACGGTCTGATTGTCCACGGCGGCAGCGTGGATGGTGGAAAACCAAAGGGTGTTAGCGCCCTTGCTCGCCACAACCCGCAGGTCTGCAAGAGAGGCCGCATAGATGCCGTCAAGTTGGGCCAGGAACACTTTCAGGGTTTCGTCGGCCTTGAGCTTGTTCGACTGGGTTAGCGAAGCCTCACCTACGTTCGTGTAGGTGTTAAATCCGGCTATGTCCGCGTTGGCCTCACCCGCCCCACTGTCGCCAATGAAGATGGTCCGGTCCACGTCTTCGGCCATCGCTGCCTTCATATCCCGTTCAATGGCGTCGGCCATCCCAGGCAAGCGTAGGTCGTCTTCGATGCTGTACTTGCCGGTGACAGCCGCCCTAGACGGCTTAATCTCGGTAACAGCGACGGTGTAGGTGCTTTCGGTTACAGCCTCAGTGCGCCCGCGCTGGACCGGACTACCCCCGGCGGTAGTCGCTGGGAAGGTGGCGACCCCAGGCGAAACCGTCCTGAAACTCACCCCCAGGCGCTCCGCAGCGGTACCGGCCATTACCCGGTCAAGCCAAGAGGCTTGGCTAGCCATGGCGTCGCCGTCTCGGGCTGCGCGGGTTTCCAGCGGCTTAGGTGCCAGCATTTCCAGGGGAAAGTAGTTAGCGGCAATCCCAAGGTGTTGGTTGTATTCCAACTCCGCGCCGTTGCGGATACCGCCCCCGGCCATGGCTGCAGCGATGTACTGCTCAAAGTGGACATTATGGCGGAGTTCCCGGAGCTCCTTTCCTTCGCCATCGTCTTGGCGAGTCTCTACAGGCTCCGGGGGGATATCCCCGGCCATCTTCAAGGCGGCTTGCCGACTGTCATTGTCGGTATATTCGGCCTTCAAAGTATCGAGTTCATTTCGGATTTCGTCTGAAAGCTCGGCCAAGCCGCCGATCTCCGCTAGACGCTTGCGGAGCTCTCCCGAACGGACTTCAAGTTGCTGGATGGGCGTCATAACCATACCTCCGAAAACAAAAGATTTCTGAGGTAAGTGTACCAACCCGTAATATGCTGAGTCAATCATATACACTATGTTGAGTGAATCCGACAGTATTCACAACATAGTGTAGTTTTGTCAAGTATACCCGCCACTTTGCACCTTCCGGGTCCGGTGCCCGCCCCCCCCGTTCGACTCGTGACTTAGCTTGATGGCAACCAACACATAGCGTTTGAAGGTTCGCCAGGTCGTAAAGCGCCCCGCCGTCTTCCAGTGGCTTGACATGATCTATCTCAAGACGTCCGGCCTTGCCGCACTTCTGACACCGCCATGAGTCACGGTCGAGCACCTGGAGGCGCACCTTGCCCCACTGTCTACGGCTTGGCCGCTCACCCTTGCGCCAACTCATGCCAGCCCCAGGGAGCGCCCGACATGGCGGCGCTTCGGTTGACGTGACGCCAGGGCAACGGCCAGAATCCCCGCCGCCGCCGCATCATCCCGAGCGCGTAGACGCCGACCACCTTCAACACCCTTGGCTAGCTTCGCGTTGCCCGCTTGGTCCGCTACGGTCCGCGCCTCACCGACCGCCGACGTCAACAGCATGGACGGCAACGGCGTAACCTTGCCCTCCAAACACCAGCGCACAAAGGCCCTCACGTCTTCCGCCCCATCCCGGAATCCTTGCCCTCGCAGCTCCAACTTAGCCAGGGGCAAGCCAGCCCCCTTCAATGCGTCCCTCAATTCGGCCTCACGCCACCTGTCAGACGCCAGCGCGAAGGGAGCGCCGTATCGTTCCTGTGCTGCCTGTACCAGTTCGATGACTGACACCGCAGCGCCGCCCACCTGGATAAGCTCCCCTCGGCGGTAACATGAGTCGTAAAGCTTGCCCACGCCGTCACGCAGCCCGCGCTCTTCCAGGGTTGGCTCAGTGGGGAAAGCCGCCATACATTCCAGCCGCCCGGTGTCAGGCCAAAAGGCCGCGATTGCGGATTGAGCCGCGCTAGTTCCCAGGTCGATCCCCCACACACACCCTCCCTCCCTCGGCGCCTCTCCCTCGATTGCTAACCATGTGTCGAGGCCGAGCAACACAGACCGGAGCGTGTCGGTTGTGCCCAGGTTCAGCCGCAGCGCTTCAAAGCTGGCAAGTACCGCAGGGTCGCGCTTCGCCTTGGCCGACTCACGCCTGATAGCGTCCAGGAGGTCCGGGAGATACCGCAAGCTGGGGTTAGCCTTATGCCAGGTCCGCGCCTGAAACTTCGGCGCTTCCTTCCCCGCCGCGTGTACCTGGCTGTAGTCCGCCCCGCCGAATAGCATCTTTGAAAACCAGTGTTCCTTGTCCGCTGGCAAGGTGCCCAACGCGATCAACCGGCAGGTCGGCTGTTTCCCCGCCGCCGTTCGCAGCGCCGCTAACATCCGGTCGCTGGACGTGTCGGGCCATTGGGCCGGTTCGTCAAGGAGGATAAGGCTTGGAGCCGCGCCGTGAGCCCTCCGAGGGTCACTGCCAAGACACCTAACCGTTGCCCCGTTGCTCCGGTTACTAATCCTAGCTTGCTGGGCCGTGTCCCATATTCGCCACTTGCTCTTGTTGTCAAGCTCCGCCCCATGCCGCTCTCGAAGGAAAGCCAAGATATGTTCGAAGCTAATGCGCCCTTGCTCGAAGCTAGACGCCACTAGTAACGTCTCAGCACGTGGAACGGCCAGCGGACCATCGACCGCCGCAGCCCCCAGGCCCGCCACCAGCGTTGTCTTGCCATTGCCCCGGCCAACTGAGAGAGCCGCCTCCGAAACGCCGCTCCGAAACGCGCCATTTACGAAGCGCCTCTCCCATGGGAACAAAGGGAAGGGCTGGCCCGCAAGCCGCCCCTGTATGATTGTCAGCCCCTCTAGGTACTCAATAAGGGTGTTCATATCTCGACACTCCCCCACCGATGCCCCCCCGAGGGGTATCCCCTTTTGACAGGGGTCCCCACGGCGTCCGGTATGGTTGATCCCTCCCAAGTCGCAACCGTTGCGACTTGGGAGAGAGGGGCTCTTTCCCAAGAGGCAACCGTTGCCTCTTGGGAGGAGGGCGAGGGTCGGAAATGATTGCCTACCCTCCTCGGTGATCCCTCCCAAGAGGCACCTGGTGCCTCTTGGGGAAAGGACCCTCGCAGCCCGTTTCCGACACTATGCCCCGCATGGTGGGCGCTAGGGGTTGTCAACACCTTTCCGTGGTTATACGATTGCGCCGCCACAACAGCCCACAGCCCATGCGAGAGCCAACAAGGGGGTTCCATGCTGCGGTCCGTACTTCTGCTTGTCATAGCCGCGCTTGTCCTTGTTGCCTGTGAAGCTGGCGCTATCCCGGTCACCTCAACCGCCGACGGCCTCCTTGGCAAGACCACCATACCCTATGCTATCCCGGTCAACCCAACCTCCGACGGCCTCCTTGGCAAGACCACCGTACCCTATGGGGCCAGACTCAGCACCCTAGGGCCGCAGAGCAATTTCGGCTTCTGTTTTATCTCCTATACCGTCGGCGAGCCTCCGTACCAAGACATCATCGTTGGCTACCGCGAGATTCGCGGCCCGTTCTCCTTCACCATCCCCGAGGATGGCAAGTGGAGCGGCGAGAAAATCATCGAGTTCAGCACCCTGTTCTGTCGCACCTGGACAGTGCAAGCGCCTGGCGCGACTCCAGAACCCACTTCTGCGCCGACGGTAGCGGCTCCGGTCCTAGAGCCTACTGCCGTTGCACCCACGGCGACACCCACAGCCGAAGAGTCCCTGCAACCCACGGCGACACCCACAGCCGAAGAGTCCCTGCAACAGTTCGTCTTCTGTTCCCGGCTCGTCGCCAACAAGCAGATGCGATGGGGGCAGGCTCCTGGGACCATCTACTCCTACAACCCCAACGTGTGGGGATACATCGAAGCGGGAGACTATATCCAAGTGCTCACGCCGAGACCCACTGGCGAGGGTGTGATTCGCGTCAAGGTTTACCCGCACGATGGGCGAGAGGTAGGCAGGTCGGATGGGAAGGTGTGGATTGACTGGGCTGGGTTGGAGTTGTTCCGCCTAGACCTCTGGATGTTCACCTGCGAAGACTGAGGGGCACGATCAGGACTGGTTTCGACCAGATCAGCGTTCGGCACATAGTAGTGTATTACGAGCCCCGGATCGTACCCCATGCTTACCTCTCCCTTGATAGTCACCGTTGCCTTTATCTCTTGCTCGCTACTCATTCGCTTTTCCTCCCTTACTGATTTGTTTCCCTGGCCAGCGCCCTTAGAGCGGCGTTGCGGCGGCTGAGAGCGTCATAGTATGCCCGCTTGGCGGTTTGGACAGCGTGATAAAACCCTTTCGGAATTTCCTAGTTTAAGGTCTTGTCCTGTAACGCGAACCAAGTTCGGGGGGTATCCGACAAGAAACCCGAATCCAGGAACATCTGTAAGGAATCAACGTCGCCGTCCGCAACCTCCCAACACACATTCCCCTCCACGGTCCCATTGGTGAATAGTTCTGGATCGGGCAGATCATCGGGAATCACCCCGCAGCGATTCTCGAACGTTGTGTAAACGACGCCCCCGACGCCCAATGCCTTCAGCCGATAACTGCCATCGAAACTGGTGGAGTCAGGCCCCAGGTATTGGACGCGGATTGTCACAATATAGAACCGAAACCCCTCCTCCGGCGGATCGTTGAAGCGGTTCTCACCCAAGACGAGCTGTGTGGCGTCAGGCACTGTATCTATGACGGCAATGCGCCAGTGATCGTCGTCAGCATTCTTAACGTCAACCTCGGTGCCGAACTGTACCGGATTCTGTCTACTCCCCAGGAGTGGCGGTGTGGGAGTTGCAGTAGGGGCAGCGGTAGCCGTTGGCTCCGGGGTCGCCGTCGGTTCGGGAGTGGTGGTCGGGACCGGAGTATCCGCCGCGATAACCCTCTGGGTTGGTGCCGGCGTCATAGTAGGCGTGGGAGTCGGCGCTATTGTACCGATGGGTGTCACGTTGGGCTTCTCTGCATCGCAGGCCAGGATAATTGTCAGGAATCCGACTAGCACTAAGACTAACTTCATCTGAGCCCCTTGCTGCAACCCCAGCGAGTGAACGAAGGCCGCAAAGCCCCCTGGTCTCCCAATGGTTCGATCATTTGTTTCCTCCCTTACTGATTTGTTTCCTGTGCGCCTTGCCCTTATCCGTGTCGCTACTCATCCCCTCCTTCCCTGGCCAGCGCCCTTAGCGCCCTATTCCGCCTGGAGAGCGCATCGTAGTAGGCCTGTTTAGTATCTGCTATCTCGGCTTCGGCTTCGACCAGGTCGCGGTCGAGGCCGGTGTCCGGCAAAACGGCTTCGGAAGCCGTTTTGCCCCGCCCCTGGGCCGCGGCGTTGATCCCGCCTCGCTCAATCACTTCCTCGGCTGTCAGGTCCATAGAGGCTAGCTTCATCCACGTTCGCGCCGTTCGCGGTGCCAGGCCCACGCGATCCAGCCAGTCAGCCCACTGGCCATGTTCAACCCGGCCCTTGGCTTTGGTGAGCAAGGGCCCGGCCTCGAGCGCGGCGCTAACGGCGTCGTGTTGACCCACCTTATATCGGGAAACGACGTCTAGCGTTGCAAACAGCAGGTCCTCGATGCCGGTGGAGTCGTGGCTCATTTCAAATCCCTTTCGAGTTCCTTCAACCGTTCCCGCTCCTCGGCGATCAGTAGCTCACCGTCCTCCGGGGATTCTGGCACCCGGTAACGCTGCTGACTGATCTGGCACCGTAAACACATGCGATAGTCGAACAGACCACGCTCCGCTATCGTTGACCACACATCCGTCGGCCCGGTGTGTCCGTCCCACTCATGGCTATCGTCCGCACAAGTCAGTGCCTTCCACGGCGTGACTATCATCGCTCAAGCCCCCTTCTTCGCTATGCCCTCACTCTATAGCCCGAATCCAGATTTACCCGTCGAACAGCCACCGCAACATCCAAAGCCGAAAGCGACTGGACATAGCTCTCCGTCGCTTCCACTACCTCCGCGGCATGATCCGGCCCTCTTTCCTTGATAATCCCCTTCATATAGGCCGCTTGGCGCGTTGTCAGCCTCTTGTATATCTTCGCTTCAACCGGACATCGGCTGCGGTATACCTCGTTTAGCACGAGCACCCTTGCCCATGGCCGAGGTGTCCCCTGAACACTATTAACCACCACCGCGTCGGTGGGTCTGTCCTGAGCCCCATTTGTCCGCCACAGCCTCCCTGCTACCACGCGGCCCACCTGGGCATGGCCTAGCCCCACTTGGCGAGCGATGGCTCTTAGTGAGGTGCGCCGGTAGTGAAGCTGCTGGATTCGCTCCCAACGGGGAATGGCTTGGTCCCTCCTGGCAATGGCTGATAGACGGGCACCCCGTCTGCATTGCTCCAGCGTGTAGAACCGTCTGTGGCCTGAGCGCTCGCTGCCTGGGATCGGCGGAAAGGGCTATGCGGGGAGAGGCGGGAACCCGCTCCTTCAATCAGTAGAGGTACAGAAACCTGTAATGCAGCACGTTCTGGAGGCACAACAGTTCAACAAGAAGCTGGTTGCGCAGGTCTTCGATATGGCCGAGCGTATGGAGACCGTCGTAAAGGCTGGTGGGAATAACGACCTGCGTGGCAAGATCATGGGGACCTTGTTTTACTCTATCAGCACAAGGACGCGGCTCTCCTTCGAGGCGGCCATGCTGCGTTTGGGGGGGCAGGTGATCTCCACCGAGCATCCCGAGTCCTTCTCCGGCGCTGTTACCGGCGGCAGCCTCGAGGACACGATCCGGATGGTAGAGAGCCACGCAGACGTGATAGTACTGAGGCATCCCGAAGAGGGCTCGGCGCACAGGGCGTCCCGGGTCTCATCCGTGCCCGTGATCAACGCCGGTGACGGTGGCGGCCAGCACCCTACGCAGGCATTGCTGGACCTGTACACCATCTATCGGGCCATCGATGGCATCGACGGCGTGTCCGTCGTTGTCATGGGCGACCTGGCCAACAGCCGCACGGTGCGCTCCCTATGCTACTTTTTAGGGAAATACTCCGGGGTGCGGCTCTGCCTGGTATCGCCCAAAGAGCTGGCCATGCGCCAGGACATTATCGAGTACTTGCAACGGCACCAAGTCCTATTCTCCCAGGTCTTCTCACCGGGCGACGACCTAAAAACCGCCTTGCAGAAGGCGGACGTGGTGTACCAGACGGACCTACCGAAAGGTCTCGCCCAAGAAGGCGACACGCCGCAACGCTCTGCGTTCTGTATCAATCAGAACATGCTGACTCTCATGCGTAAGCGGGCCATCATCATGCACCCTTTCCCTCGGATGGACGGCATTTCACCTGAAGTGGACAATGACCCCCGCGCGCTCTATTTTCAGCAGATCACCAACGGCCTCTACATCCGCATGTCGTTGCTGAAAATGCTACTGCCTCCCGGTCCTGGCGCCAGATAGCCTTAAAGCGCCCCGATACCCGTGACGGACGGACCCTGCCAGACCCGTCGCGGTTCGGCACGATCAAAGCCCGAGTCTCTCGCGATTCGGGCTTCTCTGTTGTTGTCGGTCGGCGTTGTAACGCCGTACTCCGTCCAGTGGCATTGAGCCGGGAGGCTCAGACGCTGCACCTATTGGGCCACCCTGATTTGAGACCTTCAGCCCTTGGAGTGCCATTCCGGCCAAGCTACCATCGATAACAGTGTGGCGGCGACACAGAGCGGCTGGGAGGCTTTCAGGCCGCTCGGACAGCTAAGCCCTGCCAGAACCATTACCAGGAGGGAACCAGGAGATGGTGAACCTTAACCTAGTCGGAGCGGAAGAGCGGCAGCTGGTGGTGTTCGACCTCGCCACCGAGGCGTACGGCGTGGACATCAATACGGTCCGGGAAATCATTCGGATGCAAGAGATTACCGCTGTGCCAAGGGCGCCTGACTTTGTCGAGGGTGTGATCAACATCCGGGGCAAGATCACGCCGGTAATCGACCTGCGAAAGCGGTTCGGACTGGAAGTGACCGAGCAGACTCAGTCCTCTCGGATCGTTGTCGTCGATATCCGCGGTCAAGACATCGGGATGGTCGTAGACGCGGTGACAGAGGTCCTTCGTATCCCGGCTGACTCCGTCGAGCCCTGCTCTTCTGTCGTGACTACAGACCAGTCCGACTACCTCATGGGTATCGCCAAGCTGGACCCCCGCCTGATCATCCTGCTTGATCTTGAAAAGGTCTTGACTGTACAGGACCAAACGTCCCTGACGGACATGGAAGAGCTGCCCGCGGCCGCCTGAGAGCCTGTCCAAAGTTTAAATCGAAATCACCACCGGCAGCTCCGGCCCATCCGTAAGGTGGTCTGGAGCGGCGGTGGCGAGGTTGAGGTTCGAGAGCGGCGGGCCCTTTCCAAGGACCGGTTACCGAAGCTACTCAGCTCTCTGAGTTACTTCACGGTCCAAGGAATGATCCTCTCGACCTGCGACACGATGGAGCTGATCGACCTGGACGCGGAGCAGCCTCCGGTAGCGGAAGGCACAAGCCCCATGCATCGACAGGTTGCCTAGGAAACATGTTGCCATGGGTCCGGCCCTCAGCTAGAAGGCCCGACCTCCACGTATAAGAACATAAGTCACACCAAACGAGGTACTGTGTGGAACTGGCCCCTGACATAACACCAGAAGAGCTGCAGGTCTTCTTACAGGAAGCGGACGAGCAGCTCCAGCTGCTGGACGAGGACCTGGTCAGACTCGAGCAGGAGCACGATAACGAGGAGCTTGTCCAGGAGATTTTCCGGGCGGCCCACACTCTTAAGGGTTCTTCGGCAATGTTGGGCTACACCCCCATGACGGAGCTGGCCCATGCAATGGAGAACCTGCTGGACAAGTTCCGTAAGGGAACCCTTACTCCAAGCACACCCGTTTTCGATGCACTGCTTCTCAGCCTGGATGCCCTCAGAGACCTACGTGAGACCCTGGAATCCCCCGACGCCGCTCCCACGGACATTACCACCGTAGTTAGGGAGTTGGACAAGGTAGCGCGGGAGAAGTCCCAAGAGTCTGCAGAGGTACCCCCGGACGGAGAGGGAACGACGGCGAGTCTGCAACCGGCACTGGAGATCAGCTCCGAAGCCAAGGAGCGGCTAGAAGCTGCCATTACATCGGGCAAAAAACCCTTATCCGTGAAAGTAGCACTGAGCGTTGGCCCGCCATGGTCCGCGATGCGGTGTTTCCAGATCTTACAGGAAACCTCCGGCTTGGGCGATGTCATCACCTCCTCCCCCTCCGCGAAGGCAATTGAGGAAGGGGTTACAGCCTCTGACCTGGAACTTGTCCTCGCTACCTCCGCCGAGGAGGATGAGGTCAGAAGGGTAGTGGCATCGGTCATAGATGTCGAGAGGGTAGACGTCACTCCGCTGGAGGAAAGGGCCAAGGTGGAGAGCGACCTGACCCGGTCCAAAGACCTGGGAGCCGCCGCCAGCGACCGTGAGCTTCGGACCGTCCGTATCGACGTCGCCCGCCTGGACAACCTCATGAACCTGGTGGGTGAGCTGGTCATCGAGCGGACCCGTATCTCACAGATAGGCAAGATCCTGGAAGCCCGTTACAGAGAAGACGACCTGGTCCATTCCCTGGGGGTAACGACCTCCAACGTGGTGAAGGTAGTCAACGAGCTCCAGGAAGACATCATGCAGGTGCGTATGCTCCCCATCGGGCGGGTCTTCAACGGCCTGCCTAGGGTGGCGCGTGACGTTGCCCAAAAGCTAGGCAAAAAGCTGGACCTGACCATGGATGGGCAGGAGACAGAGATTGACCGCAGCCTTGCAGAGCGCATCCGAGACCCATTGGTCCACATGCTGCGCAACGCCGTCGACCACGGAATAGAAACGCCGGAGCTGCGGATAAGCCGCGGAAAGCCGGAGAAGGGGACAGTCAAGCTAGATGCCCGGCACGAGCAGAGCCATATCGTCATTACCCTGGAAGATGACGGCGGCGGCATCGATCCGGAGGTCATGAAGGCGGTCGCCCTAAAGAGGGATGTTATCACTCAGGAGTTGGCCGACAAGATATCTGATAAAGAGGCAATTCGGCTCATCTTCTCATCTGGCCTATCCACCGCCTCCGAGGTGACCGACGTTTCCGGCCGGGGCGTGGGGATGGACATCGTGAATGCCAATATCGAGGCTATCAACGGCTACATCGATGTTGAAACAGAGCTGGAAAAGGGGACCAAGTTCACTCTCGGCCTCCCCCTGACCCTGGCCACGATTCAAGGCCTCTTGCTCCCCGTAGGCGGGGATACCTATGCCGTCCCCTTGATCTATGTAACAGAGGCCGTCCTTTTGACGAAAGACATGGTCAGCACTATTCATGGGAGCGAGGTGATCAACCTGAGAGGCTCGGTGATGCCCCTGATCAGGCTGCGCGAGGTCTTTGGCATTGAAGATGCTCACCCTACGACTGAGTTCGCCGTTGTGGTCCGGTCCGGTGACCGTGTGGTGGGCATCGTAGCGGACGAAGTGAAGGAGCCTCAGGAAATCGTCGTGAAGACCCTTGGGCAATATATCGGAGACACCAATGGGATATCGGGCGCCAGCATCCTGGCAGATGGTCAGGTAGTGCTGATCCTGGACGTCATCTCCCTGATCCAACGGGCCACGTCAAATGCCCGCGATAGAGAGCATCGCTCCCTGGTATCTATGTCGTAAAGGAGGAATGCTTTGACTAGAGGAACCCTACTAGAGCCAGCCCAGATGGATTCTTGGCATCACCTCGCCAAATTAGGGGTAGCCAGGGCTTTTTCGGGACTGTGCGAAATGACCGGGCAGGACATCAAGGTGACCTCTCTGAAGTCCAAGAGAGTCCCCCTAGGCAAGGTTGTCGACTTGGTAGGGGGGTCGGGTGCCGTTACCGTAGGCGTCTATCTTTCCGTGACCGGATCGGCCCGCGGCCACATGGTGCTCATGTATCAGCCTGAAACGGCTTGCGGGCTCGCGGACCTCATCATGGACCGGCCGATTGGCACGACGACAAGCCTTGAAGACATGGAGCTCTCAGCCCTGGGAGAAATGGGCAACATCATGGGCTCGTTTTTCCTTACCGCGGTGGCGGGAGCAACCGGGCTGGACCTCCACCCCTCCCCTCCGTCGGTCAAGCTGGACATGGCCGGCGCAATTCTGGATACCTTACTGGGCGAGCTGATTCAGGAAGTAGAGCTAGCCCTGGTACTGGAAACCACGTTCAGCACACAGGACCGGCAGATACAAGGGACCTTCTTGGTTATTCCCACCCCATCCTTCCTTTCGGCGCTGCTACAAGCCGCTAATGCGCAATCATGATCCAGAACCCGGCAACTCTGGTGGGCCTCGGGGAATTAAAAGTTCTCCAGGGTCCTTCCGGTGTACTAGCGTGTGTGGGACTTGGCTCATGTGTGGGCGTCAGTGCGTTTGATCCTGTCAAGAAGGTCGGAGGGATGGCCCATGTGGTGTTGCCCGCTGGCAAAGGAAGGCCGGACGGGGGATCCCCCAAGTATACGGACGCGGCCATCGAGGTCCTGGTAGAGGAGATGGTCAAAAGAGGAGCATCCAAATCTCGTCTGGTAATAAAAATCGTGGGCGGAGCCCAGGTTATTCCCACCATCAGGGCCTCCGGCCTGCTCAAGATAGGAGAGGACAACGTGATAGGCGTAAAGCAAGCACTCACCCAGCATGGACTGCGCCTCGCTGGGGCCGAGACCGGCGGTAATTCCGGCCGGTCTATACGGCTGGCCTTAGATTCGGGGACCGTTCTCGTCTCCACTGCAAACGGAACGTCGAAAGAGCTTTAGAAGAGCCGTGGAGGAGGAGGTAACAGATGCCCAAAATCATGGTGGTGGATGACGCTGCTTTCATGAGGATGAAATGCACCAGGCTCTTATCAGAGAACGGCTATGAGGTGACCGAGGCCTCCACCGGCCTGGAAGCTGTCCAGAAGTACAACGCAAACCGGCCCGACGCGGTACTGCTGGACATCACCATGCCGGACATGGACGGGCTAACCGCACTCAAAGAGCTGCGGAAGCTCGACCCGACCGCGAAGATCGCGATGGTGACCGCGATGGCCCAACAAGACATCGTGATGGAAGCGCTCAAGGCGGGCGCCCGAGACTTCGTGGTGAAGCCCTTCGATCCGGTAAGGGTACTGGCGGCCGTCAAAAAGCTTGTGGGATAGCCACCTCCCTGACGGTAGGATCTCTCTTCACGGAGGTCTCCCTTGTCTCTCAGGCCGATAGAAACAAAGAGGTCGGAAACGGCTCAGCCTATCCGGGTGCTGATCGTCGACGATTCAGCCTTCGCCAGAAGCAGTATCGAGCGATCGCTCAAGACCGACAGGAAAATCGAGATAGTAGGCGCCGCAAAAGACGGCTTGGAAGCCATACAGATGGTCCGCCAACTATCCCCGGACGTCGTGACGCTGGATGTCGAGATGCCCCGCATGAATGGGCTGACCGCGCTTGAGAGGATCATGGCGCTGAAGCCGACCAGGGTGGTGATGCTCAGCAGCCTCACCCGCCAGGGTTCCGAAACCACGATCAAGGCATTGGAGCTGGGGGCGGTTGACTTTGTCCTGAAGCCATCCCCCTCGAATCCCGTAGGGCGCGAGGGGGCGGCCCTGGAGCTTCTTCGGAAGATAAAGACGGCCGCCGTGGCCACTCTCCTTGGCCCCAGGCCCACGGTAAGGTTGGTCCAACCTCCCCAAGGTAAGGCCCCAGTTTCCAGGCGTTCTGCCAGCCAGATGAGAAAGGTTGTCGTCATTGGGAGCTCCACGGGAGGCCCCAGGGCCCTGGTCGATCTAGTGCCCGGTATCCCCGCCGAAATCCCTGCCGCTTTTCTCCTGATCCAGCACATGCCGGCTGGGTTTACCAGGTCATTGTCCGAACGCCTGGACAAGGCGTCGGTGATCAGGGTGCGAGAGGCCAAGCACGGCGATTTTCTGGAGCCCGGCCTGGCTCTGCTGGCCCCTGGTGGCTTTCACCTGACCGTGGTCAAAGGACGGGTGGTGCTGACAGAGGACCCTCCCGTACACGGAGTGCGTCCATCGGTGGACGTCACCATGGAGTCGATCGTAAACGCGTACGGAAAGTCTACCGTGGGAGTCGTCCTCACGGGCATGGGGTCAGACGGTACTAGGGGCGCCTCACTGATCCGTGGGGCCGGAGGACCAATCATCGTGCAAGATGAGGCCACATGCGCGGTCTATGGAATGCCGAAAAGCATCCTCGACGCCGGCTACGCCAATATCGAAGCGCCCATTGAAGAGATAGCAAGGCACATATCGCAGGTCTCCTATGGGGCCAGGCCTGCCTATACAAGGAATATCACATGACAGACCAAGGCTACAGTCAATTGAAACAAGCGATTCTGATCTATGCGGGGATAAACCTGGAGTTCTACAAAGAGCAACAGGTCAAGCGGCGCCTGGACGGTTACTTGCTCAGGGTCAAAGCCTCCTCGATCGATGAGTACTGCGGCCTCTTGCGGCGGGACAGAGAAGCAGCGAAGGATCTCCGAAATTTCCTTACCATCAACGTTACAGAGTTCTTTCGCGACCCGTCCTCCTGGGACCAGCTCAAGACAACCATCCTCCCAAACCTGTTTAGGCAACGCTCAGACCCAAAGATCTGGAGCGCCGGTTGCTCCAACGGACCAGAGGCCTACTCTCTGGCGATGCTGCTGGCGGAGCACGCTCCTCATTCGGGGTTCAAGATCTTGGCTTCGGACCTGGATGACCTAGTGCTTCGCCGAGCCAAAGCGGGTGGCCCCTACGGTCCCGGCCTCGTGGCGAATGTACCCAAATGGCTCCTTGCCAAGTACTTCACCGATACGCAGGAAGGATGGACCGTCTCCGAGACGCTCCGCCGCCGGGTCGATTTCAAGATGATCGACCTTCTCAGGCCGCCGGTACAGCGAGGCTTCGACCTCATCGTCTGCCGAAACGTGGTGATCTATTTCAGCGAGGGCGCAAAGACCGATCTCTACAGGCGGTTCGTGGAATCGCTGAGCGACGGCGGGTGGCTCTTCATCGGTGGCACGGAGACCCTCATGGATGCTCCACGCCTGGGGCTGCAGCGAAAATACCCCGGCTTCTATCAGAAGATCGCCAGCAGGTGGTCCGAGCGGAGAAGACGGACACCTTTGCCTTCTTTTCAGAATGCACGTCGCTCTGCCAGCAGCAGAAGACGGTGGTGGTCACCCTCCACTCATCGGCCTTCGATGATGAGCTCCTGGTTCGGCTCAACCACTTCTTCGATGCCCACCTGAGCATCAGCATAGAGGGGGTAACCCTGGGGATGCAGCAAAAAGAGATGAACCTGATGGAGATAAAAAAGGTCCAGAACGCTTATGTCAAGAGCCGGAACATGGTGTTTTTCAAAGTGGATACCGCTCTGGGTAAAAGCATGAACATGAGCCTGAGCGTCATTCCGTTTCACAAGATTAAGGTCTAACCCTTTTCCCTATGCTCAGAAGGGAAAACAGCGTGTGGCGGATATCTCTCAAACATGCCAAGCCGGGAATGGTGCTGGACCATCCGGTATTTGACGGCTCTGGGCACCTCCCCATGGAATCCGGCGTCGAGCTGGACCATGACTCGATTACGAAGCTCTCAATCTACAGCGTGGGCGAGCTGCTCATTGACGAGCCCCTGCTCGCCGACATCCCGGTCCAGCGCTTCGTTCCTCCCGAGGTCATGGCCGAAGCGACGAAGGCCCTCCGTCAGCTTCTCACGGAGTCTCAAGGGTGCGATCAGATCGACCCGTTCCTCCTGGAGCAGCTTGAGCGACCCGTCTACGCCATTACACGGGAGTCCTTCCCGGAGGTGATCGGAGAGCCCAACGTCTCCGGCTGCCTCTTACCGGAGGCCTACGACTACACCCAGCCTGTTAAGACGGCGGTCCTCTGCCTGATGCTCGGCTCCAGGGCCGGCATGGACATTGGGGAGCTCGCCAACCTCGCGATGTCCGCCACCTTGATGAACGTCGGCTACATCCAGATGTCGGCGAAGACTATGGCGAAGTGGCGCACGCTGGGGGAGGAGTCCGATGAGTTCTGGGAGCATCCCACATGCGGGGCCCGGCTCATCGCGGACGGCGAATGGTTCGATCCGCAGGTAGTGCAGACGATTCTGGAACACCATGAGCGGTGGGACGGCACCGGCTATCCGGCAGGTCTCAAGGGCAAGCATCTGTCCCTCTCCGCAAGGGTCCTCGCGGTTGCAGACACCTACTATGAGCTGATTTCAAGAGGATCAAATAAGCTGGAGCTGATGCCCCACCAGGCTGTTGAGTACCTGATGGCGGCAGGCGGCGAGGCTTTCGATCCGGAAATCGTGCACCTCTTCGTCAGACACGTCCCCCTCTATCCCACGGGTATTACCGTGCAGCTGAACTCCGGTCAGACCGGGGTGGTCTCTAACCCGAACCTGGGGCATGTCGGGAGGCCGCTTCTCCGGATCTGCATGGATGAGGACCTCAGGCCCCTCCCCTTTGTGTATGAGATCGACCTGAGCGAGTCCGCGCAGCAGGACCGATACATCGTCCAGGCGCTGGAGTATTAGGCGGCGAGGCTATTGTGCCCACCCCGAAACCTGCGTACACTCCTTTGCGGCAAATACACAACACTCGTCAAGGAGAGCGCAATGTCACCGGACACGACGAAGGAGTCAGAGGCAATCTTGGGACATCACCTGGAGTCGTTCGTCGCTTTGAACGTCGACGAGGTCATGAAAGACTTTGCGGAAGACTCTATCGTGATTACTCACGAGGACACTTTTGTGGGTATCTCGGGCCCATCGGGGCCGTCGGGCGCAGACGGCGACTCGGTATTCCGCTCCCTCACCGTCGATCCCACCGACCCCAACACCATTCTGATGGGGACCGAGAGGAACGGCTTCGTCAAAAGCACCGATGGTGGCGTCACCTGGACGCGGCACCGGCAGGGTATGCGGCACTCCTCGGGGATAGGCTATCCGGAGGTCTGGAACATCGCCATCTCGCCCAGCGACCCCAGCACAGTCTTTGCCGCAACCCTTGACTCTCCGGGCCTCGTCACCGGGAACTCCCCCAGCGCCCCGGCGGGCATCTACAAGAGCACAGATGGCGGCGAGACATGGAGACGGGCCAACTGCGGCCTGACCAGCTCTCGCATCACCTCGGTCCAGTTCGATCCCACGAACCCAGACGTGGCCGTGGCGGGCGTCGAGGGAGGGACTCCCACTCACACCGGCTTCGAAACAGGGTATGTCGACGGTGGGATGTATCGGACGACCGATGGCGGCGAAAACTGGAGCCGCGTCTTTCTGGGGCAGAACGACAACAAGAACGGTTTCTGGCACCTGCTGGCCATCGGGGAAGCTCCAACTACCTTCTTCACCCTCGGTATGAACTTCGACGACTTGACGGAGGACCTGGGCTTCTTGAGAAGCGTGGATGGAGGCGCCAGCTGGGAGTCCCTGGGCAGCCAGCAGCTCACCCCCTTCCGCATCACGAACTTCGCCATATCCAGCGATGGAAGTGTGATCTACGCCAACCAGCGCGACTCCTTTTTCATGTGGACCTCCCGAAACGGTGGGGATAGCTGGACACAAAGCCCTCTCAACCAGGCCAACGGCCCGGTCGCCGTCTCGCCGGCCGACCCAAATCTCGTGATCTACGGGTCGTCGGCATCTCTCTACAGGTCCACGAACGGGCTGCAGAGCAGCGCCAGGGTCCTCACCTCCACCATCCCATCCGGGCGGTCACAGGAGCCGTCCTTCCACGACATCGTCTTCGCGCCGTCGGACCCCAGCATCGTGTACGCCGCCACGGAGGGATATCTCCTCTACAAGAGCACCAACGGCGGGGTCTCCTTCACGTTGATGAAGAACATCCGCGCGGACGTGCTCAACGTCATCCCCTAAACCATCCCAATTCGCCCGCTGCCGGTCTGCCACTAGCAACTTGCCAAACAGAACGTACGTTCGTATTATGGGCCTTCTCCGGGAGGCCCCATGTCAATCGCCTGCTTCCTTATTACACACCTACCGTTAAAGGTGGAGATGGCCCGCCGGCCTGCGCTGCGAGACCAGGCTGCTCTCATCATCGGAGAGTCCGGCGCCCAAAAGGTCGTCTGCGACCGGTCGCCTCAAGCCCATGACACCGTCGTCGGCATGCCCCTGGATCTGGCCCTGGCCCGCTGCCCCCAGGCGGCCATCGTCGAGGCCGACATGCCGGCTTACCGAGAGACGTGGGAGCGGGTCCTGGACGGGCTCGAGCAGCGAAGCCCTATCGTCCAGGATACGGAGCTGGGCCTCGCCTACGTAGACCTCCGGGGGCTGGAGAGGCTCTACGGCAACCAGGCGAAACTCCTCAAGGCGGTGCTGGACGCGGCCCCCCCGGGCTATCGCCCCCGCGTGGGGGTAGGGGAGGGCAAGTTCCTCGCCTACGCCGCCGCCTTGCACGCCGAGCCAAGCCGGGCCGTTCGCGTGCCGGAGGACGCCGCCTCCTACCTTGCGCCCCTTCCGGTCGTCCGCCTGCCCGCCTCATGGAAGGTCAAAGAGCGCCTCATGGACTTCGGCCTCCTTGTGATAGGGGATGTCGCGCAGCTGCCCCTGGACGCTATCCAGGGCCAGTTCGGCCGGGAAGGGGCTCGCCTGTGGCGGCTTGCCAACGGTCGGGATGACGAGCCGGTGATTCCCCGCGGGCACGCCGAGAGCTTTCGCTCCGAGACCGCATTCAGCACCCCCACGGCCTCCCTCCCAGCCATCCTCGTGGGGCTGGAAGCCCTCTTGAAAAGGGTCTTCAGCGGCACTCTCCGGGGCCGATTCGCCAGGGTCGCCCTGCTGGAGGGACGGGTGACCGGCAGAGCGCCGTGGAGCAAGCGGGTCGCCTTTCGAGAGCCCGTGGACAGCGCCGATAGGGCCCAGAGCATACTCAAGGACCGGCTGGCGACCCTGGTCCTGCCCGGCCCGCTGGAGACCCTGTCGCTGACCCTTACCGACATCACCGGAGAGCAGGGCAGGCAGGAAAGCCTCTTCTGGGACGTACGCCGTCACGCCCAACTCGACGACGCCGTGCGCCAGCTCAAGGCCCGGCTGGGATGCCAGCCGCCCATCTATCACATCCGGGAGGTGGAGCCGTGGTCGCGCATTCCCGAACGCCGCCGCGCCCTGGTGGCCTACGAGCCCTGAACCAGCCGCAGCCGGTGCGCGTCGAGACCGGCGATGGCGACATCCCCTTCGCTGTATGGAACAAGCGGCGACGGCTCCCCGTGGAGGTGCTGGAGGCCTGGCGCATCGATGACGAGTGGTGGCGGGAGCGGCCCGTATCGCGTCTGTACTATCGCGTGACGCTGGAACATGGCGGGACGGCGGTGCTGTTTCGGGACCTGGTGGACGGCGCATGGTACCGGCAGCGTGGGGCATGACCTCCCCCCTAAAAGGGACCATTCAGACCCCCTTCCCCCTCGCAGCGGGAGGCTAGGATGGGGGTGTTAGCCATGTACACCGAGCTGCACCTTCATACCAACTACTCCTTCCAGGAAGGGGCCTCCTCCATTGGGGAACTGGTGGGGCAGGCGGCTGGTCTGGGCTATCGGGCGCTGGCGATAACGGACCATGACAACCTCTGCGGCGCGGTCGAGTTCGCCGAGGCATGTCAAAGCGCCGGGGTCCAGCCGATCATCGGCTGCGAGGTCACCCTCGCCGGCGGCTACCACCTGACCCTTCTGGCCGAGACGCGGCAGGGCTACGCCAACCTCTGCCGGCTCATCTCTGAAGCCTACCGGGCAGACCGCCGCGACCCAGCCTTGGACCCGGCCCTTTTCGAGGGACACGCCGATGGACTCATCGTCCTCTCCGGCTGCCGCCGGGGCGAGGTGCCCTCGCTGATCGATCAAGGCCGCTATGGCGAGGCCCGCCGGGTTGCCCAACGGTACCGGGACATCTTTGGCGCTGCGTGCTACTTCCTGGAGCTCCAGGACCACTGCGTCGAGGGGGACAGCCACCGCAACCGCCGTCTCGCCACCCTGGCGCGGGAGTTGGGGATAGGTGCAGTCGCCACCGGCAACGTCCATTACCACGTCAGGGAGCGCCACCGCTTGCAGGACTGTCTCGTCGCCATCAAGGGCAACACCTCACTGAAGGACTGCCACCGCCAGCGACGGCCCAACAGCGAGTTCTTCCTCAAGCCTCCGGGAACGATGTCCCAGCTTTTCTCGTGGAGCCCCGAAGCCGTGGAGAACGCCGCCCGCATCGCGGAGCGCTGCGCAGCCTTCGATCTCACTCAGGACCTGGGCTATCAGTTCCCGGACTACCCCACACCGGAGGAGCACACCCCCCAGAGCTACCTGGAGCAGCTCTGCTATGAAGCGGCCCGGCGGCGCTACGGCGAGATCACCCCCAGGGTGGAGAAGCGTCTCCGGGAGGAGTTCGCCCTGATCCGGAAGCATGACCTGGCCGGGTTCCTCTTGATTTACCGTGACATCACGATACTGGCCCAGGAGGTCGCCGTGGACCTGGGGCTGGCGGACCCGGAGGCGCCCTTCGAGATCAACCCGCCGGGGCGGGGCCGGGGCTCCTCCGTCTCCATGCTGGTGGGCTATCTCTTCGGGCTCTCCCACATCGACCCGTTGCAGTATGACCTCTCCCTGGAGCGTTTCCTGCCCGATGATGAGCTGGCCAGCGTGCCGGATATCGATCTGGACTTCCCCCGAAACATCCGGGAGGAGCTGATCCTTCGGGTGCACCAGCGGTACGGCTGGGAGCGCGCCGCCCTCACGGGGATGATCTCCACCTACCACATTCGCGGCTGCATCCGGGACCTGGGCATGGCCCTGGGCCTGCCGCCTGACCATATCGACAAGCTGGCCAAGAGGACCGATGAGCGCGACGGCGTCTCTCTACGAGACGAGATGCTCAGCATGCCCGATTTTCGAGATAAGGTAGCCGGCCCCCTCTGGCAGCACCTCATCGACCTCGCCGCTCACCTGGAGGGCTTCCCCAGACAGCTGGCCCAGCACCCCGGCGGCATGATCATCGGCTCCAGCCCTCTTACGGAGATCGTTCCCGTCCAGCCCAGCGCCATCGACGGACGCTACATCATGCAGTGGGACAAAGATTCCATCGAGAACGCCCGCTTTGTGAAGATCGACTTCCTGGCCATCGGCGCCCTCTCCCAGATGCAGGACGCTATTAGGGCCGTTGAAGAGCGTCACGGGGAGCATCTGGACCTCTCCCGCATCGATTTCGAGGACCCCGCGGTCTACGGCATGCTCCACAAGGCCGATACCATCGGCATCTTTCAGGTGGAGTCGGCGGCGCAGCAGCAGACCATCACCCGCATCAGGCCCAAGAACCTCACGGAGATGGCCCACGAGGTCGCCGCAGTCCGCCCCGGCGTCGGCGCCAACGACGGCGTTCGCTCCTACATCGCCCGCCACAGGGGGCTGGAAGAGACCGTGCTCGACCACCCCCTGCTGGAGCGGGCCCTGGGGCGGACCCACGGGGTGATCCTCTTTCAGGACCAGATCAACCAGATCGCCCACGATGTCGGCAAGCTCCCCGCCTCGGACGCCAACCGCCTGAGGCGGGCCTTCACCAAGCGGAACAACGGGCAGGTCCTCGAGCATTGGTGGGGGCGCTTCCGTGACGGCGCGCTGGAAAACGGCCTGGACGAGGAGACGGCCCGCCGTATCTTCCGTCGTTTTAACGGCCACTACATGTTCCCCGAGTCCCATGCCTTCGCCTTCGGCGTCACCACGTACCAGATGTCCTGGCTGAAGTACTACTACCCCCTGGAGTTCTACCTGGGCCTGTTCAACCAGCAGCCCATGGGCTTCTACACGCCCGAGACCTTGAAGGAGGATGCGAAGCGGCACGGCGTGGCGGTCCTGGGCCCGGATGTGAACCGCAGTGACGCTCTGTGCACCGCCGAGGGGGAAGCCATCCGGCTGGGGCTGCTCTACGTCCGCAGTTTCGGCCAGGCCTCCGCCAGGGCCGTAGTCGCCGGCAGAGAGCAGGGTCCCTTCACGAGCCTGGCCGATTTCATGTCCAGGTCCGGCCTGCAACAGCAGCAGATCGAGGACCTGATCGACGCCGGCGCGCTGGACAGCCTGTGCGACGACCGCCGCCGGGCCCGATGGGAGGCGCGCCTGCGCTATCGCCCGGCGGGGCGCCAATTAGCGCTGCAGCTCCCGGTGGAGCCCTACATGGCCCCGCTGCCCCAGGCCAGCCCGTTCGACGAGATGGTGCGCGAGTACCAGACCATGGGCCTCCACCCCACAAGTCACGTGATGGCCTACGTGCGGGAGCGCCTGGGTAAGCACGTCCTGACGAGCGACCAGGTGCGCTCTCTTCCCGACGGCGAGAGGGTCACGGTTGCGGGGATGGTCATCCGGCGCCAGCGGCCTCTGGCCAAGGCGGTCTTCATAACGCTGGAGGATGAGTTCGGCCACATCCCCACGGTGGTGTGGCCCCAGGCCTACGCCCGGCTGCGCCGGAAGCTCAAGGCGCCCTTCCTGATCGCTACCGGCACCGTCTCGCTCCGCGACGACACCATGAACATCGTCGTGGAGCAGGTGGAGCCTCTCTACGCCATACCCAAGCCACCGCAATCCCGAGACTTCCGCTAGCGCAGCGACCCAAGTCACTGTTGGGGGCTCTACCCGTCCAGATGCTAGGCACATGCAAGAGGCCCCCGCTATCGAGTGACGTGGTGGTCCGCTCCCGCTCACGACACGGCGCGGGAACCTATTCGCCCCGGACGCCGTCCTTGATGTAGGAACCTTCCATGCATGGTCCAATCATAGCTACACTAGATGGATGGGTAGGGAGATGACCCGAGGTCATAACATTGTCGCTTTCTCCCCCGTCCCGGTGCTCAAGGGCCGGTGGGGACCATGGCTGTTAGCCATTTCGGTGGTCCTCATGCTTGCCGTCGCCTGCTCTCCGGGTGGCGGCCCCACCATCGCTCCCACGGAGACCCCAGACCCCACTGCCACCCTCACGCCATCGCCGACGCCCGGCGCAGGGCCTGAGTGGACGCTGGAGGAAGTCCGGGTGGATGGCTCCACTGTCAACGTGCTGATTCGGGTATATTCGACCACCGTTGTCGAGGTGACGATGAATGGACGGGCCGCCGAAAGGAATGACGATAACTACCCCATCCTCAAGTACACCTTTCACGACGTGGCCCCGGGGAAGCATACGGTCCATGTACGCGGCATCATCGGCCACCAGGCGACCGCTGAAGTGACCGTTGGGGGCTAGAAGCGGGGAGTAGGGGCGGTTTTGAGCACATTACGGAGATCAGTCAAGCTGCAGCCCCCGTTGCCTTCGCCGTCCATTCGTGCGGACATGTCCCATCCAGGGCCATAAGCTGACCTCTATAGGTGACGATCCAGCACGACGATATTCGACAACGACAGCTTTTATGCATGGACCTGGTTCCTCACCAAGACCTAGTTGCTTGCAATTCCATATTGACATCGTTCTACTGTTATGCTATGACGTCTGCAGCGTTGACAGAATCAGACCGAAGTAGGGGGATACGATGAAACGCTTTACGCTGCTTGTAACGTTTGGGATGGTGATCGCGCTGCTGGTAGCGGCGTGCGGAGGGGGCGGCGACCCAACTTCCACGCCCGCTCCCACAGCCACGCCTCAGCCTACGGCGACACCTGTGCCGGGAGAGGCCACTGCGACGCCACAGCCCACATCCACGCCCCAGCCTACGGCGACGCCGGCGCCGATACCAACCGCAATACCGACAGCGACCCCACCGCCGGACGTCAAGTTCGTGCGCGGCGGCGTGCTCATCCACGCGATCCCCGATTCTACCGCAACCGCCTCCTTCCAGCCCTCCATCCGAAACCCCGAGTGGGGGGATGCGCATGCCGTCGCTTCCTACCCCTTCTATCAGACCATCATGCAGAACGATCCCTTTGACAGCCACACCCTGAAGGGATTGCTGGTGGATCAATGGGAGTACAATGCCGCGGCTACCGAGATCACCTTCCGGACCAGCCCGGACGCCATGTGGTCGGACGGCACGCCTTTCACCGCCCAGGACATCGCGTTCAACCTCGATGTCTGGAAGAACCCCGGGGATGAGTTTACGGTGAATTCCAGCGCGCGAGTCATCGCCAGGACAACGGATAGCTGGGATGTTCTCGATGATCGGACCATCCGGCTTAACCTGACTGGGCCCGACGTTTCTCTTCTCTCGTTCTTTGCGGTCGTCACCGTGATCGCCCTCCCGGCCCATCGGACGCTGGAAGAGTCCGCCAAGGAGCCCGTCGGGACGGGCCCCTTTGAGCTTATTGACATCACGACCGACGTGAAGTTCACCTACATCAATAACCCTCGTTACCAGGTCAAAGGCCCCGATGGTGAGCAGCTACCCTACCTGAACAGCATTGAGGGGATCATCTTCCAGGACGCCTCGCGCGTCTTCGCCGGCATCCTGACGGGACAGCTCGATCTGGCCCACGCCGTATGGGGCTCCGCAGTGCGCGGGAAAAGGGATGAGATCGCCCGGCGCCTTCCCAATGCCATCAACATGACCCGGTTCGCCTCCTCGGGCGGCTGGGGCTTCTCCAACAAGGCCCCCTTCAACGATCCCAAGGTCATGAAGGCCTTTAACATCGCTACAGACCGAATAGCCCGTATCGAGCTGGCCAGGTCGGGTAGAGGCGTCCTTGACGGCATGGGAGTGTTGGCCGCCAGCGCCGGTGGTCAGTGGTCTATCCCGACGGAGGAGGTCCTCTCCGCGCCCGGCTACCGGCACGTAAACAAGAACACGGGCGAGCTGGAACTGGACCAGGTCAAGCTGATTGAGAATCTTTCCCTCCTCTACGAAAAAGACCCGGCCGATATCGAGCTGGCGAAGTCTCTTCTGCGGGAAGCCGGCCTGGACCCGGACTCAGGTGACTTCCCGAAGCTCACCATAATGGCTGATGCCCGCTTGACAGAAGTGGACACCGTGGTCAACGCCCAGACGTTAAAAGAATCCCTGGGCATTGATGTCATCGTGGACTCCAAAGACCCCGGCTCCGCCGCCGAGCTTCGCCTCAGCGGCAACTTCCAGGCCGTCCAGTTCTTCGCCTTCTCTCCTGGCTTCGATCCGAGCAGAAGCTTGAGCTTCTTCACTACGGACCTGCACTTCTGGACCCATGGGTTCGAGGTACCCGAGTTCGACGCCCTGTTCGAGCGACAGAGGCAGGCGGTCGACCCTGCCGAGCGGAAAACGATCATCTTTGAGATGCAGCGGATGATTCTGGACGGCATGCACGTCATCCCCATCAGCGTTTTCCATGACTCCTCGGGCATCGCCCGAGAGTGGGTCATCAACCTGCCGATACCGGCCCTCTCCTCGACCACCGTGTACTTGTGGGACCGGATATGGATCGACGAGCGTCTACGCTAAGCCTCAAAGTAGTCATACCAGTGAGACCCAGAAGGGCCCGCCGCAAGGCGGGCCCTTCTGGGTCTCCTGTCTCGGGTATTCTTGACGGTCAAGGGGGGCACACCTAGACGACGCGCATCCGCGACAGGTAACGGCTGGAAACCGAGGATCTGGGGGAGGGGAACTATGCCGGAGTACGATCTGGTCATTCGCGGCGGCACGCTGGTAGATGGACGCTTGTCTGTCCGGCTGGCACGGAGTGACTTACCTGACCATCGGCGGATGCGGGTGTGGCTTCGCCCCAACCAGACCTGAGGACCGTGACCTGAACATGGGCATGATGGACCGCATCGAGGCGATTCCCCTGGAGTCCATGCGCCTCGGGATGCATTGGGACTGGGAGACCTTCCCCGAATACATGGACAGCCTTGCGCGGCACGGCCTGGGGGTCAACGTGGGAGCCCTGGTACCCTTTTCGCCGCTGCGCGGCTATGTGCTGGGCATGCTCCCGGCCCGCGAGCGCACGAGCGTCACCGAGGCGGAGCTGAACCAAATGAAGCAGCTCTTCTACGATGGCATGAAGGCCGGAGGCTTCGGCTTCGCCCTGGACAAGAACATGGAGGACCGACCAGAGGAGGGAGGCTTCCTCCCCAGCCACGTAGCCTCCGATGAGGAGTTCTGCGCTTTGGCGGAAGTCCTCGGCGACTTCCCGATGAGTCACATGGGCGGGACCATCGGCCTTGGCTACACCCCGGAAGAGCGCGACCACGTTCGCGGCATGCTCAAGGAAATGATGCGCCTCAGCGGCCGCCCCCTCCAGATACTGGATACCGACTCCACAACGGAGACCTACGCGGAGTGGGTCCGTTCCTGTCGAGACGAAGGACTTTCCCTTTACATTCAAGCCCTGTGCCCGCCGGACTTCAGCGAGCGTTACCGCCTCTCTGAATATAACCGGTTCGACTACATGCCCAGCTGGGTCGACCCCTTCGTCGGCAACGCCGAGGAGCGTGCGGCTAAGATGCGTAACCCTGAGGTCCGCGCTCGCATGAAGCAAGACCTGGAGAAGTGGCCCAATAATAGGACGAAGTGGACGTATATCACGGTCCTGGAGACTGTGCTGGAGCGCAATCATCGGTACGAAGGGATGAGCGTGGCTGAGCTCGCCGAGGCAACCAACAAAGAGCCTCTCGACGCCTTCCTGGACCTGGCCCTGGACGAGGGTCTCGAGACCGAGTTTCGTCTGGCCTTTCCTGCGCCGTCCCCAGAGCAATCCAAGGCGAGAGGGCAGCGTTTCACGGACCCCCATACCCACATCTCAGCCTCGGACGGCGGGGCCCACACCAAGTATCTGACCCTGTCCACGTGGCCCATATGGTGGCTCTCCTATTGGGTACGGGACCTGGAAATCATGAGCCTGGAGCAGGCCCATTTCAAAATGAGCGCTCTCCCGGCATGGATCACCAGCTTCAAGGACCGCGGCACGTTGCGGGTAGGCAATTGGGCCGACATCATTGTCTACGACCTGAACGAGCTGGGGTTCAAGCACGAGCGGCCCATTTACGCCAACGATTTTCCGGGGGGAGAGCGAAGGATCATCCAAAAGCCACGAGGGCTACGATACACTATCGTCAACGGGACAGTCACCTTCGAGGAAAACACCTGTACGGGCTCGTTACCCGGCAAACTTCTCCGGAGCTACGACATGGTCTAACGGCCCCGCCCTACAGAGATTCTGGCGCACCCCACCAGAGGTCTGGCGCACGAAAAAGAAGAGTTTGCATTGAAATGGCGACCCGGACCGGATTCGAACCGGCGATCTCCGCCTTGACAGGGCGGCATGTTAAACCACTACACCACCGGGCCGCGAGAAAAAGAATCGCGGGCTGTGTCGCCTGCGACACTCTGAATTCTATCGGTCGCCGTCTCCTAGTGTCAAGGAGCGATGCTCGTCGGTAACAGCCTCCGTTGCCACCCCAATACCCTACTCGCACCGCAGGGCATCGGCTGGGGCGATTCTTCCCGCCTGGCGAGCCGGCAGGTAGGTAGTGAGCAGGGAGAACAGGTAGGCCCCCACGGCGATCGTCGCTATACGCAACCAGGGCACCACGAGTCTGACATCCGGCTCGTTGTTGCGAATGTCGTTGATCACGTTGATCGACGTCGCCAGGCCCAGGACCAAGCCCATGCCGATCCCGAGTAATGCGATAAAAGACGACTCCAGCAGGAAGGTAAACTGCACCATGCCCCGGGAGAAGCCGATGGCCCGCATGACACCAATGTCGTGACGGCGTTCCACGACCGCCCTCGCGCTGACCACGCCAAGGGCTGCGATGCCCACAACAAGGCCCAGGGCCATGAATCCGATCAGCAGGTTGTTCACTGAGTTCCTGGCAGAGTTGGAGTCATCCAGGGTCTCTTGGATGTCGATGCTGTCCAGGCCGTGCTCGAAAAACGCTACCTCGATCTTGCTCGCAGCATCTCCGGTCCCGGAGTCCACGTTGAAGAAGAAGCGGTTGGCTTCCACCTCACGGGGGAGCTCCTGCACGAAGGTCCTGGAGGAGGTAAACAGCCCTTGAGGAAGGAAGAACCCAAAGTCGTCCACCGCCGCGATGACGCTCACCTGGAACGAGGTGCCGCTTTCCCGGTCCACTACGGTGACCGGGACCGGCTCCATGGAATCGTTCTCGATTAAGAGTCCATCGACATCCAGCCGGAAATCGCCGGGCACGTTATCGAAGCTAAAGTTGTTCAACGTCGGAAACAGGTCGGCGCTGGCTATGGCCAGTCCTGGAGTATCCCGCACCGCCTCCCACACCGCTGTGCTATCGAACCCGGAGCCGTCGATGAATTCTTCCGTTGCCAGGGTGATGATGTACTTATTGGAGTGTATAAAGTCATCATCGACCCCGGTGATGAGCGCATCCTCAGCCTGTTCGACATCCCCCGTCAGCGTCGCCTTGGCGTCAAAGATGGTACGGAGAGTGCCTACGGACGGCACTCCGTCGACGCGGGTGACGAAGGACAGGTCCAGGTCGGCATCCACCGATGCGGCAAGATCGTCTACCGGATTCAGATCGGATGGCGAGAAGGCAATGACCTGATAGCCGCCGGCCAGGCGGTCCTGGTCTTCAAGAAGCTTGTTGAACGCGGTCGTGACGTTGGACATAACCACGATCGAAAAAATGACAACGGCGAACATGGCGACGGAAACACCGGTCCTGAACGACGAGCGCAACGGATATGAGACGGCGGACTTCACCATGGGCAAGAGGCGCCGAGCCCTCGCCAGGGGAGCGGTGGCCAGCGAGACGAGAACGCCGGAGTTGTTTGTCGCCAGCAGCACGGCGCCGGTGACGACCAGGGCGCCGGACACGAAGAAGATCGAAAAGTCCTGGTGCCAATCTTGAATGGCGTCGAAGACACTACGGGGAAGCAGCCAGAACACAAGCAGATAGACTCCCACAAGACTCAGCACCCAGCGTTGGGGCACCCCCAGCCAGCGGAGGACCATCGCGACACCGATTGGGAGCAAGGAGGCCCCCAGACCAAAGGGAGTAAGCTGGGCGGTGCGGACGCCGGCAAATGCGATAACGAGTCCCAGAAAGGCCAGCACGATCCCCCAGACCAGGGTGCTTCGGCTGGCCCTGGCTAACTGTGGCTCGGGGACGTCACGGATGGCGCGGACGATGTTCAGCCGGCTGATCCGCCGAGCAGCGAAGAGTACGGTAAGGAAGGTCACGATGCTGCCCGCGAAGAAAGATACCAGGACGCTGCGCAGGGTAACCGCCGGTGTCAGAACGAAGTCTTGCGTCCTGGCGCCCTGCGAAAAGGCAGATGCTACTCCGATCACCAGCAGGAAGCCTACGCCAACTCCGATAATGGCGCCGATGACGGCCGCGCCCAGACCGTAGAACGTCCCTTCCGCCACGAACATTCTGACCAGGTGGTGACGCTGCATGCCAACCGCCCTGGACATCCCCATCTCGCTCTTTCTCTCAGCCGCAAGCATCGAGAAGATCAGAAAAATCAGCAGGATACCGACACCGATGGAAAAGAGGCCGAACACGGTGAAGATAGTGACGAAGACGCTGGCGAATCGATTGGCAATGTCAACGATGTCGCTCTTCAGGGGGACCAGCTCAAGTCCTGCATCTCTGATCGCCGGCAGGTCCGCAAGGCGGTCCTGTATCCCTTCAGTGAGCGGCTCACCGCTGTTCACATCCCCCCGATTGGATACCAGGACACGGTCCAGCATCCCCTCTCGCCCCAAGAGCTCCTGTGCCCTGGCCAGCGACATCATGAGGACCACCGTCGTCACCTGGCGCTTGAAAAACCAGCCGTCCACGACAGCCCTCACCGTAAGGGGCTCACCCTCCTCCGGACCCAGCGCGACGCCGAGGAGGTCGCCCGCTCGCGAGTCTATCTCCTCGGCGCCTTCGGCGTCGATATACACCTCATCAGGGTCGAGCTCTTCCAGAGTCACGAGGTTACCCGCCCTGTCACGGAGCTCTCCGAATCCCGCCGTCGAGGCCGGGTCGAGCCCCGTCAGCAGCGCCCGGACCTCGAACTGACGCCCTCGAAGGTTCACCACCGCCACATTTTCGACCACCGCCGGCAGCACGCCGTCGATGTCAGGGTCAGCCCGCAGCGCCGGGCCGATCGTTTCAAACGCCGATTCAGAGAAGCGGTCCGGGAGGGGTTCGGTCTTCCAGCGGGGCGAGTCTGGGTCGACTCGGACAAGCTGGTCCATGAAGCGCAGGTCCTCTTTGGCGTTTCGCTCGATGCTATGGGAGATGGAGTCTCCGGTGGTAAAGGCACTGGAGATAATCACCGTCGCCAGCATCATGCCGACGATGATCAGGACGCTTTGCGCCGGTCGCCTGGGCAGGTTTCGGAGAGCGATGCGAACCAGAATCGGGTTTCGCACCACGATAAAGAGCAGGACCAGGGCTACGATCCCGAAAAGAGCGGCGAGCACCAAGGCGATGATGCTCATAGGGGCGCCGAAGAGCTCTTCTACCGGCCTTCCCCTATCCCTGGCCGTTCAATCCGTCATCGACGATACGGCCGTCCCACATGCGAATGATGCGGTCCGCTCTTTGCGCCACCGCATCCGAGTGGGTGACCAAGACAAAGGTCTGGTGATTCTCCCTGTTCAGAGCGCAAAGCAGGTCCATGATCTCCAGGGAGTTCTCGCTGTCCAGATTTCCGGTGGGCTCGTCCCCCCAGACGATCTCCGGGCGGTTCACCAGGGCCCGCGCGATCGTGACCCGCTGCTGCTGACCTCCGGAAAGCTCCGACGGGTAATGGGTCGCCCAGTCGGTGAGTCCGACAAACCGGAGCGCATCGTCCGCAGCTGACCTGGCGGCTTTGGACCCGGTACCGGAGACGAGCATGGGCAGTTCGACGTTCTCCACAGCGGTCAGGACCGGCAACAGGTTATAGGACTGAAAGACATATCCCATCTGCTGGGCGCGGTATCGAGTCTTCTCCTCGTCCGACATATCGGAGAGCTCGATACCGCCGATCTTGATCGACCCCTCATCCGTCTCGTCCAGGCCGGAAAGGCAGTTCAGCAGCGTGGTCTTGCCGCATCCGCTGGGGCCCATAATCGCCACCATCTCGCCCCGCTTGACCGTCAGGTCCACCCCGCGGAGGGTGTGGACCTTCAGCCGACCCGTGTCATAGGTCTTATGGACATTCTTAGAAACGATAATCGGCTGCTCAGCTTGGTTGTGCTCGTCCGCCATGTGGTCCGTTTCACCCGTGGGCTATGGGATGGTCGTCCCTGCGGTGAGGCAAGGCTTACTTGGTACACGCCGTTGATGGCCCTGCGACGGCGTCCTCTGCTGAAGATAAACGCTCTGTGGCTAGGAAGTGGATGCCGGCTTCGGCATGGAGAGCGCTTCTAGTGTACCGGATAGTGAAATCGGGCACAATCTCGCCCTGCAATATCGCCCGACTTTCAGAGGGGGCTGCTCGGGGGACCGTCGAGGCCGACTTACGATGCCAACCGGAGGACTTATAGGCCGACCGCGATGGCGGCTTCGGCTATTCCTTCCGGGGACTGGGAAACGGTCGGGACTGGACAACGGCAGATGAGCCAGGGACCGCCTCGATCAAGACTGGCGCCGTCCGAGCTTCTTCCACCAGGGACGTAATCTTTTCTTTCGGTGCCGGATATAGTTCCCTTCGGCAGCCTGTTTTAGCTTGTCCTCAGTACGACGCAGCTGGGCCTCGAAGATAGACACCCGAGACCCGAGGGATAAAATGGTGGTGTCCCGCTCGGCGATGACCCTGTCCCGCTGCGCGATCTGCTCATCCAGATCGGACGGGACCGCGCTCTGGGCCTCAAGCTGACTGCGCAGCAGCTCGATCTCTCGCTCCAGCTGCCCAACGCGGTGCATGGCCTGGCCATATTCGGTGAAGACGGCCTGCAGGTCCGGCATTCCCGCCAATCCGTTGCCGGGCGCCTGGACGCTCTCCTGAGCTCCGGTTTCCTTCTTTGAAGCAGCCATTCCGCGTCTCCTCATACGTCTTCGCCCACGGTCATGGGCCTGTCCGTTATCTTCCAGCCATTACTTGTCTACCTGCTCAGGCATTAATCCCATCACGACCCTGATCCACATCTCCCGGTCATCGTTTCCCAAGAGATTGAACAACCAGTGGATGAACTCGGGATTACGTTCAGGCGGCACATGTGCGGCCATGCCGCCGATTATCGCGGACTGCTCTTCCAGCGAGGTGCGCTCACGTAGAATTGGATAGAGATACACGTCTTCTTTGTCGAGATGGATCCTCAGAACTGCCGTCAGCGCCGCCGTCTCCCGGGCTGCGACAAGAGCGTCCGCTGCGGACGTAATTTTTGCCAGCCCCTCGGTCATCGTGTCGAACTCATGGTGATCGTGGAGGTAGCCTTGCGCCACCAGCGGCGCTACTTTGCCCATGGCCGGAAACACCAGCTCGTTCTCGCCATCCGCGTGCCACTTTAAGATCTCGCTGAAAAAGCGAAGCCGCTCCACAACAGGTGACAAATTACCGTCCCCTGTTGCGGCGTTGTAGGCCGCGTCGTCAATTAATTTCATGTCATTGCGAAACGCTTGGTGAAAGGACGGTATAACGTCAAGCGGCGTTACCATAGCAGTTTACCTCGATCTGGTGTGCGTTGGCCCGCGGTAGCGTAACACATGAGCCTTAGATTTACGACGGCCGCGATACATACATATGGTCGATGTCCCAAACAGTCAAAATCTCTGGCGGGCCTTGGCGAACGGCAAGCGCCCTCCTTGGCTGAATGCATAGCGCTGAGCAGAACGGCGGACGGTATTCGGTCCCGCCATCCGTACGCCACTTTATGCGGTACTTCAGGGCAGTGAAACAGGAGACCTAGCTGGGGGTGCCATGAGGTGCTACACTGCTGGTGCTTGAGCATGTCTACTGGCATGGCCCAAGGCGGTTGAGCCAATCTGCCGGTGATCGAGGTGGACGGTCAAACCTGCAACGCCCCTTCGTAAAAACTCAGCCCGAAGGGTGTATGAGATCGGAGCTCCACTCCCTCCGTGCAGCAACGGGAATCAGCACCGGATTACAGTTCCCGATTTCCGCGATACGGGGGAAGGCTTTGTAATCGGCTCCTGCCTGAGATGCGGGGCGCAGAAGAAATACCCCAAGAACCCTGATACCTACTTCACCAGAAGGTCGGGATACCCTATCTCCAGGTAGCGCCTCACCCAGTACTTCCCGCTCTATGGCGCGGTCCCGTTTGATAAACTTTCCGGACCCTCCATCACGCGGTTGACTTCCAGCGACCCTATCATGCCAACCCGCGGGCGGAGGGTATTGACTCGCTTGAGGGACGCGCAACGCTTGAAGTCCCACCAACTCTTGACCTGGATGACTTCGCCATTCACGCCCTCCGGACGGTACAGATGAATAAGGCTCTGGGCTTCAAGTTCAGCCAGTAGCTTAGGTATCCGCCGTGCCGTGATGTCATCCATCATCGGCACCACCACAGCCTTTAGCAGCTTCGAGTCGACCAATATCCGCCCCTGGTCGTCCAAGCTCGGGAGCAGCCACGTGAAGAAAAGGGCTGCTCTAAGGGTAAGGTTGCTTACCTCTCGACTCGTGGAAATGCTGCTGTAGACCAACGCCTTTCGCCTCTCGACCTTACGTGGCATCACCCCTCCTTAACCCACCAGCAACCTTCCGGCACAGTCAGAATGGGTCTTCGAGGACTTGTGCATCGTCCAGACTTTCTGCTGCTTCGGTTTCTAAGGTCTCAATGGCCGCCAAAAGAGGTAGAAAGTCGTCTCCTAACCAGTAGTTACACTTACCATCGTGCTTAGCCCCGTTGTCCGAACCGCCAGCATACGTCGGGCCACGTCCGACCCCCCGAACGTTGTCAGAAAGCCACTCCACGTCTCGCGCCCACCAATCCTCAATTCGATTAATGGTCCCCCACTTACCACCGGGTGCTTGGCCGTGGTCGTGGATTCCAAGCAAGACGGGCACCCTTGGATAGGCATTGGCAAACTCTAAGTTCGTCGCGAACGGAGCGGAATCCCAGCCAAAGCCCTTGGTTCGTGTCGGGCTTTTGTGCTTAACATCAATATAGAACCGGAGTCCGGGGACGCCTTTCTTCACAACAAGAATGTCGGGGAGTGCTCAGCCGTCTTGCACTCGCTCTTTTCCTTTCCCTAGTCTCGCGCTACCAACAGTTTGGTACTTTTGGTAGCGATGCGTGTAAAACCCCGATCCCGAGAGCATCTGACAAAAGGCACGTTCCCAAAAGGCTCCCACCAACCGGGCCAGTTCTTGATCCCGGCTTGGGCCGTCAAGGGTCTCCACCTTTTGTAGCAACGGAGCAAACGAGCCGTCGTTTGGAACTACGACGCGCTCGATGTGGGCTAAGGAATCCGCTTCTGAAGATTGCATGTTGTTGGCGGGGCCGCCTTATACAGTTGATTATAACATTTAAACGTGATACCATCTAGACTGTCAATACTGATAAATAAGTGCAACTATATGGAAAGCTTGCATAAAATAGCACAGCCAAGAGGTCGCGGAAGGCCACGGACGGCCACCCCCGTGCGGCTCGCCATCATCGAGAGACACCGTGAGGGCTACAGCGCGGAGGAAATCGTTGAGCTTCTAAAGGGGCAGTTCGATAAGGTGCCCATGCTGCGTACCGTTCACAAGATCATCGGAGAGTACAAGGCTCTTACTGACGCTGAGAAGTTAAATGATGCTCTGCTCGACATTCTTCACTTGGAACACGCGGGGCTACCGTTTGAAAGTCTGCCGATTCTTCTTGAGGTGAACTCGTTGATCGTCAACTTCAACCGTAGGCTAGTCGGACGGGATGACATGGTCGAAAGCAGAACTCCGGGCTGGTCTGGCTCTACCCTTCCCCGTCGATTGACAAACCGATTCGCCCGCTGGGTCTGGTGGGTACACAATGCGGCACCTACCGCTACCTTAGAGGACAAGCTTCCTCTTGCTCGATACCTCTCAGTAGCCGAAGCGGCAAAGGACATCCTAAACGAAGATATTCCCACAGATTGGGTGTTTGGCTATCTCACTTTCAACTGGCTGGCGGAGGACGTTGACGAAGATATAAAGGACGACGCGGCAACCATCTACCGCGATTCTGTGGATAAGGGTATCCTCCCAAAAGCGCCGTCCGCGCTGGACTTCGCAGAGGTCTATTTCGGCGTGTCGGCACGTCTGCTGGCTGAGGGTGGCGATCCGGAAGCGTTACAGCGCTACGAAGGTCTTATGAACCAATTCCCCGGTCTTCCCCGCCATTGGGCTGGGCAAGAAGGGTCTGACAAGGGGGGCACTGAATGAACATACTAAAGAACGACTTGGGGTTGTTAACGCAACTAGTGAAAGAGCACGGGGTCCGTGGGGCCGCACGCGGGCTGGGGGTTACCCCCGCGTACGGTCTCGCTGCTCGTTAACGAAAAACGCCCCTTAACAGCCGCCTTAGAAATACGGCTGAAGGGGCTTGTTAACACAGTAAGTGCTAACAACCAAGACATTGCTGTTAACAGTTTACGGGCAGTACGCACTCCGCCAACGGTAGTGGCGGCTGGAGCGGGGAACGGGATTCGAACCCGTGACAACCTGCTTGGAAGGCAGGAGCTCTGCCAAACTGAGCTACCCCCGCGTCTCGCGAGTTATTGTAGCACAGGAGGGGGGCCTTTTCGCCGCTCCTTCTCTGAAGACCGGATGTGCTACTATGGCCTCCAATCTTGCGATGCCCATGTTGCGGCGCCCATGTTGCGGCGCCCGAGTTGTGGCAAAGGAAAGGGCGGCTATGGACCTGGAGCTGAACGGGAAGACGGCGCTGGTCACCGGCGGGAGCAAGGGCATCGGGCGGGCTATCGCCCGGGCGCTGGCGCTCGAAGGGACCGACGTGGCCATCGCCGCTCGAAATCGCGGACCCCTGGAGGCCGTCGCCCAGGAGCTGGCCCAGGAGACGGGCCGCAACATCGTGCCGATAGTCGGCGATATCTCCAACACGCCGGACGTCGACACCATGGTCAAAAAGGCGGTCTCAGCGCTGGGACGGCTGGACATCCTGGTCAACAACGCCGGCGTGCCCGGCGGCCTGGCAACCGGCCCTCTGGAGACGGTGTCGGACGAGGCGATGATGGAGGACCTGAACACCAAGTTCCTGGGGTACCTGCGCTGCGCTCGGGCAGCCGCCCCTTTCATGCAGCGGCAGGGCTGGGGACGCATCATCAACATCGGCGGCCTCTCCGCACGACAGTCCGGCTCCTACAGCACCGGCACCCGAAACATCGCCGTCGTTCACCTCAGCAAGACCCTGGCCGACGAGCTGGGGCCCTCCGGTATCACCGTCAACGTCGTCCACCCCGGCGGTACCCGCAGCACTGAGCACATAGACCGCCTGGTTTCCCAACGGGCCCAGAGGGAAGGGACCAGCCCCGAGGAGATCGAGCGGCAGATGGGAGCAAACCTCGCCATCGGCAGACTCCCGGAGGCGGATGAGGTAGCCACCATCGTGGTGTTCCTCGCCTCCCCCAGGTGCGGCGCCGTCACCGGTGAGGTTATCTCGGCTGGAGGCGGGGCAGGCCGGGCGTTGTTCCCCTAGCGGGATGTCATCGATAGTTTGCCACGAACGTCATGGCGAGGCCCGACAGAGAAGGGCCGTGGCCATCTGGTTAGGGGCGCACCATCTCCAGATTGCTTCCTCGTCCGCCTCAGGCGGACTCCTCGCAATGACAACGTATAGGGCGGGCTTGAGCGGAGGGGCACAGATTCCTCGTCCGCCTCAGGCGGACCGCTCAGAATGACATGGTAAAACGCCCTTCCATTCTGTAAACCGACCCACATCGGCACTCCGCGCGCTCTCCACTACCGTTTGTGGCATCCGTGCGGTAGCATGGAATACAGGGGCCTCTCCCGGTCGGGGATGAGCGTGAGGAGTATGGGTGACCGATTCGACCGAGAACGTTATCGACGTCCGGGACCTTGTTAAACGCTTCGGTTCCCTGACCGCCGTCGACGGCATCTCCTTCTCCGTACGTCCCGGCGAGGTCTTCGGCATCCTCGGCCCCAACGGCGCAGGCAAGACGACGGTGCTGGAGTGCATCGAGGGCCTGCAAAAGCCCACGGCGGGCTCGATCGAGGTGCTGGGCCTGGACGTCCTGCGGGAGACCAACCGGGTCAAGGAGCTCATCGGCATCCAGCTTCAAGCCTCCGCCTACTTCGATTACCTGACCGTGCGCGAAATCTTACGTCTTTTCGGAAGCTTTTATCACACAAGCGTGCCGCCCGACGAGCTGATCGCCCAGGTGGGGCTGGAGGATAAGGCGGGGACGACGATTCAGAAGCTCTCCGGCGGTCAGAAACAGCGCTTCACCATCGCCGCGACCCTGGTCAACGATCCCAAGGTGGTGTTCCTGGACGAGCCGACAACCGGCCTCGACCCGCAGGCCCGCAGAGGCCTCTGGGAGTTCATCCAGTCGATCCAGCAAAAAGGGCGCTCTGTGGTGCTGACCACCCACTACATGGAGGAGGCCGCGACCCTGTGCCATCGGGTCGCCATCATGGACCGGGGCAAGATTGTGGCGCTGGACACACCGTCTAACCTGGTCCACTCCTTGCCGGCCCCCTACGAGGTGCGGGTGGTGACCGAAGGCCGGGCCGCCATGGACGGCCTGGAAAGCCTGGATGCCGTGGTGGGGGTGGACCACGGAGAGAACGGGACTTTCAATCTTCGATCCAGCGAGGCGGCCAAGACGCTGCCCGCCCTCCTGGGCTGGGTGAACCAGGCAGGGGTGACGCTGACCCACCTGGAGGTCAAGCCCGCGACCCTGGAAGATGTCTTTCTGGCCTTGACCGGTCACGGCCTGGAAGATAGGCCCGAGGACCTATCTTCATGATTCTCGGCTCCCTGGTCCTTGCCAATCTCAAGATGCTGTTCCGCAACCGCCAGTCCCTCTTCTGGGCTCTGGCGTTCCCGTTGCTCTTCGTCGGCATATTCGGCCTCTTCAACCTTGACCAGACAACCACGACAACCATCGGCGTCGTCGACCGGTCTCAGGACGATGTCTCCCGCGCGCTGATACAGAGCCTCGACGCTATCAACACCTTCAAAGTGGAGAACAGAGATGACGAGGACGATGCGAGGAAGGACCTGAAGGATGGGGACCTGAACTTTCTCATCGTCATACCGGGTGGGTTGGGGCGGTCTGTAGCCGATGGGGACCCGGCCAGCATCGGGCTGACCTACGACGAAAGGTCGCCCACCTCGGCCGTGGTCATCGGGATCATCCAGCGGTTTCTCGGCGAGGTGAACCTGAACCTGGTGGAGGCGCCCAGCCTGCTGAACCTGAGCGCACAGGGGGTGCGGGCCCGAGACCTGGACTACTTCGATTTCCTGTTGCCGGGGTTCGTCGGCATGGGAGTGATGACCTACGCCATTATCGGCCTGGGCGCCGTCATGACGACGTACAGGGAGCAGAAGATCCTGAAACGTATCCAGGCGACGCCGTTGCGGGTGAGGACCTTCTTTGGCGGGCTGATTCTGGCCCATCTGATGCTGGCCCTGGTCCAAACGGCCCTGATTCTGGCGGCAGGCATCCTGATACTCGACGGGGACATCCTGGGAAACTACGCCTATATCGGGATCTTGGTGGTGATGGGGAACACCGTATTCCTTAGCATCGGATTCATCGTTGGCAGTATCGCCAAGAACGCCGCCGCGGCCAGCGGCTTGGGCAACGCCGTCGCCATGCCGATGATGTTTCTCTCCGGGGTGTTTTTCCCGACGGACGACCTGCCGGGCTTTCTGCCAACCGTGGTCAGCTACCTGCCCCTGGCCCCCATGCTGGAGGCGATGCGAGGAGTGGCCCTGGATGCCGAGCCTTTGTGGGCCTTCCCCACCGAGCTCGCGATTCTGGGCGGGTGGGTCATCCTGGCCGCCGCCGTGGCCATCAAGTCCTTCAAGTTCGGCTAGGCAGCTACTAAAAGCCCATGCTCCGCTGCGAAGCTGGAGAATCAAGCCATGGGACAGCGCAGCGGCAGCCCTCCAGCACCAGCAAGATATCGACAGCTACTTGAAGCAACGAACTTGTCGAGCGGAACACCTATTAGTTAATCTCCGGGTCTTTCCCAAGCGCAGAAGCTCTGTAGGCCGCCTTGGACCACGTAGCCCCGGAAGCCGTCTTGGAATGCTACCCTTGTATCGTTCCGACGATCCAACCCAAAGGCCTGGACTTTTTCTGAAAATCGACCTAGGACTTTGTTGGCCTCTGTGCCTTGATCAACAGCATGCAAAAGAGGTCGAGCATCTGGCGGTATTGATGCCTGTAATAACTGCATAAGGTCATCATCGAGTCCGCTAGACCCGATTATCAGGAACTACCTGCAGTCGGCGAGGAACGCTTTGGCGGCCCTCACGTGGATTGGTGGACAAACGAAGTTGCTAGCGTCTTTGCCTACAAGGGGGCAGTCAAGACAGGGTAGATAAACTCGCCATTTTCATCGGCCGCTTTCGCTTGGGTGATGTCATTCTTCACCAGGACATCCTCGCCGGGGAGATCATTGATATTGAGGTCCTGAAGTGCTTTCTCCCAACTTCCGCCTCTTGTTTCACGAATCAGCCGGAACCAATTTATCGAACCATGAAGCTTGATCACCATGGGCCTGAGCCCTTTAGATACATAGCCTGATATTGATCCATAGCTGTTGCCAAAAAAACTGAGAGCCGTCTCAAGGAAGGTATCGTAGTTCAGGCTTAGAAAGAGGGTGTGGTGGGGTTGTTGGGCCACAAGTCGGGAAGCCAATTCGATATGCGTTCCTGGCATCTCGACATAGTGTCTGCTGACCTCCCAGAGAACGTCCCGTAAATAGGGAGGAACCTCTTTGAAAGCATCCCGGATGTGGTCATCGTCGTGGTAAGCGAACTCTCTGAGCTTCTCTTCGAGATTGAATCCAGAGCCTCCTTGGTATGGCGCCAGCAAGTTAGCCAAATAGTAGGCCCGCGGATAATTGCCAGCCACTTTGTGGTAGACAGAGCCCCTTACCCCAGTCTTGAAGAGTTCCGAAGCCAGAGGCGGCTCGTAATCATCATTCTTGGGTGAGCCGCTATTCCAGGCATCCTTGGAAGCGCCGGCACCCAGAATGACACAGGCCTTTGTCATCTGTTTCTTTACCACCTAAGAAAGTCCATTAAGAGAAGGCGGGGCAACCCGCTCATTATTCCCCCTCCGATCCCAGCGCATCTCCGACAAGGTAGCACGGTCTACATCCGTGGCTACAGCGCAGCAGCGGTGTTCAACCCCGTAGGGTCGCGCCCAGCTTTTTCTGTAACCGCTGCAGGAGACGCTCCTGGTTGCGGTCCGCCTCCTCGCCGGTGAGGGTGCGGCCCGGCGACTGGTAAACGAGCCGGAAGGCCAGGGACTTCTTGCCCTTCGGCACCTGTTCGCCAACGTAGAGGTCAAAGAGGGTGACCCGCTGCACCAGCGGCGCCCCTCGGATGATCTCGATAACTCTCTCGGCCGGGATGGACTCGTCCAGGACCAGCGCTAGGTCACGGAGGAGTCCGGGGAATTTCTGAATGGGGCTGAAGATTTTCGATTGTTCGGGCAGCAACCCGAGCAGGTCTGAAAGGTCGATCTCCAGGTACAGGACGGGCCGGTCTATGAGGTCGAAGGCCCTTCGACTCTTGGGATGCAGCTCTCCGAGAAATCCGACCGTCTTACCATCGACACTTACCTGCGCGGTCCTCGCCGGATGCAGGACTGGAAGCTCCACCGGCGTATACGTGGCGGTTACCCCGAGACCTCCCAGCAGGGCCTCCAGGACGCCCTTGGCGTCAAAGAAGTCCATCTCCTCCGGCTCGGCCTGCCAGAAGGGCTCTCCCCGAGGCCCCGAGAGGACGGCCGCCACCACCTCGCGCTCATCGGGCAAGTCCTCCGCCCTGGGCTGGTACACTCTGCCAACTTCGAACAGGCGAACGCCTCCGTCAACGTTGCGCTGATTGGCCGCCAGCGTCCGCAGCAGGCTGTCCCTTAGGCTCAAGCGTAGCTCCGCCATCTCACTGGACAGGGGGTTCGAGAGCCGGACAGGGGGAATGCCGTAACGGCTGTCGTCTGCAAGGTTCAGGTTTGTGAGAGGGTAGGTGACGACCTCGTCCAGCCCCGCGGCAGCCAGGTGGTCTCGGACAGCCTCTTTCCAGGTGATCATGGGTTGGGGCTCAAAGGCGGGCAGACGGCCACCCAGGGTAGTGGTCGGCACCCAGTCGTAGCCCTTGGTTCGGACAACCTCTTCTATGAGGTCATCCTCTATGGCGACGTCCATGCGCCAGTAGGGGACCGTGACGGAGAGGGCCGTATCGCTTTCGGGGGTCGCCTCGAAGCCCAGGGGAGCGATCACCAATGCCATCTCCTGAGGCGTCATCGACACACCCAGGACCTTCTCCGTCCTCTGGACGGTCAGCCGAATGGGCTGACGAGAGGACTTACCGGGATACGCATCCGCGAACCCCCGGCATGCCGAGCCCCCGGTGATCTGCACCAGAAGCTGCATGGCACGCCGGGCGGCGTACAGAGGAAGCTCGGGGCTGAGACCTTTGTCAAATCGGGTTGAGGCTTCGGAGCGCAGGCCCAGCTCCCGCGACGTCCGGCGGATGGAGACGTTGTTGAAGGCCGCCGACTCCAGCAGCACCGTGGTGGTGCCGCCGCTGACCTCACTGTCGACGCCGCCCATCACCCCGGCGACGGCCACCGCCTTCTTAGCGTCGGCGATGACCAGTGTATCGGAGGACAGTGCCCTCGACTCGCCGTCTATCGTCGTCATCCGCTCGCCTCGGCGCGCCCGCCGCACAACGATGCGCCCCTCAGCGAGCCGGTCGTAGTCGAAGGCATGGAGCGGCTGGCCGTACTCCATCATGACGTAGTTGGTCACGTCCACCACGTTGTTGATGGAACGCGCCCCTATCGCGTGGAGCCGGTCCTGCAGCCACCGGGGCGATGGGCCGACGGTGACCCCGGTGATCACCCCGGCGATGTACCGAGGGCACAGGTCCGGGTCCAGGACTTCGACGCTGGTCTTGGGCTCGACCGGCCCAGCCGCTTGCTCATACTCCAGGGAGGGCTCTCGAACGGCCTTACCGGTGACGGCGCTAGCCTCTCGGGCGATGCCCAGCATGGACAGGCAGTCGGGCCGGTTGGGCGTCGGAGTAAAGTCGATGACCGCGTCACCGTAGTAGTCGGCGAAGGTGGCGCCTACGGGCGCGTCCTCGGCGAGCACCAGGATCCCCTCATGCTCGTCGGAGAGGCCCAGCTCCCGCTCGGAGCAGACCATCCCGGCGGACTCGACGCCTCGAATCCTGGCCGCCTTCAGAAGGGACGGCTTGCCGGTATGAGCGTCGATGAGGGTCGCGCCCACCCTGGCGAAGGCGATCTTCTGCCCGGCGGCGACGTTGGGGGCTCCGCAGACGACGGTCTCCTTGCCCTGGCCGGTGTCCACCGTCGCCAGCGTGAGCCGGTCTGCGTCGGGATGGGGGTTGACCGCTTCCACAAGGCCGACCACGACGCCGCCCCACGTCTGGCCTGTGACGACGACCTCTTCGGCCTCGACGCCGGCGAGGGTTATCCGCCGCGCCAGTTCGTGGGGGTCGATGTCGACGTCAACGTAGTCCTTGAGCCAGGAGAGGGGGACTTTCATGATGTTTCAAATCCACAGATGAACACAGATTACACAGATGCCGCTGACCCGCTCACGGGTACAGGGCCGGCTGCTCCAGCCCCATGGTCTCCGGGAGGCCGAGCATCAGGTTCATGTTCTGGACCGCCTGGCCCGCGGCGCCCTTGACCAGGTTGTCCAGGCAGCTTACCACCACCAGCCGCCCGGTGCGTTCGTCCACCGTTGGGTACACCAGGCAATCGTTGTTGCCCAGGGTGTGCTTGGTCGCCGGCGGCGCATCGGCCACCTTCACGAAGGGATCGTCCTTATAAAACTCTTTGTAGAGCTCTATGAGCTCACCCTTCCCTACGGGGCCAGAATTCCCGCCGTTCGTCAGAGTGGCGTAGCACGAGCTCAAAATCCCACGGGTCATGGGGATCAGGTGGGGCAGAAAGGTGACCGAAAGCTCCATCGATGGATTCAGCCTGTGAAGCTCCTGGACGATCTCCGGGTAATGGCGGTGGCCGTCCATCGAATAGGCGGTGACACTCTCGTTGACCTCCGAGAAGTGCGCGGTGAGCCTGAGGCCCCTTCCTGCTCCGGAGACGCCGGACTTGCTATCGACAATGATGTTGCCATCGATGAGACCGCCCTTGATGGCGGGCGCCAGGGCCAGCGCGGCCCCAGTAGGAAAGCAGCCAGCGTTGGCCACCAATTTGGCCGAAGGGAGCTCGTCACGATGCAGCTCCGTGAGACCATACACGGCCTGCTCCAAGAGCGGAGGTTCCGGGTGCTCTACTTGATACCACTCCTGGTACTCCAGGGCGCTTTTCAGCCGGAAATCGGCGCTCAGGTCCACAACGGGAATACCCTGGCGGACGTAGGGGATGACCCGTTCCGCGCTAACCTTGTGGTCCAGCGCGGAAAAGACGAAGTCTACATCCGCCAGTTCCTCGGTGATGGAGAGATCGACGCCGGCCAGGTGAGGAAACACCTCCCCAAGGCGCTGTCCGGCGGCACTCCGACCGGTCACTGAGGCCAGCTTCACTTCCGGGTGACGGGAAAGCAGCCTTGCCAGCTCTATTCCCGCGTAGCCCGTCACGTTTATTATGCCTACCCGTATCATCGTGTTCTCCCTGTGAGCTGCTTCTTGCCGTTCCGCGTCCGGGCCTTCAGGGTGCTGGAGGGACATCGCTCTTCCAGCACGCACTCATCGCAAAGAGGTCGCTGCGCCTTGCAGACCTTTCGGCCGTGAACGATGGTGTACATGTGAAATGGCAGCCTCTTCTCCGGCTCCAGCATCGCTTCCAGGAGGTCATGGGCCTGGTCAGGCGTCACCTTGGCTCCGTAAAGTCCCAGCCGCTTGGCAACACGGTAGACATGCGTGTCGACCACCATGGCTGGACGGCCCATGGAGAAGAGCAGGACACAGCCGACGGTCTTGGGGCCGACTCCCGGCAGCTCCCGTAGCCACGCCTTTGCTTCTTCCAGCGGAAGGTCGGCGAGAAATGAGATGTCATAGCTCCCCATCCTCGTCCGAATCTCCCGCAGGACCGTCTGAATACGCGGCGCCTTGACCCCGGCGAGGCCGCCTCCCTTGATCGCCTCCATCACCGCCTCGCGCGGGGCCTCGACCACCGCCTCCCAAGAATCGAAAGCCTGCCTGAGAGACTGGTAAGCCCGCGTGGAGTTTATGTCGGAGGTGTGCTGGGAGAGGATGGTGTACACCAGCTCGGAGACGGCATCGTAACCGCGAGGCGCCTCCGCGGGTCCGTACAGGGGATCGAGGCGCGTGATGATCTCTTCGACAGGCCATCCTCTCGACGCTCCGACTTTAGGCCGGCCGGTCACCTTTGATCGCCGGAGGAGAGCGGCCCGCTCCTTCAGCATGGCGCTAGCTGGAGGCATGAGGCCTCCTGCTCTCGTCGTGCCCTTTCGGGCAAATCCACGCCACGTTGTCCGCTCCACATGGGAAAGTGAAGGAGAAAAGCAAGCCTCATTCTATCATCGGGAAACCTGGCCAAACAAGGCGACAGATAGAAGTGCGGCCGCCACAAGGAGCGCAACGAAGCAATTCCTTCCAGCTGCCCAGGTTGCTTCTCCCCTCTGCGCGGGACTTGCAATGTCGGAAGGAAGGCCGGCTATTCGTCGGCGCCGGTGTCCAGGGGGTCTTCACCGAAGGCCATGGAGCGCAGGGTAGCTTCGGCCAGTTCCTGAACCCGTGTTTCAGCATGCTGTAAGGCATGCGTGAGAGCGGTCTTGGCCACCGGTCCACCTATGGAGCCGATAGCGCTCACAGCCGCCGCCTGGACTTGTGAATCGGGATCTCTCAGGAGCTGCACCAACCTTGGCACCACATCCTCATCGCCTACCTCGCTCAGAGCCCCTACGGCTTCGTAACGAAGTTCGGAGTCTCTGCTGTCCAGCTCAGTCAAGAGTACCGGTATCCACTTGGGATCGCAGTTGACTCCCATGGCGAAGATGGCACTCGCTTTTAGCTGGAGATCACCGTCATCATAGGCCTCCATGATGGCCTCTGGGACGCGGGGCAGGCTCATGGGCGCCACAGCTTCGATAGCCCTGCGGCGGACTTCCACGGTCTCGCCCTCCGCGTCAATGACCGCCAGCAGAGCGTCGGCGATCTTTCCATGGTCTCGGTCCAGCAGCTTGCCGGTCTCCGCCAGCATGGCGAAACGCCCAACAGCCTGGGCCGCCGCCGCCCGGATCCTTTCCACCTCATCATCGTTCATAAGACGAATCAGCGGATCGATGAGGGACCGTTCCTCGCACTCCCAAAGCCCCGAAACAGCGGTGATGCGCACCTCTTCGTCCTCGTCATGGATGGCGTGGCGATATATGGCGCTAAAGTCAAGGTCGATGTTGTCCTCAGCGAGGTCGGCGAGCATGGATATGGCTTTCCGGCGACGGTCCGTCTCCATACTTTCCCACGCTTCGATGAAGCCAAGCATCTCTTCGGGACCGAGGTTGGATAAGTGGACAAGCTGGGTTGCAACCAGAGGCTTATCCGGGCTGGGTAGTTCGTGGAGACACGTTTCCAGCGACATGGCCCTACAATGAGTCAGTTCTTTTTTATCGTCAACTCTTACTTGATACGGTAACACCCTCGCAGCAGATTGGTGGGGCATAAAGTCCACCACCGATCCACTTGGGCTCGTTGCCGATCGCAACGATTTTGTTCAAGGCATCATACACGTTCCCGGATATGACCGTGTCTTTGACACGCCCGACAACTTTGCCCTTTTGGATGCGAAAACCCAGCAGAACGTTCCCACCGAATTCCCCACCGAGGACATTCCCCTGACCGGCGCCCAAAAGCTGCTCGACAAGGAGCCCGTCTTCGATGCCTGCTACCATGTCGGCGTAAGGGGCGTCGCCGGCCCCGACCATAAGGACGCTGGAGGCCGGTGAAGGAAGGCTGCCGAGGCCGCGGGCCGCGCTGCCCGTGCTCTCCTTGGAGGCGAGGCCGGCGGTCTGCAAATCGTAGAAGAAGGCCACGGCGCGTCCGTCCTCGATCAGGCTGGTGCGTCGGCTGGGCACTCCTTCGTCGTCGGCGACACGGCTCCCCGGCTGAAGATCAATCGTGGGATCGTCCCAGATCGAAAGTCGCTCGTCGAACAGCTTCTCCTCCAGCTTGCCTTCAAGGGGAGAGGCCCCCTGAAGGACGGTCCGGCCATTGAAAGCGATGATCAAGGGCATGACCAGGGCGCTGGCCACGCCGTGGGGGGTGAAAAGCACCTGGGTCTTGCCGGTGGGGGCCGAGACAGTCTTCTTGGCCATCTCCAATTGTTCAATGGCTACGTCCGTGATGGAGGTCGTATCCAGGAACGGACTGCCTGAGGCCCGGTGATCGCCCACGAAAAGCATGTCCGTCCCACGGATCAAGGTCCCCTCAATGGAGGCGGAGAAGATGCTTCTTTTGTAACTGATGTGGCCGCCATGGGAGTTGATGATTTCTACCGTGGCAGCACCCCGGCTAACCCGGGCGTCGCAGAGCAGGTCTCCATTGGCCCGCCTGAGGGTATCGATCATAGTCTGGCCCAACTCCACCATCCGCTCGATAGTAACGGCCTCCGTCTCGGGGTCGTACAGGCGGACCTCCGGATAGCTTGCGGGGCCGGGCATCTGAAACCGCGCCTGGGCGCCTATCTCCGAAAGCTCGACGGCCCTTTCCACCAGCCCTTCTTCGTCTTCGGGATCGTTTGTGGCAGAGAAGCCGATGCGACCGTCTTTGACGATCCGCAGGGCCATTCCTGAGGACTCCTTCGTTTGAAGGGACTTGAGTCGGTTTGCCTCGAAGCTGGCCGGGACATCGCGTCGCCAGACCCGAAAGACCTCCGCCTGCTCTGCTCGCTTCCTGGCGAGCTCCAGAATACGCTCCACCCTATTTGCCTCCAACCAGGCAGTCCTGGATTCGGATGTGTGGGCTGCCGTTGCTGACCGGCAGGGGGCTCTGCCCACCCTTGCCACAGCCACCACCCTGGTTAAGGTCCAGGTCGTTGCCTATGGCGTCGATTTTCTTCAGCGTTTCGAACAAGTTCCCCGAGAGGACGACGGGCCGTACCAGCTCCTCTACCTTACCGTTTCGAATCCGGTAGGCCTCCCCCGCCGAGAAGGTAAACATCTCCATGCTGGTCATGCCGCCGTACCAGTTCTTGGCGTAGATGCCGTCTTTGATGTCACCGATAATCTCTTGGAAGCTGGCGCTTTGGGGCTCGATGTAGGTGTTCGTCATCCTGACGATGGGTGCAAACTGATAGTTTATGGCGCGAGCGTTGCCGGTGAGCTTCTCCCCCATCTTGGCCGCCGTCTCACGTGAGTGGAGGCGTCCGACCAAAATGCCTTCTTGCACCAAGTAGGTCTTCGCCGAAGGGACGCCTTCATCGTCGAAGGCATAGCTGCCGCGCAGGTCCGGGACCGCGGCGCCGTCAACGATGTTCAGATGCTTACCCCCAAACTCTTTGCCGAAGACCATGATCTCCCGCATACGGTCATTCTCATAGACGAAGTCGGCCTCGGACAGGTGGCCAAAAGCCTCGTGGACGAATACTCCGGCCAGTACCGGGTCCAGCACGACAGTCTGGGGGCCGCCGGCGGCGTGTGGGGCTGAAAGAAAGTCCACCGCCTGCTGCGCCAGACCGCTGACTCGCTCGTGAAGCCCCTCGACGACTCCGTAATCGCCGTTGCTGCCTATACTGATGCCCGATTGCTGGACGTCGCCATCGGCCCGCGCCATGGCCGTGATGCGCATGCTGACATCGACCTTGAATTGCTCGATGAGGGCTCCCTCGGAGTTGCCAAAGGTGACCGTCCGACGACCGTCGCTGTAGCCGATAGTGGAGGTCTGAATCCGTGGGGTGGCCCAGATGATGTCGATGTACTCATCAAAGAGGCGCTTCTTCTCCGTCATCGGGACCGCCATTGGGTCCTTCTTCACCGTCGAGCCGGTCTTCATCTCAACCGGCTGGCTCTCCGCCAGGGAGCCGGCTTGATCGCCGACGAGCTTGGCCTGCCGCACCGCCAGCGCGACCTTTTCCCGGAGGTCCGTCAGCTCATTGAAAGAGACAAAGCCCCACCCACCTTTGTAGAAAGCGCGGGCGCAGCCACCCTTGGAAGTGGTCCGGCTGGCCTCTTCAAGGTCTTTGCCACGATACTGGAGACGGGTGCTCTCGGCGCTCTCCAAACGGATCTCGGCGTATTCGGCGTCATGCCCTTTAAGGGCATCACGAATGATCTGTTGCATAGGTCACCCTGTACAGGATTTGTGGGGGAATACCTGCCATTATATAGCATCCTTCGCGGCGAAGCCCTGCCGGTCTTGACCCCATCACCGGAAAGCCGGGAACACTTTTACCCCAAGGCCTCGGGTGCTCTCGATGGGGTCCGGCAAGACCTGCGGGATGATGAAGTTGGTGGCCCCCGCCTCTACCAGCTCCTCAAGACCTGCGATGCAGCGCTCCGGCGGGCCCGTGATGACGAACCTCCCGGCAAGCCACTCCTTGATCCCCAGCTCCTCGATGAGAGCGGCGTTGTGGCTGATCCCTGCACCTCCCGGCTTATGGGCGAGATGCTCGCTCCACCGATATTCGCGCTCGACAACGTGGATCTTATCCAGGACATCCGGTGGGGCTTCAGCCATGACTGAGGGGTTCTGGAAACCGTGGGCCGCGAAGCCCGCCAAATAGTCCCGCATCATGTTGATCCCCTCAGCCTCGCTTGGAGCGAGCACGACTCTGGTCAGCCACCATATCTCAAGGTCGTTGATATCCCGCCCGACCTCGTCTGCGCCTGCCTGAATATGGGCCATCTGCTTCCGCACCTTCTCACCGTCGGTAACACCCCCACCGACGATTACCCCGTCAGCGACGCGCCCACCCAGCCGCAACATCCTGGGGCCGGTGGAGCCTAGAAACACCGGCACGCGCGGTGGGTCCCAATTGAGGCGAAGGGGCTGACCTTCATACGTGACCGTTTCACCCGCAGTCAGTCCCTGTACGGCGCGGGTGTACTCCTCCAATTGGCGGAGGGTGGAGCCATGTTGACCGATATTGCGGAGCGCCGAGAGCCCCGTCCCGATTCCCAAGAAGGCGCGGCCGCCTGATACCTGCTGCAAGGTTGCGATGGCCCCCGCCGTTACGGTCGGATGCCGGGTGACCGGGTTGGTGACCGTGGGGCCCACCATGGCCCCCTTCGCGTGCATCGCGGTCAGCGTCAAGGTGACGTATGGATCGACCCACAGGTCCTGGCCGTCACCGAAGCCGATGATGTCCGCGCCTGCTTCATCAGCCGCCTTCACCCATTCGAGATATTCGTCGAGACGGGTGCCCGCCCGACTGAATCCCAGCTGCACCTTCTTGCTCGCCATCGATCCGGCTCCTTCGGGCGGGCAGCGCCCGCTGGCAGGGTGCTGAAAAACACCCCCAAACCCCCTCAAGGGGGGTTTGGGGTATCCCCTTCGGGGGATGATTTACTCTTCAGCATCCTGATAGCTTTCCACCACCAAGGAGGAAGAGCCTCAAGGTGGACAGAAACGTGCACGTCACGTTATGGCCCGTCCGTCTACGGGACGTGGGGGCCATACTCCGTGCCGATGTGTCCCTCTCGCACAAGCCTGTCACACTCCTCATCGGAGATATTGAAAAGCTCCTTGTAGACGTAGTCGTTGTGCTGTCCCAGGGTAGCGGGGGGGAACCGGACCGAGTTCGGCGTCTTGGCCATTTTCCATATGATGCCGGGGTACTTGTTGGTGCCGACATCCGGATGATCAAACTCCTCAAAAAAGCCGCGGGCCTTGATCTGCGGGTCCTCAAGAACGTCCTTATCGCTGTTCAAGACCCCTGCGGGGACTCTCTCCTGTTGCAGTCGCTCCATGACCCACCGGTCCTCGTACTGAAGCGTCCACTCGGTGACGTGCTTGTCCAGCTCCTTTCGATGCTCGAACCGCCCTTGCTGCGTGGAGAAGCGCGGGTCCTTGCCCCACTCCGGCTCTCCCAGAGCCGTCAAAAGGCCCCGCCACTCGCGGTCGTTTCCCACGGCGATGGCGACCCAACGGTCGTCACCCTTGCATTGAAAGGTGTTGTGAGGCGCGGCGTCGTAGAGGTCGTTTCCTTGAGGGCCCGCGATACGACCGTTCACCTGGTAGTCCAGGAGTAAATCACCGAAAGCGGGAATGACCGCCTCCGACTGGGCAAGCTCGATGAGGCCGCCCTTGCCGGTCTTCTTGAGCCGGCGCAACGCAGTGGCCAGGGCGAAAGCCCCGGAGGCCGCGGCAACGGCATCACCATAATAAATGTCCTCGTTCATTGAAGGATCGGTATCCGGGTAGCCCCGCAGGAAAGCGTGACCGGCGGCCCCCTCCAGATGGGAGCCGAAGGAGCGGTAGCTGGAGTAAGGGCCGGAAAGGCCGTAGGCGGGCATGCGTAACATAATGATGTCCGGTTTGACCTCCCGGAGCTCTTCGTAGCTTATCCCCAGCTTCTCCAGCGTCGAAGGAACAGCGTTCTCCACGAAGATGTCCGAAATTCTGACGAGGCGGTGGATGAGCTCCAGCGCCTCCGGCTTTCTCATGTCCACCGTCATGCTCATCTTGTTCTTGCCGTGAGCGTGGTAGAAGGGGTACCGGTTCCAGGGTCGTTCTCCCGCTATACGGTCGGGGTAGGCGAAATACCAGGTATGATTGGCTTCGAAGAAGGCCGGGGAGGGATGGGCCTGGGCGCCACGGGTTACCGGTTGCAGGTTCTGGAGCGGCTCGACTCGAATGACCTCGGCGCCCCAGTCAGCCAGCAGGCTTGCGGCTCCGGTACCCGCCAGCACGATCGTCAGGTCTGTGACCCGGATACCCTCCAGGGGCAACCCTCCTCGACCTTGCGCCATCACAGGACCCTCTTCTGGCGGAGCCCGGCGATGGCCTTCGCGTCGTACCCAAACTCCTTCAGCACCTCGTCGGTGTGCTCTCCAAGCAGGGGGGCAGGCCTTCGCGGTCTGCTCGGCTCACCGGGGGCTCGAAACGGCCTTCCCGTGTAGCGAAGGCGGCCCGCCGCAGGGTGATCGATCTCCTCCCAGAATCCTCGCTCCTGATAATGGCGGTCTGCCAAAATGTCCGCCACCGTGTAGATCGGGCCGGAGGCGATCTGGAACTTCTGCGCCGTGGCCCAGGCTTCGCTCATGGTGTGCTCCAGGAGCCATCCCAGGACGATCGCCTCCATCTCCTCCAGGTTCTCGGGCTTCTGCGCCTCTACCTCATCGGTAAACCGAGGGTCATCCAAAAGCTCAGGCATCTCCAGCATGTCGGCGACCGCCTTGATGTTCCTGATGCCAGCCTGAATATTCATATAGCCGTCGCCGCAGGGACGCACGGGCGGCCGGTTCACCTCCCCGCGGTGGACCAGGTCGCCGGTGAATTGGTATCCCATGATCATCGGCGTCCTGCGATCGGGGCTGCCAGCCTGCGTCTCCATTATCGAGACATCCACGTGATCGCCATAGCCTCGCACCGAAGAGCCCAGGACCGCGACGACGGTTGCTCCCGCGCTATGAAATCCGGCCAGGTAGGAGACCACGGTGCCTCCCAGCTTCACCGGCTCCCGATCTGGCAGACCGCCGGTGTAATAAGACCCGCCCAAGGCATAGTCAACGATCTCCGAGCCCCGGTAATCCCGATATGGCCCCGTCTGTCCAAAGTTGGACACGGAGACCATGACCAGTTGTGGATTGATCGCGTCCAGCACCTCGTAGCCCAGCCCCAGCGAAGGCATCACCCTGGGCTGAAAGCTTTCCACCAGGATGTCGGCCTCCTTGACCATCCGCTTCAACACCTCGGCACCTTCCGGCTTCTTGAGGTCCAGGGTCATGCCACGCTTATTGGCGTTCAAATGGAGAAAGAGTGCGCTCCGCTCAGGATCCTTCTGATCGTCGGGGAAGGGGCCCAGCCTACGAGCGCCGTCACCCACGCCGGGCCGCTCGACCTTGATGACATCGGCGCCGTAGTCCGCCAGCATCTTGGTGCAGCACGGGCCGGCAACGTAATGGGTGAGATCGATCACCTTCAGGCCTTCTAACGCAGCCTGGAGCATGGCGCCTCTCCCTCCTTTCGTGGGCTCCTCCGGAAAGCTGTGTGCAGTCTAAGGACTTTCCCAGGCCGAATCAAGCGGAGTGGGCCGGCGGTTATATCCACCAATAGACCGTCGACGGTGAGGATAGCGCGAGGTATGATGCCGTGGGAGAGGTTACCGACCAATGAACCCGGACCTGCGGGAAAAGCTTATCGAAGAGCTCCGGCATCTGCCGAAGGCCGTGCAGGCGCACGTCGAGCAGGTACGTCTCGTGAGCCTCGACGTGGCCCAACGCCACTCCCTGGACGTCGAACGGGCGGAGCTGGCCGCTTTGGCCCATGACATCTGCCGCGTGACTCCGGCCGGCGATTTGCTGAACATGGCACGCGGTTTCGGCATGCCCGTGAACCCTATAGACGAAGCCCTTCCCGTGTTCCTCCACGGGCCGGTGGGAGCAGAGGTGCTGCGGAGGGATTACGGGGTCGATGACCCGGAAGTGTTGGACCCCATCCGCTGTCACACCATGGGGCGGGAGGGCATGACGCCCCTAGACAAGCTCCTGTTTCTCGCTGACAAACTGGACCCCGGCAAGGTAAAACGCTACCCCTTCATCGAAGAGGTCAGACGGTTGGCGCGCGAGGACCTGGACAGCGCCTTCCTTTGCTTCGTGGACCACCAGGTCCGGGCCTTTCTCGACCACGGAGACCTGGTGCATCCGGGTATGATGGCTGCTCGGAACGAGGCGCTGATGGCCCTCAAGCGGCGGCGCTAGCCAGCCGACGTCAGCACCAGTCCCACCAGCAGAAATAGCAGAAAGCCCGGCGCAATAAACGCGATCGCGCGGAGCATCGACACGCCGAGAACCACCCTGGCGGCTGTGACCAGAATGACGACTGACCACAAAGGGGCGATGGTAGCGACCACGCCGGATAATCCCGGGACGAAAAGAAAGAACAGCAAGAGGCCAGGCACAGCCGAGAAGCCGATGGCGATAAACAGGTCACGATCGCCATGCTCGCGTCCTCTGGCCTTCTGAGCCAAACTCCCCAGGAAGAGCAGCGATGTCGCCGGGAGGATCCATATCCCCGGCATGACAATCAGCGCCTGTGCCACGGCGGTGCTGGTGGAGAGGTCGCTCATAGCGCCGTCCAGCACCGCCCCCACGATGACGGCCGAGAGTGCTAGCAGCAAGACCGCAATGGCCTGCACCAATGCGATGGGGTCTCGCGTCAGCTCCTCGAAGACCCGCCTGTCAAACATCGCCACCCGCCACATACGCGCGAAAAGCATCGTCACCTCCTGTTGCGATTCTATCCGTTGTAGAGTTCACCTTCAACCGAACCCCACACCCTCCGGCCCACCCCCAACAGAAGCCACTTGACCGCTTGACAACATCAGAACATGCGTGCTACTATCGTCCCGGAGTTTAGAACGTTTGTTCGTTGCTAAAGGTGTGGGATGCAAGGAGGCGAAGCGATGTATGGAATAGGGCTGAGGGAACCCGAGGACTGGGGGCAAGAGCTGCAACTCTCAAGCAGACGCGCATCAAGCGTCATGTCGGCTCCGGAGGGACCGACCCTCTTGAAGCCCATAGCGGTCAACGGCCGGCTATTCAGCTTGGATCAACGCGCCAGAATGAAAGGTGGACACCCGCGACAACGTCAGCCGGAGGCAGGCAGGATGTACGTTGCAGGGGTTGCGCTGCCCAAACGCGATTCGACCCGGCTGCGCCCATTCCGAGGGGCAATGGGGTTCGACCAGGAGCCTGTGACCGTCACCATCGCCGAGATGGGACCGACGGTCCGGGGGACGACCCTCCGTGTGGTAGAGCATTTCCGATGGCCCCAGGAGCCAAACAGCGCCATGATCGCCGGTCTGCGTCAGACGCTCTGGGAGGTCTGGGACTGCAGCCAGGTCCTGGTCAGCGGGGCAAACGGCGGCGATCGCGTGCTCAGCGTTCTTCCACCTGATCCCGCGACGGGGGTCGCGCTGGTAGGGGAGGCCAGGACCATGCCCGCCCTAGGTCCTGACCTGCTCGCGGCGGTCAACGCGGGGTTGGTGACGATGTATACCGACGACGGCTCGCCGGAGCACCAGGAGTTCTGGGCCCAGGCCGTCCGCGCCCGCTCTCGCTCCACCGAGGCAGGCGCCCTGGAATTCTACGTCGAGCCCAGCACCGGTGACGATGGCTTTCTGACGAGCCTGGCGCTGGCGGTGCAGGCCGCCGGACCGGTCTCGTCCTCCTATGCAGCCATCGCGGAGCCCATTCCAGCCTAGCGATACTTACCCCAGGCACCGTAGTGTTGACGGAAGGAGAGCCATGCGAAGAAACGAGCCGGTCATGGACAGATTACCGGAAATAAGCATCTATCGGGACACCGGCTGTGAGATTCATAGTTCCTGTCTGAGCTGCCCGCTGCCCCAGTGCCGCTACGACGATCCGGGGTGGGTCCAAAGAGAGGAGCGGGACCAACGGGACATGGAGCTGTTGAAGCTGCGGGACAATCACGCTCTGCCGGTGCCAGAACTGGCCCTCCGTTTTGGGGTCAGCACCCGAACCGTGCACCGAATTCTGAGCCGGAGCTTCATGGCGCCGAGAGCCTGGCGTCATAAAGGCCGACCCCTCGACTTCGCTCAGGACAGGGCAAAGCGTCCATCATGCCGATAGAGAGTGGCCCCGCTGATGTAAGCGGGGCCACTCTTTCTTTCGACCTCTCCCCCAGCCCCTCCCCGACACGGGGAGGGGAGCTAGTTCCCCCTGTGAGGGAAGGGGCCATGGGGTTAGGTCGTAGACGCTATGACTGTCCTGGGCCAATGGTGCGCTATACTTCCCGTAATCCCTCGACACGTTGAGAGGAATCATGAGGTTTTACGAGCGAGTAGTGCGGCCGCTGCTCCAACGTTTCGACCCGGAGACCTCTCATGCCCTGACGATCAGTACCTTGAGTGTCTTCCAGCGTTTTGCCCTGTTCCGCTGGCTGGCGGCCCGCATATGCTCCTTCCAAGACCCTCGCCTGAAGGTCACATGGCGGGGACTCGCTTTTCAAAACCCTATCGGCCTGGCGGCCGGGGTGGACAAGGACGCTCGAGCCGCCCGGCTCTTCGCTTCCCTCGGCTTCGGCTCCGTCGAGGTGGGCACCGTGACCCCTCTTCCGCAACCGGGTAACCCCAGGCCGCGGGTCTTTCGCCTGCCCGCCAGGAGAGCGCTGGTGAACAGCCTGGGATTCCCCAGCCAGGGCATGGAGATCGTCGCCAACCGCCTTAAAGGTAATTCTGTGGCGGTGCCCCTTGGCATAAATATCGGTAAAAACGCCGAGACCCCTTTGAGCGAGGCCACCGCCGACTACCTGAGCTGCCTGGAGGCGCTGTACCCCTACGGCGACTACTTCGTCCTGAACATCAGCTCGCCGAACACCGCTGGCCTGACAAGCTTGCAGGCCAAGCCCGCATTGACATCATTGACAGCTGCTTTGCGGGAACTCCGCACGGCACTGGCTGAAGCCTCAAATCAAGACCCAAAGCCGTTATTGCTGAAGCTCTCGGCGGACCTGACCCAAGCCGAGCTGGACGATGTGTTGGAGGTGGCAACAGGTAACGCAGTGGATGGGATCGTGGCGGTCAACACCTCGGCCAGCCCCGAGATCAAGGGGGACGCTCAGAGCATATCCGGCGGCATCAGCGGTCCACCCCTCCGCCAGCAGGGACTGGAGCTCGTTGGGTACGCGCGCAGGCATGTACCAAGGGATTTTTTCATCATCGGCGTTGGAGGCATCACAGACGAGCGCGACGCCTGGGCCTACCTCCGCGCGGGGGCCAACGTGGTCCAGGTGTACACCACGCTGGTTTACCGCGGCCCTTGCGCTGTGAGCTCCATCAACCGAGGGCTGCTCTCCCTGTTGGAGAGTTCTGAGGTCCCCTCAATTCAGACCTTGAACATGTGAGAGCCGCTGAGACGTCCGCGCCGTGGGTTACCCCTCGGGGGCCCGGTCAGCTTCCAACTCCGCACCGGTCAGGTCCAGCAAATCCGCCAAGCCTGAAGGTCCGGCGATGGACGGCAATCTCCGTGCCACCTCACGGCGAATGGTGTCCGTAACCTGTTCCATAGGCTCCGTGGCGTTGATGACCACCCAGCGCAGCGGCTCCTTCTCGACAAGTTTTCGATAGCCGGCCCTGACCCTTCGGTGAAACAGAAGAGGCTCCCGCTCGAAGCGGAGCTGTTCTGGATCGTCGGCACGGTGGGTTTTACCCTCCCCCGGCGGGCCCGGCCTGATGTTGCCCACCCTCCTGAGCCCATCCTCCGGTGGCAAGTCCAGCAAGAAGGTCACGTCAGGCTTGAGCCCCTGTGTAGCCAGGTTGTTGGCTGCATCGACGAGGCGGGCGGCGATCTTCCTGCCATACCGCTGATAGGCGACCGTCGAGTCTGCGTACCGGTCCGCCACGACGGCCCGTCCCTGTTCCAGCGCCGGGCGTACCACGGTCTCCACGAGCTCCGCCCTTGCGGCGGCGAACAGAAGCAGCTCGGCGGCCGGGGACATCTGCTTGCCCTTCAAAAGGCGCCGGAGATGGTTGCCCAAGCGGGTCGATCCGGGCTCTCTGACCAAGGTGACCGGGAACCCCTGCTTCACGATCCACCTTGCCAGAATCGCCCCCTGGGTGCTCTTGCCGCTCCCCTCACCGCCTTCAAAGCTGATGAACAAACTCACGCTGGCTCCGTCTTGTTAGGACATTCAACACTGTTCGGACAGCGCCCCTATTGTACTCGGCGTCCCGAAGACAGCAAGCCTTCTCCGGCGGTGGACGCTCTAGCGGGATGATTACGAAGGAATGTTCCTCTCCTACGCCGCTAGGCGCAATGCCTACGGGCGCTGCCCGCTAGGACCCGGAGGTGCGGTAGAGCCGCACCCGGCGAAGGGGCTCGCGGCCGCTGCTGCGGGAGTCGAGATTCTGGCTCTGGGCAAACTCATGCTGGAGCCTCCGGATATAGGAGGTCTGCGGAAGCAGCGCCACATCCCCGTCCTCTCCGGTCAGCAGCCTTTCGGCAGCCTCCTTAGCCTCTTGAAGGGCAGCGTGGGCGGGTCGCTGGATCCCCATGCTGTCCGCTATCGACACAAGGCATTGCTCGATCTGAGGGCCGGTATTCTTGCGAAGGACGTAGATAGGAACGGCGGCATCCTCTGCCCACCTCAACGTCTCAGGCCGGTTCCGATAGTGTGCCTTGGTGGTCATCACGGCCTGGGCCGATCGGACATCTCCCGTAATCTCCATGGGGAGGCCGGTGGAGCGAATGATCTGCTCGGCGCGGCCTCGGTTCACGCCAAAGGGGTAGACTTTGACCTTGCCAGCGGCGATGGGGGCCGCCATCCCACGAGCGGCTGTCGGGGAGACCGGCGCAGCGGGGGCCTCCGTGACCTGCACCTCTCCGTGCTCGTCGAGCCGGCGCTCCTCGGGGACCACCGGACGGGCCCGTAGCATGGCATCCACTGTCCTTGCGACATCCGGGTGTATGGCCACGTGGCTCCAGTTCTGGATTTCCACCACAGCGCTGAAAGTCGGGGGCGCCTTGCGCTCCAGAATGCTCTTCTGCGTGCCTCGCCGCCGCGCCTCCTCATCTCCAAGAGTTACCGACTGTATGCCGCCGATCAGGTCAGCCAGGGTAGGGTTGTTGATTAGATTGTCCAGGGAGTTGCCGTGGGCCGTGGCTACAAGCTGGACCCCCCGTTCCGCGATGGTCCTGGCCGCCTGCGCCTCCAGCTCTCGTCCGATCTCGTCGATGACGATCACCTCGGGCATGTGGTTCTCCACCGCCTCGATCATCACCTCGTGCTGGAGTGCGGGCGTCGGGACCTGCATACGGCGGGCGCGGCCTATGCCCGGATGGGGAATATCGCCATCGCCCGCGATCTCATTGGATGTATCCACCACAACGACGCGCTTGCCCAACTGGTCCGCCACCACGCGGGCCACCTCTCGGAGCATCGTCGTTTTCCCGACGCCGGGGCGGCCCAGAAGCAAGATACTCTTGCCTGTCGCCACCAGGTCTTCGATAATCTTAATGGTGCCGAAAACGGCCCGGCCAACCCGGCAGGTCAGTCCAACGGTCCGGCCTTTGCGGTTGCGGACTGCAGAGATGCGGTGCAAGGTCCGCTCGATACCGGCCCGGTTGTCCAGCCCAAAGTCGCCGATGCGGTCCGTGACAAAGTCCAGGTCAGTCTGCCCCACCTCTTGCTCGCTGAGCACTATCTCGTGGCCGCGATAACGTGCGGTAGGCACCCGCCCCAGGTCCATAACGATCTCCAAGAGCTCGCTCAGGTCCTCTTTCAGCCGCAACGGCTCAACGATGCGGCGAGGTAGGGAATCCAGAAGCAAATCGAGGTCGTCCGTAACGAAATCGTGCAAAGGCCGTTCCTCCAAACTATGCCCCCACCGGCAACAGGTTTGGCTGCTTTACCCGGGCCGTCACCGGCCTCACGTAGGACTGAAAACCGCGGCAATACTGGAATTCATGTTTCTCCAGACAGGGCGCGACGCTACAAAGATAGTCCGGGAGAAGACACATCAGCCCACCCTTATTTCCATAAGCGCCGATGGACGCTGCAATCAGGGCATCCGCGATGTCCTGTCCCGAAGGATGGGCTAAAAGGTCTACGATGCGGGTCCCATTACCCCCTTTTGACACCGTAGCGACACCGCTGACATCCTCCTCATGCTGCACGACCAGCGCCTCTTCCACGGCACCAGTCTGGCTGACGTCCCTGACGCCGCGCCAATCGCGCAGATAAAGCCCCTCCGCCTGCCGCACCGCCGACGGGACGACAGCGTTATACAGGCGAAACAAGTTGAAATCGTCGGCCTCTTGTGCCAGGCGCAGTGTCCCTGACACACTGGGCACACCTCCATCCGAAGGGCCGCTCTTGGGCCGCAGGTACAACTCCTCACGCACCAGACTGGTAAAGCCGGCCTGAAGAATCGTTTCGTGCAACGGACTGTCCTGGGCCAGCCGGATAGAGAGCCTTTCCGCCCCCTTCCGCCCGAACATCCAGTTGAGTCCTTCCAGGATCTCCCGAAAGAACACCTTGCAGCCTCGTGCCACCTGGAGCCGGTCGATCTCCCAGCTCCCGTGCCCCCTGCGCCTGCGCGCCGACACCACGCCGACGGCCATTCCACGCTTGGAGTGCACCCAAGTGTGCCGTCCGTTCCGTCCCGGGAGCCACTCCCATAGCAACGATCCCAGCGGTAGCGCCCGGGTTACGCCCCCCGTCACGGCCTCTTGGCTATACGCTAGATTGGCCGGGGCTCGGGCCTGCAACACCAGGAGACCCACCAGGTCGGCGGGGTTAAACAGGCGCAACATGACGTGCCTTCCGGTGTGCGGCTACGATACGTAGCATATATGCGTGAAACCTCGTATCCGCAGTCAGCTCCGGATGAAAACTGGAGCCCAGGAGGTTCCCCTGCTGGACGGCTACAGGCGTCCCATCTTCCAAACTGGCGAGCACCTTTGTTTCGGGTCCCACTCGTTGAATTATCGGTGCCCTGATGAAAATGGCCCGGAAGGTTGGGGCGCCTATAGCGGGGATGGCTACCTCCGCCTCGAAACTATCACGCTGCCGTCCGTAGCCGTTACGCAGCACGTCGGCGTCCAGTAGCCCAAGGCGCGGCGTAGTATCGGAGCCGATGCTTCGAGCCATCAAGATAAGGCCCGCGCAGGTGCCCCAGACCGGCATGCCGCCACGTGCCAGGGATATGATTGGGGCGGTGAGCTCCCATCGTTCCAGGAGCGCGGAGATCGTCGTGCTCTCCCCGCCGGGGATAATGAGGCCGGAGAGCTGCTCCAGGTCGCTGGGGGAGCGGACCTCACGGGTGTTTGCTCCCAGATGCTCGAAAACGGCAACGTGCTCGGCGAAATCACCCTGCAGGGCGAGGACTCCGATAGCTACCATTCGCGCCTGCCGCTACCAGCCCCTGGTGGCCAGGAGCTCCTCAGCCTTCAGGCCGCTGACGTCCAGACCTGCCATCGGCTGTCCCAGCCCCTTGGAGACCTCGGCCAGCACTTTAGGGTCGCGGTAGTGTGTCACCGCCTGGACGACGGCCTTGGCGACGGCTTCAGGGTCGCTCGACTTGAATATACCGGAGCCCACGAACACGCCTTCGGCGCCGAGCTGCATCATGAGCGCCGCATCCGCCGGGGTGGCGACGCCGCCTGCGGCGAAGTTCACCACGGGCAGCTTTCCGGTCTCATGCAGCTCTAGGACCAGGTCCACGGGAGCCCCCATACCCTTGGCTTCCGCCACCAGCTCCTCACGTCCCATAGACTGGAGTTTCTTGATAGACCCCATGACGGTGCGCATGTGGCGCACGGCCTCGACGATGTTGCCCGTACCCGCCTCGCCCTTGGTACGAATCATCGCCGCCCCTTCCGAAATACGCCTCAACGCCTCGCCCAGGTCTCTGCAGCCGCAGACAAACGGCACGTTGAAATCGTGCTTCCACACGTGGTGGCTCTCATCAGCGGGAGTGAGGACTTCAGACTCGTCGATGTAATCGACGCCCATGGCCTCCAAGACCTGCGCTTCGACGAAATGGCCGATCCGGCACTTGGCCATAACGGGGATGGTGACAATCTCCATGATCCGCTGGATGACTGTCGGGTCCGCCATGCGGGCGACGCCCCCATCGGCGCGAATGTCCGCCGGCACTCGCTCCAGGGCCATCACGGCGCAGGCCCCTGCATCCTCAGCGATCTTGGCCTGCTCCGGCGTCACCACATCCATGATGACGCCGCCCTTGAGCATCTGAGCTAATCCCCTCTTGACTGTCGCGGTTCCCGTTTCCATCCGTTGTCCTGCCCATCCTTTAGCCGTTTCCGGTTAGATTATACGCTTGGCCTACTAGGGTTAGCAAACAGGTTATGGTAAGAGCCGCGAGGATTACATCCGTTGCGAACGCCTGATTTATTTCGTTTGACAAGGGTTAGACGCAAGCGTAGAATGCCCACCGAATCGTGAAAAGCGTTACTGAAGTCCGTACCCATCGGCGCTTCTGCCGCATAGACCGTCCCCCAGGGACGAGGCTCTTTCCTGTCCTGCTGGTCATCGCGGCATACTCCTCATGACAGACGCAGCAAAGTCGGCGTGTTGTCTAGCTGCTATCCACAATAGGTAATCCTGTGCAAGAACCAGGACGCCGCAGGCCTCGAATCCCTATTATTCGCCGTCCACGTGTCCGGCCCGTAACCATAGACATCAGCACCGACCGGCCTCGGCGGCCCAAACCCCTGACCCCGCTGATCCTCGCTTACGGCTTTGGAGCGCTGATCGCTCTGGGAACATTTTCCCTTGCACTTCCCATCTCCAGCTCCGGCAGCGGTTTCACCCCTTTCGTAACCTCCCTGTTCACCGCCACATCCGCGGTCACCGTTACGGGCCTTACAGTGGAGGACTCCGCCACCTTCTGGAGCCCATTCGGCAAGGCCGTTATCCTGGTGTTGATACAGGTTGGCGGCCTTGGATTCATGACCTATTCGACCTTGATCTTTCTGGTACTGGGCCGAAGGATAGGGCTGAGGGAGCGCCTGTTCATCGGCGCGGAATCAGGCTTCGGAACGGCCGGCGGCATGGTACGGCTGATCAAGCAGGTAGGTCTCGTGATGTTTGCGGTGGAGGCGCTGGGGTTCGTAGCCCTGGCTATCAGGTTCTCCTTTGACTTTCCCATCCCAACAGCGCTGTGGCACAGCCTTTTCCACTCCGTCTCTGCATTTAACAACGCTGGTTTCATTGTGTTGCCTGACGCGGGACTCGCCGCATATCGGCAGGACGCATCGGTGCTCATGATGACCGTGGTGCTCTTCGTCCTGGGCAGCATCAGCTTCGCGGTCATGGCCGACATCGCCCGCCGCCGGAGCTTCGGCAGGCTCAGCCTGGACAGCAAGATCGTCCTCTCGGCCACCGCGGGGCTCTGGGTAGTCGGGATGCTGCTCTTTCTGGTCAGCGAGTACAGCAACCCGGAGAGCATTGGGCCGATGGGCATACCTGGGAAGCTGATGAGCTCTTTCTTCGAGTCCACCAGCGGCCGGACCGCAGGCTTCAGCAGCATAGCGCCGGGGGGGTTCACGCAGAGCACCCTTTTCCTGGGTATGGGGCTGATGTTCATCGGAGGGGCGGCGGGCTCTACCGCGGGAGGGATAAAGGTTAATACCTTCGGCGTCATCGTCGCAGCAGTCATCGCGACGATTCGCGGCCGCCCTCAAGTAGAGGCTTTCAAGCGGGAGATTCCCACGACCCAGGTCCTGCGAGCCCTATCTATAGGCGTGTTGGGTGTAACGGCTGTCTTCTCGATGGCCTTTCTCCTGACGGAAGTGGAAGATGCCAGGTTCATCGAGCTGCTGTTCGAGACCGTTTCAGCATTCGGAACGTCTGGCTATTCCACGGGGCTGCCTGGGCATATGAGCAACCTGGGACAACTTTTGCTAGCTCTGGCGATGTTTCTGGGAAGGACCGCGCCCCTCACCCTCATATTGGCACTTTCGCAGAAAGCGGAGGCGGTCCGCTATCGCTACGCTCAAGAGCGGATTAGAATGGGGTAACGACGAGGAGGCCAAGAATGAAATCACAGGTAGTCGTTGCGGGGCTGGGCAGGTTCGGCACCGGTGTCGCTACGACCTTGTACCAGACGGGCCATGAGGTCTTGGCGATCGACCAGGACGAGAGAAAGGTGCAAGATATTATCACCGACGTGACCCATGCAGCCCAGGCCGACATCACCAACGAGGCAGCCCTGCGAGAACTCGGCGTCCCCAGCTTCGACATCGCCATCGTCGGCATCGGCTCAGATATTCAGGTCAGCCTGCTGGCGACCGTCTTGCTCCAGCGCATAGGCGTCCCCTTTGTCATCGCAAGGGCTGAGAACGACCTTCACGGCCTCACTCTGTCTAAAATCGGAGCGAACAAAGTCGTCTATCCCAACCGCGAAGCCGGCGAGAGGTTGGCTCACAGTCTGGCCCTTCCTGACGTTGTGGACTATCTCCAGGTCACCCCAAGCTACGGCATCAGCAAGATTACCCCACCCGCCGGTACCGTGGGCAAAACGCTGGAGGATGCGGACCTCTCGGGGGTAGGGGATGCCAGCCTTAGTGTCCTCTTGATCCAGCGTGGTAAGGCCATCATCCTCACGCCCGACCGTTTCGAGAGGATCGAAACGAGTGATATACTGATCGTGGCGGGCAACGACCAGCAGCTAGAGGAGCTGGAGGAGCCCGGACAGCAAGCGAATGGGATCATTGCTAGACCGTAGGTCTGGTCGTATAATTCCTGAGGCTCGTCGGCCATGATATATCGGCGGACGAGGTGAGGAGGGGCTCCGAAATTGCTGGAGCCACGCAGGGTCCTGGTGCCGGTCCACGGCGATCCGGCAGATGAGCAAGCAGTAAGACTGGCTTGCAGCCTGGTCAAAAAGGGTAAGGGAAGGGTCTTCGTTCTCTACGTCGTGGAGGTCGAGAGGAGCCTGCCCCTAGATTCTTCATCCCCCACCGAAGCCCAGCGCTGCGACGCCGTCCTTGACGGTATCGAGGCGATCGCCAAAGAGGAAAAGTGTCCTGTCGAGCTTGAGGTCCTTCAGGCCCGCGAGGCCGGACCGGCGGTCGTCGAAGAGGCGATCCAACGGGATGCCGACCTCATCGTCATGGGGCTTTCGCTGAAACGGCACAAAGGCGAATACACCCTTGGGACCACCCTCCCCTATGTTCTGAGAAAGGCGCCCTGCCGGGTCTGGGTGTCCCGCGAGCCTGCCGCCAACGGCGACCCTCAACCGGAAGGCGCCAGCGGTCTACACGGCAACCGCCTAGCCCACCCTTGATGATCCCTGTGCAAACTCGCCTGAACCCCTCCGCTAGAATGCCTTCGCCGCCTGACGGCACGTTCCGGATGGGAAACTCGCCCCAGGCAATCGGTGATACTTCATGCGTGTCCTGATCATGGGCTGCGGCAGGGTTGGAGCCAGGCTGGCCACGATAATGGACGGTGAGGGGCACGAGGTTACGATCCTCGATACCAGCCCCAGCGCCTTCTCTCGACTCCCCCCCACGTTCAATGGCACCCCGGTTGTGGGAGACGCGACCGACGACACAGTGCTACGGAACGCCGGCGTCGAAAACGCCGATGCCTTTGTTGCGGTGACTCAGGGAGACAACCGCAACGTGATGGCCTCCCAGATAGCAAAGAAAGTCTTTCATGTGCCACGGGTCGTCACCCGAATCTACGACCCCATCCGGCAGGAAATCTTCCGGGAGCTGGGCCTGGAGACCTTCAGCCCCACAACAGTCTTGACCCGTATGATCCACGAATCGATAGAAGAGTAGCAGAAGGACATGTACATCATCATAGTAGGCGGCGGCAGGGTCGGAGCCAGCCTCTCCGAAGAGCTCACGGAGCTGGGACACGAGGTCCTGGTGATCGAGAAGGGCGGGGACCGGTGCGACCTGCTCCGTGAGGAGCTGGGCAGCGTCGTCATGGTCGGGGACGGCTGTGAGGCAGCGACGCTGGCCGAGGCTGGGGCCGAGCGGTCCGATATTCTGATCGCCGTGACGGACGGGGACGAGGACAACCTTGTGGCCTGCCAAGTAGCGCAGCACCGCTTCCACGTAGGTCACGTGGTAGCCAGAATCAATATCCCTCGGAACGAACGGCTTTTCAGGCTGTTGGGGATCAACTGCACCGTCAATGTCGTCAAGGCGCTAACCAACGGGGTACTGCAGGAGATCCCCGGACGCTCCGTGACCCGTCTGATCCCATTCAAGCAAGATGGACTCACCCTGTTGGGGGTCCGGATCCCGGCATCAGCCCAGTCCGTGGGACAGAGGATAACAGACATCGATCTGCCAAAGGGAAGCGCCGTTTCCCTGATCGTTCAAGGGGACCACCTCCCACATATCCCGTCACAGGATGTTACTCTACAGGCGGGCGACGAGGTTATTATCCTTGCCAAACCGGAGGATGAGCCCCAGGTTGTCGCGCTGCTCACAGGCTGAAGCAATGCCGAACAAGGTAGCTTATTTGGGACCCCCCGGCACCTTCACTGAAGAGGCCGGGATTCTGCACGACTCTGCGGCGGAGTTCCTCCCCTTCTCCAGTGTTTTCGCCGTGGCCTCCGCCGTCGAAGCCGGTACTGCCGATGAAGGAGTCGTGGCTATTGAGAACAGCATCGAGGGCTCAGTGAACGACACTCTGGACCTGCTAATCCACCAATCCAAGCTGTTGATTCGGAAGGAATTAGTGCTCCCCATCACCCTCTGCCTCATGGCAAAGCCTGGGACCCGCAAAGAGCAGGTCAACTTGATCTACTCGCACCCCAACCCGCTAGGGCAGAGCCGGAAATTCATCGAGCGCTGCTTCCCCAAAGCCGAAGTCGTGGCCGCCATGAGCACGATAGCCGCCGTGGAGGAGATGAAAGGACTCGATCGCCCCGCCGCTGCGATCGCACCCAGAAGGGCCGCTGAGCTCTACGAAGTTGATATTCTGGCGCAAGGGATTCAAGACCAGGCCACCAACGTTACCCGCTTCGTCGTGCTCGCCGCGGAGGACCACCCCCCCACCGGCGACGACAAGACCTCTATCTCGTTCACGTTCGCAGAGGATAAGCCGGCGCAGCTTCACGGGGTCATCAGCGCCTTCGCCGCCAGGGACATCAACCTAGCCAAGATCGAGTCCCGACCTGCTAAGGGTCGCTTGGGAGAGTACGTTTTCCTCATTGACCTGCAGGGGCACAGGCTGGACCGAAAGGTCGCCGAGACGCTGAGAGAAGTAGCGGGAAAGACCAGCACCTTGAAGGTATTCGGCTCCTATCCAAGGTTCCGATACCAGGCGCCGGAGGGCGACGGGGGTAAGCTCTAACCGATCCTTTTTCGCGTGGCTACGCGGACCATGTAGCCCGCTTCGTCCAGGAGTTCGGATATCCGATCCCGGAGGCTCGCGCTCCGGTCCAACAGGAGAGCCAAGGTCTCCCCTCCTGGCCTAGGAGCAATCAACAGCCCTACGGCCGTCCCCACGACGGCGCCCGCGACCAGTCCAGGCAGGAATGAAGACTCTGCGCTGTTATCGGCCATTATCGGCTCCATCAGGTTCCCGCTTGTCCTGCCCCAGGAGCGTCGCTATGATCCGGCGGAACGTCGTCAAGATGCTGGAGGCTCGCGCCACCGGCTCCAGAATATCCCTGCTGAACGCCTCCACACCGTTCATGGTTGCTTTGGCTGAATCGATTACTGCAGCGATCTTCCGGAACAGCAGAAGAGCCAGGGCGAGCGCCGCTATCGTAGCGACGGTTGCCCCTATGCCAAATACGATTATGACGACGTCTCTGATATCCTCCACCGGCCACTCCTAACCCGCCATGATCAGGCCTATGATAGCACGGCCACAGAGGCCGGGCAATTTCACAACTCCTGAAGAACCTGGTAGATGCGCACTTGGGGGTTCTCATAGGCCAGTTCCAGGGTGTCACCCAACAGCGAGTCAAACTTGGCCAGACCCGCTTCCGGATAGAAGGCCCGTTCCAACTGGCCGACGTAAATGTATCTGACACCGTACCGTTGCAGGAAGCTATTAGCCTGGACGGTGTTGATGCTCTCGAAGAAGTCATCTACCTCCCGCCGCCGTTGGTCCACTCCGGAGTTCCGTCCCACGTAGTCTCCCCGCTGCTGCTTTTGGTGGTGGTCCCAGCCAATGACCGCCGGAAGGCCGGTGTAGACGGATATGCGGTTGCCCCAACGATATAGCTGCGCGATGCCTTCGACGATAACCGGCGACCCCTGCACGTTGTCCTGGAGCCACTCAATGCCATCGCGGTCCCACTTCAGCTCAAGCTGAGCGCCGTTATCGGTGTACACTGTCGTGTCCATGAAGGTCATGCCATTGGCGGAAGGCGCAACCGTGTCGAAGCGCTCCCGAGCCCGAACAGGGGTGCCCATCACGGGATAGATGAGGGAGGCGGCCACCAGCAGCACCACCAGCGTTTGCCACGAGCGCCTCACCCATATCCAGGGGATCGCCTCGCCGAAACGCATGCGCCACAAGGCGTAGGCGGTGGCGAGCGCGAAGAGGGCCCAGGCCTGCAGGTAGAACTTGAATACCGTGTTCAACCTGCCGATGTCGGCCTCGAATGTGAGCACGTCAACCAGAATGCCCAGGAGAAGCGGCAGAGCGATCAGCATATACACGAACAACCTCACCGGCGTACCCCGGTCTCTGATTACGAGATCGCCGAGCACCAGGGGCGTTAACAGTAGCAGCATACCCAGAAGGAAACCGACGGTAGCATATCCGGTAGCGCTCAGAACGCCGATGGCCGCAGCTCCACCGCCGATGTAGGCGAGCCAGCGCCAACCCAACGTCTGCAACGCCGCCTGAAGACCAGCCTCTCCCGAAAAGCCCATAGTCGTTGGGGCCGCAGGAAGCTTGAAGGAGGCGCCATAGCGCCGCCAGGCCTCCAGGGCCATGAAAGAGAACAGGATGAAGACGAAGAGACCGTGAATACCCATATATCTGTACAGATCGGTCACGGTGTCACTGCTCTTAAACGTGTCATCGATGCCGTCGACCATCGTTCCCAGGAGCGGCAGGCTGGAAATGAAGGAGTCTCCTCCCTCCCTGATGGGCACTTGATAGCTGGAGATATACGGTAAGAAAAAGAGGGCGCTTATGGCGCCAAGGGCGCCGATCTTGACAACGCTTGAGGCCAGAAACGCCAGGTTAAAGCGTCGGCGAACGGAATATTCCGCGATCAGCAGCGCGATACCACCCATGATCGAGTAGGTAAGGACGTCCCAGCTGTTGGTTGCCAGGATAGCTCCCAACGCCATTCCCAAAACCAGGAATGGGAATAACGCAATGCGTCCTATGATGGGATAACACGTCCTGGCCCCGAGGACAATAGCCATCGCCAACCCCACCGCCAGAAGGGTCAGGGGAATGGCAAAGAGGTGGGCGTGGGGGTCGGCAAACAGGAACGTGAAGTACGGGAACTCCGTAATGCCCTCCAGCTGCGACGGCATCATCCGGCTACTGTCCCAATAGTTGAATGGGCCAAAGGAATCCCCGGTGACCACCCGCCCGATACCTTGAGAGACCTGGATGATACCGTCCAGGTTACCGATGACGGCTAGCAGGATGGCCCCAATGAGTCCGGCCCAGATGGGTGAGGGTATCCACCTGGATGCCGTTGCCTTCACGTCACGTATCCGCCTTCGGGCCAGTGTCGCCAGGTTGTAGACGATCGAGAATGCGGCCGCCATCGTCAGGGCGAAGAAGAGGGGCACCACCAGGTTGATGGCAACGGCAGGGATGATCCCGGAGAACTTGGTCAGCGTCGCGTTCATGAACTGACCGAAGTAGTAGTAGTTGAGCTGACCGCCCGCAAACCATGGGTCATAGGGGGGCATGTAGGTCGAGCGCACGACGGCGTTGAAATAGGCGAAGTCCATAGGCTTTTCTCCGCCGTGGATGGGGTGCCACAGGTCCGGGTTCCAGAGCCGTATGGCGTAGAGGCCCAGGAATGAGATGAGGAACAGGGCCTCGCCGGTGATTATCATGCGCTTGTTCCGGCGCAGGAAACCGAACATTTCCCGGTGCCTGGACCGCAGAATGCCCGCGGAGACAAGAGCGACGAGACCGATTCCCAGACCTATGGAGCCCCTCGAAAAAGAAAGCCAGTGGAGGCTGGCCAGCAGCCACGCGATATAGGACACCAGAAGGATACCCAGGACCTTGCCCAGCAGATAACCGCGGTCGGGCAGCCTTCTGAAGAGCATCAGGGTGATGGGCAGCGTCACAAGGAATATGAGCTGCACCAGAAGGAACCACGGAATCACCGCCACCTTGTTGACGATGCTATCCCGATTGAAAATGCTCGACCACGTCCCGCCCTGTTGCTGAGTCCTCGCGTCCTCCTCGGAGAACAGGAGGCTGGTGTCCAGCGCCCCGGAAACAGGTCGCAGGCCCGGTTGTAGCAGCCTGGAATCCAGGAACGCCCTTCGCTCTTGCTCCGTGCCCTGCAGCGTGTTCTGGAATACCAGGATGAGAGGGTGATCGTAGACCGTGAAGCTTTCGTCGGCGAAGCCCAGATTCAAGCTCGCGGCGGTCTGCTCGTAGCCCCTCAATGGCCCCGGCGTGGGGAGGTCCGGGCGGCCAAAGGTGTCGTCGGCAAACGAGACGCCGTAGAGGGTGGGATAGGAGCTTTCAAAGTGGACCAGCTCATAGCCCAATTCGCCGTTGAAAAGCTGCGTGTAGTAGTCCCGAGTCATGGGGTAACGGTCCAGGAGGCGCGGGATGCTTCCGTACTGGCGGTTGCTGTAGAAGAGCAGGTAGTCCGCCCGGGCCAGGCCTTCAATCATCCGCTGCCGTTTGGCAGGGGTCTCGTCGTCGTAGACCTCGATCCGGAACTGGCTATAGCTGCCGAAATGCTTGAACCCCTCTTCCCAAGCACTGTCCTGGAGAAAGACCGATCCGGAAGGCACATTCGCGTTGATCCAATCAGAAGCCGCCTCCGCGGTATGGGGCCGGGAATAGATATTGGTGTAGGCCAGTGCATAGAAGCCGGTGAACAGCATCACAGCCGCCAGTCCCGCATAGGCGAAGGCAGGCCTGAGCAGCGTCGTTGGCCGTTGCGCCACACGTCCGAACGCCCAGGTGACCATGCTGCCGCCCATGATCGCCAGGAAAGGGGTAATCGGGAGCATGTAGCGCATGAACTTGACGTCGAAGGAGCCGGTGATGAGAAAGTAGGGCAAGACCCAAGACAGGAGCAGCATGTGCTTGGGGGCGCGCCGGAACAGGGCCGATGCGACGCTGAATAGCAGGCCGCCCCATATCACGATACCGGCGGGAACCCCCATGCCCCAGACGGCCAGCTGGCGAACATGGTAAAGGTACGGCGTACTATCGATGTATTGGCGGGTGAAGGGGAAATCGCGGATACGCCGGACCATCTCGCTCTGCTCGCCCACGTCGCCCAAGAAGGTGCGGTAATCGATGATGCCGTAGGGTTGCGCTATGGCGAAGGCGAGCACCGTGACGCCGGCGGCGGCCAGGATGCCGCGTCCCGCATGACGCATGCGTATCCCCCTCGTTTCTGGTTGTCTACCCGGCCCCCAGACATAGAGGACAGCGGCGGTTACAAAGGCCAGGGCCATAGGCGCCGCGCTGACCTTGGTGGCCAGCGCCAGGCCGAAGAACAGGCCAGCAAGGGCAAAGCTCTTCAGGCGTCCCTGCTCCATCGCCCTGATCAAGAACATGAAGCTTGCTAACAGCCACGCCGCCAGCATGATGTCGGTCACAAAGAAATGACTTTGCTGTATATGAAGGGCCGATAGGGCGATAAAGGAGGCTGCCAGCACCCCGGTCCATTTCGTGAACAGACGGGAGGCGACGGCATATACCAGGATGACCGTAGCGACATCGAACAGCGCCGAAATAGCCCGCCCGGTGATAGCGAGTTTGTGCAGGCTAGGGCCTTCAAGAAAGGGAGGGGCCAGGTAGCTGGTGAGCTTCAGAAGGTACAGTGGTAGGGAGCCGTAAGGAAACCAGCCGGGGTTGAGCGAGCTATCCGGGCCAAACAGAGAGGAAAGGTCGTGGATCGGGAATGAGATGGCTTCGACGTGGAAGAGGATCGCCCGCTCGTCCGGGTGGTAAAGGCCTCCCTGGTCCCAGTTGATCCCGTAGAGGCGCAGGAACAGGGCAAGGCCGACAACCATCGCCAGAACCACCAGGTGGCCGCGCGTGTACAGGAACCCGGTGATCTGCGCCCGAAGGCTGCCGGAGACGGGACTCATCGTTTGCATATTCTAGCAGTCCAGAAGAAACCGGCCAAAGGAACGCCGTTGGCATGAGCCCCCACCGCCATTACAATCGGGCCGTCGGCGGTCAGGCTCCGCTATACTCCCTATGGGGTACGCCCTGGTTACTGCTTCAGTTTGGTTGCACACAGGCTGCATAATGCCTCAATGGGTTCCAGGCGAGTCTTTATAGACCCTCATCGAAACCAGATGCCCACCCACACCATCGACATTCAGACGGCGCCGGGAGTCCACCCCAAGATCAGCAATTCCCTTATCAGGAGAGTCGCGAAAAAGACCTTCAATCTGGAACGCTTGAACCAGCCTACGGAGGTGGGAGTGTTGCTGACCACGGATGAGGAGATCCGCGACCTGAACCAGCGCTATCGGGGTATAGACCGGCCCACGGACGTGCTCTCTTTTTCTCTGGAAGAGGAAAACGAGATGTTCGCCGCCCCGCCGGACGGGGTGCGGTGGCTGGGTGAGGTGGTGGTATCATATCCCCAGGCGATTCGGCAGGCAGCGGAGTACGGCCATTCGGAGGACCGGGAGGTTGCTTTCCTCATCGCCCACGGCCTTCTCCACCTTCTCGGCTACGACCATGAGAGCCCCGAGGATGAGGCCGAAATGCTCAGGCGGCAGGAGGAGATTCTTCAGTCCCTTGGCCTCCCGAGAGCGTAGCTCTTCGGCCCTTTGCGGTGCACGAGATAGGCCCACCAGACCCTTTCAGGCAGGTTGATGTCCGCCCAGGTATTTTATAGAAAGTGGCGTCCCCAGCTTTTCGCCGAGGTGGCGGGGCAGGAGTATATATCGCGGACGCTGCTCAACGCCCTGGCCAGCGGGCGAGTGGCCCACGCCTACCTTTTCTGCGGACCAAGAGGCACGGGCAAGACGAGCATGGGCCGCATCCTGGCCAAGGCGTTGAATTGCTTGACCAACGGCTCCGGCGAACCCTGCGGCCAATGCGCTCTCTGCACGGCGGTTACAGAAGGCCGTGCCATGGACCTGATCGAAGTCGACGCCGCCAGCAACCGGGGCATCGACGACATTCGGAGCCTTCGTGAAAAGGTAAACTACGCCCCCAACGAGTCCCGCTACAAGGTCTACATCATAGACGAAGTGCATATGCTCAGTAACGACGCCTTCAACGCCTTGTTGAAAACCCTGGAGGAGCCACCCCCACATACCGTCTTCGTCCTGGCTACCACGGAGCCGCACAAGCTTCCCGCCACCGTAATCTCCCGCTGCCAACGGTTCGACTTTCGCCGTATCTCCCTGTCGCATGCCTCCGAGCGGCTGGCCCACATCTGTCAGGAGGAGGGCGTGCAGGCTGCGCCCGAGGTGCTCGCCGCCATAGCGCGCGCCAGCAGCGGCAGCCTCCGGGACGCCGAAAACATGCTGGAGCAGCTCGCCGTCGGCTACGGCCACGAACTGGGCTTCGAGCAACTTCGCGAGTTCCTCGGCCTGGGTGGCGAGGAGCAGGTCAAGGACCTCACCACCGCCGCCTTGAAGGGTGACCTCGCGGGCGGACTGGCGGCCATCGCGCAGGTGGCAAACGATGGCTTGGACCTCCATCAGTTCCACCGTCAGCTCATGCAGTACCTCAGAGGGGTCCTCATCCAGAAGGCCGGTGGCGCCGACACCGGCGACTTGCCGCCGGAGGATCTCGAAGGGTTGCGACAGGTGGCAGCCGCGACGTCCATGGAGCACATCCTTCAGGCGGTGAAGATGTTCGGACAGGTGGACCAGCGGGAAGCCAGCTACTCCACCCTGCCGCTGGAGCTGGCCTTGGTCGAGACGGTCTCCGGGCCGTCCGAGACGGCGCAGAGGGCGCAGCCCGAGACGGCGCAGGAAGTCCGTCACGCCGCGCAGCCACCGGGCTCTGGGCGGACCGAACCCGCACCGCCGCCGCCGCCTCCTGCGGCAGCCACAACGGAGCTTCGCGCGCCGGAGACCCCAGCCACGACACAACCCGAGGCCGAGGCCGATACACAACCCGAAGCCGAGGTCGGGGTTCCCATCCCAGCCGGCCCCACCCCTGCCGAGGGGAATGCTGTCCCCGAGGAGCCGCCCGGTTCAGTCGGAGATCAGGGCTCGCCGGAGATGTTGGAGAGGCTTGTAACCGGCTGGAGGTCGGTCATCGAGGCGTTAAAGGGTAAGGGGCACAAATATAAGGTGGACGCCCTCTTGCGAAGCGGGGAGCCCGTCTCCGCGGATGCGGAGACGGTCGTCCTAGGCTTCCCCTATCAGATATTCGTCGATAGAATGAATGAGGAGATGGAGAACCCGGGAACCCGGCGGGAGCTAGAGGAGAGTGTGGGAGGGGTGCTGGGGGGGCGGCGCCAGATCCGCTGTATGGTCGCAGCCAAGCAGAAGAGGACCGGCGGCCACCTGATGAAGGCAGCGGTGGAAATGGGGGCCAAGGTCGTCGAAGATGGAGGGTAGGGTATGAACAAGAACATGATGAAGCAAGCACAGCAGCTCCAGGCCAGGCTCGCCAAGGCCCAGGACGAGCTGGGCTCCATGACCGCCGAAGCTACCTCCGGTGGAGGTGCCGTGAAAGTGGTCGCAACGGGAGACCAGCGCCTAGAATCCATCAAGATCGATCCCGAGGTCGTCAGCCCGGATGATGTCGAGATGCTGGAAGACCTGATCCTGGCCGCCGTCAACGAAGGCCTCGAAAAGTCCCGCCAGCTAGCCTCAGACCATCTGAGCAAGCTGACGGGCGGGCTCGGCATCCCCGGTCTTTAAGGCAGCCGTGGAATATCTGCCCGCGGCCAAGCCGATAGTAAGGCTCATCGAGGAGTTGAATAAGCTCCCGGGCATCGGCCCCAAGACGGCCCAACGTCTCGCCTACCACCTGATCCGCACACCAAAGGAAGAAGCGGAGGCCCTCGCCGAAGCCGTTCAGGCGGTAAAGGAGACGGTGGTCTTCTGCTCAACCTGCCAGAACATCACCGACATCGACCCCTGCGGTATCTGTTCCGACGATACGCGAGACCGGACCAAGATTTGCATCGTCGAGCAACCCCTGGACATCCTCTCGCTGGAGAAGACCCGCTATTACAAGGGACTCTATCATGTCCTCCACGGCGCTATCTCTCCGATCAACGGCATTGGCCCCAACGACCTCAAGATTCGTGGGCTTTTGGAGCGCCTGAAGGGTGGCCAGGTCTCGGAGCTGATCCTCGCCACCAACCCCAGCATGGAGGGTGAGGCGACGGCCATGTATATCCATCGCCAGATACCCCACTTCAGTGGCAAGGTGACACGCTTGGCTCGCGGGCTCCCTGCCGGAGCCGACCTGGAGTACGCCGACGAGGTCACCCTCTCTCGCGCCCTTGAAGGGCGTCAGGAGATGTCCTGAAGGCCCAGCCCCTCCTCGGCTGGGCTGACCGGGTCAGATGCATAGACGGGAAGGCCTACGCGGCTCTTTCTTCGCACACCATCCCGCCGGCGGGGACATTCATGGACCGTCTGAAACTCTACAAAACAGAGGGGATAGTCCTCAAGCACCAGCCCATCGGCGAAGCTGACCGGATCATCACCCTCTACACTCCCTATCTCGGCAAAGTCCGGGCAGTGGCCCGAGGCGCCAGGCGGGCCAAGAGCCGCCTGGCCGGCCACCTGGAGCCGCTCACAAAGACCCAGGTGCTTATTCGGCGTGGACGGACGCTGGACACCATCTCGCAGAGCGAGACCATCTCCAGCAACATCGACCTGAGAGCCGACCTGTGGAGAATGAGCTGCGGGCTTTACATTGCCGAGCTTGTCGACCAGTTCACCCAGGAAGAGCTGGAAAACTCCTCCCTGTACAAGCTGCTTGCGGAGGGCTTGAAAACGCTGGCTACAACCGGCGAGATCGATCTCCATCTGCGCTCTTTCGAGCTTCGGTTTCTGCACCTAACGGGCTACCGGCCGGAGCTTCAGCGCTGCGTCGAGTGCAGCACTCCCCTATCGCCAAGCACGAACTACTTCAGCTCCAGCGCCGGCGGAGTCCTGTGCTCCTCATGCCGGCACAAGCACTCCCTGCTGCGTCCCCTTTCGTTGAATGCCCTCAAGGTGATGCGTCTCTTGTCCAGTAGCGGCGGAGCGTCACAGACCAGCGTCCGGCTTCCCGAGGAACTGGCCCTGGAGCTCGAGGGAACGATGCGGCAATACATCCGCTACCTCCTGGACCGGGAGGTCAAGTCTACGGGGTTCCTGGACCTTCTTCGGCGCGAGGGACGATAACGGAGTGGGCGGACTTGGCCCGCTCTTAGCCCAGGATCGAAATGAACACGCCCGCCACCACCGCCGAGCCGATAACCCCAGCGACGTTGGGCCCCATGGCGTGAGGCAGCAGGAAGTTCTTGGGGTTCGCTTCTTGCCCCAGCACCTGGGAAAGTCGGGCCGCCATGGGTACCGCCGATACCCCAGCCGAGCCGATCAGTGGGTTGACCTTGTCCTTCACAAAACGGTTCATGATCTTGGCGAAGATCAACCCTGACGCAGTTCCGGTAGAGAATGCCAATAGCCCCAGCCCCATAATGGCCAGAGTCTTAAACTCGAACACCAGGTCCGAGCTGAGCTGCGCGCCAACGGTGATCATCAGGAAAATGGTGGCGATGTTCAGGATCTCGTTAGAAGCAGCGTCGGCCAAGCGAGGCACGGCGCCGCTCTCTCGGAACAGGTTTCCTATCATGAACATGGCGATGAGGGGAGCAGCCTCCGGCACGAGCAAGATGATCAGCATCATGGCGCCGGCGGGGAAGACCATCTTTTCGATCTTCGATACCTCGCGGGGGGGCTTCATCTCGATCATCCGCTCCTCCTTGGTCGTCAGGAGTCGCATCAACGGCGGCTGAATAAAAACGACGCTGGCCATATACGAGTAGGCGACGACCCCGGTTATACCCAAAAGGTCTGGCGCCAACTTGGCGGAGGCGAAGATGGTGGTGGGGCCGTCTGCCCCCCCGATGATCCCGATAGCGCCAGCCTCCTTCAGGGTAAACAGGTCAGGCGAGGTAAAGGTCCCGATGCCCAGGGCGAGCCAGAATGCCACGAAGATACCCAGCTGTGCTGCTGCCCCCAAAAGCATCGTTTTGGGGTTGGCGATGATGGGCCCGAAGTCCGTCATCGCGCCGAGGCCGAGGAATATGAGTGGCGGTAGAATGTTCCAGAAGGATAGGCCGAAGTGGAAAAACACGCCGAAGATACCCGAGCTCTGCACCCCGCCGGAGGGGTCGAAGTCCACCAAGCCCGTTCCCGGAAGGTTCGCCAGGATCACCCCAAGGCCGAGGGGAAGGAGCACGTAGGGCTCCATCTTCTTGACGACGGCAACCAGGATGAACCCGACACCCAGGCCGTAGAGGAGAACATTTCCCCAGGCGAGGTTGGCGAAGCCCGTATCTTGCAGAAAATCCAGGAATTCCGACAAGCTTGATCCCCGTAGCCGGCTTAGACCCCTGTCACCGCCGCCGTCTCATCGGTGTGGGTAGCCGTACAGACAGCCGGGACGACATGATCTCCCACCGGCCAAAGCTCTTCCATCCGCTGGCGGCCCCTTGCCCCTCCGGAGCCATGCCTGCCTCGTCCCCGAAGAACCCACCGTCGTCCTCGTCCGAGGCGACAGCGACGGCCGCCGCGACGGCCGCCACCAGGCTGGGGTCGTGAGCCAACACGGCCTCGGCAGGGGCGGCCTCGGGCGTTGCGACATCGCCTGGCGTCACTGCGGCGCTGGCGGGGAGGGCATCGCCCTCAAGGACCGGCTTGGCCCCCAGGTAGACCCCCATGATTTTGGTCAATACGACCATGGCGGTGAGGGTGAAAAATGCAGTGCCCACCCCAACAACGGTGAGCACCAGAGCTTGGTTAACGTCAAAATCGACCAAAAGGAGCATTACGAATTTCTACTAAAGGGGCAGGAGGCTTTTCCGCCGAGATTATACCATAGGCCGTACCGGCTGCGGGGGGCCAGAAGAAAATCCCGTCAGGGGCGGCTAACAGGCGAGTCAGGGGTCACGGGAGGCCGGATGAAGCTAGCCGTCGCCGCGCCGAACCAGCTCCGGCTGTGGCTGGGCGCTTGGCACTGCGACCGGCTCCGACAGCGATTCCGATTCCTCCTCGCCGGTACCCCTGTCGATCCGCCGGACCGATGGCATCAAAACCCCAACCGCCACGGTCGCGACGGCCAGGGCGATGGCGCCGAGCAACAGCGCTATATCGATCCCTATCGCATCGGCGATGAAGGCCATGGGGAATACCCCGATTGGCATCAGACCGAAACTCATCATGACGATGCTCATGATACGGCCCCGCATCTCTGGGGCCACAACAAGCTGCGTCAGCGTCCAGGTCAACGCCATGAAGGCGGTGCTGGCGACACCGACAAGCGCTATGAGAGGCAACGCCACCACGAGACTCGTGGACATGGAGAACAGGCCCATGAACAATGCCCAGACCACGGATGCGCCCAGCAGGATGTATCCCTTATGACGTACGTCACCCATGCCCGCCAAAACCAGGGAGCCGATCAGGGCGCCGACCCCCATGGCCCCATACAGCCAGCCGAGAGTCGTAGCATTGTCGCCAAGGACATCTCGGTTGAACATAGGCATGAGCAGCTGGACGGGCATCCCGAAGACGATGGGGATGAAGGTCATGGCCAACAGGCCTATGAGCAAGGGGCTTCTCCGTATGTAGTTCACTGCATTGCGCATATCGCCCATGACACTGTCCCGCTCGGTCATTACGGATTGCCCCTCGTGGTGAAGAGCGGCCAGCGTGACCACAGAAATCACGTAGAAACCCGCGATCATGAAGAATACAATCCCCACGCCAACCACCGAAGTACTGTCCCCTGCGGCCGTCAAGCCGATCACCAGGCCGGCCAGGACCGGCCCGAGAATTCGTGAGAGGTTCATGCTGGCTGTGCTCAGGGCCATGGCGTTAAAGAGATTATCCTCACCGACGATCTCAGGGATGATGGCCTGCCGCGCCGGCATGCTGAAGGCTAAAATGGCACCGTTGAATATGCCGAAAAAGATGAAGATAGAGAGGGATGCGTGGTCCGTGATGATAATCACGGCCAGGATCGCGGTGGCGACCACGTTGAACCCCTGGGCGATCACCATAACCCACTTCTTACGAAGCCGGTCCGCCATGACGCCGCCCATAAGGGAAAGGACGAAGAACGGCCCCATGAAAGAAAGGAGTACGAGGGCCAGGTCCACCGCCGAGCCGGTCAGGGTGATAATAAGCCAGCCCCGCGCCACCTGCTGCATCTGCATGGCGAACATAGCCGCCAGGTTGCCGAACCAGAGTAGGCGAAAGTCCCTGTGTTCCAGGGAGGCGAACATGGTTTTGGAGAAGACGGCGCCGTGCCCACCTTGGAACTCACGCTCATACCTCTCCCGAGCCGAGGAAGCTGTAGGGGGCTCAGCGAGTCTTGTGCTTTTTTCTGCCATTGACCTTTAGCTTCTTTTCGACAACGAACGAGGACACAAGGGGTAAATGATGTGAAGCCGCCTCCAACTCACCGCAGGGCACTACTCTTCCAATCATACAGCACTCGAGAGCCGTACGACGACTAGTCCTTGAACGCGGGCATCACTTTGGCGGCGAACCACTCCATATGGCGCATCAGGTCATCCGGGTCTGACCAGTTGAACCGAATCAGGTTATGGTTGAACCCAGCCTCGTGCAGCCTGCCGATGGCCTCGATCGCGGCCCCAGGCTCGTACGGGATACTTCCGGGCACACTGGCGGACGAAGCACGGTGACTGGCATCCGCGGACGCCGACTTGTATGGGGTGTAGGTGTCCCGGTCCCCAATCGCCAGGCTGAAAGAAAAGTCGAAGTCTGCTGCATCCCGCCCCGTCGCGCTGAGCTGCTCCCTGATCCAGTCCCCCTTCCTCGCCAGGTCGTCGACGTCTCCCGTCATGGGAACCCAGCCGTCGCCTAACTCGACAGCCCTCCGCAAGGCCGGTGGGCTATCGCCCCCGATCCAGATCGGAAGGTGAGGCTTCTGGACACACTTGGGCTGAAAGTCCACGTTGGAGAAGTTGACATGCTTTCCTTGAAATGACGGGTTCTCCTCGGTCCAAAGGGCTTCCATCGCCTTGATGTATTCGGTCGTCATGGCGCCCCGCTCTGCGAACGGCACCCCCAGGTTCTGGAACTCGCCTTTCAGCCAGCCGGCGCCCATGCCGCAGGTGACCCGTCCATGAGAGACTGCGTCCAAGGTCGAGAGCATCTTGGCCGTCTGTACCGGCGGCCGATAGGGCACGATCATGGTGTAGAAAATCAGGCGGACCCGCTTCGTCAGGGCAGCCAGGTGGCCCGCCAGCACGAAGTTGTCATACCAGACGTTACTCTCCAGACGGACGCCCGGTTCCTTGGGGATGACGATATGGTCGGGAAAGTAGATACCGTACATACCCAGGTCGTCCGCCAACCGGGCTACCCGGCCGATGCTCTCGATGTCCCCCCACCTGTGGTGAGGCGAGAGTTTATACAGGGTAAAGGTCGGCGGCTTGGTGATACCACTCATGCGTTCACCCCCCGTTTGTGTCTAGGATGCAACCGCGACCACGCCGTACAGCTCCGCGCAGTTCTCGCCCAGCATCCGGCGGCGTTCATCTTTCGGCACCTCTCGGAACTGCTGTTCGATAGCCAGCCGAGAGGTCGGCCAGGAGGAGGTGCTATTGGGGTAGTTGGATGACCACATCAGCGCGCCAACCCCTACATCGTGCCTGGAGTCAATGGTCGACCGCTCATCTTTGACGGTCACCTTGACCTGGCGGCGAATGTAATCGCTTGGCTGGTACCGTATCTTGCCGAAGGAATTGGGCGTAAATCGGGCGAACCGATAGTTCCAGTCAAGAAGCTCCCCGCACTGGGGCAGCCAGCCTGCGCCGGCATCGATGACCGCTACCTGTAGCTTGGGAAACCGGTCAAGTATCCCGGAGAAGATCAGCTCGCTCAAGTTCAGGTTGTTGATGGACGCGTGCAGCGCCCACGTCACCTCGATGGGCAGATTGGTTGCGGCAGCCCCGGCCGCCTGGGCCAATGCACCCCGCTGGGGCATTGCCGCCAAGCGGTCCATCATGGTCGGCCCGCCTCTCAGGAGGCTGATGACTACCCCGGCCTCCTCACAGAGGGCCCAGAATGGGTCCTCCGAGGCCTGCGGCTCGCCTCCGCCAGCAGGCCAATCACCGAACACGATACCCCGGTACCCCATCTTGACCAGGCGCTGTAGCTCGGTCATGGCCGCATCGAAGCCTACTGTGGGAGCGAGGGCTTGGGGGACCAGGCGGCGGGGGTCTCCTTCCTGGGCCCATTCCCACAACCCGTCGTTGTAGGCGCGCACGCAGGCCAGGTGCAGGTCCACATCCCTTATGCTCCGCACAAGCATGCCAAACGTCGGGAAGATCGAGGCGGCATCCACCTCGTCGATCTGCATGTCCTGTACCCGCTCTTTGGCGTCAAACATGCCTTTACGGATATCAGCGTAGGAATATCCTCGGTCCTTAATATCCACTGGGCTGTGTCCTGCGGCGACTTCGAGCCCTAAGGGGCGTTGCCACCCTCCAGCCTCGCAGGACCAAGCCTCCCCACCTTCAGGGGAAGCGATCACTTTGGGAGCCGAGTCCTTGTGCTGTGAGGGTACACGCTTGCTCCAGAGGTCCGGCGGTTCGATGATGTACTGGGCAGCGTCCATGACAAACGATTTTGCAAGATTCATAGCTGGTCTCAGAGCCTCCGGTTATTAACCTTCTCGAGAACATCGTTGGATCGCGAGTCCCTGTGCAGGACGACGAAGCAATCTCCACCACCGAGATTGGTTCGCGGTCCCGACACAGCAGGACCCCTGCAATGACAGGCTGCGGCCCTTTAGGGTCTCCCGGAAATCGAGTCTAATTGACGCCGTACAGCTCGGCGGCGTTCCCCCACAGGATAGCGTGGGTCTCATCCTCCGGAACGTCGTCGAACAACAGATCGATGTAGCGGCGTGTATGGGGATAAAATGAGCCGATGTGGGGAAAATCGGTGCCGAACATCAGGCTGTCGGACCCTATCTGGTCTCGATGCTTGATGCCCGCGATCTCGCGGTCGACGCTGATTTTCACTTGCCGCTTGAAATACTCGCTGGGTAGAAGCGAAAGAGATTGTCCGGAAAGCCACCGGTGCTGAGTATATTCGGCGTCCAGACGATTAAGCATGGACGGCAGCCAGCCCGCGCTGGTCTCGATAAGGCCGGCCTTCAGATTCGGAAACCGCTCAAATACGCCCGTGGTGATCATCAGTGCCAGTGACTGAGGAGCGCCAAGGCCGGCGGCGCGCCCGGCGGCGATGGGTACCTGCGAGTTCGGCGGCTTAGCGGTTGCCGGCCGGTTCTTCGCTGCTTCGATCGCCTCTGGCGGAAGCTTCATGCGGCCACGGCCTCCGCCGTGTATGCTGACGACCATCCCGGTATCTTGAATAAGCCCCCAGAAAGGGTCGTCAGAAGGCATCGGGAAAGGCCCTCCCGTCGGTGATGCGAAGAATTGGATGTGACGAAATCCCTTTTTCGCCACCCGCGAGACCTCCTCCATAGCGGTCTCCACCCCCATCGCTGGGATGAGGGCTGTCGGATACATTCGTTTCGGGTCCCCTTCTTGAGTCCAGTCCCAGGCCCCATCATTGTAGGCCCGAATACATTCCAGATAGAGATCGTCATCGTGAATGATCCCGCAGTGCCCGGCGACGCTGGGAAAGAAGAGTGCGGCATCAATGCCGTCCACGTCCATGCTCTCCAGCCGTGCCTTTGGCTGATAGTAGGCGGGAGCGATATCATCGTAGTGGATCTGCCAGCTCAGCTCGGCGGGGTCTTTTGCTCCAACGTTCTCCAGCCCAAACAGGTGCAGATGAGCGCCCCCTTCAAAGGACCACGCCTGTCCTCCCTCAGGAATATCGACCACCTTCGGGGCCAGGTCTTGATATTTCTTGGCCATGCGGCTCGTCCACATATCCTTTGGCGGGGTAATATGCTGATCGGTATCAAACACGCGCGGTATCATGGACCACTCCTTTATCCAGTGCTAACGGCCCTCTATATTACCCTAATCTCCGTTCCCGGCTCCAGCAAACAGGGGGCTAGCCCAGGTGGTAGAGCCCCGCGGCGTTATCGCGCAGGATCTTTCGTTTCTCATCCTCCGGGACATGCCTGAGCTCATAGGCCGAGGTGCGTTGGGAGTTGGGCCAGTCCGACTGGGCGTGAGGATAATCGGTAGACCACATGATGTGGTCGACGCCGATCATGTGACGTAGCTCCACCCCCACCGGGTCTGTGATGAACGTGGCCCAAATATGCTCTTTGAATAGTTCGCTGGGCATCTGTTTGAGATGGACACCGGAGCGCCACCGCAGACGCAGGAAGTTGTCATCCATGCCCTCTAGGAAGGCCGGGATCCACCCGATCCCTGTTTCGACGGCCACGACCTTGAGCTTAGGGAACCGTTCGAACAGCCCTCCGTAAACGATATCGCCCAGAGTCCTGTAAACATTAGCGCCGATCCGGGCCAGTAACGCGGAGGTCAGATAGGTCAGGCCCGAGGGTATGCCGCCCTGAGAAGTCGGTCCTGTCGTCCCGCCGCCGCCGAAGAAGCCAAAGTGGATGTGGACGGGATAGTCCCACTCCTCCACCTCAGCCCAGAACCGGTCATCTTCCGGCTTGGGCTGAGCTGTGCCATTGGGGTAGGAGCTAATGATCAACCCCTTCGCACCCCGGTCGGCCTCCCTTTTCCATTCAAGAAGGAGGTCCTCGATACCGGTCATCGGGGCTATCGGCAGACCAATAAGCTGCTCAGGGGCAACGGAGCGAAACTCGTGCATCCAGTCGTTGTACGCCCTGATGCAAGCAAGCTGTAGCTCCGGGTCGTCGGAATAGGTCTGGGCCCCGGCGAGAGCCGCGCCCGGATAGAGCACTTGCGCCTGGACCAGGTCATATTCCATCTCTTGCAAGCGGGAGTGGGGTTCATAGCTGGCGGGCCGTATCTCCTCGTAGGGGATTCCCATTAGAGAGTATTCGGTCACGTCCTTACCTGCTGTCGCCAGGGTTATCACCCTGACGGACTTACCGCCGTCAAAAGACCAGCCGACCCTGCCCCCTTCCAGCTCCATCCACTTGGGCGCCCGATCTTTGAACTTGGCCGGAACGCGGGCGCTCCACGCATCCTTAGGCTCGTTGACGTGGGAGTCAGCGTCGATAATCCTGTACTCCATCTTCGCCTCCACTCTAAAAATCTGCCGGCACAGGCCGGAGGTACGCCAGGGCAGCCCTTGCTACCCGAGCTTGTAAAGATTTGCCGCGTTGTCTCTCATCATCTTCCGCTTCTCCGCCTCCGGGACATGCCTGAACTCGTAAGCGGCGGTGCGCTGGGAGTTGGGCCAGTCCGACGCCACGTGGGGGTAGTCAGTGGACCACATAATGTGGTCTACGCCGATCATGTGGCGCAAGTCCACACCCACGGGATCGGTGATGAAGGTGGCCCAGATGTGCTCCTTGAAATATTCGCTGGGTAACATTTTCAGATGGACTCCCGTGTGGAAGCGGCTCCGAAAGAAAAGGTCGTCCATACTTTCCAGGTAGAACGGTATCCAGCCGATTCCCGTCTCAACGGCGACGACTTTCAACTTTGGATGTCTTTCAAAGAGTCCATTGGCCAGGATGTCGCACAAGGGCTTGTAGATGTTGGCGCCGATCCTTGAGAGGAAGGAGGCAGTGAAGCGCGCGACCCCCTGAGGGGCGGCTCCACCAGATGGAAGTCCTCCGCGGGCCGCCCCTACGAAGCCGAAGTGGATGTGCATGGGGTAGTCCCACTCCTCAACCTCGGACCAGAAACGGTCATCCTCCACCGATGGATCAGCGCCTCCGTTGGGGTAGGTGCTCATGATGAGCCCTTTCGCCCCCTGATCGGCCACGCGTCGCCATTCCAGGATAAGGTCCTCTATGCCCGTCATGGGCCCCAGCGGAAGGCCGATAAGCCTCTCCGGGGAAACGGAGCAAAAGTCCTCCCGCAGCCAATCGTTGTAGGCTCGGACGCACGCCAACTGAAGCTCGGGGTCCTGGGAATACTGGTGGGCTCCGGTCAGGGCGACGCTGGGGTAGAGGAGCTGGGCCTGGACCATGTCATACTCCATCTCCTCCAGACGGGCGTGAGGGTCGTAGCTTCCGGGCCTGATATTCGGCGTCCCGCTGGTGTCGTACTGGGTGGGATCCACGCCCGCTGTAGCGGACATGGCAACTGGACTTACCCTTTTCCCACCATCGAAGGACCAGGCTATCTTGCCATCCCCAATGTCCAACATCTTGGGCGCCCTGTCCTTGAGGGCCGCAGGTACCCTATCCTGCCAGACATTTCCTGGCTCGTTAAGGTGGCTATCGGCGTCGATAATCCTGTATTCCATGCTTACCCCCGGACTGCTACTAGCCTAGCAGGCCCCTCTACGTCTTCTGGTCGGCAGCCTATACGCTCACCACTCTTGCGTCAACCCCAGCCGGAGGCCCGTCGCCAGCCCCGCCCACCTGTTGACAGCCCGTTGAGCCCCGTCTAGACTCCATGATGGCTCGGAGGCGTCGGCGTTGCAGATGGGTCGGTACAAGGAGTTGTTCTCAATGGGCGCGTATGCACGAGAAGAGTTGGTCATGGGGAACCTGCTCAGGGAGAAGGCCAAGAGCAACAAGGGCAAGCCCTTCATAGGCTACAACGACGAGCATCTCACCTACGACGAGTTCAACGAGATGGTCAATCGGTCGGCCCAGGGGCTCATGAGCCAAGGCGTGCAGAGGGGTGATAAGGTTGCCCTGATGCTGCACAACTCCCCCGATTTCCTCTCCCTTATCTTCGCTTTGGCAAAGCTCGGCGCTGTGGGGGTACCGGTCAACACCGCGTACAAGGGCGACTTGCTTGAACACATAGTGACCTCCTCGGACTCCAGCATGATGGTGGTGGAGGAGGAGTGGCTCCCGCGAGTCGCCCAGGTGGAAACGGGACTTGCCCAGCTACAGAAAGTGGTCGTTCGGGCCAACGGCACCAGCGCCGCGCCACCCAAGGGCCTTTCCAAAGAGACGTTGAACTTCAGGACCCTTACCGACCACCCGGCGACGGAGCCGGACATCCACGTTCACCACGGCGAGTTACAGGCCCTGATGTATACCTCCGGTACCACCGGCCCGTCAAAGGGAGTCATGGTGGCTCAAGCCCATGGCCCCACGGCCGCTCTCGTGTTCATCGATTGCGTGGCATTGACCAGCGACGACGTTATTTTTAGCCCCATGCCCTTGTTTCATGGGATCGGTTTTTGGCAAGGGGTCCTGGGCACGATGATGGCGGATGCCAGCATCGTTATCTCCGACCGCTTCAGCGCCTCCGCGTGGTGGAACAGCATCAACAAACACAAGGCCACCGTGGGACTGAGCATATTCTCGGCGGTCCCTATCCTCATGTCCCAAGAACCCTCGGAAAACGACAAGAGTCATACCATGACCCGTTTCTACCTGGGCCAGTCATCCATGGACCAGGCCATGTACGACCGCTTCGGCGTGCATACCGTGGAAATCTACGGCAGCACGGAAGTGGGCATCTGTACCGGGACTCCCTACGGCGAGCGCCGCCCCGGCTCCTGCGGCCGGGCGTGGGATGCGTTTTACGAAGTGGCTATACTCGATGAGCTCGACCGGGAGCTGCCCCCGGGAGAGGCAGGCGAATTCTGCATCCGCTCCAAGGTCCCCTACTCCCTTACCAGCGGCTATTACAACTTCGACGGCGCAACCTTGGAGGCCTTCCGTAACCTCTGGTTCCATAGCGGCGACCGCGGCTACACGGACAAGGACGGCTATTTCTACTTTATAGACCGCACAAAAGACGCCCTTCGCCGTCGCGGCGAGAACGTGTCATCCTTCGAGGTCGAACGGGTGATCAACGCCCATCCGGCCGTGCTGGAGTCGGCAATCATCGCGGTCCCCTCGGAGCTGGCCGAGGATGAGATCAAGGCCTGCGTGGTACTCCAGCCCGGCGCCTCCCTCTCCCCCGAAGAGCTCCTGGCCCACTGTGAGGAGCGGATGGCCTATTTCATGGTGCCCCGACACGTGGAGTTCATCAAGGCCCTGCCCAAGACCCCAACTGAGAAAGTGGAAAAGTACAAGCTGCGGCAGGAAGGGGACCGGGGCATCACTCCGAATACCTGGGACCGGGAAAAGGCCGGCTACAAGGTCAAGCGCACCTGACCCACTGCCCGCATGGCAAGAAGCGACCGGACTGATCTCCGGTCAAGACCGTTGAGGAGGCGCCCCCATGGGTCTACGTACCCAAGAGCAATATGTGGAAAGTCTTCGGGATGGACGGACCGTCTACATTATGGGACGGAAGGTGGAGGACGTCACAACCGACCCCAACTTGCAGATCACCGTGGGCCACTGCTCCAACGTCTTTTCGCTCGCTCACGACCCCGAATACAGAGACCTTTTTTCCGTTGAGTATGAGGGAGAGCGAATCAGCCGCTACTATGCCTTCCCCCAGAACTCCCGCGACCTGGAGACCCGAAGACAGCTCATCGGCGTCCACACCGGTGTGGCCCGAGGACAGCTCAACCTGATCAAGGCCATCGGCTCCGACGCCATGATGGCCCTGACGGTGACCGCAGAGGTTGTGAAGAAGGCAGGCGGCAGCTCCGAGTATGTCGGCAGGGTGGCCGACTACGTCAAGTGGGTGCGTCAGACAGACCCGGCCGTCGTCGTCGCACAGACAGACGTCAAGGGCGACCGGGCGCTTCGTCCCCATGAGCAAGATGACCCGGACATGTACGTCCGGATCGTCGAGGAGCGGCCAGACGGGATCGTCGTCAGGGGGGCGAAGGCCCACACGACCTCCAGCGTGACGGCCAACGAGATCATCGTGCCGCCGACAAGAGCGATGGTCGAGCAGGACAAGGACTACGCCGTTGCCTTCGCCGTGCCGGCCAACGCCGAGGGCCTCAAGCTGATCTGCAGGCCCATGCCCTCCATCGAGGTCAGCGCCTTCGACAATCCCATAAGCCGTCACAACCTCGAGGTCGAGACCGTAACGGTCTTCGATGACGTCTTTATCCCCAAGGAACGGGTCTTCCTCCAGGGCGAGTGGCAGGCGGCAGGGACCCTGGCCAACACCTTCGCCAACTTCCATCGCTTCACCGGGGTTTCCTACCGGCCACCCCTGGGCGACCTCCTGATCGGAGCGGCCCAGCTGGTAGCGGACTACAACGGCATCGGGAATCTCGGGCATATCAGGGAAAAAGTGGCGGAGCTGATCCAATATACGGAGATGATTCGGGCCTGCGCCATCGCGGCGGCCCAGAACTTCGAGACCCTCGAGCCCGGCATCGCTATGCCGTCGGTGATCTATACCAACGTCGGCAAGCGACACTTCGCGACCTCCTTCCATGAAGCGGTCCGGCAGCTCCAGGACGTCGCCGGCGGCCTCGTCATCACGGCCCCCGTGGAGGCGGACCTGAACAACCCGGAGATCGGCCCCTACGTCCGCAAATACCTCAAGGGCCACAAGGATGTCTCCACCGACGACCGGCTCCGGCTGTTCCATTTCATCCGGGACCTGACCGCCAGCGACTTCGGCGGCTACGCCCTGGTGGGCACCCTGCACGGAGAGGGTTCCCAGGCGGCGCAATCCCTGGCTATCCTTCGCGAGTACGACGTGGAGCGCTGCAAGCAGCTGGTGAGGGACGGCGCGGGGATCAAGGGAAAATAAGCGGGCAGCGCCCGCTGGCTGCCCTCACCCTCACCCCAGCCCTCTCCCCTCAAGGGAGAGGGGGCAGAAGTTCTCCCTCCCCTGGCGGGAGGGAGGAAACCGGTGGTGTGGAGATCGCTTCGATCGCAATGACCTTGGGTTGAAGGTAAAACCACGCACGCAGGGGAAAAATGCTTCGGCGATTACGAGCTGGGCGAGATCGTGCCCGCCGCCTCCCGCACGGTGACGGAGGCCGATGTCATGAGCGGCCTCATGCATACCGCCAGCATCGCTCACCGTCGCGCTCTCTGTTTGAGAGGCGCAAAGTAATGCTGTATATCGGGCGTAAAACAAGATGACCCTGCCCATCATCGCCCGGCGGGTCGCTTGCGCGGCCAACGGATTCCCTATCCAGGCAGGACAGGCTGCCAGTCGCACCAGTGAACGCCGGTCGCAAAGAGCGCTGGCTCGCCACTCTCGCTGGGCACAACGTACATCGCCCGATTGCCGCCCTGACCCATGCCGAAGATGATCGTGGTCCCGTCTGGCGACCAATGAGGATCGTCGCTGTTCCGAGGATCGGGCGTCGATGTCACACGACGGAGGTCCGAGCCATCTGGATTCATGGTCCACACCTCGCCGAACCTCCTCTCGAAACCCGACCAGAACGTGATTCGTGAACCATCTAAGGACCAACTGGGAACATTCGCGTCAGGGTAGTTAGGGCCGAGCCCATTGGTAAGCTGCCGCTGGTCTGAGCCGTTCGCATTCATTACCCAGATCTGAGTTTGGCCGCTACTCGTTGAGGCGTAGACGATACGTTCCCCATCCGGCGACCACGATGGATGCAGACTCCACACGTTCTCCTGACCCGGCATAACCACCGTCGTCGTGAGCCGTTGTTGATTGGCGCCGTCGGCATCCATCACCCATACCTCCGGATGACCAACGCTCCGTCGCATGCCGGAGAAGCCGATCTGGGTCCCGTCCGGCGACTCAACGGGAGTGAAGTTCCCACCCTGCGTCCCAAAGGTGAGCTGTCGCTTGTTCCCACCATCTGCGTCCATGACCCAGATCTCGACAGCGGCGCCACCGAGATTCGAGCTGAACAGTATGCGGCGCCCGTCCCAGGACCAGCTCGGCATGATGTTGTACCCCGACGTCGTGAGCATCCTTCGGTCGCTCCCATCCGATGCGTAGGTGAAAATGGCAGACTCACTTCCGCCCACGATGCGCTCAGAGCAGGCGACGCGCCCGTTGTGATACGACCCTGGCGACGCGGTTGTGGGAAGTGGTAGGGGTGATGCCGGAGGTGCCAGGGTCGGTGATGGTGGTCGTGTTGGAGGAACCTCCGGTACGGGAGTTGGAGTCCTCAGTGGTATCAGCGTCACCGTGGGCTGGGGTGTGGCCGTGGCCTGGGATGCCGGAGTGGGCGTCGGCGATGGAGTTGGTGATGGGTGCGGGGTCGGCGCGATGGGCGATCCTATGATGGACGTGGGTGCGGGCAAGGTGGTCGGAGCTGGGCTAGATGTGGGTTCCCCTCCGTTCGTACACGCCGCCAGGCCCAGCACGCCTATGACGAGAGGAAAGAGCCATTTCAGCCCCTGGACTCTTAACATGCTGGTAGTCTATGTCCGTGCTCGTCTTATGACAACAATACCCCACCTATAAAAGGTCATCAGGCCATTGCTTGCCATCTTCGCGAGTGCCACCTGCGTTCGTGGCGAATCCACCCGGGGTGGTTTGCAATCGTGACGTAGCGGTATTGCTCGCATCAGAAAATTAATGCTGCGCCAATCGCCAGCGGTTCATGCATCGTTAATATCCGTGTGGTACGGTGTCTACGGTCTCGCCTGAAACATTCGCGTCTGTGCCATCGTGGAACAATCACCGGTCATAGAAACAAGTGGGTTAACCAAGCGGTACGGAGCGGTAACCGCGGTGAAGGACCTGTCATTGCGCGTTCCCCGTGGCCAAGTGTTTGGCTTGCTTGGACCCAATGGGTCAGGCAAGACAACGACGATAGCAATGCTTCTCGGTCTCGTGAAGCCCTCTTCAGGAACGGTGCGGCTGTTCGGGCTGGAACCAAGTCGCTCGGCTCGCAGTGTTCTCTCTCGCATGGGCGCCATTATGGAGACCCCCGCTTTTTACCCATACCTTTCTGGGCAGGCCAATCTCGAGTACTTCCAAGGGATTACCCAACGTGGCGCCGCTAGCGAATTGCATCGTCTCCTGGAACTAGTCGGTCTCTCTGACAGGGCCGATCAGAAGTTTTCGATTTACTCATTAGGCATGAAGCATCGTTTGGGAATAGCCTACGCTTTGCTAGGCGATCCGGAATTGCTTCTGCTTGATGAGCCGACCAACGGCCTCGACCCTGCAGGCGTAGTGGAGGTACGCGACCTCATACGAAGCCTCAGCGGTGGAGGGCGTTCTATTCTTCTGTGCAGTCACAACCTCAGCGAAGTTGAACAGTTATGCGACAGCGTCGCCATCCTGTCCCAAGGCACGCTGATCGTCCAGGGAGACGTACGCGACCTTCTCAAGCGCGAGACTGGAGCCCGGCTCAAGACTACCGACAATATGCGGGCGACCGAAGTCGCCGGTTCACTAGATTGGGTAGGCAAGGTCAGGATCGAGGATGAGCACCTAACGGTATCGGCCCCGCCCGACCGGTTATGGGAACTCACGAAAGCGCTTTCCGAGCGAGGCGTCTATGTCACCGAAATGGCGCCGTTCCAGGTCTCGCTGGAGAGCTACTTCCTCGAGGTTACGGTGAAGGAGATTTCGTCAGGCCAAACGGAGGAGGATTGATCTCTCACCTGGCGAATCTCGCTGTCTGGGAGTGGTTCAAAGTCCGCCGCCGCTGGATCACATGGATTCTGCTGGCGCTGCTCATACTTTTCGCCGCGATGCAAGTTTGGCTGCGCTTCGGTGATTATCAGATTTCGAAGGACTCACCGCTGGTGGAAGACCTTGAGTTCGTTGTCGGGACTCCGAATACGCATAACCTCGACTGGAAGATTGACTGCGAAGCCCTTTTCGCTGGTGAGCCGCTGACCGTGCCTCCGGGCTTCACATTAGACGAAGTCGACGTGCCGCGAACCGTTGAGGAGTGCCGTAACGAGGCCGTCGAGAGAGAGGACAAACTCAGGCTTCTGGAAGAGCAGATGACACTCCCCGGTGGCGTGACCTACACCTCAAGGTGGACCCATTTCTTCGCCATCCCTCTCTTGGCGTTCTTCACGGTGCTGATACTCGGAAGCGAGTACGGATGGGGCACCTTGCGGACTGTTCTGATGAAGGCATCGGGCAGATGGCAGTACCTCTCGGTAAAGTTGGGAATCGTCGTCGCGGCGGCGCTCTGCGCGTGGGTGCTGGTCGTGCTGACCATAATCTTGAGCAGCCTGATAACGGCGGCCCTGGCCGGTTTTGGAAGTTTTGACTTTCTGAGTTGGGGATTCCTCGGAGATACGGCTCGAAGCACCCTCATGGCCTGGTATTCCGGGCTACCCTATATAGCCCTGGCCGCAGCTGCCACCATTGTTTTCACCGCCTCGACTACGGGCGGCATGTTCAGCGCCATGGCCATTAGTATGGGCTATTACTTTGTCGATCTATTGGCGATGGGCCGCCTGCTCAAGCTTGCCGATGGCTCAGCAGGCTTCTCCTGGCTTACGTCAGTCGCCGAGTATGATCTCGGCTGGAACACCGCTGGCTGGATGCTGAGCGAAAACGGTGCGCCGGCGCCGGGGTTTGGACTAGTCGGAGCCATCGGTACCGCGCGTTACCCAGGAGACCTGCATTCTTTCCTGATTCAAGGGGCGTACTTGCTAGCGTTCGTCATTCTGGCCTTCTGGCTGTTCGCGCGTAAAGACGTTCGAGGGCCGAGCGGCAGTTAGCGGTGGGCGGGCAGCGCGCCCATGGAGTAGTCCGACGGAGATCGTAGTACCAGACGATGTTTATCAGGGGACGATCCGGAGGATGCTAGGCGATCTGGACGATTTGCTACGGCCCTTGTACCATGGGCAAACATTCGGCGGGATCAAGACCGCCACGCTTCGATTGGAATGACCTTGTCTTGAAGGTGCCGCCATGCACGCAGGGGAAAAATACTTCGACGATTACGAGCTGGGCGAGATCGTGCCCGCCGCCTCCCGCACCGTGACGGAGGCCGATGTGGTGAACTTCGCCGGCCTATCCGGCGACTACCACCCTCTGCACATCAACGACCTGTTCGCCCAGAAGAGCCAGTTCGGGCGGCGTATCGCCCACGGGATGCTGACCCTCACCATCATGAGCGGCCTCATGCATACCGCCGGCATCGCCGGCGATAAGAGCATGGCGTTTTTAAGCCTTCGCAACTGGGACTTCAAGGCCCCCATTTACCTGGGCGACACCATGACGGTGCGGATCGAGGTGGCGGATAAGCACGAGAGCAAGAAGCCGGACCGCGGCGTCATAACCTTTCACTGCCAGATACTCAACCTCAGCCGCGACGGCGAGGTCAGCAGCGAGGGGGACTGGGTCCAGATGTATGCGCGACGGGGACCTGCAGCACCCTCATCCTAGCCTTCCCCGGTGCAGGTCGACCTGGTCCTCACCCTGGGGCTGGGTGGCGGAGCCGCCTTAAATCTATTCTCGGACGTCTGGGAGAGTTCATGTCGCCGCGCCTTGGCTGTGAGCCACGAGACTAGTCCCAGGCAAATAAGGACGGCTTCGGATCGGTCTTCAGCCAGGGTCTACCGCGGTGGGGAAAAGAGCCCTTACTCACGTTCTGGGTCGATTACCTGTGTGCTATGATCTACCAACAACCGCAGCTGACACTGGGGAAACGGCTCTAACACAACGGACGAAGTCAAACCGGATTCGATTCCCAGGAGTGTCCTTTGAAACGCCCACGCCAGAGCCGTGAGCGCGCGGTGGGCGCAACCAGCATCAAGGGTTTTGGAGAGGTCTATGCATTGCCCGAGTTGCGGGCAGGATAACCCCCCTGAAGCGGGTTTCTGTGCCAGTTGCGGGGCTGCGCTTGCTACCACGGTTGAGGCGGCTTCAGCTGAGGTAGCGCCCAGCCCCAGATTGCAGCCCGCTGTGGCTGAGGATTTCGCGGGTTTCTGGCTGCGCTTCGGCGCGTTTGTGATAGACGGTGTGGGCGTATGGATTATTTCGATCATACTGTCCGTTCTGACCTTGGCATCTGATACGGGACCATTAGCTTTATTTTCTTTGATACTGCCCTGGCTATATTACTGGCTCTTCACCGGACTCAAGGGGCAGACACCAGGCAAGATGGCGGTGGGCATCAAGGTTATAGACGCCGGGGGGAACGTGCCGGGGTTGGGGCGTGCCGCCCTGCGCGAGACAGTAGGCAAAATCATTTCTGCTATCCCACTATTTCTGGGCTATTTCTGGGTCGCGTGGGACCCTAAGAAGCAGGGGTGGCATGACAAACTTGCGGGCACCTACGTGACGAAATCGAGACGATAGATGCGAGAGCGGCGCCATGGAATGCGCTGAGTGTCACAAGGAAAATGTAGAGGGCAACCAGTTCTGTATATTCTGTGGCGCGCCCCTTTCGGGGACCGTGGAACAAGAGCCCTTGGCGTCCTCACAGGGTCCCGTTGACGCCCTTACGCAGCAGGTTCAAGCACTACGAGACGAGACCCGTCACTTCCGCGGCGACCTCCAGCGTGTGCATGAACGTCTGGCCGCTCTGGAACGCACTCAGGGGGTCCCAGTAGCACCTTCGCAGCAAGCGCCTGCCTCTATTCCCACCACTTCCGACCGGCAGGCCGCTCCAGCCCCCGCCGCCGAAGTGCCATCCCCCACCAGGGCAACTCCCACCCTGCCCAGCGAAGACATCTTCGATAAGGTGAGGGGGTGGGACTGGGAGCAGATTATTGGCGGGAATTGGCTGGCCCGAGTAGGGGTCCTTGCTCTCATCATCGGCGTCGCGTTTTTCCTAAATCTGGCCTTCGACAATGACTGGATAGGCCCCACAGGCCGCATCGTACTGGGGGTCCTGGCAGGCCTGGCGATGCTAGGCGGCGGCGAATACTGGCAAAGGCGATACACGACCTACGCCCAAGCCGTCACCGGTGGCGGCATCGCTCTCCTGTACCTCGCTATCTTCGCCGCTTTTGGGATATTCGACCTGATCGGCCTATATCCAGCCGTCGCCTTCCTCCTTCTGGTCAGCGTGGCTTCGGCAGCCCTGGCTCTTCGCTACGACTCCTCGGCCCTCGCAATCATAGGGATCTTTGGCGCCTTCAGCGCACCCTTTATTCTGGGTGGCTTCTCCTCGGAGGCACGCGATACCGCTCAGGCAGCTCGCAGCGACCAACTCCTTGTCTATATCATCGTCGTCGCCGTTGGGGTGCTCGCCTTGTCTACGTTCCGCAACTGGCGATGGTTCACCCTTCTCGGGCTGATCGGTTCGCTTTCCACCTATGGGGCATGGCACGGCTGGTACGGTAACGAGGCCAGCCTGCTGATATCCCAGGGAAGCCTGACCCTCATCTTCCTCATTTTTGTTGGGGCGACGACTCTCTTTCACGTCCTGTGGCGGCGAACCCCCGAGGAATGGGACCAGGCCCTCATGGTCCTCAATGCAGCCCTCTATTTCGGGATCAGCTATGGGCTGTTGTGGGACGACTTTAGGCAGTGGCTTGGTGGTTTCACCATCCTCCTCGCCCTGTTCTATGGCGGCGTCGCCTACCTCGCCGTCAGGAGGAGCGCTGAGAATGTCACACTCAGCTTCCTCTCCCTGGGCATCGCCCTGGTCTTCCTGACCATCGCGGTCCCCGTCGAATTCGGCGATAGGGCGTGGATCACCATTGCGTGGGCCACCGAAGGGGTTGTCCTGATTTGGTTGTCCTTCAAGCTGCGGATGCCCACGCTCCGCCTCTTCGGTTATGTTGCTTTCTTTCTGGTGATCGGGCGGCTATTTTTCTTCGACACCCCTGTGGAGCTGCGCACCTTTGATGTCGTGCTTAACGAGCGCGTCCTGGCATTCCTCGTCAGCATCGCCGCTATCTACCTGGCAGCCTATCTTCTATGGCGAGGGCGAAACGAGCTGCGTGCTTGGGAGAAGGACGGGATTTCAGTCTACCCCGCTTTTTTGGTAGCTGCTAACTTCTTTTCCGTCTGGATCCTCACCGCCGAGGTCATCAGTTACTTCGACAGCCGAATTCAGGGCCGATTAGGCGTCGATGCTGGGGCACTCAAGGACGCCAAGACCCTCTCTATCACGGCCGTGTGGGCCACCTACGCCGGCGTGCTTCTCGTCGTCGGAATGTGGCGGCGCTGGCGCCTGGCGCGGCTGGCTGCTCTGGCTCTGCTAGCCGTTCCCATCGCCAAGCTGTTTGTTTATGACGCCTTTGTCCTGGAAAGAGCGTACCGGGTTGCCGCCTTCATAGGCCTGGGAGCACTGCTCCTCGTGGGAGGTTATCTCTATCAGCGATTCGGCAAGGCTATCAGAGGGTTTCTGCTTGAGAAATAGACGCAAGATGCTGAGGGCGACGGGAGTCCTGTTTCTGTTGAGTCTGCCCCAATCCAGATTCTTCGCTCGTCCGCGGTGGAGATCAAGCAACACAGGAGGCTAACCATGACGAACGAACCAACGATCCCGACGCGACGGCTGGGAGACTACTACCGCTCCGGCGATTGGTCCGACTACTGGCGCACGTCCGTGAGCGAGACCTATCAGGGGGTGCTCCGCATCCGCGGCTATCCGATCCAAGAGATCGTCACCCAGCTTTCCTACGCGGAGGCGGTCTATCTGACCGTCAAGGGCGATCTGCCGACGAAGGCGCAGGCCAGGGTTTTGGACGCCGCATTGATGTCCCTCTTGGACCATCAGTTCGTCTCCTCCCACGCTCCGGCGGCCAGGTTCGTCGCCTCGGCCCATTCGGAATCACCTGTACCCGGGATCGCCGCAGGCATCCTGTGCGCCGGCATGCACACCATCTCCCCCACGGAGGCCGCAAACCTCATCGCTGACTCCTGGGCCCTGATGCAGGCCGAGAAGCTGACAATGCAGCAAACGGCCGAGCGGGTCGTCACCGAGTACGTCGATTCCAAGCGCTACATCCCCGGCTTCGGCCACCCGACCCACAAGGAGTTCGATCCCAGGGGGGAGGCCGTGACGCAAGTGGCCAGGGAGCAGGGGATTTGGGGCGACTACTGCCGGCTGTACGAGACGATCCACGCCGAGTTCGTGAAGCGGACCGGGAGGCAGCTCCCCATCAACATCGACGGGGTGCTGGCCTGCGTTTTCACCGAGCTGGGGTTTAACTCGCAGCAGATGGTGGGGCTGGCTATAACAGCCATCCTGCCCGGGATCATCGCCCACGTCATGGAGGAGATAACCGAAGGGGTGCCCCTGCGTATCGTCCCCGACGAGCTGGGGAGCGTGTATACCGGTCACCCGGAACGGCACGTGCCCTCGGAGAGGGCTTAGCGGGATTACAGGCCGACGGCCTGCCGGTTGCGCCAGTACTCCCGTTGTATAGCCAGGGCCTGCACCGCCTCCTCCAAGGTCCTGAACAGAGGAAACTCCACCTCTTTGATCATCGCGTGGAGCTGCTGTTCCGGGGCAAAGACCGTGATAGCCACCGGCTTTCCGGTGCTGAGGCTGGCGTCTTTGACATCCAGGACCAGCTGGCGTGCCGCGTCGTCGGCGAAGCCCATCCCGGCGGAGCCGCCACGAGTGTTTATCGTGACAGCCATAGCCGAGAAGTCGCGGGTTTGTAACAGCTCCCTCACGATGTAGGCCGCTGCGCTCCGGTCGTACACGTCGCCGAAGTCGATGGGGTTCATGATCTTGATGATGCCACCCCGGCTCCGCTCCTCCAGGTGGCTGACTAGCTTGGCAGACAGGGGCGGCATCTGAAAGCCTTGGGCCCCAGCGATGTCCGAGACGATGACGGCGAAGCCCCCGGAACTAGTAGTGACGGCGATGTTGTCGCCGTCAGACTTTGGCAAAGCGAAGGCCTTGGCGCAGGTGACGAAGCTCTCCAGGGTGTTGACCCTCAGGATGCCCGCCTGGCGCAGAGCGGCGTCGACAACTCGATCGTCGCTGGCTAGGGCGGCGGTATGAGACTTGGCAGCCGCCGCGGAGAAGTCAGAGATGTTGGACTTCATGACGACCACGGGCTTAGAACAACCCCTCGCCACCTCCATCAGCCGGCGCCCACGCTTGATGTCCTCCAGGTACATGAAGATCGCGTCGGTGGCGGGGTCCTCCGCAAGGTACTCCAGGAGGTCCACCTCATCAATGTTGGTCTTGTTGCCGACGCTAATGACCTTGTTAAAGCCCACGCCGGACTCGGAAAACAGGGCCGCGCAACGCAGGGACACGCCACCGCTCTGGGCGATAATGCTGCTGCCGCCCTTGAGCAGGGTCGCCGGGTTCTGGGGCGGGAAGGGAAGCACCATGCCGTTGTCCAGGTTGGTGATACCGAGGCAGTTGGGGCCCAAAAAGCGTATGCCGTGCTGCTCCGCGATCACTTGAAGCTCCCGCTCCAGCTCCTCTCCCCCCTCGCTGTATTCTCCAAAGCCAGCGGTGGAGATTACCGCCCTTCTGACCCCCTTTTGGGCGCACTCCTCCAGTGCCTTAGGGATGAACCGCGCCGGAATCATAAACACGGCCATATCCACGTCCGTGGGCAGGTCCAGGACTGAGGCGTAAATCTTGTAGCCGTTTACCTCCACCTCGGAGGACCCGACTGCATAAACGTCGCCGGGGAACTTGAACCGTTCTAGGTTTCCCATGATCCCCGTGGCCATATTGCCGGGCTTGGGAGAGACTCCGAAAACGGCTATCCGCTCAGGGTAAAAAAGGTGCTTCACGGCGCCTCGTGACCTCCGATAATCTCAACATGCAGTCAGAAAAGTCCCTCGGAAATGTACTGGAAACGATGGGGCAAGCGCAAGGGGCAGGGGCCGAAACGAAAAGGGGAAGGCCCGCGGGCCTTCCCCTTTATTGCCTGATCGCTCGTTCCGAAGCTATTGGGCTACGAAGGTCTTGGTCACGTCGTTCACGACGACCTTGTAGGTCTCACCCGACTCGAAGTCGCTGCCGAGGCCGACGGTAGTATCGACGGTCCTGTACACCTGCGCGCACACCAACCCGTCGTCCGCGGGTACCTGCATGGTCACCGTTATGGTGATGGTGTTACCATCACGGTCCAGGTCCGTGCTGCCTGGCGCAGTGCAGGAATTGGGCAGGCCATAGGCGATCTGAACCTGGTACTGGGGCGGGAAGCTCTCCAGCACAATGATGCTGACACTCTCAATGGGCGCCGGGGTCAGGACCCGCTCAATGCCGTCGCCCACGACGACCTCGTCGGGCTCCGGGGTTCTATCGATAACGACGGACGGCGCGTGGTGGCCGATGGGCACCTGGCCGCTGCCATCGAAGGCGATGCAGTCGGTGGGTGTCGTGACGAGCAGCCCTGGCTCGCCGTCTGGGTTAGAACCGTCGTCTCCACATGCGTCGATGTTGTGCACTCGATTGCATACCGTGGGATCGATCCCTTCGTCGGAGCGTATGGGCGGCAAGCTGCCCGGCGGCTCCTCCGGGGGCGGGTTGCCTTGCAGCCTCGTCTGCGAGGGGACTTCGCCATCCCCGCCGGTCATGGCAACGGCGGCTGCCGCTCCCCCACCGCCCAGCACCATGGCCAGCGCCAGGGAAAACACTATCCATTTATACCTGGTCATCGCGCCCTCCGTCGTTGAGCGATCTTCAGGGCGCTCACCGCTATCGTTATCGCCGCCAGTGGAATGAGCCATTTTTTCACTGCACCGTCCTCCTTGTCCCTGATGTGTTGACCTGTCCTACACACTAAGACGGCGTGGGCGGCAGCTTTGTTCCCAGGGCTCTTGACACCTTGTGAGTTGCGTCGCTTGACTTGTGGTATTATGAAAGCACCTCGCACGCAACGACATCCTGCTGTTTCACAGAACCCCCTCTCCGGTAGACTGCATGTGACGCTTGTTATGGACGAGGAATACGAGCTCAAGGAGCGCACATGAGGATCTATGTTGGGAATTTGCCTTACGGACTGACTGATGGTGAACTCGAGGACACCTTCACACCGCACGGCACCGTCGAATCGGCGCAGGTCATAGCGGACCGGGACACAGGCAGGTCCAAGGGCTTCGGCTTCGTGGAGATGCCTTCCAAGGAAGAGGCTGAGGCAGCCATCGCAGCTTTGAACGGCCAAGACATGCAGGGGCGGGCTCTGACCGTCAACGAGGCACGGCCTCGGGCGGAGCGTCCTTCCCGCTGGTAGACCGCCGGCCCTAGGGCGGCTGCCTCACCAACAACTGTCACACAACTGAATAGCGAAATGAAAGCGACCCAGGCTGACGCCTGGGTCGCTTTGCGTTACCTACTGCCTTCTCTCATCGACGGCTTCAATTGTGCAAGCCAGGCCCTTGTTTCCTTCCGTTGGTGGCGAGTAGAATGAAGGACTACCTTTGCCAAGGAGACGGCATCCATGCCACTGGACGAGATCTTCGTCAAGGGCGCTCGCGAGCATAACCTGAAAAACATCGACGTCACGATCCCTCGTGACAAGTTCGTGGTCATCACAGGCCTCTCCGGCTCGGGGAAGAGCTCCCTGGCCTTCGATACCATCTATGCCGAGGGGCAGCGCCGCTACGTCGAGTCGCTGTCGGCCTATGCCCGCCAGTTCTTGGGGCGCATGGACAAGCCGGATGTTGACTATATCGACGGCCTGAGCCCGGCAATCTCCATCGACCAGAAGGGTGTCAGCCACAACCCACGCTCCATCGTCGGCACCGTCACCGAGATCTACGATTACCTGCGGCTGCTCTTCGCTCGGGCGGGCAAGCCCCACTGCCCGCAGTGCGGCAAGCCCATCGCCCGGCAGACGGTGCAGCAGATCGTCGACGCCATCATCGCCCTGCCCTCCGGATCTCGTTTCATGGTGCTGGCCCCCCTGGTGCGCCACAAGAAGGGAGAGCACCTGGGTATCCTGGAAGACCTTCGCAAGTCCGGCTTCGTTCGGGCCCGAGTGAATGGAGCCGTTCGCGACCTCTCCGAGCAGATCGTCCTGGACAAGCAGAAGTGGCACGACATCGAGGCGGTGGTGGACCGGCTGGCGATCGAGGAGGATGAGCACGAGCAGCACACCCGCATCGCCGATTCCGTGGAGACGGCCCTGAAGCTGGGAGACGGTGTGGTGCTCATCTCCATCGTCGATGGCCCCTCGGCAAGCTCGGGACAGAGCCAGGACGTGGTGTACTCGGAGCAGTTCGCTTGCGTGGAGTGCGGCATCAGCCTGCCGGAGATCGAGCCGCGGACCTTCAGCTTCAACAGCCCCCACGGCGCGTGCTCGACCTGCACGGGCCTGGGCGCCAGGCTTGAGGTCGACCCCGACCTGATAATTTCCAACAAAAACCTTAGCCTTGGGGAGGGGGCGATCCAGCCCTGGGCGCGCTCCGGCTCGATGACACCGTGGTATACCAGCATCCAGGAAGCCGTCGCCCGCAAGTATGGTTTCTCGTCCGAAACGCCGGTCAAGGACCTGAAACCTGAGGCGATCAAGGTCCTGCTCTACGGATCGGACGGCGAAAAGATCATGGTCCGGCACCAGGCCAAGAACGGCAAGGTGTGGGAGTTCCCGGAGACCTTCCATGGGGTCATCAGGACCCTGGAGCGCAGGTACCGTGACACCGAGTCCGACCATACCCGCTCGGAGGTCGAGCGGTATATGACCTCTTTACCTTGTCCCACATGTGACGGCCAGCGGCTCAGGCCCGAGGCGTTGGCCGTGCTCATCGGCGACCGCAATATCTCGAAAGTCACCGCCATGTCCATCGCCCAGGCCATGGACTGGATAACGTCGCTGACCGGCTCTGAAGAAGTCGCGCCGGTCCTTAGCGAGCGTGACCAGATTATCGCCAGCCAGATCGTGAAGGAGATTCAGGGCCGTCTGCGCTTCCTCCTGGACATCGGCCTGGAATACCTGACCCTGGACCGATCGGCCGGGTCCCTGAGCGGCGGCGAGGCGCAGCGAATCCGGCTGGCCACCCAGATCGGCAGCGGCCTGATGGGCGTGCTGTACGTTTGCGACGAGCCATCGGTGGGGCTCCACCCAGCCGATGGGGCGCTCCTGATCCACACGCTCCACCGGCTGAGGGACCTGGGCAATACGATCATCGTTGTGGAGCATGACGAGGCGATCATGCGCGCCGCCGACTGGATTATCGACCTGGGGCCCGGGGCGGGAGAGCACGGCGGGCACCTGGTCGCCGCCGGCCCGGTGGACGTTATAGAGGAGTGTGCCGAGTCCATCACCGGACTCTACCTTAGCGGACGGCGGACCGTGCCGGTCCCTGAGGGGCGACGGCCCGGCAACGGCGATTGCATCGCCATCCGAGGCGCCCGCGAAAACAACCTGCAAAACCTCAACGTCGAGATTCCGCTGGGGATGCTGGTCTGTATCACCGGCGTCTCGGGCAGCGGCAAAAGCACCCTCATAAACGAGGTGCTCTACAAAAGGCTGGGACAGGAGCTGTTTCGAGCAAAGGATCGGCCTGGCCGGGTAGACGAGATCATCGGTATCGAGCACATCGACAAGGTGGTCGACATCGACCAGTCCCCCATAGGCAGGACGCCGCGCAGCAATCCTGCGACCTACACCGGCCTCTTCACTCCCATACGGGAGCTCTTTGCCAGCGTGCCCGAGGCCCGTGCGCGGGGCTACAAGCCGGGCCGCTTCTCCTTCAACGTCAAGGGAGGCCGCTGCGAAGCCTGCGCCGGCGCAGGCTACGTCAACATCGAGATGCAGTTCCTGCCGGACGTCACTGTGCCGTGCGAGATATGCCAGGGGAAACGGTACAACCGCGAGGCCCTGGAAATTCAGTTCAAGGGGAAGAGCATCGGCGAAGTCCTGAACATGACGGTGGCCGAGGCCCAGGAGTTCTTCGCCAATATCCCCAAGGTGAACAACAAGCTAGAGACGATGCGGGACGTGGGGCTGGGCTATATTCGGCTAGGGCAGCCGGCCACCACCCTGTCGGGCGGAGAGGCGCAGCGAGTCAAGCTCAGCACCGAGCTCTCAAAGCGCTCCACTGGCCGCACGCTGTACATCCTGGACGAGCCGACCACCGGCCTCTCCTTCGAAGACGCCGCTGCCCTCTTGAAAGTTTTACATCGGCTGGCGGATTCCGGCAACACGATCATCCTCATCGAGCACCACCTGGACCTGATCAAGAACGCCGATTGGATCATAGACCTGGGGCCCGGGGCCGGGGACAAGGGTGGGCGATTGGTCGCCACCGGCACCCCGGAGGATGTAGCCCGCAACCCCAATTCCATCACCGGCCGGTACCTGGCATCCTTGCTGGGCATTTCCACGAACGGCAGGAAGCCTCGTCGCGTCACGAAAAAGGCAGCCGCCCCCGCCAGCGTGACGACCTGACCGCTCTGCGTCTGCCTAGCTGCTTTCCATTCTTCGCAGAGAGCCTGCCACATGCTTCTACAAGCTCACCACGAACGGGAGGGGGCTCACTCAGATGGGGGAATGCTCCGGTCCCCCTGAGCTCCGATTACATCCCGATTCGTCATCGGGACATGGTCGGACCCGCTGAAGGGCGCTCCAACATTTCCCCATTCCCTTTCCTGAACAGAGGCCCCATTTTCAGATTGACGGCCGTAGGGTGCGTCTGCTATAGTTTTTTACCGGCCCTTCCTGGGTGCTGGCCCTCGGGGACCGGCAACGTTAAGGGCTCCCCCCCGACGGTTCCCAGATAAAGAGCCCCGAGCGTAGCTGACTGGAGGAGGGACGATGCCTGGCGAATACTTCACAGACTATACCGCTATCCTCATCGCAAGTATCGCCGGTAGCGGTCTCGTCATTACCGCCTTCATCGTCTCCCTCATCGTCTCCCCTCGAGCCAGGTCGGTTCTCAAGGACGTGCCCTTCGAGTGCGGTATTGAGCCTTCGGGTGATAACTGGACCCAGATGCACTTCCGCTACTATGTCTTCGCGATCCTCTTTCTGATCTTCGACGTCGAGGTCGTGTTCCTCTTTCCATGGGCCGTCATCTTCCTGAACGACAACCTGGGGGCGGCGGTCTTTTACGAGATGCTGATCTTCGTCGGTATCCTCTTGTTCGGCATCGTGTATGGCTGGAAGAAGGGCGTGCTCCAGTGGAGATAGAGGTCAACCCCCGCAAGCATTGGGGAGGGGAGAGCCTTTTAGAGAAGTCCGGCGCGCCGGGCCTGATCACCGCCAAATCGGAGGAGCTGTTCGCCCTGGCCCGTAAGTCCTCGCTTTGGCCCTTGCAGTTCGGCCTGGCTTGCTGCGCCATCGAGATGATTAGCACCTACATGTCCCATCATGACCTTGACCGGTTCGGTGTGGTGCCCTGGGCCTCTCCCCGCCAGGCCGACGTGATGATCGTCGCGGGCACCGTGGTCAAGAAGATGGCGGGGCCAATCAAGCTCCTGTACGAGCAAATGCCCTCCCCCAAGTGGGTCATCGCCATGGGAAGCTGCGCCACCTGCGGGGGGCCCTACGTCCGCTCCTACTCGGTGGTCATGGGGGTCGATAAAATCATTCCCGTGGACATCTACGTTCCAGGCTGTCCCCCACGTCCGGAGGCCTTGATGGACGCCATCATCAAGCTTCAGGACAAGATCATGAAGGAAGGTAAGCGGGGGTGACACAACCGCGTCGCGCTCCCGAAGCACCCAAGGCGCCGGTCATGCCGGACCCGGAGATGGAGGCACTGCTCAAGGAGCTGTACGCCCCTTTCGACGCCGAGTTCGGCTACGCGGTTGACGAGGTCTCCGTCCTCATCCCCCGAGAGCGTATTGCCGAGGCGTGCTCCCTGGCAAAGGCTGACGAGCGGCTTGGGTTCGACTACTTGCGCTGCCTGGCCGTGGTGGAGTACCCCGATCACTTCCAGGTCTCCTACATGCTGTATTCCACCGGCAAAGGCCATAAGGCCATGCTGAAGGCCGTCGCCCCCAAGGACGACCCGGCTTTCCCATCGGTAACATGTGTGTGGAAAGGGGCCGACTGGCATGAGCGAGAGGGGGCGGAGCTTTTCGGCGTCACCTTCTCCGGTCACCCGGACCCCAAGCACCTGCTGCTCTTTGACGAGTTCGAGGGGGTCTATCCCATGCGTAAGGACTACCCCTTTGAAGAGGTGGTCGAATGGACGGATGAGATGTCGGCGCCCTGGGAGCAGGGATACGAAAAATGACTACTGGTCAACACCTCGGCACGGTAGACATGCTGCTGAACATGGGGCCGCAGCACCCCAGCACCCACGGCGTGTTCCGTATGATCCTCACCGTAGACGGCGAGCAGATCCAAGACGCAGAGGCGGTCATCGGCTACTTGCATCGGGGCACTGAGAAGCTCTGCGAGCGGGAGAACTATCGCCAGATTGTGACCCTGTTCGACCGGATTGATTACATCGCCAACTTCAACAGCGAGCTCTCTTTTGTCATGGCTGCCGAAAAGTTGATGGGGCTGGAAATACCGGAGCGGGCGCAGCTGATCCGGGTCATCCTGTGCGAGCTCAACCGCATCTCCAGCCACATGCTCTTCTACGGCGCCTTCGGCACGGACGTCGGCGTCTTTGGGACGCCGTTCATGTACGGTTTCCGAGAGCGAGAAAACATTCAGCAGCTGTTCGAGGCCGTTAGCGGCGCTCGTATGATGCACAGCTACTTCCGTGTCGGTGGAGTGGCACAGGACGTCCCAGAGGACTTCGTGCCACGGACCCGCGATCTCGTGGAGACCCTCAAGCGAGGCATCGATCAGTGTGACAAGCTTCTTACCTACAACGAGATCATGCTAGAGCGCACCCGAGGAGTCGGCACGATCACCAAAGAGGAGGCCATCGATTACGGGCTTAGCGGCCCGACATTGAGGGGTTCCGGCATACCTGAGGATATCCGTGCCACCGAGCCGTACCTGGTCTACGACCGTTTCGATTTCGAGATCCCCATCGGCCAGAATGGGGACTGCTGGGACAGGTTCTGGGTCCGGATGGAAGAGATGCGCCAGTCCATCCATATCATCGAGCAGGCCCTGAACATGGTCCAGGATGGACCCATCCAAACGCCGGTGGCCAAGTTCGGCTTCGTGAAGCCGCCGGTGGGGGACGTCTATGTCAGGACTGAGAGCCCCCGAGGTGACTTTGGGGTCTACCTGGTCAGCGATGGCAAAGACCGGCCCTATCGAGTCAAGGTCCGGACTCCTTCGTTCTGCAACCTGATGGCGTTGCGGCGAATGCTGGAGGGGGCCTACATAGCGGACGCGGTCATGATCCTGGGCTCGGTGGATATAGTCCTGGGCGAGGTGGACCGGTGACCTGGTCGGACGTTGGATGGCTCATACTCAGCGTCGCTATCTTTATCGGCTTTATCAACTTCGTGGTACTGGCCCTGACCTACCTGGAGCGTAAGTTCATCGGGAGGGCGCAGGGACGCTACGGGCCTACCCGCACCGGCCCTTTCGGGCTGTTCCAACCCATCGCCGATGTCATCAAGCTCATGAGCAAAGAGGACGTGCTACCGGCGCGGACGGATAAAGCCGCCTTCTGGCTCGCTCCTATGGCGGTCTTCGTCCCGGCCTTCGTCATCTGGGTCTCCATCCCCTTTACCAGGGATATCGCTATCCGTAACCTGGAGATGGGGCTGTTGTTCATCTTTGCCGTCTCGGGGCTCTCCATCGTGGGCATGATCATGGCTGGGTGGGGCTCCTTTAACAAGTACGCCATGCTGGGAGGCGCCAGGGCCGCGGCACAGCTCATCAGCTACGAGATTCCCCTCATTATCGGCGTGTTGGGCGTGGCGATGATCTCCCAGTCCTTGGACCTCCGAGTTATCGTGGCGGAGCAGGGCACCTGGTTTATTATCTTGCAGCCGCTGGCTTTCTTCGTCGTCTTCACGGCCGGTCTGGCCGAGGTGGGACGGGCCCCCTTCGACATACCCTTTGCTGAATCAGAGGTGGTTGGCGGCCCCTTTGTTGAATACAGCGGCATGCATTGGTCGATGTTTTTCCTGGCGGAGTACGCCAACACCTTCCTGGTGGCCGTCCTGATCACCCTCCTGTTTCTGGGCGGCTGGCGGGGGATCGGTCCCGCCACCGGCTGGGGAGAAGACGTCATGATGGCGTTCTGGTTCTTCTCAAAAACGATGGTGGTCGTGCTGGTTATCTTCTGGATTCGGACTGCCCTCCCGCGGTTCCGCATCGACCAGGTTATGGCGCTGGCATGGAAGTTCTTGATACCCCTGTCCTTCTTGAACCTCCTCCTGACAGGCTTCTACCTCTTCTACGGGTGGTCTGACTGGAGCATATCCCTGATGTCACTGGCGGTATTACTCTCCGCCTACTACGCCGTCATGCGTCGAAGAAGGTCGCAGATCCCCAGGCCCACCATGGTAAAAGTTCCAGTCCGGAGAGGGAGGGTATTGGGATGATTGGTATCTTCAGAGGGCTCATGGTCACCATCGCCACGGTCTTTAAGAAGCCGGTCACCGTTCAGTATCCCGACGGCGACCCCATAAAGATTCCGGGAAAGAAGTCGACCCGCCGGGTCCACCTTCCCCTCTCGCCCAGGTACATGGGCTTCCCCGCACTACTCTGGGATGACCGTGTCGACGAGCCCGCTTGTACCGGATGCCTGGTGTGCATGCGTTACTGCCCCACGGAATGCATCACCGTCACTATGAAGGACAACCCTCTTCACGCAGAGGGCAAGAGCTCCCGAAGGAAGATCGTCGACAATTTCGAGATTCGCATGGAACGGTGCATCCTCTGCGCGATCTGCGTGGAGGTCTGCAACTTCGAAGCCATCGCAATGACCGACTTCCATGAAGAGGCGAACTTGAGCCGGGGAGGCCTCGTGGCGACGAAAGAGGACCTGTTCAGAATGGGACGGGACTATCAGAAGCGGGCCGGCATAGTCGTCGGGTCCGACAGCGCGGAGGAATCGGAGGAACCGGAGGAGTGAGCTCCCTGGAGGTCATCTTCGTGGTGTTCTCAGTCGCTGCGGTGGCAGGGGGCGCCGGAGTCGTTTTCTCTCCCAGCGTGGTCTACGCCTCCCTCTTTTTACTGTTGAGCCTTCTGGCGGTGGCCGGGATTTATGTCCTGCTCTTCTCCCCTTTTCTGGCGCTTGTCCAGGTGCTGATCTACGGGGGGGCGATCACCGTCGTTATCCTCTTCGCCCTGATGTTGACCCGCCAGCGAGAACAGCCGTCTAGCCTGGATAACCGACAGAAACCGCTGGCAGCCCTCGTCGGGCTATCCGCCATGGGAGTCTTGATCGTGACAGTGGTCGTGAACCGTTGGCCTCCCTCAGTCGAGCCGGAGCCCGTCGGCTTCGAGCAGTTGGGGGAAACTCTGTTCAGCCAGTGGGCCGTCCCCTTTGAAATCGCATCCGTGTTGCTACTGGTCGCTCTCATCGGCGCCATCGTCATCGCCCGCCCAGGGGGCCGGGAATGATCGATCTCGAGTGGGTCCTGATTGTCAGCGCGGTCCTCTTTTCCCTGGGACTCTACGGGGTCCTGGCACGCCGCAACGCGGTGATGATCCTGCTGGCCGTAGAGCTGATGCTGAACGCGGTCAACATCAACCTGATCGCCTTCGCCGTCTACCTGTCGCCGGAGGAGCTGGTCGGCGTGATCTTCGCCATCTTCGTCATAACCGTAGCCGCGGCGGAGGTTGGGCTGGCGCTGGCGATCATTCTTCGTCTGTTCCGAAACAAGGGATCGGTGAACCTGGACGAGGTCAACTTGATGAAGTGGTGACACCGGTCGCCTGGATGTAAAGGGAAAGGGCGGGTCCCAGACCCGCCCTTACGCGGGCCGCTGCCGTCCGCAGACAAAGGTAAGCCGCACGTCATCGCGAGTCCCGATCAATCAGGAATCGCAATGACGGAGGAGCCACAGGCATGGAATTGGCCTGGCTGCTGCCAGCCATCTGCATAAGCGCGTTTGGCGCGATCATTCTCTTTGGCCGCTCTTTACCGGCCCAAGGGGCGTTTCTCGCTGTCGGCGCCATCGTGGCAGCCTTCGGCCTGTTCTGGCCCATCATGAATGACCTGGTTAATTCCGGGCCGGGCCACTTCTCTCGAGTATGGTTCGAGGCCGGCGACGTCACCATCACCCTCGGCGTAACCGTAGACCAGCTAACGGTGGTCATGCTGGGCTTGGTGACGGCCGTCGCCATGGCGGTCCAGGTCTATTCCCTGGGCTATATGCGCGGCGACTCTCGGTTCGGCTGGTACTTCGCCCTCCAGTCCTTCTTCGCGGCGGCGATGCTCGGCCTGGTCCTGGTCGACAATCTCCTCGTCTTCTACGTCACCTGGGAGCTGGTCGGGCTGGGCTCGTACCTGCTGATCGGGTTCTGGTACGAGCGTAGGCCGGCGGCGGAGGCCGCGAAAAAGGCCTTCATCACCACCCGCTTCGGCGACGTCGCCCTCCTCGCCGGGATCCTGGTGCTATTCAAAGCGACGGGAACCTTCGAGATGCGGGAGATCTTCTCGATGATCGACGCCGGAGAACTGAACCCCACAACCCTCAACCTTTCGGCGGTCCTTATCTTCATCGGCGCCGCCGGCAAGTCCGCCCAGTTCCCCTTCCACGTCTGGCTCCCGGACGCCATGGAAGGGCCCACACCCGTCAGCGCACTGATCCACGCAGCGACGATGGTCGCCGCCGGCGTCTACCTGGTTGCCAGAATGGCCCCGCTGTTCGTGGCCTCCCCCGGCACGCTGGACCTGATCGTCTTTGTGGGACTCACGACGGCGTTCATCGGCGCAGCCATGGCCATGGTCCAGAACGACATCAAGAAAATACTGGCCTATTCCACCATCAGCCAGCTGGGGTTCATGATGCTGGCCATGGGCTCCCTGGGGTTTACCGCCGGAATATTCCATCTGCTCACCCACGCCTTCTTCAAGGCTGCGCTGTTCCTGGGCGCCGGCAGCATCATCCACAGCCTGCATGAGCGGCAGGACATTCGGGAGATGGGCGGGCTGAGGCGCCGCATGCCCTTCACCTACTTCACCATGCTGTACGCAGGGGCTGCGCTCGTGGGGCTGTTCCCCTTGAGCGGCTTCTTCAGCAAGGATGATATCTTGAGCGTGGTGCTGGATGAACGGGGCGCCGTTTGGTTCACCGCAGCCATGATAGCCGTCGGCATGACGGCCCTGTACGTGGGCAGGCTGATCTTTGTGGTCTTCTTCGGCGAGCACAAAGGCGAGGCTGCCTCAAGGGCGAAAGAGTCACCAGCCACGATGTGGCTGCCCATGCTCGCCCTAGCGGTGCCTGCGGCGGGGTTGGGCCTGCTGGCCCTGCCATTTACCGACGATTACCAGGGCATTGGCACCTTCCTCGTCTTCGCTCCCATAGGGGCCCACGCCTATGATCTAAAGGTCGTCGTTTTCGCCACCTCCGTCGCCGTGTCCATGGCAGCGACCGTCTGGGCCTGGCACCTTTTCTATCGCGGTGGCTATGGCGCCACTTTTGTGAGGGAGTATTTCCCCGCGCTGTCTCGGGCTCTGGAGAACAAGCTGTATATCGACACCCTGTACCAATGGGTGGTGGACAGGGTGGTTCTCGCCTTCTCAGGCCTGGTGGCCCAGTTCGACCGGAAGGTCATAAACGAAACGGGAGTGGATGGCTCGGGTCGGGCCACGGTCCTCAGCGGTTTGCTGCTCCGTTATCACGAGACAGGCCTGCTGTCTAACTACGTGCTCGTCATCGCAGTGAGCACCATCATCATCGTCCTGATCGTCATCACCAAGACATGAGGCCTGGAGGCTCTTTCTGAACGACGTACTCTTAATTATCCTGCTGGTGGTCCCGGCCACGGCCGCCGGCGCGATATTACTCATCCCAGGCTCCAGGCCGGATATCATCAGGCTGACGGCTGCTCTCTTCAGCATCGTCGCCCTGGTATTTTCCGTGTACACCTTCGTCGCATACGACCACGGCGAGGGGGGCTACCAGTTCCAGCGGCAGTGGCAATGGGTCGAAAGCCTCGGCATCTCGGTGCACCTGGGCGTGGACGGCATATCCGTTCCCATGGTGCTGCTTACCGGCATCGTCATGATGTCGGGAGTGCTGATCTCCTGGAGCATGAAAGATCGGGTCAAGGAGTATTTCGTCCTCCTTATGGCGCTGGTCACCGGCGTTTACGGCACCTTTGTCTCCCTGGACCTCTTCTTCCTGTTCTTCTTCTACGAGCTGGCAGTCTTGCCTATGTACCTGTTGATCGCAGTATGGGGCAGCACGCGGAAGGAGTACGGGGCACTCAAGCTCGTCATGTACCTGATGGCCGGAAGCATCCTGGTTTGGGTAGCGCTCATCGCGGTATACGTCGAGGCGAACCTCGGGACGTTCAACCTATTGGCGCTCCAGGAGGTCGGCTTCGCCCAGGACTTCCAACGAATCTATTTCCCGCTGTTCATGATCGGCTTCGGCGTTCTTGCCGGCCTATGGCCCTTCCACACCTGGTCGCCAGACGGCCATGTGGCGGCGCCCACGGCGGTGAGCATGCTCCACGCCGGCGTGCTCATGAAGCTCGGGGCCTACGGCATCATACGTGTCGGCATCACCCTGTTCCCCGAGGGCGCCATGGACTGGCAGATACCGCTCATCGCGCTCGGCACCATCAACGTCGTGTACGGCGCCATGGCAGCTATGGCCCAGCGAGACCTGAAGTACATCGTGGGCTATTCCAGCGTCAGCCACATGGGGCTCGTCCTGATAGGACTGGCAACGCTCGATCGGGTAGGGATGAGCGGAGCCGTGCTCCAGATGTTCTCGCACGGCATTATGACAGCCCTCTTTTTCGCCCTGGTGGGAGTTATCTACGATCGCACCCATACTCGAGACATCATGGTATTTCAGGGCCTTTCCAAGCGGATGGGGCTCACGGCGGTCTTCTTCGCGGTCGCCGGTTTGACCTCCCTGGGGCTGCCAGGGCTCAGCGGCTTCGTGGCCGAGATCATGGTGATCATCGGGGCCTTCAGGACCTATCCGGTCGTGGGGGTGCTGGCCATCTTTGGGGCCGCCCTCACCGCCGTCTACATCTTGCGATTGCTGGCGCGAGTGTTTTTCGGCCCGTTGGACGAACGCTGGGCTCACCTCACGGACGCGACCCGCCTGGAGGCCTTCTCCATGGGCGGGCTCGTGGTCATGCTGGTGCTGGTAGGAGTCTACCCATCACCCTTCACGAAGATCATCAATAGCGGGGTGGCTCCGCTGATTAGCCGCATCGCCGATGTGACATGAACGTTGATTTTTCCTTATTCCTGCCCGAGTTCCTCATGGCGGGGCTTGCCATCCTGGTCCTGGGTCTGGACCTCTTCATTCCGGCCTCCCGAAAGCATTGGCTGGCCTACGTCTCGCTGGCCGGTGTCCTGGGGACGATGGGCTCGGTCTTCTACCTGACAGGACGGAACGAGGAGCTGTACGGCGGGATCTTCCTGATCGACCAGTACGCCGTTTTCTTCAAGGTCTTTCTCCTGGCGGTTGCCGCCTTCATGCTGCTGGCCTCGGTTGACTACGTCAAGAAAAACCTGACCAGCGCCGGGGAGTTCTACGGCATCCTCCTTTTCTCGGTCATGGCGATGATGGCGATGGTCGGCGCGGGCGAGCTCTTGACCGCGTACATATCCCTGGAGCTCTTCAGTTTCAGCCTGTACATTCTCGCCGGCTACGCTCTGAACCAGCCCCGGTCCATCGAGGCCGGGATCAAGTACATCCTCATCGGGGCATTCTCCTCGGCCCTACTGCTGTACGGCATCAGCCTTGTCTACGGCGCTCTGGGCACCACGACTTTCTCCGGGATGGCGGAGGCGCTGCAGGCGGGGCCGGACCTTCAGATAGCGTTCATGGCCGGACTGGTCCTCATCATCGTCGGCTTCGGGTTCAAGGTCACCGCCGCCCCCTTCCACATGTGGGCGCCGGACGTGTACGAAGGTGCCCCCACACCGGTGACCGCTTACGTGGCGGTGGCCTCCAAGGCTGTCGCCTTCGCCCTGCTGCTGCGGCTCTTCGCCACGGCTTTCGGGCCGGCGCTCTCGGAGTGGAAGGGAATCATTGCGGGCCTTGCGGTAGCGACCATCTTAATCGGGAACCTGGTAGCCATCTCCCAAAAGAACATCAAGCGGATGCTGGCCTACTCCAGCATCGGGCAGGCTGGCTACATGCTGATGGGTATCGCAGCCCTCTCGACGCTGGCCTCCAACGGCCTGCTCTTCCACATCGTCGGCTACTCAGCCACCAACTTCCTCGCCTTCTCCTGCGTCATCGCCTATCAGAACATGACGGGAAAAGAGGAGATCAGCGACTATGCGGGCATGTACCGCCGGCAGCCCTTCCTGGCGCTGGTCCTGAGCGTCTCCCTGTTCTCCCTGGCGGGACTGCCCATATTCTCCGGGTTCGCCACCAAGTTCTACCTCTTCACGGCGGCAGCTTCCGAGGGCCTCTTGTGGGTGGTTATCATCGCCATAACGGGCAGCGTGATTTCGCTGTACTATTACCTGATGGTGATCAAGCAGATATACCTGGGCGAGCCTTCTGACATGGGCAGGCTCAAGATCGGTCAGCCGATGGGAGGGGTCCTGGCGGGGCTCCTGGCGGCCGTGGTGTTGTTCGGCGTCTACCCCGGCCCGCTGATCAAGCTGATCGAAGAGGCGACGGCGGCGCTGGCGCTGGGGAATTGATCCACAGATTACGCAGATCGCACAGATGAAATGATCCGAACGAGCATGGCTGTGATAAGACCGGCATCTTAATGCGACAAGCTGATATCTCTCCGGCTACGGCCGTTTCGATTCTTGTTTTGCAGGCGTCTAATACGGCACTTGAAATAGCATTCGGAGTGTCAGGCGGGTCAATCTAGACATTGTTGGGCATCAGAGGAAGACACCATGGCGACGAACTTCTACTACGTTTATGCGCTGAAAGATCCGCGGTCCTCTCCAGCCAATCCATTCTACCTAGGGAAGGGCACAGGTAGCCGCGCGTATGATCATCTCATCACACCGGATCGAACTCGCAAGTATGCGCGTATCAAGGACATCATTGACTCTGGAGCGCGACCTCTCATTGACATTCTGGTGGAAGACCTGACGGAAGCCCAGGCTCTTCGTCTTGAGGCTGAGTTGATCTCCGCCTTCGGAACAGAAGAAACAGGGGGTCTTCTCACAAATGCTGTTGTTCCCGCCGGTATTGGTGGCAAGAAGCGAAAGAACATCGTCGTCCCCCAAGGCGCGGTTGAGCGCGCTCAACTTGGAATCGAGTTCTTAAAAACTGCGGTTCTCGATCTGGCGAAGGCGAACCCGGACGGCATTTCCAACTCGGACGCCGCGAGCCTGTTAGGTCTCCGCAGCGACTACCGAGGAAGGCAGAAAGACTACCTGTCTTACAGCGTGCTCGGGTTGTTACTTCGGGAAGGCAGAGTCAGGCGCCGTGACGGCGGTTCTTCTCGTCATATGGCTGAGGCCTAACAAGCCAATGAAGCTGACGATCGCTTACGGCGCCCGACCGCTTATCGGCGGATCGTTAGGCTGAAATGGGCAGCGTACTTGAATTGAATGGACGTGAGCAAACCCTAATCCTAGCGGAGCGTCTGCCTCCGCGCCTGACCGGCGTGACTGCTGGGCCGCTGCTTAACCGGCGCTCCACCGGTCGACGAAGGCGGTGAATTCCTTCATGAGCTTCGTTTCGACCGAGCGGCTGGGCTTGATGAAGTAGATTCCTCGCACCCAGCTGACCCCGTCCAAGGGCACCGTCTTGACCCTTCCCAGCTCCAGACTACGGGCAGCGGCCATCTGGGAGGCAAAGGCGAGCCCCATCCCCGCTTCGACCGCCGTGACCACCGCCTGGTTGCTACCGGCCACCATGGTGGCCTTGAGCTTGCTGGGGTTCAGGCCGTTGGCGTGCATAAGCTCTTCAACGGTCTTCTGGGTCCCGGAGCCCTCCTGGCGCAACACGAAAGGCTCCTGCTCCAGGTCCGACAGGCCAACGGACGGGCGGGTGGTGAAGGGGTGCCCCGGCGGCGCAATCAAGAGGAGCTGGTCTTCCGCGATCTTCCGCACGTCGAGGCCCCGCCGCTTGACCTCGGCCCCCACGAACCCGGCGTCGCACTGGCGGTCCATCACCTTGTCCACGATTTCCGCTGTGTCGGCGATGCTGATGCTGGCGCTCACCTTGGGGAAAAGCTGGCGAAACGCTCCGACGATGCGGGGAAGGATGTACTCGCCCGGATTGGTGCTGGCGCCCAGCGACAGTTTACCGGCAACCTCTTCCTGGAGCGCGCCCAACCGCTGCTCTAACGAACTGAGCTCCTGAAGCACCCGCTCCGCAAAGGCCTGAAATTCCACCCCCGCGGGGGTCACGACGATGCGTCCACCCTGCCGCTCCAGGAGCTTGGTCGTCAGATCCTCCTCCAGCCTCTGTATGTGAAACGAGACCGTCGGCTGGCTCAGGCCCAAAGCCTTGCCAGCCTCGGAGAATCCGCCTCGCTTGACGACCTCCAGGTACGTCTTGAAATAGGTGAGGTTCATGAGCGTGGAAAAAGTGTACGCCACTTGCGACTGACACGCCAGGTCCGCGGTTGAATCGTCTCCCGTGTTCGAGTCTCCAACCGGTCCGCTCTCCACGGCCCAAGCGTCCTTTCCCTGCCAGCCCCGATACCACGGGGTGTACAATGTTGCTTTATCGGCGAAGCTTGGAGTTTTTCGAAGGCGACGCCGGCGGTTGAAACAAACGGAGGCGGCCACAGATGCCCGAGATCCCGGAGCTGGAGGCGATCACCAGCGTCCTGAACACCCGGCTGCGCGGCCAGACGATCGAGACGGCGGTGGTCCGCATTCCCATCGTCATCCGCAGACCAGGGGAGCAAGAGTTCGTGGAAACCCTCACGGGCAATCGCTTTCTGGAGACACGGCGGGTGGGGAAGTATCTCTTGACGGCGTTGTCGTCCGGCCACGTGCTGGCCGGTCAACTTGATGCTCACGGGACGGCTGCAGCTGGCGGAGGCCGGCGCCAAGCTGCCTCGCCGGACGAGCTGGGTACTGACGATGGAGAACGGCAAGGAGCTCCGCCATTACGGCGAGCGGATGGACAGTCGGGTCTACCTTGTACTCCCACAGGAGTTGTCCCTCATCCCTCGTTTTGAAGAGATGGGGCCGGACGTATTGGACCCAGCCCTGACCTTCGACATCTTTCGCCAACGCCTCAGGCGTTTCCCCGGCCAGATCAAACGGGCCCTGACCAACGCCGCCTTCGTCTCCGGTATCGGCAACGCTTACGCCGACGAGATCCTTTTCGAAGCGCGTATCTACCCCTTCGAGCCCAGCAAGAACATTCCTGAGGAGAAGCTACGAGAGCTCTACGAAGCCATCGGCCGGGTCTACGACTGGGCCGTCCCCATTGTCGCCGAGCGGACCGGGGAAAAGATCGAGATCAAGGTTCTTTAGACGCAATTGCAACGGACTCAGGTTCAGGGGACTCCGGTCCAGGGGCCTCGGACTCAGGAGTATTATCGTCGATGGGTATAGTCAGCGTGATGTTCACGTTGTTGTCCCTGTCGATGACGACCTGTTCCACGATCTTCTGGAGCATCTCCTTGCGCTCCTCATCGGTCAGCTCATCAATGCCCTTGCCGACCTTCTTCGCCCAGTCGAGGATAGTCTCCATCAGCCGCCGCTTCTCAGCCCCGCTCGCATCCTGAGCCCGGTAATCGTCCAGCTTCGTCCTGGCTCTCTCAAGCCGCTCTGTGATGAACTTGCGCTGGAGGTCGAGTTGGGCCTCGGTGATCTTCCCCGACACGAACAGCCTGATGGCGCGGTCCTCTTCCATCTGGATACTCCGCAGGTCTCGCTCGGCCTGGGCGATCTCCTCGGCCAATCCGCCGCCCTCCTGAGAATTGAGGGTGTCGATACCGCCGCCGATCAGATCGGGGTTCTGTAGTACCCGCTTCACCTCGCTCCATATCGGCTCCTCCAACTGCTCAGCCCGGATGTAGGGCTTCTCCCGACAGCTCAGGCGCATACTCTGCATCCCGTTGCACTTGTAGTAGCGGTTGGGAGCGGGCAGGTCGTAGCGATACTTCTTGCCGTTGCGAACAGTGATGCTGCTCCACGTGGACTTCGCATGGAAGTTGTGGCCGCACTCGCCGCACCTCAGCAGGTGCTGCAACAGGTAGAGCACCTTCGTATTCCTCTTGGCGTTCCTGCTCCGCTGCTTCTTCAACTTCCGCGCCCGTTCCCAGGTCTCATCGTCGATCACCTGCGGCACCGGAATCTCAATCCAGGTGTCCCTCGGCTGGTCGTAGACCTTCATGCCGTCCTCGGTGGAGACGTGGCGGAACTTTCCGTAGACCCAGGTACCTGTGTAGGTGGTATTCCCCAGAACGTGGTGCACGCGGGACTGAAGCCACATCAGCTTGCCGGTTTGTGTGGGGACCCCCTCGTCGGTCAGCCGCACGGCGATGGAGTGGGACCCCAACCCCTCATCGAGGTACATGTGGAAGATGCGGCGGACGACCTCCGCCTGCTCCTCAACCACCTGGGGCCTGCCGCCGTCTCCGATGCGGTATCCGTAGGGGAGGCCGCCGGTGGGCACCCGTCCCTGCTTGGCCGTTCCCCGCTTGCCCAGGGTCGAGCGCTCCCGGAAGTTGTCCAGCTCTATCTTGCCGATGGCCGCCATGAGTCCGAAGGTCTTCATGTCGATGGCGTCCATGACGGCTTCCAGCCGAATCTGGTGGGCCTCGACGACCTCCATGAGGGCGGCGGCGGGGTACATCCCCCTGCTGAGCCGGTCGGACTTCCAGCAGACGATGGTGTCGCAGCGTCCCTTTCTGGCGTCGGCCAGCATCCGCTGGAACTCGGGGCGTTTCTTCGTCCAGCCCCGACCCACCTCCTGGTATCGGGCTGTGATGGTGAGCCCCTTGCCCTCGCAGTAGGCTTCCATCTCGCCTATCTGCTCGGTGATGGAGGTCTTGTCTTCCTCGGCTTGGCTCTTGTCCGAGACGCGGGCGTAGATGGCCGCCCGGTTCATTTCCGTCTTCCTATCGGTGGTTCTCGCCATGACTACTCCTTTCACTTTCCCTGAAATCAAAAAGACCCGCCTCCTGTCGGGAGCGGGTCTGCGGGTAGTACAATGCTACTTGCATCACCTGTTCCATTCAGGTGGCGCCACGGCCCGGGGTGTTAGCGCACCGCCGGGTCAACTTTCTGCCCCCATGATACCGCGATTGGGGGGCCAGCGTCAAAGCGCGGCACCCGTCTGCGAAGATAGCGCAGTCCGGCGTGCGGTCGAAGGCCCCCTCCCTTGCCATGAGCGCCATGACCGAGGACTGGACTCCCCCGCTGAGGCTGATGACGGTGGACGTTGGAGGGGCGTGCATCAATCTTCCCCCCCGGCGTGGTCGTCCGCACCCGCGGCGTCGTCCTTCTCCGGCGCGGCCTGCGCGTCTCTGGTGGCGTATTTGACGATCAGGGAGAAGAGGCTGCGAAGCCGCTCCTCGGAGTCGGGTCCGGGATTGGAGATGATCCTGATCTCCCCGATCTCAAATGGGGTTCCACCCGTTCTCTTCGGTTTCTTCCGGCTGTTCTTATCCTTCATATCGCTCTATTGCTTCGCTCTGGTCGGCGGGCCGCTGGCCTCTCGAGCCGGTCAGTCCTTGAAGAAGGTCATCTGGAACCCCTCGCCGAAGAGGATGTCCAGTCCTCCGGGTATCCTGCTTGCGAACAGGACGAGGGAGTGGTAGGCGCCCCCGCTCGGCTCGACGCCATCGTTGTGCCACCGGTACATCTGCTTGCAGTCGATGCCGATGGCCTTGGCGAAGCCGCTCCATGAGAGGCCGCTGGCCTCCTTGAGGCGTTCGAGGCGTTCGGTGAAGTCGCCCGGCAGCAGGCTCACGTAGGGCAGGCGCTCCACGTCGGCCGCGGCCAGTTCCACGCTCCCGTCGAAACGGGGCGAAACGTTAGTGTTGGTCATCTCCATCCTCCAATCTGTAAAGCTCGTGAAAGTCCTCTACTCCGAGGGCCTTTTGCATCCGACGTCGGATGCGTCCCGAGGGCGCTCGCCCCTCGTTGACCAGCAAGGAGAGGTATCCGGGGCTAATCCCGATCTCCCTGGCGAGCCAGTTCTGGGAGCGGTTGAGCAGTGCCAACCGCTTCCAGAGCGCCGCCGCGTCGAGCCGGACAACGGTCCGTCCTGCGCGCCTCGGCCGTCCCTTGGCTTCGTTGGCGTCTCGTGAACGCATGGCTTTCGTTCTCCTATATTCCGTTGAGATATTCAGTAGAAACGGGAGCGGCGCCGGGGCTCAAGTTCCCGCCGTTTTTCCCTGGTTCATGGGGGCGGCAGGGCCTGGGGCGACTCCCACTCGCCGGGGGTGCGCCAGGCGCGTCCCAGCGGCCCCAGGGCGTCGATGGCCTCCTTGTGGGAGACCCACAGGGGCACGGGTGACCCCCTCCGCCCGCATCTCCTCCCGCGCCACGCGCAGGAAGTGGGTGTGGGCGATCTCGTCGTCGAAGACGACCAGGACGGAGGGCCGCGTGCCGTGGTCGTCGGTGGGCCGGTGCGATGAGTAGTAGCGCAGGTAGGGGGCGAGACGCTCCGACATGGTGGAGGGCCGCACGGCCCTGCGCTCCCACTCCAGGAAGAAGGGCCAGCGCGTGTCGTCCCTGGTGAGGACGCCGAAGGCGTCGGGGTTGACGGCGCGCATCCCGCCGTCGTGCCTGAAGTGGCGGGAGGCCCTGCGGGGCGGGTCGAGCTGGGCGATCTCCCACCCTAGCAGGGGGGCCTGCGCGGTGAGCGCGGCCAGGAAGCCGTGGACGGCGGCGGTGTGCTCGATGTTCCTGAGGAGCTGGCGGCTCCGCCGGCCGGTGAGGTTGCGCCACTCGAAGGGGGCGTCGGCGTCTTCGGGAGCGACGCTCCACCGCCGCTTCGCCACGCCGACGGAGGTGCGGTCCCTGCGGGCCAGGAGCGTCAGCCCCGGTCGGTCAGGGCCAGGCGTCGACCCGCGTGGCGGGGCCGGGCCACGAGGCGGAATCCCTCCAGCGGGTTGACCAGCTGGGAGGCCCTCGGAACCGAGACGCCCAGCAGCCCGGCCAGGTCCGTGAGGGTGATCCAGGGCCAGTCGGACACCAGGTCGAGGGCGCGCTTCTCGGCGGGCTTCAGAAAGACGGGCAGCAGGTGGTCGGCCATGTCCCACGCCGCCCCCTTGTCGGGGATGTCGTCGGGGGCCGAGACGCGCTGCGGCTCGTCCTCTACGGGAAGCTCTCCTCCGGGGTCGGTCCGGTCGAGGACGTAGCGCAGGTCGACGGAAGCGCCGACCCTGGGCGGGCTCCATATCCGGTCGCCCGCTTCGGCCAGGACAGCCTCGCGCTCCAGGGCGAACAGGGCCGGGACCTCGGTGGTCGAGAGCAGCCTGCGGGCGTGCCTGCGCCGGACATCGTCGGCCACGAGGACGAGCACCGCTCCGGGCATCGGCTCGTCGCGCAGCCGCCAGAGCCGCTTGGCGAAGCCGGACCGGTCGGCGGTGCGTCCCTGCCTGACGATGCCGACCGTCTTCCCATTGGGAAGCGTCACGGCGGCGTCCATCCGCACGGCGCGGTACCAGCGGAAGCGTATGGGGAAGGCGACGTTGGAGAGGAGGCAGGCCAGGTGATAGACGGCGGCCAGGGCGTCGAGGCGCTCCATCAGGCCGCGCCTCCACTGGGCGGAGACGGGGCGGGAGCGCACCAGCTCGTCGAGGGACGTTTCCTCTTCCTCGGCGAGCCTGCGCAGCCCGGCGGCGGTGAGGTGGAACCTCCGGGCGGGGCGTAGCAGCTCCGTTCCGTGGAGCACGGAGGCGCAGAACGCGGCCGCCTCCAGCTTCTGCACCGCCTCGTAGACCGCGGCCCTGGACCAGCCGGAGACGGCGACCATCTCCTGCCGGTCGAGGAAGGGCATCCACGCCAGGGCGCGGAGCAGGTCGGCTTCACATCCTTCGGGTCTCATTGCTCTGCCTCCTCTTCCGTGTCCTCCCCAGAGGCTTCGCCAATCTCATCCTCCCCTGCATTCGCGGAGTCCGCCTTGCGCTTCCCGGTCTGCTTCCTGGGGTCCGGGCCCCGCTTCCCCTTCCCGGCCTCCTCCTGAGCGCGCTCCTTTTCGAGGTCCTCTATGCCCTTGCGGTAGTCGCCCACCTTCCTGTGGCCGTCGGCGTCGGCGTAGTCCGCCTGGCGGGAAGAGACCGTGTACGCGGTTGCCGCCTCGCGGATGCGGGCGGCGACGGCGGGGTCTCCGTCCTCCGGCTTGCGCACCATCATCGAGAAGGCGGGCATTCGCTCGATCCCCACGGTGGCGCGGACGTAGCAGTGGTGGACGGAGAGCGACGTGATGTCGTCCTCGGTCACCCGGTCCTTGCCCAGCTCCCACACCAGGGTCCGGGCGTCGTTGCCCGCCACCTGGAAGACGGCGAGGCACCCGACGTTGGCCAGCAGGGTGTCCCGCATGGTGCGGGAGAGGTCGTCCAGCTTGGCCAGGCTCTGGGTGGCGAGGATGAAGGAGGCCCCGAACTTGCCGAGCTCGGAGAGCATCGACTCGTAGTCCACGCCGGGCATCGACTGCATCTCGTCCACGACGACCAGCGCTCCCCGTCGCCTGTTCAAGGGGAGACTCCCCTGCTCCCGTATCACGGCGTCCACGAGGTTGAGCAGCGACGCGCCCACCAGGGCGGCCACGTCCCTGCCGACGGTGCCCTGGGAGGTGGAGACGAGGAGCACGCCGCCCTCGTGGATGACCTTCCGCAGGTCGATGGTGGAGCGGCGCTGGCCCAGGATGGCCCGCGCCCGCTTGGAGGATGCGTAGTAGGAGAGGCGGGTCTGGACGGGGGCCAGGGCCTCGGCGCGGTACTGCTGATGCCACCTGCCGAAGTCCCTGGCCCACCACTCCAGCAGGTAGGGGTCGGAGACCTTCTTGAGCACGTCCTTGCGGAAGGGCTCGTCGGACAGCAGCTTCAGCCCGTCGAGGATGGTGTACTGCTGCTCGGCCTCCACCTGCTCGTTTGCCTCGTGGAGGGTCTTGACGGTCTGTTCGAGGATGGACTGCATCCTCGGCCCCCACTGCTCCCAGAGGCCCTTGGCCACGCGCACCACCGAGTCGGCGGTGCGGTCCCGGTCGGCGAAGACGCGGGTGTCCAGCAGGTTGATGCCGGGGGAGCGGGTCTCGTCCGACAGGTCGACCAGCCGCACCCGGTCGACGAGCGGCTCTGGTACCTGTTCGAGGATGCCGGCAACCAGGTCGGTGTGGGGGTCGATGACCACGATGGCGTCCGGGTCCCTGCCCGCCGCCTTCTCCCGCAGCTTGTGCGTGACGAGGTGGTGCATGAGGGTGGACTTGCCCATGCGGGTGCGGGCGACGTAGAGGTGGTGACGCCGGAGCAGGTCCTCGGGGAAGCGGATCTCCCGCTTGGCTCCTGCGGTGGTGTCTCCCACCAGCGCGCCGCCCCGGACGCCCTTGGCCGAGGGGCTGAGCGCCCTCGCGCCGGACCGCTCCACCAGGGGCGTCTCATCCCCGGCGCCGGGCGGGTGCCACAGGCAGGCGGCCTCGCGGACGCCCAGCACGCTGCGCCCGCCGAACAGCCCGGGGCCTGCCGGGTGGAGCATCTCCGGGTCGGGAAGGACGGGCCGGACCTTGCCCACCTTGAAGCGAGCGCCTGCGGGGTTGTCGAAGTGGCGGTAGGCGGCGGCGACCCTCCCGAGAAGCTCACCGGCGCGCTGCGGCCCCGTCCCGGCGGGCACGACGGCGACGACCTGAAGCTCGGCGTCGAAGGCGATGCGGGAGACCTTCTCCTTGATGAGCAGCGGGTCCTCGACGCGCTTACGGGCCTTCTTCCAGCGGTGCCATGCCCAGCCTCCGACGGCCAGCCCCAGGGCCGCGCCGGTCCCCAGGAGCGCCGCCTTCCATATCTCGCCGTCCTGCACCCACAGATAGCCCTTGAGGGCGGCGAGAGCGCCCAGGCCGAGGACGGCCATCGTGATGCCGTCCATCTGCAGGGGCTTGGTCTGGAACGTGTAGGCGGGTTCCCTCGGCTCCATGCCGGGCTGCTTGTGGGCCTTGTCCAGGTGGGCCTGGGACCAGTCGGGGCCCAGGGAGCGCAGCAGCAGCCGCGCCACCACGCGCTCCCCTTCGTAGAGGGCAGAGAGCGCGCCCATGAGGGCGATGAGGGGGTCGGAGCCGGGGTCGAGCAGGTCGTCGTCGCGGAAGGTTCTGAGGGGGAGGTACTCGGGGCCGTCGGCCCGCAGCGAGAGCGACCACGCCTGCTCCCCCTCGCCCGTGCGCAGGGGGTCGTCGTCGGGGCCAACCTGCTGGATGCGGGCCTGGGGGTAGTGGGCGGAGAGCTGGCCGCGCACCACCTGGTCGTCGAGGCAGCGAGCCATCAGGGTCACGCCGTCCATGTCCCCGGCCAGCTCCAGGGAGAAGGGTTCGGGAACGGCGATGGACTGGAGCAGGTTCTCGACGCCCAGCAGGGTGCGCTCCCCGGTCCTTGGCGGCGTCACCGCCAGCAGGACGGGACCCTTCTTTTCTTCGTCGCCGCCAAACAGGATGTTCTTCGGGTTCAGCTTCATGAGGGATAGTCCTTTCTCTAATGGTGTCCGGGCCGCCACTCGATGACTGCCGTCTCCTCCGGGGTGGCCTCGATGCGTACGGGGAATCGGTTGCCCTTTGCCAGCAGCAAGCCGTCTCCACGCGGGCACGACAGGAGCCATCGCTGTAGCTCGACGGGCAGGTCGAAGGCGTCGCCCACGGTGCTGATGGCGGCGGCGTCCTGCTGGAGGAGCAGCTTGAAGGCGGCGTTCTGAAGCAGGGCGCGACCGGAGTGCCCGGTGATGGTCCTCGACATGTCCTCGCTGAGCAGGTCCTGGACGTCCTGGGTGATGAACTGAAGTCCCAGGCGGTGCTTCCTCGCCCGCTTAGCCATCGACACCATGAAGGCCGCGCCCTCGGGGTGCTGCATGATCGACCACACCTCATCAACGACCAGCAGCCGGGGCTTGGGGTCCTGGGCTGCCGCGGCCCACACCGTCTCGGTGCAGACCATCGCGGCGGCGGGCCGCAGCTCCGGCTCCAAGAGGTGCAGGTCGAAGACGGTGACGAGGGTCTCGTTGCCCAGCAGGTCGTCGCCCTCGTCGGAGAGCAGGTGTCTCAGGCTGCCGGTGGCGAAGGGCCGCAGCAGCCGGGCCAGAACGGGGTCTCCCGCCTCGTCCTCTTGCAGATACTGGTAGAAGTCGCGGAAGCCGGTGCGCTCCCGGGGCTGGGCGTAGTAGCCCGCTAGGGCGTGGTCGAGGGAGGCGCGGCGCGGAGCGCCGCGACTCTCTCCGACCATGACCTCGATGAGCCTTCTCAGGCTGCCGATGCGCTGGAGAAGCTCCTCCGAGTCCCCCTTGTCGATGACGAAGGGGTTCATGCCCTCGCCGGGCACGCCGGGGGAAAGCACCCTGCCTCCGGCGGCGCGGGCCATGTCCGCGTACTCGCCCTCCGGGTCGATGACGTAGGCGGTGATGCCCCTGGTCAGGCCCCTGAGCACGCCCAGCTTGGTGGCGAAAGACTTGCCTGAGCCGGAGCGGGCCAGCACCGCCGTATTCGCGTTCAGGTGGGTTCCGTCCCACGGGTCGTAGACCACCGGGGAGCAGGGGAAGAGCCGGGCGATGCTGGAGGTGTCCAGGCTGCGCCACTCGGCCACGGCGTTCAGGGCCAGCGGCAGGGTGGACAGCAACCCCTCGCGCTGGCGGAAGGCCAGGTTGTCGAGCTTGCCCAGGGTGGCGGCGAAGTGGGCCTTCGCCCGCTGGGTCATCTCCTTGAGCGACGCCTCGTCCTTCGCGTGAAGGGTGACGGAGAGAGAGGCGTGGAAGAGCCGCTCCCTGCCCCGCTGCACCTCGTCCCTGAGACGGGTGATGTCCTCCAGGGCGATCTCCGCCTCCGGGGACATGGTGCGGCCCCGCTTGAAGGAGAGGGACTGCGCCGACTCGAAACGCACCTTCTGCCATTCCAGCGTCCTGGCCGCCTGCTCGGTGGGTATCGGGCCGACGTGGACGGACAGGTCCATCGGCGCTCCGGCGGCCATCAGCCCCTGGAGGAAGCCGGGAGCGAGGGACCGGGGCCACTTGCCCAGGTGGAGGGAGCGCACGAGGGTCCCGCCTATGCGCATGTCGCGGCGGTTGATCTCCACCTCGACGGGCGCGTCCTCGTCGAACTCGGCGGGCGTGCCGCCCAGGGCTGAGGCCAAGAGCAGCATCCGCAGCTGGCGGCCCCGGAGCGGGTGGACGGACAGCCCGGCCCGCGCCAGCAGCCCTCGCAGCTCGTCAATCCGCCCGAACTCGCACACGGCGTAGAAGCGCCGGTCCAGGATGCCGTCGCGCTTTTCCAGATCGGTCAGCAAGCGTCGGAGGGACTCGGACGCCGCCTTCGTCTGCGGGGGCAGGCTCCTCCGGTTGGGCCTCTTGCAGATTCTCTCGCAGTCGTCCAAGGCGCGGCGGGTGCTGGCGCACCAGCAGCTGCGCCGGGAAGTCCAGGGCGTTGAGCGCCCCGGCGAAGGCCCCCAGCTTCGGCTCGTCCAGCTCCAGGCCCATCACCTCGCACACGCCCAGCTTCACCCCGTCGAGGCGCACCGGCCCGTCCTCGTCCAGGTGCGACAGCATGAAGCAGTAGGACAACGGGGGCGGCGGCTTGGGCTCGGCCGGGGCGTCCGGCCGTTTCGTCTTTCCAAATATCAGTTTCAACTCAGTGTTCTCCTTAGCTCTACGGGATGGGGACGACTCCGCTGCGCAGCAGCGCGGCCACGCCCTTGGCCGACAGCACCAGGACCAGGCCAACCACCGCCATCACGACGGCGGCCTTGGCGCGTCCGCCGCCTCGCTCCTCCCCGCCCTCGGCCATCAGGACGAAGCCGGACCAGACGATGGCGAAGAGGCAGAGGCCGGAGGCGGCGTAGGCCATCGCCGTGAGCACGCGGTCGAACTGGCGGAGCATCTCCTGCTCCTCCGCCGGGGCCGCGCCGGTCGTCGCCAGCGCAGCCCCGGCCAGAAGCGTTGCCGCAATCGCGCGCCTCACCAGGGCCACTCCCAGCCCAGGATGCGGAACCAGTCGCTCAGGTCGCCGTCTGCGGGCGTCTGCTCGGCGGGCGGGTCAACGGGCTCCGGCACCGGCAGGACCAGCGCCCCGAAGGGGTCGTCCGAGCCGACGCTCGACGCCAGGGATAGGCTCTCGTTCCTGGTCTTGGCGATGGGCGACCGCTCCACCACCTCGGCCTTCACGTGCTCCGGGTGGAGGACGTCCACCGTCACCTCCTTGGCGATGGTGACGCTGGGGACGTAGGCGTAGGCCGTCGCGGTGGCGGACGACGTGGCGCCTTCACCGCAGGAGACCGTCACCGTCTCACTGTCGTAGTCGCTGTCCCCCGGGCGCAGGAGGTGCACGGTCTTGGTGACGTGTTGGACCCGGGCCGGGTGGTGGGTCAGCTGCGTCAGCGGGGGCATCGGTATTCGGAGGCTCGCCTCCAGGCTCACGTCCACGGTCACGACGTGAATCGCCTCGCCGGTGGGCACGCCGAG